>NZ_JBTMNG010000002.1:1055000-3694186 GCF_054481335.1 Pseudomonas fluorescens group sp. PF-1
TAGAGTATAAAGGCAAAAGCGCGCTTGACTGCGAGACAGACACGTCGAGCAGGTACGAAAGTAGGTCTTAGTGATCCGGTGGTTCTGTATGGAAGGGCCATCGCTCAACGGATAAAAGGTACTCCGGGGATAACAGGCTGATACCGCCCAAGAGTTCATATCGACGGCGGTGTTTGGCACCTCGATGTCGGCTCATCACATCCTGGGGCTGAAGCCGGTCCCAAGGGTATGGCTGTTCGCCATTTAAAGTGGTACGCGAGCTGGGTTTAGAACGTCGTGAGACAGTTCGGTCCCTATCTGCCGTGGACGTTTGAGATTTGAGAGGGGCTGCTCCTAGTACGAGAGGACCGGAGTGGACGAACCTCTGGTGTTCCGGTTGTCACGCCAGTGGCATTGCCGGGTAGCTATGTTCGGAATAGATAACCGCTGAAAGCATCTAAGCGGGAAACTAGCCTCAAGATGAGATCTCACTGGAACCTTGAGTTCCCTGAAGGGCCGTCGAAGACTACGACGTTGATAGGTTGGGTGTGTAAGCGCTGTGAGGCGTTGAGCTAACCAATACTAATTGCCCGTGAGGCTTGACCATATAACACCCAAGCAATTTGCGTCGAAAGGCCAGATTGCGGTGTGTGAAGACGCAATGAACCGAAAGTTCGCAACCATTCACAAAAGCCGCACAAACTATCGCATACCCAATTTGCTGAAGCGTCGAAAGACGGTTCGGTACCCGAATTTCTTGACGACCATAGAGCATTGGAACCACCTGATCCCATCCCGAACTCAGCAGTGAAACGATGCATCGCCGATGGTAGTGTGGGGTTTCCCCATGTGAGAGTAGGTCATCGTCAAGATTAAATTCCAAAACCCCTATCTGCGTATGCAGGTAGGGGTTTTGTTTTTGTCCGCAGGAAAGTACTGCGCCGGAAATGGCCGCGGCAGCGATGACGTTACTGTCTGAGGCCACCCGCAGCCCTGAAGTTCTTCGCGAGCGAGCTCGCTCCTACAATGAAGCAAGTCGCCTTCAATGCTAAAGTCGTCCCTCGATTTTGAGCTTTCCAAGGAAGCCTTTATGCCGGATGCAACGTCCCTCAGTGCTGGTTTTATGGTGGTTCACGGCAACCGCCTCGACGAGTTACGCAGCCTGGTGGTGAGCTGGATGCGGCGTTACCCGCTGGCACCCTTGGAAAATGAAATTGCACTTGTGCAGAGTAATGGCATTGCGCAGTGGCTCAAGTTGGCACTGGCTGAAGACTCTGAAGAAGATGACATGGGCGGCTGCGGTATCGCCGCTGCCATCGACGTACAGTTACCGGGCAGCTTCATGTGGCAGCTGTATCGCATGGTCCTTGGTCGTGACGAAATTCCGGTCACTTCCCTGCTCGATAAGGCTCCCTTGACCTGGCGCCTGATGCGTCTGCTTCCGCAACTGATCAATCAACCGCATTTCGAGCCCCTGCAGCGCTTCCTGACCCATGACACCGATCTGCGCAAACGCTATCAATTGGCTGAGCGGCTGGCGGATTTGTTCGACCAGTACCAGGTGTACCGTGCCGACTGGCTCGAAGACTGGGCTGAAGGTCGGCATCAATTACGCAACGGCAGAGGTGAAGCCAAACCGCTGACCCCGGCCAATTGCTGGCAAGCGGAATTGTGGCGCGCACTGCTGCTGGATGTCGGCGAAGAGGGCATGGCGCAAAGCCGCGCCGGTGTACACCAGCGGTTCATCGAGCGGATCAACCGCCTCGATGTTGCCCCTGTCGGGCTGCCTTCCCGGGTCATCGTTTTCGGCATTTCGTCTCTGCCCGCACAGGCCCTGGAAGCCTTGGCCGGACTGGCTCGTTTCAGCCAGGTGCTGCTGTGCGTGCATAACCCGTGTCGCCACCATTGGGCGGACATCGTCGCCGATAAGGACCTGCTGCGGCATCAATACAAACGCCAGGCTCGCAAGAACGGCATGCCGGTTGTACTCGACCCGCAAACCCTTCATCAGCATGCCCATCCGTTGCTGGCCGCATGGGGCAAGCAGGGGCGGGACTATATCAACCTGCTCGATAGCTACGATGATCCCAACAGCTATCGCTCTGCGTTTCGCGACGGCCGCATCGACCTGTTCAGTGACAGCCAGCCCCTGAACATGCTCAATCAGTTGCAGGACGATATCCTTGAGCTGCGTCCCCTGAACGAGACTCGCGAACGTTGGCCGGCTGTAGATCTGGAGACAGATCAGTCGATCCGTTTTCACATCGCGCACAGCGCTCAACGTGAAGTCGAAATCCTTCACGATCAATTGCTCGCACGTTTCAGCGCCGATGCAGATTTGCGTCCACGGGATGTGATCGTCATGGTCCCGGATATCGACAGTTATGCCCCGCATATACGAGCAGCGTTCGGCCAGCTTGATCGTCATGATCCGCGTTTCATTCCCTTCACGCTCGCTGACCAAGGCCAGCGTGGCCGCGACCCGCTGCTGATCGCCGTCGAACATCTACTCAAGCTGCCGGACAGCCGTTTCCCTGTCAGCGAAATTCTCGATCTGTTGGATGTCCCGGCATTGCGCGCTCGCTTCGGCGTTGAGGAGCGTGATCTGCCCACCCTTCACCGCTGGATTGAAGGCGCGGGTATTCGCTGGGGCATGAATGCCGAGCAGCGGGCAGGATTGGGACTGCCGCAGGCGCTGGAGCAAAACAGTTGGCGTTTTGGCCTGCGCCGGATGTTGCTGGGTTATGCCGTGGGCAGTGGCAGCGCTTGCGAAGGTATCGAACCCTACGACGAGATCGGCGGGCTGGATGCCGCGCTCATTGGCCCACTGGTGGCGTTGCTCGATGCGCTGGAGATCGCCCACCACGAACTCACGCAGCCGGCATCGCCCCGGCAATGGAGTGTGCGATTACAGGCGTTGATGTCATTGTTCTTCCAGGCCAGTAACGAGCATGACGACTATTTGCTGACCCAACTGGAAGCCTTGCGCGAAACCTGGCTCGAGAATTGTGAATCGGTAGGCTTGCAGGATGAACTGCCCCTGACCGTCGTCCGTGAGGCCTGGCTGGCCGGTCTCGATCAGGGACGCTTGTCGCAGCGTTTTCTGGCCGGAGCCGTTAACTTCTGCACCTTGATGCCCATGCGAGCCATTCCCTTCAAACTGGTCTGTCTGCTGGGGATGAATGACGGCGACTACCCGCGTGCACAGCCTCCATTGGATTTCGATCTCATGGGCAGTGACTACCGCCCCGGTGATCGATCGCGACGCGAAGATGACCGTTACTTGCTGCTGGAAGCGCTGTTGTCGGCCCGTGACCAGCTCTACATCAGTTGGGTCGGCCGTAGTATCCGCGATAACAGCGAACGCCCGGCGTCGGTGCTGATCGGCCAGCTCCGCGACCACCTGGCCAGCGGCTGGCGATTGACCGACGCCAACGAGGACCTGCTTGAGACCCTCACTCAGGAACACCCTTTGCAGCCTTTCAGCGCGCGTTACTTCCATGAAGGCGATGCGTTGTTTAGCTACGCCAATGAATGGCAGGTGCTTCATCACGCTGCCGAACAAGCAGTTGATATCGAAATACTGGAAGCCCACGTTCCGGAAGAGCCGCTGGGTCTCGGCCAATTGCAGGACTTCCTGCGCAACCCTGTGCGGCATTTCTTCAGCCAGCGCTTGAAGGTGTTTTTCGAAGCTGCCGAAGTGCCTTTGGCGGATGAAGAGCCCTTTGTGCTCGATGCACTGCAACGCTATAGCCTCAGCGACAGTTTGCTCGACGCCGCACTGACGCAACCGGGCGAAGTCGATCAGGTATTGGAGGCGCAGGCCCGGCGCCTGCAAAACAGTGGGCTGCTGCCGATGGCAGGATTTGGCGAATGCCTTCAGCAAGAGTTGATAGAGCCGTTACCCGATCTGCTGCAACGCTACCATCAGCTCCTGGCCTTATGGCCGACGCCGCTGACCAGTGCCCTGCCGGTCAATCTGGAGCTGCATGGTCTGCCTGTCGAGGGTTGGCTCAGCGGTCTGCACCAACGAGCGGACGGTGGTTTGCTCTCGGTCACAACCATCCCCAACAGCATCGGCTCGATCAAGTCACGCAAATGGCATCGCCTGACGCGACCCTGGGTCAATCATCTGGTCGCTTGCGCCAGCGGCATGGCCATGACGACTGCATTGGTGGCCAGTGACGACAGCCTGGTACTTGATCCGATGGAGCAGGCGTCTGCATCGCGAATTCTGGGGGACCTGTTGCTGGCCTGGCAATCGGGCATGCGCCAGCCGCTGCCGATTGCCGTCAAGACTGCGTTCGCCTGGTTGGGTCAAACCGAGCCGGTCAAAGCCGAAGCGGCCGCTCGCAAAGCGTATGAAGGTGATGGCGTGAACACTGACGGGGAGCGAAGGGAGAGCGTGGCGCTGGCCCGTCAATTCGCTGATTACGATGCACTGACCGCCGATGAGACGTTCGTCGATTGGTGCAGCGCGTTGTATCGGCCACTACTCGAGGCAACTTGGCGCTCGTTGTCCAGCGAGGAGGCGCGCTCATGACCGGCAAGACACCTCTGGCCCTGGCATTCCCGCTGCGCGGCAGTCAACTGATCGAAGCCAGTGCCGGGACCGGCAAGACGTTTACCATTTCTGCCCTGTATCTGCGCCTGGTCCTTGGCCATGGCGGCGAACCGAGTGGTTTCGGGCGCGAGCTATTGCCGCCGCAAATCCTCGTCGTGACCTTCACCGATGCTGCCACCAAAGAGCTGCGCGAACGCATTCGCACACGGCTGGCAGAAGCCGCCCGGTATTTCCGTGATGAAACATCGGCACCCGATGGGCTGATTGCAGACCTGCGTAACGAGTACCCGCCCGAACAGTGGCCCGGTTGCGCGAACCGCCTGGACATCGCCGCCCAGTGGATGGACGAAGCCGCCGTTTCGACCATCCACAGTTGGTGTCAGCGGATGTTGCGTGAACACGCGTTCGACAGTGGCAGCCTGTTTACCCAGACCCTGGAAACCGATCACAGCGATTTGCTCGGCGAGGTCTTGCGCGATTACTGGCGACTGTTCTGCTACCCGATGCAAGGCGATACCCTGAACTGGGTGCGCAACAACTGGGGTGGCCCGGCCGCATTGTTGCCGCGCGTTCGCGGACTGTTCGCCAGTGAGCGCGACAGTATTGAAGGTAAAGAACCTGTCGAACTGATCACCGAATGTCTGCAGCAACGACGGGCGGCCTTGCTCGAACTCAAGAGGCCGTGGCGTCAGTGGGCGGACGAGTTGCTCGCCATCTGCCACGAGGGTGTTGCCAGCAAAAATGTCGACGGTCGCAAGATGCAGGCGCGTTACTTCGAGCCCTGGTTCGAGAAACTCAAAGCCTGGGCCGAGGATGAATCCCTTGAGCAACTGGACATCGGCACTGGTTTCACGCGCCTGACGCCCGAGGGTATGGCCGAAGCCTGGAAGAAGGGCGACGTGCCCAGTCACCCTGGCCTGGACGCAATGCCCGGCCTGAAAACCGCACTTGAGCAATTGCCGACGCCTGATGCCGCCGTGCTGCAACACGCCGCCCGTTGGGTCGGTGCACGCTTCGAAGAAGAGAAACGTCGCCGTGCGGAAATGGGCTTCGACGACATGTTGCTGCGTCTTGATGCTGCGTTGCAATCCGATGGCGGCGAGCGCTTGGCCGCCCTGATCCGCGAGCAGTTTCCGGTAGCGCTGATCGATGAGTTCCAGGACACCGACCCAGTGCAGTACCGGATCTTCGAGAGCATCTACTGCATCGAAGACAACAACCCCGAAAACGGCCTGTTTCTGATCGGCGACCCGAAGCAGGCGATTTACGCCTTCCGCGGTGCCGACATCTATACCTACCTTCGAGCGCGTCAGGCCACTGCTGGCCGACTGCACACCCTGGGCACCAATTTCCGTTCCAGTCATGGCATGGTCGGTGCCGTGAACCATGTCTTCGAGCGTGCGGAATCCCGTGAATCCGGGCGTGGTGCGTTCCTGTTCCGCGAAACGAACGGCGACAACCCGGTGCCGTTCCTGCCGGTCGACTCCCAGGGCCGTAAAGAAGTCCTGTGCGTCGATGGTCAGGTCGTACCGGCCCTGAACATCTGGCACTTGTCCGCCGAGCAACCCTTGTCTGGTGCGGTTTATCGGCAACAACTGGCGGCCGCCTGTGCCAGCGAGATCACCGGACTGCTCAATGGCGGGCAACAGGGGCTTGCGGGTTTCACTCAGGATGGCAAGGACTTCAGAGGGCTGTTACCCGCGGACATTGCGATCCTGGTCCGTGATGGCAAGGAAGCGCAGGCTGTGCGTGCCGAACTCTCGGCCCGTGGCGTACGCAGCGTTTATTTGTCGGACAAGGACTCGGTGTTCGCCGCTCAAGAAGCTCACGATGTGCTGGCCTGGCTCAAGGCCTGTGCCGAGCCGGATGTCGAACGCCCTCTGCGGGCTGCGTTGGCCTGTATCACGCTGAATCTGTCGCTGGCGGAACTTGAGCGGCTGAATCAGGACGAACTGGCCTGGGAATCGCGGGTGATGCAGTTCCGCAGTTATCGCGAGATTTGGCGCAAGCAGGGCGTGTTGCCCATGTTGCGCCGTCTGCTGCATGACTTCCAGCTGCCCCAGGCGTTGATGGCTCGCAGCGATGGCGAGCGAGTGCTGACCAACCTGTTGCACCTCTGCGAGTTGTTGCAGCAGGCGGCGGCCGAACTGGATGGCGAGCAGGCCCTGATCCGACATCTGTCCGAGCATCTGGCATTGTCCGGCCAGGCCGGCGAAGAGCAGATCCTGCGTCTGGAAAGCGATGAGCAACTGGTCAAGGTCGTGACCATCCACAAATCCAAGGGGCTGGAATATCCCTTGGTGTTCCTGCCGTTCATTTGTTCGGCGAAACCGGTGGATGGCAGCCGACTGCCGTTGCATTACCACGACGCCACGGGCAAGGCCCAGGTGACCTTGAGTCCGACCGCCGAGTTGATTGCCCTGGCCGATGATGAACGTCTGGCCGAAGATTTGCGCTTGCTCTATGTCGCCCTGACCCGGGCGCAGCATGCCTGCTGGCTGGGCGTGACGGACCTCAAGCGCGGCAATAACAACAGCTCGGTGCTGCACCTTTCGGCACTGGGTTATCTGTTGGGCGGCGGCGCTGCATTGGCTGAATCGGCAGGGCTGAAGCGTTGGCTGGAAGACCTGCAACAGGACTGTGCCGCGCTGGCTTACGGCGAAATGCCCGAAGCCACCGCCGAGCATTACCACCCACCGCAGAACGAAGCAGCGTTACTGGCCCCGTTGATGCCGAAACGCAAGGCCAGCGAAAACTGGTGGATCGCTTCCTACAGCGCGTTGCGAATCAGCGACATCCTGAGTGTCGGCAGCGTTGAAGCGCCGGAGAGCCCGCAGGCGCAGAAACTCTTTGACGACGAACGTCTCGATCCACAAGCGCCCCATGAAATGGTCGCCGGGGGCGCCGATATCCATCGATTCCCTCGCGGTCCGAACCCGGGCACCTTTCTTCATGGATTGCTCGAATGGGCGGGCGGCGAAGGTTTTACCGCCAGCCCTCAGGCCGTGGAAGATGCGATCGCCCGTCGCTGCAATCGCCGTGGCTGGGAAGGCTGGATCACCACGTTGAGCGATTGGCTGCAGCACTTGCTCAAATCGCCGTTGCCGGTCGGTACAGGGCACCCGCCGGTGGTTTTCGAGCGACTGACCCAGTACCAGGTCGAAATGGAATTCTGGTTCGCCAGCCACAAGGTCGACGTGCTCAAGCTCGACGCGCTGGTGTGCCAATACACGCACAACGGCGTGGCGCGGGTAGCCGCCGAACCCGTGTTGCTCAATGGCATGTTCAAGGGCTTTATCGACCTGACCTTCGAGCACGACGGTCGTTACTACGTCGCTGACTACAAATCCAACTGGCTAGGCGTCGACGACGCGGCCTACACCGAACAGGCCATGGAGCAGTCGATCCTCGACAACCGCTATGACCTGCAATACGTGTTGTACCTCCTGGCGCTGCACCGGCAACTCAAGGCCCGGCTGGCCGATTACGACTACGACCGGCATGTCGGCGGCGCGTTGTACCTGTTCTTGCGCGGCACGCGTGCCTCCAGCCAGGGCGTGTACTTCGCCCGCCCTCCAAAAGAGCTGATCGAACGAATGGACCGGCTGTTTCAAGGTAAGCCAGAACCCAAGGCCGAACCCGCCTGGGAACAGGGAGTATTGCTATGAGCCGCACCTTCGCTGACCTGTTGCCCACTTCATTGGCCGCCGAGAGCCTCGCCGAGCTTGCCCCCCTGAGCCGTGCTGACGACTTGCTGTTGCTGCTCACCCGCTGGGTCGAACGTGGCTGGTTGCGTGCACTGGACAAAGCCTTCGTGGCCTTTCTTCATGAACTGGCGCCGGACGATGATCCATTGGTGCTGCTGGCCGCGGCATTGACCAGTCACCAGTTGGGCCACGGGCATGTTTGCCTCGACTTGTTCGAGACATTGAAGGAGCCGGACTTCGCCCTGTCGCTGCCACCGGAGGGTGATCTGCACAGTGGCGCGATGGTGTTGCCATCGCAGTTGCTGGTCGCGCTGGACGGCGCCCATTGGTGCAAGGTGCTGGCCTCCAGCAGTCTGGTCGCGTTGGCGGCCGACGGGTGTGAGGCGGTGCAAAGCCGTCCACTGGTGTTGTCGGGCAAGCGCCTGTACCTGCGCCGTTACTGGGCTTACGAGCGCCGTATTGACAACGCGCTGCGTCAACGCCTGGCCGAACACGAAGCAACCCCCGGCGACTTGTCCGAGCGCCTCAGCGGACTGTTCGGTGTGGCCAAACCGGGGGACGTGATCGACTGGCAGAAACTGGCCTGCGCCCTCGCTACCCGAGGCGCCTTCAGCATCGTCACCGGCGGACCGGGAACCGGCAAGACGACCACTGTCGTGCGCTTGCTGGCGTTGCTTCAGGCGCCAGCGGTGGAGGCGGGCAAACCGCTGCGCATTCGTCTCGCCGCCCCGACCGGCAAAGCGGCGGCGCGCCTGACCGAATCCATCAGTCAGCAAGTCAGAACGCTGAAAGTCACCGACGCCATACGCCAGAAAATCCCTTCGGATGTCACCACCGTGCACCGTCTGCTCGGCAGCCGCCCCGGTACGCGACATTTCCGTCACCACGCGGGCAATCGCTTGCCGCTGGACGTGTTGGTGGTGGACGAAGCCTCGATGATCGACCTGGAAATGATGGCCAGCCTGCTCGACGCGCTGCCAGCCCATGCTCGCCTGGTGTTGCTGGGCGACAAGGATCAGCTGGCATCGGTCGAGGCCGGTGCTGTGCTGGGCGATTTGTGTCGCGATGCCGAGGCCGGTTGGTACAGCCCGCAAACACGCCAGTGGCTGGAAGCCGTCAGTGGCGAAAGCCTGGCGGCCAGTGGCTTGCAGGAAGACACCCAGGGCACTCACCCACTGGCCCAGCAAGTGGTGATGCTGCGTCACTCGCGGCGGTTTGGCGAAGGCAGTGGAATCGGTCAACTCGCCCGTTGGGTCAATCAACAGCAACCGGATGAAGCCCGCAAATTGCTGGCGGCTCGCAGCCATGACGATGTGTTTTCCCTGTCCCTCAAGAACGAACAGGACCGGGCGCTGGAGCGCCTGTTGCTCGATGGCCATGGCGAAGGACCACAAGGTTACCGGCATTACCTGAGCTTGTTGCGCACCCAGCGGCCGGCCCTCGACCGTCCGCTCGATGAGGCGTGCTGGATGGAGTGGGCGCGGGATGTCCTGAAAGCCTTCGACGCTTTTCAGTTGCTGTGCGCGGTGCGCAAGGGACCCTGGGGCGTCGAGGGCTTGAACCGGCGAGTGACCGACGCATTGCTCAAGGCCCGTCTGATCGACAGCGACCAGCAGTGGTACGAGGGACGGCCAGTGCTGATGACCCGCAACGACTATGGCCTGGGCCTGATGAACGGCGACATCGGTATTGCGCTGAAGCTTCCCGAGCGTGATGGGCCTGACGCCGGCAAACAGGTGCTTCGCGTGGCGTTCCCGCGCAACGACGGACAGGGCGGGGTGCGTTTCGTCCTGCCCAGTCGACTCAACGACGTTGAAACCGTGTATGCCATGACCGTGCATAAATCCCAGGGCTCGGAATTTACCCACACCGCGTTGATTCTGCCCGATGCCCTGAACCCGGTGCTGACCAAAGAGTTGATCTACACCGGGATTACCCGGGCCAAGGACTGGTTCACCTTGATCGAGCCGCGCGCCGGGGTCTTTGAAGAAGCGGTCAGGCGCAAGGTCAAACGCTTGAGCGGGCTGATGCTGGAGCTCAAGGAAGAAGTAGAAACGATAGGCTGAGCCAGGCGTCACGAGGCTGCGCAAACGGTTCGAAGTACGATCGTGCACAGTCTCGCTGGCGTTTAAACGCTGTGCTATCGTTGCGGCATCATTTCGTTACGTTCGAAGAGAATCCCTGCATGAAGGTGGCTGTCAGGACGACAGGGCGTGTGGTTGGCTGCAAACAAGCGCTGCTTGCCGGTGTTCTCTTTGTGTTGTCTGGCGTGGTTTTCGCTCAGTCGCAAGCACCAACGGGCATGGCCGACCAGCGGGCCAGATCGGTCACGCAAGTGGTGCTCGGGATTCTCAGCTATGCCCGTTGGCCAGTTGAGCCTGCGCAACTTCGGCTGTGCATCGTCGGCCCCACCGAATACACCGACGATCTGGTCAAAGGCACGACCCAGTCGACCGGCCGGCCCGTGACGGTGCAGCGGCTTCTGGCTGACAATCCGGCTATCACCAGTGAATGCGATGCGGTCTACATCGGCAAATTGACCCAGGAAGAGCGCGGACGGCTGTTTGCCTCGCTGACCGGTCGCCCGGTGCTGAGCATCAGCGAAAGCGACGATCAATGCGCAGTGGGCAGTCTGTTTTGCCTGCGGGTCAGTGATGATCAGGTGTCCTTTGACGTCAACCTCGACTCCGTTGCCCGCAGTGGCGTACGCATTCACCCAAGCGTGCTGCAACTGTCCCGACGCAAGCCGGCGGCACCATGAGCCTATTCAAACCGGGCAGTCGCCCGACTTTGCGCTCCGTCCTCGGCCGCGGTCATCTGATTGTCGCGCTGGTGGGCGTGGCGATGGCCAGTGTCTCCTTGACCTTGCTTGGCGTACTGGCCTTGCGCGTTTATGCCGACCACAACCTGCACCTGATCGCACGTTCGATCAATTACACCGTGGAAGCCGCCGTCGTGTTCAACGACAAAGCCGCCGCCACCGAGGCGCTGGCGTTGATTGCGTCCACCGAAGAAGTGGCCGATGCCCAGGTACTGGACGCACGTGGTCAATTGCTGGCGCGCTGGCAGCGGCCGGAAACCGGGTTATTTTCCAGACTCGAAATGCAGATCGCCAAGGCCTTTCTGGAAAAACCCATCAACCTGCCGATCATCCATCAGGATCGGCAGATCGGCAGCATTTTGCTGACCGGCCATGGCGGCAACCTGATGCGCTTTTTGCTCAGTGGCCTGATGGGTATTGTGCTGTGTACGGCGATCAGCGCCTGGGTCGCGTTCTCTCTGGCACGCCGACAGCTTCGCGGGATCATTGGTCCACTTCGTAATCTGGCCTCGGTGGCTCATGCCGTGCGCAGCGAGCGTGCCTTCGACCAACGCGTGCCCGCCGCTTCCATTGCCGAACTCGACAACCTGGGCAACGACTTCAATGCCCTGCTCGATGAGCTGGAATCCTGGCAAACCCACCTGCAAAGCGAAAACGAAACCCTGGCCCACCAGGCCAGTCACGACAGCCTCACGGGGTTGCCGAACCGGGCGTTTTTTGAGGGGCGGTTGATACGGGCATTGCGCAATGCCAACAAACTCAACGAGCGGGTGGCGGTGCTGTTTCTCGACAGCGATAGGTTCAAGGAAATCAACGACAACTTCGGTCATGCCGCAGGGGACGCGGTGTTGGTCGCCGTGGCCGATTGCGTGCGGGCGCAACTGCGGGAAGAGGATCTGGTCGCTCGCTTGGGCGGCGATGAGTTTGCCGTGCTGCTGACACCGCTGCACAAGATCGAAGACGCCGAGCGCATTGCCGACAACATCCTGGCCAGCATGGAAGTCCCCATCCCGTTGCCGGGCGATCATCAAGTGCTGACCTCACTCAGCATCGGCATTGCCGTCTACCCCGATCATGGCGCGACACCGGTCGCGTTACTCAGCGCGGCCGACACGGCGATGTATCAAGCCAAGCGCCTTGCCCGAGGCGCTCAACACACGGCAGGGGCGGAGCACCCTGTCGCCGATGTTCAAATCAGGAGCTAATTTCCCGTGTCCTCACTCATTCAGCGTTCCCTGCGACTGTTCACGATCACCCTGGTAATGGCCATCCTGACCCTGACGGGTTGCCAGTCGGTCCCGCAAAAAGGTCTGACCCCGGCGCAGATTGCCGTGCTCAAGCAACAAGGGTTCAAGCTGACCGATGAAGGCTGGGCGTTCGGCCTGTCCGGCAAAGTGCTGTTTGGCAGTGATATCGACAGCCTCAACCCGCAGAGCACCGCGATCGTCGAGCGCATTGGCAAATCGTTACTGGGTGTCGGGATCGAGCGCGTCAGAGTCGATGGTCATACCGATGCGTCCGGCAAAGAAGCCTATAACGAACAGCTTGCCCTGCGCCGGGCAAAAAGCGTCGCCACGGTGCTGGCCAGCACCGGTATGAAACAGGACAACATCCAACTGCGTGGGCTTGGCAGCAGCCAGCCCGTGGCCTCCAACGACACAGCGGACGGCCGTGCGGAAAACCGCCGCGTCTCCATCGTGGTGAGCGCCGACTAATCGGCGAACAACATCGCCCGACTTTCCCCCATCAACAGCCGCTGATTCTGCTCAGTGACCGAACGGATGTAATCCCACAACAGGGTGATCCGCTTGAGCTTGCGCAGGTCTTCGCGGCAGTACATCCAGAACTGCCGGGTGATGTTGATTTCTTCCGGCAGCACCGGCAGCAGGCGTGGGCCTTGAGCGGCGAGGAAGCACGGCAGGATCGCCAGTGACCGGCCCTGCTGCGCTGCCACGAATTGCGCGATCACGCTGGTGCTGCGCAGATTGGCACTGGCACCGGGTAGCACGTTGGCCAGGTACAGCAGCTCCGAGCTGAACGCCAGGTCGTCGACATAGCTGATGAATGAATGCTCACTGAGGTCGGCCGGGCGGCGGATTGCCGGGTGTTTGTCCAGGTATTCCTGGGTCGCATACAGCTGCAGGCGATAGTCCGTCAGTTTGCAGCAGACATACGGCCCGTGTTCCGGGCGCTCCAGGGCGATGACGATGTCCGCCTCGCGTTTGGACAGGCTGATGAAGTGCGGCAGCGGCAGGATGTCCACCGAAATGGCCGGGTAGGCGTCGACGAAATGGCTAAGCTGAGGCGTGATGAAAAAACTGCCGAACCCTTCGGTACAGCCCATGCGCACATGCCCTGACAACGCCACCCCGGAGCCGGACACCTGCTCGCAGGCCATGTGCAACGTGCTTTCGATCGACTCGGCGTACCCCAGCAATCGCTGGCCTTCGGCGGTCAGGACGAAACCGCTGGTCCGGGACTTCTCGAACAGCAACGTCCCCAATGAGGCTTCCAGCGAACTGATGCGCCGCGACACGGTGGTGTAGTCGACGGCCAGGCGTTTGGCTGCGGTGCTGGCCTTGCGGGTTCGGGCAACTTCGAGGAAAAACTTGAGGTCGTCCCAGTTTAGCGAGCCTAAAGACGTGATGTTTTTTTGCATGATGGACCGGCTTTTATGTGCGTTCTTATTAGAAGTTTGCACATCTATACTCCAAAAACAGTCCCACAACCAATTCGCGACACACGCCTCATCGCAAGGCGACTTTTTCGCCTTGGCTCCCAAGATAAAAACAAGCATCCGGAGACCCACATGAACGCTTCGCTTACGCCTAACGAAACCACGCTGCACAAGGTCAAGCTGTTGATCGATGGCGAGTGGGTCGAATCCAAGACCACTGAATGGCACGACATCATCAACCCGGCGACCCAACAGGTGCTGGCCAAGGTGCCGTTTGCCACCACTGAAGAAGTCGACGCCGCGATCAGCGCCGCCCATCGCGCCTTCCAGACCTGGAAGCTGACGCCGATCGGCGCGCGGATGCGCATCATGCTCAAGCTGCAGGCGTTGATTCGCGAACATTCCAAACGCATCGCCGTCGTGCTCAGCAACGAGCAAGGCAAAACCATCGCCGACGCCGAGGGCGACATTTTCCGTGGCCTGGAAGTGGTCGAACACGCCTGCTCCATTGGCACCCTGCAAATGGGTGAGTTCGCTGAAAACGTGGCGGGCGGTGTCGACACCTACACCCTGCGTCAACCGATCGGCGTCTGCGCCGGCATCACGCCGTTCAACTTCCCGGCGATGATTCCGCTGTGGATGTTCCCGATGGCCATCGCCTGCGGCAACACCTTCGTACTCAAGCCGTCCGAGCAGGACCCGCTGTCGACCATGCTGCTGGTGGAATTGGCGATCGAAGCCGGCGTTCCGGCAGGCGTGCTCAACGTCGTGCACGGTGGCAAGGACGTGGTGGATGCGCTCTGCACCCACAAGGACATCAAGGCGGTTTCGTTCGTCGGCTCGACTGCGGTCGGCACTCACGTCTACGACCTGGCCGGCAAGCACGGCAAACGCGTGCAATCGATGATGGGCGCCAAGAACCACGCCGTGGTGCTGCCGGATGCCAATCGCGAACAAGCGCTGAATGCGCTGGTGGGCGCCGGTTTCGGCGCGGCCGGTCAACGTTGCATGGCCACGTCGGTGGTGGTGCTGGTGGGCGCGGCCAAACAGTGGTTGCCTGACCTCAAGGCCCTGGCGCAAAAGCTTAAGGTCAACGCGGGCAGTGAGCCAGGCACCGACGTAGGGCCGGTGATCTCGAAAAAGGCCAAGGCGCGGATTCTCGATCTGATCGAAAGCGGCATCAAGGAAGGCGCGAAACTGGAGCTGGACGGTCGCGACATCACGGTTCCCGGTTTCGAGCAGGGCAACTTTGTCGGCCCGACGCTGTTCTCCGGCGTGACCACCGACATGCAGATCTACACCCAGGAAATCTTCGGCCCGGTGCTGGTGGTGCTGGAGGTCAATACCCTCGACGAGGCCATCGCCCTGGTCAACGCCAACCCGTTCGGCAACGGCACCGGCCTGTTCACCCAGAGCGGTGCGGCGGCGCGCAAATTCCAGAGCGAAATCGACGTCGGCCAGGTCGGTATCAACATCCCGATCCCCGTGCCGGTGCCGTTCTTCAGCTTCACCGGTTCCCGTGGTTCCAAACTCGGCGACCTCGGCCCGTACGGCAAGCAAGTGGTGCAGTTCTACACTCAGACCAAGACGGTCACCAGTCGCTGGTTCGATGACGACAGCGTCAACGACGGTGTGAACACCACCATCAACTTGCGTTAAGGAGCCGGACATGAAAATCGCTTTTATCGGTCTGGGCAACATGGGCGCGCCGATGGCGCGCAACCTGATCAAGGCCGGCCATGCCCTGCGCCTGGTCGACCTGAACAAAACCGTGCTGGCGGAACTCGAGCAGTTGGGCGGCAGCATCAGTGCCTCGGCGCGGGAAGCGGCTGAGGGTGCAGAGCTGGTGATCACCATGCTGCCGGCGGCCGTCCATGTGCGCAGTGTATGGCTGGGTGAAGACGGCGTTCTGGCCGGTATCGGCAAAGGCGTACCGGCTGTGGATTGCAGCACCATCGACCCGCAGACCGCGCGTGACGTGGCCGCCGCTGCCGCCAAACAGGGCGTGGCCATGGCCGATGCCCCGGTGTCCGGCGGTACGGGGGGCGCCGCTGCCGGGACGTTGACCTTCATGGTCGGCGCCACGCCGGAACTGTTTGCCACCCTGCAACCGGTACTCGCGCAGATGGGCTGCAACATCGTCCATTGCGGTGAGGTCGGCACCGGGCAAATCGCTAAAATCTGCAACAACCTGCTGCTGGGGATTTCGATGGTCGGCGTCAGCGAAGCCATGGCCCTGGGCGATGCCCTGGGCATCGACACCAAGGTGCTGGCGGGCATCATCAACAGCTCCACCGGGCGTTGCTGGAGTTCGGAGATGTACAACCCATGGCCGGGCATCGTCGAAACGGCGCCTGCGTCACGCGGCTATACCGGTGGTTTCGGTGCCGAACTGATGCTCAAGGATCTGGGGCTGGCCACCGAAGCGGCACGTCAGGCGCACCAACCGGTGGTGCTCGGCGCGGTGGCCCAGCAGTTGTATCAGGCGATGAGTTTGCGTGGGGAAGGCGGCAACGACTTTTCGGCGATCATCAACAGCTATCGCAAACCCTTGTAGGAGCGAGTTCGCTCGCGATGGTCGTTAACGATAACGCGACAAGCCTGACCCCCCTTGGCGGTCTCAGGTTTTTCGCGAGCAAGCTCGCTCCTACAGGTATTGATGGACATTTACCGGGAAATCACGTCGGGTGATCTCCCGGTTTTTTTGTATCAGGCAAACACGAAATACTTGCGCACGGTCTCCACCACTTCCCACGTGCCTTTCATGCCTGGCTCGATGACGAAAATGTCACCGGCGCGCAGGTGGATCGGCGCCATGCCTTCCGGGGTGATGATGCAGTAGCCTTCCTGGAAGTGGCAGTACTCCCACTTCACGTATTCCACGTACCACTTGCCCGGCGTGCAGATCCAGGTGCCCATGATCTTGCTGCCGTCTTCGCTGGTGTAGGCGTTGAGGTTGACGGTATGCGGATCGCCTTCGAGTTTTTCCCATTTGCAGGCGTCGAGCACCGGCAGCGGGTGAGTGTCGCGAAGAACAGTAATCGGTGCGGACATGATGACTCCGAGCGTTGGGGAGAACTGAAGTCGCACCCTATAGGGCTTGGTGGTGCGTCAGTTGTCTGTGCTCGACATCGAGGTATCCAGAAACGCAGCAGCCAGCGTCCGGCCGCGTAAGTCTTCCGAAGCCCTGTTGCCGGCCGATGATTATCAAAGTTTGTCGAGCCGGCACTGTTCTTGAGCATTCTGCAAGCTCGCCTCTAAGTCCTCCAGCGCCCGGTGGCGTTGTTGGAGGGCGTCGATGTTGTCCATCAGCTCGCGTTTTTTGTCGGCGATGGCGACTCGCGCAAGTGCCCATGGAAAGGCCTCGCCCCGGTGCTGTTCGAACATCGCCTGCATTTCCTTGAGCCTGAAGCCCAGCTGTTGGGCGCACTTGATGAACATCAGCAACTCGACGTGTTGCTGCGAGTAAGTGCGGTACTTTCCCTGGCGCTGCGCGGGGGGCAACAAGCCGATGGCTTCATAGTGGCGGATGCTTTTGACGGTGCTTCCCGAGAGTCGCGCAGCTTGACCGATGTACATGAAAGTCCCTTTTTAAATGTCCCGAACAATGCGCCTTTAGGCCCTGCGCATTATCCGGGACATTCAATGAGCGGCGATAGCATGCACCTGTTCGAGCCAGGTCTGCCGTTGCGCTGCGTTGGCCCCGAGAATCGGCCCGAACGTGAGGGTTTTGGTGGGCTTGATGCCGCAAAACTCCAGTGTGGTTTTGCGGACCTCGTGCAGCCCCGGCATGCGATAGATCCAGCGGTAGTACCAGGGTGGCGTATCCATGGTTACCAGCAAATGGGCGCTGCGACCGTGCAGCAGTTTGTCGGGAAAGGCCTTGCCTTCGCGGTACTTGAAGGCGAAACCGGACAGCAACACGCGATCGAAAAAGCCCTTGAGCAAGGCTGGAATCCCGCCCCACCAGATCGGATAGACCAGCGTCAGATGTTCGGCCCACAAAATATCTGCCTGTGCCTGGCGCAAGTCCGCTTCCAGTGGCTGAACCTGTTGATAGCCCTCGCGCAGGATGGGGTCGAAGTCCAGTTTCCCGAGAAGCAATTGGCGCACCTCGTGCCCGGCCTGCAGCGCCGATTGCGTGTAGCGCTCGGCGAGGGCGGCGCAAAAACTTTTGCTCGACGGATGACCCAGAATCACCAGCATTCGTTTGCCCATTGCCGCTGTCCTTGAAGTTGAAAGCCTCAAGGGTAAAGTCTGCCCCTCAGGGGAGAGTCAAGGCGTGCAGCAAGGCCTTGGCATAACCGGGCAGTGTCGCGAAATCCCTGGCGCAGAGCTGGAGCGTGCGTCGGGCCCAGGGTTCCTGCAGGGCGATGCAGTTGAAAGGGGCTTCTCCCGGCCAGCGTTCGACCGCCGCCAACGGCACAATCGCCAGTCCCGCGCCGCGAGCGACCATGCGCATCACGCCATCGAAACCATCCGCGCGGATGCGGATCTGCAAGCGCGCGCCGACATGCAGCGCTTGTTCTTCGAGGTACGTCGCCAACGCGCTGTTGGCGTTCAATCCAACGTAATCGTGGTGCAGCGTATCGCTGAAGGCGATCGACCGGGTGTCGGCCAGAGGGTGATGACGGGGCACGATCAAGCCCAGGGGATCGTCACGAAACGGCAGGGTCTGCAGGTTGTCGGTGTCCACGGCATCGGAGACGATACCGAGGTCGGCCGCGCCCTGACGCAAGGCATGCGTGATGCGGGCGCTGGGCAGTTCCTGCAGGTCGATGTCCAGGTTGGGATGTTCGCGCAGAAAGTCCGCGAGCAGTTCCGGCAGGTACTCGGTGAGCGCGGTGGTGTTGCACAACAGCCGCACCTGACCTTTGACGCCATTGGCGTATTCGGCGAGGTCCTGCTGCATGCGTTCGGCGTGTTGCAGCAAGAGCCGGGCGTGCTGCGCCAGCGCTTTTCCCGCCGGCGTGGGAGTGACGCCACGCCGGCCACGCTCGAGAAAATCAATGCCGATTGATGCTTCCATGGCACGGATTCGTGCGCTCGCCGCTGCCAGCGACAAGTGACTGCGCGCGGCACCGGCGGTGATGTTGCCGCTGTCGAGGATATTCAGGTACAGGCGCAGGTCGGTCAGGTCGAAGTGCATCGTCAGCCTTTGGCTATCTGTTGTCTGAAGGGGACCTATCGCGACCAAACCCACTCCCACAAGGGATTGGTGTCGTTCGCAGGCCTCATGTAGGAGCGAGCCTGCTCGCGATGGACTAAAGAGCGCCGCGTTTAACCAGTAAACACGCGTTATCGTTAACGACCATCGCGGGCAGGCCCGCTCCCACAGGGGATTTGTGTCATTTCACAGGTCCACTGTGGGAGCGAGCCTGCTCGCGATGGCGTCAGTCGTCGCGCCTCATTTCTCAGCCTCTTGTTTTAAGAGAGGCAGCCTCAGTATATGGCAGATTTTCAAGCGACCACGGCGGGCTCACCATGGCCCCATGAATACACTTGCCTCGTTTTACCAACATATCGGTTTCGCCCTGACATTGCTGGTCATGGTGACCTTTCTGCTGGCCGGCACGATCAAGGGTGTGATCGGCCTGGGTCTGCCGACCATCGCCATGGGCTTGCTCGGTCTGGCTATGGCCCCGTCACAGGCTGCTGCGCTGTTGATCATTCCCGCGACGCTGACCAACGTCTGGCAATTGGCATTCGGCGGACATTTGCGCGGTTTGATCAAACGACTCTGGCCGATGCTGCTGGCGATTTTCGTCGGCACCGGGGCCGGCACGTTGTGGATCGGTATGGCGGGCGGGCACTGGGTGGTGCGGGGATTGGGGGCGGCGCTGTTGCTCTATGCGTTGAGCGGGTTGTTTCTGCCGACCTTGCGCGCAGGTGCCCGCAGCGAACCTTGGCTCGGTCCACTGTGCGGTGGACTGACAGGCATCATCACCTCGGCCACCGGCGTGTTTGTGATCCCGGCGGTGCCGTATCTGCAAGCGCTGGGCTTGAGCAAGGATGAACTGGTACAGGCGCTGGGCCTGTCGTTTACCGTGTCGACACTCGCCCTGGCGGGTGGCTTGTTATGGCGTGGCGCGCTCGGTGGCGGCGAGTTGAGCGCGTCCTTGCTGGCGCTGATTCCGGCAGTGCTCGGCATGTGGCTGGGGCAATCGCTACGCCAGCGGATCAGCGCCGTGTTGTTCATACGCGTGTTCTTAATCGGCCTCGGCGTGCTCGGCGGCCACTTGTTGATCAGCGGCTAGCGGACGACGGGCTGATCATGTTGATGGCGCGGATCTCGAAATCGCGCTCCAGGTATTCGTCGCGTTGATCGAGGAACTGCTTCATGTGCGGGAGATTTGCATGCACGTCGAGGTGGGCCTGGGACTGCCAGATCTCATAGAAGATGAACAGGGTCGGGTCCAGCTTGTCGCGCAGCATGTGGTACTCGATGCAGCCGGGCTCGGCGCGGCTGGCTTCTACATGGCCGCTGAAAAAAGCTTCGAAGGCGTCGGATTTTTCCGGGCGGGTCTTGGCGTGCAGGATGAAGCCTTGCAGTTCACTCATCGAAAATACTCCTCAAGTCAGAATGAGCGCTAGTCTAAGTCAACAATCACCCATCAATTCGTGCTTGTGGGTCAAATGAATTTTGCGATGAAGGCGCTTATTCCGCGCGAGGTGAATCGGTACGCTGCCGCCATCCAACTTTCTGACCTTTCCGAGATCCCCCATGAAAAAAGTCCTGTTGCTCAATGGCGGCAAACAATTCGCCCATTCCGATGGCCGCTACAACACCACCCTCCACGAAACCGCGTTGAGCGTGCTGGACCGTGGTGGCGTGGATGTCAAAACCACGTTCATCGACGAGGGCTACGACATCGCGGAAGAAGTCGCCAAGTTCCTCTGGGCCGACGTGATCATTTACCAGATGCCCGGCTGGTGGATGGGCGCGCCGTGGACCGTGAAGAAGTACATCGATGAAGTGTTCACCGAAGGCCATGGCAGTCTCTATGCCAGCGACGGACGTACCCGTTCCGACGCATCGCAGAAGTACGGCAGCGGCGGCTTGATCCAGGGCAAACAGTACATGCTGTCCCTGACCTGGAACGCACCGCAGCAAGCCTTTGACGACCCGACCGACTTCTTTGAAGGCAAAGGCGTGGACGCGGTGTACTTTCCGTTCCACAAGGCCAATGAATTCCTTGGCATGACCGGGTTGCCGACCTTCCTTTGTGTCGACGTGATGAAACGCCCGAACATCGAAGGCGATGTGGTGCGCTACGAGCAGCATTTGATTGAGGTGTTTGGCCTGAAGGCTTGAGGCTCCGCTACTATCGATAGCTGGAGCGGGCACCTGGAGTCGGCTCTGCTTTGAAAATGAGCAGGACTATCGATAAGGAACACACGTGAAAGCCAGATCCGATGAGTTGCAGATTTTCGTCTGCGTGATTGAGTGCGGGTCGATTTCTGCGGCGGCCGAGCAGGTGGGGCAAACGCCTTCGGCGGTCAGCCGCACGCTGTCGAGGCTGGAGGCCAAGCTCGATACCACGTTGATCAACCGCACGACGCGGCGCATGGACCTGACCGAGGAGGGCAAGTACTTCTTCGAACAGGCCAAGCTGATTCTCGATCAGATGGACGAACTCGAAGAACGCCTGTCCTCGCGCCAGCAAACGCCGTCCGGGCGTTTGCGCATCAACGCCGCATCGCCATTCATGCTGCACGCGATCGTGCCCTACATCGATGAGTTCCGCCGGCTCTATCCGGACATTCAACTGGAACTCAACAGCAACGACCTGATCATCGACCTGCTCGAACAGAGCACCGACATCGCCATCCGCATCGGCACCCTGGCCGACTCGACCCTGCATGCCCGCTCCCTGGGTTGCAGTCCGCTGCACATCGTCGCCAGCCCGGCGTACCTGGAAAAGCACGGTACGCCCACCGCCGTGGCCGACCTCACCGCTCACACCTTGTTGGGATTCACCCAGAACGAAGGCCTCAACCAATGGCCGCTGCGCTACGTGCACGGTGACCGCTGGCCGATCCAGGCCTCGCTCAGTGCCTCCAGCGGCGAAACCATTCGTCATCTGGCGCTGGAAGGGCAGGGCATCGCCAGTCTGTCGCATTACATGACCATCGACGACATCCGCGCCGGACGCTTGAAAGTCTTGCTGGCCGAGTTCAACAGTGGTTATCGCCAGCCGATCAACGCGGTGTATTACCGCAACTCGCAACTGGCCCTGCGAATTCAATGTTTCCTGGATTTCATCCAGAGCAAATTGGCGCTGTACGCAGCCGACGATTTCAGCGATTGATTCGTGACTCCTGCGCAAGAGTGAATTGGCCCGGCAGGGATTTTTCGTCAGGGATCGCTGCTTGATACTCGGTGCATCACTGATCAACGCAGGGAGTTCCTCCATGAATGTATTCGTCACCGGCGCCGCCGGCTTCATCGGCGGCTCGATCGCCACGGGCCTGATCCGCGCGGGTCATCGGGTCACCGGTCTGGTGCGCAGCGCCGAACAAGCGGATGAACTGACGGCGCTTGGCATCACCCCGGTCATCGGCACTCTTGACGACAGCGCACTATTGGCCGATCAGGCCCGCGCCGCCGACGCGGTGATCAACACCGCCAGCAGTGACCATCGCGGTGCGGTGCAAGCCCTGCTCGACGCCCTGCGCGGTTCCAATAAGGTGTTCCTGCACACCAGCGGTTCGAGCATCGTCGGCGATGCGTCGGGCGGAAAGTCCAGCGATGTCATCTACTACGAAGACAACCTGCCGGAACCGACCGTCGACAAGGCTGCACGGGTGGCCATCGACAACCTGATCCTGGCGGCGGCCAGGGACGGCGTGAATTCGGCGGTCATCTGCAACACCCTGATCTACGGCCACAGCCTGGGCGTCCATCGCGACAGCGTGCAGTTGCCGCGTTTGCTGAAACAGGCGCGTAAAAGTGGCGTGGTGCGCCACGTCGGGACCGGCCAGAACATCTGGTCCAACGTGCACATCGAAGACGTGGTGGCCCTGTACCTGCTGGCGCTGAGCAAAAACGTCCCCGGCACGTTCTACTTTGTCGAAAGCGGCGAAGCGTCGTTCATCGACATGACCACGGCGATGGCCGAGGTGTTGAAACTGGGCAAGCCGCAAGACTGGGCGCTGAAAGACGCCGAAGCCGAATGGGGTTATGAAATGGCCAACTATGGCCTGGGCTCCAACAGTCGGGTTCGCGGCAAGCATGCGCGGGCGTTGCTGGGCTGGGTGCCGAAGCGCACGTCGGTGGTTGAATGGATTCTTAACGAAATGGTGTGAGTTCGCTCTGGACCGCGTCATCGTTCATCGCGAGCAGGCTCGCTCCCACATTAGACCGCGCCGGTATGGAGAACGCGGTTCACTGTGTGGCGAGCCTGCTCGCGATGGCGTTTTCGAAGTCGCATAAACTGGCCGGGCCGCCCGCGATTCCGTAACATCCGCAAACTCTTTCTTGCGACTCCCTGCATGCGGTCCCCATGAAACCAAAACATCTACGCGCCGATGCCCTGGCCGGCCTCACCACGTCTTTCGCCTTGCTGCCCGAATGCATCGCCTTCGCGCTGGTGGCCCACCTCAATCCGCTGATGGGGCTGTATGGCGCGTTCATCATTTGCACCCTGACCGCGCTGTTCGGTGGTCGGCCGGGCATGGTCTCCGGGGCCGCGGGTTCGATGGCGGTGGTGATTGTCGCGCTGGTAGTGCAGCACGGTGTGCAGTACTTGCTGGCCACGGTGTTACTCGGCGGCCTGGTCATGCTGGCGTTCGGGCTGCTGCGGCTGGGCAAACTGGTGCGGATGGTGCCGCACCCGGTGATGCTCGGCTTCGTCAACGGCCTGGCGATCATCATTGCCCTGGCGCAACTGGAGCACTTCAAAAGCGGTGAGGCCTGGTTGAGCGGTGCGCCGCTGTACATGATGATCGGCCTGGTCGCGGTGACGATGGCGATTGTCTATGTGCTGCCGCGCCTGACCCGCACGGTCCCGCCAGCCTTGGTGGCGATTCTGGGCGTTGGCCTGGCGGTTTACCTGCTCGGCCTGCCGACCCGAACCCTGGGCGACATGGCGCACATCGCCGGCGGCCTGCCGACGTTTGCCCTGCCGGACCTTCCCTGGAACCTGGAAACCCTGCGCATCATCGCGCCTTACGCGATCCTGATGGCGCTGGTCGGTTTGCTGGAAACCCTGCTGACCCTGAACCTCACCGATGAAATCACCGAGAGCCGCGGCTACCCCGATCGCGAATGCGTGGCGTTGGGCGCGGCCAACGTGGTGTCCGGCCTGTTTGGCGGCATGGGTGGTTGCGCGATGATCGGCCAGACCGTGATCAACCTCAGTTCCGGTGGTCGTGGTCGCTTGTCCGGTGTGGTCGCCGGGGTGGCGATCTTGCTGTTCATTCTGTTTCTGTCGCCGCTGATCGAGCGCATTCCGCTGGCAGCTTTGGTCGGGGTGATGTTCGTGGTGTCGCAGCAGACCTTTGCCTGGGCCTCGCTGCGGGTGCTGAACAAGGTGCCGCTCAATGACGTGCTGGTGATCATCGCAGTGACGGTGATCACGGTGTTCACCGATCTGGCGACGGCCGTGCTGTGCGGCATCATCATCGCGGCCCTCAACTTCGCCTGGCAGCAGGCCCGCGAGTTGTATGCCGACACTCACGTCGAAGCCGACGGCAGCAAGTTGTACCTGCTGCATGGCACGCTGTTCTTCGCCTCGACCACACCCTTTCTCAATCAGTTCGATCCTGCCAACGACCCTTCCGTGGTGACCCTCGATTGTCGCCACCTGAGCTTCGTCGATTACTCGGCCATCGCCGCGCTCAAGACATTGCGCGAGCGCTATGAAAAGGCTGGGAAGCACCTGCGGGTGTTGCACTTGTCCGAACGCTGCAAGAAGCTGCTCAAGCGGGCGCGCGTGCAGCACGACTGAGGTCCCGCCCGTGGCAGGCGCGATGAAAGTCCACCATCAAGAACGTCTGCGGCGGTTCAAACTCGCCCTGGACGATTACCGCGGCGGCGATGATCACTTGCTGTTGGGAGACTGAGATGATGTATGACACGCTGATTCGCAACGCGCTGATCATCGATGGCAGTAACAGCCCCGGCTACCCCGCCGACCTGGCGATACTGAACGGTCGCATCGAGCGCATCGGCGACCTGCACGACGCCCGCGCCACCGAGGAGATCGACGCCGCCGGTCGCGTGCTGGCGCCGGGTTTCATCGACGTGCACACCCATGACGACACCGTGGTGATCCGCCAGCCGCAAATGCTGCCCAAACTCAGCCAGGGCGTGACCACGGTGATCGTCGGCAACTGCGGCATCAGTGCTTCGCCGGTGAGTTTGCGCGGCGATCCGCCGGACCCGATGAACCTGCTGGGCAGCCGCGCCGCTTTTGTTTATCCGACGTTCAGCGATTACCGCGCGGCGGTCGAAGCGGCGAACACGACGCTGAACGTCGCCGCGTTGGTGGGCCACACCGCACTGCGCAGCAACCATCTCGACGATCTGTATCGCACCGCCACGGCCGATGAAATTGCCGCGATGCGCGAACAGCTGCGCGAGAGCCTGGAGGCCGGTGCGCTGGGACTGTCCACGGGCCTGGCTTATGCCAGCGCGTTTTCGGCGTCCACCGATGAAATCATGCAACTGACCGAAGAACTGACAGCTTTCGGCGCCGTCTACACCACCCACTTGCGCAGCGAATTCGAACCGGTACTGGAGGCCATGGACGAGGCGTTCCGGATTGGCCGTCATGCGAAAGTCCCGGTGATCATTTCCCACCTCAAATGTGCCGGCGCCGGTAACTGGGGCCGCAGCCCGCAGCTGCTGGAATCCCTCGAACGTGCCGCGCAAACCCACCCGGTGGGCTGCGATTGCTATCCCTATGCGGCGAGCTCTTCGACCCTGGACCTCAAACAAATCACCGACGCCCATCGCATCACCATCACCTGGTCGACGCCGCATCCGGAGATGGGCGGCCGCGACCTGATGGACATCGCTGCCGAATGGAACCTGTCGTTGCTCGATGCCGCCCGCCAACTGCAACCGGCCGGTGCGGTGTATTACGGGATGGACGAGGCGGACGTACGCAGAATCCTCGCGCATCCGCTGTCGATGGTCGGCTCCGACGGTTTGCCGGAAGACCCGTTTCCCCATCCTCGTTTGTGGGGCGCGTTCCCTCGGGTGCTCGGACATTTCAGCCGCGACGCAGGGCTGTTTGCGCTGCACACCGCCGTGCACAAAATGACCGGGCTCTCAGCGGCGCGATTCGGTTTGAAGGAGCGGGGCGAGATCCGCGAAGGACATTGGGCCGACCTGGTGTTGTTCGACCCGGCGACTATTCGCGACGTGGCGGACTTCAATGATCCGCAACGGGCGGCCGAAGGCATCGACGGCGTGTGGGTCAACGGGGTTCTGAGTTACTGCGACGGTCAGGCGAACGGGCGCAGGGCAGGGCGGTTTCTGGCGCGGGAAGGGGATTTGCGAGACGGGTTTGAGTGAGGTTTTGGCGTTGCATCACAGTAGTGGCACATTGAGATTAAAGAATGCCATGACCAAGCCGAATTGCTGAGGTACAGCCCGGCTACACGCCGGGCAATTTCCGTCTGGGAGCAACGCGATGAGCTTGGGCAAAACCACCCCGATCCTGCGGATCTTCGATGAAATCAAGGCCGTTGAGTTCTACGTCGACTTCCTCGGGTTCAAGATCGATTGGCAGCATCGTTTCGAACCCGACTCCCCGTTGTACCTGCAGGTTTCCCACGGTGAATGCGTGCTGCATCTGTCCGGACACCAGGGTGACAGCATGCCGGGCTCGGCCCTGCGCATCGAGACCGATGAACTGGAAGCGCTCCAGCAACAATTATTGGCCAAGCAATACCCCTTCGCTCACCCGCAGATCCAGGCGATGCCGTGGGGCAGCCAGGACATGACCATCGCCGATCCGTTCGGCAATCGGTTGGTGTTTACCAACGCGATCAGTGTGTGAGCATGTGCGGTGACAATCAGATCGCCATCGCGGGCAAGCCCGCTCCCACAGGGTACTCACTGAACCTGTGGGAGCGGGCTTGCCCGCGATGGGATCTGTGGTTCAGCGCTGATCCAGCGTCAGACCCGAAAGTGGCTCACCATCGCTTGCAACTGATTCCCCAGCCGCGCCAGTTCAACACTGGACGCTGCCGTTTCGTCGCTGGCCGCAGCGGTCTGTTCGGAGACGTCGCGCACGTTGATGATGCTGCGGCTGATCTCTTCGGCCACGGCGCTTTGCTGTTCGGCGGCGGCTGCGATCTGCTGGTTCATCGACTGGATGTTGGACACCGTGCGGGTGATGTTTTCCAGTGAAGCGCCGGCCTTGCGGGTCAGGGCCACGCTGCTGTCGGTCAGGACGCGGCTGTTGTTCATCACCATTGCCACTTGTTGGGTGCCGTTCTGCAGACCGGCCACCAGGCTTTCGATTTCTTCGGTGGATTTTTGCGTACGCTGGGCCAGGCCTCGGACTTCGTCGGCCACCACGGCAAAACCACGTCCGGCTTCACCGGCGCGCGCCGCTTCAATGGCCGCGTTGAGCGCCAGCAGGTTGGTCTGTTCGGCCACGGCCTTGATTACGTCCATGACGCTGCCGATCTTGTCGCTTTCCTGTTGCAGCACGCCCATGGCTTCGGTGGATCGCACCACTTCGCTGGCCAGGCGTTCGATCTGGTCGATCGCTTCGGCCACCACTTTGTCACCTTCGCGAGCTTCACCATCAGCCGCGGCTGCCGCTTGCGAGGCCTGCTCGGCATTGCGCGCAACTTCCTGCACGGTGGCGGTCATTTCGTGCATGGCGGTGGCGACCTGATCGGTTTCGACTTTCTGGCTGTTGACCCCGGCGCTGGTTTGTTCGGTCACGGCCGATAATTCTTCGGCAGCGCTGGCGATCTGGGTGACGCCGTCGCGGATGCCACTGATCAGGTCGCGCAGGGTCACGCCCATGCGCGCGATGCCTTGTTGCAATACACCGAGTTCGTCGCGGCGCGTCACCTGGACATCGTGGGATAAGTCGCCGCTGGCGATGCGATCGACCACGGCCAGGGTGTCGCGCAGCGGGCCGGTAATCTGTCGGGTAATGACGACGGCGGCAATGATGCCCACCAACAATGCCAGCAATGTGCTGACCAGTTGCAGGGTGCGGGCGTTGTCGCTTTCGGCGTCACGGCGGTCGAGTTGAATCTGATACAGCGCATCGCTCAGGCTGACGATGGCGGCACCCTCGTCAGTCATTTCCTTGCGTGCCTGTACCACATCACCGTTTGCGGTTTTGTAAGCCTGCAAGGCGCTACGGTAGTTGCCCAGCGCACTTTCCAGTCGCTGCAGGGCGTCTGGCTGAACGTCGGCGAAATGCGCGTTGAGCTGTTTCAGGCTGGCGATGGCGGCGTCCAGTTGGGCGACGGCCTTTTGCTCGGTTTCGGCGTTGGTGGTCGCGGTGTAGCCGCGCACTTCGTAGCGGGCCAGCAAGAAGGCTTCCTTGGCGGCGGTGATGGCCTGGAACTGTTCGAAGCGCTGATCGCTCGGCGGCAGTTGTTGCACGCGGCTATTGAGATCGTTGATCAGCGTGTTGGCCGTTTCAGCATTGGCGATCATGACATCGCGGGCGCTGCTGCCGGCACGGTAGGCGCCGCGCATTTTGTTCAGGGACGTCTTGTAGGCGTCGATGACGGTGCCTTGCTCATTGAGCAGCTTGAGGTTCTCCGGGCTCTTGAACTTCACCAGCAGCGCTTGTTGTTGAGCGGAAAAGGCTTCGAGGGTGGTTTGCACGTTCTGGGCGGTGGCTTCGTCGCCGTTGGTCAGCATGTATTGCAGGCGCGCCACGCGCAGCTTGGTCAGGCTGGCGTTGAGCTGGGTGATGTCACTCATCCAGTTGCTGCGGTCAATCAAACCGCCCAGGCTGGTCCAGCCGGTCAAGGCGAGGACGCAAGTCAGTGCCAGAACCAGGCCAAAGCCCAGGCCCAGTTTCAGGTTCACGCTGATGTTGCCGAACCAGCTATTCATGAAAATTCCTCCAGTAACGCAGTGCTTCTTGATCGTCGGTGGCTGGAAGATTGTTGTTGTTGGGAGCCTCCAAGCTATGTAAGCAGGGTGTATCGGCCGCGATTCCTGGAGCTGAAACGTTTTTTGCAATGGCTTTTACGCGAAAGTGTTGCACTTTGTGTAGGGGCTGACCGTGCGTCGGACCGCGCCAATTCTTAAGCTTTTTTTCACATGGGTTTCACCTGTAGACGACGCCCGCCTCTCTAGCCTCGCCGCATAAAAATAATGGTGCATGCCGGCGAGGCGACTAGATATGGAATTGAGACTCACTCTGTTCGGAGTAAAACGCTCGATCGACCTGAGCCGATTTGCCCGTTATCGCAATGCAATCGCGGTGCTGGCCTCGGCATTGCTGGTGGTACCCCTGATCCTTTTTCTGCTGCGGCCTGCCGCCGCGCCGGACCTGGCCCATGGTAATGTGGCCGGCGCTCAGGCATTGCTGGCCGGTTGGGCCAAGGGCGACATGATCGTGCTGGTACGCCATGTCGAGCGTTGTGATCACTCCAGCGCTGCCTGCCTGGTGGGCAACGATGGCATTACCGAACGTTCGCGTAGCGTCGCGGTGGAAGTCGGCAAGCACTTCGAGCAGTTGGGGCTGAGCAAGGCCGACATCTACAACAGCCCGATGCTGCGTACAGCACAGACAGCGGCCTACATGTTCAACAAGGTCGGCACCGGTGAAGACTGGCTGATCAGTTGCAAGGGCACTATGCTGCGCGACGCTTTGGCGCATAAAGTGGCCGGACGCAACCTGATCCTGGTAACCCACAGCGAATGCATGGAGCAGCTCGAGAAAGACCTCAAGTTAACAGGCTCCACTCCAGGCTATGGCGCTTCGTTGTTCGTTTCCGCCGAAACCCCACAGACACCTCGCATGCTAGGCTTCATCGACGCCTCGGACTGGCCATCGGTGACGAGTAAATGAATTCATCTTTTTGATCAGGACACACGATGCAGAGTACATCCCACCGTTTCTACTGGTTGAATTTCGGTATTCCGCTGGCCTGCGCCGCCGTGGTTTTCCTGATGTTCGACATGACCTCAATCGACATCGCGTTCAGCAATCTGTTCTTTGATCCGATTACCCAAACCTTCCCAATCGACCAGGTTCACTTCTTTGAGAAGCTCACCCACAAGTGGGCGCGGATCATTCCCAACTGGACCGCTGAAATTGCGTTGATCGGCGCGATCCTGTCGTTTGTCTGGCCATTAGTCACCCCGCAAAAACATCCACGCCTGGGCAACTTTCTGGAGCGGACCAAAGCCGCCCCTGTGCTTCGGTTTGCCAGGGACCATCGTCGGGATTTTCTGTTTGTGGTATTTGCGTTCGCGATTTGCACGGGAGTGATCCATTTCCTCAAGTCGCATACCAGCGTGTACTGCCCGATTGAAACGACGCTTTACGGTGGAAAAATCGCCCACATCGAGTGGTACCAGAACTTCCAGCTGTTCAGGGAAGCAGGCGATGGCCGTTGCTGGCCAGGCGGCCATGCCTCGGGTGGTTTCACCATGCTGGCGTTGTATTTCGTGGCACGTCGCTACCGCTGGCGCTTTTCCAAAGCGGTAATGTACGGCTCGCTGCTGCTGGGTTTCGTCTACGGCACCACGCGTGTTCTGCAAGGCTGGCACTACATGTCCCACACCTTCTGGGCCGGGATCTTCGTGTGGCTGGCGTGTTTGCTGACGGCGCTGGCGTTCTACGGTCGGGCGCGGCTGGATCAGCCGGTTCTGCAAAAGCACGAGCGGCGGGTAGCTGTAGCGCAGGCTCAAACGGCCAGTTAACTTCAGGCGCCGGATACGAAAAACCCGTGATCCCCAGGGATCACGGGTTTTTTATTGCCCGACAAAGTAGTAATGCTGTTTCCCGACCGTCATGGATTTGAGCACTTTCAATGGCGCGGGCGGTTCTGCATCGGCGCCCATGACCGCCACGTTGGAAGGCGACGCGGTCAGGAACTCATGCAGCTGCGCCTCGGTATCCAGTCCTTTGAGCACGCGGTGGGTGTAGAACACGCTGGCGCCGCCCAGTCGTTCGTTGGCCTGATACAGCGCGACTTGCTGACCGTTGGCCTGCAGGGCCCGGATCTGCTCGGTCAGCGGCAGGAACGACAATGTGCGATCGGCGTGGGGGAGCGCCCATTGTGCCGCGGCGAGGTAGCTGGCGATCACCACGGACAGCGTGCCAACCGCCACGCTGCGACGATGCCGGATAATGCTGCTCGCCAGGGGCGAGACGTCTTGCCGGGCCTTCAGTTTTGCGTACAGGACGCTCGCGTACTCGGCGGCGATGACGGCCGCGGCCGGTGTCATCGACATCAGGTACACCGTGCGTTTACTCGACGCCAACGTCAGCATGACGAACTGGGCCAGTATCCACAGGGTAAAGAACAACAGGTAACGGTTGGCCCTCAGGCTTTTGCGGAAATGCCACAGCCCCAGATACACCAGAATGTTCCAGGGCAAAAATGCCTCGGGCAGTTTGGCCAGGTAGTAGTAGAACGGTTCGTAATGACCGGCTTCCACGAAGGAGCCACTGAAGCGTCCGACGCTGTTGGTCAGCAGCAGTTCCGTCACTGCCTGGATGCCGCCGCGCTGATACAGCAGCGCCAGCCAGATCATCAGTGGCAGCAATCCCAGCAGCGTCAGCAGCCCTGGGCGTAGCCAGTGCGCCAGGTGCAGGCGCTTGTCCATCAGGCTTTCGGCCAGCAAAAAGGCGAAGATCACCACCCCCGGCATCGCCAGCCCCAGGATGCCTTTGCTCAAGGTGGCGATGGCGATTCCCAGGGCGAACAACAGCGCATTGCTCAGGCTCGATTGTCGGTGCCCCTGGAAGAACGCCAGTAGCGTCAGCGTCACACCGAGGGCGAGCAACGCGTCTTCGCCGACGCCACGCACGTTGCTCCAGTAACTGGCCATGGTCGCCAACAGTAATGCAGCGGTCCAGGCGAGGGTTGTTGGCCGGCCGAAGCGCCGCAGCATCGCGAACAACAGCATCACGCTGAACAACCCTGCACAGGCCGAGGTCAGCCGCACCGCCCACGGCGTGCTGCCGAACGCGCCGATGGCTCCGGCGTCGAGCCACAGGCTCAGGGGCGGTTTTTCCAGGAAGGGTTCGCCGAACAGGCGAGGGGTTACCCAGTCGTTGTCCAGGTGCATTTCCATGGCAATGCCGGCGACCCGCGCCTCGGTGGAGCCTTGCAGCTGGTGATTGCCCAGGGCGAAGAAAAACAGCAGCACGGCAAGCAATAACAGTGAGGAAGTGGAGCGCGACATAGGCGTTCGGGGACCGGGGAAGGAGTACGAATCCCGAGCATACGAAGCGAATCCTTAACAAAACGTGAACGAGGTGTGAAAGCTTAGGAAAGCTGTCTTGACCAGCATTGATCAGGGTCTTCGTAGACCTTGCTGACCAGCGCCGTCAGCACATGATCCTGCCAGCGCCCGCCGATGTTCAGGTACGCCTTGGCATAGCCTTCGCGCTCGAAACCCAGGCGCTCCAGCAACCGGGCGCTGCGCTCGTTGTCGGGGATGTAGTTGGCCATGATCCGGTGCAGGTTCATTGTCTCGAACATGTAACGGATACCCGCTTGCAGGGCTTCATGCATCAAACCCTGGCCTTGGTGGGATTGGTCGATGTGATAGCCGAGGTAACACGCCTGAAATGCCCCGCGAATGATGCCGCTGAAATTGCATGCGCCGATCATCTGCTGGCCGTCGCGATCCAGCACTGCAAAGTGCACCGCGTAGCCGTCCTCGAAGGCAAAGGCCTGTTGCGCCAGGCGCGAGCGGATTTTTTCCGGACGGTAGTAGTCGTCGGGGCGAACCGGAGACCAGGGGGCGAGGTGTGCCTGATTGCGCTGGTAGAAGTCGCTTTCCAGCGCAGCCTGGCTGGGGCTGAGGATGGCCAGCGTCAGGCGTTTGCAGGGGAGGGTGAGGATCGTCATCGGGCGCTCGAGGTTACGGTGGACGACCCACAATTTACAGGCAAAAAAAAGCCCGCGGGAGGGCGGGCAAACCGTAGTTTCTTGAATGAGCGAGAAAAATGTACAGGTTGCGGCCAATCGATGGGGTGAAGAAAAGTTCATTTGTCAGAGCGTTGGCGCTCCCCGAAGGCCGTACAAATGATCCGGCACGAAATCTGGAATAAACGTCGTCAAAAAAATGACAAATTCTCTATGGTTTTGAAAGCAATGAGAAAAATAGACGGTCTATTGACAGTGGCCGCCCGATCTCCCATTATCTGCGGCGTTTTGATGGCCTACCGCCATAAAAATGTCACTCGCGACTGGCAAGTTTCACGGGGCATTCGCGACTGTGATGGCGCGAGCTCAAACCGTTGGCGGACTTCAAATCCAGTATCCGCTTGATTTTTCAGGAAGAATTTTCATGTTTGTTGAGCGAATACTCGTTACTGGCGGTGCTGGTTTCATCGGATCACACCTGGTGGAAGCGTTGCTGGCGAAAGGTTACAAAGTGCGTGTGCTGGATAACCTGTCCTCCGGCAAAGTCAGTAACTTGCCAATGGATAATGCCAACCTGAACCTGGTCGTCGGTGATGTCGCCGACAGCGCCGCGGTGAGCCAGGCCATGCGTGATTGCAGCGCGGTCGTTCACCTGGCCGCCGTGGCCTCCGTTCAAGCGTCGGTGGACGATCCGGTCAGCACCCATCAAAGCAATTTTGTCGGCACGCTCAACGTCTGTGAAAACATGTTGAAGGCCGGGATCAAGCGTGTCGTGTTCGCCTCCAGCGCGGCCATCTATGGCAACAACGGCGAAGGTTCGGCCATTGATGAAAACACCGCCAAGTCGCCGCTCACGCCCTATGCCAGCGACAAACTGGCCAGCGAGTATTACCTGGATTTCTATCGCCGCGAACACGGCCTGGAACCGGTGATCCTGAGATTCTTCAACATCTTTGGCCCGCGCCAGGATCCGTCTTCGCCGTACTCCGGTGTGATCAGCATTTTCACCGAGCGGGCGATGAACCGGCAGCCGGTTTCGATTTTCGGTGACGGTGAGCAGACCCGCGACTTCGTCTACGTCCTGGACCTGGTGAGCATCCTGCTCCAGGCGGTGGAGGCGAGCGAACCGCAATCCGGTGCGGTGAACATCGGCTTGAGCCGCTCCACCAGCCTCAATGATTTGATCGCTGAACTGGGCGCGGCCACCGGCAACCCCTTGACGGTGAATTATCAGGCGCCACGTCAGGGCGATATTCGCCATTCGCGCGCCAATAACGCGCGCCTGCTCGAGCGCTTCAATCTTCCGGAACCGACGTCCATCGGCAACGGTCTAGCGCAACTTATCCGCAGTCTTTGATTCGGCCGGTTTTACTGCCCGATGTTCAAGCGGTAACGGTTCAGTCATTTCAAGAGTGAGTTATGGAAATCGTTTTTCGCAGGACGCGTGTCCGCTCGGTCGCCAAGCGACTGTTAGCCGCTCTGGCATTGTGTGTCAGTGGCCCCGCCGTACAGGCTGCCGCATTGACGCCACCCTCCAGCGTGACCTTTTGGTATGCCGACGAGCCGCCGATCTCCGAGCTGGCCCAGTTCGACTGGTCGGTGGTCGAGCCGGGGCATGTGTCGGCGGGGGACGTCAAAACCCTGCGCAAGTTGGGCAGCCAGCCGTTTGCCTACCTGTCCGTCGGTGAATTCAGCGGCAACAAGGCGGCCATCGACAAGGCCGGCCTGGGCAAAGCCGTCAGCCCGGTTCGCAACGGCGCCTGGGACAGCCAGGTCATGGACCTCGCCGCGCCGGCCTGGCGTGAGCATTTGTTCAGCCGCGCCAAGGCACTGCAAGCCGAAGGTTACGCCGGGCTGTTCCTCGACACGCTCGACAGCTTCCAGTTGATGCCGCAAGCGGAGCAAGAAGCGCAACGCCATGCCCTGGCCAGTTTCCTGCGGGAGCTGCACCAGCGTCAGCCGGACCTGAAGCTGTTTTTCAATCGCGGTTTTGAAGTGCTGGCAGAGCTCGATGGCGTGGCAGCCGCCGTGGCCGTCGAGTCCATCCATGCCGGTTGGGACGCGTCCGCCAAACGGTATCGTCCGGTGCCCGAAGCTGACCGCCAGTGGCTGGAAACCCAGCTGCAACCCTTGCGCGCCAAAGGCATTGCGCTGGTGGCCATCGACTACTTGCCGCCAGAGCGCCGCGAGGAAGCGCGCAAGCTGGCCAAGCGTCTGCGTGAAGAAGGTTTCATCCCGTACATTGGCACCCCCGATCTGGATTCGATGGGCATCAGCAGCATTGAAGTCCAGCCACGTCGCATCGCCTTGATTTACGACCCGCGCGAAGGCGATGTGATTCGCAACGCCGGGCACACGCTGTTGGGCGGCCTGCTCGAATACCTGGGCTATCGGGTCGACTATCTGGCGGCTGACGAAACGCTGCCGGAGCACCGTTTCAGCGGTTTGTATGCGGGCATCATTACCTGGATGACCAGCGGCCCGCCGCAGGACAGCCCGGCGTTCAATCGCTGGCTGGGCAAGCGTCTGGACGAACAGGTGCCGCTGGTGTTCTTCGCCGGTCTGCCGGTTGAAGACAAGCTGCTGCTCAAGCGCCTGGGCCTTGAACGCCGGGCTCCTCCGGCCACTCAAGCGCTGACGATCACCTATCAGGACAAGTCGCTGCTCGGGGCGTTCGAAGCACCGGTGCAGCCGCGATCCCGTGACCTGAGTGCGGTGTCTGTGCTGCCCAATGGTCCTAAAGCATCGTTGCTGTTGACTGGCGAAGGCGGCCAAACGTTTACCCCTGTCGCGGTAGCCACTTGGGGCGGTCTGGCACTCGCGCCGTACATCCTGGAAACCAACAACGAGCGCAGTCGCTGGATTCTCGATCCGTTCGCGTTTCTCCAGGCCAGCCTGCGACTGCCGGTGCAGCCACGGCCGGACACCACCACCGAAAACGGGCGGCGCATCGCCACGGTGCACATCGATGGCGACGGCTTTCCCTCGCGCGCCGAAGTGCGTGGCACGCCTTACGCAGGCAAACAGGTGTTGGATGATTTCATCCGGCCCAACCCGTTCCTGACCTCGGTATCGATTGTCGAGGGCGAGATTTCCCCGCGCGGAATGTTTCCGTTCCTGGCCCGCGAGCTGGAGCCCATCGCTCGCGAGTTGTTCGCCAACCCGAAAGTCGAAGTGGCGACGCACACCTTTAGCCATCCGTTTTTCATGCAGCCGGAAGTGGCGCAGAAACGCGAAGGCTTCAATCCGGAATATGGCTTGAAAATGGCCATTCCGAATTACGACAAACTGGATTTCCGCCGCGAGATTTTTGGTTCGCGTGACTACATCAATCAGCAACTGACGACCCCGGAAAAACCGGTGAAGCTGGTCTTCTGGCCGGGCGACGCCTTGCCTTCGGCGGCCACGATCAAACTGGCCTATGACGCGGGCCTGAAAAACGTCAACGGCGCCGAGACCATGCTGACCAAGGCCAACCCGTCGCTGACCGGTCTGAACCCGCTGTTGCGACCGACCTCGGGCGGTCTGCAGTACTACGCGCCGATCATCAACGAAAACCTCTACACCAATCTGTGGAAAGGCCCGTATTACGGTTTTCGCGATGTGATTGACACCTTTGAGCTGACCGACAGCCCGCGACGCCTGCGCGGCCTGCACCTCTATTACCATTTCTATTCGAGCACCAAGCAGGCCTCGATCAAAGCGATGAACGAGATCTACGGCTACATGCGCGAACAGCAGCCGATGTCGCTGTGGATGAGCGATTACCTTGATCGCCTGCACGGTCTGTATCAGGCCAGTCTGGCGCGCACCGCCGAGGGCGACTGGCAGATTCGCGGCATGGATGCGTTGCGCACCGTGCGCCTTGATCCGCAAATGGGGTGGCCGGATCTGCGGCGTTCCCAAGGTATTGCGGGGGTGCGTGATGTGCCTCAGGGACGCTACGTGCACTTGAGCAGTGACCGTGCATTGCTGGTGTTGCGCCCTGACCGGGATTCACGCCCGGCCCTTGAAGAAGCCAATTTGCCGTTGCTGGACTGGCGTTACCTGGATGACCAACGCGTGAGCTTTTCGTTTGCCGGTCAAGTCGACCTGAGCTTCTCGGTGCGTTCGGCGAGCGCCTGCCGGGTCGAAGTGGATGGACAGCGTTTTACAGGCAAGGCGTCCGCCGGCCTGTGGACTTTTCAATTACCGATGAAGCAGGTGAGTCATGGTCAGCTCCTCTGCAACTAACGCCTCAGTCACTAAAGGCAGTCGCCTGCTCAACCCATGGGCATTGGCGGTGGTGGCGGTCACCGTGGGTGGCCTGCTGTGGGCGACGTTCCAGCGCGAAGAAGTGTTCCAGCCCGATGGCCGTGAACCGGATGCCGTCTCGGCCAACTATGCCGAGCTGCTGCTGACGGCCCACCCCGAAGACGATCGCCTGCGCCTGCAACTGATCGATCTGTTGATCCGTCTCGGCGATTACCCCAAGGCTCGTCAGCATCTGGAGAACTGGCCCAAGCCGAACCGGGAATTGCAGGCCTATTACCGGCTTGAACTGGATGCGCTGGAAGCGGCCAAGGGCAGCGATCTGATCACGCAGCAGGCGTTGGTCGAACGCCTGAAAAGCTTCGATCATCACCTGTTGCCGCTGCCGCAATTGCAAAGCCTGGCCAAGCTCGCGTTGAACTTGCAGGCGCCAGCCTTTGCCGCCAGCGTCTATGAAGAGATCGCCGCGCGTGATCCGCAGCAGCGAAGCGATGCCCTCAAGTCTGCCGCGCAGTGGTACCTGGCCGGCGAGCAACCGGGACGTGCCGCCGAGATTTACCTGGAGCTGAAAAAGGCCACCGAACAGGCGACCGAGCGCCGTGAATACGCGCAACTGGCGTTCAACAGCCTCCTGGCTTCCGGGCAGGGCGACCAGGCCGTGCAGGTGCTCGCCGATGAAGTCGACGGGCTGATCAATCCACAAACCGATACGGCTTGGGTGCAGCAGGGCGTCGATGTGGCGATCGCGAGCAAACGCTTCGATCTGGCGCAACGCTTCCTGCAACAATGGCGCGTCTTGCAACCTGACGATCCGCAAATCCTGCAAAAGGATTTCAGCATGCGCCTGGCACTCGGCGATTTGCCGGGCGCCTGGAAAAGCGGTCAGCAACTGCTGCTCGAACATCCCGAAGACCCGCAATTACTGGAGCAAATGGCTCAGCTCGGCGAGTGGAACGGCGAAACCGAGACGGCCCTCGACTACTGGATTCGCCTGCTGAAATTGCGCGAAGACGCGCAAACCCGTGAGCACGCCTGGCGCCTGGCGAGCCAGCAGTTCGACTTCGACCGCTCGATTCCATTGCTCGCCGAGATCATGGCGCAACGGCCGCTGACCGACATCGAGCTGGACGCGTTGATCTACGGCCACGAATCGCGGGGCACGCCGCAACAGGCTGAAGCCTGGCTGCACGCTTACCTGCGCAAGTACCCCCAGCATCGTCTGGCCTGGACGCGTCTACTGCAAAACCTGGAAAACACCGGGCAGTACGCGTCCAAGGCCAAGGTCTACAAGGACTACTCGAAACGCTTTGCCCTGACCACCACCGAACGGGTCGATTGGGTCGATACCTACCTGAAGCTGTTTGATAACAAAGCCGCATGGCAGGTGTTGCAGGTCGATAACCGCAAAATCACCGATCCGAATTACTGGCGATCCCGTGCCGCGCTGGCCTGGGACCTGGAACTGGACGATGAACTGCAGGTGTCCCTGGAAAAAATGCTGGCGCTCAAGGGCTCGCTCAACAGCGGCGACGAGAGTCAATTGATCACCCTTTATCGCACCAGCAATCCCCGGCGCGCCTTGCAGTTGATGGTCGGCGGTTGGCAGCGCAGCCATGACCCGCAGCGCCTGGTCGAAGCATTGCAGCAAGCCGAGGAACTGCAGGACTGGTCACAAGTGGAGGCGTTGCTCAAGGATGCCGAGCAATACCCGGCCGCTTACGGGCAGGCTCAAGTGTTGGCCGTGCGCGGCGCACTGGCCGTGCACAAAGACCAGCCCGAAGAGGCGCAGCGCCTGTATCAGGAAGGGCTGGCGCGATTCCCCGAGGACAACCTGTTTCGCGAGCGTTTGATGTGGCTTTACGTCGATCAGGGCAATACGGCCGAACTCAAGCCGTTGCTGACTCAATGGAAAGCCCGGGCACGTGAAGACCGGATTTTGTGGCTACCGTTCGCCAGTGCCAGCCAGATGCTCGGTCGCGACAGCGAAGCGCTGGCCTGGTATCGGATGTACCTCAAGACCAGTCCGCAGGATTGGCTGGTGCAAGCGGCCTACGCCGATGCGCTGGAGAGTGCCGGCTATCAGGATGCGGCCCAGCGCCTGCGCCTGAAGTTGCTGCGCAGCCCCGAGGTGGACAATGTCCAGCCGTCGTCCGGGCGCTATGGCATCTGGTTGCGTTTGATGGCCAGCAGTTACTCGCCGAAAAAGGCCCAGCACGAATTGCTGAAGTGGAAGGACGGCTCGCCGGCGATGCTGCAATGGTGGTTCGAACGATTGCTGGCGCGTCTGGATGCGACCAACCAGGACTCGCAAAAGGACCAATGGCTGGACTGGGCACGCGGTCAGGGCTTGAAGGTCGAGCGTTATGAGCAGATCCAGCAAGCGCTGCGTAGCCGTAACAAGGAACAGGTCGAAACGCTGTTGGCCAGTAGCGATCTGAACCCGGCGCAACGCGCGCAGGCCCTCAGTCGTCTGGGCCGGCTGAACGAAGCCCTGGACACCAGCCTGACGGCGCTCGGCGACGAGCAGCCGCAAGCGGTGCGCGAACAACTGCGTCGTCAGGCCGTGGAAATCCACGAACGCACGCCGCAAGGTGCGCAGTTGTCGTGGCATGACCAGGATTTCGGCGGTCTCGCGTTCAAGGCGCCGCGCCTGGAAATTGCGCACAACCTGGGTGATCAATGGTACGCCGATCTTGAGCTGGAACAGGGCGACTACAGTGGCGACGAGATCGAGCCATCGAAAATCGGCGAAGAGCGTAACGCTGCGCTGACCTTGCAACGTTCGGTGGAAAACGGCAGCTACAAACTGTTCGCCGACACCAGCCAGCGCAAGGACAACGACCGCAATGGCCTGGGCCTTTCGCGGACCTGGCAGTTGGACGTGAGCGATGAACTGGAGACCGGCGTCGACTGGCATCGCAAGAGCGAAGACAGCGGCCTGATGCGTGCTTTCGGTCAGCAGGACCGGCTGTTCCTCGGGGGGCGTCACAGCCTGACCGCTCGCGATCAGTTCAGTTGGGAGGTCGCACAGCGGTCGTTTTCCACCCGTGCCGGTGACGACCTCGGCAATGGTCACGCGCTGAAAATGGAGCTCAACCACACGCTGGAATTCGCCGGTCCCAACTGGACCGTGCGCAGCGGTGTCGACTATCAGAAAAACCAGGTCAAGGATGAGTCGCTGAATTACCTGTCCAGTAACTTTGGTGGCCCGGTCATCAGGGCCGCGCCTGTGCAGACGTTCGACCCTGATACGGGTTTGCCTGATCCGATCAATCCACTGGACATCGAAACCGTCACCGCCAGCGACCTGCTGCAAAGCCGCTACGGCCAACTGTATTTCGGCAGCTCCTGGCGTCGTGGTCTGCCCGGCGCACTGGTACGGACCAAGCCGCAATACACCTGGCTGGTGGACCTGACGGCGGGCTGGCAATGGACGGATCAAACCTTCAACTACGGCATCAACACCGGGATTGGCGTTGAAGTGCTGGGTGACGACGAACTGGCCCTGACCTTCGGCTACCAATCCGCGCCACAGGGCGGGGATGGCAAGTCAGGCGGAACACTGGGTGTGAGCTACGGCGTGCGTTTCGGACGCTGATCATGGAATTTTCTACGGGAGAAAAACGTATGCAAGCAATTCGTAATCTGGGCCTGGCGCTGGCGGTCCTGTTCGTCGCTGGTTGCGCGAGCTTCACCGGCGACGCCAGCCCGAGCCTGCCGCGCACTTCGCAGTGGGGCATTGTGCCGATGGTCAACTATTCGCAGACACCGCAGGCCGGTGAGCGCAGCGAGCAAATCCTGCTCAGCGTGCTCAGCAGCCATGGTCTGCAACCACGGGTTTACCCGGCCAGCACCCAGGGCGAACAAGCGTTGATGGATGACAACGAGCGTCTGGCTGGTGCGCTGGATTGGGCGCGTGAGCAGAAACTCGATTATGTGGTCACCGGCAGCGTTGAAGAGTGGCAGTACAAGAACGGCCTGGATGGCGAGCCGGCGGTGGGCATCAGCCTGCGCGTGCTCGATGCGGACAGCGGTCGGGTGCTCTGGAGCAAAAGTGGCGCACGTGCCGGCTGGTCCCGTGAAAGCCTCGCGGGCACTGCGCAAAAAGTGCTCGATACGCTTGTTGGCGCCCTTCGGTTCGAGTGATCGCAATGAATTCTCCACACAAGGATTACAGCCTGGCGCCTCGCGCCAGCGGCCCGGTGTCTTGGCTGGAAACGTTCCTGGTGACAGGCCTGGCGATCGGCCTTGGCTTGTGGCTGACGCCGGAAGACCCGATGCAAATGCACGGCGGGTTCCCCTGGCCGATCCTGGCGCCGCTGCTGTTGGGTGTGCGTTACGGATTTGTCCGCGGTTTGCTCAGCGCCGTGTTGTTGGTGATGGCGGTGTTCGCGCTGCGCTTCAGCGGCCATGCCGGTTATGCAGCGCTTGAGCCGTCCTGGATTGTCGGCGTCCTGGTCTGCGGGATGTTGGTGGGCGAGGTGCGCGATCTGTGGGAACGCCGACTGGAGCGTCTGCAGATGGCCAACGATTATCGTCAATATCGACTCGATGAATTCACCCGCGCGCATCAGATTCTGCGGGTCTCCCACGATCTGCTGGAACAGCGTGTGGCGGGCAGTGACCAAAGCTTGCGCAGCTCGTTGCTGGGCCTGCGCGAAAAACTGCGGGTGATGCCGGAGGAAGGCGATGCGCTGGGTGCATTGGCCGACCCGATCGTGGCGGTGCTGGGGCAATACGGTGCGCTGCGGGTAGCCGGTTTGTATCGCGTGGACGATCACGCCGGGCACGTGTTGCCCAAGCCGTTGGCGACCATCGGGGTCATGGGGGATCTGGACACCGAAGACGGGCTGGTCAAGCTGTGCCTGGAGCGTGGTGAGCTGGTGAGCGTGCGCCAGGAACTGATCGATGCCGGCGGTTCGGCGCAATTCTCCTCATTGCAGGCCTGTATTCCGTTAATCGATGCCGAGGGCCGTTTGTTGGCGGTGCTGGCTGTACGGCACATGCCGTTCTTCGCTTTCCAGGATCGCACCCTGAGCCTGTTGGCGCTGCTGGCCGGACATATCGCCGACCTGTTGCTGCGCGACACGCAGGTGCTGCAATTGGTCAATGCCGATGCGCAGCACTTCACACTGCAACTCAAGCGTTCGCTGGTGGACGTCGAGCAGCACAAGTTGTCGGCCGGCCTGTTCGCCTTTGAAATGACCCGGGCCAACGAAGAGCTGACACGCTTGCTGGAGCGCAGTCAGCGCGGTCTGGATTTGCACCTGCCGCTGCGCAACAACCGCGACCATCAGCTGCTGCTGGTGCTTTTGCCGTTGACCAGCCCGCAGGGCACCGAAGGTTATCTGTCACGTATCAACCTGCTGATACACGAACACTTTGGCATTGAGAGTGACATGGACAGCCTCGGCGTACGGGTCATGCCTTTCAACCTGGAGCCTGGTGAACACAACGGGCTGCGTAACTTCCTGTTCAACGAGTGTGGTCTGAATGATCAGCAAGTGGCTGTTTAGCGGAGCCTTGTTGTTAGAGGCAGGCAGTTGGACCAGTCTGTGGGTGGACGTGCCCGAGGTGCAGCAACTGCTGGTGTTCACCCTCACTCATGGCCTGGCGTGCGTGATGTTGTGCGCGGCAGTGTGGCTGCTGTTGCCGGCGCGGTATCGTTCGCCGCTGCCGTGGAGCCCGCTGTTCATTTTCAGCATGGCGTTCTTCGTCCCTGTGCTCGGCACGGTGGGCGTGGTCGCAGCGATTTTTCCGGCGCTGTACCTGCCACGCAAACGCGACAAGCAAGCCTGGCAAGCGGTCGGCATTCCGAGCCTGCCATATCGGGCGCAACAGCAACTGCATAAACCGATTTTTGCCGACGGCGGTTTGCAGGACGTGCTGCGCCATGCGCCGGACCCCGATCAGCGTCTGGCCGCGCTATTGGCGACGCGACGCATGCGCGGCAAGGAAGCGGTACCGATCCTCAAACTGGCACTGGGCGACCCGAGCGATGATGTGCGCTTGCTGGCGTATTCGATGCTGGACAAACAGGAAAGTGACATCAATTTGCATATCCAGATCGCCCTTGGCCAGCTGAACGGCGCCAAGGGCAAAGCCGCCGGCGTGCTGCATGGCACGCTGGCGCGCTGGTACTGGGAGCTGGCGTACCTGGGGCTGGCGCAAGGCAGCGTACTCGAGCACGTGCTCAATCAGGCCAGCGAGCATGCCGAGCAGGGCCTGGAAGCGGGAGAGGGCGGTGAACTGTTTCTGCTGGCCGGGCGCATTGCCCTGGAGCGTGGTGATATCGCGCGTGCCGAAGTGTTGCTCCAGGAAGCCCAGGACAACGGTATGGGCGCGGCGCAGATTCTGCCTTTCCAGGCCGAGTTGGCATTCGAGGCGGGTCGTTATCGCGAGATTCCCGGGTTGCTGGCGAGCCTCCCCGAGAAAACCCGTCAGCGACCCCCCTTCGCTGACCTGGTGAGGAGCTGGACATGAGTCACAAGCAAGCGGCACCGATGGCCGACATCTGCCTGCTGCTCGAAGGCACTTGGCCTTATGTGCGCGGCGGCGTGTCGAGCTGGATTCACCAGATGATCCTCGGTCTGCCGGAGCTGACGTTTTCGGTGATGTTCATTGGCGGACAGCGTTCGGCGTATTCGCAGCGACGCTATCAAGTGCCGGCGAATGTACTGCACATCGAAGAAGTCTTTCTCGAAGACGCCACTCATCCGACCGATACCCGAGGCACGCCACGGGACGCCGATCTGCAGCAGTTGCAGGATTTGTATCGCTTCCTGCATCACCCGGACGCGCCGGAGCCCGAACTGGGTGAGCGCTTGCTCGACAACATCGCCCAGGGCCATCTGACCCTCGACGATGTGCTGCGCAGCCGCGCCAGTTGGGAGGCGTTGAGCGAGGGTTATCGCCTGCATTGCGCCGACCCGTCGTTCATCAACTATTTCTGGACCCTGCGCTCGATGCAGTCGCCTTTGCTGATGCTCGCCGAGGCGGCGCGCAAGATGCCTCGGGCGCGGGTGCTGCATTCGATTTCCACCGGTTACGCCGGGCTGTTGGGCTGCATTCTCAAGCAGCGCTGGAACTGTTCCTACCTGCTCAGCGAGCACGGGATCTATACCAAGGAGCGCAAGATCGATCTGGCCCAGGCCAGTTGGATCGCCGAGAGTTCCGGCCAGGCGCTGAACCGCAGCCTCGATGCCGGCTCGGGTTACATCCGTACCTTATGGGTGCGTTTCTTCGAGCGCATCGGGCAACTGACCTACAACAGCGCCGACAGCATCATTTCGCTGTATGACGGTAACCGACAGCGGCAAATCAAGGACGGCGCCGATCCGGTCCGCACCCGGGTCATTCCCAACGGTATTGACCTGCCGCAATGGACCGCCGCCCTCGAATCCCGCGCTCCCGGCATTGCGCCGGTAGTGGGTTTGATCGGGCGTGTGGTGCCGATCAAGGACGTCAAGACCTTCCTGCGGGCGATGCGCGGGGTGATAAGTGCGATGCCCCAGGCCGAAGGCTGGATCGTCGGTCCGGAAGAGGAGGACCCGGAATATGTCAGCGAATGCCGCAGCCTGATGGCCAGTCTGGGGTTGGAAGGCAAGGTGCGCTTCCTGGGCTTCCAGCGCATCCAGGACATCCTGCCGCAACTGGGCTTGATGGTGCTGACCTCGATCAGCGAAGCGCAACCGCTGGTGATTCTCGAAGCCTGGGCCGCCGGTACGCCGGTCGTCAGCAGCGATGTGGGTTCCTGCCGCGAGCTGATCGAAGGCGGCAGCGTCGAGGACCGCGACCTCGGCCTGGCCGGCAAAGTGGTTGCGATTGCCGACCCGCAAGCCACCAGCGTGGCGATCCTCGAACTGCTGCGCAGCCCGCAACGCTGGGAAGCTGCACAGGCCAGCGGCTTGCTGCGGGTCAATCGCTACTACACCGAAGCCTTGATGCTGCAGCGTTATCGCGACTTGTATCAAGCCGCCATGGAGAACAGTTAAATGGCCGGGATTGGCTTCGAACTACGCAAGATCCTGTCGCGCGATTCCTACACCGCGACTTTGCACGCATACGTCTACGCCGGACTGATCAGCTCCGGGCCCTGGGTGCTGTCGATCATCAGCGTGATGCTGGTGGGCATCATCAGCCTGGGCCTGTTGCTGCCGAATGTGCTGGTCGGGCAGTTTCTGGTGACGGTGACGTACCTGATGGCCAGCTCGCTGATCCTCACGGGCGGTCTGCAACTGTTCTTCACCCGATTCGTTTCCGACCGGTTGTTCGAGCACAAGTACGAGCAGATTCTGCCCAACCTGCTGGGCGTGCTGTTGCTGGTAACCGTCGGTGCCGGGGTGTTGGGAATCGTGGTGCTCAGCCTGTTGTTCGACCAGCCGCTGATCTACCGGTTGCTGGTGCTGTCGAACTTCGTGGTGTTGTGCAACTTGTGGCTGGTGATCATCTTTCTTTCAGGGATGAAGGCCTACAACCGCATCCTGCTGGTGATGCTGGTGGGTTACACGCTGATGGTCGCCAGTGCCTACCTGCTGAGCTTCCTGCAGATGCCGGGCTTATTGCTGGCGTTGCTGATCGGGCACAGCACGCTGCTGTTTCTGTTTCTCTACGACATCCTGCGTGAGTACCGCGCGGAGAAGCTGATCGCCTTCGACTTCCTGCAACGCCGCCAGGTGTTTCTCAGCCTGCTGGCGACCGGGTTCTTCTACAACTTCGGTATCTGGATCGACAAGTTCCTGTTCTGGTTCAACCCCGGTACCTCGAATCTCGTTGTCGGCCCCCTGCGTGCGTCGATCCTGTATGACTTGCCGATCTTCCTCGCGTATCTGGCGATCATCCCCGGAATGGCGGTGTTCCTGGTGCGCATCGAAACCGATTTTGCCGAATGGTACGACCGCCTGTTCCGGGCCATCCGCGAAGGCGAAACCCTGCAACACATTGGTTCGCTGAAAACCGAAATGACCTTGTCGATCCGCCAGGGCCTGCTGGAAATCTGCAAGGTACAGGGATTGACGGTGGTGCTGCTGTTCCTGTTCGCTCCGCGCTTGCTGGATTGGCTGGGCATTTCCAGTTACTACCTGCCGCTGTTCTACATTGACCTGATCGGTGTGAGCATCCAGGTGGTGTTCATGGCGCTGCTCAACGTGTTTTTCTACCTCGACAAACGCGCCGTGGTGCTGGAACTGTGCGTGATTTTCGCGGTGCTGAACGCCGGGTTGACCCTGCTCAGCATGCACCTGGGGCCGAGCTTCTTCGGCTATGGCTTTACCCTGTCATTGCTGGTCTGCGTGTTGCTGGGGTTGCATCGGTTGTCCACGGCACTGGAAGACCTCGAGTACGACACCTTTATGTTGTCGCGCTGAAACACGTTCGAGGCACTGAAAAGGCACTGGCGATCATCGTCAGTGCCTTTTTTGTTGGGCGTGGCTGCATCCGATGACAGGCTTTGTGAGCCACGATGCCGACGCAAGACGACTTGCTCCGGCCACTCCTTGATGGACCGTTTGAGCCGGCTACAGCACTTCATGGCGCCAATTCGGCTCCGACTTTGCCACTCAGAATGCCCGGCCGGTGGGAATAAACTCCAGCGCGGTAGAGGGTGCTGATTATTACCATTTTTCCAATAATGCATTTCAGTCTTTGGTCTTTATCAAAAACACCACCGGAATAAAATGGGCCCAGCTTCCAAACAAAGCCACGAAGCGCAAGCTCATAAGGGTCCAAGCAAACCACCCTGCCGCGCATCGTAGAGCCTTCGGCCTTATTCATTCCGACTGAAGACGTGAATCGTTTGCATCGTTGGGACACTTGAAATGAAATTGTTTAAGACATTGATTGCTGCTTCTTTTGTAATGCTGGGTAGCCAAATGGCTTTTGCCGATCAGTCTGCGGTAGAGCAATACACCTACGGCTCACACCTCGACATCGCCAAAGTGATTCACATGGACGCCGTTCCCGATGACGTCTGCGCCGTGGTCCCTCTGCAGATGACTTACCTGGACCATCAGGGTCAGCAACACGTCATGCAATACAGCGCGATGGGTAACGGTTGCTCGGGCAACTAACCGAGTCCCGACAAAGCCTGCCTGTGGCAGGTTTGTTCAAACGCCCCAATGGGGCAGGCCGGGGGAAGATCCCGGCATCTTTGAAACGCCTGTGTCCATGATGCAGGCCGACCCCGCCAAGTGCGGGGTTTTTCATGTCTGGAAGGTGGCGTCCGGTGGTGGGCTATCCGGTGTGAACCCGCAGCGACTGGAAGCGGCCAGGGGGCGACTCCTTCGCCTTCCGCCAGATTCAAGGCGCCTCCATCGTCCGGATTCTCCCGCTTGGAACGGGTTGAACCGGATACCCGGTCGAGCACCGATTCAAAGTGCACGGCACGCTGTCTTGCGCGTTTGAAGACGAACTGTTTTGAGCGAGCGTCGAGTCTCACGTTTGCCGTTGACCGATGGGCTTAGGGATCATGATCCCCAAACCATATGTTCCGTGGCGATTGAGAGGCAGTAGAAGGGATTGTGCTACAGGCTGCGCACCGGGTGATGCCTCACAAGAATGTCATGCCTCAATGGCGCATTCATCGAAAACGGTAGCGCCAGAAAGCACAAAGCCCCTAAAAACGGGGCTTGTGTAGGGATTGGTGGAGCCGGGGGGATTTGAACCCCCGTCCGCCAGTACTCCGCTGTCGGTACTACATGCGTAGCCGTGTCTATTAAGTTAACCCTCAGCGACCCGACGGGCAGGGTGCTTTGGGCGAGTTGTGTAAGTTTTAGCCGCTTCGTCCACAACGTACTGCACGGCGATTCTGTTCTATATGACAATCATTTCGGGTTTACAGACATCCCCTGATGATTGCTGGACCCGAAGGCACCAGGAGTGCATGTCAGCTGCAATTAAGCAGCGAGAGCAGCACCGTATTGGTCGTCATTGGCAACTATAAGTAGTTGCAACAGTGGATTTACGAGTTCTGTTACCAACTCGGCATGCACCTAAAGTTTCGCGACCGGCGTCGAATCCTAAACGGCCCCGAACTCATTGCTCGTGAATCTGAATGAGCAACAAGCCTGCGTAGTCTACGCCAATGTGGGGTGGAAGGCCAACCCGAAGGTTGGCCCCGCCTGGCATCAGTTGCGGGTTGGATTTCGAATCTGCATTTTGGTGATCATGCCGGAGGAGATTTCCACGCAATCCTTGTCGTTGCCGGCCGCCTCGGCTGCTTTGGCTTTTTCCAGCGCATCTTTGACGTTGTTCAGGGAACCTTCCGGTATGGAGGGCGCACTGTCCACGAAATCGCTTATTTGTTGAATGTTCGCTACACAAAGATCCTTGTCTGCCGCGAATACCGGCGAGGCCAACAGTGCAGCGGTGATGAACAATCCAGCAATTGCAGAGTGCTTCATGGGTGATCTCCTTGCGCATGAGGGCTCGGTGCTGCCGGCAGAAGAGGCCGCTGGCCGAGGTGGTTATAAGCCCGTTCACAGGGCCTAGCTAAATGACTATAGCTGCAAGGAGGAATTCGGTTTTTTTTTGCCGGTTTGCGCAAACCCTGTCGCAAATTGCAATTGCATGAAAAAGGGGCTGAGGCCCCTTTCAATCCATTACCTTCAAGCCGGACGCGCTTGCGTCACGCGGTCCACCAGATAAACCAGCCCGTGATAGTCGATCCCGCCATGCTGGCTCAGGCCGATTTCACAAGTGCGACTGGTGGAGATGCCTTCCCCACAGTATTGAACGGCGTCTTTCAAGGTGCGCAGCGAATGGGCATTCAACTCGGGCGTGGTGAAGCCCTTGTCGCCGGCAAACCCGCAGCAGTGAATGCCTTCGGGGATGATCACGGTTTTGCTGCATTTGCGCGCCAGATCGATCAGCGCCTGGCTTTCCCCGAGGTGCTGGGTGCTGCAGGTGACATGCACCGCGATCGGCGTGTCCTGCGGGGTGAAGTCCAGTCGATCCATCAAATGCGTACGGATGAAGCGCACCGGGTCGTACAGGTCAAGGCGCACATCGCCCAGGTCCTGGGTCAGGCGCAAGGTGCAGGGGCTGGTGTCGCAGTAGATGGGATCGAGCCCGCCACGACTGGCGTGCAGCAGCGCGCCGATCAGTTCCTGGCGTTTGTGTTCGGCTTGTTCGGCATAGCCTTTGGAGGCGAAGGGCTGGCCGCAGCAGAGGTTGTCCAGATTGTCCGGAAACACCACCTGATAACCGGCCTTTTCCAGCAGGCCGCGGGTTTTGTCGTAGAGCGACATTTGTTCCTTGTCGCCGGCCGCCGGCCCCATGGCCCGTGAGACACATGCGGCCAGGTACACCACGCGCGGGCGCTCGTCCGACACGGTCGGGCTGAAGCGGATCGCCCGTTCAGGCTGCGGCATGGCATTGGTCCATTGCGGGATTTGCCCTTTGGAAAGCCGGGTTACCGTAGCGGACAGCCTGGTCAACCGCGGTGCGCCGAGCAACATCCGTGCACCATTGGCCACGTGCAGGGTCAAGCGCGCACCTTGCAGTGCCGTAGCGAAATTTCCTTCCAGCCAATTGGCGGTTTTCGTATGCGTGGCGTGCCGGCCGCGAAGCTTTTTCACCAGTTCGCCAGTGTTGATGCCTACAGGGCAGCGTTGAGCACAAAGACCGGTGGCGGCACAGGTGTCGATGCCTTGATATTCGTAAGCCGCTTCGAGTTCGGTGGTGTCCACACCCGCGCGTTTCTTCGCCTGAATGTCGCGCCAGATCACGATGCGTTGGCGCGGGCTCAGGGTCAGGCCTTTCGACGGGCAAACCGGTTCGCAGAAGCCGCATTCGATGCACTTGTCCACAATCTCGTCGGCGGCCGGCAAGGGCTTGAGATGCTTGAGATGGATCTGCGGATCTTCGCTGAGCACCACGTCCGGGTTGAGAATGCCGTTGGGATCGAGCAGGCGCTTGAGTCGCCACATCAACTGATAGGCATCGCTGCCCCATTCCAGTTCGACGAACGGTGCCATGTTGCGTCCGGTACCGTGTTCGGCCTTCAGCGAACCCCCGAACTCCACCGCGACCAACTGCGCGACGTCGTCCATGAACGCCTGATAACGTGCGACCTCTTCCGGGTTATTGAAGCCCTGGGTGAAGACGAAGTGCAGATTGCCTTCCAGTGCGTGTCCGAAGAGGATCGCTTCGTCGTAGTGATGTTTGTCGAACAACTCGATCAGCCGGTTCACGCCAATGGCCAGTTGTTCCACCGGGAAGGTCACATCCTCGATGATCACCGTGGTACCGGTTTTGCGCACCGCGCCGACGGCGGGGAAGGTGTCTTTGCGGATCGCCCAGAGACGTGCGTTTTCCAGTGGGTCCTCAGTGAAATCGACCTGTTTTTCCACCGGGAACGATGCCAGCGACGCCATGATCTGCGCCAGTTGTTCATGCAGTAGCGTGGACGACGCCGCGCGGGATTCGATCAGCAGGGCGCAGGCATTATTCGACAGCTGCTGTACGAAAGCCGGCATGCCGGGTTTGTTCTGTACCGAACGCAAACTGCGGCGGTCCAGCAACTCTACTGCCGACACCGGTTGGCTTTTCAGCACCGTGACCGCGTTGCAGCAGGTTTCCACATCCGGGAACACAATCAGCGCCGAGGCCTTGTTCGGGTGATCGATCACCGTGTCGTAAGTCACGGCGCTGATGAAACCGAGTGTGCCTTCGGAGCCCACCAGCAAGTGGCTCAAGATATCCACAGGCTCGTCGAAATCCACCAGGGCATTGAGTGACAGGCCGGTGGTATTTTTCAGACGGTATTTGTGGCGAATCTTCGCAGCCAGTTCGGTGTTTGCGCGTGTCTCGCGGCCCAATGTCGCCAGACGCTCCAGCAGCGCGGCATGGCTTTGGCGAAACGCCGCGACGCTGGCGGCGTCTTCGGTATCGACGCGACTGCCATCGGCCAGCACCAGACGAATCCCGGCCAGCGTGTGATAGGTGTTTTGCGCCGTGCCGCAGCACATGCCGCTGGCGTTGTTAGCGACGATGCCGCCGATTTTGCAGGCATTGATCGAGGCCGGATCCGGGCCGATCTTGCGCCCGAACGGCGCCAGCCAGGCATTGGCCTGGGCGCCGATCACGCCGGGTTGCAGGCGGATTTGTGTGCCCTGGCCACGGATCTCGCGACCGTTCCAGTTATCGCCCAGCACGATCAGCACCGAATCGCTGATCGCCTGACCAGAAAGGCTGGTACCGGCAGCGCGAAACGTCACCGGCACCCGGTCACGCTGGGCCAGTTTCAGCAGCGTGACGACTTCTTCTTCGGATTCGACGCGTATTACCAGTTTTGGAATCAGTCGATAGAAACTGGCGTCGGTGCCAAAGGCCAGCGTCGACAACGGGTCGTCGAAGCGTCGTTCCTGTGGAATCAGTTGCTGTGCATCACGCAGAAAAGCGGCCGGTAGACTCATTGGTCCTCCAGGATTAATACCACCAGGTCTTTCGGACCATGGGCGCCGTAGGCCAGCACCTGTTCGATGTCGGCCGTCTTCGACGGGCCGGACACCAATAACGCATTGGTCGGCATGCCTTTGGCCCATTCGAACTCCTGCTGCACCTGATAGAAGTTGTCGCGAATCTCGCTCGCCTTGAGCAGGGCGAAATGCACCGGTGGCGCGAGGCTCATCAATCGCGGCTCTTCACGCGTCGGCCAGAGGATCAGGCTGCCTGTGGCAGCGATTGCGCCGAGGGTGGCGGTCAGGCTGGCCGGGGTGTCGTTGAACAGTTCGGCTTTCCACTCCTCGACGGGACGGTCGTAGGCTTTGAGTGTCGGCAGGTGCGGATTATTCGACCAGTGTTGAGTGATGCGTTGACCATGGGGCGTCGTCGGTGCGATCAGCAGACTCGGTAACTGTCGTTCTTGCAGCAATTGCGCGAGCAGCGCAGGCCAGTCTTCACCCGAGGTCAGATGGATTTCCGTGTGTACCGCTTCCATCAATTTGCGCAATTGAGCGATGCGTTGCTCCGGCGCGTAGGTGTAGGGCTGCGTCACCAGATCGACATCGAAGTTGTCAGGCACCGGCGTGGTGCCTGTCAGACTTTTACGCAGTTTGGCGAGGATGTTTTGCTTGGCGCTCATCAACGATCTCCCTGTTTGGCCAGATGCTCGCGGGCCATGTCATGCAGTGAGCGGGCAGCGGGTTTTGGTGCGCTGTGGTTCTGTGTCCACGGGCCAACATTATTCGGTGTGAGGGCGCGCAGGCGTGTGGCGAAGAATCCGAACAGGCGATACAGCGTCGGCGAACTGTTTAGTTTCGCCCAGGCGTTCCAGATGAATCGCTCTTTGCCCGAATATTTGCTGCCCTGGCCGCGCATCACTTGATGAGGGCTGTCCGGGGCTTTGACGTTTTCTTCGCGCAGGCGACGCAGCAATGAAGGGATCGGAATCTTTACCGGGCACACTTCACCACAGGCGCCGCACAGCGACGAGGCGCTCGGGTGGTCCGGGACTTTCGCCAGGCCGACCATGTGCGGGGTGATGATTTTTCCGATAGGGCCAGGGTAAACCTCGCCGTAGGCATGGCCGCCGATTCGGGTGTAGACCGGGCAGTGATTCATGCAGGCGCCGCAGCGAATACAGTTCAGGGTCTGGCGCAATTCGCTGTCGGCAAAGGCCTGGCTGCGACCGTTGTCGAGCAAGACCAGATGCACTTCCTGCGGGCCGTCGAGCTCATGCGCCTTGCGTGGGCCGGAGATCATGTTGACGTAAGTGGTGATCGGAATGCCCAGGGCCGAGCGGGTCAGCAGTGACAGCAGTGGCACCACGTCACGCAGGTTCTCCACGACTTTCTCGATGCCGGTGACGGCGATATGCACCGGCGGCACCGTGGTGGTCATGCGGCCGTTGCCTTCGTTTTCCACCAGCAGCAGGGTGCCGGTTTCGGCCACGGCGAAGTTGACACCGGAGACGCCGATGTCCGCTTCGAAGAATTTCTGCCGCAGGACCCTGCGACCGATCTGAATGAGTTGGTCAACGTCCTTGGTGTATTCCACGCCAAGTTTGTCGTGGAACAAGGACGCGACCTGACCGGCATTCTTGTGGATTGCCGGCATAATGATGTGTGAAGGCTTCTCGTTGTCGAGCTGGACGATGTATTCGCCCATGTCCGATTCAAGGCATTCAATGCCCTGATCAGCGAGGAAATGGTTCATCTCCATTTCTTCGCTGACCATCGATTTGCCCTTGATCACTTGCCGCCCCTCGTGAGCACGGATGATCGAGAGGACGATGCCATTGGCTTCGTCCACCGTTTCCGCCCAGTGCACTTTCACACCGTTGCGGGTCAGGTTCTGTTCAAGTTGCTCGAGCAGGTCGGGCAACTTGGATAATGCTCGGGCGCGGACAGCATTGCCCAGCGCTCGCAAATGTTCTCTTTCATGGGCATCGCTGAACGCCGCTGCCCGTTTTGTCATCAGTGAATCCATCGCCTTGCGAAAGTTGTTTCGCAATTGCGTGTCACCCAACGCCTCGTGAGCGCGGGTGCGGAAATCTTCTTCTACGGCGACCGTAGGAATAATCGTGGAAGTGCTCATCGGGCACCTCCGGTACGCTGCCAAAGGAAGCTGGCCAGATGTTGGCCGCGCAGCGCTTCCTTCTGTTTTTCCAGCGAGCCATTGATGTTCATCAGGCAACCGCAGTCGGCACTGAGTACCTTGTGCGCGCCGGATTCTTTCAATGACCGGGTCTTGTCGGCCACCATCGCGCCGGAAATGTCCGGCATACGGACGCTGAAAGTCCCGCCAAAGCCACAGCATTCACTTTCGTGACTGTGCTCCACTCGCTCCACATTGCTCAGTTGCGCCAGCAACTCGCGGCCATGCAAGTGGGTGTTCATTTCCCGGCGTGCCGAACACGAGGTATGCAACGCCACTTTCACGGGCTCGCCGCTGTCCTTGAGCCGCACCTTGCAGACATGCAACAGGAATTCGGCGAGTTCGTAGGTTCTGGCCGCCAGTGCCTGAACCTGTTTCAACGTTTGCGGCTCGTCCTTGAACAAGTCGGCATAGTGTTCACGCAGCATGCCCGCGCACGAACCGGACGGTACCACCACCGGATAATCCCCGGCGAACAGCGCCAGTTGCGAGCGCGCCACGGTCCTTGCCTGCTCGGTGTAACCCGAGGTGTAGGCCGGTTGGCCGCAGCAGCTTTGCCCTTGCGGGTACTCGACACGGATGCCTTCGCGCTCCAGCAAGTGGATCGCGTCCATTCCGGCTTCCGGGTAGAACAAATCCACTACGCAGGTCCCGAACAGGTAGACCCTTTGCGGTTTTTCGCTGGGGTATTGCCGAGGCTCGGGCAGTGGCGGGGCGACACGGGTCGCATTCGGCACAGCGTTGTAAAAAAGTTCGCTCATCAGGCGTGTCTCCGGGTGATCCCGGTTATCCGTCCGCTGAGGCCGCTGAATATAGAGAGTGATTCTTTCAGCAGCCTTACAGACCGGGTGGTGAATAGCTGACGCCGGAATCGTGGTCCGGCGTCGGTTTTTTCCATGCCGCTTGTGGCGTTTAGTGCACCAGCATGCCGGTGAACCAGTAGGCCTGGGCCAACGTGATCAGGCCGACGATCGTTGCAAAGAATAGGCTGTGCTTGAGGGTGAAGCGGAACAGGTCCGATTCTTTGCCCACCAGGCCCGTCGCGGCGCAGGCCACGGCGATCGATTGTGGCGAGATCATCTTGCCGGTCACGCCACCGCTGGTGTTCGCCGCCACCAACAGGGTGTCGTTAACGCCGATCTGGTGCGCGGTGGTCGCCTGTAACGAGCTGAACAGGGCGTTGGACGAAGTGTCGGAACCGGTCAGGAACACACCGAGCCAGCCGAGGAATGGCGAGAAGAACGGGAACGCGGCGCCAGTGGCTGCCAATACCAGGGCCATGGTCGAGGACATGCCCGAGTAGTTGGTGACGAAGGCGAACGCCAGCACCATGCCGATGGACAGGATCGGCCAGCGCAGTTCGTAGAAGGTCTCTTTCAAAGTGGTCAGACCAGTTTTGATGTTGATCTTCAGAATCAGCATCGAGATCAGCGCCGAGAAGAAAATCGCCGTGCCGGTCGCAGAAATCGGGTCAAGCTTGAACACCGCCGGAATAGCCGTCGGCGCTGCGACGATCGGTGCAACCTTGATCACCATTTGATCCAGGTGCGGAATGGCGAAGTTGAACACCCAGCTGTACATCGAGCCGCCGGCGGCGAACATGGCCTTGAACGGTTTCAGGGTCCAGATGGTGACCAGCACGGTCAGGATCAGGAACGGCAACCAGGCTTTGAAGATTTCACCCAGGCTGTAAGGCGAAGCGACGGTGGTGCGCTTCTGGCCAAAGCCGCCAGCGCTGGCGGTGACCACGGACGCCGAGACGGCGCCGGCGATGTGTTGGCCGGCGGCGCGTTTCGGCTGCCAGACCTTCAGGAACAGCGTCAGGGAAATCAGGCTGGCCAGGGCCGAGGTGATGTCCGGCAGTTCCGGGCCAATGAAGTTCGAGGTGAAGAACTGGGTGACGGCAAAGCTCAAGCCCGCCACCAGTGCTGCCGGCCAGGTCTCACGGACACCCCGCAGGCCGTCCATCATGAACACCAGCCAGAACGGTACGAACAGCGACAGCAGCGGCAGTTGACGACCGGCCATGGCGCCGATCTTGAACGCATCGATACCGGTCACTTGCCCGGCAACAATGATCGGAATGCCCAGGGCGCCAAACGCCACCGGGGCGGTGTTGGCGATCAGGCACAGGCCTGCGGCGTACAGTGGATTGAAGCCCAGCCCGACCAGTAGCGCGGCGGTAATCGCGACCGGCGCACCGAAACCGGCTGCACCTTCCAGGAAGGCGCCGAAGCAGAAGCCGATCAGCAGCACTTGCAGGCGCTGGTCGTCGGTAATCGACAGCACGGAGCTGCGAATGATTTCGAACTGCCCGCTCTTGACCGTCAGTTTGTAGAGGAACACGGCGGCCACGATGATCCAGGCAATTGGCCACAGACCGTAGGCGAAGCCGTATCCGGCGGCGGCGAATGCCATGTCGACCGGCATCTGGAAGGCAAAGATTGCCACCAGAATCGACAAGGCCAGGGTGATGCTACCGGCCACGTGCCCTTTGAGGCGGAACACGGCCAGGGCCAGGAAGAAAAACACGATAGGGATAACGGCCGCGAGGGCGGACAAGCCGAGGCTGCCGAGCGGGCTGTAGAGCTGTTGCCAGGTTTGCATATGGGGTGGCCCCTAATTGTTGTTGGTCAGGCACTGATCAGCGTTCTTGGTTAATTGGTAATACCAATTTACAATCGCTGTTGGCTAGGGTAAAAGCCTTGGAGGCGGTGTGTCAATTTGCCGCTCTAAAATTCTTGTCGAATGCCTGTGCGTTCGGGTCGTCTGATCTGCTTGTGCAATGGCTGTCTGGCAGGTGTCGGCGCTGCGCCGATAGGCCAGAATAGAGCCGCCGGCGAATCGTCGGGGCCGTGGAGAAATTGAGTTATGGGGTTTGATCAGATTCGTCAGCGCCGTTTGTCTGACGATATTGTCGAGCGGCTTGAGGGCATGATTCTCGAGGGCACGCTGAAGGCAGGCGAGCGCTTGCCGGCCGAGCGCGTATTGGCCGAGCAGTTCGGTGTGTCTCGCCCTTCATTGCGTGAAGCCATACAAAAGCTGGCTGCCAAGGGGTTGTTGGTCAGTCGTCAGGGTGGCGGCAACTACGTCGTGGAGTCCCTGGGCACAACCTTCAGCGATCCATTGCTGCACCTGCTGGAGAGCAATCCTGAAGCGCAGCGCGATCTATTGGAGTTTCGCCATACCCTTGAAGCGTCCTGTGCCTATTACGCTGCGTTACGCGCTACGGATGTCGATCGTGAGCGGCTGACGGCGGCGTTTAACGAGTTGCAGGACTGCTATTCACGTCACGATGAAGTGAGCCGGGCGGAAGAGGGCGCGGCGGACGCGAAGTTTCACCTGGCGATCGCTGAGGCCAGTCATAACGCCGTGTTGTTGCACACCATTCGTGGGTTGTTTGATTTGCTCAAGCGCAACGTGGTGACCAACATTGGCGGCATGTACAAGCAGCGTACCGAAACCCGGGACATGCTGATCACACAGCATCGCGAGTTGTACCTGGCGATTGTCGAAGGTCGTGCGGAACAGGCGCGCGAAGTTTCCAGTCGACACATCCTGTATGTGCAGGAAGTGCTGGAGGAGGTGCGTCAGGAAGTGCAGCGCATGGCTCGGGCGGAGCGGCGCAAGGGGATGTAGCTGTCGTCATGAGATTCAATGGGGCGAGGGAGCAAGCTCCCTCGCCACAAAAGCAGTGACCAGGCTGGAAAATTACTCTTCCTTGCCCTTGTTGCGCACCGCACGCTGCAACTCGCGGCCGGCATCGCGCTCGCGCTCGGTATCACGCTTGTCGTATTCCTTCTTGCCCTTGCCCAGAGCGATCTCGCACTTGACCATGTGCTTGCTCCAGTACCAGGACAGACACACGCAGGCGTAACCCTTTTGCTGCACGGCGGCGGACAGCTTTTCCAGCTCGCGCCGGTTGAGCAGCAGCTTGCGGGTGCGTGTCGGGTCAGCGATGACGTGGGTGCTGGCGGTCATCAGGGGCGTAATGTGACTGCCGAGCAGCCAGGCTTCGCCATCCTTGAGCAGCACGTAACTGTCGACCAGTTGCAGCTTGCTCGCCCGCAGACTTTTTACTTCCCAGCCGGCCAGGACCAGACCAGCCTCGAACCGATGTTCGATGAAGTAATCGTGTCGCGCCTTTTTATTTTGCGCGATGGTCCCTGTTGGGTGTTTCTTCTGTTTAGCCATAGGGGCGGCATTATAGGGAGTTGCACGCGAGTCGGCTACGGTGTTGCTGCGTGCTTGAGCAGGTTGATTGAATCCCGGACAATGCGCGCTCATTTTTGAACGCTTGGTCGTAATAACGATGTCGACAGACAAGGTTTCTGTCCACGGCAGTTGGGCTAGCCGCTGGGTCTTCATACTCGCCGCGACCGGTTCGGCCGTGGGCCTGGGTAGTATCTGGAAATTTCCGTACATGGTTGGCGTCTATGGCGGCGGCGCCTTCGTGCTGATGTTCTTGGCCTGTATTGCGTTGATCGGGGTGCCAGTCATGCTGGCTGAAACCCTGATTGGTCGGCGTGCCCGGCAGAGTCCTGCCAACGCGCTGAAGGCGCTGGCGCGCGAAGCGGGGCATTCGGGCAAGTGGTCCTGGGGGGCCTTTGCCGGGATGATCACGGCTTTGCTGATCCTGTCCTTCTATAGCGTTGTCGGCGGTTGGTCGCTGGATTACATCATCGATATGGGGCGTGGCGACTTCCAGGGTGTGACGCCGGATCAGGTGGGCGCTTACTTCGGCAATGTGATCGCTGATCCATGGCGGCTGACACTTTGGCACACGATTTTCATGCTGTTATCTGCCGTGGTGATCGCCAAAGGCGTGGTGGCGGGGCTTGAGCGCAGTCTGCGGATCATGATGCCGTTGCTGTTTGTCATGATCCTTGTACTGCTGGGGTACAGCATGACCACCGGGCATTTCATGGAGGGCGTGCATTTCATGTTCGACTTCCACCCGGAAAAAGTCCTCGATGGTTTGTTGCCAGCCATGGGGCATGCGTTCTTTTCCCTGAGCGTGGGCGTCGGCTCGATCATGATCTACGGCGCCTATATGCCGAAGAACTCGTCGATTACGCGCACTGTGGTTGGCGTGGCGCTGCTCGATACCCTGGTTTCTCTCGTGGCCGGCATGGCACTTTTTCCGATTGTGTTCGCCGCAGGCCTGAACCCGAGCGAAGGCCCTGGCCTGATGTTTGTCAGCTTGCCATTTGCCTTTGGTAACGTAGTCTTCGGCCAATTGATGGGCGTCGTGTTCTTCGTGCTGGTAGCCATTGCGGCATGGAGTTCGGCTATTTCGCTGCTCGAGCCGATGGTGGCTTATCTGGTTGAGCGGACAAAAGTCAGCCGCGCCTGGGTTACCTTCTGGCTGGCGTTCAGTTGCTGGTTTGTCGGTCTCGGCACGGTGTTTTCTTTCAATATCTGGAAGCAAGCGAAGTTTTTCGTGAACGAAGGCGGTTTTTTCCACCTCTACCAATGGGGAGCCGCGGGCGGTCTGGATTTCTTTGGCGTGATCGATTTCTTCACCTCGCGGATCATGTTGCCACTCGGTGGTTTGTGTTTCGTGGTGTTCGCAGGCTGGGTGATGGGGCGGGAGGCGGTGCGCGACGAATTGGCGACCCGCAACCCAGCGATTTTTGCCCTGTCCTTGTTCTTGATGCGCTATGTGGCGCCCATCGGCATTCTCGTAGTGTTTGCCGCACAGCTGTGGAAATAACGCTGACATGACGACACACATTTCACGTTCGGCCTTGCTGCCCTATCCGGCGCAAGCGCTGTATGACCTGGTTAACGACGTAGCACGGTATCCGGAATTCCTGCCGTGGTGCTCGACAGCTGAAGTGCTGGATGCCTCCACCGAGCACATGCGTGCGAGTGTTGGGGTGGCCAAGGGGGGGCTGAGCCAGCATTTTGTGACGCGTAACACCCTGGTTCCCGGTCAGTCGATTGAAATGAACCTTGAAGAGGGGCCGTTCACTCAGTTGCATGGTGTGTGGGTGTTCAAGCCGCTGGGTGAGAAGGCCTGCAAGATCAGCCTGGATCTGTCGTTCGACTATGCGGGGCCGATTGTTCGCGCGACCCTGGGGCCGTTGTTCAATCAGGCGGCCAACACACTGGTGGATGCATTCTGTCAGCGGGCCAAGCAAATGTATGGTTGAGGCATTGAAAGAAGTCGAAGTGGCGTATGCCGCGGTTGATCGTCAAGTGCTTCTGTCAGTGGCGGTGCCGGCAGGAACGACTGTTCGTGCGGCACTGGTGGCATCCGGTATTGGAATGGTATTTCCGGACCTTGACTTGGCCGAGTGCCCGGTGGGGATCTTTGGAAAGGTGATCACCGATCCCGACACTCGTGCGGTTCAGTCAGGGGATCGCATCGAGATTTATCGGCCATTGCTCGCCGATCCGAAAGAGGTTCGACGGCTGCGTGCGGCCAAGGCGGCCGAGGCCAGATCGCGGAATCAGTAACTCGTATGAAACCAGACAATAAAAAACCCGGCATGCCGGGTTTTTTATTGTGTTGCAAATTATTGTGGCGAGGTGTCCAGCGGTTGTGGCGTCGGAACCGGCACGGTTTCTACACCGTCGACGTCTTTCTGGATCTGATCGAGCAGCGAGCCCGGTTTGACCGGTTTTTCCGGTTTTGGCTTCTCGGCGTTCTCTGCTGGAGCGGCCACTGTCGTGGCGCTGTCCTTACCGAGAATTGCCTCGTCGCGACTCACGCCTGGCATGAAATCACCAGAGAGGCTGACAAGCTGATCATTAGGGTTGAAGATGACGCTAATGCGTTCTTGTTGGCGTTCACCGCCACCCGGTTGCAGGCTGTACAGATAATCCCAGCGATCGGCATGGAACGTGTCGGTCAGCAGAGGGTTGCCCATGATAAACCTTACTTGCTTACGGGTCATTCCCGGGCGCAACTGGTCTATCATGTCCTGCGTGACGACATTGCCCTGCTGGATGTCGATTTTGTAAACCCCGGGGAATGAACAACCGGCGAGTGCGAGCAGTCCCACAAAGGTGAAACTGGTTAGCAAGAGCTTGGTGTTTTGCATCGGTGGGCGACTTCCACTATCTTGGCTGGGACAACGTAAACGCCGATCATACCCGCATTAAGAGAAGCTGCGAAGCAGCATCGCGAGAAAGCTGACCATGGTTGAAAATAGCGAACTACGCAAAGCCGGCCTCAAAGTGACCCTACCACGGGTCAAAATTCTGCAAATGCTCGATTCCGCCGAGCAGCGTCATATGAGTGCCGAGGATGTGTACAAGGCATTGATGGAGGCTGGCGAGGACGTCGGTCTGGCCACGGTTTACCGTGTACTGACTCAGTTCGAGGCAGCTGGCCTTGTGGTGCGGCATAACTTCGACGGAGGCCACGCGGTCTTCGAACTGGACGACGGTAAGCACCACGACCATATGGTCAACGTCGAGACCAGCGAAGTGATCGAATTCTTCGACGAAGAAATCGAGCGCCTGCAGAAAGCCATCGTCGAGAAATATGGTTTCGAAATGGTTGATCACAATCTTGTGCTGTACGTGCGCAAGAAAAAGTAAGCATGTCGCGCGAATCTGAGATTCGTGAAACGAACGAAGGCGACCCCAGGGTCGCCTTCGTGCTTTCGGCCGAACTTAAATCTTCGCGGTGACGACCATTTTCCTGGCGTGAGCCAGGGATTCCTTGGTCAGGTCGATGCCTCCCAGCATCCGTGCGACTTCTTCGACACGATCATTTTTGCTCAGTCTGGAGACGGCAGTGTGGGTGGCGTCGTCGCCGCGCACTTTGTGCACAAACAGATGTTGGTGACCTTGCGCGGCTACTTGTGGCAGGTGAGTAACGGTCAAAACCTGCCCTCGTTCCCCCAGGCGACGTAGTAGCTGGCCGACGATTTCGGCTGTTGGGCCGCCGATGCCCACGTCCACTTCGTCGAATACAAGGGTCGGTACACGGGAAGTTTGTGCGGTGATCACCTGAATGGCCAAGCTGATACGCGATAGCTCGCCGCCTGAAGCGACCTTCGCCAAGGCTTTCAGTGGCTGACCGGGGTTGGCGCTCACCAGCAGTTCTACCTGTTCCAGGCCGTTGGGCAAAAGCTCATCACTGCTGTTAGGGCGTAGCTCGATAGTGAAGCGTCCACCGGGCATGCCCAGTCGCTGAATTTCCTGCTCCACGGCACTGGCCAGGCTGCTCGAGGCCTGGTGGCGCAGCTCGCTGAGCTCCCGGGCTTTTTCCTGGTAGTGACGCGCATAGGCGGCCAACTCATCGCTCAGTCGCTCGATGGATTCGTCGTTGGCGTTCAGGGTTTCAATCTCATCCAGCAGCTTCTGTTGCATCTCGGCGACTTCGGTCGGCTGGATGCGATGTTTGCGCGCCAGGGTATAGATCGAATCAAGCCGCTCCTCGAGATATTGAAGGCGTGATGGGTCGGCATCGAAATTGTCGAGGAAGCGGTTCAGTTCGCCCACGGCTTCTTCAACCTGGATTTGCGCGCTGGTCAGCAGGCTGCTGGCTTCGCCCAGGGCGCCGATCGAGTTGTTCACGCTCGACAAGCGGTTGAGGCTGGCGGTCAGGGCGTTCAGGACATTGCCCGAATCACTCTCGCTGCATTGCTCGACGACTTGCCGGCAGATGCCCAGCAAGGTTTCGGCGTTAGTCAGGTTCTTGTGTTCCTGTTCCAGCTGCTCCAGCTCATTGTCGCCCAAGCCCAGGTTTTCAAGCTCTTCGAGTTGATAGCTGAGCAATTGATGGCGGGCTCGCTGCTCGTCGCCCGAGTTGGAGAGACGCTCCAGTTCCTGGCGGGTCTGGCGCCAGCGTTGGGCAGCCAGTTGAACCTGGCGGGCGAGGTCCGTTGCGCCGGCGTATTCGTCGAGCAGGCGGCGGTGAGTGTCGGTCTTGAGCAGGGATTGGTGTTCGTGTTGGCTGTGGATGTCGATCAGCAGCTCACCCAAAGCCTTGAGATCGCCCAGGGGGCAGGGCGTGCCATTGATGTAGCCGCGCGAACGACCTTCGGCGGTGATCACCCGGCGCAGGATGCACGGGCCGTCATTTTCCAGGTCGCGCTCGGCGAGCCAGATGCGGGCTTCGGGAATGTCACACAGGTCGAAGGTGGCGAGGATATCGGCCTTGTCGGCGCCGGGGCGGACCACGCCACTGTCGGCGCGATCGCCCAGGGTCAGGCCCAGCGCGTCGAGCATGATCGACTTGCCGGCGCCGGTTTCCCCTGTGATCACGCTCATCCCGCGATCGAGTTCGAGATCGAGATGTTCAACGATGGCGTAGTTATGTACTGACAGGTGCACCAGCATAAAGGCCGCTCCCAGGCGTTAGGTCTGGTTATTTATACAGTGTTTTGTTTCGGGCTGACAATGCCCCCCATTAGCTCGATTTGCTTAATCCGACGAAATCCTTAGTGCGCCCCGGAATGATAATGCAGGTGTTTTTGTAGGGTTAATGCAAGGAGACCCCTTGAAGCTGGATTTTGCGGCCCCATATAGCTGGGCAGAAGCGTGAGTTGAGCTCACGGACGATATTGAAAGGAGAATTCTATGGCTGACGAACAGGCAGTGGATACGCAAAATCTGGACGCCGATCAGGCCTCCCAAGCCTCGGGTGATGATTTGGCAGCTCGTGTAAAAGTGCTCGAAGAACAGCTGGCAGGTGCGCAGGATCAGGCTTTGCGTGTGGCCGCCGATCTGCAGAACGTCCGCCGTCGCGCCGAGCAGGATGTAGAGAAGGCTCACAAATTCGCGCTGGAAAAATTCGCCGGCGATCTGCTGCCGATCATCGACAGCCTGGAGCGTGGCCTGGAGTTGTCCAGCCCGGATGATGAAAGCATCCGTCCGATGCGCGAAGGCATCGAGCTCACACTGAAAATGTTCCAGGACACCCTGAAGCGTTATCAGCTGGAAGCGATCGACCCGCACGGCGAACCGTTCAATGCCGTTCTTCATCAGGCAATGGCAATGCAGGAAAGCGCCGACCTCGAGCCGAACAGCGTGCTCAAGGTGTTCCAGAAGGGCTATCAGCTCAACGGGCGCCTGCTGCGCCCGGCGATGGTCGTGGTCAGCAAGGCTCCGGCACCTGTTTCGCCTTCGATTGACGAGCAGGCTTGAAATTAGCCGCAAGGCCCCCATTTAGAAGTCAAGCGTTTAATTACTACCGCAGTTATCCATCACTGCTGCGGCAACCAAATCCAACGTTTCGGGAGAGTGAACATGGGCAAAATCATCGGTATCGACCTGGGGACTACTAACTCCTGCGTCTCCGTACTTGAAAACGGCGTAGCCAAAGTTATCGAAAACGCCGAAGGCGCGCGTACCACGCCGTCGATCATCGCTTACGCCAACGATGGCGAGATTCTGGTTGGCCAGTCGGCCAAGCGTCAGGCAGTGACCAATCCGCACAACACCCTGTACGCGGTGAAGCGTCTGATCGGTCGCAAGTTCGACGAAGAAGTCGTACAAAAAGACATCAAGATGGTCCCTTACAAAATCGCCAAGGCTGACAACGGCGACGCTTGGGTCGAGGTGAACGGCCAGAAGATGGCTCCGCCACAAATCTCGGCTGAAATTCTGAAGAAGATGAAGAAAACCGCCGAAGACTACCTCGGCGAGTCAGTGACTGAAGCGGTGATCACCGTTCCGGCCTACTTCAACGACAGCCAGCGTCAAGCCACCAAAGACGCCGGCCGCATTGCTGGTCTGGACGTAAAACGTATCATCAACGAACCAACCGCAGCTGCGCTGGCTTACGGCATGGACAAGGCCAAGGGCGATCACACCGTGATCGTTTACGACCTGGGTGGCGGTACTTTCGACGTTTCCGTAATCGAAATCGCTGAAGTCGATGGCGAGCACCAGTTCGAAGTGTTGGCCACCAACGGTGATACCTTCCTGGGCGGTGAGGACTTTGACATCCGTCTGATCGACTACCTCGTCGACGAATTCAAGAAAGAAAGCGGCATGAACCTCAAGGGTGACCCGCTGGCGATGCAGCGCCTGAAAGAAGCTGCTGAAAAAGCCAAGATCGAGCTGTCTTCCGCTCAGTCGACCGACGTGAACCTGCCGTACATCACTGCAGACGCCACCGGTCCTAAGCACTTGAACGTGAAAATCTCGCGCGCCAAGCTGGAAGCGCTGGTTGAAGACCTGGTTCAACGCACCATCGAACCTTGCCGCATCGCTCTGAAAGACTCCGGTATCGACGTTGGCGCAATCAACGACGTGATCCTGGTGGGCGGTCAGACCCGTATGCCACTGGTGCAGAAGCTGGTGACCGAGTTCTTCGGTAAAGAAGCTCGTAAAGATGTTAACCCGGACGAAGCGGTTGCCATGGGTGCTGCTATCCAGGGCGCGGTACTGGCCGGTGACGTGAAAGACGTCCTGTTGCTTGACGTTAGCCCGCTGACCCTGGGTATCGAAACCATGGGTGGCGTGATGACTGCGCTGATCGAGAAAAACACCACGATTCCTACCAAGAAATCGCAAGTGTTCTCGACGGCCGACGACAACCAGGGCGCCGTGACCATTCACGTGCTGCAAGGTGAGCGTAAGCAAGCGGCGCAGAACAAGTCCCTGGGCAAGTTCGACCTGGCCGAGATTCCGCCAGCACCACGTGGTGTGCCACAAATCGAAGTGACCTTCGACATCGACGCCAACGGCATCCTGCACGTAGGCGCCAAAGACAAGGCTACCGGCAAGACTCAGTCGATTGTGATCAAGGCCAACTCCGGTCTGTCCGATGAAGAGATCGAACGCATGGTGCGTGATGCCGAGGCCAACGCCGAGGAAGATCGCAAGTTCGAAGAGCTGGCCGCTGCCCGTAATCAGGGTGATGCACTGGTTCACTCGACTCGCAAAATGGTTGCCGATGCTGGCGACAAGGTGAGCGCTGAAGAGAAGGCTGCGATCGAGGCCGCTGTCGTTGCTTTGGAAGCCGCTGTCAAGGGCGACGACAAGGCTGCGATCGAAGCCAAGGTTGAAGAGCTGTCCAAGGTCTCCGCGCCAGTGGCTCAGAAGATGTACGCCGATCAGGCTCAACCTGCTGACGGCGCTGCACAGCACGCTGAATCGGCTGAAAAAGCTGATGACGTCGTCGACGCTGAGTTCGAAGAAGTCAAAGACCACAAGTAAGTTGTTGGTCGGCCGGTTGGCTGCCTTGGGGCGGTGACTGGTAGGATGTCGCCGCGCGGGAGCTTGCTCCCGCGTTGGCGTGTCTGGAGCAAGTGAATTTTTACAGCATGCGACAACGTTCGAGTGCTGAGGGTATGGCCGGGAATGCTCCTGCTTTCCGAGCCGCAAGTACCGCATCGAATCAAAGACCAGGATCGTTGAATTGACGTGAGTTGGGTCCGGGCCTGTATTGGGGCTCAACGAGTTTGGCGAGGCTCAGGAGAGGTTTGTCGAACGTCCTCAAGAGTGCAAAAGACTTATGGCAAAGCGTGACTATTACGAAGTATTGGGTGTTGAGCGAGGCTCAAGCGAGGCAGACCTGAAAAAGGCCTACCGCCGCCTGGCGATGAAGCACCACCCGGACCGTAATCCCGATGACAAAGCGTCGGAAGAGAAATTCAAAGAGGCCAACGAGGCCTACGAAGTGCTGTCCGATTCCAGCAAGCGTGCGGCCTACGATCAGTATGGTCATGCGGGTGTTGACCCGAGCATGGGTGGCGGTGGTGCCGGTTTTGGCGGTCAGAACTTCTCCGATATCTTTGGTGATGTCTTCAGCGACTTCTTCGGTGGCGGTCGCGGTGGTTCCCGTGGTGGTGCTCAGCGCGGCAGTGACCTGCGTTACACCCTGGAGCTGGACCTGGAAGAAGCGGTGCGCGGCACGACCGTGAATATCCGCGTGCCAACACTGGTCAACTGCAAGCCATGCGATGGTTCGGGTGCCAAGAAAGGCTCCTCTCCGGTGACTTGCCCGACCTGTGGCGGTATTGGCCAGGTGCGCATGCAGCAGGGTTTCTTCTCGGTGCAGCAGACCTGCCCGCGGTGCCATGGCCAGGGCAAGATCATTTCCGATCCGTGCGACTCGTGCCACGGCGAAGGTCGCGTCGAAGAGTACAAGACCCTGTCGGTGAAAGTGCCGGCCGGTGTTGATACCGGTGATCGCATTCGTCTGTCTGGCGAAGGCGAGGCGGGTGCGCAGGGCGGTCCGACCGGCGACCTGTATGTCGTGATCAATGTGCGCGAACACGCGATCTTCCAGCGTGACGGCAAGCATCTGTTCTGCGAAGTACCGATCAGCTTCGTCGATGCAGCATTGGGGGGTGAGCTGGAGATTCCGACCCTCGATGGTCGGGTCAAGCTGAAAATTCCTGAAGGGACTCAGACCGGCAAGCAATTCCGTGTTCGTGGCAAGGGCGTTGCGCCTGTACGTGGCGGCGGTGCCGGTGACTTGATGTGCCGCGTGGCGGTCGAGACGCCGGTCAACCTGAGCCGTCGTCAGCGTGAAATGCTCGAGGAGTTCCGTAGCTCGCTGGCGGATGATAACAGTCACTCGCCGAAAACCACTGGCTGGTTCGAAGGCGTGAAGCGCTTCTTCGGCGATCTGTAAGGAGTTGTCATGCGACGTATAGCTGTGATGGGCGCTGCCGGGCGCATGGGCAAGATTCTGGTCGAGGCGGTGCAGCAGCGCGCGCCGCTCACTGGTCTGACGGCGGCTATCGTTCGCCCCGGCAGTACGCTGATTGGCGTGGATGCCGGTGAGCTGGCTTCGCTGGGGCGTATCGGCGTGCCGTTGTCCGGTAACCTGGATGCGGTAGCGGATGAGTTCGACGTATTGATCGACTTCACCCTGCCGGAAGTCATGCTGAAAAACCTGGCGTTCTGCCGCAAGGCGGGTAAAGCCATGGTGATTGGCACGACGGGGCTGGACGCTGCGCAAAAGCAGTTGCTTGCCGAGGCCGGTAAAGACATCCCGATCGTGTTCGCTGCGAACTTCAGCGTGGGTGTGAACCTGTCGCTGAAGTTGCTTGATATGGCGGCTCGTGTGTTGGGTGACGAGGCGGATATCGAAATCATCGAAGCTCATCACCGGCACAAAATCGACGCGCCTTCAGGCACGGCGTTGCGCATGGGTGAGGTCATTGCCAGTGCTCTTGATCGCGACTTGCAGAAGGTTGCCGTCTATGGTCGCGAGGGCCACACCGGTGCGCGCGAGCGCGAGACCATCGGTTTTGCCACTGTTCGTGGTGGTGATGTGGTGGGTGATCATACCGTGCTGTTTGCCTGTGAAGGAGAGCGCCTGGAGATCACTCACAAGGCTTCCAGTCGTATGACCTTCGCCAAGGGTGCGGTGCGTGCTGCATTGTGGCTGGAGGGGCGTGAGCCTGGTCTTTACGACATGCAAGACGTGCTCGATCTGCGTTAAAATGCTGTTTAAACCGGGCTTGAGTCATGTGCTTGAGTCCGGTTTTACACCGCCAAGCGACGTCCTGTCGCATTCTCTGGCCTTTCGGGCTCATTGGCGGTAGACCAAAAATGCCTTTTTCTGTAAGCTACAGCTTTAGTGTGTCCACTAAAAGCGCGCAGAATAATTCAGTGAAGAAGCGGGGTGACGTGTCCATACGTCACTCCGCTTTTTTACAACCTGCGATCGCCCTTTCAGGCTTTATTTACGGGAGGTCTTCTTGACTAAGCCAGCCATACTCGCCCTTGCTGATGGCAGCATTTTTCGCGGCGAAGCCATTGGAGCCGACGGTCAAACCGTTGGTGAGGTGGTGTTCAACACCGCAATGACCGGCTATCAGGAAATCCTTACCGATCCTTCCTACGCCCAACAGATCGTTACCCTGACTTACCCGCACATCGGCAACACCGGCACCACGCCGGAAGACGCCGAGTCCAACCGCGTCTGGTCCGCTGGCCTGGTCATCCGTGACCTGCCACTGGTTGCGAGCAACTGGCGTAGCACCATGCCTCTGTCCGACTACCTGAAAGCCAACAACGTTGTGGCAATCGCCGGTATCGACACCCGTCGCCTGACTCGCATCCTGCGTGAAAAAGGCGCACAGAACGGCTGCATCATGGCCGGTGACAACATTTCCGAAGAGGCCGCCATCGCCGCCGCCCGGGGCTTCCCAGGCCTCAAAGGCATGGACCTGGCGAAAGTCGTCAGCACCACAGAGAATTACGAGTGGCGTTCGACTGTCTGGGACCTGAAAACCGACAGCCATGCCACCATCGAAGCCTCCGAGCTGCCGTATCACGTGGTCGCCTACGACTACGGCGTCAAGCTGAACATCCTGCGCATGTTGGTCGAGCGCGGCTGCCGAGTCACCGTAGTGCCGGCCCAAACGCCAGCGGCTGACGTGCTCGCTCTGAAGCCGGACGGCGTATTCCTGTCCAACGGCCCTGGCGATCCGGAGCCATGCGACTATGCGATCCAGGCGATCAAGGATGTGCTGGAAACCGAGATTCCGGTATTCGGCATCTGCCTTGGTCACCAGTTGCTGGCCCTGGCCTCTGGCGCCAAGACCCTGAAAATGGGTCATGGTCACCACGGTGCCAACCACCCGGTCCAGGATCTGGACACGGGCGTGGTAATGATCACCAGCCAGAACCACGGTTTTGCCGTAGACGAAGCCACCCTGCCGGCCAACGTTCGTGCGACTCACAAATCGCTGTTCGACGGCACCCTGCAAGGGATCGAGCGTACCGACAAGAGCGCCTTCAGCTTCCAGGGTCACCCTGAAGCCAGCCCTGGCCCGAACGACGTAGCGCCTTTGTTTGATCGCTTCATCAACGAGATGGCCAAGCGACGCTGATCGCTCGCCCTGATGTTGCAAAGCTTGAGGGTGGTCCCGATACCGGCGGCCCCCTCAAGTCTTCAGAGATTGAACAAGACGGCTTGCCGACTGACCTGCGGATTTGAGTGACAAACCCATGCCAAAACGTACAGACATTAAAAGCATCCTGATTCTCGGCGCTGGCCCGATCGTGATCGGCCAGGCCTGCGAATTCGATTACTCCGGAGCCCAGGCCTGCAAGGCCCTGCGCGAAGAGGGTTACCGCGTCATCCTGGTGAACTCCAACCCGGCCACCATCATGACCGATCCGGCCATGGCCGACGCTACCTACATCGAACCGATCAAGTGGCAGACCGTTGCCAAGATCATCGAAAAAGAGCGTCCGGACGCGCTGCTGCCTACCATGGGCGGTCAGACCGCCCTGAACTGCGCCTTGGACCTCGAGCGCGAAGGCGTTCTGGAGAAGTTCGGCGTAGAGATGATCGGTGCCAACGCCGATACCATCGACAAGGCTGAAGACCGTTCGCGTTTCGACAAGGCGATGAAGTCCATCGGTCTGGCGTGCCCGCGCTCCGGTATCGCTCACAGCATGGAAGAGGCCAATGCGGTCCTCGAGAAGCTTGGCTTCCCGTGCATCATCCGTCCGTCCTTCACCATGGGCGGCACCGGCGGCGGTATCGCTTACAACCGTGAAGAGTTCGAAGAAATCTGCGCCCGTGGTCTGGACCTGTCGCCGACCAAAGAGCTGCTGATCGACGAATCCCTGATCGGCTGGAAAGAATACGAAATGGAGGTTGTCCGCGATAAAAAGGACAACTGCATCATCGTCTGCTCCATCGAAAACTTCGACCCGATGGGCGTGCACACCGGTGACTCGATCACCGTGGCGCCTGCACAGACCCTGACCGACAAGGAATACCAGATCCTGCGTAACGCCTCCCTGGCGGTGCTGCGCGAGATCGGCGTGGAAACCGGCGGTTCCAACGTCCAGTTCGGCATCTGCCCGAACACTGGCCGCATGGTCGTCATCGAAATGAACCCGCGCGTATCCCGTTCCTCGGCCCTGGCGTCGAAAGCCACCGGTTTCCCGATCGCCAAGGTCGCAGCCAAGCTGGCCGTGGGTTACACCCTGGATGAGCTGTCGAACGACATCACTGGCGGTAAAACTCCAGCATCCTTCGAGCCGTCCATCGACTACGTCGTGACCAAGCTGCCACGTTTCGCCTTCGAGAAGTTCTCCAAGGCAGACGCCCGCCTGACCACGCAAATGAAGTCGGTCGGTGAAGTCATGGCCATCGGCCGTACCTTCCAGGAATCCCTGCAGAAAGCCCTGCGCGGCCTGGAAGTCGGCGTTTGCGGTCTGGACGAGAAGGTTGACCTGAGCAATCCGGAAAGCATGAGCGTCCTCAAGCGCGAGCTGACCGTGCCGGGCGCCGAGCGTATCTGGTACGTGGCGGACGCCATGCGCGCCGGCATGAGCGTTGAAGATATCTTCGGCATGACCATGATCGATCCATGGTTCCTGGTGCAGATGGAAGATCTGATCAAGGACGAAGAGAAGGTCAAGACCCTGGGTCTGACCAGCATCGATCGCGACCTGATGTTCCGCCTCAAGCGCAAAGGTTTTTCCGACATGCGCCTGGCCAAGCTGTTGGGTGTGACCGAGAAGGCCCTGCGTGCTCACCGTCACAAGCTGGAGATCTTCCCGGTCTACAAGCGCGTCGACACCTGCGCCGCCGAGTTCGCTACCGACACCGCTTATCTGTACTCGACGTACGAAGAAGAGTGCGAAGCCGCCCCATCGGGTCGCGACAAGATCATGATCCTGGGTGGTGGCCCGAACCGTATCGGCCAGGGCATCGAGTTCGACTACTGCTGCGTACACGCGGCGCTGGCTCTGCGCGATGACGGGTACGAGACCATCATGGTCAACTGCAACCCGGAAACCGTTTCTACCGACTACGACACTTCCGATCGCCTGTACTTCGAGCCAGTGACCCTGGAAGACGTGCTGGAAATCGTCCGCGTCGAGAAGCCGAAAGGCGTGATCGTCCAGTACGGCGGCCAGACCCCGTTGAAGCTGGCGCGTGCCCTCGAAGCCGCAGGCGTGCCGATCATCGGCACCAGCCCTGATGCCATCGACCGTGCCGAAGACCGTGAGCGCTTCCAGCAAATGGTCCAGCGCCTGAACCTGCGTCAGCCGCCAAACGCTACCGTGCGCAGCGAAGACGAAGCGATCCGTGCAGCTACCAAGATCGGTTACCCGCTGGTGGTGCGCCCGTCCTACGTACTGGGCGGTCGTGCGATGGAAATCGTTTACGAAGAAGAAGAGCTCAAGCGCTACCTGCGTGAAGCGGTTCAAGTCTCCAACGACAGCCCGGTGCTGCTGGACCACTTCCTCAACTGCGCCATCGAAATGGACGTTGATGCTGTCTGTGACGGCAAAGACGTGGTGATCGGCGCAATCATGCAGCACATCGAGCAGGCTGGCGTTCACTCCGGTGACTCCGCATGTTCGCTGCCGCCGTACTCGCTGCCTGCGCATATCCAGGACGAGATGCGCGAGCAGGTCAAGAAAATGGCCCTGGAGCTGGGTGTGGTCGGCCTGATGAACGTACAGTTGGCGCTGCAGGGCGACGACATTTACGTGATTGAAGTCAATCCGCGTGCTTCGCGTACCGTTCCTTTCGTATCCAAGTGCATCGGTGTTTCCCTGGCAATGATCGCGGCTCGCGTCATGGCCGGTAAAACCCTGAAGGAAATCGGTTTCACCAAGGAAATCATTCCTAACTTCTACAGCGTGAAAGAGGCGGTGTTCCCATTCGCCAAATTCCCTGGCGTTGACCCGATTCTCGGCCCTGAGATGAAGTCCACCGGTGAAGTGATGGGCGTGGGCGACACCTTCGGCGAGGCGTTTGCCAAAGCCCAGATGGGTGCAAGCGAAGTGCTGCCGACCGGCGGTACTGCGTTTATCAGTGTGCGTGACGACGACAAGCCGCTGGTTGCAGGCGTGGCCCGTGATCTGATCAACTTGGGTTTCGAAGTGGTTGCTACTGCCGGTACTGCCAAGCTGATCGAAGCCGCAGGCCTGAAAGTGCGCCGCGTGAACAAGGTGACCGAGGGTCGTCCGCACGTGGTCGACATGATCAAGAATGACGAAGTCACCTTGATCATCAACACCACCGAAGGTCGTCAATCGATCGCTGACTCCTATTCCATTCGTCGCAACGCCCTTCAGCACAAGATCTACTGCACCACGACCATTGCTGCTGGCGAAGCGATCTGCGAAGCGCTTAAGTTCGGTCCCGAGAAGACCGTACGTCGCTTGCAGGATCTACACGCAGGATTGAAGGCATGAGCATAACGAAGTACCCAATGACCGTTCAGGGCGCTCGCGCCCTGGAAGAAGAACATGCTCACCTGACCAAGGTCGTTCGTCCGAAGCTCAGCCAGGACATCGGTACGGCCCGCGAGTTGGGTGACTTGAAGGAAAACGCCGAATACCACGCTGCTCGCGAGCAGCAGGGTATGGTTGAGGCAAGGATCCGTGACATCGAAGGCCGCATGCAAAACGCAGTGGTGATTGATGTCACGACCATTGCTCACACCGGCAAGGTGATTTTTGGCACGACTGTGGAGATTGCTAACGTCGAGACCGATGAAAGCGTGACCTACCAGATCGTTGGTGAGGACGAGGCAGACATCAAACTCGGCAAGATCTCCGTTGGTTCGCCTATTGCCCGCGCCTTGATTGCCAAGGAAGAGGGTGACGTGGTGGCGGTTAAAACGCCGAGCGGCGTTATCGAGTACGAGATTGTCGAAGTTCGCCACATCTGAAACTAAAAGCAGGCGCCTGCTTCGTGCGGGCGCGATGCTTTGGCAGCTGACTCAGATGTTATGGGTTGGCGGCCTGTGGTTGTTGCATATCGGCCTGCTGCCGGTGCTGGGGTTGATTGGCCTGGCACCGCTGCTGATTGACGAAATAGCAGGCATGCTGAATGCACTGATGGTGGGGTTTGCCACAGTGTGTCTGGTTTTACAGGCTTTGGTGCTGATTCAGGCCGTGGGCCTTGCCAGTCTATGGCGCGATATTCGTGGCCAGTTGTTGCTGGTGGGGTTGTGTGCCTGCGCGATGTACTTCGCCGTGCGTGTCGGGTGGCCCGATGCGGTGCGTTGGCAGGTGTTCAGCTATCTTGTTTTGGGCTTTTCCGGACTGGTGCTGGTCATGCAGCCGGTGCCTGGATGGAGTGGCAGGGTGCGCGAAGCACACCCTTGACCCTTGCCATCACTTGAAGCGATGGACGTTCGACAGCTGTTTGTTGACGCTGAAGTTCTTGCGGTAAATCAGTGCCATCTTGCCGATGACCTGAACCAGGTCCGCCTTGCCGACCTTGCACAGTTCTGCAATGGAGGCCAGGCGCGATTCGCGATCGAGGATGTTGAGCTTGATTTTGATCAGCTCGTGATCCGCCAAAGCGCGTTCAAGTTCGGCTAACACACCTTCAGTCAAACCGTTGTCAGCCACAATCAAAACTGGTTTCAGATGGTGGCCAATGGATTTGTACTGTTTCTTCTGCTCTTGAGTGAGCGGCATAATCTGACCCTTTCGTCTGGATTCTGTAAAATGGCGGCCATTTTACCCGAGGGTTCGTGGATCCGCCCAATTAATCACGACCCTTATCATCGAGGTGCCCAATGGCGCGTTCCAAGACAAGCCTTGGTTGGCTGAAAAGACATGTCAATGACCCCTATGTGAAGCAGGCGCAGAAGGATGGCTACCGCTCGCGTGCGAGTTACAAACTTCTGGAGGTCCAGGAGAAGTACAAGCTGATCCGTCCAGGTATGACCGTTGTCGACCTGGGGGCGGCGCCCGGTGGCTGGTCGCAGGTCACTAGCCGGCTGATCGGTGGCCAGGGGCGCCTGATCGCCTCGGACATCCTCGAAATGGACAGCATTCCGGACGTGACTTTCATCCAGGGTGACTTCACCCAGGACGAAGTGCTCGCTCAGATCCTGGACGCCGTGGGTAATTCGCAGGTGGACCTTGTGATTTCCGATATGGCCCCCAATATGAGTGGTACGCCCGCCGTAGATATGCCCAAAGCCATGTTTCTTTGCGAACTGGCTCTTGATCTGGCAGCTCGGATACTCAAGCCGGGTGGTAATTTTGTGATCAAGGTTTTTCAGGGTGAAGGGTTTGATGCTTACGTGAAGGACGCTCGTCAGAAATTCGACAAGGTCCAGATGATCAAGCCGGACTCTTCCCGCGGCAGTTCCCGCGAGCAATACATGCTGGCTTGGGGCTACCGCGGCCGGAGTGAGTAAAACGAGGTTTTTTTGCGGGGCAATAGGAATTTCGTATTTCGCCCTGTGAGAAATAGCGAATATTGTGTAGGAAGAGTTTCACAAAGGGTTACAGACGGCGCCTGCCAAGTTGTAGGTAATGTAGTAAGTTAGGCCGGTGAATATCATGCGAAGCGCGCGCCATCAGCGGCGCTTGCTTCAGAGGGTAGTTAATTGAACGATATGGCAAAGAATCTGATCCTGTGGTTGATCATCGCGGCTGTCCTGGTGACGGTGATGAACAACTTCTCCAGTCCTAACGAGCCGCAGACCCTCAACTATTCCGACTTCATCCAGCAGGTCAAGGATGGCAAGGTCGAGCGCGTGGCGGTTGATGGCTACGTGATCACCGGCAAGCGCAACGATGGCGACAGCTTCAAGACCATTCGTCCGGCGATCCAGGATAATGGCTTGATCGGCGATCTGGTGGATAACCACGTCGTGGTCGAAGGCAAGCAGCCTGAGCAGCAAAGCATCTGGACTCAACTTCTGGTCGCCAGCTTCCCGATCCTGGTGATCATTGCCGTATTCATGTTTTTCATGCGGCAGATGCAGGGCGGCGCAGGTGGCAAGGGCGGGCCAATGAGCTTCGGCAAGAGCAAGGCGCGCCTGCTCTCCGAAGATCAGGTGAAAACCACGTTGGCTGACGTTGCCGGTTGCGACGAAGCCAAAGAAGAAGTCGGTGAACTGGTCGAGTTCTTGCGTGATCCGGGCAAGTTCCAGCGTCTGGGCGGTCGCATCCCTCGCGGCGTGCTGATGGTTGGTCCTCCGGGTACCGGTAAAACCTTGCTGGCCAAGGCGATTGCTGGCGAAGCCAAGGTGCCGTTCTTCACCATCTCCGGTTCTGACTTCGTCGAAATGTTCGTCGGCGTCGGTGCCAGCCGTGTTCGCGATATGTTCGAACAGGCCAAGAAACACGCGCCATGCATTATCTTCATCGATGAAATCGACGCCGTCGGTCGCCACCGTGGTGCCGGCATGGGCGGCGGTCACGACGAGCGCGAGCAGACTCTCAACCAGTTACTGGTGGAGATGGATGGCTTCGAAATGAACGACGGCATCATCGTGATCGCAGCTACCAACCGTCCAGACGTACTGGACCCTGCGCTGCTGCGTCCGGGCCGTTTCGACCGTCAGGTCGTGGTCGGTCTGCCGGATATCCGTGGTCGCGAACAGATTCTCAAAGTCCACATGCGCAAAGTGCCAATGGGTGATGACGTCGCTCCGGCGGTGATCGCTCGTGGTACTCCTGGTTTCTCCGGTGCCGACCTGGCCAACCTGGTCAACGAGGCGTCCTTGTTCGCCGCGCGTGCCGGCAAGCGCATTGTCGAGATGAAGGAATTCGAACTGGCCAAAGACAAGATCATGATGGGTGCCGAGCGCAAATCCATGGTCATGTCCGAGAAAGAAAAGCAGAACACGGCTTACCACGAGGCGGGTCACGCCATTGTTGGTCGCGTCGTGCCTGAGCATGATCCGGTGTACAAAGTATCGATCATCCCGCGTGGTCGTGCGCTGGGTGTGACCATGTTCCTGCCGGAAGAAGATCGCTACAGCCTGTCCAAGCGAGCGCTGATCAGCCAGATCTGCTCACTGTACGGCGGTCGTATCGCTGAAGAAATGACACTGGGCTTCGATGGTGTGACCACCGGTGCTTCCAACGACATCATGCGTGCCAGTCAGATTGCGCGGAACATGGTGACCAAGTGGGGTCTTTCGGAGAAACTCGGACCATTGATGTATGCCGAAGAAGAAGGTGAAGTTTTCCTTGGTCGCGGCGGCGGTGGTCAGAGTGCAAGTTTCTCTGGCGAAACGGCCAAGCTGATTGACTCCGAAGTGCGCAGCATTATTGATCAATGCTACGGCACGGCTAAGCAAATCCTTACGGACAACCGTGACAAGCTCGATGCCATGGCTGATGCCCTGATGAAGTATGAGACGATCGATGCCGATCAGATCGATGATATCATGGCGGGTCGTACGCCTCGCGAACCTCGCGATTGGTCAGGTGGCACGGGTACTTCCGGAACCCCTCCGGTGGTGCAGGATGAGCGTCCGGAAACACCGATTGGCGGTCCGGCTGCTGACGTTTAAGGTTTGAAATGACTTCTGTTCAGTCCTCGACCCGGTTGCCTTGCGGCAACCGGGTTCTTGATTTGGCCCAGACTCATGTCATGGGCATTCTCAATGTCACTCCCGATTCTTTCTCCGACGGTGGTCAATACAGCCATCTCGACGCGGCTTTGCGCCATGCTGAAGCCATGGTGGCGGCTGGCGCGACCCTGATCGATGTGGGCGGTGAGTCCACGCGACCAGGTGCCAGGGCGGTTTCGCCGTTGGAAGAGCTGGAGCGTGTTGCGCCGGTCGTCGAGCGGATCAGTCGTGAACTGGATGTGATCATCTCAGTGGATACTTCCACGCCAGCCGTCATGCGCGAGACCGCGCGACTGGGGGCCGGTTTGATCAATGACGTTCGGGCGCTGCGTCGGGAAGGCGCGCTGGATGCGGCGGCGGCAACCGGGTTGCCAGTCTGTCTGATGCATATGCTCGGCGAGCCGGGCGACATGCAGGACAATCCGCAATACCGGGACGTTACGAAGGAAGTGGGCGAGTTTCTCGCTGAGCGCATGGCCCGGTGCGCAGCGGCGGGGATTGGCGCCGATCGGATCATTCTCGATCCAGGCTTCGGCTTCGCAAAAAACTTGCAACACAATCTTAGCTTGTTCAAGCATATGGACGCCTTGCATGCCTTGGGGCGACCCCTGTTGGTCGGGGTTTCGCGAAAGAGCATGATCGGGCAAGCATTGAATCGCCCCGTGGGTGAGCGCTTGTTTGGCGGTCTTGCCCTTGCAGCGCTGGCTTCGCATAAGGGCGCGCGTATATTGCGCGTCCATGATGTAGCAGAAACTATCGATGTGGTGAGGATGATCGCCGCAGTGGAATCAGCCGAATAAGAGTTATGGAGAGCTTATGACTAGGAAATACTTTGGTACTGACGGCATTCGTGGTCGAGTCGGTGAATACCCGATTACTCCTGATTTCATGCTCAAACTCGGCTGGGCCGCGGGCATGGCGTTTCGCAAGATGGGTGCCTGCAAGGTGCTTGTCGGCAAGGACACCCGCATTTCCGGTTATATGTTTGAGTCGGCACTCGAGGCTGGGCTCACCTCGGCAGGCGCAGATGTAATGTTGTTGGGGCCGATGCCAACGCCAGCCATCGCTTACCTGACGCGCACCTTTCATGCTGAGGCCGGGATTGTGATCAGTGCTTCGCATAATCCTCACGATGACAACGGCATCAAGTTCTTCTCCGGAAAGGGCACCAAGCTGCCGGATGAAGTCGAGCTGATGATCGAGGAGCTGCTGGACACGCCGATGACCGTGGTTGAGTCGAGCAAGATCGGTAAGGTCACGCGAATCAACGATGCGTCGGGTCGTTATATCGAGTTCTGCAAGAGCAGCGTGCCGACTGGCACCAGCTTCGCCGGGATGAAAATCGTCATCGACTGTGCCCATGGTGCGACTTACAAGGTGGCGCCTAGCGTGTTCCGTGAGCTGGGTGCCGATGTCGTTGTTCTTTCCGCGCAGCCCAATGGTTTAAACATCAATGACAATTGTGGTTCGACCCATATGGGGCAACTGCAGGCTGCCGTTCTTGCCGAGCATGCTGATCTCGGGATTGCGTTCGATGGTGATGGTGACCGTGTTCTGATGGTCGATCACACGGGGGCCATCGTCGATGGGGATGAGCTGCTGTACATCATTGCTCGCGATTTGCATGAGCGCGACAAGCTGCAAGGCGGTGTGGTCGGCACCCTGATGAGTAACCTGGGGCTGGAGCTGGCTCTGGCGGACCTGGCGATTCCTTTTGTTCGTGCCAATGTTGGTGACCGTTATGTGATTGCTGACCTGCTGGAGCGCAACTGGCTGGTAGGAGGCGAGAACTCGGGGCACATCGTTTGCTTCAATTACACCACTACGGGTGATGCGATCGTTGCTGCATTGCAGGTTCTGATGGCGCTCAAGACGCGCTCGGAAAGTCTGGCTCAGTCTCGTCAGGCGTTGCGTAAGTGCCCGCAGGTATTGATCAATGTACGTTTTGGGGGGGGAGCGAGTCCTCTCGAGCATTCGTCGGTCAAGGAAGCCAGTGAGCGAGTGACCAAGGCCATGGCGGGTCGTGGACGCGTGCTCCTGCGCAAGTCCGGGACAGAGCCACTGGTGCGCGTCATGGTCGAAGGCGAAGACGAAACTCAGGTTCGCGGCTACGCCGAAGAGCTGGCAAAACTGGTTACTGAAGTTTCTGCCTGAATTCGGCTTGCCAGCCATGATTGTGTTGGGTAACATCTGCGCCCACTTTGACCGACGAGGTACAGCATGCGTCGCCCTATGGTAGCTGGTAACTGGAAGATGCACGGTACCCGCGCCAGCGTCGCTGAGCTGATCAAAGGCCTTCGTGATCTGGCCTTGCCGAGCGGTGTTGATGTTGCGGTATTCCCGCCTTTTCTGCATATCAATCAAGTGATTGATGGCTTGGAAGGAAGGCCGATTTCGATTGGCGCGCAGAACTCTGCGGTGGAATCAATGCAGGGTGCGTTGACGGGTGAGATTGCACCGAGTCAGCTGGTGGATGCAGGTTGTTCCCTGGTGCTTGTCGGGCACTCCGAGCGCCGCCAGGTACTTGGCGAGCAGGACGGAATGCTGATTCGCAAGTTTGCGGCGGCACAGGCGTGTGGCTTGACCCCGGTGTTGTGTATAGGGGAAACCCTTGAACAGCGCGAAGCCGGGAAGACTCTTGAGGTTGTCTCGCGTCAGCTTGGCAGTATCATTGAGGAGTTGGGCGTCGGTGCTTTTGCAAGCGCAGTCATCGCTTACGAGCCGGTCTGGGCCATTGGTACCGGGCTGACTGCTTCGCCGCAACAAGCTCAGGATGTGCATGCAGCCATCCGTGCGCAGTTGGCGGTAGAGAATTCTGAAGTCGCACAAGGTGTGCGGCTTCTATACGGCGGCAGCGTGAAGGCGGCCAATGCGGTCGAACTGTTCGGCATGCCGGATATCGATGGGGGGCTCATTGGTGGAGCTTCCCTGAATGCAGATGAGTTCGGTGCGATTTGTCGCGCCGCGGGAAACTGAAAAAATGCTGGAAACAGTCGTAGTCGTTTTTCATCTGCTGGGTGCATTGGGCGTAGTTGCTCTGGTATTGCTGCAGCAGGGTAAAGGTGCGGATGCTGGCGCGTCTTTCGGAGCAGGTGCTTCAAATACTGTGTTCGGAAGCCAAGGTTCCTCTACCTTTCTTAGTAAGTTTACTGCTATACTTGCCGCAGGTTTCTTCATAACCAGCTTAGGGTTAGGTTACTTTGCTAAAGAGAAAGCTCACCAGCTGACTCAAGTAGGTTTGCCAAACCCGGCAGTGTTGGAAGTTCCAAAGCAACAACCGGCTTCTGATGATGTACCGGTGCTTCAAGAGCAAAAGTCGGCCAACAGTGCGACTGACGTGCCTCCAGCTCAAGAGCAGAAGTAAGAAGGGTTTCAAACGTAGTATTGCCGAGGTGGTGGAATTGGTAGACACGCAACCTTGAGGTGGTTGTGCCCATAGGGTGTAGGGGTTCGAGTCCCCTTCTCGGTACCAATTAGTCAGGATAGCCCGCTGTTGCGGGCTTTCTTGCAGGTGGAAGGTTACATTGACCCTGTCAAGGATCGGTCGTATACTTCCGCCCCAGCTTTGTCGCGGGGTGGAGCAGTCTGGTAGCTCGTCGGGCTCATAACCCGAAGGTCGTCGGTTCAAATCCGGCCCCCGCAACCAGTTTAAGGAGCCCCTTTTAAGGGGCTTTTTGTTAGCTGGACACTTTATAACGCCGCTGTTCGACGGCGTTTCAGGGATGGGCGTTTCGCCCATTTTTTTATTTTGCATAGCATGCATTTACATGCACGAGGGGGTTCAGGTGTCGAGCAAGCTAGAACAGTTGCAGGCCTTGTTGGCCCCGGTGGTCGTGGCCCTTGGCTATGAATGCTGGGGTATTGAGTTTTCGGCTCAGGGTCGCCACTCACTGTTGCGCGTTTATATCGATAAAGAAGGCGGTGTGCTGGTGGACGACTGTGCCATCGTCAGCCGTCAGATCAGCGGTGTCCTGGATGTTGAAGATCCGATTTCCGTTGAGTACACCCTTGAAGTTTCCTCGCCTGGCATGGAACGCCCTCTGTTCACTATTGAGCAGTTTGCAAAATTTGCCGGTGAACAAGTGAAGATCAAGCTGCGTTCGCCTTTTGAAGGCCGACGCAACTTTCAGGGCCTTCTGCGCGGTGTAGAAGAGCAGGATGTCGTGGTGCAGGTAGAAGACCACGAGTTCCTGTTGCCGATCGATATGATCGACAAGGCCAACATTATTCCCAGTTTTGACTGAGACGCGGATCCCGCGGATCCAATGGCTTGCGAAAGGCGAGGCGTACGATGAGCAAAGAAGTACTGCTGGTTGTTGAGTCGGTATCCAATGAAAAGGGCGTACCGGCAAACGTAATTTTTGAAGCGCTGGAGCTGGCTCTGGCCACTGCTACCAAAAAGCGTTTCGAGGACGAAGTTGATCTGCGTGTGGAAATCAATCGCCACACCGGTGCTTATGAGACTTTCCGTCGCTGGACGGTTGTCGAAGAAGCAGACCTGGACGATCCGGCCATTGAAACCTGGCCGAGCAAGGTTGCTGAAACGCATCCGGGTGCCAAGGTGGGTGACGTCGTCGAAGAAAAAATCGAGTCGATCGAATTCGGCCGTATCGCTGCACAGACTGCCAAGCAAGTCATCGTGCAGAAAGTCCGCGAAGCCGAGCGTGCCCAGGTTGTTGACGCTTACCGCGAGCGCTTGGGTGAAATCATCTCCGGTACCGTGAAAAAAGTGACCCGCGACAACGTGATCGTCGATCTGGGTAACAACGCTGAAGCGTTGCTGGCTCGTGAAGACATCATTTCTCGCGAAACCTTCCGTGTTGGCGTGCGTCTGCGTGCGCTGCTCAAGGAAATCCGCACCGAGAATCGCGGCCCGCAGTTGATCCTGTCGCGTACCGCGCCGGAAATGCTGATCGAGTTGTTCCGCATCGAAGTGCCGGAAATCGCTGAAGGCTTGATCGAAGTGATGGCGGCGTCCCGTGACCCGGGTTCGCGCGCCAAGATCGCCGTCCGCTCGAAGGACAAACGCATCGACCCGCAGGGCGCTTGCATTGGTATGCGCGGCTCGCGCGTCCAGGCAGTGTCGGGCGAGTTGGGCGGTGAGCGTGTTGATATCGTTCTGTGGGATGACAACCCGGCTCAGTTCGTGATCAACGCCATGTCACCGGCCGAGGTTGCGGCAATTATCGTCGACGAAGATGCCCATGCAATGGACATCGCCGTTGGCGCAGACAATCTGGCTCAGGCCATCGGTCGCGGTGGTCAGAACGTGCGTCTGGCCAGCCAATTGACTGGCTGGACCCTGAACGTGATGACCGAATCGGACATCCAGGCTAAGCAGCAAGCAGAAACCGGCGACATCCTGCGCAACTTCATCGACGAGCTGGAAGTCGACGAAGAATTGGCCCAGGTGCTGGTCGATGAAGGCTTCACCAGCCTGGAAGAGATTGCCTACGTACCGTTGGAAGAAATGCTCAACATCGACGGCTTTGACGAAGACATCGTCAACGAGCTTCGCGCTCGTGCCAAGGATCGTTTGTTGACCAAAGCCATCGCTACTGAGGAAAAGCTGGCAGACGCCCATCCGGCCGAAGACCTGCTCTCGCTTGAGGGTATGGACAAGGATTTGGCGATGGAACTGGCGGTGCGCGGCGTAATTACCCGCGAAGACCTGGCCGAGCAGTCTATTGACGACCTGCTCGACATCGACGGCATTGACGATGATCGTGCCGGCAAGTTGATCATGGCCGCCCGAGCCCACTGGTTCGAGTAATTAGGCGCGGCCTGAGGAGAGAAGTGCATGACGCAAGTCACGGTGAAACAACTGGCCGATGAGGTCAAAACACCGGTAGAGCGCCTGTTGCAGCAGATGCGTGAGGCAGGTCTGCCGCACACCGCCGCCGAAGAAAGTGTGACTGACAGTGAGAAGCAATCGTTGCTGACTCACTTGAAAAGCAGCCACAAGGCGAAAGTGGAAGAACCACGCAAGATTACGCTGCAGCGTAAAACCACCAGCACCCTGCGTGTTGCTGGCAGCAAAAGCATCAGCGTAGAAGTACGCAAGAAGAAAGTCTTCGTACAGCGCAGCCCGGAAGAAATCGAAGCCGAGCGCAAGCGTGAACTGGAAGAGCGTCGCGCAGTAGAAAATGCTGCACGTCAGAAGGCTGAAGAAGAAGCCAAGCGTCGCGCCGAAGAAGAAGCTCGTCGCCAGCCAGCTGCTGCGCCGACCGCTCCAGCCGAACCTGTAGTCGCGCATGCAGCAGTGGCCGAACCTGTGCGCGAAAGCGCGCCGGTCGTGGCAGCTGCTCCAGCTGCGCCTGCGGCGGACACTCGCAAGCGTGACGAACAGCGCCGTCCGGACAAACCACGTGCCGACGATAACAATCGTCGCGGTAGTGGCGATGGCGAGCGCAAAAACGCTCCGCATCGTGCGTCGGTCAAGGAAAAAGCGCCTGCTCCACGCGTTGCCCCTCGTACTACCGACGAAGAAAGCGATGGCTTCCGTCGTGGTGGTCGCGGCAAGGCCAAGCTGAAGAAGCGCAATGCCCACGGTTTCCAGAGCCCAACCGGCCCTGTCGTGCGCGAAGTGAAGATCGGCGAGACCATTACTGTGGGCGATCTGGCCCAGCAGATGTCGGTCAAGGCTGCTGAAATCATCAAGTTCATGTTCAAGCTGGGTACTCCGGCGACCATCAACCAGGTGCTCGATCAGGAAACTGCTCAACTGGTTGCCGAGGAGCTGGGCCACAAAGTGACCCTGGTCAGCGACACCGCCCTGGAAGATTCCCTGGCCGAGTCCCTGAAGTTTGAAGGCGAGGCCGTTGCCCGTGCGCCAGTCGTGACCGTAATGGGCCACGTTGACCATGGTAAGACTTCCCTGCTCGACTACATCCGTCGTGCCAAGGTTGCAGCTGGCGAAGCCGGCGGTATTACCCAGCACATCGGTGCATACCACGTTGAAACCGACCGTGGCATGGTGACGTTCCTCGATACCCCGGGCCACGCCGCGTTTACCGCGATGCGTGCCCGCGGTGCCAAGGCGACGGACATTGTGATCCTGGTCGTTGCAGCGGACGACGGCGTGATGCCGCAAACCATCGAAGCTGTTCAGCATGCCAAGGCCGCGGGCGTTCCGCTGGTCGTGGCGGTGAACAAGATCGACAAGCCGGGCGCTGATCTCGATCGCATCCGTAGCGAATTGTCGGTACACGGCGTGACGTCGGAAGAGTGGGGCGGTGACACGCCATTCGTACCGGTCTCGGCGAAGATGGGTACCGGTGTCGACGAATTGCTCGAAGCCGTTCTGCTGCAAGCCGAAGTTCTGGAATTGACAGCTACGCCTTCTGCTCCTGGTCGTGGTGTGGTGGTTGAATCGCGTCTCGACAAGGGCCGTGGCCCGGTGGCGACCGTTCTGGTTCAGGACGGTACCTTGCGTCAAGGCGACATGGTGCTGGTCGGTTCCAACTACGGCCGTGTTCGCGCCATGCTCGACGAGAACGGCAAGGCCATCAAGGAAGCCGGTCCAGCCATCCCTGTCGAGATCCTCGGCCTGGACGGTACCCCGGATGCTGGCGACGAGATGAGCGTGGTTGCCGACGAGAAGAAAGCCCGTGAAGTGGCTCTGTTCCGTCAAGGCAAGTTCCGCGAAGTCAAACTGGCTCGTGCTCACGCAGGCAAGCTGGAAAACATCTTCGAAAACATGGGTCAGGAAGAGAAGAAGACGCTCAACATCGTCCTCAAATCCGACGTCCGTGGTTCGCTGGAAGCGTTGAACGGCGCCTTGAACGGCCTGGGTAACGATGAAGTGCAAGTGCGCGTTGTCGGTGGCGGTGTCGGTGGTATCACCGAGTCCGACGCCAACCTGGCACTGGCCTCCAATGCTGTACTGTTCGGCTTCAACGTGCGTGCCGATGCCGGCGCTCGCAAGATCGTCGAGCAGGAAGGTCTGGATATGCGTTATTACAACGTGATCTACGACATCATCGAAGACGTCAAGAAAGCCCTCACCGGTATGCTTGGCAGCGATGTTCGCGAGAACATCCTCGGTGTGGCCGAAGTGCGTGACGTGTTCCGTTCGCCGAAGTTTGGCGCGATCGCCGGTTGCATGGTGATCGAGGGTACTGTTCACCGTAACCGTCCAATCCGTGTACTGCGCGAAGACATCGTTATCTTCGAAGGCGAGCTGGAATCCCTGCGCCGCTTCAAGGATGACGCTTCCGAAGTGCGTGCCGGCATGGAATGCGGTATCGGCGTGAAGAGCTACAACGACGTCAAAGTCGGTGACAAGATCGAAGTCTTCGAGAAGGTTCAGGTTGCTCGCAGCCTCTAACTCGCGCACTTCAAGAGCCGTGATGGGCAGCCGCATGCAAATGCACGGCGCATCACCCGGACTCTAAACGCAACGCCCGGTCTGGCTTCTGTCAGGCCGGGCGTTTGCCGCTTTCAGACCTCACGGGTTTCGCCGTGGGGCAGTAACAGGTAACAAGACATGGCAAAAGAATATAGCCGTACCCAACGTATCGGCGATCAGATGCAGCGCGAGCTGGCACAACTGATCCGTCGTGAAGTCAAAGACCCGCGCGTCGGCCTGGTCACCATTACCGCAGTGGAAGTCAGCCGTGACGTCGGTCACGCCAAGATTTTCATCACCGTGATGGGTCAGGACAGCGCCGAAGACATCGCACAGAGCATCAAGGTGCTCAACTCCGCCGCCGGTTTCCTGCGCATGCAGTTGGCTCGCGAGATGAAGCTGCGCAGCGTTCCACAGTTGCACTTCCATTACGACGAAAGCGTTGTGCGTGGTGCGCATCTGTCGGCCTTGATCGAGCGCGCAGTGGCTGAAGACAATCAGCATCCGGTTGCGGCAGAAGCCGAAGACACCAAGGAGTAATCGGTGGCTCAGGTCAAACGTATCCGTCGTAACGTCAGCGGTATCATCCTGCTGGACAAGCCGCTGGGGTTCACCTCCAATGCGGCCTTGCAGAAGGTCCGCTGGTTGCTCAATGCCGAGAAGGCCGGACACACCGGCAGTCTCGACCCGCTGGCCACCGGCGTGTTGCCGTTGTGCTTCGGTGAGGCCACCAAGTTCTCGCAATACCTGCTCGATTCCGACAAGGGTTACGAAACCCTGGCGCAACTGGGCAAAACCACGACCACGGCGGATGCCGAGGGCGAAGTTTTGCAGGAGCGTCCTGTGACCGTTGGTCGCTCCGATATCGAAGCTGTGTTGCCGAATTTTCGTGGGCAAATCAGTCAGATACCGCCGATGTACTCGGCGCTCAAGCGTGATGGCCAGCCGCTGTACAAGCTGGCCCGTGCAGGCGAAGTAGTGGAGCGTGAACCGCGTTCTGTTACTATTACGCGCTTGGAATTGCTGGCCTTCGAAGGTGATACTGCGCGGCTGGCAGTGGATTGCAGCAAAGGCACCTATATTCGCACCCTGGTGGAGGATATTGGTGAGCAGCTCGGTTGTGGCGCTTACGTTGCAGAACTGCGACGTACCCAGGCCGGGCCTTTCACGCTGGCCCAGACGGTCACCCTGGAAGAGTTGGAAGCGGTACATGCCGAAGGCGGCAACGAAGCGGTTGACCGCTTCCTGATGCCATCGGACAGCGGTCTGCTGGATTGGCCGCTATTGCAGTTCTCGGAGCACAGCTCGTTCTACTGGCTTAACGGCCAGCCGGTCCGCGCTCCGGATGCACCGAAATTCGGTATGGTACGGGTACAGGATCACAACGGTCGCTTCATCGGTATCGGTGAAGTGAGCGAAGACGGGCGCATCGCGCCGCGTCGACTGATTCGGTCAGAATGACCGGACGAGGGTGGCTGTCAACAGGCACGGTCACTACTCATTTTTAGATACAGGGATTTGTCCCTGGCCTGTTGAAACTGTTTTTCTGAAACAGTTTCCTGATAAAAGGATTGCCTCATGGCTCTCGACGTTCAAGAAAAAGCCCAAATCGTAGCTGACTACCAGCAAGCTGTTGGTGACACTGGTTCGCCAGAAGTGCAAGTTGCACTGCTGACCGCCAACATCAACAAACTGCAAGGTCACTTCAAGGCCAACGGTAAAGATCACCACTCCCGTCGTGGTCTGATCCGCATGGTAAACCAGCGTCGTAAGCTGCTGGACTACCTGAAAGGCAAAGACGTGAGCCGTTACAGCGCTCTGATCGGTCGCTTGGGTCTGCGTCGCTAATTCAGCGATTGCGCTAGAGGTTGGTTGTCTGTCGTGCGCCCGCGGGTTTCCCGCTGGCACATGGCAGGCTTCCAGCCTCAAGTTTTATCTGGATATCTGCTTTGCCTGAGTCGCTGCACCCTGGACATCCCGATCGGGCCGACTCCCGACGTTGCCCAAGAATTTCGCAAGAAACCAGTTTCCCCAAGAGCCACAAAAGAAGGTAGGACACCGTGAACCCGGTCATCAAAAAATTCCAGTTCGGTCAGTCGACCGTTACCCTCGAGACTGGCCGTATCGCCCGTCAGGCCTCCGGCGCAGTATTGGTCACCGTTGACGACGACGTCAGCGTATTGGTGACCGTAGTCGGTGCCAAGCAAGCCGATCCAGGCAAGGGCTTCTTCCCTCTGTCTGTTCACTACCAGGAAAAAACTTACGCTGCCGGTAAGATCCCTGGTGGTTTCTTCAAGCGCGAAGGCCGTCCTTCCGAGAAAGAAACCCTGACTTCCCGACTGATCGACCGTCCGATCCGTCCGCTGTTCCCGGAAGGCTTCATGAACGAAGTGCAGGTCGTCTGCACCGTCGTTTCCACCAGCAAGAAGACCGATCCGGACATCGCTGCGATGATCGGTACCTCGGCTGCGCTGGCGATCTCCGGCATTCCGTTCGATGGTCCGATCGGCGCTGCCCGCGTTGCGTTCCACGAAAGCACCGGCTACCTGCTGAACCCGACTTACGAGCAGCTGGCTGCTTCGAGCCTGGACATGGTCGTTGCCGGTACTTCTGAAGCCGTTCTGATGGTTGAATCCGAAGCCAAAGAACTGACCGAAGACCAGATGCTGGGCGCCGTACTGTTCGCCCATGACGAGTTCCAGGTCGTTATCCAGGCCGTCAAAGAGCTGGCCGCCGAAGCTGCCAAGCCAACCTGGGCCTGGGCTCCGCAAGCCGAAGCCACCGAGCTGCTGGGTGCCATTCGCGCCGAGTTCGGCGAAGCGATCTCCCAGGCTTACACCATCACCGTCAAGGCCGACCGTTATGCTCGCCTGGGCGAGCTGAAGGATCAGGTCGTTGCCAAGCTGTCCGGCGAAGAAGGCCAGCCTTCCGCTGCTGACGTCAAAGCTGCTTTCGGTGAAATCGAATACCGCACCGTTCGCGAAAACATCGTAAACGGCAAGCCACGTATCGACGGCCGCGACACCCGCACCGTACGTCCGCTGAACATCGAGGTCGGCGTTCTGCCGAAGACCCACGGTTCGGCGCTGTTCACCCGTGGCGAAACCCAGGCTCTGGTCGTTGCAACTCTGGGTACTGCCCGTGATGCACAACTGCTGGACACCCTGGAAGGCGAGAAAAAAGACCCGTTCATGCTGCACTACAACTTCCCTCCGTTCTCGGTGGGCGAGTGTGGTCGCATGGGTGGTGCCGGTCGTCGCGAAATCGGTCACGGCCGTCTGGCCCGTCGTTCGGTTCAGGCCATGCTGCCTGCCGCCGACGTGTTCCCGTACACCATCCGCGTTGTGTCGGAAATCACCGAGTCCAACGGTTCGAGCTCCATGGCTTCGGTCTGCGGTGCTTCCCTGGCTCTGATGGACGCTGGTGTTCCAATGAAGGCGCCGGTTGCCGGTATCGCCATGGGTCTGGTTAAAGAAGGCGAGAAATTTGCCGTCCTGACCGACATCCTGGGCGACGAAGACCACCTGGGCGACATGGACTTCAAGGTAGCCGGTACCGCCAAAGGCGTGACCGCGCTGCAGATGGACATCAAGATCAAGGGCATCACCGAAGAAATCATGGAAATCGCTCTGGGCCAAGCCCTGGAAGCGCGCCTGAACATCCTCGGTCAGATGAACCAGATCATCGGCCAGTCGCGTACCGAACTGTCGGCCAATGCACCGACCATGATCGCGATGAAGATCGACACCGACAAAATCCGTGATGTCATCGGTAAAGGTGGCGCGACCATTCGTGCGATCTGTGAAGAGACCAAGGCTTCGATCGATATCGAAGACGACGGTTCGATCAAGATCTTCGGCGAGACCAAGGACGCCGCTGAAGCGGCACGTCAGCGCGTTCTGGGTATCACCGCGGAAGCCGAGATCGGCAAGATCTACGTCGGTAAGGTTGAGCGCATCGTCGACTTCGGCGCATTCGTCAACATCCTGCCTGGCAAGGACGGTCTGGTTCACATCTCCATGCTGAGCGACGCTCGCGTAGAGAAAGTGACCGACATCCTCAAGGAAGGTCAGGAAGTGGAAGTACTGGTACTGGACGTGGACAACCGCGGCCGTATCAAGCTGTCCATCAAGGACGTAGCAGCAGCCAAGGCTTCGGGCGTTTAATCCGCTCCCCCGCCTGACCGCTTCAACGTTGTAAAAAGACCCCGCCGTGAAAACGACGGGGTCTTTTTTTGCCTGTAGACAATCGAGGCGCTGGCTAAAGTTGCCGGTATGCCTTCGCGATGCTAGGTTTAGCGCACTGCCCGTGTAGCTCAGTCGGTAGAGCAGCGCACTCGTAACGCGAAGGTCGCAGGTTCGATTCCTGTCTCGGGCACCATCTCCCCTGTTGTTTCGCCTGTCTGCTTCAATCCTCGATCGTACTGTTGAGTTCGTCCCCTTCGTTGCGGCTGGCGTCTTGGCTGGAATCGCTGCCGGCCTGTTTCCAGGCGCGACTGAAGATGAGTGCGGTTTATTTGTGGATTCATGTAAAGAGTCGTGTAAATCGTCTGATAAACATCCTATATTCGGAACCTGCATGAGCTTAGCCCAGCAGTTTTCAGATGATCCCGAATGGTTCTGAAGGCCAGACAAACCAGGTTGAACACGGTTATTTGCGTCAGAGAGATCCTTGATGATCCAGATCCATCTTCCATTCCCCAGATCAGCGAGAACACCATGACCGTTAAAGAAATGAGCCAGGAAGCCCGCCACCAAGAGGCGCTCAACAAGTATTTGCTGGATTCGCCCCAGTTAGCCGAAGAGATCAAGGACTTGCCAGCCGACGATCAGAAAGACCAGATCCAGTGGGCCTTCGAAGATGAGGCTGAAGCCCAGAGCCTGCAGCCGTGGGAGCTGACGCTCAAGTACACATCAAGCCCCGAAGAGTACGAGGCCGCGCGCCTGGCTCTGCACAAGGAGGCGGCTGAAGTGTTGGGCGTCGAGTGGGATGAGTACTGCGAGATGAATAATCTGGTGGTCTGAAAAAGCACCCACCACATGCAGGAGCGAGCAAGCTCGCTCCTGCAGTTTCTCATTGCGTGTGATCAGAGGCTCAGACGCATCGACAGATCGACAGCCTTCACATCCTTGGTCATTGCACCAATCGAAATGTAATCCACGCCGGTTTCGGCGATAGGCAGCAAGGTGCTTTCGTTGATGCCGCCGCTGGCCTCCAGTTTTGCCTTGCCAGCGTTCAAGCGCACGGCTTCGCGCATGTCATCCAGGCTCAGTTCATCGAGCATGATGATGTCGGCACCGGCCGCCAAGGCCTCTTTCAGTTCATCCAGGTTTTCCACTTCGATTTCAACCGGTTTGCCCGGTGCGATTTTGTGCGCGGCGGCGATGGCCTCAGGAATGCCTCCGCAAGCGGCGATATGGTTTTCCTTGATCAGGAACGCGTCATACAAACCGATGCGATGATTGTGACAACCGCCACAGGTCACGGCGTACTTTTGCGCCAGACGCAGGCCCGGCAGGGTTTTGCGAGTGTCGAGCAGCTTGACCTGGGTCTGGGCCACGAAATCTGCCAGGTATTGCGCGCGGGTGGCCACGCCGGACAGCAGTTGCAGGAAGTTCAAGGCACTGCGTTCACCGGTCAGCAACGAGCGCGCGGGGCCTTCGAGGTGGAACAGCACCTGGTTGGGTTTGACCCTTTCGCCATCGGCGACCTGCCAGTGCACCGCCACTCGTGGGTCCAGTTGCCGAAACACGGTATCGACCCAGGCGGTACCGCTGATGACGGCGGCGTCGCGGGTGATGATGGTGGCTTTGGCCAGGCGTTCGGCCGGGATCAGCTGTGCGGTGATGTCGCCGCTGCCAATGTCTTCGAGCAGCGCGCGGCGCACGTTGGCTTCGATTTCGGTGGTCAAATCGGCGAGGCGTAGATTCGGCATAACGGACTCCACAAACAAAGTGGCCCGATTATAGGGCCATGGTGCGAAGCAACCCAAGGCATCCGAGCTATCGCCAATGCTCAGACGCCTGCATTTGGTCGAATCCCAAGAACCTGCCTGTAGGCAAGGGAGGGGTCTATTTTCGCAGAAGCCGAAGAGTCCTCTGGCGCAAGCGCTATCTTTTACCAGATAATTCGCCTTGTATTTGACGTCATGACTTTGACGATTCGGATTTTCTGGAGGCTGGATGCACAAAGACGGGAATGTAGTGCCTCTGCGCAAGGCAACTACCGATCAGGCGATCCACTTGCCGCTCGCCCGCCTGCCTGTGATTCTGCTTCAGGTTCGCGACAAGGCTACGCAACAACTGCGGCAGAGTTTGCAAGAGCTGTTCGATAACGCTGATGACACGCTTTTCGAGTTGGCCGACCGTGCTCGTAGCGACGTCGAACACAACATCTTCTTTCAGGCGATGCGCGACTTGCGTCTCAAGCGCAAAAGTATCGAGCGGGTTTTTTTCGAACAGTTCTTCGACGGGTTTATCAGGCTGGCCCAGTACGAAACCACACCTACCATCCTGACTCGTGTATCACCGGTCGACGTCAGCGTTGCACTGGAGAATGACGAACTGGAGCGCAATGTTGCGGTGGAGTCGATGGTCAACAAAGTGTTGAATCGCGATGGTTACGCCCTCGACCAACTCACCGCCCGCCTCAGCACATTACTGGGTGGGGCATTGATCGAACGACACAACCCCATGGGGCCGACGATGCTCTGCGAGTTTTTCCTGCAGGCCGCGCGTCACCTGGGGGTAACGTTCAAGGTCAAGCTGATCATTCTCAAACTGTTCGATCGTTACGTACTCAGTGGTGCCGACCAGCTTTACGCTGAAGCCAATCAACTGTTGATCGCCACCGGCGTGCTGCCTGGCCTCAAGCCTGCGCCAGGGCGCCGGATGGCGGATCAGCCGCCCTCCAGCACATCCCATGATTGCGCCGAAGGGCAAAACGAAGACGCTGTGCCGCCGGTGTTCCCGGCGCTACAGCAATTGTTGCTCGGAGTGCGCGGCAGCGTCGTCCCCACTCTGGATGCCAGTACCGCGGGAGAGCCGATTTCCAGCCAGGACCTGTTGCGTCTGCTCTCGCATCTTCAGGAATCTACACCCGCGCCGAACGCGCGCAATGACCTGGATCTGCGCACCCGGCTGCAACAGTTGCTGACAGGGGCCCACGCCAGAAGCGGCAGGTTGCGCGTCGTCGGTGCGGCCGATGCAGATGTGATCAACCTGATCGCCATGTTGTTCCAAAGCATCCTCGACGACCGTCATTTGCCGGATGCGCTCAAGGCCTTGATGGGGCGGCTGCAAATACCGATGGTGAAGGTGGCGGTGCTCGATAAGCGTTTGTTCAGCCGCAGCAACCATCCGGCGCGACGCCTGCTTAATGAAATCGCCAGTGCCGCCCAGGGCTGGAGCGAGTGCGATGACCTCGAACGTGACAGCCTTTACGTGCGCACGGAGCAGGTGGTGCAGCGCCTGTTGTACGATTTTGTCGACGACCCGGCGATTTTTTCCGAAGTGCTGGCCGACTTCCTGGCTTTCACCAGTGATGAGCGTCGTCGCAGTGAGTTACTGGAACAGCGCACCCGCGATGTCGAAGAGGGGCGCGCCAGAACCCTGCTGGCCCGTCAGCGTGTCGAACAGGCGCTGAACCAGGCGCTACTGGGCAAAGTGTTGCCGCAAAGCGTGGTGCTGTTTGCCCGGGATGCCTGGAGCAAAGTGTTGCTGTTGACCTGCCTCAAGCATGGCGATCAATCCACAAAGTGGCACGCCGATGTGCAAGTCATGGAGCATTTGATCTGGAGCGTCCAGCGTCATGAAGAGCCCGACGCGGGTGCACGATTGTTGGCGCGGGTGCCGGGTTTGCTCAAATCCTTGCGCGAGGGTTTGAGTGGTTCGGCGTACGACCCTTTCGCCACCAGTGAGTTTTTCAGCGAACTGGAAAGCCTGCATGTGCAATTGTTTGAGCGGCCCGAATGCCCGCTCGCGGATGCGGCGGTCATGATCGAAGTGCTGGAAAGAATCGTATTGCCCAGCGCCGATGAAGGCCCTGTGGATAAGGGGCTGCCGCTGCCGGCAGACGATGCCGGAATGCGCCACGTCAATCAGCTGCATTCTGGCTGCTGGGTCGAGTTCCAGGCCGGTCCGGAAAACTCCCTGCGCTGCAAACTGGCGGCGATCATTGAAGCCACCGGTCAATACATCTTCGTCAACCGCACCGGCATGAAGGTGCTGGAGCGCAGTCGTTCGTCCCTGGCGCGGGAATTTCGCCAGGGGGCGGCACGGGTCCTCGATGACACCTTGTTGTTTGATCGGGCGCTGGAATCGGTCATCGGCCATCTGCGGCGCCTCAATCGCGGCAAGTGATCGCGTTCGGACGGGCTATCGCGGCATACTGGGCACTCACACGGTCGTCGTTGAAGGAGCCTGTATGCAGTTGGACCCCGCAAGCGGTTGGTGTCAGGACGTGCGTCTTTGCCCCTCGCCCAACTTCAATGCGCGCCCCACGGGCGAAATTTCCCTGCTGGTGATCCACAACATCAGCCTGCCGCCGGCGCAATTCGCCACGGGAAAGGTGCAGGAATTTTTCCAGAACCGACTGGATGTCACGGAGCACCCCTACTTTGAAGGGATTGCCGATCTGCGGGTGTCGGCGCATTTTCTGATCGAGCGTGACGGCACTGTCACCCAGTTTGTCTCTTGCCTTGAGCGCGCCTGGCACGCCGGCGTTTCGAGTTTCGAGGGGCGGGAGACCTGTAACGATTTTTCCGTGGGAATTGAACTCGAAGGCACGGATGATCTGCCGTTCACCGACGCCCAATATGACGCGTTGACGGCCCTTACCCGGCAACTGCAAAGCGCCTTCACGGCCATTACCACGCAGCGCATCTGCGGGCACAGTGACATCGCGCCCGGGCGCAAGACTGATCCGGGACCGGCGTTCGATTGGGCACGCTATCGTGCGGCCCTGGCAAAAGCCGCCATGGAAAAAGAGGAGTAACAATGAGTTTTCTGGTGCTGCTGTTGGCGGTCTGGATCGAGAAGTTCTCGGCCCTGCGCCACCGGGTACAACGCGACGGTTTTTGGTTGCGCGAACTGGCCAGGCTTGAGGTCAACGCGCGTCTGGTCAATCGGCCGTGGCTGATCCTGGCCATTTCGGTATTTTTGCCGGTGGCGTTGCTGGGGTTGCTGTTGGTAGTACTGCAGCCAGTGGCCTACGGCTTGCTGGTGTTACCGGTGCACCTGCTGGTGGTGATTTACAGTCTGGGTCGTGGCGATCTGCTCGCTGGTCTGGGTCCGTTTCGCGATGCCTGGCGTCGCGAAGACCTGCAAGCCGCGGCCCATGTCGCCAAACGCGATGTGGATATCTGCGCCGACAGTGGCGAACAACTGCTGGAACGGGTTGAAGGACATCTGCTGTGGGAGGCCTACCAGAGCTTTTTCGCGGTGATTTTCTGGTACTTCCTGTTGGGGCCGGTCGCGGCTCTGAGTTATCGATTGCTCGCGCTGGTTGAGGAGCATGGGAAAAACCCGGCCGTGGTCGAACGCGCGGCGCAACTGCGTCATGCCTTCGATTGGCTGCCGGTGCGCTTGCTGGCGGCAAGTTTTGCCTTGGTCGGCAACTTTGTCGCCGTCGGCCGGGTGATGTTGCACGAGTTGTTGAACTGGAACATCAGCGCCGCGCAATTGATCGAGAAGGCCGGGCTGGTGGCGGGTGAAATCCCGGCACCGGTGGTCGGGCCTGAAGGCATCAATAATCTTGACCGGATCTGGGAACTGCTGTTGCGGGCTGCAGTGCTTTGGTACGCCGGGTTCGCCTTGTGGACCGTTCTGGCCTGATTTCTTTTTAGCGGCCAAAAGATTGTCCGGGCGCAGCCTGAGCCCCGGACAAACTTTTGCCGTTAACCTTAAGTTACAAAACCTCTCTTCGATTTACGCTATACAGAAATAGCGCCGGGTAGTGGCTATCTGCTTTCGGTCTGCGCCTGCCAATAAAAATAAGAAATCATGGGGAGACTTCCAGTGAAGAGCTTGCTCTATCCCGCTGTCGCACTGATGAATCGTCTGAGCTTTGGCATGAAGTTCAGTCTGATCAGCGTCCTGTTCCTGGTGCCGATGCTGGTGACCAACTTCTACCTGGTGCGTGACTCCTATCGCGAATTCCAGGGTACCCGTACCGAACTGCAAAGCCTCGACCTGCTGGGCAGCAGCCTGGCGTTGCGGCGCGATCTGGAAACCCTCAACAACCTGGTGCAGATCAATGTCACCCTGGGCCAGTCGGGCAAGGCGGGCAATGTCGAGTCGCAGATCAGCGCCCTGGAGCAAAGCCTTCTGACCCGTTTGCAAGGGCTGACCGCGATGAGCACGGACCCCGAGCAAATCGCGGTATTCGATACCAAGCGCGATGAAATGATCGCTGCCTTCAAGGCGCAACACAGCGAAACGTCCCTGCAAAGCAAAAGCGGAATGATTGGCAAGTTGCTCGGCAGTGCGCAGATTTTCAGCCAGATCGTCGCCAGTCAGGCCGGACTGAGCCGCGATTCCCAGAGCGACATGCGCCAACTGAGCGAACTCATCACCAATGTCACCCCGCCAGTGACTCAGCTTCTGGGTGAAGGTCGGGCGATGGGCTCCTTCTCGCTGGGCCAGGGGTTTCTCAATTCGGCGTCGAGTACCCGTTTCGATGAGCTGTTGGCGCAGATCGAGAAGCTGCAAGGCGAGTACGGGCTGAAATTGCAGGACGCATTGGGCTCCAGCAAAGCGGCGCGGGAAACCCTGGCAGCCTTGGCCGATGGCAGTCGGGCGACGTTGAAAAAGGCCAGTGAATTGTTCGAAGAACAAGTGGTAATGGCCGACACCCTGGATACGCCCTGGCAGGGTTTCTACGATCAGGTCACTGGCCTGATGGACCAGACGTATCAGCTCAACGAAGCCACGCTGAAATTTCTCGGCGTGCAGTTGCAGCAGCGCCTGGATCAGAACCGCACGCACATGGTCTTGCAGGCAGTGGCGCTGTCGGTGGTGTTTGTGCTGATCTTCTACCTTTACGGCGGCTTCTACGCCTCGACCCGTACCACGCTCAAACGCCTTGGCGGGGTGATGGATAAAGTCGCGGCCGGCGACATGACGGTGACGTTCAGCGCCCACAGTCGCGATGAATTGGGCGAGTTGGGCGAGGTATTCAACGGCACCGTGAAAAAAATCCATGACCTGATTGAGCGTGTGGGGCAAACCGTCAGTGAGGTCGAACGCCAGGCCGGGCAAGTAGAAAACGTCTCGGCGCAAAGCAACCATGCCGTGGCCGGGCAACGGAGCCAGATCGAACAAGTCGCCACGGCAATGAACCAGATGTCGGCCACGGCCCTCGAGGTCGCGCGCAGCGCCGCCGCGGCGGTCAGTAGCGCCCACAGTGTCAACGACGAAACCATCAGCGGGCGTGGGCTGGTCGAGTCCCAGCAAGGCAGCATCGCGGCACTGGCCAGCGAAATAGATCAGTCGGTGCTGGTGATCAATCAACTGGCCAGTGACAGCCAGTCCATCAGTCGCGTGCTGGAGGTGATCAAGAGCATCGCCGAACAAACCAACCTGTTGGCGCTCAATGCCGCCATCGAAGCGGCGCGGGCCGGCGAGCAGGGGCGTGGGTTCGCGGTGGTGGCGGACGAGGTCCGGACACTGGCCAAGCGAACCCAGCAATCGACCGAAGAAATCGAACAGATGATCACCAGGCTCCACAGTGGGGTCGGCGCTGCCGTGAAGGCGATGGGTGTGAGTCATGAGATGGCCAATGGCACGGTAGGGCAGTCGGAAAAGGTCCAGCAGGCGCTGGAAAACATCCTCGGTGCCGTCGGTATGATCGTCGACCAGAACCAGCAGATCGCCGCAGCCGTGGAACAGCAAACGGCGGTGGCCCACGATATCGACCAGAACATTGTCGAAATCAATCGTGCCGGTGAACGGACTGCTGAAGGTGCGCACCAGACCGAGGATGCCAGTCGCGTGTTGTCGGCTCAGGTGGTGGAACTCAAACAGCTGATTAGCACATTCCGGGTCTAGATAGCAGCAGTCCGCCAGCTGTTTAAACGCTTGCTTGCGATGATGGCGTGATGGCCGACGTTGATGCCGTCGGGCATCCTGCGTTCGCGAACAGGCTCCGTTTCAAAGGTCCTGTGTGTCGCTGAAAATTTTGTAATACCGTTCTCAAATTTCGTAAGAACCTTGTTGTTTTTCTCCATGTTCCTGTATTTCAACTTCAATGAACGGAGATTCATTTCAGTGCCCACACGGAGGAGGCCTTTCTATGCCTGTTGCAACCCTTGGAATCCAGGGACGCTGCGCCCATTGCCAGCGAACATCGCTGCTTGAGTCCTGGCAGATCAACGCCATTGCAATCAACGAAGCGTTCAGATGCACACATTGCCGAAAAGCCTTGCAACTGAACGACCCGAAACAAATCAAGCGCTTCAAGTCGCTGGATTCCCTGGCCATGCTGAAGGCGAGCCTGCTGGTGATGATTTGCACCGCTTTACTGGTGGCGCTGGTGCTGGAGTGGCTTGGCATGATCAGCGTTCTGGAACAGCTCAATTTCTCGCTGCTGGCGATTTTCGTCTACTTCATCGCCATGCGCTTTGCCCGTCAGCGTCAGCACATGACGTTGATTCTTGAGGCTGCCAAGGCTCACGCCGACTGATTACCAGTTGAACAATTCACAGGCATTGGCCGTGCTGACCGCCGCCAATCGCTCAGGGCTGATCGCCATGATGCCGGCCAGTGCCGCGCAAATGGCGGGCAAGTGGGCCGGGCTGTTGCGTTGACCGGGGTACATGGCGGGTGCCATGTCCGGTGAGTCGGTTTCCAGGACCACTGATTCTAGCGGCAGCTCGGCGAGGACACGGTGCATGCGCAGCGCTTGGGGCCAGGTCGCGGCGCCGCCCAGGCCGAGTTTGTAACCGAGCTTGATGTATTCGCGCGCCTCTTCCTTGCTGCCGGCGAAGGCGTGGATGATGCCCGCGCGTGGCAGGCGAAACCGCTTGAGGGTGGCAATGACCGCCGCATGACTGCGTCGCACATGGATCAGTGCCGGCAGATTGAAATCCGCGGCCAGTTGCAGCTGTGCGTCGAACAACGCTTGCTGGCGTTCGCGGTCGAGGGTTTCGATGAAGTAATCCAGGCCAATCTCGCCCACTGCGCACAACTGTCGGTGACCGGCCAGACGGGTCAGCCACTCACCGAGTTCGCGTAAATCATCGGGCTGATGATCGTCCAGATACACGGGATGCAGGCCGAACGCGGCATGCAGGTCGGGATCGCTTAGCACCAGATCCCAGACGCGCTGCCAATTGCCCTGATATACCCCCAGCACCACCATCCGTCGCACCCCGAGGGCGCGGCTTTCGAGCAGCAGCGCCTGACGATCCTTGTCGAAATCGGGAAAGTCCAGATGGGTGTGGCTGTCGATCAGCTCCACGTTTCAGTCCTGGCGGATACGCTGCTTGAAGGTGCGCGGGATGGCCTGCACGCCGGGTTGGTAATCGGACTGCTCGATGGCGGCCAGGGCCAGTGCGAGGGCCTTGTCGGCAATCAGCTGATGTTGCTGGGCCATGGCATTGACCGGCAGAGGCAGGAAATCCAACAACTGAGTGTCGCCGAAAGTGCCGAGGCGCAACGGGCGGTTTTTCAGCGGGAAGTCGTGCAAGGCATCGAACACGCCCTGCAACAGCACATAGGACGTGGTCACCAGCGCTTCGGGTAAATGCCCTACACGCTGGAGTAATTCTTCCATCAGTTGTTTGCCGCATTCGCGGCTGAAGGATTCGCCCTGTTCGATCAGAACCTCGCCGTCGAAACCTATCAAGGCCTCTTTGAAACCGGCGGTACGTTCCTGGCTGATGCTCAGTTCCGGGCGGGCACCGATCAAGGCGATTTGCTTGGGCAACGGGTCCAGCAGGCTGCGGGTCAATTGCAGGCTGGCTTCGCGGTCGTCGCTGATCACCGAGCAGAAGTGTTCAGGCTCCATGACACGGTCGATCGCGATGATAGGAATCCCCTTGGCTTGCAATTGGCGATAGCTGTCATCGCCCGGTGGCAGGCAACTGGCAACGATCAGGGCATCGCAGCGGCGGGCGCGGAACAGCTTCAGCAATTGGCGCTCGCTGTCCGGTGCGTCGTCGGAACTGGCGATCAGCAGCTGATAGCCGCGAGCGCGTGCGCCTTGTTCCAGCAGTTTGGCGATTCGCGCGTAACTGGGGTTTTCCAGATCCGGCAAAATGAACCCCAGGGTACGGGTGTGCCGACTGCGCAGCCCGGCGGCCTGGGGATTGGGCGTGAAGCCATGTTGCTCGACGACTGCGCGTACACGTTCGACGGTAGCGCTACTGATGCGTTGCTGTTCGGCCTTGCCATTGATGACGTAGCTGGCGGTGGTAACGGACACACCGGCCAACTGGGCAATATCACTGAGTTTCAACCCGGGATTTCCTTGTTTTTTCGAGCTTGCCTCGACAATTTTGCCAATCCTAACCGATTCACGCAGGCGATCCCGCCTTCACGCAGCCGACAAGTTGGACTTCAAGGATGGGCCATTATCGAGTAACGTGCCAATCAATCTAGATTAAACGATTCAGCAAGCGTATTTTCTAGGTTATGGACGCCTTTGGCCGGTTCTGCCACGAAACCGCTGAAGACTGTCGCAGGACAAGCGCCTAAGCTGAATCAATCAAAACAATACCTGGTGCCAACAGGTGCCAAAAGGAGAAAGCATGCTCGAGCTCACCATAGAGCAGATATCCATGGGCCAGTCGGCTGTGGATAAGTCCGCAGCCTTGCAGTTGCTGGCCCGGCATCTGGTTACCGATGGTCTGGTTGCCGAGGGTTATCTCGCTGGCCTTCAGGCGCGTGAAGCCCAGGGCTCGACCTTTCTCGGTCAAGGTATCGCCATCCCCCACGGCACCCCGGAAACCCGCGATCAGGTATTCACCACGGGTGTGCGCCTGATGCAGTTTCCCGATGGCGTTGACTGGGGCGACGGGCAGATCGTCTACCTGGCCATTGGCATCGCCGCCAAGTCCGATGAACACCTGCGCCTGCTACAACTACTGACCCGCGCCCTCGGCGAGACCGATCTGGGCCAGGCCCTGCGCCGCGCCAGTTCCGCCGAGGCCCTGCTGAAACTGCTGCAAGGTGCGCCGCAAGAATTGGCGCTGGATGCGCAAATGATCGGCCTGGGTGTGGCAGCCGAAGATTTTGAAGAGCTGGTCTGGCGCGGTGCGCGTTTGTTGCGTCAGGCCGACTGCGTCAGCAACGGTTTCTCCGCCGTGTTGCAACAGGTCGAAGCACTGCCACTGGGCGATGGCCTGTGGTGGCTGCACAGTGAGCAAACAGTCAAGCGCCCCGGTCTGGCGTTCGTGACCCCGGACAAACCGCTGCGTTACCTCGGTCAGCCGCTGAACGGGTTATTTTGCCTGGCCAGCCTGGGTGAGGCCCATCAAGCGTTGCTGGAACGACTGTGCGCATTATTGATTGAAGGTCGCGGCCATGAATTGGGCCGTGCCACCAGCTGCCGCGCGGTGCTTGAAGTGCTCGGCGGTGAACTGCCGGCGGACTGGCCGAGTACGCGGATCGCGCTGGCCAATGCCCACGGTTTGCATGCACGGCCGGCGAAAATCCTCGCGCAACTGGCAAAGAGTTTTGAAGGTGAAATTCGCATCCGCATCGTCGATGGTCAGGACAGCGCGGTGTCGGTCAAGAGCCTCAGCAAGCTGCTCAGCCTCGGCGCCCGTCGTGGTCAGGTGCTGGAAATCATCGCCGAGCCGAGCATCGCCGCCGATGCGCTGCCTGCGTTGTTGGCTGCCATCGAAGAAGGCCTCGGTGAAGAAATCGAGCCGCTGCCGCCCGTCAGCCAGCCGCGTGAAGAAATTGTCGAGGCGCCCCAGGTACTGCTCGCCCCGGCGTCCGGTAGCGTGATTCAGGCCATCGCCGCCGCGCCGGGAATCGCCATCGGCCCGGCGCATATTCAAGTGCTGCAAGCCATCGAGTACCCGCTGCGCGGTGAGTCCGCCGCCATCGAACGCGATCGGCTCAAGCAGGCGCTGGCGGATGTGCGGCGCGACATCGGTGGTTTGATCGAACGCAGCAAGGCCAAGGCCATTCGCGAGATTTTCGTCACCCACCAGGAAATGCTCGACGACCCGGAATTGACCGATGAAGTCGACACCCGTCTCAAACAGGGCGAAAGCGCCGAAGCGGCGTGGATGTCGGTGGTCGAAGCGGCGGCCCGGCAACAGGAAGCGCTGCAGGACGCCTTGCTTGCCGAACGCGCTGCCGATTTGCGCGATATCGGTCGTCGGGTGTTGTCGACGCTCTGCGGGATCGAAACCCCGAGCGAACCCGAGCAACCGTACATTCTGGTGATGGACGAAGTCGGTCCATCCGACGTCGCGCGTCTGGACCCCACTCGCGTGGCCGGCATCCTCACCGCCCGCGGCGGCGCTACTGCCCACAGTGCGATCGTGGCCCGAGCGCTCGGTATTCCGGCGTTGGTCGGTGCCGGTCCGGCCGTGTTGCTGCTGGCGCCGGGCACGCCGTTACTGATCGATGGCCAACGCGGTCGCCTGCACGTGGATGCCGATGCCGCAACGCTGCAACGGGCCACTGAAGAACGCGACACCCGTGAACAACGATTGAAGGTGGCCGCTGAACAGCGCCATCAACCGGCCTTGACCCGCGACGGCCATGCGGTCGAAGTGTTCGCCAACATCGGTGAAAGCGCTGGCGTGACCGGTGCGGTGGAGCAGGGGGCCGAAGGCATTGGCCTGTTGCGCACCGAACTGATTTTCATGGCGCACCCGCAAGCACCGGACGAGGCGACCCAGGAAGTCGAATACCGGCGTGTCCTCGATGGCCTGGCGGGTCGACCCCTGGTGGTGCGTACCCTGGATGTCGGCGGCGACAAACCGCTGCCCTATTGGCCGATCGCCAAGGAAGAAAACCCGTTCCTCGGTGTTCGTGGCATTCGCCTGACCCTGCAACGGCCACACATCATGGAGGCGCAGTTACGCGCCTTGCTGCGAGCAGCCGACAACCGTCCGCTGCGGATCATGTTCCCGATGGTCGGCAGCGTCGATGAGTGGCGCCAGGCCCGGGACATGACCGAGCGCCTGCGTCTGGAAATCCCGGTCGCGGACCTGCAACTGGGGATCATGATCGAAGTGCCGTCGGCGGCATTGCTGGCGCCGGTGTTGGCCAAAGAGGTGGACTTCTTCAGCGTCGGCACCAACGACCTGACCCAATACACCCTGGCCATCGACCGTGGTCATCCGACCTTGTCGGCCCAGGCCGATGGCCTGCATCCGGCGGTATTGCAACTGATCGACATCACCGTGCGCGCCGCCCATGCCCATGGCAAGTGGGTCGGTGTCTGCGGTGAACTGGCGGCCGACCCGCTGGCGGTGCCGGTGCTGGTGGGGCTCGGAGTGGACGAGTTGAGCGTGTCGGGGCGCAGCATTCCCGAGGTCAAGGCGCGAATCCGTGAACTCAGCCTGAGCCAGACCCAAACCCTTGCCCAAGCGGCGCTCGCCGTGGGCAGCGCCAACGAAGTGCGCGCATTAGTGGAGGCCCTGTAATGGCCAGGATCTTAACCTTGACCCTCAACCCGGCGCTGGACCTCACCGTCCAGCTGCCGCGCCTGGAACCGGGTCAGGTCAATCGCAGTGACGTCATGCACACCCATGCCGCCGGCAAAGGGTTGAACGTGGCGCAGGTATTGGCGGACCTCGGGCACCAACTGACGGTCAGCGGATTTCTCGGTGAAGACAATCTGCAAGCGTTCGAAACCCTGTTCGCCAAACGGAATTTTGTCGATGGGTTTATCCGCGTGCCGGGGGAGACCCGCAGCAATATCAAACTGGCGGAAAGCGATGGTCGCATCACCGACATCAATGGCCCGGGGCCGCAGGTCAGCGCAACGGCCCAGCAGGCGTTGCTTGATCGTCTTGACCGGATCGCTCCGGGGCATGACGCCGTCGTCGTCGCCGGCAGCCTGCCTCAGGGCGTGAGTCCGCAATGGTTGCAGGCGTTGATCCTGCGCTTGAAAGAACTCGGTCTGAAGGTCGCGCTCGACACCAGCGGCGACGCCTTGCGGGCCGGGCTCAAGGCCGGTCCATGGCTGATCAAGCCGAACACAGAAGAGCTGGCTGAAGTGCTGGGTTGCGAGGTGGTATCTGTCACCGCGCAGGCCGCAGCGGCGAATCGTTTGCACGCGCAGGGTGTCGAGCATGTGGTGATTTCCCACGGCGCCGATGGCGTGAACTGGTTCAGCGTCGGTTCGGCGCTGCACGCCACACCACCTAAAGTCAGCGTCGCCAGTACGGTGGGCGCGGGCGACTCGTTGCTGGCGGGGATGCTCCACGGCCTGGTCAGCGCCGACCTGCCTGAGCAGACCTTGCGCCGCGCCACGGCAATTGCCGCGATGGCCGTCACGCAGATCGGTTTCGGTATCAGCGACGCGGCGCAACTGGCGCAGCTCGAACAGGGTGTGCGCGTACGTCCCCTGACAGAACAATAAGAGGGTTGGTCATGAAATTAGCCATTGTTACTGCCTGCCCGAACGGCATGGTCACCAGTGTGCTGTGCGCTCGTCTGCTGGATGCAGCGGCCCAGCGTCAGGGCTGGAGCACCAGTGTCGAAGTGAACGACGCGGCGCATCCTGAACGGCAATTGTCGGCGGCGACGATCGAGGCCGCCGAGTGGGTGTTGCTGGTGACCAGCGCCCCAGTGGACATGTCGCGATTCGTCGGTAAGCGGGTGTTCCACAGTACTCCGGCGCAAGCCCTGCAGGACGTCGAGGCGGTGTTGCGCCGTGGCGCCGAAGAGGCCCGGTTGTACGTAGCACCTGAAACCGTCGCAGAACCGGTTGCAGTGAGCAAAAACGCACCGCGCCTGGTCGCGATCACGGCATGCCCGACCGGCGTCGCCCACACGTTCATGGCCGCCGAAGCCTTGCAGCAAGCGGCCAAGCGCCTGGGTTACGAGCTGCAAGTAGAAACCCAGGGTTCTGTTGGCGCGCGCAACCCGCTGAGTGCGCAAGCCATCGCCGAGGCCGACGTGGTACTGCTGGCTTGCGATATCGAAGTTGCCACCGAGCGTTTCGCCGGCAAGAAAATTTATCGCTGCGGCACCGGCATTGCCCTCAAACAGGCTGAAGCCACGCTGAACAAAGCGCTGGCCGAAGGCACGCAGGAAAGCACCGCCAGCGGCGCCAATGGCCCGGTCAAGGCAGAGAAGACCGGCATCTATAAACACCTGCTGACCGGCGTGTCGTTCATGTTGCCGATGGTGGTGGCGGGTGGTCTGATGATTGCCTTGTCGTTCGTGTTTGGCATCACCGCGTTCAAGGAACCCGGCACCTTGGCAGCGGCTTTGATGCAGATTGGCGGCGAGACCGCGTTCAAGCTGATGGTGCCGTTGCTGGCGGGTTATATCGCTTACTCCATCGCCGACCGTCCGGGTCTGGCGCCGGGGATGATCGGCGGGTTGCTGGCGAGCTCCCTCGGTGCCGGTTTTATCGGCGGGATCATTGCCGGTTTCCTCGCCGGCTACGCCGCCCAGGCGATCAATCGTTATGCGCGTTTGCCGCAAAGCCTTGAAGCGCTCAAGCCGATCCTGATCATCCCGTTGCTGGCCAGTCTGTTCACGGGCCTGGTGATGATCTACGTGGTCGGCAAACCCGTGGCCGGGATGCTCGAAGGGCTCACGCATTTCCTCGACAGCATGGGCACCACCAATGCGATCCTGCTGGGCGTGTTGCTGGGCGGAATGATGTGCGTCGATCTTGGCGGGCCGATCAACAAGGCGGCCTATGCGTTCTCGGTCGGGCTGCTGGCCTCGCAGAGTTATGCACCGATGGCTGCGACCATGGCGGCCGGCATGGTGCCGCCGATTGGCCTGGGCATTGCCACGTTCATCGCCCGGCGCAAGTTTGCCCAGACCGAGCGCGAGGCGGGTAAAGCGGCGCTGGTGCTGGGATTGTGCTTCATCTCCGAAGGGGCGATTCCGTTCGCTGCCAAGGACCCGTTGCGGGTGATTCCGGCGAGCATCGCCGGTGGTGCGCTGACCGGCGCGTTGTCGATGTATTTCGGCTGCAAGCTGATGGCGCCCCACGGTGGATTGTTCGTGCTGGCCATCCCGAATGCGATCAACCATGCGTTGCTGTATTTGCTGGCGATCGTGGCGGGGAGTTTGTTGACGGCGGTGGTGTATGCGCTGGTCAAGCGGCCTGAGGTGACGGAGTTGGCGATCGAGCCCGTCAGCGCCTGATCCCCACCCTGTAGGCGCGAGCCTGCTCGCGATGGTGGTCAACGATAACGCGGGGAATCTGATAGCCCGCGGTGTCTTTGAGTTCATCGCGAGCAGGCTCGCTCCTACAGGGGGGGTGTGCCGCGTCAGTAAACGTCGCGGCGGTAGCGGCCCTGTTCGATCAGGCGTTCCACTTCGGCAGCGCCGAGCACATCGTTGAGCACGTTATCGACTCCCGAAGCCATGCCCTGCAAGCTGCCGCAGATATAAATCACTGCACCATCCGCCAGCCACTTCTTCAGCTCGGCGGCTGATTCGCGCAGGCGATCCTGTACGTAGATTTTCTCTGCCTGGTCCCGCGAGAACGCCAGGTCCAGGCGCTGCAGATCACCCGAAATCAACCACTCTTCCAACTCGTCGCGACACAGATAGTCGTGTTCCCGATTGCGCTCGCCGAACAGCAGCCAGTGACGTTGTTGGCCGTCGGCAATCCGCGCTTTGAGCAGGCTGCGCAGCCCGGCCAGCCCGGTGCCGTTGCCCAGCAGGATCATGGGCACGGGGTCTGACGGCAGATGGAAACCACTGTTGCGGCGCACACGCAGGCTGATGGTGCTGCCCACCGGCGCGTGTTCGGTCAACCAGCCGGAGCCGACGCCCAGACTGCCATCGGGGTGCAGTTCCTGGCGAACGATCAGCTCCAGTACGCCATCGGCGGCAATCGAGGCAATGGAGTATTCGCGCAGGGCCAAAGGCACCAGCGCATCCACCAGCGCCTGGGCATGCAAACCGACCAGATGCGCCCGATTCGCCGGCAGTTGGCGGCTGGCGAGGGCTTGCTCCAGCGGCTGCGACCGGCCATCGAATTCAATCGTGGCGCGACCGTCAATCCCCATGCCGTCGAGGAAATGCTCAATCGCCCAGGAGCCATTGCGCGGTAACACTTCCACCAGATCGCCTGCCAGCCAACTGCTGGTGGTGGGCGGTTTGAGGCCCAGCAAGTACACGGGCGAGCCGCTGCTGTCCGGGTTGAGCAACTCGCGACGAACCAGCGGCCAGTTGTCATAGCTCGGCGCTTGCCAGGTATCGACCGGTGCTTGTCCGGTCAGCAGCCCCAGTTGTTGCTGCCAGTGACGCAAGGCGTAAGGGTCGCCGCTGTCGACTTCCACCGGGGCGAACAGGGTCTTGCCGCCGTGTTCGCCCAGCCAGGTGTGCAGGCGCCGGGCGAAGCCGCAGAAGTGCTGATACTGTCGGTCGCCGAGACCGAGCACCGCGTAGTTCAAGCTCTCCAGGCTCGACGCCCGCCCCAGCACCTTGCGTTCAAAACCACGGGCGCTGTCCGGTGCCTGGCCGTCGCCGAAGGTGCTGACCACGAACAGCGCGTTGTTCGAACTCCGCAGGTCCTGCTCGCTGACCGTCGCCAGCGGTAGCACTTTCACTGGCAGGCCGGCCGCTTGTAATTGGCCGGCCGTCTGCCAGGCCAGTTGCTCGGCAAAGCCACTTTGGCTGGCGAAACTGATCAGCCACGCCGGGGCCTCGCCACCGGGTTGGGCGAGGTCTTTACGGGCGTCTTTGATCTGGCGTTTTTTGCGGCGACGATCGAGGTACAACAGCCAGCCCGTGACGAAAAACAGCGGCATGCTCAGCGCGGTGATTGTCAGGATGATCCGCCCGACGATGCCGAAGTAGCTACCGACGTGCAGCGCATAGAGGCTGGTCAGCAATTGCGCCTTGAAGCTTTTGTCGCTGTAGCGCTCGTGCCGTTTGATTTCGCCGGTGACCGGATCGAGGGTGATCTGGTTCAGCGCGCGGTCATGGGGTGAGTTTTTCAACAGGTAGAACACGGTCGCCGGTTGCCCGGCGACGGGCGGCATGCGCGTGTTATAGAAGCTCAGGTCGGGACCGGCAGCGCTATAGATACTCAGCCACATGGCCGAATAATCGGCCGTCGGCGCCGGACCGCCGGGCGCCGGGCCACGACCACCGCGAACGCGCTCGTTCTGCGGCGAATCGGAGAGCAAACGGGTCAGGCCCTTGTTGTACCACTCGTAGGACCAGGACAACCCGGTCAAGGCGGCCAGGAGGTAAAACACCAGGCACCAGGTGCCGGCGACCGAGTGCAGGTCCCAGTTGAAGCTGCGACCTTTTTTCTTCCAGTCGAGGGTCAGCCAGGCACGCCAGCTTTTCCATTGGCGGGGCCAGCGCAAGTACAGGCCGGAGAGGCAGAAGAACACCAGGATCAACGTACAGGCCCCGGTGATTTGCCGACCGGTATCGCCCATGGCGAGGAAACGGTGCAATTGCAGCATCAGGCCGAAGAAGTCCTGGCCAGTGGCGTCGCCCAGCAGCTCGGCGGTGTAAGGATCGAAGTAACGCATCGGTCCGCGACGTTGCCCCGGTGGCGGTGTGAAGAACACTTTCGCGGCAATGCCGCTGTCGATGTCGACCGAGAGCCCCGCCACTTTGTTGCCCGTGGCCGTTTCGATTTTCTCCACCAGTTCGGCGGGCGGCAGGACCCCGGCGACCTGCTTATGGACCTGCAAGACCGATGGGTTCAGCGCATACAGGATTTCATCCTGAAACGATACCGTCGCCCCGGTGATGCCCATCAGGGCCAGGACGAGTCCGGCGCTGATGCCAAAAAACCAGTGCAACTGGAACAGGGTTTTCTTCAACACGTCGCTCGCCTTGTTCGTTCAAAAGTCATCACGGCGCGCATTATGCCGTGGGTTGTCGAGAAGCATTCTTTTTTACACGCAAAAGCCCCGTTCATCTGGATGAACGGGGCCAGGCGCGGTTTCGGCCTTCACCCTCTTGTGTGGGAGCGAGCCTGCTCGCGAGGGTCGTCAAAGATAACGCGTAGAACCTGACACCCCGCGTTGTTCTCCAGTCCATCGCGAGCAGGCTCGCTCCTACAGAGGTCGCGTATCAGAAGTGGAAGTTGGTGCTCAGCAACGCCGTACGGCCCGCCGCCTGGTTGGCGAAGTGAGTCGAGAAGGCCTTGTCGTAGTAGGTTTCGTCGGTCAGGTTCTGCACGTTCAGTTGCAGGTCGATGTTTTTGGTCAGCTTGTAGGCGGCCATTGCATCGTAACGAACGTAGGAATCGACCATGGTGGTGTTGGCCACGCTGCCGAACACGTCATCGACGTAGAACGCGCCGCCGCCGATGGTCAGCTTCGGCGTGACCTGATAGGTCGTCCAGAGGCTGGCGCTGTTTTTCGGCGTGTTAGGCAGTTCGTTGCCATCGTTGGCCTTGCCCAGCGGACCGCCATCGATCTGTTCGCTGTCCATGTAGGCGTAACCGGCGAAGACCTGCCATTTGTCGGTGATTTTGCCGGTAGCCGACAGTTCAACACCTTGAACGCGGGTTTTGCCGACGTTTTCATAGGACGTGGTGTTGGTCTGTACCCGGGCGTTTTCCTTCTCGGTGCGGAAGATATCGGCGGTCAGCGACAGACGATCATTCATCAGATCCCACTTGGTGCCGATTTCGTAGTTCTTGGTGGTTTCCGGCTCCATGTCGCTGCTCAGCAGGTTGCCGTTGCGATCAGGCGTGCCGCCCAGCGGGTTGCCTTCCTGACCGTCGCCGAGGGTCGTGCCCGGTGGGGTGGCGGACGTCGCGTATGACGCATAGATGCTGCCGTTCTGCGCCGGTTTGTAGACCACACCGAATTGACCGGTCACGAACTCACTGACGTCGTCGCCCTTGGAGGTGGTGGTGCCGGCGTTGGTGTAGGTTTTGTAGCTCGTGTCGAAATGGTCGTAACGCAGGCCCATGTTCACCAGCCATTGTTCGGACAGCTCAAGCGTATCGAACGCGTACAACGCATAGGTGTCGGCCTTGGTGTCGGTGCCGGCGTAGTTGCGCGAGATGGCACCGTTCCACGGATCGCTCGGGATCGGGTTTGCCAGCGAAGTACAGTTGTATCCGCTGCGAGGACCAATCAACGCAGGACTGCAATTGGTGGTCGCGGCGGCTGTTGCCGGGGTGGTATCGGTGTTGACGTTGTACGAGGATTTCCGGTTCTCCTCGTGGGAGAACTCGATGCCGGTGGCGAAACTGTTCTTGAACCCGGCGATATGGAAATCGCCGAACAGATCGGTCTGGTTCGTGGTCGTCTCGGTGTTGCTCACGCGGGTGTTGGCACGACGCCAGACGCTGCCGTTGTTGACGTTGCCCTTGCTGTCGTCCGGCTGGGTCAGGATGTAGTCCTGCATGCTGGTGCCGTGGCGCAGGGTGTTCTTGACGGTCAGCGCGTCGTTCAGGTCGTGCTCGATGGCGATGGTCGCGGTGTCGGTGCGGCCCTTGCGGAAATCGCGGTTGTCCAGGCCGTAGAAATTGCTGCTGTCGCCGCCGTCGTTTGGTTTGTCCGGGTTGGACTTGGTGCGGGCAGCGGAGCCTGCAGTCGGAATGGAGTAAGGGATACCCGAGTCCGGCGTGTCGTTACTTTCCAGATGGTAGTAATCGAGATTGACCCGGGTATCGGTGCCCAGGCCAAAGGCCAGCGACGGAGCGACGCCCCAGCGATCGTAATCGACGCTGTCGCGGCCGGCGACGTTGCTTTCATGGCTCATCAGGTTCAGACGGCCAGCGGCGGTGTCGGAGAACTGATAGTTGCCGTCCATGGTGTAACGCTGGGTCTGGTCAGAACCCCAGGTAAAACCACCGTCGAACGAATCGCCCAGGTGCGCTTTTTTGCTCACCAGGTTGATGCTGCCGCCGGCAGCGCCACGGCCGCCAATGGCCGAGTTCGGTCCTTTGCTGACTTCGATCGATTCAACGGCGAAGATCTCCCGGCTCTGCGAACCGGTATCGCGCACGCCGTCCAGGTAAGTATCGCCCTGGGCATCGAAACCACGAATGAACGGACGGTCGCCTTGTGGGTTGCCGCCTTCACCGGCACCGAAGGTGATGCCGGGAACGGTACGCAGCGCGTCCTGCATGTTCATGGCGCCGGTGTCCTTGAGCACTTGCTGCGGGATCACTGTGATCGAGCGCGGTGTGTCCACCAGCGGCGCGGTGTACTTGGGCGAGGAGGCTTTTTCGACGTTGTAGGAGGTCTGGTCTTGCGCTTCGCCGGTGATAGCGGTTGCACCGAGGGAGATGGTGTTGCTCGGTGCTTTCTCGTCGGTCTTTTCAGCCGCGAATACCATGTGGCCCGCGGAGCCGGCGGTGATCGCCATGCCAATCGCAGAGGCGAGTAGACGCGGTGAACTGACAGGTAGCTGTGGTTGTTGGCGTGACATTTTTATTCCCCTCCCCAAGGATTTGAGGCGGCGGAATATAGGGTAAATACGTATTCGTATCAATTGCGAAACATTACTATTCGCGATGAATTTACATTCTTTACAATTTACCCTTACGGTTTTTACCGTTTCATTCGTCTGGCGGGTTTTACACAGGCAATAAGAATCAATACCATTGGTACCCCTTTGCTTTCTGGTGCCTTGCCCATGTTGCTGCACATCCCCGGCTTGTTCGAAAAAGAAGAAGTGCAGCGCATTCGCGAGGCTCTGGAGCAGGCCGATTGGGCGGACGGTAAAATCACCGCCGGTTACCAGTCAGCCAAGGCCAAGCACAATCTGCAATTGCCGGAAGGCCATCCGTTGGCCAAGGAGATCGGCGCGGCGATGCTGGAGCGGCTGTGGAAAAATCCGCAGTTCATGTCTGCCGCGCTTCCGCACAAAGTCTTTCCTCCGTTGCTGAACTGTTACACGGCCGGTGGCAGTTTCGATTTCCATATCGACAACGCCGTACGTCAACCCAAGGGCAGCATTGAGCGGGTGCGAACCGATCTGTCGGCAACAGTGTTTTTCAGCGAGCCTGCGGATTACGACGGCGGCGAACTGGAAATCCAGGACACCTACGGCACCCAGCGCGTGAAGTTGCCGGCCGGTGACATGGTGCTATACCCCGGCACCAGCCTGCACAAGGTCAATGCGGTCACTCGCGGAGCCCGCTACGCTTCTTTTTTCTGGACCCAAAGCCTGGTGCGCGAAGACAGCCAGCGTGCGTTGCTGTTTGAAATGGATGGCGCGATTCGCCAACTGACCCAGGACCTGCCCGACCATCCTTCGCTGATCCGCCTGACTGGCACCTATCACAACCTGTTGCGCCGCTGGGTCGAGGTGTAAGTGCTGGATTTCAGGTCGCACCGCGAAGAGATTCTCGACACTGATGTGCTCAACGCCATGCTCGATGAAAGCCCGGCCCGTGCCGCCCAGGCGATTCTGCTTGCCGCCCGTGCAGGGCTTCTCGATGCACAGGCCTTGCTGGGACAGATTCTGCTGGAGGGGCGGGGCATCGCCCGGGATCAGTCACTGGCGGTGCGCTGGTTCGGGATCGCCGCCCAAGGTGGACATCTGATGGCGCGCAATATGCTCGGTCGATGCCATGAACATGGCTGGGGTTGCACGGCCGATGCTGCTATCGCTGCCAGACATTATCGTCAGGCCGCCGAGGGTGGGCTGGATTGGGCGATGTACAACTACGCCAATCTGCTGGCGACCGGGCGTGGGGTCATCGAGGATCAAGCTCAGGCGCTGAAGCTGTATCAGCGCGCCGCCGAACTCGGGCACGCCAAATCGATGAACCTGTTGGGGCGCTACCTCGAGGAAGGCCAGCACTGCCCGGCTGACTCGGCTGCGGCATTTGAGTGGTATCGACGTTCTGCCGAAGGCGGGGATTTTCGGGGGCAATTCAGTTATGCGTCCGTTCTGGCGGACGACGGGAGAGTCGAGGAGGCATTGTTGTGGCTGCACCGGGCGTTGGCGGCCGGCAATCTGAACTTCCTGCGCGTCAGTAGCCGAACGCTGTTGCAGGCTTCTCATCCGCAACTCCGGGCGTTGGCGCAGGACTACCGGCAACGCGCTGCTCACCTGGAAGACGAGGCGCTCAGAGCCGAGGCTGGAGTGATGAGTTCTCTTCAATAGGAAGTTGCCATCCAGGTGGAGCGAAAAAGCACGGTTTGCTTTTTCGCTCGCATTGTCCTGATCGGCTGAGGTCAACCGGATGGATCCCGGTTTAGCTGCGCCATTCCTTGCGAAGGCTGTTCAGGTGCGCCACGAACACATTTGTCTGCTCGATGAAACGTTTAACAACGGCGTGCAAGTCGTCTGAAGCTTCGTAGCTGTTGATCTGCAGAAATTTTTCGACGGATTCGGTGAGCGTGCTTATTTCATGCGTATAAGTCTCTCTTGGGTTTTTGATCGCTTGCAGCTCCAGTAATTGAAACTTTCGATCTTCCAGTGTTTTTAGTTCTTTCTTGATGCCGGCGAGATTGAGACGACGATTATCCAGTTTTGTTTGAGTCTGGCGCCTGGCTGTGACCAGATTGTCATACTTGATGGCGTTGCTGACCAAATCCAGGATTTTTCCGGCCGCGCCAATACCTGCTTTAACCAGTTCAAGTTGAGGTGCGGACAAATTGAGTGTCGCCAGTTTTTCGAGGCTGAGAAAAACATCTTTTATCAAGGAAAAGGTGTCGGTTGCCTCAATGACTTTGATTGCCTCGTTCAGCGCCGTTTCATCGGCTACCAGACGTTCGATAACACTTTCCTCTTCGGAAAGTAGCGGGGAGATTTTGAGGATCGATGTGTCCAGTTCATTGATTCGATATTGGTTGTCGCTGAGCGTAACGGCCTGCAGATTTGTCAGGCTGTTGTTGAGTTCTGTGAAGAGCTTAAGTGTCTCGGTGGTGGAATTGCCGATCAGCGATTTTATTTCGCCATAAAAACTGTCAATGGCTTCTTTCTGTTCGCTTGTCGGGTTCTCGTTTTTAAGGTTTTCGATAATGGTGTAGTACTGTTGAATTTCACTTGTTTGCAATGCTGAAGGTATCAGGGTGATTGCTTTAAGTGCCTGGGCGTCAGTAGTGTTTATTTCTTTTTCCAGTCCTCTCAGCTCATCGGCGAGTATGGGTAAGTAAAGGTTGCCGAGTGTGCGGATCTTGTAGTTGAGTTCTTCCCTGCTTTTGTAAATCTTGTTCATGTCGGGTGCAGGGTACTGAAACGAGGTGTCGATGGTATGTACGGTCATGGTGATCTCGATGTCTAAAAGATGGATGCATGAAGATTAATAAATATCGCAAAGGCGCTTTATTTGCTTTCCAGGTCTCAGGACTCATGTGATGCATTGTTAAAGGCGGTCAATAAATCACCTGCCTGTTTCTTGATCGCTTTCCAATTCTCCGTCATGCTGGTCAACCTCGAAACGAAAGACACCAAGTACATGGCGTTGGTCACACCATCGAGTCTTTTACTGGAAGACTCGACATAGGCCTGGATAAGTTCCCAGAGGCTTTCCAGATTCGACGAGCTGCCCGAGGCGCCTTCCACCCGGACCTGCAGGTCCTGGAGGTTGGTTTCAAATGCGAGCAGCGATGCAAGGAATGTGTTGGTTGTCGCAAGTTTTTTTTCGATATCGCGCCGTTCGTCAATCAACTGGTCCAGTTCATTCCGTGCCTGCTGGGCTTTGCTGCCGTAAATCGACGAGGTGATAATAAAACCGACGACCCCGCCGATAACACCCCACCATTTATTTCTGCTGTATTCTGCGATTTCCGCGTTTTTTTGATCGATCCTGGCGTTAATGACGTCAAGTCGTTGGTTGTATTGTTTTATCTCATCGCTAAAATTCTGACTGTTGCAAAGGGCAATTTTTAAACCGAGTTCCGGTTTGATAATGTTTGTTATGCCGTGTTTGAAATCGGTGATTGCTGTTTTTGTGAGTTTTGTGCTTTGGCTGTGCGCGGTGATGACGATTTTAAGTTCGTCGACCAACTCAAGTAAGGTCGGGATTTTTTTCTCTCTTCTCCGGTTAATATGATCTCTGGAAGCTTGTCGATTTCTTCCGGGGGCAGGCCGCCAATTTTACCCACGCCACTCACATAGCTTGGAAGTGTCTTGAGGTATTCAATAATGGCTGTGCAGTTGGATGTAATGTTGTCGGAAAATACGTGAAGGTCAGAACCGACGGCCTTCATGCTGGACTCAAGTGCTGACCAGGTTCCAGCATGATCTTTCATTTTCATGAATAAAAGTTGCAGGTCCGCCGATTTGAGGCCGCTGATATTCAGCTGGTCTAATTTGTGAATCTGCTCGATTTCTTTTTCATCGATAGGGAGTTCTAGCCCGCCCTTGACGTAGCGTTTGATCTTCCGTATGTCTTCGTTCGTGACTAATAGTCCTGGATCACGCTCGACGCCAGGGAGGGTTCCGGAGACCGCGTCCATAAATTCAGTGGTAAGTTTGTTAAGGTCTTCGGAAGTTATCTTTAATTCTTGAGTGGCTAACATGAAAATCCTTTTTATGTTTTAGCATTGTGAAATTGATTTTATTGCAGGCGAAAAGTAGCGCTGATTGTTATTAAAGTTAAGTGCATAAGGTTTTCAGTGTGTGTCGTATAAAATGAACAGGCGGGGGCGTATTATTTTGGAAGAAATAAAAAAGGCCTGTGAATATTCACAGGCCTTTTTGGTGTGACTCGCGAGACTTAGACGTAATACGACTTCAGCGGTGGGAAGCCATTGAACTCAACGGCGCTGTAGCTGGTGGTGTAGGCACCGGTCGACAGCCAGTACAGGCGATCACCGATGGCCAGGTTCAGCGGCAGGCCGTACTTGTAGTTTTCGTACATGATGTCGGCGCTGTCGCAGGTTGGGCCGGCGATGACGACTTCTTCCATCTCGCCTTTCTTCTCGGTCCAGATCGGGAACTTGATGGCTTCGTCCATGGTTTCGATCAGGCCAGAGAACTTGCCCACATCCGTGTACACCCAACGCTCTACAGCGGTACGGGATTTACGGGCGACCAGTACCACTTCGCTGACCAGGATGCCGGCGTTGGCGATCAGCGAACGGCCGGGTTCCAGGATGATTTCCGGCAGGTCGTCACCGAAGTCTTCCTTGAGGAAGCGGATGATTTCTTCCGCGTAGGTTTCCAGGCTGTTGGTGCGGGTGATGTAGTTGGCCGGGAAGCCACCGCCCATATTGATCAGCTTCAGTTCAATGCCGTCTTCTTCCTTCAAGCGCTCGAAGATCACTTTGACCTTGGCGATGGCCGCGTCCCAGACGCTGATATCGCGCTGTTGCGAGCCGACATGGAACGAGATGCCGTAAGGCACCAGACCGAGGTCGCGGGCGAGAATCAACAGGTCCATGGCCATGTCGGTCTGGCAGCCGAATTTGCGCGACAATGGCCAATCGGCGGTGGTCGAGCCTTCGGTCAGGATGCGCACATAGACTTTCGAACCCGGCGCAGCCTTGGCGATGTTGCGCAGGTCGGCTTCGGAGTCGGTTGCGTAAAGACGCACGCCCTTCTCATAGAAGTAGCGGATGTCCTTGGATTTCTTGATGGTGTTGCCGTAGCTGATCTGGTCGGCGCTGACGCCACGGCTCAGCACTTTGTCCAGCTCATAGATCGAGGCGATGTCGAAGCTCGAGCCTTTTTCCTTGAGCAGGTCGATGATTTCGACGGCCGGGTTGGCCTTGACCGCGTAGTAGACCTTGGCGAATTCGAAACCGGCGCGCAGGTCGTCATAAGCCTTGCTGATCATTGCGGTGTCGATCACCACGAACGGGGTTTCTTGCTTGTCGGCGAACGCCTTCATTTTTTGAAAGGTTTCGCGCGCGAAATAGTCTTCGACCTGGATCGACATGCTGGGAACTCCTACTGGCAAACTAAAATTATCAATGGGTGCAAATGAACGTCCTCCGTATCCCCACTTTGGTTCGCCTACTTCCCAAGGCATGTCGCCGAAAGCAAAAAGGCCATGGGTAGCGTTGCTTCCCTTGGCCTTGCTGTCTCGTCGTCAGTACTTGAGCCGGATGGATCGTTTCCAGCATGGACGTTCGGCGCGAACTTTAGGGCGTGAGGGGCTTGAGATCAACAAAAAATGTCGCAATTTTGCACTCGTCTGTCGCACGGTAACGACACAGTCCTTTTTAACTGACACAGATGACAGGCGGATGTTCCGAACGATTTATGAAGTGTTAAAAATACCTGCACGTTCGACGCTTTTGTGCGCCAAGTCGCTAGAAAGTGCAAAGTCGTCAACTTCGGCGACGTTGGCTGCGAGAATCTGGACTGAGAGGGAATTTGATTATTTAAGTGTGTGTTTGTGGATGGCTTTTGCAGGCTCTACTGTTGATATTTTTTTCCGGCCTGTGAATCACTCAAAAATCGCACAGAACCTGTGGGAGCCAGCCTGCTGGCGATGACAATTTCATCATCAAAACAGTGTTGACTGGTATTCCCCAATCGCTAGCAGGCTAGCTCCCACAGAGATTTGTGTTTTTTACTCGATTATCAGGCAACCACTGCCTCAGCCGGCGAGACGATACTGGTCTTCATCCCGCGCGAACGCCCGGAACTCAGATAAGCCGCGATCGACTCCTGTGTCACCTCACCCAGGAACACCCGCTCTGCATCCATCACTGGCAGCCACGAACGGTTGAACTCGTACATGCGCGACAACAGGATGCGCAAATGCTCGTCGTAGGCGGCCGTGGCATTGAACTCGCGCAAGTATTGCCCGCAGGTGCCGGTCTGGCGGTGCAGATCGCGGCGACGTACATAGCCCAGCGCCTTGTTCTCGCCATCGGTGACGACCACGTAACGCCGGTCATGTTCGTCCATCAATTCCAGCGCGTCGGCCACCGGGGTGTCCGGGCTGACCGATGGCGCGTTGTCCGCCGCATCTTCAGCTTTCACCAGCAACAGGCGCTTGAGGGTGCTGTCCTGGCCGACGAAGTTGCTGACAAAGTCATCCACCGGATGGGCGAGCAGGGTGTCCGGATGGTCGATCTGCAACAGTTTGCCGGCACGGAAGATCGCGATCTTGTCGCCCAGCTTGATCGCTTCGTCGATGTCATGGCTGACCATGATCACCGTCTTGTTCAGCGCCCGCTGCATCTCGAAGAACTCGTTCTGGATCATTTCACGGTTAATCGGGTCGACCGCGCCGAACGGTTCGTCCATCAGCAGCAACGGAGCGTCCGCCGCCAGGGCGCGAATCACACCGATGCGTTGCTGCTGGCCACCGGACAATTCCCGAGGGTATCGATGCAGATACTGCTTGGGCTCAAGCTTGATCATGCTCATCAGTTCTCGAGCGCGGTCGTGGCATTTCTGTTTGTCCCAACCCAGCAGGCGCGGAACCACGGTGATGTTTTCCTCGATGGTCATGTTCGGGAACAGACCGATCTGCTGGATGACATAACCGATGTTGCGGCGCAGGGTCACTTCGTCCAGAGCGGTCGTGTCTTCGCCATTGATCAGGATCTTGCCCGAGGTCGGGTTGATCAGGCGGTTGATCATTTTCAACGTGGTGCTTTTGCCGCAACCCGATGGCCCGAGGAACACGCAGATTTCGCCTTCATTGACGGTCAGGCTTACGTCGTTCACGGCCGAAATAGTTTTGCCGTTGCTTTGAAAAGTCTTGGTCAGGTTTTGAAGTTCAATCATTTGAGTAGTCCTTTCGGAGTCAGCGAACGTTGCAGCCATTGCAGAAGCAGGTCGGCGAAGATGGCCAGCAGGCTGACCAGTAAGGCGCCGACGATCAGCATCGACATGTCACTGCGGCTGATGGAAGCGAGGATGAGCACGCCGAGGCCGCCGGCGCCGATGGTCGCGGCGATGGTCATGACACCGATGTTCATGACCACGGCGGTGCGCACGCCGGCGAGGATCACCGGCACGGCGATGGGCAGCTCGACCATGCGCAGGCGCTGGCCGAAGGTCATGCCGATACCGCGCGCGGCTTCACGAATGCCCGGTTCGACGCTGGTCAGGGCCAGGTAGGTGTTACGCATGATCGGCAGCAGTGAGTAAAGAAACACGGCGGTGATCGCCGGCATGGGGCCCAGGCCCTGGCCGAATTTGGAGTAGAAGGGCAGCAGCAGGCCGAACAGGGCAATCGACGGCACGGTCAGCAGCACCGTGGCGCCGGCTTGCAAAGGCCCGGCGAGGGTCGGGAAGCGGGTCATCAAAATGCCTAGGGGCACGCCAACGACAATCGCCAGCGTCACCGCGATGCCAACCAGGGTGATGTGCTGCCAGGTCAGGTGCAGCACCAGCGGCCAATCGAGATGGGAAAAGGCGTTCAAGAATTCCATGGCTTTTCCTCGTTCAGTTCAGTGGATGCTGGCGCAGGAAATCGGCGGCCACGGCGGAGGGGCTTTCGTGATCGACATCAACCCGCGCGTTGAGCTGGCGCATGGTGTCGTCGTCAAACAGTTCGGCCAGTGGCTTGAGCTGCCCGGCCAGTTGCGGGTGCGCATCGAGGTACGCCTGGCGCACCACCGGGGCGGCGGTGTAGTCGGGGAAGTAGTGCTTGTCGTCTTCGAGCAACTTGAGTTTGAAGGCGTTCAAGCGACCGTCGGTGGTGTAGACCAGGCCGGCAAATACCTGACCGTTGCGCAGCGCGGTGTAGACCAGGCCCGCGTCCATCTGGCGGATGTTTTTACGGGTCAGGTTCATGCCGTACAGCTTGACCATGCCATCGAGGCCATCGGAACGGTTGGCGAACTCGGTGTCCAAAGCCACCAGGTGGTTGGTCTTGGCCTCGTCCCGCAGGACCCTGTTGAGATCGCTGATGGTGTTGATCTGCGGATACGCATCGGCGACGTTCTTCGGCAGTGCCAGGGCGTAGGTGTTGCTGAATTTCGACGGTGTCAGCCAGACCAGGCCTTTTTTACCGTCGAGTTCTTTTACCCGGGTGTAGGACTGTTCGCTGTCGAGTTTTTCAGTCACATGGTTGTAGGCCACCAGCGACACGCCGGTGTATTCCCAGAGCATGTCCAGTTGACCGCTTTCGTGGGCGCTGCGGGCCAGATTACTGCCCAGGCCACCAGTGACTTGCACGTCGTAACCCTTGGCGCGCAGGTATTGGGAGGTGATTTCTGCCAGCAGGGTCTGTTCGGTGAACACGCGGGCGCCGATGCGGATCAGCGGCTTGTCCGCGGCTTGGGCAAATCCTGCGCACAGCAGGATGCAGCCTAATAAAAAGCTTGATGTCTTCATGAGCGTTCCTTTACCGAGGCTTAAGACGGGCGCAAGCCGCGTTCGAGCCAGGTTCGGCTGGCCAGTGTCACCAGGCCGTCGAGCAGCAGGGCCAGCAGGGCGGTGCAGGCCGCGCCCAGCAGCAGTTGCGGCTGATTGTTCAAGGCGATACCGGGGAAAATCAGGCTGCCGAGACTGTTGGCGCCGATCAGGAACGCCAGCGGCGCCGTCCCGACATTGATGGCCAGTGCCACGCGCACACCGCCGATGATGATGGGCACGGCGTTGGGCAATTCGACTTTCCACAGCACCTGGCGCGGGGTCATGCCGATGCCGACGGCGGCTTCCTTGAGCGACCCCTGGACGTTTTTCAGGCCTTCATAGGTGTTGCGCACGATCGGCAACAGCGAGGCGAGGAACAGGGCGAAGATCGCTGGACCGCTGCCAATCCCCAGGATGCCGAGGGCGATGGCCAGCACGGCGAGAGGCGGCACGGTGTTGCCGATGTTGAAGACCTGCATGAAGCGTTCGGCGCGGCCGACCATGGTCGGGCGGCTGAGGAAGATGCCGGCGGGGATGCCCACGACGAGGGCGGCCAGCATGGAAGCGAGGACAAGAATCAGATGAGCTTGCAGGTAAAACAACAAATCGTCGCGGTAGTGTTCGATCGTGTTGATGCCGATCCAGTGGATCAGCAGGGCCAGGAGGGCGATTACCAGCGCGCCTCCTGTCAGCCCTTTGCCATAGCGAATAGCCACAGGCGGACTCCTTTTTTCAGTCGGCGAACGCAGTCCCGTGTGGCATGCCATTCCTGGCTGCCGGGAAATCAACGTTCGCGAGAAGCAGCTCGTGCCGAGCGCGTTCCACTGTAGGAGCGAGCCTGCTCGCGAAAAACGTCCAGACAACGCGTACATTCAGGTACCCGGCGTTATCGTTGACGTCCATCGCGAGCAGGCTCGCTCCTACAGGCGGAACGCGTACAGCTTATCGAGCCATAAGCGCAGCCTCGTCAGGCTAACTTGCTGATTTTTCAGCCCCTGACGAAAGCCGTAACAGGGGAGTGGACGCCTCCACCTTTTAAAAGGTTCCATAATTGGCAGCATTTAGCCACCCTTCATGTCCTGCAAGGGTTCTGTTGATCGACGCGGCCGACGGGCCGAGCGGTGGTCTGTGGCGGACGGTTTGCGCTATACTCGCCGCCCTTTTTTGAATCACCTGCCAGGCGATTTCCCATGACCAAACAGGCCGCCGAAGTCGCGAAACGCCGCACTTTCGCCATTATTTCCCACCCTGACATTACCCTCTGAGTCAGGCGAAGACAGGCCCCGTCATATTCCGATTTTATCTACTGATTCCATTGATGAAAATCACCGCGACCGCGACAATCTGAGACACCCGAAGACAAGCTGAGCCACAGGGTTTGTGTACATGGCAGCGTACACAAAACAGCCTTTCGGAAGACCCAGAAAATTATGTACGCAGTCCGGAGAGCTTATGGCGATCTCAGACGCATGGCTGAAGGCCAACAACGGCAAACCCCGCAGTACACGTGAAGAGAAATCAGACCGCGACGGGTTTGGTGTGCGCGTCACCCCGAAGGGCAAGATCACTTTTCAGCTGCGCTTTCGCTATGACGGTCGCCCCTGCCGCCTTGATCTCGGCACCTATCCGCTGATGTCACTCAAGGATGCGCGCGCAGAAACGCAGCGCCTGCGTTCCCAGCTTGAGCAGGGACACGATCCGAGGGTGGTGAAGCAGCTGGAGAAGCAGGCGATCCTCCAGGCAGATTCCGTGGAGTCGCTGTTTCGCCAGTGGTACGAGGCGTATTGCAAAGGGAACAAGAAGGGGCATCACGAAATCCTGCGCTCTTTCGAGATCCATGTGTTCCCTAGAGTCGGCAAGCTTCCTGCCGGGAAAGTCACCCTGCACGAATGGCTAGCACTTCTTGAGGGGCAAGCCAAAGCAAGGCCCGGTATCGCCGAACGCATCCTGGTCAATGCCAAACAGATGCTGAAATGGGGTGTGAAGCGCCGGTTAATCCCCTCGCACCCGCTATCGGAGATCAACGCCAAGGAAGACTTGCAGATCAAAAAAATCGTCGGGTCGCGCTCCCTTTCCGACGATGAAATCAAGCTGGTGTGGAAAGCCATGGAGCAATCGCGCATGGCGACCAAGAACAAGATTTTCCTGAAGCTGTGTCTGATCTACGGATGCCGTAACAGCGAGTTGCGTCTTAGCGAAAAAAGCCATTTCGACTTTGCCAAGAAGATTTGGACGGTGCCCACTGAAAACCACAAGCTGGGCAAAGCTTCAGGAAAGCCGCTTCTGCGTCCGATCACCCCGGATATTGAGGCGCTGATCAAACAGGCCGTGGCGCTCAGCGCCGAGGGCAAGTTCCTGTTCACCAACAGTGGCACAACCAAACCGATGGGGGCGGGGGCTCCCTTGCAGCTGCCTTACAACATCATGCAGTGGCTGCGGCGACATGAGAAATACGAAATGCAGCACTGGTCGGTTCACGACCTGCGCAAGACCGCGCGCACCAATTTCTCGACCCTGACCGAGCCCCATATCGCCGAAATCATGCTCGGTCACAAGCTTCCGGGGAGCTGGCAGGTGTACGACCAGTATGACTATCTGTCGGAGCAGAAGGACGCCTATAGCGCGTGGTGGCAGCGCCTCATAGCTCTAACATTATAAAATCCCATCGCAGTAGAACTAATCAAAAAGCGCGATTCAACATACTTGGACTGATAATACTCAGTCAGGATAAGAATTTATCTGGGACTATGAAGTCTTCGTCCCAAAGCAACCATAGACTTCGCAAAATCTGCGTTCAAAATTTTTCAGCAAACTATGATTCCGCCTTCTACACTATAGTGGTTATATGTAGCTGTGCTGACTGAATTTCATTAATATCAAATTGAAATATAGGTGGCGACTATGAAAGCAGAAATCAAGGTGGTCGGGTCAATTAGTGAGGCAGGAAATCCCTACCTGATTGTGAGGCTGCGTACTGAATTTGAAATGCTCCTTACTCCGGATAGTATAAATAAGATAGCGCAGGTTGTGTCCGGGTTGAAAGAAAGTCAGGAACTTAATTCGGTAGATCAGGGGCGATTTGCGTGGGAATTAGCAGAAACTCTTGATTTGTACGAGGAGTTCGCGGAATCTCCTGCTAGAGCACTTCCTCGACTGGAGTCTGAGTGGAAACCTGTAAACGGTTTTTTTTCGCTGGATACGCTAAAAACTATTAATGATTCAACGAAAGACCTAAAATCTTTGAGAGTGGAGGGTAGTGCGGAAACGGGTTTATATTTGGTGCTGCAAGGAGGCATTAATGTCACAAGAATTTACGCGGATCGCGCCAATTTGCTTAAAATTAAAGGTGAGTTGGATAGTTCTGCTCAGCTGCCTGAAGTTAAAGCATCATTAGCTGTTGCAGAGTGGATTGTGGCTGCAGCACTTGTTGTGGAAGCCGCCCTGGGTATATGGGACAGATACGACAAGGAGCGCGAAAAACAAAGAGAAAAGGATGAGCAAGAAAGACGCAAGCTGGAGAACGAACGGAAGGAGAAGGAGCAGCATTGCCGAGAGCCTCGACAAACATCAGAAGGTGGTCCTGCAGCGGACGGTGTATTTGATCGTATATCGCGAACTGCGTAATTATCACGGCATAAGAATGCTAGTGATTTTTGATCGGAAATGCGGGAGTTTGTTGTCCCCGCTCTAATGAGAGATTAATGATGGAAGCATATTTTGTTATGGAGCAATTAAGCAAGGATGGGTCAATCCAGCGATTCGTATTTAAGTTAATTGATGCTAATAAAATATTGCACGCAAGGCGGGTAATTTCCGGTGAGGAACTGACGCGCGTTCATTTGCAAGGGATCATTGTTCAAAGTAGTGTGGACTATAATCCTGGGTGGGAATTTCACTTGGAGCCCTCCACGGTTGACTTTTTTGAGAACCAGATAGAAGTGTGTGACGCTAATTTAGAATACATAAAGCATCATTTAGATGAGGTTGGAGGCTCATTTTTGCCGCGTAGCATTTGGTGCCCTTGGAGTTCCAGTGTCATTGAGGAGTGTAGTATGCGCTCATGACGACGCGACAGTAGATCATTAAATTTAGCTCATCACTCTGTGATGCTCAAGGCAAGGCGGTAAGCCAGGGCTGAGGAGTTTATCAAGTGCATATTATAATTGAGTACATTTTTCGACCTGTCGAAGCGAGACTTCAATAGTTAAGAAATATTGGCAAGCGCGGGAGTGAACGGAGGGGAGGAAATTCAGCCTTCTTCGGCTCGTGCCTATTCAACGTGTTATTACCGGCCGTCGCCCAGTCCCTCCTCTACCGTTTTAATTGACGTGCGCAGATTACTGCCTGATTGACGTTCGCCCGCCAGCTACGTTGATGGCGGCCTATTTCGCTACTTGAAGCCCCTTACGAGCGGTGTATCTGATTTTTCTGCAGGTGTGGCGTCAGCGCATTGCTGCTGTCCTTTTGTTATTCGAGGCGGGAGAAATTAAGAAAATGAGATCGGTAAAATAAAAAACGATTAATTATAGCCTGTTATTTAATTTGCGCTTGATAAAAAGTTGAGATGCTCCGTTTGTAATTTGTCGAATGACGGCTAGCATTTAGGATGCGTCGCTCGTATTGCTTCTACTCGTAGGGGTTGCCGCCATGCGGATAAATACAGTACTCATTTGCTGCTTGCTGTTATCCGGTTGTGCAAGCGTTGGAGAAAGCGATAGAACTCTGCAGACAAGAATCGCTTGGTCACAGAAGTGTCCCGCTTTGATTGACGAAAAGGAAGTTGGTGATAATCGCAGTCTGGTGCTGGGAGGCTTGATTGCAGTAGTTGCACCTCAACTTATCACCGGCGCAATTGATGCTGCGGCAGCATCCTTGAAGGCAGCGGGGGAAAGTAAGTCTATAGTTAGTGTTGGAAATGTGGATGATTATTTTTATAGTGTGACACAGGATGCTGATTTGACAGTAAAATCAAATGTCGGTTGTTTAATTGTTATTCGAGGCCACTTTAAGAATGTCAATGATTCCCCTGGGGGGACCTCGGCGTCAAATATTGCAGACCTAGAGGGATTGGTCGATACGATTTTTAGGGCAGAGCTGAAAGTTGTGCCATTGAAAGGGGCAAAGTATTTTCAGCTTAAACCAGTTTATCTGAAGGTTGAAAAATTTGAAGATAGGTCGTGGTTTTCGTCTTCTGTCCGAGATTATTCAGTCGCGATTAATTTAACCGCGCTAGGTGAGAGCGTTCCATTTGCTTCTACTATTATAAATTTTAAATCTGTGGGTCTGAGGGACGGCATTAAAGAAGGTATTAAGGAAGGGGACTGGCGTTTGTTTGGGGTGCAGAGTTCGCCTCTTGCATTTCCAGCAGAAATGGCTGATGTAAATAAAGCAAAAGAAAAGCGTGAAAAAGAAATTGCTCCCTATCTTTTGGCTTACAGCGTTTTGGTGCCGAGCCCTGAAAGTGATCTTCCCACTCGTCCCTCCTTGTATGCCGATAGTGATGTTGACCATGCTGTAAAAAAGTACTGTGCTGAAGTGCAATCACTGAACACAAAAGTCCCTAAAAAATTTGGCATCAACGATGAGCGCTGTGGTTTCATGGTGGAGGCTGCTCGCCAGGAATTCGAGCATAAGCTTGAAAAAGCCGAAAGAAATGATAGTAATCAAAAGTGGGCAAGCAGTTTTTGTACACCAGACTTGACGAAGGAACATTGCAAGGAATTTAAGCTAGATAAAAAATTAGAGGGGCGGGGGTTCGGGTTTTTCAATACGTCGGCAACTATAACGGAAGTAAGTAAGGGTAGTAAGTTTGCTGCTTACTTGGGCGAGGCTTTAAAAGCTTCGGAGACAGAATTGAGCACTGCTATACAAGATAAAGTTATATCATCAAAAGTTAAAGCAAATAAACTCGCTAAGGAAGAGGCCAAACGAACTGGGCGCCAGGATGTTGTGTTTTCGGATCTAGACGTAGATGAGGCGGAGGCGGAGCTGGCGGACGTAATGCAGGATGAAAAATCGAGTTTGCATGACCTAGCTGCGGCAAGGGTTAAATTGATTAAGGCGAAAATAGCGTCCAACAATAGTCGCAGGAGTGCAGGACTTCCATTGCTCTATTCGTACTTAGAGGAATGATGTAATGATCGCTCGAAAAGTTATAGTTTTTATAATGTTGTTAATGGTTTGCAAAGGCGCGTCTGCCGGAGAATATGAGCCCCAAAGTGTAGTTGATTATTTGATCCATGGCGGGCATATGGCTAAACCGGATGGAAATCAATGGCAAGTCGCGTTGGTTGAGTCCGGTAGGACCCATTTGGATGGAATATTTTGCAGTGGTACGCTGATTAATAATAAATGGGTACTAACGGCTGCGCATTGTTTGATGGATCCATTGGATTGTGAGAAGCCTAGGGCGGGATGGTTCTGGGTACTATATGGAAGTACTGATTTAGTTGTTAGCGCAAAACTTGTGGCTCCAAAAAATACAGTGATTAATCCAAATTATCGTTGCAAGCCTTCCAGAGATGATATTGCTTTAATTGAGTTGGAAGAGCCTGTGTCTGATGTTGGTTATGTGATTCTGGCAGATGCATTGACTGAGTCTAAATTAATAGCGCCTGAGCAGGCGCTATTAATTTCTGGATGGGGGAAAACTGCTATTGGAAATCCTGTTTCTCGCTATCTCATGGAGGCGGAAATTAAGGTTGTAAAAAATTCGTTATGCGAGAAAGCAGTTGGCTTGAGTGATAAGCTTCCATCAAATGTTATTTGTGCTGGCGGGGGCGGAAAAGATTCTTGTAAGGGGGATAGTGGCGGGCCGCTATATGTGAGGGGAGGGAGTAAAATTACTCAAGTTGGAGTGGTTAGTTTTGGGCGTGGGTGTGGTGAGGGGCCAGGTGTTTATACAGGAGTTTCAGCTTACATGGACTGGATTAGCAAGATTGCGGTAACTTCTGTCAGTTCGCGTTGTACTGCCAAAGATATTCGTGAGCTGCGGTGTTAAATGTCTTTTGCGATGGACGCGTTTCAGGTCAAAAGTTGAGCGATCCCACGTGTATGTGCTGAATGGCTCGAAGCGTGCCAAATATTAAGGAGCTACGCTTCAAGTCGAATGGTAGGACTGCGCGCCAGCAATAGATCGAGCAAGGCGGTCATGCTCCTTCAGGAGCAATTGACCTTGCTGACACTACAAAAAAAGCTGGACCTTATAAAAGAGGCAGTGCTGCCTTTCTGGATATGAAATAAGCCACGTTTCTACAGTGGAAAAGCGAGCGCACATGTTGATTTCCTCGCTTTGCGGTTACGCTGAGGCTGGCTGAAATACTGGTATTCGTCGCCCGGTTGCGAGGTCGCAGTCTGTGACGCTGGAAGATTTCGCGATTTACATGCGGATTGCAAATAGAAGCCTTCAGATGGTCACATGCAATAGTCGCGTTTCTGCCGAAGCAGAATCTCAACGTGGCACAGCTCATGCTATTGTTTTGAGAAAGCTCTCTAATGTCCGACCTCAGAACTGCCCAGCATAGCGTCTATTCTCCAGCCATCAATCGATGCTGAATCTGTAGTCCGGATTGCACCGAGTGTGCGTTTGCGCTCGCGCTGCTCCCACTCGAAAACATCACCGGCGTCCCAGAGGTTGCAGCTCCCAGCGTGCTTCATGCACGGAGCCGGAAATGGATTCGCTATTCGCTTCATGCGGCGAAACAGCGTGCGGCTTGAGCAGCGAAAACGCTCGCATAAATCCTTCGTCGAATAATAGGCGTTCATCTCATTTCCCCATTCGGGATCATGGCTTCTACGCTACATGAGGGCGTTGCGGGAGCCGCCTCTCGTATTCCTCTTAAGGTCTATCCGGATCGTGGCGGACTTTCGCAGATCGATGCAGAGAGATCGAGAAAGAATCACAACTAAAAAGTGTGAAAATTAATTAGTTGTAAACTGAATTAGTAACACTATTAAAATATTGATCCTGAACTTTTGTATATGACAGAAAGAGATATTAGGAATGCAGATTATAATTAAGGGGGACATGACAATGCCTCAATTGCGTCAGGCGTTTTATGAGAAGCTCCTGGAGCTTGAGGAGGAGTTTGGTGTTGAGCACCTAAAGGGCGCAACCTTGTACATTAATCCGATCAATGAGTTTGGAGAGGATGTTGTCTTGCGAAACAAGTATGGACAAACAGTCCATAAATTATTCAGTCATGGGCCGTATCGGTGTTCGGCTGAAGAATTTAAAATATAGTTAGAAATAAAATTTTGTGTCTGGATAATTAAAAATGGAGATTAATATTGTCATGGAATTCCCTCGCTATGTGAATATTGAACAAGCAAGAAATGTACTCGCTGAAAGCGGAGTTGAGCTTACCCAGCGGCAAATAAAGCGGGCGGCAGACCCGGATGCAAACGGAAAGCGTAAGCTTCCATTTTTTGTTGATCCCATCGATGGTCGATTGAAAATTGATAAAAACCTTTTGGTGGAGATTTATACCAGTTGTCAGGTGAATGCTCAAAATAATGCACATATTAATGCGGCCAGTCTTCGGAGTGTATTTGACCGAAAAAGTTAATTGCGATATGCAGAATCATGTCGGATATCAGGAAAAAGATAGGAAAGAAGGGTGTTACGTACCAGGTTCGCTATGCGGACAAGGGTTCGAAATCAGGTTATTCCTATAAGACTTTCGCAACGGCCAAAGAAGCGCGGCAGTTTCGGGAATCCCCGAAAGAGACACATGCCGGAGGCGGACTCAGCGTGCCTCAGGCCATCGACAAGTGGCTGAGCATTTGTGAGAAAGAGGGGCGCGACGGCAGGCCCCCGGTCTCCAAGGCAACCCTCGACTACTACACCTATATCGCCAGGATCATGAAGGGCTATACGTGGGAGACAGATCTGCGTGGTCTCACCAAGCCTGATGTCGTGGCCTTCCGATCCTGGCTGATCAACGAACACGGTCGCTACCTAGCAGCCAAGACGCTGACCTACTTTCACGCAGTCGTTGCTGAAATGGCGACACGCGGCGCAGTCGAGTCGAACGCTGCCCTCGGCGTTGGCGTGCGCCAGGAAACACGGTACGACGAAGAGGTAGTCATTCCGTCAGAGCAGGAAGTACGAGACCTCCTGCAAGCGGCAGACGATCTCGCCAACTCGACTAATCTCCGCGTCAAGAATGCCTGGAAGCGCTATCGCCCAATGTTGTACCTCGCCGTAGATTCCGGCATGCGTCCGCAGGAGTATGTAGCCGTTGCTAGAAGCAGTTTCCGCGACGGCGGTGTGCACGTAGAGCGCGCCATTGATCGCAGTGGCGATCTGTCTGTCCCCAAGACACCAGCAGCCCGCCGTTTCATCGAGCTAAGCCCCATCACGCTGGACATCGTGTCCGAGTACATCAAAGGTCACGAAGGCCCGAACAACTATGATCTGGCCTTTCCGACCGAGACAGGGACGTGGCAATCGCTCGATAACTGGCGCAAACGCGGGTTCGATGAGGTTTGTAAGAAGGCAGGTGTTATCAAGATTGAGAAGATTGACGACGAGGAAGTCGTCAGATCGCGGTACTCGCCGTATTTGCTGCGGCACTACTTTGCGTCCGTCCTAATCGCGCAAGGGACGGACATTGCAAAGATCAAAACCCTTATGGGTCACACAAACATCAGTACTACGTTCGATGTTTATGCCCATCTCATTCGCCAGGCCGAGAACAAAAAGACTCGTCGCCAGGGGATGATCTTCCAGATGACAGACAGTAAGTCACAAGTTGATTGACGGGACTTTTTGTTATGGGGTTCGTGTAATCGAACGCAGTGACGGGCTGCTGCAATCAATTAGTTGATTATATCGCGCGAGATTTTCTCGGCTGTAATCCTCGCACTCAATGTCACGGCGGAAGTGATATGGATGCGGCGGCGGATTCTTCATAAAGGCCATCGCCTCGTCGGACTGGAGCGGTGCTATACCCTTGCAAAATGCGGAGAGATAAAGTGCGGCGTTCGCTGGCGTCAATTTTAAGTAACCCCTACTGCGTAGCGAGGTGATAATGTCCAAGCCTGCACCGCTTTGCTTTAGATAATTCGCAGGGCTAGGAGCAGCCTCGGATGCCTCCGTTACACAGAATTGGCAAAAAGTTGGATCGATAAGATACCACCCACTATCCGGCCCTTCCGAGACTTCGACAACAAGCGCGGCATGACCCTGCATCCAGTAACCTTCAAGAGATTGAGTAGCTAACGGCTTGGCTGGCACGCCTAGGTCTTGAAATGCATATCCAGCGACACACTGTGCCAGGCCACAGCAACCAGCGAAAGCTGCTTGTAACTCCGTTAAGTCTCGCTGATTCAAATAGTCGGTATGCAATTTCGTGGCGTAACGCAGGATTTCCTGCGTTTTCATTACAATTTCATCGAGTAATACAGGGGTGTTGTGGGGCAATGCTCCTCGCTTTCTTTAGATATAGCATAACATTACATATTAGGCTAGAAAAAAGCAGGCTGGCAGCACCAAATGCAAGCCTGCGTTTGCAGTAGTGAAGTGATGGACCTACGCTTCTTGTGCGCCATTGAAGCTCGCTTCAGCGTTTCAATGCCGTTAACCAGGCGATGCCTGAAACCGTTCTCGATCTAAGGAGACTTTATGCTATGCACGAAGAACCTGTTCGTAACGTACCTTCAAACCAGCCGAAATTTGATTTTTTGTGGCTTGAATTAACCAATCGATGCAACCTGCAATGCAGCCACTGTTACTCGGGGTCTAGCCCATATAGTGGCGACAGAGACTTCCTAACCGAGGCTGATTATCTCCGGCTGATCGAAGAAAGTTATGCCTTGGGCTGTCGCCAAATTCAGTTTATCGGTGGCGAGCCGACACTAAACAAAAGCCTGCCTGTGCTGATTGAGCGCGCTTCAAAAATTGGTTACGAGTTTGTAGAGGTGTTCACAAACCTTGTTAAAGTAAGCGACGTATTAATAGATACTTTCAAAAAATACAGGATTTCTGTCGCCACATCGTTCTATTCAACTAATGCTCTTACGCACGACGGAATTACTGGTTCGGTTGGAAGCTTTAGCCGCACAACAGTGAATATGCGGAAAATTCTCGCAGCAGGCCTTGATCTGCGGGTCGGGCTTATAGAGATGGAGGCGAATTCAGGTGAGTATCAGTCTGTTTTTAACTACCTGACAGAGATGGGGGTTATGAATATTGGGTACGATCGCATCCGTGGATTTGGACGAGCGCAAGAAAACGATACATGCTCGATGACGGAGCTTTGTGGTCATTGTGCCGAAGGGGTTCTAGCCATCGGACCTGATGGAGTCGTAGCCCCATGCATCATGTCGAAGCAGTGGCCGGTAGGCTCTGTACTATTCAGCAATCTCACGGAGATCAACTGCTCAGAAACGTTGAGGGCAACCAGACAACGAATTGCGGAGGCAACAAGCTCTACCGACGCCTTCTGTCAGCCGGAGTGTGGCCCTAATAATAAGCAGTGCATTCCAGAATGCGGGCCTTCCAGGCAATGCCCGCCTTGCGGACCAAATGCGGGTCACAAGTGCCCTCCCAACGGGAATTGTACCCCAGGACGTTAAGTCGTTAGGCAGATATAGTCATTACAAGGGTGAGGAGGAGCCGCGACGGCCCGAGGTTTGTCTGTGCGGCAACTCTGTCCATCTTAATGAGTGAGGCGCTGCCGGTTGGCGTTAGCGCTGTGCTAGCCCTATATATTCCTTCAGGAGCGTGTGGCAAATATGTGGCTAGCACTAACTAAGTAGTTATAACTATACATATTTATTTAGCTTCCAAGGCCATAAGTCCTTTCATTCATCTAGAGAGTAAATTAACTATATTAATGAGGCGATTAATCGGGCTATCCGTCTCATTAATTAGCTGGAAATGAGACGATTAAGGGATATATTCGTCTCATGACGTATAACTGGCAACAACCTGATTGGCCCAACTTTCGTTACGATCTTTCATTCGTGGAAGATCTTCTTTTTGACTTTGCAGAGAAAACTGGCCATATCGCCGGACTCCTGCAAGGGTTGCCCGACAATGCCCAGCAGGAAATAATTCTCTCTCTTATGGTTTCGGAGGCCGTTAAAACGTCCGAGATTGAGGGCGAGTTCATTCAGCGCTCCGATGTTATGTCCTCGATCCGGAACAATCTCGGCCTCAGTCCTGCTCATGAAGAGGTAGGGGACAAAAAGGCGCAGGGTGTCGGTGAACTGATGGTTGCCGTTCGGCAAAGCTTTGCAGCCCCGCTTACTGAGACGATGCTGTTCGACTGGCATAGCAGGCTTATGGCTCCCTTCGTCAAACGTCTCATCGTCGGTCAATGGCGGAGTCATGAGGACCCGATGCAAATCGTCTCCGGACCTCTTGGTAAACAGCGAGTCCATTTTGAGGCGCCATCTTCCTCCGATGTTCCGAAAGAAATGGCAGGCTTTATCTACTGGTTCAACGACACAGCCCCTGGCGGTAATAATAGTCTCAAAAGCCCGGCAGTCCGCTCAGCCATTGCGCATCTCTATTTTGAGAGCATCCACCCATTTGAGGACGGCAATGGCCGCATCGGGCGTGCCTTGTCGGAAAAGGCCCTTTCCCAAGGGTTAGGCCGCCCTGTCGTCATGAGCCTGTCAAAGGCCATCGAGTCCAATCGAAAAGCCTACTATGGGGCTTTGAGCGACGCTCAAACCTCCAACGACCTTACAGAATGGATCGCTTATTTCACGCGCACAATTCTCGATGCTCAAAACGATACTGAGCAAACAATAAATGCTGCACTGTTCAAAACTAAAATCTTCGACCGCTATCGCGGGAAGCTGAATGACAGGCAGATGAGTATCATCAGCTTTATGCTGGAAAACAGCCAAGACGAAAGCACTCATATGCGCACGAAGACATACATGAAGATGACGGGGGCCTCAAAAGCGACAACGGCGCGAGACCTCCAGAACCTCGTTGAGCTCGGTATTTTTAGGCAAGCTGGTGAAGGTCGTAATACGCATTACGAAGTTGAAGTTATTTGACCAGTTTTATTGATGGTCACTGCTGGCTTTGGATGTTTCTTGAGAATCGTGTGGCAAGTGTGTGGCGAGCGCCACTTAAGTATCTGTAATCATTGATATTTTTATAGCTTCCCAAGCTGTAGGTCGCCGGTTCGAAGCCGGTCGCCCGCTCCATAATGAAATCAATGGTTTAACGGTCGTTTTTGATCTCAAATTGGAGCGTTTTGGTGGTTTTTGCCACAAAAACTCACCCGCGAAAACCCGCAGAAATCCGCCATTGTCCGCCGTAGGCTTTTTGAGCTTGTGGCCAATTTGTGGCCAATCCGCCCGGCTCGCAGGCCAGCATTCTCCTGGAGAATGGCGAATCGTCGGGGCTGGTCTGCTTTCGGGCTCTGGAGTATGTTGAGCGCTGACCATAATCCAAATCAGCACAGGATTCTGTTCGGTGATTCCAAGGGTATTGAGCCTTGTAGGCTGATAGGCCGTCAGGCGTAGTTTTTAGGATCGACACAAACGACAAGGATAGAATTTTGTCTGACCTGAATTTCGAAAAACAAGCGCAGGACTATTACGGTAAGGCTCCTCTCATCATCCTGGGCAGCGGTGCATCTGCTGCCCATGGCATGTCTGGAATGGGTGCGCTTGCGAAGCACCTGGTCGAAAATACCGACATTTCGGGCTTGTCTGCTGCCGAGATTGAGGCTTGGGAGAAATTCTGCCAGGTCTTATTGGACGGCGTTGATCTGGAGTCGGCACTGCATCAGGTGGCCGTTACTGAAGAGCTGACCTCCAGGATTATCACCGCAACCTGGTCGCTCATCAGCTCTGAAGACATTCAAATCTTCCACGATAGCCTTCAGAGCCAAGCGATGTTTCCGCTGAGTCGGCTGCTGCGCCACATGTTCAAAAGCAGCCTCACCAAAATAAATATCGTCACTACGAATTATGACAGGCTGGCAGAATATGCCTGCGATCAGGAGGGGGCCCATCATTACACGGGCTTCTCACACGGGTTTTTTCGGCAGCGCGCCGAACCGAATGAAATCAAGTCTGCACGCAGGGTGAATATCTGGAAGGTTCACGGTTCTCTGGACTGGTTCAAATCGCCTCTTGAAGACATCGTAGCCCTTTCAAACATTCAAGGGATACCTGCTAACTACAAGCCGACAATCGTGACCCCGGGCACTCAGAAATATCAAACGACGCATTTGGAGCCATATCGCTCGACTATTCACAATGCCGATTTGGCCATTACCGCTGCTAACTCATACCTGTGTATTGGCTACGGCTTCAACGACGAGCATATTCAGCCGAATATCATGTCTAAATGCCAGCGCCAGAATACCCCGATCACGATCATTACCTATGCGCTCTCAGACGCTGCCAGGAAGCTCATTCTTGACGGCAAGGCGCAGAATTACCTGGCAATAGAACGGGGAGCAACAGACGACCAGTCCATCGTCTACTCCTCTTTGAATGAGACTCCGGTGACCGTTGAAAAAAACATCTGGAGTCTTGAGGGTTACCTGTCACTCATCATGTAGGAAGAAGAGATGCCGATTTTTAACTTTAAGGATAAAGACGCACTTGGGAAGGTCGCCTCCGTTGACACGACAAACGTGATCGTGGACGTGGAAAATGTCGACCAGCTCAAAAGGTTGCAAGTCAACCATCTGGCGGTGCTCCAAAGCAGCAGGCCCGGACAGCATCTCATCGGCCTCATCACCCAGGTGACCCGCAAGCGCGGCATCGAGGACATCGCAGGCGATGGCATCAGCGACCAGACTTCAGAACTGAACCTGTGCAAAATCGCCCTGATTGGCACCATGCTGGATCGTGACGGCGGCAAAGAAAACGTCTTTCGCCGCACTCTGGAAAGCGTCCCGGAAATCGACGCGAATTGCTTTTCGCTAGAGGGCGAAAACCTTACTGGCTTCATGCGTACGCTCTCCAGCGTTTCTGCCGATGGGAATGCGCTGACACTGGGCAAATACACACTGGACGAACACGCCGTTGCCTACCTCAACGGTAACAAGTTTTTCCAGCGCCACGCATTCATCGGCGGCAGCACCGGATCAGGTAAATCCTGGACGACAGCCAAGATCATTGAGCAGATGGCAGGACTCTCTACAGCGAACGCCATTGTTTTTGATCTTCATGGTGAATACTCGCCATTGGTGGGCCAAGGCATTCAGCACTTCAAAGTGGCCGGTCCAGCAGATGTTGAGGCTAAGCGCACCATTAACGATGGTGTGCTTTACCTGCCTTACTGGCTGCTTTCGTATGAAGCACTCGTGGCAATGTTTGTTGACCGGAGTGACCAGAATGCGCCCAACCAGGCCATGATTATGGCGCGTGAGATCAACCAGGCGAAACAAAAGTACCTGGAAGATGGTGGCCAGAAAGATGTACTGAAGCACTTCACCGTCGACAGCCCGGTCCCCTTTAACCTTGATTTCCTCATGGGCCGGTTGAATGACATCAACGTCGAGATGGTTCCCGGTGCTCGCGGTGAAAAGCAAGGGGATTTCAACGGAAAGCTGTCACGCATGATTTCCCGCCTTGAGAACAAAATTTCTGATCGGCGTCTTGGCTTTATGTTCAACGGCGGCGGAGATGTTCTGGATTTCTCCTGGCTTGAAAAGTTCACCACTGCCGTGCTCGGAAGCTCTGGAGAAAATGGTAAAGCTGGTATCAAGATCATCAATTTTTCCGAGGTTCCATCAGACGTTCTCCCGCTGATCGTTTCCCTTGTCGCGCGGGTCACATTCTCTGTCCAACAGTGGACACCATCCGAGCTGCGCCATCCTATTGCGCTTCTGTGTGATGAAGCGCACCTCTACATGCCCCAACGAAGCATGGCGGAATCAGCTGACGATATTTCCCTGGATATTTTCGAGCGCATCGCCAAGGAAGGCCGTAAGTACGGTGTCAGCCTTGTGGTGATAAGCCAGCGTCCGTCCGAGGTGAATAAAACGATGCTCAGCCAATGCAGCAACTTCGTATCTATGCGGCTGACCAACGCCGAGGATCAGGGCGTTATCAAGAGACTTCTTCCCGATAGCCTCGGTGGGTTCAGCGACATCCTGCCGACCCTCGATACAGGCGAGGCCTTGGTTGTCGGTGATGCGAGCTTGCTGCCAAGTAGAATCAGAATCGATGAACCTAAAAACAAACCGAATAGCGGGACGGTCAATTTCTGGGATGAATGGCAAAAACCGGTAAAAGATAAGCGCCTTTCGGTTGCTGTCGATAACTGGCGTAAGCAAAACATCCAGTAAGTGATCCCTATGGATGACCTCAAGGGCGCGGAGCTCTTGAGGTCATTACACGACGCATATTTTCCAGCGAGGCCAGGGCATTTTGATGCTCTTGGCTTGTCCTGTCGCCACGCTCAAAGTATTAAACACCAAGGATTTTTGGAGGCGAACTTAATGATTGACACCGGCGCGACTGTACGAATGGATATTTTGCGCAAGGCCGCAGACCAGCAAATTCTAAAGCCTTTGAAATCATATGGCTGGAGTGCAAAAATAGATTCAGAGCATGTCCCTGGAGAGTTTCTTATCGTAAGCGCGTCAAAGCTTAGTCAGGAACATAAAGTCGCTTTAATGTATTCATCCGCTACCGATAATAGGCACTACAAATTTTTAGATTCCGAAGTGGAACACATTTTTACTAATGGCGAGCTCTATATGGTTGAAAGTTTTGCGTACGGAATAAAATCTAAGGTAACTCCGGTAAGCGACTTTTTTCCACTCATGATTGAATGGAGTAGGGCACTTACGCCACCGACAGAAACCACAATAAAAAACAAGATTCTGAAAGGCTACATTCAAATAACGGCCGAAAAGCCGATAGACGGTATATGGGCTCATCTCAGTCAGCTCGCCAGCACTACACTGGCGAAAAAGCTAATCTTGCGAAGATCTCAAGAGGAAGGAATAGAACTTTCAGAGCACCAGTTGGAAAGCAAGGCAGCAGGCGTTGCTTTCTCTATCAGAAACGCATCCGATTATTTCAAAAGCGCGCAAAATGAAAGCCTGAATAAAAGAATTCTCAGTTTGTACTATGGCTCTTTGGCACTAGCATTTGCGGAGATGCTGGCCGCACCGCACGGTCCTATGGACCTCGATGAGGTGGAAGGTATGACCAAGTATGGCCATGGCCTATATACGGTCGCCTCCAATACAAACGATTTTGGGGGGCTGACAGTAGGTGTATTGGCAACAGGATTTTTCCCCCGGTGGGCAAGTTTTTTAGGGCATGACGTTAGCGCTTATCCCAAGAAGAAAGCGACATCTGCCAGCGACTTAAGTAATCTTGCTTCTGGAAGCTTTGCAACATTGGAGCAACTATTCTCGACTCTTCCTGAGCTGGGTAAGTTATTCGTAGACGTCTATGATTCCGAGCCTTCATGGGTTCACGCTGTCTACGATTCGGGCGCCGGTCACAGGCTGCATGGAAAACAGACAGGCAGCAGCTATATAAAACTAATTGATCAGACCTCTAAAATCAGTGCTGAGCGTTTAGCACGAAACGGTTGGGCTCTCACAGAAATTGAAGCTGTAGAGGAGGAGCCTAAGTCGAAAGTATACCGAGCAAGAGTCGATCATGATGGCCTCGAATACTGGTATCAAGCATTACCTTTACACCATAGTTCCTTTTTTCAAGGAAATGCGTTGATTCTGCCTGTCCTCGGGGGCGTTTATGAGTACAGAGCAATCAGTCTCTCGTTGCTCTATGCGCTCTCAATTCTTGTGCGCTATATGCCAAGTGCTTGGAGGCGAGTAGAAGGGGGTGACTGGGATCAGCATTTTGCGTTAGTGAAAATGGTGCTAGATGTGTTTGAAAGAGTTCTTCCTCAGCAGTTTTTAGAAAGCATCACAAATCAAAAAATACATTCAAGCATGCCGGGTGGATTTTAAAACTCATGTGCAGGCTATAATGCCACAAGGTTGTCATGAAGGCCCTTGAGGGGTGACGGGCCCTTGAGTTCACTCTCGCGTTTTTTTGGAGTTTGTTCTGAACTCTGAATCTTTAAACGGTTTTTTGCTATATTCGTCTCACGCGCATGTGCGTCCTCACGGAGATAGTACAGTGTCAAAATTGGCGGAATTTCGGGCAGCTGAACGCGAGCTCCAAGAACAACTTGCTCAACTCGAAGCATTGAAAACCAATGCCGGGTTGAAGAAGGAAATCGAGTTTGAAGAAAAACTGACGAGCCTGATGCAGTCCTATGGCAAGGGCTTAAAGGACGTGATTGCCATCCTTGATCCTGCCCCCGCTGGCCGTAAGGTGGAGAAGTCCTCAGGCGCGCATCGGCGTCCGCGCGTATTGAAGCGCTACAAAAATCCTCACAGTGGCGAAGTGGTGGAAACCAAGGGCGGCAATCACCGTGTTTTGAAAGACTGGAAAGCACAATACGGGGCTTCCACGGTGGAATCCTGGCTCCAGGCCTGATCGGCCAAGCTCGTTTGTAGATAAGGCTCAAGGGCGCAATGCCCTTGAGATCATGACGCGGTGGATATTTTCCAGCGAGGCCAGAGCATTCTGATGCTCCAGGCTTTCCCGGTCACCGCGTACTGCGACATTGAAGACCTCCCGGTACAGCACGCGCAGTTCGCTTTCAGATTTTGTGGCCAGTTCAAAGATCGTTATCAGTTTCATTTCATGTCTCCACCGTCTTTCGGCCACCCTTCGCGGCCTTGTGACGCTGTGCCAGCACAGGCGTCGTCCACGCAGCACCCCAACTGGGCCGTAACGCGAGAGAAGGAGTCATTTATGACTTGCTGCTGGAGGAGACGACGGCAGTGCTACAGGTCAAACAAAAGGACGCGAGGCGTGCCGTGAGGTGGAAAGAGAAGTGATCTCTCTGATAGCGACATCAGAAGTGGAAAAAATATTGGCGAATCTGACGGCGTTCGCCGCCTGACCGGGCTCTAAGCGCTATGCGCTCCGGGTCAATGGAAGCCTTGTCCCGGCCATCCGGTGACGATCCCTTCGCAAGAACGAAAAGCCGCTAAGGGGTGCTGCCCCTGGCGCAACGCAAGGGTGAAGCTTTGCCCCGATGAACGGTATCCCCAGCCTTCCGCACCCATAAAAAAGCATGGGTTTGTGCAGGCCGGGTGATCCCCCTCCCTTCACCGAGCCCTTGCGTTTTACCTCCCCGGTCTCGCCGACGGGCAGGGGTGCATGTGCGACCTCACGCACAGCACCCGAAGCCCTTAAAGGAGCCAAGACCATGACCACCGAACCCAGAATTTACGTTGCAGACCTGGCCGCCTATAACAGCGGATACTTTCACGGCGTTTGGATCGACGCTACATTGGACGCGTCAGACATTCAGGATCAAATCAACGCCATGCTGGCGCAATCGCCGGTCGGGGACGCGGAGGAATACGCGATTCACGACTACGAAGGTTTTGATGGTTACAGCCTTGGCGAATACGCGGGGATTGACGCTGCGCATGAGGCCGCCTGTTTTATCGAAGAATTCCCGGCGTTCGGCGGGGCTCTGCTGGATCAGTTTTCCAGCGTTGAGGAGGCCCGGAAAGCAGCCGAGGAGGATTATTGCGGCAGCTATGAATCGCTGGCGGATTACGTGCAGGAGCTCACTGAGGAAACCACGGAGATTCCCGAAGTGTTGCGCTATTACATTGACTACGAAGCCATGGCCCGTGACATGGAGTTGAACGGCGACGTGTTCATCATCGAGGAGGGATACAAAACGGTGCATATATTTTGGAATCGTTAACCTTGGGCGCTTAATCACAATGTCGAAATATAATCCGTCCCCGCATCCCCACAGGGGCGCGGCATGTTGAGGTCTTTGTCGGGCAATCAACGGACCGCACCGATTTCATCAGGTTACCTACTTCCGAGCAGGCGAGCGCCGTCCGAAAATGTGGTCAAACTTCAGGCATTGGCCGCCTTGTCCCTGACCTGATCTTCGCTACGGCCCGCCAGACAGTGGTCTTACTGACCTGCATGCGGGCAGCAATGACCTCCAGAGGCATGTCGTCGCAAATTGCCATGCGCTGAACGGTCAATTCCTGGCTCGGTGTCAGGGCCGCAGGCCGTCCCGGTTTGCGACCTCTTCGTTGAGCGGCTAGCATCCCAGCCTTCGTCCGCTCGGAAATTAATGCTCGTTCAAATTCCGCCACAGCGCCCGTGATGTGAAATACAAGCTTGCCTGCTGGCGTCTGGGTGTCGATTTGATCGGAAATTGACCAGAAACCAATTCCCCGCCGCTCGAGCTTCCCAAGGGTCTTGATGAGGTCTTGCAACGAGCGGCCTAAGCGGTCGAGCTTCCAGACAACCAGCACGTCACCGTCGCGCAGGGTGCGCAGGGCCGCATGGAGAGCCGGGCGACGTGTGAGGGCGCCGGATTTCTTCTCTTCAAAGATGCGCTCGCACCCGGCCTGTCGCAGGGCTTCGATTTGCAGGTCAAGAAGCTGGTCTTCTGTCGATACACGGGCGTACCCGATCTTCATGGTTCTGCCTTTCCCGCAGGCAGGCACCGCTGTCAAAAGGAGGGTCACACAGCCGCACTTACTGTTGTTCCGCAAAGGAACCTTTAAGGACTCTATTCACGAGATCTCAAAGAGTCAATTGCTACTGAGACTCCGCACGCAACTACATACAGGCAGCACCAGGTTTCAAAAGGGTTCGTTTTCGGAACGTCATATTTAGTTCCCCTGGTGAGCCCCTGTGATGCCCATGGCGGAATCCCGAGTGCATACCGGCGCATGCAACGCATCACCTTCTCTTTCGATCAAGGAGTCCCGGATATGACGACTTTGAAGATTCAGGCGATGCAGCGAGGGCAGGGGGCGTTTCCCTCCATGGACAGCCAGGAACGACTTCCATTTTCGAGTGACGACGCGATGTGCTTGGCTTCACCAGGAGGGCGGCGATGCGGTATCGCGCCACCTATTTCACGAGTGCTGAAATACCTTCCTCTTTCGCTGGCTTTCGCAACCACTTGCGTTTACGTCGGTAACGCCAACGCCGCCGATATCGGCGATTGCGACACACCTGAAGCAATGACCGCTCGCCTCAAGACCGAGGGCCAGCATTCGGTGGCGTCTGCGCAGATGATTGCGCCGGACAAGCGCCTGTTCGGAATGATCTTCACGATGAGCGATGACCGGAAAGTCGGCTATATCCTGAAGGCAGACCAGCCGCTGGGGGATAGGGCGGGGCAGATTTGCATTTATGAGCGACTGGCGGACATACGGCTATATGACGCCCGCTCAGCGGGAATACCCAATGCGGCACTTCTGAAAGCCCCAGATGAGGACGCTGTTGCGAACTGCAAACGTCTCCAACTAGCGGGGAAATTTCCGCAGGGAAACTGTTCTTCGCTGAATCAAGTTCTTCATCGCGTCGAGCCGCTTGGAGAGCGGGTCATGATTCAAGGCTTCACTGTTGCGAAGGGCCCATCAGGCATCTACCAGCCCACCAGCGGTGTGGTAACGGTTTCGGGCAATGTCAATGGAAGTATCAATGACGATCCCGCGCATCCGTCACGTGGTATCGTTGGCGGCATCGCCTACAGCTCGTTGCCCGACGGGGCAACGATCCTCAATGCGACCTTAGCCTATCCGAGGTACACCGAGTACGGGCTTGCTGCATTGAAATGATCTCTGCTACAGGTTGAGGCCGGTAGCAGTGATCTCGGGCGCTGGCGGCGCTGAAGGCGCGGAGGCTGGCCGGACGACGGGTGGAGCGACCGCTGCAAAGGCAGTACCCAAGTCTTTCGCGGACTGGAATGGGGATTTGCGATCCTCATCAAGGGCCGATGCTGCGGACACTGCTGCGCGAGCCTGATCCGCCGAGGCCGATGGCGTGTTGCCTTTGTCAAGATGGTTCTGAGCGGTGGCGGCATCAATCGCCTTTCCCACGCGCGACCGATCCAGCTTGTGTTCTTCTTCAGTTTCCTCTGGAGTTAACGTCCCACGCCCGCGCTTGTCTTCGAGCTCTTTCTTGCGCCGGACGCTCGCCTTGAACTCGTCCTTCTCGTCCTCACGGATAAGGCCCTTGCGAACGGCCCAGTCAGCATAGGCATCGGCGTTGTCGATGACATTCTGGCGGGCAGTCTGTGCCTGCGCGTTCGTCATCTGGACACCGCCGACCGTGGTCATCTCTGTGTTCCAGCGGGCGAGGTTGGCCAACTCACGCGCTTCGCGCTCTTCTTTACGTTTTTGTTGATCGTGTAGCGCATGTTGCTGCGCGTTCGGGTTCACCGTCATACGGCTGGCTGAGAAGACGGCCTTGCCCGTCGAAGCCTGCGCCCCGAATAGGGTTTTCGAGATGTCGTGAAGATCGTTTTCGGGAACGCCGGGGTCCGCATCGGCGAAATTCGGCAGATCACTACGCCGATCTACCACAGGTTCCCTTGCTCCCGCAAGGGAACCACGAAAACCTGAACCTGGCTCTTGCTCTGTCATGAACCACTTCCCATAACACTTATCAAAACATCCAGCAGCCTTGGATTGCAGGGGCCGGATATAGGTAGTTTATGGGAATAAGATTAACAAGTTCTTAACTCAGGCGGCCTGAATAGTGTTAGGTATTTCCAGGAGGTTTAATAGAGCTATGTGTGGCCCTGTGCAAGTTAGCCAAGGTATCCTCTAAAGATGGACAAGGATGTGACAGTAGGTATGCGCTCATCTCAGTAGTTCTTGCCCGGGCGATTTTCTCGAAATCCGATCTTGTAAACTTGTTGTAATCCCATTCGCCTTGGCCTCGCTTAATCGATGGGCAAGGGTGTGACAGCAGATATGCGCTCATTTCAGCAGTTCCAGCTCGGGCGATTTTCTCGAAATCTGCTCGAGTAAATTTGTTGTAATCCCATTCATCTTGGTCTTGCTTATTTGATTTGGGCATTTAAATATCCTCATTGTTTAAGTTGCTTTAATGATTACCTTAAATTAAACCGCCAATCAAGTTTAGTATGGGGCTTAGAAAAATCTCCAACTCCGCAAAATAGGTGTTAACATTATGTGAATTAAGATTCGAAGTTAGATCGTTGTCCCTCATGATCTCTACATTAACTACTCCTGCCGGTGACTCATAGCCTCCGCAAAAAACTGGAAAGCAAATTAAAAATCTGTAGTCTCCATTTTCAATTTCATTCAGAATCTCTGATCGAACTGCATTTGGGATTTTGCTGTTAGAAAAATCAATTCTGTCGCAGTCAAGTGTCACCCTCTTTTTCTGGAGGAATGCACGCGGAGCCCCAGGTAGAATGCGCAAAAGTGCGCCACTTTTAGAATGAAGTTCTACTGGTAAAGAAAAGCCTTTTCCACTACATCTATAAACTTTGTCTTTGCTGACTTCCAAAGGAGTTAGTATGTGTGAATATTGTTTTGCTCCGAAGACGAAGCGCAGCGAGGTGTCTTCCGATAAATACCTATCCTCCCAAGGGCGCGCTTTCATGACATTTGCTCTCGCGATGGGACGGTCACTATTCAGCCAATTCCCACTAATATCACAAACAGTGTCTAACAGCCCACGAAGCACATTTTTTCTGTCGGCGCTCGGCTCAGCACCGTCAAAACCCTTCTTCGCCTCACTTCTCATAAGAATTTGGTAGTTTCTAATTTCGACGCTAGCCTGCACCGCAAATAAGCGAGCCTTTATTCGATAGAGGTCCTCAAAGGAGTTATTTGTCTTGGCGGGTTCTAATCTTCTAACTGGCAGTGCATTAGTTCCACCATCCTCTAGTAGTTTATATCCACCATCACCCGAGTGTGGAGTTATGGCTGGATTTACACCTTGGTGAATGACTGCCAGATACGGCCATTGCCGAAAAGTTGCAAGCCCTCCGCTTTTTTCGATGCGAATTAGGCTGTAACCATTAATTCTTTTTTCTTTTTTTTCACCTGAGGGTGCTTCAAAATGCTCCATGCCAAAAAGCGATGGAGCCTGGATGGAAAATCGCTCCTGCGCTCCGCCATATGATTCTCCAGAAGATAGTGGAATATGCATGTGGCCAAATGCGTGAAATAAAATTTCACCAGAGCGATGAACATCCCGCAGGAAAAATGCCTTCGAATCAGCATCAAGCCAGTTTAATGGGTGATGAGTGGCCAATATGACTGCATCATGCGAGCGGCACCATTCCCGAGGCGTAATATTGCCCGAAGCGTCCTTTTGTGTGAATATTGAATGGTATTGTGGAGAGGTTAATCCTAGCTGGCCTTCTGTTAGAGAATCTTTGAAATGCAAATGAGCTGTGTTCAGCCCAATTACACCTAATTTGAGACCGTTCATTTCTACAGTTGCGGCAAAATCGCCAGGTATATCGCCATACAGGATTTTTGACGGATGTTTTTGCCGCTTCCACCATGTGTCATAGTTCTTAAACCAACCTCCCAGTGTTACGGAGTAATTACTCCAAAATTTGGATCTTTCCGATCGAAAATCTTTTAAAACCGCTTCGGTAATCTGCGCTTTGTTATCTGGCCGGGACATGTCGTGGTTTCCCGGTACTGCCAATATTGGGCAGGTTAGATCTAGTTTTCCTCGAAGTTGTTCTATTTTTTTATCAAGTTCGGCATACTGCGTCGAAGTGCCAGAAAAAACCAAATCACCAGTAAAAAGAATCAGATCAACTTTCTGACTTTTAGACGACTGAAGCGCTGCCTTTACGCTATCAACAAAAAGATCCTCGAAACTCTCCCAGTGAGTGCAGACCCCTTCCTGTCCCCAATGAAGATCGCTTAGATGCAGAACGCAAATCGCATTCACTTCGCCTCCTTTATATCCGCATTGAATACGCGGGGGCGCTTTTCATCGCGGAACGGCATGTACTCGACGTTCGTCACACCAATCACGTCTTCAGAATAGCGCATATAGGCGTAAGTCAAGGTATTGAGCAGGCGCGGGTGATCCCGAAAATTTCAGCCTCGCGTGCAGTTAGATAGTCCCAGGTCGTTTTAGCATTGGTGAGGTTGTAGTCGCGCTCTACCACCACTGGCTCGCGGTTGGCCTCTTCTACAAGTTCGCAGTACCGGACGAAGGGGCGCGGTGAGCACTTCTCATAGGGACTGCTGTCCGGGCGATTCAGCCTGAGCCCTGCCACTTTAGATGACCCTATCCAGGCCTGTGGGGCAGGGCCGGTCGGCCTGTCGGTTTTGCCAGCAGTTGTTGATCCGTTTGTGAACTTGCCTGTTGCCCGGGTTTTCCGCATGAAACCTCCAGGCTGATCCCGCTGCTGACCACACGTGCGCTGTGCTCACAGACCGGGCAGGTCATCCTCGGTTGACTGCCAATGCAAGACAGGTTGCCGCAACGGGGACACAGCACCACCTCAGGGTTATCGCAGTGCGGGCAGCCCTGATAGTTGCCCAGCAGCAACGCACGCATATCCAGATCATTGTGCACGGCTTGAGTGCCCCCTTGCGCGGACGCGGGCGCATTGCGGCGCGAGATCACGTCGGTGATTTCCGCGCCTTTCTCGTGCAGTTTCAGGATCAGAAGAGCCGAGGCTTGCGGCACCTTGGAGCAATAGAGAATCCGTTCGCCATGCGATGGTTCCTGCATGGTGATCCTGGTATTGGGAATGGACGCGGCCTCGGGTACAGAAAGCTGCTTGCGGTTGAACGCTGCCAGTTCCTGTCGGGCCTTCTCCAACAAGCTCAGGGGCTTGTTTTGCTGTCTGGTTATGTCCATTTTCTTGCCCTCTTGATGTAGTCAACGGCATCGTTGACCTGCTGCATGAACACCTGATTGGGAAACGCTTTATCCGGGTGCAGAATCGCCGCTAGCTCGCGATGTCGGCTTTTAAGCATCGTCTTGTCGAGCGGCGTACTTTCCGAGAAACCCAGCACTTCGAGCGCCTGCGCATAACCGCTTTTTTCTGGTGCAGGTTTTTCTGGTTTCGGTGGCGGCTCTTCTTCACCCAGCATGTGGCGTTTGAATTGCCCGAAGGTTGCGAATTCCTGGCGTCCGTACTTCCAGAACAACTGACGCAGCTTTACGTACTGGCCAACGGCGCGGGACAAATTCCTGCCCGCGAGGAAGCAAGGCTGATAAAAGAACATCCATGTGCCCCAAACGATGTTGAAAACCAGCGACAGGAATCCGATGACGAAAGCTTTCAGATAACGGCCCGTCCAGCTGGAGCCCTTTATGAGAAGACGCACCGTGAAGTCGATGAAGATCAAAGACTGCCGGAAGATCGCCCCAACCATCCACATCAGGAAGTTGAAAGCGATACAGGCGACGATGATCCCGCCACCTGCGGCGGCCACGATTTTTAAGTAGGGGTAGATTTGGTTAAACATCATTAAGTCCTCCAGGGGAGTGAGGCCATTCCCCATCGATGTGGGGGTTCTTTCCTGCTCCGACGCGTTTCGCCTCGGCATCAAGGATCTGGTCGCAATGCTGCAAACGGGCAACGATGGCTGCCGCCTGCTGTCTGCCATATACGGTCATGAGATCGATGCGGTGACCCGCATACACCAGAACGACATGGAAGGAATCACCGTAATAAATGGGCGGTTGCAGGACCTGGCCGTTCGCTGCCGCTTTACGGGTGGCTAAGTCATGACACCGCTGTTCATGTTCAGCTTCGTCATGCGGCAGCAGCACAAAACGATGCTCGATGCGGCGGTCGTAGCTCTCCCAACCCGACAAACGTCTGACCTTGGCCTGGTCCATTCTCAGTTCGATCCGGGTGGTTACCCGGCACGCTTCCAGCGTCACCCAGCGCAACAGGTAATATCCGAGCACCGTCACCCCAATTGCCGCCACCAGGTCCTGCAGATACAGATGACGCTCCTGGAGCAGGGGGATGAAATTGACCGCCGCCAGCCCCAGCCCGATGACGGAACTGATCCCATTCGCCAGCTTGGCCCGAATAGGGGTCAGCTCGCGCGGCGTAACCTTGAACGACAGCAGACCGGCTTCGTCGGTCGTTTGCCTGGTGGGGGGACGCCCTGTAAGTGGGCTTTTCATCGGAGAGTTCATGGCAACGTCCTCAACTGATTGCGTTAGGAGCTACGCTGACACAATGGTCAATGAAGCTTTCCTCGCTGGTTCCTCGCGCCCATTGCGTTTGAAGGGGAAGGGATATGGATGTTGAAGAGATCGAATTTACTGAGTGGCAAATCGATGAAATTCGGAACGCGTTGAATTACTACAGGATTACGAAGACCAGTAATGGACAACAAATTTCATGGGAGCAGGTGCGTGATGAAATAATTTATTCCGATGTGAATCGCGAAAAATACGAATTGGATGACAAAGAGCTTGAGTTTAAATCGGAGTCGTTACGCCGCTTCGCGGCTGGAACAAATGTTTTAAAGCAAACAAAATTAAAAGATGTAACGCGATTTTTAATTGATGACGGACTTTTAAAGCTGAGTGATCTTGAAGAGGTTGACGTTTATCTTAAGGGGATGTTGGCCGCCCATAAATATTTGGCTGCAAGTTCTGAATCCTCAAATGATTTTATCATGAATGTCGAAGGTACTTATTCGGCGTGCCTTGAAAGCATCGGCGGAATGTGGGAGACTTTTACACTTCGCATTATTGCTGATCCGTCTGGAAGATTCGTGCGAGTAGCAGAAATGTATGAGGTCAGTGCGCACAACATATTTGAATTAAATACCCTAAAGGCGCGTGACGCCTATACAACAATACGCGAGCATAGAACCGGCTACGGATTTGCAGTTACGGAAGATAATTGTCTTCATGTATTTTTAAGTGAGAATAGCCCAGTTCCCAGTGCAGCTTATGTCCAGACTGGATGGCTCAGTAGCGACTATCCTATTCTCGATATATGCCTCCTGCGGCATGGGCTAAGACATTTACCTACTCGTCATTATCTGGCACACCCCGATGGGTCGACCCAGCTATTTAATGCATTTAAATTTATTCCGACGGGCCTTCCAGTTTAAGGCTGCAATATTTAATCGATACTCGGGAAAATCATGAAAGACTTAAAGAAAGAACATGCGGAATTGCAACGAGATTTACCACGGAGAAGATTCTACAGTGGGTATGAGGGCGGTGGCTCACACATGACTCTTATCAATTGCGTTAAGCGCGGATATGCTAGGAGCGCCAAGTTGCGCATAGACGAAGATGATGTGAATGTTAACGAACAGGATGAGCTTGGTATGACTGCACTTCATTACGCAGCAGCTTTCGGTGCTCGTCAGTGCGTCCGAATTTTGGTCAGCAGCGGTAAGTGCGATTACCTTATAAAAGATCATTGTGGGCGCTATGCCTCCGAGTTGGCTTTTTCTTGCGGAAAAGATTACGCGGTAGGTGTGCTTCTATCAAAAAAACAGATTAAACAAGCCTTTCAACAAGGCGTTCCTAGCTGGGATAAGTCCTAAAGGCATTACAGGTAGAGAGTTGTCTGTCCTCTCAGTTAGTTTGGCATTTATTTGCAAGTATAATATTTGTCTTGACAGCTTTTTTATAAATGAATATTGTTAAATTCTTGCTGTGATAGTAGAGAAAATTGGAAGGGCAGTGAAATGCAGGAACCTACGCTCAAACAGAAATCAGAAATGGTCAAAGAAGTGAAACAGGGACTTGCCGTTTCGCTTGCATTAGCAGTTGCCTTCGCAGCATCGGTTTCTTGGATTGCGCATGAGAACAAGCAAGACACAGCCCCGGTCAAGGTTCACCTCCAGGAAACAAGGGCGCTTTCAGCCGCTCCTATCATGCGATAGCGCATTGTTTCCTTTGCGTTAGCTTGCTTCAGGTCTGAAGGCTGACCACACGGCTCCGACAAGAATCAGGAATAATGCTCCAGCCATATATACGAAGTTTGGGTCATCTGTCGGAAGTCTCCCATGCAAATAATCCAGTCCTGCGGCCAGCGGAATAAGCAGTCCATCTAAAGCCGCTATTTGCGTAGTATGCTTTGCACGCGCGAAAGCCTCCGTTATCGCCCAAGTTCCCACTGCGACGATCAGACATGCCAGAGAGAGATCGCTGACATAGCTGGGCAGCTGCTCCGACTGAAGAAGATTTAACGTTGTCGTGCTCATTCCAAGATACTTTAATATAATAGTCATTATAGGCAGCATAATAGGAAGTATGAGTATCGATGCATACGTAGTGTATGCCGTGATGCGAAGTCCATCCATGCGCTCAATCGTTACCCCGCCGACAAATTTATACGGGTACTCATTGCATCTTTCTGAGATGCGAGTGGACATTTCATTAGTGTACGCAAATCCAATTCCCGCCAAAAGAGCAGGCGCATATGATGGCAAAGCCTCGAAGAATTGCTGCCACCAACCTTGAGCCTCAGTATGATTTTTTGGATGGCTAACCGCAAACACCAGAGCTCCAATTAATATCAGTGCTATGGGGGCAGCCTGCCTTTTGATTGATGGCCACTTCTTGTTGATCATGCGAGCTGCAAAAAATTGCCAAATAGGGTGAAGAAAGAAAAATGGATATGTCAACGCTTGGGATTTTCCTCCATAAAATGCCACAGCCAAACAGGTCAGGTAAATAACCGTGATAAAACCACGGACGTATAAAATCATGTCTATATTTTTTGGTGAAAATACCAGGCCGCCACTATTCCTACGTAAAGAAAATAACCACAGAATTAGAAAGTAGACGCCGCTAGTAAAAACCAATCTGAATGCAATGTACGCTTCAATGCCAATGTTGGTTGCGATATCTCCCAGCATGCTTTCAAAATAAGCAAACAGAAATGCCGCTATCACTGCGCATGTAATTGCGACGCTTTGGTTTTTTGCAATAGACTTACTCATATATCCTCCTGCAATCAACGTCAGGTTGGACGCTCGCCATCTAACGGATCTTTCATCGCGCAGACATTGCAACGTTTTCAATCGTTGGTGCTGGGGATAATTTAATTCAGCATTACACCTACGTTACCTCTCGGGTTCCTCGCGCGACTCCGGGGGGATATCGACTTGAAAGAGTCGTAGATAAGCGATTGCGTAACAGGTATGGTCGGCTTTGCGCCGACCTCGCCCGCCACGTACTTAAAGATAAGGAGCCAGTACTCCGTCTTTCTGGTGCCAGATCACCCGCTGCAACATCATCGGATGACGTCCTGCCCAAAGAATTATCTGCCGTGTAAACGGATCGCTGCGGGAGAAATGCCGCCTGATTTCATCTGGCGTCATCAGGTCGTAAAGCTCGATGGCTTCGGACCGGCCCGATAACCCTTTTTGTTGTTGGTCCTGCGCGACTTCGCCCGTACGAGCCACTTCCACCTGCGTTTTACCGAGCAGCTTGGAAATATATTCGGTCGTCGCCATATCGTTGTTGCCAAAGAACTGCATGATCCCTGCGTTGCCCGCAAAGGTTTCCCACCGCTCGCCGTACAGAGCTTTGCCCTGGCTCCAGTCCTGAAGGATGACCCAGAGCTTCACGCCGAACGAGGCGATCAGGCCTGAAGCGGTTTCGAGTTGCTTCATGTAGCCAAGGACCGGGAACTCATCCAGACATGCCAGCACGGGGGCAGGCGGGATCGTTTTTTCCCGCTCCATCGTATCGAGCAGTTGGTTGATAAAAATCCGCATCCAGCGTCTGGCAATTTCGATCCGTGTCGCGGGGAAGCATAGATAAATGCTGACACCTGACGGTTTGCTTTTCAGCTCCGACAGGTCGAAATCATGCTCTTTCAAAACCTTGCGAAAGGCCGAGTAATCGAGAAACTTTGTATGCCGGTTTACCGTTGAGTGAACACCGGAAAGCTCTGCCCCTTTCTTGCCGTAAAAGTCGAGCGCCGCCGCCATGACGGCACTGCCAATGTCTTCTGTTTCCGCGCGGTCCTGCAGCCGGTAGCCGTTGTCCATCATCTCCTCATAGAGGAGAGGCTTTGCCTTCTCTTCATCATCTCCCGGCTCTACCCATAATGCCCGCTTGATCAGCTCCCTCACCATGATGAGGTGCCGCTCCTTGTCGTATCGAGAGTAGGTTACGACGTGAATAATCACGCCCTCGATAAAGTTCTTGGCGGACTCATCCCAGTGCGGGTCTTTCTGGTCCGCCGACTGCACGACAATCGACTCGGCAATCAGCGCGGCATCCTCAAGGAATGTTTCACTGCCTGTTTTCAGGAGGCTCATGGGGTTGTACGAGGCGCGGTATTTCGCGGCTGCTTTGCTGGAAACCCCGAAGGGGTCAACGACATAAATTTTCTGCCCCAAACCCGCGCGTCTGGTTGCCGTAATATCAGCCAGCTCGCCCTTGGGGTCGGTTGCCAGGATGCTGCCGGAATAGAACAGCAGGTTGCTGATCAAGCCAACCGATTTACCAGATCGGGAGCCCGCTACGGTAAGAATGTGGCGGTCATCCTCGATGCCAATGAGCTGCTTCCCCAGTGCACCGATCAGGACTTTTTTCCCTGGCTGGCGAGGGTCATACGATAGTGTGCGGCTCGCTGCGATGTCTTCGAGCTTCATCCACCGTGCCTGAGGAACCTTCTGCTCTCTTAAGGGGCGGGTAGAGTCTCCCCGCGGTACGTCCCGCATAAATTCTTTGAAAAGCTCGCTCATCACAATCACCGCTAAAAAGGCTACTGACTGCAATTCTTCCACGGCTAGTTGCACAGACTCCCTCTCGAATTCCTCCTTCCAGGGTGAAATTGCCCACCAAGTGCCCACCGGAAGCATACTTCCCGACCACCTGGTTTGCCGACTGCGGTGATGGTGCCTTCGCTCGGCATCAAGAAGCTGCCAGTAGGCGAATTACGTATGCAGAGCGACTGACTGACGCTCCCTAAAACAGGTAGAGTGCCGACATCGTAGGCTCAAAAAAAATCAGCAGGGAAGCCGCATGTTGTTAGACAAGAGCTTTGCAATCGCTCGCTCGGGTGAGCTGGTCATTCAGTGCATTGAGGCCTGTATTTATCAAAAAATTGACAAAGGGTTGCGATTGGAAGGTCATGGCATTATTAAAATTAATAGTGTTGGCTCTCTTTATATGGAGTTTGTCTGCCTAAAGTCAGAAAACTTTCCTTTTGATTTTGGCGGGAACGACTTCCCAAAAGATCTTTTTGACCCTGAGCAAGAATTATTTTTTGAATGCCTTACCTTGGATGGTGAAAAAATAGAGGCTAATGGGTTTTCATTAAAAATCACAGAGTTTAATACGTATCGCCCATTTAAATTTATAGTTGGTTTCGCGGAAATTTATAGTCAGGTGCCTTTCAACTATCCGGGCCAAAGAAAAAGCTTTTTGTGTTTTGAAGTTAATGAGCTCTCTAGGGTTCCAAAGAATAAAGGCAATACCACCACCTCAACATTAGGAGGTGAGTCTTGGAGCTTTAATCAGACAGTTCTTAAGAGTGATGAATTTGAAATTTCAATAATAGATCATAAGGAATATGTTGAAGTATATGCAAATGGTGATTTTGATGTTGATAAGCTGTTTCAGGCGCTAAGATTTTATATAGGGTTCACTTCGGGCACATTGCCACAAGCGTATGCCATGTCTAAAAGGTCCGGCTCGGAATTAACGCATTATGTCCGAAGCATTAGGAATTCAATTAAGAGTCAGTCCATTCCTCATCCAATCCCTGAAAATATTCTTATTGATGGTGTGATAGACGTCAAAAGTCACTATGATTTGTTTTTTAATATTTGGCATGTTTTAAACAATCACAATGTGTATTTTGAAAGTACCTACTCGCAGTGGAAACGTGTGTTTGCAGCGTTTAATACCGAGAGTGCACTATCAAATCTGACAATCTCAACTTCTGTTGAGGGGATTTTGATAGATATTTTTATGCCGAAGCTTGTAGAGGAGGCTAGGGATGAAGAATACGAAAAGCAAAAAATCGAGATTATTGAAAAGATAAAGGCACTTGAGATTGATCCAACGAAACGTAATACAATTATAAAGCAGGTTGCTGGGTGGGGAAACCTTTACGCGGCCAAAGCCCTGGGAATGTTGGTAGACAAGAAACTTATATCGACTGCGGAGAAAAAGGCTTGGGAAAAGTTACGCCATGCTGCCGCACATCCTAAATTCACACCTCATACGATTGAGCGCCAGATTAAGGAGTATCACAGGGTTTCGAGCTGCATCAACCTATTTAACAAGCTTGTATTGAATGTGTATTCGTATAGCGGTGCTCAGTTCGAGTTCGGTGAGGTAAGACAGCCAAAAATTGTTTTGCATGATTTGGTGAATATTTTGGGTCTTGAGAAGCAGGAAGCAAAAAATTCGGTTCCCATGAAACCTGAAATCGAAAAAGTAGAGCAGGCTGAACCTTCTCGCGGGGTGTTTGTTCAAAAGCTGAAAGAAATCTTTTCTGGCCTTTTCAAATAGAACGTATTAGGGATGTAAATGAGAGTTGTTATAAGGGCTTATTCAGCACATCATTTCACGAAGAGCCTATTTGGAGCAGTCTCCAGCCTCTCCCTCCATCATCCCTATGGCATCCGATGGGGTGACGGGAATGGTCGACCATTGGACGGGGGCGCAGATGACGACTCTCAGGTGTTGACTCCGCGGTCTGATATACCCATGAATGTCCCGTCATCGCCCATGAGCAAGAGAGTAGCTGCTAAAACGCAACGGAAGGCGCGCTCAGGCTATTCAGGGAGGGTAGCAATCCGACCCAACCTGTACTGAAAAAGCGGCAGCTATGGCCAGCATATCCGCTATATCCGCTGGCCATATATGAGCACCCCTACTCTTGGGATGCCTTTTCAATCCGACTAATTGTCTTCGTTAGTCGTCTAGCGCGGGACTGCAGCCACTGGCAGGCGGTCGTGGCTGGAATGGAAAGGCGCAGGTCTGTCACATTGATCTCGTCAGCATTGCCATAGTGGTGATAGCGACCTAACTAGCACATTAGTCAGCGACTATATTGAGTAAGTCAGAGAGGATAGTGCGAAGGGTAGGGCAATCGTGCTACACCTGAGTCGACTGCTGCTTTTGCCACGGCACTAGGTATTTCTGCGAGCAGTCGTGTATCCAGCGGCTTTGGTAAAATGTAGTTACGCCCAAATGCCATACGATCTAGATTAAACGCTTTTAAGACCTCTGCTGAAACTGGTTCTTTTGCTAGTTGACGTAGCGACTCAACGGCTGCAATTTTCATTTCCTCATTGATTATCCTCGCGCGAACATCAAGTGCACCGCGGAATATAAACGGAAATCCTAGGACATTGTTTACCTGGTTTGGGTAGTCTGAACGACCGGTCGCGAGGATCAAATCATCTCGTGTTGCGAGTGCCAGTTCTGGGTTGATTTCTGGGTCTGGGTTTGAACAGGCGAATACAACCGGCTTGGGTGCCATTGCCAGCAAGGATTCCGGTGATAGTAAGTTGGCACCGGACAGGCCCAAAAAGACGTCGGCTCCGTCCATTGCCTCCAACAACGTAAGAGGGCCACTATCGTTAATGAATTGCTCTTTGTAAATATTTAGGTCTTTACGGGCAGAGTGGATAACGCCCCTCCGATCGACCATATACATATTACTTTTTTGAGCTCCAAGACTCACTAGCAACCGCATGCAAGCGATTGCAGCTGCGCCAGCACCCAGGCAGACGATTTTCGCATTTTTCAGATCTTTACCTTGGATTTCCAAAGCGTTTAGCATGCCCGCAGCTGTCACTATAGCGGTGCCGTGTTGATCATCATGAAATACTGGAATGTTGCAAAGCTCGATGAGCGCTTTCTCGATCTCAAAGCATTCAGGTGCCTTAATATCTTCTAGGTTGATGCCGCCAAAAGTGTCGGCAATACGAACCACGGTATCAATGAAAGCATCCGAATCTTCTGCTTGAACCTCGATATCGGTTGCGTCGAGGCCAGCAAAGCGTTTGAACAACAGCGCCTTACCTTCCATAACGGGCTTGCTGGCCAGCGGGCCTAAATTACCAAGTCCAAGAATTGCCGTACCATTAGTAATTACCGCTACAAGATTACCTTTTCCAGTAAAGCGATAAACGTTCTCCGGATTTTTTGCTATCTCGCGCACGGGTTCGGCCACACCCGGGCTATAAGCTAAGGCAAGGTGAACTGCCGTATCCGCCGGTTTTGTGAGCTGTGTACCAATTTTCCCTGGTATTGGAAATTCGTGGTAATCCAAAGCGGCTTTTTTAAAGTCGAAAGTGTCGATAGTCATGTGAGGGCCTCATGGAGACAGCGCCGGACGATCCGGCGCAGGAAGTGATCGTTGAGGTTTGCGTTAATCAGTGCACCAGCATGCCAGTAAACACATAGGCTTGCGCCAGTGTGATCAAGCCGATAAATGTGGCGAAGATCAGGCTATGTTTAAGAGTGAAGCGGAAAAGATCCGATTCTTTCCCGACCAGCCCAGTTGCCGCGCAGGCGATGGCGATGGACTGAGGAGAAATCATTTTGCCCGTCACGCCTCCGCTGGTGTTGGCGGCCACTAACAGTGTGTCGTTGACCCCAATCTGATGCGCAGTTGTAGCTTGCAGAGAACCGAACAATGCATTAGATGAGGTATCTGAGCCTGTAAGGAAAACGCCTAACCAGCCTAGGAACGGTGAGAAGAAGGGGAAGGCGGCGCCAGTGCCCGCCAAGACCAATGCAAGTGTGGTAGACATGCCTGAGTAGTTAGTCACGAAAGCAAATGCCAGCACCATACCGATGGACAGAATCGGCCATTTTAATGAAACTAGCGTTTCGCCAAAAGTCACCAGCGCATTTTTCAAGCTAACTTTCAAAATGAAAGCTGAAATCACAGCGGACAGTAGAATAGCTGAACCACCAGCAGAAATAGGATCAAATTTAAAGACGGCCGTCATGGCGGTGGGGTTGGCTACTACTGGAGCAACTTTGATAATCAGTTGATCGAGGTAAGGGATTGCAATTGTAAAAACGAATTGCTCCATGGCACCGCCATGGGCAAACATTGCTTTAAAAGGTTTCAGTGTCCAGATCGTAACCAGCACCGTTAGGATTAGAAACGGTGACCATGCCTTTATGATTTCGCCTAAGCTGTAAGGTGATGGTGTTGAGTTACGTATCCCACCGAAGCCGCCCAAGACTGCGGCTCCTCCTACCGTGCCGACGATTTCGTTGCTCTCTGCCGCTTTTGGTTGCCATACTTTGAGGAACAGTGTCAACGAGACAATACTAACAAGTGCGGAGGTAATATCTGGAAGTTCAGGACCGATGTAGTTCGAAGTAAAGTACTGGGTCACAGCGAAGCTAGAACCGGCCACAAGTGCCGCCGGCCAAGTTTCTTTAATACCTTTCCATCCGTCCATAATGGCGACTAACCAGAATGGCACAATGATGGAGAGCAGTGGTAATTGTCGTCCAGCCATAGCACCAATTTTGAACGGATCGATCCCAGTTACTTGCCCAGCAACGAGGATGGGTACACCCAAGGCTCCGAAAGCAACTGGTGCGGTATTAGCTATCAAGCAAAGACCTGCAGCATAAAGGGGGTTGAAGCCTAAACCGACTAGCAAAGCACCTGTAATTGCAACTGGCGCACCGAAACCCGCAGCTCCTTCAAGAAAAGCACCGAATGAAAAGCCAATCAGGAGCACCTGAAGACGTTTATCATCTGTAATGGATAATACTGAGCTTCGGATAACTTCAAACTGGCCGCTCTTGACGGTAAGTTTGTAGAGAAATACTGCTGTAATAATGATCCATGCAATGGGCCATAGGCCATAAGCGAAACCATAACCAGCGGCAGCAAAAGCCATTTTCGCAGGCATGTCAAATGCGAATATAGCGATAATCATAGACAAAATCAGAGTTATGGTTCCCGCCGTATGCCCCTTCATGCGGAAGACCGCAAGAGCAAGGAAGAAAAAGATGATTGGAATCAGTGCAACCAGGGCTGATAGCCCAAGAGAGCCAAGCGGCGTATACATCTGTAGCCATGTGTTCATTTCATTAATCTCTAATTATTGTGTTTTTACATGGTTTCGATATTGTGCAATATATTTATTAGCAATCATCTGACTGCCTGCTATGCAGGTGTTCGATAAATTGTTTTCGTTACGTGCACTGGAAACTGAGATGTCTTAATGAGAGGTAACGTTCGACTCATGAGGCGGTTCCTTTTATTGTTGTGAACCATGTTTTTCCAGAAAGACTCCGGAATCATGTAGTAGAAGTTTCGGGGAGTCTGCGCCTATGGCGAGGCGCATACGCCCGAATCCCGGTCCATTATTAGGCCGGGGATGCTACTTTTGAATTGTGATCAAAAAATCACATTTGATTCTTGAAACGTAGACGCCAGGCGTGTAAAAGAGGCTCAGTGTATCCACTTGGCTGCACGCGTCCCTTGAATACAAGGTCTAAAGCCGCGCGGAAGGCGTATGAAGTTTCAAAGTTCACTGCCATTGGTTTATAAGCTGGGTCGCCAGAATTTTGCTCGTCGACAATCCTTGCCATGCGTTCCATGGTTGTTTGAAGCTGTTCTGTATGGATAACTCCATGATGCAGCCAGTTAGCAATGTGTTGGCTAGAAATCCGTAGGGTTGCACGGTCTTCCATAAGTGCGACGTTGTGTATGTCGGGTACCTTGGAGCAACCGATGCCTTGTTCTACCCAGCGTACGACATAACCCAATATACTTTGCGCATTATTATCCAATTCCTGTTGGATGTCCTCGGCACTCCAGTTGCGCTCGGCAGCTACTGGTGCGGTCAGCAAGTCATTGAGCAACTCTTCATGCTGGACAGTGAGGCTTAGTGTGTTCAGGCCTCGCTGTACCGCTTTGACATTTACCTGATGATAGTGGAGGGCATGTAGTACTGCTGCAGTCGGCGACGGTACCCAGGCTGTGTTTGCGCCAGCCTTTGGATGATCAATTTTTTGACGGAGCATATCTGCCATCAAGTCTGGCATAGCCCACATGCCCTTACCGATTTGTGCCTTGCCACTCATACCACACGATAAGCCTACTTGTACGTTGTTGCGTTCATAGGCTTGAATCCACGCAGTAGTTTTCATGTCGCCTTTACGCAACATCGCACCGGCTTCCATGGTCGTGTGCATTTCATCACCGGTCCGATCAAGAAAGCCGGTGTTAATAAAAGCCACCCTTGCACTAGCAGCAGCGATACATGCTTTAAGATTTACTGATGTGCGACGCTCCTCATCCATAATCCCCATCTTTAAGGTGTAGGCTGGAAGGGAGAGCAATTCTTCAACGCGGCCGAATAGCTGATTAGCGAAAGCCACCTCTGTCGGACCGTGCATCTTCGGTTTGACGATGTAAACACTACCCGTACGGGAGTTACCTTTTCGTTGGAGGTCGTGTACGGCGATTAGGCTCGTAAAAACAGTATCTAGAATACCTTCAGGTATTTCATTGTCATCGCCATCTAGAATTGCAGGGTTGGTCATCAGGTGACCAACATTACGGACGAACAGCAGCGAGCGACCTGGTAGGCTTAATTCTCCATTATCGGGGCTGCTGTACACGCGATCAGGATTGAGGCGGCGAACGATCGTCTTGCCATTTTTAATCAGGGTTTCGCTCAAATCACCCTTCATGAGGCCTAGCCAGTTGCGATAAACCTCTACTTTATCTGCAGAATCGACTGCGGCCACTGAGTCTTCACAGTCCATGATGGTTGACAGCGCGGCTTCCAACAAAAGATCCTTTACCCCCGCAAGGTCATACTTTCCGATTAGGCTGTTTGCATCGATCTGGATCTCAAAATGCAAAGCATTATTTTGGAGAAGTACCGCGTTAGGCGCAGATGGATCGCCTTGATAGCCGACGAATTTCTCGGGTTGGCTTAGGTGGCTAGAGCTGCCATCTCGAAGCTCAACAGTAAGCTGGCTGTCGACAATGTGGTAACGGAAAGCGTCGGCATGAGTGCCATTGGCGAGAGGTATAGTTTGGTCGAGGAAAGTGCGGCCGAAGCCAATGACTAGATCACCACGAATCTTGTTATAGTCCGATCCCTTTTGAGCACCGTTTTCTTCGCTGATCGCGTCTGTACCGTAAAGTGCATCGTAAAGGGAACCCCAGCGTGCGTTGGCCGCATTCAAGGCATAACGCGCATTCATAACGGGCACTACCAACTGCGGTCCCGCTTGCACTGTGATTTCAGTATCAACATTGGCTGTAGTTACCGTAACATCATCAGGCTGTGGTGCCAAATAGCCGACATCTTTAAGAAACGACTTGTAAGCGACCATGTAACGAATAGGTCCCGGATGTGCGCGGTGCCACGTATCTACCTCGTTTTGAAGGCGAACTCGCTCGGTCAATAGAGCTCGGTTCTGAGGCGCCAAGTCATGAACTAAAGAGTCGAGACCACTCCAGAACGTATCTGCAACAATGCCGGTACCTGGCAGTACTTCATCGTCAATGAAACGCTTAAAATTCTGGGCCACTTGCAGGCGCTGGCATTGCACTCTATCGATCATCTACGTTGTTCCTGATGGTGTTTCTCAGCCATTCGGCGTGAGAGTTTTTGTTACTCCCTGGCCCCAAAGCGTCAGGGTAGTTCCGCTTATGACAATGCTGTTGCTGCCGCCTTGGCAATCTGAGCATCTTGTTCGCCCTTCACACCCGATACGCCGACAGCACCTACTACGTGGCCTTCCACCACAATGGGGACTCCACCTTCTAGAGAGGTGAGTAGGGGAGCGCTAATGAAAGCTGTGCGGCCGCCGTTGACCATTTCCTCGTATCCTTTAGTTTCGCGGCGTCCGAGAGCTGCACTGCGTGCTTTTTCTGTGGCTATATAGGCACCAATTGCTGCACAGCCATCGAGGCGTTCCAGGGATAAAGGATGTCCCCCGTCGTCTACCACTACGATGGTTACTGGCCATAGATTCTGTTGGGCCTCTGCTCTACCCGCAGCGAGGATTCGTGTAACTTCCTTTTGAGTGAGTATTGGTTTGCTTTGCATGAGTCATCTCCTAATTCAGGGCTTCTTCCACTAGCTCGATCCAATGCCGCACCGGAGTGCGGCCAGCGCTCTCGAGATGTGTCTGACAGCCGATATTAGCGGTGACGATCACCTCAGGATTGCCGCTTTCGAGGGCATTCATTTTGTTGTCGCGCAATTGGCGGGATAGTTGCGGTTGGGTTATTGAATAGGTGCCCGCTGAGCCGCAACACAGATGACCATCCGGAACGTCAGTGAGGCTGAAGCCCAAACGTCTAAGCACGGATTCGACCGAGCCAGCGAGTTTCTGAGCGTGCTGCAAGGTGCAAGGACAGTGGAACGCTAAGCGTTTATCGCCATTGATATGGAGATCCTCTAATGGTTCTTCGCCCAGTACTTCCACAAGATCCTTAGCTAACGCACTTACACGTTCAGCCTTGTCTGCGTAGAGAGAATCATTTTCTAGAAGATGACCATAATCTTTAACGAAGGCACCACAACCGCTAGCGGTCTGTACTATCGCTTCTGCTCCCGCCTCAATCGCCGGCCACCAGGCATCGATGTTTTGCCGTGCACGTGAAAGGCCTTTTTCTTGGGCGTTCAGGTGATAATCAACCGCACCGCAACAGCCTGCCTCTCTAATCGGTGAGACGCTAATACCGAGGCGATCTAATACTCGCGCAGTGGCAGCATTGGTATTCGGAGATAGGGTTGGTTGCACACAACCTTCAAGCATTAATACCTGTCGCGCGTGGCGAGGTACTGGGCGAGGCTTTACCGCAGAGGCTTGGCGTGGCAGCTTGGCTTTCAAAGCCTCGGGTAAGAATGGACGGAAGATCTGACCAGCCTGTGTTAAAGCCTTGAACAGCGCTGGGCGTGGTAGCACGGCGCGCAGACTTTCGCGAAGCATCCGTTGGCCGAGGGGGCGTGGTACTTGTGCATCAACCACTGCGCGACCGATATCCAGCAGGTTGTGATATTGCACACCAGATGGACAGGTGGTTTCGCAGTTTCGACAACTTAGGCAGCGATCAAGATGCAACTGAGTTTTCGCAGTAACTTCATTGCCTTCTAAAACTTGCTTGATCAGGTAAATCCGGCCGCGTGGACCGTCCAATTCGTCTCCTAGCAATTGGTATGTGGGGCAGGTTGCAGTGCAAAAACCACAGTGAACACAGGACCGAAGAATGCTTTCAGCCTCTTCAGCGCGGGGCAGCAGTTTGGCTTGTTCGCTCAAATTCGTTTGCATGGCTCGATCAAACCTCCGCGTACATGCGACCTGGGTTAAATATTCCCAAGGGGTCGAGTTGGCTCTTAAGTCGTTGGTGATAACGAAGTAGGGGTTGCGTCAGCGGTGGAAACGGATTCGGTCCTTTGCTGTACAAAGTGGCATGACCTCCGAGCTCCATGACCACGCGGTGAATCAGCTCGCCTTCTGCGTTGGACTTAAGCCATCGTTGGGCGCCTCCCCAGTCAATTAACTGAGTTCCTGGCAAATCCAACGGTGCGGTATTGTTTGGGAGCGATAGTCGCCATAGCGGAGTGGTGTTATCAAAGAAAGCATGTCGGTGTTCGCGTAAGTCTTGCCAGAACGCGCTATTAATTTCCTCTCCGCCAAGTCGCTGACGAGAAGCTTGAACCGAGCCTTCACCGCCTTCCAAACGCAAATGCAGAGCGTGACCGTCATAGCATGCGGCACTAATTGGTATCGGTTGCTGACCCCATTCCGCGAGTTCACTAAGCGCCTCATGAACATCCATTTCGAGACGAAGGCTTAAGCACTCCCGAGGCTTGGGAAGGACCTTCAAAGAAACTTCCGTGAGCACGCCTAGGCATCCGAAGCTCCCCGCCATCAGGCGAGAAAGGTCGTAACCAGCGACGTTTTTCATAACTTCACCGCCGAAGCGCAAATGCTTACCTCGACCGGTTATTACCCGGGTTCCAAGAACAAAATCACGGACGGAGCCAGACCACGGCCGTCGAGGTCCGGACAGGCCAGCCGCCACTGCGCCGCCCAAAGTTGCACCATGACCCATATGGGGAGGTTCGCAAGGCAGCATTTGCCCGGCGGCCTCCAACACTTCCTCAATCTCAGTAAGTGTTGTACCAGCTCGCGCACTGATAACGAGTTCAGTTGGGTCATAGCTCACTATGCCGCTATGGCACCGAGTATCGAGTACCTCACCTGCTACCGGGCGACCGAGGAAAGCCTTGCTGTTGCTGCCCTGAATGCGCAGTGGAATCGCATGATTGAGCGCATGGTTGACTTGTTCTAGCAGTGTTGAAGTACTGTCTTGATCATGCTGCATCAGAAGCGCTCCAATTCAGGGAAGGGCAATTGGCCGTGATGAATATGCATGGCGCCAAATTCAGCGCAGCGATGCAGGGTCGGAATATTTTTGCCTGGATTGAGTAAGCCGCTGGGATCGAACGCTGCCTTCACCGCATGGAACAAGGTGAGTTCGTCGCTGTTGAACTGCGCGCACATTTGGTTGATCTTTTCACGGCCCACCCCGTGTTCGCCGGTGATGCTTCCACCGACCTTGACGCAGAGTTCAAGGATTTTGCCGCCGAGGGCTTCTGCACGCTCCAGCTCACCAGGTTGGTTGGCATCGAACAGAATCAGTGGATGCATGTTCCCGTCACCGGCATGGAAAACGTTGGCCACACGCAGACCATATTCCTCGGACAGATCGGCGATACCTTTAAGAACACCTGGTAACTCACGGCGCGGAATAGTGCCGTCCATGCAGTAATAATCCGGCGAGATGCGTCCGACGGCTGGAAACGCATTTTTGCGCCCGGCCCAGAACTTGACGCGTTCAGCCTCGTCGCGAGCCAAACGAACTTCGGTAGCACCGGCGGTTTCTAGTACTTCTTTAACCCGGTCACAGTCGTCCTGGACGTCTGCTTCAACACCATCCAGTTCGCAGAGCAGGATTGCTTCAGCATCTACCGGATAGCCTGCGTGGATAAAGTCTTCCACGGCACGAATGGACAAGTTGTCCATCATTTCTAGACCGCCAGGGATGATGCCTGCGGCGATGATGTTTCCTACGGCGCGGCCTGCCTTCTCGACCGAATCAAAGCTGGCCATTAATACTTTGGCCACCTGAGGTTTAGGCAGCAGCTTGACCGTGACTTCGGTAATGATACCGAGCATGCCTTCCGATCCGGTGAACAGTGCAAGCAAGTCGAAGCCCGGAGCATCTAAAGCATCGGCTCCCAGCGTCATCTTTTCGCCTTCGACCGTGAGAATGTCCAGCTTGAGTAAGTTGTGTACTGTCAGTCCATATTTTAAGCAGTGCACACCACCGGCGTTCTCGGCGACGTTTCCGCCGATAGTGCAAGCAATTTGTGATGATGGATCGGGTGCATAGTAAAGCCCATAAGGGGCTGCAGCATGAGATATGGCTAAGTTACGTACACCTGGCTGTACCCGGGCAAAACGACCATTAGGGTCGACCTCAATAATCCGGTTGAAGCGTGCCATGACTAAGAGGACGCCCTGTTCCAGAGGAAGCGCGCCCCCGGATAATCCAGTGCCCGCTCCGCGCGCGACCACCGGTACCTTACGGCGATAGCAGAGCTTGAGCAGTTCTTCGACCTGTTCAAGTCGTTCGGGTAATGCAACCAGCAAAGGCGCTGTACGGTATACAGAAAGCCCATCACATTCGTAGGGGGTGAGTTCTTCTTGAGTGTGAAGAATTTCGAGGTCAGGTAGCAGCTGTTTTAGCTCTGTGACGAGAGCTGCTTTGTCGACTTTAGGCAATACGCCGTCGAGGCGTTCATCGTACAAAATGTTCATGCCAAGGATTCACTCTGTAGCGTTTTTATTATTGCAGTCGGCCAGGGCGCCTAGAACTGCTTCTATGTCGTCCATGATTGTTCCCTGGAGGTCCACAGTCCATTGGTTTTTAACTGGTCCTACCAGTTTTTTGTGCGATCAGTGATCGTCCAGTCGCAAATATCTAGCAATGGCATAGGGTTTTCGTTATATTTTTCGAAGCGTGAAAGATTGGTTTGAACTGGTCCTACCAGTTGCTCGAGGTCAAAATGAACGAAGAAGAAGGGGCTGCTCGGCGGCCAATCAGCGAAATAGTCGCTGAGCGTATTGAACGTCTGATCGTGGATGGCGTCCTCAAAGTGGGGCAGCCCTTACCGTCCGAACGGCGCTTGTGTGAAAAACTTGGATTCTCTCGCTCTGCGTTACGCGAGGGTCTTACCGTGTTGCGCGGGCGCGGTATCATAGAGACAGCTCAGGGGCGCGATTCGCGTGTGGCTCGACTTACCGCAGAAGAGGACTCAAGCCCGCTATTTCATCTGTTCAGCTCGCAACCGCGCACTCTCTATGACCTGCTTGAGGTTCGCGCTTTGCTTGAGGGGGAGTCGGCGCGACTGGCTGCGCTACGAGGAACCGATGCTGATTTTGTTCTGCTGACTCGGCGTTACGAGGAGATGATTGCTTCCCATTCGCAGCCTGATGGGATTGCGTCGCGCGAGCATGCTCGTCTTGATCATGCCTTCCACTTGGCTGTTTGTGAGGCGTCGCATAATCCGGTTTTGGTACATACTCTGCGATCACTTACTGATTTGATGCTTAGTACCGTATTTGCTTCGGTTAATAATCTTTATCATCGACCCTTGCAGAAACGGCAAATTGACCGTCAGCACACACGAATTTACCAAGCTGTGATCGAGCGTCTGCCTGACTTGGCGCTGCGTGCGGCCCGTGACCATATTCACAGTATTCGAGATAATTTGAAGGACATTGAGCAAGAAGAGCAGCGCTTGGTGCGTGCGACAATGCGATTGGAAGGGTGGATGTAAAAGGTCATAAGGACTGATTAGGTGCAAACGCAACGAACTTAGCGAGGAAAATGACCTTCCTCAACATGACTCGCGGTCGGTCGATTAGTCTCCGGCGCGGTGATTCTAATTTAGGGGCATAGCTGTTACTAACTCATGATCATTCGAGCTTTAGACAGGCACATATTTTATTATTTTTCGTCGCTCGACGGGAGCTAACTCGCGAGGGTATGTGAGTTTTTCGGATCTATCGTTTATATAAGGAGGCAGCCGCGATTCCGAACTGTTCGAAAAAGACGTTCGCCATTACTTGAGTTTTTAAATTCGTACAGCCGACTTAAGCACATTCGAGACCTCGATAGTGCTCCGGTTCTCTGCCGATGCTGTGCGCTAATTAAATTCTCTGGGTTTTTTGTCTTTCTAATTCTGTCGGATGGTCGTCGACCTGATAGATCTAGGAGACGACCGGCCGCAGATAATTCAATATCCCTCATATTGGTTTGATGAAGGTTGCAGGTAATGATTTGCCCTATGAGATAGTTTCAATCCGAAGAGTATTGGTACTGCCTAGTTGACCGAATGGAGTTCCCGCAGTGATTACTACAATGTCCGTTTTCTTCGCGAGATTTTGATGCTGAGCGATATTTAGGGCAGTCTTCGTAACATTCTCGATCTCACTCAGGTTTTGATAAACTACTGAGTAGACGCCCCATGCAATGGTCAGATAGCGAGCCGTTTTCTCGCTTGTTGTTAAGCTGAGTATTGGCGCTTTCGGTCGTTCGCGTGATGCGCGCAAGCTGGAACTGCCCGACTCAGTGTAGTTCACCAGCACCGCTACGGGCAGGATGCTACTGATGCGGCGGACGGCGCAGCTTATTGCGTCTGACACTGTTGCTTCAGCTTTTGGACGGCTCACATCCAGTTGGCTTTGGAAGTCTGGACCAGACTCCACTTGGCGGATGATTTTGCTCATCATCTCTACCGTTTCCAAGGGATAGTCACCAGAAGCGGTCTCCGCAGAGAGCATTACGGCATCCGCTCCCTCGGCCACAGCGTTTGCAACGTCGGTCACTTCTGCGCGGGTCGGCGCTGGTGAAAAGCGCATCGACTCAAGCATCTGCGTAGCCACCACCACCGGCCGGCCAAGTTGGCGGCAAATGCGTACGATGTCTTTTTGTATGCGAGGCACATTCTCCGCTGGGACCTCAACTCCAAGATCGCCGCGAGCGACCATAATTGCGTCACACAAGTGAGCAATTTCCTCTAGGTGTAGCACTGCAGACGGCTTTTCAATCTTTGCCATCAGCAGTGCTTTGCCTTTGATCAGCTCGCGAGCCTCGGTGATGTCTTGAGGACGTTGTACAAACGATAGAGCGACCCAGTCGACACCCAACTCCAGCCCGAAATCCAGATCGCAGCGATCTTTGGCAGTCAGCGGGCTGAGTTGCAATACAGCCTCGGGAACATTCACGCCTTTTCGATCGGACAGTTCGCCACCAGCAATGACTACGGTGTCGATGGCGTCCGCGTGTTTGGCAGTTACCCGTAACTGAAGTCGACCATCGTCCAAAAGCAGGTTCATGCCTGGTTTCAGTGCCTCGATGATTTCCGGATGAGGCAAATTAACCCTATGCGTGTCGCCTGGCGTACAGTCAAGGTCCAATCGCAATGCCTGCCCTCGTTCCAGGTTGACCTTGCCTTCGGCAAATCTGCCTACCCGCAACTTCGGCCCCTGCAAGTCCATCAAAACACCGATGGGCTGGCTCATTTGGCGCTCAACTTCGCGTATCCACTTATAACGCTGAGCGTGATCAGCATGCTCGCCATGACTGAAGTTGAGTCGGAACAGATTGACGCCTGCTTCCACCAATTGACGAATATCGTCGATACCTTTAGTCGCAGGACCTAAGGTAGCAAGAATCTTAACTTTTTTATTGGGCGTCATTTTGTTGGGGTCTCGAGAATTAGGATGGCACGAAAGTCATTAACATTGGTTCTGGTTGGCCCAGTGACGATCAATGAGTCAAGAGCGGCGAAGTACCCATAGCCATTGTTGTTATCCAGCTCATAGCTTGCGTTTAGTTTTTTATCTTGGCCGCGCGCATAGGAGGTGGGCGTCATGATGGCTCCGGCATTGTCTTCTGAACCATCTATGCCATCGGTATCTCCTGCCAGTGCGTAAACACCAGGAAGCCCCTTAAGGCAATCTGTCAGGCTTAGGAGGAATTCAGCGTTACGTCCGCCACGACCATTGCCTCGTACTGTGACGGTGGTTTCCCCGCCGGACAGAATTATGCAAGGTGGCTTGATTGGTTGGCCGTGTAGAACGATTTGTCGGGCGATGCCTGCATGCACTTTCGCAACTTCGCGGGACTCACCCTCTAAATCGCCGAGAATCAAAGGTGTAAAGCCAGCAGCGCGTGCTTTTTCGGCCGCTGCATTTAGCGATTGCTGAGGAGTGGCGATCAATTGAAATTGGCTGCGTTCCAGCGCCGGGTCATCAGGTTTAATTGTTTCTGAGCGGGGGTCTCGTAACCACGCATAGACATTTTCCGGAATCTCGATGTCATAGCGAGCCAAGATCGCCAGCGCTTGTGCGGAGGTGGTCGGATCACCAACTGTTGGGCCGGAGGCAATTACTGTTTCTTCGTCGCCAGGAACATCCGATATCGCATAGGTATACACTTTGGCTGGCCAGCAAGCTTTGGCCAGCCGGCCGCCCTTAATCCCTGACAAGTGTTTACGTACGCAATTCATCTCAGCGATTGTGGCGCCAGATTTTAGCAAGGCTTTGTTGATTGATTGTTTGTCCGCGAGATCGATACCGTCTCCAGGTAATGCCAGCAAGGCTGAGCCGCCCCCAGAAAGTAGGAACATTACTCGATCGGACTCTTGTAGATCACTGACCAGTTGCAAGACTCGTTGAGCCACTTTGTGACTGGCAACATCAGGTATTGGGTGAGCTGCTTCCACCACCTCTATCTTGTGGCAATTAGCGCCATGTCCGTAACGCGTGACAACTAAGCCGCTAACCTCGCCTTGCCATTCAAGCTCGACGACTTCGGCCATAGCTGCGGCTGCCTTGCCTGCGCCGATGACAATAAGGCGGCCGCTGCGGTCTTTGGGCAAATATTGCGGCAGCACATGATATGGATGCGAGGCGGAGATGGCAGTCGTGAAAAGGGTGCGCATCAGCTCTAGTGGATTGATGGTCATATCAGGCTCCGGACTTCAATTATTGTTATTGGGTTGCTAGCCGATTGCACTCCCCAACCGCCGAAGCCGGCGGCTCGGGACTAAAATCGACCTCCCATGCTTGCTGGGCCGTGACACCACTGGCCTGGGAGGTCGAAAAGGGGGACAAAGACTAATTTGATTTTAGAAAGGTCAAATCAGTCTTGGGTTTGAAGGGGAGAAATCACTCCTCGCGAATTGAGAAGTTGGCCATGTGTTCCAGGCCTTTAATTAGCGCCGAATGATCCCAGTTACTACCACCGAGCGCAGCACAGGTGCTGAATACCTGTTGTGCATTCGCGGTATTGGGCAAATTCAAGCCCAGTTCACGGGCTCCAGAAAGGGCCAGATTGAGATCCTTCTGATGCAGACTGATGCGGAAGCCTGGATCGAAAGTGCCTTTGATCATGCGTTCACCGTGCACTTCCAGAATTTTCGAGGAAGCAAACCCACCCATTAATGCTTCCCTAACTTTGGCTGGATCGGCACCATTTTTCGCGGCGAAAAGCAACGCTTCGGCTACTGCCTGAATGTTCAGTGCGACGATGATTTGATTGGCAACCTTAGCAGTCTGACCATCGCCGTTGCCTCCAACGTGAGTAATGTTTTTGCCCATGGTTTGGAATAGCGGTAACGCGCGTTCAAAGGCGTGATCTTCACCACCAACCATGATGCTTAGTGTTGCGGCTTTCGCACCGACCTCGCCGCCGGAAACGGGGGCGTCTAGATAGGTGGCCCCGGTTGCTTTGATCTTCTGGGCGAAGACTTTGGTGGCGGAAGGAGAGATCGAACTCATGTCGATTACTACCTTGCCAGCACCTACGCCTTCTACGACACCATTTTCGCGTAGCAGTACATCTTCAACCTGGGGAGTATCCGGCACCATGATGATGATGAATTCCGCTTCTTGAGCGACTTCCTTTGGATTGGCTAAGCCAACTCCATTTTCACCCAGCAAGTCGGCGGGCGTTTTATCGAAGTGTTCAGAGAAGAACAGTTTGTGACCTGCTTTCTGCAGGTTCTGAGCCATGGGCTTGCCCATGATACCGGTGCCGATAAATCCGATCTTGGCCATATGGAAAGTCTCCGTTAGATCACTTTATGAGTTTTCAGCCAGCTAAGGCCTGCAAGGGTGGTCGTAGCCGGCTTGTATTCACAACCGACCCATCCCTGGTAGCCAATTCGGTCCAGGTGTTCGAACAGGAAGTGAAAGTTAATTTCGCCGGTGCCAGGTTCATTACGGCCCGGATTGTCGGCGAGCTGAATGTGGTTAATTTCCTCCAGGTAGGTGGCCATAGTTCTGGCCAGATCGCCTTCCATGATCTGCATGTGGTAAATGTCGTATTGCAGGAAAAGATTGGCGCTACCTACTTTTTCCCTGATGTCGAGTCCCTGGTGCGTGTTGTTCAAGTAGAAGTCTGGAATATCCAAGGTGTTAATGGCTTCGATCACGAGTTTGATGCCCGCGGCTTCCAGCTTGTCGGCGGCATATTTGAGATTGGCCACGAAGGTGCGTTCTATTGTCTCGGGGTCCACACTTTGAGGGCGGATACCGGCTAAGCAGTTAAGTTGCTTATTGCCCAGAACTTGGGCATAAGCGATGGCCAAATCGACGCCAGCTCGGAACTCTTCAATGCGGTCGGGATGGCAGGCAATGCCGCGCTCCCCCTTGGCCCAATTCCCCGCTGGCAGATTGAAAAGCACTTGGGTAAGGCCGTTGCTCTCGAGTCTTGCCTTGATTTCGGTAACGCTAAAATCGTAAGGGAATAGGTACTCAACACCGGTGAAACCAGCTTCTGCGGCGACCGCGAAGCGATCCAGAAAATCCACTTCCGTGAACAACATAGACAGGTTGGCTGCAAATCGGGGCATGTGATGCTCCTTTGTTGAAGTCTGGGCGAAGGCTTGGAAAGGAAAGATTAATCCAATGGCAAGATAGAGGTAGGTGCATCGGCACCGCTCAGAGCCAATTCCTCGAACTCGTTGATGTTATTGATCTCGGTTCCCATGGAAATGTTGGTCACGCGCTCAAGGATGATTTCTACAACCACGGGCACGCGATGTTGCTGCATTAATTCTTTGGCGTGAGCAAAGGCGGCCTGCAAGTCATTTGGATCGCGTACACGAATCGCTTTGCATCCGAGCCCTTCGACTACAGCCACATGGTCGACGCCGTAGCCATTCAGCTCCGGAGCGTTGATGTTGTCGAACGACAACTGGACACAGAAATCGATGTCAAAGTTACGCTGTGCTTGGCGGATCAATCCCAGATAAGAGTTGTTCACCAACACATGGATATATGGCAAATTAAACTGCGCACCGACGGCTAATTCTTCGATCATGAACTGGAAATCATAGTCGCCAGACAATGCGACGACTTGGCGACTTGGATCTGCTTTGACCACACCCAATGCTGCAGGAATAGTCCAGCCTAACGGGCCAGCTTGGCCACAATTGATCCAATGCCGTGGCTTGTAGACGTGAAGAAACTGCGCGCCAGCAATCTGTGACAAGCCGATGGTGCTGACGTAGCAGGTGTCTTTACCGAAGAACTCATTCATTTCTTCGTAAACACGCTGAGGCTTGATCGGCACGTTTTCAAAATGCGTCTTACGTTGGAGAGTACGCTTGCGCTCGCGGCAAGCATCCACCCAAGCGCTACGGTCTTTCAGCTTGCCAGCGGCCTTCCACTCACGAGCCACGGTCAAGAACATATCCAGAGCGGCACCGGCATCTGAAACGATGCCTAAGTCTGGGGTGAACACTCGGCCAATCTGGGTTGGTTCGATGTCGACGTGAATGAATCGTCGACCTTCGGTATACACCTCGACCGAGCCAGTGTGGCGGTTGGCCCAGCGATTTCCGATACCGAATACCAAATCGGACGCGAGTAAGGTGGCGTTGCCGTAGCGATGCGAGGTCTGCAAGCCGACCATACCCACCATCAACTTATGATCGTCCGGAATTGTTCCCCAGCCCATCAGGGTTGGAACCACGGGCACTCCGGTTAGCTCGGCAAACTCGACAAGCTTGGCACTGGCGTCAGCATTTATTACGCCACCACCAGAAACGATTAGTGGGCGCTCGGCGTCGTTAAGCATCGCCAGCGCCTTCTCAGCCTGCCCTCGAGTAGCAAAGGGGCGCGCCAATGGCAGTGGTTCATAGGCATCAATATCAAACTCGATCTCTGCCATCTGTACGTCAAATGGCAGATCGATCAGTACGGGGCCTGGTCGACCAGAACGCATCTCATAGAACGCTTTCTGAAAGGCATAAGGTACCTGGCCGGGTTCCATTACGGTGGTTGCCCACTTAGTTACGGGTTTGACGATACTGGTGATATCGACTGCCTGAAAGTCTTCCTTATGCATGCGCGCACGTGGGGCTTGACCGGTGATGCAGAGGATAGGAATGGAGTCGGCGGATGCTGAGTACAAGCCGGTGACCATGTCGGTACCGGCAGGGCCAGATGTTCCGATGCAAACGCCGATATTGCCGGCATTGGTACGTGTGTAACCTTCAGCCATGTGGGAGGCACCTTCCACATGACGTGCCAAAACGTGGTCAACACCGCCGAGTTTTTTCAGTGCGGCATACAATGGATTGATGGCTGCGCCGGGGATGCCGAAAGCGGTGTCGACGCCTTCACGACGCATCACCAATACTGCTGCCTCGATTGCTCTCATTCTGGCCATTATTGCCTCCTTCAGGCTGGTCGATATTTTTATTAGCGGATCTCAGCATGGAGCAGGTTATTATTGGCGTGAATAGCCAAAAATCGGTTTCTGCCGATACATGAGGTATCGATGGGTCGTTATGTCGAGCTACACAGTTTTATTCAGGTCGCCCATAAGGGCAGCTTTGCCGCCGCTGCACTGAATGAGGGGGTGACTCCGGCGATCCTTGGTCGACGACTCGATGCGCTCGAAAAGCGCTTGGGTGTCAAGTTGATGCATCGCTCCACGCGAGGCTTGAAGTTGACCGAGGCGGGAGAGCAGTTACTGGAAGGGGCCAAGCATTTGATGCGCGAATTTGACGAGGTCGAATCAGGCGTCAGCAACAGTAGCACTACAGTCAGCGGCCACTTAGTGGTGTCCGCTCCGGCTGCTTTTGGACGACATCATATTGCCCCTCATGTCTATGCCTTCCAGCAGCGTTTTCCAGATCTCCAGTTATCCTTTAACTTTACGGACAGCGTGATTGACCTGGTCAGCGAGGGGTACGATATGAGCATCCGTATCGGAGAAGTCACTGACCCAAACTACGTGGCGATCAAGCTCTTCCCCAATTGGAGGGTGGTTTGCGGGACGCCAGATTATTTTGCTAAGCATGGTGCACCGCAAACGCTAGAGGATTTGGCACACCACAATTGCCTGGCTTTCAATTTGCAGGGTGGCCAGCAACGGGGCTGGACGTTCTTGCGCGATGGCCGACAGATCGCGATGAAAGTCAGCGGTAACGTTGCTTGCAATGATGGTGAATTACTTTTCGCCTGGATACGTCAGGGGCTCGGTATTGGTTGGCGCTCAACGTGGGAAATCCAAGGAGAGCTTAAGCGAGGTGAACTGGTTACAGTACTGGATGAGTTTGCTTTGCCCAATTACAATATTCAGGCGGTCTACCCCCAACAGCGCTATTTACCAGCCAAAGTACGTCTTTTTGTCGAGTATCTTAAAACTTTATATAACTCTCCGGATTACTGGGAGAGGCCCCATCCCCTTTAAAATATGATTCGGGGTTGTTTGGGAACTATCGATATACTCTGTAAAACGCGCGAATTTTTAGCAAAAGACATAGATCCTTGCGGCGTACTACGCCTCCAACGCGGCTTAATGAGCAGCCAGGGGCCCCGATGAGTACTGCGCATTCAATTCGGTCGCGACCTTCACTCGCCCACGATTGGACAATAACCCCGTGATTAGATTATTCACCGTCGTGAATCTTAGGTGCTTTGGTATTGGACTAGGGTAACCAAGCAGGATCGTTCTGATAAATGGAGCGAGTGAATATTTTTTCATGAGACGCTCAGCGCAGGGCCAGTTTCACGGTATGCGATCAGTCCGCAGCGATCTTTGTCCCCCCCCCCCCGGAATTAGAAGAGTGAGCAAGCCCTACAACAGCGGCTTTTGGAGGCAGAACATCAGGTTTTGCTGGAGTCCTTCGTTCCGAAATGAATATCAGTCTTAAATCCTCCTCTTGAAGGGGGTGAGTCCGCGCCGCAAGGCGTCGGCTCCCTGTCATGAAACTTCGCCTCAAAAAAAGATGCCGCACGCTTGAGCTAACGCCTTGAGTTTCACTACAAGCGCATTTTTTTGAATAGTGTTTTGCATAGATCCGGTAGGGGAATGCATTTTTGTCGCTTTATAGTGTGGGCGTGCCTTGGCGTTCTGCTTGAGGGCTAAGGAAATTTTCAAGGAGTAATATATGCTGAAAGATATAGCTGTTCCCGTTGTGGATGACTATGGCATTACTGAAGATGCACGGTACTTTGAATACTCTACTTCGGCTAATCCCATCGCTGCGCAGTTAATTTCGAGAGTGCCTTTCAAGACGTTCCCGGCGTCGTTATATGAAGAAGGTCCGACTCGTGTCATACCATTGGATGTTTCAGCGGAGCTAAACTGTGCTGCGCCGGCAACAGGGCCCGGCTTGCTCGCCAGTTTTGTTCGTATCGTAAGTGGTGAGGAGTTGGTGATCGATCCAGTTGTCACCTCACAGGTGTTCTATGTGATTAGCGGGGCAGGTGTTGCGATCCAAGGGGCGCATCATATTCCTTTTTCAGAGGGAGCGTTTTTTACGCTGCCTGGCGGGTTGTCAGCGATTTTGACAGCGGAAAGTACAGTTACTCTGTACTACGTTACCGATGCCCCACTGATGACCTACCTTGGGGTTAGTGCTGTAGAACCGCGATTTTCTCCAACATTTTATCCGGCAGACCGCGCGGCAGAAGAATTGTTAAAAGTTTCAAAAGATCCAAGCGCGCATAAACGTAGTCGTGTATCTGTGCTCTTAGGTAATGAGCACTTTGACCAGACTAGGACTGTCACTCATGTCTTGTGGGCTATGTTTGGCTTGCTCCCCGGAAATTCTATTCAAAAGCCCCATCGTCATCAATCAATAGCGTTGGACTTTATCGTGGATTGCCCTAAAGGATGTTATTCGCTTGTGGGTACTACTCTGGACAAAGAAGGAAATATTGCTAATCCCACTAGGGTGGATTGGGAAGCCGGTATGGCATTTATTACGCCGCCGGGTTACTGGCATGCTCATTTCAATGAGTCGAAGGAAAGTGCACGGCTTATCCCAATTCAGGATGCTGGACTCCAGACTTATCTTCGCGCTTTAGATATCCGCTTCGCTGAATAAGCAATTGTTAATAGTGCGCCGTATTAGCGGCGTACTTTTTTCCACTTTTTTCACTGTCTTGGAGTATTTGTATCCCAATATGGAGGATTGCCAATTTTTTCTATAAGAAAATCAACGAAGGTTCGGACTTTGCTCGAGACGGTTTTTTTATACGGATATACCGCCCATATAGAAGGGGCTTCAGCTGTAATCCGCATGTCCCAATCGGGGAGCACGTCAATAAGCCTGCCTGCGGACAATTGAGCCTGGATGAGCCAAGAGGGAAGTAGAGCAATTCCTAGTCCTCCTAGTGTTGCCTCTAATAACGCTTCGCTATCATTAGCGGCGAAAGCACCGCTGATAGTAATCTGCTCTAATGCTTCGATTTGTGCATTGGACGAATCTGTAGTCTCTTCAACCAAACAATCTGCAACGTCTTTACCGACGGGGTGGAGATTTTTCAAAGTTTTTCTTTCAGCGTACCAGCATTTATCTGGCGTTCGCGAAAATGCAAGGCACGAGTGAGTGTTAAGTTCTGATGGTTTTGAAGGGGCTCCATGAGACTTAATATAGTCTCGGCTTGCACATGCAATTCTCTGTTGGGGTGCCAAGCGTCGCGCAATCAAGGACGAGTCTTTTAAAGAGCCTATACGTATTCCTAGATCAATACGGGACTCGATTAGGTTTAGAGTTTCATCTGTAAAAATAGCCTCTATCTCAATATCGGGATACTTTGCTAAAAATTCATTAATCCATGGCATAATATGTCGGCGACCAAATGCGCCTGGTAACGTCACTCTCAATACTCCCGCAGGATTTCGATTCAGGGAGGACGCAGCCTCCCGCGCCTCGTCTAACTGGAGTAGTAGCTGAGATGCTTTTTCGTAAAATACGGTCCCACCTTCAGTCAATGACAAGCCGCGTGTCGTGCGATTGAAGAGGGCGATCCGCAGATCAGTCTCAAGATCTGAAATGTGCCGGGATGCCGTAGACGTCTGAATGGATAAGTCCAGAGCGACACGAGTGAAACTTTTTAGCTCTGCTGCACGGACAAAGCTCTTCAAAGCAGCGAAATAATCCATTTTTAAAATGGCCCTTAGCTGAGAAAGATCTCAACTATAACTCGATTTGTGCGATTGTCGAGATGCGTTAGATAAGTTTGCCTGGAAAGTGTCTAAATATGCCGTATTTTAGAAGTCGTATCTGCAGCGCAAATACAGTGAAGTTTACCGCTGCTGTATTGGTCTGCTTCAGATGCCGTAGCGTAGTTAAGTTTAGCATTTGACCCATAAAAACTAATATTCAAAGGTGATGATTGAAATTCAGTTCATTTGTGCTTTCGGCTTTTTGTCTCTGTTTTTAACTCATATTGGTCCGTGCCTAAATACAAAATTCCATCGAGCGTAGTTGATCGCATTGTTAGCCGACGATTCAAGTGCCGCGCGTAATCATAGAGCGGGCGTCCGGACCGATCAGTGGAACCCGTTTTCTTCGGTTATTCGTCGAGTTGGATTCGATCGCCTGAAAGCTCCTTCATTTGCGTCTTCTGGCTCATTCGGCATGCGAGTGCGGTATCCAGATACTCCCTTTTCTGGGGCTGTCTTTATCCCAGCTATTAGCCTTTACCCTCTAGCCATCGTTCGCCGATGCCCTGGCGGCGTATCAATGGGCGGCCCGCACCAAGCCTGCACCTGTTCGGGCTATCGCCCTGTGCAGGCCCGTGTTGCCCATGACACGTCGTCGCTCGCTGGCTGCTGGGGGCTCCGTCGCTGGAATAACCCAGCCTCAAGCGAAAAAGGAGACTCAACATGAATACCAAAACAACCGCAACTGAATCCAAGAAACCCGGCTTCGTCGCGAAGGTGCGCAAAGGCTCAGGCGAAAATGCCGTGTACGAACGCATCGGCGTCGCCTGGAAAAATGCTGATGGATCGTTCTACATAAAGTTAGCCGGTACGCAGGTCGTCTCCGACTTCATGCTTTACGAAATCGAAAGCACCGACCAGTCAGGCGAATAGCCATCGCTGATTGAAGAAAAGGCGGGCCGCAAGGTCCGCCTTTTTTTCAATCCATATGAATCCGTCATGATCTGCATAAATCTCCTGCATGCATTTTCGATTGCCGCAATGCAGTCATGCGGGCTCCTCTGATTTTTATATTCACATCCACAAAAACAAATGCTATCAGGCAATGAAGAGCGCAAAAGAAATTTGGAAACTGCATCAGCAGTCGTCGTTTCTTTTAGAAAATCTTCATACCCCCAGCCTTAAACTGGACTCAAGGGCCAGTTGCGAACGAAGTGAGCACAAGGTGTGCGTGGTAGTACCACGCCCACCTTGCGTGGGGACTTCCAGTCCCCCGCGATCCCCCCTCGGAATCCCTAAGCGCAAATGTTCTAGGGAACATTTTTGCTAAGGGATTAGACGCAACGTTTCGCCGTTGCACACGATCAGGGAGACTTCGGCTCTCCCTGAACCCATCGAGTAAGGGGCACTTCGTAGCCCCTTGCGACCCTTGATCAGGACTTTCGCGCCCTGAACCACGACCGGGTTTCGGCCCGGTGCCGACCAAAGAGAGATGTCAGCTCTCCCTTTGGAATTCCATCGACCACTGCGCGGTGCTGAAGACGAGAGGAAACCAGGAGGCGACGGCTTTTTAGGAGCAGCTATGTTGGCGGCATGACCAGATCAAAGAAAAAACGCGATGCGCCGATCTCTTACCGCCCACCCGAAAGGTTGCGCGATGAGTTTCACGCGCGGGTGCAGAACTCAGGTCAGTCCATTAACGGCTATATCACCGAGGCTATTTTCGGCAGGGCCGCTCCCCGGTCTAAACGCGTTTCGCCGCTGGATCAAAAGATGATTGCCATGCTGCTGTCGCAAGCAGCCCGCATTAACGACCGGCTGGAGCAAGCTGGCCGCTCGTCCACTGATAGCGATCCCAGCCTGATTTTCCAGGAGTGCCGGGATGAGCTCGCTGAAATCAGGAGCTATCTGATGCTGGCCTTGGGGAGGGACCCATGATCCCTTTCGCGTCGCAGCGGGGAAGTGGCCAAGACCTCGCCACTCACCTTCTAAATGCCTACGACAACGAGCTGGCAGAGGTGGCTGATCTGCGAGGAGCCATTGCCGGGGATCTGCACGGTGCTTTCAAAGAGTGGCAGGTGCAGGCCGATACGTTGACCCGGTGCGAGAAGTATCTCTACAGCCTGTCGATCAATCCTGATCCCGCGCAGGGGCCGTTGACGCGCGATCAGTACCTGGACTATATCCGGCGTACCGAGGATGTCCTGGGGTTAGGCGATCAACCCCGCGCGGTGGTGTTCCATATCAAGGATGGTCGTGAGCACTGCCATGTGGTCTGGTCACGGATTGATGCTGATAATCAGAAAGCTGTCCATCTGGCTTTTGACCGGGACAAGCTGATGCGGGTGACGCGGGGTTTCGCCCGTGATCACGGTCTGACGCTTCCCGAAGGGTATGAAAAATCCAGGAAGGTCGGGCAGATCTCCCTTTACGAGCAGGCGCAATTACGGCAGACCGGGCTCTCCAAAGAAGACCATAAGCAGCAGGTTACGGAGGCCTGGCAACAGAGTGACGACGCCCGCTCGTTCGTGCATGCGCTCGCCGAACGGGGCTACATGCTGGCTACCGGAAACCGTCCCTATGTTCTCGTCGATCTTTACGGCAACGTGAACGCGCTGCCAAAGCTCATTGATGATAAGTCCATCCGTACAAAGGACATCCGTGAGTTTCTTGAGAAGGAGTTCCCGTGTGAATCACTGCCGACCGTTCAGGAGGCTGAGAAGCTTGTTGCGGCGCACCGCAAGCTGATCGAGCGAGCCGTTAAGGAAGATAACTACGCCGACCGGCTCGCCGAACTGAAGCACGGCCAGATGGAGCGGCGGCGCGCGATAGAGCACGAGCGAGAAGCACTCAAGCACCGCCAGCATTGCCTGCGTCTTGCGCAGCAGGAAAAGCACCGGGCAGAGCGGGACAATCTGCGTACAGGCCACCTTGCCATGATGAAAGCCGTTCGCCGGGAGCGGTATCAAAACCGCCCCACGGGCTTGTCTGAGTTCTTGGGCCGGGTCAGCGGTGTCAATTTCTTGCGCCAGAAATTGCACCACTATCAAGATGCCAAACGCGTTCGCGCTCATCTCGAACAGCAGGCTCAGCTGAAAGCTCGCCAAACACAGGATGCCAAGATTCTGGATTTCCGCCTCAAGCTTCAGGCATTCGGCATTGAACGCAAGGCAGCATCCCTTGAAAAAGTGGATAGACGAGAGCTGGCCGCATTCATGCGGGATAACAAGCGCGATCAGCGTGTCAGAGCTCGTGGCGAGGATGGTGTTATGCCGTCATTGGTTGAAATCGTTGATGTTGATCTTGCGCAAAACGAAAAAGCCGCCCCTGATGTGCTCGCGGCTTTTGAGAAGGCAAAGCGAGAACCAAAAAGAGAAGTTCCCGATCTTATGGCGGCGTTTGAGCGGGCTACCGCTGTATTCCGCAAGGATAGACGGGAGCAGCGCGAAGGAGATGGGCCGGAGAGATCTCGACCGCTAACGCCACCACCTCACCGCGAGGGTCATGAGCCTGATCGAGAGCGGTGACTTGTTAACGTGTTATTTTATTTGGCGTCGTAATGTATCCATTGCATCCGGGCGTCTGAGGCAATCAGATCATAGCGCTCGACGAAGGAATCTATTTTTTCGCGCTGCTCGTCGTATGTTAAGCACCACTTCCCACAGGCACTACCTACCACTTGAATTAATGAATAAAGATTGTAGTAGCCTGTTTTCTCTTGATCCAATTTTACATCTGGATGCATTTCGCCGATGTAGGCAACTAAGGCCCTTTCTTTACCGTCAACTACTTTTCTGGAACTCAAACTGCTCATGTGAAGGAGCGAGTTTCTGTGCTCCCATAACTCCTCCGCAGTAATGCCAAGAGTTTTTATTTCTGAAAACTCTTTTAGCCATTTTATGAAAGTGTTCTCTTTAATGTTGCCGTATTCTATGTAGCTTATTGAGTCTATAGCCACCACCAGCAATTTCGAAGCAGAGACGTAATGCTTTGCGTTGAAAAGAATTCGTACAGGCTGGAAGAAATCATCATTCAAAAGACGCGTGAAGTCGAATCCCTCGTCGTTGAAGTATTTTCCAAAGTAATCGACAGACATATCTAGTGTCTCCGCTTAATAGGTGTGATGGTAAAGATCTTGAGTGGCCGGTTTTATTTTTCTACATGCATCTCAGTAAGAATGATGTTGCGTTCCTGAAATTTTGTTCTTGCTCGCGCAATTCGTAATGCCATTTCGCGCCATGGAATAAATTATTCCTCAGTCTGAATACTACACCTAAGCAGCCTATCAATATTGTTTTTTCATCGGCGCTATCATCTTGTAGTGCTGCAATGATTTCCGGCGGGTTGTTGCTGAGTTCAATATGCAGATTATTAAATCTATAGTTAAGTTGTCCGTTTTCGATGTAGCGCTGCTTTAAATAATGAAGATATGCATTTGTATTGCATTTTTCGATAGCGCCCTGCATCTCAAGGCTTTCGGCAAGCGCCCTTATTGTGGTCATGTTTCCGAAGCCATTCAATCTGGTGCCCTCAAAAAAACTCCAGATTAGAGAGAAGTCGGCTATAGCGTCGCGTTCCTCTAACGATAATTGGCCAAAGCCGGGAGCTTGCTTTGAGATCCACTCTAAAATTTCAGGGCTCATAAAATATTCCTTCAAGAGAGAGAAACGTCAAATAAGTTTATTCATGTCGATGTCATACCCAGACTGTTTCATTTCCTTGGCAAGCTGCAAATGCCATGCTGAAGCCTCATCCAGGCTTATATAGACGACACCGCTTATGTCGTTGGGAAGCTCCAGCTTACCATCGACAAGTGCGGCCACGTTTTGCCGTCCCAGTTTTCCGATCAGATATCCGTGCTCAAACACTACGTTCTGGCGGGCGCGTAGATTTAGATTGTCAGCTGCTGATTTTACGTTTCCCACATCGTCGGGGGTGTAAAGAACTACGGCAAAACCTACGTCAGAGTAGTGTTCTATTTTTTCAATAATAGTCCGTCCAGAGCTAGCCTTCTCATGTAGAATGACTGCTTCGAACCCGAGTTTTTCAATAAATCTGGCGGCTTTGTTTTGAGCACTTTCATCGTGGCCATGCACAATAAAAATCTTCTTCTGATTGCCGGTGTTTTTAGATGATTTTGACGTGGCTTCTTTCTTCAATGTCTTTTTGTAACCAACTGCACCTTCAATGAAATCATCCGTTACATCTTTGGCGCGACCGATTGCCTGGTACGTATAGGACGGGCCACCAATGAATGCTACAGAAGATTGTTGGTCATCAAATTTAACCTGGGCGATAAAGGACTCAATTGTTTTCTCGCTTTCGGAGATTTTTATTCTTTCTAGATCGTCTGGTTGTACAGTTTTTCCATTAATGATGATTGGCGAGCCTTGCTCATAAGGCTCAACAAATCGTGATATTAACTGTTCCTTAGTAAGGTCGGTTTTGTATTCGCCATAATATTGGTCCGACTTTGGTTTCACAATCACATGATAGTACATCGCTACAATTATCCTTTTGGGCAATCAGCATTAGAGTGTCTGTAGTTTCTTTGTACGGTGCCGCTACAGACGTTTCTTGGACGCTACCTATTTGCCATCATGCTGTCCACTCTCATTACCGGCAGCATTCCGAGCGGCTCAGCGCTTGCTACTGGCAGGCGTGAGGGGGGCGTCGCGCCCGATTGACTGCTGTCTCGGGCATTCCCCATCACCATTTGGTACAATGCGCGGTTCTCTGTGTTGGCCTTTGCAATCGGCCAAAGGTACTTTTTTAACTGTGTACATATCAGCGTACACAATCGAGATTTTAAGCGATGTCCGATAGTAAAATTGTCAATGAAGTCAACGCCAGACGCACGTTTGCCATCATTTCCCACCCCGATGCCGGTAAAACCACCATCACCGAGAAGCTCTTGCTGATGGGCAAGGCGATTGCGGTAGCCGGCACGGTGAAATCTCGCAAATCCGACCGCCATGCCACCTCCGACTGGATGGAAATGGAAAAGCAGCGGGGTATCTCGATTACCACGTCGGTCATGCAGTTCCCGTATCGCGAGCACATGATCAACCTGCTCGACACCCCGGGTCACGAAGACTTCTCCGAAGATACCTACCGCACCCTGACCGCGGTCGACTCGGCGTTGATGGTCCTCGATGGCGGTAAGGGTGTAGAGCCACGGACCATCGCCCTGATGGACGTCTGCCGTCTGCGTGACACGCCGATTGTCAGCTTCATCAACAAACTCGACCGCGACATCCGCGACCCCATCGAACTGCTCGACGAAATCGAAGCGGTCCTGAAGATCAAGGCTGCGCCTATCACCTGGCCGATCGGTTGCTACCGCGACTTCAAAGGCGTGTATCACCTCGCCGATGACTACATCATCGTCTACACCGCCGGTCATGGCCACGAACGCACCGAAACCAAGATCATCGAGAAACTCGATTCCGACGAAGCCCGCGCCCACCTGGGTGACGAGTACGAGCGCTTCATCGAGCAGCTGGAACTGGTGCAGGGCGCCTGCCACGAGTTCAACCAGCAGGAATTCCTCGACGGTCAGCTGACCCCGGTGTTCTTCGGTACGGCGCTGGGCAACTTCGGTGTCGACCATGTACTCGACGCCGTGGTCGACTGGGCGCCGCGTCCGCTGGCACGTGTGGCCAACGAGCGCACCGTGGAACCGATCGAAGAGAAGTTCTCGGGCTTCATCTTCAAGATCCAGGCGAACATGGACCCGAAACACCGTGACCGCATCGCCTTCATGCGTATCTGCTCCGGCAAGTACGAAAAAGGCATGAAGATGCGCCACGTGCGTACCGGCAAAGACGTGCGGATCGGCGACGCGCTGACCTTCTTCTCCTCCGAACGTGAGCAACTGGAAGAAGCCTACGCCGGCGACATCATCGGTTTGCACAACCACGGCACCATCCAGATCGGCGACACCTTCAGCGAAGGCGAAACCCTGGGCTTCACCGGTATCCCGCACTTCGCCCCGGAACTGTTCCGCCGCGTACGCCTCAAGGATCCGCTGAAATCCAAGCAACTGCGCCAGGGCCTGCAGCAACTGGCCGAAGAAGGCGCGACCCAGGTGTTCTTCCCGGAGCGCAGCAACGACATCATTCTCGGCGCCGTCGGTGTGCTGCAGTTCGACGTGGTCGCCAGCCGCCTGAAAGAGGAATACAAGGTCGAGTGTTCCTACGAGCCGATCACCGTCTACTCGGCGCGTTGGGTCGAGTGCAGTGACAAGAAGAAGCTCGAGGAGTTCTCCAACAAGGCGGTGGAAAACCTGGCACTGGACGGCGGCGGTCACCTGACCTACCTGGCGCCTACACGGGTCAACCTGGCACTGATGGAAGAGCGCTGGCCGGACGTGAAATTCCGCGCGACGCGCGAGCATCACTAAGCGCTGAGTTGAAACACCCGAAACCCCGTTGCGAAAGCTTCGGGGTTTTTTGTTGCCTGTTGCAATTTCCAGTAGGAGCGAGCCTGCTCGCGATGGTGTCGGCTGCACCGCGTTTTTTCAGGAGGCGCGCATCATCGTTAACATCCATCGCGAGCAAGCTCGCTCCCACAAGGAACGGGTGTCACCGCTGTGACAACGGTGTTCCCTGATGGAAAACCATCTGCCATTGCTCGTCCTGCTTTCGCCAGATTGAACTGCGCAAACTGTCGATGGTGCGGTGCTGGTCAAGGGTTTCGACGTGACAATTGTAAGTCACCAGCGCGGTGTGCTCTGACAGTGGTTTGACTGCAAACTGGCTTATGGTTCGTTGTGTGAAGTGCTCTTGGGGCAACTGCTCGACCACTTCGGCCTTGTTCCAGATGTTACCGCTGACGCCGAACTCGATGAAGTCGTCGGCGAGCAGGTGGGAGAGCTCTTCGCAATTACGTCGCGTTGCTTGTGACAGGAGACGTTGTTCGCGTTGCAGAAGTATCTGAAACAGATCCATGGCCTTGGTCCTTTTCTGAGCATTGAAGATCACGACCTTAATAATGTGCCGAGTGCTGCAATGTTTCGATTTTTTCGGCATAACCCTTATCGCAAACCAATCTCCACGCCCATGGCATTTCCGTCGAGTCGATAGCGTCCTGTCTGGAGAACCCGGCTGATCGGAACTAGATTTTACTCAGCGCCAGCCAGGCACTTGAGTTTCACCTGCGAAAGGATGGAATCGGTTATGAACAGGTTGCTACGCGTTGTATTGCTGTTGAAGGTTTTCGTGATGCTGTCCCTCGGCAGTGTGGCGGTCTGGGCCGAGTGTGAGAACCACGCTACCCAGGCGATGAGCGGGCAGAGCGGAGACAGTGGATTGATGCTCGCCAAGTCCGAATCCGAACCGGGTGATCAGGGCCAGGGCGGCGCGGATAACGGTGATGACTCGACCACCGACGAACCGGATTCCGGCGACGAAGAAGGCGATAGCCAGTCTTAAATTGCAGACAAAAGAAAACCCCTGCTTCTTCGATTGACGCGCAGTCGAAGAAGCAGGGGTCAGGTTAACGCTTGACTACCTGGAACTACACAATCCCTGTGGGAGCTAGCCTGCTGGCGATAGCGGTGCCAGTGAACAGAAATTGTTGACTGGTGTACCGCAATCGCCAGCAGGTTGGCTCCCACGGTTTTTATGCCGCGCCGTCGAGGAATTGCTCGGCGTAGTGGCAAGCCACCTGACGACTGTCGAGCAGACGCAGGGCCGGCTCTTCGGTTTTGCAACGGTCGGTGGCGTACGGGCAACGCTTGTGGAACGCGCAGCCGGGCGGCGGGTTCAGCGGGTTGGGCAGTTCGCCGACGATCTTGATCTTCGGCTTGTCCGGATCCGGGTGAATGGTCGGCGTCGCCGACAACAGCGCCTGGGTGTAGGGGTGCAGAGGACGGGTGTAGATGTCTTCTTTCGGGCCCATTTCCACCGGACGACCGAGGTACATCACCATCACGTGATCGGCGACGTGCCGCACCACCGCCAGGTTGTGTGAGATGAACACGTAGGCGGTGTTGAACTCTTGCTGCAGGTCCATGAACAGGTTCAGTACCTGGGCCTGAATCGATACGTCCAGCGCCGAGGTCGGTTCGTCCGCCACCAGCACTTTCGGTTGCAGCATCATGGCGCGGGCGAGGGCAATCCGCTGGCGCTGACCGCCGGAGAACATGTGCGGATAGCGCTGGTAGTGCTCGGGACGCAAACCCACTTGTTTCATCATCGCCTGAACTTTCTCGCGACGTTCGGTGGCCGACAGGTTGGTGTTGATCAGCAGCGGTTCGGCCAGTTGATCACCGATTTTCTGCCGTGGGTTCAACGACGCGTACGGGCTCTGGAACACCATCTGCACGTCTTTGCGCAGTTGCTTGCGCTGGGCCTTGTCGGCACCGGCCACTTCCTGGCCGGCGATTTTCAAGGAACCCGAGGATGGCTCTTCGATCAGTGTCAGGGCGCGGGCCAGGGTGGATTTGCCGCAGCCGGACTCGCCTACGACGGCGAGGGTCTTGCCGGCTTCCAGCTCGAACGACACACCATTGAGGGCGCGAACGGTGGCGTGACCCTTGAACAGGCCACGGGACACTTCGTAGTGACGGGTCAGGTCGCGGGCGGTAAGAACGACGGCCATTACGCCACCTCCTGGTTCAGCGGGTAGAAGCAGCGGGCGAGGCTGTTGCTTTTCGGGTCAAGGGTCGGACGCTGCGCACGGCAGTTGTCCTGCACATACGGGCAGCGCGGCGACAGCAGGCAGCCCTGCGGGCGGTCGTAACGACCGGGCACGATGCCCGGCAGGGTCGACAGGCGCGAGGCCCCCAGGCTGTGTTCCGGAATCGCCTTGAGCAGCGCTTCGCTGTACGGGTGCGCCGGGATGTCGAACAACTGGGGCACCTGGCCGACTTCGACCGCTTGACCGGCGTACATCACGCACACGCGCTGGGCGGTTTCGGCCACGACCGCGAGGTCGTGGGTGATCAGTACCAGGCCCATGTTCTGCTCTTTCTGCAACGCCAGCAGCAGGTCCATGATCTGCGCCTGAATCGTGACGTCCAAGGCAGTGGTCGGTTCGTCGGCGATCAGCAGTTTCGGTTCGCCGGCAATGGCCATGGCGATGGCGACCCGCTGGCTCATACCGCCGGACAGTTGGTGCGGGTAGGCATCCATACGGCTGGCGGCACCCGGGATTTCAACTTTTTCCAGCAGTTCGATGGCACGCTTGCGCGCGGCCTTGCCGGACATTTTCAGGTGCAGGCGCAGCACTTCTTCGATCTGGAAGCCGACGGTATAGCTCGGGTTCAGCGCGGTCATCGGGTCCTGGAAGACCATGGCCAGGTCTTTGCCGACGATTTGCCGACGCTGACGGTTGCTGAGCTTGAGCATGTTCTTGCCATCGAAATTCAGGGCGTCGGCGGTGACGATCCCCGGATGCTCGATCAGGCCCATCAGCGCCATCATGGTCACGGACTTGCCGGAACCCGATTCGCCAACGATGGCCAGGACTTCGCCCTTGTCCACTTTCAGATCGAGGCCATCGACCACGGGAACGGCGTTCTTGTCGCCGAAGCGAACGTTGAGATTCTTGATTTCTAACAGTGACATTGGAATCTCCTCAGGCGGCGTTCTTGAGTTTCGGGTCCAGCGCATCGCGCAGGCCGTCACCCATCAAGTTGATTGCCAGCACGCTGAGCAAAATGGTCAAGCCAGGCAGGCTCACGACCCACCAGGCGCGTTCGATGTAGTCGCGGGCCGAGGCCAGCATGGTGCCCCACTCAGGGGTTGGCGGTTGTACGCCAAGGCCGAGGAAGCCCAGTGCGGCGGCATCGAGAATCGCCGAAGAGAAGCTCAGGGTGGCCTGAACGATCAGTGGCGCCATGCAGTTGGGCAGCACGGTCACGAACATCAGGCGCGGCAGGCCGGCACCGGCCAGGCGCGCGGCGGTCACGTAGTCGCGGTTCAGTTCGCCCATCACCGCAGCACGGGTCAGACGAACGTAGGACGGCAGGGACACCACGGCGATGGCGATCACGGTGTTGATCAGGCCAGGGCCGAGGATGGCGACGATCGCCACGGCCAGCAGCAGGGATGGCAGGGCCAGCATGATGTCCATCAGACGCATGATGGTCGGGCCGACCATGCGCGGGAAGAACCCGGCAAACAGACCCAGCAGGATTCCCGGGATCAGCGACATGACTACCGACGACAGGCCGATCAGCAAGGACAGGCGCGAACCCTGGATCAGGCGCGACAGCAAGTCACGACCCAGCTCATCGGTCCCGAGCAGGAACTGCATCTGCCCACCTTCCAGCCAGGCCGGAGGGGTCAGCAGGAAGTCGCGGTATTGCTCGCTCGGGTTATGCGGCGCGACCCACGGGGCGAAGATGGCGCAGAAAATCACCAGCAGCATGAACAGCAGGCCGGCGACGGCGCCTTTGTTCTTGGAAAACGCTTGCCAGAATTCTTTGTACGGCGACGGGTACAGCAGGCTTTGATCCGCGGCGGAGGCGGTGGCGGCTACTGAGGAAGTTGGAGTGCTCATGGGTATGGACCTCAGCGCTGATGACGGATGCGTGGATTGGCAAAGCCGTAGAGGATGTCCACTACGAAGTTGACCAGAATCACCAGGCAGGCGATTAACAGGATGCCGTTTTGCACAACCGGGTAATCCCGGGCGCCAATGGCTTCGATCAGCCATTTACCGATCCCCGGCCAGGAGAAGATGGTTTCGGTCAGGACCGCACCGGCCAACAGGGTGCCGACTTGCAGGCCGACCACCGTCAGCACCGGAATCAGCGCGTTACGCAGACCGTGCACGAACACCACGCGTGACGGCGACAGGCCTTTGGCGCGGGCGGTGCGGATGTAGTCCTCACGCAGCACTTCGAGCATCGACGAACGGGTCATCCGCGCGATCACCGCCAGCGGGATTGTGCCGAGCACGATGGCCGGCAGGATCAGGTGGTGCAGGGCGTCGAAGAAGGCGCTGACGTCATCGGCCAGCAATGTATCGATGAGCATGAAGCCGGTGCGCGGCTCGATGTCGTACAGCAGGTCGATTCGCCCGGAAACCGGGGTCCAGCCCAGGGATACCGAGAAGAACATGATCAGGATCAGGCCCCACCAGAAGATCGGCATCGAGTATCCCGCCAGGGAGATACCCATGACCCCATGATCGAACAGGGACCCTCGCTTGAGTGCCGCGATCACCCCGGCCAGAAGGCCCAGGATGCCGGCGAACAACAGGGCGGCCATGGACAGCTCCAGGGTCGCGGGGAAGAGAGAGGTGAACTCGGTCCAGACGCTCTCACGGGTACGCAGGGATTCCCCGAGATCGCCGTGGGCCAGTTTGCCGATGTAATCCAGGTACTGGGCATACAGGGGTTTGTTCAGACCTAGGCGTTCCATTGCCTGAGCGTGCATTTCCGGGTCGACTCTGCGTTCGCCCATCATGACTTCCACAGGGTCGCCAGGGATCATGCGAATCAACGCGAAAGTCAGCAAGGTGATGCCGAAGAATGTGGGGATCAATAACCCCAGTCGGCGGGCAATAAAACTAAACATCGTGTGGTGTACCTCATCAGCCGGTTAGGCGTGCCCGGCACGCCTGGGTTCAGGAATGCCGGGAGTTTCTTATCTACTTCACCTGGGTGGTGGCGAAGTTATTCGTGGTGAGCGGGCTAATGTGATAACCCTCTACGTTGTTGCGCATTGCTGTAAACATTCTAGTGTGCGCCATGCTGATCCACGGCTGGTCTTGATTAAAAATGACCTGAGCCTGTTCGTACAAGGCAGCGCGCTCGGCCGGGTCGGTTTTTTCGCGGGCCTGGTCTATCAGTGCCTGGAATTGGTCATTGCACCAGCGGGCGTAGTTTTCGCCGTTCTTTGCAGCTTCGCAGCTGAGCATAGGTGTCAGGAAGTTATCCGGGTCGCCGTTATCGCCCGCCCATCCGGCGGAAACCATATCGTGCTCGCCGTTTTTCGCGCGCTTGAGCATTTCGCCCCATTCCATCACGCGGATGTCGATCTTGATCCCGACCTTGGCCAGGTCCGCCTGCATCATCTGCGCGCCAAGCATCGGGTTCGGGTTGGTCGGGCCGCCACCGTTGCGGGTGAACAGGGTGAACGTCGTCCCTTCAGGTACGCCGGCTTCCTTGAGCAGGGCGCGGGCCTTGTCCAGATCGTGGGCCGGGTTCTTCAGGCTGTGGTTGTAACCCAGCAGGGTGTCAGGGTACGGGTTGACCGCCGCTGTCGCATTGCCTTTGCCAAACAGGGCGTTGACATAGGCTTCCTTGTCGAAGGCGATGTCGATCGCTTTACGCACACGCACGTCACTCATGTATTTGTGCGTGGTGTTCATGGCGACGTACGAAACGGTCATGGCGTTCAGTTCGTCGACCTTCAGGTTCGGGTCTTTCTTGATGCTCGGGATGTCATCCGGCTTCGGATACAGCGCCACCTGACACTCGTTGGCCTTGAGTTTCTGCAGGCGCACGTTGTTGTCAGTGGCGATGGCCAGGATCAAAGCCTCGGCCGGTGGCTTGCCACGGAAGTAGTCCGGGTTGGCCTTGAAGCGAACCTGGGCGTCCTTGTTGTAGCGCTGGAAGATGAACGGACCGGTGCCGATTGGCTTGTTGTTCAGGTCGGCGGTCTTGTTGGCCTTGAGCAACTGGTCGGCGTACTCGGCCGAGTAGATCGAGGAGAAGGCCATGGCGATGTCGGCCAGGAACGGCGCTTCACGGCGGGTCAGGGTGAACTTGACCGTGTTGTCGTCGACTTTCTCGACGCTTTTGAGCAGTTCCTTGAAGCCCATGCTTTCAAAGTACGGGAAGCCCACGCTCGACAGTTTGTGCCATGGGTGGTTCGGGTCCAGTTGACGCTGGAAGCTCCAGACCACGTCGTCGGCATTCATGTCGCGGGTCGGCTTGAAGTATTCGGTGGTGTGAAACTTGACGCCCTTGCGCAGGTGGAACGTGTAGCTCAGGCCGTCATCGCTGATGTCCCAGGACTCCGCCAGCGCCGGAATCACTTCGGTGGTGCCGGGCTTGAAGTCAGCCAGGCGATTGAAAATGGTTTCGGCCACTGCATCGGCGGTGACTGCAGTTGTGTACTGGACCATGTCGAAGCCTTCGGGGCTGGCTTCGGTACAGACCACCAGGGGTTTGGCCGACACGCCAACCGCGACACTCAGCAACGCGGCGGCGATGGCCGCACGTAGGGGAAGCATTTTCATCAAGAACCCTCTGCAATCGGTTGATCAGGAAACCCGACGGCTGGCTTCTCAGGAGCCAGCCGTCGGGCGCGCGTGTTTACAGAATGTTGAACGGAATAGTGGTCACGAGACGGAACTCGTTGATGCTGCCGTCAAGCTGGTTTTCGCTGGCGCGGTGTGCGGTGTAGGTCGCGCGAACACTCGTGGCCTTGAATGGACCGCTTTGTACCGCGTAGGACGCACCGATGCCGTATTCGTAGTGGTGTTCGCCGTCCATTGTCAGCACGCTGTCGTACGCGCCGCCTTTGTAGTGAGTGCCGTCGATGCCCCAGCCACGCGCCTGATAGATGTTGAATTTCAGGCCTGGCACGCCGTATTCGGCCATGTTCAGACCGTAGGCAATCTGGAACGATTTTTCGTTCGGGCCGTTGAAGTCCGACAGCAGGGAGTTGGCCAGGTAGATGCCGTTGGTTTCGTGCAGGTAGTCGAAGTACTCGTTACCGTTCACTTCCTGATACGAGAAGGTCAGGCTGTGGGCCTGGTGGGTCAGGCCGAACGACAGGGAGTAGGTGTCGTTGTCGATCTGGCCGAGCTTGGCTTTACCTTCGTCTACGGTTTTGTAGTAGTTCAGGCCGGTGGTCAGGCTCAGTACCGAGCTGTCACCCAGGACGTGGGTGGCGCCGAAGTAGTACTGGTTCCACATGTCTTCGGCCTGGGTGCCCCACAGGCTGGTGGTCAGGCTCGCGAATGGCTGGTAGGTGATGCCAGCGGTGTTCACGTGATCGATTTCAATGATCTCGTCAGCATATTCAGAGCGGAATTTACGCTGGCTTTCTTCGGTACGCGGTGAGTTGCGGTCGAAGGTGGCCAGGTCGAAGGACAGGTTTTCCAGTTCTTCGCTGTGGAGCGCAATACCTTCGAAGCTCGAAGGCAGCGCACGGTTGCCGATCACGTCGACCATCGGGCTGCTGAAGTTCATGCGGCCAGCGGTCAGGGTGGTGTTGGAGACACGGGCCTTGACGTTGGCCAGGCCCATTTTGCTCCACTGGCCTTGGGCATCGCCGCCTTCGCGGGTCAGGGTACGGTTGTTGCCCGCTTTTTTGCGATCGCCTGGTGCGCCGCCGTTGCCGGATGCCAAATCTTTGCGATCACGATCCAGCGCGATGGCGTTGTAAGCCGCCACTTCTGTGCTGAAACCGACGGTCCCCTCGGTGAAACCCGAGTTGTACTTGACGATGGTGCCCTGCACCCAGTTGATACGACGATCGGTATCTGCCAGCGCGCCGTTTTTTTTGTAGGAAAACTTGCCACCGCGTTGCAGTTGCTCGTTGGCGTACCAGTTACGTGTGGTACCGGTGATCGACTGGCCTTCAACAAAGCCAGTGGCTTCGCTTTGAGCGCTTTTCTCTTTCACAGTAACCGGGGTGTACGCCTGGCTCTGGGTTTCTGCGTACGCCGTGGCGGTGACGCTGCTGATGGCCAAGGCCAGAATCGCGGTGCTGCTCAGTTTCATGGGTAAAGCTCCTTACTTTCTTTTTTTATGCCGTTCTTTTTTGATGAGCCGGCTATTTGCTTTGGAACTCAATGCACGCATCGCAAACGTTTGCTGTACGCCTTATGGGCGAATTACGGCAACACGCTTGCGTGAGGGCGCAAGACGCCCCCGGCGATGTAGCTACACGGTTTTACTTTTCGATGCTGACACCCGAGAAGACGTTGCGACCGAACGGGCTCACCTTGAACCCTTCGATTTTGGCGCTCAACGGTTGGTTGACCGTCGAGTGGGCGACTGGCGTGATCGGCACTTGCTGCTTGAGCAACTGCTGCGCCTGTTTGTAAAGCTCGGTGCGCTGGTCATGGTCGGTCACGACCTTGGCCTGCTTGATCAGCTTGTCGTAAGCCGGATCGCACCACATGGAGTAGTTGTTGCCACCAATGGCATCGCAGCTGTAGAGCGTGCCGAGCCAGTTGTCCGGGTCACCGTTGTCACCGGTCCAGCCGATCAGGCTGATGTCGTGCTCGCCATTCTTGGTGCGCTTGATGTATTCGCCCCATTCGTAGCTGACGATCTTGACCTTGAGACCGATCTTCGCCCAGTCAGCCTGGAGCATTTCGGCCATCAACTTGGCGTTGGGGTTGTACGGTCGCTGAACCGGCATGGCCCACAGGGTGATCTCGGTACCTTCTTTCACGCCGGCAGCCTTGAGCAATTCTTTGGCTTTTTCCGGGTTGTAGGCGGCGTCCTTAATGGTGTCGTCGTAGGACCATTGGGTGGGTGGCATGGCGTTGACGGCCAGTTGCCCTGCGCCCTGGTAAACGGCGTTGAGAATGCCTTGCTTGTTCACCGCCATGTCCAGTGCCTGGCGCACTTCAAGCTGGTCGAACGGTTTGTGGCGCACGTTGTAGGCGATGTAACCGAGGTTGAAGCCAGGTTTCTCGATCAGCTGCAGCTTCGGGTCGCTTTTCAGTGCGGTCACATCGGCAGGGCGCGGGTGCAGGGTGATCTGGCACTCATTGGCCTTGAGTTTCTGCACGCGTACCGACGCATCGGTGTTGATGGCGAAGATCAGGTTGTCGAGCTTGACCCGGCTCGGGTCCCAGTACTGCTTGTTGCCGGTGTAACGGATGTTCGAGTCTTTCTGGTAGCTCTTGAACACGAACGGCCCGGTGCCGATCGGTTTCTGGTTGATGTCGCTCGGCTTGCCTTCGGCCAGCAGCTTGTCGGCGTACTCGGCGGAAAGGATGGCGGCGAAGCTCATGGCGATGTTCTGGATGAACGCGGCGTCGACGCTGTTAAGCGTCATGACCACGGTCAGCGGCCCGGTCTTTTCGACCTTGGCGATGTTCTTGTTCAGGCTCATGCCGTTGAAATACGGAAACTCGGTCGGGTAAGCCTTACGGAAAGGTTGTTGCGGATCGAGCATGCGGTTGAATGTGAACAGCACATCATCGGCGTTGAAGTCACGAGTCGGTGTGAAGTACTTGGTCGTGTGAAACTTCACCCCGGGACGAAGGTGAAAGGTGTACTTGAGGCCGTCCTCGGAAATATCCCAACTCGTGGCCAGGCCTGGGACGACATTGGTCGCGCCTTTTTCGAACTCTGCCAGGCGGTTGTACAGCGGCTCGGCGGCGTCATTATCCGTCGCGGTCGTGTACTGCGCGGTGTCGAAGCCAGCAGGACTGCCTTCGGAGCAGAACACCAGGCTGTTGTTGGCGGCCTGGCTCATGGAAGTGGCGGCCAACAGGCCGGAGCCCAGCAGTGCGGATAAAACCAAGGTATGGCGCATAACGCTCCCTCTCGTTCAGTGTTTTGACAATGAGCCGTCGTCCCGTCCGCGGACGTGGAGGCCTCACTGGTTTCAAGCCATGGCGTGCATCAGAAAAACCGATGACCCACGCATAAGCTGGTCGGATCCCGACGGTATGAATCGTGGGCCCGGCAGTAAATGCGTAGAGTCCGAAAGACTCGTAGGAAATGACGACGCGTCCTAAAGGACTGCTGTAGTCAGCAGACGATTTGGATGTAGGCGGATTCCTGCTTTCTCGGGTGATACGGCAATGGCGACGTCAAAAACGTCGCCATTGACGGACCTTATTTGCTGACGCTGACACCGTAGAAGGAGTTCAAGCCAAACGGGCTGATCTTGAAATCCTGCACTTCGGCGCGCATGGGTTGGAACACCGTCGAGTGAGCGATAGGTGTCATTGGAGTCTGGTCTTTCAGGATGTGTTGAGCCTGTTTGTACAGCTCGGTGCGCTTGGCCTGATCCGAGGTGCGCTTGGCTTGCTTGACGATGTCGTCAAACGGCTTGTAGCACCACTTGGAGAAGTTGTTGCCTTCCAGCGAGTCGCAGCCGAACAGCACGTTCAGCCAGTTGTCCGGATCACCATTGTCACCGCTCCAGCCAATCAGCATTGCCTGGTTTTCGCCACCTTTGGAACGCTTGATGTACTCGCCCCATTCGTAGCTCTGGATCTTGACCTTGAGGCCGATCTTGGACCAGTCGGACTGCAGCATTTCTGCCATCAGCTTGGCGTTCGGGTTGTATGGACGCTGTACCGGCATCGCCCAGAGCACGATTTCGGTGCCCTCTTTAACGCCCGCTTCCTTGAGCAGCTCTTTGGCTTTCTCGGGGTTGTACGGTGCATCCTTGATGGTGGTGTCGTAGGACCACTGGGTCGGCGGCATGGCGTTGACGGCCAATTGGCCGGCGCCCTGGTACACGGAGTCGATGATCTGTTGCTTGTTGACGGCCATGTCCAGTGCCTGGCGAACCTTCAGGTCGGCCAGCGGGTTTGCCTCGGTCTGACCCTTGACCTTGGGCATCACGTTGTACGCGATGTAGCCCAGGTTGAAACCAGCCTGGTCAGGCAGCTTCAGGGTCTTGTCTTCGCGCAGCGCCTTCAGGTCGGCCGGACGCGGGAACAGAGTGACCTGGCACTCGTTCTTCTTCAGCTTCTGGATGCGTACCGACGGGTCGGTGGTGATGGCGAAGATCAGGTTGTCGATCTTGACGTCTTCAGGCTTCCAGTAGTCCTTGTTCCCGGTGTAGCGGATGTTGGAGTCTTTCTGGTAGCTCTTGAACACGAACGGACCCGTGCCAACCGGCTTCTGGTTGATGTCGGCGGCCTTGCCTTCCTTGAGCAGCTGGGCAGCGTACTCGGCGGACTGGATCGAGGCGAAGCTCATGGCCATGTTCTGGATGAACGCGGCATCGACGTCTTTGAGGGTGAACTTGACAGTGTGATCGTCGACTTTATCGATCTTGGTGATGTTGGTGTCCATCCCCATGTCGGTGAAGTACGGGAATTCGGTCGGGTACGCTTTGCGGAACGGGTCATCCTTGTTAATCATGCGATTAAAGGTGAACAGCACGTCGTCGGCGTTGAACTCACGAGTCGGCTTGAAGTACGGGGTGGTGTGGAACTTGACGCCTTCACGCAAGTGGAAGGTGTAGGTCAGGCCGTCATCGGAGACGTCCCACTTGGTCGCCAGCCCAGGAACTACGGCGGTGCCGCCGCGCTCGAACTGGGTCAAACGGTTGAACATGGTCTCGGCTGAGGCGTCGAAGTCGGTTCCGGTGGTGTATTGACCCGGATCGAAACCGGCCGGGCTCCCTTCGGAGCAGAACACCAGGTTAGTCGCAGCTTGGGCGAAAGGCGCGGCCGCTAATAAGCCGGCACCTAATAGAAACGGAATGACCGCGTGTTTAAGCATGGTGGCCTCATGATTTGTTGTCATTTTTTGATTTTGAGGACGACCTCGTGAGTCGTGCCTGCGGATACTTATGCAGGGGCCATACCCAATGCAAGATCCAGAGTGACTACAAGCCTTAAACAGTGGCACGAACGTACCTTAATGTCGCATATGTATAAAATTTGACGCATTTGACCGTTTGCGCGGTGTTTTTATCGTGCTAACTGCGCCCCTTTTTGGTGCGCTTAGGCCTTGGGGGCGCCCGTGGGTGGGGCGAGGTGTTACCTATTTATACCCCTGTCCCTCAGTGGGGGAGGGGGTAAATGGGAGCCATTATTGTTGCCAGTCTCATGAGCAAGATGTGCGAAGTGCAACTGCGATAGTTGTCCGGGTATTCCTGTTTATTTCCAGAATCAGCATAGACGTCGGTTTGCAAAAAAAAGGCGATCACTTGAGTGATCGCCTTTTTTGCCTACCGGTTATGAATCAAGGCATCAGCACTTCAATCGAACCGTCGGCTGTCATGCTGACCTGGCTGGTGCCCGCTTCCACTTCCGGCGTGACCGGAGCGGCTTCCATGCTGGCAGCTTTCATCATCATCGGTGCGCGCATGTACGGTTGTGGATAGCCGTTGCTGTTGAGGTTCAGGTTGACGATCTTGTAACCCTTGCCCCCCAGTGCATCAGTGGCCAGTTGGGCGCGGGCCTTGAACGCGGTCACGGCGTCCTTGAGCAGGGCGTCTTCACTGGCTTTGCGGGTCGGCGTGGCAATGGCGAAGTCCATGCCGCCCATCTTCAGGTCGGTGAGCAGTTCGCCGGTGAGTTTCGACAGTGCGGCGAAGTCCGGGCTTTCCAGGTGCAGCTCGGCGCGTTCACGCCAGCCAGTGATTTTTTGACCCTTGGTGTCATAGATCGGGTAGCTGTTGCGGCTGCCCTGGCGCAAAGTGATCTCCTTGACCTGTTTGGCCTGGGCCAGCGCCTTGTTCATGGTGGTGCTGACGTCGGCGGCAAGTTTGGCCGGGTCACTGTTTTGTTCTTCGGTGTAGAGGGTCACGATCATCAGGTCGCGAGCCACTTCCTGACTGACTTCGGCGCGCAGTGAAATCTGGTTGTAATGAAGCTCGTCGGCAGCCAGGGCCGGGAGGCTGGCGATCGCGCCAATGCTCAGGGCGAGGAGGGCGGCGCTGCGGCGGAATGTGTGCATGAAAGCTCCTTGGAGGGTGCGCAGGGGTCTGTTCCGGGCCTGCGTGAAACCATCAGACTCTAGCCGCTATGATCCGGTTCGCACAGTTACAACTTCTATACAGATACACATGCCCCCTGTAGGAGCGAGCGTCACCGTTGACGACCATCGCGAGCAGGCTCGCTCCTGCATGTGGCCGTTTGCCGCACTTTTTCCTGTCAGCCCCCGCGCTTGGTTATACTCCCGGCGATCCGCCTGGAGCGCTCATCAGGAGAGCTCATGCTCGCCCCCGTTCAAATTACCTCCGCAACTCGCCAGAATCTCTGGCGGCTGACGTTCATCCGCACTTTGGTGTTGGCCGCCCAGGCCGGCTCCGTGGGCCTGGCCTACTGGTTTCAATTGCTGCCGTTGCCCTGGTTCCAGCTGGCGGCGACCCTCGGTTGCTCGATGCTGTTGTGTGCGTTCACGGCGATTCGCCTGCGCACGTCATGGCCGGTGACAGAACTCGAATACGCCTTGCAACTGGCCTGCGACCTGTTTATCCACAGTGCCTTGCTGTACTTTTCGGGCGGCTCGACCAACCCGTTCGTGTCTTATTACCTGGTGCCACTGACCATCGCGGCCGTGACATTGCCGTGGCGTTATTCGGTGATCCTGTCCGGTATCGCATTGACGATGTACACCCTGTTGCTGGCGCGCTTTTATCCGTTGCAGACCTTCCCGATCGCTCGGGAAAACCTGCAGGTTTACGGGATGTGGCTGAGTTTTGCCCTCGCCGCGGCGGTCATCACCTTCTTCGCCGCGCGCATGGCCGAAGAGTTGCGCCGTCAGGAAGAACTGCGCGCCATTCGCCGCGAAGAAGGACTGCGCGACCAGCAATTGCTGGCCGTGGCCACCCAGGCGGCCGGCGCCGCCCATGAACTGGGTACGCCACTGGCGACCATGAGCGTGTTGCTCAAGGAAATGCGCCAGGATCACCACGACCCGATGCTGCAGGACGACCTGAGCGTGCTGCAGGATCAGGTCAAGCTGTGCAAAGAGACCTTGCAACAACTGGTTCGCGCCGCCGAAGCCAATCGCCGCCTGGCCGTGGAGATGCAGGACGTCACCGACTGGCTCGATGAGGCACTGAACCGCTGGCACCTGATGCGCCCGGAAGCCAGCTATCGCTTCCAGCGCCTGGGTCAAGGCAAGGTGCCGCGCATGGCTCCACCGCCGGACCTGACCCAGGCCCTGTTGAATTTGCTGAACAACGCCGCCGATGCCTGTCCCGAGGGCCTGCAAGTGACGCTGGACTGGGATGCGGATAACCTGACGATCAGTATTCGCGACCACGGAGCCGGTGTACCGCTGGCCATCGCCGAGCAGATTGGCAAGCCATTTTTTACCACCAAGGGCAAAGGTTTCGGCCTGGGCCTGTTTTTGAGCAAGGCCAGCGTGACACGCGCCGGCGGCTCAGTGAAACTCTACAGTCATGAGGAAGGCGGCACGCTCACCGAGCTGCGCCTGCCCCGTGTCGCCCGAGGAGACCAACATGAGTGACGAAATCCAAGTCGAAGGCGAAGAACTGCCGCATTTGCTGCTGGTCGATGACGACGCAACATTTACCCGCGTCATGGCTCGTGCGATGGCTCGCCGTGGTTTTCGCGTCAGTACCGCCGGTTCCGCCGAAGAAGGCCTGGCGATGGCCCAGGCCGATCTGCCGGACTACGCCGCCCTGGACCTGAAAATGGACGGCGACTCGGGTCTGGTGTTGTTGCCCAAATTGCTGGAAATGGACCCGGAAATGCGCGTGGTGATCCTCACGGGTTACTCGAGCATTGCCACCGCCGTCGAGGCGATCAAGCGCGGTGCCTGCAACTACCTGTGCAAACCGGCGGATGCCGACGACGTTCTGGCTGCGCTGCTTTCCGAGCATGCCGACCTCGACAGCCTGGTGCCGGAGAACCCGATGTCGGTCGACCGTCTGCAGTGGGAGCATATCCAGCGCGTCTTGACCGAGCACGAAGGCAACATCTCCGCCACGGCCCGCGCCCTGGGCATGCATCGCCGCACGCTGCAGCGCAAACTGCAGAAGCGCCCCGTTCGCCGCTGAACCGGCGCTGAACGAATGCGGGTAGCTCCTCGCGACAAACCGAACCGATCATCTATGATCGGTTCGTGCGTGTTTTTTTCTTTATCGAGCCTTTTCCATGAATCAGAACGCTGAATATTCTGCGGTCAACGATGCGGTGCGCGGGCAGTTTTTTCGCAAAGTGTGGGCGATGACCACGCCTTACTGGCGTAGCGAAGAGAAGGGCAAGGCCTGGACGTTGCTGATCGCCGTGATTGCCCTCTCGTTGATCAGCGTCGGGATCTCGGTGTGGTTCAACACCTGGTACAAAGACTTCTATAACGCTCTGCAGAAGAAGGATGAGGCGTCGTTCTGGACGTTGATCCTGTATTTCTGCGCCATTGCCGCGGTGGCGATTATCGGTGCGGTGTACCGCCTTTACCTGACCCAGATGCTGACCATACGGTGGCGGGCCTGGCTCACCGAAAAGTATTTCGCCCGCTGGCTCAGCGACAAAAATTACTATCGGCTGGAGCAGGGCGGTTACACCGATAACCCGGACCAGCGGATATCGGAAGACCTCAACAACTTCACCTTGAACACGCTGAGCCTGGGCCTTGGGCTGATTCGCAATATCGTCAGCCTGGTGTCGTTCTCGATCATCCTGTGGGGTGTATCAGGCAGTATTGAAGTGCTCGGCTTCACCATTCCCGGCTACATGTTCTGGTGCGTGCTGGTGTATGCCGCGGTCGGCAGTTGGCTGACGCATTTGATCGGTCGTCGTTTGATCGGCCTGAACAACCAACAACAACGCTTCGAAGCCGACCTGCGTTTCTCCATGGTCCGGGTCCGTGAAAATGCTGAAAGCATTGCGTTGTACAACGGCGAGCCCAACGAAAACCGCCGCCTGAGCAGTCGTTTCGGGATGGTTTGGCATAATTTCTGGGACATCATGAAGGTGTCCAAGCGTCTGACGTTCTTCACGTCCGGTTACAGCCAGATTGCGATCATTTTTCCGTTCATGGTCGCTGCGCCGCGTTACTTCTCCGGCAAGATCGAACTCGGTGAACTGATGCAAATCAGCTCGGCTTTCGGCAACGTCCAGGAGAGTTTCAGCTGGTTTATCAGTGCGTACCAGGACCTCGCTTCCTGGCGCGCCACCTGTGATCGTTTGTTGAGCTTCCGTCAGGCCATGGTCGATAACGAAGAGCGTGTCCCGGCCATCGACGTGCAGAATCAAGGGGATGCATTGCAGGTGCACAACCTCGGCCTCGATCTGGCTGACGGTCGCCATCTGCTGACCAATGCCGAGATGACCGTGGAGGAGGGCGAGCGCGTGATGCTCAGCGGTCGCTCCGGCAGCGGCAAGTCGACCTTGCTGCGGGCGATGGGGCATCTGTGGCTGGCGGGCCACGGCAGTATCCGCCTGCCGGCGGCGCGTTACCTGTTCCTGCCGCAGAAACCCTATCTGCCGATTGGTACGTTGCGCGAGGCGTTGAGTTATCCACAGGCCGGCGATACCTACCCGAACGAACGCTACGTGCACGTACTGGAAACCTGCCGACTGCCGCACCTGGTGGCGCGCCTCGATGAAGCCAATCACTGGCAGCGTCTGCTGTCGCCAGGTGAGCAGCAGCGCCTGGCCTTCGCCCGTGCCCTGATTTATGCGCCGCAATGGTTGTACATGGACGAAGCGACGTCGGCGATGGATGAAGAGGATGAGGCTTCGCTGTATCAGGCGCTGATCGATGAGTTGCCGGGACTGAGCATCATCAGCGTCGGCCATCGCAGCAGTCTCAAGCGTTTCCATCCGCGGCACATTCGTATCGAGAATGGCCGCCTGGTGGACCAGGCCGTGACCGCCTGAACACCACATTCCCTGTAGGAGCGAGCCTGATCGCGAGGGTGGCTAACGATAACGCGTGCCACCTGAATACACCCGGCGCTCGCCAGTCCATCGCGAGCAGGCTCGCTCCTACACAGGGTGATGGGTGATCGTACAACCGTGTTGAGCTATGATGCGGTTTCAACCGAATTTTTCGAGACAGATGTTCACCATGGAAAACCTGAACGACACACCACGCCTCCCTCGCAAGCGCCGCAGCCTCGCGCAGGAACTGGTGACGGTGCTGTCCGAGCAGATCCGCGACGGCCACCTCAAGCGTGGTGACAAGTTGCCCACCGAGTCGGCGATCATGGATGCCCATGGCGTCAGCCGTACGGTGGTGCGCGAGGCGATTTCCCGTCTGCAGGCGGCGGGGCAGGTGGAAACCCGCCACGGTATCGGCACCTTCGTCCTCGACACCCCGAGCCCGAGCGGTTTCCGTATCGATCCGGCGACAGTGGTGACCTTGCGTGATGTGCTGGCCATCCTGGAGCTGCGCATCAGCCTGGAGGTGGAGTCCGCCGGTCTGGCCGCGCAACGCCGAACCCCAGAGCAGTTGGCGTTGATGCGCGCGGCACTGGATGCCTTGAATGAAAGCGTCTCCCACGCCGGCGATGCCGTGGCCTCGGACTTCCAGTTCCACCTGCAAATCGCCCTGTCGACCGGCAACCGCTACTTCACCGACATCATGACCCATCTGGGCACCAGCATCATTCCGCGCACTCGCCTCAATTCCGCGCGGCTGGCCCACGATGACCAGCAGCACTACATGAATCGCCTGAGCCGCGAGCACGAAGAAATCTACGATGCGATTGCTCGCCAGGATTCCGATGCGGCCCGCGCGGCCATGCGTTTGCACCTGACGAACAGCCGCGAACGGTTGCGTCATGCCCATGAAGAGGCAGAGGCGCAGCGGGGGTAAGCAATCTACCCCTGTGTCATCCATCGTCTCAGTTACCGCTATCGCGAGCAGGCTCGCTCCCCCATTTGACTTGCGGTGAACACGATTTGTGCGCGCCCAAATCCCTGTGTGGGAGCGAGCCTGCTATCAGCCATTTCCCACATCCCCTAGCTTGTTTGCTCAGTCCATCAATCTTCTGACAACGTATCTCTATTGAGCCGGCGTCTGCCCCGCTTTTCCTGCCCCAATAGCCGCTGAACCCCCTATCTCGCCTGACTCTTGTCGAACAATTTTCACCCACGGCGATGAAATGCAGTTGACGGTTATATTTTAAGTTGTACGATGACCTACAACTTCAGCAAAGGCTGAACGGTTTTCTCACACACACACACAAACGTCGCTACCCAGGGTGTTCGAATAATGAATCCACAAGAACTGAAGTCCATCCTCTCTTCCGGCCTGTTGTCTTTCCCGGTCACCGATTTCAATGCCCAGGGCGATTTCCACCGCGCTGGCTACATCAAGCGTCTCGAATGGCTGGCCCCATACGGCGCCTCGGCTCTGTTCGCCGCCGGCGGCACCGGTGAGTTCTTCTCTCTGGCGGCCAGCGAATATTCGGAAATCATCAAGACGGCGGTCGACACTTGCGCCACCAGCGTGCCGATTCTGGCCGGTGTTGGCGGTTCGACCCGTCAAGCCATCGAATATGCGCAGGAAGCCGAGCGCCTGGGCGCCAAGGGCCTGTTGCTGTTGCCGCACTACCTGACCGAAGCCAGCCAGGACGGCGTTGCCGCCCACGTTGAAGCCGTGTGCAAATCGGTCAACATCGGTGTCGTGGTCTACAACCGCAATGTTTGCCGTCTGAACGCGCCGCTGCTGGAGCGTCTGGCAGAGCGCTGCCCGAACCTGATCGGCTACAAAGACGGCCTGGGTGATATCGAGTTGATGGTGTCGATCCGTCGCCGCCTCGGTGACCGATTCAGCTACCTGGGCGGCTTGCCGACCGCTGAAGTCTATGCCGCTGCCTATAAAGCGCTGGGCGTGCCCGTCTACTCCTCGGCGGTGTTCAACTTCATCCCGAAAACCGCGATGGACTTCTACCACGCGATCGCGCGTGAAGATCACGCCACCGTTGGCAAGATCATCGACGACTTCTTCCTGCCGTACCTGGACATCCGTAACCGCAAAGCCGGTTACGCCGTGAGCATCGTCAAGGCCGGGGCAAAAATTGCCGGCTACGACGCTGGCCCCGTGCGTGCACCGCTGACCGATCTGACGGGCGAAGAGTATGAAATGCTCGCCGCGCTGATCGACAAGCAGGGCGCGCAGTAACACCTCCGGTTTAACGGGGCCGCTGAGTATTCAGCGGCCTTTTTGCGTGAGATCTTTTTGTTTCGAGGGCAGTCCCGTGACAAATGCAAAGCGTTTCGACAACTACATCAACGGCGAATGGGTCGCGGCCAGCGATTACGCGACCAACATCAACCCGTCCGAGCTGAGCGATGCCATCGGCGACTACGCCAAGGCAGATCTGGCCCAGGTCAACGCCGCCATCGATGCTGCCCGTGCCGCGTTTCCGGCGTGGTCCACGTCCGGCATTCAGGCGCGTCACGATTCCCTGGATAAAGTCGGCACTGAAATTCTCGCCCGTCGCGAAGAGCTCGGCACGTTGTTGGCTCGGGAAGAGGGCAAGACCCTGCCCGAAGCCATTGGCGAAGTGACCCGCGCCGGCAACATTTTCAAGTTCTTCGCCGGTGAATGCCTGCGCCTGTCCGGCGACTACCTGCCGTCGGTGCGTCCGGGCGTCAACGTTGAAGTCACTCGTGAAGCACTGGGTGTGGTCGGTCTGATCACCCCGTGGAACTTCCCGATTGCCATCCCGTCGTGGAAAATCGCCCCGGCCCTGGCCTACGGCAACTGCGTCGTGCTCAAGCCGGCGGACCTGGTGCCAGGTTGCGCCTGGGCCCTGGCGGAAATCATCTCCCGCGCAGGCTTCCCGGCTGGCGTGTTCAACCTGGTGATGGGCAGCGGTCGCGTGGTGGGTGATGCACTGGTCCACAGCCCGAAAGTCGATGGCATCAGCTTCACCGGTTCCGTGGGTGTCGGTCGTCAGATCGCCGTCAGCTGCGTGTCGCGCCAGGCCAAGGTCCAGCTGGAAATGGGCGGCAAGAACCCGCAGATCATTCTCGACGACGCTGACCTCAAGCAAGCGGTCGAGCTGTCGGTGCAGAGCGCGTTCTACTCCACCGGTCAGCGTTGCACCGCGTCGAGCCGCTTCATCGTCACCGCCGGCATCCACGACAAGTTTGTCGAAGCCATGGCCGAGCGCATGAAGTCGATCAAGGTCGGCCATGCGTTGAAAGCGGGCACTGATATCGGTCCGGTGGTTTCGCAAGCCCAGCTTGAACAGGACATGAAGTACATCGACATCGGCCAGTCCGAAGGTGCGCGTCTGGTCAGCGGCGGTGGTTTGGTGACCTGTGACACTGAGGGTTACTACCTCGCTCCGACGCTGTTTGCCGACAGCGAAGCGGCGATGCGCATCAGCCGTGAAGAGATCTTCGGCCCGGTGGCCAACGTGGTTCGCGTCGCGGATTATGAAGCGGCATTGGCCATGGCCAACGACACCGAGTTCGGTCTGTCGGCGGGCATCGCCACGACGTCGTTGAAGTACGCCAACCACTTCAAGCGCCACTCCCAGGCAGGGATGGTGATGGTCAACCTGCCGACCGCTGGCGTGGATTACCACGTTCCGTTCGGCGGGCGTAAAGGTTCATCCTATGGCTCCCGCGAGCAAGGCCGCTATGCGCAAGAGTTCTACACGGTCGTGAAGACCAGTTACATCGGCTCGTAAGGCAATACCCCCTGTAGGAGCGAGCCCTGCTCGCGATGGTCTTGAAGTCGCCACAGTCAACCTGATGCCCCGCGTCATCGTTGACCACCATCGCGAGCAGGCTCGCTCCTACAGGGGCCGCACCCGTTTCACCCGCGCATAAAAATAATCAGTGGGAGTACATCTACATGCAATCGACCAAGCCGACTCACGTCCGCTATTTGATCCTGCTCATGCTGTTCCTGGTGACCACGATCAACTACGCCGACCGGGCTACCATCGCCATTGCCGGCTCCAGCCTGCAAAAAGACCTCGGCATCGACGCGGTCACCCTTGGCTATATCTTCTCTGCATTCGGTTGGGCCTACGTGGCCGGGCAAATTCCCGGGGGCTGGCTGCTGGACCGTTTCGGCTCGAAAAAAATCTATGCCTTGAGCATCTTCACCTGGTCGCTGTTCACCGTCCTGCAGGGTTATGTCGGTGAGTTCGGCATGTCCACGGCGATTGTCGCGCTGTTCATGCTGCGCTTCCTGGTGGGCCTGGCCGAAGCGCCGTCCTTCCCCGGCAACGCGCGCATCGTGGCGGCCTGGTTCCCGACCGCTGAACGCGGTACTGCATCGGCGATCTTCAACTCCGCGCAATACTTCGCCACGGTGCTGTTCGCGCCGCTCATGGGCTGGATCGTCTACACCTTTGGCTGGCAGCACGTGTTTGTCGTGATGGGTAGCATCGGCATCGTGTTCTCGCTGATCTGGCTGAAAGTTATCCACAGCCCGCGTCAGCACCCGATGATCAATGACGATGAGTTCAAGCACATCGCCGAGAACGGCGGCATGGTCGACATGGACCAGGACAAAGGCAAGGGCAAAAAGGTCGACGGGCCAAAGTGGGACTACATTCGCCAGCTGTTGACCAACCGCATGATGCTCGGCGTCTACCTCGGCCAATACTGCATCAACGGCATCACTTACTTCTTCCTGACCTGGTTCCCGGTGTACCTGGTGCAAGAGCGCGGCATGACCATCCTCAAGGCCGGTTTCATTGCCTCGTTGCCAGCGATCTGCGGCTTCATCGGGGGTGTGCTCGGCGGGGTGATTTCCGACTACCTGCTGCGCAAGGGGCATTCCCTGACGTTCGCCCGCAAGGCGCCAATCATTGCCGGCCTGCTGGTTTCCAGCAGCATCGTGGCGTGTAACTACGTCGATATCGAATGGATGGTCGTGGGCTTCATGGCGCTGGCGTTCTTCGGTAAGGGCGTGGGCGCGCTTGGCTGGGCGGTGGTCTCCGATACTTCGCCGAAACAGATCGCCGGTTTGAGCGGTGGCCTGTTCAACATGTTTGGCAACCTCGCCTCGATCACCACCCCGATCGTGATCGGTTACATCATCAGCTCCACCGGATCGTTCAAGTGGGCGCTGGTGTTTGTCGGTTGCAACGCACTGGTCGCGGTGTTCAGCTATCTGGTCATCGTCGGTCCGATCAAACGCGTTGTGCTTAAAGAACCACCAATGGGCGGTCCTGAAATGAATAACAAATTGTCTCAAGCGCATTCCTGAGGAGCGGCGTCATGCAGTTGATTGAACATTCCGACTCGCCGCGCTACATCCGCCTGCACGAGCGGGACAATGTGGTGATCGTGGTCAACGATCAGGGCGTACCGGCCGGCACCGAGTTTGCCGATGGCCTGGTCACCGTGGATTTCGTGCCACAAAGTCACAAGGTCACCCTGGAGGACATCCCCGAGGGCGGACAGGTGATTCGTTACGGCCAGACCATTGGCTACGCCTTGCAGCCGATCCCGCGTGGCAGTTGGGTCAAGGAGGACCAATTGCGCATGCCCACCGCGCCACCGCTGGACAGCCTGCCGCTGTCCACCGAAGTGCCGGCCGCGCAAGCCCCGCTGGAAGGCTATACCTTCGAGGGTTATCGCAACGCCGACGGTACGGTTGGCACGCGTAACATTCTCGGAATCACGACCACGGTGCAGTGCGTTACCGGCGTGCTGGACCATGCGGTCAAGCGCATCAAGGACGAGTTGCTGCCCAAGTACCCGAACGTCGATGACGTGGTGGCGCTGACCCACAGTTACGGCTGCGGCGTGGCGATCACCGCCACCGATGCCTACATCCCGATTCGCACCGTGCGCAATCTGGCGCGCAACCCGAACCTGGGTGGCGAGGCGCTGGTGATCAGTCTGGGCTGCGAGAAATTGCAGGCCGGACAAGTGATGCACGAGAACGACAGCTCGGTGGATTTGAGCGAGCCCTGGTTGTATCGCCTGCAGGACTCCAGTCACGGTTTTACCGAGATGATCGAACAGATCATGGCGCTGGCCGAAACCCGTTTAAAGAAGCTCGACCAGCGCCGTCGGGAAACCGTGCCGGCGTCCGAGCTGATCCTGGGCATGCAATGCGGTGGCAGTGATGCGTTCTCCGGGATCACCGCTAACCCGGCCCTGGGCTACGCCTCGGACTTGCTGTTGCGTGCGGGTGCGACGGTGATGTTCTCCGAAGTGACCGAAGTGCGCGACGCGATTTACCTGCTGACTTCGCGCGCGCAAACCAGGGAAGTCGCTCAGGAGCTGGTGCGGGAAATGGACTGGTATGACCGTTACCTGGCCAAGGGGGAAGCCGATCGCAGCGCCAACACCACGCCGGGCAACAAGAAGGGCGGGCTGTCGAACATTGTCGAGAAATCCCTGGGGTCGATCGTCAAGTCCGGCAGCAGCGCTATCACTGGCGTGCTCGGCCCTGGCGAGCGCTTCAAGGAAAAAGGCCTGATCTTCTGCGCAACGCCGGCCAGCGACTTTGTCTGCGGGACCTTGCAACTGGCGGCAGGGATGAACCTGCACGTGTTCACCACCGGTCGTGGCACGCCTTATGGCTTGGCCATGGCGCCTGTGGTGAAGGTATCGACCCGCACTGAGCTGGCACAACGCTGGCCAGACCTGATCGACATCGACGCGGGGCGAATCGCCACCGGACGCGCCTCCATCGAGGACCTCGGCTGGGAGTTGTTCCACTACTACCTGGACGTGGCCAGCGGCAAGAAACAGACGTGGGCCGAAAAGCACAAGCTGCATAACGACATCACCTTGTTCAATCCGGCGCCAATCACGTAAGACCGCGTCGGCTGCATCGCTGGCAAGCCAGCTCCCACAGGAATCTTCTGCGTTGCATAAGACGTATGAACACCGAGGAACCTGTGGGAGCTGGCTTGCCAGCGATAGCGTTCTACCAGACGGCGAGGGACTTGCTGGCTTATCATTAGCCCCCTAACGACGCTCACCCAAGGTTATCCACGGCATGCTGGCCATTTTCCTCGAAACCCTGAACATCACCGCCCCGGTGTTCGCCATGCTGTTTCTGGGGGTGCTGCTCAAGCGCATCAATTGGATCAACGATAACTTCATCCATACTGCGTCGGCGTTGGTGTTCAACGTCAGCATGCCGGCGTTGCTGTTTCTCGGCATCCTGCATGCCGACCTGCACGCCGCGCTGCAGCCAGCGCTGCTGATTTATTTCTCCCTCGCCACCCTGGTGTGCTTTGCCATCGCCTGGGGCTGGGCGATTTTCAAGTGCCCGCGAGAAGACCGCGGGATCTACACCCAAGGCGCATTTCGCGGTAACAACGGGGTCATCGGCCTGGCGCTGGCGGCGAGCATGTACGGCGATTACGGGATTTCCCTGGGGGCGATTCTCGCGGCGCTGGTGATCCTGTTCTACAACACGCTGTCAACCATCGTGCTGGCGGTGTACAGCCCGGTGATCAAGTCCGATCCGTGGAGCATATGCAAAAGCGTGTTCAGCAATCCGCTGATCATCAGCGTGATCGCGGCGGCACCGTTTGCCTACTTCAAGATCGGTTTGCCGGGATGGCTGGAAACCTCCGGCCAGTACCTGGCGCAGACCACCCTGCCGTTGGCATTGATCTGCATTGGCGGCACGCTGTCGCTGGTGGCGATGCGCAAGAGCGGCCCGATGGCGCTGAGTTCAAGTCTGGTGAAGATGCTCGGCCTGCCGATATTGGCGACGCTTGGCGCGTGGCTCTGGGGCTTTCGTGGCGCGGAGCTGGGGATTCTGTTCCTGTACTTCGGCAGCCCGACGGCGGCGGCCAGTTTTGTCATGGCCCGGGCAGCCAATGGCAATCATGAACTGGCGGCGGCGATCATCGTCATTACCACGTTGATGGCGGCGGTCACCACCAACGTCGGGATCTTTTTGTTGCAGTGGGGCGGGTGGATCTAGTCGCTGAAGAGGTCGTGCTCTTCAGGGGTTCATTGCGAGCAGGCTCGCTCCGACATTTGGAATGCATTCCCCTGTGGGAGCGAGCCTGCTCGCGATGTCACTCCGGCTTCTGGTAGGTATCAATCACTTCCTGCGCCGCCCGGAACGCGTCGATCGCCGCCGGCACGCCGGCATACACCGCGCAATGCAGCAGCGCTTCACGAATTTCTTCCACGGTGCAGCCATTGTTCAGCGCGCCGCGCACGTGCCCTTTCAATTCCTGCGGGCACTTCAGCGCTGTCAGGGCGGCGAGGGTGATCAGGCTGCGGGTTTTAAGCGGCAAGCCTTCGCGGCTCCAGACGCTGCCCCAGGCGTGTTCGTTGACGAAATCCTGCAGCGGCTGGGTGAACTCGGTGGCGTTGCCCAGCGCGCGGTCGACGAAGGCGTCGCCCATCACTTGGCGGCGTACTTCAACGCCGGTCTTCTTGTTCTCGGTCATGGCAATTCTCTCTTGTGGTGTTGGCGATGCCAGGCACGCAGCGACGTGAACAGCAAAAACGCCACCAGCGCCGGCAGGACGAAAAACAGCATCAGGTGTTCAAGCTTGCCCGCCAATGGCATGCCGGTGGTGAACGACACCACGTGCAGGCCGTAAGCCAGGTACAAACCCAGAAACAGCAAGCCCTCGGCGCGGGTCACCCGGTAGCCGGAATAGAACACCGGCAGGCACAGCGCGGCGACGCCGAGCATCACTGGCAGGTCGAAATCCAGGGCATTGGGCGATACCGACAGGGGTGTCGGCGCGACCAGTGCGGTAAAGCCCAAAACGCCCAACAGGTTGAACAGGTTGCTGCCAATGACGTTGCCCACGGCAATTTCCCGTTCACCCCGTAGCGCGGCGATCAGCGAGGTCGCGAGCTCTGGCAGGGAAGTGCCGATGGCGACGATGGTCAGGCCGATGATCCGTTCCGACAGCCCCAAATCAGTGGCGACCGCAACCGCCGCGCCCAACAATAAGTGGCCGGCGTACACCAGCATTGCCAGGCCGGCAACGATCATCATCAGGCTTTTTAACCATGGCGCTTGCACCGGGTGCTCATGAGTCGACTGCGGACGCGCCGAGTGCTTCGACTGACGCAGCAACAGGCCCAGGTACAGCAGCAGTGCAGTCAGGAGAATGACGCCATCGGCACGGGTCAGCTCTTCATTCCAGGCCAGCACGAACACCAGCAGGCTGGCGCCGATCATCAGCGGAATATCCAGGCGCACCAGTTGCCGTGAAACGCGCAGGGGGATGATCAGCGCCGACAGTCCGAGGGTCACGAGGATATTGAAAATGCTGCTGCCGATCACACTGCCGACGGCAATGTCGGCGTTATGCGCCAGTGTGGCTTGCAGGCTGATGGCCATCTGCGGTGCGCTGCTGCCGAGGGCGACGATGGTCAGGCCGATGATCAGTGGTCGTACATGCAGGCGCGCGGCCAGGCGCACGGCGGCACGTACCATCAGTTCGGCGCCGATAATCAGCAGTACCAGGCCGCTGAGCAATTCGATCACGCTGATCAGGGGTAAATCGGCTAATCCGAAGATGGTCGATGCTCCGTTTGTCAGTCGTCGAGGGCTTGCACGCGAACCCGCGCAGTGCCGCTCTTGAGCATGCCCAGGCGTTCGGCGGCCTCGTGGGACAGGTCGATCAGGCGCCCACGGGTATGCGGCCCGCGATCGTTGATGCGGACCACGCAGGATTTGTCGTTGTTCAGGTTGGTGACCTTCACCCGTGTGCCGAACGGCAGTTGGCGATGGGCGGCGGTCAGGGAATTCTTGTCGAAACGCTCGCCGCTGGCGGTGCGTTTACCCTGGTGCTTGGCGCCGTAGTACGAGGCCATGCCGGTTTTGTCGTAGCCGTGCGGGTCGACGATATCGTTACTCGCGCAGCCGGCGAGGAGGGAAAGGAGGGCGCAGGCGCCGAGCAGACGTTTCATTCGAAGGTTTCCCGAAACAAACTGTAGGAGCGAGCCAGCTCGCGATAGAGGGTCAGCCACATCGGGGCCAACTGACTTTCCATCGCGAGCAGACTCGCTCCTACAAGGTTTTGAGCCAGGTTTAAAAACTGGCTCCATTTCTATCAGCCTTCGAGCTTGCTTTTCAGCAATTCGTTCACTTGTTGCGGGTTGGCCTTGCCTTTGGAGGCTTTCATGGCCTGGCCGACGAAGAAGCCGAACATCTTGCCGCGCTTGGCTTCGTCTGCCGCACGGTACTGCTCGACCTGCTCGGCGTTGGCCGCGAGCATTTCGTCCAGAACGGCCGAGATGGCGCCGGTGTCGGTCACTTGCTTCAGGCCGCGCTTGTCGATGATCTCGTCCGCGCTGCCTTCGCCGTTGGCCATGGCTTCAAACACAACCTTGGCGATTTTGCCCGAGATGGTGTTGTCCTTGATCCGCAGCAGCATGCCGCCCAGTTGCTCGGCGGAAACCGGCGACGCTTCGATGTCCAGGCCTTGTTTGTTGAGCAGGCTGCCCAACTCGACCATCACCCAGTTCGCTGCCAGTTTGGCGTCGCCGCTGATGCTGGCGACTTGCTCGAAGTAGTCCGCCTGCTCGCGGCTGGTGGCCAGCACGTTGGCGTCGTAGACCGACAGACCGAACTGCTCCTGGAAGCGCTCGCGTTTCTGGGGTGGCAATTCCGGCAGGGTGGCGCGCACGTCGTCGAGGAACGCGTTTTCAATCACGACGGGCAGCAGGTCCGGATCGGGGAAGTAACGGTAGTCGTTGGCTTCCTCTTTGCTGCGCATTGGACGGGTTTCGTCCTTGTTCGGATCGTACAGGCGAGTTTGCTGGATCACCTTGCCGCCGTCTTCGATCAGTTCGATCTGACGCTGGATTTCGCTGTTGATCGCCTTCTCGATGAAGCGGAACGAGTTGACGTTCTTGATCTCGCAGCGGGTGCCGAACTCGGCCTGGCCTTTTGGACGGATCGACACGTTGCAGTCGCAACGCAGCGAGCCCTCGGCCATGTTGCCGTCGCAGATGCCCAGGTAACGCACCAGAGCGTGGATCGCCTTGACGTAAGCCACGGCTTCCTTGGCGCTGCGCATGTCCGGCTCGGAAACGATCTCCAGCAACGGTGTGCCAGCACGGTTCAGGTCGATGCCGGTGGCACCGTTGAACTCCTCGTGCAGGCTTTTGCCGGCGTCTTCTTCCAGGTGCGCGCGGGTGATGCCGACACGTTTGACTGTGCCGTCCTCCAGGGCGATGTCCAGGTGGCCCTTGCCGACGATCGGCAATTCCATCTGGCTGATCTGGTAGCCCTTGGGCAGGTCCGGGTAGAAGTAGTTTTTACGGGCAAACACGTTGTGCTGGCCGATCTCGGCATCAATCGCCAGACCGAACATCACCGCCATGCGCACCGCTTCCTGGTTCAGCACCGGCAGTACGCCGGGCATGCCCAGGTCGATCAGGCTGGCCTGGGTGTTTGGCTCGGAGCCGAACGTGGTGGAACTACCGGAAAAGATTTTCGACCGGGTGGTGAGCTGGGTATGAATCTCCAGCCCGATCACGACTTCCCATTGCATGTGTGTCTCCTCAGAAGCCGGTTGGGGTGCGGGTGTGCCAGTCAGTGTTGAGCTGATACTGGTGGGCAACGTTCAACAGGCGACCTTCCTGGAAGTACGGAGCGAGCAATTGCACGCCGACTGGCAGGCCATCGACAAAACCGGCAGGCATGGACAAGCCCGGCAGGCCAGCGAGGTTGGCGGTGATGGTGTAGACGTCTTCCAGGTACGCAGCGACCGGGTCGCTGTTCTTGGCGCCGAGCTTCCAGGCCGGGTTCGGCGTGGTGGGGCCGAGGATGATGTCGACCTCGTTGAAGGCCGCCATGAAGTCGTTCTTGATCAAGCGACGGATCTTCTGCGCCTTCAGGTAGTAGGCATCGTAGTAACCGGCCGACAGTGCGTAGGCGCCAACCATGATCCGGCGCTGCACTTCCGGACCGAAGCCTTCGCCGCGGGAGCGTTTGTACAGGTCTATCAGGTTGACCGGGTTTTCGCAGCGGTAGCCGAAGCGCACGCCGTCGAAACGCGACAGGTTGGAAGAGGCTTCCGCCGGGGCGATCACGTAGTACGCAGGGATCGCGTGCTGCATGTTCGGCAGGCTGATTTCCTTGATCACGGCGCCGAGCTTTTCCAGCTCCTTGACGCTGTTGTGGATCAGATCGGCGATGCGCGGGTCGAGACCGGCGCTGAAATACTCTTTAGGCACGCCAATGCGCAGGCCTTGCAGCGAGCCGTTGAGGCTGGCGCTGTAGTCCGGCACGGGCTCGTCGATGCTGGTGGAGTCGTTCGGATCGAAGCCGGCCATACCCTGCAACAAAATGGCGCAGTCTTCGGCCGTACGCGCCAACGGGCCACCCTGATCGAGGCTCGAGGCGTAGGCGATCATGCCCCAGCGCGAAACGCGACCGTACGTCGGTTTCAGACCGGTAAGGTTGGTCAATGCGGCGGGCTGACGAATGGATCCGCCCGTGTCGGTGCCGGTGGCTGCCGGCAACAGACGAGCGGCAACGGCCGCGGCCGAACCGCCGGACGAACCGCCAGGCACGTATTCCAGGTTCCACGGGTTTTTCACGGCGCCGTAGTAACTCGATTCGTTGGCCGAACCCATGGCGAATTCGTCCATGTTGGTCTTGCCCAGGGTCACGGCCCCGGCGGCGGCCAGCTTGGCGACGACGGTGGCGTCGTACGGTGCTTTAAAGTTGTCGAGCATCTTCGAGCCGCAGCTGGTGCGGATACCCTGGGTGCAGAACAGGTCTTTGTGGGCGATCGGCGCGCCGAGCAGGGCGCCGCTCTCACCGTTGGCCCGGCGGGCGTCAGCGGCTTTCGCCTGCGTGAGCGCCAGGTCCTCGGTGAGGCTGATGAAACTGTTGAGCTGTGGATCGAGCTGGGCGATACGCGCCAGCAGGACTTTGGTCAGCTCTTCGGAGGAAAACTTTTTATCGGCGAGTCCGCGGGCGATCTCGGCCAGAGTCAATTGATGCATTGCAGGCTCTTTCCCTTTAGTCGATGACTTTCGGAACCAGGTACAGGCCGTTTTCGACCGCTGGTGCGATGGACTGGTAAGCCTCGCGATGATTGGTCTCGGTCACGACGTCTGCACGCAGGCGCTGGCTGGCTTCCAGTGGGTGGGCGAGCGGTTCGATACCGTCGGTATTGACCGCCTGCATTTCGTCGACCAGCCCGAGAATGCTGTTGAGGGCTGAAGTGATATGTGGAAGATCGGCTTCATTGAGGCCCAGACAGGCCAGATGAGCGATTTTTTCCACGTCGGAGCGTTCAAGCGCCATTGGGATTCTCCAGTGGAAAACAGAACGGACGGCGTCCGTGTGTTAGATTGTCGGAACACTACCGCACTTCTACGGTCATAAGGCCGCGATTGTGGGGCTTGGTGCACAGAAAAGCGGCCAATTTAACATATTGGCGCCTTGCCCAAAATCCCTGTCGTTGTTAGAGTTTGCCGCACTTTTTTACCCACGCGTTGCCTAGGGTCCCTTTCCCATGTTCAAGAAACTGCGTGGCATGTTTTCCAGCGATCTTTCCATTGACCTGGGCACTGCCAACACCCTTATTTACGTGCGCGAGCGCGGTATCGTCCTGAATGAGCCCTCCGTTGTGGCTATTCGGACACACGGTAACCAGAAAAGTGTCGTTGCTGTCGGCACCGAAGCGAAGCGCATGTTGGGCCGTACGCCGGGCAACATTGCTGCCATTCGTCCGATGAAAGACGGCGTGATCGCCGACTTCAGCGTCTGCGAAAAGATGCTGCAGTACTTCATCAACAAGGTTCACGAAAACAGCTTCCTGCAGCCCAGCCCTCGTGTTTTGATCTGCGTTCCGTGCAAATCCACCCAGGTTGAGCGTCGTGCCATCCGTGAATCGGCCCTTGGTGCCGGTGCCCGTGAAGTGTTCCTGATCGAAGAGCCAATGGCCGCTGCGATCGGTGCCGGCCTGCCGGTTGAAGAAGCTCGCGGCTCGATGGTCGTGGATATCGGTGGTGGTACCACTGAAATCGCCCTGATCTCCCTGAACGGTGTGGTTTATGCAGAATCCGTGCGTGTGGGCGGCGACCGCTTCGACGAAGCGATCATCACTTACGTGCGTCGCAACTACGGCAGCCTGATCGGCGAGTCGACGGCCGAGCGCATCAAGCAGGAAATCGGCACCGCCTACCCGGGCGGCGAAGTTCGCGAAGTCGACGTTCGCGGCCGTAACCTGGCCGAAGGCGTTCCGCGTGCATTCACCCTGAACTCCAATGAAGTGCTGGAAGCTCTGCAAGAGTCCCTGGCCACCATCGTTCAGGCCGTGAAGAGCGCGCTGGAGCAATCGCCTCCGGAACTGGCTTCCGACATCGCCGAGCGTGGCCTGGTCCTGACCGGTGGTGGCGCCTTGCTGCGCGACCTCGACAAGTTGCTGGCCCAGGAAACCGGTCTGCCGGTGATCGTCGCCGAAGACCCGCTGACCTGCGTTGCTCGCGGCGGTGGCCGTGCCCTGGAAATGATGGATAAACACACCATGGACCTGCTCTCCAGCGAATAAGTCGCCGGATTGCCTCTATGCTGTTGAGCGCGCAGGCGGCACTTTGCAGTGCTGCCTGTTCGCGTTTATCTTCTGTCGTCTGCATCCAGGCCGGTTTGATGCCGTATGAGTAAAGAGAACAATTGCCTGGGAGGAGCGGCTTATTAAACCGCTTTTCTCCAAAGGTCCCTCACTGGGCGTGCGCGTGTTGGTGCTGGTCGTGCTTTCGATCGCGCTGATGGTGGTCGATGCCCGCTTCACACTGCTCAAGCCAGTGCGTAGCCAAATGTCGCTGGTGCTGATGCAGTCCTACTGGATCACCGACCTGCCGCAGCGGCTATGGCAAGGTGTGGCCAGCCAGTTCGGCAGCCGGACCGAACTCGTCGCCGAAAACGAAAAGCTCAAGACCGAGAACCTGTTGTTGCAGGGGCGCATGCAAAAGCTTGCCGCCCTGACCGAGCAGAACGTTCGGCTGCGCGAGTTGCTTAACTCATCGGCGCTGGTGAACGAGAAGGTCGAAGTGGCCGAGCTGATCGGCATGGACCCCAATCCCTTTACCCATCGCATCATCATCAACAAAGGTGAGCGCGACGGCGTGGTCCTCGGTCAGCCGGTGCTCGATGCCCGCGGCCTGATGGGGCAAGTGGTCGAGTTGATGCCGTACACCTCCCGCGTCCTGTTGCTGACCGATTCCACCCACAGCATTCCGGTGCAGGTAAACCGCAACGGTCTGCGGGCGATCGCCAGTGGCACCGGCAATCCGGAGCGCCTGGAACTGCGTCATGTGGCCGATACCGCTGACATCAAGGAAGGTGATCTGCTGGTCAGCTCCGGCCTTGGCCAACGCTTCCCGGCGGGTTACCCGGTGGCGACGGTCAAGGAAGTGATTCACGACTCCGGTCAGCCATTCGCCATTGTTCGCGCCGTGCCGACGGCTGCGCTGAACCGCAGCCGATACCTGCTGCTGGTGTTCAGCGATACCCGAACTCCGGAAGAGCGTGCCAACGACGCTGCCCAGGCGCAGGAATCACTGGATGCGCAGGGTGGTGGGCCGATCATTCCAGCGACCGTGCCCAAGCCGGCCATCGTTCCGACTCCGGCTGCCCCGGTGGCCCCGGCAGTGCCTGCTACCGTACCGGCGGCCACAACCCCGGCCAAACCAGGCGTTAAACATCCCAAGCCGTCCACGACCACAGCTGCTCCAGCCAAACCGCCGGCGGCACAACCCGCCGTAGTCAAACCTGCTGCCAAACCGCCTGTCTCCGCGCCGGCTACCACTGGGGGACGAGAATAATGGCTGGTGTCAAAGCCTCCCGAAACGGCTGGATCGTCTGGCTGACCTTCGCCGTCGGCATGCTGCTCAGCGTTTCGCCGCTGCCGCAATTCATGGAAATCCTCCGTCCTCTGTGGCTGGCCTTGCTGCTGGCGTTCTGGGCATTGACCCTGCCGCAAAAGGTCGGGATGGTCACCGCGTGGTGCCTGGGCCTGACCGAGGATGTGCTGTATGGCACGTTGCTGGGGCAGAATGCCTTGATCCTGACGTTGATCACCTACCTGGTGCTGGCGCTGCAACAACGCTTGCGGATGTTCCCGATGTGGCAACAAAGCCTGGTGATCCTGGTGATCTTCGGCCTCGCGCAGTTGGTTCAGTTGTGGCTCAGCGCCCTGACCGGCAATCGCCAGCCGACGCTGGCGCTGGTGTTGCCGGCACTGGTCAGTGCCTTGCTCTGGCCATGGATCAGCTTCGGTTTGCGCGGATTGCGCCGACGTTACAAAATCAACTGATTCGGTCAGGCATTTGCCCACACCATGACAAGGGAGATGTCTTGATGAAGCCGCTGTACCTCGCCTCTGGCTCGCCGCGTCGGCGTGAACTGCTCACGCAGATTGGCGTTCCGTTTTCCGCCATCAGTGCGGACATCGATGAAACCCCATTGCCCCAGGAATCCCCGGCGGCCTATGTCGAGCGTCTGGCGCGCGGCAAGGCTGCGGCCGGGCGCGATGTCGTGGTGTCCGGCGCTCCGTTTTGCGTGCTGGGAGCCGATACCGCCGTGGTGCTCGACGGGAAAATTCTCGGCAAGCCGGTTGATGAAGCTGACGCTTGCGCCATGCTGAAGATGTTGTCCGGGTGTGAGCATGAAGTCCTGACGGCGATCGCTGTACTCGAAGGTGAGCGTTGCGAGTCGCGGGTGGTGCGTAGCGTGGTGCGTTTTCGCCCGATAAGCAGCGATGAGGCAACGGCCTACTGGGCCAGCGGCGAGCCGGGGGACAAGGCGGGTGGTTATGGAATTCAAGGACTGGGTGCGGTGTTTGTCGCCGGGCTCAATGGAAGTTACTCGGCGGTGGTTGGCTTGCCGCTGTGCGAAACCGCAGAACTGCTCGGCCATTTCGGCATACCCTGTTGGCAAAACCATAATGCGCGTTAAGCGTTGTACTGACCAGATGTGGCCATTACCGTGAACATGCCTGAACGAGACCCTGCCATGAGTGAAGAGATCCTGATCAACATCACGCCGATGGAATCGCGCGTGGCGGTGGTTGAAAACGGTGTCCTGCAAGAGGTCCATGTCGAACGTACGCAAAAGCGCGGCATCGTTGGCAACATCTATAAAGGCAAGGTCGTACGGGTGTTGCCTGGCATGCAGGCCGCTTTCGTCGATATCGGTCTGGATCGCGCCGCGTTCATTCATGCTTCGGAAATTTCCCTGCGCGAAGGCCCGGCGGTCGAGAGCATCAGTGCCCTGGTTCATGAAGGCCAGAGCCTGGTGGTTCAAGTCACCAAGGACCCGATCGGCTCCAAAGGCGCACGATTGACCACCCAGCTGTCGATCCCTTCGCGTTATCTGGTCTATATGCCGCGTACGGCTCATGTTGGCATTTCGCTGAAAATCGAAGATGAAGCCGAGCGTGAGCGTCTCAAGCAGGTGGTCTCCGATTGCGTCGCCAAAGAAGGCATCAAGGAGGCCGGCGGTTTTATCCTGCGTACCGCGGCGGAAGGCGCGGGTGCCGATGAAATCCTCATGGACATCCGCTACCTGCGCCGGCTGTGGGATCAGATCAATGCGCAGATCAAAACCATCAGCGCACCGAGTGTGATCTACGAAGACCTTGGCTTGGCGCTGCGCACTTTGCGCGACCTGGTGAGCCCGAAGATCGAAAAAATTCGCATCGACTCCCGGGAAACTTTCCAGAAAACCACGCAGTTCGTCGCCGAACTGATGCCGGAGATCGCCGATCGTCTGGAACATTACCCCGGCGAGCGACCGATTTTCGACCTGTACGGCGTTGAAGACGAAATCCAGAAAGCCCTGGAGCGTAAAGTCCCGCTCAAGTCTGGCGGTTATCTGGTGGTCGACCCGGCGGAAGCCATGAGCACCATCGACGTCAACACCGGGGCGTTCGTCGGTCATCGCAACCTGGAAGAAACCATCTTCAAGACCAACCTGGAAGCCGCGACCGCGATTGCTCGACAGCTGCGCCTGCGTAATCTGGGCGGGATCATCATCATCGACTTCATCGACATGGAAGATGAAGAGCACCAGCGTCAAGTGCTGCGCACGCTCGAGAAGCAATTGGAGCGCGACCACGCCAAGACCAACATCATCGGTATCACCGAGTTGGGCCTGGTGCAGATGACCCGTAAACGCACTCGCGAAAGCCTCGAGCAGGTGCTGTGCGAGCCGTGCAGCAGTTGCCAGGGCCGCGGCAAATTGAAGACCCCGGAAACCGTCTGCTACGAAATCTTCCGAGAAATCCTCCGCGAAGCTCGCGCCTATCAGGCGGAAGGCTATCGTGTATTGGCGAACCAGAAAGTTGTCGATCGTCTGCTCGATGAGGAGTCGGGCAATGTTGCCGAGCTCGAAGGGTTTATCGGCCGCACGATTCGTTTTCAGGTGGAAACCATGTATTCCCAGGAACAATACGACGTGGTGTTGCTCTGAATCGCTACGTTTTAACTTTTCCTGAACGGCTGGCCTCAGCTTTTTGCAAAACGTTTGCCATGGGAGCCAACTGACATGGACCGTCTGACACGCATTTTGGCCGCACTGACCCGCTGGGGTCTGGGCCTGTGCGCGTTGGCTTTGGTACTGATGGCGTTGTACGTCAGCCTTGGCCGTGAGCTGACGCCACTGGTGGCGGAGTATCGCGGCGAAGTCGAGACCAGGGCCAGCGACGCTTTGGGCATGCCGCTGCAGATTGGCGAGCTGAAAGGCAATTGGAGCGGCTTCGCGCCTATTCTTTCGGCTCACGATGTGACGGTTGGCGAGGGTGCCAACGCCCTGCACCTGGAAAAGGTGCGGGCGGTGCCGGACCTCTGGGCCAGTCTGCTGGCGCGTGAAATACGTATTGCCCACCTGGAACTCAATGGCCTGAAGATCAGCCTCAAGCAAGGCAATGAGGGTGAGTGGGCGCTGGAAGGTCTGCCGGTCAGGAACGATCAGCCTCTCGACCCGGAGCAGTTGCTCAATAGCCTGCAAATGGTCCAGCAGTTGTCGGTGCTCGACAGTCAGATCACGTTGCAGCCGTGGGGGGAATCTCCCCTTAGCCTGACTTACGTCGGTTTGAATCTGAAAACCGGTGCTTACCGCCAGCGGCTCGATGTCCGCTTGACCCTGCCCGATGGTCAGCCGATGGCAATGAGCCTGCGTACTCGCATTCAGGCCAGCCGATGGAAGGAGGGTGAAGCGGACGTCTACTTGAGTCTGCCGCAAAGCGACTGGTCTAGATGGCTGCCCGAAAGTGTTTCCCAGCAATGGCATTTCTCGGAGATCAAAGGCGGTGGCGAGCTGTGGGCGACCTGGGGCCAAGGCGCCTTGCAAAGTGCCGCCGTCCGGTTGAACGCGCCTCAAATCAAAGGGGCCTATGCCGAGCGCAAGCCGGTCCGGATCAATAATCTGGCGCTCAACGGCTATTTTCAACGCAGCACCGAAGGCATGTTAGTCACCCTGGACTCTCTGGCCATGAACCTCGGCGAGACTCGCTGGGAATCACGCTTGCAGCTCAAGCAGCTGGCGGCCACCGATAAGGCAGAAGAGGCTTGGCACCTGCAAGCCGACCGCCTCGAGCTCACTCCGCTCACGCCGTTGCTCAATGCCCTGGCGCCATTACCTGAAGGTTTTGCCACGACGGTCGAGCGGCTTAAGGTCATCGGTGGCCTGCGCAACGTTCTGATCGACGTGCGGCCCAATGCCACCGACGACAGCAAGTTCAGCTTTGCCGCCAATCTTGATCGGGTCGGCTTCGACGCCTACCACGGCGCTCCGGCGGCACGGAATGTCAGCGGCAGTATCAGCGGAGACCTTGGCCACGGCGAGCTGCGCATGGACAGCAAGGATTTCCTGCTGCACCTGGACCCGATTTTCGCCAAGCCGTGGCAATACATCCAGGCCAATGCCCGGTTGACCTGGAGGCTCGATAAAGAAGGCTTCACCCTGATCGCGCCGTACCTGAAGGTATTGGGCGAGGAAGGCAAGATTGCCGGTGACTTCCTGATCCGGTTGCATTTCGACCACAACCAGGAAGACTACATGGACCTGCGGGTCGGCCTGGTCGACGGGGACGGTCGCTATACCGCCAAGTACTTGCCGGCGGTCCTGAGCCCGGCACTCGACGAATGGCTGCGTACGGCGATTCTCAAGGGGGCAGTCGATCAAGGTTTCTTCCAGTACCAGGGCTCGCTGAACCACGGTGCCGAAGATGCCGCCCGCAGCATCAGCCTGTTTTTCAAAGTGCACGATGCCGAGTTGGCGTTTCAGCCCGGCTGGCCGCACGTCAGCAAGGTTACGGGGGACGTGTTCGTCGAGGACAGCGGCGTGCGGATTCTGGCCAGCAAGGGTCAGTTGCTCGACACCCAGGTCAGCGATATTTACGTCAACATTCCTCACGCTCCGGCAGGACAGAGCACTCATCTGTTCCTTGACGGCGGGTTTGCCGGCGGCTTGGGTGACGGCCTGAAAATTCTCAAGGAAGCGCCGATCGGTACTGCCGAAACTTTCGCCGGTTGGGAAGGTGAGGGCGACCTGCAAGGCAAGCTCAAGCTGGATATCCCGCTGGTCAAAGGCGAGCAGCCGAATATCGTGGTCGACTTCAAAACGGCAAAGGCTCGACTGAAATTGCCCGAGCCCCCCCTTGAGTTGACTCAGCTCAAAGGTGATTTTCGTTTCGATAGCAGCAAAGGGTTGAGCGGCCAGAACATCACGGCACGAGCCTTCGACAAACCGGTGAGTGCGCAGATATTCGCCGATGGTCGTGAAGGCAAGCTCAATACCCGTGTCACGGCCTCGGGGCAGGTCGAAGTCAAGAAACTCGCGAACTGGCTCAGCGTCACCCAGTCGCTGCCGGCGAGCGGCGTGATTCCGTATCAATTGCAACTGACCCTTAATGGCGGTGATAGCCAGTTGATGGTCAACTCCAATCTAAAAGGTGTCGCCGTCGATTTGCCGGCACCCTTCGGCATGCCTGCCGAAACCGGGCGTGATACGACGTTCCGCATGACGTTGCAGGGAGCGGAACGACGCTATTGGGTGAATTACGGCGAATTGGCGAACTTCACCTTCGCCGCGCCTCCCGGAAATTTTGCCGAGGGTCGCGGTGAATTGTTCCTGGGTAATGGCAATGCCATGCTGCCCGCTGCCAAAGGCCTGCGGGTGCGCGGCGTGCTATCGCAGCTGGATGTCGGCCCCTGGCAGGACCTGGTGAACAAGTACGCCGGGCAAGACCCGGGCGGTAGTGCAAAACAGTTGCTCAGCAGTGCCGATTTCAAGGTCGGCAAGCTCAGCGCACTGGGTACAACCCTGGATCAGGCATCGGTGCAGTTGACGCGAAAACCGGCCGCCTGGGCTTTGCAGCTCGACAGTCAGCAAGTCAAGGGCGCCGCCAGTATTCCCGATGCGAAAGCCTCGCCAGTGGTCATCAATCTGCAATACGTGCGATTGCCGGCACCTGATCCGAAGGTTCTTGCCGACGAAAACTCGCCGGACCCGCTGGCCTCCGTGGATCCGACGAAAATCCCGGCGCTGGATATCACGATCAACCAGCTTTTCCAGGGCAATGATCTGGTCGGTGCGTGGTCGCTCAAGGTTCGTCCTACGGCCAGGGGGATCGCCCTCAACTCACTGGATATGGGCCTCAAAGGCATCCTGTTGCAAGGCAGCGGTGGCTGGGAAGGTGCGCCAGGTTCCAGCACAAGTTGGTACAAGGGGCGGATCAGCGGCAAGAATCTGGCGGATGTGCTCAAGGGATGGGGCTTCGCACCGAGCGTGACCAGCCAGGAGTTCCATATGGATGTCGACGGTCGCTGGCCCGGCTCGCCGGCCTGGCTGGCCAGCAAGCGTTTCTCCGGGACTCTCGACGCTTCAATGAGGGAGGGGCAGTTTGTGGAGGTCGAAGGCGGTGCCCAAGCGTTGCGAGTATTCGGCCTGCTCAACTTCAACTCCATCGGCCGGCGATTGCGCCTGGACTTCTCCGACCTGTTCGGCAAAGGTTTGAGCTATGACCGGGTCAAGGGGCTGCTGGTGGCGACCAATGGCGTCTATGTGACCCGTGAGCCCATCCAGATGACCGGCCCGTCGAGTAATGTTGAGCTCAACGGCACCCTGAACCTGGTCGGCGATCAGATCGACGCCAAGCTGATGGTGACGTTGCCGGTGTCCAACAACCTGCCAATTGCCGCCCTGATCGTGGGCGCGCCTGCCGTCGGCGGTGCTCTGTTCCTGATCGACAAGCTGATCGGTGACCGCGTGGCCCGTTTTGCCAGTGTGAAATACACCGTCAAGGGGCCATGGAAAGAACCGAAAATCACCTACGACAAGCCTTTTTGACGCTCTTTTTCAGAGCGCACACGCCAGGCCCATGGAGTAGCATGGACGTCTATCCATTCAGGAGCGCGCCATGTCTGTAGCGGTGATTCAAATGGTCAGCCAGAGTGATGTGCTGGCCAACCTGGCCCGGGCCCGTCAATTGCTCGAGCAGGCCGCAGCCGGTGGTGCGGCGCTTGCCGTGCTGCCGGAAAACTTCGCGGCCATGGGCCGGCGCGACATTGCCGACATTGGTCGCGCCGAGGCACTGGGCGAAGGTCCGATCCTGCCCTGGTTGAAACAGACCGCTCGCGACCTCAAGTTATGGATTGTGGCCGGCACCTTGCCGCTGCCGCCGGTGGACCAGCCAGCAGCCAAGGTGCACGCCTGCTCGTTGCTGGTCGATGACCGGGGTGAGACGGTGGCGCGTTACGACAAGCTGCATTTGTTCGACGTGGACGTGGCAGACAATCGCGGTCGTTATCGCGAATCCGATGACTATGCTTATGGCAGTGGTGTCGTGGTCGCGGACACACCGGTAGGGCGAGTCGGCCTGACGGTCTGTTATGACCTGCGATTCCCGGAGCTGTACAGCGAATTGCGTGCTGCCGGCGCGGAGCTGATTACCGCGCCATCGGCCTTTACTGCCGTGACCGGTGCGGCGCATTGGGACGTGTTGATTCGCGCGCGGGCCATTGAAACCCAGTGTTATGTGCTCGCGGCCGCCCAGGGTGGGACGCATCCGGGGCCGCGAGAAACCTGGGGACATGCCGCCATCATCGACCCATGGGGGCGCGTGCTGGCACAACAGGATCAAGGCGAGGCCGTGCTGCTGGCCGAGATAGACAGCAGCGAACAGGCGTCCATCCGGGCGCGGATGCCGGTGTCCAGTCACCGGCGCTTTTTCTCGCAGGGCGCTCAGCGACCTGCATCAGAACGACGAATTTAAGGCGTAAAGCATATGAGCGAGTTGTTGTCCTCAGTCAGTGATCATCTCCTGGCACCCGGTGGCGTGACGATCGAGAGCCTGCAGGGTGTGCTCGGCGACCTGGCCGGCCCGGGTATCGATGCCGCCGACCTGTATTTCCAGGGGCAGATCTCCGAGTCCTGGGCGCTGGAAGACGGCATCGTCAAGGAAGGCAGTTTCAATCTTGACCAAGGCGTGGGCGTGCGGGCGCAGTCGGGTGAAAAGACCGGTTTTGCCTACAGCAACGCCATCACTCTGGAAGCCTTGGGCGCGGCAGCCCGTGCCGCCCGCTCGATCTCTCGGGCCGGGCAAAGCGGCACCGTGCAGGCGTTCACCACTCAGGATGTCGCGCAGTTGTATGGGGCAGACAATCCTCTGGAAGTGCTGACCCGTGCCGAGAAAGTCGATCTGCTCAAACGCATCGATGCCGCGACTCGCGCGCTCGATCCGCGCATCCAGCAAGTCACCGTCAGCATGGCGGGTGTCTGGGAACGGATTCTGGTGGCCTCCACCGACGGCGGGCTGGCGGCGGATGTGCGACCTCTGGTGCGTTTCAATGTCAGCGTGATCGTCGAGCAGAACGGCCGTCGTGAGCGCGGCGGTCATGGCGGTGGCGGTCGCACCGACTACCGTTATTTCCTCGCCGAAGATCGCGCCATGGGCTATGCCCGCGAAGCGTTGAGACAGGCGCTGGTCAACCTGGAGGCCATTCCGGCGCCGGCCGGTACGTTGCCGGTGGTGCTTGGCTCCGGTTGGTCGGGTGTGTTGCTGCACGAAGCGGTCGGCCACGGTCTGGAGGGCGATTTCAACCGTAAGGGCAGTTCTGCCTACAGCGGACGCATGGGCGAGATGGTTGCGTCCAAGCTTTGCACCATCGTCGATGACGGCACCCTGGCGGGGCGTCGTGGCTCCTTGAGCGTTGACGACGAAGGTACGCCGACCGAGTGCACGACGCTGATCGAAAACGGCGTACTCAAAGGCTACATGCAGGACAAACTCAACGCGCGCCTGATGGGTGTGGCCCGTACGGGTAACGGCCGTCGCGAATCCTACGCGCACCTGCCAATGCCGCGCATGACCAACACCTACATGCTCGCCGGTGAAAGCGATCCGGCCGAAATCATCGCCTCGGTGAAGCGCGGTATCTATTGCGCCAACCTCGGCGGCGGCCAGGTGGACATCACCAGCGGCAAGTTCGTGTTCTCCACCAGCGAGGCGTATCTGATCGAAGACGGCAAGATCACCGCTCCGGTCAAGGGCGCGACCCTGATCGGCAACGGGCCTGAAGCCATGAGCAAGGTGTCGATGGTCGGCAACGATCTGTCGCTCGATAGTGGTGTGGGGACGTGTGGCAAGGATGGGCAGTCGGTGCCGGTGGGTGTCGGCCAGCCAACGCTGAAGATTGATGCGATCACCGTGGGTGGCACGGGCGCGTAAGGCGTGGAGCTGCGGGTGAGCCGCCAGGCGACTCACCCGATCAGAGTCTCAGCGCAGACCGCGTTGAGTCTCGTCCAGCTCACGGATGTACTTGAAGATTTTACGGCTCGATGCCGGTGGCTTGTTGGTCGCCAGCTCGTGCTGGGCCTGACGGATCAGGGAGCGCAATTGCTGGCGATCAGCCTCCGGGTAGTCGATGACGAACTTTTCCAGGACTGCATCGTCGCCGGCGATCAGGCGATCACGCCAGCGCTCCAGGTTATGGAAGCGTTCGTTGTATTGGCGAGTGGAGGCATCGAGTTGATCAAGCAAGACCAGAATGGCGTCAGTGTCCTGATCGCGCATCAGTTTGCCGATGAACTGGAGGTGCCGTTTACGCGCGATGTTCGCCGTGTGCTTGGGCGCATCGGCCAAGGCCCGGCGCAAAGCGTCGGTCAAGGGCAGTTTTGCCAGCAAGTCAGGCTTGAGTGTCGTAAGGCGTTCGCCAAGGTCAACCAGAGCATGCAGCTCGCGTTTGACCTGGGATTTGCTTTTTTCTCCCGTATCGAGGGAGTCGTCGTAAGAATCAACCATGGTGGCCGTCCGCAAAGAAACGCCGCCATGATAACCAGTCGGGGGCCGCTTGTCCGGCCCGGTCGCTCGATGACCTATTCCGAAAGCAGAATTTGAGTGGAGAACAGCATGAGTGCAGTTGAAAGCGTCGGCCCACAAGCGTTGCCGGCACTGCAAGAACAAGTCGAGCAGATCATCGCTGAAGCCAGGCGCCAGGGGGCCAGTGCCTGTGAAGTGGCGGTGTCCCTGGAGCAGGGCCTGTCGACCACGGTGCGCCAGCGCGAAGTCGAAACCGTCGAATTCAATCGTGATCAGGGATTCGGTATCACCTTGTACGTTGGCCAGCGCAAGGGTTCGGCCAGCACCTCGGCCAGCGGTCCAGAGGCGATTCGTGAGACCGTAGCCGCCGCCTTGGCCATTGCCAAACACACCTCGGAAGACGAAGCGTCGGGTCTGGCGGATGCTGCTCTGATGGCGCGTGACGTTCAGGATTTCGACCTGTTCCACCCATGGGATATCACGCCGGAGCAGGCAATCGAGCAGGCGCTGACCTGTGAAGCGGCCGCATTTGCTGCCGACAGCCGGATCAAGAATGCCGATGGCACTACGCTGAGCACTCATCAAGGCTGCCGTGTCTATGGCAACAGCCACGGTTTTATCGGCGGTTATGCGTCGACCCGGCACAGCCTGAGCTGCGTGATGATCGCCGAGGCCGATGGTCAGATGCAGCGCGATTATTGGTATGACGTGAATCGCCAGGGCAATTTGCTGGCTGATCCGGTGAGCATTGGCCAGCGTGCCGCACAACGGGCGGCAAGCCGTCTCGGCGCGCGTCCGGTGCCAACCTGCGAAGTGCCGGTGCTGTTTTCCGCCGAGTTGGCCGGTGGTTTGTTCGGCAGCTTCCTGTCGGCGATTTCCGGCGGCAGCCTGTATCGCAAGTCATCGTTCCTTGAAGGCACCCTGGGTCAGAAGCTGTTTCCTGAATGGCTGACCATCGATGAGCGTCCGCATTTGATGCGTGCCTTGGGCAGCGCGGCCTTCGATGGCGATGGTCTGGCGACTTACGCGAAGCCGTTCGTTGAAAAGGGCGAGCTGGTGTCCTACATCCTCGGTACTTACTCCGGTCGCAAGCTCGGCATGCCGAGCACCGCGAATGCCGGAGGCGTGCATAACCTGTTCGTCACCCATGGTGATGAAGATCAGGCGGCCTTGCTGCGTCGCATGGGGCGTGGCCTGCTGGTGACCGAATTGATGGGGCAGGGCCTGAATATGGTCACGGGCGACTACTCCCGTGGCGCTGCGGGTTATTGGGTCGAGAACGGTGAAATCCAGTTCGCGGTCCAGGAAGTGACCATCGCCGGTAACATGCGTGACATGTTCAAGCAGATCGTTGCCGTGGGTAATGACCTGGAACTGCGCAGCAATATCCGTACGGGGTCGGTACTGATCGAGCGGATGACGGTGGCGGGCAGCTAAACTCCCCTGTCACAAAAAAGGCGCACCACCTGATGGGTGGTGCGCCTTTTTTTGTGGGCTATCGAGCGGGTTTGGCCTCGATACGCGTTTACTCGCCTTCGTCGAAATAGCGGTTGATCAGGTCTTTCAACGCATCCAGCGCCTTTTGCGCGTCTTCGCCTTCGGTGTTGATGTAGATTTTGGTGCCCTTGCCAGCCGCGAGCATCATCATTGCCATGATGCTTTTGCCGTCGACCGTAGATTCCGGAGTGCGTCCGACTCTGATCGTGCAGTCCTTGAATTCACCGGCGACTCCGACGAATTTTGCAGAAGCACGGGCGTGCAGGCCCAGCTTGTTGATGATTTCGATTTCCAGAGCAGGCATCGCGGTGTGAATCCTTTAGCTGAGGTCGCGGTGGCGGACCTGGACGTTCTTCAGGGATTGTTGCAGCGTCTTGCCCAAGCGTTCGGTCAGGTAGACGGAGCGGTGATGTCCGCCCGTGCAGCCGATGGCAATGGTGACATAGGCGCGGTTGCTGGCGGCAAAGCGGGGCAACCATTTGAGCAGATATGTGGAAATGTCCTGGAACATCTCTTCCACGTCCGGCTGGGCTGCCAGGTACTCGGCAACCGGTTGATCAAGCCCGGACTGCGCCCGAAGCTCGGGTTTCCAGTAGGGATTGGGCAGGCAGCGCACGTCGAATACCAGGTCGGCATCCACGGGCATGCCACGCTTGAAACCAAAGGACTCCACCAGGAAGGCTGTACCGGGTTCCGGCTGGTTCAACAGGCGCAGCTTGATCGTATCCCGTAGCTGATACAGGTTGAGGTTGGTGGTGTTGACTTTGAGATCGGCAAGGTCGGCTATGGGGCCGAGCAGGCTGGTTTCATCGTTGATCGCTTCAGCCAGCGAACGATTGGCACTGCTCAGCGGGTGACGACGACGGGTTTCCGAAAAACGCTTGAGCAAGGTTTCTTCGTCGGCATCCAGGTACAGAACATCGCACTGGATATGCCGGCTGCGGACTTCTTCGAGCAATTCGGGGAATCGCGACAAGTGACTTGGCAGGTTGCGTGCATCAATGGACACGGCCACCAGCGGCTGTGCCAGTTCGGTGTGGATCAATGCGCGTTCGGCGAGTTCCGGCAGCAACCCGGCGGGAAGGTTGTCGATGCAGTAGTAGCCACTGTCCTCGAGTACATCAAGGGCGGTGCTTTTACCTGAGCCGGAGCGGCCACTGACGATGATCAAGCGCATGATTACTGACCGTTTTGCTCGTCCAGGACAACCTGATACAAGGCTTCATTGCTCGGGGCGCTGCGCAGTTTTTCGCGCACTTCCTTGCGGTCGAGCATGCTGGCAATTTGGCGCAAAAGTTCCAGGTGCGCATCGGTAGCGGCTTGCGGGACCAGTAGAACGAACAACAGGTCAACCGGTGCGCCGTCGATGGCGTCGAAATCTATGGGGGCATCGAGGTGCATCAGGGCACTGATGGGTGAAGAGCAGCCCTTCAGGCGACAGTGGGGAATGGCGATGCCGTTGCCAAAACCCGTCGAGCCGAGTTTTTCACGGGCAATCAACGCCTCGAAGACATCTTGCATCTCCAGATCCGGCACTTCCCGGGCGATCAGGTTGGCAATTTGTTCGAGGGCTTTCTTTTTACTGCCGCCCGGCACGTTCACAAGTGAACGGCCGGGGGTCAGGATGCTTTCAAGTCGGATCATGGGTTGGGGGTGTTAACGACCGGTAGCGCCCTGGAGGAGGCTCTGGGTCTTTTCCTTATGCTTTTTGAGTTGTTTATCCAGCTTGTCGGTCAGTGCGTCGATCGCCGCGTACATATCGGTATGTTCCGCGTTCGCGACCACTTCATTGCCGGGAATATGCAGCGTGGCTTCGATTTTCTGCTTCAACTTTTCGACGGTCATCGTGACCTGTACGTTGGTGATCTTGTCGAAGTGCCTCTCTAACCGTTGGAGTTTTTCGCCGATGTAGGTGCGAAGAGGTTCGGTCACTTCCAGTTGGTGTCCACTGATGTTGACTTGCATACAGCTTCTCCTTCGTTGCCAGTGCATAAAGCGGTAGATCAAATGACCTACCACTGGAACGCTGTGGCGTGGCTCTACATCAACCGCTTGCGTTCGCTCGAAGGCGCGATCCCAAGGGATTCGCGGTACTTGGCGACGGTGCGGCGAGCCACCTGAATGCCTTGTGCCTCCAGTAAACCAGCGATCTTGCTGTCACTCAACGGCTTTTTCTGATTTTCCGCGGCAACCAGTTTTTTGATGATCGCGCGGATCGCCGTGGACGAGCATTCGCCGCCTTCGGAGGTGCTGACATGGCTGGAGAAAAAGTACTTCAGTTCATATATGCCCCGAGGGGTATGCATGAATTTCTGTGTGGTCACCCGTGAAATTGTCGACTCGTGCATGCCAACCGCCTCGGCGATGTCATGCAGGACCAACGGTTTCATGGCTTCGTCGCCGTACTCCAGGAAGCCGCGCTGATGCTCGACAATCTGGGTGGCAACTTTCATCAGGGTTTCATTGCGGCTTTGCAGGCTCTTGATGAACCAGCGGGCTTCCTGCAACTGATTGCGCATGAACGTGTTGTCGGCGCTGGTGTCGGCGCGACGCACGAAACCGGCGTACTGGGCGTTGACCCGAAGACGCGGTACCGATTCCTGGTTGAGTTCCACCAGCCAGCGTTCGTTGTCCTTGCGCACGATCACGTCGGGAACCACGTATTCGGCTTCAGTGGATTCGATTTGAGAGCCCGGGCGCGGATTAAGGCTTTGAACCAGTTCGATCACCTGGCGCAGCTCATCTTCCTTGAGCTTCATGCGGCGCATCAGCTGGCTGTAATCGCGGCTGCCGAGCAAGTCGATGTAGTCGATGACCAGGCGCTTTGCTTCGGCGAGCCAAGGGGTTTTGGCCGGCATCTGGCGTAATTGCAGCAGCAGGCATTCGCCCAGGTTGCGGGCGCCGATTCCGGCGGGTTCGAATTGCTGGATGCGGTGCAGGACGGCTTCGATTTCGTCCAGCTCGATGTCCAGCTCCGGGTCGAAGGCTTCGAGTATCTCCTCGAGCGTCTCGTCCAGGTAGCCCTGATTGTTGATGCAATCGATCAGGGTCACGGCGATCAGGCGATCGGTGTCGGACATGGGCGCCAGGTTCAATTGCCACAGCAAATGGCTTTGCAGGCTTTCACCGGCCGATGTGCGGGTGGTGAAATCCCACTCGTCGTCATCGTTGCTCGGCAGACTGCTGGCGCTGGTCTGGTAAACGTCTTCCCAGGCGGTATCGACGGGCAGTTCGTTGGGGATACGCTCGTTCCAGTCGCCTTCCTCGAGGTTATCAACCGTCGGTGCGCTTTCCTGGTAGGAGGGTTCCTGAATGTCGGGGTTGGGTTTCTGTTCGGCGTTGTCGGCCAAGGGGTCGCTGTTATCGAAGTCGTCGCCTTCTTCCTGGCGTTCGAGCATCGGATTGGACTCCAGGGCCTCCTGGATTTCCTGTTGCAGGTCCAGGGTCGACAATTGGAGCAGGCGGATGGCCTGTTGCAGCTGCGGTGTCATCGTCAGCTGCTGGCCCATTCTTAAGACTAGCGATGGTTTCATGGCAGGGGCTAAACACCTTATTCGCCGGCGCACATGCGCCATCCACTACAGGGCGCCGGAGCGCCAAACATAAGCAAATTATATGCCTGAAACTGAAGTGTTTGCCTAGAGCGCTGTAACAATAAAAAAGTGTTGATTTTTTATCGAGACAAGCGCTCGGTCGACTAGCCAGACACCTCGGTGCTTACAGGCGGAACTCATGGCCCAAATACACTTCCTTGACCAGATCGTTGGCCAGGATGGTTGCAGCGTCGCCTTCGGCGATCAATTGGCCATCGTTGACGATGTAGGCGGTTTCACAGATGTCGAGGGTGTCACGGACGTTGTGGTCGGTGATCAGCACGCCAATGCCCTTGGCCTTGAGGTGATGGATGATCTGTTTGATGTCGCCTACCGAAATCGGGTCCACGCCGGCGAAGGGCTCGTCGAGGAGGATGAATTTCGGGTTGGTGGCCAATGCCCGGGCGATTTCCACACGGCGGCGTTCGCCACCGGACAGGCTCATGCCGAGGTTGTCGCGGATGTGGCTGATGTGGAATTCCTGCAGCAGGCTTTCCAGCTCCTTGCGGCGACCGGCCTTGTCGAGTTCCTTGCGGGTCTCCAGGATCGCCATGATGTTGTCGGCGACCGAGAGTTTGCGGAAGATCGACGCTTCTTGCGGCAGATAGCCGATACCGGCCTTTGCGCGGCCGTGCATTGGCTGGTGGCTGACGTCCAGGTCGTCGATCAGTACGCGGCCCTGATCGGCCTGTACCAGGCCTACGATCATGTAGAAACAGGTGGTCTTGCCGGCGCCGTTAGGGCCTAGCAGGCCAACGATCTGACCGCTGTCGATGGACAGGCTGACATCACGGACGACCTGGCGGCTCTTGTAGCTCTTGGCCAGATGCTGAGCTTTCAGAGTTGCCATTACTGGGCCTTTTGCTCGTCGGTTTTCTTCTTCGGCTGGATCACCATGTCGATGCGCGGACGCGCTTCGGTGACCTTGTTACCTGTCGCACGGCCAGCGCTCGCAAGCTTCTTGACGGTGTCGTAGACGATTTTTTCGCCCTGGGTGGTGTTGTTGTCCTTGTCGATGACTTTGGCGCGATCGATCAGTACGACGCGGTTTTGCGCGGCGTGGTACTGGATGGTCACTCCCCAGCCCTGGACAGGCTTGGTGTCGCCCTGGGTTTGCAGTTGTTCGAAGTAGGCCAGGTTGCCTACAGAGGTCACTACATCGATATCGCCGGTCGGCGTGCGGGTGATGGTCACGGTGTTGCCGGTGACCTTCATCGAGCCCTGGGTAATGATCACGTCACCTTTGTAGGTGGCAACGCCATTCTTGTCGTCCAGTTGGGCGTCGTCGGCTTGAATGCGGATAGGCTGCTCTTGATCGTTCGGCAGAGCCCAGGCGCTCACGCTTCCCAGTGCTGCGCCCAGACTGAGCAAAATAGGGAGGGTTTTAACGAGCCTCATACTGTCCTCTTACGTTCGATAGCAGGTGTATCCTGCTTTCTTTCAAATACGCTTTCATTCCGGTACCGGTCGATACGCCGCCAGCGCCGTCGATTCTAACGGGTTGCTCGGTCTGCGCATATTGTTGCTGCGGGAACACCGTCATTCGAGTGGTGGTGATCAGGGTTCTGCGGTTTTTTTCATCAAAGCGCGTGATGCGTACCGAATCGATCAATTCAACCTGCGTGCCGTCCGGGTTGACCTCACCTTTTTCGCTCTGGACGTGCCACGGGAACTCGGTGCCGCGGAACATGTTCAGGTCAGGGTTGGTCAGCAGCGTGACTTCGCTTGCTTTGAGGTGCTCGACTTTGTCGGAAGTCATTTCGTATTGAAGCCTGCCATCAGGCAGGAACTGCACGCTGTGGGCGTTGGTAGCGTAATAATCGATTTCGCTTTCGTCGACATGCGCGATCGGTTTGTCGAGGAAGCGTTCCGGGCTGATGTTCCAATAGCCGACCGCGGCGAAAATCGCCGCAATGCAACCGAACACCAGAATGTTGCGAATTTTTTTGTTCAGCATGGTTTGGCTCACAGGTACGCGGCGTTGGCCGCATCGAGACGGCCCTGGGCGCGCAGGATCAATTCGCAGAATTCGCGGGCGGCACCCTCGCCACCGCGGGCCAGGGTTACTCCGTGAGCGTGTTCACGCACAAAGCTTGCGGCATTGGCCACCGCCATGCCCAGGCCGACGCGGCGAATGACCGGCAGGTCCGGCAGGTCGTCGCCTAGATAAGCGACCTGCTCATAGCTTAGGTTGAGTTGGCCGAGAAGCTCGTCGAGCACCACCAGTTTGTCTTCGCGCCCCTGGTACAGATGCGGGATGCCAAGGTTTTTCGCCCGTCGCTCAACCACCGGGGTTTTGCGGCCGCTGATGATCGCGGTCTGGACGCCGGCCGCCATCAGCATCTTGATGCCCTGGCCGTCGAGGGTATTGAAGGTCTTGAATTCGCTGCCGTCTTCGAGAAAGTACAGGCGCCCGTCGGTCAGGACGCCATCGACATCGAATACTGCCAGTTTGATGTGTTGGCCGCGTTGCAGCAGGTCCGCGCTCATTACATTACTCCTGCACGCAGCAAATCGTGCATGTTCAAGGCGCCGACCGGGCGGTCTTCGCTGTCGACCACGACCAATGCGTTGATTTTATGATCTTCCATGATTTTCAGGGCCTCGGCGGCGAGCATCTCGGCGCGGGCGGTCTTGCCGTGCACGGTCATGACCTGATCTATCGTGGCGCTATGGATGTCGACGCTGCGGTCCAGGGTGCGGCGCAAGTCGCCGTCGGTGAAGATCCCGGCCAGCTTGCCGTCGGCCTCGAGGATGACTGTCATGCCAAGGCCCTTGCGGGTCATTTCCATCAGCGCATCCTTGAGCAAGGTGCCGCGCTGAACCTGTGGCAACTCTTGCCCGGCGTGCATGACATTTTCCACCTTCAGCAGCAGGCGTCGGCCCAATGCTCCACCGGGATGGGAAAAGGCGAAGTCTTCGGCGGTAAAGCCGCGCGCTTCCAGCAGTGCGACGGCCAGGGCGTCGCCCATGACCAGCGCCGCCGTAGTAGAGGAAGTGGGGGCCAGATTCAGCGGGCAAGCTTCGTGCTCGACGTGAACGTTCAGGTTGACCTCGGCGGCCTTGGCCAGCGGCGAGTTCGGGTTGCCGGTCATGCTGATCAGCTGGATGCCCAGACGCTTGATCAGTGGCAGCAGGGTGACGATTTCATTGGTCGAGCCGGAGTTCGACAGCGCCAGGATGATGTCGTCGCGGGTGATCATTCCCATGTCGCCGTGGCTGGCTTCGGCCGGATGCACGAAAAATGCGGTGGTGCCGGTGCTGGCCAGGGTGGCGGCGATCTTGTTGCCGATGTGCCCCGACTTGCCCATGCCGACCACGACTACGCGGCCTTTGCTGGCCAGAATCATCTCGCAGGCGCGTACGAAATCTGCGTCGATATGCGGCAGCAAGCTTTGTACGGCTTCTACCTCGAGGCGGATGGTGCGTTGTGCTGATTGAATCAGGTCGCTGGATTGGCTCATGTCTGAATCGTATAGCCTGATGAAAAGGCGGCGATTATAGCGGTTATGATCGAAACCCTCACGCAAGTTTGTCGAGCATTGTCTCTCCATGCTGCTCAATCCCTCTAAATGAGCGTTTTTGCCTGTCTTGTTGCTGAATATGGCTCGGCATTGGCCTTGGGCGCGTGGCCATTGCAGTGATATAGTTCGCCGCCAGTTCGGCCCGCTCGGCGGATGTGCTTTTGTCAGGAAGCCAGGCGTCCGAGTGAGAGGCTGCATCGCAAGGAGTTTAGATGAGTGCCGATAACGCCTACGCGGTCGAGCTGAAGGGACTGACCTTCAAGCGCGGTGCGCGCAGCATTTTCAATAACGTCGATATCCGTATTCCCCGCGGCAAGGTCACCGGCATCATGGGGCCTTCCGGGTGTGGCAAGACCACGCTGTTGCGGTTGATGGGCGCACAATTGCGGCCTACCAAAGGCGAAGTCTGGGTCAACGGTCAGAACCTGCCAGAACTGTCGCGCAGCGATCTGTTCGACGCCCGCAAGCACATGGGCGTGCTGTTTCAGAGCGGCGCACTCTTTACCGACCTCGATGTCTTCGAGAACGTCGCCTTTCCGCTGCGTGTTCACACCCAACTGCCGGAAGAAATGATCCGCGATATCGTCCTGCTCAAATTGCAGGCCGTGGGTTTGCGCGGCGCCCTTGATCTGATGCCCGACGAGCTGTCAGGCGGCATGAAGCGCCGCGTCGCGCTGGCGAGGGCGATTGCGCTCGATCCGCAAATTCTCATGTACGACGAGCCCTTTGTCGGTCAGGACCCTATCGCCATGGGCGTACTGGTGCGCCTGATCCGCTTGCTCAACGATGCATTGGGCATCACCAGCATCGTGGTCTCCCACGACCTGGCCGAAACCGCGAGCATCGCCGACTACATCTATGTGGTCGGCGACGGGCAGGTGTTGGGGCAGGGCACGCCTGACGAGCTGATGAACTCGGACGAGCCGCGTATCCGTCAATTCATGACAGGCGATCCGGACGGTCCGGTCCCCTATCACTTTCCAGCGACGGACTACCGCGCAGATCTTCTGGGGAAGCGTTGATGCGCAAGATTTCACTTATAGAGCGAGTGCGCCGGTTCGGCCAGGCCGGCATCGATGTGCTGTCGGTGTTCGGTCGTTCGGCCATATTTCTGTTTCACGCGCTTCTCGGGCGTGGCGGTATTGGCGGCGGTTTTGGCTTGCTGGTCAAACAGCTGCACTCGGTGGGCGTGATGTCCCTGGTGATCATCGTGGTCTCCGGTGTGTTCATCGGCATGGTACTGGCGCTGCAAGGGTTCAACATTCTGTCCAGCTACGGTTCGGAGCAGGCGGTCGGGCAGATGGTGGCGCTGACGCTGCTGCGCGAACTGGGGCCCGTGGTCACTGCGTTGCTGTTTGCCGGGCGTGCCGGTTCGGCGCTGACGGCGGAAATCGGCAACATGAAGTCCACCGAACAGCTGTCCAGCCTGGAAATGATCGGGGTCGACCCGCTCAAGTACATTATTGCCCCGCGCCTCTGGGCCGGCTTCATTTCCCTGCCGGTGCTGGCCATGATTTTCAGCGTGGTGGGCATTTGGGGCGGTTCGTGGGTAGCGGTTGACTGGCTGGGTGTCTATGACGGCTCCTACTGGTCGAACATGCAGAACAGCGTGACGTTCACGGATGATGTGCTCAACGGCATCATCAAAAGCATCGTCTTCGCCTTTGTCGTGACCTGGATCGCCGTATTCCAAGGCTATGACTGCGAGCCCACTTCCGAGGGGATCAGTCGTGCCACTACCAAGACCGTGGTGTATGCCTCCCTGGCAGTGCTGGGCCTGGACTTTATTCTGACCGCTTTGATGTTTGGAGATTTCTGATGCAAAACCGCACCCTGGAAATCGGTGTCGGCCTTTTCTTGCTGGCTGGCATCCTGGCTTTGTTGCTGCTGGCGCTGCGGGTCAGTGGCCTCTCGCCGAGCCCGAGCACCGACACCTATAAACTTTATGCATACTTTGACAATATCGCCGGTTTGACGGTCAGAGCCAAAGTGACCATGGCGGGTGTCACCATCGGCAAGGTCACCGCAATCGATCTGGATCGTGACAGTTTCACCGGTCGGGTGACCATGCAGGTGGAAAAACGCGTAGATAACCTGCCCGCCGACTCCACTGCATCTATCCTGACGGCTGGCCTGTTGGGCGAGAAGTACATCGGTATCAGCGTGGGCGGGGAAGAAGCCTTGCTCAAGGATGGCGGAACCATCCACGACACCCAGTCGTCGCTGGTGCTGGAAGACCTGATCGGTAAATTCCTGCTCAATACCGTTAGCAAAGACGCCAAATGAGGAGCTGTTAAATGATCTCAATCTTGCGACGTGGCCTGTTGGTATTGCTCGCGGCCCTGCCGTTGGTAGCTAATGCCGTGGCGGCGCCTTCCGCGCACGATCTGGTACAGGACACGACCAATCGGTTGCTCGCCGACCTGGCGGCCAACAAAGAGAAATACAAGAAGGACCCGAATGACTTTTATGCGGCGCTGAACACCATCGTCGGCCCCGTGGTGGATGCCGAAGGTATTTCCAAGAGCATCATGACGGTCAAGTACTCGCGTAAAGCCACCCCTGAGCAAATGAAGACCTTTGAAGAAAACTTCAAGAAAGGTTTGTTCCAGTTCTATGGCAATGCGCTGCTTGAGTACAACAACCAGGGCATCGTCGTTGACCCTGCCAAGGATGAGTCGGGCGACCGCACCAGCGTCGGCATGACGGTCAAGGGCAGCAATGGCGCGATCTATCCAGTGCAGTACACACTCGAGAAGATCAATGGCGAGTGGAAGCTGCGCAACGTCATCATCAACGGCATCAACATCGGCAAGCTGTTCCGCGATCAGTTCGCCGATGCAATGTCGCGCAATGGCAACAACCTGCAGGCGACCATCGACAATTGGGCAGGGGAAGTTGCCAAAGCCAAGGCCGCTACCGAAAAAACCGACCAGAAGCCAGCCCAATGAGTGATTCTGCCGTTCGCATGAACGAAACCGGCGAACTGTTGCTCAGTGGCGTGCTGGATTACCGCACCGGCCCAGGCCTGCGGGAGCAGGGGCAGGCGCTGATCAAGTCCAGCAAGGCTGCGGCCCTGGTGATCGATTGTTCGGCGGTGGAGAAGTCCAGCAGTGTTGGCCTGTCCTTGCTGCTGTGCTTCATGCGAGATGCCCAGGCGGCCGGCAAGGCGCTGAGCATCCGCGGGATGCCCGAAGACATGCGCGAAATTGCTCAGGTCAGTGAGCTGACCGAGCTGTTGGCGCATCCCTAACCCGCATCGATAAAGTAGCCCCCCGTCAGAGTCCTGCTTCGCGGGGTTCGCAGGCGCGGGGCTTTTTTGTATGATGTCCGACCCGCGCGCACAGGGCGCCGATTGAGGTTGAGCATGCAGGCCACCGAAGTGAAGAGCTTCCTTGAAGGAAAGCTGCCAGGAACTCAGGTAGAAGTTGAGGGCGAAGGCTGCAATTTCCAGCTGAACGTGATTAGCGATGAACTGGCGGCATTGAGCCCGGTCAAGCGTCAGCAGCAGATCTATGCCCATTTGAACCCGTGGATCACCGATGGCAGCATCCACGCGGTCACTATGAAATTTTTCAGCAGCGCGGCCTGGGCCGAGCGCACCTGAGCCCAAGGGCGTCGAGATTCTTATGGATAAATTGATTATTACTGGCGGAGCTCGTCTTGACGGCGAGATCCGCATCTCCGGGGCAAAGAACTCTGCCCTGCCGATCCTGGCTGCGACGCTGCTGTGCGATGGCCCTGTGACTGTGGCGAACCTGCCGCACCTGCACGACATCACCACCATGATCGAGCTGTTCGGTCGCATGGGCATCGAGCCTGTCATCGACGAGAAACTGGCCGTCGAAATCGACCCGCGCACCATCAAGACCCTGATCGCTCCGTACGAGCTGGTGAAAACCATGCGTGCGTCGATCCTGGTACTGGGCCCGATGGTTGCCCGTTTCGGTGAAGCCGAAGTCGCACTGCCTGGCGGTTGCGCCATCGGTTCGCGTCCGGTTGACCTGCACATCCGTGGCCTCGAGGCCATGGGCGCGGTCATCGACGTCGAAGGCGGCTACATCAAGGCCAAGGCGCCGGAAGGCGGCCTGCGTGGCGCGCACTTCTTCTTCGACACCGTCAGTGTGACCGGTACCGAGAACATCATGATGGCCGCCGCTCTGGCCAAGGGCCGCAGTGTACTGGCCAACGCCGCACGCGAGCCTGAGGTCGTCGACCTGGCGAACTTCCTGAACGCCATGGGCGCCAAGGTTTCCGGTGCTGGCACCGACACCATCACCATTGATGGCGTCGAGCGTCTGCACACCACCACTTACAAAGTGATGCCCGACCGTATCGAAACCGGCACCTATCTGGTCGCCGCTGCGGTGACTGGCGGTCGCGTGAAGGTCAAGGACACCGATCCAACCATCCTCGAAGCCGTTCTGGAAAAACTCCGGGAAGCGGGGGCGGAAATCACCTGCGGCGAAGACTGGATCGAACTGAACATGCACGGCAAGCGGCCGAAAGCCGTCAACGTGCGCACTGCACCGTATCCGGCGTTCCCGACTGACATGCAAGCGCAGTTCATTTCCCTCAACGCCATTGCCGAAGGCACGGGCGCCGTGATCGAGACGATCTTCGAAAACCGCTTCATGCACGTTTACGAACTGCACCGCATGGGCGCCAAGATCCAGGTCGAAGGCAACACCGCCATCGTGACCGGCACCGAAAAGCTCAAGGGCGCGCCAGTCATGGCGACCGACCTGCGTGCTTCGGCCAGCCTGGTCATCTCGGCGCTGATCGCCGAAGGCGATACCCTGATCGATCGCATTTACCACATCGACCGTGGTTACGAGTGCATCGAAGAGAAACTGCAGATGCTCGGCGCCAAGATTCGCCGCGTACCGGGCTAGTTCCTGCTGCATGGGCATAAGGACATGCCCGTTGAATTGTTGAAGTCGAGCCGGATTCCGGCTCGACGTGTGTCCGGCGCCGTTTGCGACCGGGCATGAGTACCTTGATAAGGACTGACGTTTCCCATGTTGACCATCGCACTGTCCAAGGGCCGCATCCTTGATGACACCTTGCCGCTTCTGGCTGAAGCAGGCATCGTGCCGACCGAGAATCCGGACAAGAGTCGCAAGCTGATCATCCCCACGACCCAGGAAGATGTACGCCTGCTGATCGTGCGTGCCACCGATGTGCCGACCTACGTCGAGCATGGCGCCGCCGACCTGGGTGTCGCCGGTAAAGACGTGCTGATGGAATACGGCGGCCAGGGCCTGTACGAGCCACTGGACCTGCAAATTGCCCAGTGCAAACTGATGACGGCCGGCAAGGTCGGCGCAGTCGAGCCCAAGGGCCGTCTGCGTATCGCCACTAAATTCGTCAACGTTGCCAAGCGTTACTACGCCGAACAGGGCCGCCAGGTCGACATCATCAAGCTTTACGGTTCGATGGAGCTGGCGCCGCTGATCGGCCTGGCCGACAAGATCATCGACGTGGTCGACACGGGTAACACGCTGCGGGCCAACGGTCTGGAGCCACAGGACTTCATTGCTGCCATCAGCTCCCGGCTGATCGTCAACAAAGCTTCGATGAAAATGCAACACGCCCGTATTCAGGCGTTGATCGACACCCTGCGCAAGGCAGTGGAGTCTCGACACCGCGGCTGATTCACCTGCGCGACCTTGAGTCGCGCCCGTCTATCCGCCTCATAGCCAGAATTCTCAGGTGCCCAAGCGGAAACGACTGCTAAGTTAGGGCGCCTGAGTTTTTGCCAATCCTATGAGGCTCTCGCTATGACCGCACCGACTGCAATTCGCCGACTCAACGCTGCTGACCCGGATTTCGCACATCATCTGGATCATCTGCTGAGCTGGGAAAGTGTGTCTGACGACTCGGTCAATCAGCGGGTGCTGGACATCATCAAGGCCGTGCGCGAGCGTGGCGATGCCGCGCTGGTGGAATTCACCCGTCAATTCGACGGGCTCGATGTCGCGTCAATGGCCGACCTGATCCTGCCGCGCGAACGCCTGGAACTGGCGCTCACGCGCATCACGGTAGCGCAGCGCGAAGCCCTGGAAAAAGCTGCGGCCCGCGTGCGTAGCTACCACGAAAAGCAGAAACAGGACTCCTGGACTTACACCGAGGCCGACGGCACGGTGCTGGGCCAGAAGGTCACGCCGCTGGACCGCGCCGGCCTGTATGTGCCGGGCGGCAAGGCGTCGTACCCGTCGTCAGTATTGATGAACGCCATTCCAGCCAAGGTGGCCGGTGTGACCGAAGTGGTCATGGTGGTGCCGACTCCCCGTGGCGAGATCAATGAGCTGGTGCTGGCCGCCGCCTGCATCTCCGGCGTCGACCGCGTGTTCACCATTGGCGGTGCACAAGCTGTCGCCGCGCTGGCCTACGGCACCGAAAGCGTGCCGAAGGTCGACAAAGTGGTGGGGCCGGGCAACATCTATGTCGCCACCGCCAAGCGCCACGTGTTTGGTCAGGTCGGTATCGACATGATCGCCGGCCCGTCCGAGATCCTCGTGGTGTGCGACGGTCAGACCGATCCGGACTGGATCGCCATGGACCTGTTCTCCCAGGCCGAACACGATGAAGACGCCCAGGCGATCCTGGTCAGCCCCGACGCCGATTTCCTCGACAAAGTGGCCGCCAGCATCGCCAGGCTGATGCCGACCATGGAGCGCGCGCAAATCATCGAAACCTCGATCAATGGTCGTGGTGCGCTGATCCAGGTTCGCGATATGGCCCAGGCCATCGAAGTGGCCAACCGCATCGCGCCGGAGCACCTGGAGTTGTCGGTAGCCGATCCGCAAGCCTGGCTGCCGCAGATCCGCCACGCCGGTGCGATCTTCATGGGCCGTCACACCTCCGAAGCCTTGGGCGACTATTGCGCGGGCCCCAACCACGTGTTGCCGACTTCCGGCACCGCGCGGTTCTCCTCGCCGCTGGGTGTTTACGACTTCCAGAAGCGCTCGTCGATCATCTTCTGCTCCGAGCAGGGGGCGTCCGAGCTGGGCAAAACCGCTTCCGTGCTGGCCCGTGGCGAGTCGCTGACCGCCCACGCCCGCAGTGCCGAATACCGTATCGTTGACGAACAAAAGGGAAACTGAGCATGAGTAAATTCTGGAGCCCGTTCGTCAAGAATCTGGTGCCTTACGTACCGGGCGAGCAGCCGAAACTGGCAAAACTGGTGAAGCTCAACACCAACGAAAACCCGTATGGCCCATCGCCCAAAGCACTGGCCGCCATGCAGGCCGAGCTGAACGACAACCTGCGGTTGTACCCGGATCCGAACAGCGATCTGCTCAAGAATGCGGTCGCCGGGTATTACGGCGTGCAGAGCAATCAGGTGTTCCTCGGCAACGGGTCCGATGAAGTCCTGGCGCACATTTTCCACGGCCTGTTGCAGCACGATCAGCCGCTGCTGTTCCCGGATATCAGTTACAGCTTCTATCCGGTCTACTGTGGTCTGTATGGCATCCGTTTTGATGCGGTGCCGCTGGACGAGCACTTCCGGATCGACCCGGCGGACTACGCCAAGCCGAATGGCGGGATCATTTTCCCCAACCCGAATGCGCCGACCGGTTGCCTGCTGGCCCTCGACGCCATCGAGCAAATCCTCAAGGCCAGCCCGGATTCGGTGGTCGTGGTGGATGAGGCTTACATCGACTTCGGCGGAGAAACCGCGATCAGTCTGGTGGACCGTTATCCGAACCTGCTGGTGACTCAGACGCTGTCCAAGTCCCGATCCCTGGCGGGTCTGCGGGTAGGTTTGGCGGTGGGTCATCCTGACCTCATCGAGGCGCTGGAGCGGATCAAGAACAGCTTCAACTCCTATCCGCTGGATCGGATGGCGAATGTCGGTGCGGCGGCCGCGTTTGAAGATCGTGAGTACTTCGACAAGACGTGCCGGCTGGTCATCGAGAGTCGCGAGCAGTTGATTGCACAGCTGCAGGCCAAGGGTTTCGAAGTATTGCCGTCGGCAGCGAACTTCATTTTCGCCCGTCACCCGCAGCACGATGCGGCGGGGCTGGCGGCGAAGTTGCGTGAGCAAGGCGTGATCGTCCGGCACTTCAAGCAGGAGCGGATTGCGCAGTTCCTGCGGATTTCCATCGGTACGCCTGAGCAGAACCAGGCATTGATCGACGGTTTAGGCGATCTGTAAACCATCCCCGATCCTGTGGGAGCGAGCTCGCTCCCACAGTGTTTAGTGTTGTTTTGACTTACTCGTGATGCGGTTCGCCCAGGAATGTCAGCGAACTGAACAAACCACGACTGCTCACGTCAGCGCTGTCCTTCACCGGCACTTCCACCTGAGCCGAAATCACATTCAGCCCTTCATTGCGCACCAGCACTTGCGCCCGGCCGTGCGCGTCGGTTTCGGTGCTCAAGGTGTTCGGCGCATTGCGGTAGTCACCCACCAACTTCACCCCGGCCGCCGGTTTGCCATCCAGTAGCACACGCACCGGCAGCGAATTGCCCGGCCCCACGGTCAGCGGATCGACCTCCGGCAAAATCAGCAACTTCAGCTGATCAAGCCTGGGCAACCTGGCGGCCGGCTGATAAATCGCCAGGCTGTACTTGAACGTCTGTGTCGACTCGATCGCGCCCGGTACTTTGCTGCGCCCCTCGTTGACCCATTTCTTGTCGGCGGTCTGCGACCACATGCCATTGTCCAGTGCCACGGCGATCACCGCGGGCGCTTTCAGCGGTTGCAGGCGCGCGTGATCAGGCAGGCGCTGGACGGTCACCGGAATCATTTTCCCGCTGATGTCATACGCCCAGGCGCCGCTGATTTTCTGCGCCTTGAAGGCATTGTCCTCGGCGCCGTGGCCGTAAATCACTTCAATGTTGCCGCGACGTTGTTCGGTCCAGAGACCATGGGCCGAGACCTCATGGGTGAACAATAGACCGAGCAGGGCCAGGGATTTGAGAGAGGGCATGGGGACGTCCTTTTATAGAGTGAGTGTCAGGCTGACGGTGAAGTTGCGCGGCTCGCCGGGGTTGACCCAGTAGTTGCTGTAGGAACGCTCGAAGTATTTCTCGTCGAAAATGTTGTTGAGGTTCAGGCCCACAGTGACGTTGTCGCTGGCCTTGTAATGGGCCAGCAGGTCGACCGTGTGATAAGCCGGCAATTCGAAGTCGCTACCGGCTTCGCCCGAGCGGTCACCGACATAGGTGAAGGCCGCACCGAGATCTGAACCGCGCAAGCGACCGTCCTGAAACGCATAAACCCCCAGCAGACTGCCGCTGTGTTTGGCGACGCCGAGAATGCGGCTCCCGGTTGGAATGACCTTGTCGCCTTCGGTGACTTCAGCATCGATGTAGGCGAACGCGCCGATCACCCGTACGGCATCGGTGACTTGCCCGGCGACTTGCAGATCGAATCCCTGGCTGCGGGCCTTGCCCATGGCGCGGCTGGTGTCGGTGCCCGGGTCGAGGGCGAGGACGTTTTTCTTTTCGATATGGAAGGCGGCGAGGGTGCTGCTCAAACGGTCGTCGAACAGCTCGCTCTTGATCCCGATTTCATGGCCAACACCTTCTTCCGGATCAAAGGATCTGCCGGCGGCGTCCAGGCCATTGTTCGGTTTGAACGAAGTGGAGGCGTTGGCGAACAGGCCGATTTCGGGTGTCAGCTGATACAGCAGTCCGGCCCGTTGCGTAAGGGCGTCGTGGTGCTGGCGGCTGGTGGAGTTGCGCGTGTGATCGTCGATGCTTTGCTCGAACCGTTCGAGACGCGCACCGAGCATGCCTCGCAACGTGTCAGTGAAGAGGATCTGATCCTGCAGGTTCAGGGCTCGGCTTTCGACGTGTTCGAAGAAGTCAGTGCCGGAACGTGCACCGCCCGGTTTCGGCTGGCCATAGACCGGTTGGAAAATGTCGATGGCGTAGGGGCTGCCGGCGATGGTCGTCACGCGCTCGTTCTTGCGGTAGTTCTCGTATTCACTGCCGATCAGTAGTTCGTGCTGCCACGGGCCCGTGTCGAATAATCCGCGCAGTTCGAGTTGGGTAATGCTGTCGTGCCAATCGTTGTCACGCTCGCGGTAGCGACGGTTGACGGTGTGGCCATCGGCATTCAAGGCGCGCGCTTCCGAGGCAAAGCCCCAGAGTTTGCCTTGCTTGTAGTGACTGGCCAGGCGCAGTTTCCAGGCGTCATTCAGGTGATGTTCGAGCGCGGCTTGCAGCAGGTTGTTGTGGTTGTCGATGTCGCCATCGTTGGGTTCGCCGAGGAAGGTCGAACGAGAAACGCCGCTCCACGCGTTGTTCGGCGCGACGATGCCGCGGTCGAACGTGGAGCGGTGGCGCACGAACTCGCTTTCCACCAGCAGCGTCGTGTCGGGATTGAGTTGCCAACTGAAGGAGGGCGCGACGAACACCCGCTCACGGTCAACGTGATCGCGAAAGCTCTGGCCGTCCTCGATGGCCAGGTTTACCCGCGACAGCACGTTGCCGTACTCATCCAATGGGGTGTTGACGTCCAGCGCGGTGCGGTAGCGATCCCAACTGCCAGCGCTGGTGTGCAGGGTGGCGAAGGCTTCGGGCCGGGGCTTTTTGGTGACGATATTCACCGTACCGCCCGGATCGCCTCGACCGTAAAGACTGGCAGCAGGGCCTTTGAGCACTTCGATGCGTTCGATACTCACCACGTCCGGCGTGCTCGGGTAGCCGCGATTGGCGCTGAATCCGTCCTTGTAGAATTCCGAGGTGGTGAAGCCGCGCACGCTGTATTCGTAGAGCGTCAGGCCGCCGAAGTTGTTCTGTTTAGACACGCCGCCCGCGAAGTCCAGTGCACGCTCGACGCTGATGCTGCCCAAGTCGTCGAGCACACTGACGGGAATCACGCTGATCGATTGCGGGATGTCGCGAATGGCGGCGTCGGTTTTGGTTGCGCTGGAAGAGCGGGTGGCGCGGTAGCCATCGACTGGGCCGGTGGCGGATTCGTAATCTGAAGTGACGCTGATTGCGTCCAGTTCGAGGGTTTGCGGTTCTTCGGCTAAGACCGGATTCCCCAGCAGCCCGAGGGCAAGACTTGCCACGGAGGCCTTTGTTCGAGACGACATGTTATGTTGTTCCAATTACCAGAATTGAAACAATATAACATATCTAATGAGAATGTCTGCCAATGGCCCGAAATGCTCGGGCCAGGTTTAGTTTTCTTCTTTTTCCTTCACCGGAGCCGGCGGTGGACGCAAGCCGATTTCCGCGGTGAGCTTGAGTTCCTTGCCGTTGCGCATCACTTGAACAGTGACCTTGTCAGTCGGTTTGATCCGCGCGACCTGATTCATCGAGCGACGGCCATCACCGGCCGGTTCGCCGTCGATGCTGAGGATTACATCGCCCAATTGCAGGCCAGCCTTCTGCGCCGGGCCGTCGCGGAAAATCCCGGCGACGACGATGCCCGGGCGTCCAGAAAGACCGAAGGACTCCGCCAGCTCCTGGGTCAATGGCTGCACTTCAATACCCAGCCAGCCGCGAATCACCTGGCCGTGCTCGATGATCGACTTCATCACTTCCATTGCCAGTTTGATCGGGATCGCGAAGCCGATGCCCTGGGAGCCACCGGACTTGGAAAAAATCGCCGTGTTGATGCCGGTCAGGTTGCCGTTGGCGTCGATCAGCGCTCCGCCTGAGTTGCCAGGGTTGATCGCGGCGTCGGTCTGGATGAAGTCTTCGTAGTTGTTCAGGCCCAACTGGTTACGCCCGGTCGCACTGATGATGCCCATGGTCACGGTCTGGCCGACACCAAACGGGTTGCCGATGGCCAGGGCCACATCGCCAATACGGATGTTGTCGGAACGGCCGACAGTGATCGCCGGCAAGTTCTTCAAATCGATCTTCAGCACCGCGAGGTCGGTCTCCGGGTCGCTGCCGATCACCCGGGCCAGGGTTTCGCGCCCGTCCTTGAGCGCGACCACTATCTGGTCGGCACCGCTGGTCACGTGGTTGTTGGTCAGGATGTAGCCTTCCGGGCTCATGATCACGCCCGAACCGAGGCTCGACTCCATGCGTTTCTGCTTGGGCGAGTTGTCGCCGAAGAAACGGCGGAACTGCGGATCTTCGAACAACGGGTGGCTGGGTTTGTTGATGACTTTGGTGGTGTACAGGTTCACCACGGATGGCGCGGCCGTGGTCACTGCGTCAGCATAGGACACCGGACCTTGCTGCATGCTGGTGGTCTGCGGGGCTTGCTGCAGATTGACGTCGAGGCTTGGCAGCCCGACCCACTGCGGGTAACGCTGGATTATCAACAGAGCGACAAGCACGCCGGCCAGTAGCGGCCAGCCGGAAAAACGCAGCGCCTTGAGCATTAAGCACGTCCTGAGAGGGTTGCAGGCGGTATCGGACCGCCCATAATGTCGCGCATTATACGAGGCCGCGCGTGCCTCTGAACGGGATATTTAGGAGTCTTTCATGGCCGTCGCCTTGAGCACCCTGGTCGAAGAAGCCGACCGTTACCTCAGCAGTTCGAAAATTGCCGATTACTGCCCCAACGGCCTGCAGGTCGAAGGCCGGCCGCAAGTGATGCGCATTGTCAGTGGTGTCACCGCCAGCCAGGCGTTGCTCGATGCCGCCGTGGAAGCCAACGCCGACCTGGTGCTGGTGCACCATGGCTATTTCTGGAAGGGCGAAAACCCGTGCATCACCGGCATGAAGCAGCGTCGCCTGAAGACCTTGCTCAAGCACGATATCAGCCTGCTGTCCTATCACCTGCCGCTGGATCTGCATCCGGACGTCGGCAACAACGTACAGTTGGCTCGGCAACTCGACATCACCGTCGAGGGCCCGCTGGACCCGGACAACCTGAAGATTGTCGGTCTGGTCGGTTCGTTGAGTGAGCCGATGATGCCTCGGGATTTTGCCCGCCGGGTCCAGGAAGTCATGGGTCGCGAGCCATTGCTGGTCGAGGGCAGCGAGATGATTCGTCGGGTCGGTTGGTGCACGGGGGGCGGTCAGGGCTATATCGATCAGGCCATTCTTGCGGGTGTCGATCTGTACCTGAGCGGCGAGGCCTCGGAACAGACGTTCCACAGCGCGCGGGAAAACGACATCAGCTTCATCGCCGCCGGCCACCACGCCACCGAGCGTTATGGCGTTCAGGCACTGGGTGACTATCTGGCGCGCAGATTTGCGCTAGAGCACATCTTCATCGATTGCCCGAACCCCATCTGACAAAACGCAATCCCTGTAGGAGCGAGCCTGCTCGCGATGAACCCGAGAGCGCCGCGGGGTGTCAGGCCCCCAGCGTTATCGTTGACGACCATCGCGAGCAGGCTCGCTCCTACAGGGGGGGGCGGTGCGTTCTGCCCAAACGAGGGGGCATATTCATATGCTCTTTCGTTCTAGTTGGCGTCCTGATTAGAAGTGGGCGCTGTGCTAGGATTCCCCGCTCGAACACGGCCCGCTGGCCGTTCATAAGAAAGCTTTCGTGAGTAGCCATGGTCGACAAACTGACGCATCTGAAACAGCTGGAGGCGGAAAGCATCCACATCATCCGCGAGGTGGCCGCCGAGTTCGATAACCCGGTGATGCTGTACTCCATCGGTAAAGACTCCGCCGTGATGCTGCACCTGGCACGCAAGGCGTTTTTCCCTGGCAAGCTGCCGTTTCCGGTGATGCATGTCGACACCCGGTGGAAATTCCAGGAGATGTACAAGTTCCGCGACAAGATGGTCGCCGAGCTGGGCCTGGACCTGATCACCCATGTGAACCCGGACGGCGTGGCGCAAGGCATCAACCCGTTTACCCACGGCAGTGCCAAGCACACCGACATCATGAAGACCGAAGGCCTGAAACAGGCGTTGGATAAATATGGTTTCGACGCCGCTTTCGGTGGTGCCCGTCGCGATGAAGAGAAATCCCGCGCCAAGGAGCGCGTGTACTCGTTCCGCGACAGCAAGCACCGCTGGGATCCGAAAAACCAGCGCCCGGAACTCTGGAACGTCTACAACGGAAAGGTCAACAAGGGCGAATCCATTCGTGTGTTCCCATTGTCGAACTGGACCGAACTGGACATCTGGCAGTACATCTACCTTGAAGGCATCCCGATCGTCCCGCTGTACTTCGCCGCCGAGCGTGAAGTCATCGAGAAGAACGGCACGCTGATCATGATCGACGACGAGCGCATCCTCGAACACCTGAGCGATGAAGACAAAGCGCGCATCGTCAAAAAGAAAGTGCGTTTCCGTACCCTTGGCTGCTACCCGTTGACGGGCGCGGTGGAGTCCGAGGCCGAAAGCCTCACGGACATCATTCAGGAAATGCTCCTGACGCGAACTTCCGAGCGCCAGGGCCGTGTCATCGACCACGATGGCGCCGGCTCGATGGAAGACAAGAAACGTCAAGGTTATTTCTAAGGGGCTGTCATGTCGCATCAATCTGATTTGATCAGCGAGGACATCCTCGCCTACCTGGGCCAGCACGAACGTAAAGAGCTGCTGCGCTTCCTGACCTGCGGTAACGTCGACGACGGCAAGAGCACCTTGATCGGGCGTCTGCTGCACGACTCCAAGATGATCTACGAAGATCACCTGGAAGCCATTACCCGCGACTCGAAAAAAGTCGGCACCACCGGCGAAGACATCGACCTGGCGTTGCTGGTCGACGGCCTGCAGGCCGAGCGTGAACAAGGCATCACCATCGATGTCGCGTACCGCTATTTCTCCACCGCCAAGCGCAAGTTCATCATCGCCGACACCCCAGGCCATGAGCAGTACACCCGCAACATGGCCACCGGTGCATCCACCTGTGACCTGGCGATCATCCTGGTCGACGCCCGTTACGGCGTGCAGACCCAGACCCGTCGCCACAGCTTCATTGCCTCGCTGTTGGGCATCAAGCACATCGTCGTCGCCATCAACAAGATGGACCTCAAGGACTTCGATCAGGGCGTGTTCGAGTCGATCAAGGCCGACTACCTGAAGTTCGCCGAAGGCTTGAAGATGAAGCCTACGAGCATGCACTTCGTGCCGATGTCTGCCCTCAAGGGCGACAACGTGGTGAACAAATCCGAGCGCTCGCCGTGGTACACCGGCCAGTCGCTGATGGAAATTCTCGAGACCGTGGAAGTGGCGGGCGACCGCAACTTCACCGACCTGCGTTTCCCGGTGCAATACGTCAACCGTCCGAACCTGAACTTCCGTGGTTTCGCCGGCACCCTGGCCAGCGGCATCGTCAAGAAAGGCGACGAAGTCGTGGTCCTGCCGTCGGGCAAGAGCAGCCGCGTGAAATCGATCGTCACTTTCGAAGGCGAGCTGGAGCATGCCGGTCCCGGTCAAGCGGTGACGCTGACCATGGAAGACGAAATCGACATCTCCCGCGGCGACCTGTTGGTCCACGCCGACAACGTGCCGCCCGTCACCGACAGCTTCGAAGCAATGCTGGTGTGGATGGCTGAAGAGCCGATGCTGCCGGGCAAGAAATACGACATCAAGCGCGCCACCAGTTACGTGCCGGGCTCCATCGCCAGCATCGTCAACAAGGTCGACGTGAACACCCTCGAAGAAGGCCCGGCCAGCGCATTGCAGCTGAACGAAATCGGTAAGGTCAAAATTGCGCTCGATGCGCCGATTGCCCTCGACGGCTACGAAAGCAACCGCACCACCGGCGCGTTCATCATCATCGACCGCCTGACCAACGGCACCGTGGGCGCCGGCATGATCGTCGCCCAGCCTCTGGTACACGGCAGCGCCACGCACCACGGCAAACTGGCCCACGTCGCCACCGAAGAACGCGCCCAGCGCTTCGGCCAGCAACCGGCCACCGTGTTGTTCAGCGGCTTGTCGGGCGCAGGCAAGAGCACCCTGGCTTATGCCGTGGAGCGCAAGCTGTTCGACATGGGCCGTGCGGTGTATGTGCTCGATGGCCAGAACCTGCGTCACGACCTGAACAAGGGGCTGCCACAGGATCGCGCCGGGCGTACCGAGAACTGGCGTCGTGCCGCGCACGTGGCGCGTCAGTTCAACGAAGCCGGTTTGCTGACCCTGGCGGCGTTCGTTGCGCCGAGCTCCGAAGGTCGTGAACAGGCCAAGGAACTGATCGGCAAAGAGCGTCTGCTGACGGTTTACGTCCAGGCTTCGCCAGCGGTCTGTGCCGAACGCGATCCACAAGGCCTGTACGCGGCGGCCGGCGATAACATCCCTGGCGAGTCCTTCCCGTACGACGTACCGCTGGATGCCGATCTGGTGATCGACACCCAATCGCTGTCGCTGGAAGAAAGCGTCAAGCAAGTGCTGGATCTGCTGCGCAAGCGTGGCGCGATCTAAGCTCAAAGCAGCGGCAAGCTTCTAGCTTCAAGCTGCAAGAAAAAGCCCGCAGACAGGTAACTGTCTGCGGGCTTTTTTTGTGCTCGGAAAAACGCGTGAATGGCCAGCGTTATTGGTGCTTTGGAAATGGACTACAGGGATATCGGAAATCGGTAAGTTACATTTGTTTGCATAGGAAGATACTGTTGTTAGCAGGTATGAGGTTGATATCTGTTTCGGTTTTTTTGGGGGGGCGAAAAGAAAATACAAAGTGCAGGTTTTTTGAATTTTGAGCGCTCTGAAATATTAAGGTTTAAAGAGTTGGATTTATCGGCGATAAAAATCTGAGTTTCGAGCGGTGCCAATCCCTTTCAGGTGTGAGTGTTAAATGTTGTTTTTGATAGGCGTTCTGGAGGTGGGTGTGCGTGCAAAAAATTTATATATCCCTCCTGAATATATTGCCGGGGTCGGTGAGGTTGTTCTTTTACTATTTTTGTTTGTTGGTCTGGTTGTTGCTTCTATTTTTATGTATGGGGGAATACAGGAGATTCCTCCCTTGCCGGAACGGCTGGTTATGGAAAATGCTTATTTGTATAGAGATGTTTCGCAGTCAAGAGCTACGTCATCTTTATATTTGAGGGTCGGGCTGGATGAGGATGCCTATAACTACATTATTGAAGCTTCTGCGAGTGACATTCAGCACCTGAATTTGAGGAAGGGACAAAAATTATGGGTTGCTGTGGATTCAGATCGGACTAAACGGTTTGTTTGGTGGGTCTATGATGTTGATACCAATTTGTTGATCAGTCGTAAAGATATATTGCTTTGGATAAGATCAAATAACATTGGATGTTATTTTGTATTGGTTGGCTGGTCAATTATATTGTCTTACTTGCTGTTGGTAATTGTTCGGAATGGAATTTGGAACAGGGTTGTAGCGAAAAGGAGAGCGTATGAAAATCGAACGCATTGATAATGGAATATATGTGATTGATGGCTTTCTGACGGAAAGCGAAGAAGTCGCCATAAACCTTTTGCTCAAGGGAGCTGTCTGGAGATACAACTGGCCAAATTATGAAGAGCTGCCCTTTGTCAGGCCCTGCTGGCACGTGTTTATCGCGGTGTTTTGTCTAGTTTCGAAAAATACAAAGCGCTGGAGCTTTGCGTTTAAGCGATCTGAGGTATTTCAGTTAAAGAAGTCGGGCTATTCGGTGCGCAAGATTTGAGATTCGAACGATTCCGAGCTTAGTCAGGTGTTGAATCCTTAATGTGATTTTCGATTGGCGTTCTGGGGGGGGTGCCTGCAAAGCACCAAGCTGGCAGGACCTTATGTGCCGATTGTGAGCATTCCAGCCAATATGGTTGCCGGTACTATTACTTTCCTGAAAATTGGAGTGGATGTCAGGGATGGCAAAGGATTTAGTTACGGTGATGTGATCAGTCTTATCGGGAATGTTGCAGGTGTGATTGCTGTCTTTGCTGTTTTAGTCGAGGCACCATTCATAATCATAGGTACCGCTAGTGTTGTAGGGGGCGCCGCTGGTTTGTACTCAATTAGTGATTCAGGCATTTTCAAGGAGGTTTTAAAGAGTGCTGCAGTCTTCTTTAGAGATAATGATTTGGATAACTACCTTGATTACGTCTGTGCACCCGATATGAGGATAGTGCACAAGGAAACTCTGAGGGTGGCGTACGGTAATCAGATGCTTTCTTGTAATTGGTTTTCTGCAACCGGCGAATTTTTGCCTTCTGCGATAGCTGTATTCAACGAAAATATCGGGGGAGGGGGATCTTATGCTCCTGCGCCTTTTGTTCCTCCACCACCGCCGCCTGAAAATATCGCAACAGTAACGATCGGGCCACTTGAAATAGGTGGTAACCCTGATGATACCGGTGACGAATATGGGTGCTGTACAAGCGGTAGTGATGGTTATATTTAACAGGCCGCACTGCAAGGCTAGTGGTGTTTAAGCAAACAATCCTTGGTTTTGGATAAAAGCGCGATTGAGTGCGAGTCGATTCAAGTCCGCGTCATACTGGGGCGTGCAGCTCATTACTGATAGAGGCCAGCCTATCCGAATATCAAGTTCTTGCCATGCAGGCAGTGAGCATTAGCCGGTAATGAAAAACCCGCCGATGAGTGATCATCGGCGGGTTTTTTTCAGATTGAATCGATCAAATGTGGGAGCGTTTGTCTGGATATTCCCGATGCATCCGCCCCAGCAACGCATCCTTGTCTTCCCAAAGCTGATTGATCCAGCCCTGAAACTGCAGGCGATACTCACCGTCCTGGTCGTAGTTCTTGCCGATAAACTGAGGCGGGATCTTCAGTTCCTGAAAATGCACCACCACATCCGCAATGTTCCCGCACAGCAAATCCCAAAAACCGGGACGCCCGGCGGGGTAGTGGATGGTCACGTTGACGATGGATTCCAGCTGTTCACCCATGGCATCCAGCACAAAGGCAATGCCGCCGGCCTTGGGTTTGAGCAGGTATTTGAATGGTGATTGCTGCTGGGCATGCTTGCCTTCGGTGAAGCGCGTGCCTTCGACGAAGTTGAAAATCCCCACCGGATTATTGCGGAACTTTGCGCAGGTCTTGCGGGTGGTTTCCAGGTCTTTACCTTTCTTTTCCGGATGCTTCTCCAGGTAGGCCTTGGAGTAGCGCTTCATGAACGGGAAGCCCAGCGCCCACCACGCCAGGCCGATCACCGGGACCCAGATCAGTTCTTGCTTGAGAAAGAACTTCAGTGGCTGGATGCGGCGGTTGAGCACGTATTGCAGCACCAGGATGTCGACCCAGCTCTGGTGATTGCTGGTGATCAAGTACGAATGCTGGTAGTCCAGGCCTTGCAGGCCGCTGATGTGCCAACGGGTGCGACGGACCAGGTTCATCCAGCCTTTATTGATACTGATCCACGCTTCGTGGGTATGGCTCATCAACCATCCGGCGATGCGCTGGGTCAAGGAGAACGGCAGTGCCTTGATCAGCGCCACGCAGAACAGGAATGAGCACAGCAGGATTGTATTGAGTGCCAATAGCAACGAAGCAATGACACCGCGCACGGCGGCAGGTAGAAAAACCAGCATTTAAACGTCCATAGGTCGGTTGGCTGCCTGGATCGCGGTCAACGCGATGGTGTAGACGATGTCGTCGACTTGCGCACCGCGCGGCAAGTCATTCACCGGTTTGCGCAGGCCTTGCAGCATCGGGCCGAGGCTGACGCAGTCGGCGCTGCGCTGTACGGCTTTGTGAGTGGTGTTGCCGGTATTCAGGTCGGGGAACACGAACACCGTGGCGCGACCGGCCACCTGACTGTTCGGTGCCAGTTGCCGGGCTACGGTTTCGTTGGCGGCGGCATCGTATTGCAACGGGCCGTCGATCAACAGCGAGTTCTGTTGCTCATGGGCGAGCAGCGTAGCCTCGCGAACCTTCTCGACTTCTTCGCCGCTGGCCGATTCACCGCTGGAGTAACTGATCATCGCCACGCGTGGCGTGATGCCGAACGCTGCCGCCGAATCGGCGCTTTGCAGGGCGATCTCGGCCAGTTCGCTGGCGCTCGGGTGCGGGTTCATCACGCAGTCGCCATAGACCAGTACCTCTTCCGGAAACAGCATGAAGAACACCGACGAGACCAACGTGCAGCCCGGCGCCGTTTTAATCAGCTGCAGGGCCGGGCGAATGGTGTTGGCGGTGGAGTGGATGACGCCCGACACGAGGCCGTCGACCTCATCCAGCGCCAGCATCATGGTGCCGATCACCACGGTGTCTTCCAGTTGTTGCTCGGCCATGGGCGCGTTGAGGCTTTTGCTTTTGCGCAGGGCAACCATCGGTTCGACGTAGCGCTCGCGAATCAGGTCCGGGTCGAGGATTTCCAGCCCCGGTGGCAGCTCGATGCCCTGGGCGCGCGCAACGGCTTCAACGTCTGCCGGTTTGGCCAGCAACACGCAACGGGCAATGCCGCGGGCCTGACAGATCGCCGCGGCCTGCACGGTCAGCGGCTCGCTGCCTTCGGGCAGGACGATGCGCTTGTTGGCGTTCTGCGCACGCTGAATCAGTTGATAGCGGAATACGGCCGGCGACAGGCGCATTTCCCGTGGCGTGCCACAACGCTGGTGCAGCCAGTTGGCATCCAGATGGCTGGCGACGAAATCGGTGATGATTTCCGCGCGCTCGCGGTCGTCGATCGGGATTTCCTTGTTCAGGCCGTTCAACTGGTTGGCGGTGTCATAGGAGCCGGTGCTCACTGACAACACCGGCAGGCCCGCCTGCAACGCGCCACGGCAAAGGTCCATGATCCGTGGATCGGGCAGGGTGTCGCTGGTCAGCAACAGGCCGGCCAGGGGTACGCCGTTCATGGCGGCGAGGCTCACGGCGAGAATGATGTCGTCGCGGTCGCCGGGGGTCACCACGAGCACGCCCGGTTTGAGCAGCTCTACGGTGTTACGCATGGTGCGCGCGCAGATGATGATTTTGGACATGCGCCGGGTTTCGTAGTCGCCGGCGTTGAGCACTTGTGCGCCCATCAGGTCGGCGACGTCGCGGGTGCGCGGGGCGTTGAGTTCCGGCTGAAACGGAATGCAGCCCAGCAGGCGGAAGTCACCACTGCGCAACAGCGGCGAATGCTCCTTAAGGCGTGCGGCGAAGGCCTCCATGCTTTCGTCGGTCTTGACCTTGTTGAGGATCACGCCGAGGACTTTCGGGTCTTTCGGGCCGCCAAACAATTGCGCCTGTAACTCGACGCGACCGGACAGTTCGGTCAGCACTTCGTTTTCCGGCGCCGACACCAGGATCACCTCGGCGTCGAGGCTTTTGGCCAGGTGCAGATTGACCCGTGCGGCATAGCTGGCGCTACGGGTCGGGACCATGCCTTCGACGATCAGCACGTCCTTGCCGATGGCCGCCTGCTGATAAAGCGTGATGATTTCTTCGAGCAACTCGTCCAGCTGACCGTCGCCGAGCATGCGCTCGACATGGGCCAGGCCCAGTGGCTGTGGAGGTTTCAGGCCGTGGGTGCGGGCGATCAGTTCGGTGGAGCGCTCAGGCCCCGTGTCACCCGGATGCGGCTGAGCGATCGGTTTGAAAAAGCCGACCTTGAGGCCGGCACGCTCAAGTGTACGGACCAGCCCGAGGCTGATGGAGGTCAGACCCACACCAAAATCGGTGGGTGCGATAAAAAAAGTTTGCATGCGGATTCTCTGGAGGTGCATGGCAGTGGTGATCATCTATATCTGACGATCTACCGAAATTCAGTCGCCAAGGTTATCGCTAACCGAGCCTTGTGCGCACCAACCGCAATCGAAGGGCTGGCCTATTTTTTCAAGGCGCTGTGCAGGGTCCGTGACCCAGGCGCGGGACTGCCAGGGCGGCTGGTGTCGCAGGTGCTGCGTGTGGCCGCAGGAAAGCTCGGCCACCCAGTGCCCGTCCTCGTCTTGATGAAAGCCGGTGATCGTCGCAATCCGTCTGTCCGGGTTGTGTTCGCTTTCGGACGATTGCTTCGCTAAACTGGGTCTTTCATTATTCTTATGCAAAAGGTCTCGCCCCATGCTGATTGCCGCCAATAAGGCTGTCTCCATCGACTATACCCTGACCAACGACGCTGGTGAGGTCATCGACAGCTCAGCCGGCGGCGCGCCGCTGGTCTACCTGCAAGGCGCAGGTAACATCATTCCGGGCCTGGAAAAGGCACTGGAAGGCAAAGCAGTCGGCGACGAGCTGACCGTAGCCGTTGAACCTGAAGATGCCTATGGCGAGTACGCTGCCGAACTGGTCAGCACACTGAGCCGCAGCATGTTCGAAGGCGTTGATGAGCTGGAAGTGGGCATGCAGTTCCACGCTTCCGCTCCGGACGGCCAGATGCAGATCGTGACCATCCGCGATCTGGACGGCGACGACGTGACTGTCGACGGCAACCACCCGTTGGCCGGTCAGCGCCTGAATTTCCAGGTCAAGATCATCAATATCCGTGATGCCAGCCAGGAAGAAATCGCTCATGGTCACGTCCATGGCGAAGGTGGCCATCACCACTGATTTTCTGCGCTAAGCTTTCGATTACTGGAGAGGCGCCCCGAGGGCGCCTTTTTAGTCTGCGGCTGTCCCAGGCGACACCGATAAGTGGCTGTTTCGAGAAGAACACGGGAATCTGGAGTTCGTCATGAGTGCTTTTCACGACCTTAATTTGACAGCCCTTGATGGTCAGGCGCTACCTTTGGCGCCGTTCAAGGGGCACGTGGTGCTGGTGGTCAACGTTGCTTCCAAATGTGGCCTGACCCCACAGTACGCGGCGCTGGAGAATCTCTACCAGCAATACAAGGCCAAAGGCTTCAGCGTGTTGGGCTTGCCGTGCAACCAGTTTGCCGGACAGGAGCCAGGCACCGAGCAGGAAATCCAGGAGTTTTGCAGCCTCAACTATGGCGTGACTTTTCCGTTGTCCAGCAAACTGGAAGTCAACGGGCATGAACGTCATCAGCTGTACAAACTGTTGGCGGGCGAGGGCGCGGAATTCCCGGGTGACATCACCTGGAACTTCGAAAAGTTCCTCCTGGGAAAAGACGGGCGTGTACTGGCGCGGTTCTCGCCACGTACGGCGCCGGACGATCCGAGCGTCATTCAGGCGATTGAAAAAGCCCTGAGCTGATCTCCCCACCTGTAGGAGCGAGCCGGCTCGCGATAGTCGTGAACGAAAACGCGGGAAACCTGACCCCCCGCAGCGTTCTCAGGTCCATCGTCGGAACGCCGCCCGGAGCAAGCTCGCTCCTACAGGGTTATTCGTAACCTTTTTCTCCTTAATCACCGAAATCAATAGTGCTATCCAGCGCGTGCGGATATCCATATTATCGCCGTCATAAAGTAATCCTTCGTGGAGCGTCCCCATGCCCGTCCAAGCCCTGTTCAAACCGTTCCACCTTGGCAACCTCGAACTGCCGACCCGCGTCGTCATGGCGCCGATGACCCGTTCGTTTTCCCCGGGCGGTGTACCCAATTCCAAAGTGATCGAGTACTACCGTCGTCGTGCTGCCGCTGGCGTTGGCCTCATCATCACTGAAGGCACCACCGTCGGGCACAAGGCATCCAATGGCTACCCGAACGTCCCGCACTTCTACGGCGAAGCCGCCCTGGCAGGCTGGAAGAAAGTCGTCGACGCCGTCCACGCCGAAGGCGGCAAGATCGTTCCGCAACTGTGGCATGTGGGCAGCGTGCGTCGTATCGGCACCGAGCCGGACGCCAGCGTGCCGGGTTATGGCCCGTCGGAAAAAGTGAAGGACGGTCAGGTCGTGGTTCATGGCATGACCAAACAAGATATTCAGGACGTGATCGCCGCGTTCGCCCAGGCCGCCAAGGATGCCCAGAGCATCGGCATGGACGGTGTGGAAATCCACGGCGCCCATGGCTACCTCATCGACCAGTTCTTCTGGGAAGGCAGCAATCAGCGCACCGACGAATATGGCGGCAACCTGGCCAACCGTTCGCGCTTCGCCATCGAATTGATCCAGGCGGTGCGTGCGGCGGTTGGTGAAGGTTTCCCGATCATCTTCCGTTTCTCGCAGTGGAAGCAGCAGGATTACACCGCCCGTCTGGTACAAACCCCGCAAGCCCTGGGCGAATTTCTCCAGCCGTTGTCCGACGCCGGCGTGGATATTTTCCACTGCTCGACACGCCGTTTCTGGGAGCCGGAGTTCGACGGCTCCGAACTGAACCTGGCGGGCTGGACCCGCAAACTCACCGGCAAGCCAACCATCACCGTCGGTAGCGTCGGTCTGGATGGCGAGTTCCTGCAGTTCATGGTCAACACCGACAAGGTCGCGCAACCGGCCAGTCTTGAAAAACTGCTGGAGCGTTTGAACAACGACGAGTTCGACCTGGTCGCGGTGGGTCGTGCGCTGTTGGTCGATCCGGACTGGGCGCAGAAGGTGCGCGAAGGTCGTGAGCAGGACATCCTGCCGTTCAGTCGCGAAGCATTGATGACGTTGAGTTAAAGGCGTCTGTACCGGTCCCATCGCGGGCTTGCTCGCGATGGGGGCCTCAAAGTCAGTAAGTGTTCAAGGGACTATCGACGCGTTCGACACCACCTGTTCCCCCACGCAAGCCCCCCGCAACTGCCCCTCGAACTGCTCGATAATCGACGCCCAGCCCTGGCGACTGGCATGCTGGCGTGCATTGAGTCGAACGCAGCGCAAGGTTTCCCGCTCTTCCAGTAGCCACGCCGCCGCATCGCAGAACGCTTCTTCATCCCCCGGCATCGCCAGTACGCCGTTGTAGCCATGGCGAATGTGCTGGGCTGCCGCTGCCTGATCGTAGGCCACGACCCCCAGCCCCGAGGCCAGCGCCTCAAGCACTACATTGCCAAAGGTTTCGGTCAGGCTCGGAAACAGAAATACATCCCCCGACGCATAGTGACAGGCCAGGGCTTCACCGCGCTGAGTACCGCAGAAAATCGCCTCGGGCAATTCGTTTTGCAGTTCCTGGCGCTGCGGACCATCGCCGACCACGATTAGCTTCAGGGTGCGCTGTGGATAACTGGCCTTGAGGGTGTCGAAGGTGCGCTTGAGCAATCCCAGGTTTTTTTCCTGGGCCAGGCGACCGACATGAATGACCGCGATGTCTTCTTCGGCCAATCCCCATTGCTCACGCAGGGCGTTCAAGCGTTTGGAGGGGTGAAACAATTGACTGTCGACCCCTCGGGAAAGCAACGCCAGGCGCTCGAAGTGACGCCGTTCCAGCTCCATTCGCTGACTGACGCTGGGCACCAGGGTCATGGTCGAACGATTGTGGAACCAGCGCAGGTAGTGGGTCAGCAGCCGCGTCAACAAGCCGAGCCCATATTGGTGGGAGTACTGCTGGAAATTGGTGTGAAAGCCGCTGACCACCGATATCCCCAGGCGCCGTGCCGCTCGCAGTGCCGATAACCCCAATGGGCCTTCGGTGGCGATGTACAGCACATCCGGGCGATGGCGCTTCCAGCGGCGCAACAGCTTGTGCATTGACGACTGACCCCATTGCAAACCGGGATAGCCCGGCAGCGGCCAGCCCCGGCACAGCATCAACTCATCGTCGCTGCTCAGTTGCTGATCGCAGCCTTGGCGCGGCCGAATCAACTCCACCTGATGCCCGCGCGCGCGCAAACCGTCGCACAAGCGACCAAGGGTATTGGCCACGCCGTTGATTTCGGGAGGGAAGGTTTCGGTGATCAGGGTGATATGCAGAGCTGTCGTCATGACCTCAGTGTCGGCTGGGGTCATGTCGTCAGTGTGACGTCGGGATGATGGATTTGTGACTGCGCCGTGCACACATTCAGCAAAGAATCTTTACCGGAATAAAGCGCGGGATTACTGCCAGGGCACAGGGGGAGGATTTGCGACAGCCAGGGCGATCAGCGGCAGTTCCTTGAATCTGTTTGCGGCGTTCGGTGAATCCCAGGTGCGCTGCCCCAATGGCAGTAGCCATGACCTGAATTGCGTCCACATTTCTTCGGGTGAACTGAAGGTCGGTACTTCGATCCATAGCTGAACGCCCGCTCCGGCCATTGCTGGATGGCGCGAAGGAATTTCGGTGAAAGACGCTCCGGCGTTATCCATGAAATGGTTTGCCCGCCAAACATCGTAGATCCCGTGAGGCGAGTGTTTGGCGTGGAAGAGGTTGTCCCATGCTTTGTTGATGATGAAATAAAAGTCGCCATGGGCGTTGAGGACGGTGTAGCCGGCATCGACCAATTCTTGCGCATTCAGTTCGCCTCGCCGGCTGCCCCAGATGCTCCAGCACTCGATTTGCACCTGCTTTTTCAACGCAATGACTTGCCTCCTTTTCACCGCGCTGTCATTCCAGATGCGTGCGATTTTGCCCTTTTCTTGAACAAGCTCAGCCAGGCTGTTGATGAAGTATCTGACGGCATCTTCGGAGTCAGCCTCCAAATTGCCCGTTTCGTCACGTACGTACTGAGCTAATTGAGGTGTATTGTCCGGTGTGATTGGCTGCAGAAAGTACTCGTCAGCTCCTAAGTGGATGTAGCGACTTTGTGGAAACATTTCCATCAGGTCGGTGAACAGTGACTTGAGGAAGTTGCGGGCTGGCGCAATGCTGAAGTCGATGGCTTTTGATACCACTGACCCGTTATTGAGTTTTAGTTGCCACTGCGGCTTGTCGCGCAGAATCCAGTCCATGTGACCAGGCATGTCCAGTTCGGGAATGACCTCGATGTGATAGTCGGCGGCGGTATCCAGCACACGTTTCAGATCCGCTGCGCTCCACGCGTCATCGCTGGAAATATCCGGGTGGGACGGGAAAATGACTCTGACACCCTCATTGTCAGTGAGATGCAAATGCAGGGTATTGAGTTGATTCCAGGCCATCTCCTGTAACAGGCAGATGATCCACTCAGGACCGAACTGCCGACGGCCCATATCAATCATCACCGAACGTTCGGCATAGGCAGGTGCATCGATAATCACTGCCGGATCAAGAACCGTGGAGACGCGAGCCGCTTTGTGCAGGGTAGTCAGCGCCCGGGCCATGGCGCCCGGATTCTGTGCCGTAACGCGAATGGGCTGGGTGACATCGATTCGGTAGGTTTCATCTGCACCATGGACGGGGATCGCCACGTCACCCGTGTCTGGAGTAGACAGTCTTAATTCGATATCACTTGCTCTCGCCTGAGCGCCGGCCTGCGACTCCAGCAGAATTTGCGGTGGTGTTTGCAGCTGGGCTGCACCGGTCAAACCATAAGCCAGGCGGGTCGCCAAAGTACGAAGACACTCATCGTTGATGAGAATTCGTGTGCTCGAGTTGATGGAATACACGAGGCCGACTTGAGGCGCGGCATGCAGCACCGTCGGACTCATGTCGATCCATGGGAAGCGTTGGTTGGTTTCAGAGAAAGTGTTGTGTTGAATATCCGTATTCATTCTTCCGATCCTAATAAAGGGGGGCACACGACCCGAACGAGATGCAGTTTCTCGATAGGAGTGCCCCCGAAGATTAGGCGCATTAAAGGCAGCGCAATACTGTCAGAAGTAACAGGTAAGAATTAAGTTGGGGTTGGCTTCCAGTCAGGAGGCGCTTTTTTCCAGTGCGTCAAGCCCGCGCTCACGCACCCAGAACAAGGTAGCCCCGGCCACCGCGGCCGGCATCATCAGGATGTTGACCACCGGAATCAGCAGCGCCAGATAAACAATGCCGCCGAAACTCATGCTCTGCCAGCGTTTCTGCCGCAGCCAGGCGAGCATCTCGTTCCAGCCCAGCTTGTGGTTGTCCGCCGGGTAGTCGATGTACTGGATCGCCATCATCCAGACCCCGAACAGCAGCCACAACGGCGCGGCGATGATGTTCACCACCGGGATGAACGAAAGAATGAACAGGCCGATTGCCCGGGGCAGGAAGTAACCGAGCTTGCGCATTTCCCGGCCCAGGGTGCGGGGGATCATGGCGATCAGTTCGCCCCAGCTGAAGGTCGGGAAGTCGTCGGTGCCGCGCACCACCACTTCGACTTTTTCCGCCAGGAAGCCATTGAACGGCGCGGCGATGACGTTGGCGAGCATGGTGAAGGTGAAGAACACCATCAACACCACCAGCACGACGAACAGTGGCCACAGGACATAACTGAGGAAGCTCAGCCAGTCGGGCAGGGAAGGCATCAGTGTGTCGACCCATAGGCTGAACTGGTGACCAGCCAGATAGATCAGTCCGACGAACAGCACCAGATTGATGACAAGTGGAAGCAATACAAAAAGGCGCAGGCTGGGGCTGAGAACCAGTTTCAGGCCTTCGCGCAGGTATTGCGGGCCGGACAGAACAGGGGCGGGCATAACGTGCTCCGAGCAGAGGGAAAACGCGCCGACCTTACCGGCTTTGCCTGACGGGTGAAAGCGCGGTAGCGGCATCGACATTAACTGTAACAAAGGCGTCCTGATAATCACGCTTCCGGGATAGAGACCACCTATGAGCTGGATTGTTAAACCGTATTTCCTTAATCTTCGCCCCCTCGATACGCTGCACCCATTCTTTTTACAGGACTGTCGAGTTCAAGCCTTCCCCAAGTGCTTTCAATGGTCCTTTTTTATTCCCGCCGGCAAACCGGCGATCCGCGCCAGGTGTTCCGGGCCGGTCAACAGGAGCAGGTCATGTCTGAAGTCCGTCATTCGCGAGTGATTATTCTCGGTTCCGGCCCTGCCGGTTACAGTGCCGCGGTCTATGCCGCCCGTGCCAACCTCAAGCCACTGCTGATCACCGGCATGCAGGCTGGCGGTCAACTGACCACCACCACCGAAGTCGACAACTGGCCGGGCGATGTCCACGGCCTGACCGGCCCGGCGCTGATGGAACGCATGAAAGAGCACGCCGAGCGCTTTGAAACCGAGATCGTTTTCGATCACATCAATGCCGTGGACTTCGCTGCCAAGCCTTACACCCTGACCGGCGACAGCGCGACCTACACCTGCGATGCGCTGATCATCGCCACCGGTGCCAGCGCACGCTACCTGGGCCTGCCGTCGGAAGAAACGTTCATGGGCAAAGGCGTTTCGGCCTGCGCGACCTGCGACGGTTTCTTCTACCGCAACAAGCCAGTGGCTGTAGTGGGCGGCGGTAACACGGCGGTGGAAGAGGCGCTGTACCTGGCCAACATCGCCAGCACCGTGACCTTGATTCACCGTCGCGAAACCTTCCGCGCCGAGAAAATCCTGATCGACAAGCTCAACGCCCGCGTGGCCGAAGGCAAGATCATCCTGAAACTGAACGCCACCCTGGACGAAGTCCTGGGAGACAACATGGGCGTGACTGGCGCGCGTCTGAAGAACAACGACGGCAGCTTTGACGAAGTGAAAGTCGACGGCGTGTTCATCGCCATCGGCCACACCCCGAACACTTCGCTGTTCGAAGGTCAGCTGACGTTGAAAGATGGCTACCTGGTTGTGCAGGGCGGCCGTGATGGCAATGCCACGGCGACCAACATCGAAGGTATCTTCGCGGCCGGTGACGTGGCTGACCACGTATACCGTCAGGCCATCACCTCGGCCGGCGCCGGTTGCATGGCGGCACTCGATGCCGAGCGCTACCTGGATAATCTGCAGAACGCTTGATTCTGCGATCGGAAAAAAACCGGCTTCGGCCGGTTTTTTTATTGCGTCGAAACAATCTCATTACTGTAGGAGCGAGCGCGCTCGCGAGGGTGGTCAACCATGATGCTGGCAACCTGACACCTCGCGGTGCCCTGTCGTCCATCGCGAGCAGGCTCCTTCCTACGGGGGGAATGTGTTCAGACCAGTTTCTTCAGGCACGCTTCGAGAATATCCAACCCTTCCTCCAGCACCGCGGCCTCGGTGGTCAACGGTGCCAGCAGCCGAATGATATGGCGTGATTTGCCGCTGGGCATCAGCAACAACCCGGCGTCCCGCGCCAAGGCCAGCAGTTGCGTCAGTTGCGCGGCTGCCGGTGTGCCATCAGGTTTGATCATTTCGATGCCACGCATGGCGCCGACGCCGGTCAGTCGACCTAGATACGGCGATAGCTTGCTCGCACACCACGCTTCATAGCGGCTGACGATCGCTTCTTCCTGTTGTGAGCCCCAGGCTTTCAGGTTGGCATCGGTCATTTCATCCAGCGTCGCCAGCGCGGCGGCACAGGCGATGGGATTGCCGGAGTAGGTGCCACCCAGCCCGCCCTTGGGCAAGTTGTCGAGCAGCGATTTACGCCCGACCACCGCACCCAGCGGCACGCCACCCGCGATGCTTTTGCCCAGCAGGATCAAATCGGGTTCGATGCCCAGTCGCGAGAAGGCAAATCGTTGGCCGGTACGGCCGAAACCGGACTGGATTTCATCGGCGATCAGCACAATGCCTTTCTCGTCGCAGAAACGCCGCAATGCCTGGGCAAACTCAACGTCCATCGCCAGAAAACCGCCTTCGCCCTGCACGGGTTCGACAATGAAACACGCCACGTCTTCGACATCGATCTCGACGCTGAACAGCCGCTCCATCGCCTTCAGGGCCTCGGCGCAGGTGACGCCGTTGTCCTTGCTCGGGAAGGGCAGGTGGTACACCGGCCCTGGCAACACACCGACTTTCTGTTTGTAGGGCGAGACTTTGCCGTTGAGGTTGAGGGTGGCCAGCGTACGACCGTGGAAGCCTCCATCGAAGGCGATCACGGCGCTGCGGCCGGTGGCGCCGCGCACGATCTTCAGGGCGTTTTCCGCCGCCTCGGCGCCGCTGTTGGTGAGCATGCCACTGACGGGGTAGTCCACCGGGATAAACGCGCTGAGACCATCCATCAAGGCGATGTAGGGTTCATGTTGCGCCGCGTTGAACGCGTAGTGGGTCAGGCGGGTGGCCTGTTCGCGAATGGCTTCGACGATGCGCGGATGGCAATGGCCGAGATTGAGTACGCCGATGCCGCCGACGAAGTCGATGTAGCGTTTGCCATCGGTGTCCCAGACCTCGGCGTTTTTACCGTGGCTGAGCGTGACAGGGTGAACGATGTTGATCGACTGACTGATGCTTTCGCTGCTCATGGATGACCGGCTCGGAAGAAGGAAGACTTCCTTTTATCTAAGCCGTGAGCAGCACTGGCGGGCAAACGAAATAAAGTGGCCGGGTCAATCTGAAAAGTCGGGATGTGCTTTACGCGCCTTGAACGCTGACTTGTAGGAGCGAGCCCGCTCGCGATGGTGGTCAACGATAACACTGGCAACCTGACACCCCGCGGTGCCCTGTCGTCCATCGCGAGCAGTCGAGCGTCGACCGGCTACTCCTACAATTTAAATCAGCGGCGGGTCAGGGGCTGCTGATCAAACTTCACCCCGGCCAGACCATGGGCCATCAACGCACGGATATTGCCGTGATCGCTGTCTTCAGGTGTGGCCAACACGGAACGGTAGTGTTCGCCGAACGCCAGCAGGGCTTCTTCATCGCTCAAACCTTCCAGCAGTGCCAGGCCCAGCGTCTTGCACGAACCTTCGTTCTGTCCGGCGGCGTTTTCCACGCCACCGTTGTTGAACGCCTGTGGCTGGTAGGCGTAAGCGGCGGCGATGAAGGCCAGGGTATCGGCGAAGGCGTGTTCGCCGCTGTTGAGGCTGGTGCGCAGGGTGTTCAAATCACTCATTGGGTTTTCCTTTGGCGAACGCCGCTTGTTGTTCGGCGCTGGCTTCTTGCTGAAATTGGGCTTTCCAGTCGGCGTACGGCATGCCGTAAACCACTTCGCGGGCTTCGTCGAGGCTGACCTCGATCTGGCGTTCGTCGGCAGCCGCCTTGTACCACTTGGACAGGCAGTTACGGCAAAAACCCGAGAGGTTCATCAGGTCGATGTTCTGCACATCCTTGCGGCTGTCCAGGTGGGCCACCAGCCGGCGAAAGGCGGCGGCTTCGAGTTCCAGGCGTTGTTGATCGTTCATGGGGTCTCTCTGAGACAGCTGCAAGCGGCAAGCGTCGAGCTGCAAGTTGGATTTGCGATGCGGCGAAGTTTACAGCTTGCCGCTTGAAGCTTGTAGCTAGCCGCTGCTACACAGTAGTCCGGCTCGCCGCCAGGGTGATCGACACCGACTCGGCGAATCGCAGGGCGTGGGGCTTGTCCACTTCGACCTCGGCATACAGCACCGACTCGTTGGCCATGACCAGATCGAGAATCTCCTGGGTCAGGCGTTCAAGCAGGGCGAAGCGATTGCCTTCGACGTGGGCGATGATGGCCTTGGTAATGGTCCGGTAGTTCAGCGCGTGATCGATGTCATTGTCACGCACCGCTTCCTGGGCCGCGTAGAGGATGGTCAGGTTGATCAACACATCCTGTTTGTTGAGGATTTCATCCTCGTTGATGCCGATGAAGGTGCGCAGGCACAGGTCCTTGACCCGGATGCGTGCCATGCCTGGTTGAAGTTGTGGCATTACTACTTGCTCCGTCCAATCAATTGCAGGAACTCCTGGCGGGTGTTGCTCGACTCGCGAAAGGCGCCGAGCATCACCGAGGTGTTCATGGTCGAATTCTGTTTCTCGACGCCGCGCATCATCATGCACATGTGCCGGGCTTCGATGACCACCGCCACGCCCGCCGCGCCGGTTACTTGCTGCACCGCGTCGGCGATTTGCCGGGTGAGGTTTTCCTGGATCTGCAGGCGTCGGGCGAACATGTCCACCAACCGTGCGATCTTCGACAGGCCCAGCACCTTGCCCGTGGGAATATAAGCCACATGCGCCTTGCCAATGAAGGGCAGCAGGTGATGTTCGCAAAGCGAGTACAGCTCGATGTTGTCGACGATGACCATTTCATCGTTGTCGGAAGCGAACAACGCACCGTTGACGATTTCTTCGACACTCTGGTCGTAACCATGGCAGAGGTAGCGCATGGCCTTGGCCGCGCGCACCGGGGTGTCGAGCAGGCCTTCGCGGTCGGGGTCTTCACCGAGACCGATCAGGATCTCGCGGTAGCTCTGAGACAGAGCGTTCTGAGGCAGGGATAACGTCATGGAAAATCCTCGCGGGACACTTATTTGAGGTGCCTTCCGCCGTTGACGGTCAGGGTCGTGCCGGTGACATAAGGGTTGTCGAGCAAATAGCGCAGGCTCTGGTAGATCACTTCGCTGCCGGGTTCGATGCCCAGTGCGGATTTGGCCAACGCCTTGGCGCGGTAGGCCGCATCATCATCAGGGTTGAACATTAGCAGGGCCGGGGCGATCCCGTTGACCTTGATGCCTGGCGCGTATTTCGCGGCGAAGGACAGCGTCAGGCTGTCGAGCCCGGCTTTGCTGGCGCAGTAGCCAATGTGCCTGCTGCTGCCCTTGCGGGTCACGTCATCGCTGATGTGCACGATGTCGGCGGGGCTCGAGCGTTGGAGCAAGTCGGCGCAATGCAGATTGATCAGGTAGGGCGCCAGCATGTGCACGCTGAACATGCGGGTGAAGGCTTCGGCTTCGGTCCCCGGGGTTTCGGCCAGCCATTCGGAGGCGTTATGCACGATCGCCCGCAGGCTCTCGGTATGGGTTTTCAGCTCGCGGATGAAGGCAAGTATTCCGCCCTCGCTGGCGAAATCGGCAAACAGCGCCGTCGCCCCCAGATCGCGCAGGGTTTGCACGCCGGGGCGTTCGCTGCGGTAGCTGAAAATCACGCGATGGCCATCTTCGAGCAATCGCTGCGCGCAATGCAGGCCGACACGCTGGCCGGCGCCGGTGATGAGGATTGGGGCTGCGGAAGAGGTCATGAACGGCTCGCGTCGCGGTAAGAGCAAAACTATACCAGCGCATTGCAGCGTTCACCTATGCCCCCGGTAGGAGCGAGCCAGCTCGCGATGGTCGTGAACGATAACGCTGAGAGCCTGATACCCCGCAGCGTTCTCAGGTTCATCGCGAGCTGGCTCGCTCCTACACCGGGAGATCAGCGGCTTTGAGGGCTTGGCTCGGCGGACAACCGGCGCACAGGCTTGCTATTGAGCCAGCCCGCCAACAACCGGGTCGACAATGGAATGAAGAAGTAGACCATCAAGGGGGTCAGGCACAGCGTGCTGACAAATATGCGAGGCAGCAGGCTCATTTCACTCAGCAACGGTCCAAGAACAAAGTTGAACAGCAGCGACACCGGAAAGAACGCCAGCCAGATCGCCACCGCCTGTTTCCAGCGTGGTGGGCGTTGGCCTGCGGCGCCAAACCAGCCTTCGATGCCACTGACCCGATGTTCCATCGGATGGGCGAACAAGTCGCTACCGCGCGCCAGCCACGCCGTACGCGAGGCGGAGTGTTCCCAGGCGTGCAGAGTCTGCTCATCGGCGAAGCGGAAAATAATCTGGAATTCATTATCGTCGGGCGGCGGAGCGAGCACGCCGGAGCCGAGATAACCGGGGAAGTCGGTGGCCAGTTGTTCGCCTTCGCGTAACCAGGCGATCAGATCCTGATAACGCCCATCGGCAACGCGACGTGCAACCATCAGCGTGACGGGTGAGGTAGACATTGTGTATCTCCGTAAGGCTTTTGCATCGATCCGGGTAGGAACTTCGCTGAACGCAGTGCCGGGGTGGTGGACTGCGTGTCCTGACAAGCAAGGATTATTCCGCATTCTACCCGTTTTCATATTTGGTGTTTTTCGATCACGCATGGCTTGAATGATCACGGGGCAGGGGAGTTAAAATGCGGCTCGAACCACGCATGGACGTTGAGGCCCAGATGCCCGTACTTACTGATGGTGCTTCAGGCGTACCGCAGGCTGTATCTCTTGAGCAGGAAGAGCTCTTTCCCATTCGCGAAGTATCTCGCCTGACCGGCGTCAATCCGGTCACGCTGCGTGCGTGGGAGCGACGCTATGGTCTGATCGTGCCAACGCGCACCGAAAGTGGGCACCGCCTGTACTCGATGGCCGATATCGAGCGTGTCCGCAGCATCCTCGGCTGGATCGAACGCGGTGTCGCGGTCAGCAAGATCGGCAAGATACTGGCCAAGGCAGCGCCGCTTCAGGCGTTGTCGCACCTGATCCCCAACGACCTCGTGCAAGCTGACTATGCGCAATGGCATCAGCAGCTTCAGGCCGCCGTCAGTGCTTTTGACGATGTGCTGCTGGAGCAGATATACGGACAGATCTTTTCCAGCTACAGCCAGCCGGTGGTGTTTCAGGACATCCTGCTCCCGCTCTGGAAGCAGTTGCTGCAACGCCAGGATTCGTTCGGCCGGGTCAGCGAGTGGTTGTTCCTGGATAGTTTCCTGCGATCACGGGTCACGCAACGGTTGCTGTTGATCCGTGACAAGCACCCAGGGCGAGTCATCGTCAGCGCCCTGTCGGGCCAATGCCGGGAACTTGAATTATTGATTGCAGCCTTGTTCCTGAGCAGCGAACAAGCCGGCGTGCGCGTGTTAGCCATCGGGCAGCCATTTGATGAGTTGACCCTGGTGTGCGAAAGGATCAAGCCCCAGGCATTGGTGCTTTTTTCCAATCACGTACCGGCCCCCGAACTTCCACGGCGCCTGAATCGCCTGGCGATGAGCCTAGATTGTCCGTTGCTGCTGGCCGGTGATGCGTCCGACCTGGCGCAGGAAAGCCTTGCCGGATCGTCGATTGGTTGTCTGGGAAGCGAGGGCGTGGTGATGCGCCAGCGTCTGAAACAGTTCCTGGCGGGCAATCTGGATACTTGAATTCAGAGATGCAGGCTAGGGTGGGTCAATCGATGTTGCTGCAGGATGTACTGGCGCAGGCGTTCGGTTTCATCCGTGTCGCTCTGGCTCAATTGATAGGCGTAGAAGCCTTGCTCGGTTTCCTTCTCGAAGGTGCCGCGCAGCGCGATTCGCTCATAGCCTGAAGGGCTGAACCACAAAGCGAAATGCTTCGGTGCCTTGGTCTTGTTGCGAACCTCGAGCAAAACCCCTTTGAACGAGACTTCATGCACCCACATCGTGCCGGGTTGGCCTTGGGCATTTTCCAGTGCTACCGGCTCTTCGAGCACCAGTCGCCATGGCCGCACCAATGGACCGTCTTCATAAATACTGGGAACACCCAGGCGCAGATGCAGCGCATGAAACTCGTCTTCCACCAAGTGCAGGGGGAAAGTCATTTGCTGATTTTCGAAGTTGGCCTGGATGGTGACTTGCTCATGCGCTGCCAGGCGCGTGAGTAAGTCACGGATTTGCGAACCGCCGTTTACGAGCAGGCTCGACGTCGCATCACGCACATTGAGCTGCGGGTTGTGTTGCATGGTCTGGATGAAATCCAGCTCATCCTGAGTGAGGAGCGCGTCGCGATGCATGGCAGGCTCGAAAGAAATAGTTACAAAGTGTTCGGTGATTGTAGTTAATGACAATTGATTCGCGGATTTGTTTTAACCGTTCGTCGCTTTTAGCGCCGCAAGCTCAGCCTGGACTTCGGCCAATTGCGCTTCAAGCTGCGCAATCCGCTGCTGTGCCTTGACTTGCAGCGTCACGTCTTTCTGTACACCGATAAAATAAACCAGCCCGTCACTCGGATTTTGCACCGTCGAAATGGACAGCTCATTCCAGAACGGTGTGCCGTCCTTGCGGTAGTTGCGCAGGATTTCCCGACAGGATCCTTCGCTCTTCAATGCATCACGAATCTTCGACAAAGCTGGCTGATCCCGGTCTCCGGATTGCAGGAAGCGACAATCCTGGTAAAGGATTTCTTCGCTGGAGTAACCGGTGAGGCGCTCGAATGCCGGGTTGACGTAAATCAGAATATTGTCCTGCTCGCCTTCTTTTTCGGCAATCACGACGCCGTCGTTGGAGGCGTTGATCGCCAATTGCAGCAGTTTCGAGTTGATCATGGTGGACCCCTCCATGTTGGTTGTCGGGGGGATTCTAAAAGAACAATAAAGACTGTGCTGTTAAGATCCCGGTCTTTGACTCAGCTTCAGGATCAGATTGATGAAAGTCGCCATCATTTCCGGCTCGGTGTACGGCACGGCCGAAGAGGTTGCCCGTCACGCCGCCAGCCTTTTGCAAGCCGCCGGTTTCGAAACCTGGCACAACCCGCGTGCAAGTCTGGCCGATGTTCAGGCCTTTGGCCCGCAAGCCTTCCTGGCGGTGACCTCGACCACCGGCATGGGTGAATTGCCGGATAACCTGCAACCACTGTACTTCGCGATCCGCGATCAATTGCCCGCAGCCTGGCGTGGTTTGCCGGGCGCGGTGATTGGTTTGGGCGATGCGAGCTACGGCGATACGTTCTGCGGCGGCGGCGAATTAATGCGTGAGTTGTTCGGTGAGCTGGGTATTCGCGAAGTGCTGCCGATGCTGCGCCTGGACGCCAGTGAAAGCGTCACTCCGGAAACGGATGCCGAGCCCTGGCTGGCAGAGCTGGCTGGCGCTCTGCGGGGCTGATCGAGCGCCGCTCAACGTTTGTAAACGTCAATTCTCAGGGTGCTGCCGGGGCTGCAGGCAGTGCCCGGCTCGCCCTCTCTGGCGGCGGTACTTTGACGTGTATCGCGCTTCACTGAACGACTGACTCGCTCGGCCATCAAGCTGGCTGCCAATGCAACTACGCGAACCCTGGAGGGTGTCTAGACTCGATAGTCATTGGAAACACTCCATAATAAAAACCAGAGGTTCCTTGTCGTGAGCGTAGCCCCCGTTCAATCCCTCGACAGCGTCAAAGACCAGGTCAGTGCCGCCGAGTGGCAGACCCGGGTCGACCTGGCGGCCTGTTATCGCCTGGTTGCCCTGCACGGCTGGGACGATCTGATTTTCACCCACATCTCGGCCAAGGTGCCTGGTACCGAAGACTTCCTGATCAACCCGTTCGGGATGATGTTTCACGAAATGACTGCCTCGAGCCTGGTCAAGGTCGATCAGGCCGGCAACAAGCTGATGGACAGCCCCTACGAGATCAATCCGGCCGGTTACACCATCCACAGCGCGGTTCACGAGGTTCGCCATGATGTCGTCTGCGTGCTGCACACCCACACCGCCTCGGGTGTTGCGGTCTCGGCGCAGAAACAAGGCATTTTGCCGATCAGCCAACAGTCGTTGTTCGTCCTTTCCAGCCTGGCGTATCACGCCTACGAAGGCGTTGCGCTGAATCACGAAGAGAAGGCGCGACTGCAAGCCGATCTCGGGGAAAACAATTTCCTGATGCTGCACAACCACGGTTTGCTGACCTGCGGCGGCACCATCGCCGACACGTTCCTGATGATGTTTACCTTCCAGCGCGCCTGTGACATCCAGGTCATGGCGCAGGGCGGTGGCGCGGAACTGATCGCCATCGAACCGCAGATTCTGGCGGGTGCCAAGGCAATGATCGCCGGAGTCACCAAAAGTGCTGAAGGCATGGGCGGTGCGTTGGCCTGGCCAGCGCTACTGCGCAAACTCGATAAACAAGACACGGGTTATAAACTCTAATGGCACTCGCTGAGATTCCTCTGTGTATCTGGCGCAAGCGCAGCCAGACATTCGACTTCCGTGGCCAGACCATTCGTTACTGGACGGCGGGGCAGGGTGAGCCGCTGCTGCTCATCCATGGCTTCCCGAGTGCCAGTTGGGATTGGCATTACCTGTGGCAGCCGCTGGCTCAGCGCTATCGGGTGATTGCCTGCGATATGCTGGGCTTCGGTGACTCGGCCAAACCGGTGAATCACGAATACAGCTTGCTGGAGCAGGCTGATCTGCAACAGGCGCTGCTGGCTCAACTGGGAGTCGAGCAGCCTGTGCACCTGCTGGCGCATGATTACGGCGACAGCGTGGCCCAGGAACTGCTGGCCCGGCATTACGATTCGCAGATTCAAATTGCCAGTTGCGTGTTCCTCAATGGCGGGCTGTTTCCTGAAACCCATCGTCCCGTATTGATGCAAAAACTACTGCTCAGCCCATTGGGCTGGATGATTGGCCGCGCGTTCAGTCGCGATGGGTTGGTGAAGAGTTTTCATCAGATCTTTGGCCCTCAGACGCTTCCCACCGAGAGCGAAATGGATGATTTCTGGAGCCTGATCGAAAGCAATAACGGGCCACGGGTCATGCACAAGTTGATCGGCTACATCCCTGAACGGCGAGTACAACGCGATCGTTGGGTCGCCGCCATGCAGCGCGGTGAGGTGCCTTTGCGCGTGATCGATGGCGAGGTCGATCCGATCTCCGGCGCGCACATGGTCGCGCGTTATCGGGAGCTGATCCCCAACCCGGATGCGGTGCTGTTGAGCGGCATCGGTCACTACCCACAGATCGAGGCACCGTGCCAGGTACTCAAGCACTACCTGGCGTTTCGCGATCAGCAGATGCTGCCGCCGCTCAAGGTGGCGTGTTCCTGAGTTCCGCTGAACGCTGAACACTATGGGGCGAGGGGGTACCCCCCCCTCGCGACAAGTGCTGTGCTCGCCTTCTGCATCATCAATCATCCCCCAGCCTTATCGCGCACCATTCAGCCTCCCCCCTGTTCATTGTGACCCGCAGCGCCGTGCCTGAAACTCCAAGGCAATGTCCCTGGCCTGTTGGAGTCCCCACCATGAATGAGTTTGTGCGCTTCGAAGATAAAGTCGTGATCATCACCGGTGCGGGGGGCGGCCTGGGTCGGGCGCATGCGCTGTTGTTCGCCCAGCAGGGCGCCAAGGTGCTGGTCAACGACCTTGGTGGTTCGACTCAGGGTGAGGGCGCCAATGCGTCGGCCGCAGACCGTGTGGTCGCGCAAATCCGCGACGCCGGTGGCACTGCCGTGGCCAACCACGACTCGGTCACCGATGGCGACAAGCTCGTTCAACATGCACTCGACGTCTTCGGTCGTGTCGATGTGGTGGTCAACAACGCCGGCATCCTGCGCGACAAGACCTTCCACAAAATGGAAGACGCCGACTGGGACCTGGTTTACCGCGTCCACGTCGAAGGCGCCTACAAAGTCACCCGCGCCGCCTGGCCGCACATGCGCGAGCAAAACTACGGCCGGGTGATCTTCACTGCGTCCACCTCGGGCATCTACGGCAACTTCGGTCAATCCAACTACGGCATGGCCAAGCTCGGGCTCTACGGCCTGACCCGCACCCTGGCCATCGAAGGCCGCAAGAACAACATCCTGGTCAACGCCATCGCCCCCACCGGCGGCACGCGCATGACCGAAGGCCTGATCCCGCCGCAAGTGTTCGAGCAACTCAAGCCGGAACTGGTCAGCCCGCTGGTGGTGTACCTGGCCAGCGAAAACTGCCAGGAAACTTCTGGCCTGTTCGAAGTCGGCGGCGGCTGGATGGGCAAGGTGCGCTGGGAGCGCAGCCTGGGCGCCGGGTTCGACCCTCGGGTGGGTTTCTCGCCGGAAGATGTGGCGGCGCACTGGCAGCAGATTTGTGATTTCGAAGGCGCAGCGCATCCGAAGGACAACATTGAAGCGCTGAAGGAAATGATGGGGAATTTGCAGAAGTATTCGTTGTAATGCGGCAGGCAAGGTCATATTGAATGACCTTGCCGACTGTATTCGTGGCCTATCGAGGAAAGTACTTGGACACCAGCGCCGCCAGGGTTGCGGCCGTTTGCGCATCCATGACCCCGTCGTAACGCTCCGGGCGAAAATGCATCTGAAATGCCCGGACCAGCAGCTTAAAACCTTGCTCGGTCGAAGCACCTGAAATGTCATATCCGTAAGACTTGAATAGCGTTAACAACTCGCTGCGGGCCGGAATGGCGCTGGCATTGTATTGCTGTAGAAAGTCGTCCCGGGTGACCTCATCGAACCAGGCGCCGATGCCTTTGAGATAAAGCGCATGCCAGTCTCGATGAAACTCATCCGCCTGGAATCAGATGTGTGATCTCGAGGACTTGGTGCTTGTTATCTCGCAGCGCGTGGTAACGCAGCGCCGCAACTCCGGCGAGAATGTCTGCGCCTGACGCTATTCCGATGGCGGTTGCAGGGGCTGTGAGCACAGCAATTGTTGCGGATCGCAAAGCAGTTCTGATTGCCAGGGACGTTGCTGTCTCAAGCGCGGATTGTTGCGTGGTAATTGTTCCCGTGAGAGCGGCCCAAATAGCGGCAAAATTCGACCCATAAAAAAAGGCCGCTGCAAACGCAGCGGCCAAAGAAGACGTTGGATCCAGGAGCTACAAATCAACGTCGGTGTGCACGGGGCGATGAGTCGAGAGCCTCAATCTCATCTGAAATCTGTCGCCAGTCGGCACGGTAAATCACGTGCCGCTGCTTCGTGCTTCCGGGCGGGTTCCCGTGAAAGCCAGGCTAGAATAAGTGTTGGCCAGTAAAGGAAAAATAGCGATTCGAGACATGCTGTATTGCGACATTCGTAACAGTCCTGATGACCTCTTTGACGTCCATTTCGCCACAACATGCGCACAGCTGATGGCCTCCCATCCAGCCCATCCATACCCCCGTGTAAACCCCCGTTCCCGGCGGCCACTCATCCTTTAGAGGTACACCACGAATACCTCCTTGGTGCGCTTATCGTCCCCGGTGGGCGGCAGTAGGGTGAGGCCTTCTGTCACTCACCGGGGAAGACGCATGACAAAAACAACAATGCGCGCCATCTTCACGCCGCAGGCGCTGGCCGCTGCGGTGGCCTTGGGTTGCTGTGCCCAGGCACAGGCCATTTCATTCAACGTCGGCGAGATCGAGGGGACGTTCGACTCGTCGCTGTCGGTGGGCGCGAGCTGGGGCATGCGTGATGCCGACAACTCGCTGGTGGGCTTGGTCAACGGCGGTTCGGGCCAGTCCTCGACCGGCGATGACGGGCGGCTGAATTTCAAGAAAGGCGAGACATTCTCGAAGATCTTTAAAGGCATCCATGACCTTGAGCTCAAGTACGGCGACACCGGTGTGTTTGTCCGTGGCAAGTATTGGTACGACTTCGAACTGAAGGACGAAGACCGCGAGTTCAAGCCCATCAGCGATCATGGCCGCAAGGAGGGCGCCAAGTCTTCCGGCGGGCAGATCCTCGATGCCTTCGTCTATCACAACTACTCCATCGCCGATCTGCCGGGCACGGTGCGTGCGGGAAAGCAGGTGGTCAGTTGGGGCGAAAGTACATTCATCGGTAACTCGATCAACAGCATCAACCCGGTGGATGTTTCCGCGTTCCGGCGCCCGGGTGCCGAGATCAAGGAAGGCTTGATTCCGGTGAACATGTTGTTTGCTTCCCAGGGCCTGACGGACAAGTTGACCGTGGAAGGCTTCTACCAACTGGAATGGGACCAGACCGTTCTCGACAACTGCGGGACCTTCTTCGGCGTCGACGTGGCGGCGGACGGTTGCAACAAGAACTACACCGTCGCCAGCCCGGCCATCGCCCCGTTGCAGCCGATTGCCGCAGCGTTTGGCCAAGGGTTTGAAGTCAGCAAGGAGGGCGTGATCGTGCCCCGTGGCGGTGACCGTGATGCCCGCGATTCCGGACAATGGGGGACGGCGTTGCGCTGGCTCGGCGACGACACCGAGTACGGTCTGTACTTCATGAACTACCACAGCCGCACGCCGACGGTGGGCACCGTCACCGCGGGTGCCAGCACGCTGGCGAGCATTCCGGGGATCGTGGCCACGGCCAACCGGATCGCGCCCGGCAGTGGCTCGGGTCTCGCGCAAAGTGTGATGCTCGGGCGCGGTCAGTATTACCTCGATTACCCGGAAGACATTCGCCTGTACGGCGCGAGTTTCTCTACCACCTTGTCCACCGGTACCGCATGGACCGGCGAGATCAGTTATCGGCCCAACGCGCCGGTGCAGGTCAACACCAACGACCTGACACTGGCCATGCTCAACCCGATTGCCGGTGGCGCGGCATCGCCCATTGCGTCCCGTCCAGGCGCCGACAACAAGGGCTATCGGCGCAAGGAAATAACCCAGGTCCAGAGCACCCTGACGCACTTCGTCGATCAGGTGATGGGCGCTGATCGCCTGACCCTGGTAGGCGAGGCGGCGGTGGTTCACGTCGGTGGCCTGGAGGCCCGCAGCAAGCTGCGCTATGGACGTGACTCGGTATACGGGCAGTATGGTTTCGGCGGCGACACCGATGGCTTCGTGACCTCGACCTCCTGGGGTTATCGAGCCCGGGCCATCCTCGATTACAACAACCTCATCGCCGGCATCAACATCAAACCCAACCTGTCGTGGTCCCACGACGTCAGCGGGTATGGCCCCAACGGGCTGTTCAACGAAGGTGCCAAGGCCATCAGCCTCGGCGTCGACGCGGACTACCGCAATACCTACACCGCAAGCCTCAATTACACCGACTTCTTCGGGGGGGACTACAACACCCTCGAGGACCGCGACTTCGTGGCGTTGAGCTTTGGCGTGAACTTCTGATCTGGCTGAGAAGGATGATTTCCATGCGCAAGATGATTCTGCAATGCGGTGCCCTGGCCCTCGGTCTGCTGGCCGCCAACGTGATGGCGGCGGTAACGCCGGAGGAGGCCAACAAACTGGGTACCAGCCTTACGCCGTTGGGCGCGGAGAAGGCCGGCAATGCCGACGGCTCGATTCCGGCGTGGACCGGCGGAATTCCGAAAAACGCCGGGGCGGTGGACAGCAAGGGATTCCTGGCCGATCCATTCGCCAATGAAAAGCCACTGTTCGTGATCACGGCGGCGACGGTCGACAAGTACAAGGACAAGCTTTCCGATGGGCAAATAGCGATGTTCAAACGCTATCCCGAGACCTACAGAATCCCGGTGTATCCGACTCACCGCACGGCGGCCCTGCCACCGGAAATCTGTGAGTCGGCCAAGCGCAGCGCGCTGAATGTTACCCCGATCAACGACGGTAACGGTCTGGCCAATTTCACTGGCAATCGCTACTACGCGTTCCCGATTCCCAAGAACGGTGTCGAGGTGATCTGGAACCACATCACCCGTTATCACGGCGGTAATCTGCGCCGCACCATTACCCAGGCAACGCCGCAATCGAATGGTGATTTCACCGTCATCCGCTTCAAGGACGAGGTGGCCGTACCGTCCCTGCTGGGGGATTACAAACCGGGCAGCGAGGAGAACGTGCTCAACTATTTCAAACAGGAGGTGACCGCACCGGCGCGGCTGGCGGGCAATGTGTTGCTGGTTCACGAGACCCTCGATCAGGTCCAGGAACCGCGCAAGGCCTGGATCTACAACGCCGGCCAGCGTCGCGTGCGGCGTGCACCGCAAGTGGCGTATGACGGCGTCGGCACCTCATCGGACGGGTTACGCACCACCGACAACTTCGACATGTTTTCCGGAGCGCCGGATCGCTATGACTGGAAGCTGATCGGCAAGAAAGAAATGTACATCCCGTACAACAGCTACAAGCTCGATTCGCCTGACCTCAAGTACACCGATGTGATCAAGGCCGGGCACATCAATCAGGACCTGACCCGTTATGAGTTGCACCGGGTGTGGGAGGTCGTCGCCACGGTCAAGCCTAACGAGCGGCATGTCTACGCCAAGCGTCACATGTACATTGACGAAGACACCTGGCAAGTCGCCCTGGCTGATCACTACGACGGTCGCGGCCAGCTCTGGCGCGTGGCGGAAGGGCATGCCCAGTTCTACTACGATCATCAGGTTCCGGCCTACACTGTCGAGGCGCTGTATGACCTCATCGCCGGCCGTTACATCGCACTGGGGATGAAGAATGAAGAGAAGCGCAGCTTCGAATTCAACATCGCGGCAAAAGCTGGGGACTACACGCCTGCAGCCTTGCGGAGTACAGGTGTGAAGTAGTCTTCCTACAGGCTCTTGCACAAAAAGGTGACCTCGCGGTCACCTTTTTTATGGGTGTAAATCAGTCTGCTGAATACTTCTTCAACAAGCGTTCGGGAGAGGTCTAGGGTGGCGCCACAATTATAAAAAGGCGCTTCTACTATGACTGCCATGACCCTGAGTCTGGACCGTCCTGGACCCCTGCCTCGTTTGTCTTCTCACCACCTCTCTCGCGAGCGGTTGACCGAACCGCTGCTGGCCTCGTCGGCGCGGGTCAAACTGCTCTGCGCACCGGCCGGCAGCGGCAAGAGTGCACTGCTTACCGAGTGCCTGCTGCGTGCACCGGAGCACTGTCGGGTGTATTGGTTGCCGTTGTCGGGGACGTGTTTGAGTGTCGTCGATTTTCAGCAGCGCCTGACTCAGGCACTGGGATTCGCAGCGGCGGATGAGCTCGTTTTGCTGGAGTCGCTGGCCCGGTTGCAGACGCCGACCTGGGTGTTTCTCGATGATTATTGTCGCGTGCCCAATCCTGAACTCGACCGCTTGCTGGACCGTTTGCTGGCAGTCAGAAATCCGCTGTTGAACTGGTGGTTGGGCTCGCGTCGGCGTCCGTCATGCAACTGGCCACGGTTGTTGCTCGATGATGAGTTGTACGAGTGCGAGGCGCGCGCGCTGGCGTTCAACGAGTCGGACATCGAACAGTTGCTCGTCCATGTCGCGCCAGAGCAGGCAGCGATTACGGCCAGGAAGATCATCCAGCGCAGCGGTGGCTGGTGCGCCGGCACGCGCATTGCCTTGCTCGATGGTTGTCAGTGGATGGCCGGGCAGGACAAGCAGGGGCGATCGGCGACGCTGCTCGACTACTTGCAACATGAACTGTTCAACACCCTGCCGCCGGAACTGCTTGAAGCCTGGCAAGTACTGGCGCACCTGCCGCGATTCAATGCCGGTCTGTGCGAGCATCTGTTTGGCGCCGGTGAGGGCGCGCAGTGGCTGCACGCCTTGCAAGACATGGGGTGTTTTATCGAACCCTGGGAGGATTCGCCCGACTGGCTGCGAGTGTTCGTGCCACTCGCCCGGGCCATGCGTGACGAGCAGGGGTCGGCGGGGCGTTCCTGGCATCGGCGTGCCTGTCAGTGGTTCACCGCCGAGCAGGACTGGCAGGGCGCGTTCGAGCAGGCGTTGCTGGCCGAAGAGTTCGAGGTCGCGGTCAGTCTGTTGCAGCACTTCAGCTTTGAGCACTTGTTCCGCCGAGAGAATGTGCGTTTGCTGCTCGATCTGCATGAGCGCCAGGGCGAAGAGTTGACCTTCGGAACGCCGCAATTGGTGGGTTTGATCACCGCAGCGTTGTTGTTTGCCGGACGTTTCGATCAGGCGGCCGCGTGTATTGAGCAACTGGTCCGGTTCACCCCCCAGCCCACGGCTGCCCTGCAACGGCAACTGCTGGCGCGCTGGCAGGCGCAGCAAGGCTGGTTGCTGCATTTGCAGGGGCGGATGGAAGCGGCGCGCACGCACTTTATCGAAGCGCTGGCCGAGCTGGGCGCTGATGCCTGGGCCGCGCGATTGTTATGCCTGTCCGGGCTGACTCAGCAAGCACTGCTCTGCGCCGACCTCGATGCAGCGCAGGCCTTCAACCGTGAGGCGCTGTGTCTGGCGCGGTCGCAAGGTTCGCTGCTCTTTGAAGGCTTGCTCGAACTCGATCACGCCCAGTGGCTGGAGCAACGCGGCGCTCCACAACGTGCCGAAAGCCTGCTGGCGGATATCCATGAATTGTTGGACCGGCAGGCTGATCGTCCGACACCGCTGCTGGGACGAATTGCCTTGCGACGCGGACGACTGGCGCTCTGCCAGGGGCAGGACGGCCTGGCTTCCGAGCTCTTCCAGTCCGGTCTGCAAGACTGCCTGCACAGTCAGGACAAACGCGCGCTGTATGGTTTTCTCGGGCTGGCACAGGTGGCAGCCAATCAGCGCGATTACGCACAGGCCTTTGACCGGCTGCGCGATGCCGAACGCCTGATGCAGCAGCGGCAGATTCCCGACACGGTTTATCGCAGTGTGTTGCTGCAAATCAGCAGTCACTTCTGGTTGCAGCAAGGTCGCGCGCCATTGGCTTGTGAAGCGTTGACCCGCGTATTGCGGCACTACCGTGGGCCTCAGGCCCGTCACGCGCCTCCGGCCACAGTGGAACTGATCGCGCGGATCGAATACCTGTTGGTGCTGGCCGAGACGTATCTGCATCAGGCGAAGCAGCCGCTGGAGCGGCTCAAGGCGTTGCTCGATCAAGCGCAACGTCACGGGAGGCTGGCGCTTGAAGCGGAGCTGCAATTGGCGATCTGCGAAGTGGCCGATCTGATGGGCGAGACTGCACTGGCCAAGTCGGCCTTGCAGGCCGGGCTGGAGCTGGTGAAACGCTGCCATTTGCAACAAGCCTTGTGCGAACTGCGCCTGCGCCAGCCGACATTGCTCAGTCGATTGGGCGAAGACGAACCTATGACGCCTTCGACCCTGGACGACAATCCATTGAGCGCGCGCGAACTGGAAGTGCTCAGCCTGATTGCTCAGGGTAATTCGAATCAGCAGATCGCCGAGCAGTTGTTTATCTCGCTGCATACAGTAAAAACCCACGCGCGACGAATTCATAGCAAGTTGGGCGTCGAACGTCGTACCCAAGCGGTGGCCATCGCGAAGAAGTTGGGGCTTATATCGTCAGGGTGAAGTGGTTGTGGGTTAGTTTGTCGGAGTATAACTAGCAAGATGGCGAAACATTCTACTGCGTGCGTGATGTGCGGATTTGATTAGTATGCTTTCCGGCAATAACAAACCTGATATTAATTAGTTGGCAAGCAAGGAAGATAAATCATGGAAGACCTGAATATTGAGCGAGTGCGTGCCATGTTGCATGCAAGGCTCAGTGGGCGTGGTATCGATGTCGATAAAGTGCATGTGAACGGCATTCATAAGTTTGAAGATCCGCAGGTCACTTATTCCCAAACACTGGTGTGGGCGTTCTTTCTACAGCTGCAGGACCGCGAGATTCCCCACTTTGAAGGGGAGACGCTGGGGCTGTTTACCGAGCCTTACACATTCGACCCGGCCTATCGTTTCAAGGGCCTGGACTTTGATGAGGTCAACAGAATGGGCGTGGACATCGCCCGGGTTTTTCTGGGTGACTCCGTAAACGGATGAAAGAGGTTATGCCAGCGTCAGTTGGTATGAACATCATTTATTGATTTTGTTTTCCTCAGTACCGTCAGGTTTCGACGCGTGCTGATGTGAAACAGCTGGCCATGCAGGATGCATGTGCCTGATAACGACACCGGAAGTATTTATGAGTGACAGTTTCTTTTCTCCCCACAAGATGATGGCGTTGAAGAAAATTCGCGCAGGTTTCGCGGTAGAGGTGTTGTTGGATGAGCGGCTGCAAAAGCTCGGGGTTAACTCGTTCAATACCTATTTGAATACATTGGATGATCTGATCAGCAAAAATGTCATCTCTTCCAAAACACTATTCGAAGAAACACTGGGTTGGGTCGAAAGTGAACAGGTGCCTAATTATGTACAGGCCCTAAATGAAATTTTCAGTCGGCGGTTTTCCTTTGAAGCCAAAGACAGGGTCAAGGCTCTGGATATGCCAGGCTTTGAGCGCATCGTCATCGACATAGTCAATGCGCTGACCAGTGCTCCCTCGATCAATCTTTCAAAACGGTCGATCAAGCCATTGGACGTTGAGACGGTGCACGCGGCATTGAAATATCAAATACCCGAAGTGGATATTGATAGCGTGTACGTGACCAGTTTTATCGTTGAACTCGGGGTGCAAAAAATCATTCAATCAAGAAGCCTGGTTGAAGATCTATACGCTCATTTGCAGGACGATGAGATTCCGTTCTATTCCGGCGAGGGGATGGGCGTTTATTCGGTCGCCTACAGTGCCGAAGAGCGTCATCTTCATCCACAGCTCACGGCGACGGATATCCGCGATTTAGTGATCGAAATCGTTCCGGATTTCCTGATCTGATTGGACGGGACTCTCGTATCCCATGCGCCAACTGACGGCCCGCGACGCTGCGAGTAATCGCTGCGCCGCCGGGCCGTTCTCGTCGGCATGAAACAGCGACGTCGGGCCCACCACCGTCAGCACGGCCACCACTTTCCCCATCGCGTTGAACACCGGCGCCGACAAGGCGTCCACGCCGGGCATCAACAAGCCATGCACATGATGCAGGCCACGTGTGCGGATCTGCTCGCACATGGCCGCATAGGTTTGGTCATCCGCCAGCGCGTGGGCTGATTGCCCCTGCAATTCCTGCTCGCGCAAGTCCACGGTTTCGCGCTTGGGCAGGTAGGCGCCAAACACCAGGCCCGTCGATGAACTGAGCAACGGCAGCACCGAGCCCAATTGCGTCACAACCGTCACCGCACGTACCGCCGGTTCGATGTGCACCACGGTTGCACCCTGGTTGCCCCACACCGCCAGGAAGCAGGTCTCGTTCAAGTCGTCGCGCAACTCGGCCAAGGGCAGGGTGGCGACTTTCAGCACGTCCATACTGTTGAGTGCGGCCAACCCGACGCGCAAGGCTTCGCGGCCCAGGCCGTAATGGTTGGTGGCAGTGTTCTGTTCGGCAAAACCGCTGGCGATCAGTGCCTGCAAATAGCGGTGAACCTTGCTCGCCGGCATGTGCACGTGTTCGGCCAGGCGCGAGAGTGAAGTCGAGGGCGATAACTCGGCCAGGGCCTTGAGGATGTCGGTACCCACCTCGGCCGAGCGGACTTTCTGTTTACCGTTGCTGTCTGGCTTTTCCATGGAGGCGGTGTGATCCCGGGACGAATGGGCGTCTTTATAGCTTGACGGTCAATACCAATCAAATTACGTTATGCGTAATTGAATTACGATAAAAATAACCCCGGCGTGCCCAGACCTCTGCAACGGAGTGACAGGCCACTGCCCACTCCCTGTTCAGGAGGCTCCATGAACCTCGATTCAACGGCGCCAGCGCTGGTTTACCAGTCAGGCTTCGGCAACGAATTCAGCAGTGAGGCACTGCCCGGTGCGCTGCCGGTCGGCCAGAATGCTCCGCAAAAAGCCCCGTACGGCCTCTATACCGAGCTGTTCTCCGGCACCGCGTTCACCATGGTCCGCAGCGAGGCCCGGCGTACATGGATGTACCGCATCCAGCCATCGGCCAATCACCCGGCATTCGTCAAACTCGAGCGGCAACTGGCCGGTGGTCCACTGGGTGAAGTGACCCCCAATCGACTGCGCTGGAACCCACTGGATATTCCCGCTGAACCGACCGACTTCATTGACGGGCTGGTGAGCATGGCCGCCAACTCCGGCGCCGAAAACCCGGCCGGGATCAGCATCTACAGCTACCGCGCCAACCGCTCCATGGAGCGTGTGTTCTTCAACGCCGACGGCGAATGGCTGCTGGTGCCGGAGCAGGGCCGTCTGCGCATCGCCACTGAACTGGGCGTGCTGGAACTGGAGCCGCTGGAAATCGCCGTGCTGCCGCGCGGCTTGAAATTCCGCATCGAATTGCTTGACCCGCAAGCCCGCGGCTACATCGCCGAGAACCATGGTGCGCCGCTTCGCCTGCCGGATCTGGGGCCGATCGGCAGCAATGGCCTGGCCAACCCGCGGGACTTCCTGACCCCGGTGGCCCATTACGAAAACCTCAAGCAGCCCACCACGCTGGTGCAGAAATTCCTCGGTCAGCTGTGGGGCTGCGAGCTCGATCATTCGCCGCTGAACGTGGTCGCCTGGCACGGCAATAACGTGCCGTACAAATATGACCTGCGGCGGTTCAACACCATCGGCACCGTCAGCTTCGATCATCCGGACCCGTCGATTTTCACCGTGTTGACCTCGCCGACCAGCGTCCACGGCCTGGCCAATCTCGACTTCGTGATCTTTCCACCACGCTGGATGGTGGCCGAAAACACCTTCCGTCCACCGTGGTTCCACCGCAATCTGATGAACGAATTCATGGGCCTGATCAAAGGCGAGTACGACGCCAAGGCTGAAGGCTTCGTGCCTGGCGGTGCGTCCTTGCACAGCTGCATGAGCGCCCACGGCCCGGATGGCGAAACCTGTACCAAAGCCATCAATGCTGACCTCAAACCGGTGAAAATCGACAACACCATGGCCTTTATGTTCGAGACCAGCCAGGTGCTGCGCCCGAGCCGGTTCGCCCTCGATTGCCCGCAACTGCAAACCAACTACGATGCCTGCTGGGCCACACTGCCCGCCACTTTCGACCCGACACGGAGATAACCCATGACGCAGACTTCCTTCCCCCGCAGTTGGGTTGCTTCCGCCAACGGTCATACGGATTTCCCGCTGCAAAACCTGCCGCTGGGCGTGTTCAGCGTGAACGGTTCGGCGCCGCGCAGTGGCGTGGCCATCGGTGAGCATATTGTCGATCTGGAGGCCGCACTCGCTGCCGGCCTGTTCGATGGCGCAGCAAAAGCCGCCGTCGAAGCCACGCTTGGCGGTCAGTTGAATGCGTTCTTCGAACTCGGTCGTGAAGCCCGCGTGGCCTTGCGTCAGCGTTTGATCGAGTTGCTCGAAGAAGGCAGCAGCCTGCGTGGCAAGATCGAAGCCCAGGGCGCAAAACTCCTGCCGCTGGCGGCGGATTGCGTGATGCACCTGCCGGCGAAAATCAACGACTACACCGACTTCTACGTCGGTATCGAACACGCGCAGAACGTCGGCAAACTGTTCCGCCCGGACAACCCGTTGCTGCCGAACTACAAGTACGTACCGATCGGATACCACGGCCGCGCCTCGACCATTCGCCCCTCCGGCACTGACGTCCGTCGCCCGAAAGGCCAGACCTTGCCGGCCGGTCAGAGCGAACCGACTTTCGGTCCGTGCGCACGCCTGGACTACGAACTGGAACTGGGCATCTGGATCGGCCAGGGCAACGAGATGGGCGACGCCATCGCCATTGGTGACGCCGCCGATCACATTGCTGGTTTCTGCTTGCTCAACGACTGGTCGGCACGGGATATCCAGGCCTGGGAATACCAGCCGCTGGGGCCGTTCCTGTCGAAGAGCTTCATCACCAGCATCTCGCCGTGGGTCGTCACCGCCGAAGCGCTGGAGCCGTTCCGACGTGCCCAGCCCGCGCGCCCGGAAGGCGATCCACAGCCGCTGCCGTACCTGTTCGACAAGCGTGATCAGGCGGCTGGCGGCTTCGACATCGAACTGGAGGTGCTGCTGCTGACCGAAGCCATGCGCGAGCAGAACCTGCCAGCCCATCGCCTGACCCTCAGCAACACCAAACACATGTACTGGACCGTGGCGCAAATGGTCGCGCACCACAGCGTCAACGGCTGCCAGTTGCAGGCCGGCGACCTGTTCGGATCGGGCACCCTGTCCGGGCCGGAAAACGGTCAGTTCGGCAGCCTGCTGGAAATCACCGAGGGCGGTAAAAAGCCGATCGAACTGGCATCGGGCGAAGTGCGCAAATTCCTTGAAGACGGCGATGAAATCATCCTGCGTGGCCGTTGCAGCCGTGAAGGTTTTGCGTCCATCGGTTTCGGCGAATGCCGTGGCAAAGTGTTGCCGGCACGCTAAGGGGAACGGGTCATGCAGCTCTACACCTATTACCGTTCGACCTCGTCCTATCGGGTGCGCATTGCATTGGCGCTCAAAGGCCTGGATTACCAGGCGCTGCCGGTCAACCTGATCGCGCCGCCGGGTGGCGAGCACCGCCAGCCGGCGTATCTGGCGATCAACCCGCAGGGCCGCGTGCCGGCCTTACGCACCGAGGAAGGTGAACTGCTGATCCAGTCACCGGCGATCATCGAGTACCTGGAAGAGCGTTATCCACAGGCGCCGCTGCTGTCGAAAGACCTCGCGGCCCGCGCCCGTGAGCGTGGTGTGGCGGCGGTGATCGGTTGCGATGTGCATCCGCTGCACAATGTCAGCGTGCTCAACAGGCTGCGCCAGTTGGGCCACGATGAACCGCAGGTGATGGAGTGGATCGGGCACTGGATCAGCCAGGGGCTGGCGACCGTGGAGCAGTTGATCGGTGACGAGGGTTACTGCTTCGGTCCTGAGGCAGGTCTGGCCGACGTCTACCTGATCCCGCAACTGTATGCGGCCGAGCGCTTCAATATTGCACTTGAAGCTTATCCGCGCATCCGTCGTGTGGCGGCGCTGGCGGCGACACATCCAGCATTCATCAAGGCGCATCCGGCGAATCAGCCAGATACACCTTGAATCCCGACACAAATCCCCTGTGGGAGCGGGCAATCCCGTTTCCACAGCGTAATGCGATCAATGGACGACGGAATTGGGCGGCAAATGCCCCAGCCGTTCAGTGAGGCGAATCCGCTGGATCGGGTCGTCGCTGAGCAACAGCGCATGCTCAAGGTCGAAGCGCTCGGCGTTCGGGCAGTCCAGCCGTTGGTAGAGACTGGCCCGGGCCAGATAGTCGGCGGCATTGCCATTGCCCAGTTCCAGCACGCGTTCGGCGTCGATCAAGGCGCCGATGTAATCGTCGTGGGAAAGGTGCAGTTGACGCAGATTGCGCGAGAGGCGTTGCAGCATCTGCACGGGATCGGCGGTGACCAGGTGCTCGGCGCTGAGTTTCATGTTCGGGCCGTACTGGCGTTGCAGCAACTCCCGGCAATCGTTGGGGTATAGCCGACGGCCGCCGCACGGGTCGAGCAAGTGATCGGCCCCCGGTACGCGCAGCAGGAAATGCCCCGGAAAGTTAACCCCGACCAAGGGGATCTCCAGACCCCTGGCCAGCTCCAGGGCAATCAGCCCCAGGGAAAGTGGTTGCCCGCGACGCAACTCCAGCACCTTGTTAAGCAAGGCCACCTGTGGGCGCAATGGGCTGAAGTCGTCCTGGGCGAAACCCAGGTCATTCATTCGGCGTAACAAGGGTTGCGCCAGTTCGTTGACCGGCAGCATCGGCAAGCCGGAACTCGCGCGCTGTTGCAGCTCATGGAATTCCTTTAGCAACGCCTCGGGATTGACCTCGTTGTCATGTTCGGCCGCAATCCATAGCGCTGCCTCGAACAGCGCGGGCGGTGAACGTTGCAGACAGGCAAAAAACGATTGGCGCGGTGTCATCAGAATCTCCGGACAATGCCTCGTTTTAGCCCCGTCGCCAGCATTCGTCCAGTGTCATGCAGAGGCTGATTCAGGTTATTTCCGAATGCTTGCATCAAGCCTGCGCTTATTCCGGTGCGCTTCTGCAATTTTTGGGCGCAAGCCTATACTGGCGACTACAAGAAGTGATTCGGGAGCCTTACGATGTTCGCTCTCATGCAAAGCACTCGCCTTGAATCGCTGCACCTGAGCGTCGACCCGGTCACCGGGTTGAAGGCGGTCATTGCCATTCATAACAGCCGACTGGGGCCCGCCCTGGGTGGTTGTCGTTACCTTGCCTACCCCAACGACGAATCTGCGATCGAGGATGCGGTGCGCCTGGCCCAGGGCATGAGCTACAAGGCCGCGTTGGCCGGCCTGGCCCAGGGCGGTGGCGTGGCGGTGATCATTCGGCCGGTCCATGTGGCCAACCGTGCGGCGCTGTTCGAGGCCTTCGGGCGCTGCATCGAGCAGCTCGACGGCCGCTACATCACTGCCATCGACAGCGGCACGTCGGTAGCGGACATGGATTGCATCGCCCAGCAGACCCAACATGTCACCAGTACCACCTCGGCGGGCGACCCTGCGCCCCATGCGGCGATGGGCGTTTTTACCGGCATTCGCAGCACCGCGATGGCGCGACTGGGCAGCGACAATCTCGAAGGTTTACGCGTGGCGATTCAAGGCCTGGGCAATGTCGGGTTTGCGCTGGCAGAACAACTGCACGCCGCGGGTGCCGAGCTGCTGGTCAGCGACATCGACCACGGCAAGGTGCAACTGGCCATGGAGCAACTCGGTGCACACCCGATTGCCAACGATGCATTGCTCAGCACCCCTTGCGACATACTTGCTCCCTGCGGCCTGGGTGGCGTGCTCAGCAGTCACAGCGTGACGCAGCTGCGCTGCTCGGCAGTGGCCGGTTCGGCGAATAATCAGCTGACTCATCTGGATGTCGCCGATCAGTTGGAGCGGCGGGGCATTCTGTATGCACCGGATTATGTGATCAATGCCGGCGGCTTGATCTACGTCTCGCTCAAACACCGTGGCGAAGAGTTGTCGACCATCACGGCCCACCTGTCAAAAATCAGCTCTCGGCTGACGGAAGTCTTCGCCCACGCCCAGGCGGAAAAGCGTTCGCCGGCCCGGGTGGCGGATGAATTGGCGGAGAAAGTCTTATATCGCTGAGTGAATTTCCCGGTATGAAAAAGGCCCTGACTCCATCGGACTCAGGGCCTGTTCAATTCGGGTGTTGCTTACTTTGCTGCTTTGGCGGCCTTGGCGGGTTTCGCCGGGGCGATAGGCTCGGCCACTGGCTCCTCGACGGGCGTCGCCACTTCAACCGGTTCCGCGACTTCGACAGGTGCGCTGAGCAATTCGGATAACGCATCCGGCTGGCTCTTGAACGCCTTGGCGAACACATCGCGGTTCTTCGCCATGTAGATCCCGGCTTCTTCCACTTGCTGCTCGGTCAGGGACGGAACGGCTTTTTGCAACACTTCTGCCAACAACTCGGCCAGTTCGAGCATTTTGTCATGACGGTCAGCTTCGGCTTTATCCATGAACAAGCGCTCCAGATCTCGGCTGCTGCGGTATACCACTTCGACGGCCATTCACCACCTCACATGCCTTCACATTTGGTTGTCTGATTCGACTACTGTATTTATATACAGCGAAAAGGATAAGCGAAACCCCGGGGTTTGGGTAGTGGCTTTTTAATCTAGACCGAAAACAGGGTTTGTCAGGCTCGTCGATGACAGGTGGGTGCGACCAAACGTCACGGAGCGCGTTCCAGAGCGCCCCGCCATCATGGCGTGGCCTTGTTTCTGCATGCAGAACAATCGTCATGTCCAACCCGCATTATCCGGTCGAGCCGACCTAAGGAAGCATCATCGTGAAAATCAACTGGGCAGAAAACCTGCGGCAGAACGTGCATGAACTGGCCGAGTCCCTGGGCAACCTGTTCGTCGAAACCTTTCACTATCTGGCGCTGTTCGCCATTGGTGCGGTGACCGCGTGGGCAGCGGTGATGGAATTTCTGGGAATGATCGAACAGGGGCACATCAAGATCGATGACATCTTGCTGCTGTTCATCTATCTGGAGTTGGGGGCGATGGTCGGGATTTATTTCAAGACCAACCACATGCCGGTGCGTTTCCTGATCTACGTGGCGATCACGGCGCTGACACGGTTGCTGATTTCCAATGTCTCGCACCACAACCCGCCGGACATCGGGATCATCTACCTGTGTGGCGGGATTCTGCTGCTGGCGTTTTCGATTCTGGTGGTGCGTTACGCTTCGTCGCAGTTCCCATCGGTGAAAATTGAAAACCCGCACCGCAAGACAGGCGCGGGTTCCAGTGAGCATCCGGAAGTGGAGAAGGGCGAGCTTTAAAACCCCATGGCGGGTCGAGGCCGGCCTTTGGCAGGTGGCGGCGGCAGGTTGCGCGTGTCGCCATCGGTCATGGCTTCGAGAATGGCCACGGCGCTGTGGCCCTGTTCGATGGCAATGCCGAACTGAATGCTTTGTACCAGGCGTTTGAGGCGCTCGGGGTCGTTGCGCTGGTCAGCACTGATCATGCGTTTGGCCACTATATGGCCGCTATTGGACAGGGTCAGCATGATGCAGCCATCGAGACCCTGAATGCTCAGGTTGATCTGATAATCCGCTGCAAATGCATCGGTAATGAGCTGGAAAGGGTTGTCCATGATGCGTCACCGCCTGTTTGAACGTGCAGTTGTTGACCGGTCGATATCGGGATTAGTTCGCAACACCGGACCATCGGCCTTCATGGCCAAATCGCCATCAATGCTTGCAACAGGGATGTAGCAAGGGGCATGCCGGAAAGATTGTCGGACAATCATGGCTGTGGAAAGCCGAGGGGCTCTACAGCGAATGCGCGCCAGGTAACCCCTTCAGGCGCTGGCTTGCCGGCGACAGCACAGTAACGATTGGCACGGTGTCGCCGGATCAATTGCCTTCACCCGCAAGTCCGGGCCTACAGGGATATCTGCTGCTCATGTGTGCCCGCCTGCCCATTTGAGGGCAATAAACCTGGGCGTGCCTCCAAAGCGATCAGCACTCTACCGGCCTCGAAGGCACGGATGTGGGGCGATTGCCGACGTGGGCGCTGAAGGAGAAAGCGGGGATTTTTCGCGGCCAGCATCCACTGCGGACCAGCAAATGTGAGGATTTGTGACAGAGGAGCAGGGCGACTCAACTCCCGACCTTAACAGCGCTGTTGCCGGTTGTCCGGCTTTTTTTGCGATTAAAAATTTATCTTTTTTAGGGGTTGAATTGTTCAGCGTACAGACCGATTGTGTAAATCAAGAGGTCACGGTGATGACGCCCAAGGGCTTAGCTGACCGGCCTCTCGCGAGCTAGCTGAAATAAGGGATGAACTATGCAAATCCAAGTCAACAGCGATAACCATATTCAAAGCAGCATCCGACTGGAGGAGTGGGTACGTACTACCATTGAGAGCACGCTCGAACGTTATGAGGAGGACCTGACCCGAGTGGAGGTTCACCTGCGGGACGAGAATGGCGACAAGCCTGGTCCCCACGATCTACGCTGCCAACTGGAAGCGCGGCCAAAAGGCCACCAACCGATTTCCGTTACCCATAAAGCCGCCAGCCTGGAACTGGCGATCGATGGAGCTGCCGAGAAACTCGAGCACGCACTGGAACACCTGTTCGGCAAATTGCGCGGCAAACCACGAGCCACTGTGGTGCCGTTCGAGCGCGAGGCTCACGCCGACGAGCTGCTGGAAGAAGAGTTTCTTGAAAACGAGCAGGCTGCACAAAACGGCTGAAACCTGATTCACTTTTAAAACCACCCACTCGAACGGGCCTGCATTGCAGGCCCGTTTTGTTTTCAGCGTCATTGGCGTTGGAACGCTGTTTCATCTTTTATTTTTTGCGCATGAGAATATTTATCATTAGTATTGGCGGCCTTGTTGGCCCGTGATGTTCACGCGGCTTCATCGGTTTCCAGGTCGCGACATGAAAGGCACCCTCGGCACGTTCCCTCGTTTTACCGTTGATGCTCAGTGCGGTGCTGCTGGCCAGGCTGATGACCGCAATGGCGCAGTACTGATTCGATGATCACTCGTCCTCCCGAACCCCGCGAAATCCAGCGCGATGACCTGCACGGCGACCGTGCACATTTTCTTCAGGTGTTCCTCTCGCAACGTTCGCAAATGGAAGCGCTGGTCAGTCGTCGCGTCGGCTGCCGGGCGACGGCGGCGGACCTGGTTCAGGACTTGTTCCTGCGTTTCTGGCGACGGCCGCTGGTGCAGGTCGAAGAGCTCGGCACCTACCTGTTGCGTTGCGCGGGAAACATCGCCATCGACCATTTGCGTAGTGAGGGCTCGCGGGTGCGGGCCAGCGAAGGTCTGATGGTCGAACCGGTGGATGGCGTGGGCAGCGAACCGCAAGCGGCACTGGAGGCGGGCAACGATCTGCGACATGTCGAGGCGGCGTTGCGCGCATTGCCCGAACGTACGCGGCAGATCTTTCTGCTCAATCGTATCCACGGCCGCAAATATGCCGAGATCGCCAAGGCCATGGGACTGTCCCAAAGTGCCGTGGAAAAACACATGATGCGCGCGCTCAAGGCCTGCAAGGCCAGCCTGCGGGAACCCGAACCTCGCACGCCAGGGAAAGCGAAGTGAATACCATTGAACCCGTCATCCCGACGCCAGCACAGGAACAGGCGGCACTGGCCTGGCTGAGTCTGCTGCACGACCAGCCCAGCAGCGGTGATCAGGCGACGTTCAGCCAGTGGTTGCAGGCCGACCCGGCCCATGCCGAGGCCTATGCCCGTGCTCAGGTTGTCTGGGAACTGAGCGAAGTGCCGGCGCGGACGATGGCGGATGAGGATGCATCGGCCCTGCAAGGTTATCTCGACGCCATGAACCGCTCGCGCCGCCGCAGCGTTGTGCGTTGGTCCGGGGCGTTGGCCATGGCGGCGTGTCTGCTGTTGATGATCAGCCTCGGTACGGGTTGGCAGCCCTCGCGCTGGGTCGATGACCTGGGGGCCGATTTTGTGTCGGCACCGGGGGAAATCCGCACCGTCACCCTGGCCGATCAGTCGCAAGTCACCCTCGATGCCGACAGCGCCATCGCCGTGGATTTCAGTCGCGGCGAGCGGCATGTGCAGGTGCGACGAGGGGCCGGTTTTTTCAACGTGACCCACACCGGCGAGCCGTTTGTGGTGGAGGCCGAAAAGGGCCGCGCCCAAGTGTTGGGTACGCAGTTCGAGGTGCGCCTGCAACCCCATGGGGCGAAGGTCACGGTGTTGTCCGGGCGGGTCGGCGTGACGGCGGACAGGAGCGCCGGGCAGCAGGTCCTGACGGCTGGTCAGCAAGTGGCATATGGCAAAGGCCTGGCGGAAAAACTCCACGCGGTGGACAGCGAAGCGCAGTTGGCGTGGCGTCAGGGGTGGCTCAATTACTACAAAGCGACACTGGCCGATGTGGTCCAGGACCTGGAGCGCTATTACCCGGGACGGATCGTGTTGCTCAACGATGAACTGGCGAAACGTCGGGTCAGTGGCAGCTTCCCGAGCAAGGACCCGCAGTCGGTGCTGAGTTCGTTGCAGGCAGTACTGGGATTTGAGCAACACCAGCTTCTGGGGCATTTGATTATTTTGCGTTGACCCTTATGGCGCCATCGCTGGTCTGCCAATCACCCTCGATTAAATTTTTTTCAACTTTGTGCTGAGGTAAATCCGAACGCCATTCGTGTAGTGACTGAAACTGCGATTCATTCGCATCCATTGCGGTTCTACACAGGTCACGAGTCATGAAGTCCAGGGCAAAATCGGGTTCGGTCAAACAATGGTGGGGTGTTGCTGCGTTGAGCTTTTCGGCGTTGGCGTTGTTGCCGCTGAGTGTGGCAATGGCTGCAGACACCCGTGCCCCGCAACGCGCGCCCTTCAGTTTTTCGATGGCCGCCAAACCGCTGCCCCAGGCCCTGAGCGACTTCAGCCGCGTCACTGGCATCAGTGTGATTTACACCGATGAAGCGCCCTACGGCCTCAACGCGCCGGCCATCAACGGCCAGATGAGTGCCGAACAGGCGCTGCAGCGTTTACTCAGCGGTTCAGGCTTCACCTTCCGTCGCACCGACGATCACACCCTCGCACTGGAACCGCAGCCCACCGAAGGCGCCTTGAACCTGGGGGCAACCACCATCACTTCGGTGATGGATCAATCCACCAGCTACCAGCCGCCGCCCACCAGTTCGATCATGCGCAGTTCGGCGCCGATTCAGGAGATCCCGCAGACCATCAACGTGGTGGCGGCCCAGGTCATTCGCGATCAGGCACCGCGTAATCTGGATGACGCGCTGGCCAACGTCAGCGGCATTACCCAGGGCAATACGCTGGGCAGCACTCAGGATTCAGTCATGACCCGCGGCTTCGGCGACAACCGCAACGGCTCGATCATGCGCGACGGCATGCCCCTGGTGCAGGGCCGTGGCATGAACGCCACGGTGGACCGGGTTGAAGTGCTCAAGGGGCCGGCTTCGTTGCTCTACGGGATTCAGGACCCGGGCGGTGTGGTGAACATGGTCAGCAAAAAGCCAGAACTTGAGCAGTACAACGCCCTGACCCTGCGCGGCTCGACTTACGGTGAAGGAAAAAACGGCAGTGGCGGCAGCTTCGACAGCACCGGCGCCCTGGGGACTTCCGGGCTGGCCTATCGCATGGTGCTGGACCACGAAGACGAAGATTACTGGCGCAACTACGGTGAACATCGCGAGACTCTGGTGGCGCCGTCGCTGGCCTGGTTCGGCGAGCGCACCAAGCTGCTCTTCGCCTATGAGCATCGCGAATTCCTCACCCCGTTCGACCGTGGCACCGTGATCGATCCGCGCACTAACCACCCCTTGGACATCTCTCGCAATGAGCGCCTCGACGAGCCGTTCAACGACATGGAAGGGCGTTCGGATCTCTATCACTTCGAGGCCGATCACGAACTCAACGACAACTGGAACGCCCACTTCGGTTACAGCTGGAACCGCGAAACCTACGACGCCAGCCAAGTCCGTGTCACCGCCATCGACACCGGCAAAGGCACCCTGACCCGCAGTATGGACGGCACGCAGAATGCGATCAGCACCGACCGGTTCGCCACGGCCAGCCTTGAAGGCAAGGTCAATGTCGCGGGCATGCAGCATGACTTGGTGTTCGGGATCGATGACGAGTACCGCAAGATCTACCGCGCCGACCTGATCCGCCAGAAAAGCCTGAGCACGTTCAGCTACCTCAACCCGGTCTACGGCCGTGAAGTCCAGGGCACCACAGTCAGCCCGGCGGACAGTGCCCAGACCGATTTGCTGCGCAGCGATTCGGTGTTTGTGCAGGACTCGATTCACCTCACCGACCAGTGGATTTTTGTAGCGGGCGGGCGTTTTCAGGCGTACGACCAGTACGCCGGCAAAGGCGTGCCATTCAAGGCCAACACCGACAACAACGGCCAGAAATGGGTGCCGCGCGCCGGCCTCGTCTATCGCTACACCGATGAGCTGTCGTTCTACGGCAGCTACACCGAATCCTTCAAACCCAACTCGACCATCGCCCCCCTGAGCGGCAGCAGTACCGTGCTCGATGGCAGCATTGCACCGGAAGAAGCCAAGTCCTGGGAGATCGGTGCCAAGCTCGATATGCCGGGGCGGGTCACGGGCAACATCGCCCTGTTCGATATCAATAAACGCAACGTGTTGGTGGCCAATTCCGAAGGCCCGGTCACGATTTACAGCGCCGCCGGCGAAGTGCGCTCCCGCGGTCTTGAATTGGACCTGAGCGGTCAACTGAGCGACCGCTGGAGCATGATCGGCAGTTACGCCTACACCGATGCTGAAGTGACCGAAGACCCGGACTACAAGGGCAAGAAACTGCAAAACGTGGCCCGCAACAGCGGTTCAATGTCGGCGGTGTACGACTTCGGCCGCGTTATCGGTGGCGATCAGCTACGGGTCGGTGCGGGAGCGCGTTATGTCGGCGAGCGGGCGGGTAACGCGGCGAACGATTTCGATCTGCCGGGCTACACCGTTGCCGACGCATTCGCCACCTACGACACGCAGCTTGATGGGCAAAAGGTCAAGTTCCAGCTCAACGTGAAGAACCTGTTTGACCGTACTTACTACACCTCGGCGGCGAGCCGGTTCTTTGTGTCGATGGGCGATTCGCGGCAGGTGACGTTGTCGAGTACGTTGGAGTTCTAACGCAAGACCGCGTCATCGTTTATCGCGAGCAGGCTCGCTCCCACAATTGGAATTCATTCCCTTGTGGGAGCGAGCCTGCTCGCGATGGCGGTCTGACAGCCGCTTGATATCCCGAACCTAGCGCAAAAACGCCTGCCGATATTCGCCCGGCGTCCCCCCCGAGACCTGGCGAAAGCGATTGGTGAAGTGACTGGCACTGGCAAATCCGCAGGCCAGCGCGATGTCCCCCAGCGGCTGCGATGTCGAGCGCAACAACTCCCGCGCCCGGCCCAGTCGCCGTGCCAGCACGTACTGATGCGGCGGCAGGCCGAAGCTTTCGCGGAACATCCGCGCAAAGTGGTATTCCGACAGCGCGCACAGCGCTGCCAGTTGTCCCAGGCTGATGGCTTCGCCCAACTGGCTGTCGATGTATTCCACCAACTGTCGCCGCTGATGTGCCGCCAACCCGCCCTTGAGTCGTAATCCGTCGCGCAGCCCGACCTGACTGAGCAAGGCATGGCTGAGCATTTCGTGGGCCAGGCTGCTGGTGAGCAGGCGTTCGCCGGGTTCATCCCAATTGAGGCCGATCATCTGTCGAAAGCGCCGCGCTTGCAGCGGGTCGTCGAGGAACGTGCCTTCGCGCAACTGCACTTCACGGGGCTCGCGGTCCAGCAGCGTGACGCAGCCGAGGGCGAATTGTTCCGGGCTGAAATAGAGGTGGGCCAGACGAATGTCGCCGTTGATCACCCAGCCTGACTGATGATCGGCCGGCAGGATGCACAGCTTGTCCGGGCCGCCCTTGGTGCCGGGCTGATCGCGGCGAAAGGTGCCGGTGCCGCCGGCGATGTAGCAGGACAAAGTGTGGTGGCTCGGCGCTTCGTAATCCTGGGCGTCGTGATGGTTGCTCCACAAGGCTGCCGCCATGCCGTCACCGAGCTCGGCGCTGTGCTCGAGGCGAGCATTGGGCGAGCGGTTGAGGGCTTGAAAGACTTGCAGGGTTTCCAGTGCGGGCATGATCAGTTCTCTCCAACGCCTTGCATCCTACTCCGTAGGCGTGCGCCTGCCAGCCAGTGGCGCGACAAAAGCGCAAGTTTATGCAAGTGCGCCATGGTGCGACGCAGGACACTGGGCACCTATCGAGGAGCCTTTGTCATGAACCTTTCGTTGTATTTGTTGACCGTGCTGATCTGGGGCACCACCTGGATTGCCTTGAAATGGCAGTTGGGCGTGGTGGCGATTCCCGTGTCGATCGTTTATCGCTTCGGCCTCGCCGCATTGGTGCTGTTTGTGATGTTGCTGCTCAGTCGGCGGTTACAGGTGATGAACCGTCGTGGGCATTTGATTTGCCTGGCGCAAGGGCTGTGCCTGTTCTGCGTCAACTTCATGTGCTTCCTGACGGCCAGCCAGTGGATTCCGAGCGGTCTGGTCGCCGTGGTGTTTTCCACCGCGACACTGTGGAACGCCCTCAATGCACGGGTGTTCTTCGGCCAGAAAATCGCCCGCAACGTGCTGATGGGCGGCGCGCTGGGCTTGTGCGGCCTGGGCCTGCTGTTCTGGCCGGAACTGGTCGGCCATACCGCCAGCCCGCAAACCCTGCTCGGCCTGGGTCTGGCGCTGTGCGGCACCCTGTGTTTCTCGGCGGGCAACATGCTGTCGAGCCTGCAGCAGAAGGCCGGGCTCAAGCCGCTGACCACCAACGCCTGGGGCATGGCCTATGGCGCGGCGATGCTGTCGGTGTGGTGCCTGGTCAAGGGCATTCCATTCGATGTGGAGTGGAACGCCCGCTACATCGGTTCGCTGTTGTACCTGGTCATTCCGGGTTCGGTGATTGGTTTCACGGCTTACCTGACACTGGTCGGGCGTATGGGGCCGGAGCGCGCCGCGTATTGCACCGTGTTGTTCCCGGTGGTGGCGCTGAACGTGTCTGCGTTCGCCGAGGGGTATCAATGGACCTTGCCGGCCCTGGTGGGGCTGGTGCTGGTGATGCTGGGCAACGTACTGGTGTTCCGCAAGCCCAAGGCGCCGATGGTTCAAGGCAATGGCAAGCTGGCTTGAAGCCTTGTCAGGGTCGAGTGTGTTTTCAACGCTCGATCCTGATCGCCACGTACAGCAGCGATGGCAACATGAAGTCGACAATGTGCTGGGCCCAGTCTTTGTAGTTCCAGTGTTGCGATTGGTCCATATTGAACCACTCGGCACCAATGACTTGGAAACAGAGGTAATAAAGAAAGAGTGCAATCAATAAGCCGATAATGGCGAACTTCTTCGCTTCGTGGAATTTTTTGCTGCTGGAGTTGATGTTCTTGTACAGATAGTACGTGCCCATGATGCAGAAGGTCGTGTACATGACTTCAAGGGTAATGATCAGCCAGTAAATTCGATGCTGGAGCATGGGCGAGATGATCGCTCGCTCGCTGTACCTGGAACTCGCATGGGTGGTGTCCATGCTCAGGATATGCGACAGATACTCATAGTTGGTGGCGTAATCGGTAATGTTGCTGTACATCACCAGCAAGCCGAAGAAACTGACGAATAACATCAGTGTGGCTTTACTGAATTTTATGACGTGGTTGGTTGTGATTTGGTTCAAGGTTAAATGTCTCCAGAACTAAGTTTTGGTGTGTTTTTAGTTTGGAGTTTATACGGCGGGTTATTTGTCTGGTCGTGAACTGAATTGCAGGATATGTAGCGCCAAGTTGAATGTGCGGGGTTTAAAGTGTGCGGGCAGGCATCGGTAGCGCCTGCCCTGGGTTATTCAGCCTTTCCAGACTTGCGGGTTGACCAGGTCCTGTGGGCGTTCACCCAACAAGGCGCTGCGCAGGTTGGCCAGGGCACGATTGGCCATGGCTTCGCGGGTTTCGTGGGTCGCCGAGCCAATGTGCGGAAGCGTCACGGCGTTTTTCAGCTGAAACAGTGGCGACTCGGCCAGCGGCTCCTTTTCGTACACGTCCAGCCCGGCGCCGCGAATCCGGTTGTTCTGCAAGGCTTCGATCAGTGCCGGTTCGTCGACCACCGGGCCGCGAGCGATGTTCACCAGAATCGCGCTCGGCTTCATCAGCGCCAGTTCGCGATGGCTGATCAGGTGTTTGGTTTTCTCGCTGAGCGGTACCACCAGGCAGACGAAATCGGCTTCGGCCAACAGTTCATCCAGGCTGCGCATCTGTGCGCCGAGCTCTTGTTCCAGTGCGGTCTTGCGGCTGTTACCGCTGTAGAGGATCGGCATGTTGAAACCGAAGCGCCCACGGCGAGCGATGGCCGCGCCGATGTTGCCCATGCCGACGATACCCAGGGTCTTGCCATGCACATCGCAACCGAACAACGCCGTACCGACGCTCGCCTGCCATTGGCCGGCCTTGGTCCAGGCGTCGAGTTCAGCCACGCGCCGGGCACTGCTCATCAGCAGGGCGAACGCCAGATCAGCGGTGCTTTCTGTGAGCACGTCCGGGGTGTTGGTGAGCATGATTCCGCGCTCACTGAGGTACGCGACATCATAGTTGTCGTAGCCCACCGAAACGCTGGACACCACTTCCAGTTTCGCGGCGTTCTCCAGTTGGGCGCGACCGAGTTTGCGGCCGACGCCGATCAGGCCATGGGCATGGGGCAGGGCTTCATTGAACTGGGCGTTGATGTCGCCATTTTTCGGATTCGGCACGATGACGTCGAAGTCTTGTTGCAGGCGTTCGACCATTTCAGGCGTGACGCGGCTGAAGGCGAGGACGGTCTTTTTCATGGGGCGGGGCTCGTCAGGGCGGAGGAGAATGCTTAGCAAGCTACAAGTATCAACTGGCAAGCTGCAAGCCTAAAAGCCGTACCCGTCGCTTTTTAACTTGAAGCTCACCGCTTGAAGCTTGTAGCTGCCGTTCCGCTATACTGCCGCCTTTCGTGGCTCGCTGACCGGGCCCGACACTTTACGCATCACCCGGAGCTTTCATGACTTCCCCGAAACAACCGCCGGTCGCCGACACCTTGAGCGACGAGCAGGCAGAGCTGCCAGACTGCGTCGACTCCAGCGCCGACAGCGAAACCAAAGCCGCCATCCCGGCGTTCAAGTTCCCGTTCAAGCCAGGAGAATTGGCTGGCGCCAAGAACGCAAATCAGCCGTGGTACAAGAACGGCGCCAAGAACGGCCACACCAAGACGCCGGGCATGGCGCCACCAGGGACTCGGCGTTCGATGGGCAAGCGCTAGGTTCCAGGCTTTGCGGTGTCAGGCCTGCCTTTGCTCCCACAATTGGAATGCATTCCCCTGTGGGAGCGAGCTTGCTTGCAATGACGCCCTCACAGGCGACACCTTTTTTAGACTCAAGCCACCCGCAACGAAATAAACGAGTAGTTCGCCGGCGCCTGCGTTGCCACTTGCCCACCGGCATCCGTGACCTGCCTGGCGATATCTTCACCGGACACATGGAACAGCCATTCGCTGTCCCACTGCGGCAATGTCTGCCCGGCCAAGTCGTCGAGGATCGAGGCAAACTCGTTCATGTCCGGCAGATAAGCGGCAAATCCATCCCCCTTCAGCGCCGTCGTGCGAATCCCCAATAGCGCGCAAATCGCGTCCTTCATTTGAATATCATCGCGATCCGCCTGGCGGGAGCGCTCAATCAGCACCCGGAGCTCGCGGTCCACCAACTCACCGCCAACGATCAGGTCCGACCCTTTTTCCCAGGACTCGGACGGGCATTCCTTGATGGCCGGGTTGAGAGCGATGTGCGGATTGATTTCCATCGGGTAAATGCGGCACACCAATGGCCGGCGCTCGTAGATGCGGCAGAGGTTGTCCTCGTCAAGATTCCGGCAGGGACCGACATTGTAGGCGGCAAAGGTGATGGCGACGTACGCCTCGGATTCGCCGCTGTGAACCTGTGCCGAGCGGCGCTCAGCGTGGTCGCGTTGCCGGGCTGGCAGGCCCAGGCCATTGCTCAGGAACGCCTCCACCAGCACGATCACCTGCCCGCCATCGGCCGCCCACATCCGGGCTTCGGACAGGGTCAGGGGCACATGGTGATCGTTGCAGCATTTGCCACAGCCTACGCAGGAAAACGTCGTATTCATTGAGCGCTCAGTCGCGTCGAGGGGAGCGGCGACAGAATGTCACCGTGAAGTCTGCTGCCGAAGCAAGTTATGCGCCACTCACTGGGCCTTGATGGCGGGGCGAATCGAGTCCCATTCGGTGACATACGCGGTTTTGCTTTTTTTGTTGTAGAGACACAGCTCGGTGCCTTGCGCGCCTTTCATGTGTTTTTGCGGGTACTGACCTTGCAGCAGGAGCGCGGTGTAGCCGACGCGGTCGTCGAACTGGGCGGCATTGCCCACGGGGTTGGCATTCTTCAGGCCACTGGCCTTGGTGCAACTGGCCAGGACGGTTTTGTCATAAGCGGCCCAGGCGTCGGGGCTGGAAGCCTGGGCCTGGGTGGCGAGGGCGGTGAGGCAGAGCAAGGTCAGGGTGGCGGCTTTCATGGTCCGGAAATCCTTTTGGGGGGCGAATGACCGGATTATGCCTGAAGGAGGGTGTTCGTCAGGCTGGAACCGGTTCCCGGCGAACCACAAACATCCCGACGCTTTCATACAACCGCTGCGCGCGCAGGTTGTCTTCGAGCACCTTCAAATCCACAAAACCTTCGCGGCGTTGCTGGAACACCTTGAACACGTGCAGCAGCAAAGCGCGGCCCAGACCTCGCCGTTGAGCCCGAGGATGCACCACCAGGTCTTTGATGTAGGCGCTGGTCCAGCACTGGCACACGGCAACCACACCTTCGGCATCCAGGGCAATGAAGCATAGGTCGGGATCGTATTCGGGGTCGGTTTCAAATTGCCGTTGCCAGCACTCCAGCGCCGGTACGCCCCCACCGCCCTCGCGGTAACCCAGTGTCATTAACTGATGGACGGTGTCGGCAAGTTCAGGGCGGTAGCGGGTCAATTGAAGATCGCCTGGCCAAGGGATGGCCGGCACAGCCTCGGCGAGGTTGCGCCGCATCAACAAGCAAAAGTCCTCGGCCAAGACTCAATGACCCTGTTCAGCCACAGCCTTGGCTGCCGTGATCAGGCACTGGGTCAGTTCGGGCGAGGAGAACTTGGTCAGCACCGCGTTGGCACCGGCCTGACGAGCCTTTTCACTGTTCATCGCGCTGTCCAGCGAGGTATGCAGCAGCACATAGAGGTGCGCAAAATCCGGCGTTTCGCGCAGGGTTCGGGTGAAGGCGTAGCCGTCCATTTCAGACATTTCGATGTCCGAGACAATCAGATTGATCTGCTGGGCGGTGCCTTGCAAATCCAGCAGGCAGTCGATGGCTTCCTTGGCGCTGCGCGCCGTATGGCATTGCAGGCCGAGATTGCGCAACGTGTGCACCGATTGCTGCAGGGCCACCTGACTGTCATCGACCACCAGAATCCGTGCGTTCCCCAACAGCTCGGCGTCTTCCATGCTCAGTTCGGTCGGTGCCGTTTCGATCTGCGCCGGGGCGATGCCGTGGATGACTTTTTCGATGTCCAGTACCTGCACCAGGGTGCCGTCGACCGAGGTCACGCCGGTGATGTACGAGCGCACCCCGCCAGACCCGAAGGGCGGCGGACGGATATCGGTGGTCAGGCAGTGAACGATCTTGCTCACCGCCTGGACGTGCAGGCCCTGCTTGGAGCGGCTGACGTCGGTGACGATCAGGCAGCCGCCATTGGGGTCTTCCAGAGGACGTTCGCCGATGGCGCGGCTCAGGTCGATCACTGACAGCGACGCACCACGCAGCGTGGCAATGCCTTTGACGTGGGGGTGCGACTCCGGCAGCTTGGTCAGCGGCGGGCAGGGGATGATTTCACTGACTTTGAGCAGGTTGATAGCCATCAACTTGCCGCTGCGCAAGGTAAACAGCAGAAGCGACAGTGAATCTGCACGGGCTTTGATGGAAGACATATGTACCTTCTTGGGAAAAAGGTGATGGGCTATCGCGAGGATTGCCAATAACTTCGATGCCGGGTTATCGACTTGTTGGGGGCAGGCTTTAGGGCCAATACCCATCCATTGGTTTTAGCACGACACCGGTGGCGAGGGGGCAAGCCCCTTCGCCACCGGTGTGCGGTTCGGACACAAGTTGGGCGTCACTTCATGCCGAGCCTCTTGGCCATCCGCCCAAGATTCGCCCGATCCAGGCCCAGCTCACGCGCCGCACTCGCCCAGTTGTTGTGATGCCGCTCCAGGCACGCGCCGATCAACTGGCGCTGATAGTTTTCGGTGGCTTCGCGCAAATCCCCCGTGACCAGCGCCATGGCGGCGGGCGCCGTTTGCTCGGCGGGTGCTTGCGCATTGGCATTGGGCAGGTCCAGGTCCGCCGCGCTCAAGCTGAGAATCTTTGGCCGTTCCTTGCAGTTACCCAAGGCTTTCAGGGCGCTGCGGCCGATCAGGTGTTCCAGCTCCCGCACATTGCCCGGCCAGTCGTAAGCCAGCAGGGCAGCCTGGGCATCAGTGCTCAGGCGCAAGCTGTTGAGGCCCATGCGCGAGCGGTTCTGTTCCAGAAAGTAGCCGCTGAGCAACAGCACATCCCGCCCGCGATCGCGCAGGGCCGGTACTAATAGTGGGTAAACGCTGAGGCGGTGATAGAAGTCGGCGCGGTAACGGCCGCTGCGCACTTCTTCGGCCAGGTCGCGGTTGGTCGCCGCGATCAGCCGCACGTCGACCTGATGCTCGGTATCCGAACCCAGTCGCTGCAATTGACCACTTTGCAGGACCCGCAGCAGTTTTGCCTGAACGGTCAGCGACAGCTCGCCGACTTCATCGAGAAACAACGTGCCGCCGTTGGCCAGTTCAAATTTGCCGCGCCGATCATTCATCGCCCCGGTAAAGGCGCCGCGCACGTGGCCAAACAGTTCGCTCTCCACCAGTGTGTCCGGCAGAGCGGCGCAATTGAGGCTGATGATCGGTTTGTCGGCCCGGGTCGAAGCGGCGTGAATGGCCTGGGCCACCAGTTCCTTGCCAACCCCGGTTTCTCCGGTGATCAGCACGGTCAGGTCGCTGCCGCCCACCAGGTTGATTTCTTCCACCAGGCGCTTGTGCGCCTTGCTCTGGCCAATCATTTCACGGCTCTGCTGGCCGCTGGCCTGACGGTACACCTCGGCGCGCTGGTGTTCGTCCTCGACGCGATTGTTCAGGCGTTCGATGCGCTCGGCGGCGTTGACCGTGGCGGCGGCGAGGCTGGCGAAGGCTTCCAGCGAATCGAGTTCGATCGGTTGAAACTGTTCCGGATCGAGGGCGTCGAGGGTTAGCAGCCCCCACGGACGTTCATCGATAAACAGCGGGCAGCCCATGCAGTCATGGACTTCCAGATGATCATCCAGACCCTCGACCAAACCGTCATATGGGTCGGGCAGGTCGCTGTCGGCGGCGAAGCGGGTCGGCCCGGAGCTGCTGAGCAAGGCTTCGAAGCGCGGGTGTTCACTGACCTTGAAGCGGCGGCCGAGGGTGTCGGTACTCAAGCCGTCGACGGCCAGCGGCACCAGCCATTCGCCGTCGAGGCGCAGCAGGGCCGCCGCATCGCAAGGGAGCAGGGCGCGCATGGCTTCCAGCAAGCGCCGATAGCGCTCGCCTTCGGGCAGTTCGCGGGACAGGTCCGAGACCAGTGGCAGCAGGGCGGTCAGCAGGGATTTTGCAGTCATAGTGACTCCATGTAGTCAGTGTGACTATAAAGCAAGCTGTGTCGATATGACTATCTTGTCTGTAAGTTATTGATTTTTAACAATATAAATATTGGCATGGAAACTGATAAGTACAGGGCAAACGTTGAGAAAACCTCGTTGCCCTGGAGTCACTTTATGCTTAGCGCCCAAGACCGTGCCATCGTCAAATCCACTGTACCGTTGCTGGAAAGCGGCGGCGAAGCCTTGATCACCCACTTCTACCGCATGATGCTCTCCGAGTATCCGCAAGTGCGCCCACTGTTCAACCAGGCTCACCAGGCCAGCGGTGACCAGCCGCGCGCCCTGGCTAATGGCGTACTGATGTATGCGCGCCATATCGACCAACTCGACCAGTTGGGCGACCTGGTGGCCAAGATCATCAACAAGCACGTGGCCCTGCAAATTCTGCCGGAGCACTACCCGATTGTCGGCACCTGCCTGTTGCGCGCAATCGCCGAAGTCCTGGGCGAAGAAATCGCGACGCCGGAAGTGATCGCGGCTTGGGGCGCGGCTTACGGTCAACTCGCGGACATCCTGATCGGTGCCGAAACCAGCATCTACGATCAGAAGGAGCAGGCACCGGGCGGCTGGCGCGGGGCGCGGGAATTCATCGTGGCGGCCAAAGTCGAAGAAAGCGCTGAAATCACCTCGTTCTACTTCGAACCTGCAGATAAAGGCCCGATTCTGGCTGCAGAGCCAGGCCAGTACATCGGCATGAAACTGATCCTCGATGGCGAAGAGATTCGTCGTAACTATTCACTGTCGGCCCTGGCGAACAAAGGCCAGTACCGCATCAGCGTCAAGCGGGAAAACGGCGGTCGTGCCTCCAACCATCTGCACGATCAATTGCACGTCGGTTCGAGCATCCAGTTGTTCCCGCCATCGGGCGAGTTCACCCTGACCGCCAGCGAAAAACCGCTGGTGCTGATCAGCGGCGGCGTCGGCATCACCCCGACCCTGGCGATGCTCGAAGCGGCGCTGGAAACCGAACGGCCAGTGCACTTCATCCACTGTGCCCGCAATGGCAGCGTTCACGCCTTCCGCGACTGGATCGACGGTCTGGCGGAGCGTCACCCGCAACTCAAGCGCTTCTATTGCTACGACGAAGATGACGGCGTCAGCGCGGCGGCACACAAGGTCGGGTTGTTGAGCCAGGAGCAACTGGGCGAATGGCTGCCGGCAGAGCGCGATGTAGACGCTTACTTCCTGGGCCCTAAAGGCTTCATGGTGGCCATCAAACGGCACCTCAAGGCCTTGGGCGTGCCAGAGAAACAAAGCCGTTATGAGTTCTTCGGGCCGGCTGCGGCGCTGGAGTAAGTCCCAGGCGCGGTGATCCAGCCTCACCGCGTCGCGTTCATCGCGGGCAAGCCGCGCTCCCACACGTTTGATGTCGTTCGCGCTTCTTGGGATCGACAGGAACCCTGTGGGAGCGCGGCTTGCCCGCGATGGCTGCACCTCGGTCCCGAATGGAAAAAAGACCGAAAGTTAATCCCTTCTTAACCCGCTTATCGTCTATTCCCCCGACATCCCCCGACACGCACCAGGCGTGTAGACTGGCGGGCAATCGATACCTTGAAGGGAAACGCGATGAGCGAGGAAACAATGCGGTTGGGCCGTGAGCGGCGCTTTCTGGTGTTGCTGGGCATTATCTGCCTGGCGTTGATCGGCGGCGCGCTGTACATGCAAATCGTACTGGGCGAGGCCCCTTGCCCGCTGTGCATCCTGCAACGTTATGCCTTGCTGTTGATCGCGCTGTTTGCCTTCATCGGCGCCGCGATGCGTACCCGTCGCAGCATCACGTTATTTGAAACCCTAGTGGTGATCTGCGCGCTGGCAGGCGTCGGGGTGGCCGGGCATCACGTCTACACGCAGTTTTATCCGGCGGTGAGTTGCGGCATCGATGTGCTGCAACCGATCGTGGACGGTTTGCCGCTGGCGAAGATCTTCCCGCTGGGTTTCCAGGTGGATGGCTTCTGCTCTACGCCATACCCGCCGATCCTCGGGTTGTCCCTGGCGCAATGGGCGCTGGTGGCCTTCGTGCTGGTCGTCGTGCTGGTGCCGCTGCTCACGGTGCGAAACCGCAAAGCCCTGCGCTGAGGAACCTGAAAAAGCCCCGGTCCTCGATGAGAGGACCGGGGCTTTTTTTGTCTTGAGAAATGCGTTTCAGCGGCTCGGTGAAAAGAGCGTGATGTGTGGCAATGAAGGGTGTGACACGTGTGCGACATGTTGTCACATCAGGGGTGTCGCAGCGGCGCCCGGGACGGCGGATTGGTACGTCGTTACGCAAGGAAATTGGCCTGCTTTTCGGGGTGGCCATTTTGCCCGAATCCGGCTGGAGCAGGCAGTTTTAACAGGCTCTGGCAATTTGCCAGAGCCCTTGTCATATCGGGGTTTGGGGCAGGTCGGTGGCGCCTGGAGTTGCCCGGATACTGTCTGAATCGCGGGTGGTAGACCTACAATTTTTGGTGTTTTTGTTGAGAATTAATTTCGATAAAATGCGCCACTTTTACGAAAACCGGTCGGTATTGTTGCCGGTTTGGATAAAAATTATTTCGGGATGAGACATGGTTTATAAAACGCTACATATCTACAATCGCCCGCACTGAATTCCCGACTCCGCTCGCCCTGACTCAGGAGCATGAGCAGAAACCGGGTGTCGAGAGGCCGGGTGGCTTCATGCGACCCCCTGGTGTCGGTGCCTCCAATTATCCGCACCAAATGGAATTGGTCTGTAACAAGGCCTTTGACCACGAATTCGAATAAGAACTCAACGCTAGCTCAGGATTTGTCGAAACGCGTCTGACGCACGACGGGCCAGCCCTTATTCAATCCAAGAAAAATGCCAACCCTTGGCAGGGTGAAGTGTTGGCGATCAAAACCCAACTGCATTGCGCAAGCAGCTTTAGAGGTCGTGAGATGAGTAAAAACAGGTACCCCAGATTACTAGGCCTAGTGCCGCTGCTCGGCACGTTGTTGCTGGGAGGCTGCAACATGACCTTGCTCAATCCCACGGGCCAGGTTGGCCTGGAGCAGCGAAACCTGATCATCACCGCAACGCTGCTGATGCTGTTGGTCGTGGTCCCGGTCATCGTGATGACGTTCCTGTTCGCCTGGAAATATCGCGCGTCCAACACTAACGCCACTTACACGCCGAAATGGAACCACTCCACCAAGATCGAGATCACGGTGTGGACTGTTCCGATTCTGATCATCCTTGCCCTGGGTTACATCACCTACAAGACGACTCACGAGCTGGATCCATACCGTCCGATTCAATCCGACGTGAAGCCGGTGACCATCGAAGTGGTCGCGCTGGACTGGAAGTGGCTGTTCATCTACCCGGAACAAGGCATTGCCACGGTCAACAAGATCGTGTTCCCGGCGCACACGCCAGTTAACTTCCGGATCACCTCCGACGCTGTGATGAACTCGTTCTTCATCCCGGGCCTGGGCGGCCAGATCTACGCGATGGCGGGCATGCAGACCAAGCTGCACCTGATCGCCGACCGCAACGCTGAAATGGAAGGCATCTCGGCCAACTACAGCGGTGCCGGTTTCACCGGTATGAAATTCAAGGCAATCGCCACGACACAGGAAGATTTCGACGCCTGGGTCAGCGAAGTCAAGAAGGCACCTAAACAGCTTGAACAAGCTGAATACGCTGCCCTTTCCAAGCCAAGCCAGAACAACCCAGTCGAGCTCTACTCCTCGGTCACGCCGAACCTGTTCCAGACCATCGTCGACAAGTACGAAGGCATGAAACCAGGTCCGAAACTGAACCACGAGAAGAAAGAGAAAGAAGTCGCCGCTACGGACATGAACTCGCATTCAGCTGCCGGGGCAGAGGAGTAAACGATGTTTGGTAAATTAAGTTGGGAAGCGGTCCCGTTCCACGAGCCGATCGTGATGGTGACCATCGCCATGATCGCGCTGGGTGGTCTGGCACTGTTCGCTGCAATCACCTACTTCAAGAAGTGGACCTACCTGTGGACCGAGTGGCTGACGTCGGTCGACCACAAGAAAATCGGCGTGATGTACATCGTCGTCGCCATGGTCATGCTGCTGCGCGGCTTTGCCGACGCCATCATGATGCGTACCCAGTTGGCCATGGCCACCGAGGGTTCGCCTGGCTACCTGCCACCTGAACACTATGACCAGATCTTCACCGCTCACGGTGTGATCATGATCATCTTCATGGCGATGCCATTCTTCACCGGCCTGATGAACCTTGCAGTGCCGCTGCAGATCGGCGCGCGTGACGTTGCCTTCCCGTTCCTGAACTCCCTGAGCTTCTGGCTGCTGGTGTCCGGCGTTGTGCTGATCAACCTGTCCCTGGGTGTCGGCGAATTCGCCAAGACCGGTTGGGTTGCCTATCCGCCGCTGTCGGGCCTGCAATACAGCCCTGGCGTGGGGATGGATTACTACATCTGGGCGCTACAGCTATCGGGCCTGGGTACGACGCTGACGGGGGTCAACTTCCTGGCCACCGTGCTGAAAATGCGTACCCCTGGCATGAAGCTGATGGACATGCCGATCTTCACCTGGACCTGCACCTGGGCCAACGTCCTGATCGTGGCTTCGTTCCCGATCCTGACCGCTACCCTGGCACTGCTGACGCTTGACCGTTACATGGATTTCCACATTTTCACCAATGAACTTGGTGGCAATCCGATGATGTACGTCAACCTGTTCTGGGCCTGGGGTCACCCTGAGGTGTACATCCTGATCCTGCCGGCATTCGGCATTTTCTCGGAAGTCATCTCCGCCTTCACCGGCAAGAAACTGTTCGGCCACCACTCGATGATCTACGCCTCGGGCGCGATCTCGGTACTGGGCTTCATGGTTTGGCTGCACCACTTCTTCACCATGGGCTCCGGGGCCAGCGTCAACGCCTTCTTCGGTCTGGCGACGATGCTGATTTCCATCCCGACGGGTGTGAAACTGTTCAACTGGCTGTTCACCATCTACCAGGGCCGTCTGCGCTTCACCAGCCAGGTGCTGTGGACCCTGGGCTTCATGGTGACCTTCGCCATCGGCGGCATGACCGGTGTTCTGCTGGCCATCCCGGGTGCTGACTTCGTTCTGCACAACAGCCTGTTCGTGATCGCGCACTTCCACAACGTGATCATCGGCGGTGCGGTATTCGGTTACATCGCTGGTTTCGGCTTCTACTTCCCGAAAGCGTTCGGCTTCAAGCTGCACGAAGGTTGGGGCAAGGCAGCGTTCTGGTTCTGGATCAGCGGCTTCTTCGTCGCGTTCATGCCGCTCTACGCGCTGGGCTTCATGGGCATGACCCGTCGTCTGAACGCCACCACCAACCCTGAGTGGGTGCCGTACCTGTACGTCGCCATGTTCGGTGCGGTGATGATCGCGTTCGGTATCGCCTGCCAACTGATCCAGCTGTACGTCAGTGTGCGTGACCGCAACAAGCCAGAGAACAAGTGCGAGCACGGTGACCCGTGGAATGGCCACACTCTGGAATGGTCGACCTCGTCGCCACCTCCGTTCTACAACTTCGCTGTGCTGCCTAAGGCTGACTGCATCGACCCGTTCACCGAAGCCAAGGAAAACGGTACCGCGTACAAGGCTCCGGCCAAGTACGAACCGATCCACATGCCAAACAACACCGCCACCGGTGTGGTCATGGGCGCTCTGTTGACCGTGTTCGGCTTCGCCATGATCTGGCACATCTGGTGGCTGGCCATCGCCAGCTTCGCTGGCACCGTGATCTACTTCGCGATCCACGCGGCCCGTGATGATCAAGGCTATATGGTGCCGGTCGACGTGATCGAGCGCATCGAAGCCGAGCAGCACAAGCGTCTGGTAGCGGCAGGGAAAATCCCGGCCACCGCCACCCGTGTTGAAACCTCGTTGGAACAGGCTTAAACCATGTCGAATTTAGTGACCAATGTTGGACACGCCCATGGTGACCATGGGCACGATGACCACCACCACGACTCGGGCGAGATGACCGTATACGGTTTCTGGCTCTACCTGATGACCGACTGCATTCTGTTTGCGTCGATCTTCGCGGTGTACGCGGTTCTGGTTAATAACGTAGCGGGTGGCCCGTCGGGCCACGACATTTTCGAACTGCCTTACGTACTGGGCGAAACCGCTCTGCTGCTGTTCAGTTCGATCACCTACGGCTTCGCCATGCTGGCGTTCTTCCGTGGCAACAAGAAGCAGGTCCTGGGCTGGCTGGCCATGACCTTCCTGTTCGGTGCCGGCTTCATCGGCATGGAGATCAACGAGTTCCACATGTTGATCTCCGAGGGCTACGGCCCTAGCCGTTCGGGCTTCCTGTCCGGGTTCTTCACCCTGGTCGGCACCCACGGTCTGCACGTGACCAGCGGTCTGATCTGGATGGCGATCATGATGTACCAGGTCAACAAGCACGGCCTGACGGCGACCAACAAGACTCGCCTGAGCTGCCTGAGCCTGTTCTGGCACTTCCTGGACGTGGTGTGGATCTGCGTGTTCACGGTTGTTTATCTGATGGGGACTATGTAAATGGCTAACGCAGCTCATTCTCACAATGGTCACGACGACGCCGGTCACGGCAGCGTCAAGTCCTACGTCGTCGGCTTTATCCTGTCGGTGATCCTGACCGCGATTCCATTCGGCCTGGTGATGTACCCGTCGCTGCCGAAGTCGATCACCCTGTGGATCGTACTGGCGTTCGCGATCATTCAGGTGCTGGTGCACCTGGTGTACTTCCTGCACCTGGACCGTTCGGCCGCGCAGCGTAACAACGTGATTGCGTTTGTTTTCGCCGCGATCGTGATCGTCCTGCTGGTTGGCCTGTCGCTGTGGATCATGTTCAGCATCCACACGTTCATGATGGCGAAGTGAGGTAAGTCCGGATGTCCTTTAAGCACTTTATCCAAATCACCAAACCGGGGATCATTTTCGGTAACGTGCTTTCTGTGGCAGGCGGATTTTTCCTGGCCTCCAAAGGGCATGTCGATCTGGCCATTTTCCTGGCCGCCATGATCGGCACGTCCCTGGTGGTCGCCTCCGGTTGCGTGTTCAACAACTGCATCGACCGCGACATCGACCTGAAGATGGAGCGCACCAAGAACCGGGTGCTGGTCCAGGGCCTGATCTCCCTGAAACTGGCCCTGGTCTACGCGACCGTCCTGGGCGTCGCCGGCGTTGCGCTGTTGTACAAGGTGGCCAACCCGTTGGCCGCGCTGTTCGCGGTGATCGGTTTCGTCATCTACGTCGGCTTCTACAGCCTGTACCTCAAGCGCAAGTCGGTTCACGGCACGCTCGTGGGCAGCCTGTCGGGCGCCATGCCGCCGGTGATCGGTTACGTCGCGGTGAGCAACACCTTCGACATGGCCGCGCTGACCCTGCTGGTGATGTTCAGCCTGTGGCAGATGCCGCATTCCTACGCCATCGCGATCTTCCGCTTCAACGATTACCTGGCCGCCTCCATCCCGGTGCTGCCTGTGAAGCGCGGAATCGAAGTGGCCAAGAAGCACATCCTGATCTACATCCTGGCCTTCCTCGTGGCGACCTTGATGTTGACCTTCAGCGGTTACGCCGGCATGAGCTACCTCGCCGTCGCCGCGGCCATGGGCATGTACTGGCTGTACATGGCCTGGACCGGCTACAAGGCAGTGGATGACACGGTCTGGGCACGCAAGCTGTTCGTGTTCTCGATCTTCACCATTACCGCGTTGAGCGTGATGATGTCCCTGGACTTCAAAGTGCCGACCGAGCTGTTGCTGACGTACGCGCCGTAAGGTTTAGATGCTGGATTGAAAAGCCCCGCCTTCGAGAGAAGAGCGGGGCTTTTTGTTGGGTGCTTTTCTGGTGTCGCTATTGCGAGCAGGCTCGCTTGGATGGGGCGATTTGGCAGGCGAAAAAACTTAAGGATTTACCTGAATTTTCCCACGGAGTTTTCAGGTTGAGGGTCGGAAGTCGTCTGTCTAGCCTCGGGATGCCGTTATTACAAGCATCCCAGAGGATCTACGATGGAACTGCCAGAGGTAATCACCCCCTGCGTTAATACGGATACTGCGTTGGGGCATATCGCCGCGCCTGTCGACATTGCCATCTCCAAGCTGGGCAGAGCGACCGATCAGGACATCGGTGATATCAAGGCACTTCTCAGGGCTGGTTTCATATTGACCCGCGAATTCCGCCGGCTCGCGTTACAGGCGATTGATGTATATGTTGGCAATAAGGAACCACCCATCTCCGTTCTTACGAATATTTTGCACGATTACCTGGAGAGCACTGATGACGAAGCCCCTTGACGGCCACGTCCTCACATCCGCTTTGGACACGCTGGTAAAAAGACCTTTGAATCAAGCTGACGACGCCGCGCTCGTGAGTGCCGCCAAGGCTGTCTGGTATTCCAACTCAGATCTGGAGGGCGAGTTAGTCGCTTTTTTGAGTTGTCACACTGACGAGGTTGAGGTTCGGCGTGCCGGGTATCTGCTAGAGCGATTCACTCGCTTTACGTGTGTATCCGATCTCCGCGTGTCAGAAACCCTCAATGCCCTCGAACTTGTTGCACATTGGACTTGCGGACAACCCGTGACCCCAAGAACCGTCACACCACTGCGTCGACGTCGTGATGAGCTCGCTGTCTCTTGGGGATTGAGTGAGGGTCTTGGCCTGAAAGCCCAAATCCTCATGCCTTTTCAAACCCGGCATTACGAAGCTGAGCAGCGCGCGATGTTTTCCTGAGCCCAGCTTGCATCAAAGCGGCTGCATCGCTCGTCCTGTAATGACGACGTTTAGCGGCTTAAAAGCCCCACATTCAAAAGAATCGCGGGGCTTTTTCATTTATGCGCGGTTGTTACACGGTGCATCGAGCACCTTCACCACGTCATCGATGATGGCCTTGCTCATGTCCTGCAAGAAGTGTGAGGCCCAGGCGTGGCGATCTGCTGGCCGGGGATCTCATTGCACAGCGAAACCCCTGTGGGAGCGGGCTTGCCCGCGATGGCGGTGGGTCTGGCGACATTGATGCTGAATGTGACGCCCTCTTCGCGGGCAAGCCCGCTCCCACAGGATCGAAGACAGTCAGTTATTTTTGCGGCTTGTCCAGCAACCGGAAAAACCGCTCCCGCACCTGCACGTGATCACTGTGCGCCACGTTGAATCTTAGAAACTGATTGGCATCCTGCGATTTGCTGAGCAAGGTTCCCGGTGCCAGTACCAGGTCGATTTCCAGACCCTTTCTGGCCAGGCACTCGGCTTTGAATCCTTCTGGCAATCGGGTCCAGATGTACAACCCTTCCCCTGGCAGCGATGACACCGAACACCCGGCTTCGCCCAGCCACGCCGCCACCCGGCTGTTCGACTCATAGAGCCGGTCCACCGTGCGGCGCATGTGTTTGGCGTAGCTGCCGTCGCTGAGCATGGTGCAGATAATCTGCTCGGCCATTTCCGAGGTCATGCCACCGCAGGCCATTTTCAACGTCACCATCCGCGCCGCCAGTTGCGGTGACAGCACGGCGAAGCTGACGCGGCTATTGGCGGTCAGGGTTTTGGAAAACCCGGAGACGTAAGAGACATTGTCCAGCCCGCTCGCGGCCAGGCGCGGCGTTCGACGTTGCTGCATGTCGCAGTACAAGTCGTCTTCGAGGATGTGGAAGTTGTAGCGATGGCTCAGCTCCACCAAGCGGTAAACCTGCGCCGAGGTGAACGAATGCCCGGTCGGGTTGTGCAGGGCATTGTTGGTCATGTAGAGCACGGGACGATGGGTGATCAGCAATTGCTCGAACGCGTCCAGGTCCATGCCGTCGCACTCGCGGCGGATGGTAATGACCTTGACGCCATGCCAGGCCAGATTGGTGTGCATCGTGAAGTAACACGGGTCATCGAGCAGCACCGTGTCGCCGGGTTTGACCAGCAGGCGCATCAGCATGTCGATGGCTTGTACGGTGTTGGCGGTGGTGATGATCTGCTGCACCGGCGCCTCGATGCCCAAGGTCGACATCTTGACCCGCAAGGCCTGGCGCAGAGGCAGGTAACCGCTGGCGTTGCCGTATTCGCCCATGCGCAAGGTGGTCGCGCGAAGCGTTCCGCGCACGGCTTTGAGCAATTCTTCGGCAGGCAACCACGAGGACGGCAGAAAACCGGCCCCTGGGCGCAGCGCACCATTGTCCAGCAGCACGGCGCGGCGGACGACGCTGAGGGTGTCTTGCGGGAGCAGGTCCGGCCCGGCGTTGGCTGGCAGCGTAGTGCTGGAGCGGTGCACGTAATGCCCCGAACCCTGGCGGGAAACCACCAGGCCCTTGGCCCGCAAGCGGTCCAGGGCGTCGACCACCGTGGACTTGCCCACATGCATCAAGTCGGAGAGTTCGCGAATCGGCGGCAGCCTGGAGCCGTGGGGCAGGCCGCCCTGGCTGATCGCCACCGTGAGTTGATCGACGATCTGCTGGACCAGCGGCACACCTGGCTGGAACTCGATAGCGGCGATCACTGCTCGCTGAGCCTGCATTTTACTGGTCTCTCCGGCAGTAAAGTTCGTTTGATTCTATACGAACTTGCTCTGATCAAGACAGGCATCTCTTTTTACTATCACTTTGGAAAGTTTTCGGATTATCGACCTGTTGCCAGTCGTTCAGTCGCCAGGTTCATGAGGTGCCGCATGAGTTTAGAAACAACCGCCGTCGTGGCGAAACCGGTGATCAACCTGCGCTTGTTCACCATTCGAATCATCACGGCCGTGGCGTTGTTCGCGGTGTTGGGCAAGGCCAACGTCTGGCTCGATACCGCCACCAACAGCATTCTGGCCCTGGGGTATCGGGCCTTGTTGTTGCTGCTGCCGTTGACGTTGCTGGTCCTCGGTCGCCGTTCCCTGAGTGTCACGCTGCTGAGCGCTGCCGCCGGCCTGGTGCTGTTGGCCGTCACCCACAACCAGGGCGTTGTCATGTTTGCCGCGGCGCTGTTTGCCTACGGCATCGCGATTGCCGGTTACCTGATCAAGAGCGAAGCGGCACAGACCAAGGAAGGCGCGGCCTACAACCGCGTCGCCATGAACATGGGCAGCCTGGTGGCAGGTCTGATCCTGCTCTCGCCATTGCTGACCCCCTCCCTGTTTTTCCTCGGCGCGGCCGGTTTTGTCCTGCTGTGCCTGCCCATCGCCATGGGGGCGACCTTCACCTGCGATCCCGTGGTTGCCCGTCCCGCCGGCCAGGAAGGCAGCGGCTGGGGCAACAAACTGCCGTGGGTCATCGCCGGCGTCATCATGGGCATCAAGCTGTTTGGCGTGTTCTCGATCCTGCCGCAAGCGATCCTGCTCAAGACCGGCGAACTGCCGGCCTGGTACGGCCTGATGCTGATCCTCAACAGCGCCGTGGTGGTTTTCGCGCAAGTGCCGGTCATGAAACTGATCGAGCGCACCGGGCGCTTCAAGGTGCTGACAGTGATCGCCATCATCGTCGGCGGTTTTGCGGTGCTGTCTTCACCGGCGGCGTTCCACGTCGAAACCCTGGTCGGCGCGCTGGTCTGGGTGGCGCTGCTGTCCATCGCCGAGTGCGCGTTCAGTCACCTCGATTACTTCTCGGTCAAGCAGAACAACATGTTCGTCAAGGAAGTGTCCCTGGGCGTCGGCGCCGGGTTGACCGTGTTGATCATGCGGGTCATGCCGCCGCCCTATAACGCGCTGGTGCTGGCGGCCATCGGCGCTGGCGGGATTCTGGTCTGGTATTGGCTCAACCGTAAATCGATCGCGTCGCTGCACGACTGAGTCATCGCCGTTTCGGTTTTCATTTTGCAAGTCGGGGATTTTATGAATACGACTTCATGTGTAGTAGTGGTGGGGTACAACGGCAGCCGGGTTCACGATGTCCAGAAGCTGCGCGATTTGTGCAAGTCGCTGTACAACGCGCGGCTCATCCTGCTGGTCGAGCAGATCCAGCCCCAGGACGATCAGGTCGCTGATCATGTTTGCAGTACATCGCTGGCCGAGAAAGACGTTCCGGCCTCTCTCGAACTGGTGGTCGGTTGCCTTGATGCCGATCGCTGGAAGCTGATCGGGGTGCTGCCGTTTTCGGATCGCGGTGTGCTGCTCGGTGCGGCGCTGGCCAGCCATTTCGGCCTGCCCGGTATCACCCCGGCCGAGGCGCGGGCGGGGCTCGACAAACAGATTTTCCGTCAGCTCGAAGCGACGGCCACAGAGGCGCCCGAGGATTACCGGCCGATCCTTTCCACCCGGATCGAGAGCCTTGCGGAACTGCGCCAGCGCGTGATCGAAATGGGCGGCAAGGCGTTCATCAAGCCTGCCTGCGAAGGTGCCAGCCGCGGCTGCCGGGTCATTCGGCACCCGTCCGAGTGCGACGAGGCCTGGCAGGCGCTCAAGCCCTATCGCGAGGGGGGCATCGTACTCGAAGAGTTGATCCAGAACGCCCGGGAATACAGCTGGGACTATGTCGCCGGAAGCACCTGGATCACCGAGAAAACCACCACCGATGGCGCCTACCGCGCCGAAATCCAGCAAGTGGTGCCCGCCCCTTTGGCAGAGGACGCACAGGCGCGGCTGATGGCCGCCGGCCGACACATGGCCGGGTTGGTATCGCAGGACAACGGGGCCTGGCACAACGAAGTGTTCCACAGGGCCAATCACCGTACCTCGGCGGTGGAAACCAACATGCGTCCCGGTGGCATGCACATCTGGGACCTGGCACGTAAGGCGTTCATCGACTTCGACCCGTGGGAGCGCTGGGTCCGCTGGGCCGTGGAAGGCCAGGTCGTCAACCACGATCCGGTGCCGCGCGGCTACTGCGGCATACGCCTGTTGCGAGCGAACACCGGCGGCATCCTGCGGGATGTACCGGACATCACGTCGCTGGCCCGTTCGCTGAACATCGAGCTGGTGGAAGCGGTGCTGACCAAGCGCATCGGTGATTCGGTCAGTGCACTGGTGAAAGACAATTTTTCGTTCATCGGCCACATCGTGTTGTTCAACGAGCGATACGAGGACCTCAGCGTGGACCTGTTGCGTCTGGCCGAGGCCATTGAATCAAGTGTCGGGATCACCAGCCTGGCCGCATCGGCAAGGGCTGTGGGTTGAGTCGTGGATCAAGCCGCGGCGATCGATGATTTTTGCAGTATTGATCAAGAGGGAAAGGTAAATGAATGCACACATGACCTGTGATGAGCGCTTCATCGCTCTGGCACGGGAATTCGACTATGACATCTACGGCGAAAACACCGCAGGCGGGCATTACGCGCCGCTGATTCGTCATCACGATGAACTGTATATCAGCGGTCTGGTGCCGCGCATGAACGGCAAAATCCACTACCCGGGGCGGGTCGGACTGGAACTCGACATGGCGGACGCGCAGGCGGCCGCCAGCATCAGTGCAATGCGGGGGTTGGCGCTGATCGTGGATGCCATCGGTTCGCTGGACAAGATCAAATCATTGATTCGGGTAACGGTGTATGTGAAGTCCACGGCCGATTTTGTCGACCTCAGTGAAGTCGCCAACGGTGCGTCGGATGTGTTCAGTCACGTACTGGGTGACGCCGGGAAACATACACGCACCACAGTCGGTGTTTATCAATTGCCAAAAAATGCGGCCATTGAAGTGGATATGATCGTGGCGTTGCGACCGTCGGCGTTATAAATGAAGTTGACCGGCTTTACACTGTTGAAGGGTTGGCCTAAGGTCGGGTAATACAGTTCGGCAGAATAAGTTGGAAGCAGCTAATGAATAACGTTCAGGGTGCGTTTTTTTCATATAAGGACTTTCGTCAGAGTCTGGATCGGCAACCGATCAAACCTCGTGTGTGGAGATGTTCCGAACTTGGCGATATGCGCCAGACCCTCGAGGCCAGCGACGTCGATATAGTTGCGCTGGCTCACGATAATACGCTGGAAGGTTGCCAATTGACGCCCGGCATGGCGGTGTCCATGCAATGGCTGGTGCCCGGTTCAACACTCAATGGCCATGCCCATGCCTGGTGGCATCTGTTCATCATCCAGTCGGGCAGCGGTACGTTGTCACTGGGGGATGCAGACGAGGTAAACGTCGGCCCCGGGGATGTCTTGCTGGTGCCGGCCTGGACCTGCCACGGCTTCGTCAACACCAGCACCACCGAGCCGCTGGCCATGCTCAACCTCAGCAACATGCCGCAAATGGCATTGCTGTCCAATCACGCCGCCAACGTTGGCCTGATACCCCGCCCACTGTAATTTCTTCTCGGCTGCACACCAGGGAGTCCGCATACGCTGACTCCCTTTTTTGATTTTTACGCACCTCAAAAATGCCTTCGGACAATTGAAATGCTCTGATTTCTGTATCGATAAAAACAGATAATTTCTGTATCTGTTCAGCGCTTAATCAACTTACTACGATCGCTTCAAATGCAACGGATTAATGTGTTTGATGCAAGGGAGCGTTCTATGGAAAGTACGAAATTAAAGCTGTATCTGGGTGCGGACTATGTCAGTGCTTTTGCCATGTCGGCTTTTGTGGCTTTAAAGGAAAAGCAACTTTCTTTTGAGCTGGTTACGCTGGATTTGAAGGCGCGTGACAACTATCTGGAAAGTTACCGCGATCTTTCGCTGACTTGCAAAATCCCGGTGTTAGTTCACGAAGGTTTTGCGCTTTCGGAGTCTTCAGCCATTGCCGAGTATCTGGAAGAACTCGTTCCAGACTCAAAAAGAATTTACCCGCAAGACATCAAGCAACGCGCCCGTGCCCGTCAATTGCAGGCCTGGTTGCGCAGCGACCTGCTCGTGGTGCGCAGGGAGCGTCCGTTTGACCTGGTGTATTTCGGCAGGAAGGACACGCCGTTGTCCGACGAGGCCCGGGCCGCCGTCGACCGGTTGTTCTTCGTGGCGGACCGCTTGCTGAAGGAGGGCGCCGAGCACCTGTTCGGCGACTGGAGCATTGCCGACACCGACCTGGCGATCATGCTCAACCGACTGGTGGCCAACGGCGATCCGGTCCCGGCGCGCCTCGCGGCCTATGTGCAGCGCCAATGGGACCGCGACAGCGTCCGGGCATGGATGGACTTAGAGCGCAAAGCGCCCGCCATCCAGTAACCACCGCCAGTACAGGAGCGCTGCCATGCAAGGACTGTCAGAGCACGAAAAATACAAACCCTATAACGCACGCACCATCCGCGACACGCCGTACTGGCACAAGCTGACACCCGCGTTGCAGGAAGCCATGACCGTGGTGGCCCGGGTCATGCCCTTTCGTACCAACGAATACGTATTGGGAACACTGATCGACTGGAACAACATTCCGGACGATCCGATTTTCCGCATGACCTTTCCCCACAAGGACATGCTGCTGCCAGACGAGTACCAATCGCTCAAGCAGTTGATCGAGCAGGACGACAGCGCCGCCATCAAGCGGCGGATCGAGGCGATCTGGCTACGCATGAACCCGCACCCGGCGGGGCAGCTGACGCACAACGGCGTCACCCTCGACGGAAAAGTCCTGCCGGGCATTCAGCACAAGTACCGCGAGACCGTGCTGTTTTTCCCCGGTGCCGGTCAGACCTGTCATGCGTACTGCACCTTCTGTTTCCGTTGGGCGCAGTTCATCGGCGAAGAAGAACTCAAGTTCAATGCGCGCGAATCCCAGGAACTGGTGAGTTACCTGCGGGTGCACACCGAGGTTACCGATGTGCTGATCACCGGCGGCGACCCGCTGATCATGAACAGCCGATCCCTGGCCGGGTACATCGAGCCGCTGCTGGAATTGCCCCACCTGAAGAGCATCCGCATCGGCACCAAGTCGGTGGCCTATTGGCCGCAACGATTCGTCACTGACAAGGACGCGCCTCAGCTGCTGGCGCTGTTCAAGCGGATCGTCGCGGCCGGGAAAAACCTGTCGATCATGGGGCACTACAACCACCCGGTGGAAATTCGCCAGGACATTGCCCGTCAGGCTGTCGAACGCATCCGCTCCACGGGCGCGACCCTGCGCATGCAGGCGCCGGTGATCCGCCACATCAACGAAAACCCTGCCGATTGGGCGGCGCTGTGGACCGAAGGCGTGCGGCTCGGGGCGGTGCCTTATTACATGTTCGTCGAGCGCGACACCGGCCCCAGCCATTACTTCGCGATGCCGCTGGCACGGGCGTTCGAAATCTTCCAGGCCGCGTACCGCACGGTGTCGGGCCTTGCGCGCACGGTGCGCGGGCCGTCCATGAGCACCTTCTACGGCAAGGTGTTGATCAACGGCATCGAGACTGTCGCCGGGGAAAAAGTCTTTGTCCTGCAGTTCCTCCAGGCCCGCGATCCGCAATGGGTGCTGCGCACCTTTTACGCGCGCTTCGATCCGCAGGTGACCTGGTTCGATGACTTGCAACCGGCCTTTGGCGAGCGAAGGTTTTTCTTTCAGAACGAGCCTGAGCGGTTGCTTGAGTCAGCGCCCGAATTGATACCGGTCCTGCTGCAAACGGCGTAGGACGAATCTTGAACACTGGGGAGACAAGGACATGAGCGGTATCCCGTTTGATCAACGCGAAGGATGGATCTGGCTCGACGGCGAGTTCGTCGAGTGGTCCCAGGCGCGCCTGCACGTACTCAGCCACGGCTTGCATTACGCCAGCACGGTGTATGAAGGGGAGCGCGTCTACAACGGCAAGATCTTCAAGCTGCGCGAACACAGCGAGCGTCTGTATCGGTCGGCGCAATGGATGGATTTTGCGATCCCGTTTGAACTGGCCGAACTGGAAGCGGCCAGCCACGAACTGCTGCAACGCAACAACGTCAGCGACGGTTACCTGCGACCGGTGGCCTGGCGCGGCAGCGAGATGATTTCCACCTCGGCGCGCTTCAATCGCGTGCATGTGGCCATCGCTTGCTGGCAATGGCCGAGCTATTTCGATCCGGCGGCGCGCATGGCCGGTATCCGGTTGAAGACCGCCACCTGGCGACGTCCACCGCCGAGCAGCAGTCCTTTCGAGGCCAAGGCGTCCGGGCATTACCAGATCGCCACACTGAGCAAGCACGACGCGGAAAACAACGGTTACCACGACGCCTTGATGCTCGACTGGCGCGGCCACGTCGCTGAAGCCACCAGTGCCAACGTGTTCTTCGTCAAAGGCCGGACGCTGTACACGCCGGTGCCCGACTGCTTCCTCAACGGCATTACCCGGCAGACCGTGATCGAGCTGGCCACGGCCCTGGATTATCAGGTGGTCGAAGCGACGATTCTGCCGACGCAACTGGGCGACTTCGATGAGTGTTTTCTTACAGGCACCGCCGCCGAAATCACCCCCGTACAGAGCATCGATGAGCAGCACTATCGACCGGGTGATGCCTGTCGCCAATTCATTGCTGCCTACACCTCAACCGTAAACGCCTGATCAACCGCCAGGAATTTCACCATGCCAAATCAAGGGATTGTTGCGTCCAAACCTTACGTCTCACTCGATCATCGCCATGAAGAATTGTCGACCCGTGGCTGGACTGTCCTGACCCCCGGCGAATTCGCCCATGACGTGACAGGCACATTGCATGAGTTCGGTCCGATCATTCCGCAGTTCAACGGGCAAACGGCCTTTGCCATTACCCGCAAACCGGGCTACGAAGACTTGCCGTACTCCCAGAGCATGAACGGCATCGGCCCCCATACCGAAGCGCCGGTATACGGGCCGCCACCGCGTTACCTGGCCCTGCATTGTCACCATCAGGCGACTTGCGGTGGCGGGCATACCGGCTTGGTGGACGGTTACGAATTCCTGAAGTCCCTGGAGCGCACCGAGCCGGAACTGCGCGAGTGGCTGGACGACACGCCGGTGGAGTTTGTCGCGACTGCCAAACCCGGCGAACCCGCGCAAAGCCGGGTCAAGGAGTACATCCTGACGCCGACAGAGGACGGCGACATTTTCCGCTTCAGTTACAACCAGTTTCACTACGGCGACGTGAATCCTTCCAAGGAAGCCTTGCAGCAATCCCAGGTCGCCAACAGCCGCTCGCCACTGGCCAGGTTTGCCACGCTCGGCGAGGCGTATTTCGTCGAGCACAACATCCCGGTGCTGATTCCCGATGGCTGCATGCTGATTTGGGACAACTGGCGAATGATCCACGCCCGCAGTCGTTACACTGACCCGGCGCGCCACCTGACCCGCTATTGGCTGGCCTGATTTTTCCGTCGCCCTTCATTCTTTTGGCGTACCCCTGGTGGGTACGCGTCTTACAGGTATCGCGTCATGCAAACAGCAATCGAGATCGCCAAGGTCGATCATCAACTGATCGTGCGGCTCAATCAGGCCTGGACCCGGCGCGCCACCGTCTGCTCGCCGGACAAGTGGTCGGTCGATGAAGTGTTCGACCCGGCGCGCCCGGATTACCCCGAGCGCATGGTGCCGTTTTTCCATCACCCCAAATTCCAGGCCTTGAGCGAAACGCTCAAGAGCAGCGTGGTGACCTGGGGCTGGATCGGCTACAACCTGCGCACCGTCACCGCCGAAGAGCACGTCGTGAATCCGGCGCTGAGCGTCATTGCCAACCAGTACCTGGGCAAGGACGACTGGCATTTTCGCGAGGCGATGCAGCAAACCCTGATCGATGAGCACTACCACACGCTGATGCACCTGCGGGCCATCGAGCGCACCAAGGTCGACCGGGCACTGGATCAGGATCTGGACTTGCCGCCGTCCGTCACCTACCTGCGCCTGCTGGCCCTGCGTGAATCGCTGGCCGAGCAATGGCAGAAGGATCTGGCGTCGATCACCTTTGCGGTGGTGGCCGAGATCAGCGTCAACGCCTATCTGGATCTTCTGGCGGACGACCAGACCATCCAGCCGCAAAACCGCCGCGTGGCCGAACAGCACAACCGCGATGAGTACGCCCACAGCAAGGTGCTGGCCGAAGTGGCCAAGGTGATGTACGCCAACATGCAGGCGCCTCAGCAGGCATTTTTCGCACGCACCTTGTCGCAGGCGCTGAGTGCCTTTATCGCCCAGGACTACTCGATGTGGGAGGCGATTCTGACGCAGCTTGGGGTCGAAGACGCCGCGCTGATCATTGCCGACACCCGCGAGAGCAACAAGAACGCCACCATCATGCGCGACTACAGCGGCCTGCATCGTCTGGCGCAGGATCTGGGCATCAGCGAGCAGATCGATTTCGATTTTCGTCCGACCCTCAACACCACCGCAGCGGCCTGAACCCGGAGGCGCCCATGTCAGTTCCTGTGTACGAAGTGTTCGCCATCCGTGTCGGCGCCAATGCCCAGCGCACCGCACGGGAGAATTTCCTTTACGACGCCTGCTGCGGTGATCCCAATGCGCCGATGCCGTTGGATTATTACTTCTGGGTCATCCGCAACGAGCAACAAGTGATCGTGGTCGACACCTGTTTTCAACCGGCCACGGCGGATCGGCGCCATCGTCAGATGTACCGCCTGCCGGAGGAATCCCTGCGGCAACTGGACATCGATCCGGCGCAGGTCGAGCACCTGATCCTGACGCATCTGCACTGGGACCACGCCGGCAATCTCGGGCTGTTTCCCAAGGCCACGGTGCATCTGCAGGAAGCGGAGCTGCGCTTCTGCACCGGACCGAAAATGGCTCATCGCACCGTGAATAAAACCTACGAGGTCGACGATGTGATGTCGGCGCTGCCGCCGTTGTTCGAAGGGCGGATGCGCTTGCACGGCGGTACGGTCGAGGTGATGCCCGGTGTGACGCTGCACCCGGTGGGTGGGCATACACCCGGCAGTCAGGTGGTGCGGGTCAATACCGAACGCGGCTGGATCGTGCTGGCCTCGGATGCCGCGCATTTGTGGGTCAACATCCGTGAGCGCAGCCCGTTCCCGATCCTTGACGACCTGGCGCAGACCCTTGAGGCCTTCAGCGAAATCGACCGCCTGGCCGACAGCGAAGACCACGTGATTCCCGGTCACGACCCCCTGATCGCCGAACGCTTCCCGCACTGGAACGACGATCCGCACATCATCAGCCTGCACCAATCCCCGACCTGAAGAACACCCAAACCTGTGGGAGCGACCCTGCTCGCGATGGCGGCGGCACATTCACCATGGATGTGTCTGATAGTCCGCCATCGCTGGCAAGCCAGCTCCCACAGTTGATGGTGGTCGTGCATGAATCCTTCGCTCACTGAAATTCCCCTGTGGGAGCGAGCCTGCTCGCGATGGCGGCGTCACATTCACCATGGATGTGTCTGATAGTCCGCCATCGCTGGCAAGCCAGCTCCCACAGTTGATGGTGGTCGTGCACGAATCCTTCGCTCACTGAAATTCCCCTGTGTGAGCGAGCCTGCTCGCGATGGCGGCGGCACATTCACCATGGATGTGTCTGATAGTCCGCCATCGCTGGCAGGCCAGCTCCCACAGTTGATGGTGGTCGTGCATGAGTCTTGAAGATCCCCTGTGGGCTAGCCACGGTCCTTGAGGATGCGCCCCAAAGTTTGCAGTGCCTCGTCGATTTTTGGCGAATACGGCGTTCCGCAGCCAATGCGCACAAAGTGATTGAAACGCTTGGCATTGGAAAAGATATCCCCAGGGGAAATCTGGATGCCGACCTTCAGCGCCTCATGGAAAAACGCCATGGCCGAGTGCTCGCGCGGCAGTTCCACCCACAGCAAGGTACCGCCCTGCGGGTGGGTCACGTCGGTGCCCTGGGGAAAGTAGCGGGTGATCGCTGCGCTCATTTGCAGGCGCTGTTGCGTCAGGGTTTTGCGCAAGCGACGCAGGTAACGCTCGTAGGACGGTGTCCCCATGAACGCACTGACCGCCAGTTGCGACAACGCCTCGCACCCACGGGATTGGGTGTGTTTGAGCATCTCCACGCGGTCGTGCCATTTCCCCGCGCTGATCCAGCCCAGGCGTATGCCCGGCGCCAGGGTTTTGTTCAGCGAAGCGCAATAGATCAGGTTGCCGGTGCGGTCCCAGTGTTTGAGCGTGGATAACGGCTGCTCGGTGTCCACCAGATCGCCGTAGGTGTCGTCCTCGATCAGCACGGTGTTGTGTTCGGTGCACAACTGAACCAGCCGCGCCTTGTTGGCATCCGGCATGATGCTGCCCAGCGGGTTGTGCAGGTTGGGAATGACGATCAGCGCCTTGATCCGTTCCGGACCTTGCAGCAGTTGTTCGAGGGCCAGAAGATTGATCCCGCTGTGGGGCGTGGCCGGGACTTCCAGTACGCGCAGGTTCAGGCTTTCGAGAATTTGCAGCAGGCCGTAAAACGTCGGCGATTCCACGGCCACGGCGTCGCCGGGCCGGGTCACCGCGCGCAATGCCAGGTTGATCGCTTCGGTGGCGCCGTTGGTGATCACGATGCGATCGGCTGTCAGATGGGTCTTGGTGGTCAGCGCCCGACGGGCCAGTATGTTGCGCAACGCGCTGTTGCCGCAGGTCGAGCCGGCGGCATCGAGCAAATGCTGATCGTGGCGCAGCGCCTTGATCATGTTGTCTTGCAGGGTCTTGAGCGGGTACAGCTGCGGTGCGCAGTAGGCACTGGCGAAATTGACCTTGATCGTCGCCCGCTGGCTGGCCTTGAGCACCGAGGACACCTGTTCGTGAATGCCGACGTAGACCCCGGTGTCCAGGAGCGGCGGCGGGGCGGCGGGGGCGGGTTTGACCGGTGTGTCGGGCTGGCGGATGTAGTTGCCGGAGCGTGGCCGCGCTTCCAGCACTCCGTGGTCCTCCAGCTCGCGGCACACCTGCACCGCGGTCGACAGGCTGACGGCATGCTTTTCCATCATCAGCCGAATCGAGGGAAATCGTTCACCGGTTTTCAGGGTGCCGCTGCGGATGGCGTCCAGGTAGTGGTTGGCTAGCTGACGATACAAGGGCGTCGTGTTCATGATGACCTCAGCAATCGCACCACTGAGGTCTTGGGCTGGAAAGTGAGTTGACGCTCCCCCGCAGGCGGACCCGTGGTGCTCAAGGGGTTAAGGGAAGGTGGTTCTGGCGTCGATACTGGAAGAGTAATCGCGGATTGCGAGGAATCACGGGCAATAAAAAGCCCCGACTGGTTCGTAATGCTGTTCACTTAAGCATTTGAGTCCCAACCGGGCTTCATCGAAAATCCGATGCCAGACCTCTGGCATCGGATTTTTTATGTCTGTTCAACAGGACCTGCTCGACCTCGGCGACCTTTTCAACTTCTGCGACCTGAGCACTTTTACTCAAAACATTCCCCTTGAATGGATAGCGTCTGCACTGGATTTGTCGAGTCAGGCGACCATTCGCCGGCGTCGTCTGCCCGCTGATCAAGTGCTTTGGTTGGTCTTGGGGATGGCGCTATTTCGAGATGAGCCCGTTCACGAAGTGGCCAGACGCCTGAATATCTGCGCCCAAGGTCTGGCTTCTGACCACTTGTTGGCCCGCAGCGGTGTGACCGAGGCGCGAAAGCGGCTCGGTGCCGATCCTGTTGAGTGGCTGTTTCGCAAGACCGGTACTCAATGGGGGGCAGAGCGCTACGACGATGATGCCTGGCACGACCTGCAGGTATTCGCGGTGGACGGTGCACTTTTACGCACCCCGGATACGCCCGAGCTTCGGGACCACTTCGGGTCGGGAAATACTCCGAGTGAGCGCCAGACACCGTTTCCCATGCTGCGCCTTGTGGCGCTGATGAATGTGCGTTCGCATGTGATCCTGGATGCGCAATTGAGCCCTTACCGACGCAGTGAAATGCGCTTGGCCGACGAGTTTTTGCAGCAGATTCCCGACCACTCGGTGACGCTGTTCGACAAAGGGTTCTGGGGCGCCGAGCTGCTGTCGAGTCTGAGCAGCGCGGGTAGCAACCGTCACTGGTTGATCCCGGCAAAAAAAGGACTGGTCTGCGAAGAAGTGAGCCGCTACAGCCAGCATGATCGTTTGGTGCGCATGAAAGTCTCGCCGCAGGCCAGAAAGCGAAATCCGGCCCTTCCATCGCACTGGGAGGTACGTGAAGTCAGCTATGAAATTCAAGGCAAGGTGAAGACCGTCATGACGTCCTTGCCGGTTGACACCTACAACGCCAAAGCCGTGGCCAAGCTTTATCAGGAACGCTGGGAGATCGAGCTGGGCTTCAGAGACATCAAGAGTTCGATGCAACAGAACGCCATGACCTTGCGCAGCAAAAAAGTCGAGCTGATTTATCAGGAGGTGTGGGGACTTTTGCTGGCTTACAACGTAATTCGTCGGGAAGCCAGTCAGGCAGCGGTGGCGTTTGGCCGAGCGCCCTCGGACATCCGTTTCAAACCGGCTTGTCAGTACATCGCGGTGCAATTGATTGTGATGGCAGCGGCCAACCCGATTTCAGCCACAGGGAGACGCTTGGCAGAGTTAAGGGCAGGTATTGGAGGATTGTTTCTGGATCACCGTCCAAGGCCTTCGAGGCCAAGGACGGTGAAGATCTCAAAAACCCGATTTCCAGTAGACCGTAAGGCTGCTCCACTTAAGTGAACAGCATTACGCGCTGGGGCGGGGCTCTTAAATGAGTCTATGGGGTCTTGTGGCGAGATGACTTGCCGGTGGCGAGGGGGCCCCCTCACACCAGGGCAAGTCGAGGGTGTATCGGGTTACTGCGCGGCGATGCTGTAGCCGTCGAACGCGGTTTGCTGCTGCAGGGCGGTGATGATGTTCTTGCGGTTGACGGCTTGGGGGGCGCCGCTGTTGTCCAGGAACGTATCACTTTCCAACTCGGCTTCATCGCCTTCGCCGACGAAGGTAAAGCCCAGGAATTCCAGGGCGTCACGGTCAACGTTCAAGCGCGAACGCGGAGTGCGCAGCGGCAGGGTCACGCTCATGCCGTCCTTGCTGATGGTGAACACTTCGGCATCCTTCTTGGCTCGCGCCGCCTTGCTCTTGCCGCTGCTCGGGTTACTGATGGCCTGGTGCGTCTGGTTCAGCACCTTCAATGCCAGCCCGTAAACGATCTCCTGAAAGGCCGGGTCGTCCTTGAAGCTGGAGAGGATGCGGCTGATCGGGAACTTGCTGCTCAGGTCTTCCAGGGCGGCGATGTCGGCCGCTTCGGCGTCCTTGAGCTGCTTGAGTTCGCCCATCAACTCGTAAGCCTTATCGTCGTCGAAGTTGTCGTGGGCCTGGCGAATCGCCGCGCGCAGTTCGCGGATCTGATCGCTTTCACGGCTCGATTGAAACGCGTCGAGGACCATCTCACTGATGGTTTTCGCCTGAGGCACGTGTTGTGAAAGATTGATGGAGTTTTCGTATTCCGCTTTGGACGACAAGGTGACTACGGATTCAGCGGTGTTGGAATCGGACATTGAAAATTCACTACTTCTTTTAACTTGAATAGAGGCGAGAAAGCACGGGGGCCTTTTCAGGCCGCCTAATCTATTGGACCGGGGCGGGGTTGTCACGGACCAACAGGCCAACGGAGCAAATCAAGGCGTGCACCTCGCTGCAGGTGCAGGCTTGCCCGCGATGGGACGCCTCGGCCCGTCAGGCGTGCCCCGGTGTGTTCAGGTTCATTGAACGCTCTGCCAACGCCGACGCGGTGGCTTCATCCACTGCGAGAGAGAAGCGGAACGTTGCGCCGCGTCCTGGCACATCGATCAACTGAATGTCGCGGCCGTGCAATTGCAGGATGCGGTGCACGATCCGCAGGCCCAACCCGCCATCACGCCGTGCCCCGCCAATATTGAACGGCCGCAGGAACAGGCCTTCGCGCAGCTCGGGGGCGATGCCGGGGCCGGTGTCACTGACGGTGACTTCAACAAACGATCCCTGTGGCCGCAAGCCGAGTTCGATCTCGCCACCGGGTGGGGTATGGCGCAAGGCATTGTCGAACAGGTTGGTCAGCACCCGTTCGATCAACCCCAGATCAGCGCAGGCCGCCGAAACGTGAGGGGCAAACGTGGCCTTCAATTCGACCTGACGCGCCTCGGCCGTCAGCTCGAATTTCTGGAAGATGTCCTGGGCCAGGTCGGTCAGGGAGAAGCGCTCCAGCACCGGTTGCACGAAGCCATGTTCGAGTCGCACCAGTTCCAGCAGCGATTGCGCCAGGCCACCGACCTTGCGGCTCTGGTCCAGCGCGATGCCCAGGTAACGACGACGGTCGGCGGGGGACAGGGTGGCGTCCTTGAGCGACAGGGTTTCCAGGTAACCATGCAGCGACGCGAGCGGGGTGCGCAGGTCGTGGGAGATGTTCGCCACCAGTTCGCGGCGCTCCTGATCCTGGCGGGTCAAGGTGCGCCATTGTTCACTGAGGCGTGCCTGCATCTGCCGGAACGTGGCGTCGAGTATGGCGATTTCGTCATGGCTGGCGGCTTTCTCCATCGGAGCCGCTGTGGGCGGCGTGACCGGAACGCCGTCGATGTCGAACTGGCTGACGGTCTCGGTCAGGCGGCGCAATGGCCGGGTGATCAGGGCGAACGCCGTGAGACCGGCGATCAGGCACAGCAACGCTACCAAGCCGATGGACAGCAGCGCGGTATTCAGCGCCGCGCTGGTCGCACCGCGTTCGGCGAGGCGATCATGGTCTTCGCCGAGTAACACCACATAGAGATACCCAGCCGGTTTGCCATCGACCTTGAGCGGCGCGGCGCTGAACACCTTGCGCCCGTCGACACTGCGTGGATCGTCGCCGGGAATCGGCAAGGCGTCGCCCCTGAGCAGGCGCTGGATCGGCGCCAGGTCGACCCGCTCGCGGTGTATCCGACCCTCCGGCGCGGCGCTGCCGACAATCTTGCCCTCGGTGTCGAGCAGGTACACCTCGACACTCGGGTTGACCAGCATCAACTGGCTGAACAGATCGCGCACGGCACCGGGCATCAGGCCCTTGGTGTCCATCAGCACCGTGTCGCTGGCGATGTGTTGCGCCAGGTCCCGGGACAAACCTTGCACCACTTCTTGCTCGTGCATCTGGTTGGAGCGCACCTGCATCCACGCCGACGTACCGCAGCACACCAGCAGCAACACGGCGAACACCAGCGACAGGCGTTGTGTCAGGGTTAACCTCATGGCTGCTCCTCCCCGGTCGCGAATTTGTAGCCGCGCCCCCACACCGTCAGGATGCGCACCGGTTGCGCCGGGTCGGTCTCGATCTTGGCGCGCAGGCGGTTGATGTGGGTGTTGACCGTGTGTTCGTAGCCTTCGTGGCTGTAGCCCCACACGGCATTGAGCAGGTCCATGCGCGAAAACACCTTGCCGGGCTGGCGGGCGAAGAAGTAGAGCAAGTCGAATTCTCGCGGGGTGAGGTCCAGGCGCCGACCGTCGAGGGACACTTCTCGGGTGATCGGATCGATGGCCAGACCGTCGAGGATCAGGCTGCCAGCATCCATCTTCAGGTTGCGCGCCATGGCGTCGACCCGGCGCAGCAGCGCTTTGACCCGGGCCACCAGTTCAAGCATGGAAAACGGCTTGGCCAGGTAATCGTCGGCCCCCAGTTCCAGGCCGAGAATCCGGTGCACTTCGCTGGAGCGGGCGCTGGTGATGATGATCGGGGTGTAGCGCGCCATGGCACGGGCGCGCCGGCAGATTTCCAGGCCGTCGACGCCGGGCAGCATCAGGTCGAGGATCAGCGCATCCCAACTGCCTTGCTGCAGCAGGCGCATGCCTTCGTTGCCGTCCGCGCAGTGCACCACCTCGAACTGCTCATCGCGCAGGTGCAGGCAGATCAGGTCGGCGATATGCAAATCGTCCTCGACCACGAGGACTCGTTTGGTCTGTTCCATCCAGCTCAATCCTTCGGCGCAATGAATGCATTGTGCGAAATGCTGCTCGTGGTAGGCGCGAGCCTGCTCGCTCCCACCATTGAAATACCCAGGCATTGTGCGGCTTTTCCGCGGCCGGAGTTATCACGAATTGTTTAACTCCCCGTGAGGATTTGGCGATCACCCCAAGCCTAGGCTGTGTTCAATGAAAACGGCCCAGGATTTTTGGAGGCGGCGATGGATTCAAGACGATTTTCGCGGCGGCAATTTCTCGCAGTGAGCGGCGGACTGGGGGTTGCAGCCCTGGCCATCGGCCTGTTGCCCAAATTTTCCGCGAGTACCGCGCTGATCAGCGAGGCGGACGCGGCAGAGGTGTTCGAAGTGACCCACAGCGACAGTGAATGGCACGCGATCCTGAGCGACGAACAGTATGAAATCCTCCGTGAGGAGGGCACTGAACGGGCCTACAGCAGCCCGCTCAACAATGAGCACCGCGACGGCACGTTTGCCTGTGCCGGTTGCGACCTGCCGCTGTTTTCCTCGGCGACCAAGTTCGACAGCCGCACCGGTTGGCCGAGTTTCTGGATGCCGCTGGACAAGGCCGTGGCCACCCGTCAGGACCGCTCCTTCGGTGTGCTGCGCGAAGAGGTTCACTGCCGGCGTTGCGGCGGGCATCTGGGCCATGTCTTCGATGACGGTCCAAAACCCACCGGGCTGCGCTACTGCATGAACGGCCTGGCCATGAAGTTCGAGCCCAGGACAGCCTGATTCCCACCCCTCATTTTTTGCAGGTAATCGCCATGTGGCTACTGCTCCTTGCTTACCTCGGTGGTGTGCTGACGATCGTCAGCCCGTGCATTCTGCCGGTCCTGCCGTTCGTCTTTGCCCGCACCGGACAGCCGTTCATCAAAAGCGGATTGCCGCTGCTGGCCGGGATGGCGCTGACCTTCGCGCTGGTGGCCACCCTGGCGGCGGTCGGCGGTGGTTGGGTGGTGCAACTCAATCAATACGGGCGCTGGCTGGCGCTGGTGTTCGTGGCGCTGTTCGGCCTGACGCTGTTGTTGCCGCAACTGGCTGAGCGTCTGACCCGCCCGCTCGTGGCGGCCGGCAGTCGCCTGTCGGAAGTGGCCGGCGCCGATGCGCGGCCGCGTCCTGGCGCTTCGTTCTTGATCGGCGTTGCCACGGGGCTGCTGTGGGCACCCTGTGCCGGGCCGATTCTGGGGTTGTTACTGACCGGTGCGGCGCTGCAAGGTGCGAGCATCCAGACCACCTTGCTGCTGTTGGCCTATGCCGCCGGTGCCGCCACATCGTTGGCCGTGGCATTGCTGCTCGGCGGCAAGGTCTTCGCCGCGATGAAGCGTTCAATCGGTGCCGGGGAGTGGCTGCGTCGTGGCCTCGGCGCGGCGATGCTGGCGGGTGTGGCGGCGATTGCCCTGGGGCTCGATACCGGGCTTCTGGCGCGATTCTCCACGGCCTCGACCGGCGGAATCGAGCAGGCGCTGGTCGGACGCCTGGCCGACAAGTCACCCCGTGACAGCGCGGCGATGAGGGCGCAAAACCCGGTGTCTGAAGAAGGTGCACTGCCAGTGGCTGACAAAGCCCCGGGCACCTTGCCGGTCGAAGGCAACCTGCCACCGCTGAGCGGCGCGGTGCAGTGGCTCAACTCGCCACCGCTCGATGCCCAGGCCTTGAAGGGCAAAGTGGTGCTGGTGGATTTCTGGACTTACTCCTGCATCAACTGCCTGCGTTCGCTGCCCTATGTCAAAGCCTGGGCCGAGAAATATCGCGATCAGGGCCTGGTGGTGATCGGCGTGCATGCCCCGGAGTTTGCCTTCGAACGCGACGTTAAAAATGTCACCCAGGCCATGAAGGACCTGGGGATCAATTACCCGGTGGCCATTGATAACGAGTTCAAGATCTGGCGTGCCTTCAACAACGAATACTGGCCGGCGCACTATTTCGCCGACGCCCAGGGGCGTATCCGCTATCACCACTTTGGCGAAGGCGAGTACGCCGAATCGGAGCGGGTCATCCAGCAACTGTTGCGTGAAGCCGGCGCGACCAAGGTGTCGGACGGGCTGATCAGCGCCAAGGCCGATGGCGTGCAGATGGCCCCGGACAACAACGAAGTGCTGTCGCCGGAAACTTACGTCGGCTACCAGCGAGCCGAGCATTTCGTGCCGGAAACCTCACTGGTGCCGGACAAAGTGGCGACCTACACGCCAGCGAAGCAGTTGGCCCTCAACGACTGGAGCCTGGGCGGCCAGTGGCATGTCGGCTCGGAACGGGCCACCGCCAGCGCCCCGGACAGCCGCATCGTTTATCGCTTCCACGCCCGTGATTTGCACCTGGTGCTCGGCCCCGGCGCGGACGGCAAACCGGTGCGCTTCAAAGTGCTGATCGACGGCAAGGCCCCCGGCGATGCCCATGGCATGGACGTGGCGCCTGATGGCAGCGGTCGCGTGACGGAACAGCGTTTGTATCAACTGGTGCGCCAGAACAGCGGCGTGAGCGACCGCACGTTCAGCATCGAGTTTCTGGATCCGGGCGCATCGGCCTACGCCTTTACCTTCGGCTGATCGACCTCAATTCTTCAGGAGTCAACGTCATGAAAAACCTGTTCACCTGGCGCCGTACCTTATTGGGACTGGCTGCTGCCGGCATCATCAGTCAGTGCTCGGCGTTCTCTTTCGGTGGTGCTGAAGAGGCTGTCGTCCTGCCCCCTCCGACCCTGGATGAAAGCACGCAGGCCCACAGCGAAACGGCCGTGTTTGCCGGGGGGTGCTTCTGGGGCGTTCAAGGGGTGTTCCAGCATGTCAAAGGCGTGAAAAACGCCGTCTCGGGGTACGCGGGCGGTGCGGCTGACACGGCCCGGTACGAGCGCGTCAGCAATGGCAATACCGGGCATGCGGAGTCGGTTGAAGTGACCTTCGACCCGAGTCAGGTCAGCTATGGCACCTTGCTGCAAATCTACTTCTCGGTGGCGCACAACCCGACCGAACTCAACCGCCAGGGACCGGACAGTGGCACTCAATACCGCTCGGCCATTTTCACCCAAAGCAGCGAACAGCAGCGGGTGGCCCAGGCCTACATCAGCCAGCTCGACGCCGCTCATGCCTTCAACAAACCGATTGTGACCCAACTGGAAAGCTACAACGGTTTCTACCCGGCGGAGGAAGAGCATCAGGACTTTCTGACCGAGCATCCGACGTACCCTTACATCGTGATCAACGACCTGCCGAAAGTGGCACAGCTCAAGCAGCTGTACCCGGACCGCTATCAGGAAAAACCGGTGCTGGTGAAGGCGAGGCTGTGAGGGGCGGCGAGTGCTTGCCCCACATCTTCACGGCGAAGTCGACGAAACGACGCAGTTTCGGCAGGCGATGTCGATCCTGGGCATAGACCAGGTGCATCGGCCGGCTCGGCAGTTGATAGCTCGGCATCAGGGCGACCAGTTTGCCATCGCGCAGGTCTTGCTCCACCAGCGCATCGGGCACCATCACGATGCCCATGCCGGTGCGCGCCGCTTGATGCAAACCCGCCGAGCTGTTGATCAGCATCGGACCGCTGACCGCCACCTCGACTTCGCCTTCAGGACCGTGCAGGCGCCATTGCCGGGCCACTGATTGCCAGTCATCGCCGGCCGGGTAGGCGAACGCCAGGCAGTCGTGCTGTTGCAGGTCTTCGGGTTTTTCCGGGGTGCCCCGACGCGCCAGGTATTCCCTGGAGGCGCACATGGTCAGGGTGTAGTCGATCAGCGGGCGGGCGATCAGGTTGGACGGTTCGAGTGCGCCCAGGCGGAAGGCCGCGTCAAAGCCGTTGTCCAGCAAGTCCGGGCGTCGATTGGTGAGCACCACGTCCAGCTTCACCCGCGGGTTGTGCAAGCTGAATTCACTCAAGGCCGGCGCCAGGCGCTCGGTGCCGAAGGTCAGCGGTGCGGTGATGCGAAGGGTGCCGCTGGGCTCATCGTGGGTTTGCTCCGCCAGGCGCTCGGAATCCGCCACCAGCCCCAGCACTTCGAGGCAGCGTTGATAGTACGCCGTGCCAAATTCGGTCAGGCGCTGGCGCCGGGTCGTCCGGTTGAGCAGGCGCACACCCAGGCGCTGCTCCAGGGCCTTGAGATGATTGCCCACCATGGTCGTGGACATCTCACATTGCTGGGCGGCGGCGGTCATGCTGCCGGCTTCGACTACACGTACGTAAACGCTCATTGCCTGGAACAAATCCATTATCAAGCCTGGCTTTAAAATGAATGAAGTTTTGCTGAGTTTATCCAGCACTGGTGGCTAACCATACTGCAAAAACACCGACCGTAGAGGGAGCTTTTGCCATGACCGCCGCCTGCCTGATGAGCACTTACCAACCGCTGGCCTTGAGTTTCACCAAGGGCCTTGGCACACGCCTGTGGGATCAGGCCGGTCGTGAATACCTGGACGCGATCGCCGGCGTGGCGGTGACCAACGTCGGCCACTCACACCCGAAAATCGTCTCGGCCATCAGCGAGCAGGCCGGTTTGCTGTTGCACACCTCGAACCTGTACAGCATCGATTGGCAGCAGCAACTGGCGCAGAAACTGACGCGCCTGGCCGGCATGGACCGGGCGTTTTTCAACAATTCCGGTGCCGAGGCCAACGAAACGGCGCTGAAAATCGCGCGGCTGCATGGCTGGCACAAAGGCATCGAGCAACCGTTGGTGGTGGTCATGGAGAACGCTTTCCATGGCCGGACCCTGGGCACCTTGTCCGCCAGCGATGGGCCGGCGGTGCGCCTGGGGTTCAGCAAGTTGCCGGGGGACTTCGTCAAGGTACCGTTCGGCGACCTCAAGGCACTGGATCAGGTGCAACAGGCCCATGGCCCGCGCGTCGTGGCAATTCTGATGGAGCCGATCCAGGGCGAAAGCGGCGTGCAACTGGCGCCGCCGGGCTATCTCAAAGCCGTGCGCGAGCTGTGCAATCGGCGCGGGTGGTTGATGATGCTCGATGAAATCCAGACCGGCATCGGCCGCACCGGCCAGTGGTTTGCGTTCCAGCACGAAGGCATCGTGCCGGACGTCATGACCCTGGCCAAAGGCCTGGGCAACGGCATCCCGATTGGCGCGTGCCTGGCCCGGGGCAAAGCCGCCGAACTCTTCACGCCCGGCAGCCATGGCAGCACCTTCGGTGGCAACCCGTTGGCCTGTCGGGTCGCGTGCACTGTGCTGGACATCATCGAGGAGCAGCAACTGCGGGAAAACGCGCGGATACAGGGCGAACGCCTGCTCGAAAGATTGCGCGCGGAACTGGCGGACGACCCGAACGTGTCGGCGATTCGCGGCCGGGGTTTGATGATCGGCATCGAACTCAAGCAACCGATACGCGACCTGTCCCTGATCGCCGCACGGGATCACAGCCTGTTGATCAACGTGACCCGGGGTCAGATCATCCGCCTGTTGCCGCCGCTGACGATTGATGAGCGGGAGGTGGAGATGATTGTCAGGGGGATAGCGTTGTCGATAGGAACTGCCTGAACCGGGTTCTCGTGCAGGAGCCGCTTGTGGCTGCTCCTACACGGGCGGAGTCTGTGTTGCGAAGGAGGTGATTTGCGCCCGATTCGTCAGCTGAATGCGCGAGCCAGTGAAATCCTCGAACAGCCGCTGATGCGCCGCAAACCCACTGGATCCCTCGTGCTTGCGATAGCAACCGGCCCAGTCCAGCAAGGCGATCAGCAACCGGTCATCTTCGTTGCGCCCGGCCTCGCGCTGGCGAATGTTGGCCACGCAATCCTCATCTTCAACACTCAGCCAGATCAACGCGGTGGCGCGGGGCAGAAGTTCGCTGGCGATCCAGCCATACACCCCTTCGATGACCCAGCGCTCTTCACTGGCCGCCACCCGTGCCATGGCCAACGCCTCGTTCCGGGGGCGGGCGATGCTGTGTTCGTCAGATATCCAGTGAATGCGGTCGAGATCGGTCCATGGCACGTGCAACGGCTGCGACAGTCGCTCTGCCAACCAGCTCTTGCCGGAACCTGAGTTGCCGATGATCAGGGTTCGAGTGAGGTCCAATTCGCATCGCCTCTATTCGTGACACGATCCATTGTAGGAGCGAGCCTGTCGAATCGTCGCACCGTCGCGATGGTCGTTACCGATAACGCGGGTGGCCTGGTTAAACGCGGCGCACTCGGGTCCATCGCCAGCAGGCTGGCTCCCACAGGTTTGCGGTCATGATCACGAGCGGCGGTCATCCCTTCAGCCCTCATCGGCAGGCGGCACCATGCGCGTCTTCGGCGCACCATTGGCGTTGTGCTGATAGATGTCCTGCGGCTGACCCTGATCATTGAAAAACACCTGGCCGATCCCCGCCGAATTCCATAGCCGTTCACCGGCCTGGGCATGCTCGGGGACGTACGGCACGATGCGCAGGCGCCGACGTTTGGTCAGCCAGTTGAGCGGTGAGCGCGGCGAGTACAGCCAGCGATTGAGGCGATCGAACCATTCGAGCAGGGCGCGGGGGAATTCGTTCTTGATGCCGCTGCTGGTGATTTGCCAGATATGCGGCCCGGCCTTGCGGTGTCGGATCAGCACTTCGTAGACGAAGGAATAATGCACATCCCCCGACAGCACCACGTAATTAGCCGGCGTGCGCGAGTGTCGGAAAATGTTCAGGATCACCTGCGCCGCACCGCGATGGGCCATCCAGTTTTCCGCGTCCACCAGCAGCGGATAACCGCACCAACTGAACACCCGCTGCACGGTCTCGATCAGTTTCACGCCGAAGATCGGTGCCGGCGAAACGATGATCGCGCACGGGTGATCCAGCAGTTCCTGTTGCAGTTCGCAGAGGGCTTCCCAGTCCAGCAGGCCCGAGGGTTGCTTGAGGTTCATCTCGCTGCGCCAGCGCCGGGTGCGGGTGTCGATCACCACCATGGCCGGCTGGGTGGGCAGCACGTAGTGCCAGTTCTGAAATGTCAGCAATTGGTCGATCAAGTCATCTTGCACAGGGCTGTCGAGGTAACGGTCCTGCCCGGTGGCGCTCAACAGGCGCGCGTTTTCAAGGACCCCGCTGAAGGCGTCCGGGTTGTTGCCCCAGCCCTGGCACAGCATGTAGGCCAGCAGTGCGTTGCCGATGATGCGTTTGGAAAACGGATGGCCGTAGGCCGTTTCCTCCCATTGCGCGGAGAGATTCCAGTCATCGGTAATGTCGTGGTCGTCGAAAATCATCAGCGTCGGCAAATGCGCCAGCGCCCGGGCAACCTTGCCGAGTCCGGTCTTGAAGCCATCGATGCGGGTTTGTTCCAGTGCATAGCGCTGAGCCCTGTCCGGCGTCAGTGTCGGCGGCTGCGGGGCAATCAAGGTCCAGGGCGTGGGCGACCAGACCAACACATACATGGCCATGACTTCGGCGAGGGTCACCAGATGGTTGTCGGCGTTGCTGCTGGTGAAAATCGGCTTGCGCGCCCCGCCGAAAAATCGCTCGCGCAAGGTCTCGTTGCTTTCAAGCGCCGGTAACAAATCCGCACGGTGGTAGTAGCTGGCGGGGTGCTCGTAGAGTTTGGCGCTGTCGCTGACGACGGCGCCTTCCAGGTGCTCGCCGAACAACCCCAGTCGCTCGATCAAGGCATGAATGGCTCGCAACATCGGCCCGGCGACATCGTCGGCGTACACCTGATCGCCGCTCATCATCAGCAGTGCCGGGCGCTCGCTGGCCTCATGGGGTTGCGCCAGCAAGGTATCGACACACAGCAAGCCGTCGGCTGACGGGTGATGAGGTTTGCGACAGGAGCCGTGCAGCAACTGATCGATGCGTGAGCGCAAAACGAAATTCGGACGACGGGCATCGCCGTACAACAGATGGGGCGCCCAGTCGGCGATACCTGTTTGTGCGTCATCGATCAGCAGGTCGTACTCGATCAGCGTGTCCCGGGGCAGGGCGGCCTCCAGGTGCACGTCGATCAAATGCACAAAGGCCTGCGTGCCCACCTGGATGACCGTGCATTGCCCGGCATCCAGACATACATCGGCGACACCCTGCACACGCAACGTCAACGCCAGCGACCGCGAGCCGACCAGCCACATCACCAGCCGCGTGGGCTCCAGACGGCGTAACAGCGGCCCGGCCAGAACCGGTGGCAGAGAATGATGATCAGCAGGCAATGGCAGAGTGACGGACATCCGGGTTCAAGACTCTTGGGGCACCGAAGCGGGCGATGATAGCGCAGGTCGTTGCTGCTGCCTGTTAACGTTGAAGTGATCAGTGTCAGCTGACCGATGGCCAATAGAAGCTAGAGTGAATGACCTGACTGTCGACACGCTTTCGCTCAGAGAAGAGGAACACATGAAGAAGATCATCCTGCCGGCGCTGGCCATGTTGATCGTTGCCCAGTCCCCGGCCTATGCCATCAATGACAAGTACCGCAAACAGCTCGAACAATCCGGTTGCACCCAGATGAGTGAACTGGAGGGCTGCGATATCCACAAGAGCAAGGGCGAAAACGCCAAGGCCGGGTTCAGCAATCCGCAAGCGCCGGTCGCCAACGACAGCGCGAACACCCAGACGCCGTATGCCGGGCAGTGGGTCGCCAAGAGCGACGCCGGAGCGACCGTCGCCACCATACGTATCGACTCGAAGGAGAACGTCTGGGTCAATGGCAAGCGGGTCAACGCCAAGCGCACCGACGGCACGCTGCAGTTCCGCCAGGGCAAGATGACGTTCACGATCCAGGGTGATCGGCGCCTGACGGGGGAAGACTTTTGGACCGACAGCGATGCCGGGACAAAAGGGCCCATTGAGGTCGAATAAGCGCCGATACAGCCCTGTGTCTGCATCCGGGGGCGATGGACTCAAGAGCGCCGCGTTTAGCCTGCAAGCACGCGCCATCGTTGACGTCCATCGCGAGCAGGCTCGCTCCTACAGGTGGTTTTTCAGTGTTGGGCTAAGCCTCCCAACCCGCCCCGGTCACCGCCGCCTGCACCAGCGGGTGTAAATCTTCCCCGTGATGCTCGGTCTGCCAGGCCAGCAGTGCCTTGCGCATGCTCGGCGCCCAGAACATTTGCAGGTGATTGCGCACACTGAGCACGGCCTGTTCCTGGTCCGGCTGGCTGGCGAAGTACTGGGCGATCTGGTTGGCCATCTTGATCAGGTTGTCCGTGCTCATCGGCGTGCCTCCGCCTTATCGCCACGGGCCTGGCGGCGTTCCTTGAGCAGACGGTCCTGTTCGTCGCTAAAGGCCTGATAGCGCTTTTGCCACTCGGAAGGGTGATAGACGCGGCTGACTTCCACGGCCGTGACCTTGTACTCCGGACAGTTGGTGGCCCAGTCGGAGTTGTCGGTGGTGATCACGTTGGCCCCCGATTCCGGGAAGTGGAAGGTGGTGTACACCACGCCCGGCGCGACCCGTTCGGTAATCCGCGCACGCAACACCGTCTGCCCGGCACGGCTGCCGATGCCGACCCAATCACCTTCGTTGATGCCCCGGCTCTCGGCGTCGGTCGGGTGGATTTCCAGGCGGTCTTCTTCATGCCAGGCAACGTTCTCTGTACGCCGGGTCTGAGCACCCACGTTGTACTGGCTGAGGATGCGCCCGGTGGTCAGCAGCAGCGGATAGCGACTGTTGACCTTCTCTTCGGTGGGCACGTACCCGGTGAGCATGAAACGCCCTTTGCCGCGCACGAATTCCTCGATGTGCATGGTCGGCGTGCCGTCCGGAGCCGCCGCGTTGCACGGCCATTGCAGGCTGCCATGGCGCTCCAGTTCGGCGTAGCTGACGTTGGTGAAGGTTGGCGTCAGGCGGGCGATTTCATCCATGATTTCGGACGGGTGTTTGTAATGCATCGGGTAACCCAAGGCATTGGCCAGGGCCACGGTGCCTTCCCAGTCGGCCTTGCCGCCCAGCGGTTCCATGACCTTGCGCACCCTGGATATACGCCGCTCGGCGTTGGTGAAGGTGCCGTCCTTTTCCAGAAACGAACTGCCCGGCAAGAACACGTGGGCGAACCTGGCGGTTTCGTTGAGGAAAATGTCCTGCACCACCACGCACTCCATGGCCGACAACGCGGCGGTGACGTGCTGGGTATTCGGATCGCTCTGGGCGATGTCCTCACCCTGGCAATACAAGCCCTTGAAGCTGCCGCCCAGGGCTGCTTCGAACATGTTGGGAATGCGCAGGCCCGGTTCGGATTGCAGGGTGACGTTCCACGCCTGTTCGAACTGCGTGCGCACCACCTCGTTGGAGACGTGCCGGTAGCCGGGCAGTTCGTGGGGGAAGGAGCCCATGTCGCAGGAGCCCTGCACGTTGTTCTGACCGCGCAGCGGGTTCACGCCCACGCCTTCGCGGCCGATGTTGCCGGTGGCCATGGCCAGGTTGGCGATGCCCATGACCGCGGTGCTGCCCTGGCTGTGTTCGGTGACGCCCAGGCCGTAGTAGATCGCTGCATTGCCGCCGGTGGCATACAGACGCGCGGCGGCGCGGATGTCGGCAGCGGGTACACCGCAAATCGCGCCCAGTACTTCCGGCGAGTTTTCCGCGCGGCTGACGAACTCGCGCCAGTTGGCGAAATCGCTGCCTTCGCATCGAGCGTCGATAAAGGCCTGGTTGAGCAGGCCTTCGGTGACGATCACATGGGCCAGGGCGTTGAGCATGGCGACGTTGGTACCGGGGCGCAGGGCCAGGTGATATTCAGCGCGGGCGTGCACCGAATCCACCAGATCAATGCGTCGCGGGTCGATGACGATCAGCCGCGCACCTTCGCGCAGACGCCGTTTGAGTTGGGAGGCGAACACCGGGTGGGCGTCGCTGGGGTTGGCGCCCATCACCAGGATCACGTCGGCCTGCATCACGGAGTCGAAACTCTGGGTGCCGGCGGACTCGCCCAGGGTCTGTTTCAGGCCATAGCCGGTCGGCGAATGGCAGACCCGCGCGCAGGTGTCGACGTTGTTGTTGCCAAACGCGGCGCGTACCAGTTTTTGTACCAGGTAGGTTTCTTCGTTGGTGCAACGGCTGGAGGTGATGCCACCGATGGAGTCGCGGCCGTATTTCTGCTGCAGCCGGCGGAATTCGCTGGCGGCGTAGGTCACCGCTTCGTCCCAGCTGACTTCCTGCCACGGATCGTTGATGTGCTGGCGGATCATCGGCTTGGTGATGCGATCCGGGTGTGTCGCATAGCCCCAGGCAAAGCGGCCCTTGACGCAGGAGTGGCCGTGGTTGGCCTGACCGTTCTTGTCCGGCACCATGCGCACCAGTTGCTCGCCTTTCATCTCGGCGCGGAACGAGCAGCCCACACCACAATAGGCACACGTCGTGATCACGCTGCGCTCGGGCTGGCCCAGTTCGACCACGCTTTTTTCCATCAGGGTCGCGGTCGGGCAAGCCTGCACACAGGCGCCGCAGGACACGCATTCGGAGTCGAGGAAGTCATCCCCACCGGCAGCGGCCACACGGGACTCGAAACCGCGCCCGGTAATGGTCAGGGCAAAGGTACCCTGGGTTTCTTCGCAGGCACGCACGCAGCGGTTGCAGACGATGCACTTGCTCGGGTCGTAGTCGAAATAGGGGTTGGACGTGTCCTTCACATCGGCCAGATGGTTGTCGCCTTCATAGCCGTAGCGTACTTCGCGCAGGCCGACTTGACCGGCCACGGTTTGCAGCTCGCAATTGCCGTTGGCCGAGCAGGTCAGGCAGTCCAATGGGTGATCGGAGATATACAGCTCCATGACGTTGCGGCGCAGGGTCGCGAGCTGCGGCGTCTGGGTGTGCACGGTCATGCCTTCGCTGACCGGCGTGGTGCAGGACGCCGGGTAGCCGCGCATGCCGTCGATCTCCACCAGGCACATGCGGCAGGAGCCGAAGGCTTCCAGGCTGTCGGTGGCGCAGAGTTTCGGAATGGTGGTGCCCAGCAATGCGGCGGCGCGCATCACCGAGGTGCCTTCGGGCACGCTGATGCTGCGGCCGTCGATGTTCAGGGTGACGTGCACGTCGCTGTCACGGGCAGGGGTGCCCAGATCGATATCGGTTTTCGGGTCGAAGAGAGTGATCATTGCTCGGCCTCCGAGGGCTGCAAGCCGAAGTCGGCGGGGAAGTGCTTGAGGGCGCTGGCGACCGGGAAGGAAACCATGCCGCCCAAGGCACACAGCGAACCGTATTGCATCGTGTCGCACAGGTCCTTGAGGATGATCACCTGCTCATCGCGACCGCTCACGTCCGGTGCGGCCAGCAAGCGGTCGATCACCTCCACGCCGCGGGTCGAGCCGATGCGGCACGGCGTGCATTTGCCACAGGATTCCTCGGCGCAGAACTCCATGGCAAAACGCGCCATCCGGGCCATGTCCAGGCTGTCGTCGGCCACCACTACGCCACCGTGTCCGAGCATCGCGCCCATGGCGGCGAAGGCCTCGTAATCCAGCGGCGTGTCGAATTGCGACGGCGGCACCCAGGCACCGAGGGGACCGCCCACTTGCGCGGCCTTCAGCGGCCGACCACTGGCGGTCCCGCCGCCGTAGTCCTCCACCAGTTCCCGCAGGGTCAGGCCAAAGGCCCGTTCCACCAGCCCGCCGTGACGCACATTGCCCGCCAGTTGAAACGGCATGGTGCCCAGGGAGCGCCCCATGCCGTAATCGCGATAGAACTGCGCACCCTTGGCCAGAATCAGCGGCACCGAGGCCAGGGTCAGTACGTTGTGCACCAGGGTCGGCTGACCGAACAGGCCCTTCAACGCAGGGATCGGCGGTTTGGCGCGCACGATCCCGCGTTTGCCTTCGAGGGAGTCCAGCAACGCGGTTTCTTCGCCGCAAATGTAAGCACCGGCACCGACCCGCACTTCCATGTCGAAGGCCTGACCGCTGCCGCCGACGTTGGCGCCGAGGTAACCATTGGAACGCGCAATTTCCAGCGCTTCGCGCAGGGTGGCCACGGCATCCGGATATTCCGAGCGCACATAGATGTAGCCGTAGGTGGCGCCGACGCACAGGCCGGCGATGGCCATGCCTTCGATCAGCAGGAAGGGGTCGCCTTCCATCAGCATGCGGTCGGCAAAGGTGCCGGAGTCGCCTTCGTCGGCGTTGCACACGATGTACTTTTGCGCCGCTTCGGTGAGGCGCACCGTGCGCCATTTGATCCCGGCGGGGAAGGCCGCGCCGCCACGGCCACGCAGGCCTGAATCGAACACCTCAGTCGCAGTCTCCTCGCCGCCAAGGGTGACGGATCTGTTCAAACCTTCGAAACCGCCGTGGGCCCGGTAATCGTCCAGCGACAGCGGCCGGGTGATGCCGGCGCGGGCAAACAACAGGCGCTGTTGAGTCTTCAGATAGGGCAGGTCTTCCACCAGGCCCAGGGCCAGTGGATGAGCGGATGGATCGCCCAGGGCCTCAAGCACCGACGGCACATCGGCCGCCGTCAGTGGGCCGAAGCCGATACGGCCTTGCGGGGTGTCCACTTCCAGCAGCGGTTCCAGCCAATACAGGCCGCGCGAACTGGTGCGCTGCAGCTCCAGCGGCAGATGGCGTTCGTGGGCCTGAGTGGTAAGGGCCGTTGCTACCTCATCGGCGCCCACGGCACGGGCCAGGGAATCACAGGGCAGATAGAGCGTCGGCATCAAGCGTCCTCCCGGCAAGCGTCAAGCAGGGCATCCAGACGCTCGGCACTGAGCCGCGCATGCACCCGGCCATCCAGCTCCAGCGCCGGCGAACAGGCGCAGGCACCCAGGCAGTACACCGGCCGCAAACTGATGCTGCCATCGGCGCTGCTGCCGTGGTCGTCCAGTTGCAGGCGTTCGCGCAGCTGCGCGGCCAGTTGCTCGGCACCACGGCTCTTGCACGACTCAGCGCGACACAGCCGCAGGATATGCTTGGCCGGCGGCGCGGTACGGAAGTCATGGTAAAAACTGATCACCCCGCGCACCTCGGCCTGACTCTGATTCAGCGCATGGGCAATCTCGGAGACGGCGGCATCGGGGATGTAGCCGATGTGCTCCTGAATATCGTGAAGAATGGGCAACAGTGCACCCGCAGCGCCCTTGTGGCGTTCCAGCAGGCTGTTGACCAAAGGCAAGTGCATACTCTCATCAGGCATTCAGCAATCCTCACGGTCACGGACAAACCATAGGGTTGTCGGTCGTCCGAAAGTGTCGGCTGCGGCATTCACACCACGTCACGGTATCGTGGCATTGTCAGGCCGTTGGCCAGGGCACCCTCAATGGGCATCTTGTTGCGCCCGACGCAGTCTTCGCCGCGCCTCTATCGGGCATAAAGGGCAGCTTGCCACGCCGCTATTGATCGAACTGCACCAAAGCGACGTGCTCGGTTCTGCCTACGACTCTCCATTCAGTCTAGATGAGTGCCGCCAGGGGCGTTCACTCACTGGCCTGATGCCCGGAGGGCTTGTCGAGGGGGATGTATAGCAACCATTGCAGGTGAGAAGAAGCATCAGAACCGTGGGCAATTCTGCGGAGCAGATGGGTTGAGCCATTGCGGGGAAAGCGGTGGTGTGGGGGTTGGCCCTGCACTATCGATCGAGATACGGTATGAAGTCATGCACAAGCCGTTCATTGGATAAACAGGGAAAGACAGATGATTGACTTCAACAACAAGGGATTCTTCAAACTCAAGCAAAACGACGAATACGCCGAACGCGTTTCAGCCCTGTTGATCGACGGCGAACACGTTATCGATGCCTACAAATCCATGCGCGACGGCGTGGTGTTTACCAACAAACGCATCATCTCGGTCAACGTCCAAGGCATCACCGGCAGCAAAAAAGACTTCACCTCGTTGCCGTATAAAAACATCGTGGCGTACTCGGTGGAAACCTCGGGCACGTTCGACCTGGACTCCGAACTGGAGATCTACTTCTCGTCGCTGGGAAAGGTGAAGTTCGAATTCACCGGCAGGACTTCGATGGTGGAAATTTCGAAACTGATTTCTCAGCATCTGCTTTGACCTGACGGTCTGCCGAATCCCCGCCCAGCCAAATCCCGCCCAATAAAAAGCCCCGAAAACTCGGGGCTAATCAAAAAGAATCAAAAAGGGAATCACCTTGAAAATTAATCTGTGCCCCTTTTTCGAAATCATCCAAGTCAGTTTATTTGCTGGCAGAGGCCATCAGCACGCCAAAGCAAAAAAAGGTAGTGCCCGACAGTTTGCCGACAATCCGGGCGCCACTGTTCGTGGTGAGCCAGCTTCTTGCACTGTTGGCCATGAGGGCATATCCGGTATGAACCAGTAGGACGAGCAAGCTATAGGACGACACCAGCAAGAAGAACTGGCTGTAGTAGTTACCCTCCGATTGGATGAACTGAGGGAATACCGCGAGAAAGAAGAAACCGGCCTTGGGATTCAGCAACTGAATCGACAACGCCTCGGAAAAACGACGCCACGGACGCGAGGAGGTGACTTTGAGTTCGGGGATAAAACTCGTGGCACGCCACATCTTGATCCCCAGATACAACAAGTACGCTGCACCCACGTACTTGAGAAAGGTGAACGCAGTGGCCGACGTGGCCAGGATCACCCCGACGCTACTGGCGGAAATACCCGCGACGACAAAAGCACCCAACGCGATACCAAAGATACCGGGCAGCGAGCCAGTCCAGCCATGACGCAGGGAGTTGGAAATCGTCAACACCACCCCAGGGCCGGGGCTAAGCACGGTCAAGGTTGCCAGAATGATAAACAGTCCGTAATTAGCCATGAACCACTCCATTAAATAGGGTATTCCGAAGACACTGAGTAGCCCAAAGGATGTACTCGCGCAACAAATCTGCAAAAAGAGGACACCCATTAGCCGGTCTCGAGTCAAGGCTAAAAGCCAACTTGCCCTGCAGCTCTTGCTGCGGGGTTTTCTCCTATCACTAAACCCGACTGGTTGAACCCGTCGTATCCGTTTCCTCATCGCTGGCTACGACCGAGTCGTGCCTGACACCCATGTGGATCAAGCGGTAGCGATACACCCAGCACCGCCCTGGCAGTCAACTGCCCCAGAGAAACGTTGGTGCCGCCAAATGTCCAAAAAGATGTCACAGATCTGTGGTTCGTGCAAAAGCACGTCCAGTCTCGACGGGCTCATTTGGCAGACGACCCGGTTACAACACACTCAGGCGGTGACAGCCGGCCGCCACTCAGATTTTATGGCTTACGCCAGTCCCTTTTTGGTTGATCGGCCATCACCTTAACTCGCCCTTCAGGCGAAACAGCGCTTGGCATCAAAAGGCTGTTTCTCCTTCAAAATGTGGTAACTCGCCCGCGCCAGTTTGTGCGCCAGTGCTTTGGTAGCGACCACGGCGTTGGTCTTGGCTTTCTTTTTCTCAAAAAAGCGTTTGGCGTCCGCACTGAAGCGTCGCGCAAAATTGGCCGCTTCGATAAAGGCCCAGATCAAGTAAGCGTTCCCGTTCTTGGTGTTACCTTCGCCCTTTTTCTTGCCGTTGGAGTAATGCGCACTCTTTACGCAGCGGGCATAAGAGGCGAAGTTGCCGACATCGGCAAAGCGCTCGATATCGCCGGTTTCCAACATGATGACCGTGGCCAAGACTTCGCCAACTCCAGGCATTGTTTTCAATAAACAGAACTCGGGGCGCAGGCTGACTTCATGCAGCAATCGCTCCTCGAGAACATCAATTTGAGTCTGTAATGCCTGGACAATGGCGACATTGGCTTTCATCGCCAAAGCCACCTCCGTGGACAGGCCCAGCCTGTCCACGGAGGTGGCTGACAGGCTTTTGACTTCATTACAGGTCAGGCGGTGGCCAGACTGACGCGCCATGATGTTTTCAGCGGCCAGAATGTGCTGTGTCCTGTTGCGTACCAATTGAATCCGTTTACGTGCCAGATCGCGCAGCGCTCGCTCTTGTGGCGGATGGATATAGCCAGTGGGCAATATCCCCAGCCTCAGTAAATGCGCCAGGAACGCTGCATCATCCTTATCGTCGGAATGCTTTAAACCGTTGTAGCGTTGCATCGCCACCGGGTTGGCCAGTTTTACCTCGAAGCCTGCCGCCTTCAGGCCGTCGACCAGCCAATACCAGTTGTACGTAGACTCGACCACGACGCCGAGCAATTCTCTACGATGTGGTTCGAGTAACGGGAGGATTTGCGTCAGCTCATTGGGGCAGCGTCGGCTGATCAAAACTCGGTCCGTTTCGTCGGTAACCACAACAACGCTGTTGTTCGAATGCAGGTCTATGCCACAGAATTTCATCACGGCCTCCTCACAGCAAAAGTCTAAGTTCGCACCTTGAATTTTGCGCCACCTCCGTGAGATGGGGAGGCCGGCCAGATGATTCTCAGATTTATTGTTGGATCGATTCCGAGAATGAACCTGTCCCTTTTTTCATACGATTCCTGCTCGCCTAAGCCGTCAGGCCGGTTCGCCGATACACCACCACTGTATTGCGACCTCATCTTCAGATTGAGTTACGTCATGCCCGTGCTCGATGAAATGCGCTGGCGTGCGCAACGCAAGAGCATGACTGATCCGCTCGGGCTTGAGCGAGTTGGTTTCACCGAGAAAACCCAGATAGTAGTCCCGGTCATAGAAGAGGGTGATCTCACTCTGATGAACCCATGGCCACACCAGCAGGCACGCGACCCGGTAATAACCCTTTGAGCGGTCAGCGGCGTTGGAGAGATGGCTAGCAGCTTCGAGCAGTTGCTGAATGCAGAAGGCCTGAACTTCGATCCTGGCTTGAGGGCCTTGGACGAGGGCCTCGTGCACAGGAATCTTCCAATGTGTGTAGCGCTCCATGTGCACGGATCGCGGGTGAAATTGGTCGCGAAAACTGCAGGCCCAGTGTTCCAGCGCGCGAAGGCGGCGGTGAACGCCTCTGAGTGGCTTGTTGCTGAGGGCGATTTGCCGCATTGATACGTCCTTGTGATGCCGAAAGAGTCTTTCGTTGTTGTCTGTTGGTGCTATGGAAAAGTGTGCAGGTCAGTTTTGTATTCCAACCAAAAAACCTGCCAAGCATCGGCCTAACGAAAAAATATCCGCCCTCTTTTCCGCGTCTCTGGATTTAACCCCCACAGGATGTTTCCGCTGGGGATCGTACATTTCAACCGCACCAGAGCATGTGGCATCCCAGAAGCTACTGCTTGAAACCAGGCAACCCGTTAGCTTCGCGCCACTTTTTTACAGTTTCGGTGATACTTTCGGCTGTCGGGGTTTTGCTCATATCTTCCGGCCAATAAATGAGATCAGACCCGGCAGGGTGTTCACTAAGGCGCTCGAATTCAAATAGCAACGGATCAAGAATTTCATCTGGGCTTGTGTTGGCTGCGAGCACAGTATTTATGAACGTAATGAACTCGACTTCTGTGAAGTCAGAAATGGTTCTTTTCATGGCTGCTTTACCCTGTGGTTTTCAATGTGGTTTTTAGGCGTGTTCACACGCAAGTTGTCCACATCATAAAGAGCGCCCCCATTGGCGACATGGATAACATGGTGCAATTCAAAAGATGTCCGCTCTCCTGCTCTATCCAGTTTGCGAACCTTTGGCGATAAGCCATTGCGCATCCGTTCGACATTCCCCGGTATGAACTGCTCCGAGAGCTCGGGGGTATTCGCTACTGCCACCCAAAACGCCTCCCTGAATTTATCGAAGTTTGAGAACTCACGGCCTCGGAGCTTATCGGCAATCTGCGTCGGAATTGGCGAGCCTAGCGCTGTGCCTGCCCCAGCAAGCCAGATACCCGTAACGTCCTCGCCTTGTCCTGTAACGGTGCCGGAATTGAGTCGTGCGGGCCGCGAAAACACCAAATACAACGAACTCAGTCCAGAGTCTGCTGGAAAGACCAGAATGCAGTCATCGGTTTCTATGTCGTCCCCCGCCGGATAGCCCTCGATCTGAGAGTCTGTTCCTTGCGAGATCGGGTGTACGAGCAGGGTGCCTTGGCTGTTGCTGGCGTCAGGGTGGACCATCGCCGGAATGCCTGATCGTTCTCTAGGCGTCCACAGGATGGTGGCGCCGTTCAGCTCGGCTTCTATTGCGGTCCTGGTGGCATTCCACTTGGCCTGTACCGTACGTACCGAGTCGTCCCCTGTTGGGCCGGTATGGATGCCGTAAACCTGCAACACGCCCTCGGCATCACGGCGGAACTGAAACCGCACGCGGGTGGGAGCGCGGGTCATGCTGCGCAGTTGCCTGTCGGTGTAGAGCGTTCCGTCGGCCATCTTGCTCGGGAGCATGCCCAGTACGAACACTCCAGCAGGACCTGTAACCCCGCGTATGGCCCAGGTGAAGCCCTGTTGCAGGATGCCGCCACCGGCAATCCGCCCCAGCACAGCGTCAAAGCCTAGAGCGAGGCTGGTCGCCTCAGCAGCCGAGGGGACAAGCATGGCCCCAGCCAGCATGACTTTTCCGAAGTCTGAGGCGGGGACAGTGGAGGTGCCGACTTGAGTGCTGCACCAGTTTTCAGAGACGCAGGATTTGGCAAAAACCAGATCGGTCCGCTCCTTGGGGAGCGGCCATTCATCCTTGGCGATATAGACCCGCTCTGGCTCGGGGGGCGGATTCCAGGCGGCCCATGAGGCGCCACCGATCGGACGTTTTCGACGCCAGATATCGTCGAAAGGGTTTTTTTCTGGTGTGTCCTTGTCCATGACAAATCTCCGTGCGACATCGTGTCGAGACGGGAGATTGTCGATCCGCACGCTTTCCGGTCAATTTGGCTCGGTAACATGAAGTTTCAGACTCGCTGAAGCACACCTATCCACAGGCATTAAACCCTGCGTGCAGAGGCATTGATCCATTGCGCCATTAATCGAAAGCCATTCCCTGAGCCGAATACAAAAAAACCCGAAAAGCCTCAAGGCCAAGCCTGAGTACCAGCCATCAAACGAACCCCTGTGGGAGCGAGCCTGCTCGCAATAGCGCCAGCCCAGCCAACTGAAATGCTGAATCAGCCACCACCCTCACAAACCGCCCACCCCCGCAGGTCTCAACCACTAAGCGTCAGCCTTGGCCCCCGCCCGCTTGGATACCGCCGCACAAGCCCGATCCCGCGTCAGCACCTTCACCGCATCATCCACCAACGCCTTGCTCATCGAAGTCAGATAATGCGCCGCCCAGGCGTGACGGTCGGTGTCTGTGGCGTAGGCAGCATCTTCGGTGAGGGTTTTGGCCAGGAACAGAAAATCGGAGGCCATGGACAACGCATCGCCAAGAGGAACGCCGCGAGTGACGTGGAACAGCGCTTGATCCGCGCAGTAGATGGCGGGTGTCAGGCCGATGGTTTTGAGTTCGGTTTGGTGGGTCATTGGCCACCTCCGAGGAGGAAAAGGCAATGGGGGAGGGGGTTATGTGACTGGGGGTTGAGTAGGGGGGAAAGCCAAATTTCAAACGGATTGATACTGCTCATTATCCAACTCCTTGATATGAGGAGCTGCCACGTTCGTTACCACACGAATGGGTGACAGCTGTGCGCAGGGTGGTAAACCGGGTATCAAGGAAACCGGCACGCCCGAGGGCGTCCCACGCACAGCCGCCATAACTCACGCCGCAGGCATAAAAAAAGCGCCGGCAGACGTGATGGGGGCGCTGTTGCGCCTTGAATAACTCGGGTTACCACACCCGGTCGCTGAATTGGCAGCGACGGTGGGGAGGTTATCGTGCAGATCGTTTTGCTGCAACCTTCGAGAGCGCTGGTTGATGATGGGGTCCGTCGTTGGGATATCCGCGTGATGAAGGCGAGGCGGCGCTCTGGAAAAAGGGCTATGCCACCTGTCTGCGGGTTACATATTTGCGCTTCGGGTCGTTGCGGATTTACCCCATAATCGCGCGCTCCTACCGTTGCAGCTCTGCTTATCGACTAACCTGTAGTCGCTGCCACCAGACCTCAAAAAGCCAAGGAGAAAGGCAATGCCAGATAGCTGCAACCAGCGTCAATCGAATGCATCCGCCAAGCATGCCCTCGAACGGTCGCCGGTCACGTCTGATTTGCCTGCGACCCTATGAGCCAAGCCGCCTTCGTCAATCCAAGCCTGCTCACCTGGTCTCGGGAACGCGCAGGTCTGTCCACTGAGCAGGTCGCTAAAAAGCTGCCAGTGAAACCTGATCGCGTACAGGCATGGGAGGCTGGCGAGACCAAACCAACATTCCTTCAGGCTCAAAAGTGGGCGAGTGTCGCGCACATTCCTTTCGGATTCCTGTTTCTACAGCAGCCTCCCGTCGAACAACTGCCTTTACCGGATCTACGGACCGTCGGCGGGATTGCGCCTCAACATCCCAGTCTGGAACTGCTGGACACCGTGAGGGATGCCATACGCAAGCAGGATTGGTATCTGGAATATCTGCAACACCAGGAGCATCAGCCCCTGGCTTTTGTCGGTCGCTTCAATAGTCGATCTCAAGTCGCAGAGGTGGTGGACGACATCCGCCGAACCCTCGGCGTGAACCCTGACATGGCTCGATTGGATTACGACAAATACAGCCGCGCCTTGATCGACGCTGCTGAAGCGGTGGGCATTCTGGTTATGCGCAGTGGCATTGCGCTAGGGAATACTCATCGCAAACTGGAAGTGAGCGAATTTCGCGGTTTTGCCATCAGCAATGCCTACGCCCCTGTTGTATTTATCAACAGCTCCGACGCTCCCACCGCGAGGCTGTTCACCTTACTTCACGAACTGGCCCATATCTGGATTGGAAGCAGTGGAGTGTCTGACGGAAATACCGCCAATGGTCGGGACGATGAACGTTTCTGCAATGCCGTTGCAGGTGAGTTTCTAGCTCCCGAAGCCCAATTCCGTGCCCTGTGGAACCCTGATATTCACTGGGAAGCCAACCTGGCTCCGCTGGCCACACGGTTTCACATCAGCAAGTTAGCCATCGGACGCCGCGCACTGGATCTTGGATATATAAGCCAGGCTCATTACAGCGCTTACTATCGAATGATCCTCAAGGCTTTCCAGGATGAAAAAGGTGGAGCGGGTGACTATTATCGTAACACCACCGCAAAAAACAGCCCTCGCCTAAGCAAGGCCGTGCTGACAGAAGCAATGAGTGGCCGGATGCTGCTGCGCGAGGCGGGGCACTTGCTCGGCGTGCAACCTGCCAAATTAAGGACTCTCGCCAGCAAGCTTACGGAATGAATCATTTACTCGATGCAAACACACTGATCGAAGCGAAGAACCGTTACTACGGCATGGCTATCTGCCCTGGATTCTGGCAATGGTTATTGCTGAAAAATAAAGCATTGGCGTTATCCAGCATTGCACCGGTAATGGATGAGTTAACAAAAGGCCATGACGATCTGGCTGGTTGGGCGAAGGACAACGCTGATTTTTTTTCACTCCACCACCGATCAGGATACGCAACTGGCATTCGCGCAGGTCGCGGGGCTCGTGGCTGATCAAGCGTCCAAGATGAAAACAGGCGCAATGGAAGAGTTTCTAGCGGGCGCTGACCCTTGGTTAATTGCGAAAGCCATGACGTCAGGGGCTACGGTCGTTACCCATGAAGTACTGAACCGCGACGCTAAACGAAAATTCATCATTCCTAATATTTGTCAGGAACTTGATGTTCCTTTTTTGAATACGTTTGAGTTGTTGCATAGGCTTGAGGCTAGGTTTGTGTTGCCTGCTTGAATTCAGTTACGCGCTCAATTAAGTGGTCCGTCCGCCATCATCTATTGGAAGTCTTTCAGATAATCCTTGAGCGAGATGAGCGGAGCATCAGGGCCAAGCCTAAATGCCAGCCACCACACAACCCCCTGTAGGAGCGAGCCTGCTCGCGAAAAACGTAAGGTATGCACGCGTCCCGCTGAATGCCCCGGCCATCGCAACCAAGCCTGCTTTCACAGCGTGAGGCCGTAAGCGTATAGCAAACACACATTCACATGACCGACGGTGTGTGGTTGAGCCCATCGACTGCATCCAATATTTGCCGTACCCGATCTGTAACAGACATGTCCCCCTCAAGCTTTAAGACAGTACAAGTAAGCACAGACATCCATTCCTGATGCCTGGTCAAGCTCCGACCAGGGACGCTTCCTTCATCATACTGAGCTGCCCAAGCCATAAACTCTGGCTTTGCTTGACCAAAGCGTTTTATCTCTCGACGTTTTAGTCTCTCTAACCTGAGTTCAACAGGAAGATAAAGGAACACAACAAGGTCAAATTCATTCTCAAGCGGTTGACCCCAGCCTACTACTGATCCGGCAACCACGGCACGGCCATGAGAGCGCATTTTTTGTAGCAAGCGCTCCCCTCGCTGGGTTTTGTCTGCCAGATGCTGATATGGCGGGTTACTCGGTAACCACAAAAAATCATCGGCTTCCAGGTGAGTTGTACTTAGTTCTTTTGCTAAAGCATCCGCCAAGGTCGTGGTGCCGGTGCCTGCCGCGCCTGTGATCAAGATGTAACGTGCCGTTTCTTTTGTCATTTCGCTTTCAGCCGTTCTAAAACGAGTTTGTCATCTCCGATAAATTAACAGTGCCCCACTGATGCCCGCCCGTTCGGCTCACCCTGCATCGCTAAAGCCCACACTTTTTAGACTGGCCTACATCAAGTGTTCAGCAAGAACACTTTTAACTTTTCAGTAATCGGAGCGAAATCGATTTTGTCGTCGGTATATAAATAATTGAAGATATCAAGCTCGGACATTATCGAATTTTTTATCAGTTTTTTATACAGGTCCTTAGCGTCGACCGCATCAACGACTCCTGTAATATCAGTTAGTCTGTTAACTCCGTCCTGATAGTCCGTATAAATGGCTTTTTCAACGCTTTTCAACGGAATGCAGAAAGTGTTGGGAGACTTTCTAGCGTAGCGAAGTTCTGATTGATCACCATCCAGCACTGCGATGACATTATTTTCAATTCCAAAAAATTCTTCCGAGGCATTTCGTTTTAGTAAATCGACTACGTTCGGTCCTCCGCCTATATAGATAGTTTTATATTTGAAAAATATTTCAGAGCGGAATTTGTCTATAATGAATTCTAAGAATTTTTGCAGGACATCATCTTCGGTAAGGATGTATCTGTCCCATCCTTTAAAGCCAAAAAGTATACTTTTTATGTAATTATAGGAGGCTGGCGAAGGCGATATAATCCCATTTATCTCCTCCATGTGAAATAACTCACCTGGATTCAACGTTTTCATTAACGGTAAGGAGTGAGTGGTAAAGAGAATATTGACAGCGTATTTTTGGCAGAATGCCCGAAGTGTCGTCGCTAATTTAGTCTGGGCAGCTGCGTCCAGAGAGATATCGATTTCATCGATGACGATAAGCTTGCGGTAGTTTTTTACTTTGCGGTATAAGCTGATTAAAAAGAACTCGCCAGAGCTCAAGTAGTCCTCTCTAATGTATCGGCTATCCTCAAGTAGGATGCAGTAGTAGTCTATTTTTTTAACCGTTACTTGGATTAAGTTGTTGAACTTTGTTGTTGAATAAATATCGTTCAACATCTCAATGAGTTCAAGGGGTTTTTCGTACCGGTTCAGAACGATAGCGCTGCGTATATCCAGATCGGCTCTGACTATGGTATCCCAGAAGTTGAAACGCTTACCGAACGGCATTGGGAGCTCGACATCGATGTTTTTCTTTATCTCGTCTGGGATAATCGTTTTGGAGTTTAAGCTTCGCAATTTAGCGTCGTAGCCAAACTGGTACTGTGTCGCATCCACAGAGTAATTTATAGTGCTGCGCGCTGAGAATATGCTGGCAGGAGATGTTTGAGTGAACGTGTCTGCAAATTGGAGATTTTGGAGGGCTTTGATTAAAGTCGTTTTTCCAACCCCGTTTTTTCCAACTAAGCATGTCAGCTTGTTATCATTTAGATCAATGGATAGTTTCATCGATTTAATGTGTTGGATCTGCTCAATATCTATCGCTAGAAGCATTTATTTCACCGAGCCGCGCATGAACATATCCACTACTGTGGCGCCGTATTTGGTCCTCAGTTTGTTAAGGTATGCTGGGTCGGTGGTGTTGATGTAGTTTAAATAGCCTGAAACCTTAAGTAGGCCATTGACGTCTTTGTCATCTAACATGACGTTAAACTTTTGACGGTCTGACGTAAAGTAGTGAAGAAGTACCTCAATTTTTGACTTGAGCTTTGTGTCTATGGTGATGCCGCCGCCTGGCAGTATGACCACTCCAAGTATTTTTATCTTTCCACCAATAGACGTGTATTTGCTCTTGCTCCCATTGATCAGAACTTTTTCACCAAATGACTCTTTTAGCATGGACTCAATGTGGGCATCAAGTCCATATAGCTTATTTGTCGATCCCGAAATGATTATATCGTCTGAGTATCTTGTATATATGAGGCCTGAGTTGAGGCAGAATTTTTCCACTTGATTGTCGAAATGATAAAGGCATGCGTTGCTTATTAGTGGTGAGGTTGCAAACCCAGGAGGAAGCACACCGCTGACACTGACTAATTCCAGTATGCGTTCAATGTTTTCGTTTACATCTGATACTGGAAAGTTTTCAGTGTTCTCTTGGATCGCCGCTCTGATCATATCCAGATCAATACTGCCGAAAAAATTCTTGAGATCTGTCTGAAAAAAATGTCGGCTGGAAGCATGTTTTTTTACAGCATCGATGACGTTTACTCCTTTTCGATAGGAGTAAACGACACGAGTGTTAAGCTCTAAAAATTCAAATAAAAATAGATTTAGAAACTTGTGGTAAGCCTTAAGTTTCTTGTCGGCATCATATACGGTGCGATTTTTAAATTTTATAGTTTTATAAAGTTCGGATGTTGGCCCAGAAATGAAGTCTTTGAAGTCAAATTTCCCGTGATACATGGCTTCGAAAACGCTTTCTAATTTTTGCTTGGCCACAGGTAGAAACTTCCTTCGCTAAATGTAAGGTGAACGATCACCTATACCATGCTTAGGAGGCTGGGGCTATAAAAAGGAGGGATTGTAGAAGGTGTTCGTAGGAGCAGGATTTACAGTTTGTGTAGCCTTCCCTGCAATCTGGGAAGGTACACAAATGTAACATGGATCAAGTCCTGTAGAGGTCAGCTTACGACCGGGGATACCCCAAATCGCTGACATGCGGCAATCCTAGATGGTGTGGTGAGAAAAAACAAGCAGCTGGTCCCTGTGCAGGATCTGCTCGCCCGGCTGAATTCAGGTCGAGCTTGCAACCTGCGACGAATCTCGGCTTTGAAGTCGTCTACGATTCGGCATCAGATATGCGTGGAACTAGAGCATTAGAGCTACAGCGACGACCAGAGCGGAAAAGAGTGGAAAGGGGACGCCCATTAGCCGGTCTCGAGTCAAGGCTAAAAGCCAACTTGCCCTGCAGCTCTTGCTGCGGGGTTTTCTCCTATCACTAAACCCGACTGGTTGAACCCGTCGTATCCGTTTCCTCATCGCTGGCTACGACCGAGTCGTGCCTGACACCCATGTGGATCAAGCGGTAGCGATACACCCAGCACCGCCCTGGCAGTCAACTGCCCCAGAGAAACGTTGGTGCCGCCAAATGTCCAAAAAGATGTCACAGATCTGTGGCTCGTGCAAAAGCACGTCCAGTCTCGACGGGCTCATTTGGCAGACGACCCGGTTACAACACACTCAGGCGGTGACAGCCGGCCGCCACTCAGATTTTATGGCTTACGCCAGTCCCTTTTTGGTTGATCGGCCATCACCTTAACTCGCCCTTCAGGCGAAACAGCGCTTGGCATCAAAAGGCTGTTTCTCCTTCAAAATGTGGTAACTCGCCCGCGCCAGTTTGTGCGCCAGTGCTTTGGTAGCGACCACGGCGTTGGTCTTGGCTTTCTTTTTCTCAAAAAAGCGTTTGGCGTCCGCACTGAAGCGTCGCGCAAAATTGGCCGCTTCGATAAAGGCCCAGATCAAGTAAGCGTTCCCGTTCTTGGTGTTACCTTCGCCCTTTTTCTTGCCGTTGGAGTAATGCGCACTCTTTACGCAGCGGGCATAAGAGGCGAAGTTGCCGACATCGGCAAAGCGCTCGATATCGCCGGTTTCCAACATGATGACCGTGGCCAAGACTTCGCCAACTCCAGGCATTGTTTTCAATAAACAGAACTCGGGGCGCAGGCTGACTTCATGCAGCAATCGCTCCTCGAGAACATCAATTTGAGTCTGTAATGCCTGGACAATGGCGACATTGGCTTTCATCGCCAAAGCCACCTCCGTGGACAGGCCCAGCCTGTCCACGGAGGTGGCTGACAGGCTTTTGACTTCATTACAGGTCAGGCGGTGGCCAGACTGACGCGCCATGATGTTTTCAGCGGCCAGAATGTGCTGTGTCCTGTTGCGTACCAATTGAATCCGTTTACGTGCCAGATCGCGCAGCGCTCGCTCTTGTGGCGGATGGATATAGCCAGTGGGCAATATCCCCAGCCTCAGTAAATGCGCCAGGAACGCTGCATCATCCTTATCGTCGGAATGCTTTAAACCGTTGTAGCGTTGCATCGCCACCGGGTTGGCCAGTTTTACCTCGAAGCCTGCCGCCTTCAGGCCGTCGACCAGCCAATACCAGTTGTACGTAGACTCGACCACGACGCCGAGCAATTCTCTACGATGTGGTTCGAGTAACGGGAGGATTTGCGTCAGCTCATTGGGGCAGCGTCGGCTGATCAAAACTCGGTCCGTTTCGTCGGTAACCACAACAACGCTGTTGTTCGAATGCAGGTCTATGCCACAGAATTTCATCACGGCCTCCTCACAGCAAAAGTCTAAGTTCGCACCTTGAATTTTGCGCCACCTCCGTGAGATGGGGAGGCCGGCCAGATGATTCTCAGATTTATTATTGGATGAACATGACGACCAACTTCGGCCCGGCTACGGGCGTTCCCGCTTTTTAGGTCGCACGGCGTCAATCATTGGATGACTTTCAGGTAATCCTTTAGCGCGATGAGCGGGGCATCAAGCTGCGTGATCGTCTGAACGCTGGAAAAATCAGCCGCCAACCTCCCCAACTCCCGCCCCAACGGCTTATCCACACCCCCAACCGCCTCCAGCGCCAACCCCACACACTCATCCACCTTCGCCTGAATCGCCTCAACATCCCCCCGCCGCACCAGCAACTCAAACACATCCCGCTGGTAATCACCCATGACCAGGTCGTCACGCAGAATCGGGCTTGAATCTTCCGATTCGTAAGCCAGTTTGAGGGAGAAGAGGGCGACGGTTTCCAGGTGCTGTTCCATGGGGGAATCCTTGAGAGGGGTCGTGCCGACCGAGGATGCTAGAAATTTAGAAGCTTCGCTGGCAAGCCAGCTCCTACGGAGAGGTGGGGTGTCGGGGGCTTTTCTGCGGGCGAAAAAAAAGGCCTTGCTAAGCAAGACCTTTCTTAATGTTGGTGCCCCGAGGGAGACTCGAACTCCCACTCCTTTCGAAAACGGATTTTGAATCCGCCGCGTCTACCAATTCCGCCATCAGGGCTCAATGGCGGCGAAGTATAGAGAGGTGATAACCGTCGGTCAATCAGGTACATGGAGAATTTTTGATATTTCCGCTAGACTTCCCGGCCCTGCTAGACGACACCCCATCATGCGCGTTGCTGACTTTACCTTCGAGCTCCCTGATTCGCTGATTGCCCGCCATCCTTTGGCCGAGCGTCGCAATAGTCGCCTGTTGACCCTGGATGGGGTCAGCGGCGCCTTGGCACACCGTCAATTCACTGATTTGCTGGAGCATTTGCGCCCCGGCGACTTGATGGTGTTCAACAATACCCGGGTGATTCCGGCGCGGCTGTTTGGCCAGAAGGCTTCCGGCGGCAAGCTGGAAATCCTGGTGGAGCGGGTGCTGGACAGTCATCGCGTGCTGGCCCATGTGCGCTCCAGCAAGTCGCCCAAGCCGGGGTCGAAGATCCTGATCGACGGCGGTGGCGAGGCCGAGATGCTGGCGCGGCACGATGCGTTGTTCGAGCTGGGGTTTGCCGAAGAGGTGTTGCCGCTGCTCGACCGCGTCGGGCACATGCCGCTGCCTCCTTATATAGATCGCCCGGATGAAGGCTCGGACCGCGAGCGTTATCAGACGGTGTACGCCCAGCGCCTGGGCGCGGTGGCGGCGCCGACGGCGGGGCTGCATTTCGATCAGCCGCTGATGGAGGCGATTGCCGCCAAGGGCGTCGAGACGGCGTTCGTGACCTTGCACGTTGGCGCCGGCACCTTCCAGCCGGTGCGTGTCGACAAGATCGAAGACCACCACATGCACAGCGAATGGCTGGAAGTCGGCCAGGACGTGGTGGATGCGGTCGCCGCGTGCCGGGCTCGCGGTGGGCGCGTGGTGGCGGTGGGGACCACCAGCGTGCGTTCCCTGGAAAGCGCCGCGCGCGATGGCGTGCTCAAGCCGTTCAGTGGCGACACCGATATCTTTATCTACCCGGGCCGGCCGTTTCATGTGGTCGACGCCCTGGTCACCAACTTCCATTTGCCTGAATCCACGCTGTTGATGCTGGTTTCGGCGTTCGCCGGTTATCCCGAAACCATGGCGGCCTACAAGGCAGCCGTCGACAACGGGTACCGCTTTTTCAGCTACGGTGATGCGATGTTCATCACGCGTAATCCTGCGCCGACTGCCCCTAAAGAATCGGGCCCAGAGGAAACTGTATGAGTCGCACCTGTCGTATGTCTTTCGAGCTGCTGGCCACCGATGGCAAGGCTCGTCGCGGTCGTTTGACCTTCCCGCGCGGTACCGTCGAGACCCCGGCCTTCATGCCGGTGGGCACCTACGGCACGGTCAAGGGCATGCTGCCACGGGATATCGAGGCGATCGGCGCTGAAATCATTCTGGGCAACACCTTCCACCTGTGGCTGCGCCCGGGCACGGAAGTGATCAAGAAGCACGGCGACCTGCACGATTTCATGCAGTGGAAAGGCCCGATCCTGACCGACTCCGGCGGTTTCCAGGTGTTCAGCCTGGGCGCCATGCGCAAGATCAAGGAGGAGGGCGTGACCTTCGCTTCTCCGGTCGACGGCGCCAAGGTGTTCATGGGCCCGGAAGAGTCGATGCAGGTCCAGCGTGACCTGGGCTCGGACATCGTGATGATTTTCGACGAATGCACGCCGTACCCGGCCGACGAAGACGTTGCCCGCATTTCCATGGAGTTGTCCCTGCGTTGGGCCAAGCGTTCGAAAGAAGCCCATGGCGACAACACGGCGGCGCTGTTCGGCATCGTTCAGGGCGGCATGCACCAGGACCTGCGCATGCGCTCCCTGGAAGGCCTGGACAAGATCGGCTTCGACGGCCTGGCCATTGGTGGTCTGTCGGTGGGCGAGCCCAAGCATGAAATGATCAAGGTGCTGGATTATCTGCCGGGCATGATGCCGGCTGACAAACCTCGTTACCTTATGGGCGTTGGCAAACCGGAAGACTTGGTTGAGGGTGTGCGCCGCGGTGTGGACATGTTCGATTGCGTGATGCCAACCCGTAATGCCCGCAACGGGCATCTGTTCATTGATACTGGCGTGCTGAAGATCCGAAACGCGTTCCATCGCCATGATGATTCGCCGCTCGATCCGACCTGCGATTGCTATACCTGCCAGAACTTCTCCCGCGCTTATCTGCATCACCTGGACAAGTGCGGCGAAATGCTGGGGAGCATGCTCAATACCATCCATAACTTGCGTCATTATCAAGTGCTTATGGCTGGTTTGCGCGAGGCTATTCAACAGGGTACATTGGCCGCCTTTGTCGATGCCTTCTACGCCAAACGCGGGTTACCTGTTCCGCCTTTGGACTGAGTTTTCTGACCCCAAGATTCAACATTTGCAACTGGAGTGCTAAATGAGCTTTTTTATCTCTAATGCCATGGCTGACGCTGCCGCACCGGCCGCTGCCGGCCCAATGGGTGGCGGTTTTGAGTGGATTTTCCTGGTCGGCTTCCTGGTCATCTTCTACCTGATGATCTGGCGTCCGCAGGCCAAGCGCGCCAAAGAGCAGAAGAACCTGCTGAGCAGCCTGCAGAAAGGCGACGAAGTTGTGACCACCGGCGGCATCGCCGGCAAGATCACTAAAGTGGCCGACGATTTCGTCGTTCTGGAAGTTTCCGACACCGTCGAAATGAAATTCCAGAAAGGCGCCATCGCCGCCACGCTGCCAAAAGGCACGCTGAAAGCGATCTAAGTTCCAACTTCTACTCAATCGACGGGGCGCGCAAGGCGCCCCGCGTCATAAGCGGGCGGCGTGATGCTGAACAAATACCCTCTGTGGAAATACATTCTGATCCTGGCGGTGCTGGCGGTCGGTCTGATTTATTCCGCTCCCAATCTGTATCCTGATGACCCGGCGATTCAAATCAGCGGCGCGAGCACTGCCCTGCAGGTCAATCAGGCTGATCTGGACCGTGTGAGCACAGCGCTCAAAGAGTCCGGGATCAACGTCAAGGCCGCGACACTGGCCGCCAATGGCAAGGGCGGTCTGATTCGCCTGGTCAAGGCGGAAGACCAGTTGCCTGCCAAGGATGTCGTGCGCAAGGCATTGGGTGATGACTACGTCGTTGCACTGAACCTGGCGCAAACCACCCCGCAATGGCTGCGCAACCTCGGCGCGCACCCGATGAAGCTGGGTCTGGACTTGTCCGGTGGTGTGCACTTCCTGCTGGAAGTGGACATGGACAAAGCCCTCGATGCACGCCTGAAAGTCTACGAAGGCGACGTCAAGAGCCTGTTGCGCAAAGAGAAACTGCGCTATCGCAGCCTGCCGCAACTGGGCGGTGCCATTCAGCTGGGCTTCTCTGATGAAGCGAGCCGCGAACAGGCCCGTGCGCTGGTGCGCAAGAACTTCAACGATTTCGACATTGTTCCGGCCGACCTCAATGGCCAACCGGTGCTGCGTCTGGCGATGACCCCGGCCAAGCTGGCGGAAATCCGCGAATACTCCATCAAGCAAAACTTGACCACGGTCCGTAACCGCGTCAACGAGCTGGGTGTTGCCGAACCGATCGTCCAGCGTCAGGGCGCCAACCGCATCGTGGTTGAGCTGCCGGGCGTGCAGGACACCGCCGAAGCCAAGCGTATCCTTGGCAAGACGGCCAACCTTGAATTCCGTCTGGCCGCAGAGCCTGGCGCTTCGAAAGCCACTTCCGAAACCTTCGAGTTCCGTGAAGGCAAGCGTCCGCCGGCACAGATCGAGCGTGGCCTGATCATCACCGGTGACCAGGTGACCGACGCCAAGGCTGGCTTCGGCGAGCATGGCACGCCAGAAGTGAACATCCGTCTGGATGGTCACGGTGGCGAGCTGATGAGTCGTGCGACCCGCAGCAACGTGGGTCGCAGCATGGCGGTGATCTTCATCGAGCAGCGCCCGGTGACCACTTACGTCAAGCAAATGGTCAACGGCGTCGAGAAAGACGTACCGGTACAAACGTTTAAAGAAGAGAAGAAGATCATCAGTCTGGCGACCATTCAGTCGCCGTTGGGTGCCCAGTTCCGCATCACCGGCCTGAACGGCCAGGGCGAGTCGTCCGAACTGGCGCTGCTGCTGCGTGCCGGTGGTCTGGCCGCTCCGATGTACTTCGCTGAAGAGCGCACAATTGGCCCGAGCCTGGGTGCGGACAACATCACCAAGGGTATCGATGCATCGCTGTGGGGCATGCTGTTCGTCTCGCTGTTTATCATCGCCATCTACCGCTTCTTCGGCATCATCGCCACCGTCGCACTGGCGGTGAACATGGTGCTGCTGCTGGCCCTGATGTCGTTGCTGGGTGCAACGCTGACCCTGCCGGGTATCGCCGGTATCGTCTTGACCATGGGTATGGCGGTCGACGCCAACGTGCTGATCTTCTCGCGGATCCGTGAAGAGATCGCCGCAGGCATGACCGTACAACGGGCAATCAACGAAGGCTTCGGCCGGGCATTCACCGCGATTCTCGACGCCAACCTGACAACACTGTTGGTCGGCGGGATTCTCTTTGCCATGGGCACCGGCCCGGTCAAGGGCTTCGCAGTGACCATGTCCCTCGGGATCTTTACCTCGATGTTCACGGCCATCATGGTGACCCGCGCGATGGTCAACCTGATCTTCGGCGGTCGTGACTTCAAGAAGTTGTGGATTTAAGGGGCTGCCATGTTACGTACAATCAACTTCATGGGCGTTCGCAACTTTGCGTTCGGCGTCACATTGTTCCTCAGTGCGCTGGCCATTTTCAGCGTATTCCACAAGGGCATGAACTGGGGCCTGGACTTCACCGGCGGTACGCTCATCGAGCTGACCTACGAGCGTCCGGCCGACGTCACCAAGGTACGTGAACAACTGGTGACCGCCGGTTATCACGAAGCCATCGTGCAGAGCTTCGGTGCGACGACTGATTTGCTGGTGCGTATGCCAGGTGAAGACCCGCAACTGGGTCATCAGGTCGCTGAAGCGCTGCAGAAGGTTGGCGGCGATAACCCGGCAACGGTCAAGCGCGTCGAGTTCGTCGGCCCGCAGGTGGGTGAAGAACTGCGCGACCAGGGCGGCCTCGGCATGCTGATGGCGCTGGGCGGCATCCTGATCTACCTGGCGTTCCGCTTTCAGTGGAAGTTTGCGGTCGGTGCGATCGTGTCCTTGATCCACGACGTGATCGTGACCATCGGTATCCTGTCGTTCTTCCAGATCACCTTCGACCTGACGGTGCTGGCGGCGGTACTGGCGATCATCGGTTACTCGCTCAACGACACCATTGTGGTATTCGACCGGGTTCGTGAGAACTTCCGGGTACTGCGCAAGGCCAGCCTGATCGAGAACATCAACATCTCGACCACGCAAACCCTGCTGCGGACCATGGCGACGTCGATCTCCACCTTGCTGGCGATCGCGGCACTGCTGTTCTTCGGTGGCGATAACCTGTTCGGCTTCTCCATCGCCCTGTTCATCGGTGTTCTGGCGGGTACCTACTCGTCGATCTACATCGCGAACGTGGTGCTGATCTGGCTGAACCTGAACTCCGAGGATCTGATTCCTCCGGCGGCCACCGAGAAGGAAGTCGACGACCGTCCATAACGGCCATCGTTTTCCCGGTTGCAAGCCCTGAAAGGCGCGAGTTGAACTCGCGCCTTTTTTTGTGCTCCAAGGCTGGGAGAAGCGCGGACACGTTCCGCGGGTGATGGTCAGGAGGTTCATGTGAACAAGTCGATGCTGGTTGGTGCGGTACTGGGTGCTGTCGGTGTGACTGCCGGGGGTGCTGTGGCCACCTACAGCCTGGTTAAAAAAAGCGGCCCTGAGTTTGCGCAGGTTTTAGCCGTTGAGCCGGTCAAGACACAAATCAAGACTCCACGTGAAGTGTGCAAGGACGTCACGGTCACCCGGCAAGCGCCGGTGAAAGATCAGCATCAGATCGCCGGTACGGTGGTCGGTGCTCTGGCAGGTGGTCTGCTGGGTAACCAGATTGGCGGCGGCACCGGCAAGAAGATCGCCACGGTCGCAGGTGCGGTCGGTGGTGGTTACGCCGGTAACAAGGTTCAGGAAGGCATGCAGGAGCGCGACACCTACACCACAACCCAAACCCGTTGTAATACGGTGAATGACATCAGTGACAAGGTCGTGGGCTACGACGTGCGCTATTCGCTGGATGGCAAGGAAGGCAAGGTGCGGATGGATCGCGATCCGGGTAACCAGATTCCTGTGGATAAAGAAGGCAAGTTGATCTTGTCGCAGAATCAGCAGGGCCAATAAAAGCTCAGGCGTCAGATTCGAAAGGAAGCACCCTTCGGGGTGCTTTTTTGTGCCCGCGATTCTTGAGTTGTCCCACATCCCTTGTTGGAGCGAGCCTGCTCGCGATGATCGTCAACGATTACGCGGGGGTTCAGGTTTAATGCGGCGTCTTTGAGGGTGAATTCCAGACATAAAAAAAGCACCCCGAAGGGTGCTTTCTCTGTCGCTGGGCCCTTAGCGCTTCAGCGAGGCTGGCAGGTGCGGCTGGATGGCCGTCAGGACTGCCTTGAAGCATTTGGTGTTGCCGGCAACGATGTGGCCTTTTTCAAGGAAGTCGTGACCGCCGGTGAAGTCGCTCACCAGGCCGCCGGCTTCTTGAATCAGCAGGGCGCCTGCCGCCATGTCCCACTCGGACAGGCCCGACTCCCAGAACGCGTCGAAACGGCCGGCTGCCACGTAGGCCAGGTCCAGGCTCGCCGAACCAGCGCGGCGGATGCCGGCGGTCTGGCCCACCAGGGCGCGGAACATGCCCAGGTAGTTGTCGAGGTTGTCCATTTGATCGTCACGGAACGGGAAGCCGGTACCCAGCAGGGCGCCTTCCAGGCTGGTGCGGCCGCTGACACGCAGGCGACGACCGTTCAGTTGAGCGCCGCGACCACGGCTGGCGGTGAATTCTTCCTGGCGAACCGGGTCCAGAACAACGGCGTGTTCCAGGCGACCACGGTATTTGCAGGCGATGCTGACAGCGAAGTGAGGAATGCCGCGCAGGAAGTTGGTGGTGCCGTCCAGCGGATCGATGATCCACAGGTACTCTTCGCCTTCGATGCCGGTGCCGGCGTGCAGGCCGGTTTCTTCACCCCTGATCGAGTGATTCGGGTAGGCCTTGCGCAGTGCGTCGATGATTTTCTGTTCGGCGGCGCGGTCCACCTCGGATACGTAATCCTTGGCGTCTTTTTCGTCGACCTTGATGGTATCCAGGCGCTCGATGGAGCGGAAGATCAATTCACTGGCGCTGCGGGCGGCGCGCAGCGCGATATTCAGCATGGGCTGCATGGATGTGTCACCTAAGGTTGTTAAAGAAAGCCGGGCATTCTATCAGAAAGTTTCTACAGGTGAAGGTCAACGTTCGCTTTCGTGGCTTAACGGTAGGATGAGCTGTAAGATTCCGCTCCTTAATCCAGTGTTCGAGAGCGCCTCCCTTGCTGCAAAACATTCGTGTCGTGCTGGTCAATACCAGCCATCCGGGCAATATCGGCGGGGCTGCGCGTGCCATGAAGAACATGGGTCTGTCGCGGCTGGTGCTGGTTGAACCGCGGCTGTTCCCCCATCACGAGGCCGACGCCCGTGCCTCCGGTGCCGGTGACATCCTTGAAAAAGCGCAAGTCGTCGCCACTTTGGAAGATGCCTTGGTCGGCTGCAATCTGGTGCTGGGCACCAGTGCGCGTGATCGTCGTATTCCATGGCCGCTGCTCGATCCTCGCGAATGCGGTTCGAAAGTGGTTGAGGAGGCTGCGCAAGGCGCCGAGATCGCCTTGGTGTTCGGTCGTGAAGATTCCGGCCTGACCAATGAAGAGCTGCAGCGATGTCATTATCACGTGCACATCCCCTCAGACCCTGAGTTCAGCTCGCTGAACCTTGGGGCGGCGGTGCAGGTGTTGAGTTATGAAGTGCGCATGGCCTGGCTGGCCGCTCAAGGTCAGCCGACCAAGGTCGAGAAGGAAGAGGTGGCATCGGTCAAAAGCGCTGAGCTGGCGACCATGGATGAGCTGGAGCGATTCTATGAGCACCTGGAGCAAACCCTGGTGGCCATTGAGTTCCTCGATCCGGAAAAGCCACGGCACTTGATGGCGCGCCTGCGCCGGTTATACGGACGCAGCTCGGTCAGCCGGGCGGAAATGAATATTTTGCGTGGCATCCTCACGGAAACCCAAAAAGCGGCCCGTGGCGAGCTTCTGAAACGGAAGGATTAATGATGTTCGAGCGTTTGCGTGAAGATATCCAGAGTGTTTTCCATCGTGATCCGGCAGCGCGTAACGCCTTTGAAGTCCTGACCTGCTACCCGGGCATGCACGCTATCTGGATCCATCGCCTGTCTTCGATGTTGTGGCGCGCGGACCTGAAATGGCTGGCGCGGCTGGTGTCGAACTTCGGGCGCTGGTTGACCGGGATCGAGATTCATCCGGGCGCCAGGGTGGGTCGTCGCTTCTTTATCGACCATGGCATGGGCATCGTCATCGGTGAAACGGCTGAAATCGGCGATGACGTCACGATCTATCAAGGTGTGACCCTCGGCGGCACCAGCTGGAACAAGGGCAAGCGGCACCCGACTCTCGAGGATGGGGTAGTGGTGGGCGCCGGTGCCAAGGTGCTGGGCCCGTTCACCGTGGGTGCGGGGGCCAAGGTCGGTTCCAACGCCGTGGTCACCAAGGCTGTTCCGGCGGGTGCGACCGTGGTCGGGATTCCGGGGCGGATCATCGTCAAGTCCGATGAAGAGCAGGACGCCAGGCGCAAGGCGATGGCCGAGAAGATCGGTTTCGATGCCTACGGTGTCAGCGAGGACATGCCGGACCCGGTGGCGCGTGCCATCAACCAGTTGCTCGATCACCTGCAGGCGGTGGATGGGCGTCTGGAGGGGATGTGCGGGGCGCTGAAGGATCTGGGCAGTAATTACTGTGCCAAGGACTTGCCCGAGCTGCGCGAAGAAGATTTCGCCTGCGTGAAGGACAAGAACCAGAGTCAGGCCAGCTGATTCCGCGGCGGGTCGCAAATAGGCAGTGGCACAGCGCTAAGCGGTGTGCCATTGGGTCGCAGACCCTGCTATGATGCGCGCGCTCTTTCGCGGGTAAACCTGACTAAAGTACTAGGTCTTATAGTTGACTTAAATACTCAGGAATTGCATACTCGCCCCATTCCGAACTCCGTGGTAATTGTCCATGCGACTGACTACAAAAGGCCGATACGCCGTGACCGCCATGCTTGACCTGGCGTTGCACGCGCAGCACGGGCCCGTGTCCCTGGCCGATATCTCCGAGCGCCAAGGCATCTCCCTGTCCTACCTCGAACAGCTTTTTGCCAAATTGCGCCGCAGCAATCTGGTGTCCAGCGTCCGTGGTCCTGGCGGCGGCTACCAGCTGTCGCGCGACATGCAGGGCATTCAGGTCGCCCAGGTGATCGATGCGGTAAACGAATCGGTCGACGCCACCAAATGCCAGGGGCAGGGTGATTGCCATTCCGGCGATACCTGCCTGACTCACCACCTGTGGTGCGACCTGAGCTTGCAGATTCACGAATTTCTGAGCGGTATCAGCTTGGCTGACCTTGTGACTCGCCGTGAGGTACAAGAAGTAGCCCAGCGCCAGGATCAACGCCGTTGCAACAGCAAGGCGCCACGCCTGGACAAGATTGAAGCGTCCGCCGTCGAATGACAGCCAGAGAGCCAACGGCGCGCCAGCCAGCCTGATTTAGGAGATAGTCCATGAAATTGCCGATTTACCTTGATTACTCTGCGACTACCCCGGTTGATCCGCGTGTCGCGCAAAAAATGAGTGAATGCCTGCTGGTCGACGGGAACTTCGGTAACCCGGCGTCCCGTTCCCACGTGTTTGGCTGGAAAGCTGAAGAAGCCGTCGAAAACGCTCGTCGTCAGGTGGCCGACCTGGTCAACGCCGACCCGCGCGAAATCGTCTGGACTTCCGGTGCCACCGAATCCGACAACCTGGCAATCAAGGGCGCGGCGCATTTCTACGCCACCAAAGGCAAGCACCTGATCACCACCAAGATTGAGCACAAGGCTGTCCTCGACACCATGCGCCAACTGGAGCGTGAAGGCTTCGAAGTCACTTACATCGAGCCTCGCACCGACGGCCTGATCACGCCAGAGATGATCGAAGCCGAGCTGCGCGACGACACCATCCTGGTTTCGGTCATGCACGTGAACAACGAAATCGGCACCATCAACGACATCGCCGCCATCGGCGAGCTGACCCGTTCCAAGGGCATCCTGTTCCACGTCGACGCTGCTCAGTCCACCGGCAAGGTCGATATCGACCTGCAGAAGCTGAAAGTCGACCTGATGTCGTTCTCCGCCCACAAAACCTACGGCCCTAAAGGCATCGGCGCCCTGTATGTGAGCCGCAAGCCGCGTGTTCGCATCGAAGCGGCCATGCACGGCGGCGGTCACGAGCGCGGCATGCGTTCGGGTACCCTGGCGACCCACCAGATCGTCGGCATGGGTGAAGCATTCCGTGTGGCCAAGGAAGACATGGCCGCCGAGAACGTGCGCATCAAGGCCCTGAGCGACCGTTTCTTCAAGCAGGTCGAGCACCTGGAAGAGCTGTACGTCAACGGCAGCCTGACCGCCCGCGTTCCGCACAACCTGAACCTGAGCTTCAACTATGTTGAAGGCGAGTCGTTGATCATGGCGCTCAAGGATCTGGCGGTTTCGTCCGGTTCGGCTTGCACCTCGGCATCGCTTGAGCCTTCGTACGTACTGCGCGCCCTGGGCCGCAACGACGAACTGGCGCACAGCTCGATCCGTTTCACCTTCGGCCGTTTCACCACTGAAGAAGAAATCGACTACGCCGCGCAGAAAGTCTGCGAGGCCGTTACCAAGCTGCGCGCACTGTCGCCGCTGTGGGATATGTACAAAGACGGTGTCGACATTTCGAAAATCGAGTGGGCGGCACACTAATTAAATCGCCGTTAGCAGACGCTGTAAAAACGTAGCGAGCGAAGGGAAGACAAGGAAAAAACAGGCGAGGACGCGGAGTTTACTGGTTGTAAATGAGCAGTCCGAGCCTGTTTTTGACGCAGGATTACCGAGCGCAGTAGTTTTTACAGGGTCTGAAGAGCGACTCTCTGATGAGTGAGGATTGAATCATGGCTTACAGCGAAAAGGTCATCGACCACTACGAAAACCCGCGCAACGTCGGCAAGATGGACGCGGAAGATCCTGATGTCGGCACCGGCATGGTCGGCGCGCCGGCGTGCGGCGACGTGATGCGCCTGCAGATCAAGGTCAACGAAGCCGGCATCATCGAAGATGCCAAGTTCAAGACCTACGGTTGCGGTTCGGCAATCGCTTCCAGCTCCCTCGCCACCGAGTGGATGAAGGGCAAGACCCTGGACGAAGCGGAAACCATCAAGAACACTCAGCTGGCTGAAGAACTGGCCCTGCCGCCAGTGAAAATTCACTGCTCCGTGCTCGCTGAAGACGCCATCAAGGCGGCCGTTCGCGACTACAAGCAGAAGAAAGGCTTGATCTGACTTTCAAGATTTGGCGACGAGTAAGGAGTCACCGATGGCTATCAGCATGACAGAAGCGGCTGCTCGACACGTGCGACGCTCCCTCGACGGGCGCGGCAAAGGTGAGGGGATTCGTCTGGGTGTTCGCACTACAGGCTGTTCCGGCCTTGCCTACGTGCTGGAGTTTGTCGACGAGGTGGTTGCGGAGGATCAGGTGTTCGAAAGTCACGGCGAGAAAGTGATCATCGACCCGAAAAGCCTGGCCTACCTGGACGGCACCGAGCTCGATTTCGTCAAGGAAGGGTTGAACGAAGGCTTCAAGTTCAACAATCCCAACGTGCGCGGTGAATGTGGCTGCGGCGAAAGCTTCAACATCTGAGGCGGCTCGTGGGTACTCCTTGTCATTTCGCATTATTTGAGCTGCAACCGAGTTTCAATCTGGATCTCGATCAGCTGGCTACGCGCTACCGTAAGTTGGCGCGCGGCGTTCATCCGGACCGCTTTGCCGACGCTTCCGAGCGTGAGCAGCGGCTGGCGCTAGAGCAATCCGCGAGCCTCAACGAGGCCTACCAGACGCTCAAGAGTCCACCCAAGCGCGCGCGATACTTGCTCGCCTTGAATGGTGGCGAGCTGCCGCTGGAGGTCACGGTGCATGATCCGGAGTTTCTTCTGCAGCAAATGGAGCTGCGTGAAGAGCTCGAAGACTTGCAGGACAGTGCAGACCTGAATGGCGTTGCCGCCTTCAAACGCCGCCTGAAAGCTGCCCAGGATGAGCTGAACCAAAGCTTCGCAGCTTGCTGGAACGATGCCGTGCAACGTGAAAAGGCCGAACGCCTGATGCGGCGCATGCAGTTCCTCGACAAGCTCACCTACGAAGTGCGCCAGTTAGAAGAGCGCCTCGACGATTAACCCAGTGCCGCTCCGGTCGCACGCCTGATATACAGATAAGTCCTGATTACGATGGCCCTACTGCAGATCGCCGAACCCGGCCAAAGTCCTCAACCGCACCAGCGTCGTCTGGCTGTGGGGATCGACTTGGGCACTACCAATTCGCTGGTCGCTGCGTTGCGCAGTGGTCTTTCCGAGCCTTTGGCTGACGCAGAGGGGCGGGTTATCCTGCCTTCCGCCGTGCGCTATCACGCCGATCGCGTCGAAGTTGGCGAATCCGCCAAACTGGCTGCCGCTACCGATCCTTTGAACACTGTGCTGTCGGTCAAGCGCTTGATGGGTCGTGGTCTGTCCGACGTCAAGCAATTGGGCGACCAGCTGCCGTACCGCTTCGTCGGTGGCGAATCGCACATGCCGTTCATCGACACAATCCAGGGCCCTAAAAGTCCGGTTGAAGTCTCCGCCGATATCCTCAAGGTCCTGCGCCAGCGTGCCGAGGCGACCCTGGGTGGCGAGCTGGTGGGCGCGGTGATCACCGTTCCGGCCTATTTCGACGACGCTCAGCGCCAAGCCACCAAGGATGCGGCCAAACTGGCCGGTCTGAACGTGCTGCGTTTGCTCAATGAGCCGACGGCTGCGGCGGTCGCTTACGGTCTGGATCAGCATGCTGAAGGCCTGGTCGCTATTTATGACCTGGGCGGCGGCACCTTCGATATTTCGATTCTGCGCCTGACCGGCGGTGTATTCGAAGTTCTGGCGACTGGGGGCGATAGCGCTCTGGGCGGCGATGACTTCGATCATGCGATCGCTGGCTGGATCATCGAGAATGCCGGCTTGTCTGCCGACCTTGATCCGGGCGCGCAACGTAACTTGCTGCAAACGGCTTGCGCCGCAAAAGAGGCGCTGACTCATGCTTCGTCCGTTGAGGTTGCCTATGGCGACTGGAAAGCCGAGCTGACCCGGGAAGCGTTCAATGCGCTGATCGAACCAATGGTCGCCCGCAGCCTGAAGGCCTGCCGTCGCGCCGTTCGCGATTCCGGCGTCGAGCTGGAAGAAGTGCACGCGGTGGTCATGGTCGGTGGTTCGACTCGTGTGCCTCGTGTTCGTGAAGCGGTCGCCGAGGCCTTCGGTCGTCAGCCATTGACTGAAATCGATCCGGATCAAGTGGTGGCCATCGGTGCTGCGATCCAGGCGGATACGTTGGCCGGCAACAAGCGCGATGGTGGCGAATTGCTGCTGCTGGACGTGATTCCGTTGTCCCTGGGGCTGGAGACCATGGGTGGCTTGATGGAGAAGGTGATTCCTCGGAATACCACCATCCCTGTCGCCCGCGCCCAGGACTTCACGACATACAAGGATGGCCAGTCGGCCATGGCGATCCATGTGCTGCAGGGTGAGCGCGAGCTGATAAGCGACTGCCGTTCCCTGGCGCGTTTCGAATTGCGCGGTATCCCGGCGATGGTGGCCGGTGCGGCGAAAATTCGCGTGACGTTCCAGGTTGATGCCGATGGTCTGCTGAGTGTTTCTGCGCGCGAACTGGGTTCGGGCGTCGAGGCCAGCATTCAGGTCAAGCCGTCCTACGGTCTGACCGATGGCGAAATCGCCAAGATGCTCAAGGACTCGTTCCAGCACGCCAATGACGACAAAGTCGCCCGCGTACTGCGTGAGCAGCAGGTCGATGCCCAACGCCTGATCGAGGCGGTGCAGGCTGCCTTGGAGGCCGACGGCGACCGCTTGCTCGATGCTGAAGAGCGCCTGGTCATCGATGCGCAGGTGCAGGAACTGACCGAACTGATGAAAGGGACCGATGGTTACGCCATCGAGCAGCAGACCAAGCGTCTGTCGCAAGTGACCGATGCCTTTGCTGCCCGCCGCCTGGACTCGACGGTGAAAGCCGCGCTGGCGGGGCGCAACCTGAATGAGATTGAGGAATAACGATGCCGCAGGTCATTTTTCTGCCACACGAAAAGTTTTGCCCGGACGGTATGGTTGTGGAGGCTGAGACTGGCACGTCCATCCTCGAACTGGCTCATGAGCACCATATCGAGATGGAAAGCGCCTGTGGTGGCGTCTGCGCCTGTACCACTTGTCATTGCCTGATCCGTGAAGGCTTCGACTCGCTGGAAGAGGCTGATGAGCTGGAAGAAGACTACCTTGACAAGGCTTGGGGGCTGGAAGCTCAATCGCGCCTGGCCTGTCAGGCGCGAGTCGGGACTGAAGACCTGACCATCGAAATTCCAAAATACTCGCTCAACCATGCGGCCGAAGCGCCGCACTGATTCAAGGAAATGAAATGAGTCTGAAATGGGTTGATGTGCTGGAAATCGCGATCCAGCTGGCCGAATCCAGGCCGGAAGTGGACCCGCGTTACGTGAACTTCGTCGATCTGCACAAATGGGTGCTGGCATTGCCGGAGTTCAGTGACGATCCGACCCGCGGTGGCGAGAAGGTGCTTGAAGCCATTCAGGCCGCCTGGATCGAAGAAGCAGATTGAGTCTGCGCCGTACGCAGTTAGGCAATACCCAAGAACCCGCGTATAATTCGCGGGTTTAATTTTTCGCAAATTACCGTTTCTGGAGTTACACCATGGCTGTTCAACGTACTTTCTCCATCATCAAGCCTGACGCCGTTGCTAAAAACGTGATCGGCAAGATCGTTTCCCGTTTCGAAGAAGCTGGCCTGCGCGTTGTAGCTTCGAAAATGAAGCAACTGTCGAAAGCCGAAGCTGAAGGCTTCTACGCTGAGCACAGCGAGCGCGGTTTCTTCGGTGACCTGGTTGCTTTCATGACCTCCGGTCCGGTTGTTGTTCAGGTTCTGGAAGGTGAAAACGCTATCGCTCGCAACCGTGAGCTGATGGGCGCTACCAACCCTAAAGAAGCTGCTGCCGGTACCATCCGTGCTGACTTCGCTGAATCCATCGACGCTAACGCTGTACACGGTTCGGACTCCGAAGCCGCTGCTGCTCGCGAAATCGCATACTTCTTCGCAGCTACTGAAGTAACCACTCGCTAAGCATTGGCTTAAGAGTGAAGGTGAATCCATGACTACATCGACTGTTAAAACCAACCTGCTGGGTCTGACTCAACAGGAAATGGAAAAATTCTTCGACTCAATCGGGGAGAAGCGTTTCCGTGCCGGTCAGGTAATGAAATGGATTCACCACTTTGGCGTCGATGATTTCGACGCCATGACGAATGTCAGCAAGGCCCTGCGCGAGAAGCTCAAGGCTGTTGCCGAGGTTCGCGGTCCGGAAGTGGTCAGCGAGGACATCTCCAGCGACGGTACCCGTAAGTGGGTCGTGCGCGTGGCGTCCGGCAGCTGCGTCGAGACCGTATACATTCCCCAGGGCAAGCGCGGCACTTTGTGCGTTTCGTCCCAGGCAGGCTGTGCCCTGGATTGCAGTTTCTGCTCCACCGGCAAGCAAGGCTTCAACAGCAACCTCACCGCCGCCGAAGTGATCGGCCAGGTGTGGATTGCCAACAAATCTTTTGGCAGCGTCCCGGCGACCGTCGACCGTGCCATCACCAACGTGGTGATGATGGGCATGGGTGAGCCGCTGCTGAACTTCGACAACGTCATTGCCGCCATGCATCTGATGATGGATGACCTGGGCTATGGCATTTCCAAGCGCCGAGTGACCCTGTCCACCTCGGGCGTGGTGCCGATGATCGATGAGCTGTCCAAGCACATCGACGTCTCCCTGGCGTTGTCCCTGCACGCACCGAATGACGCATTGCGTAACCAATTGGTGCCGATCAACAAGAAGTATCCGCTTAAGATGCTGCTCGAGTCGTGCCAGCGCTACATGTCGTCCCTGGGCGAAAAGCGCGTGCTGACCATCGAGTACACCTTGCTCAAGGACGTTAACGACAAGGTCGAGCACGCGGTCGAGATGATCGAGTTGCTGAAGAACATTCCGTGCAAGATCAACCTGATTCCGTTCAACCCGTTCCCGCATTCCGGGTACGAGCGACCGAGCAACAACGCCATTCGCCGGTTCCAGGATCAGCTACATCACGCCGGTTTCAACGTCACTGTCCGCACCACCCGTGGTGAAGACATCGACGCGGCCTGTGGTCAATTGGTAGGGCAGGTGCTGGATCGCACCCGTCGCAGCGAACGTTATATCGCCGTGCGCGAGTTGAGCGCCGACAACGATATGGCGCAGAACGCCGCGAACAACAACTAAGAGAGGATCTCTATGTCCCTGCGCTTTGCGCTGCTTTTGCTGTTGGCCAGCCTGTGTGCTGGTTGTGTTCTTTCGGGCGATTACAATCCCATGAAGACCAGCAAGGGCCGTGATGAAGCGCGTGAGGCCTATGTGCAGCTCGGGATCGGCTATTTGCAGCAGGGCATGACCGAGCGAGCGAAAATACCGCTGAAGAAAGCGCTGGAGCTGGATGACGCGGACCCGGACGCCAACGCGGCGCTGGGCCTGGTATTCCAGGCTGAAATGGAACCGGAACTGGCCGACCAGCATTTTCGCAAGGCGCTGTCGTCCCGCCCCGCCGATGCGCGAATCCTCAATAACTACGGCAGTTTTCTTTTCGAGCAGAAACGCTACAAGGACGCCTATGAGCGCTTTGAGCAGGCTGCGGCCGATACGCTGTATCCTGAGCGTTCGCGTGTGTTCGAGAACCTTGGCATGACGGCTTCGATGCTCGGTCAGCGTGATTTGGCCCAGCAGCAACTGGAGAAAGCCCTGCGCTTGAACCATCAGCAGCCTCGTGCATTGCTGGAAATGGCTGAGTTGTCTTACGAAGACAGGCATTATGTGCCCGCGCGTGACTATTACGACCGTTTTAGCCTGCTCGCCGAGCAAAATGCACGTAGTCTATTGCTCGGCGTTCGACTGGCAAAAGTGTTTGAAGATCGCGACAAGGCCGCCAGTGCGGGCCTGCAACTTAAACGACTCTATCCCGGTACACCGGAATATCAGCAATACCTGTCGGAGCAATGATGAAAGCGGCGCATCCCGAAGTTGTAGCAGCGAATCGCGTGAATCCCGGTGAGACCCTGCGCCAGGCCCGCGAAAGCAATGGCTGGTCGCTGGCCGAAGTGGCCCTCAAGCTCAACCTCACCGTCAATTCCCTGAGTAATCTGGAAGCCGGCGCTTTCGACAAGCTGCCCGGGCATACCTTTGCTCGCGGCTATATTCGCGCCTATGCCAAGTTGTTGGGGATGGATCAGGCCGTTCTGGTCCAGCAGTTCGACCAGTCCACCGGCACCGACTCCCAGGGCAGTAACGTTCACAGCCTGGGTCGCATCGAAGAGCCAGTCCGTGTTTCCCACACCATCTTGCGAATTGTCAGTCTGCTGTTGCTGATCGCAGTGATTGGCGGCGGTTTTGTCTGGTGGCAGGATCAGACTTCGATGCATACCAAGGATCTGGTCAGTCTGAGCCCGGAGCACGTGGAAGTCGAAGGCGCTGACGGCACCACCCAGATTCATCCACTGGACGAGCCGGAAGACCAGGCCGTCGCGCAAGGCCAGGCTGAAGGCGCAACCGCGCTTGCGTTGCCGCAGGCCGATACGTCGGCGCCAGCACCGGCCGAGGCTCAAGCGACCGCACCTGCGGTAGCGCCGGCCACACCTGCGCCAGCTGCACCTGTGCACGCCACGGCTCCGGTTGTTGTCACTCCTGCGACCCCGGCGCCGGCAGTGCCCGCCGTACCAGCTCCTACCGTGACCGCGCCGAACGTCCCAAGCACCCCGGCGCCTGCAGCTCCAGCGGTTGCCCCGGTCGCCGGCCAGGGCCAGGTTCAACTGCAATTCACGGCCGATTGCTGGACGCAAGTGAGCGATGGCACCGGCAAGGTGTTGTTGAGCGGCCTCAAGCGTAAAGGCGATAGCGTTTCCGTCAGCGGCAAACCGCCGTTTTCCGTACGCCTGGGCTACGCCCGTGGCGCTCAGGTGAGCTACAACGGCCAGCCAGTTGATGTTGCTCCATTCACCAGTGGCGAGACTGCTCGCCTGAAGTTGGGTCAATAAGTCATGCACGGCGAATCTCCAATCAAACGTCGCGAATCGCGCAAGATCTGGGTCGGTAACGTACCGGTTGGCGGTGATGCGCCAATCGCTGTGCAGAGCATGACCAACAGCGACACCAATGACGTCGCGGCCACCGTTGCACAGATCAATCGTCTGGAAGCAGCCGGTGTCGACATCGTGCGGGTTTCGGTGCCGGACATGGACGCTGCCGAGGCCTTCGGCAAAATCAAGCAACTGGTCAAGGTGCCGTTGGTTGCCGATATCCATTTCGACTACCGTATCGCGCTGCGTGTCGCCGAGCTGGGCGTTGACTGCCTGCGGATCAACCCGGGCAACATCGGCCGCGAAGATCGCGTGCGTGCCGTGGTCGATGCCGCCCGTGATCGCGGAATTCCGATTCGCATCGGCGTAAACGCCGGTTCCCTGGAAAAAGACCTGCAGAAAAAATACGGCGAGCCGACGCCCGCAGCACTGGTTGAGTCTGCCTTGCGCCACGTTGAACACCTCGAACGCCTGAATTTCCAGGACTTCAAGGTCAGCGTGAAAGCGTCCGATGTGTTCATGGCCGTCGAAGCCTACCGCCTGTTGGCCAAGGAAATCGTCCAGCCGTTGCACCTGGGGATCACCGAAGCGGGTGGTTTGCGTTCCGGCACAGTGAAATCTGCCGTGGGCCTCGGTATGCTGCTCGCCGAAGGGATTGGCGATACTATTCGCATCTCGTTGGCGGCTGATCCGGTCGAGGAAGTGAAAGTCGGCTACGACATTCTCAAATCCCTGCACTTGCGTTCCCGTGGCATCAACTTCATCGCCTGCCCGAGCTGCTCGCGGCAGAACTTCGATGTGGTTAAAACCATGAACGAGCTGGAAGGGCGTCTTGAAGACCTGCTGGTGCCGTTGGATGTTGCGGTCATCGGTTGCGTGGTCAACGGGCCCGGTGAAGCCAAGGAAGCCCATATCGGCTTGACCGGCGGCACGCCAAACCTGATTTACATCGACGGCAAGCCGTCGCAGAAACTGACGAATGACAATCTCGTGGATGAGCTCGAACGCTTGATCCGCGAGAAAGCGGCCGAAAAGGTCGAAGCTGACGCTGCCGTCATTGCGCGTGGCTGAGTCCGACCCAAGAGCCGAACGGAATTTAAGGATCTAATGTGAGCAAGTCTCTGCAAGCCATTCGTGGCATGAACGACATCCTGCCCGAACAGACCCCGCTGTGGCGTCACTTCGAGGGCACCGTTTCGCGTCTGCTGGATAACTACGGCTACAAGCAGATCCGCATGCCGATCGTCGAGTTCACCGAGCTGTTCAAACGCTCCATCGGTGAAGTGACCGACATCGTCGAAAAAGAGATGTACACCTTCGACGACCGTAACGGCGACTCCCTGACCCTGCGTCCGGAAGGCACGGCAGCCTGTGTGCGTGCGGTGCTCGAGCACGGCATCACCGGTGGTGGCCAGGTGCAGAAGCTGTGGTACATCGGTCCGATGTTCCGCCACGAGCGTCCGCAGAAAGGCCGTTATCGTCAGTTCCACCAGATTGGCGTCGAGGTGTTCAACCTCGATGGTCCGGACATCGATGCCGAACTGATCGTGCTCACCTGGCGCCTGTGGGGCGAGCTGGGTATCCGTGACGCGGTCAAGCTCGAGCTCAACAGCCTGGGCACCAGCGAGTCCCGTGGCCGTTATCGCGAAGCACTGGTCGAGTTCCTGTCCGCTCACCTGGACAAGCTGGACGAAGACAGCCAGCGTCGCCTCAAGACCAACCCGCTGCGCGTGCTCGATACCAAGAACGCCGAGACACAAGCGATCCTGGTCGATGCGCCGAAAATGGCCGACTACCTGGACGAAGAGTCCCGCGTGCACTTCGAGGGCCTGAAGGCTCGCCTGGACGCCGCCGGCATTCCTTACGTGATCAACCCGAAGCTGGTTCGCGGGCTGGATTACTACAGCAAGACCGTTTTCGAATGGGTCACCGACAAACTCGGCGCCCAGGGCACCGTGTGTGCGGGCGGTCGTTACGACGGTCTGGTCGAGCAGATGGGCGGCAAGCCGACGGCGGGCGTTGGTTTTGCAATGGGCATCGAGCGTCTGGTCCTGTTGCTGGAAACCCTGGAGCAGATTCCGGAAGAGATCTCCCGCCAGGTCGACGTCTACCTCTGCGCCTTCGGTGAAGCCGCCGAGCTGGCTGGCTTGGCGTTGAGCGAGCGGGTTCGTGATCAGTTGCCCAACCTGCGCCTGCAAGTGAATGCCGGTGCCGGCAGCTTCAAAAGCCAGTTCAAGAAAGCCGACAAGAGCGGTGCGCTGTATGCACTGATCCTCGGTGACGACGAGATGGCCCAGCAAGTGGTAGGTTTCAAACCCCTGCGTGGCCAGGGCGAACAACAAAGCATTGCCTGGGATGCGCTTGCTGCACACCTGGCCACCTGCATCGTGCAGGGTTGAAGCTGTCTAAACAGCCGATTTAGCGATTAAGGAGTATTGGGGTGTCGAGTACCGAAGACGAACAGCTGGCGGATTTGAAGGACTGGTGGTCACGCAACGGCAAGCCCCTGGTTACTGGTGGCCTGTTGGCGCTGGTCATCGTGTTCGGCTGGCAAGCCTTTCACAAGTATCAGAGCAATCAGTCGCAAGGCGCCTCAATGCTCTATCAGCAATTGCTGGAAACCACGCTGACGCCTGACGGCAAGCCTGATGCGGCCCGTGTCTCGGACCTGGCTGCCAAGCTCAACAGTGAATTCGGCGGTAGCGCCTACGCGCAGTACGGCAGCCTGTTCGTGGCGAAAGTCGCCGTCGACAGCGGCAAGCTGGATGACGCAGCCACCGAACTGAAAGCCATCGTTGCCAAACCGGCCAATCCGGCACTGGGCGAAATCGCCCGTCAGCGCCTGGCTCAGGTGCTGGCCGCGCAGAACAAGACCGATGAAGCCCTGAAACTGCTTGAAGGCGATGCCGACAAAGCGTTCCTGGCCACGCGTGAAGAACTCAAGGGCGACCTGCTGGTGCAGTTGGGTCGTACCGATGAAGCGTACGCGGCGTATCAAAAAGCCAAGGCGGCACTGTCGGATGAAGCGGCGGTCGGTGGCCTACAAATCAAGCTGGACGACCTGGCTAAAGGGGATGCGTGACGTGATCCGTTGGAAACATGCAGCATTGCTGGCTCTGGCCTTGTTGGCCGCGGGTTGCAGCAGCAACAGCAAGAAAGAATTGCCACCGGCCGAATTGACCGACTTCAAAGAAGAAGTGGTTCTGAAAAAGCAGTGGAGCCGTTCGATCGGTGACGGTCAGGGCGAAACCTACAACATGCTGGTTCCGGCGATCGATGGCGATACCATTTATGCCGCCGATGTCACTGGTGTAGTGATTGCGATGGATCGCCACACCGGCGACGTCAAATGGAAGAAAGATCTCGAACTGCCTGTTTCCGGCGCTGTTGGCGTGGGTTACGGTCTGCTGACGATCGGTACGCTCAAGGGTGAAATCGTTGCCCTGGACGCCATCAACGGCGAAGAGAAATGGCACGCTCGCGTGTCCAGCGAAGTGCTCGCACCGCCGGCCAACAACGGTGATGTGGTTGTGGTCCAGACTCAGGACGACCGTCTGATCGGTCTGGATGCCACAACCGGCAGCCAGCGCTGGTTGTATGACAGCACCCCGGCGGTACTCACCCTGCGTGGCACCAGTGCCCCGATCGTGACCAACCGCCTCGCGGTGGCTGGTCTGTCGACCGGTAAAGTGGTCGCTCTCGACATTTCCAACGGTGTGCCGGTTTGGGAGCAGCGTGTAGCGATCCCGCAGGGCCGTTCGGAGCTGGAGCGCGTGGTCGACATCGACGGCGGCTTGCTGTTGTCCGGCGAGACGATCTACGTCGCGAGCTACCAGGGGCGCGTTGCTGCGCTAGACCTGCAAAGCGGTCGCCAGCTGTGGCAGCGTGATGCTTCCAGCTATGCTGGTGTTGCCCAGGGCTTCGGCAGTCTCTACGTGAGTCTGTCTTCGGGCACTGTCGAAGGCGTCGACGAGCGTTCCACCACGGCCTTGTGGAGCAACGATTCGTTGGCTCGTCGTCAGCTGTCGGCTCCTGAAGTGTTCTCCAGCTACGTTGCAGTGGGTGACCTGGAAGGTTACCTGCACCTGCTGAGTCAGGTGGACGGTCGTTTTGTCGGCCGCGAGCGCATCGACAGCGACGGCCTGCGTGCCCGTCCGCTGGTGGTGGGTGACACGATTTATGTATATGGCAACAGCGGCAAACTGGAAGCCCTGACCATTAAGTAACGGTTTGACTATGCTTGGGGTTAACCCCCCAGGCTGCTTCACTTGTAGGGGCGAGCCTGCTCGCGATGGACGTCAACGATTACGTTTTCTGTCTGAAAAAACGCGGTGTTTTTGCGTTTTTCGCGAACAGTCCGCTCCTACAGTGATTGCCCCGAGCACCAGCCGCTGCCTCGCAGCGGCTTTTGTATTTTCTGAAATAACGAAGTGGAGAGCCGCATGGTTCCCGTAATCGCCCTGGTGGGCCGACCGAACGTCGGCAAGTCCACCTTGTTCAACCGCCTGACCAGGACTCGTGACGCCATTGTCGGCGACTTGTCCGGTCTGACCCGTGATCGCCAATACGGTGAGGCCAAGTGGCAAGGGCGTTCCTACATTCTGGTCGACACCGGCGGTATCTCCGGTGACGAGCATGGTATGGACGAAAAAATGGCCGAGCAGTCGCTGCTGGCCATCGAAGAAGCGGATGTTGTGTTGTTTCTGGTAGATGCCAAGGCCGGTTTTACCGCCGCCGACCAGATGATCGCCGAGCATTTGCGCAAACGTAACAAGCGTTCCTACGTGGTTGCCAACAAGGTCGACAACATCGACCCTGAAATGGCCCGCGCCGAATTCGCTCCGTTGGGCATGGGCCACGCGATTCCAATCGCGGGAGCTCACGGCCGAGGCATCACCCAGATGCTGGAAATCGCCCTGAGCGAATTCCCGAAAGACGAAGAAGAGCCGGAAGAAGGCGAGGAAGAGGAAGTCGCCGAGGGCGAAGAAGCCAAGCGCATTCCTGGTCCGAGCGAAAAAGACGGGATCAAGATCGCGATCATCGGTCGCCCGAACGTGGGCAAGTCGACCCTGGTCAACCGCATGCTCGGTGAAGACCGGGTCATCGTCTATGACCAGCCCGGCACCACTCGCGACAGTATCTACATCCCGTTCGAGCGTAACGACGAGAAGTACACGCTGATCGACACCGCCGGGGTGCGCAAGCGCGGCAAGATCCACGAAGAAGTCGAAAAGTTCTCCGTGGTCAAAACCCTGCAAGCGATCAAAGACGCCAACGTGGTGATCTTCGTGATGGACGCCCGCGAAGGCGTGGTCGATCACGACCTCAACCTGCTGGGCTTTGCCCTTGAAGCCGGTCGTGCGCTGGTCATCGCGATCAACAAGTGGGACGGCATGACGCCGAGCGAGCGCGACTTCGTGAAAGTCGAGCTGCAACGTCGTCTGTTCTTCGTCGACTTCGCCGACATCCACTTCATCTCGGCGCTGCACGGCACCGGCGTGGGCAACCTCTACGCGTCGGTACAGAACTCGTTCAAGTCTGCGGTCACTCGCTGGCCAACCAACCGCCTGACCCAGATTCTGGAAGACGCGGTCGGTGAGCATGCGCCACCGATGGTGAACAACCGTCGGATCAAGCTGCGTTATGCCCACCTGGGTGGCGCGAACCCGCCGATCATCGTGATTCACGGTAACCAGATCGAAAAGGTGCCGAAGTCCTACGTCCGTTACCTGGAAAACACTTACCGTCGTGTGCTCAAGCTGGTCGGTACGCCGATCCGCATCGAGTTCAAGGGCGGCGAGAACCCGTACGAAGGCAACAAGAACTCGCTCACCGACCGTCAGGTCAACAAGAAGCGTCGTTTGATGTCGCACCACAAGAAAGCCGACAAGAAGCGCCGCGACAAGCGCTAAGGCAGCCCTGAGTTACACGCTGCAAGCTTCAAGTCAAAACCAAAAAGGGGCCTGTTAAGGGCCCTTTTTTGTGCCTGATGGTTTGAGGCTTGACCGCTTGCGGCTTGTCGCTTGAAACTTGCAGCTCACCTGCAGGGGCCCACCGATGATCACCAGTAAGCTGCCGAATGTCGGCATCACTATTTTCACTCAGATGTCTCAGCTCGCGGCGCAGACCGGGGCGATCAACCTGTCCCAGGGTTTTCCCGATTTCGATGCCCCGCAAGCCCTTTGCGACGCGGTTGGCCGGCATATTGCCAATGGCCACAACCAGTATTCGCCGATGACCGGTTTGCCTGCGCTACGTCAGCAGATCGCGGCCAAGATCGCCCGTAGCTATGGCGTCAACATCGATGCCGACAACGAAGTGACCGTCACTCCCGGCGCGACCCAGGCGATTTTCTGCGCCATCCAGGCCGTTATCCACAACGGTGACGAAGTCATCGTGTTCGATCCGGCTTATGACAGTTACGAGCCTTCGGTTGAGTTGGCGGGTGGTCGTTGTGTTCACGTACAGCTGAGGCTGGACGATTTCAGCATCGACTTCGACAAGCTCGCCGCTGCGCTGAGCCCGCGTACGCGAATGATCATTCTCAATACCCCGCACAACCCCAGCGGTGCCTTGATCAGCCGCGCCGAGCTGGATCAGTTGGCGGCGTTGATCCGTGATCGCGACATCTACCTCGTCAGCGATGAGGTCTACGAACACCTTGTGTACGACAGCGTGCCACACGTCAGCGTGCTGGCCCATGAAGAGCTGTATCAGCGTGCATTCGTGGTCAGCTCATTCGGCAAGACTTATCACGTCACCGGCTGGAAAACCGGTTATGTCGTCGCGCCGCCGGCCCTGACTGCAGAGCTGCGCAAGGTGCATCAGTACGTCAGTTTCTGCGGTGTTACGCCACTGCAATACGCCTTGGCCGATTACATGGCCGAGCATCCGGAGCACATCGAAGAGCTGCCGGGTTTCTATCAGGCCAAGCGTGATCTGTTCTGCGATTTGCTCGCACCGTCGCGTTTCAGTTTCACCCGGGTGACCGGCACTTATTTTCAGCTGGTCGATTACTCGCAGATCCGTCCGGACCTCAATGACGTCGAAATGGCCTTGTGGATGACCCGCGAACATGGTGTGGCAAGTATTCCGATCTCGGTGTTCTACCAGACGCCACCCGAAGGCCAGCGCCTGGTGCGACTGTGCTTTGCCAAACGTGAGGAGACCCTGCGTGAAGCAGCGGAAAAACTATGCGTGATCTGAGTGTGCTTGCGAATCTGAACATCGCACTGATCCAGACTTCCCTGGCCTGGCATGACCGCAAGGCCAACCTGGAGCATTTCGAATCGCTGCTGGAACAGGCCCAGGGTGCAGACCTTATTATCCTGCCAGAGATGTTCACCACCGGGTTCTCGATGGAATCCGAGACCCTCGCTGAAGCGGAAAACGGCCCTACCAGCAAATGGCTGCGGGTTCAGGCGGCGAAGTTCGACGCGGTGATCACGGGCAGCGTCATCATTCAGGCGGCCGATGGCAGCCATCGCAATCGCCTGTTGTGGGCGCGGCCGGACGGTGAGGTGTTGCACTATGACAAGCGCCATCTGTTCCGCATGGCGGGTGAACATCACCACTACACCCCCGGCGAGCGTCAGGTGCAGTTCGAACTCAAGGGCTGGCGCGTGCGGCCGTTGATTTGCTACGACCTGCGCTTCCCGGTGTGGAGTCGCGATGCCCAGGACACTGACTTGTTGCTATACACCGCCAACTGGCCGGGTGCACGACGCCAGCACTGGAACCGCTTGCTGCCGGCGCGGGCCATCGAAAACCTGTGCTACGTGGCGGCGGTGAATCGTGTCGGTACGGACGGCAAAGGCTTCGCGTATACCGGTGACAGCCAGGTGCTGGATTTCCAGGGTGAGACACTGCTCAGTGCCGGTGAGGCTGACGGGGTGTTCAAGGTGGTACTCGATGCGGCGGAACTGGCGGCGTATCGCACGCGGTTTCCGGCGAATCTGGATGCCGATACTTTCGAGTTCACCTGAGTTCGTCGTCGCCTGACCTGGCCCCTTCGCGGGCTTGCCCGCGAAGGGACCGGTTCAGACAGCACAAAACCAGCAGGTAAAAAAAAGGCCCCGAGGTTCGCACCCCGGGGCCTTTTGCATGACAGCGTAGGCTTACGCCGCTTTCGCTTCCGGCTGGCTCAGGGAGCGGTTCAGCGCGCTGAACAGGGCCTTGAAGCTGGCGGTGGTGATGTTTTCGTCGATGCCGACGCCATGCACCGCACGCTCGCCATTCACCCGCAGTTCAATGTAGGCCGCTGCCTTGGCATTGGTGCCCGCGCCGATGGCGTGCTCGTTGTAGTCCATGATTTCCACGGGGACTGGCAAACCGGCCACCAGGGCTTCCAGGGCACCATTGCCCTTGCCGCGCCAATGCAGGTTGGTTTCGCCCTGGCCTTGGCTGGCGACTTCCACTTCGACGGCGCTGTGGCCGTTTTCTTCCTGCAGGCGATGGCTGACCAGCGCGTACGGGGTATTGGCTTGCAAGTACTCGCTGTGCAGCAGGGCGTGGATCTGTTGGGCCGTCATTTCGAGGCCCAGGCGATCGGTCTCACGCTGCACGACCTGGCTGAACTCGATCTGCATGCGACGCGGCAGGCTGATGCCGTATTCCTGTTCCAGCAGGTAGGCGATACCGCCCTTGCCCGACTGGCTGTTGACGCGGATGACCGCTTCGTAGCTGCGGCCGATGTCGGCCGGGTCGATCGGCAAGTACGGTACTTCCCACAGGGCGTCCGGTTTCTGCTGGGCGAAGCCCTTGCGGATGGCATCCTGGTGGGAGCCGGAGAACGCCGTGTGGACCAGGTCGCCGACGTACGGGTGACGCGGGTGCACCTGGATCTGGTTGCATTCTTCGACGACTTTGCGCACGCCGTCGATGTCGGAGAAGTCCAGTTGAGGGTCGAGACCCTGGGTGTACATGTTCAGGGCGACGGTCACCAGGTCAACGTTACCGGTGCGCTCGCCGTTGCCGAACAGGCAGCCTTCGACGCGGTCGGCGCCGGCCATCAGGCCCAGTTCGGTGGCGGCCACGCCGGTGCCACGGTCGTTGTGGGTGTGCAGGCTGATGATCACGCTGTCACGACGGTTGATGTGACGGCCGAACCATTCGATCTGGTCGGCATAGATGTTCGGGGTCGCGCATTCCACGGTGGCCGGCAGATTGAGGATCATCTTGTGCTCGGGCGTCGGGTTCCAGACTTCGATCACCGCGTCGCAGACTTCCTTGGCGAACTCCAGTTCGGTGGCGCTGAAGGTTTCCGGCGAGTATTCGAAGGTCCACTCGGTGTCCGGCTGCATGGCCGCGTATTTGACGAACAGCTTGGCGGCGTTCACGGCGATGGCCTTGACGCCGTCCTTGTCCTGATTGAAGACAATCCGGCGGAAGGAAGGGGAGGTCGCGTTGTACAGGTGAACGATGGCTTTCTTCGCCCCGCGCAGGGATTCGAAGGTACGCTCGATCAGGTCTTCACGGCCCTGGGTCAGCACCTGGATGGTGGTGTCGTCCGGGATGTGGTTGCCTTCGATCAGGGTGCGCACGAAGTCGAAGTCGGTTTGCGAAGCGGCCGGGAACGATGCTTCGATTTCTTTCACGCCCACCTGCACCAGGGTTTTCCAGAAGCGCAGCTTCTTGACGGCGTCCATCGGCTCGATCAGCGACTGGTTGCCGTCACGCAGGTCGGAACTGCACCAGATCGGCGCGGCAGTGATGGTTTTCGACGGCCAGGTACGGTCCGGGATGTCGATGGTCGGGAACGCGCGGTATTTCGAAGACGGGTCTTTGAGCATGCTCATCGGAGTAATCCTTATTGTGTGGGCCGAAAAAAGGCGGCCAGCCGGTGGATCAAATATTTTTGGGGTAAGGCGTGAGACGAGGCACCGCGATCAGCCCGGCAGTCGTGCACTGACAAGGCACAGGCTGCGGTGCTGGCGAAGCTGAATGAGGGTGTGAGGAGTTTTCATGCCTTCAACCCTAACCGCGGGGGAGAAAGATGGCAAGCAGTCGAAAAAAATTGAGAGGAATACTCGTGTCTATGTATTTATCGAGATTTTATTGTGCTGAATGGTGCTGTTTGTTCAGTTGCTTGCGCAGGGTTTGAGTGATGCGCAATCGAGGATTTTGGCATCGGGCCGTGCCCGTGCAGCTATGCTTATGGCCTCGACTGACAAGCAGGAGTCGGCGATGAACGAGTCCGATTGGAAGCTCTATTGCGTGCTGCGTCCGGTCGCCCATGAGCGGATGTGTGTGCGGATCATGGCGGATGTCGAAAAGACAGTGCTGGATAAAAACCTCTCACCTTATGAGCGGATTGAGGCGAGCGAGGAATTGCTCCAGGCCGGTCAAAAGGAGTTGTACTGGGCGTTTGGGGTGTTCAGGTTTTCGCGGCATGAAGCGCGTTCTCACTTGCTCGGGCTATGCGCCCGTGAGCTGGTCACGGCTGAAGAGCTGACCGGGTTCTCGGAGGAAACCCGGGAATGGATCAAGCACTGCCTGGCCGACCGGGAAGCCCACGGGATAGAGGACCTGGACGCTGAGTAAGCGGCGCCGGTGATGCCCTCATCGCGAGCGGACCAACCGCAGACTTAAGGCTGAAACGCCCCGATGAAAATCGCCGGATCTACCCGCGCGTCGTTCAGGCTGACGTTCCAGTGCATATGCGGCCCGGTCGCCCGACCGGTCGAGCCGACCTTGCCGACCACATCACCACGCGCCAATGGCTGACCGACCTTCACGTCGATTTTCGACATGTGGCAGAACATGCTGATGAAGCCTTGGCCATGGTCGACAAACACGGTGTTGCCGTTGAAGAAGTAATTGCCGATCAGAATCACCTTGCCAGCGGCCGGGGTCTTGATCGGTGTGCCGGCTGGCACTGCGAAGTCCAGGCCTGCGTGGGGATTGCGCTCTTCACCGTTGAAGAACCGGCGCACCCCGAACTTGCTCGACAGCGGCCCGTTGACCGGTTTGTCCAACAGCAGGTTGCTGGGGGTATTCGGGCTGAACGTGCGATAGGCGGCAATCTGCTCTGCCAGCTCGCGTTCTATGCGCTTGAGATTCTCCGGGTCAGGGTTGACCTGCTGCGTGTTCTTCAAGGTGATGCGTTGTTCCGGGTATTTTTTCTGGCCCACGGTGAAGCTCAGCGTACGGCCGCCGCTGCTGATGGACTGGGCGCCCGGTTTAACAGTCAGCGGTACGCCGACGATGGCCAGCCAATTGTTCTGCTCCTTGACCACCAGTACCGGTTTGCCCTGATAGCTGGCTTTCGGCGCTTGCGCTGGGGTGCCCAGATCCACCACCGCGACGCCGCCCGGCACCGGTTTGTTCAACAGGCGGGTGATATAGCTGTCGGCGTGGGCGTTCAGGGTCAGGCACAGCAATAGCAAAGAAGCTAAAAGGCGCGGCATGGATCAATCCAGTAATGAAAGGGTGACAGGCGTCAGGTGATTGTCTTCAACCCGCACTTGCAGTTCGCCTTCGCCCAGTTTGGCTTTCAGACGTTGACCGTTATGGGTTTGCGCGGCGTTGCGAATCGCGTTGCCGCGCTCGTCGAGCAAAATGCTGTAACCGCGGCCCAGCGTCGCCAGGGGGCTGACCACATGCAGTGTCTGCATTTGGCTTTGCAACTGCAGGCGACGGTTTTTCAGCCCCTCGCGGATGGCGCGGGGCAGGCGTTCGGCGAGACTGTCGAGGCGCTGGCGCAACAACGCCAGTTGCCGACCGGGATGTTGCCCGGCCAGGCGGGTTTCCAGGCGGATCAGCCGTTCACGGCGAGTGTTGAGGCTGCGTTCAAAGGCGCGGCGCATGCGCATGTCCAGATCATCCAGGCGTTGCGCTTGCTGGCGCAGGCGCTCACCCGGATGGCGCAGTCGCCGGGAGATGCCTTCCAGACGCAGGCGGTCGCGCATCAAACGGTCGCGCATGCGCATCACCAACCGTCGGTGCAGGCTTTCGACCCGGCGGACCAGATCGCTGGAGTCCGGTGCGAGCAATTCAGCGGCGGCGGATGGGGTCGGGGCGCGAACGTCGGCGACGAAGTCACTGATCGACACATCGGTTTCATGGCCGACGGCGCTGACGATCGGCGTTACGCAGGCATCCACCGCGCGGGCCACTGCTTCTTCGTTGAAGCACCAGAGGTCTTCCAGCGAGCCGCCACCTCGGGCCAGGATCAAGGCGTCGAAGCCGCGGGCATCGGCCAGTTTCAGCGCGCGAACAATTTGCGCGGTGGCTTCGCGGCCCTGAACGGCCGTCGGGATCAGCGTCAGTTGTATCTGAGGTGCGCGACGGCGGAACACGCTGATGATGTCGCGGATCACCGCGCCGGTGGGTGAACTGATGATGCCGATCCGTTGTGGATGGGCCGGTAGCGGTACCTTGCGCTCGGCGCTGAACAGGCCTTCGGCGTTGAGTTTTTCCTTCAGTGCATCGAAGGCCAGCCGCAACGCGCCATCGCCCGCAGGTTCCACGGTGTCGAGGATCAGTTGGTAGTCCCCGCGCCCCTCGAACAGCGAGACCTTGCCGCGTACCTTGACCGCCAGGCCGTCTTTCAATGCTTGTCGCACTCGCGCAGCGTTCTGCCGGAACAGTGCGCAACGCACCTGGGCGCCGCTGTCCTTGAGTGTGAAGTACACGTGGCCGGATGCCGGGCGGGCCAGGTTGGAGATTTCGCCTTCGACCCAGATGTTGCTGAACACGTCTTCGAGCAACACCCGTGCACGGCCGTTGAGCTGGCTGACGGTCAGGACTTCACGGTCCAGGCCAAGTCTTGCAAAGGGATCTTTAATCATGGGGCGCATGATAAAGGCATTCGGTGACCAATCTCTATGACCCCGCACAAATCAGTTGTTGGAGGCTGTTTGTGGCGTGAGCTGGCTCGCGAAAGCAGTCCGGCAGGCGATATCGTCGGTGAAAATCAAGACGCCATCGCGAGCAGGCACGCTCCCACACAGGCGCGCTTGGCGCAGGTTGTTCAATCGTTGTACTGGCTCAGCAATCGCTCCATCCGCGCATTCAAGCGGCGTTTGATTTCGGTTTCGATGTGCGGCGCGAAGTCGTCGATCACGTCCTGCATGATCAATTGCGCGGCGGCGCGCAGTTCGCTGTCGAGGTACAGCAGGGCGTCGGCGCCCTTGCTGGCGCTCGGTGCCGGCTCGGCGGCTGGGGCGGGCGCTTTCGGTTCGACGGTCGGCGCGGGGGCGCTGACAGTGTCGAACAGCATCGGAATCTGTTCCTGTTCACCTTCATCGACCGTGTCGGTCAGCAGCGGTGGTTGCAGGTTGTCATCGCCGAGCAGTTGGCGGATCGACTCAAGGTCGTCCAGCAGGTGCACGGACTTTTGCAGCGGTTTTGGAGTGTCCATCGGAATGCTCAGAGTCGCTGTAAACGGTGATCTTGCAGAGGATAGCCCTGTTCGCGGTAGAAACGGAAACTCTCCCGCGCGGCCTGGCGTATCACCGGGTCTTCCACCACCACTTCTGCCACGCGGGCAAAGCGCTGGGCAAAGGCCGGCACTTTCAGGTCGAGATTGACCAACAGATCCTGGTGCTGGCCGCAATCATCGCCAAGCCCCAGGACGATCTGGCTGTCCGGTTCGCTTTCGGCAGGGCCGTGGGGCACGAAACTTTCGCCTTTGAACGCCCATAAGCGTGCGTCGAGATCCTCGCGTTGGGAGGCGTCGCTGCAATGCAGGTAAATGCGGTGCCCCATGCGCCAGGCTTTTTCAGTGAGCTTGCAGGCGAAATCCAGGCGTGCCGAAGGATCGGCGCTGGGCAGGATATAGAAGTCGACTTTGGTCATTGCGGTTCCTGAGCCTTGAGCGGCGCCGCCCGAAAGCGACGCCGCCCAGGTTCATCGGTTTCAGGCTTTGGCGCGGTCCAGCAGGTATTGGGTCAACAGGGGAACCGGACGGCCAGTGGCGCCCTTGTCCTTGCCGCCGCTGGTCCAGGCAGTGCCGGCGATGTCCAGGTGCGCCCAGTTCAGGTTCTTGGTGAAGCGCGACAGGAAGCAGGCAGCGGTGATGGTGCCGGCTTTCGGGCCGCCGATGTTGGCGATGTCGGCGAACGGGCTGTCGAGTTGCTCCTGGTACTCATCGAACAACGGCAATTGCCAGGCGCGGTCGTCGGCCGCCTTGCCGGCGCTGAGCAGTTGGCCGATCAGTTCATCGTTGTTGCCCAGCAGGCCCGAGGTATGGGCGCCCAGGGCAACCACGCAGGCACCGGTCAGGGTGGCGATGTCGATGACGGCTTGCGGCTTGAAGCGCTCGGAGTAGGTCAGTGCGTCGCACAGCACCAGACGGCCTTCGGCGTCGGTGTTGAGGATTTCCACGGTCTGGCCGCTCATGGTGGTGACGATGTCGCCCGGGCGAGAAGCGTTGCCGCTCGGCATGTTCTCGGCGCATGCCAGGATGCACACCAGGTTGATTGGCAATTTCAGCTCGAGCACGGCACGCAGGGTGCCGAACACGCTGGCAGAGCCGCCCATGTCATATTTCATTTCGTCCATGCCGGCGCCTGGCTTGAGGCTGATACCGCCAGTGTCGAAGGTGATGCCTTTGCCGACCAGGGCGTAGGGCTTCTCGGATTTCTTGCCGCCGTTGTATTGCATGACGATCAGGCGCGGCGGTTGGGCGCTGCCCTGGCCAACGGCATAGAACGAGCCCATGCCCAGTGCCTTGATCTTCTTCTCGTCGAAGACTTCGACTTTCAGGTCCTTGAACTCTTTGCCGAGGTTTTTCGCTTGCTCACCGAGGAACGTCGGGTGGCAGATGTTTGGCGGCAAGTTGCCCAGGTCGCGAGTGAAGGCCATGCCGTTGGCAATGGCGGTGGCGTGGGTCACGGCGCGTTGCACTTCAGCCTGGGCGGCCTTGATGGTCAGCAGGGTGACTTTCTTCAGGGCGCGTGGTTCGGCTTTCTGGCTCTTGAACTGATCGAACTGGTATTCACCGTCCACCAGGGTTTCGGCCAGCAGGCGGGTCTTGCCGTAGCTGTCGCGGCCCTTGACCACGATTTCGTCCAGGGCCAGGACCGCATCACTGCCGGCCAGGCCTTTGAGGGTATTGAGTACGCCGGCGATGATTTTGCGGAACGGGCGGTCGCCCAGTTCTTCATCTTTACCCACGCCCACCAGCAGCACGCGCTCGGCCTTGAGGTTGGGCAGGCTGTGCAGCAGCAGGCTCTGCCCGACCTTGCCGGCCAGGTCGCCACGCTTGAGCACGGCGCTGATCGCACCGCCGCTGAGTTCGTCGAGTTGTTTGGCGGCGACGCCGAGTTTGCGGCCTTCACCGACGGCGACCACCAACGTGGCGGTTTTCAACGTTTCCGGGTTAACGCTCTTTACAACCAGTTCCATGTCCGGGTCCCTGAATTGATGGTCAACTCGCAAGCGCTCGACACCGAATGTGCGTCGCCTGCCTGCATCTAAATAGAAAGTAATAGAAAGGCGCCAGTACCGACCGGCGACGAAGGCCGCAGTTTGAACCTCGCTAGCGGCGCCTGACAACCCTCGGTTGTACGATTGTCGGAGCGAGCCTGCTCGCGAAGAACTTGAGGCCGCGGCGGGGTTTCAGGCTTCGTGAGATATGGACGTCGCCCTTCGCGAGTGCGCTCGGTCCTACAGGCGCTTCCATGCATTGCGCAGTGACAGGCGCACCCAATCACAGGATAATGCGCCATCTTTTTTCGGCGGCTCTGCCCTGCGGGTTGCCTGATATGTTTGTTTGTTTGTTTGTTTGGCTGCCTTCGCCTGACAATCCTGGAGTGTCTGGTTTGATCGTCTTCCGTTACCTATCCCGCGAAGTCTTGTTGACCTTGAGCGCCGTCAGCGCCGTGCTGCTGGTCATCATCATGAGTGGACGCTTCATCAAATACCTCGCCCAGGCCGCTTCGGGCCTTCTGGATCCGGGTTCACTGTTTCTGATCATGGGCTTCCGCCTGCCGGGATTCCTGCAGCTGATCCTGCCCTTGGGACTGTTCCTGGGGATTCTGCTGGCGTATGGCCGGCTGTATCTGGAAAGCGAGATGACCGTGCTTTCGGCGACCGGCATGAGCCAGCAGCGTCTGTTTGTCATGACCCTTTTTCCGGCCACGCTGGTGGCGCTGATCGTGGCGTGGCTGAGCCTGAGCCTGGCGCCACAAGGTGCCAATCAGTTCCAGCTGCTGCTGAACAAGCAAGATGCCCTGACCGAGTTCGATACCCTGGAGCCGGGGCGCTTCCAGGCGTTGCGCGACGGTACGCGAGTGACTTACACCGAGCAGTTGTCGGCAGATCGGATCAACCTTGGCGGCGTATTCATTTCGCAAAAGAACGCCTCATCCGACAGGAAAGATCGCGGGATTTCCGTCCTGGTGGCTGAAAAGGGCCGGCAGGAAATCAAGCCTGATGGCAATCGCTACCTGATCCTCGACAATGGCTACCGTTACGACGGTAATCCGGGGCAGGCCGACTATCGTGCGATCAAGTACGACGAGTACGGTGTATTGCTGCCCAAGCCGGATGTCAGCGACGAAGTCACCGACCGTGATGCGCTGAGCACCAGTGTCTTGATCCATAGCGATGACTTGCGTATGCGCGCCGAGCTTGAGTGGCGTCTGTCCTTGCCCTTGCTGGTCTTCATCGTGACCCTGATGGCGGTGCCGCTGTCGCGAGTCAATCCGCGCCAGGGGCGCTTCCTCAAACTGTTGCCGGCGATTCTTCTTTATATGGCTTACCTGACCCTGCTGATTGCCGCACGCGGCGCCCTCGACAAGGGCAAGATCCCGGTGGCGTTGGGCTTGTGGTGGGTGCATGCCATCTTCCTGATCATCGGCCTGGGCCTGCTTTACTGGGAACCCCTGCGCTTGAAGATGGCGAGTCGCCGCAGCGTGCTGGAGGTGGCCCGTGGTTAAGCTCGACCGCTACATTGGTAGCAGCGTGCTCATTGCGATCCTGGCTGTGCTGGGAATCATCCTGGGGCTGGCAACGTTGTTTGCGTTCATCGATGAAATGGGCGAAATCAGCGATACCTACACCCTGGCCGATGTCGCGAGTTATGTGCTGCTGACTGCACCGCGCCGTCTTTACGAAATGTTGCCGATGGCGGCGCTGATCGGTTGCCTGATCGGCCTCGGCAGCCTGGCCAGCAACAGCGAGTTGACCATCATGCGCGCGGCCGGCGTGTCGATCGGCCGAATCGTCTGGGCGGTCATGAAGCCCATGTTGGTGCTGATGCTTGCCGGCGTGCTGATCGGCGAGTATGTCGCCCCCGCCAGTGAAAATATCGCGCAAGCCAATCGTTCGCTGGCCCAGGGCAGTGGCGACGCGCAAAGTGCCAAGCACGGCATGTGGCACCGTCAGGGCGATGAATTCATCCACATCAACTCCGTTCAGCCCAATGGCATTTTGTACGGTGTGACCCGTTATCGCTTTGACGCCGAGCGGCACATGTTGTCGGCCAGCTTCGCCAAGCGCGCAGACTTCGACAAGGAGCACTGGCAACTGACCGATATCACCACCACGCTGTTCCACGATAAAAGCTCTGAGGTGGTGACTGCCCCTGTGGAGCGCTGGGACGTGGCATTGAGCCCGCAATTGCTCAATACCGTGGTGATGACACCCGAGTCGTTGTCGATCAGCGGTCTGTGGGGGTATATCCACTATCTGGCGGACCAGGGCTTGAACAATGGTCGTTACTGGCTGGCATTTTGGGTCAAGGTGTTGCAGCCGTTGGTCACTGCTGCCCTGGTGCTGATGGCGATTTCCTTCATTTTCGGCCCGTTGCGTTCGGTGACCCTGGGTCAGCGGGTGTTTACCGGCGTGCTGGTGGGCTTCACTTTCCGCATTGCCCAGGATTTGCTGGGCCCTTCGAGCCTGGTGTTCGGTTTCTCGCCGCTGTTTGCGGTGCTGGTGCCAGCCGGCATCTGCGCCCTGGCCGGGCTGTGGTTGTTGCGTCGCGCCGGTTGATGGCGGGGCGTTCCCGGCTTCTTTGGTCATAAAAAACGCCCCTGTCGCAAGACCGGGGCGTTTTTGTACTGGCCGTCTGACCTGCGAACGTGACGCTAGCGCCGTGGATCAGGTACAATTCCCGGCTATTTTTCGGCGGGCTATGCCTGCAGCCTTTTTGAGTGTTGATCCGTGAGTGATTTGAGTCATATCCGCAATTTCTCCATCATCGCCCACATTGACCATGGCAAGTCGACGCTGGCCGATCGCTTCATCCAGATGTGCGGCGGCCTGGCCGAGCGTGAAATGGAAGCCCAGGTCCTCGACTCCATGGACCTTGAGCGTGAACGCGGCATCACCATCAAGGCGCATAGCGTTACCCTGTATTACAAGGCCCGTGATGGCATCACCTATCAGTTGAACTTCATTGATACCCCTGGCCACGTTGACTTCACCTACGAAGTCAGCCGCTCGCTGGCGGCCTGTGAAGGCGCGTTGCTGGTGGTCGATGCCGGTCAGGGTGTCGAGGCGCAGTCGGTAGCCAACTGCTACACGGCGATCGAGCAGGGCCTGGAAGTGATGCCGGTGCTGAACAAGATCGACCTGCCACAGGCCGATCCGGACCGCGTTAAAGAAGAAATCGAAAAAATCATCGGCATCGATGCCACCGACGCGGTCACTTGCAGTGCCAAGACCGGTCTGGGCGTTGATGAAGTGCTCGAGCGCCTGGTCACCACCATTCCGGCGCCAACCGGCAACATCGAAGATCCGCTGCAAGCGTTGATCATCGACTCCTGGTTCGACAACTACCTGGGCGTTGTGTCCCTGGTGCGCGTACGCCATGGCCGTGTGAAGAAAGGCGACAAGATTCTGGTCAAGTCCACCGGCAAGATCCACCTGGTGGACAGCGTCGGTGTCTTCAATCCCAAACACACCGCTACCGTTGACCTGAAAGCCGGTGAAGTGGGCTTCATCATCGCCGGCATCAAGGACATTCACGGTGCGCCAGTGGGTGACACCCTGACCTTGAGCTCGACGCCGGACGTCGATGTGCTGCCAGGTTTCAAACGCATTCAGCCGCAGGTGTATGCCGGTCTGTTCCCGGTCAGCTCCGACGATTTCGAAGACTTCCGCGAGGCGCTGCAAAAGCTCACGCTGAATGATTCGTCGCTGCAATACACCCCGGAAAGCTCCGACGCCCTGGGCTTCGGCTTCCGTTGCGGTTTCCTCGGCATGCTGCACATGGAAATCATCCAGGAGCGCCTGGAGCGCGAATACGACCTGGACCTGATCACCACCGCGCCGACGGTAATTTTCGAACTGCTGCTCAAGTCCGGCGAAACGATCTACGTCGATAACCCGTCGAAGCTGCCGGACCTGTCTTCCATCGAAGACATGCGCGAGCCGATCGTGCGGGCCAATATTCTTGTGCCGCAGGAGCACCTGGGCAACGTCATTACCCTGTGCATCGAGAAACGCGGCATTCAGCATGACATGCTGTTCCTCGGTACCCAGGTCCAGGTGACCTACGATCTGCCGATGAACGAAGTGGTCCTGGACTTCTTCGACCGCCTGAAGTCCACCAGTCGCGGCTATGCTTCGCTGGATTACCATTTCGACCGTTACCAATCGGCTAATCTGGTGAAACTGGATGTGCTGATCAACGGCGACAAGGTCGACGCCCTGGCGCTGATCGTGCACAAGGACAATGCGCACTACAAAGGTCGCCAGTTGACCGAGAAGATGAAAGAGCTGATTCCGCGGCAGATGTTCGACGTGGCAATCCAGGCCGCCATTGGCGGTCAGATTGTGGCGCGGACAACCGTCAAGGCACTCAGAAAGAACGTATTGGCCAAATGCTACGGCGGTGACGTTAGCCGTAAGAAAAAACTGCTGGAAAAGCAAAAGGCCGGTAAAAAACGCATGAAGCAGGTCGGTAACGTGGAAATTCCACAAGAAGCCTTCCTTGCAGTGCTCAGGTTGGATAGTTAGGTCCTATGTCACTAAATTTCCCGCTGTTGCTGGTCATCGCCGTATTCGTCTGCGGCTTGTTGGCGTTGCTCGATCTGCTTTTCCTGGCGCCGCGTCGGCGTGCCGCCATTGCCTCCTATCAGGGCAGCGTGAGCCAGCCTGATGTGATGGTGGTCGAGAAGCTGAACAAAGAACCGCTGCTGGTCGAATACGGCAAGTCGTTCTTCCCGGTGTTGTTCATCGTGCTGGTGCTGCGTTCGTTCCTGGTGGAACCGTTCCAGATCCCTTCCGGCTCGATGAAACCGACCCTGGACGTCGGCGATTTCATCCTGGTGAGCAAGTTTTCCTACGGGATCCGCTTGCCGGTGATCGACAAGAAAGTCATCGAAGTCGGTGAGCCACAACGCGGCGATGTGATGGTGTTCCGCTATCCGAGCGATCCAAACGTCAACTACATCAAGCGTGTAGTCGGTCTGCCGGGTGATCAGGTTCGTTACACCGCTGACAAGCGCCTGTTCGTCAACGGTGAATCGATCGCCGAGCAACTGGTCGGCTCCGAGCCGGGCACCTTGGGGAGCGCCGAGCTCTACAAGGAAAAACTCGGCGCCGCCGAGCACCTGATCCGCAAGGAAATGAGTCGCTACCGGGCTACGCCGGACCGTTCTTGGACCGTACCTGCCGGGCACTATTTCATGATGGGCGACAACCGCGACAATTCGAACGACAGTCGTTACTGGGATGATCCGAACATTCCCAAGGATCTGCTGGGCATGGTTCCCGACAAGAATATCGTCGGCAAGGCCTTTGCAGTCTGGATGAGCTGGCCGGAACCCAAACTCAGTCACCTGCCGAATTTCTCGCGGGTTGGCCTGATCAAGTAATCAAACACGGCGCTGTTGAACACAGCGCCGAATGCATTTCTGGAGTCGACACAATCGACGCCGGCAGCATGAAAACAACGATATTCAGGACGTTATTTTTGAACACAGCGTTAATTGTCCCAAGCCTGCGCCGAACCCCGGCGATGGCGGTGGAATCCAACCACGAACTCAGCGTGGGTAAACCGTGAGCGTCTCTTTAAGCCGTCTCGAGCGTCAGCTCGGCTACACCTTCAAGGATCAGGAACTGATGATCCTGGCCCTGACTCACCGCAGCTTTGCCGGGCGCAACAACGAGCGCCTGGAGTTCCTCGGTGATGCCATTCTCAACTTCGTGGCTGGCGAGGCATTGTTCGATCGCTTCCCGCTGGCCCGCGAAGGCCAGTTGTCGCGTTTGCGTGCCCGTCTGGTGAAAGGTGAGACCCTGGCCGTACTGGCCCGTGGTTTCGATCTGGGCGAATACCTGCGCCTGGGTTCCGGCGAATTGAAGAGCGGCGGTTTCCGTCGCGAGTCGATTCTGGCCGATGCCCTGGAAGCGCTGATTGGTGCAATCTACCTCGATGCCGGCATGGAAGTGGCGCGCGAACGCGTGCTGGCCTGGCTGGCCGGCGAGTTCGAAGGCCTGACACTGGTCGACACCAACAAGGATCCAAAAACCCGCCTGCAGGAGTTTCTGCAGTCCCGTGGTTGCGAGCTGCCGCGTTACGAAGTGGTGGATATCCAGGGTGAGCCGCATTGCCGGACGTTCTTCGTCGAATGCGAAATCATCTTACTGAATGAAAAAAGCCGAGGTCAGGGTGTGAGCCGTCGCATTGCCGAACAGGTAGCGGCCGCCGCAGCACTGATTGCCCTGGGTGTGGAGAATGGCAATGACTGATACAACCGCAACGCGCTGTGGCTATGTTGCCATCGTCGGCCGTCCGAACGTGGGCAAATCCACGTTGCTGAACCACATCCTGGGTCAGAAACTGGCGATCACCTCGCGCAAGCCGCAAACCACCCGTCACAACATGCTCGGTATCAAGACCGAAGGCGATGTGCAGGCCATCTATGTCGACACCCCTGGCATGCACAAGGGTGGCGAGAAAGCCCTGAACCGCTACATGAACAAGACCGCATCGGCGGCGTTGAAAGACGTCGACGTGGTGATTTTCGTGGTCGACCGCACCAAGTGGACCGAAGAAGACCAGATGGTCCTTGAGCGCGTGCAATACGTGACCGGCCCGCTGATCGTGGCGCTGAACAAGACTGACCGCATCGAAGACAAGGCGGAGCTGATGCCGCACCTGTCCTGGTTGCAGGAACAGTTGCCGAACGCGCAGATCATCCCGATCTCGGCCCAGCACGGGCACAACCTTGACGCACTGGAACGGGTGATTGCCGGGCATCTGCCGGAAAACGATCACTTCTTCCCGGAAGACCAGATCACCGACCGCAGCAGCCGTTTCCTTGCCGCTGAACTGGTTCGCGAAAAAATCATGCGCCAGATGGGTGCCGAGCTGCCATACCAGATCACCGTCGAAATCGAAGAGTTCAAGCAGCAGGGGAAAACCCTGCACATTCATGCGTTGATCCTCGTCGAGCGTGACGGCCAGAAGAAAATCATCATTGGCGACAAGGGCGAGCGCATCAAGCGTATCGGCACCGAGGCGCGCAAGGACATGGAGCTGCTGTTCGACTCCAAGATCATGCTCAACCTTTGGGTCAAGGTGAAGGGCGGCTGGTCCGACGACGAACGCGCCTTGCGTTCGCTGGGTTACGGCGACCTGTAAATCAGGCTTGCACTACACCGTAGAACCCTGTGGGAGCGGGCTTGCCCGCGATGAGGATGTAACATTCAGCAGAGATGTTGAAGGTGAATCCGCCATCGCGGGCAAGCCCGCTCCCACATTGGTTTGTGTTGATTTCAAAACGGCATGCCTTCAGTGAGACATCCATGTCCGCAACCCAGCCAATTGGCCAACCCGCCTACGTCCTCCACTCCCGCGCCTACCGCGAAAGCAGTGCGCTGGTGGACTTCCTCACGCCGCAAGGTCGGTTGCGGGCCGTATTGCGCAGTGCGCGAGGCAAGGCCGGGACACTGGCACGGCCATTCGTGCCACTGGAAGTGGAGTTTCGGGGGCGTGGCGAGCTCAAAAACGTGGGGCGCATGGAAAGCGCCGGCGTTTCCACCTGGCTCAATGGAGAAGCCCTGTTCAGCGGCCTTTATCTCAATGAGTTGCTGATTCGCCTGCTGCCCGCCGAAGATCCGCATCCCGCCGTATTCGATCATTACGCCGCCACCCTGCTGGCCCTGGCTGAAGGTCGTCCGCTGGAACCGCTGCTGCGCTCATTCGAATGGCGGTTGCTCGATGACCTCGGTTACGGCTTTTCTCTGATCACGGACATCCACGACGCCCCCATCGCGCCGGACGGCCTTTATCGCTTGCAAGTGGATGCGGGACTGGAGCGGGTCTATCTGTTGCAACCGGGCCTGTTCAATGGCACGGAATTGCTGGCCATGGCCGATGCTGACTGGAGCGCGCCGGGTGCCTTGTCGGCGGCCAAGCGCTTGATGCGGCAGGCGCTGGCCGTTCATTTGGGCGGCCGGCCGCTGGTTTCCCGAGAGTTGTTTCGAAAACCGTAAATTCCCCATGTATGCTGTGCACCGAACTTTCTCTTCTTCTGGAGCGCTTCCGTGACCACCAGCACCCGCATTCTTCTTGGCGTGAATATCGACCACGTTGCCACCTTGCGTCAGGCTCGGGGTACCCGCTACCCGGACCCGGTGAAGGCAGCACTGGATGCGGAAGAGGCGGGCGCCGATGGCATTACCGTGCACTTGCGTGAAGACCGTCGTCACATTCAGGAGCGCGATGTGTTGCTGCTCAAGGACGTGCTGCAGACCCGCATGAACTTCGAGATGGGCGTCACCGAAGAAATGATGGCGTTCGCCGAGCGGATTCGCCCGGCGCACATTTGCCTGGTGCCGGAAACCCGTCAGGAGCTGACGACGGAAGGTGGTCTGGACGTGGCGGGGCAAGAAGCCCGTATCAAGGCGGCGGTGGAGCGCCTGTCGAAGATCGGCTCGGAAGTGTCGCTGTTCATCGATGCCGATGAGCGTCAGATCGAGGCGTCCCGTCGTGTGGGCGCGCCGGCCATCGAGCTGCACACCGGGCGTTACGCCGATGCCCAGACGCCTGCCGAGGTGGCTGAAGAACTCAAGCGGGTTGCCGATGGCGTGGCGTTTGGTCTGGCCCAGGGCCTGATCGTCAATGCCGGCCATGGCCTGCATTACCACAACGTCGAAGCCGTTGCGGCAATCAAAGGTATCAACGAGCTGAACATCGGCCATGCGCTGGTGGCCCATGCCTTGTTCGTTGGCTTCAAGTCGGCTGTTTCGGAGATGAAGGCGCTGATTCTGGCGGCGGCCGCAAAAGCCTGAGAACACCACAAAACCCTGTGGGAGCGAGCAGGCTCGCTCCCACAATTGTTGGATGGGCCTGTTAAAGCGGTGCCGGTTCCGGAGCTGGCTTGGTCTTGTCGATCCCCGGCACGAGCAACTTGCCCTCGGCCACTTGATCGCCTTCAAGTTGCGGCTGCGTGACCCAGGTCAGGATGTCGTAATAGCGGCGGATGTTGGCCACGAAATGCACCGGCTCGCCGCCACGGGCATAGCCGTATCGGGTTTTGCTGTACCACTTCTTCTCGGACAGGCGCGGCAGCATTTTCTTCACGTCCAGCCACTTGTCCGGATTCAGGCCTTCCCGCTTTGCCAGTTTGCGGGCGTCATCCAGGTGGCCGCTGCCGACGTTGTAGGCCGCCAGGGCAAACCAGGTGCGATCCGGTTCCTGGATCGACTCGTCCAGTTGATCCTTCATGTAAGCCAGGTACTTGGCGCCGCCCATGATGCTCTGCTTGGGGTCGAGGCGATTGGACACGCCCATGGCCTGCGCAGTGTTCTGGGTCAGCATCATCAGGCCACGCACGCCGGTTTTTGACGTGACGGCCGGTTGCCACAACGATTCCTGATAGCCGATGGCCGCCAGCAGGCGCCAGTCGACTTTCTCTTTCTTGGCATAGGCCTTGAAGTGCTGTTCGTACTTGGGCAAACGTTGCTGCAAGTGTTGGGCGAAGGTGGTGGCGCCCATATAGCCAAGGACGTCGACATGCCCGTAATAACGGTCTTTGAGGCGTTGCAGGGTGCCGTTCTTCTTGACCTTGTCGAGGTAGGCGTTGATCTCGTTGAGCAGGCTGTTGTCATCCCCGGCCGCCACCGCCCAGCTCTGGTTGCTGGCGTCACCGAGGTCAAAGGCGACCCGGATATTGGTGAAGTAGACCTGGTTCATCGCGACTTCGTTGGAGTCCACGAGGGTCAGGTCGATCTGCCCCTCATCGACCATGCGCAACAGGTCGACGACTTCAACGGCGTCGGACTCTTCGTATTCAATGCCGGGAAATTGCTTTTTCAGCTGCGCCAGCTGTTCGGCGTGGGTGCTGCCCTTGAGCACCATGATCTTCTTGCCCACCAGATCTTTCGCTTCGGTAGGGCGCGACTGGCCGTTGCGATAGATGATCTGTGGGGTCACTTCCAGATAGGAGTGGGAAAATCGCACCTGCTTTTTGCGCGCTTCGCTGCTGACCAGCCCCGCGGCGGCCAATACCGGGCCTTTGGGTTTGCCCACCTCGTTGAACAGGTCGTCGAGGTTGTCGGCGGTCTCGATCTTGAGTTCGACCCCCAGATCGTCGGCGAAGCGCTTCACCAGCTCGTATTCGAAGCCGGTTTCACCGTTGCGATCCTGGAAGTAGGTGGCGGGGCTGTTTCGGGTGATCACCCGCAGCACGCCATCCTCCTTTACGCGCTCCAGTGTGTTGGGTTTATCAACACAGCCACTGAGCATCAGGAAGAGTCCGGTTGCGATCAGCCATTTGGCGTACCGCGGACGCAAAGCCGTTGGGAAAAACATTTGCGCAGTATACGCAAAGGACCACGAGCGCCATATCTCGACAGCAAAGGGCTTGTCTGCTAGAAGGCGAAAAACCCACTTGGAGCCCGCAGGAATGGGCTACAACCCGATTTTTCACCCGTCAAAATAACTCGCGCCGAGCGCCCCGATCGGCGCCGGTTTTCCGCTCGGACACCCGCTCCGACGCCCGGGTGCAACCGCGCGTAGCGTTTCGGGTGATGTCGCGGGCTGTTTAGGCTAGAATGCACGGCCTCAAAGCACACCCCTTCCCGAGGCTGTCCCGAAGATGTTGATCCTGCGCGGCGCTCCTGCCCTTTCTGCCTTTCGCCACAGCAAACTCCTTGAGCAACTGAGCCAGAAGGTCCCGGCTGTCAGTGGCCTGTATGCTGAATTCGCTCACTTCGCCGAAGTTACCGGCGTCCTGACCGGCGACGAACAGCAGGTGCTTGCGCGCCTTCTGAAATACGGTCCAAGCGTTCCGGTCCAGGAGCCGACCGGTCGTCTGTTTCTGGTGTTGCCGCGGTTTGGCACCATTTCGCCATGGTCGAGCAAGGCCAGCGACATCGCTCGCAATTGCGGGCTGACCAAGATCCAGCGCCTGGAGCGTGGCATTGCGTTCTACGTTGCCGGCCAGTTCAGCGATGCAGACGCCCAGCTGATTGCCGATGTGCTGCACGACCGCATGACCCAGATCGTCCTGGGCAACCTCGAACAGGCTGCCGGCCTGTTCAGTCACGCCGAACCCAAGCCCCTGACCGCGATCGACGTGTTGGGTGGTGGCCGCGCGGCACTGGAAAAAGCCAACACCGAGCTGGGCCTGGCCCTGGCGGAAGACGAAATCGACTACCTGGTCAACGCCTTCGTCGGCTTGAAGCGCAACCCGCACGACATCGAACTGATGATGTTCGCCCAGGCCAACTCCGAGCATTGCCGTCACAAGATCTTCAACGCCAGTTGGGACATCGACGGCGAGAGCCAGGAAAAAAGCCTGTTCGGCATGATCAAGAACACCTACGTGATGCACAGCGAAGGCGTTCTGTCGGCTTATAAGGACAACGCATCGGTGATCGTCGGCTCCGTGGCCGGTCGTTTCTTCCCGGACCCTGAAACCCGCCAGTACGGCGCGGTGCAGGAGCCGGTGCACATCCTGATGAAAGTCGAGACCCACAACCACCCGACCGCAATTGCTCCGTTCCCGGGCGCGTCCACCGGTTCCGGTGGCGAGATCCGTGATGAGGGTGCAACCGGTCGCGGTGCCAAGCCGAAGGCTGGCCTGACCGGCTTCACCGTATCGAACCTGCAGATCCCGGGCTTCGAACAGCCATGGGAAGTGCCATACGGCAAGCCTGAGCGCATCGTGACCGCGCTGGACATCATGATCGAAGGCCCACTGGGCGGCGCGGCGTTCAATAACGAATTCGGCCGTCCGGCACTGACCGGTTACTTCCGTACCTTCGAACAATCCATCTCCACCCCTCACGGTGATGAGGTTCGCGGTTACCACAAGCCGATCATGCTGGCCGGTGGCATGGGCAACATCCGTGAAGAACACGTCAAGAAAGGCGAAATCCTCGTTGGCTCCAAGCTGATCGTGCTCGGCGGCCCGGCGATGCTGATCGGTCTGGGCGGCGGCGCGGCTTCCTCCATGGCCACCGGCACCAGTTCGGCGGACCTGGACTTCGCTTCCGTACAGCGTGAAAACCCTGAGATGGAGCGTCGCTGCCAGGAAGTCATCGACCGTTGCTGGCAACTGGGCGACAAGAACCCGATCAGCTTCATCCACGACGTGGGTGCGGGCGGTCTGTCCAACGCCTTCCCGGAACTGGTCAACGACGGCGATCGTGGTGGCCGTTTCGAACTGCGCAACATTCCAAACGACGAGCCGGGCATGGCCCCGCACGAAATCTGGTCCAACGAATCCCAGGAGCGTTATGTTCTGGCGGTTGGCCCGGCTGACTTCGAGCGCTTCAAGGCGATCTGCGAACGCGAGCGTTGCCCGTTCGCCGTGGTCGGCGAAGCTACTGCTGAACCGCAGTTGACGGTCACCGACAGCCACTTCGGCAACAGCCCGGTGGACATGCCTCTCGAAGTGCTGCTGGGCAAGGCCCCGCGCATGCACCGTTCGGTGGTGCGTGAAAACGAGCTGGGCGACGATTTCGATCCGTCGACCCTCGATATCGGCGAGTGCGTCGAGCGCGTACTGCATCACCCGGCCGTGGCCAGCAAAAGCTTCCTGATCACCATCGGCGACCGCACCATCACCGGCCTCGTGGCCCGTGACCAGATGGTCGGCCCGTGGCAGGTTCCGGTGGCCGACGTCGCCGTCACCGCCACCAGCTTCGACGTCTACACCGGTGAAGCCATGGCCATGGGCGAGCGCACTCCGCTGGCGCTGCTGGACGCTCCGGCGTCGGGCCGCATGGCCATCGGCGAAACCCTGACCAACATCGCGGCCTCGCGCATCGCCAAGATCTCCGACATCAAGCTGTCGGCGAACTGGATGTCGGCTGCCGGTCACCCGGGCGAAGACGCGCGACTGTACGACACCGTGAAAGCGGTCGGTATGGAGCTGTGCCCTGAGCTGGGCATCACCATTCCGGTGGGCAAGGACTCGATGTCCATGGCCACGCGCTGGAACGATGAAGGCGTGGACAAGGCTGTCACTTCGCCGATGTCCCTGATCGTGACCGGTTTCGCGCCAGTGACTGACATCCGTCAGACCCTGACCCCGCAACTGCGCATGGACAAGGGCACCACCGATCTGATCCTGATCGACCTGGGCCGCGGCCAGAACCGCATGGGCGCCTCGATCCTCGCCCAGACCCACGGCAAGCTGGGCAAGCAGGCCCCGGACGTCGATGACGCCGAAGACCTCAAAGCTTTCTTCGCGGTGATCCAGGGCCTCAACGCCGACGGTCACCTGCTGGCTTACCACGACCGTTCCGACGGTGGTCTGCTGACCAGCGTGGTCGAGATGGCTTTTGCCGGTCACTGCGGCCTGAACCTGGTGCTCGACAGCGTTGCCGAGGATGCCTCCGAGATCAACGGCATCCTGTTCAACGAAGAACTGGGCGCAGTGATCCAGGTGCGTCAGGACGCGACGCCAAGCGTACTCGCACAGTTCAGTGCGGCTGGTTTGGCTGAATGCGTGGCGGTGATCGGGCAGCCGATCAACAACGGCCAGATCGACATCGTCTTCAATGGCGACACCGTGTTCGAAGGTCAACGCCGCCTGCTGCAACGCCAGTGGGCCGAGACCAGCTACCAGATCCAGCGCCTGCGTGATAACGCCGACTGCGCCGAGCAAGAGTTCGACGTGATCCTGGAAGAAGACAACCCGGGCCTGAGCGTCAAGCTCAGCTTCGATGTCAACCAGGACGTCGCCGCGCCTTACATCAAGAAAGGCATTCGCCCACAGGTTGCCGTGCTGCGTGAGCAGGGCGTCAACGGTCAGGTGGAGATGGCGGCGGCGTTCGACCGTGCCGGTTTCAGCGCGATCGACGTGCACATGAGCGACATTCTGGCCGGCCGTGTCGACCTGAACGAGTTCAAGGGCCTGGTCGCTTGCGGCGGCTTCTCGTACGGCGACGTACTGGGTGCCGGTGAAGGCTGGGCCAAGTCGGCCCTGTTCAACAGCCGTGCCCGCGATGCCTTCCAGGGCTTCTTCGAGCGTAACGACAGCTTCACCCTCGGCGTGTGCAACGGGTGCCAGATGATGTCCAACCTGCACGAGCTGATTCCGGGCAGCGAGTTCTGGCCGCACTTCGTGCGTAACCGTTCCGAGCAGTTCGAAGCCCGTGTGGCAATGGTGCAGATCCAGGAGTCGAACTCGATCTTCCTGCAAGGCATGGCCGGTTCGCGGATGCCGATCGCCATTGCTCACGGCGAAGGCCATGCCGAGTTCGCCAGCGAAGAAGCGTTGCTGGAAGCCGATCTATCCGGTTGCGTAGCCATGCGTTTCGTCGACAACCACGGCAAGGTCACCGAAAACTATCCGGCCAACCCGAACGGCTCGCCGCGCGGGATCACCGGTCTGACCAGCCGCGACGGTCGCGTGACCATCATGATGCCGCACCCGGAGCGCGTGTTCCGCGCCGTGCAGAACTCGTGGCGCTCGGATGACTGGAACGAAGACGCCCCTTGGATGCGCATGTTCCGTAATGCGCGCGTGTGGGTGAACTAAGAGCGGGTGGACTAAGGGCCGTGTACAAGCTCAGCTTTTTTGTTCCCGACAGCCATGTCGAAGTGGTCAAAAGTGCCGTATTCGCCGCCGGTGGCGGACGGATCGGCGCTTACGATCACTGCGCATGGCAGGTGTTGGGCCAAGGCCAGTTTCGTCCACTGGAGGGCAGTCAGCCGTTCCTGGGTGAAGCAGGGCAGGTCGAACAGATCGAGGAATGGAAGGTTGAGCTGGTCGTGGCCGATGAGTTGATCCGTTCGGTGGTGGCTGCGTTGAAAGGCAGCCATCCCTACGAGACACCGGCGTATGAGGTGTGGCGGCTGGAGGATTTCTGATCTTCCAGGCTGCTGAAATGAAAAACCCGCTGAAAGCGATTTCAGCGGGTTTTTTGTTGCCTGTATTCACTTGCGATCCTGCAGGTCAGCGCAGTATCGACCCAGGCAGGCTTTTGTGCCGAGGGAGCAGGGTTACGGACGAATCTCGATCATCGTGCCATCCGGCACCAGGTTCCAGACTTCACGCATGTCCCTGTTGCGCATGGCCACGCAGCCGTCGGTCCAGTCCAGGGTGTGGAACAGGTCTTCCGGGGTGTCTTCGGTATCCGGGGTGCCGTGGATCATGATCATGCCGCCTGGCGCGACACCTTCGCGGCGCGCGCGGGCAGAGTCAGTGATGTTCGGGTAAGAGATGTGCATCGCCAGATTGAAGTTGTTGCTGGTCTTGCGCCAGTCGATCCAGTAGAAACCCTCCGGCGTGCGTTTGTCGCCCTCCATCAGTTTCGGCCCCCTGGGGTTTTTGCCCAGGGAAATGCGATAGGTCTTGATCGGCTTGCCGTCATTGATCAATTGCAATTGATGAGCGGACTTGAGAACCAGGACTTTCTCGATGACCTTGCCGTTCAGCGTTTCCACGGCAGACGCCTGGGATACCGTGATGAAAGACAAGCAAAACAGGGCAAGCAACCAGCGCATTGAAACGATTCCCCAAAAGGTGTCGCGACTATTCATTTATAGATGTTTTTTTAGTTGGCAGGCTGAGCGAGCGGCGGGATCGATTCGGACCGCACGGGGTAGACCTCGGCCCGCCGGTCAGCGAAGAAGCATTCTAAGGTACGGCCCACCGTGCGGAAAGCCAGCTCATCCCAAGGAATGTCGACTTCGTCGAATAATTGCACTTCCAGGCTTTCAGGGCCGGCGGCGAAGTTCAGGTCCGCCAGTTCGGCGCGGAAAAATACATGCACCTGGCTGATGTGCGGCACGTCGATCAGGGTATAGATGCTCAGGTTGCGCACCCGGGCGCAGGCTTCCTCGGCGGTTTCGCGAATCGCCGCCTGCTCGATGGTCTCGCCGTTTTCCATGAAACCGGCGGGCAGGGTCCAATAGCCCAGGCGTGGCTCGATGGCGCGTCGGCACAGCAATACCTTGTTGCCCCAGGTCGCCACGCAACCGGCGACGATATTGGGGTTCTGGTAATGAATGGTCTGACAGCTGTCGCAAACGAAGCGAAGGCGCGAATCACCTTCGGGAATGCGCTGGGTCACCGGGTTGCCGCACTGACTGCAAAATTTCATGCTTGAGTTCCTGAATGCTGCGCCTATCTTGGCGTGCGGCGGTGTCTGTCGGCAAGTTGTCGTTTCGCGACACGCCGCTCTGCGGGGGCTTGGGCGACCGAGGCGATTGGTGCATGATGCAGGGTAAGGCACAGATCGAGAACACTCATGCTGGACGAGCTACTGCATCGGGTAAGCAACCACACACCGCGCACGTTGGAGACCGACCGACGTTTCCCCGAGGCCGCCGTACTGATGCCCATCACTCGCAGTGACGAGCCGGAACTGCTGCTGACCTTGCGTGCCAGCGGACTCTCGACCCACGGCGGCGAGGTGGCCTTTCCCGGCGGCCGACGCGACCCCGAAGACCCCGACCTGATTTTCACCGCCCTGCGCGAAGCCGAAGAAGAGATTGGTTTGCCGCCAGGGTTGGTCGAAGTGATCGGCCCGCTCAGCCCGCTGATTTCCCTGCACGGCATCAAGGTCACCCCTTATGTCGGGGTGATTCCCGATTTCGTCGAGTACCAGGCCAACGATGCCGAGATTGCCGCGGTGTTCAGCGTTCCCCTGGAGTTCTTCCGCAAGGACCCGCGCGAACACACCCACCGCATCGATTATCAGGGCCGCAGCTGGTACGTGCCGAGTTATCGCTATGGCGAATACAAGATCTGGGGGCTGACGGCGATCATGATCGTCGAGTTGATCAACCTGCTCTATGACGCCAAAATCAGCCTGCACCAACCGCCGAAAAGCTTTATCAATACCTGATGCCATCACTCGAATGGCCTGAACACGTCGCTGCGTGAGCCTTGAGGACAACACAATGAAATACCGCCTGGGCGACGCCCGTGTCGAGACCCACCCACAGAGCTGGGTCGCGCCCAATGCCGTGCTGGTGGGCAAGGTCAAACTGGAAGAGGGCGCCAACGTCTGGTTCAACGCTGTGCTGCGGGGCGACAACGAGCTGATCCTGGTCGGCAAGAACAGCAACGTCCAGGACGGTACCGTGATGCACACCGACATGGGCTACCCGTTGACCATCGGCACCGGCGTGACCATTGGCCACAATGCCATGCTGCACGGCTGCACCGTCGGCGATTACAGCCTGATCGGTATCAACGCGGTCATTCTCAACGGTGCGAAAATCGGCAAGAACTGCATCATCGGCGCCAACTCGCTGATTGGCGAAGGCAAGGAAATTCCGGACGGTTCGCTGGTGATGGGCTCGCCCGGCAAAGTGGTGCGCGAACTGACCGAACCGCAGAAGAAGATGCTTGAAGCCAGCGCCGCTCACTACGTGCATAACGCCCAGCGTTACGCCCGCGATCTGGTTGAGCAGGAAGAATGACGACCACCGAACGCCCTGTGCCATCGCCCTGCGTGAATATTTGTGCGCTGGACGACGATGACGTCTGCACGGGCTGCCAGCGCTCGGTCGAAGAGATTACCCGCTGGAGCCGCATGACCAACGACGAACGCCGCACGGTGCTGGGCTTGTGTCATGAGCGGGCCAAGGCCAGCGGATTGGTGTGGATGATCGGTACAAAACCCGGGAAATGAGGCGGCCTCCCTTGTAGGAGCAGGCTCGCTCCTACAGTATCCTGCGCACAAAATTGACAGGTAGTCCCACGCACCATGCTCTTCCTCATCGCCTACATCAGCAGCGTCGTGCTGATCAACTACGCCTTTTCTACCGCGCCGCAACTGGACATCATCTGGTCGGCCTGGGGTGGTCTGGTGTTCGTATTGCGCGACATGGTGCAAACCCGCTTCGGTCATGGTGCCATCGCAGCCATGCTGGCGGCGCTGGTGCTGTCCTATATCACCTCCGATCCGTCCATTGCCCTGGCCAGCACCACGGCGTTCGCGGTTTCCGAGTGCATTGACTGGCTGGTGTTCAGCGTCACCAAGCGTCCACTGCATGATCGCCTGTGGATAAGTTCGGCCCTGAGCATTCCCCTCGATACCTTCATTTTCTTCGGCATGATCGGTGCGCTGACCCCGGGTGTGATCCTCACCGCCCTGGGCTCGAAGTTCGCCGGTGTCACCGCCGTGTGGCTGATCATGGCCTGGCGCTTGCGCAAACAGGCCGTCGTCAGCTGAAGCCAAACCCTGCGGTTCATGTAAAATGCCGCGCTTTCTCCCCATGGATCGCGCGTATTGCGCCGTATCCTTGATGATCCGCTCCTTTGAGGACCTTCAGATGACCCGTATCGGAACTCCATTGTCGCCGACTGCAACCCGCGTATTGATGTGTGGTTGTGGCGAGCTGGGCAAGGAAGTGGTGATCGAGCTGCAACGCCTGGGCGTTGAAGTGATTGCCGTGGATCGTTATGCCAACGCACCGGCCATGCAGGTTGCCCATCGCAGCCACGTGATCAACATGCTCGATGGCGCCGCCCTGCGTGCGGTGATCGAAGCCGAGAAGCCACACTTCATCGTGCCGGAAATCGAAGCCATCGCCACCGCGACCCTGGTTGAGCTGGAGTCCGAAGGCTTCACCGTGATTCCGACCGCGCGCGCCGCGCAGTTGACCATGAACCGTGAAGGCATCCGTCGCCTGGCAGCCGAAGAACTGGACCTGCCGACCTCGCCTTACCACTTCGCCGACACCTTCGAGGACTACAGCAAAGCGGTCGAAGACCTCGGTTTTCCGTGCGTTGTGAAACCGGTCATGAGCTCGTCGGGCAAGGGCCAGAGCCTGCTGCGCAGCGTCGATGACGTGAAGAAAGCCTGGGATTACGCCCAGGAAGGCGGCCGCGCCGGTAAAGGCCGCGTGATCATCGAAGGCTTTATCGATTTCGACTACGAAATCACCCTGCTGACCGTGCGTCATGTTGGCGGCACCACGTTCTGTGCGCCGGTCGGCCATCGTCAGGAGAAGGGCGACTATCAGGAATCCTGGCAGCCACAAGCCATGAGTCCGATTGCCCTGGCAGAATCGGAGCGCGTGGCCAAAGCCGTGACCGAAGCCCTGGGTGGCCGTGGACTGTTTGGTGTGGAGCTGTTCATCAAGGGCGATCAGGTGTGGTTCAGCGAAGTGTCGCCACGCCCGCACGACACCGGTCTGGTCACGCTGATTTCCCAGGACCTGTCGCAGTTCGCCCTGCACGCCCGGGCGATTCTGGGTCTGCCGATTCCATTGATCCGTCAGTTCGGGCCTTCGGCTTCGGCGGTGATTCTGGTGGAAGGGCACTCGACCCAGACCGCGTTCGCCAACCTGGGCGCTGCGTTGAGCGAGCCGGATACCGCGCTGCGTCTGTTCGGCAAGCCTGAAGTCAACGGCCAGCGCCGCATGGGTGTGGCACTGGCTCGCGATGAGTCGATCGAAGCCGCTCGCGCCAAGGCGACCCGTGCGTCGCAGGCGGTGGTTGTGGAACTGTAAAAACCTCGCTGGCGGGCCTATACCTTCTATGGGCATCGCGCCAATGCTTTACCTGTAGGAGCGAGCCTGCTCGCGATGGTCGTTAACGATAACGCGGGGAATCAGGTTCCCCGCGGCGTTCTTGAGTCCATCGCGAGCCGGCTCGCTCCTACAGGTCATTCATCAATGCTCCAGGCCTGTACCCATGAATTCCCAAAGCATCATCGTCCCGAAAATCTCCACCCTGCCGGTACACGAGCCCCGGGCTCGGGCGATTGTGCGTTGGCTGGTGCGCAAGAACATCATCAAGGAAGAACTGACCACCTGCGGTCGCACCGGCAACCGCATGGCCCACGCCATCGCCGAGGGCGCCCGCGACGTGGTCTTGCACCCCGAAGCCCTGCCGTTTGGCGAGCAGATCAACGGTCTGGAGATCGTGACCAAGCGCTGCATTTACACACCGGCCAAGGGTTTTCTTGGCGAGGCGGGTTGTGCCGAGTGTCGCAAGGAGGTGGGTGAGGCCTTGTTCGAAAGTCTGGAAGACTGGATGCCGGGGCGTACCGATAACTTCACTTGCCCCGAATGCGGGCATGAAGACGATATCAACGGTTTTCTGTTCCTGCAGGAATGCGGTTTTTCCAACCTGGGCTTCATCTTCAACAACTGGGCCGAGGCCGGGTTCAAGCAGAGCTTTCTGGACGAGTTTGCCGACTGGCTCGACCAGCCTGTCAGTTGGGTCAAAGTCGAACTTTGAATAAATAACGGTAGGAGCGAGCCGGCTCGCTCCTACATAGATTTACGGTGTTAAAAGTCCCGTTGATCACTGCTTCGATAATAGACAGAGTTTTACATTGAACCCGAGGGGGTGTCTGACTATAATGGCGCGCTTCCATTTTCCCGCTCGGGAGCCCCCGCGATGCTGCGTATCAGCCAAGAAGCTCTGACATTCGACGACATTCTCCTAGTGCCTGGTTATTCCGAGGTGCTTCCTAACGAAGTCAGTCTCAAGACCCGCCTTACCCGTGGCATCGAGCTGAATATCCCACTGGTTTCCGCTGCCATGGACACCGTCACTGAAGCCCGTCTGGCAATTGCCATGGCTCAGGAAGGTGGTATCGGCATCATCCACAAGAACATGACCATCGAGCAGCAAGCTGCCGAAGTCCGCAAGGTCAAGCGTTACGAGGCCGGCGTGGTCAAGGACCCGATCACCATCGAGGCTGACGCCACGGTGCGTGAACTGTTCGAATTGACCCGCATGCACAACATCTCCGGTGTTCCAGTGCTGCACGATGGCGACCTGGTCGGCATCGTCACCTCCCGTGACGTGCGTTTCGAAAACCGTCTGGACGCCCGCGTCCGTGAAGTGATGACGCCTAAAGAGCGTCTGGTCACGGTCAAGGAAGGCGCCAACAAGAACGACGTCCGCGAACTGCTGCACAAGCACCGCATCGAGCGCGTGCTGATCGTCGACGACAAGTTCGCCCTCAAAGGCATGATGACCGTCAACGACATCGAAAAAGCCAAGGCTTACCCGTTGGCCAGCAAGGACGATCAAGGTCGTCTGCGCGTTGGCGCCGCCGTCGGCACCGGTAAAGACACCGGTGATCGCGTCGCGGCCCTGGTCAGCGCCGGTGTTGACGTGGTGGTGGTCGACACTGCCCACGGTCACTCCAAAGGTGTGATCGACCGCGTTCGCTGGGTCAAGCAGAACTTCCCTGAAGTGCAGGTCATCGGCGGCAACATCGCCACCGGCGCTGCCGCCAAGGCCCTGGCCGAAGCCGGCGCTGACGCGGTCAAGGTCGGTATCGGCCCTGGCTCGATCTGCACCACCCGTATCGTCGCCGGTGTCGGCGTCCCGCAAATCAGTGCCATCGCCAACGTCGCCGCTGCCCTTGAAGGCACTGGCGTTCCGTTGATCGCCGACGGCGGCATCCGTTTCTCCGGTGACCTGTCCAAGGCCATCGTTGCCGGTGCCTCCTGCGTGATGATGGGTTCGATGTTCGCCGGTACCGAAGAAGCGCCGGGCGAGATCGAACTGTTCCAGGGTCGTTCGTACAAGGCTTACCGCGGCATGGGTTCGCTGGGCGCCATGTCCCAGGCTCAAGGTTCCTCCGACCGTTATTTCCAGGACTCCTCGGCAGGCGCCGAGAAGCTGGTTCCGGAAGGCATCGAAGGTCGAGTTCCGTACAAGGGCACCCTGAGCGCCATCATCCATCAACTGATGGGCGGCCTGCGTTCTTCCATGGGCTACACCGGTAGCGCCAACATCGAAGAAATGCGCACCAAGCCTGAGTTCGTGCGGATCACCGGCGCTGGCATGGCCGAATCCCACGTTCACGACGTGCAGATCACCAAAGAAGCGCCAAACTACCGCGTAGGTTGAGCCTTCTAGCAAAAAGTTAACGACCGGGGCTGTTTTATTCAGCCCCGAGTTGTTTCTGAATCACGACTGTTTCTGAATGACTTAGACGAGACTGAATCATGGCCCTCGATATTCACGCTCACCGCATCCTGATCCTCGACTTCGGTTCCCAATACACCCAGCTGATCGCCCGTCGCGTTCGCGAAATCGGTGTGTACTGCGAACTGCATCCGTTCGACATGGACGAGGAAGCGATTCGCGAATTCGCTCCGAAAGGCGTCATCCTCGCCGGCGGCCCCGAGTCCGTGCACGAAGCCAACAGCCCTCGCTGCCCGCAAGCGGTCTTTGACCTGGGCGTACCGGTCTTCGGTATCTGCTACGGCATGCAGACCATGGCCGAGCAACTGGGCGGCAAGGTAGAAGGTTCCGAGCTGCGTGAGTTCGGTTATGCCCGCGTAGACGTGGTCGGCAAGAGCCGCCTGCTCGACGGCATCGAAGACCACATCGACGCCGACGGCCTGTTCGGCCTCGACGTGTGGATGAGCCACGGTGACAAGGTCACCAGGATGCCGGAAGACTTCCACATCCTGGCCAGCACCCCGAGCTGCCCGATCGCCGGCATGTTCAGCGACGAGCGTCGTTACTACGGCGTGCAGTTCCACCCGGAAGTGACCCACACCAAGCAAGGCGGCCGCATTCTGTCGCGCTTCATCCTCGACATCTGCGAGTGTGAAGCCCTGTGGACCCCGTCGAAAATCGCTGAAGACGCCATCGCCCAGGTACGTGCCCAGGTCGGCACCGACAACGTGCTGCTTGGCCTGTCCGGCGGCGTGGATTCGTCCGTGGTTGCCGCATTGCTGCACAAGGCCATTGGCGACCAGCTGACCTGCGTGTTCGTCGACAACGGCCTGCTGCGCCTGCACGAAGGCGAGCAAGTGATGGCCATGTTCGCCGAGAACATGGGCGTCAAGGTGATCCGCGCCAACGCTGAAGACCAGTTCCTTAACAACCTGGCTGGCGAAAGCGATCCAGAGAAGAAGCGCAAGATCATCGGCCGCACCTTCATCGACGTGTTCGATGCCGAATCCTGCAAGCTGGACAACATCAAGTACCTGGCCCAGGGCACCATCTACCCGGACGTGATCGAGTCGGCTGGCGCGAAGAGCGGCAAGGCCCACGTGATCAAGTCGCACCACAACGTGGGCGGCCTGCCGGAAGAAATGAACCTCAAGCTGGTTGAACCCCTGCGCGAGCTGTTCAAGGACGAAGTCCGTCGACTGGGCCTGGAACTCGGCCTGCCGTACGACATGGTCTACCGTCACCCGTTCCCGGGCCCGGGCCTGGGCGTGCGGATCCTCGGTGAAGTGAAGAAGGAATACGCCGACCTGCTGCGTCGCGCCGACCACATCTTCATCGAAGAACTGCGCAAGGCCGACTGGTACCACAAGGTCAGCCAGGCCTTCGTGGTGTTCCAGCCAGTGAAATCGGTTGGCGTGGTCGGCGATGGCCGTCGTTACGCCTGGGTCGTGGCCCTGCGTGCCGTGGAAACCATCGACTTCATGACTGCGCGTTGGGCACACCTGCCTTACGAACTGCTGGAAACCGTCAGCGGTCGCATCATCAATGAAATCGAAGGCATCTCCCGCGTCACCTACGACGTGTCGAGCAAGCCGCCAGCGACCATTGAGTGGGAATGATCGTAATTGAGCCTGTGAACACAGGCTCAAAACGATAGCGACAAAAGAAGCCCCCGATCGTGAGATCGGGGGCTTCTTGCGTTTCAGGGGTTGAGCCCACAGTGAATCAGCCAATGAGTTACACCGGCAAGCGCCCCTGGAGGTTCATGCCCATACGGCTAAGACCCCAGGACAGCTCGTCGATGCTGGCGTAAGGCACTTGATGCACTTCGGTCCAGGCGGGGCGATGGATCAGGTAGCTGCCATCAGCCGTGCGCTCGACCGCTGTTCGGACCACTTGGCCGTCTCTGCTGCGATGGAACAGCGCCCAGCTACCGTTCGACTTCTGAAACGTGAACATGCCTTGCCTGAATAACATCCGGCTCAATTCCTCCGGCGTCCTTTCGAGCAACGGCAGTGGCATCTGCAAGCTCAAGTCAGCGTGCAGGGTGTCGTAATTTCCGCCGGTGGACTCGGGCTGGTCTGCAAAACCGCGGCCCACCTCGATGCCTCGATCGGTTTCAATCAGCAGGCTTTCTTCCGGCAGCACCTCTTCGATGCGCAAACCAATACCGCCCTGCATCTCACTGATGCCGGACATTCCGCGAAAGGTGTTGACGTTTTCCTGGTCCGTCAGCACTACCCATTTTCCTGCTCCGTTGATCGTTTTGTCGGCCTCCATGATGGTGTGGGTAAGGTAGGTCTTGATGGCTTGCTCATGCATGTCGGGGAGTGATGAGCCGGGGTAACGGTAACTGGCCAGGCAGTCGGTTGCCTGAATCCGAATGTTATTTTGTTGAGCCGCCTTGACCACTTCAAGCGGGGTGAATCTCCCGGTGGGATCGCTTTTCAGTTTTTGCAAATACACCCTGAGATCATCGGGCATTGCCCCGCTCTCGAAAAATTGATCGAGCTCCACCTGGTTGAAATCGTTGAGCAGGCGATGGAAATAGATCGTCTTGACGTCCTGTTGGGCCAGGGCCGGCATGTTCTCAATGAGAAACCGCATGCTGCCAATGCGGTCCTGGCTTTCACCGATGACCAGGCCCGGTGCCGCTTTAAATACCTTTGGAATCAATTCTTCGGCAGTGGTTGCTGGCGTCACGCCAGGAAGCGGAGGACGAGGAGGTAATGAGGCGGTGAATTCACTGCGGGCAAAGAATTGACGGGCGTCTTGCGACAGCTTGGCGCGCGGGGCCGCGATGTATTGCTCGTAAGTGGTTTCTCCGCGAAAGCTTCCGTCTGGCTGACGGACCATTTTGATATGGGTTTCTCTCTCGCCCATCGCCACTTGTCTGATACGGAATCGGTTGGCTGCATCGTATTGCGTGGCAGGGCGGCGCGGGATGGCCTGTGATGGTTCTTGAACAGGGGGCGAAGCCGGAACAGGCGCGGAGGCCGAAGCGCGAGACCCTCCCGGATGCCGGTTGCCACCCCCCTTGAGCCCGGCTCTGGGCGTCAGCTCCCATTGACCCTCGGCATTGAGGCGCACTGGGAGGGAACCTGAAAATGCGTTGGGATTTTCAGGATCGATGATGGCCCAGGTGCCGCCTCCGTTGGGATCGGCTTCATAACGCACGTAATAGGCCATGTCATCGAGCAAGATCGCGCTGGAGGGGTTGGAGTCGAGTGGGTAGATGCCCTGGAATTTTCCGGCATCACTCAGGGGTGTCCGCCCCTCAAGCAGTTCATTGGCTTGCCAGTGATCCGGTATCTCGATGGGGTGAGTGGTTTCTGACAAGGACGAATCGAGTTCAGTTGCCGGTTCGGCGGGCCAGCCCATAGGCTTCATGCCCTTTGCAACCAACGCTTGCTTGAGCTCTTCGAGGTTGTCCACGGTCATGGACTCGTAGGCTGGGCGAAGCGGGGTATCCAGATTCAGCCGTCCACCCGGCGTGGATCTGATGACGCTGTCCGCCATCCCGTTGTTGGCATTGCGATATACCACAAGGACGCTGCTGCGGTAGCGCTGAAAGGTGAACATCCCCGGTTCAGGCAACAGCGCTCGCAGTTGTTGCGGGGACCTGTATGCCCATGGAGTTTCCACCTGCACGAGCACGTCACCTTTGATCAGTGCATGGACGCTGTCGAAGTCCATGCCATCCGATACGTAAAAAACCGGGGAATCCGGATAGTCCGCATGCTCCACAGCCAACCCCGGATCGGTGTTGATGGGTTGCGCTTGCCCCGGCGCTACCTCACCGATACGAATGCTCAGGGCGTCGGTCTGTTCGCTGATGCCGCGATAGCCTCTGAATGTCGCCATGTTTTCCTGATTGACCAAGGCAATCCATTTGGCCGGCTCTTTTAATGCTTCATTGAACCGGATGACCTCGCTGGCAAAAAAACTCCTGGCCATCTGGTAGCCGGATTCCCAGTCAATCGCTTCTTTGTTGATGTTGTAGGTCGTCGACATGTCGAGGGCCTGCACCCGGATCTTTTGAGCGTTGGCGGCTTTGACCAGCGCCAGCAGATTGAATTTGCCTGTGGGGTCGTTGCCGGCCTTGATGTCGAGTTTGTTCAGGTAGTTTTCCAGCTCGGCAGGCATTTCACCGGTGCGCGCAAAAGTGTCCAGTTCGAGTTGATTGACGTTGGCCAGCAGCTCCTGCAGGTACAGAGTCTTCACACCCTGTTGAGCGAGCGTTGGCATGTTTTCGATGAGGAACTGTTTGCTGCCGATGCTGCCCCGGCTCTCGCCGACGACCAGGCCCGGTTTTTTCGCGTAGGCCGTTTCAAACAGTTCGCCGGGCGTGGCAAACGCTTGTGCAGAGAGTGCCGGTTGGCTCTGCGTCGGTGGGTGAAGCTCGTACCAGGCCTTGGCGTCGCTGATCAGGTTGCGACGAGGTTCTTCCTGGGCCATCTCGAATTCGCTGAGCGTGACGACCTCTTCGCCGGCATCGGACATGAGTACGCTGTGGACGTCGATGTCTGCCACTGACCAGATCCGTCTGAACGGGCTGCGGACGTCGGGTCCGCCAAGCGCCCATGCCCTCATTTCAGGGTCGTCAAGCCCCGGCACGTGAACGCCTGGTCGTTGTGACCATTCCTCGACCGCGGGGGAGGAGACGGCCGGTGCTTGCATCCCGCCTCTGAGGCCCAGTTTTGGAACGACTTCCCATTCTCCCGAATCATTCACAAACCGTACTGGAATCGAATCCCCGAAGGCATCGGGATTGGCCGGGTCGATGATCGCCCAGTATCCACGCCCGTTGAGGCTGTTCTCATAGCGCACGTAATAGGCATTGCCGTTGAGTTTGATGGCGGACGAAGGATTCGAGGCGAGCCGATACGTACCCTCGAATTTGCCTGGCTCACGCACCAGGGCATTGTCACTGAGCACTTCATCAATCCTGAAGGCGTCCGGTACCGCTGGCGCTGGCCTGCCCTCAGTCGAGCCCGTGACAGCCTCTGATGCTCCTTCAATGGGTTTGACCTTCGATCCGGCGGTCTCGGCAGGGGTGGATGATTCAACCAGATCGGCCATTTCCCTGGCTTCGGCGGCTTCAATGTCCGGGCCGATTTCCTCCAGCGATCCCGGGCCTTTGAGCATCAGGAGGTTGAACAGTAAATCGATACCGCTGAACACGGCGCCAAGAACGCCGGCCTTGCGATCCCCGGCGGTTTTGCCATTGACTGCCTGATCGATGTTCAAGCCCAGGCTGGCAATACTGGCGCCGACCACGGGCAGGGCAATCGGCCAACCGACCACCGCCATGGGGCCAAATACTTTTAAACCGGCACTGAGGTAACCGATCCACAGTTTCTTGCGCAGATCGCCATTGGACGTCAGCGAGAGTTCGGCTTCGGCGAACATTGCGTTTTGGGTCGAGTTGCTCAACCAGCTGAATGCGTCGCCGGTGATGACCTGGTTTTTTTGATTGATCAGGTGATGGTCGTACTTGCCCCAGGTACTGACCAGCCGGTTCATGATATCGGTGATGTTCTTCTCGATGGCATGACGATCAGCCAGGGAAAAGTGGGTCATGAAGCCCTGGCGAGCGCCTTCTTCGTTCATCTGCTGCAACATCCAGTAGTGCATGTCCGTCGCGGTTTCCAGCACTTTGAAAGCGACGGTTTCACCGGGCATGTACACGATCTGGCGACCCTTGGGCGCGACAAAACGCAGGATATTAGTGGCCACGTATCCGTCGACGTCCAGAGCCCGAACACTGTCGGCGCAAGGGTGTTGAGCCTGCAGCATTTGCAGGTCGACGGGCCAGTTGATCGGACCCATCACGGCGTTTGTGACGAACTGGAAGTCATCGTCGCTCAACTGCCGTTTGTCCCTGGCTTTTACGGCCTGTATCAGAAAATTGCATTTGGCCAGGGTTCGGAAATCGGTGCCGGACTGCTTCCAGAACGCAGTCAACTTGTCGGTATAGAGCGTGCTGAAATCGATGTCCCAGAACGCCTTCAGCACCTCGTCGCCGTGCAGGCGTACTTCGTTGGTTTCGTTGAACCTCGCGGCTTTCGGGCCAGCGGTATAAAAGCCTGAATAGACGTCCAGCAGGTCAGCGTTGTCCTGGTCGCCGACGCGAAAGCGCTGGATCACCAACTGCGTCAGGGTCAGGGTGGATGTCAGTGTGGCGGGGACGTGCTCCCAGCCGGTGAAAGCTTTGGAACTGCTTTCGGCTGTGTCGAAACGGTGGAAGTACACCTGATCGGGATCGAGGTCGGTAATGCCGGATTTTTTCAGTAAGTCGCTGGCGACTTCGTGCGCCGTGTCTTGCAGGCTCGGGCACGTCTGGATGACGGTGGTGGCGATCGCCTTGAGCGCGGCTTTGTCGGCGGCATTGGGCAGCGGCTGTGTTTCGTTCGGGTTCATGCGCTCTCTTTCCATGAGATAACGGGATGTCGAGGATGGCCGGTCTTTTCGAGGCAAGTGCACTACATAGTTATGCCCACAGCCGGTGTGCGGCCACACGTCACCCTTACTGTTTCGCAATTGCAGGTGTATCGTATTCGCCTTTTGCGGGCCCAGGGCCCGAAGCTGATACGTGAGGTAGTTGAGTCCATGTCCTTTACCCGTCGACAAATACTCGGTGGTCTGGCCGGTCTTGTAGTGGTTGGCGTGGGAGCCGGCGGCGCGTCGCGTTACTGGCTGGGCAAAATGGCGGACGCCGAGGCGGGCCATGACTACGAGCTGATCGCCGCGCCGCTGGACGTCGAGCTGGTGCCTGGACACAAAACCGAAGCCTGGGCCTTCGGCCCGTCGGCGCCGGGCACCGAGTTGCGCGCGCGCCAGGGTGAATGGCTGCGGGTGCGCTTCATCAACCACCTGCCGGTTGCCACCACCATTCACTGGCACGGCATCCGCCTGCCGCTGGAAATGGACGGCGTGCCGTACGTCTCGCAACTGCCGGTGCTGCCGGGCGAGTATTTCGACTACAAATTCCGTGTGCCTGATGCCGGCAGCTACTGGTATCACCCCCATGTGAGCAGCAGCGAGGAACTCGGTCGTGGACTGGTTGGCCCGCTGATCATCGAAGAGCGCGAGCCGACCGGTTTCAAGTACGAAAAAACCTTGAGCCTCAAGAGCTGGCACGTCGATGACGAAGGCGCTTTCGTCGCGTTCAGCGTGCCACGCGAGGCGGCCCGTGGCGGTACGGCGGGGCGTCTTTCGACCATCAACGGGGTCTCTCAACCGGTCATCGAATTGCCCGCCGGACAGATCACCCGCGTGCGCTTGCTCAACCTCGATAACACCCTGACCTATCGCCTGAATATCCCCGGCGTCGAAGCGCAGATCTATGCGCTCGATGGCAACCCGGTCGAGCCGCGTCCGCTCGGCAAGGAATACTGGCTCGGTCCCGGCATGCGCATTTGCCTGGCGATCAAGGCGCCGCCGGCCGGTGAAGAGTTGTCCCTGCGCAACGGCCCGGTGCGTTTAGGTACATTGCGTTCAGTGGCCAATACCGATGCGCCGACCGACTGGCCACCGGCGCTGCCCCCAAACCCGGTGGCCGAACCGGACCTGGCCAATGCCGAAAAACTCAACTTCAATTTCGAGTGGGTGGGCTCGGTGTCGGTGAGCGTCGATAATGGCAAGCCGCCGAGCCTGTGGCAGATCAACGGCAAAGCCTGGGACATCACCGACAAGACCTGTGCCGACCGGCCCATTGCCAGGCTCGAGAAGGGCAAGAGTTACCTCTTCGAATTGAAAAACATGACTCAATACCAGCACCCGATCCACCTGCACGGCATGAGCTTCAAAGTCATCGCCTCGAACCGGCACAAGGTCATCCCGTACTTCACCGACACTTACCTGTTGGGCAAGAACGAGCGCGCACAAGTGGCGCTGGTGGCGGATAACCCGGGCGTGTGGATGTTCCACTGCCATGTGATCGACCACATGGAAACCGGCCTGATGGCCGCCATCGAGGTGGCGTGATGCGTCAGATTCGTCCCGCCGCCATCATCGACCGTAGCCGTGATCGCGACTTCATGCGTGAAGCCCTGGCCCTGGCTGCCCAGGGCGCCGCTCTCGGCGAAGTGCCGGTGGGCGCGGTGCTGGTGCAGGACGGCGAAATCATCGGTCGCGGCTTCAACTGCCCGATCAGCGGCAATGACCCGAGCGCCCATGCCGAGATGGTCGCGATCCGCGCCGCCGCCCAGGCCGTGAGCAACTATCGCCTGCCGGGCAGCACGCTGTACGTGACTCTGGAGCCGTGCAGCATGTGCGCCGGGCTGATCGTGCACTCACGGATTGCGCGGGTGGTGTATGGCGCGCTGGAGCCCAAAGCGGGGATCGTGCAGAGCCAAGGGCAGTTCTTCACCCAAGGCTTCTTGAATCACCGGGTGTTGTATGAAGGCGGGGTGTTGGCCGAGGAGTGCGGGGCGGTGTTGAGCGAGTTCTTCAAGGCCCGGCGCGCAAAACCCGCTGAATAAAGGACAACATCAAACCCTGTGGGAGCTGGCTTGCCAGCGATGGCGTCGGCACATCAAACATTGATGTCGACTGATCTACCGCAATCGCTGGCAAGCCAGCTCCCACAGGTTTTTGCTGCGTTTTTAAGATCGGCTTATTTGCGAGCGACAATCACCGCCCGCATCGGCGCCGGCAGCCCTTCTATGGTCTTGCTGTGGTCCTCGGGATCCAGGAAGTCACTCAGCGACTGGTACTTCATCCACTCGGTGCCGCGCTGTTCCTCGACCGTGGTCACGCTCACATCCACGCACTTCACGTCGCTGAAACCGGCACGGCGCAGCCACAATTCCAGCGCCGGCACCGACGGCAGGAACCACACGTTGCGCATCTGCGCATAACGGTCTTCCGGCACCAGCACCTGATGTTTGTCGCCTTCGACCACCAGGGTTTCCAGCACCAGTTCGCCGCCCTTGACCAGGCAATCCTTCAGCGCCAGCAAATGCTCGATCGGCGAGCGGCGGTGGTAGAACACGCCCATGGAAAACACCGTGTCGAAGCCTTCCAGGTTCGGCGGCAGGTCTTCGAACGGGAACGGCAGATGCCAGGCATTTGGTTCAGACAGGTAACGCTGCACGGCCTGGAACTGGCAGAAGAACAGCCAGTTCGGATCGACACCGATCACGCTGTCCGCGCCGGCACCGAGCATGCGCCACATGTAATAGCCATTGCCGCAGCCGACATCGAGGATGCGTTTGCCCTTGAGGTCCAGGTGCGGAGCCACCCGCGACCATTTCCAGTCCGAGCGCCATTCGGTGTCGACGTGCACGCCAAACAGGTCGAACGGCCCTTTGCGCCATGGCGACAGCCCCATCAACGCCGTACGCATCTGCGCGCGAGTTTCATCGTCGCAATCGGTGTCGAGTTTCAAGCCGTTGAGCAAATCGACTTCGCTCGGCTGGATCTTCGGCAGGGCGTCGAGCGCGCTTTGCCAGCGCTCCAGGTCGCCGTGGCCCTTTTCCATTTTCTTGTCGAGTTGCGCCTGCAGGGTGTTGGCCCAATCGGCCAGTGGTGTACCGGCCAGACGGCGGGCGAGGGGGGACAGATCAATCATGGCAAGGCAATCAACGAGGCAAAGTTAAGACACTGGAACCACGGCACGACTTTCGAGAACCCGGCGGCCAGCAGGCGTTCGCGGTGTTCTTCGAGGCTGTCGGGCTTCATGACGTTTTCGATGGCACTACGCTTCTGGGCGATTTCCAGTTCGCTGTAGCCGTTGGCGCGTTTGAACGCGACATGCAGATCAGTGAGCAGCGCGTGCTCTTCCGGGTCGTTGAAGCGCAGTTTTTCCGAGAGGATCAAGGCACCGCCGGGCAGCAGCGACTGACGGATGCGCGACAGCAACGCCGTACGTTGCTCCGGGGCGATGAATTGCAGGGTGAAGTTCAGCGCCACCACCGAGGCAGGCTGGAAGTCGAGGGCGAGGATGTCGCCTTCGATCACTTCGACCGGCAGCAACTCCTGGAACATCGAGTCCTGACCGTTGAGGTACTCGCGGCAGCGCTCGACCATCGCCGCCGAGTTATCCACAGCGATGACGCGGCAACCATCGGTACGCACGTGACGGCGCAGGGCCTGGGTCACGGCACCCAGCGACGAGCCCAGGTCGTACAGTACGCTGTTGGGCTGGGCGAACTGCGCGGCGAGCACGCCGAGGTTTTCGACGATGGTCGGATAACCTGGCACCGAGCGCTTGATCATGTCCGGGAACACCCGCACCACGTCCTCGTTAAAGGCGAAGTCAGGCACCTGGGCCAAAGGCTGGGCGAAAAGGCGATCGGGTTCTTTGCTCACGGCGGTTCCAGCGGCGTAGGTGGAAAAGGCCGGCATTTTAGCCAAGTTGGCGCGGGGATGCGCGGGTTGTCTGATAAACCGCCAGGCAGCCTGCAAAGTCTGTGTGTTCAGTGATATTGCTATCGCGAGCAAGCTCACTCACACAAGGACGGCGCTGTGCCTGTGGGAGCGAGCTTGCTCGCGATGGGGGCAGCGCAATTTATGAGTGAACGCCGACGCTGTAATGTCCCGTTACCTCCATAGCCGAGAGATAAAACCAGCGCAATAATCTGGTGAGTGCTTTATGGAAAGTGGGCAGGATGTTGAGTTGAGGTGGTCCAATCTGAAATGTATTCTCCGAATTCTCCCCATGTTTGTCTTATCTTCAAAGTGTAAACACCTCTAGTTAAACTCCAGTTTGTAACTACCCTCCATTCAAGTCCCCATTCCCCGAGATTCGTGACGCCGGATCCTAAGTGGACTTCGTTTGGCGTACTTTGATGGAATGCTTCAATTTCGATAATGGAGTTGGCAAGTGCTTTGCCTGCGAACTGCTGGTTCCTGTCAAAAATAGGAGCTGTGTTCATTGGCGTATATATAACGGGTGGGGAGGCGTAAACGCTGTATGTTACTGAATTGGAGATCTCATCTGACCCAAAATGGCGCGCGCGAATAGTGAGTGCAGGGTGAGGGAAGCCGTCTATCTTTTTACTCCAGTTTCCTGATGGGCCAACATCGCCAGCCCAATGCCATACATTCGGGCTGTCAGATCTTTCGATATATACCGCTTTTCCAGGCGTGCCGCCTGTTCCAGCCCAATAGAGATCTTCATCACCAATGGACTCATTATTTTTAGGCGAGGTTATAGTTAGTGCAAAAACACCAGTGGGCTTGTCTTTTGTTTGAATGACGTCGTCGAAGCCGTTAATGGTTTTTCGATCTGTTTTTTTTGATGAAAATTCCATGCTGATTAACTCCGTTTTAATGGAGTAATTAAGTTAACGAAGGCGTGCGGGGATCTTAACTGTCAGAAATACTAGTTCCGACAGACGGTGTTAGGGTCGTGGGTGAGCGAACTCTTGAGGAAACGCTGACGCCGTAATTCCCCATTGCCCCAGCCAATAACTGACGATGATCACATAAGGCGCGGCATTGAACGGCACGACAAAGCGGCTGATGCCAATCACGCTATCCGAAAACACAAACGCTACTGCACCAACCGCTGCCAGCAGCGCCGAGCGCTTGGGCACGTCGGTGCCGAGTCGCGCCAGCGCGCGCCAGAGCATCGCGCTGATGGCCAGGCCATAGACGATCACCGGGATCAGCAACGGCCCGAGCCCGTGAGCGATCAGAATCCCCAGCAGCACGGCGCCTACACCCGAGGCCAGGATCAATGGCAACAAGGCCAGGCGCCGACAATCGCTCAGATACGCTTTCAGGTAAGTCAGATGCGCAACCAGAAACGCCCCGAGCCCGAATACGAACAGGTCCCCCGGCCAGGCCAGCAGCACATCGCCGAGCAGGGAGAAGATCAATCCGAGGCTGATCCAGCGCCGATACTCGCTCGGTGGCGCATCGTGCAGCCAGCCGAGCAGCGCCAGGACGGGCAGTGGCTTGACCAACAGGCAGAGCAGCGCGGCGTGCACGCTCAGGCCGTAGAGGAACGTCACCGCGCCCATGAGCGCCAGAATCAGCCAGCCCACGGTCAGTTAACCGATATGTTGCAGTCGAACGAATCCACCGGCAGCACTTCCGGCGCCCAAGGCTGTTGCGAAGTCAGACGCAAACGCCCGGTCCCGGTGGTGAAGGCCTGAAAGCGCCAGGTGGAAATCCCGGCCGCGCCGACCACACCGGCATCTTCCGGGTTGGTATAGACCTCGGGGCTGAGCGCACGCAACACGCCACCGGCCGAATCCTGGATGGCCCAGCGGTAACCCGTGGTCGGGTTGCTTGGCAGGGTCAGGATCAGGTTTTGCCCGCTGGTGAGCTTCACCGGGCATTCGCTTTGTTTTTCCACGGTCACATTCTGCTTCGGTTGCGTGGCGCAGGCGGCCAGCAGCGCGAGGACGAGGGGGACAAACAGGCGAGTGGGGGACATAAGGTCAGTGGCTCCGGCGTTCACGACGAACGGCGAGCATAACTGAGATGAGACAGGGTGTGACAGTCGCAGAAGGATGTGGTGGCAGGGAGGACGCCTTCGCGGGCAAGCCCGCTCCCACAGTGTTCAGCGGTGCTCACACATGTTGTGTTCACCGCAAAATCCTGTGGGAGCGGGCTTGCCCGCGAAAGCAATCAAACAGTCACTACAGGACTATCAGAAAAGTACCTTCGCCACATCCGCAAAGCGCTTGGCGAAGTGCACGGTAATGCCTTCCTTCAGGTACTCCGGCAGTTCCTCGAAATTGCCCCGGTTGGCCTCCGGCAGAATCAGCTCGAAAATCTTCTGCCGCCGCGCCGCGATGACTTTTTCACGTACCCCGCCAATCGGCAGCACGTGCCCGGTCAACGTCAGTTCGCCGGTCATCGCCACGCCTTTCTTGGGCGGCTGGTTACGTGCCAGCGAGAGCAGGGCGCTGGCCATGGTCACGCCGGCGCTCGGGCCGTCTTTCGGGGTGGCGCCTTCCGGTACGTGCAGGTGCACGAACGCCTCGTCGAAGAACTTCGGATCACCGCCAAACGACTTCAGATTGGAACTGACGTAGCTGTAGGCGATTTCCGCGGATTCCTTCATCACATCACCCAGTTGCCCGGTGAGTTTGAAACCACGGTTCAAGGTGTGGATGCGCGTTGCTTCGATCGGCAGGGTGGCGCCGCCCATGCTGGTCCAGGCCAGCCCGGTGATCACGCCGATGCCCGACAGCACTTGCTCGTTGCGGAACACCGGTTTGCCCAGTGAGGTTTCAAGGTCTTTGGGGCCGAGCTTGATCACGGCATTCGGGTCGTCGAGCAGCTTCATCACCGCTTTGCGCACCAGTTTGCCGAGGTTTTTTTCCAGCTGACGGACACCCGCTTCGCGGGCATAACCGTCGATCAATGCCTTGAGCGCGCTGTCGCTGATGCTCAGGCTGCCTTTGGACACACCGGCCTTCTCAAGTTGTTTCGGCCACAGGTGACGCTTGGCGATGGCGACTTTTTCTTCGGTGATATAGCCCGACAGGCGAATCACTTCCATCCGGTCGAGCAACGGCCCGGGGATCGAATCCAGGGTGTTGGCGGTGCAGATGAACAGCACCTTCGACAGGTCCATGCGCAAGTCGAGGTAGTGGTCGAGGAATTCGACGTTCTGCTCCGGATCGAGGGTTTCCAGCAGCGCCGAGGCCGGGTCGCCCTGGTAGCTCTGGCCCATCTTGTCGATCTCGTCGAGCATGATCACCGGGTTCATCACCTCGACGTCTTTCAACGCCTGCACCAGTTTGCCCGGCTGCGCGCCGATGTACGTGCGGCGATGGCCCTTGATCTCGGCTTCGTCGCGCATGCCACCGAGGCTGAAGCGGTAGAACGGCCGGCCGAGGGATTCTGCGATGGATCGGCCGACGCTGGTCTTGCCCACGCCCGGCGGGCCGACCAGCAACACGATGGAGCCGCTGATCTCGCCTTTATAGGCACCGACCGCGAGGAATTCGAGGATGCGGTCCTTGATGTCATCGAGGCCGGCATGGTGCTTGTCCAGCACCTTGCGCGCGTACTTGAGGTCGAGCTTGTCCTCGCCGTACACGCCCCACGGCACCGAGGTCGCCCAGTCGATGTAGTTGCGGGTGACGGCATACTCCGGCGAGCCGGTCTCGAGGATCGACAGCTTGTTCATTTCCTCTTCGAGGCGCTTCTGCACTTGCACCGGCAGGACTTTACCCACCAGTCGCTGTTCGAACTGTTCGAGGTCGGCGCTGCGGTCGTCCTTGGTCAGCCCCAGTTCCTGCTGGATGACCTTGAGCTGTTCCTTGAGGAAGAACTCGCGCTGATGTTCGCCTATCTTGCGGTTAACTTCGGCGGAAATTTCTTTCTGCAGGCGCGCGACTTCGACTTCCTTGCGCAGCATCGGCAGGACTTTTTCCATGCGCTTGAGCATCGGTACGCAATCAAGCACTTCCTGCAGTTCGCTACCGGTGGCCGAGGTCAGGGCGGCGGCGAAATCGGTCAAAGGCGACGGATCGTTGGGGCTGAAGCGATTGAGGTAATTCTTCAGCTCTTCGCTGTACAGCGGGTTGAGCGGCAGCAGTTCCTTGATCGCATTGATCAGCGCCATGCCGTAGGCCTTGACCTCGTCGGTCGGCTCGGTGGGCTGGTGCGGGTATTCGACTTCCACCAGGTACGGCGGGCGATGGTGTTTGAGCCAGGTCTTCAGGCGCACGCGGGTCAGGCCCTGGGCGACGAACTGCAGCTTGCCGTTTTCGCGGCTGGCGTGATGCACCTTGACCAGTGTGCCGTAGAGCGGCAGGGCCGAAGTGTCGAAATGACGCGGGTCTTCCTGGGGCGTGTCCATGTAGAACAGGGCCAGGGAGTGGTGCTCGGATTTGCTCACCAGGTCCAGGGTTTCGGCCCAGGGCTCTTCATTGACGATGACCGGCAGCACCTGGGCCGGGAAGAACGGTCGGTTGTGGATCGGGATGATGTAGACCTTGTCCGGCAGGTTCTGGCCAGGCAGGGCGAGGCCTTTGCCGGTGGAGTGTTGGGTGGTGTTTTCGGGGTCGGCGTATTCGCTTGGGTCTTCAGGGAATTCTTGCTGGTCGCTCATGGGGCACCTGCGCAATGGAGTATGGGTCTTAGATGGGGCAGGTTGGCGGTGGTTTCAATGATGCCTGGGCATTAACCAGTCATTCAAAGGTGTATTCAGCAGGGATTCAGGTTAGCTGGATTTCACGGCGACACGTCCCTCTGTAGGAGCGAGCCTGCTCGCGAAGGCGTGTCAGTTGACACCAACGTAGCTGATACACCATCGCGAGCAGGCTCGCTCCTACAGGAGTGGGGTGCGCAGTGTTTTGAAATCTGCGGGCACAAAAAAGGCGACGCCTGTGAGGGCGTCGCCTTTCGTTTTACTGCCGCTAAAACTTACTCGGGCAGTTTGTACGCAATCACATAGTCACCCATCTTGGTCCCCAGCGAACCATGACCGCCGACCACGAGCAGCACGTATTGTTTGCCGTCCTTGCCGGTGTAGGTCATCGGTGTCGCCTGGCCGCCGGCCGGCAGGCGCGACTTCCAGAGTTCCTTGCCGGTGTTGACGTCATAGGCGCGCAGGTACTGATCCAGGGTGCCGCTAAGGAAGCCGACACCGCCGGCAGTGACCATCGAGCCGCCCATGCTTGGCACGCCAAGGGTCAGGCCGATCGGCAGCGGCGAGCTGTCGCGGCTGGTGCCGTTCTTGCGTTTCCACACGATTTTGCTGGTGGTCAGGTCGATACCGGCCACGTAACCCCAGGACGGCGCCTGGCATGGCACGCCGAACGGCGACATGAACGGGTGCATGATCACCGCGTACGGGGCGCCCGTGTTTGGTTGCACGCCTGCGGTTTCGCTCTCGCGCTTGCTGCCGGCCGCCACTTGGGCGCGCGGTACCATTTTCGAGACGAAGGCCATGTAGTTCGGGCTGGTGAACAACATCTGGCGAACCGGGTCGACCGACACGCCGCCCCAGTTGAACACGCCGACGTTACCGGGATAGATCAGGCTGCCCTGTTCCGATGGCGGGGTGTACTGGCCTTCGTAACGCAGTTCCTTGAACTGGATGCGGCACAGCATCTGGTCGAACGGACTGGCACCCCACATGGCTTTTTCGGTCAGTTCCGGGGCCAGCAGGTTCAGGTCCGAACGGGCCTGGGTCGGTGCGGTGTGGTCACCCTTCACGGCGCCTTGCGGAACCGGGATTTCACGGATCGGAATGATCGGCGTGCCGTCGCGACGGTCGAGGACGTACAGGCTGCCTTGCTTGGTCGGTTGGATCACAGCCGGCTTGATGCCGTCAGCGGTTTTCATGTCCAGCAGGGTTGGCTGGCTGCCGACGTCCATGTCCCACAGGTCATGGTGGGTGAACTGGTAGTTCCAGCGCACCTTGCCGGTGGCCAGGTCCAGAGCGACCAGGCCGGCGCTGAATTTTTCCGCGCCAGGGGTGCGGTCCGCGCCCCACTGGTCAGGCGTCTGATTGCCCAGCGGCAGGTAAACCATGCCGAGTTTTTCGTCGACGCTGGCCAGCGACCACATGTTCGCCGAGTTGCGGCTGTAGATCTGGCCCGGTGCCAACGGCTCGGTGGCGTCCGGGTTGTTGCTGTCCCAGTTCCACACCAGGTGACCGTCGCGCACGTCGTAGGCGCGGATCACGCCGGACGGCTCGTTGGTCGACTCGTTGTCGGTGACGTGGCCGCCCATGATCACCAGGTCACGGGTGATCGCGGCCGGCGAGGTGGAGTAGTAGCCACCCGGTGTGAACGGGCCGATGCCCTGGGTCAGGTCCACCACGCCGTTGTTGCCGAAGCCTTCGCAGATTTTGCCGGTGTCGGCATTCAGTGCGATCAGGCGCGCATCGGCGGTCGGCAGGTACAGGCGACGCGGGCAAGCCTGGGCAACGGCTTTACCGGCCTCGGAGATGACAGCCGATGCGGCGTTTTCAGACTTGGCGTAAGCGGCTTCGTCGTAGTACGACACGCCACGGCAGGTCATGTGGGCGAAGCCCTTGAAGCCCACCGGGCTCTTGATTTGCGGGTCGAAGCGCCAGATTTCCTTGCCGGTGTCCGGGTCCAGCGCCAGCACCTTGCTGTGGGCGGTGCAGGCGTAGAGCATGCCGTTGGCTTTGAGCGGGGTGTTCTCGTTGGTCAGTTCCACCGGGTCATCGGCGGTCGGCAGGTCGCCGGTGCGGATGCGCCAGGCTTCCTGCAACTTGCCGACGTTGCCGGGGGTGATTTGCTTGAGCGGCGAGTAGCGATCACCGAATTCGCTGCGGCCATAGGCCTGCCAGTCGCCTTCGGGCATGGTTGGCGCGGTGCTGGTCATGTCGGCGCTGTCGCGGCCCAACTCGCCGAGGACTTCACCGGGGTGGGTGAACTGGCTGGCAAGGGCGGTGGCACCGGCCAGCACCACGGCCACGCTCAATGCGCCGGTGCCCAGTGGCGCAGTGCCGTCACGCAGCAATGGACGGCGGAACCACGGCAACAGCATCACCACACCCAGGGCGAACCACAGCGCCAGGCGCGGCACCAATTGCCACCAGTCGAGGCCCACTTCCCACAAGGCCCAGACGGTGCTGGCGAACAGCACCAGCGCGTACAGGCCCAGTGCGGCGCGACGGGCGGCGATCAGCAGAACGCCGGTCAACGCGATGCCGATACCGGCCAGCAGGTAGTACAGCGAGCCGCCCAGCATGCTCAGCTTGATCCCCCCGGCCAGCATGGCCAGGCCCATTAGCAGAAGCAGTATGCCGAGCAAGGTCGGCAATAGACGGCTTCGACCCAAGGCACCCTCAGTGCTCATAGTGTGATTCTCCGTGACGTTTCAAGTTGTCCCGCGCCAGTTCACTGTAGATGACGATCCGGCGCGGGCATGGTTCAGATAAAAACGGTTTGATTGATGCAACCACCTGTAGGAGCGAGCCTGCTCGCGATGGACGTGAACGATGACGTTGGGTGCCTGACACCCCGCGTAGCTTTCGGGTCCATCGCGAGCAGGCTCGCTCCTACAGGTTTTGTGGCATTGGTCAGAACGACGACTGGACCTTGATCCCGCCAATCAGCGCGTCATCGACCTGGTTCACGCCACCGGGGTGACGGATGTACTGCAGGTTCGGGCGCACGGTCAGCCAGTGGGTGACGTGCACGCCGTAATAGAGTTCGGCGCTGTATTCGGTGTCCTGCGGCGGCAGGAAGGCCGGGTCGTCGTAATCGAAGACGGCGTGGGCCTGATTGGTCGCTTCGGCGTTTTTGCGGTAGGCCGGGTTGACGTGGACGCGGGCCAGGGCAAAGCCGATGTCATCCTTGGCGCGGGCATCGAACAGGCCTTTGTAGACGAGGCCGGCCTGGACATAGTTGTCGATGGCGTTGGTCTTCTTGTCGTGCATCGTGCCGTTGGCGAACAGGCTCAAACCGCGACTGTGATCGCTGGCGACGCTGGTGACCTGCTGCTGAAGGCCGAGCCATACGCCGTGCTTGCTCGACGCGCTGCGGTAAGCCTCACCGCTCAGGGCCGCAGGCTGGCCGTTGCTGTCCTTATAGACGTCCGTGGCCTTGGCGCTGCTGTAGTAGTAACCGGCGCGGTACTCGCCGGGCAGGCCGTTGAGCTTCGGCGCCCACACCAGTTCCACCGGCAGGACCGTGCCTTGGGTGCCGCTGCCGCTGAGCTTGAAGCCGTTGTCACGATCAAGGTTCGACGGGTTTTGCTCGTAGGCACCGACCTGTGCGTACAGCTCGGGCGTCAGGTGATATTTGACCCGCATCGCCCATTGGCTGACCGGCCAGTTGTACCAGATGCCACCGGCCCAGTTGCCGACCTGGGAGCCGCAGAACGCCAGGTTCTGGAAGTCGCAAGGGAAGCTGTTGAAGTCTTCGCCTTCGCCAAAGCGGCCGACCTTGATGTCGAGTGTCTGGTCGAGGAATTTCTGCTGATACCACATCTGCGTCAGGCGCGTGGTCTGGCCACGCCCCCAGACTTCCTGCGCCGAGGTGAAGCCGCCGACACGCGGATCGTTGATCCGGTCGTTGCTGATGTTGTTGCCGCTGCGTTTGGTCACGGTCAGCTGAAATTCGGCGTCGTTCCAGCCGAGGATCTTCTGCAGATCCAGATGCGTACCGAGGCCGAACTGGTCGCTGTAGCGCGCGGTGCGGTCATGGTCGTAGCCGCCGTGCAGGTTGCTGCCCATTTCGCCGGTGTAATCCAGTTTGAATTCGTAGCCCTTTTCCGCCAGTTCGGTGCGCGTGCCGTTCCAGTCGCCGAGCATCCACGGTGAATCGCTATCAAAGGCCGCCGCAGCCTGGGCGCAGGTGACGAAGCTCATCGCGGTCAATCCGCCGATCAGGTTCAAGGCGTTTCGGCAGGCGACAGGCGTAAAGACAGCGCTGTCTTTCGGAGATTGTAAATCAGGCATAGAGGGGAAATTCTTGATCTTTTTCTGGGGATGATTGGAAACGGCAGGCGAGATGCGTATTGGCGGAAGCGTTTCAGCTAAGGCCGGTGCAAGGATAATGTTCTGTTACAAATAGAGAAAGCGCTTTGTTGAGATGAATTCTTTCGCAATCCGTAACAGTGTAGGAGCGAGCCTGCTCGCGATGGACTTGAACGAAAACGCGTCAAATCAGATGCCCAGCGGTGTCATTGCGTTTTTCGCGAGCAAGCTCGCTCTTACAGGATCACCTACATTTAATAGATCGCTTCCACCCGAAGAAACCCTCGGCTAAGGTGCGCGGCTTCCAATCCTCACTCTGCTTGAAGGCCCGGCATGACCGAACACAACACTGACCCGCTGCACGGCGTGACCCTGGAACAGATCCTTAACGCGCTGGTTGAACACTATGAGTGGTCGGGTCTGGCCGAGCGCATCGATATTCGTTGCTTCAAAAGTGACCCGAGCATCAAGTCGAGCCTGACCTTCCTGCGTAAAACCCCTTGGGCACGGGAGAAGGTCGAGCGCCTTTACGTGAAATTGATGCGCACCAAGCGTCCGCTCTGAACAGGGTCAACCCGATGGCGACCGGGTCTGTCGCGCGACGTCATTTTGTTGCCATCGCAGCGGTCCTGGGCTGGGCCGGCCTGAGCATCCAGATGTACCTGATTTTCTATTCGCGGTGGACCCTGGGCGCCAGCCTGCTGGGTGGGTTGATGAGCTTTTTCAGCTACTTCACCGTGCTCAGCAATACGTTGGTGGCGACGGTCCTGACCTGTGAATTGACGTCCCGCGAATCCGCTGCACGGCGCTGGTTTTTGCAATCGTCGGTCAGTAGCGGCGTTGCCGTGAGCATCGCCGTGGTCAGCCTGGCCTACAACCTGTTACTGCGCCATTTGTGGCATCCCCAGGGCTGGCAATGGCTGGCCGATGAGCTGCTGCACGACATCATGCCGCTGCTGTTCCTGGTGTATTGGTGGTGTTGTGTGCCCAAGGGCCTATTGCGGCTGGGACACATCGCGGTGTGGGTGATTTATCCACTGCTGTACTTCGGCTATTCGCTGCTGCGCGGGCATTTGCTGGCGGTTTATCCCTATCCGTTCGTTGATGTGGAGAAGCTGGGTTATCCACAGGTGTTCATCAATGCCGGGGGATTGTTGGCGGGGTTTGTGTTGATTGCGTTGCTGATGGTTGGCCTGGATCGACGGCGTTAACCCTGTGGGAGCTGGCTTGCCAGCGATGACTGCCTGACAGGCGCCTTTGAAGTGCCTGCCAATCCGCTATCGCGGGCAAGCCCGCTCCCACAGAAGCCGGTCAGTCATCCAGAGTGTTATCCAGCCGCCAGTAACCCACCGCTTTGACGAACTGCTCATCCAGCCCATGCTCATCAAGCAACACTCGACGGATCTGCCGTGACACCTTGGTCTCGGTCGCGACCCAGGCGTACAGGCTGCCTGTGGGCACCTCGATCTGCCGTACGGTGCTCAGCAAATGGTCTTTGCCACCCTCGCGCAGCACCCAGATCACATTGACCTGGGCAGCGCTCTCCAGCACTTGCTGCTCCTTGCCGTTTTCCACCTCGACAATCACCAGCGCCCGCCGATTCGCCGGCAAGCCTTCAAGGCGCCGGGCAATGGCGGGCAGGGCGGTTTCGTCGCCGATCAGCAGATAGCTGTCGAACATGTCCGGCACGATCATCGAGCCGCGCGGCCCGCCGATGTGCAGGAACTGCCCCGGTTTGGCCTGTTCGGCCCAGGTCGAGGCAGGGCCGTCGCCGTGCAGCACGAAGTCGATATCCAGCTCCAGCGTGTCCAGGTCATAGCGACGCGGGGTGTAGTCGCGCATGGCCGGCATCGGTCCGTCGCTTTTGCCGGCACCGAGTACCAGGGTTTCCAGCGCTGCCTGTTCCGCCGCGTTCTGCGGGAACAGCAGTTTGACGTGATCGTCCGTGCCGAGGCTGACAAACCCTGCCAGCTCGGGCCCGCCCAGGGTAATCCGGCGCATGCGCGGGGTCAGGTCGACCACTCGCAACACTTCCAGGCGCCGGCGTTTGATTTCATGCATGACGCGGTGAATGGTTTGGGTGACGACTTCAGTCATTCGGCTTTCTCCTGGGCAGCTTGAACGGCGGGGCCGTCGACGATGGCTTTGGCGGTGTTGTTGAGCAGGGTCGCAACACGCTGGATTTCTTCCGCGCTCCAGCGTCCGTGGTGAAGTTGCAGGGCGTGGCGCAGGTTGTGCACAGCCTCGTGGATTTCAGGCGGGCGATCATGGCCGCGCAGAGAGCGCTTACTGACATCGATGCGCACCCTTACACCTTCGAGGGCAACAGCTTGCTCGGCCAGGGATTGACGCCCGGCATCAGTCACGCAGTAGCGTTTCTTCCCGCCTTCGGCGTCGCCCTGAATCATTTCGCTCTCTTCCAGAAAGGTCAGGGTCGGGTAAATCACGCCGGGGCTGGGGCTGTAGGCACCGTCGAACATGCCTTCGATCTGGCGGATCAGGTCGTAGCCATGGCAAGGCTGTTCGGCGATCAGCGCCAGCAACAGCAATTTCAAGTCACCGGGGGCGAAGACCCGGGGGCCGCGCCCACCGCGCTCGCGTCCGGGGCGTTTCTCGAAGCCGTCGCGGCCGTCGCCGTGTTCGCGGTGGGGGGAATGATGGTCTCTCATTTGTGCTTTCTCTCGTCGTGTTTAGATACAACTTAAGATATATCTTAAGAAAAAAGCAAGCCCCACCGACCGATGGCCGCCCCGAGCGTCGAGCCGCTGAGCCAGCCAACAACGCGAAAATAGTGTGACCAAAACGGGTGAAAAAGTTTAAATTAGTGTTAACTCTCTAATATTATCTTTTGGCCTATTGAATGCGGGGCTTGTGGTATTGGTCTTACAGAAGTAACTTGGGTAGTGTCTGCGAGTCATTGTCGTTAGTGTCCGGCTTGTAGTATTTCTCTTACAGTCAGACATTCTAATTTAAATAATTTCAGGTTTTTTCTTGCTGCCTTGATAGTGCTTTGGCTACGCACTTGCAGGAATTTGCCTGCTTACTTTCCAGATAAATTGATCGATCATCTTTCGGCGTTGAAAGTTCAGTTGAGCAACTAGCTGCTCGTGACGGTTTTGCTCAACTTGAACTTTCTGCGCTAATCCTTTTTAAAAAACAGGTACTGAGAGATGTTCAAGAAAATCGCGTTCGCTGCTCCTCTGGCTGTTCTGGCACTGAGTTCTTCCATGGCGTTTGCCGCCACTGAAGCCAAGCACTCCATCAGCCTGATTGCCCACGTGCCGGCCGACGACTTCTACGCGGTCCCGGTTGATTCGGATCTGGTCAACAAAGACCAGGATATGAGCTACAACCCGTCTACCGGCTCCATGCGAACCGTCGACGGGCACTTTGATGTCCTTCACACCGCCGGTAAGGTCAACGCCCGACTCGAAGGCGTGCCTAAGCTGATTGCCGGTAACAAGGCAATCGATTTGAAAGTCGAACTCAACGGCAAAGCGTTGACAACCACTTCGCAAGAAGTTGTGGGCGATACCGAATCCAATACTCGTTATCGCGCGCCGTTCAAGATCAGTGCGGTCGGCGGCAAACCTGATGCGGGCGACTACACCGGCGTTGTCATGTTGGTGGTTGAACCTTCCGTCTAAGTTTAAACACGACGGTAAAACGCTTACTTGCTTCAAGTAACGTAACCGGTCGACAAACAACTCTGTCTGTCGACCGGGCTTTGACTTTCTCGTAATCAGAGTACTTGTTCATGTTCCCGATGACGCCCATCGCGGCAGCGCTTGCGTTGCTGTTATGTAGCAGTGCATTTGCGGCGCCCACTTCTATTGATCATACGCCGCGCACTTTGCTGGCTCAGGCCAAAGGCTTGCCGGCAGAGTTCGAGGAGCATTTCTTCGACGTTCCGTTGGCGGTTCGGGTCGAACTCGATCAGCAACCGCTCGGCGAGGCGATGATTGTGTTGTCCCGCGATGACCGGGTGACGTTGCTCGACTTCACCGACACCAGTGAAAGCCGTTTCGGTGCAGGGGAGCGCCAGGCCTGGTCTGACATCCTCAAGCCCGGCGTGGCCCTCGGGGCGTGCAAGGGGCAATGCCCGGAACAAATGCTGGCGGTTCACTACAACCTGGAAAATTCATTGCTGTCGATCGTCACCGAAAATGCCGAGCGCGATAGCGAAGCCAAGCGTTTCTACGCTCAACCGGAAGGCGGCAGCAGCGGCCTGATGGTGCGTAACCAACTCAATCTCAACGGCGGCCAGGATCAAGACCTGGGCGGCCGTTTCGGTCTGGAGGCCAGCGGCAGCCTGGGCAACTGGAGCCAGAGCTTCAACATGCAACTGGCGCGCCTGGGCGGGCCGGATGACAAGACCTACCATGCGGTGCATGAGCTGTTCACCCAGCGCGAACTGGAGGGCAGTTTCTTCCGGCTGGGCTACTTCACGCCCAACTCCGAAGGCCTGACCCGCCAGCCCCGTTCGTTCGGCACCAGTCCCGATACCGCCGTGGGCGTGATGTATGGCAGCTCTGACAGCCTGGCCATCGACAGCCCGAAACCCAGCGTATACCCGGTGTATGTCACGGCCAACCGCCAGGCGTCCGTGGAGATCTATCGCGATGGCCTGTTGATCAACACACAGGCGGTCCCGGCCGGTTTGCAGACCCTCGACACACGGCCATTGCCCGGCGGCATTTATGAAGTGGAAGTGCGGTTGATCGAGGACGGTCAAGTCACCTCGACCACTCAGGAGCTGATCTACAAACCGAGCAACTGGCGCAACCACGATGAGCGCTGGCGCTACAACCTGTTCGCCGGGAAGGAAAGCAAACTGTTCAGCAACTGGGACCAACAAAGCAGTGGCGATGCCACGGCGGGCGCCTCGATCAACTATCTGCTGCATCCACGGGTGATTCTCGGACTGTCGGCACGCCAGGTGCGGGAAACGCTCCAGTACGGCAGTTCCATCGACTGGACCCTGGGCAACAGCACCAGTGTCTACGCCAACCTCTACCAGACCGAAGACCACGGCACCGGTGCCGACCTGCAAGGGCTCTACAACTACGGTGCTGGCAGCCTGGTAATCAGCCATAACCGTAGCTGGCTCGACACCACCAACACTTACGACACGCTGCCCGATGGCACTCGCGTGCGCCAACGCAATGTATTCACCGGCCAGACCAGCAATTCATCGCTGGCGCTGAATCACCGCATCAGTCGCAAGGATTCGCTCAACGCCCGGGTGTCCCACAGTGAGGGCAACGTCGAAGGGGTTGGTATCGACCTCGGCTGGACCCAACGTACCCAATTGTTTGGCAGCGATGCCAATTGGCGCCTGTCGCTGTTCGACCGGCCGGGTAGTTACAGTAGCGGCGATGCGCGTAATCGCGGGGTGGATCTGAGTATCAACCTGGCGCTCGGTGGCCCGGGGCAGCAGATTTCCGGCAGCATCGGCAGCCGCACTGCCCGTGACGGCAGTCGCGACAACAATGCCTCGTTCGGCTACCGCAAAGACCTGCAGGACCACGTGTTGCAGAGCGTCTCGGTGACGGCACTCACCGACACCTATGGCGTCGGCTTGTCGAGCCTAGCGAATTTTCGCACCGACGCCATCAATGGCGACGGGTTTATCCAGCGCTCATCGTTCAACAACAAATTCACCGGTGGCGTGAACCTCGACAGCACCCTGGTGGTGGGTGCGCAACGCATGGCGCTGACCAGCCAGCATCAAGGTCGGGGCGCCGGGATGATTGTCGACGTCGAGTCCGATATCGACGGGATCGCCCTGCGTGCCGACGACCTCAGCGGCGGCAGCGCAGCCCTGCGGCCGGGGCGCAATTTCATTCCGTTGACGGCCTACAAAAACAGTTCGGTGAGCTTCGACTTCGAAGGCAATCACGTTCCGGCGGCCAGCATCGAGCCTTCGCGCACCCGCTATCACCTGAACAAGGGGGGCGTGGAGTACCGCAAGGTGCGGGTGATGAAAACCCTCACCGTACTCGGGCGCTTGCTCGACCCGCAGGGGCGGCCGCTCAAGGGTCACCACGTGATCAACCACGCCAGCCGTGGGGTCAGCGAAGTCGATGGCTTCTTCTCAATGGAAATGAACGCGGGTTCCCCGACCCTGGAAGTGCGTTATGCCGACCAGTTGCTCTGTCAGTTCCGTCTCGATGTCGACAAACACCGCAGTGAAAACAACGTGCTGATGATCGGTGATTTGCGCTGTTCGCCGGACACATTGGCGGACGCCACCCACAACGCCGAAACGGCGGGCTGAACGGCCCGCCGTTGAATCTGATTATCGGAGGTTAGGCCTACATGAACGTCTCGCGTTCTTTCGTTTCACGCAGTCGTTGTTGGTCGGCAAGCGTTTTGATCGCCTGGGTGGCCGCTTTGCCAGTCATGGCTGAAGACGTTTCGATTACCGCTGTGTTCAAGCCGGATCCGGCGTACCCACACCTCAACAAGTTCAAGAACACCACGCCGTCCAGTGGTTACTGCGGGCTTTACCCAAGTGAGTGTGAGGATAACGAAATGTTCGGCCTGCAGGTGCCGATTCAATTCAATTCACGTTCGCCGATCCAGGCTAAACATACTTCCGTGCGACAAGGCGCAATGTTCAAAGTACCGGCCCAGTGGCGCGAGTTGACCATTGTTCACGAAGCGACAGGTGAACCGGAAAAGGTCCGGGTGCGGATTGCCGGAGTGGGTTCCCGGTATAAAACCGATGATGTGAAGAAACTGGTGGGCGGCGCTGCGGACTACTTGGTTGCGCACAGTATTTTATGGGATTCGGCTTGGGTGAACGCCCCGTCACCTTGCCTCTATAGCGGGGTGGGTTGGTACACCGAAACCACCTTCCGATTTTTTTGGAAAACACCCTTCGAAGCCTTATGCGCCAAACAGGCAAAGTTCGATATTCCGTGGATGCAACTGGAGTACCTCGATTTTGCCTATGAGCTTGAGACACCTAACCCGCTAGGCATGTCTTCAGGGCACTACACCGGCTCGCTGACCTACAGCGTCGGTCCCAATGGCGATTTCGACTTTGGCGATGTCATGGTGCCAACCGATTCGGCCTTGACCCTGAACTTCAACCTCGACGTTCAGCACACCCTCAAGGTCGACATCCCGCCGGGTGGCGAGAAGGTCAAGTTGACGCCGGCCGGTGGCTGGCAAAGCTGGCTGCAGGCGGGGCGCAAACCGGTGCGGTTGTTCCGTGACCAGACCTTCAATATCTCGGCGTCGTCGCGTTTCAAGATGTATTACGAATGCCAGGCCTGGGCCACTCTCGACTGCACGATCAAGGACGCGCTTGGCCGGCGACAGGTGGAGTTGCAGGTCTTTGTCAGCCTGCCCAATGGCTTGACCGACCAGTCCGGCCAGCCGGTCAGGCATAAGCGCCTCAAGGCCGGACCTGAAGGTGCGCAAATTTTTCAGCCCGGTTTCTACGTGGACAGGGCGCCGGGTGTCCTGCACTTCGAGGTGCCGAAGGAAGAAGTGGAGTGGATGCTTCAGCAACCCAACGTGGCGAGCCCGTACACCGGCAAAGTCACCGTGATCTGGGATTCGGAAATCTGATGGGCCGCCTATCGATGGGCCGCGCCTGTGTTGTGTTCACTGTCATGAGGTTCAAGAGTATGAAGCGTCTGTGGTTGCTGTTGGGTTTGAGCGGGTTTTCGCTGGCGATTCAGGCCGGTCCGCAGATCAACGTCGGAACGGTGTACGACTACCTGGATGGCGACAAAAGCACCTACCTCAAGCGCGTGTTCAACAGCGGCGACAGCACGGCGTTCGTCAAGGTCAACATCCTGGAAATTATCTACAACGCCGATGGCAGTCACCGTGAGATACCGGTCGCAACCCAAGCGGATGGCAGCGGCCGAGATGGCTTGATGGCCAGCCCCGCACGGCTGATCGTGCCGGCCAAAGGTATGCAGGGCACGCGTTTGCTGCACATGGGCGCACGTGACACCGAGCGCTATTTTCGCGTGCGCTTCGTGCCGGTGGTGCCGGAAAAGGAAGACGAGTTCGCGGTGTCCAGTGAGGAGCGGGACGCCTACAAAGAGAACCTGTCGGCGGGGGTCAACGTCATGACCGGGTTTGGCACGGTGTTTTTTGTCCGGCCCAAGAACAGCCGTTTCGACAGCGTGATCGATGACAGCGCCGGCGTTTACCGGCTGCGCAATAACGGCAACACCGTGGTGGTGATCGATGAGTTTCGCAACTGCTCGCAGAAGAATGAAACCGAGTGCGAGCCGACCACCAAACATCACGTTCTGGCGGGCAAGTCGTTCGAGTTCGATAAGAAACCCGGTCGGGAATACCGCTTCAACCTGATTGAAGGCGCCGACAAAAAAGCGTTGCGCGTTGCCAGCCAGTAACACCGCCAAAGGCGAGTCGCCCTGAAGGACTCGCCGCTTTTTATCACGCAACAGGTAACTGACATGATCAAGCAATCGGCCATCGCCCTGTGTGTGGGCGTGATGATGTGTGCCCAGGCTTTCGCGGCACGGGAAGAGCGCACGTTCGACGTGTGGGCGGATATTCCGACCCTGGGTTTTTACGTGCTACCGGCCGAGACGAACTGGATACATCTGGAGCAGACCCTGCCGTGGAACATCAACACGTCGAGGCTCGAAGGGTTGCGCAAGAATTTCGACGTCAAGCACGACACCAGTGCGATCGAGGCGCGGCTGGACGCCGAGCCTTATCTGTTCAACGGGCGGCAGGATCAGAACATCTACTTGCGGGTCACCTTCAATGGCCAGGAGTTGAGCCACGATGAGAAACCGCGCCAAGTGGTGTCGGCGGCGCAGGCCATGGCAGGCGGGCGTTTTCCTTTGGAAATTCAACCGAAGGTGCCAGCCGGTGGCTATAAGCCGGGCACTTACTACGGGACCGTCCAGCTGATTTTCAGTGCTGCTGCACCCTGATCCGTGTCTGGCAAGGATCAAAAATGTGGGAGCGAATATCGCCCCCCAGGGAGCAGGGTGGCTTTTCGGAGAGGGATACAGATGAGTGTTGCAGGTGTTTTGTTTTCAAAAAGGCTTTTCTGGTTATGGAGCCTGTTAATGGTGTGGTGGCTGATGCCCCAGGCGTTGGCGCAAGACGTCTCAATCACTGCCTTGTTCAAGCCCGACTCGGCCTATCCGCACATCAACCAATTCAAGAACACCACGCCGCCCAGTGGCTACTGTCAGTTGTTTCCCGGGCAATGTGAAGATAACAAGACGTTCAGCCTGCAAGTCCCGATTCGATTCGACTCCAATCGAGCCATCCCGGCCAACCATGCATCAGCGCGCCAGGGCGCAACGTTCTCGGTGCCGGCGCAATGGCGTGAGCTCTCAGTCCGTCATGATTCCGGAGCGGTGGAACAGGTAAGAATGCGGATTACCGGGGTCGGTTCCATGTATGTGACCGAGGATGTTCAGAAGCTGACAGGGGACACCAACCCTGACTCCCGCTATGCGCATAATCTGTTGTGGGGATCGAGTTGGGTGTACGCGCCGTCGCCGTGTCTTTACAGCGGTGTGGGTTACTACAGCCCCAACTCCTATGGTTTTTTCTGGAAAACACCGGTCCAGGCTGCGTGTGATAAACAGGCGAAATTCGATGTTCCCTGGTTGCGCTACGACCATCTGGATTTCTCCTATGAACTGGTCACGCCCAATCCATTGGGCATGTTGGCAGGCCATTACACCGGATCGCTGACCTATACGGTCGGCCCCAACGGCGACTTCGATTTCGGCGATGTGATGCTGCCGAGCAGTCCGGTGTTGACCATGAACTTCAATCTCGACGTTCAGCACACCCTCAAGGTCGATATCCCGCCCGGTGGCGAGAAAGTCCAGTTGGTGCCCGCCGGTGGTTGGCAAAGCTGGTTGCAGGCGGGGCGCAGACCGGTACGGTTGTTCCGCGACCAGACCTTCAATATCTCGGCCTCTTCGCGTTTCAAAATGTTTTTACAGTGCTCAATCACCGATGGACGGGTCTGCTTTATGGCTGATCGGGGTTTGATCCTTAGGGCGCCATTGAAAGTCAGCGTGAGCTTGCCTGGAGGCTTGACTGATACCAGCGGAAGGCCGGTCCAGCGTCAGGAACTGGTGACTGAGGGCGGGGCCGTGACTTTTCAGCCGGGTCACTACGTGGATCGTAAGCCGGGCACGTTGCACTTCGAACTTGAGCAACCCGATCACTTTTTTTTGCCAGGGGCGCCAAAGCAGTATTTTGGCAGCGTCACCGTGATCTGGGATTCTGAAGTGTGAGATCAGGAGACGGTACCTGACGGCGCAAACCGCCGTCAGGCACTCATCACCTCTTCGGTTTTACAAGCCGGCGCGCTTCATGGCTTGACGGGTCAAACGCCTCGACAGCTCTTTCTCGGCGTCACCGAGATCGACCAGCAGGCGGTCGAAAACCGCATCGCTGAACGGCTCATCGGCGAAGACTACTGTGTCCGGTGCCGGCAGGTCGTTCATCAGCTCCCTGAGCCGGCTGCGCAGTGCGGCGCGCTGAGTATCCGACGTCGATTCGGCCCATTCGCGCTGGGTATCGCGAAGGGTGTCCAGTTGTTCCGACAGCTTCTGATAGCGAGTCTTGTTGGCTTGCATTTCGCTCGCATGGCGCTCGTTCAAATGCGTTTGCCAAAAATCCTGTTCGAGCATTCGGTCCACCAGACCGTCGCCTTCGCCCAGGGCCAGCACCGTGTCATAGGCTTGATCGATCATCGCGTCCGTGACGCCGGACACCGGCCGGTAGAGCATGCCCTTCGACTGCCAGGGCAAGTCGAGGCGCTCTGCCAATCCGGTTTGATAGGCCAGGTAGACCTCGACTTCGTCCGGGTTGCCGCCACGGCTGGCGACATCGGCGCGGGCCACCTCGTTGACCTGTTCCAGCCGCGCCGCGCCTTTGGCCAGGGTCACCAGCTTCTGCTCCAGCTGCGCCGGGTCGGTGGAATACGCGTGGGCCTCGTAGGCGAGTACATCAATGCCCATGTGATTGAACAACTGCGCACCGGCGTCGGCGCAATCCACCGGCGCGACAGCCATGGTGAACAGCTTCTCGCGCAGGGGCGTGTCGACGTAGACGGCATCGAGCATGCGCCAGACACGCTGCACCAGTTGATCCCGGGCCGGGCCGCCGGCGCGGTAGTCGGCGGAGAGCTGGGTATCGAGCAGCACGTTCAGGAAACGCTCGGCCTGGGGCTCGTCGACCAGCTCCGACCAGAGATTGGCCCGGTCGACGCCCCAGCCGGGCACGTCGTTCCAGTGGTCCGCGCTGTAGTTGGAATTGACCACCCAGTCCGCCTGGCTGTTGGCGGGCACCACGGGCTCCGGAGGCAACGTCACCGAGCGACGAATGGCCTGATAGTTAACCTGGTTGGATTCCGACAGGTTGCCGACATCGAGCCGGGTGCGCGCCACGACCCAGGCCTGCGGTGAGCCGGGTACCACCTCGGGAATCAGGCTGATTGGGTTATCCCGAAGATCCAGCAGAAAGCCGCGAGGCCTGGTTTTGCTCAGTGTGCCTTCGGGCCAGGTGGTCATGACCGTGTCCCGCAGCCCGACGACCTTCAGCCGGGGCATGCGCGAGATATCGACAGGCCTGCCCAGCGGGTTTTTGTCCAGCCGCAGAATCTCCAGATAGGTCAGGTGTTTGAGTTGCTCGACGGCGGTGGCATCCAGCACGATTTGATTGTCACTCAAGCGCAGGCGTTCGAGCCGCTGCAGGGTGCCGATGCTTTCCGGCAGGCTCGTCAGCTCACATCGGCTGGCGCTGAGTTCGCGCAGGTTGGGGAAATCTTTCAATAAGCCATTGGCCTTGGCGGAAAACCGCGTGTTATCCAGTTTCAGGACAGTGACTTTGTCCAGGTATTTTTTCAGCTGCGGTGGTTCCGGCCATTCGGACTCCAGATTGATCGGAAGCAGTTCCCGCGACAGATCCAGCGCATAGCCATGGGGTTCGGTACGGCTGCCGAGCTCGGTATTTTTTCGTTCGAAGCAGGCGAGTAAACAATCAGCAATGTGCCGCCGAACGCGGCGCATAGGCATCGGGTTATCGGCATCCAGCCCGGCCGACTGCGCCTCCCACAAATCAATGAGATTGCGCAATTGATTGAGATCGTTTTCCTGTTCCTCAAGACGCTTCATCGGCTCGCCCTGTTCGGTCAGGGCAGCGGCGAAGCTGTCGACCTCGGCCTCGCTGAAATGCGGATAAAGATCCTGAATGCGTTCGTGCAGTGTCAGGCCTTCCTTGCTCAGCCACCCTCCACGCACCAACAACATCGTTTCATGCTCGGCCACCGGGCGAATGGGCGGTTCGGCGAGTACGGTCCGGCGTTCGCTCGGCGGAGCCGATTTGGCCATGACCCATTGCCTGAACTGTTCAGCATCCCCCGGTTTGTAGCCCAGGGCGTTTTGTCCATTCTCCTGCGTGGCCTGCAGGACGGCTTCGAAAAAATCATCGGCTTCATGGATCGCCTGATCCTCGCCATCACGCACCTGATATTGCCCGGCCTCGTCGCGAATCAATACCCGCACCCGCGTAGCGTCCTCGGGGCCGACGCTGTAACGCAGATCGCCATCGAAGGTGTCCTGACGAATCTCCAGGCGCAGGTCGCCGAAGGTGTCGGTGTTGAAGCGCAAGGTGCCCAGCACCAGACGCTCGGTGTCGGGCGTGATGGCCGCGCTCGGGTACAGACCCTGAGCGGCTCGCACGGTTTGCGTTTCGAATTGCAGCTCCCGTGCCTGGGTCCTCAGGCGCAGGGGGAGGCGGTTTTCCTCGGTCATCCGCTGACGTTCCGTGGCGCTGGCACGCGCATGGATTTGTTCGGCAACGGTCGCCGGCAGCTCGGGGAAGTCACTGAACAGCGGCGCGATTTCAGCGGGTAACGCAGCGGGCGCGATGGGCGGTGAAGACAGGCGTTGCAGGGTGTCGGTCAGCAGCGGTGGCGGCGGGGCGTTTTCAACATGCATCCGGCGCAACGCGCCTTCCTCGGTGCCGCTGATCTGGCGGATCTGCTCCAGTTGTTCATCGTTGAAACCTTCGGTGCTGTGGCCGAGGCGGCGCATCAGGGTTGTGCCTTCCCATTCGCGCGGGTTCTCCGTTTCGCACACCCAGGCCCCATGGCCATTGTGGCGCAGGGTCGGTGCATAAGCATCGAAACGCTGCGGATGGCGGATGCGTGGTTGCTCGGTGATCGGGTCTTGCAGCACTTCGAAGTGTTGATCGTCCAGGCGCAGGATGCGCCGGCCCTGATGCGGGTGGATACCCTGGTCATCAGGCCGGGCGCCCTCGGGCAAATCCACGTCGGTGCGTTGATAGGGGCTGAGGTCAGGGTTCCACAAACGCGTCTCGCCGTTTGCCAGTTGCACCGGTTTCAGGCCTTCGAAAAACGGCGAAAGCTTCGCCTGTGCCACATTGCCGGCGGCGCCTGCCGCCGCGAACGCGCCCAACTGGACCACGCTTTCCAACACGCCGAGGGCCTGCTCACCGGCTTCGGCCAAGTGTCCCTCGGCCAGGTCGACCAGGCCCTCGACCACGCTATCGGTCAGTTGCCAGGCCGTGTACGCCAGCATCAGTTGACCGAGGCCAGGCACCAACGGCGTCGCCACCAGCAAGGCAACGTTGAGGATGTCCGAGAGCATTTTTTCCAGGTTGTCCCACCAGGCCCAGCGGGCCATGCGGTCGGCGTATTCGGTGGCGATGGCGATTTCCCGGCCATCGTTGAACACCTTGTTGAGGGTCTGCCGGTAGCGGTAGCCCCACAGGTCGTTGTTGAAAGTCGTCTCGCGGTCGGTCTTGATGCTCGACACACTGAATTGCAGAGCGGGTTTATCCACAGGGGTTTCGCGCCAGCTCGGCAAGTTGGAACCGGCGGCCACCGGTTGCCACTTCACCGTGCTCAGACGCGCGTTCAACCCGGCGAAAAAATGCCCGCGTTGCTCATGGGGCACGAACTGACTGAAGAACTGTTGATAGTTGTTGGCGGATGCGCCATCGCGCAGCTGGCGTGTCAGTTCAGCCATGAATTCCAGTGACGAAGGGTATTGCTTGAGCGGGTGCAGCGGATCATGGGGAACATAGGCAATCACCGGGACCGGGCCGCTGGCGATGGCAGTGTCCTCGGCGATCAGGATGATGCCGCTCAAACGCGTGTCCATCATTGCCAGGTTGTAATAGGCGATGGGTTTGCCGTTCCACTTCAGCCGTGAACGATCTTCGAGCATGCCTTGCACGACATCAAAGGCCTCCTGGTCGAGGTCGTGCTTCATCAGGGCGATATGCGCGGCGACATTCAGCGCGCTTTTCTGGCTGAGAATGACTTTGTGGCGCAGGACATTGCTCGTCGCTTTTTCGGTGGAGAGCAACGTGTCTTTAAGGTGCTGTTGGTAGCGGGCGCCGATGTCCAGTTCGCGACACAGGGACTTGAACTGCTCGATGCTCAGTTTGTGCTTGAGCGGTTTGACGTTGAAATGCCCGCGTTTGTCGGGGCGGGTGATGAACTCCGAGTCCTGGGTAAACGTCTCGTCCTGGGAGAAGTTGTGCAGCGCGGCATCCAGCAGCGAGACGGTGCGACTGGTGGTGCCGCCAGAAAAATCATGCACCCACCAGGCCGTCTTCACCGGGGCATACAGGCGCAGCCAGGTGTCCTCGACATCGTCATCGACGCCGAAGCGGTCCTTCAGCGCTTGCTCCAACAGGGGTTTGGCAAAGGCGGAAACATCCTGCAGATCACTCAATGCCTTATCGGCGGTGTTTTGCGCGGTCCAGCTGAGTTGGATGGCTTTTTTCAGCTTGCGGTGAGCGAGTGTTGACGCGTTCCTGTGCCAGTCGGGCAACGTCAGCCTGACGGATTTAAGGGTGTCGACACGCGATGGGGAGGTGTTCAGCAGCCAGGCCGGAATGGCCTTTCTGACCTGATGGAAGTGGATGCTTTTGTCGAACGGGGGGATGTCGAGCGGGTCTGATCCTTGAATCGCCGAGGGGGTAATGGGCATTGTCTGATCGTCCTTTGATCATGAATCGGACGACCAGACTAGGTAGGCATGAGGTCAAAAAAAAGCGCAAAAATCAGTTTGAATCGGCGCCGTTGCCGGCACCGTTCTCGCAAAATCCAAGAGTGAAAAATACATATGTACCGCCATCTTTCCGTTGAGTTCTCTCAGCGGCCGGCGGTGACCTCGGGTGGCTGGCACATGGTGTGGGTGCCCGGTTGCAGGTAAGGCGTGAGGATCGGCGCCATGCCCTTGAGCACCTGCACTGGCAGTGCCGAGGTGAAGGTGAAGTTTTCGGCCGAACGCCCCGGCACGAACGCCGTCAGGGTGCCGAAATGGGTATCGCCGATGTAGAACACGAAGGTCGCCGTGCGGTTGAGGGACTTGGAGCTCAGGATCCGTCCGCCGGAACCGATGGCTTCGATACGGTTGTCGCCGGTGCCGGTCTTGCCGCCCATGGCCAGCGGCCTGCCATCGGGCAGTTTGAAACTGCCGGCGACCCGTTTGGCGGTACCGGCATCCACCACTTGTGACAGGGCTTCGCGCATGGCGGTGGCGACTTCGGACGGCATGACTCGCTTGCCGACGACCGGGTCATTGATCAGTTTGGTTTCGTAGGGCGTGCCGGCGGCGAAATGCAGGCTGTCGATGCGCAGGGTCGGCATGCGTACGCCGTCGTTGAGGATGGTGCCGATCAGCTCGGCCAACGCGGCAGGGCGGTCGCCGGAGCTGCCGATGGCGGTCGCCAGCGACGGCACCAGGTGGTCGAACGGATAGCCGACTTTCTGCCAGCGCTGGTGGATGTCGAGGAACGCCTCGATCTCCAGCATGGTACGAATGCGGCCGTCACGGGCTCCCTTGTGCTTGCTCTTGAATAGCCAGCTGTAGACCTCCTGACGTTCGAACTGGCTGGCCTTGACGATATCCTTGAACGTGGCGTCCGGGTGGTTCAGCAAATAGCCCATCATCCACAGGTCCAGCGGGTGGACCTTGGCGATGAAGCCTTGGTCCGGCAGGTCGTAGCTGCCCGGGCCGTAACTGTCGTAGAGCCTTATCAGGCGTTCATCCGTGAGTTTTTCGGTGAGTTTGGCGCCTGTGAGGTGCGAACGCACGAAGGTGTTGAAGCTTTCCTGGCTGGCGTGCGGCAACAGGTACCGGTGCACGGCGGCCATGCGGATCGGGGTGGGGCGCATGCTGTCGAGGAAGGTTTCGAGCCGAGCCTGGGTGTCCTTGTTCTTGTATTTTTTCCAGAACTTGAGCAGGAATGAAGTGCCTTCGCGGTCGGCGAACGACGCCAGGTATTCCTGACGACGCGGGTCGCGGTCGTCCTTGAGCAATTCGGAACTGTTGTTGGGGCCGGAATAGGTGGTGTAGCGCACCAGGTCGCGCATCAGGCGGATGAACGGCAGGTTGATCGACTCCCGCAGGGCATCGCGCAGGGTCGGCATGCGGCCGTTGTCTTCCTTGCGGAAGTTATGGAACACGTGCAGTCCGCCACCGGTGAAAAACGCTTCGCCGGGGCTGGCGGAATACTTGCGGTCCAGCGCCGCACCGAGCATGGGTTGCAGGCTGCGGTCCTTGTTCTGAATCAGATAATCGACCACCCAGCGGCTCAGGTGATCCTGTTCCGGCACGTCGACTTTCTTCAGTTCCGGGATGCTCATGCCGGCATATTTATCGTGCAACTCGGCAATGATCTGCAGATAGGTGGTCAGCACGCGCATTTTCGCTGTGGAGCCCAGTTCCAGTTTGCTGCCTTCATTGATGTCGAACGGTTGATCGGTGCTGTCGGTCTGCACCCGCACCCGCGAACCGTCCGGGGTCAGTTCGAACAGGGTGAAGCTGTAGCGCACTTGCGTGGTGCTGGTGGGGGTCAACAGCCGCTCGCCGATCAGGCCGATCTGCGAAGCGAAGGCCGGGTCGGCGAGTTTTTTCAGGTACTCGGTGGCCTGGGTTTGCAGTTCGCCTTGCAGGGTGCTGGTGGCCGAGAGGTCGAGGCGGTCAAGGTCGTACAGCGGGCGATTGAGCATCCCGGCCAGACGGCTGCGGGCCACGCTGATGCCCTTGTTGGTTTCGATCGGCTGGATGGTCGGCTGGGTGGCCCAGTCGCGGTACGTCACCTTGCTGGCCAATGCGGCGGCGGCAAACGGGGCGTCGATCACGCCATTTTGGGCCAACAAGCGAATATGGCTGTCGGTGAGGTCGACCAGTTCGTCGCGCCCCTTGGTCAGGTAATGGGACGGGCGGCGCTGGGCGATCATCAATGACAGCATTTCGCGCAAGGCCAGACCTTTCGCCGCCATGGTTTGCGGGTCTGTCGCGGTGCTGGTGAGTGCTTCGTTGGCCTGGTTGAAATCGGAGCCGTACCACACCCGCAAGCCTTCGGCCATGCCATGCACTTCCCCGTGGCCGGGTACGGCTGACAACGGCACGCTGTTGAGGTAGTCGCGAACAATGTTCTGCCGGGCTTCGAGGGTTTGTGGCCCGGCCTGATAGGCACGCACGGTGGCGGAGATCATCTGGCGGATTTTCTCCGCGCCATTGACCGTCAAGCCATCGGGCGAGTGCCGGTATTTTTCCAGCTGCGTGGCCAGAGTACTGCCACCGGCGGACTGGCCGGGTACGTGCAGCAACTTGGCAACCTGGGACCATGCCGCCATGCCGAAGCGCGGCCAGTCCACGGCAGGGTTGGCCAGGGGTTGTCTGGGGTCGAGCAGAAAGCGGTTCTCGATAAACAACAGGCTGTTGACCACCACCGGCGGGATCGAGGCAAAGCTGGAATAGAGTTGTTGCGGATAGTGGTACTGGTACAACGGCGCGGCGCGGCAATCGGTAATCGATAACCCCGCCTGGATTTTCTCGGAATAGGGCACGAACAGGCCCCTGTCGGTGTAATTCATCAGCGCCGGAGAAAAACGGGTTTGCGCTTCGATGACGAAATCACGCTTGAGCAAACGGGGCAGGAACTCGCCCAGCGAGCTATAGCCCAGGCGCAGATCGAACGGGCCGGCGCCAGGGTAGTGAATGGCATCACTGGGGCCGGGCTTGAGTTCATAGCTGAGGGTTTGGGCAAACTTGCTGATCTCCCGCGATTGAAACCTCGACGTGCGCATCTCCTTGGACGCCGCCAGGCCTACGACAATCGCAATGATCAATATCAGCAACCAAAACGCCTTCCACCCATGCTTGACACGACTGCGACGGGGTTTCTCAGGTATAGGCGCCTCATCCACACGTTCAGTCGGGACCACAGTTTTACTCGAATCGGTTTGCCATAACGCGCCCATAGTCGACTGATCCATTCACGCAGATTGATCTGACTTGCCTGAAGCTTAGACGGTGGTTGGCGATGGTGAAAAAATTGTGAACCTCCAACTATCGGGTTTCTTCTGTTTCCTGTGGCGAGTCAGCGTGTCGGATCGCCGCGCAGTCCCGCTCGAGTGCGCACCCGTCGCAAAACCAGGTCACCGGTTAATCAGGCACAACCCGATGACAGGGTTGGGGCCACTTTGCAGCCCGGCGGAGCAAGCTCCCTCGCCACGGGGATGGCTGCACGCTGGAAGTACTGGTCTAGACGCGTCCATCGAGTAAAAACGGCCTGTCTGTGGGCATGACGACGCACCCATACCGTGCAATACTCGCCGCCGTTGAAAATGGCGAAAAATCCTACATAAGTCAGGCAATCCATCTCCGTGAATCCCCCTTTTGCCGAGAGTTACGCCTGAATTTTGTGGTTTATAGAGTGAAAATATCTGTCGCCGGCTTTTTATACTGCACGCCCCGCTGATCTTGCAGGATGTGTCCTGGAAGACGGTTTTGCCCACGAGGCCGAGCCGGTTATGGGAAGCAGTGACTTATCCGTCATTGTTTCGACACTCGGTGGCTATATCCAATAACAAGACGAGGTGGTACCCCTATGCCAGTTGGCAATCATCTGCCCCACGGCGAGACCGCTCAGGGCGGCCCGCTCAAACGTGAACTCGGCGAACGGCATATTCGCTTGATGGCACTCGGAGCCTGTATCGGTGTCGGCCTGTTTCTCGGTTCGGCCAAGGCCATTGAGATGGCAGGGCCGGCGATCATGCTGTCCTACATCATCGGCGGCCTGGCCATTCTGGTCATCATGCGCGCCCTCGGCGAAATGGCCGTGCACAACCCGGTTGCGGGTTCGTTCAGCCGTTATGCCCAAGACTACCTCGGCCCTCTGGCGGGCTTCCTGACCGGCTGGAACTACTGGTTCCTGTGGCTGGTGACCTGTGTCGCGGAAATCACCGCCGTGGCGGTGTACATGGGCGTCTGGTTTCCCGACGTACCGCGCTGGATCTGGGCGCTGTCGGCCCTGGTCAGCATGGGCACCATCAACCTGATCGCGGTCAAGGCCTTCGGTGAATTCGAGTTCTGGTTCGCCCTGATCAAAATCGTGACCATCATTGCGATGGTAGTGGGTGGCATCGGCATCATCGCCTTTGGCTTGGGCAACGATGGGGTCGCGCTGGGCATTTCCAATCTCTGGACCCATGGCGGCTTCATGCCCAATGGCGTTCAAGGCGTGTTGATGTCCCTGCAAATGGTCATGTTTGCCTACCTCGGCGTGGAAATGATCGGCCTGACCGCCGGTGAAGCGAAGAACCCGCAAAAGACCATTCCCGATGCGATCGGCTCGGTGTTCTGGCGGATTCTGCTGTTCTACGTTGGCGCACTGTTCGTGATCCTGTCGATCTACCCGTGGAATGAAATCGGTACCCAGGGCAGCCCGTTCGTGATGACCTTCGAGCGCCTGGGCATCAAGACCGCCGCCGGCATTATCAATTTCGTGGTGATCACGGCGGCGCTGTCGTCCTGCAATGGCGGCATCTTCAGCACCGGACGCATGCTCTACAGCCTGGCGCAGAACGGTCAGGCCCCGGCCGGCTTCGCCAAGACCTCTAGCAATGGTGTGCCGCGTCGCGCGTTGCTGCTGTCGATGGGCGCCTTGTTGCTGGGCGTGCTGCTCAACTACCTGGTGCCTGAAAAGGTGTTCGTCTGGGTGACGGCGATTGCGACCTTCGGTGCGATCTGGACCTGGGTGATGATCCTGCTGGCCCAGCTCAAATTCCGTAAGGGCCTGAGCGCCAGCGAACGTGCGGGTTTGAAATACCGCATGTGGCTGTACCCGATCAGTTCTTACCTGGCGCTGGCGTTCCTGGTGCTGGTGGTCGGTCTGATGGCCTACTTCCCGGACACTCGCGTGGCCTTGTATGTCGGCCCGGCGTTCCTGGTGCTGCTGACCGTGTTGTTCTACGTGTTCAAGCTGCAACCGGCCCCTGTGTCGCAGGGTGCGGTGCAGTCGGCTTCGTAAGTCGTAACGCCTGAAACGCAAAAGCCCCGGTCCATTGGCCGGGGCTTTTGTATTTTTGCAGATCAACCCGGCATCGACAGGCGCACGCGATCTGCTCAGGCAGGCGCTGTCACCGTCTGCGATCTTTTGATGGTCTGATTCAAGCGCTTGTTGAACTCCAGCCAGGCCCCCAGCAACGCCATCAACCCGGCCCCCACCAGCGCGGTGAAGATCTGCATGGCGAAGGCATCGTCGGCCATCGCATTGATCATGTCCGCCAGGGGCGCCAGCAGCACGCCGAGGCAGAAGATTTCCAGGGAAAAACGCCCCATGCGGCAGCTTTGCCGGGCCAGCCAGTTTTTCGTCCAGCCGGTGTCGGGCAGCAGTTTCGCGGTGACGTAGGCCAGCGCCAGAAAGTGCAACAGGCGCACGGGTGACAGGTTGGTCTTGCTGATCGGGTACAACAAATTGCTCAGGCTGGCCGGCATCAGCGCATCGTGGATCTGCGGCCAGCGCCACAACACAGTCAGCACGCCGGCGACCACAACGTATACCGCTGCCGTCAGGAACAACGGCTGGCGGATCAAAGGTCGGGTCTCGGGCACGCGCGAGCGCTGTGAGTGAATCGCCGCCGCGCCACCGAGCACGAACAGCAACTGCCAGGCGACAGGGTTGAAGTACCACACGCCGTCCTTGATGGCGGCCAGGTTCCAGCCCAGCCATTGCGCCAGCAGGTACACCGTCAATGACCCCGCCACCACGGCCCAGGGCTTGCGCACCAGCAACGGCAGCACCAGCGGCAACCCGGCCAGCAGCACGATGTACAGCGGCAGCGGGTCCATCAGGTTCGGTTTGAAGCGCAGCAGCAGCTCATCGATCAGGGCCTGTTGCGGGCTGGCGATGAAGTGGTGCATGCCCATTTCCTCCACCAGATCCCGGGTCTCCACGTGACTGTTGGCGAAGAACACAATGCCCATCAGCATCGCCAGCAGGAAAATATGCACCACGTAGAGCACCCAGGCCCGGCGCAGGATTTTCACGCAGGTGATCAGGAACCCCTCGCGGGCGAGGATTTTGCCGTAGGCCAGCACCGCGGCATAACCGGCCAGAAACACGAAGACTTCAGCCGCGTCGCTGAAGCCGAAGTTGCGCAAGGTGATTTGACCCAGTGGGTTGTGGGGCACGTGATCCCAGAAAATGAAGATCAGTGCCAGACCGCGAAAAAAGTCGATCCGGTGATCGCGCTCGAACGTCATGACATCAGGCTCGTAAACGGGGGTTAAACAAAGGAGTCCGGAAGGGGCGAAAGGTTGCGCCCCGGCACATCGGCGGCGCGCAGGGTGGCGTGATTCGCCGACAAATGCAAAGTCGGGATATTTCGGAATGTCTCGTGGCGTTTTCGCAGCGTTTAACCGCTGGTCTGAAAGGCATCCACGCCTGTGATTTATGACAGTAGACAAGCTCAAATGACTGGGGATGTACTAGGTTCCAAAACAGGGTTGTCAGCATGAGACGGGTGTGGAAAGGCTTGTCCAGCTATTCGGTGATCGGCGTTGCGAACACGTTGATTCACTGGCAGATCTTTTTCCTGCTCAGCGTGGCGGCCGGATGGACTCAGGCTGTCAGCAATCTCGCGGCCTTCTGCGTGGCGGCCTCGTTTTCCTTCTACATGAATGCGCTCTACACCTTTGATGCCAGGGCCTCGGTGGGCGGTTATCTATTGTTCCTCCTGGCGATGGGCACGCTGAGCCTGGGTGTCGGGCATATCGGTGACGTGTGGCGCCTTTCTGGCTTGCTGACCGTGGCGCTGTTTTCCGCGTTAAGCCTGGTGTTCGGTTTCCTGTTTTCCAAGTACGTGGTGTTTCGCGAGCGTGCCGCGTGAAAGTGTCGCTTATCGTCCCGGTATTCAATGAAGAGCAGGCGATCAACCTGTTTTACCAGGCGGTGCGTCGCGAATTGAGGCTTGAGCGGATCGAAGTCGAGATCGTCTTCATCAACGATGGCAGTACCGACCGTACGGCCGAGCAAGCCATGGCCCTGGCGCAGGCGGACGATCAGGTCATGCTGATCAATTTCTCGCGCAATTTCGGCAAGGAGCCTGCGTTGTTCGCCGGCCTGGAATATGCCACCGGCGACGCGGTGATCCCGATGGATGTGGACCTGCAGGACCCGATCAGCGTCATTCCCCTGTTGATCGAACAATGGCAAAAGGGGGCCGATGTGGTCCTGGCCAAGCGCCGCAATCGGGCCAGTGACAGTTATCTGAAACGCCATACGGCCTCGCTGTTCTATCACCTGTTGAACCGGATTTCGTACACCCGGATCGAAGAGAACGTCGGTGACTTCCGCCTGATGGACCGCAAGGTGGTCGATGTGATTCGCGCCTTGCCCGAGCACCAGTTGTTCATGAAGGGCGTGCTGTCCTGGGCCGGGTTCAACAGCGTCGTGGTGGAATACGAGCGGGCCAGGCGGGTGGCGGGGGACAGCAAGTTCAACGGCTGGAAACTGTGGAACCTGGCACTGGAAGGCGTGACCTCCTTCAGCACCGTGCCCCTGCGTTTATGGACGTACGTCGGTGGTTGCGTGTCGATCTTCGCCGTGCTGTACGCGGTGTACATGGTGCTGGACAAGATTTTCTTCGGTAACAGCGTGCCCGGTTATCCCTCCTTGATGACCGCCATCCTGTTTCTGGGCGGTGTGCAGTTGATCGGCATCGGCATCCTCGGTGAGTACATCGGCCGTATCTACATCGAGGCCAAGCATCGGCCGCGCTATGTGGTCAAAGACATCGTCGGCGACAAAGACCGGCACGGGCCTTAGCATGGGCAGATTCGGTGATTTCTTCGTCAGGGAACTCGGTCGCCGTCAGGTCTGGCTGTTTTTCCTGCTCGCGACCTTTTTGTATGTGCTGCCGCTGATCCTGGCGGACTTCCCCTACATCGATGACAACTGGCGCTCGCTGTCGGCAGGGATGGCCTGGGCCGAACAGGGACGGTTGTTCGCCGAGCTGTTCTACAACGCGCTGACCTTCAGCAACGCCGCGCCGAACATCTTTCCGTTGCCGCTGTTGATCGCAACCGTGGCCATGGCCTCGGCACTGACCAGCCTGACCTTTCATTACTTCCGTCAACCGACGGTCGCCCGTTGTCTGGTGCTGTTGCCGCTCTGGTACAACCCGTTCTTCCTGCAAAACCTCTCTTATCAGTACGACGGCCCGATCATGGTCCTGAGCGTGGTGGCGGTGATCTACGCCATCACCTTTCGCCACCCCTCGCGCAATGTGCAATGGCTGGTGCCGTCATTGCTGATTGCACTGGCGCTCGGGTTGTATCAGGTGAGCCTCAATGTGTTTCTCGGCCTGTGTTGCCTGGAAGTGTTGCGGGCCGCCAATGACAAAGTGGCCTGGCCGCAGTGGGGCGGTCTGATCGGCTGGAAGTTCGCTCAACTCGTGCTGGGCGGGTTGATCTACGGCGTCAGCGCTTACCCCTTCATGGGAGAGGGGCGCACGCTGTTGCTGAATTGGGGCGCGCATCCCTTGCTGCAAATCCGGATCAACCTCGGCCGGGTGCTGGAGAACGTGGTGTTGCTGTTCCATGGCGGGTTTGCCTGGGTGTTCGCCGGGTTGTTCTTATGCGCGATTGTTGGGGCGGTTCGCCTGGGTTCGCGGGTTGTGCGGCGTTCGGACAGTGGACCTAAGAAACTGTTGATCGGCCTACTCTGTGTGCTGAGCGTGCCCATGGTGCTGCTGTTGGTGTCGGGGGTTGCCCTGTTCTTCCGCGACTTCAACGAAGGCGCCAGAACCCTGATGGGCTTCGCAGTCTTGCTGGTGCTGATGTGCTACCTGGCTCATCTGGCACTGGCCCCCCTGCACGAGCGATTGCCGCTGCTGTTGGTGGTGCCGCTGTTGGCGATGCTGTCACTGTCGTTCGCCTACGGGCGGGTGCTGGTGTTGCAGAAAACCTTTGCCAGCAGCGCGCTCTACAGCCTCGAGTACGACATCGCCAGCCATCGGGCGCTGCGCGAGGCCAAACGCATTTACCTGTCGGTGACCTATTCCGATCATTGGTTGGTCGGGGCCGCGGGCTCGTTCAAGCACATGCCGGTGTTGCACTATTTGTTGAACATCGACTATTTCATGCTGGCCGAAAACCTGCCCAAGGTGGGCATCACCAACGTGGTCGCGGAGAAGGAGCGGCGTAACGCGACAAAGGTCGGGTATCAAGGCTTTCCCTCGCTGGTAGAGAGCCGGTACTACCGGATCTACCTGATCGGGGATTACGGTTTTATCGTGATGAAGGAACCGGCCCCGATCAAAACGCTTCGCTGGTGAAGCGCAGTGGCGGGGCCGTGGCGGTCAAGCGACGGCCACTTCATTGGGCTCGAAACTGTCGGCCCGCGCCATCTGCCACATCCGCGAGTAAAACTCGCCATTCACTTCACCGTTGAGCAATTCCCCCGGTTTCAGGGACACATGCAACTGCGAGAACAGTTTGATCTCGGTTGCCGACATGCGCCGCACCAGGTGTTTGGCCGACAACTGCGACGGATGTTCGAGGCCTGCGGCGGCGAGCATCTCCGCCAGGCCCTTGAGGGTGTTGCGGTGGAAGTTGTAAACGCGCTGGGCCTTGTCCGGCACCACCAGCGCCCGCTGGCGCAAGGTGTCCTGGGTGGCAACACCGGTCGGGCATTTGTTGGTGTGGCAGCTTTGCGACTGGATGCAGCCGATGGCGAACATGAAGCCACGTGCCGAGTTGGCCCAGTCGGCGCCGATGGCCAGGACGCTGGCGATGTCGAAGGCGCTGACGATCTTGCCGCTGGCGCCGAGTTTGATCTTGTCCCGCAGGTTCAGGCCAACCAGGGTGTTGTGCACGAACAGCAACCCTTCGCGCATCGGCACGCCGATGTGGTCGGTGAACTCCACCGGGGCGGCGCCGGTGCCGCCCTCCTTGCCGTCGACCACGATGAAGTCCGGGAGAATGCCGGTTTCCAGCATGGCCTTGGCGATCCCCATGAACTCCCATGGATGGCCGAGGCAGAACTTGAAGCCCACCGGTTTGCCACCGGACAGTTCACGCAACTGCTGGATGAAATGCATCAACTCGATAGGCGTGGAAAACGCGCTGTGACGTGACGGCGAAATGCAGTCTTCGCCCATCAGGATGCCGCGAGTATCGGCGATTTCCTGGGTGACCTTGTGCTTGGGCAGAATCCCGCCGTGCCCCGGTTTGGCGCCCTGGCTCATCTTGATTTCGATCATCCGCACCTGCGGCGTCTGTGCCTGCGCCGCGAAGCGTTCGGGGTCGAAACGCCCGTCCGAGGTGCGGCAACCGAAGTAGCCGCTGCCCAGTTCCCAGGTCAGATCGCCGCCGTGTTCGCGGTGATACGGGCTGATGCTGCCCTCGCCGGTGTCATGGGCGAAGTTGCCGAGTTTGGCGCCCTGGTTCAAGGCGCGGATGGCGTTGGCACTGAGCGAGCCGAAGCTCATGGCCGATATGTTGAACACCGACGCGGAATACGGCCGGGTGCATTGCGGGCCGCCGACCATCACGCGGAAACTGGCGGGGTCGCTCAAGGGCGCCGGACGCATGGAATGGCCGATGAACTCGAAGCCCGATTGATACACGTCGATCAGGGTGCCGAACGGCTTGTCGGCGCTTTCGTTCTTGGCCCGGGAGTAGACCAGAGAACGCTGGGCCCGGGAAAAGGGCAGGGCGTCGCTGTCGGATTCGAGCAGGTACTGGCGGATTTCCGGGCGAATGGCTTCGAACATGTAACGAATGTTGCCGAGGATCGGGTAATTACGGCGTACCGCGTGGGGACTTTGCAGCAAATCGAAAACACCGATCAGGCTGAGTACGCCCGTGACAGCGGTGATCGGCCACAGCCAGTCGTGCGCGAGAAAGGGCAGGCTGGCGAGGGTGAATATCACGCAGACGGCAAAGAAGGCGTAGCGGCTCAGGAGTGACAGACTCATACGGTTTCCGTGGGTTCGGACTCAATGGTTCGGCTAAACGCAAATCATTGCAGGAGCGAGCCTGCTCGCGATGAACCAGAGAACACCGCGGGGCATCAGGTTCCCCGCGTTATCGTTCACGATCATCGCGAGCAGGCTCGCTCTTGCAGAAAAGCATTTCAGTGCCATGTCAGGCATTTTGTGCCTGTAGAAAAATCGAAAACAGCTCGGACTGGGATTTGATCCCCAGCTTGCTGTACATGTGTTTCTTGTGGACCTTTACGGTTTCGATGGAGATCTCCAGTTTGCGGGCGATTTCCTTGCTGGAACAGCCGCTGAGCATCAAGCGCCCGACATCCAGCTCCCTGGCGGTCAATTGCGTGCCTTTGAGTTTCTGCACCGATGCTTCCAGTTGCACACGCCAGTCGCCTTGTACCGGGGCAGGCGCAAGCGCCACCACGTCGTTGACTTCATAAGGCAGACGCTGGCGCAACAGGCCAAGCACCCACGGCTGGATCAGCGACAGCAGGGCAATCTGCCCGACGCTGAAGCGCTGCTTGCTGCCCAGTGAAAGGCACAGCGTGCGGTCGCCTTCAAGCTGACAATTAAACTGGATTTCGTCCGCCACGACATTCACACGAAAGTAGCGTTGATAGTACTCGGTGAGTTCGAAATGCTCCGGCGCCACCTCCGACAGGCGATATAACCCGGTGCCCGATTGTTCGCGGCTGGCGATGTAAAACGGGTCGAGCAGGTACAGCCCGCGCAGGTAGTCCTGAAACAACTGATCGGGGCCGCCGTCCTCGCCGGGGCATTCGGCAAACACCTGCGGGTACTGATCGGCGCTGAACAGCAGGGCCACCCAGCTGTCGCAAGGCACGTACTGATCCAGCAGCCGCACCAGTTGCGTCCAGAAGTTGGGCTTGTCCAGGGCGTCGATCAGTTGCCCGACGGAACGGTGCCAGGCGATGTCGTTCAACGAGAGTGTCATGCCTCTACCCCTATCGTGTTACCCCGGCGGCGTAATTCCCCGCCTGCCTGCTTGCTGCGCATACTGGCGCACAGACAGCGAGCGGGCAATCTTTGCGCCGCCCGGCATCCATGACAAGGAATACCCATGAAGGTCGAACTCGCCCAATTGACGGGCCGTGACAACGACACGGCTTATAACCTCGAACGCGCTTTGGCGGCGATCAACGCCTGCGCCGCCGATACGCAACTGCTCATGTTCCCGGAAAGCCACCTGATGGGCTTTCCGTCGGCCGAATCCGTGGCCGGGATTGCCGAGCCGCTGGACGGCCCGACCGTCAGCGCCATTGTCGCCGCCGCCCGTGAACGCGACATTACCGTGGTCATCGGCACCGCCGAGAACGACAACGGCCGTTTCTACAACACCACGCTGCTGATAACCCCCGAAGGCATCGCGCTCAAATATCGCAAGACGCACCTGTGGGCGTCGGATCGCGGTGTCTTCGAGGCGGGCGACCGTTATGCCACTTGCCTGTGGAACGGGGTGCGCGTCGGCCTGCTGATTTGCTACGACATCGAATTCCCCGAAACCGCCCGTGCCCTGGCGCAACTGGGCGCCGAGGTGCTGCTGGTCACCAACGGCAACATGGACCCCTACGGCCCGACCCACCGCACCGCGATCATGGCCCGCGCCCAGGAAAACCAGGCGTTTGCGCTGATGGTCAATCGTGTGGAAGAGGGCGATGGCGGCTTGCTGTTTGCCGGCGGCAGCGCGTTGGTCGATCCGCTGGGCACCCTGCTGTTCGAGGCCGGGCGCGAGGAGGGGCAGTTTGCGGTCGAGCTGGACCTGAACCGGTTGACGGCGGCGCGCCAGGATTATCGGTATCTGGATGATCAGCGGCTGAAGTTGCCGGGAGAAATGGTCGAGCATGCATCCGGGTTACGGGAGCTGCTGATACCGGCGGGCTGATCCGGATTCTTCGGCGTCGGTGCTGGCGCCATCGCAAGCAAGCTCCCACTAAGCAATGGGTGTGATCACAAAGACACGGCTCGCACCGATCCAATGCGGGAGATCCTATGTTTGGCGGGAACCCACAAACATGGAATTTGGTTGGTACTCACTTTGGTTTTTCATAAAGGCGAACATCTTTACGGGTGTTCGCCTTTTTCGTTCAGGCTTGAATGGCTTCGTGTTTCGCCCGCGTTTTGTCCTGGTGCTTCTGCTTGTCACTCGGAAGGGCGTTGATGCAGTAGTTGATGTAGTAAAAGGTAAAAAGCCCGGTATAGACCAGGTTCATGCGCAGCTCGAAGTTGTGTTCAGCCAAGGCGTAAGCCTTCAGCACCCGCCGCACGCGAAAGCACCAGAGCAGGGTAAGTGCAGTGAGTAATAACAACAGGATACCGGTCAGCACGAGTGCATAGAGATGGGGGAGGACGCTGACATATCCGAATATCCCGATGAGGGCCAGGTAGCCGACAAAAAAGGCCGGGTTCATGGTTTTTATTCGAGTGACGTCCTCCAGTGCGGTAAAGGTTTTATACATCCAGATGTTTAAATAGAGCCCTCCCGTCAGTAGCCCTAACAGAACGAGATGAAATGTCTTGGTGTTGATTTTTTCTTTCAGCGTTGAGATGTCGGACATGCAAGGGTTTCCATAGGCAGCGAATGGGGGTGAGGGACCGTAGAAAATCGGTGCAAACACGCTACCAAACTCGTTCGTGGGAAATTTCCGGACTTGTCGGCGGACCGTTCTGGTCCTTGGCGAGACTCAGCCCTTGGCCGAGGCAGAAAGGCGTGGGATTCTGTACGGCCCTCACATGGACCCTGGGTCAGCAATGTCTTTTCCTACTGATGTTTCTCTCATTGATTCCGGACTTATCCACATCGCCGCCGCCCTGCTGATCGGTCCCGATGGCCGTACCTTGCTGGTGCGCAAGCGTGGCACCGAGGCGTTCATGCAGCCGGGGGGCAAAATCGAGGCCCATGAGCAACCGGTCCATGCCCTGACCCGTGAGCTGGAAGAGGAGTTGGGTTTGATCATTGATCCAGCCTGCGCGACTTTTCTCGGGCAGTTCTCGGCTCCGGCTGCCAACGAACCGGGTTTTGTCGTACAGGCGGAAATCTTTCTGCTGTCCATTGATGCCGACGTTTCCCCGGCGGCAGAGATCGAAGAAGTGATCTGGATCGACCCGGCCACCGACGGAAATGTCACCCTTGCGCCATTGACACGTGACCTTATCCTGCCGTTTTATCGGGCTTCGCTGACTGCGATCGCCTGATCATCCATGCCAAGGAACCGCCATGATCCCGCTTCAGGATTTGCTGATTTTCGCCGCTGCCGCGTTGCTGATGGTCCTGACGCCGGGGCCGAACATGATCTATCTGATCTCCCGTTCGATCTGCCAGGGACGCAAGGCCGGTGTGACGTCGTTGCTGGGTGTGGTCGCGGGTTTTTTCGTGCACCTGTTCGCCGCGGCGGCCGGTTTGACCGCCGTGTTCCTGGCGGTGCCAATGGCTTATGAGGTGTTGAAATGGGCCGGCGCGCTGTACTTGCTGTGGCTGGCCTGGCAAGCGGTCAAACCCGGTGCGCGTTCGCCGTTCGAGGCACAACAGTTACCGCCGGATTCGTCGCGCAAACTGATCACCATGGGGTTTCTGACCAGTGCCCTGAACCCGAAAATCGCCGTGTTCTACCTTTCCGTGTTTCCGCAGTTCATCAGCCCCGAACACGGTTCGGTGTTCACCCAAAGCATCGTGCTGGGCCTGACCCAGATCAGCGTCAGTTTCTGCGTCAACCTGCTGATCGCCCTGTTTGCTGCGGGCATCGCTTCGTGGTTCGTCAGCAACCCGACCTGGCTGGCGCTGCAGCGTTATTTCATGGGTTTCGTGCTGTCGGCGCTGGCGCTGCGGCTGATGCTTGAACAACGCCGGATGGCCTGAGCATGTGGATCGAACGTCTGGATGCCAGCCACGCCCTGGCTTACCGGGAGATGATGCTCGAAGCCTATGACCGTCACCCGCAGGCGTTCACCTCCAGCGTGCGCGAGCGTGCCTGCATGCCCTTGCAGTGGTGGGAGTCGCGCCTGACCGGCAAGCTGGATCAGGTGTTCGGCGCGTTCGAGGAGGGCAGGTTGGCGGGCATTGTCGGGCTGGCCTTCGAGCCTCGGGAAAAGGCCCGGCACAAGGCGACGCTGTTTGGCATGTACGTGTCCGCCGATGTCCGTCAACGCGGACTCGGCTATCAATTGGTGCAGGCGGTGTTGGCCGAGGCGCAGCAGCATCCGGAACTGCGGCTGATCAAACTGACCGTCACCGCCGGCAATGACGCTGCGTTCAACCTGTACCGTCGTTGTGGGTTCATCCAGTTCGGGCTTGAGCCGATGGCGGTGCGGGTGGGAGAGGAGTATTTCGACAAGATTCACATGTGGTGTGAGATCCAGGCGCACCGCCAATCCCTGTCGGAGCTCGCTTGCTCGCGATAGCGTCATGTCTGACACATTGATGTTGGATCTACCAACGCCATCGCGGGCAAGCCCGCTCCCACAGAGGTGGTGATGTTCTAGCGGACCGCGCTAACCCCATCCAGCGTCGAAAACGACGTGTCCTTCGCCGTCAGCAGGAAATCGCGCATGTACGGTGCATCCAGCATGTCGGTGCGAACGGCCGCGTACAGCGTCGCGAACAGTCCTTTCTCGCCCAGCCGCTTGGCCTTCACGTAACCCCGTGAGCTGTACTCGTGCAGCGCCCAATGGGGCATGCCGCAGACGCCGCGTCCGCTGGCCACCAGTTGCATCATCATCACCGTCAGTTCCGATGTGCGCACTTGCGCCGGTTCGATATCGGCCGGTTCCAGGAAGCGGGTGAAGATGTCCAGGCGGTCGCGTTCCACCGGGTAAGTGATCAGGGTTTCCGTGACCAGGTCTTCCGGGACGATGTAGGCCTTGCTCGCCAGCCGGTGCTGGTTGGCCACGGCGAGCATCGCCTCGTAGGTGAACAACGGCACGTAAGTGATCCCCGCCAAGTCCAGCGGATCGGAGGTCACCACCAGGTCCAGATCGCCACGGGCCAGGGCCGGAAGGGGCGCGAAGGAAAACCCCGAAGCCAGGTCCAGCTCGACTTCCGGCCAGGCGTCGCGGAATTGATCGATGGTCGGCATCAGCCACTGAAAGCAACTGTGGCACTCGATCGCCATGTGCAAGCGACCGGCGGTGCCACCGGCCAGCCGCGCGATGTCGCGTTCGGCGCCACGCAGCAGCGGCAGGGTGGCGTCGGCCAGTTGCAGCAGGCGCAAGCCGGCGCTGGTGAAGCGCACCGGTTTGGTCTTGCGCACGAACAGCGGCATGCCCATGCGCTCTTCCAGTTCCTTGAACTGGTGGGACAGCGCCGACTGGGTCAAATGCAGGCGATCGGCCGCATCCACCAGGCTGTCGGCTTCGCGCAAGGCGTGCAGGGTCTTCAGGTGACGGATTTCAAGCACCGGGGTGGCTCCATGAGGAAAACTTGTGATCAACACGAAAAGGTTGAGTTTGTCTCATGTTGCCCTGGCTGTCGACAATAGCGCCATCTTTTAAGGGAGGAAACTCACCATGGCCTTGGCCCACACCCTTGGTTTTCCGCGCATCGGCGCCGACCGCGAACTGAAAAAAGCCCTCGAATCCTACTGGAAGGGCGATCTCGACCAGGATGCGCTGCAAAGCGTCGGTCGCCAGCTGCGTGCCACCCACTGGCAATTGCAAAAAGACGCCGGTATCGACCTGCTGCCCGTCGGCGACTTCGCCTGGTACGACCAGGTACTGACCCACTCCCTGGCCTTCGGTGTGATCCCCGAGCGCTTCGACAGCACCCGGGACGCGCACGGCCTGCCGACCCTCGACACCCTGTTCGCCATGGCCCGTGGCGCCACGGCGACCTGCTGCGGCGGTGAGCATGGCCAGACGCAATACGCTCAGGAACTGACCAAGTGGTTCGACACCAACTACCACTACCTGGTCCCGGAATTCAGCGCCGAGCAGCCGTTCAAGCTGAGCTGGGAACAGCTGTTCGACGAAGTCGCTGAAGCCAGGGCCCTGGGTCACAACGTCAAACCGGTGATCATCGGCCCGCTGACGTACCTGTGGCTGGGCAAGGCCAAAGGCAACCACTTCGACAAGCTCGACCTGCTGGAACGCCTGCTGCCGGTGTACAACGAAATTCTCGGTCGCCTCGCCGCCCAAGGCGTGGAATGGGTGCAGATAGACGAACCGATCCTGACCCTCGACCTGCCGCAAGCCTGGAAAAACGCCTTCGAACGCGCCTATCACATCCTCCAGTACTCGCCGCTGAAAAAACTGGTGGCGACCTACTTCAGCGGTCTGCAAGACAACCTTGGCCTGGCCGTTGGCCTGCCGGTGCAAGGTCTGCACATTGATGCGGTGCGCGCGCCCGACCAATTGCTGCATGTGCTCGATCGCCTGCCGACCTACAAGATTCTCTCGGTGGGCCTGGTCAATGGCCGCAACGTCTGGCGCTGCGAACTGGAGCCTGTCCTCGCACAACTGCAATTTGCCCAGGAACGCTTTGGCGACAACCTGTGGGTCAGCAGTTCCTGCTCGCTGCTGCACAGTCCGGTGGATGTGGAGCGTGAAGACAAACTCGATCCGGAACTCAAAAGCTGGCTGGCGTTTGCCGTCCAAAAGTGTGGCGAAATCGCTGTGTTGCGCGATGCCTTGAACGATCCGCAGGCGCCCAAGGTGCAAGCCGCCCTGGCCGAGAGCCGCGCCGTTCAGCTCAGCCGCGCCGAGTCGCCGCGCATCCACAAGGCCGACGTGCAGGCACGTGTCGCGGCGATCGGCCCGAACGACAGCCAGCGTCATTCGCCGTTTGCCAAGCGCATCGAACAGCAGCGTGCACGCCTGAAACTGCCGGCGTTTCCGACCACCACCATCGGCTCGTTCCCGCAGACGGCATCCATCCGCCTGGCACGCCAGGCCTTCAAGCAAGGCAAGCTGTCGGCCAATGACTACACCGACGCCATGCGTCATGAAGTCCGTCACTCCGTGCAGATCCAGGAGCGCCTGGGGCTGGATGTGCTGGTTCATGGTGAAGCCGAGCGCAACGACATGGTCGAGTACTTCGCCGAACAGCTGGACGGCTACCTGTTTACCCGTTTCGGCTGGGTGCAGAGCTACGGTTCGCGCTGCGTGAAACCGGCGATCATCTACGGTGACCTGAGCCGACCGAACGCCATGACCGTCGACTGGATTACTTATGCACAGGGTCAAACCGACAAGGTCATGAAAGGCATGCTCACCGGGCCCGTGACCATGCTGATGTGGTCGTTTCCCCGTGAAGACGTGTCACGTAAAGTCCAGGCGCAACAATTGGCCTTGGCCCTGCGTGACGAAGTGTTGGACCTGGAAGCCGCTGGCATCAAGATCGTGCAGATCGACGAAGCCGCGTTCCGTGAAGGCCTGCCACTGCGTCGGGCGCAATGGCAGGAATACCTCGACTGGGCGGTGGAAGCGTTCCGCCTGAGTGCCAGTGGTGTGCGTGACGAAACCCAGATCCACACCCACATGTGCTACAGCGAATTCAATGACGTGATCGAAGCCATCGCGGCCATGGACGCGGACGTGATCACCGTTGAAACGTCGCGTTCCGACATGGAATTGCTGGAAGCGTTCAAGGCGTTCGACTACCCGAACGACATCGGTCCGGGCGTCTACGACATCCACTCGCCACGGGTGCCGGACACCGCCGAGATGGTCAAGCTGATGAGCAAAGCGGTGAAGCGCATTCCGGCCGAGCGTTTGTGGGTCAACCCCGATTGCGGTCTGAAAACCCGTGCCTGGCCGGAAACCGAAGCGGCGCTGGTGAACATGGTGGCGGCGGCGCGACAGTTGCGTAGCCAATTGGCCTGATCACTACCTCCCTGTAGAAGCGAGCCGGCTCCGGGCGGCGTTCCGACGATCGACGTCAACGATAACGCGGGAAGCCAGATACCCAGCGGTGCACCTGCGTTTTTCGCGAGCAGGCTCGCTCCTACAGAGGTTTACGGTGTTTAGAGTTCGGCGAAGTGTTTGATCCCCAGCGGTTTGCCGATGTCGCCGCGCCAGATCGCTTGCACGTTTGCACCACTGCCAGCCTGGGCCTGCTGCCATTGCAGGCCCAGGTTGCGTTGCTCCGGCAGTTTCAAATGACCTTTGACGAAATCGTTGAACGCAGGTTTTGCCGAGGTGTAGTGGAAATGTGCGTACCACAACGTCTGGGGTGACTCGCCGCGCACATCGCGAACCTCGTACTCCTGAAGGAAATCCCTGCGCCCGTCCGTGCGCTTGCCCAGATCGCGCAGGCCGCCTTCCTTGCGAATGTCCACCACGCGTTGTTCAAGCAGATAGTCCAGATAGCCCTCGGTCGGGGTCTTGCTGTTCAGGGTCTGGTCGATTCGCAGCGTGCGCCCGGCACGGGACAATTCATTCGCGCGATTGCGCAGTTGCAGTGCCACCGTCTCCGTGGGCGACAGCCGTTCGATGGCCTGGGCGCGCATGTTCAGTTCCGCGGCTTCATTGGTCATCATGTGCTCCAGGTCGACCGGCAACATGTCCTGGCGGGCGTAGCCTTCGACTTTGCCTTTGTAGGCGTCCACCGTGCCGAGTCGTTTCCTGGCCTCCACCAGCAACGGCGTGATATCGGTCACAAGCTCCGTTGGCGCAGCTGCCACTGGCTCACTGAGGTGATATTTGCCGCTGGATGAGCGCGGCAGCCAGGTTTCCCTGTAACCATTGGCTCCCTCGACGGTGAAGCGCTGTTGGCGGGTCGCGGCATCAGTGCTGGCGACACCGATAAGCAACTGGTTGTCTTCAGTCTCGAACAGTTGCTTTGCCGCGCTTCCCGCTCTTGCACTGTTGGAGGGGCGTGTCTTGATGGCATGGAGAGCCGCTGCTTCGACGTTTGCCAGATTGTCGAGAAACGCGGTGACCTGCTCCAGATCCAGGTGCTGCGGATAACCCAGGGACCAGGCCCCGAGGTTGCGACGAAACTCGGCATAGGTCGCCAGGCAATCTTCGAGCACCTTGTTGCGCTGGGTAAACGTGGCCCGTACTTCAGGCAATTGATGTTGGGTCAGCAGCGCTCGCCCGACCTTGTCGCGGGCCCGTTTCAACTGTACGTGAAAGTAGGCCCAGGACTGGTCGGTGACGGCGTTGTAGTGAGTGATGATCTCCAGCTCATTCGCCGTTTTCAGGTAGTAGTAGTTGGCATCGCTGAATTTTTCGTTAACCGTGGCCATCTCCGGGGCCACTTTCGATTTTTGTACGCGGTTGGTGATCCGGCCGTTCCATCGATTGGCTTCTGCAACCTGTGTGTGAAGCAGGTCAAAGTCCTTGAGAAACTCGATTCGTATTTCCTTGCGTTGCGCCATCAGTTGAATGTGTGCGGCGGTATCGCTGAGCGGCGTGGCCTCCGATCGGGCAATCAACTGATCGATACGGTTGAGGTGTTCCAGCAGGCGTTCCTTGACCAAAGCGATTCGCCGTACCATTCGATCGACGATCATCCAGGCGCAGCGGCTTTGAACATCTTCGACCAGCAGGCGTCTTCGGCCGTGGCTGATCAGCATCAGTTCTTCAAGGTTCAGATACTGGGCCTGCGCCAGCTCGATGTCGTTCACGCAAATAATGTCGGCATTGGCTCGAAGCGGTGGGCGCTGCTCCTGATCAAGACTGAAGTAATGTTCCAGCACGGCGTTGGAGCTGTCGGTCTGGGTCCCGAGTCGCCGGGAGTAGGCATCGGCGGTGTTGGTCAGGGTCAATTGGCGTCGCAACGCCCGGTCGGCCCACCAGCGTGGCAACCAGCGGCGAATGGCGGCGGGCCAGAGCGGGTCGAGACCGTCAGCCATATGACCGAGCACCGCGCCGCCGCCGGCACCGCCGCCTGCCGTTACGGTGCCGTACACCGCATAGTGGGTGTTCCAGTTGCCGGCTTCATCCAGGGCGATGGGTTGTTTGTAGGTTCGGGTGCTGGTTGCGCCCAAGCGCCATTGCGGTGGGTTGTCCGTCAATTCGATGCGATAGATACGCCCCTGGCTGATCATGAAGTCGCCATCGGCGTGGCGATAAACGTTGCGATAAATCCCTTCGGTACCCGGTTGCAGGCCGGCCAGGGAAATCTCCTGTTCGTACTCATAACCTGCGAAACGCTTGAGGGTGTGTCGCACCTGCTGCGGGGTCGAGACCTGCAAGGCGCCAGGCTGTTTCGTCAGGGCGCGCAATTGTCGCCCGCGAGTGGCGGCACGCGCGGCGCTGGAAGTGGCGCCAGCAACGGGCAGCACATCCATGGCCGCGTCGATCAACGACAGCAGCACGGCTTCCACCTCGGCCAGGCCGTGGCCGACATCACCGCGCAGGAAAGCCGCCACCGCCAGGTTGGCGCTGTTCCAGGCGTCGTACAGGGCAATGGCGGTACCGACGAAAGGCACCACGCCCAGCGCCATTTTCAGGTAGTTGAACATGGCCCCGGAGCGCAGCGCGACGTGCTCCAGATACAAGGCATCGTTGGAGCGCGATGTCGCCCGATGCGCCTCCAGCAAACGGCCCATGTGCACATTCAGTAGATGCGCTGCCAGGGAGGTGCTGGCCGGCCAGGCGGTGCCGACGCCGATCAGGGCATCGAAGTTTTTCACCCGGGCCTGGTTGATCCGGCTGACGTGTGAGGCAAATTCCCCGGTCAACGCGCGACCGGCCAGGTAGGTGACCATGGTGCTATGCAGGCATTGGTTGAACAGGAACATCCGCGCCTGTTCGAGGCTGTCGAACTGACGCAAAAACACTCCGTCGGGGCAGTCAGGCCGATAGAGCAGGGTCAGGCCGCTGACCTGCTCGACGATGAAAGTCACCCCGGCCAGGGTGCTCGGTCCCTCGCCGGGCGTGTCCTTGCCGCCAACGGTTAGGTGGGCGGGTAATAACTCGATGCGTTTGCCATCGACGGAGAAGGCTTCACGGCTGTTGGCGTCGATGGCGATTCGCAGCACCTTCTGGCCGGCGGTATCGATGTCCTTGGCGAGCACGGCGAACTCGCCTTGCAACTCAAGCATCAGGCGCCACGGCTCGCTCAGGCATTCACGCCGATATTCATTGCTGAAGGCCGAGGCAGTCGGGGGGCCCAGGAAGGTCTGGCGGATCAAGGTTTCATAGTTCCCGGCCAGATCCAGCTCGGTGACCAGTTTGCGCAGGTAGGCCTGGGTGATGCCGGTTCTCAGCTTCTGCCGTTGCCCCTCGTCAGCGCCGCTGATCTCGACCCGCATCAACGACACGCGCAACCACATCGCCTGATCGATATTGCTTTGCGCCAGTTCGGCGAGGGACAACCGGCTGCGTTGCTCGCTGCCGATCAGCACATTTTTGTGCGGTGTGCCCGGCGCCGGGCCCTCGATCGGCACCTTGCGCCATGTGGTGGTGTCGGGGAGGTCCAGCAACACCTCAACGTTCTGCGTGAGGGAGAAGTCTTTGCGCAGGCGGGCGTCGATGGCTTTTTTGCTGAATGAGTCGCGCATTGGCAGTTCCCGTTCCAGCAGTTTTTGGGAGCGCTTCATCGCCGCGATGTAGGCGGTGAACAGCGCCTTGAGACGTTCGCGTTCGGCCTCGGTCAGCGCGCGGAGGGGCGACGGCAGCCGAGTGGCCAGCAGCGCGCTGCGGTTTTGCTCAAGGATGTGCGCAAAGGCCAGCTCTCGCGCGCTGCTGGCGGGGACGGTCAGGCGGGCGAGGGTCTGTTCTCGCAGGTGTTCCAGTTCCGCCGTGCGTTGGTCGGCATGGGAGGGCGCGGAGTGGGCGGTCATCAGCCGCGTCGCATGCTGTTCACAGCTGTGAAGCTGGATTTGCAGGGCGTACTCGAACGGGTTGCCCGTCAGCGGCAAAAGCTGCAGCGCTTGCGTGTCGTCGTTGGCCGGCTGCCTGAACATCTTCTGCTGCAGTGCCTGGCAAGAGGCGAACCGCTGCAGGCCGCCGAAATGTCCGGGCCAGTAGAGCAGCACGCTGTCGCTGGCGGACGGCAACAATGCCGATGGCCGGGCAAACAGCAGCACACCGTCGAGTTCCTGGGTTTGCGTGCGCAGGGTGTCACCTTCGCTGTCAGTCGCGGTCAACACCAGTCGGGCGACCACCACGTCGGCCGGTCTGGGTTTTTCGGGGGCGTCGAGCACGACCGTGAGCCACTGATGTTCATCGCCGCTGATCTGATCCAGGCTCAATTGCAGGTCGGCTTCGGCACGCAGGCCGTTCAGGCGCGCTTGGTATAGGGCCTTGTAGAGAGAGGGCGATGAGTGACGCAGTTCCAGCAGTTGCGGCGCATTGTCGGCGCTTAACAGGGCATTTGCGGCCTCGCTGCTGGCCTGTTGAGCGGCGCGCAGGGCGTCGAATTGCTGTTGCAGCCGCTGCATGCGCGGGTCGTCGGCGGTGCCTGCAAAGTCCAGCCCCAGCAGGTTCTGCAGTGCCGTTTGCTGTTGCACTACGGCGTTGTGGCGAAGGTCCAAGGGAATATCGGGGCTCAGTTGCCCGAACGGAGCGATATCCTGGTTTGCCTCCGGCATGGGCAGGTCGGGGGGCGAGGCAAAGACACGGTCGTTGTGTTGCCGCTCGGCAGGCACCGTGGCCAGTCGCACCAACAGGGACTCGGCACTTTTCGTCAGCTGCGGGGTGTCCAATACGGTGTAATCGACCGTGACGTGGCGGGTCTCGGGGTCAGGTTGCTGCTGGATTAACCAGCGTTCCAGACTGTTGCGATTTTCAAAGATCATCCAGGGCACTTGCCGAGACGGCAGATACAGCAACTGGGTGACCGGTTGGTCGGTATTGCGGGTAATGGCCAGGGCCCCCCGAAGTTCGTCAGTCAGACCGCTGTCGCCCCTGAGCGACAGGGTCTCGACGTAAACCAGGATCTCGGGGGAGCTCGTTTGCACTGCCGGGGTGACGAGGTCCAGCAGCATGTTGAGCTGCTCGGTATTCAAGGTGCCCTGGGCAAATGCCAACTGGCACGATGCTTCGAAATGCTGGCGATACAAGCGAATGGCCTGTGCCTTGCGTGAAAGGTCGGTGCCGCGTGCGCGTGCCTGCCACCAGTTCGCGGTCAGGGGGGCTTGCGGGTTCTGCGCCATGAGGGCCAGCCACTGTTCGCGGCAGTCGTTCCAGCGTGCCGAGGCGCTCAGGTGCAGGTTGTCGTCCGTGCCTTGGGCCAACGGGGGGACGATGCCGAAGTCGGCCAGCGGTGCGTTCGTTGATTCGAACATGAAGAAAAACTCCGATGGGTGAAAAATCGGAGCCATTAGAGGTCGGTGGGAAAGCGGCATGGCGGTACATAGTTATCGTGTGGCGCTGGACGTGCCCTGATGACCGCCCGGCACTCTTCATCAAACTGTCATCGAACTGTGGCAGCGCGCTTGAACAAATTTCATCAGACTCGCGCTCTACTGGGGTTCTGCGTTTCGGTGTTTCTTCATGCGTGCTTTGTTTTTATCAACAGTCTTTTTTATGGCCGCGTTGTTGGGCCTGCCGTCATGGGCGGCGTCTCGTTGTGACGTCAATGTCCCGACCGAACGGGCAGACCTGGCCCAGGTGAGCCTGGCGTACCAGAGCATTGGCCGCGCCTCCGATCCGGCCTTGCTGCTGGTGATGGGCCTGGGCGGGCAGTTGATTCACTGGCCGGACGAGGTGGTGGTCGCGCTGTGTCAGCAGGGCTTCCGGGTGATCCGTTATGACAATCGCGATGTCGGCTTGTCCACCTGGCGGCAACCGCCGGTCGAAGCCAACCTGACCTTCGAAGTGTTGCGCTACAAGCTCGGCTTGCCGGTGTCGTCGCCGTACTCGCTGACCGACATGGCCGAGGATGGCCTGGGGCTGATGGATGCCTTGCACATCGAGCAATTCCACGTATTGGGGGCCAGCATGGGCGGCATGATCGCCCAGCACATGGCAGCCATGGCGCCGCAGCGGGTCGAGAGCCTGACCCTGATCATGACCAGCTCCGGGGCCGAAGGCTTGCCGGCGCCGAGTGAGGCGTTGGTGCAGTTGCTTGCGCGGCGTGGCGCGCCCAATCGTGAAGTTGCCCTGGAGCAACAGGCCGATCTGCTGGCGGCGCTGGGCAGTCCGATGGTGACCGATGATCGTCAGGCGCTGTTGCATCAGGCGGCCGTGTCCTATGACCGGGCGTTCAATCCCGAAGGGGTGAAACGCCAGATCATGGCAATCCTGGCCGAGCCGAGCCGTGTGGCGTTGCTCAACCAGTTACGCGTTCCAGCGCTGGTGGTGCATGGCACGGCCGATCCGTTGTTGCCGGTGATGCATGGCGTGCACCTGGCGGCGCATATCCGTGGCAGCCAGTTGAAATTGATTCCGGGATTGGCCCATCGTTTCCAGGAGGCGTTCAAGGCGCCGTTGCTGGCGGCGGTGTTGCCGTACTTGCGGGCTCATCGCGAGGACACCTCGCATTGGGCGCAGATCGAGCCGGTGGCCGAACACAATCTGCTGTAACTCCCCGCCGCCAGATCATGGGGGCAACCGTCGACTGACATTTTTCAGTCGTCAAAAAAGTAGCTATATGCCACTATGGTTTTGACCGTGGCTGCCGTTACAGGCAGCGATGTTTTCAATCATAGGGATTTGATCCATGAATTTTCACGCTCTACGCACTATCGCTGCACTGACTTTGCTTGCCTGCCTGACCCTCACTGGCTGTGCCAACGTCCAACCTCCCGTACCGCTGGACCATCAATTCTGGGATGCCAAGGAACCGACCATTGGTGTGGCGATCACCGTGGTACCGCCACCGGTGTTGGCCTTGACCGGAAATCAGGGATTTCTCGACTACGCCATCAACAAGGGCGTCAACAGCAAACTCAGTGCCAACGTCGAGCAGTGGCAAGTGCGTGATCTGACCACCTTGCCGGACGTGATCGTTGCCAAGTTGCAGGCCAAGGGCTACAAAGCCAAGCGTATCGACGAGCCGCTGGATTTGAAAATCTACAAGGAAATCTCGTTCCACGAAGGTTACATGACCCGTGACCTGACGCCGGTCAAGGCGGCTTATGGGGTGGACCGGTTGCTGTTGGTGAACGTCTACGCCACCGGTGCCACGCGCAGCTACCACGGCTTCATACCGACCAGCGTGCCGATGGCGCAGGTGGGCGGGCAGGGCCTGGTGGTCGACCTGGCCGACAACAAACTGTTGTGGTTCAAGCCTTTTGTCGTGACTCAAGCCGCTCAGGGCGAGTGGGATGAGCCGACCTACAGCAACCTGTCCAATGCGTTCTACCAGGCTGTGGATACCAGTCGTCAGCAAATGATCACTCCGTTCGCACAATGAAGCGTCCAATCGTTGGGGCCAGCGCGCTGGCCCTGTTGATGTTGACGGGTTGCGCACAAAAACCGGCCCCCGAAGCCGGTTTCAAGGATCAGGGCGCATTGCCCTACGTCCAGGCCCACGGGCTCAAGGTCGATGTCCAAGTGCCGCAAGCGTTTGTTGGTGCCAGCACGGTGATCGATTCCGAGGCTGCATTGAAGGCGGCGTCGATCAGCCAGAACCTGGTCGCGAACTCGGGTAACAGTGCCGGACTAGCCGGGCTGCTGGTGGCCAGCGTGGTCAATACCCAGGTGGGCAGCGGCAGCCTGCAGCGCGATGCGGAAAAAGCCGCACTCAAAGACTCGCAACCCATGGCCGATTTGCTCGGTGGCGTGGCGTTGCAGGAACGCCTGCAGCAGCGCTATCAACGGGCTTCGCAAAGTGCCGGGCTCAAGCAGGGCGAAGGCCAGGTCACGGCTCGTTTGTTGATTGAGCCGAAGCTGATGCTGACCCCGGATCGCGGCAGTTTTGTGCTGGTCAATCAGGTGCAGGTTCAGGACATTGCCGGTTCGCCGCTGTATCGCATGCGCATCGAGGTGGCCAGCCAGCCGATTCGCCGCTGCGGACAGCAGTGCATCGATGACGGCAGCCTGGAACTGGCGAAGGTTACCGCCGTGCTCGATGAATGCATCGATGAGTCCATGCGGGTGTTGGCCACCGACCTGATGCAGCCGACACCGCCTCCGGCAGCCCAGGAAACCTTGCGCTATGTGCTGGACGGTCGGCGCGTGGTCGAGCGCGGTTATCAACTGGCCAACAACGGTAACTATTGGCGCTATCGCAACCTCTACGGCGCGGTGAAGTCTGTGCCCGTGCCGTTTGAGGATGCGATGACCCAGGCGCAATTGCAGCAGGTTTCAGGGCGCTAGCGCTCCCGGCCTGACACAGCAAGCTCGCCTCCTACAGAGGGCAGTGTGTTTCCTGGCTCAGCGCACGATCTTGTCCACATGAATCCCGAGTTTTTTCAGCCTGTACCAGAAGCTGCGCTCGGAGATTCCGATCAACTGCGCGGCGGCGGCCTGTACGCCGTTGCTCTGTGCCAGCGCCGCCAGAATGTAGGCCTTTTCGACTTCCGCCAACGCGGCGTCCAGATCCGGCGGCACGCTGGCGCCCTCGTTGAGAATGGCGCCGCTGCCGGCCGGCGACGAAGCAAACAGGTACGCCGGCAGATCATCGTCTTCAATCACCGTCCCCGAGGCGACGATGGTGGCGCGCTCCACACAGTTTTGCAGTTCGCGGATATTCCCCGGCCATGAATAATGGGCCATGGCCTGTAGCGCTTGCGGGCTGAAACCGGTGATGCGCTTGCCCGCGGCAGCGCCCAGCGAATGGGCGAAATGCCGGGCCAGCGGGGCGATGTCTTCGACGCGTTCGCGCAGGGCCGGCAGGGGAATCGGGAACACGTTGAGCCGATAGTAGAGGTCTTCGCGAAACTCCTTGTTGGCCACCGCTTCGAGCAGGTTTTTATTGGTGGCGGCGATGACCCGCACATCGACCTTGCGCTCGCGGGGATCGCCCACCGGTTCGATCACCCGCTCTTGCAAGGCCCGAAGGATTTTCGCCTGCAGGGCCAGGGGCATTTCGCCGATTTCATCGAGAAACAGCGTGCCCTTGTCGGCCTGCTGGAACCGTCCGATCCGGTCGGTCACGGCGCCGGTGAAGGCCCCTTTGCGGTGGCCGAACATTTCGCTTTCCAGCAAGCCTTCGGGGATGGCCGCGCAGTTCACCGCAACGAAGGGTTTGTCGGCGCGATTGCCGTGCTTGTGGATCGCCCGGGCGACCATTTCCTTGCCGGTGCCGCTTTCGCCGGTCAGCAGGATCGTCGCGTTGCTTTCGCGCACTGAATCGATCGCCTGCAGCACCCGGCGGAAGCTCGGGCTGTCGCCGATCAGGCTGTCGATCTGCTGGTGTTCATCGAGTTCGGCGCGCATGCGCTGGTTGTCTTTGAGAATGTCGCGAAACTGCAGGGCCTTGCTGACGGTGATGTCCAGCTCATCGATGTCGAACGGTTTGGCGATGTAGTCGAAGGCGCCGTTGCGCATCGACTGCACGGCGTTTTTCACCGTGCTGTAGGCGGTCATGACGATCACTGGCAACTGCGGGAAACGGCTTTTGATTTCCGCCAGCAATTGCGGGCCGTCCATGCCGGGCATGCGCCAGTCGCTGATGACCAAGTCGATGTCTTCGACCTCCAGCACCTTGAGCGCGTGCAGGCCGTTGCCGGCAGTGAAGACGCTGATGCCGTTCTGGCTCAACGCCGAGGCGAGCAGGTCGCAGAGCTTGGGCTCGTCATCGACCACCAGTACGTTATGTGTCATCGCTGCCCTCGTCGAAGTCGGCACCATTGGCCGGAATGTACAGGCTGAACGTGGCCCCGGCCTGTTTTTCGCTGGCGCATTCGATGCGTCCGTCATGACTTTCCATGATCGAGAAGACCTTCGCCAGACCCAGCCCGGTGCCAGAGGCCTTGGTGGTGACGAACGGTGTGAAGATGCGTTCGAGCATGTCCGGTTCGATGCCCTCGCCAGTGTCGCTGATGCTGATCACGGTGTAGGGGCCATCGCGGCTGATGCCCAGGGTCAGGTGTCCGCCGTCGGGCATGGCGTCGATGGCGTTGACGATCAGGTTCAGGCCGGCCTGCTTCAATTGCCGTGCGTCGGCGTAAACCGTGGCGCCGGGGGCCTGATCGTCGATGCGCACGTCGATGTGGTGGCTGGCCAGTTCCGGCGCGCAGAACCCGGCCAGTTCATCCACCAGCGGTCGCGCCGATTGGGTCGAACGCATCGGTGCGCTGGGCTTGGCAAAATCGAGGAAGTCGGTGATCAGGTCATTGATCCGGCTGACTTCGCTGACCACGTATTCCAGATGCCGCTTGTCGCTTTCGGGCAGGTCGGCGCGCCGATGCAGCAGTTGCGTGGCGGTTTTGATGATGCCCAGTGGATTGCGGATTTCATGGGCCAGGCCCATCGCGACTTCGCCCAGGGCATGCAGGCGGTCGCGGCGACGCAGCTGCGATTCGAGATGCTGCAACTCGCCGAGGCGCTCACTCATGTGGTTGAAGGTGCTGCTCAGTTCCGCCAGTTCGTCACCGCCGGTCACCGGCAAGCGTTGGCGGTAGTCGCCGGCGATCACGGCTTGAACGCCGTTGGAGAGCCCGCGCAAGGGTTTGGTCAGGCGCTGCGAGACCAGCCAGCCGACCGTCAGGGACGCCGCCGAGCTGAGCAGGAAAATCAGGATGAACAGGTTGCTTTGATTGACCAGTCCCAACAGGCTGCTGTGGCGTAGCAGGCCGCTGAAAATCACGCCTTGCAGCTCACCTTCTTCATTGAAGATCGGGCGGTAGATGCCGCTGTAGCGATTGGTGAACTGCTCGGTCGGTTCCCGGGTGGCGCGCAGGATCTGTTCGATTTTTTCCGGTACGGCCGACGGGTGATCTTCGAAGCGCTGGGAGGAGAACACTTCCGCGAAGTCATTGGCCTTGGCCAGGTACAACCGCAGGTCCAGGGAATGCACCTCGGCCACGCTGGTGAGGAAATTTCTGTCCAGGTAAGTGGCCACCAGCAGTTTGTACTCGACACCGGCCTGCTCAGTCTCGAAGGTCGAGACCACCGTGCCGGTGGCGATACCGCCGACTTGCAGGGTTTGCAGAACGGCTTTGGGGGCGAGGCTGATTTGCCGGACGATGTCGTCGGAGGCGGTGCTGAACAGCACTTTGTGATCGCTGTTGCGCACCAGCGCCACCACGTCGATGCCGATGGCGTCGGCGATGTCGGCGGTCAGCTTGTCGTTCTGGCCCGACAGTTGATCGATGGGTGGGCGCCTGTAACGCAGGAACAACTGTGCGGCCCGTGCATTGTCACGCAGTATTTCGCCGATTTCGTCTTCGACGATCTTGGTCGATTCCTGCAGCCAGATCCGTACGTTGCTGTCGAAAATCTGCGACAGGGTAGTGGCCGCGAGTTCGGCGGCGATCATGGTCGGGATCACGCTGACCAGCCAGAAGGCCAGCACCAGTTTGCGTTGCAGGCTCCAGCCGGAGAGGGCAAAGGGGCGGGCGTTGGAGGGGCGGTGTCTGGTCATCGGGTTTCGCTTGTCGAAAGCCATTTCGGGATAAATCGTGAAGCCTGATGCAATACAGTAGCCGACATTGCCCCGTCTGTGGCGACCCGTCTGCTGCCGGGGTCGCCAGGGGGGTCAGGCCAGTTGCCGATGGTCCTGTGGCAGGGGCTGTGGCTCGGAGATTTGCTGGATGAAGCGCCGCTGGATGAAGTCGACGCTCAGTTCAATCACCCGGTGGTATTGCAGGTCGACGGTGATCATGTGATAGCAGTCGTCCAGCATGACCTTGACCACCGGCCCGCCGAGCTTGCGTTCGACATAGTCGGCGTTCCAGCGGCTGGTGATGTCGTCCTCCAGGGAGTGCAGAACCAACGTGGGTGTGGTGATCGACGGCATGCGCTTTTTCACCACGGCGTTGAGTCGGTGCAGTTCGCGCACTGTCACGCCTTCCATGGTCAGCAAACCGGCCTGGCTGCTTTCGCCTTCTTTCATCTGGCGCTCGACGATCGCTCGCAGGCGTTCATTCTTGATGCCATAGGGCGGTTTTTCTTCGAAGCTGCACAGGTGCACGCCGAACGGGATTCTCATCAGCAGCGGCGTGAGGAACGCCAGTTTGTTGATGCTCCAGCCGTCGTAGCGCAGGGTGGTGGAGTACAGCATCAAGCCTTCGATTTGCCCGGGGTGTTCGGCGGCCAGGTACATCGACAGTACCGCGCCCATCGACAAGCCGCCGACGAACACGCGCTCATGCTTGCGCCGTATACCGACGAAGGTGTTGCGGGCGCTTTCGTACCAGTCACGCCAGCCGGTGGCTTGCAGGTCGGCGTTGCCCCCGCAGTGGCCGGCCAGGGTCGGCACATAGACCGTGTGCCCGGCTTTCGCCAGGCCCATGGCCACCCGACGCAGTTCCGTCGGGGTGCCGGTGAGGCCGTGGATCAACAACACCGCGACCTCGCCGCTGCCGAGGACAAACCCGGCGCGGCCTTCGCCCATGTCAATCGCATCCGGTGAAACCGTCGCGTTCATCGTTTCATCGCTCGGTGCAGCAGGCGATCGAGCAGGGCGATGCCGAGGTCGATTTCCGGGTAGCTGATTTCCAGCGATGGGGCCAGGGTGATCACGTTTTTGTAGTAACCGCCGACGTCGAGGATCAGGCCCAGGCGTTTGCCGTCGATTTCGATGTCGCCCTTCATGCCTTCTTCGACCATGAAATCCAGGGTCGCCTTGTCCGGCGTGAAGCCGTCCGGGCCACAGATTTCGCAGCGCAGGGCCAGGCCCAGGCCATCGACGTCGCCGATGATCGGGTAGCGTTTCTGCAAATCTTTCAGGCCTTCGAGGAAGTACTTGCCCTTGTTCATGACCATCGCGCCGTAGTCGACTTCGCTGGTCATCTTGAACATTTCCAGACCCACCGCCGTGCCCAGGGGGTTGGAGGCAAAGGTCGAGTGGGTGGAGCCCGGCGGGAAGACTTTAGGGTTGATCAACTCTTCCCTGGCCCAGATGCCGCCCAGCGGATTGAGACCGTTGGTCAAGGCCTTGCCGAAGACGATCACGTCCGGTTTGACGTCGAAGTGCTCGATCGACCACAACTTGCCGGTACGGTAGAAGCCCATCTGGATTTCGTCGACCACCATCAAAATGCCGTGCTGGTCCAGCACGTGCTTGAGTTCGCTGTAGAAGTTCATCGGCGGGATCACGTAGCCGCCGGTGCCCTGGATCGGTTCGACGTAGAACGCGGCGTATTCGCTCTGGCCGACTTTCGGGTCCCAGACGCCGTTGTATTCGGTCTCGAACAAGCGGGCGAATTGCTGCACGCAGTGGCTGCCGTACTCTTCCTTGGTCATGCCCTTGGGGCCACGGAAGTGGTACGGGAACGGGATGAAATTGGCGCGCTCGCCGAAGTGACCGTAACGGCGGCGATAGCGATAGCTGGAGGTGATCGACGAGGCGCCGAGGGTACGGCCGTGATAACCGCCTTCGAAGGCGAACATCAGGCTCTTGCCGTTGGTGGCGTTGCGCACGACTTTCAACGAGTCCTCGATGGACTGCGAGCCGCCGACGTTGAAGTGCACGCGACCGTCGAGGCCGAACTTCTTCTTGGCGTCCACGGCGATCATTTCCGAGAGCTCGATCTTGCCTTTGTGCAGGTATTGGCTGGCGATCTGCGGCAGGGTGTCGATCTGTTGTTTCAGCGCATTGTTCAGGCGCGGGTTGGCGTAACCGAAGTTGACGGCCGAGTACCACATTTGCAGGTCGAGATAAGCCTGGTCACTGGTGTCCCAGACGTACGAGCCTTCACAGCGACTGAAAATGCGCGGCGGCTCGATGTAGTGAACGGTGTCGCCGTAGGAGCAATACTTGGCTTCCTTTTCCAGCAGGATTTGGTCTTCGGCGGTAGCGATTCGAATATCAGACATGGTGGAAAAGTTCCTGTGTTTCTGCGTTGAAAGAGGTGGCGTTGGCGGCGTTGGCGTTGGGTAAAAGGGCCAACAGGGCCGGCAGTTCGGCGAAGCTGTCGAAGCGCGCAAAGGCAATGCCGTTGCGCTCGCAGTGCTCGGCCAGGCGATCCTTGGCGAACACGAAATCGGCGGTGGCGGCCACGCACATGTCGGACTGGCCGTCACCGATCACCAGCACGCGCTTGGCCTTGGGCGTGGATTTGCATTTGCAGTTGCCGGCAGCGGCGCGGCAGGCATCGTTGGCGTACGGGAAGTCGATGCGCCAGCTGTCGTGATCGACCTGACGCAAGCGGTTGGCAAGGATCGGCAGGAGGCTGACGTAGTGGCGCGCCAGGATGCGCGCGATGCCTTGTTCGATGCCGTCGCTGACCACTTCAAGGGACGCACCGAGGCCGATGACGTGGTCGACGAAGTCAGGAAAGTCCGGGTCGATGTCGATGCCGTCGAAGAACCCGAGCAGTTCGGTCGGGGTGGCCTTGACCAGTGCGAGCTGGCGACTGAGGCATTCACGGGAACCGATGTCGCCTGCCAGCCACTCCTCTTCGATCGTTTCCCAGCTGGGGTCGGCGAATCGTTGGAGGATGCTGTCGATCACGTCGGTGCGGGTGATGGTCCCGTCGAAATCACACACGATATGCCAGTCAATCATCTGTTGTACCTATTGAGCGTTTCGCGCTGTTTGCGCTTGCCAACGGGGTAGAGCAGGGACTGTGCCAATCACGTCCGGCCCAGCGGGGCTGGGGTTCCGGCCTGTGTTCGCGTTGGTGAAGCTACAATTTTTGTAGGTCGCTACAAACAACATGAGTGCTTGCCTGATGGCATCGATTCAGGGATTGATGCGCGCATGTACCGTATAAGGAATGACCTCATGTCGAGGATTACCGTTGCGCTCTTTACCGCGCTGACCTGTCTTTCCATCAACGCCAACGCCGATGGCCTCACCGGCGAAGCCGGGCTGGGCCTGAGCTATGAACCCCATGATCCGACCGGCAGTCGATACGAAACCCGACCCGTGCCGTACCTCGATCTGGACTGGGGCGATGTCAGTCTCGGCACTGACGACGGGCTGACCTGGAGTGCCTTCAAGGCCAACGGTTTCAGCGCCGGGCCTTATGCGAACTACCTGCCGGGCCGAACCGCGAACGGGACCTTGCGCGGCTTGCGCGATGTGCCGGACATGGCCGAGGTGGGCGGGTTCGTGCAGTACGCACCGGCCGACTTCTGGCGGGTGTTTGCCTCGGTCGGCCAGGCAGTGGGCGGCGGCAGCGGGCAGGGTGGGGTGCTGGGAAGGGTCGGTGGCGAGGTGGGTTATCCGCTGGGTGGCGGGGTGATCGGCAGCACGAACCTGACGGCGCATTTCGCCGATGCCCGACAAACCCAGACCTACTTCGGCGTCAGCAGTGACGAGTCACAGGCCTCGGGGATTCGTCGCTACAACGCCGGCGGCGGGTTGCAGAACGTGGCGCTGACCCAGAGTTTCGAGTTCCCGTTGGCGCCCCATTGGTCGCTGCTGACCAGCGCGAGCTGGATCCACCTGACGGGTTCGGCGGCGGACAGCAGCATTGTCAAAGCCGTTGGCGATACCAACCAGGGTGAAGCGCAGGTGGCGATTGCCTACAAGTTCAAATGAGAGGGTGTGGCGAGGGAGTCAGCGCCCTCGCCACAAACGTCGCGGTAGCTTCAGGTTTGCTCACCCTCGGCCAGCAACGCCACCCCGCCCATGATCACCGCCACACCCACCCAGTGCAGCACGCTGATCTGTTCTCCCAGCCCCAGCCATGACCCCAGCAGTACTCCGACAAACACCAGTGAACTGAGGGGGAACGCCAGGGACAGGCTGCTGCGTCGCAGGATCAGCATCCAGACGAAGAACGCGCCGATGTAGCAGGCGATCGCCACCCACACCCCGGGATTGTCGGCCACGGCCAACAGCCATTGCAGGGTGAAGTCCATCTGCCCGAGTTGATCGCCGCCGACTTTGCTGGCGATCTGGCCAGCGCTTTCGAAGCCGATCAGCAAGGCCCAGAGAACGAGGGTGCCGAGCCGTTCGTGCAGCCAGCCCGTCTTGCTGTCGATCATCGATTGACCCTCATCCATGAGCGACACACACGAGCATCACGCCCGCCGAGATCACCAGCGTACCTGCCCAGCGACGGCGACTGACGGTTTCACCGAGGATCACTCTGCTCGCCAGCACCACGCCGCAGTAAGCCAGCGCCGCCGCCGGAAACAGCAGGCTCAGCGGCGCCCGGGACAGGGCTTCGAGCCAGACCAGAAACTCGACCACAAAGGCGCCGATCCCGCACCACAGCAGCGGCGCGTTAAACACCTGGCCCCAGAACGCATTCAGGCGAAACCCGCCTTCGAGCTCCGGCAATCGGTCCAGGCCGAGTTTGAAACAGAGCTGGCCAATGACGTCCATCACAATGGAACACGCCACCAGCACGATCACAGTGAAGGTCATGGGCGTGGCGCCTTTCGGTTTGCAATAACGATGTTCACAGTCAGGATTTACCCTTTGGCGGTCGCCCCCGCAGGTTCATCCAGCCTGAAGGCCGGCCGAGAGGGCTTTTGAGGGTAAATGCAAGGGATGGGCCAAACCCACAAAGAGGGGGAGTTCAGGTGTGCAGGCGAACCCAGACCGAGACAAGCACGGCCGCCGCCATCAACCAGGCCACTGCGGCCACCGCGAGAGAAGCCTCCAGGCGCATCCGGTCCACCATCACGTAGAGCGTGGCCAGGTAGACGAAATACGGAATGATCGACCACATGCCAAACAGGATGGTGGTCTTCAGGTCTTCCAGGGAACGGCCCTTGCCGACGATGTAATGGGCGATCAGGGCAAAAGTGGGAAACAGCGGCACCAGACCGGCGATGTAATAGTTTCTGGTCTTGGCCAGCGCAGCGAGGATGACCACCACCGCCGCGCCCAGGGTCGCCTTGAGTATCAAGTCCATCAGTGGCTCAACCCGTACTTCTTCACTTTGTCGAACAAGGTGGTCTTGGCCATGCCCAGTTCCTGGCTGGCCTGGGTCAGGTTGCCGCCGCTGCGTTGCAAGGCATCGCTGAGCAGGTTGCGTTCGAAGGCTTCCACCGCTTCGGCAAAGGCCAGGCCCTGATTGCCGGCGCTGGCGCCGGGTTTCTTGAAGGCCGGCAGACCCAGGGCAAAGCGTTCGGCGACGTTGCGCAGTTCGCGCACGTTGCCCGGCCAGTCGTGGCTCATCAGGTTCGACAGGGTCTGGTTATCCAGTTCCGGCGCGGCACGGTCAAAGCGCAGGGATGACTGCTGAAGGAAATGCTCGAACAATTGCAGGATGTCTTCGCGACGTTCGCGCAGCGGTGGCAGTTCCAGGGTGACCACGTTGAGGCGGTAATACAGGTCGCTGCGGAATTCGCCGGCCTTGCTCGACTCGACGAGGTCCGACTTGGTCGCGGCGATCACCCGGCAATCGACCGCCACGCTCTGGTTCGAACCGAGTCGTTCGAGGGTGCGCTCCTGCAACACGCGCAGCAGTTTGATCTGCAAGGGCAGGGGCATGCTTTCCACTTCGTCGAGGAACAGCGTACCGCCGTCGGCGTGCTCGATCTTGCCGATGCGCCGCTTGCCCGCGCCGGTGAAGGCGTTGGCTTCGTGACCGAAAATTTCACTTTCGAAGAGGTTTTCCGGCAGGCCGCCACAGTTCAAGGCGACGAACTGTTTGCTGTGTCGGCGGCTGAAATCATGCAGGCAACGGGCAACCAGTTCCTTGCCGGTGCCGGTTTCGCCTTCAATCAGCACGTTGGCCGAGGTATCGGCGACGTTGGCGATCAACTCTCGCAGATTCTGCATGGCCGGCGAGCGACCGATGATCCTGCCTTCGAGGGAATCGCGTTCGGCCAGTTGCCGACGCAACGACGTGACCTCCCGCGCCAGGCTGCGTTGTTCCAGGGCGCGGCGGGCCACGTCCACCAGACGCTCCGGGGAAAAGGGTTTTTCCATGAAGTCATAGGCGCCTTTCTGCATCGCGCCCACGGCCATGGAGATGTCGCCGTGGCCGGTGATCAGCACCACCGGCAGGCTGCGGTCGCGGGCCTTGAGCCGGTTCAACAGTTCCAGGCCATCGATGCCCGGCAGGCGAATGTCGCTGATGACGATGCCGGCAAAATTGTCGCCGACCCGCTCCAGGGCTTCTTCGGCGCTGCCTACGCCGATACAGGGAATGTCTTCCAGGGTCAGCGCCTGCTGGCAGCCGAGCAGCACATGGGGGTCGTCTTCGACGATCAGCACACTAAGGTCGTTGTTCATATGGGCTCGGCGGGAGTGGGGCTTACCAACGGTAAACCGAGGACGAAAGCGGTACCACCGCTGGCGGGGTGTTCGACGCCCAGGTGGCCGCCGGTGGCGGCGGCCAGGCTCGCGGAAAGGGTCAGGCCCAGGCCCAGCCCTTGTTCACCGGGTTTGGTGGTGAAGAAGGGTTCGAACAAGTGCTTGCGCGCTTCGGCGTCGATGCCATGGCCGTTGTCCCTGACGCGCAGTCGATACTTGCCTTCGAACACTTCACCCTCGAGCCACAACTCGGGTTGCGGTTGCGCCTGCATGGCATCGAGGGCGTTGCCGATCAGGTTGACCAGAATCTGCTCCAGGCGCGTCTGGTCGATCTGCAGTTGTACGTCGTCGAAATGGCGGTGCAGTTGCAGATGGGCGTTTTCCACGCGACTGCCGAGCAACTGCAAGGCGGCCTCCACGGCTTTGCCGAGGCACGCCTGGCCCTTGTCGTCACCGCGTCGGGCGAAGGCGCGCAGGCTCGCGGTGATCCGCCCCATGCGGTCGATCAGTTCATTGATGGTCTTGAGGTTGGTGCTGGCCACATCCAGCTGACCGCGCTCCAGAAAGCGTACGGTGTTGCCGGACAGGGTGCGCAGTGCCGCCAGCGGTTGGTTCAATTCGTGGGCGATGCTGGTGGACATCTGGCCGATGGCGGCGAGCTTCCCGGCCTGCACCAGTTCATCCTGGGCGCGGCGCAAGGTCTCTTCGGCGTGACGCCGTTCGCGGATCTGGCCCTTGAGCCGTTCGTTGCTGGCACGCAGGTCGACGGTGCGTTCGGTAATCCGACGCTCCAGTTGATTGTTGGCTTCCTGCAAGGCTTCGCGGGCGGCGAGGCGTGTGGAAATCACCTTGCGGCGTTCATTCCAGGCAATCAGCAGGAACGCCACGAGGGCGAAGGCCACCGCCACCAGAATGCCCTGATTGATCGCTTCGCGGCGCAGATCCTGCAGCGGCGTGAGCAAGGTGAAATTCCATGGGGTATCGCTTAACGGCCGGGTTTGCGCCAGATAGCTGATGTTTTCTTCATCGGAGTCCAGCTCGCTGTTGGCGGGGAAGGTCAGTTTTTCCACGCCTTCGGACAGGGTTTCCCGGGCCAGGGGCTGCAGTTCGTTCAACGGGAACCAGTAGTACTGCAGGCTGCGGGCCAGTTTTTCCTTGGTCTCGTCGCTCAGCGGCACCACGGATTTGAGCCGCCGCGCCGGGTCGCTGGACAGGATGATGATGCCGTTCTCGTCGCTGACGAAGGCTTCCAGGCGCGCCCGTTGCCAGCGCTCTTCCATGGCTTCGAGGCGAACCTTGACCACGGCGACGCCAATGATCTTGCCGTGCTCTTCCAGGCCATGGGCCAGGTAGTAGCCGGGCTCGCCGTTGGTACTGCCGATGCCATAGAAGCGCCCCGGCTGGCCGCGTACGGCATTCTGGAAATAGGCCCGGAAGGACAGGTCTTCGCCCAGGTAACTGTCGACATCGCGCCAGTTGCTGGTGGCCAGGACGCGACCGGTGGTGTCCATCACATAGATGGCCCGACTGCGGCTGCGCCGGTTCAGGCCTTCAAGGTAATCATTGACCGTTTGCCGGTGTTCCGGGGTCGGGTCGGCCAGCAACTGCGAGACACTGGATTCGAGTTCCAGCAGGCTGGGCAGGTAGGTGTATTTGCTGATTTCGCTCTCGACGGCGCGGGCATGCAACTCCAGCTGACGCTGGCCGTTCTCGCCCAGGCTGCGAATGCCGTAGTGCTCACTGATCCAGAAGCCGACGTAGCCCAATCCGATCATCAGCGCGATGATCAGTGGCGGCAGGAACAAATGACGAATCAGACGGGGTTTCACGGCGAGTGATGGCGGCGGGGCGCGATAGGGGGTAGGGTCGCATTTCATCACAGATGCCTTGGGTCAACCAGCGCTTGCCTGAACACTGTATGAGCGAGCCTGCTCGCGATGGTCGTCAACGATGACGCGTTCATTCTGAATGTACGCGGTGTCTTTGAACTCATCGCGAGCAGGCTCGCCCCAACAGGTGGCGAGGCGAGCGTGGTTTTTAGTGCTGCAGAATCTTGTTCAGGAAGTGCTGCGTACGCTCGGCACGGTGGTTGATGTCGCCGAAGAACTCTTCTTTCTTGCAGTCTTCGATGATTTTGCCGGCGTCCATGAAGATCACCCGGTCAGCGACCTTGCGGGCGAAGCCCATTTCGTGGGTCACGCACATCATGGTCATGCCTTCGTGGGCCAGTTGCACCATCACGTCGAGCACTTCGTTGACCATTTCCGGGTCCAGTGCCGAGGTCGGCTCGTCGAACAGCATGACGATCGGGTCCATCGCCAGCGCCCGGGCAATCGCCACGCGCTGCTGCTGACCACCGGACAACTGGCCAGGGTGCTTGTGGGCGTGGGCCGAAAGACCGACGCGCTCAAGCAGTTGCAGGCCTTTCTTGGTGGCTTCTTCCTTGCTGCGGCCCAATACCTTGATCTGCGCAATGGTCAGGTTTTCGGTGATGGTCAGGTGCGGGAACAGCTCGAAGTGCTGGAACACCATGCCCACGCGGGAACGCAGTTTCGGCAGGTTGGTCTTCGGGTCGGCGATGGACGTGCCATCGACCACGATGTCACCTTTCTGGAACGGTTCCAGGGCGTTGACGCATTTGATCAGGGTCGATTTGCCCGAGCCGGACGGCCCGCACACCACGATCACTTCGCCTTTTTTGACCTCGGTGCTGCAGTCAGTCAGTACCTGGAAGTCGCCATACCACTTGTTGACATTCTTGATAGAGATCATACGGCAAACCTTTTTTGCAGACGCTTGACCAGCTGCGAGGCGGCAAAGCTGATGATGAAGTACACGAGACCTGCGAAGATCAGGAACTCATTGGAACGGCCAATGATGTCGCCACTGGCGCGCGAGGCATTGAGGAAGTCCACCAGGCCCACCGCGTACACCAGCGACGTGTCCTGGAACAGGATGATGCTCTGCTGCAGTAACAGCGGGGTCATCTTGCGGAACGCCTGCGGCAGGATGATCAGGCGCATCATCTGGCCATAGGTCATGCCCAACGCCTGGGCAGCGCCCATCTGGCCCTTGGGAATCGACTGCACGCCGGCCCGGACGATTTCGCAGAAGTACGCCGCTTCGAACATCATGAAGGCCACGATGCACGAAGCGAACGCGCCGATCGGGGTGTCTTCGCCGGTGATCCAGCGCAGCACGAACGGCACCGCCAGGTAGAACCAGGTGATCACCAGCAGCAGCGGAATCGAGCGAAAGTAGTTGACGTAGGCACCGGCCAGGTTCGACAGCAATTTGCTGTGGGACAGACGGCACAGCGCCAGGATGGTGCCGAGGATGATCCCGCCGACGACGCCCAGCGCCATCAGTTGCAGGGTCATGATCATGCCGTTCCACAAGCCCGGCAGGGACGGGATGATGCCCGAGAAGTCGAGTTCCATTATTTACCCCCCACGGAGATCAGGCCCGGTACGGCGACTTTCTTCTCGACCAGACGCATCAGCAACATCAGGCTCATGTTCAGGGTGAAGTAAATGAGCGTTGCCAGGGTGAAGGCTTCGAACAGGTTGGCGGAGAACTCGGCGGTCTGTTTGGTCTGCGCCAGCAGCTCCATCAGGCCGATCAACGAGGCCACGGAGGTGTTCTTGAAGACGTTCAGGAATTCCGAGGTGAGCGGCGGAATGATGATCCGGTAAGCCTGCGGCAGCAGCACGTTCCAGTAGATCTGTGGCAGCTTGAAACCCATGGCGCGAGCCGCGGATTCCTGGCCTTTGGGCAGGGCCTGGATGCCGGTACGCACTTGTTCGCAGACGCGAGCGGTGGTGAACAGGCCCAGGCAGACAACGACGCTGAGGAAGGCCGAGGTCGTCGGGTTCAGGTCCTGCTTGTACCAGTCTTGCAGGTTCTGCGGCAGCAGGTCGGGCACCAGGAAGTACCAGATGAACAGCTGAACCAGCAGCGGCACGTTACGGAAGAGTTCGACGTAGCAGGTGGCGATGCCCGATACGATGCGATTCGGCACGGTACGCATGACACCCAGGATCGAGCCCAGTGTCAGGGCGATGATCCAGGCCACGATGGCGATGGCGATGGTCCAGCCCAGACCGGCGATGTACCAGTCGAGATAGGTCTCGCTGCCCACGCCGGTGGACTTGAAGAACACGCCCCAGTCCCAGTTGTAATTCATTAGGGTCTCCCCTCGGATTCGATCGATGTACAAGTACCCGCCTGGGGAAAGCTCCGTTCCCGCCCGATCGGGTGACACACAGGTCAGTTCGATCAGGCACACACGATCGGCTCGACAGCCACCGGTTCGAGTGTTTCCAGAAATGCCAGCAGGGAATGACAACCTCCCGAAAGGGCCGAGGCCCTCTCAGGAGATAAGGTTAGTCAGAAATCAGGATTTCTTGTCGTCAGCCGCTTTGTCGGTCGGATGGGCGATCAGGGCCTTGAGCTCGTCGCTCATCGGGAAGTTCAGGTTCAGGCCTTTAGGCGGGATTGGCTGCATGAACCATTTTTCGTAGATCTTGTTGATCTCGCCCGAAGCGTAGGTGGCCTTGATGGCGTCATCCACGGCTTTCTTGAACGGCTCGTCGCCCTTGCGCACCATGCAGCCATAGATTTCGTAGGACTGTGGAGTGCCGGTCACGGCCCAGTCATCCGCTTTCTTGGCCTTGGCGGCCTCACCGGCCAGCAGCGCGTCGTCCATCATGAACGCGACGGCACGGCCCGATTCCAGCATCTGGAAGGATTCGCCGTGGTCTTTGGCGGAGATGACGTTCATGCCCATTTGCTTGTCGGCGTTCATCGACTTGAGGATGCGCTCGGACGTGGTACCGGCGGTGGTCACGACGTTCTTGCCTTTGAGGTCATCGAAGTCCTTGTACGCCGAGCCTTTCTTGGACAGCAGGCGAGTACCGATTTCGAAGATGCCAACGGAGAAGTCAACTTGCTGCTGACGCTCGACGTTGTTGGTGGTGGAACCGCACTCCAGGTCCACGGTGCCGTTCTGCACCAGCGGGATACGGGTTTGCGAAGTGACCAGGTTGTATTTGACTTGCAGGTTAGGCAGGTCCAGGTCTTTTTTGATGGCTTCGACGACTTTCAGTTGAATATCGTGGGAGTAGCCAACCGGTTTGCCGGAAGCGTCCGCAATGTAGGAAAACGGAATGGAAGCGTCGCGATGCCCGAGGGTGATCACACCGGACTCTTTGATCTTCTTCAGGGTGCCGGTGAGTTCGGCGGCGAAAACTGGCGTGCTGATCAGAGCGGCAGCAATGGCTGCGCCCAGGATGTGGGGAACGATGCGCATCAAATTTTCCTCGACATTGTTTTTTTTATGGAGCCAGTTCATCGGCCCTTTTGTGCTGCGGATGCCTGAGCTCCTGGAGTGTTGGCACCGCAGGCATTCGTCGAAGAAGTGTAGAGCATGACTCATGCCAGACCAGGCTTAATGAGTTAAGTAATTGATTTATAAGGAGATTAAATTTATTTTTCGCATTTTTCAGTGTTGAATAATCCGGTTAACCGAACCGACCGGCAGGTCGCGTTCGGAAAACCGAATGATGCGCGGGCGCAACCCCTGATCAGGTGTATTTGCGCTTGTCCGGCGCTGGCGGGAAGTACTGGTATAACCAGGTTTCACTCAACGTGCGGTCATGGGTGCGGATGAACAGGCGCAGTTCCACGGGATCCACGCTGTCGTTGGTCGGGTACCAGTCGAACGTGATGCGGTAGCCCTTGATCTCATCGAGCACCAGCACGTTGAAGTCCTTGACCTGGCCATTCGAGCAGGTCACGACCGGCTCGATGCCCGCGCCTTCCGGCAAGCGGTCCAGGCCGCCACCGGTGAAGTCCACCGCGAAGCGTCGGGCCCAGACTTGCGGGTAATGCTCGCCCGGTGCCCAGCCTTCGGTGAACCCACCCATGCCCGAACGTGTTGCGTTGACCCGCGCCAGTGGTGTGCCCACCGGCGGCAGGGCGCTCCAGTAGAGCTTGTAGCCGTAGTTCAGCGAATCACCGGGTGCCACCGGTTTTTTCGGGGTCCAGAACGCGACGATGTTGTCGAGTGTCTCGCCGGTCGTAGGGATTTCCAGCAGATCGATGGAGCCTTCACCCCACGCGGTGGTCGGTTCGACCCACAGGCTCGGTCGGCGGCTGTACCAATCGACGGTGTCCTGATAACTGGCGAACTCGTGATCGGTCTGCACCAGGCCGAAACCCTTCGGATCCTTGTCGGCGAAGGCGTTGAATTGCAGCGTGGCCGGGTTGTTCAGCGGGCGGCAGATCCACTCGCCGTTGCCGCGCCACATCGCCAGGCGATCGGAGTCGTGGATCTGCGGGTGAATGGTGTCGCACATGCGGCGTTCGTGGGTGCCGCAGCTGAACATGCTGGTCATCGGTGCAATGCCCAGTTGTTCGATGGCGGTTCGTGCATTGACGTTGGCATCGACCTCCATCACCACGCGCTCGGCCTGGCAGTCGATGTCAAAGCGGTAGGCACCGGTGGCGCTCGGCGAGTCGAGCAGGGCATAGACCACGAAGCGGGTGCTGTCCTTGTCCGGCGTCTCGAACCAGAACTTGGTGAAGTCGGGGAATTCTTCACGCTTTTTGGCGTAGGTATCGATCGCCAGGCCGCGGGCCGACAAGCCGTACTGGCCAGTGGCGTCCACCGCGCGGAAGTAACTGGCGCCCAGGAACGACACCACGTCGTGCTTGTCCAGCTCCGGCGCCTTGAACAGCTTGAAGCCGGAGAAACCCAGGTCGCCGGTCAATTGCTTGGTATCGACCGTGGTGTTCTCGTAGTTGAACAGCGACGGACGGAAATGCACTTCACGGGCCATGCGGGTTTTCGGATCGACGCTGTACATGCGCACCGGCTGCTTGAAACCCATGCCGACGTGGAAAAACTGCACATCCAGCTGACCGTTCAATTCATTCCACAGCGAATGATTGCCGTCGTAGCGGATCGCGTTGAAATTCTGCGGGGTCATGGTCGCCAGGGTCGGTGGCAGCACTTGCTTGGTGTCCTGATAGCGATTGCTGGCCAGTTGCTTGGCCTGCACTTTCAGCGACTCGAAATCGAAGGCCTGGGCTTCACCATCGGCAGCCCCGGTGGCGGCCCAGGCGCGGGCGGCAAGCAGGCCGGTGGCGGACAGACCGGTGTAGGCAGCGATGGCCATGGAGGCTTTGAGCAAATTCCTGCGGTGCATAAATACAACCTGTCGTGAACAATCCCGCGCCGTTCCTGGCACGTGCTGGATCAGAAATAAGGGTTCGGACATGCCTTCGGCCAAACACAACGGACTTTAAACAGATGCCGAATAGCTTAAACCGTTCGATGGCGGAGCAAAATTGATTGATGGCACGACGCTAGCGCGGCAATGAAACAAGACATGTCGGGAAACATTTCCGACAGTGGCGTCTGATTTAGAGGGCATTTCTGCTTTTTTCGACTAATTACTCTAAAAACCGCTTTTCAGCGTCCGGATTATTTCTATTCTGTGGGCATGACCGGTTTATGCCCTTCGGGCCGGTGCGATTCAGTCGGCACGAGAAGGCTGCTGAAAAGGGTAGGGCGATGCGGTTTCTGAAGTTTTCTTTGACGTAGAGAAGGACATCGTCCATGTCGAAAGTACAAGGCATCACCGAACTGCTGGGAATCTTTCCGTGCCTGGGCAGCGGGCGGCGAAGGCGCCGGCTCAATTCCGAAGAGATGAAACTGGTGGAGCGCTATCGCGAATTGTCGGAGAGCGACCGGATTGCGATGAGGTATCTGGTGGATGCGATGCGTAGTGTTTCGAGGTTTTGAAAAAAGGGGCATTCAGTCGCGGCAAGGTTGTCGCGGCTGATTGCCATTTTTACCAATCTTGCGAGCGCGCCATTCGCTGATGCAGTACTCGCAACACTTGAATTTGTCCGTTGGCAAATCGATACGGTGCAATGAAGGGATAACGATCGAGGACCAGTTCTCGCACATCTGGCATTACGGAAGGTCTGCCTGATCCAGGAAACAGCTCTAATTGTTGAAAGGACTGCAAAATCGTCGAGATGATATTTATGGCGGTGTCTGCACCAACAGCGTCTCGGTAGTGGTCATGAATATTGTCGAGGTCGCTTTCCGCTTTTTCAGTCAGTACTACGTTCGGCACGTTTTTTCCACTTAGCCTTCACGGCGTCCAGGTCGGTGAGTTTCCCAGCATCTGCATCGGCTATACCCTCGCTGATAGCTTGCAGGTGCCAAGACTCAGCTTCCACGTATCGCACCAGTGCGCGCTTGAGGTGATATTGACGATCGCGATCAGTAGCTGCTGCCAGTTGATCCAATTGTTGAGCCAGAAACTCTTCGACGCGAAAAGATAGAACGGGCGAGGCCATGGCGGCTTTCCTCAAAGTGTATACGCTGTAAACCACGTAAACACCCTAGGGTGTACTGCGATGTTCGTCAACCGTTACCACGTGTTCGGGTAAAAGACACTCTAGTCAGTGGTGCCGCAGTGGACGAAGGGAAATGTTGCGAGTGATTGCCTCTAAAGAGGCTGAGTGCTCCGGCACCCACTGGCATCGGGGTGAGCGCTGCTATCGACTCCCGTTCAAGTCTTTCCGAAAACTGCTATGCCGTAGCCATTCGGCAAGCAGGGCAGACTTTTGAGTCCGCCCCGTTTTCATTAGGGCCTCAAGTCTCAGTGGCAACTGCCCGCAACCGAATAGGGTCGTTGTACTTGCATCAACTCAGGCATGTCCCGCCACTTGATCCAGGCGTGATGTTGGTAGTGCAGCAGAGGCACCGAAACTCCGGCCCAATTCAAGGCGCTCAGGCTGGGCAGGTTTCCGGTGACGTGGTCTGCGCATTGCGCAGCATGGGCACGACTTCGTTGCTCAACCATTGCCTCAGATGGTCCTGAGCGCAGAACCAGGCTTGGTGGTCCTGGATGAAGGCGTGGAGGAAACGGTTGTGGCGGGTGAAGACGGTAGGGGTGAAGCAGGGAAGGGCAGCGTTTTTAGCCGACGATTGCATGAGGTAACTTCCGTTTTGATTTGGAAAGTCGCCATCAACCCTCCGACAGGTTGGGTGGCGAGTCGAGTGGCGTTCGAAGTCGGGACACTTCCAGTCAAAACGGAAGGCGGAAGGCCCGCACCACACGGCCCGCCATGGAGCAGAACTGAGCAAAAAAAAGCCACAGTTCTATGGGGGCACGCAAGCACCGTTTTGACGTGTTCCGGCTTCGACTCCGGGTCGCTGATTGTGCAGCGACGGGACAAAGCCTATCGGTCAGGCGCTCGCGGCGCCAAGTCTACTCTGGCGACGCGTGATGTAGGAATCGCGGGTTTTTCATGAAGGTCGAATCTGTAGTTTTTTTCTGCTTTTGCCTCTGCAAAAGTGACATCTCTTAAAAAGCAAAACCGCCTTCAGGGGCGGTTTTCATGTCCGTCGAACGGCTCGTCAAACCGCAAGCGAATCAGCAGCCTGACCCTGCCCGCATCACAGCAGGCAGGGTGTTCGTTCAACGGGCATATACCGTTAGCGGCTCACCTTCCAGGCATCCCCGGCAGGCGCCGTACCGTGGTCATACGGCTTGGCGATCCACATGTACAGCAGGCCCAGGCCAATGACGATGGCGGTGCTCAGGACCATGGCGTAGTTGATGTACCACGCCGCATCCGGGGTACGTGGCCAGGCCATGTTGACGATGGCGCCGATGCCATAGGCCAGTGCGCCGATGTTCACCAGCCAGCCCCAGGCACCGAGGGTGAATTTGCCGCTCGGTTTCCAGCCTTTGAGGCGTGCATAAAGCGCGGCGAGCACGATCATCTGGAACGCCAGGTAGATGCCGATGGCGGCGAAGCTGACGATGGTGGCGACGGCGTCCTGCAGGAAGAAGCCGAGGATGATGATCAGGGCCGGCAGGACACCGGACACGAACAGTGCGGCAACCGGAACCTGGGTCGTAGGAGAAATCTTCTTCAGCAATCGGCTGCCGATCACCATCTCGTCACGGGCATAGGAATACAGCAGACGGCTCGCCGCCGCTTGCAGGCTGATGACGCAGGAGATGAAGGAAATCATGACCACGCCCATCACCACTTTCGAACCCACGGGGCCGAAGGCGTTGTTGAGGATGGTGGTGACCGGGTCCTTGTCGGTGCCGTTGATCACGGCTTGCATGTCTGGCACGGCGAGGATCAGCGCCAGGCAGGCGAACATCGCGGCAATGCCACCGATGTAGATGGTCATGCGCATGGCCACCGGGATTTTCTTGCTCGGGTTCGGCGTTTCTTCGGCGACGTCGCCGCAGGCCTCGAAGCCGTAGTACAGGAACATCCCCGCCAGCGACGCGGTGAGGAAGGCGGGCAGGTACGAGCCATCGATGCTGATGTCGAAGGTGTTGAACAACACGCTGAGCGACTGATGGCGTTCGAAAACCAACAGGTAGACACCGACGATCACCGCGCCGATCAGTTCGCAGAGGAAGCCGAACATGGCAATGCGCGCCAGCGTTTTGGTGCCGCTGAGGTTGACCAGCGTGGCGAACAGCGTCAGGAACAGGGCAATGACGATGTTGGTGTTGTTGTTCGGTTCAAAGCCCATCATGGCGGCCAGGTAGGGACCCGCACCCACGGCAACGGCAGCGATGGTCACGCACAGGGCGATGGAGTAGATCCAGCCGACCATCCACGCCCAGCGCTTGCCCACCAAACGACGGGCCCAGGGGTACACGCCACCGGAAATCGGGAACTGCGACACCACTTCACCGAAGATCAGGCACACCAGTAACTGGCCGCAACCGACCAGCAGGTAGGCCCAGAACATCGGTGGGCCACCCGCGGCGAGGCACAGGCCGAAGAGGGTATAAACCCCGACGACCGGGGAAAGATAAGTGAAGCCCAGGGCGAAGTTTTCCCACAGGCTCATGCTGCGATTGAAGTTGGACGTATAACCCAGTTTACGTAGTTGCTCGGCGTCGCTATCGACAACGTCGGCAGGGAAATCGGGTGATGCACTCATAGTGTTTGCTCCGGAAAATCGGCAGATTTCGGATGTCCGAAGCCGTGGCGGGGCCGTGGTGGCTCAGCCCGGATCGGTGGTTATTGTTTTGACTGCTTTGGTGTGGAGCCTGGTGGTGCTTAGTGCCGGTTTCTACCCTGAAGCCGGAGTGACACAATCGCCAGCAGGCTGGCTCCCACAGGGAAACGCATTCCAAACGGTGGGAGCCAGCCTGCTGGCGATGCTTTTAGTGCTTGAACATCACATGGCGCACGACGGTGTAATCCTCAAGGCCATACATGGACATGTCCTTGCCGTAGCCGGACAGTTTCTGACCGCCGTGCGGCATTTCGCTGACCAGCATGAAGTGGGTGTTGACCCAGGTGCAGCCGTACTGCAGGCGCGCCGACAAGCGATGGGCACGACCGACGTCGGCGGTCCACACCGACGATGCCAGGCCGTAGTCCGAATCGTTGGCCCAACCCAATACCTGCGCTTCATCGGTGAATTTGGTCACCGACACCACCGGCCCGAACACTTCGCGACGGACGATTTCGTCGTCCTGCCGCGCATCGGCCAGCACCGTCGGTTCGAAGAAGAAACCGTTGCCGTCCACGGCTTTGCCGCCGGTGATCAAGCGGATGTGCGGCTGCGCCACGGCGCGTTCGACGAACCCGGCCACGCGGTCGCGGTGCTGCGGGGTGATCAATGGACCGAGCTCGGTCGACGGATCATCCTGCAAGCCGTACTTGATGCTGCTGACGGCCGCGCCGAGCTTCTCGACGAATTTTTCGTAGATGCCTTCCTGCGCATAGATGCGGCAGGCCGCAGTGCAGTCTTGCCCGGCGTTGTAGAAGCCGAAGGTGCGAATGCCTTCCACCGCGGCGTCGATATCGGCGTCGTCGAAAATGATCACCGGGGCCTTGCCGCCCAGTTCCATGTGCATGCGTTTGACGCTGTCGGCGGTGCTGGAAATGATGTTCGAGCCGGTGGCGATCGAGCCAGTCAGCGACACCATGCGCACTTTCGGGTGGGTGACCAGTGGGCTACCGACCGTAGGACCGCGACCGAACACCAGGTTGAGTACGCCAGCCGGGAAAATTTCCGACGCCAGTTGCGCCAGGCGCAATGCGGTCAGCGGCGTTTGTTCCGATGGCTTGAGCACCACGGTGTTACCGGCGGCGAGGGCCGGGGCGATTTTCCAGGCGACCATCATCAGCGGGTAGTTCCACGGCGCGATGGAGGCGATCACGCCCACCGGGTCGCGGCGGATCATCGAGGTGTGGCCCGGCAGGTATTCGCCCCCGGCCGAACCGCTCATGCAGCGGCTGGCACCGGCGAAGAAACGGAACACGTCGGCAATCGCCGGAATCTCGTCGTTCAACGCAGCGCTATAAGGCTTGCCGCAGTTGTCCGATTCCAGTTTGGCCAGCTCTTCGCCGTGGGCTTCGATGGCGTCAGCCAGTTTGAGCAGCAGCAGCGAGCGCTCTTTCGGCGGGGTTTGCGACCAGCTGTCAAACGCGGCATCGGCGGCGCGCACGGCGGCATCGACCTGGGCTTCGCTGGCTTCGTTGATTTCCACCAGTACGCGGCCCAGCGACGGGTTGAACACGGGTTGGGCAGGGCCTTCGCCATTGACGAGCTGGCCGTTGATCAAGAGTTGGGTTTGCATGTTCTTCTCCTCTTCGAAACTGTTTGTTTTTCTGTCTGAACCGGGCCCTGTAGGAGCGAGCTTGCTCGCGATGGACGTGAACGATGACGCGTTCAGTCTGGTTGCCCGCGGTGTGTTTGAGATCATCGCGAGCAAGCTCGCTCCTACAGGGGCCGGGTTCCTCTGGTGATTCGGTTATTTTCCGCCACTGCCCGCAACGCTTTCACCGCCACGGGTCAGGTAATAGGCACCGAGGATCGGCAGCATGGTCACTATCATCACCAGCATCGCGACGACGTTGGTCACCGGTACGTCCCGAGGGCGGCTGAGCTGGTTGAGCAGCCACAGCGGCAGGGTGCGTTCATGGCCGGCGGTGAAGGTGGTGACGATGATTTCGTCGAACGACAGCGCGAAGGCGAGCATGCCGCCGGCCAGCAACGCCGAGCCCAGGTTCGGCAGGACGATGTAGCGGAAGGTCTGCCAGCCGTCGGCACCGAGGTCCATCGAGGCCTCGATCAAGCTGTGGGAGGTGCGACGCAAGCGGGCGATGACGTTGTTGTAGACGATCACCACACAGAAGGTCGCGTGACCGACGATGATGGTGAACATCCCCGGTTCGATGCCCAGCGTCTTGAAGGTCGCCAGCAGCGCGATACCGGTGATGATCCCGGGCAGGGCGATCGGCAGGATCAGCATCAGCGAGATGCCTTGCTTGCCGAAGAAATCCCGGCGGTACAGCGCCGCCGACGCCAGCGTGCCGAGGACCATGGCGATCAGCGTGGCAATCGAGGCGATCTGCAGCGACAGCTTGATCGCTTCCAGCACGTCAGGCCGCGAGAACGCCACGCCTATCCACTTCAGGGTGAAACCCTTGGGCGGAAAGCTGAACGCTGCGTCTTCGGTGTTGAAGGCGTACAGGAAGATGATCAGGATCGGGAAGTGCAAGAACACCAACCCGCCCCAGGCCGCGATTTTCAGCCCTATTGAAGCCTTTTCAGAGTGCATCGAAGGCCCCCAGACGTTTGACGATGGACAGGTAAATGGCGATCAGCACGATCGGCACCAGGGTGAAGGCCGCCGCCATCGGCATGTTGCCGATCGCGCCTTGTTGCGCGTACACCATGCTGCCGACGAAGTAACCCGGCGGGCCGACCAGTTGCGGCACGATGAAGTCACCGAGGGTCAGCGAGAAGGTGAAGATGGAGCCGGCGGCGATGCCCGGAATCGACAGCGGCAGAATCACTTGCATGAAGGTCTGGCGCGGCTTGGCGCCGAGGTCGGCGGACGCTTGCAGCAGCGACGGCGGCAGGCGTTCCAGCGACGCCTGGATCGGCAGGATCATGAACGGCAACCAGATATAGACGAACACCATGAAGCGCCCCAGGTGCGAGGTCGACAAGGTGCTGCCGCCTACGCCGGGAATGCCCAGCACGAACTGCAGCACCGGTTCCAGGCCCAGGTGCTGCACGAACCACTGCGCCACGCCGCCCTTGGCCAGCAGCAACGTCCAGGCATAGGCCTTGACGATGTAGCTGGCCCACATCGGCATCATCACCGCGATGTAGAAAAACGCCTTGGTCTTGCCGGTGGTGTAGCGCGCCATGTAGTAGGCGATCGGAAACGCAACGATGGCACTGGCGATCGACACCACGATGGCCATGCTCAGGGTGCGCAGGATGATGTCGAAGTTCGATGGCTGGAACAGCGCGGCGAAGTTCGCCAGGGTCAGCTCCGGCGTGACCGCCATGGTGAAGTCATCGAAGGTGTAGAAACCCTGCCACAGCAGTGTCAGCAACGAGCCCAGGTAGATCGCGCCGAACCACAGCAGCGGCGGCACCAGCAGCAGCGACAGGTACAGGTTGGGGCGGCGATACAGCAGGTTGGAAAACCTGCGCAACGGCGAGCCGCCCGACGGGTTTTGAGAGAGGGCCAAGGTGTTCATGTCACACCCCGCCTGCAACGGTATCGGACAGCGGGACCATGGCTTCGCGTGCCCAGCGTGCGCTGATGCGTTGCCCGGTCTGGTGCTGGGCGCTGACGTCCAGCCACTGATTGTTGGCCTGGCTGATGTTCAGGGTCTGACCGTTTTCCAGCTTCAGTTCATAGCGGGTGGCGCTGCCCTGGTACTGGATGTCGTGCAGCAAGCCGCTGACTTCGATCTCGTGTGCGGCCAGCGGCCCTTCGGCGAAACGCACGTGTTCCGGGCGAATCGAAAACGGCTGGGGATTGCCGCTCAACTGTTTTGCCAGATCGCCGCGAATCACGTTGGAGGTGCCGACGAATTCGGCGACGAACGTGGTCGCCGGTTTCATGTAGAGATTGCGCGGGGTGTCGACTTGTTCGATGCGGCCCTTGTTGAACACAGCGACGCGATCGGACATGGACAGCGCTTCGGTCTGGTCGTGGGTGACGAAGATGAAGGTGATGCCGAGCTGGCGTTGCAGCTTCTTCAGTTCGCCTTGCATTTGCTCGCGCAGTTTCAAGTCCAGCGCGCCGAGGGGTTCGTCGAGCAGCAGCACGCGCGGACGGTTGACCAGGGCGCGGGCCAGGGCTACGCGCTGGCGCTGGCCACCGGAGAGCTGCACCGGCTTGCGCTCGCCATAGCCGCCGAGGGCGACCATGTCGAGGGCTTCTTCGGCGCGTTTGAGGCGTTCGTCCTTGCCGACGCCTTTGACCTTCAAGCCGTAGGCGACGTTGTCGCGAACGTTCATGTGCGGGAACAGCGCGTAATCCTGGAACACGGTGTTCACATCGCGCTGGTACGGCGGGAGCCCGGCGGCTTCTTCGCCATGAATACGGATAGAGCCCGCGCTCGGTTGTTCGAAACCGGCGATCAGGCGCAGACAGGTGGTTTTGCCCGAGCCGGAAGGCCCCAGCATGGAGAAGAACTCGCCGTCCTGGATGTCGATGGAAACCCGGTCAACGGCTTTCACTTCGCCGAACTGACGGGAAACGTTGGTGAACTGGACTGCAAGCGTCATGGTGCGGTGCTCCAAAAAGGCGCGGGCCGTCGCAGCGGCCCTGCCTGGACTTCTGAAAAAACGAGTAACGGTCAACTACAGCCGGCTGCCTTGCTCGGCAGTGGCAACAGAGGTAATCAACTGTGGGAGCTGGCTTGCCAGCGATGGCGCCAGCACAGTCAATAGGGTGTTGCCTGACGCTCCGCCATCGCGGGCAAGCCCGCTCCCACAGGGATCTACTTCACTTCAAGAATTAGCGGCCGCCCATGATCGCGATGTAGTCCTGGGTCCAGCGGCTGTACGGCACGAATTTGCCACCTTCAGCCTGCGGGGTTTTCCAGAAGGCGATCTTGTCGAACTGGTCGAAACCGTTGGTTTTGCAGCCTTCGGCGCCGAGCAGTTCGCTCTCCTTGCACGCCGCAGGCACCGCTGGCAACGAACCGAACCATGCCGCCACGTCACCCTGGACTTTTGGCTGCAGCGACCAGTCCATCCACTTGTAGGCGCAGTTCGGGTGTTTGGCCTCGGTATGCATCATGGTGGTGTCGGCCCAACCGGTGGCGCCTTCTTTAGGGATGGTCGACGCGATCGGTTGTTTCTCGTTCACCAGACCGTTGACCTGATACGGCCAGGCACCGGACGCGACCACGCCTTCGTTCTTGAAGTCGCTCATTTGTACGGTGGTGTCGTGCCAGTAGCGGTGAATCAGCGGCTGCTGGGCGCGCAACAGATCGAGCACCGCCTTGTATTGCGCTTCGGTCAGTTCATAGGGGTTCTGAATGCCCAGTTCCGGTTGGGTGCTTTTGAGGTACAGCGCCGCGTCGGCGATGTAGATCGGGCCGTCATAGGCCTGCACGCGACCCTTGTTCGGTTTGCCGTCCGGCAGGTTTTGCGCATTGAACACCACGCCCCAGCTGTCGGGTGCGGTCTTGAATACGTTGGTGTTGTACATCAGCACGTTCGGACCCCATTGATACGGGGTGCCGTAGGTCTGCTTGTTGACCACGTACCACGGCGCATCTTTCAGGCGCGGGTCGATGTTCTTCCAGTTCGGGATCAACGAGGTGTTGATCGGCTGAACACGCTTGCCGACGATCAGGCGCAGCGAGGCGTCGCCGGACGCGGTGACCAGGTCGTAACCGCCCTTGGCCATCAGGCTGACCATCTCGTCGGACGTCGCGGCGGTCTTCACGTTGACCTTGCAGCCGGTTTCCTTCTCGAAACCCGTCACCCAGTCGTAGGCCTTGTCACTTTCGCCACGTTCGATGTAGCCAGGCCAGGCCACGATATCCAATTGGCCTTCGCCGGCCCCGACAGCTTTCAGCGGCTCTGCGGCCTGGACACTGGCACTGGCCAGCAGCGCGGTGGTGATTGCACTGAGCAGTGCGGTCTTGTGCACGAACATGGGAAATCCCTCTTTTTCAAATTATGGTCGGGGCAGTGGGTTCGGTAATGCGTACTGCTAATTGTTGTTGTTAGCGTAGCTGCAAGTTTCAAGCGTCAAGCCGCAAGAAAAACGCAGGCCTGCACCTGAGGTGCAGCGTGCGGCTCAAAACTCCCGGCCATGTCGGGCCATGATGTGCCGCACCACGCTGTAGTCCTGGAGCGAATCACTGGACAGGTCCTTGCCGTAGCCGGAACGCTTCAGGCCACCATGGGGCATCTCGCTGACCAGCATGAAATGGCTGTTGATCCAGGTGCAGCCGTACTGCAATCGCGCGGCGACTTGCATCGCCTTGTCGAGGTTCTGGGTCCAGACCGACGACGCCAGGCCGTATTCCGAATCGTTGGCCCAGTCCACCGCTTGCTCCAGCTCATCGAAGCGGGTCACGGTGACCACCGGCCCGAACACTTCGCGCTGAACGATTTCGTCGCCCTGTTTGCAACCGGCCAGCAGGGTCGGCTGGTAATAGAAGCCGGCGCCGGAATGCACGGCGGCACCGGTCACCCGTTCGATGTGCGGTTGACCGAGGGCGCGTTCGACGAAACTGGCCACGCGGTCGCGTTGGCGAGTGCTGATCAGCGGGCCGAGTTCGTTGTCGGCATCGCGTTTGCCGGCAAAGCGCAGGCTGCTGACCGCCGCGCCGAGTTCGGCCACCAAGCGATCGTGAATCTCCTTCTGCGCGTAAATCCGGCAGGCGGCGGTGCAGTCCTGGCCGGCGTTGTAGTAGCCGTAGGCGCGCACACCGTCGACCACCGCCTGAATGTCGGCATCGTTGCAAACGATCACCGGCGCCTTGCCACCGAGTTCGAGGTGGGTACGCTTGAGGGTTTTTGCTGCGGCCTGGAGGATTTTTTGCCCGGTGACGATATCGCCGGTCAGCGACACCATGCGCACTTTCGGGTGGCTGACTAAATGGCTGCCGACGCCTTCACCGCCACCGCAGATGATGTTGATCACGCCGCGCGGCAGAATCTCGGCCAGCGCTGGCGCCAGGGCCAGGATCGACAGCGGCGTGTGTTCGGACGGTTTGAACACCAGCGTGTTACCGGCGGCCAGGGCGGGGGCGATTTTCCAGGCGGCCATCATGATCGGGTAGTTCCACGGCGCAATGGACGCCACGACCCCGATGGGATCGCGCCGCACCATGCTGGTGTAGCCCGGCAGGTATTCGCCGCTGAGTTGTCCGGTCTGGCAGCGCACGGCGCCGGCGAAGAAACGGAACACGTCGACCGTCGCGCTCAAGTCATCCTGGCGGGCCAGGTGCAACGGTTTGCCGCAGTTCAGGGATTCGAGGCGGGCGAGCAGGTCGGCGTTTTTTTCAATGGCGTTGGCGATGTCCAGCAACAGGTTCGAGCGCTGCTGCGGAGTGGTCCGCGACCAACTGGCGAAGGCGCGGTGGGCGGCGAGGATGGCGGCTTCGACTTGTTCGGTGCTGGCTTCGGCGATCTGTGTCAGGACTTCGCCTGTGGCCGGGTTGATAATCGGCTCGGCAACGCCCTGGCCCGCGACCAATTCGCCATCGATCAACAAGGCGGTAAACAACGGGGTCTGCGCGCCAGCCATTTTTCGGATTCTCTTTTCTTGTGTGGCCATGTTGCTCCCTGTGACTGGGGCCGGCCGTCTTATAGATGAAGCAAGACTAGTGCGCGGACCCGAGGTCGACAAATACTAAATACTGAAGGTGGCGTTCGATTAAATAGATGGCTTGCGTCCGCCGTGGGGTTGCTCGCGGGCGACGGTCAGGAACGGGTCCACCAGCGCCGGGCGCGCCGTACCCCGTCGCCACGCGAGGCCGACGTCGAGGGTCTGGCTGAGGTCGGCAATCGGCCGCGCTTCGATGATGTCGCCTTCCAGCGACCATGGTCGGTAGGTCATGTCAGGCTGAATGGATACGCCCAGGCCCGCGGCTACCAGGCTTCGCACGGCTTCGGTCGAGGCGCTGCGCAAGGTGATGCGCGGTTGCAGCGAGGCTGCCGACCACATGCGTTGGGCGTTGTGGTCCATTTCATCGACGTTCAGTTGAATCAAGGGTTCGCGGGCGACATCGGCCAGGTTGATGCTGTCGTGCTCCAGCAGCGGATGCTGGGCCGGTAGCCAGAGCCGATGGGGCGAATGGGTCAGCACCTCGGTTTGCAGGGCGTGGCGGTCTTCGAGGTTGGAAAGAATCAGTACGCCGACATCGATCTCGCCGCTGACCAGCAAATGTTCGATGTACGGGCGTTCGTCTTCCATCACGCGGATTTCGACGTTGGGGTAGGCGCGCTGGAAGCGGGTGAGCAAGTCCGCCAGGTAATAACCGGCCACCAGGCTGGTCACCCCGATGATCAACTGCCCGGCGACTTGGTCGGTGCTTTGTTGCAGGCTGCGTTTGGCGTTGTCCACGGTGGCCAGGATCAGGTGTGCCTGGCGCAGGAATTGATGGCCCTGGTGGGTCAGGGTCATGCCTTTGGCGTGACGGCTGAACAGGCTGACGCCGATTTCCTCTTCCAACTGCTGGATGGCCAGGGTCAGGGTGGACTGGGAAATGAAGGCAGCTTGTGCGGCGGCGGAGATCGAGCCGGTCTCGGCCACGGCGATGAAATGGCGGATCTGACGCAAGGTCATCATGGGAAACGTACCCGGTGAGCGGTTTTTATCGATTTGTCCGAGTGTATATCTAAAAAACCGAAACTTACTGCATGCTTCAAGCTTCAGTGACAGCAGCAGGGCAACATCTGGAAGCACTCTCCCTGGCAGCCGTCGGGCACTTTCGAACTAGGCTGGGGCCTCAAAATCCGGTTACACCTTTTTTGGAGGCGGAAAATGAATACCCGTGGATTGCTCGATCAGCTACTCAAATCTGGCCAGGACTTGTTGCAGAACAAGGCAGGCGGCGCGCAGAACAAGGCTTCCGGTGGCTTGGGCGGGCTGCTTTCGGGCGCTGGCGGCGGTGCGCTGGCCGCAGGCGCCATGGGGTTGCTGCTGGGTAGCAAGAAAGCCCGCAAAGTCGGAGGCAAGGTGGCTGTGTACGGTGGTCTCGCGGCGCTGGGCGTACTGGCTTATAAGGCATATGGCAACTGGCAGGCTGGGCAGGGCACGGCACCGAAACGTGAACCGCAAACCCTCGACCGTTTACCGACGGCGCAAGTCGAGCAGCACAGCCAGGCGATTCTCAAGGCCCTGGTGGCGGCGGCCAAGGCCGACGGTCATATCGACGAGCGCGAACGCGAGTTGATCGAAGGTGAGTTCACCAGGCTGGACAACGATCAGGCGCTTGCGCACTGGTTGCACGCCGAACTCAACAAACCCCTGGACCCGGCCGATGTGGCCCGCGCCGCCAGCACCCCGGAAATGGCCGCCGAGATGTACATCGCCAGCGTGATGCTGGTGGATGAGGAGAGCTTCATGGAGAAGTCCTATCTCGATGAACTGGCGCGACAGCTCAAGCTTGAGCCGGGGTTGAAGGCGGAATTGGAGAAACAGGTTCGCCAGGCTTCGATGTAGACCTTCCACAGGTATTCGCTGGCAAGCCAGCGCCTGCAGACGTGACGTGGTTGGGGCCGCTGAGGTTTTCCCGGACCTGTAGGCGCGGGCATGCTGGCGAAGCCAATTCAGTTACGACGACTTCACTCATGGCCGAATCACGGCTCCTTTCTACCGAAACGCCACTGGTCAGTTTCCTGAGCAATGGCGGAAAGTCCCGGTCCAGAGCGAGTCCTGCCTTTCATGCCGAGATGTGAGGTGGTGCACAAGCGTCTTATAAATGAAACACCGCCCTCGGCTATACTCCCCCAGCATTTGAAAATGGCCCCTGAGGACTGATTGTGAAGAACTGGACGTTGCGCCAACGCATTTTGGCGAGTTTTGCGGTAATTATCGCCATCATGCTGTTGATGGTCGTCGCCTCTTATTCACGATTGCTGAAAATCGAGGACAGCGAAGCCAGCGTGCGTGATGACGCTTTGCCCGGGGTCTATTTCAGCTCGATGATTCGCAGCGCCTGGGTCGACACCTACCTTCAGACACAGGAAATGCTCGGCTTGAAAGAAGGGCAGGGCGTCAGCGCCGAAGATGCCGCCGATTTCAAGGTTTTCGAGACGCGCCTGCAGGAGCAGCTAGCCAACTATCGCGGCACCGTCACCACGGAGGAAGACAAAATTGAATTTGCGGCCTTTGAACAAAGGCACGAAGAGTTCAACCGAATCCATGCCGCCGTCCTCGATTTGCACAAGCGCAACCAGGAAGCTGAAGCCATCAAGTTGTTCAACGAGCAACTGACCCCGGCCTGGACGGCAGGCCGCATGAAACTCAATGACATCATCAGAGAAAACAAGGCGGTGGCGGACAAGGACATGGCGGCCATCGATGACGCGGTGGTCACGGCAAAAATCAGCATGGGCGTCTCTCTGCTGGTCGCCATACTGGCTGCCGGTCTCTGCGGTCTGCTGTTGATGCGCGCGATCATGGCGCCGATGAACCGCATCGTCAGCATCCTTGAAGTGATGCGCACCGGTGACCTCAGCAATCGCCTGAACCTGGAGCGCAAGGACGAATTTGGCGCGGTGGAAACCGGCTTCAACGACATGATGAGCGAACTGACCTCGCTGGTGTCCCAGGCCCAGCGCTCGTCGGTGCAAGTCACCACGTCAGTCACCGAGATCGCCGCCACGTCCAAGCAACAACAGGCCACCGCCACCGAAACCGCTGCCACCACCACCGAAATCGGCGCGACCTCCCGTGAAATCGCCGCCACGTCCCGTGACCTGGTGCGCACCATGACCGAGGTCTCCAGCGCTGCCGATCAGGCCTCGGTGGCCGCCGGTTCCGGGCAGCAGGGGCTGGCGCGCATGGAGGAAACCATGCATTCGGTGATGGGCGCGGCCGATCTGGTCAACGCCAAACTGGCGATCCTCAACGAGAAGGCCGGCAACATCAATCAGGTGGTGGTCACCATCGTCAAGGTCGCCGACCAGACCAACCTGCTGTCGCTCAACGCGGCGATCGAAGCCGAGAAGGCCGGGGAATACGGCCGCGGTTTCGCCGTGGTGGCCACCGAGGTACGGCGTCTGGCGGACCAGACCGCTGTCGCCACCTATGACATCGAGCAGATGGTGCGCGAGATTCAGTCGGCGGTATCGGCCGGTGTGATGGGCATGGACAAATTCTCCGAGGAAGTGCGCCGCGGCATGTCCGAAGTGCAGCAGGTCGGCGAGCAGCTGTCGCAAATCATCCATCAGGTTCAGGCACTGGCGCCGCGCGTGTTGATGGTCAATGAGGGCATGCAGGCCCAGGCCACCGGCGCCGAGCAGATCAACCACGCCCTGGTGCAATTGGGCGACGCCAGCAGTCAGACCGTTGAATCCCTGCGCCAGGCCAGTTTCGCCATCGACGAGCTGAGTCAGGTGGCCGTAGGGCTGCGTAGCGGCGTCTCGCGATTCAAAGTCTGATGAGCGAACTCACGGCCAAACGCACTGCCGTGAAGCAGGCGTTGCATGCGTTGTTTCTGGTATTCCGCATCGGCAGCGAGCGTTATGCCTTGCAAGCCACCGAAGTCGCGGAGGTGCTGGCGCGCCAGCCCTTGAAGCCGATTGCCCACGCGCCGCACTGGGTCGCCGGGGTTTTCGCCTATCGTGGCGCGGTGGTGCCGGTGATCGACCTGTGCGCCCTGACGTTTGGCGCGCCAGCCCAGGCTCGAACCAGCACTCGGCTGGTGCTGGTTCATTACCGCGCGGATGAAGGCGCAGAGATGAAATTGCTCGGCTTGATTCTGGAACAGGCCACCGACACTTTGCGATGCAATCCGACGGATTTTCAGCCCTACGGCCTCGACAATCGCCGGGCCCCTTACCTGGGGCCTGTGCGGGAAGATGCGCAAGGTTTGCTGCAATGGGTACGGGTCGCCGACTTGCTGGACGATCAGGTGCGCGCGCTGCTGTTCCCGTCGACGCCGCTGGACCTGGCGCTGCTTGAGGAACGGCCATGAGCGGCGACCCGCGCTTTTTCGATTTCCTCAAGGAGCGCATCGGCCTCGATGTGTCGTCCGTGGGGCCCGCCATCATCGAGCGTGCCGTTCGCCAGCGCAGCACCATGTCCAATGCGTTCACCGCCGACGAATACTGGCGAATCCTGCAGGGTTCACGAGATGAACAGCAGGCGCTGATCGAAGCGGTGATCGTTCCTGAAACCTGGTTTTTCCGTTACCCGGAATCCTTTGCCACCCTGGCGAAACTGGCGAGCAAACGTCTGGCCGAGATCAACAATCTGCGGGCACTGCGGATTCTCAGCCTGCCATGCTCAACCGGTGAAGAGCCGTACTCGATTGCCATGGCGCTGCTGGACGCCGGGTTCCAGCCGCACCAGTTCAAGGTCGAAGGCATGGACGTCAGCCCGCTGTCGGTGGAAAAGGCCCGGCGTGCGCTGTATGGCAAGAATTCGTTTCGCGGTCAGGATATCGCCTTCCGCGACCGGCATTTCACGGCGCAGAACGACGGTTTTCGCCTCAGTGACCGGGTGCTGGACCAGGTTCGCCTGCAGGTCGGCAACGTGCTCGATCCGGCGTTGCTCGTCAACGAGCCTCCTTACGACTTCGTGTTCTGCCGCAATCTGTTGATCTATTTCGATCAGGCAACGCAACAGCAGGTGTTCGAAGTCCTCAAGCGTCTGACCCACGTCGACGGTGTGCTGTTTATCGGCCCGGCCGAAGGTGGCCTGCTGGGGCGTTTCGGCATGCGCTCCATCGGCATTCCACAGTCCTTTGCCTTCAGTCGTCACAAGGCTTTGGAACCTGAACCGGCGCTGGCCTTTGTTCCAGCATCATTGCCTGCGCCATTGCCCGTGCCGCGACCGGTGCGCAACGTGGTGCCTGCGCCCATGAACAGGCGCCCGTTCGCGCCTGTAGCGCCAGAAACCCCTGTGGCCAAAAAAGCCGGCGTCGATGTGGTCACGCTGTTGGCGAACATCGCCTCGCTGGCCAACGAAGGCAAGAGTGCCGAAGCCCGTGCCGCGTGCGAAAGTTACCTGCGCAGTCATGAGCCGGTGGCCCAGGTGTTTTACTGGCTCGGGTTGCTCAGCGATGTGGCGGGCAATGTCCTGGAAGCCCAGGGCTTTTATCGCAAGGCGTTGTACCTCGAACCGCAACATCCCGCCGCGTTGTTGCAGCTGGCAGCCTTGCTGCAATCCCAGGGCGACACCGTGGGGGCCAGACGATTGCAGGAGCGCGCCGCCCGCAGCGAGCGCACCGCTGACCGTGAGCGTAAACGATGATCGCCTCCGACACCTTTAGCGTCACCCATGAAGATGCCCAGGCCATCGATGATTGCTGGAACCGCATCGGTATCCATGGCGACAAGTCCTGCCCGCTGCTGAGCGAACACATTCATTGCCGCAATTGCGCCGTGTATTCGACCGCCGCCACGCGCCTGCTGGATCGTTATGCGCTGCAGCAGGATGACCGCGTGCAGGTGTCCAATACCGTGGAGAGTGAGGTGAAAACCCGCTCGCTATTAATGTTTCGCCTCGGCGAAGAATGGTTGGGCCTGGCCACCCGCAGTTTGGTGGAAGTCGCGCCGTTGCAAGCGATTCACTCGTTGCCGCACCAGCGCTCCGGCGCCTTGCTCGGCGTGGCGAACGTGCGCGGTGCGCTGGTGGCGTGCCTCTCGCTGGTCGAATTGTTGGGGCTCGATGGCATCAGCAACGTCGCCTCCGGCACACGGGTCATGCCGCGCATGTTGATCATCGCTGCCCATGGCGGGCCGGTGGTGGTGCCGGTGGATGAAGTGGACGGCATTCATGCCATCGACGAGCAGATCCTCGATGCCGCGTCGCGCTCCGGCACTCAGGCCAGTGCCAAATACACTCGCGGCGTGTTGCAATTCAAAGGTCGCAGCCTGCGTTGGCTGGATGAAGAGCAGCTATTGTCCGCCGTGACCCGGAGCCTCACATGACCCCCGAGCAGATGCGCGACACCTCTCTGCTGGAACTGTTCAGCCTGGAAGCCGAGGCCCAGACCCAAGTGCTGAGTGCGGGGCTGCTGGCCCTGGAGCGCAATCCCACCCAGGCCGATCAACTCGAGTCGTGCATGCGCGCGGCGCACTCGCTCAAGGGGGCGGCACGTATCGTCGGCGTGGATGCAGGCGTCAGCGTTGCCCATGTCATGGAAGATTGCCTGGTCAGCGCCCAGGAAGGCCGCTTGCTGCTGCGACCCGAACACATCGACGCGTTGCTGCAAGGCACCGATTTGCTGATGCGCATCGCGACGCCGAACAATGCTCCGCTGCCGGAAGATATCGAGGCCTATGTTGCCTTGATGGGGGGCCTGCTCGATCCGGCTGCGGCTGCGGCTGCGGCTGCTGCCGTTCCGGTCTCGGCCCCCGCCGCGCCGTTGATGGCGGAACTCCAGCTCGAACCGCCGCTGGCCTGGCTCGAAGAGCCGGCACCTGTCGTAGAGCCGCTGCCCGAAGCGCCGAAAAAGACCCGGCGCACCACCGAGAACGGTGAGCGCGTGCTGCGGGTCACGGCCGAACGCCTGAACAGCCTGCTCGATCTGTCGAGCAAATCCCTGGTGGAAACCCTGCGCCTCAAACCGCACCTGGCCACCATGCAGCGTCTCAAGCGCATGCAGAACAATGGCCTGCGCGCTCTGGAAAACCTCAACGTCCATCTCAAGGAGCAAGCGCTGAGCCTCGAGGCCCAGGAAGCCCTCGAAGATGCACGGCGACTGTTGGCGGAGTCCCAGCAATTGCTGGTGGAAAAAAACGCCGAGCTGGATGAGTTCGTCTGGCAGGCCAGTCAACGCGCGCAGGTGTTGTACGACACCGCGCTGGCCTGTCGCATGCGTCCGTTCGCCGATGTCTTGAGCGGTCAGGTGCGGATGGTCCGCGACCTTGGTCGCAGTCTCGGAAAACAGGTGCGCCTGGAAATCGAGGGTGAGAAGACCCAGGTTGACCGCGACGTGTTGGAAAAACTCGAAGCGCCGCTGACGCACCTGCTGCGCAATGCGGTCGATCACGGTATCGAAACCCCTGAGCAACGGCTGTTGGCGGGCAAACCGGCAGAGGGCCTGATCCGGTTGCGCGCGTCCCATCAGGCGGGCTTGCTGGTGCTGGAACTGAGCGATGACGGCAACGGCGTCGATCTTGAGAAGGTTCGACGCAGCATCGTCGAACGCCAGTTGTCCCCGGCGCAAACCGCTGCCCAACTCAGCGAAGAGGAACTGCTGACCTTCCTGTTCCTGCCGGGTTTCAGCCTGCGCGACACGGTCACTGAAGTCTCCGGGCGGGGTGTCGGCCTGGACGCGGTGCAGCATATGGTCCGCCAGTTGCGTGGCGCCGTGGTGCTGGAACAGACGGCGGGCGAGGGCAGTCGCTTCCATCTTGAAGTGCCGCTGACCCTGTCGGTGGTGCGCAGCCTGGTGGTGGAAGTGGGCGGCGAGGCTTATGCCTTTCCCCTGGCCCACATCGAACGCATGTGCGATCTGGAGGCGGCTGACATTGTGCAGGTCGAGGGGCGTCAGCATTTTTGGTACGAGGGCCGGCATGTCGGCCTGGTGGCGGCCAGTCAGCTGTTGCAGCGTCCGGTCAATCAAGGCCACCAGCCGACCCTGAAGGTGGTGGTGATCCGCGAGCGCGATACGATCTACGGCGTGGCGGTTGAGCGCTTTATCGGCGAGCGGACCCTGGTGGTGTTGCCGCTGGATGAGCGTTTGGGCAAGGTCCAGGATATTTCTGCCGGGGCTTTGCTCGACGATGGATCGGTGGTGCTGATCGTCGACGTCGAAGACATGCTGCGCTCGGTGGACAAACTGCTCAATACCGGGCGCCTGGAGCGCATTGCCCGACATGGCGACCAGGCAGTCGAGGTGGCCCGCAAGCGGATTCTGGTGGTCGACGACTCCCTGACCGTGCGTGAGCTGCAGCGCAAGCTGTTGCTTAATCGGGGCTATGACGTGGCCGTGGCGGTCGACGGCATGGACGGCTGGAATGCGCTGCGTTCAGAGGATTTCGATCTGCTGATTACCGACATTGACATGCCGCGCATGGACGGCATCGAACTGGTGACTTTGTTGCGCCGGGACAATCGATTGCAATCGCTGCCGGTGATGGTGGTGTCCTACAAGGATCGTGAAGAGGATCGTCGCCGTGGACTGGACGCTGGAGCCGACTATTATCTAGCCAAAGCCAGTTTTCATGACGACGCCCTGCTCGATGCAGTGGTTGAGCTCATAGGAGGAGCGCGGGCATGAAAATAGCCATCGTCAATGACATGCCCATGGCCGTGGAAGCGCTGCGCCGGGCGCTGGCCTTCGAGCCGGCGCACCAGGTGATCTGGGTGGCCGCCAACGGCGAGGAAGCTGTGCAAAAGGCTGCCGGGCAGACGCCGGATCTGATTTTGATGGACCTGATCATGCCGGTGATGGACGGGGTCGAAGCCACCCGCCGGATCATGGCCGAGACGCCCTGTGCCATTGTCATCGTGACCGTGGATCGCCAGCAGAACGTGCACCGGGTGTTCGAAGCCATGGGCCATGGGGCGCTGGATGTGGTCGATACTCCGGCCCTTGGTGCCGGCAACGCCCAGGAAGCGGCGGCGCCCTTGCTGCGCAAGATCATGAACATCGGCTGGCTGATCGGCGATAAACGCGCTCGGGAACGTCCGGCGCCAAGTCCGGCGCGCAGTTCTGCCTCGGCCAAGCGGCTGATCGCCATCGGCTCTTCAGCGGGCGGACCGGCGGCGCTGGAAGTCTTGCTCAAGGGCCTGCCGAAGGATTTTTCCGCCGCCATCGTGCTGGTGCAACACGTCGACCAGGTGTTCGCCGCCGGCATGGCCGAATGGCTCGGCAGCGCCAGTGGGCTCAAGGTGCGCCTGGCCATGGAAGGCGATACGCCGCAAAGCGGCACGGTGCTGCTGGCCGGCACCAATCACCATATTCGTTTGTTGAAAAACGGCACGCTGGCTTACACCGCCGAGCCGGTCAACGAAATCTATCGGCCCTCTATCGATGTGTTTTTCGAGAGTGTGGCCAACTACTGGAACGGCGATGCGGTGGGCGTGTTGCTCACCGGCATGGGGCGTGATGGTGCACAGGGGCTTAAACTCATGCGCCAACAGGGCTACTTGACCATCGCTCAGGACCAACAAAGCAGCGCGGTGTATGGCATGCCGAAGGCGGCCGCGGCCATCGACGCCGCTGTTGAAATCCGTCCGCTGGAAAAGATAGCGCCACGATTGCTGGAGATTTTCCCCAAATGACGACTTTTCGCAGCAATCCTGGCCCAAGCAGTATTCAGGTGAACGCAGATGAATGATTTACAGCTCGACGACTTCAAGACTGACGAAAACGCCGCCATGGTGTTGTTGGTGGATGATCAGGCAATGATCGGCGAGGCGGTGCGGCGCGGGTTGTCGAACGAAGAAAACATCGACTTCCATTTCTGCGCCGACCCGCATCAGGCGATTGCCCATGCGGTTCGCATCAAGCCGACCGTGATCCTTCAGGACCTGGTCATGCCCGGTCTTGACGGCTTGAGTCTGGTGCGCGAATACCGCAATCATCCGGCGACCAAGGACATCCCGATCATCGTCCTGTCGACCAAGGAAGACCCGTTGATCAAGAGCGCCGCGTTCGCGGCCGGGGCCAACGATTACCTGGTCAAGCTGCCGGACAACATCGAACTGGTCGCGCGCATTCGCTATCACTCGCGTTCCTACATGACCCTGTTGCAACGGGACGCGGCCTATCGTGCCTTGCGCGTCAGTCAGCAGCAGTTGCTCGACACCAACCTGGTGCTGCAACGCCTGATGAACTCCGACGGCCTGACCGGTCTGTCGAACCGTCGGCATTTCGATGAATACATAGAGCTTGAATGGCGCCGCTCCCTGCGCGAGCAGAGCCAAATGTCACTGCTGATGATCGACGTGGATTACTTCAAGACCTTCAATGACACCTTCGGCCACCTGGAAGGCGACGAGGCCTTGCGCAAGGTGGCCGCGGCGATCCGCGATGCCAGTGCCCGGCCTTCGGACCTGCCGGCCCGTTACGGCGGCGAAGAATTCGCCCTGGTCCTGCCCAATACCTCACCGGGCGGTGCACGGCTGGTGGCGGAGAAACTGCGCATGACCGTGCAAGCCCTGAAGATCCCGCACATCTCCCCGAGCGAAGGCTCAAGCCTGACCATCAGCATCGGCCTGTCGACCATCACCCCGACAGCAGGCAGCAATTGCCGCGAATTGATTTCGGCGGCGGACAAGGGGCTGTATCTGGCGAAGAACAATGGGCGCAATCAGGTGGGGATTGGGTGATCCGCCTATTCTGCTAATCAACGCATCCTTTGTGGGAGTGAGCTTTCTCGCGAAAGCGGCGTGTCAGTCAACATCGATGTTGAAGGTTATACCGCCATCGTCGGAACGCCGCCCGGCGCGAGCTCGCTCCCGCAGGTTTGGTGTTTTAACTGATCAACATTTCCCCCTAAACCCTGCCTTTTCGGCCAAGCGGACTGCCGTTTCCAGCCGTTTGCCGTTATACTCGCCGGCTTTCAAAAGTTCGCCAACGAGTGCTGCCCGCCATGGAAATCAACCCGATCCTTAACACCATCAAGGACCTGTCCGAGCGCTCCGAAACCATTCGGGGGTATCTTTGACTACGATCAAAAGCATGAGCGTCTGACCGAGGTCAATCGCGAGCTTGAAGATCCGAATGTCTGGAATAAACCTGAGTACGCCCAGGAACTGGGCCGCGAGCGCTCTGCGCTGGCTCAGATCGTCGAAACCCTGGACGAACTGAACGCTGGTCTGGCCGATTGCCGCGACCTGCTGGACATGGCCGTCGAAGAAAACGACGAAGGCGCGGTCGGCGATGTTGTCGCCGAGCTGGCCCGTCTCGAGGAAAACCTCGCCAAGCTTGAATTCCGCCGCATGTTCAGCCATGAAATGGACCCGAACAACGCCTACCTGGACATCCAGGCCGGCTCCGGCGGTACCGAAGCCCAGGACTGGGCCAACATCCTGTTGCGCATGTACCTGCGCTGGGCCGACAAACGCGGTTTCGACGCGACCATCATGGAGTTGTCCGCCGGTGAAGTCGCCGGGATCAAGGGCGCTACCGTGCACATCAAGGGCGAATACGCCTTTGGCTGGCTGCGTACCGAGATCGGCGTACACCGCCTGGTGCGCAAGAGCCCGTTCGACTCCGGCAACCGTCGTCACACATCGTTCTCTGCGGTGTTCGTTTCCCCCGAGATCGATGACAAGGTGGAAATCGAGATCAACCCGGCGGACCTGCGGATCGATACCTATCGTTCCTCCGGTGCCGGTGGTCAGCACGTAAACACCACCGATTCGGCCGTACGTATCACCCACGTACCGACCAACACCGTGGTCAGCTGCCAGAACGAACGTTCCCAGCACGCCAACAAGGACACCGCCATGAAAATGCTGCGGGCCAAGTTGTACGAGCAGGAAATGCAGAAACGCAACGCGGCCTCCCAGGCCCTGGAAGACACCAAGTCCGATATCGGGTGGGGTCACCAGATTCGTTCGTATGTGCTGGATGCCTCGCGGATCAAGGATCTGCGCACCAACATCGAACGCAGCGACTGCGACAAGGTGCTCGATGGCGACATCGACGAATACCTGGAAGCCAGCCTGAAATCCGGGCTGTAAAAGACGTAAACACAGGATCGGCTGAATTAACGCGATCCCTGTAGGAGCCAGCCTGCTGGCGATCCCCGGCCGCAGGCCGGGGGCAACGAACCCGTGATGGAATATCTAAAGACATGAGCGACCTAGAACTCGACCCGCAAGCCCTGCAACAGGAAGAAAACTCCCTGATCGCCCTGCGCAAGGAAAAGCTGGCTGCCGAGCGCGCCAAGGGCAATGCCTTCCCGAACGACTTCCGCCGCGAAAACTACTGCAATGACTTGCAGAAACAGTACGCGGACAAGACCAAGGAAGAGCTGGCAGAGGCTGCGATCCCGGTCAAGGTTGCCGGTCGCATCATGCTCAACCGTGGCTCGTTCATGGTGATCCAGGACATGACCGGTCGCATCCAGGTCTACGTCAACCGCAAGACCCTGTCCGAAGAAACCCTGGCCGCGGTGAAAACCTGGGACATGGGCGACATCATTGCCGCCGAAGGCACCCTGGCTCGTTCCGGCAAGGGCGACCTGTACGTCGAAATGACCAGCGTGCGCCTGCTGACCAAATCCCTGCGCCCGCTGCCGGACAAGCACCACGGCCTGACCGACACCGAGCAACGCTACCGTCAGCGTTACGTTGACCTGATCGTCAACGAAGACGTGCGCCAGACCTTTCGCGTGCGTTCGCAAGTCATCGCCCACATCCGCAGCTTCCTGATGAAGCGTGACTTCTTGGAAGTGGAAACGCCGATGCTGCAAACCATTCCGGGCGGCGCGGCAGCCAAGCCGTTCGAAACCCACCACAACGCGCTGGACATGGAAATGTTCCTGCGTATCGCGCCTGAGCTGTACCTCAAGCGTCTGGTGGTCGGTGGTTTTGAAAAAGTGTTCGAGATCAACCGCAACTTCCGTAATGAAGGCGTTTCGACTCGTCACAACCCTGAATTCACCATGTTGGAGTTCTACCAGGCCTACGCCGACTACGAAGACAACATGGACCTGACCGAAGAACTGTTCCGTGAACTGGCGCAGCTGGTTCTGGGCAGCACCGACGTGCCGTACGGCGACAAGGTGTTCCACTTCGGCGAGCCGTTCGTGCGTCTGTCGGTGTTCGACTCGATCCTCAAGTACAACCCTGAGCTGACCGCTGACGACCTGAACGACATCGACAAGGCCCGCGACATCGCCAAGAAGGCTGGCGCCAAGGTGCTGGGCTTCGAAGGTCTGGGCAAGCTGCAGGTGATGATTTTCGAAGAGCTGGTCGAGCACAAGCTGGAACAGCCGCACTTCATCACCCAGTACCCGTTCGAAGTGTCGCCGCTGGCTCGTCGTAACGACGAAAACCCGAACGTCACCGACCGTTTCGAGCTGTTCATTGGCGGCCGTGAAATCGCCAACGCCTACTCCGAGTTGAACGACGCGGAAGACCAGGCCGAGCGTTTCATGGCGCAGGTGGCCGACAAGGACGCCGGCGACGACGAAGCCATGCACTTCGACGCCGACTTCGTTCGCGCGCTGGAATACGGCATGCCGCCAACGGCGGGTGAAGGTATCGGCATCGACCGTCTGGTGATGCTGCTGACCAACTCCCCGTCGATCCGCGACGTGATCCTGTTCCCGCACATGCGGCCGCAAGCGTAAGTGTTTTAACTAAAAAACCGCCTCTTCAGGCGGTTTTTTATTGCCTGTCTGGTACAAACGTATCAGTTTGTTGCTTTCATCTGAGAGGAAAGACCTGTCGTGAATCGTGCAATGGCTCAAGAAGGTGCAGCGGGTATCGCCACTGCGGTCGCTGAAAGTGTTCAGTACCAGGGCCGCAAGGCCAGCCGGCAGGGCAGCGAGCAGCGTCGACAGGACATTCTCGATGCGGCGATGCGCATTGTCGTGCGCGATGGCGTGCGGGCCGTGCGCCACCGCGCTGTGGCCGCCGAGGCCAATGTGCCGTTGTCGGCGACCACTTACTACTTCAAGGATATCGATGACCTGCTCACCGATACCTTCGCCCAATACGTGGAGCGCAGCGCGGCCTATATGGCCAAGTTGTGGGTGAATAACGAAGGCCTGCTGCGCGAAATGGTCGACAGCGGCGATGGCAGCCCGCAGGCCCGTTCCAGGCTGGCGGACGATATCGCACGGCTGATGACCGATTATGTGCACCGGCAACTGGTCACCCGTCGCGAACATCTGATGGCCGAGCAGGCGTTCCGCCAGGAAGCGCTGCTGAACCCGCGCCTGGCCGAGTTGGTGCGCTCGCACCAGCAGATTCTCCTGCAGGGCTCCTGCCAGCTGTTTCAGGTATTGGGTTCCCGTGAGCCGCAACAGGATGCCAAAGTGTTGACGGCGATAATCGGACGGATGGAATATCAGGGCCTGCTCAACGACGCCGAACCGGTGGCCGAAGAGGAAATGCTCGGCATCCTGACGCGTTATATGCATCTGGTGCTGGCGTCGGCGTAGATCCTGTTGATGCTTTTTGACCCTGTGGGAGCGTGCTTGCTCGTGATGTCGGCTTAACATTCAGCACCTGTGTTGCCTGATACGCCGTCATCGCGAGCAAACTCGTTGCCATCAGGTACGGTGTCCACTTGAGGCCGGCGGTGTGTTCATAGGGAGTGTCGAATGAAAGCCTGGCGTGTCGTCGTGATCGCCTTGTCGTTCCTGCTGCTCAGTGGCTGCCTGGTGACCTTCAAGGAGCCGCTGCCCACGAACGAGCCCGCGCCCAAAGGATTGCTCGGCAAATGGACCAGCACCAACGCCTGGGGTGAGCCGCTGAATCTGGAGTTGACGCGCGTCGGTGAAAATCAGTATCAGGCGGTCAGCTACTTTCGCGCCAAGCCCAAGGAGCGCGAAGCCTATCCTTTCACGGTGTCGCGACATGGCAATCGCTGGTATCTGTCGGCGAAAGTGCCCGCGCAGTTCGGCGGGCATTTCACGATTGCCGGCTTCGAACTGACCGACAAACATGAACTGGTGGTCTACAACCTCGACCTCGAGCAGATCAACCAGGCATTGCAGCAAAAGGCCCTGAGCGGCGATGGCTTTCAAACGATCGAAGGCGATGGCGTGTTGATCAACAGCAACATGGGCCAGGTGTCCGCTTACCTCGACGACCCGGCCAACTCCGATGTGTTCGTCGAAGTGGTGCGTTATCAGCGTCAGGCCAAGGCCAAATAAACCCAGCACACAACGCATTCAACAGGAGTTTCGGGTGGACGATTACCAGCAGTCGATACGCATTTTGTCCGATCGCATTGTGCTGGCGCAGACGCCGATCCGCGTCCTCGATGCGGTCAAGTGGGACGACAACATCCGCCAGCGTTTCCTCAAGGCCAAGGGCAAGGAATTGCCAGCGGTGGACCGCGACTATTACCTGAATCGGCCGCTGTCCTTCGACTCCAGCAAAGTGAAGCTGGAGTTCCAGAACATTGAGCGCGACATCACCCGCCAGCTCGGCCAGTTCAACCCGGTCGGCCAGATCATGCGGCGCATGTGCAAGGAATACCGGATGGTGGTGCGCATGCTCGAAGCGCGCGGCACCGAGGATTTCGGCCTGATTTCCCAGGAGTTGTACGGTGCCGCGTCCGACGCGTTCCACGCCGGTGACCCGACGCTGTCCGACCTGGGGCTGATGCTCTCCGATTACCTGAACAACATCGACGGCCGTGGCGACCTCAAGGATGAACCGAAGACGCTGACGGCCAAGGATGCGGTGGAAATGCTGCAGCATCGCTTGAACAAGGTGTTCGGTGAGGCCGAGGAGACCATCCGGGTGTTCGAGTCCGACGGGATCGTCGCCGATGCGGCGGCCGGTGCCGACTACATCAAGATCCGCGCCGACGCGATGTTCAACCAGCGTGATGTGCGTGCCCTGGAAGTCCATGAAGGGCTGGTGCACGTCGGCACCACGCTCAATGGCCTGAACCAGCCGATCTGCACTTTCCTGGCCAAGGGCCCGCCCTCGTCGACGGTGACCCAGGAAGGCCTGGCGATCCTGATGGAAATCATCACCTTCGCGTCCTATCCGAGTCGCCTGCGAAAACTGACCAACCGTACCCGCGCCATTCATATGGTGGAGGAGGGTGCCGACTTCCTGCAGGTGTTCGAGTTCTTCCGCGAGCAGGGTTTCGAAATGGCGGAAAGCTACAGCAACACCAGTCGCGTTTTCCGGGGCTCGGTGCCGACAGGTCTGCCATTTACCAAAGACTTGTCCTACCTCAAGGGCTTCATCATGATTTACAACTACATTCAGTTGGCCGTGCGCAAAGGCAAACTGGAGCAGATCCCGTTGCTGTTTTGCGGCAAGACCACGCTGGAAGACATGCGCACCCTGCGGCAGTTGGTGGATGAAGGGCTGGTGGTACCGCCCAAGTACTTGCCGGAGCAGTTCCGCGACATGAATGCGTTGTCGGCGTGGATGTGCTTCTCCAACTTCCTCAATCACCTGAGCCTGGACCGGATCGAGGCGGATTACTCCAACATCCTGTAGCGGTAAGCCATGGACCATTGTGGGAGCGAGCCTGCTCGCGATAGCGGTTTTACATTCAACATTAATGTTGCCTGATGCACCGCCATCGCGAGCAGGCTCGCTCCCACAGGGTTCGGCCTTCTTCTTTTTTGCGAGGTTTCAACGGATGAGAATCCTCGGCGTCATCTGCCTTCTCCTGGCCTTGAGCGGTTGCAGTTCGCTGCTGTTCTACCCTGAACCCGGCCAGTTGTTCACCCCGGAAAAAGCCGGGCTCGAATACCGTGACGTCACCCTGACCACGGCCGACGGCCTGTGCCTGCATGCCTGGTGGTTGCCGGCCAAGCAGGGTGTCGAGGTCAAGGGCACGGTGTTGCACCTGCACGGCAATGGCGGAAACCTGCCTATGCATCTGGGTGGCAGCTATTGGTTGCCGGAAAAGGGTTACCAAGTGTTGCTGGTGGACTATCGCGGTTACGGCCTGTCCGAAGGCGAGCCAAGCCTGCCGGCGATCTACCAGGACATCGACGCCGCATTCAAATGGCTTGACCAGGCCCCGGAGGTCAAGGGCAAGCCGTTGATCCTCCTCGGTCAGAGCCTCGGCGGTTCGATGGCGGTCCATTACCTCGTGCAACACCCCGAGCGGCAGAAACAACTCAAGGCGTTTGTGCTCGATGGCGTGCCCGCCAGTTATCGCAGTGTCGGTCAGTTTGCCCTGAGCCACTCATGGCTGACCTGGGCGTTTCAGGTGCCGTTGTCGTGGCTGGTGCCGGACGGCGACAGTGCGATCAACTCCATGGCGCAGCTCAATGGCGTGCCGAAATTGATCTACCACAGCATCGACGATCCGATCGTGCCTCTTTCCAACGGCATCCGTCTGTATCAAGCTGCGCCGCCGCCGCGGGTGCTGCAACTGACCCGTGGCGGTCATGTGCAGACGTTCGCCGACCCGGTCTGGCGCAAAGTCATGCTGCGTTATCTTGACGATCCACAGCATTTCAACGGTTTGCGCCGCCTGGGTGAAATCCCCAATTACCCGGCGCCCGAACATTCTGAAGATGAACCACCAGAGAGTCCGCAATGAGTGAAGAACGTAACGCCATCCCGCTGATCATCACCGGTATTTGCAGCATCCTCGGCACTGTCGGTGCCCTGTGGTGGTACGGCTACCTGCACTTCGCCAAGCCTGAAGATGCGTTGCTGCTCAACGAATTCACCATGCTCAAGACCGTGCCGGGTGAGGATTACAAAGTCTCTCTGGAACCGGCCGCCCAGGTGGCGCAGTGCATCGATGGCGTGCTGGTGCTGTTCGACACGGAGCAGAAAGGCCTGACCGGGGTGCTGATCGACAGCAAGAAAAAAGCCGTGCGTTGCATGGGCCAGGAAACGCCGCAGAAGCTGCAACCCTGAATGGAAATCAAATGTGGGAGTCAGTCTGCTGGCGATCGCGATGGAACACTCAACACTCCGGTTGACTGATACACCGCTATCGCCAGCAGGCTGGCTCCCACAGGGGGTGTTACTTGGCACTCACCGCCGAACGCGGAATCACCGGTTGGTTATCGTTGGAAATCGTCACTTCCACCCGACGATTCTGTGCCCGTCCCGACACGCTGGTGTTATCCGCGACCGGGTATTCCTTGCCATAACCCTGGGCGACGACGCGGGTCGGGTCGACGCCCATTTTCACCAGCGCCATGCGCACGGAGTTCGCGCGTCGTTCCGACAGTGACTGGTTGTGCGATGCCGTACCGGTGCTGTCGGTGTAGCCCTCGACGATCACTTTGCGGTCGGGGTTTTCCTGGAGGTATTGCGCCAGTTTGTTGATGTTCATCAGGCCATTGGATTTCAGCTCGGCCTTGTCGGTGGCAAACAGTACGTCACCGAAGGTCACCAGTGTGCCGCGATCGGTTTGCCGGGCGTTGAGGCTGTCCTGCAATTGCTTGATCTGCTGGTCACGCGCATCCAGGCGGGCCTGGGCACGTTGCGCAGAAGCGTTTTTAAGGTTGGCTTCCGCAGTACGCAGGGCGATGGTCTGTTTTGCCACTTCCACACGCTGGTTGGTCAGATAGGCCAGTTGATCGACTTTGGCCGGGTCTTCCTTGTCCAGATAGGCCTTGTCGGCCTTGTCCAGATAATCACTGGCATCCTTGGTTTCCAGCGCCGCGACTTTGCTCGCCTGCGGGTTGGCTTGCAGGCCGGAATAGTTGGTGCGGGCCTGTTCAAGGTTGGCGTTGGGCGGCGTGGAGCACGCCGCCAGGGCAACACTGGCGGCCAGCAGGGCAGGGATCATCAATTGTTTGGCATTCATGCACTTGGAAATCATGGTTTCGTCCTTTTAGTCGAGTAAGAAATACGTCATGCCGCGCCGTTACTGAACGGTGCGCTGGCTTTCCTGACGCAGTTCCTGAACCCCTTGGCGAGAGTCCTTCACCGCTTGTTCGGCTTTCATCGCCTGCGCCTTGCGTTCCGCCACGCGAGCGTCCCATTCGGCTTGCTCGGCCAGGGTTTTCGCCTGCTCGTATTTCTTGTCGTGCAGGGCGATTTCGGCTTGTTTGAGCTTGTCTTGCGCCGACTTCATTTCCACTGCGGCGAATTCCGTGCCGCCCGCGCTGACAGCGTTATTGACCGCTGACTCGGTGACGGCGAATTGCTCGGTGGGCGGGTTACCGGCGCAACCGGCCAGCACGAGACTGCCGCCGAGGGCGAGGGCTGCCATTTTCAGGCCATGCAGAGGGGTGGATGATGATTTGCCACTAGCGGTTTTCATGATCTTCAACTCCATTGGGCTAACTCCTGAACAACTAAAAAATCCATCCTGGGCAAAGGAGCCGCGACTTACGGTTTCGAGGGGATTTGATACGGCCGTCCCAGGCGTGGTTACTGGGTTGACCCGAGGAGTTTTTCAAAAGTTCAGAGAAATTAATCAGGGGCGGGGGCTGGTGTTTGCAGGAGCGAGCCTGCTCCGGGCGGCGTTCCGACGATGGACTTCGACGTCAGGTATCACGCGTTTCGTTGACGACCATCGCGAGCAGGCTCGCTCCTACAAGGGGATTATTCGTAGGCAGAATCAGTGTTTTTGCTTGTCGTTGCCTGCTGACAATTCATGCAAATGACGACGGGACAAGGCGAGAAAACGAGGGGTCGGGCCGACGTCCTCGTACAGTGGATCACCTTCTTCATCAGTGGCCACCACGGTCGAGCCCTTCACATAGGGAAAGCTCTTTTCCAGTTCTTCCAAAGCGGCGCCGATCAGTTCACCGAGCAGCTCCTCGGGCTGCCGTTTGGGGTACATCTCGGTAATGGCCGCCAGGCGTGCGGCGGCTTCCACGTCCAGATGAATCGTGTAGCCCGTCTGGGTCAGGCGACCCTTGGCATTTTCTTCCCAATGCTGGGCCAGTTCGCGGATTTTCATAATGACCTCATTGCGCTCCTGCTCGTGGCAGGCCGGGTGAGTGTCCGGCTTTGGCCGGTGACAGCCGCAGTACGGCTCATCATTCAGACTAGCTTTAACGCTCAAGGTTTAAAGTCCCTTCGTCGTCTTGCTTGTAAGAAGCGCTCTGGAGCGGCACTCTTTAAGCTCATGGCCGCCCGGATTGTTCGCTGGAGAACTGCTGATGACCGATATTGATGCACGCTTGCGCGAGGATGTTCACCTGTTGGGTGAGCTGTTGGGCAACACCATTCGTGACCAATACGGGGACGGCTTCCTCGACAAGATCGAGCAGATCCGCAAGGGGGCCAAGGCCGATCGCCGCGGTTCCATGGACGCCGAGCTGAGCGCCAGCCTCAACCAACTGACCGAGGACGAGTTGCTGCCGGTGGCGCGGGCGTTCAATCAGTTCCTCAACCTGGCCAACATCGCCGAGCAATATCAGCTGATTCACCGCCGCGAAGAATCCAGGCCGGCACCGTTCGAAGCGCGTGTGCTGCCGGAACTGCTCGCCCGCCTGCGCGCCGAAGGTCATGGCGCCGAGTCCCTGGCCCGGCAATTGGGCCGGCTGGAAATCGAGCTGGTCCTCACGGCACACCCGACCGAAGTCGCGCGTCGCACACTGATCCAGAAGTACGATGCCATCGCCGCGCAACTGGCGGCCCTGGACCATCGCGACCTGACCGGCGCCGAGCGCGAGCAGATCAAGTCGACGCTGCAACGCCTGATCGCCGAGGCTTGGCACACCGAAGAGATCCGCCGTACACGCCCGACACCGGTCGATGAAGCCAAATGGGGCTTTGCGGTGATCGAGCATTCGCTGTGGCAAGCCATCCCCAATTACTTGCGCAAGGCCGATCAGGCCCTGCATGCCGCCACGGGCCTGCGTTTGCCCCTGGAAGCCGCGCCGATTCGCTTTGCCTCGTGGATGGGCGGCGACCGCGACGGCAATCCGAACGTGACGGCCACCGTCACTCGCGAAGTGTTGCTGTTGGCGCGCTGGATGGCAGCGGATTTGTACCTGCGCGACGTTGATCAGCTCGCCGCCGAGCTTTCGATGCAGCAGGCCAGTGATGAGTTGAAAGCCAAGGCCGGCGACAGTGCGGAACCCTATCGCGCGGTACTCAAGCAATTGCGCGATCGCCTGCGTGCGACGCGTAACTGGGCTCACACCGCGTTGACGACCCCAGTGCCCGCACCGGCCGATGTCCTGCAGAACAATCGGGAACTGCTCGATCCGCTGGAGCTGTGCTACCACTCGCTGCATCAATGCGGCATGGGCGTGATCGCCGACGGTCCGTTGCTCGACTGCTTGCGCCGGGCGGTCACCTTTGGCCTGTTCCTGGTGCGTCTCGATGTGCGCCAGGACTCCTCGCGGCACAGTGCGGCCATGACCGAAATCACCGATTACCTGGGCCTGGGTCGCTACGAAGACTGGAGCGAAGAAGAACGCATTGCCTTCCTGATGCGTGAACTGAACAACCGTCGGCCCTTGCTGCCGCCTCACTACAAACCGTCCGCCGACACCGCCGAAGTGCTGGCGACCTGTCGCGAAATCGCCGCTGCGCCAGGGGCATCCCTCGGCTCGTACGTGATCTCCATGGCCGGCGCCGCATCCGATGTGCTTGCCGTGCAACTGCTGCTCAAAGAGTCTGGCGTGTTGAGGCCGATGCGCGTGGTGCCGTTGTTCGAAACCCTCGCTGACCTGGACAACGCCGGGCCGGTGATCGAGAAACTTCTGCTGCTGCCGGGCTATCGCTCGCGCCTGCAAGGGCCGCAGGAAGTGATGATCGGCTATTCCGACTCCGCCAAGGACGCCGGCACCACGGCGGCAGCCTGGGCGCAATATCGGGCGCAGGAACGGTTGGTGGATATCTGCCGCGAGCAGCAAGTGGAGCTGCTGTTGTTCCATGGTCGCGGCGGTACCGTGGGCCGTGGCGGTGGTCCGGCTCACGCGGCGATTCTGTCGCAGCCACCGGGGTCGGTCGCGGGACGTTTCCGCACCACCGAGCAGGGGGAAATGATTCGATTCAAATTCGGTCTGCCGGACATCGCCGAACAAAACCTCAATCTGTACCTGGCAGCGGTGCTCGAGGCGACCTTGTTGCCGCCACCGCCACCGACGCCCGAGTGGCGGCATTTAATGGACGAATTGGCGGCGGACGGTGTCAGCGCCTATCGCGCCGTGGTGCGGGAAAACCCGCAGTTTGTCGAGTATTTCCGCCAGTCCACTCCGGAACAGGAGCTCGGACGCTTGCCGTTGGGCAGCCGTCCAGCCAAACGCCGGGCCGGCGGTATCGAGAGCCTGCGGGCGATCCCGTGGATCTTCGGCTGGACCCAGACGCGCCTGATGTTGCCGGCCTGGCTGGGTTGGGAAGCGGCATTGAGCAAGGCACTGGAGCGCGGTGAAGGTGAACTGCTGGGGCAAATGCGCGAGCAGTGGCCGTTTTTCCGTACGCGCATCGATATGCTGGAAATGGTCCTGGCCAAGGCCGACGCAGACATCGCCCGGTCCTACGATGAGCGCCTGGTGGAGCCTCAATTGCTGCCATTGGGTGCGCACTTGCGCGACCTATTGTCGCAGGCATGCGCTATCGTCCTGGGGCTGACGGGACAGTCGCAGCTACTGGCACATAGCCCTGATACCCTTGAATTCATCCGTTTGCGCAATACCTACCTTGACCCGCTTCATCTATTGCAGGCGGAGTTGTTGGCACGCTCGCGACAACAGGATGTGGCGCAGGGCAGCCCGGTAGAACAGGCATTGCTGGTGTCCGTGGCAGGGATTGCCGCCGGTTTGCGTAATACAGGCTAAGATTTTTTGCCGTGGAGTCGGGCAGGCGCGAAAGTGCGGCCAGGCGACAGTTATTGATGGGGTTGCGACTAGGGGAACCGCGCCAAAAGGTCGCAGGAGGCAGCGGTTTCTCCGACTTTTGGCGGCTTGTGTGGGCGCAGCCTGCTGTGTATCTTGAGCAGCCTTTGACCGTTTGGACGGTCACGACCCTGTTTTTGAGATTGGCCCCATGAGGCGAATCTGACGTTATCCATATAAAAAATTGAGGAGCACATCGATGCGCGTCATTCTGCTGGGAGCTCCCGGGGCCGGTAAAGGTACTCAGGCTAAGTTCATCACCGAGAAATTCGGTATTCCGCAAATCTCCACCGGCGACATGCTGCGCGCTGCGGTCAAGGCCGGCACCGAGCTGGGCATCAAAGCCAAGAGCATCATGGATGCTGGCGGCCTGGTATCCGATGACCTGATCATTGCACTGGTCAAGGACCGCATTGCCCAGTCCGACTGCGTCAACGGTTTCCTGTTCGACGGTTTCCCGCGCACCATTCCCCAGGCTGAAGCCCTGGTGGAAGCCGGCGTGGAGCTCGATCACGTGGTTGAAATCGCTGTCGACGACGAAGAGATCGTTCAGCGTATTGCCGGTCGTCGAGTGCACGAGGCCAGCGGCCGTGTGTACCACACCGTCTACAACCCGCCGAAAATCGCCGACAAGGATGACATCACCGGTGAGCCGCTGGTGCAGCGCAAAGACGACACTGAAGAAACCGTGCGTCATCGCCTGTCGGTCTACCATTCGCAAACCAAGCCGCTGGTGGACTTCTACCAGCAGCTGTCCGCCAAAACCAATGGCAAGCCGAAGTACAGCCACATCGCTGGCGTTGGCTCGGTAGAAGCGATCACCGGCAAGGTGCTTGAAGCGCTGAGCTGAAAAGTCTGATCGGCTTCATCTTCTACGGCCCGCTTGCGGGCCGTAGTTGTTTATACTGACGCACTTTTTTCTGACCTCTCTTACGGATACATCGATGAGCACCTTGCTGGCCCTGGACACCGCGACTGAAGCTTGCTCCGTTGCCTTGCTGCACGACGGCAAAGTCACGAGTCATTACGAGGTGATCCCGCGCCTGCATGCGCAGAAGCTGTTGCCCATGATCCAGCAGTTGCTGGCCGATGCCGGGACCACGCTGCAAGCGGTCGACGCCATTGCTTTCGGTCGCGGACCGGGCGCATTCACCGGCGTGCGTATTGCCATCGGTGTGGTGCAGGGCCTGGCGTTCGCGCTGGATCGCCCGGTGTTGCCAGTGTCGAACCTGGCCGTACTGGCCCAGCGTGCGTATCGCGAGCATGGCGTCAGTCAGGTCGCGGCGGCCATTGATGCGCGGATGGACGAGGTGTATTGGGGCTGCTACCGCGAAACGGCGGGGGAGATGCGACTGGCCGGGGCTGAGGCGGTATTGGCTCCGGAAGTCGCAGCGTTGCCGGCCGACGCCAGTGGCGAATGGTTCGGCGCGGGCACCGGTTGGGGCTATGCCGAGCGCATCGGCGTCCAACTGAGCGGTCAGGACGCCGGCATGCTGCCCCACGCCGAAGACTTGCTGACGCTGGCGCGGTTTGCCTGGGCGCGTGGCGAGGCAATAGTGGCCGATGAGGCGCAGCCGGTTTATCTGCGCGACAAGGTGGCGACGCCCAAGGCGCGGTGACTGGCTGGATCGAGGTGGTCCCATCGCGAGCAGGCTCCCACGGGAGTCAGTCTCGCTCATACACTTTGTGAGCAACCTCAATCCTTGTAGGAGCGAGCCTGCTCGCGATGGCGATTTCAGGAACACAGCCAATCGTCAGTTTCTAACCCCCGCTTTTAAACCTTTTGCTCTTTATGTGTTCTAGTTATCACTCGGCGGTTTGCGAAGTGGGCGATGCGCCACTAAACTGCCATCACTGATACCGAGCATACAATTATGCGTATAGACGGCCTTTCTTCTCAGTCCTACCCCATCAAGCGCAAGCCTCGCAAAGGCCCTGTGGTGGAAGACGAGTCCGTCGATATCGACGGCGAGCTGGAGTTTCCGTCCGAAGAGCAGATGGCCGCCCGAGCCGCCAAAGCCTCGGCGCAAAAATTGAGCAATCTCCCCGCCCGTCAGCAGGACATGATTTACCACCGTGCCATGAGCAAAAGTGTGGCGATGGCCCTGGCCAGCTACCTGAGCACCGCCGGTTTCGTCGATTGGGATGGCGAAGTGCTGGGTCTCGACCTGTACATCTGATGGTGCTGCCTTACTACCTGGGTTGCCCGTCCTGGAGTGAAAACGCCTGGCGCGAGTATTTGTACCCGTCAGACGCCAAACCCGCCGAATTTCTGAGTCTTTATTCCCAAGTGTTCAACGCCGTGGAAGGCAACACGACCTTCTACGCCAGCCCGGCGGTCACCACCGTGCAGCGCTGGGCCGAAACCCTGCCCGAACACTTTCGCTTCACCGCCAAGTTTCCCGGTGACATCAGTCACGGCGGTGACCTGCGTGAGCAACTGACCGCCGCCGAAACCTTCACGCAATTGCTCAGCCCGCTCGGCGCCCGAGTGTCGCCATTGTGGTTGCAGCTATCGAAAAGCTTTACGCCACAACGTTTGCCCGAGTTGGCCGGATTTATCGATGCCCTTGAGCGGCCGTTGGCGGTGGAAGTGCGGCATGACGAATTCTTCGCCAAGGGTGATAGCGAACGTGAGCTCAATCGCCTGTTGCTGGATCGCGGCGTCGAGCGCATTTGTCTCGATCCGCGCGCGCTGTTCAGCTGCACATCGACGGACTCTTCGGTGCTCCACGCCCAATCGAAGAAGCCACGGGTCCCACCGCGTCCGGCGGCATTCACGCAATGTCCTCAGGTGCGTTTCATCGGCCATCCACAGCTGGAAGCCAATGATCCGTTTCTGTTGCCCTGGGTGGAGAAAATCGCCTTGTGGATCGAAGAGGGGCGCACGCCTTACATCTTCCTGCACACCGCCGACAACGTGCTGGCGGCGAAACTGGCGCAGCGCTTCCACGCCAGATTGATGCTGCGTCTGCCTGGCTTGCCGCCGCTGCCTGAGCTATACAGAGAGCCCGCCGCCGAGCAACTAGGCTTGCTCTGAAGCGGATTCGTTCGCCTTTTCAGGAGCCTGCCAATGGACGCGCAAACCCTTCGAGCCCAAGCCTTCAAAGCCCTGCACGAGCGCAAAGGCGCCTTTGTGATTCCCAATCCGTGGGACGCCGGTTCGGCGAAAATGCTCGCCAGCCTGGGTTTCGAGGCGTTGGCGACCACCAGTGCCGGTTATGCCTTTTCCAGGGCGCGTCCCGACGGCGGGCTGACCCTCGACGAAACCCTGTTGAACGTTCAGGCGATTGTCGCGGCCAGCGATTTGCCGGTGGCGGTCGATCTGGAAAACGGCTTTGCCGACAGCCCGGCCGAATGCGCGAAGAGCATTGTGCGGGCGGCGCAAGTGGGGGCGGTTGGTGGTTCGATTGAAGACGCCACCGGGCGTGAAGAAGGCCCGATCTACTGCTTCGAACATGCCGTGGCGCGCATCGAAGCGGCCGTCGCCGCCGCACGCGGTTTGCCTTATCCGTTCACGCTGACCGCGCGGGCCGAGAACTTTCTGCACGGCAATCCGGATCTGGCCGATACCATTCGCCGCTTGCAGGCGTTTGCCGAGGCCGGTGCCGACGTGCTCTATGCGCCGGGCCTGCGCAGCGCTGAAGACGTATTGGCGGTGGTCCGCGCCGTGGCGCCGAAACCGGTCAACGTGTTGATGTCCGGTGGCCTGAAGCTATCGGTCGAGCAGTTGAGTGAGATGGGCGTCAAGCGCATCAGCGTCGGTTCGGCGCTGGCATTGGCAGCCTATGGCGAGTTCTTCCGCGCCGCCCAGGAGATCCGCGATGCAGGCACGTTCGGCTTCACATCGCGCTCCATGCCGTTCCAGCAGGCCAATTCATTGTTCAAGGACTGAGCTGCGCAGGGAGCTGAGGGTCAGGCGGCCAGACGCAGGTTCTGCAGGATGATCGGGCGTGCCCAACCGTTATCGAAGTCGAGTTGCTTCTGCTGTTCGATCAGTTCTTCGGGGGAGAAGGGCGGGAAAGGCTTGTCCAGCAGATCGAGTTCGAACTCGGCGATTGGCAGGTGCAGCGGACGCGGCTGCGGCGCCGGGCCGGCTTCGGGTTCAGGTTGACCGGCAGTCAGCACGATCGGGCGTACCCAGCCGCTTTCGAAGTCCTGTTGTTTCTGCTGCGCGGCGATTTCTTCCGGCGGGAACGGTGGGAACGGCTTGTCGGCCAGGTCCATTTCGAATTCGGCGATCGGCAGGAACAGCGGCTCTGGCGGACGAACTTCGTTGTCCTTCACATCACATTCGCGCTGGGAAACGATGTGTGCCAGCAGGTCGCTGCCAACGGTAGGCTCAACCGGGCTTTCGAGATCGACCGGTGGAAAGTTGAGAGATTGCGGCAGCGCATCACCCGACTGATCGGCCAGCGCACGGGCAAAGAAATCCTGCCAGATGTGACTGACACCGCTCAGTGCCTGGGTATTTCGCAGGTTGTAATTGCCGTAAGGCGAGATAAAACCTGTGATTGTGGGTTGAATGTCTGACATTTCTCTCGGTCGACGCTCAGCTCTGGCAAAATGCTCGATAGTTTTGTTATCGGCAGTTTTTGCCGATCATTAATTTTTTGAGCGTGTTTTCTGATGAATGATCAACCTGCGGTCTGCCGCATCCATGTCGAGGCCCTGGACGCGGCGTTCGAGCCGCAAGCCGAGCAGTGGGCCGAGCGCCTGGGCCTGCCATTGCAGATGGCCGACGGTGAGTTTGCCTTGCAGGTGGGCGAGCAGGGTTTGCAGCTGCAACAATTGGGAGCGGATGCGCCGGGGCCGGTGCGCGTTGACTTTGTCGAGGGCGGCGCGGCCCATCGTCGGTTATACGGTGGTGGCAGCGGGCAAATGATCGCCAAGGCCGTTGGCATCGCTCAGGGCGTGCGTCCCCGTGTATTGGATGCCACGGCAGGGTTGGGCAAGGATGCGTTCGTACTGGCCAGCCTGGGGTGCGAGATGAGCCTGATCGAGCGTCAACCGCTGATCGGTGCCTTGCTTGAAGATGGCCTGGCCCGCGGCGCGGAAGATTTCGACGTGGCGCCGATCGTGGCGCGCATGCGTTTGCTCAAGGGCAACTCGATCGAGGTGATGCGCAACTGGGAGGGCGAGCCGCCGCAGGTGATCTACCTCGACCCGATGTTCCCGCATCGTGAGAAAACGGCGTTGGTGAAGAAGGAAATGCGCCTGTTCCGGCCGCTGGTGGGCGATGACCCGGACGCGCCGGCACTGCTTGAGGCGGCGTTGGCGCTGGCCAGTCATCGGGTGGTGGTCAAGCGACCGCGCAAGGCGCCGTGCATTGAAGGGCCCAAGCCCAGTCATGCGCTGGATGGCAAATCCAGTCGGTATGACATTTATCCGAAGAAGGCGCTCAAGCCTTAAGACCGAGTTGCCCCCATTGCGAGCAGGCTCGCGATGGCGTCGGCCATGACACGACAAATCCTTCAGGCCGGGTCAGGCCGATAAGCCCGCATAAACAACCCCACCACTTCCCGCACATGGCTCTCCGCCGCCTCGCCAACCGGCGGTTCACCGCAGCCATACAGCAAACGAAAATTACCCGCACCCTTGAGCAGGCAGAAAAAGTGCTCGGCCGCGTTGTGCGGTTTGTCGATGCTCAGCACGCCACTCTCGTTGATCCGGCTGAGCAACCGCTCCATGCCCTGCAGCATGCGCTGTGGCCCGGCCTCGAAGAAAATCTGCGAGAGCTTCGGGTCCTGGCTGCCCAGGGCCATCATCAATCGGTGCAGGTTCACCGACTCGTCGCTGTTGATCAGCTGATGAAACCCGCGTGCGATATTCAGCAGCACTGTTTCCACCGCCACGCCTTCCGGCAGCTCAAAGAACAGGGGAGGCAGTTGCTCCTCGCACTTGGCCATCACGGCGGCGGAGAACAGTGTTTCCTTATCGTTGAAGTGGCTGTAGACCGTCAGCTTTGACACGCCGGCCTCCGTTGCCACGGCGTCCATGCTGGTGCTGGCGTAGCCCTTGCTCAAAAACAGCGTTTTCGCGGCATCGAGGATCGCCCGGCGTTTGGCCAGATCCTTGGGGCGGCCTGGGCCGTTGGGTGCTGAAAGATTGTTCGGCATATTCGCTTTTATTACTGGACTGGTCAGTTTGCTATTAATAACATACCGGTCAGTATAATTATTCCAAGCACCATTAGCGAAAGGTCCTTCACCATGTTCCGCTATGTCTTGCCCCTCGCGTTGCCAGTCAGTCTGGCGTTTTTATTGTCTGCGTGCGGTCACGAAGAGGCGCCTCAAGTCAGCATTCGGCCGGCCATGGTGGTTCAGCCAGAGCCTTCGGCCCAGGCGATGGAAAGCTATCCCGGTGAAGTCCGCGCCCGCTATGAGCCCGACCTGGCGTTCCGGATTGGCGGCAAAGTCAGCCGACGACTGGTCGAAGAGGGGCAGCGCGTCAAGGCCGATCAACCGCTGGCGGAGCTCGATCCCCAGGACGTTCGCCTGCAACTGGAGGCCACGCGCGCCCAGGTCGCCGCCGCTGAAGCCAACCTCAACCTGGTACGTTCCGAACGCGATCGCTACAAGACCCTGATGGACCGTCAGTTGGTCAGTCGTTCGCAGTACGACAACGCCGAAAACCTCTATCGATCCGGCGAAGCACGCCTCAAGCAGATCAAAGCCGAGTTCAATGTTTCGACCAATCAGGCCAGCTATGCCGTGTTGCGTGCACCGCAGGACGGAGTGGTGGCCAAGCGTGCCGTCGAAGTCGGGCAGGTAGTGGCCGCCGGGCAAACGGTGTTTACCCTGGCCACCGATGGCGAGCGTGAAGTGTTGATCAGCCTGCCGGAGCAGAGCTTCGGCCGCTTCAAGGTCGGGCAACCGGTTTCGGTGGAGCTGTGGACGCAGCCGGATCAACGTTTTGCCGGGCACATCCGCGAACTGTCGCCAGCCGCCGATCCAAAATCCCGCACCTTTGCCGCTCGCATTGCTTTCACGGGCGGCAAGGTCCCCGCCGAACTGGGCCAGAGCGCCAGGGTGTTCGTGCAGACCGCCGAGGTGATTCCGCTGTCCGTGCCGCTTTCGGCGCTGACTGCGGAAAACGGCGTGACCTACGTCTGGGTGGTCAGCGCCAACAATACGTTGAAGAAGACCCCGGTGCGGGTCGGCGCCTTCGGTGAAAAAACCGTCCCGGTGCTCGAAGGTCTCAATGCCAGCGACTGGGTCGTGGCCGCTGGCGTCCATGTGCTTCTCGACGGGCAGCACGTACGCCCCGTGGATCACTCCAACCGCGTAGTCAATCTGGCGGACAAGGAGTAATCCCCGATGGGCTTCAATCTTTCTGAATGGGCGTTGCGTAACCGCCAGATCGTACTGTTCCTGATGCTGTTGCTGGCAGTCGTTGGTGCTCTTTCCTACACCAAACTTGGGCAAAGCGAAGACCCGCCGTTTACCTTCAAGGCCATGGTGATCCGCACCAACTGGCCGGGGGCAACGGCGCAGGAGGTCTCGCGCCAGGTGACCGAGCGCATCGAAAAGAAATTGATGGAAACCGGCGAGTACGAACGCATCGTGTCGTTCTCCCGGCCGGGTGAATCCCAGGTGACGTTCATCGCGCGTGATTCCATGCACTCGGTGGAAATCCCGGACCTCTGGTATCAGGTGCGCAAGAAGGTCAGCGACATCCGCCACACTCTGCCACCAGGCATCCAGGGGCCCTTCTTCAACGATGAGTTCGGTACCACCTTCGGCAATATCTATGCATTGACCGGCGAGGGTTTCGACTACGCCGTGCTCAAGGATTACGCCGACCGTATTCAAATCCAGCTGCAGCGGGTCAAGGATGTGGGCAAGGTCGACCTGCTCGGGTTGCAGGACGAAAAAATCTGGATCGAGCTTTCCAACGTCAAACTCGCCACCCTTGGCTTGCCGTTGGCGGCGGTGCAACAGGCGCTTGAAGAACAGAACGCGGTATCCACCGCCGGATTCTTTGAAACCAGCAGCGAACGATTGCAGCTACGGGTGTCGGGGAATTTTCAGACAGTCGATGAGATAAAGAACTTTCCGATTCGTGTCGGTGATCGCACCTTCCGCATCTCCGATGTGGCTGACGTACGCCGTGGCTTCAACGATCCTCCCGCACCGCGCATGCGCTTCATGGCGCAGGATGCCCTTGGTCTGGCCGTGGCCATGAAGGATGGCGGCGACATTCTGGTGCTGGGCAAGGCCTTGGAAGTCGAGTTCGACCGCATTCAGAAAAACCTCCCGGTTGGCATGCAACTGCGCAAGGTGTCCGACCAGCCTGCGGCAGTGAAAACCGGCGTCGGCGAGTTCGTCCAGGTGCTGGTGGAAGCGTTGGCGATTGTGCTGCTGGTCAGTTTTTTCTCCCTCGGTGTGCGCACGGGCATGGTGGTCGCCCTGGCGATCCCGTTGGTGTTGGCAATGACCTTCGCCTGCATGTATTACCTGGGCATCGGCCTGCACAAGATTTCCCTCGGTGCGCTGGTGCTGGCCCTGGGGTTACTGGTGGACGACGCGATCATCGCCGTGGAAATGATGGCGATCAAAATGGAGCAGGGCTTCGATCGCATAAAAGCCGCCAGCTATGCCTGGACCAGTACCGCGTTCCCGATGCTGACCGGAACGCTGATCACCGCCGCCGGGTTCTTGCCGATAGCCACCGCGCAATCGGGCACGGGCGAATACACCCGCTCGATCTTCCAGGTGGTGACGATCGCGCTGCTCGCCTCCTGGGTGGCTGCGGTGGTGTTCGTGCCTTATCTCGGGGAAAAACTCCTGCCGGACCTGGCGAAAATTCACGCCGCCAAACACGGCGCAGGCCAGCCCGACCCTTATGGCACACCGTTCTATCAGCGCGTCAGGCGTCTGGTGGAGTGGTGTGTGCGCTGGCGCAAAACCGTTATCGCCTTGACCGTGCTGTTGTTCATTGCGTCCATCGTGCTGTTCCGCTTTGTGCCTCAACAGTTCTTTCCAGCCTCCGGCCGACTGGAGTTGATGGTCGACCTGAAACTGGCTGAGGGCGCTTCCCTGAGCAACACGGCCAAGGAGGTCAAACGCCTGGAGGCGCTGCTCAAAGACAAAGCCGGAATCGATAACTACGTGGCCTACATCGGCACCGGTTCGCCGCGTTTTTACCTGCCGCTGGATCAGCAACTTCCCGCGGCGAGCTTCGCCCAGTTCGTGGTCCTGGCCAAGACCATCGAAGAGCGTGAAGCGCTGCGCACCTGGCTGATCGAAACCCTCAACGAACAATTCCCGGCCCTGCGCTCGCGGGTCACGCGCCTGGAGAATGGCCCGCCGGTCGGTTATCCGGTGCAGTTCCGGGTGACGGGCGAGCACATCGAGGAGGTCCGCGCACTGGCCCGCAAGGTCGCGGCCAAGGTTCGCGAAAACCCGCACGTGGCCAACGTCCACCTGGACTGGGAAGAACCGAGCAAAGTCGTGTACCTGAACGTCGATCAGGACCGCGCGCGGGCACTGGGCGTGAGCACGGCGAACCTGTCGAAGTTCCTGCAAAGTTCGCTGACCGGCTCCAGCGTCAGCCAGTACCGTGAAGACAACGAGTTGATCGAAATCCTGCTGCGCGGCACCTTGCGAGAACGCAGCGAACTGTCGCTGCTGCCAAGCCTGGCAGTGCCGACCGATAACGGTCGTAGCGTGGCGCTGTCGCAGATCGCAACGTTGGAGTACGGCTTTGAGGAAGGCGTGATCTGGCACCGTAACCGCTTGCCCAACGTGACGGTTCGCGCCGACATTTATGGCAAGGAACAACCGGCGACCCTGGTGCAGCAGATCTTGCCGACCCTGGAACCGATCCGCGCCGAGTTGCCGGACGGGTATTTGCTGGATGTCGGGGGCACGGTGGAGGACTCGGCACGCGGGCAGAACTCGGTGAAGGCTGGCGTACCGTTGTTCATTGTGGTCGTACTGACGTTGCTGATGCTGCAACTGCGCAGTTTCTCCCGCACGGCGATGGTGTTTCTGACCGCGCCGTTGGGTCTGATCGGGGTGACCCTGTTCCTGATGGTGTTCCGTCAGCCATTTGGTTTTGTCGCGATGCTCGGGACGATCGCGTTGTCAGGGATGATCATGCGTAACTCGGTGATTCTGGTGGACCAGATCGAGCAGGACATCGCTGCCGGTCTCAAGCCATGGCAGGCGATTATCGAGGCGACGGTGCGGCGGTTCCGGCCGATTGTATTGACCGCGCTGGCGGCGGTGCTGGCGATGATTCCGCTGTCACGAAGTGTGTTCTTCGGACCAATGGCGGTGGCGATCATGGGCGGGTTGATCGTGGCGACGGCGCTGACGCTGCTGTTTTTGCCAGCGTTGTATGCGGCCTGGTTCCGGGTCAGGAAAGAGCCGGCTTGATCTTTGGGCTTGGCGGCCTTTGGGCCGACCAGGCTCTTGGTGGATTGAGTACATATCCGTTGCTGCGGTAGTGGCGGCTGGCGGTTTCGCCCTTACGGCGACTTACTTTTTTTTCAAACGCCAAAAAAAAGATAAGCAAAAAAAGGCTCGCCCCGAGCGTCCGGCCCCTCGCTGGGGCTCGGGGTTCCTTCGCTGCGGTATCCATCCGGGGACACTGCCCTCCGGTCTGCTTCGCGACGACCTACATGCAGCGTGTTCGACTGCGTCGAACGGCGCTGCGCGCCACTCCCCGGATGCACACCTCCACTTAGCCTCCCGAAGGGGCGGGTGAATCAAGATCAAAAGCTGCAGGCGAGCTAACGCTCGGCCTGATGAGTGGTGAGGAGCAGGTGGGTGTACGCGGTCGTGCTTTTCTGTGGGAGCTGGCCTGCCAGCGAAGGCGGCCTGACAGCCGACCAATCACTTGCCGATGTACCCAATCCTTTGTGGGAGCTGGCTTGCCAGCGATGGCGGCCTACCAGCCGACCAATTCCCCTCGGATGTACCTGCTCCCCCAGGATTTATGTTTCGGCTCAGAGCGTACCAAACACCTTCTTCGCCAGGCTGGTCGCGGCGGCTGCCGGGTTCTGGCGGATGGTTTCTTCCTGTTTGCCGATCATTTCGAACAGGCCGTTCAATGCCTGTTCGGTGACATAGCTTTCGATGTTGGCGTTCTTGGTGTCGATCACGCCCATGGTCGCGGCCTGGCCGGCGAACGAGTTGTACTGTTGGGCCAGGCCGACATGGTCGGTGGCTTGCTTGACGATTGGCAGGAACTTGGCGCGGATCTGTTCGCGGCTGGTTTTGTTCAGGTACTGGGTGGCCGAGTCGTTGCCGCCACTGAGAATGCCCTTGGCGTCTTCCACGGTCATTTTCTTCACCGCATCCACGAGGATCGGTTGGGCCTGGACCACGGCGGTTTCCGCCGCTTTATTCATGCTGGCCTCCAGTTGATCGACCTGATCACCCATGCCGAACTGCTTCATTTTGCTGGCGACCTTGCCCAGTTTGCCTGGCAGTTCGATTTTTACGTCCGGGTTGTTACTGAAACCCCCTGGTGTGCCCAGTTGTTTCACGGCCAGTTGCGCGCCTTGGGTCAGCGCATCCTTGAGGCCGCCGGTGGCGTCTTTTTGCGACAGGTCGCTGAGGGACAGTGCCATGGCGTTGGCGCAGATCATCAAGCCAGCGCACAGGCCGGCGAAGCGGAGAGTGGGGCGGAGCATGGCAGCTTCCTTTCAAAAATGGGAGTTAGCGGACGGCGTTGACGCGGATTTTCAAAGGTTGTGGATCGCTGCCATCGAGCTGCACGGCATGATTTTCGGTGGTGATGAACAGTAATTTGCCATCGACTTCGATGCGCGCACTGACTGAATAGCGGTGACCCGGTTTAACCTGCGCCGGATCGTAACTCAGATGAAAGGGGAGAGGCACCTGACCTTTGATTGGGCCCTTCTGTTCGTCGAGGACTGTAGCCGGCGCATCGGCCAGCGACACGTCCTGCAAGCTCACGCTCAAGGTGGCGTCAGGGGGCAGGGCGATGCGTTGCAAGTAGAAGACTTCACCGTCCAGGCTGGTCTTGGCGGCAGGTTGTATCGATTGGCAAGCTCCAAGCAGAGCCGTCAGCCCCAGAAGCGAAAGTTTTTTCATGAGTGGAATCCAATGTCGTTGACGCCCGAAGAAGCTCGGCGCCAGCGACAATTTAGCGGAAACTTCCGGCAATATCGCCCGGCAAGATGTTACAGGCATTTGACGGAGTGTCTGGCGTTGACGCTCAGGTGTACGGAGTATTGCTACGGTGGCTCATCGTTGAACGAGGTGGACCAGCGATTCAACAGGCGGTAGATGAGAAGCGTCCTTGCTTCTGCGATCTGGATCAGAGCGGCGTAGCCAACTCCTCCGCATCTTCACTGCGATGCAAGGCCACCTGACGAATCGACAAACGAATCTCCGCCGGCAACACCCGCTTGGCTGCACCTTCAGCGAGTTCGCCGAGCAGTTCGTGATAGCCCAGCTTGCCGGCTGCGTCGCGCTTGAGCACGTCGAGGTCGAGCAGGGTCTGGATGAAGTGGCGGAACAGGCTTTTGTCGAAGAACTCCGGGGCGTTCAGGCCATGCAGGATCGACAGGCGCTGGGCCATGACCGTGCACAGGTCTTCCAGTTCTTCGGCGCTGATGCTGTTCTGGCCGCTGTTGAGCAGCAGGGACACGGTCATGTAGAAGCGCTGCAAGGTCTGGGCAATGCTCTTGGACAGCAGTGTCAGCAGCACGAAATGCCGCGAACTCGGTGCCGGACGCAAGTACACGTCGTTTTCGAAACGCAGCAGCCCTTGCTCGACGAACGCCTCGAGCCATTGATCGATCACCGCGTCCAGTTCGTCCAGCGACCAGCGAATGAACAGCTCCGCTTGCAGGTACGGGTACAGCGCGCGGGTGTAGCGCAGGATCTGTTCGCGACTCATGCGCGAGGCGCTCTGGAAGAAGCTCGCCAGCAGCGCCGGCAGCGCGAAGATGTGCAGTACGTTGTTGCGGTAGTAGGTCATCAGGACAGCGTTCTGCTCGTCCAGATACAGGATCTTGCCCAAGGCATCGCTCTGCTCGGACAGCAAGTCCATGTCCTTGACGTGCTCGATCAGCGCGCGGCCGTCGCCTTCCGGCAATGTGGTGTGCGGTGAGTACGGGACTTTACGCAGCAGCGCCAGGTACAGGTCGAGCACCCGTGCCATGGCGCGATCGTCCAGCGCCAGGCGGCTGGTGGACAGCAGCGCCAAAGCGACCAGGTTGACCGGATTGATCGCGGCGGCTTCGTTCAGATGTTGTGCGACTTTCTCGCCGAGGCGGTTGGTGGTTTCGTTGAGCCATGCCGGTTTGAACTGCGGGCCGAGTTCCTGCTTGCGCCAGCCCGGCTGTTCGCTGTCGAGGAATTGCGCCAGTTTGATCGGTTCGCCGAAGTTCACCGCCACCTGACCGAAGCGTTGCTTGAGTGCGCCGATGACTTTGAAGATATCGAAGATTGATTCTTTCTTCTTGCTCGCACCGCGCAGTTCGCCGAGGTAGGTCCGGCCTTCCAGCACACGTTCGTAGCCGATGTACACCGGTATGAACACGATGGGCATGCGCGACGAACGCAGGAAGCTGCGCAAGGTGATCGCGAGCATCCCGGTTTTCGGTTGCAGCATGCGACCGGTGCGTGAGCGCCCGCCTTCGACGAAGTACTCCACCGGGAAACCCTTGGTGAACAGGGTGTGCAGGTATTCGTTGAACACCGAGGTGTAGAGCGGGTTGCCCTTGAAGGTACGGCGCATGAAAAACGCGCCGCCACGTCGCAGCAAGCCACCGATGACCGGCATGTTGAGGTTGATCCCGGCGGCGATGTGCGGCGGGGTCAGGCCGTTGCGAAACAGCAGATAGGAGAGCAGCAGGTAGTCGATGTGGCTGCGGTGGCACGGCACATAGATCACTTCGTGGCCCTGGGCGACTTTCTGCACGCCTTCGATGTGATTGACCTTGATGCCGTCGTAGATCTTGTTCCAGAACCAGCTCAGTACCACTTCCAGGAAGCGTATCGCGGTGTAGGTGTAGTCCGAGGCGATTTCGTTGCCATAGCGCAGCGCCTGGGCCTTGGCTTTTTCCAGGGAGATGTTTTCGCGCTCGGCCTCTTCGATGATCGCCTGTTTGACCAGGGGTTGGTTGAGCAAGCCTTTGACCAGATTCCGGCGGTGGGAAATGTCCGGGCCGATCACGGCGGCTTTCAAGTTGCGAAAGTGCACCCGCAGGATGCGCTGGGCCATGCGTACCGTGCGCTCGTGACCCTTGTTATGGTCGATCAGTTCGCGCAGGTGGATCGGTGCGGAGAACTGCACGCGGGTCTTGCGCCCCAGCACGATGATGCTGAGCAAGCGACGCAGGCGCCCGGTGACGGCCCAACTGTCGGCGAACAAGAGTTTCCACGGACTGGATTCGCTGTCCGGCGACTGGCCCCAGAACACGCTGACCGGAATGATTTGTGCGTCTTCGGCCGCATTCTGGCTCAGGGCGCTGACCAGGCGAGTCAAGGTGGGTGGCGCGCCGCGCTTGTCCTGGCGGCCGATCCAGTCGGGGTCCGGTGTCAGGTAGAAGAACGCAGCGGGTTCCAGCAGGTTGCCCACCGAGACCGGCAGTACCGGGCGCGGCAGGCCGGCCTTGGTGCATTCGGTGTCGACCACGGCGAGGTCGGTCAGCGAAGGATTTTGCAGCACGTAGAACACCGGGCGACTGCGGTCCAGGTCAAGGGTGAACGACGACTGGTTGATCGTCTCCGAGCGAACCCAGAGGTACAAAAGTCGGCGCAGGGTGCCAAACACAAGACGGCGGAACGGGGAACGGGTCATACGGCTTCTGCGTGAGTGAATAAAAACCAAGCAAATGCTCGGGCGGTCGATAGTGTGCCGTATTCGCTGAAAATCGGCAAAAAAGCGGCTAAGTAAAGTGAGTTGAGAGTTTTTACGGCTGTCATATACTCGGCGAGCCCGCGCTGGCCAGACAATGGCACGACCAGTGCTAGCAATGTTCCCGAGGCTTTCCTGCGAAAAGCCCGACCCATAATAAAAAAGGAGTATGAACAGATGGCAACACGTGAAACCGGCAACGTGAAGTGGTTCAACGACGCCAAGGGCTACGGTTTTATCTAGCGCGCGGACGGGGTGGACGTATTCGTGCACTACCGGGCCATTCGTGGTGAGGGGCATCGCTCACTGACGGAAGGTCAGCAGGTTGAATACGCGGTGGTGGAAGGGCAGAAGGGGTTGCAGGCTGAGGATGTGGTGGGGTTGTAACCCCAACTTCAGCTCATCTCAAAACCACTGTAGGAGCGAGCTTGCTCGCGAAGATCTCAAGGACGCCGCGCTTTCCGGAAATGGCGCGTTATCGTTGACGACCATCGCGAGCAAGTTCGCTCCTACAGGTGCGGTGTTCAGGCTTTAAGCGGTCTTCCAGGTGATCTCTTCTTCACCATCGGCGCTGATGCGAATCCAGCGATCGGCCGTCTCCTCGCCTTCCTCCTCGACCCAGCTCCCCGGTGCGCAACGCACTTCGACGTTCAGTGCGGCAAAGGCGGCGCGTGCGCACGCAATGTCGTCTTCCCATGGGGTCTGGTCGCTTTCCAGGTACAGGCTGTTCCATTTTCCTACGGCTTTCGGCAACCAGGTGACCGGCACGTTACCGGCCTTGCACTTGTAGGTCTGGCCTTTCTGCACCCAGTCGGTGCAAGGGCCCAGGGCGGCACCGAGCCAGGCGGAGATGGCCTTGTGGTCGACGTCGGCGTCTTTCAGGTAAATCTCGATATCGGGTTGGCGCATGGATGTCCTCACTGCGTGTCTGAAAAATCCATTCGCGGATTTAGCCGGTCTTGAGCCGTTGCCCAAGACCAAAAATGTTTGAAGTTATTGAAGAACGAAATAATCGTAGCGCATCGACACGGTGACCTCGAACGGCTCGGCCTGCTCGATAACGGCAGCCCGGCGTTCAGCGCTGGCGCGCCAACCATGGGGTGTCATGGCCAGCAGGTTCGCCCGGTCCTGGCCGCTGGCGAGTGTCAGCTTGAATTCCAGGGTTTCACTGTGCGCCAGCGCCATGCCTTCAGGCACCAGATCCAGGTGCTTGTCGTCAATGTATTCGCGGACTTCGTCATACAGTCGCTCGCGCAATTCCATCAGGTGGCCGCTGGTCGGTCCGACTTTCATCAGTCCACCGCCAGGGCTGAGCAGGCGTTTGGCTTCCAGCCAGTCCAGCGGGCTGAAGACACTGGCCAGAAACTGGCAACTGCCGGACGCCAGGGGCACGCGGGCCATGCTGGCGATCAACCAGGTCAGTTGCGGATTGCGTTTGCAGGCGCGCTTGACCGCTTCCCGGGAAATGTCCAGCGCGTAACCGTCGGCGTCCGGCAAGGCATCGGCGATTTGCGCGGTGTAGTAACCCTCGCCACAACCGATGTCCAGCCAGCGTTGCGGCGCATAACCGGCCGCCAGCTCCGCCAGGCGCCTGGCCACCGGCGCGTAGTGGCCGGCGTTCAGAAAGTCGCGGCGGGCTTCGACCATCGCCTGGTTATCCCCAGGATCACGGCTGTTCTTGTGCTGCACCGGCAACAGGTTCAGGTAACCCTGGCGTGCACGGTCGAAACGATGCCCGGCGGGGCAGGCCACGCCGTTGTCCACCGCGTTGAGCGGTTCGCTGCAAATCGGGCAGGCCAGCATCAGGCGAGCAACTTGATCAGGGTCTGGTAATAGATTTCGGTCAGCACGTCGAGATCAGCCGCCAGCACCCGCTCGTTGACCTGGTGGATGGTCGCGTTGACCGGCCCCAGCTCAACCACTTGCGTGCCCATGGTGGCGATGAAGCGCCCGTCGGAGGTGCCGCCGCTGGTGGACGCCTTGGTCTCGCGACCGGTGATGTCCTTGATGCTGGACGAAACGGCGTCGAGCAGCGCGCCCGGTTCGGTGAGGAATGGCAAGCCGGACAGCGCCCAGTCGATGTGCCAGTCCAGGCCGTGTTTGTCGAGGATGTCGGCCACGCGCTTCTGCAGGCCTTCGACGGTGGATTCGGTGGAGAAGCGGAAGTTGAACACCGCGACCAGATCGCCCGGGATGACGTTGGTCGCACCGGTGCCGGAGTTGACGTTGGAAATCTGGAAACTGGTCGGCGGGAAGAAGTCGTTGCCGTGGTCCCAGTGCTCGGCGGCCAGTTCGGCCAGGGCCGGGGCAGCGAGGTGGATCGGGTTCTTCGCCAGGTGCGGATAGGCGACGTGGCCCTGCAGACCGCGTACGGTCAGCTTGGCGCCGAGGGAGCCACGACGGCCGTTCTTGACCACGTCACCGACCAGCGTGGTGCTCGACGGCTCGCCGACGATGCACCAGTCCAGACGCTCCTTGCGCGCCGCCAGGCGCTCGACCACGGCTTTGGTGCCGTGGTGCGCCGGGCCTTCTTCGTCGCTGGTGATCAGGAACGCGACCTTGCCCTTGTGATCCGGGTAGTCGGCGACAAAGCGTTCGGCGGCCACGGTCATGGCGGCGAGGCTGCCTTTCATGTCCGCCGCGCCACGGCCGCAGAGCATGCCGTGTTCGTCGATCACTGCGTTGAACGGTTCGATCTGCCAGGCGGTCACCGGGCCGGTCGGTACGACGTCGGTGTGACCGGCGAAGCACAGCACAGGGCCGTCGTGTTTGCCGTGGGTGGCCCAGAAGTTATCCACATCCTCGATGCGCATCGGCTCGAGCGCAAAACCGGCATCGCCCAGGCGCTGCATCATCTGCTTCTGGCAATCGGCGTCGACCGGCGTCACGGAGGGACGGCGGATCAGGTCGATGGCGAGTTGAAGGGTCGGCGAAAGGTCGGCGTGGGCCGTCATGTGAAAACTCCGGATTCTGTAAATGTGTAGGAGCGAGCTTGCTCGCGATGGACGATAACGGTAACGCGTGCGATCTGAATGACCGCGTTGCCCTTGCGTTTCTCGCGAGCAGGCTCGCTCCTACAGGTATTGGGTCTGGCCCTTCAGCCAAGCCCTGCAAAATGGCGGTTATCTTAAAGCAAAACGGCGACCATAGGCCGCCGTTTAGTGCATCCGCGAAGATTTAGACCGCAGGTGCCGTTGCCGTCTCGGCCACGGGTTTTGGCAGTGACGACAGGAACGCCATGATCAGCGCCGCCAGGTAGGGCAGCGATTGCACCAGCAACATGGTGACCCAGAAGCGCATGTCATTGCTCGGCATGCCGTTGACCAGGAAGATCCCCAGCGCCGCGCCCCATAGCAAGAGCATGATGAACACCTCTTCGCGCGCTTCCGAGATCGCCACCCAGAAGCCGTGGTTATCGGCATTCTTCGGGGTGCGGAAGAACGGAATGCTGCTGGTGAAGAAGCCGTACAGCACCGCTTTGGCGATGGTGTGCGACAACGCCAGCCCGGCCAGGGCCGCGCAGAACGCGTCTTTCAGGTTCACGCCCACCGCACGGCGGTAGAGGAAGATGATCTTGCCGACCTTGAACACGAACAGTGCCAACGGCGGGATGGCGAAGATCAGCAGTGGCGGATCGACCCGTTGCGGCACGATGATCATCGCCGCCGACCACAGCAGCGCACCAACGGTGAAGAAGATGTTCATGCCGTCCGCCACCCACGGCAACCAGCCCGCGAGGAAGTGGTAACGCTGGCCGCGGGTCAGTTCGGTGTCCTTGCCGCGCAGCAGGCTGGCGGTGTGGCGCTTGATGATCTGAATGGCACCGTAGGCCCAGCGGAACCGCTGTTTCTTGAAGTCGATAAAGGTATCGGGCATCAGGCCCTTGCCGTAACTGTCGTGGTAGTACGCCGCCGACAAACCTTTTTCGAACACCCGCAGACCCAGCTCGGCGTCCTCACAAATGCACCAGTCGGCCCAGCCCAGTTCTTCGAGCACCGAGCGACGGGTCATGGTCATGGTGCCGTGCTGGATGATCGCGTCACGGTCGTTGCGGGTGACCATACCGATGTGGAAGAAGCCTTTGTATTCCGCGTAGCAGAGCTTCTTGAAGGTGCTTTCGTTCTGGTCGCGATAGTCCTGCGGCGATTGCACCACGGCGATTTTCGGATCGGCGAAGTGCGGCACCATGTGCTTGAGCCAGTTCGGGTGCACGCAGTAGTCGGAGTCGATGACCGCGATGACTTCGGCGTCCTTGGCGGTATGCGGAATCAGGTAATTCAGCGCGCCGCCCTTGAAGCCGGCCAATGGCGCGACGTGGAAGAACTTGAAGCGCGGGCCGAGGGTTTCGCAGTAGTCGCGCACCGGTTCCCAGACCGCCGGGTCCTTGGTGTTGTTGTCGATGATCAGGACTTCGAAGTCCGGATAATCGAGGTTGGCCAGGGCATCGAGGGTCTGTTTGACCATCTCGGGCGGCTCGTTGTAGCACGGTACGTGAATCGACACTTTGGGGCGGTAGTTCGAATCGCCGACCACCGGCAGGAATTCCCGGCGGCGCTTGTGAATCCACACCGCCTCGGCCAGTTCATGGGCCTCGGTGAGCAGCACGATGAACACCCCGAGCGCACCGAGGGCGAGCAGGAAGCCCACCGTCAGGCTGAACCAGGTGCTGTATTGCTGGCTGTAGTCATAACCGATCCACACCAGCACCGAACCGCAGAGGAACGCGATGAACGTCAGGAAGGTACGGCCACGTTGACGCAGGGCCGAGCCGTCGATCATCAGCAGGGTCAGCGACAGCAGTGCCAGCACCACCGAGCCGATGGCCAGTACGCGCCATTGCGGAATGGCGACGACCGGGCCTTCGAAGTTGAATTTCTGCTGGCGCGCGGCGTTGAACACGCCCCAATACGCACCCACCGAACCTTCGTCGCTGGCCTTCCACGGCTGGTCAAAGGCCTCGATCACGAAGTAGTTGAAGCCCTGGCGGTTAAGTTTGTTGACCAGGGTGCGCAAGTAGATTGCCTGGTCTGCCGGCGACGCGTCGGCGCCCCCGCGCATGCGGCCGTTGCTCGGCCAGCCCACTTCAGACAGCAGCAGCGGTTTTTTCGGGAACATCTTTTTCAGATCGCGGGCGCGGTCCAGAACGAACTGCTGGGCTTTGTCCACCGGGATAAATTCCCAGTAAGGAAGGACGTGCGCGGCGATCAGGTCGACGTGCTTGGCCAGTTCCGGGTGTTCTTCCCAGACGTGCCACTGCTCTGACGTGGTGACCGGCACTTTCACGGCGGCGCGGACGCGATCCAGCAGGACGCTGAGTTCCTGTGCGGTAATTTCCTTACGGAAAATCGCCTCGTTGCCTACAACCACGCGTACGACGCTGCGCGAGGTGTTGGCCAGTTCGATGGCCCGGGCGATTTCTCGCTCGTTGCGCTCCTGGTCCGGGCTGATCCAGATCCCCAGGGTCACCCGCAGGCCGAATTCTTCCGCGAGCTTGGGGATGTCCTCCAGCGTGCCGTCGACCGAGTAAATACGGATGTTGTCCGTCAGCTTGCTCATGATCTCCAGATCACGCCGCATTTGGTCGTCAGTGGGGTACTGGTCCTTTTGTGGGAATTGGCCCTGCTGGAACGGCGAATAGGAGAAGCCGGAAATCTGTTCAGGCCAGTTGGGGGCGGTGACCGGGCGATTGATCAGCGCCCAGAAGCCGGTAAACAAGGCAGCGATGGCGAGCACCACCACCAGATTGAGTCCAAATTTACGCGATGACATAGCTATTTCAGGTTCCAAAGGCTGTGGAACGAAGGAACGGTTGGCTACCGCCAAGGGGCGCGCATCCTACACCGGCAGATCGCTGAACGTACATCGGACAGGGAAATGCCCGACATTGGGCAATGTGCTTTCACATAAGTTCTTACACTTGTAGCTTGAAAGTTAAATCTTATTAGAAGGCCGGACACCCTCTATAATGCGCGCCGGTTTTTGGGGTAATGGTCATGAGTACAGAAGATCCGCGGTTTGCTGGTATTGCCCGTTTGTATGGCATCGAAGGCCTTGAGCGCCTGCGCGCGGCCCATGTGGCGATCGTCGGTGTCGGTGGCGTAGGTTCCTGGGCGGCGGAAGCCATGGCGCGCTGCGGCGTGGGCGAGATTTCGCTGTTTGACCTGGATGACGTCTGCGTCAGCAATGCCAACCGTCAGTTGCATGCGCTGGACAGCACCGTCGGCAAGCCCAAGGTCGAAGTGATGGCCGAGCGCCTGCGCGGGATCAACCCGGACTGCACCGTGCACGCGGTGGCGGATTTCGTGACCCGCGAGACCATGGCCGAGTACATCACGCCGAACATCGACTGCGTGATCGACTGCATCGACAGCGTCAATGCCAAGGCAGCGCTGATCGCCTGGTGCAAGCGCCGCAAGATCCAGATCATCACCACCGGCGGCGCGGGCGGGCAGATTGATCCGACACTGATCCAGGTCTGTGACCTGAACCGCACCTTCAATGACCCATTGGCTTCGAAAGTGCGCTCGACCCTGCGTCGCGACTATGGCTTCTCGCGCACCGTGACCCGCCATTACAGCGTGCCCTGCGTGTTTTCCACCGAGCAACTGCGCTACCCGAAACCGGACGGCAGCATTTGCCTGCAGAAGAGTTTTGTCGGCGACGGCGTGAAGCTCGACTGCGCCGGCGGGTTTGGCGCGGTGATGATGGTGACGGCGACGTTCGGCATGGTCGCGGCGACCAAGGCGGTGGACAAGATTGTGGCGGGCGTGCGGCGGCCGGCGGATCGGGTCAAACCTGAGGTTTGATGGTTGTTGCTGAAGGCTATTAACCTGCCAAGTCACGCATCCGCTGTAAAACAGCGTTCAAACCATTGCTACGGGACGGGGACAACTGGCGACCGAGCCCCAGCTGATTGAACCAGTCCGGCAAGTCCACCTGTTGCAATTCAACCGCCGACAAGCCGTTGACCCGTGCCAGCAGCAGCGCCACCAAGCCGCGAATCAACCGCGCATCGCTGTTGGCACTGAACTGCCAATGACCATCGCGCAATTCGCCTACCAGCCATACCTGGCTCTCACAGCCGTGCACGCGGTTGGCGTCAACCTTGTCCGCATCGCTCAACGCCGGCAGGCGTTCGCCCCATTGCATCAACAGGCGTGCCCGTTGTTCCCAACCGGGCGCATTCTGAAAGGCGTGCAGGGCGGTCACGGCATCGACGGGCAAACTCATCGCAGCAACTCCAGTGCCTGGTCCAGTGCTTCAAAGAAGCGCTCAAGGTCTTCAGAGTCGTTGTATAACCCCAGCGACACCCGAATCGCCCCGGCCAGTTGAAGGCTTTTGAGCAACGGCATGGCGCAATGATGACCGGCGCGCACCGCGATCCCTTGCTCGGTCAGCAAATGGGCCAGATCGGAGTTATGCACACCTTGGACGGTGAAACTGGCCAATGCCACTTGCGGCTTGCCCAGCAGGTGAATGCCGTTGCGCGCCTCAAGGCCTTTGAGCAGATAGTCATGCAGCGCCGCTTCATGGGCGGATACGGCGTCCTGATCGAGCCCGGCGAGGTAATCCAGGCTCGCGCCCAAACCGATCACACTGGCAATCGGCGGTGTGCCCGCCTCAAACCCCAGCGGTGCAGGGCGAAAGCGTGCGTCGTGGTAGTTGGCGTCCAGCACCATCTCGCCGCCGAACTGCCAGGGCTGAAGCTGTTGCAGGGCTTCATTGCGCCCAAACAGCACGCCCAGGCCATCGGGGCCATAGAGCTTGTGGCTGGAAAAAACATAGAAGTCGCAACCCAGTGCCTGGACGTCATGTCGACCATGGACCACGCCTTGGGCACCGTCGATCACGGTCAGGGCGTTGTGCGCCTTGGCCATTGCCAGCAGTGCGGGCAACGGTTGCCAGGCGCCGAGCACGTTGGACAACTGGCTGACCGCCATCAGGCGAGTGCGCGGGCCGATCAATTGCGCCGCGGCTTCGAGGTCGATCAGACCGTCGGCGTTCAGCGGCAGGATCACCAGTTTCAATGCGCGACGCTTTGCCAGTTGCTGCCAGGGCAGCAGGTTGGCGTGATGCTCCAGGGCGCTGATGACGACTTCATCGCCCGGGTTGAATAGGTGTTCCAGGCCATAGGCCAGGAGATTCAGCGCAGAGGTCGCGCCGTGGGTGAAGATAATTTGCCCGCGGTCCCCGGCATTGAGCCACTGGGCGATTTTGCTGCGGCTGTCCTCGAAGGCCTGGGTGGCATGGGCGCCCGGCAGGTGTTGCGCCCGATGCACGTTGGCCGCGCCGTTGGCGTAGTAATGCGTGAGGGCATCGAGCAGGGCTTGAGGTTTTTGCGTGGTGGCGGCGCTGTCCAGATAGGTCTGGTCTTGCCGTTGCAGCGCGGCGATGGCCGGAAAGTCGGCGCGCCAGGGAGAGGGAATCATCATGCTTTTGAGCCCTGGTGAACTTGGGCGGGTGTACGCCAGACCCCGGTGGGAGCGAACCTGCTCGCGATGATCGCGTGGAAGACACGGGCTATCTGATGCCCCGCGTTATCGTTGACGTCCATCGCGAGCAGGCTCGCTCCTACAGGTGAGCTTGTATGACGCTTAGTTGTGAGCGTGCAGTGCTTCGTTCAGTTCGATCGCCGATTTGTGGGTTTTGCACTCCACGGCACCGGTTTCCGAATTGCGGCGGAACAGCAGATCAGGCTGACCCGCCAGTTCACGGGCCTTGACCACTTTGACCAGCTGGTTTTTCTCGTCCAGCAGGGCCACTTTGGTGCCAGCGGTCACGTACAGGCCCGATTCAACGGTGTTGCGGTCGCCCAACGGGATACCGATACCGGCGTTGGCGCCGATCAGGCAGCCTTCGCCCACCTTGATCACGATGTTGCCGCCGCCCGACAGGGTGCCCATGGTCGAGCAACCGCCGCCCAGGTCAGAGCCTTTGCCGACGAATACACCAGCCGATACACGGCCTTCTATCATGCCCGGGCCTTCGGTGCCGGCGTTGAAGTTGACGAAACCTTCGTGCATCACGGTCGTGCCTTCGCCAACGTAAGCGCCCAGGCGCAGACGTGCCGCGTCAGCGATACGCACGCCGGCCGGTACGACGTAGTCAGTCATTTTCGGGAACTTGTCCACCGAGAACACTTCGAGCAACTCGCCGCGCAGGCGGGCTTCCAGTTGATGCTCGGCCAGTTCGGCCAGGTCGATCGCACCCTGGCTGGTCCACGCCACGTTTGGCAGCAGCGGGAACACGCCGGCCAGGTTCAGGCCATGGGGCTTGACCAGGCGATGGGACAGCAGGTGCAGCTTGAGGTAAGCCTCAGGCGTGGAAGTCAGTTGAGCGTCTTCGGCCAGGATGGTCGCAACCAGCGGCTTGTGGCTCTCGGCCAGACGGGTCAGCAGGGCGGCCTGGGCAGCGTCGACGCCTTTGCACGCTTCAGCCAGTTGCGAAGCCTGTGCGGTGGTGAAGGCGATGGCCTGGTTGCCTTCGGTGTAGCCCAGAACCGGGGCGATGGCAGCGATCAGTTCGGCGGATGGATTAAGCAATGGCTGCGCGTAAAACACTTCCAGCCATGCGCCTTGACGGTTTTGAGTGCCGACACCAAAGGCCAGGCTGAACGGGGTAGTGGACATGTTGATACCTCTAGCAAATTGGAACGGGCTGCCTACTTGAGTGCTGCCGCGTAGATATCTGGCTTGAAGCCAATCAGGGTTCGGTCACCGAGATCGAGCACCGGGCGCTTGATCATCGAAGGTTGTGCGAGCATCAGCTCGATGGCTTTCGACTGGTCGAGATCGGCTTTGCGTTCGTCGTCGAGCTTGCGAAAGGTCGTGCCTGCACGGTTCAACACCACTTCCCAGCCGTGCTCGTTGCACCATTGGGTCAGGTGTTCACGGTCGATACCGACCGCCTTGTAATCATGGAAGTCATAGCTGACAGCGTGTTCATCAAGCCAGGTGCGCGCCTTTTTCATGGTGTCGCAGGCTTTGATGCCGAAAAGGTGCAACGTTTTACTTGAAACGGTCAAGGAATCGCCCCCTTTACAGGTGCCGGAAATAAAAGGTTCGGGATTATGCCATGAGCGGACGGTTTCGCGTCGGCTGTGGTCGGGTTTGTCTTTATCACCTGCATGAAACCCTGTAGGCGCGAGCCCGCTTGCGATGAACTCGAGAACACCACAGGGTGTCAGTTTGGTAGCGCCATTGTTGGCGACCCTCGCGAGCGAGCTCGTTCCTGCAGGACCGCGTGCGACATTGGTGCAAAGGTCAGTGCGCAGTCTAAGCGGCTAATATGGCACTTCAATGCTGTCGTTTGTCCGGGAACCCTGCGTTATGCAAACCGCCTACACCGTCCTGATCATGCTGATGTTGGTCGGCGTTTCACGCCTGATCGGACGGGTGATTCCGTTGCCGTTGCCATTGGTGCAGATTGGCGCCGGTGCCTTGCTTGCCTGGCCGACACTCGGGCTGCACGTCGCCCTTGATCCTGAGCTGTTTCTGTTTCTGTTCCTGCCGCCGCTGTTGTTTTCCGATGGCTGGCGCATGCCCAAGCGTGAGTTCTGGCGCTTGCGCGGGCCGATTTTGACGCTGGCGGTGGGCCTGGTGTTGTTCACGGTGGTCGGTGCGGGGTATTTCATTCATTGGTTGTTGCCGAGCATTCCGCTGGCCGTGGCGTTTGCACTGGCGGCGGTGCTATCGCCGACCGATGCCGTGGCGGTATCGGCGATCTCCCAGAACCGCTTGCCGACGCCATTGATGCACATGCTGCAGGGCGAGGCGCTGATGAACGATGCGTCGGGTCTGGTGACTTTCAAGTTTGCCTTGGTGGCCGCCGTGACAGGCGTGTTCTCGCTGGCCAATGCCAGTGTCACTTTCGTGCTGGTGGCAATTGGAGGCCTGGCCACGGGCGTGGCGTTGAGCTGGCTGGTGGGGCGCTTGCGCTCGTGGATGGTGGCCCGCGGTTGGGATGATCCGGCCACGCATGTGGTTTTCATGTTGCTGTTGCCATTTGCCGCCTACGTGCTGGCCGAGCGGGTGGGGGTGTCGGGCATTCTGTCGGCGGTGGCGGCGGGGATGATGCAGAGCTGGCTTGACCTGCTTCCGCGCCAGACCAATACCCGCTTGCTCAATCGCAGCGTCTGGTCCTTGCTGGAGTTTGCCTTCAACGGCTTGATCTTCCTGCTGTTGGGTCTGCAGTTACCGGACATCATCAAAGCCGTGGCCAGCCACGAAACATCACTGTGGCCAACGTTGCTTTACCGTTGTCTGGATGTCCTGGCGATTTTCCTGGTGCTGCTGGTGTTGCGGTTTGTCTGGGTGCAGAGCATCTGGCGCCTGTCCATTTTGCTGCGGCGCTGGCGCGGCGCTGATCAGATCACCCGGGTGCCCAGCGCGCGTTCCTGTTGGTTGCTGACCGTCGGTGGCGTTCGCGGCGCGGTGACATTGGCGGGTGTGCTGTCGGTGCCGATGCTCATGGGTCGCAGCGAGTTTCCTGAGCGTGACCTGCTGATCTTCATCGCGGCCGGGGTCATTCTGTTGTCGCTGATCGCGGCCTGCATTGCCTTGCCGTTGCTGCTGCGCGGGATCGAAAAAAGCCCTGACGACAAGCGTCGAAGTGAAGTGCGCGATGCCTGGCGCAAAACCGCCGAGGCGGCTATTCATGCGCTCGAAGTCGAAGAGGTCAACCCTCATGACGCTGCTGAATCCGCCTTATCGGCAGAGCTCAAGGCGCGGATCATGTCCGAATATCGGCATCAACTGGAGGTATACAACGATTCGGCTGAAGCCCAGGCGCTGGCGTTTCAGATGGATTTGCTGGAGCGGCGTCTGCGCTTGAAGGCGCTGCGGGCGCAACGCCTGGAGTTGTATAGCCTCAGCCGTCATCACCAGATTGGTGATGACGTCTTGCGTGAGGTGTTGAGTGAGCTGGACCTGAGTGAAGCGAAACTCGGACAGGTCAAATAACCGTTGTAGGAGCAAGCTCGCCCCTACAGAGGACGCGTACTATTTACGACGCTGGACGAAGTCACGGATACGTTCCGCGGCTTCGACGCATTCGGCCAGTGGTGCGACCAGTGCCATGCGCACACGGCCTGCGCCCGGGTTGACGCCATCGACATCCCGCGACAGGTAAGAACCCGGCACCACGGTCACGTGCTCCTGTTCGAACAGGTCGCGGCAGAAGGCAGCGTCGTCACCGGCTACATTCGGCCACAGGTAAAAACCGCCATCCGGGCGCTGCACGTCCATGACCGGGCTGAGGATTTTCAGCACTGCGTCATACTTCTCGCGGTACAGGGCACGGTTGGCGCGCACGTGCACTTCGTCGTTCCACGCGGCGACGCTGGCCAGTTGGGTTTGTACCGGCATCGCGCAGCCGTGGTAGGTGCGATACAGCAGGAAGCCTTTGAGGATGTCCGCATCACCGGCGACAAAACCCGAACGCAGGCCTGGCAGGTTCGAGCGCTTGGACAGGCTGTGGAATACCACGCAACGCTTGAAGTCCTTGCGGCCCAGTTCCACGCAGGCACTGAGCAGGCCGGGCGGCGGGGTTTGTTCGTCGAAGTACAGTTCGCTGTAGCACTCGTCGGCAGCGATCACGAAGTCGTATTCGTCGGCCAGGGCGATCAGCTTTTTCAGGGTGTCGACCGGGATCAGCGCGCCGGTCGGGTTGCCAGGCGAGCACAGGAACAGGATCTGGCAGCGTTTCCAGATGTCCGGTGAAACGGCATCGAAGTCCGGGTTGAAGCCGTTTTCATCCAGGCATGGCAGGTAATGCGGCTTGGCACCGGCCAGGAACGCCGCGCCTTCGTAGATCTGATAGAACGGGTTCGGGCTGACCACCAGCGCATCGTCGCCACGGTTGACCACGGTCTGGGTGAAGGCGAACAGCGCTTCACGGGTGCCATTGACCGGCAGCACGTTGCGCGCCGGGTCGAGCCAGCCGTTCGGGACGTTGAAGCGACGTTCGCACCATGCCGCGATGGCTTCGCGCAGGGCCGGGATGCCGAGGGTGGTCGGGTACACGGCCATCTGATCCAGATTGCTTGCCAGCGCTTCGGCGACAAAGCTTGGCGAGCGGTGTTTCGGCTCGCCGATGGACAGCGCGATGGCGCGCTTTTCCGGGTTTGGCGTGACGCTGCCGAGCAGGGCGCGGAGCTTTTCGAAAGGGTAGGGCTGGAGCTGGGTCAGAGCGTTGTTCATCGGTAGATCTCGTTCGGTGTGGCGGCTGGCCGACCCTTTGCAGGCGCTGGCTTGCCAGCGATGGGCGTTAACGATGACGCGTTTCTACAGGATAAACGCGGCGCCTTTTGTCCATCGCTGGCAAGCCAGCTCCTACAGGGGCGGGCTCCATTCGGGAAATTTGTTATTCAAATGCTGATACGCGACAGTTTGATATCGGGTTCCTGATTGACGCTCAACTGCTCGACGATTGCATCTTGTAACCGGCTGCACAACTGCGGGTCGGATAAAGGCTGGTTGTTGGCATCGGTGATGAAGAAGACGTCTTCCACCCGTTCGCCCAGGGTCGCAATCTTGGCGTTTTGCAGCGACAGGTCGAACTCCAGGAAGATCGTACCGATTCGCGCCAGCAGGCCGGGGCGGTCGGGCGCGGTCAGTTCAAGTACGGTGACCGGGCGCTGTGCATCGTTATGGATCGTGACCTGCGGCGCGAAGGCAAAATGCTTGAGCTGGCGCGGTACCCGGCGCTGGATGATGGTCGGGTAGTCGGCCGGGTTTCGCAGGGCTTCGGTCAGGCCTTCGCGGATCTCCTTGACCCGTGCCGGATTATCGCCGATCGAGTCGCCATCGGCGTCGAGCACAATGTAGGTGTCGAGGGTGAACTGGCTGCTGGAGGTGATGACCCGGGCGTCGTGGATGTTCAGGTTGAGCTGGTCCATCGCGGCCACGGTCACGGCGAAGAAGTCGTGCTGGTCGGGTGCGTAAATGAAGATTTGCGTGCCACCCTCGAACTCGCGCTGAGTGGTCTCCTTGATCAGCACCAGTGGTCCGCCATCGGCTGGCTGCTGGAGGATCGCATCGCTGTGCCAGGCCACGTCGCCAGCGGTGTGGCGCAGGAAATAGTCATCGCCCAATTGCGCCCACAATTGCTCGACGTCGTCCGGATCGGTGCCGCCGCGCACCAGAATGTCCAGGGCGGCGCTCTGGGTCTGGCGGATCTGCTCCTCGCGATCGACCGGGTTTTCCAGGCCGCGACGAAGGGCGCGCTTGGTTTCGGTGTAGAGCTGGCGCAGAAGGCTGGCACGCCAGGAGTTCCACAGGGTCGGGTTGGTGGCGTTGATGTCGGCGACGGTCAGCACGTACAGGTAGTCGAGACGGGTTTCATCGCCGACGATCTGTGCGAAATCGTGGATCACCTGCGGGTCGGACAAGTCCTTGCGCTGGGCGGTGGTCGACATCACCAGATGGTTCTGCACCAGCCAGACGATCAGGCGACTGTCCCACACGGGGAGTTGGTGGCGCTGGCAAAAAGCTTCGGCATCCACGGCGCCGATATCCGAGTGATCGCCATGCCGGCCCTTGCCGATGTCGTGGTACAGCCCGGCCAGGTAGATCAGCTCGGGTTTGGGCAGCTTGCCCATGAGTTTGCTGGCCAGCGGAAACTTTTCCGACACCTGAGTGTACTGCAACTTACGCAGATGCTTGATCAGGTTCAGGGTGTGGGCATCGACCGTATAAATGTGAAACAGGTCGTGCTGCATCTGTCCGACGATAAAGCCGAATTCCGGCAGATAACGCCCGAGGATGCCGTAACGGTTCATGCGGCGCAGGTTGCGATGGATGCCGATCTTGCACTTGAACAATTCGATGAACAGGCTGGTGTTGCGAATATCGTTGCGGAAATCGTCGTCGATCAGGTGACGGTTTTCGCGCAGCAGGCGAATGGTGTCGGCGCGCACGCCCTTGATTTCCGGCTGCTGGGCCATCAGCACGAAGATCTCCAGCATGGCAAACGGGGTGCGACGGAACACGTTGTCGTTGCGCGCCTCGATGTAGCCATCGTGGAGCTGGAATCGCGAGTTGATCGGCTGCGGCGGCGCTTGATCATCCGGTGCGAGGATGACCTCCTCGAAGTGCTGGATGATCAGGTCGCTGAGCTGGGCAATGCTCATCACCACCCGGTAATACTGCTGCATGAAGTTTTCGATGGCTTGCTTGGCATCGTCGCCTTCGAACCCCAGCAGCTTGGCAATGGTGCGCTGGTGATCGAACAGCAGGCGGTCTTCCGAGCGGCCGGCGAGCATGTGCAGGGCGTAACGCACTTTCCACAGGAATTCCTGGGAAGACGCCAGCAGGGCGTTTTCGCTCTCTACCAGGAAGCCTTCGCCGGCCAGTGCGCGCAGGTTCAGGGTGCCGTACTCGCGACGTGCCACCCACAGAATCGTCTGAATGTCCCGCAGTCCGCCCGGCGAGCCTTTGACGTTGGGTTCCAGGTTGTATTCGGTGTCGTTGTACTTGTGGTGACGGGCCTTCTGTTCGGCCCGCTTGGCCAGAAAGAAATCCTTGCTCGGCCACATGTGCGCGGTGCTGGTGACGTCCAGCATGCGTTGGCGCAAGCGCTCAGGGCCGCAGATGGTCCGGCTTTCCATCAGGTTGGTGACAACCGTCAGATCGGCGCGGGCCTCCTGGGCACATTCGTCGACCGAGCGAACGCTCTGACCGACTTCCAGGCCGATGTCCCACAGCAGCGTCAGAAAGCGCTCGATGGAGTCACGGAAAATTTCATGATCGGCGCTGTCCAGCAGGATCAGCAGATCGATGTCGGAGTAGGGGTGCAATTCACCCCGACCATAGCCGCCGACCGCAACCAGTGCGATGTCGGCGTCTTCACTCCAGTCGAACTGTTCCCAGGCCTTTTGCAGGATGTTATCGACGAACCAGGCACGATCCTCGATCAACCGGCGAATGTCCCGGCCGCTGCGAAAGCGCCCGTCGAGCACCTCGCGGGCCTGGCGGATCGCCTTCTTGAAGGCCGCGATCGGGCTTGCCTTCAGGGCCAGTTCAGCCTGGAACTGGCCGCGATCGAAGAGTTCTGGATCCACCTGCGGCATCGATTGGCTTTCCTTTCTGTAAGGCTGGGAATGGAGCGGGGCGGATCAGGCCGAAACGCGCGGGATGGTGTCATCGCTGCGCAAGGTGAAGATCTCGTAACCGGTTTCGGTCACCAGCAGCGTGTGTTCCCACTGTGCCGACAGCTTGCGATCCTTGGTGATCGCGGTCCAGCCGTCGCCCAGGACCTTGGTGTCAGCCTTGCCCTGGTTGATCATCGGCTCGATGGTGAAGGTCATGCCGGCTTGCAGCTCCATGCCGGTGCCCGCGCGGCCGTAGTGCAGGATCTGTGGCTCTTCGTGGAAAACTTTACCGATGCCGTGACCACAGAATTCGCGAACCACCGAGAAACCGTTCTTTTCAGCGTGTTTCTGGATGATTTCACCGATGTCGCCGAGGCGGCAACCGGGTTTGACGATTTCAATCGCCTTGTACATGCATTCCTGGGTCACTTGCGACAGACGCTCGGCCCAGACCGGCACGGTGCCGACGTGGAACATGCGGCTGGTATCGCCGTGGTAGCCGTCCTTGATAACGGTGACATCGATGTTCAGGGTGTCGCCATCCTTCAGCGGTTTGTCGTTCGGGATGCCGTGGCAGACCACGTGGTTGATCGATGTGCAAATCGACTTCGGGTAGCCCTTGTAGTTGAGCGGGGCAGGGATGGCTTTCTGCTCGTTGACAATATAGTCGTGGCAGATCTGGTTCAGTTGATCGGTGGTCACCCCCGGCTTGACGTATTCGGCAATCATTTCCAGCACATCGGCGGCCAGTTTGCCGGCGACGCGCATTTTTGCGATGTCCTCGGGGGTTTTGAGGGTGACGGTCATACAGGCTCTCTCTGCGCTCGATGGCGCTTTCTCAACGAAAAGGGCGTTGCGCAATCGAACTTCGCAGCCCTGAAAAACGCAATTCTAACAGACGATCGGGGCAAATCCGCCGCTCTGTGAATCGCTTATCTCCATACAATGGTGCATTGTGGGCCGATTCCAAGGGCGGGAACTGTGTGGTGACCAGGATTTCAGAATCCGGGTTTCGTTTTTTCCTCCCTTGTGATATAAAATGCGCCGCTTTCCGGGGATGCCCCGAAAAGCCTAAATCCACACACGTGTCGACACGATGACCTGGGTGCCTTCAGCTGATGCTGCTGGTTGGTCATTGGGATACGTGGAGGCCAAACCCGACTTATTAAGGAACTATCATGTCCCAAGTCAACATGCGCGATATGCTGAAGGCCGGTGTGCACTTCGGTCACCAGACCCGTTACTGGAACCCGAAAATGGGTAAATACATTTTCGGCGCGCGTAACAAGATCCACATCATCAACCTTGAAAAAACCCTGCCAATGTTCAACGAAGCTCTGACTTTCGTAGAGCGCCTGGCCCAGGGCAAAAACAAGATTCTGTTCGTCGGCACCAAGCGTTCCGCTGGCAAGATCGTTGCTGAAGAAGCAGCACGTTGCGGTTCGCCGTACGTCGATCACCGCTGGTTGGGCGGCATGCTGACCAACTTCAAAACCATCCGTGCTTCCATCAAGCGTCTGCGTGACCTTGAAGTACAAGCCGAAGACGGTACTTTCGCCAAGCTGACCAAGAAAGAAGCGCTGATGCGCTCCCGTGACCTGGAAAAGCTGGATCGTTCCCTGGGTGGTATCAAGGACATGGGCGGTCTGCCAGACGCTCTGTTCGTTATCGACGTTGATCACGAGCGCATCGCGATCACCGAAGCCAACAAGCTGGGCATCCCGGTTATCGGCGTAGTCGATACCAACAGCAGCCCGGAAGGCGTTGACTACATCATCCCAGGCAACGATGACGCAATTCGCGCTATCCAGCTGTACATGGGTTCGATGGCTGACGCTGTTATCCGTGGTCGCAACAACGTTTCTGGCGGCACCGAAGTTTTCGTTGAAGAAGCTCCGGTAGCTGCAGCTGAGTAATTAACGCCCCTGGCGTTGACTCAGTAAGCAAAAAGGGGGCTTGGCCCCCTTTTTGCCACCTCGGAAACCATTTGTTGGCGCCCTCTGCTTCATCTGTAACGTGCGGCAGCTAACAAGGGTGGTTCGGGAAGAATTGAACGCCCGTTCGATCGGGTGGAATGGTTGATAACCTATCCAAGAGGAATTTTGAAATGGCAGAGATTACTGCAGCGTTGGTCAAAGAATTGCGCGAGCGTACTGGCGAAGGCATGATGGACTGCAAAAAGGCCTTGACCAAGGCTGGCGGCGACATCGAAAAAGCCATTGATGACATGCGTGCTTCGGGCGCCATCAAGGCTGCCAAGAAAGCTGGCAACGTTGCCGCTGAAGGCGCAATCGCCATCAAGGCTGACGACAAGTCCGCCGTTCTGCTGGAAGTTAACTCGCAGACCGACTTCCTGGCCCTGCAAGACGACTTCAAGAACTTCGTTGCTGCCAGCGTAGAAAAAGCTTTCGACGAAAAACTGACCGACGCAGCTCCGCTGATCGCCGCTCAGGAATTGGCTCGTGAAGCCCTGGTTGCCAAAGTTGGCGAAAACGTCAACATCCGTCGTCTGGTACGCGTAGAGGGTGACGTTGTCGGCACCTACCTGCACGGTAACAAGATCGGTGTTGCTGTTGTTCTCAAGGGCGGCGATGTACAGCTGGCCAAAGAGATCGCCATGCACGTGGCGGCAAGCAACCCTGAGTTCCTGCTGCCATCGCAGGTTTCGCCAGAGGCCATCGAGCGCGAGAAGGGTGTTTTCATGACCCTGAACGAAGACAAGATGAAAGGCAAACCAGCAGAAATCGTCGAGAAGATGATCGCTGGCCGTATCACCAAGTTCCTGGCCGAAGCCAGCCTGGTCGAGCAGGCTTTCGTCATGAACCCGGAAATCACCGTTGGTGCCCTGGCCAAGAAAGCTGGCGCAGAAATCGTTTCCTTCACCTACTTCAAGGTCGGTGAAGGCATCGAGAAGCCAGTTGACAACTTCGCTGAAGAAGTTGCTGCTCAGGTTGCGGCTGCTTCCAAGCAATAAGACGGTTTTTTAACTGTCGCCCTGAAGAGGCTGCCCGCTCACGCGCGCAGCCTCTTTTCAGATGGGGCACCAATTTTTAATTGGTTTCCTTTTGGAACTGACTTACAAAGCCATGTTCCGATGGCGCTGAAGCAGCGCCAAGCTAGAGTGAACGCCAGCTGAAAACAGCTCGCAAAGAATTTTTAAAATACGCCGCAGGAGAGATTCGCAATGGCTCAGCAGGGCAGTGGTTATCAGGCTCGCTATAAACGCATTCTACTCAAGCTTAGCGGCGAGGCCCTGATGGGCTCGGAAGAGTTCGGGATCGATCCGAAAGTTCTGGATCGCATGGCGCTGGAAGTTGGCCAACTGGTCGGCATCGGTGTTCAGGTCGGTCTGGTGATCGGCGGCGGTAACCTGTTCCGTGGCGAAGCGCTGAGCAAGGCCGGGATGGATCGGGTCACTGGCGACCACATGGGCATGCTGGCCACTGTGATGAACGCCTTGGCGATGCGCGATGCGCTCGAACGTGCCAATATCTCGGCCATTGTGATGTCGGCCATTTCCATGGTTGGCGTGACCGATCACTATGATCGCCGCAAGGCCATGCGTCACCTGAACTCCAAGGATGTCGTGATTTTCGCAGCCGGTACCGGCAACCCGTTCTTTACCACGGATTCGGCAGCCTGCCTGCGTGCAATCGAAATCGATGCCGATGTCGTGCTGAAGGCGACCAAGGTCGATGGCGTCTACACCGCTGACCCATTCAAAGACCCGCATGCCGAGAAGTTCGATCATCTGACCTACGATGAAGTACTGGATCGCAAGCTGGGCGTGATGGATCTGACGGCCATTTGCCTGTGCCGCGACCACAAGATGCCGTTGCGCGTATTTAACATGAACAAGCCCGGCGCCCTGCTGAACATCGTGCACGGTGGCGCTGAAGGGACCCTGATCGAGGAAGGCCAACAATGATCAACGAAATCAAGAAAGACGCTCAAGAGCGCATGCAGAAATCCGTGGAATCGCTGGCGCACAACTTCGGTCGTATTCGTACCGGCCAGGCGCATCCAAGCATTCTGGAAGGTGTCATGGTGCCGTATTACGGTTCCGACACGCCGATCAAGCAAGTTGCGAACATCACTGTCAAAGACGCTCGCACCCTGCAAGTCGTTGCCTTCGAACGCAATATGCTGGGTGCTGTAGACAAGGCGATCGGTAGCGCTGGTCTGAACCTCAATCCGACCAACCTCGGTGAGTTGCTGCTGATTTCCATGCCGGCCCTGACTGAGGAAACCCGTAAGGGCTTCACCAAACAGGCTCGCGATGTTGCTGAAGACGCCCGTGTTGCGGTGCGCAACATCCGTCGTGACGCGAACAGCCAGCTCAAGGATCTGGTCAAGGAAAAGGAAATCAGTGAAGACGAAGAGCGTCGCGCCACTGGCGAAATCGACGATCTGACCAAAAAGTTCGTGGCTAAAATCGATGCGGATTTGGCGCAGAAAGAAAAAGACCTGATGGCCGTATAAGGGTCACGTTTTCATGGAAAAGACCAAGCAGATTGCACCGCCTGCGGTGCCGCGCCATGTCGCGATCATCATGGATGGTAATAATCGCTGGGCGAAAAAACGCTTTATGCCGGGTATCGCCGGGCATAAAGCGGGTGTGGATGCGGTTCGTGCGGTCATCGAGGTGTGCGCCGAGGCTGGGGTCGAAGTTCTGACCTTGTTCGCGTTTTCCAGTGAAAACTGGCAGCGCCCGGCCGATGAGGTCAGTGCCTTGATGGATCTGTTCTTCAAGGCATTGCGTCGTGAGGCCAAGCGCCTCAACGACAACAACATCAGCTTGCGCATCATTGGCGACCGTTCGCGTTTCCACCCGGAGCTTCAGGCTGCGATGCGTGAAGCCGAGAACATGACTGCAGGCGCCAATCGCTTCGTTCTGCAGATCGCCGCCAATTACGGCGGTCAGTGGGATATCGCGCAGGCGGCACAGCGCCTGGCTCGGGAAGTTCAGGCGGGCCACCTGCGACCCGAAGACATCACCCCGGAATTACTGCAAACCTGTCTGGCTACCGGTGATCTGCCGTTACCGGACTTGTGCATCCGTACCGGTGGCGAACACCGCATCAGCAACTTTTTGCTGTGGCAGCTGGCCTATGCCGAATTGTACTTCTCCGACCTGTTCTGGCCGGACTTCAAACACGACGCCATGCGTAACGCGCTGGCCGATTTCGCATCTCGCCAGCGTCGCTTCGGTAAAACGAGCGAGCAGGTCGAGGCTGGAGCCCGGGTTTAATGCTCAAACAACGAATCATCACCGCGCTGATCCTGCTGCCGATTGCCCTGTGCGGTTTCTTCCTTCTCGAGGGGTCTGCCTTCGCGCTGTTCATCGGATTAGTAGTGACCCTGGGGGGTTGGGAGTGGGCTCGCCTGGCGGGTTTCAATGAGCAGTCGATGCGCGTTGCTTATGCCGCAGCCGTCGCGTTGATGCTGTTTGTCATGCACCTGTTGCCGGGGCTCGCGCCCTGGATACTGGGGGCTTCGGTGCTCTGGTGGGGCATTGCGACCTATCTGGTGCTGACGTATCCACGCTCCAGTGATCACTGGGCCAGTGCGGCCTGCAAGCTGGTGATCGGACTGCTGATTCTGCTGCCGGCCTGGCAAGGCCTGGTCCTTATCAAGCAGGAGCCCCTGGGGAACTGGTTGATCATGGCGGTGATGGTGCTGGTCTGGGGGGCCGATATCGGCGCGTATTTTTCCGGTCGGGCGTTCGGCAAGCGCAAGCTGGCTCCACTAGTCAGCCCGGGGAAAAGTTGGGAAGGCGTTTACGGTGGTTTGGCGCTGAGCCTGATCATCACTGTTCTGGTCGGGTTTTTCCGTGACTGGACGGTTGCCGAGCTGTTCAAGGGTCTGATCGGCGCGGCGTTGATCGTGTTTATTTCAGTCGTGGGCGACCTTACCGAAAGCATGTTCAAGCGCCAGTCAGGGATCAAGGACAGCAGTAATCTACTGCCGGGACACGGCGGCGTACTGGATCGGATCGACAGTCTGACCGCCGCGATCCCTGTATTTGCCGTACTGTTGTGGATGGCTGCACCGTGAGCCGCCCACAGCAGATTACCGTGTTGGGGGCGACGGGTTCGATCGGTCTGAGCACCCTTGATGTCATCGCTCGCCATCCTGCGCGCTATCAAGCTTACGCCTTGAGCGGCTTCACACGCTTGAGTGAGCTGCTGGCACTGTGCGTGCGTCATACTCCGCGATTCGCTGTAGTGCCTGAAGCGGCGGCTGCTCGAGTGTTGCAGGATGATCTGCGTGCGGCAGGTCTTTCGACCCGGGTTTTGGTGGGGGAGGAAGGTCTGTGTCAGGTCGCCGCCGACCCGGAAGTCGATGCGGTCATGGCGGCCATTGTCGGTGCGGCGGGTTTGCGTCCGACCTTGGCGGCAGTCGAGGCTGGCAAAAAAATCCTCCTGGCCAACAAGGAAGCACTGGTAATGTCCGGTGCGTTGTTCATGCAGGCTGTGCGCAAGAGTGGCTCGGTATTACTGCCGATCGATAGTGAGCACAACGCGATTTTCCAGTGCATGCCGCAGGATTTCGCTCAAGGCCTGGGGGCGGTCGGTGTGCGTCGGATTCTGCTGACGGCATCGGGTGGCCCGTTCCGGCAGACACCCATGGCTGAGCTGGCACATGTTACCCCCGAGCAGGCCTGTGCTCATCCGAATTGGTCCATGGGGCGCAAGATTTCGGTCGACTCGGCCAGCATGATGAATAAAGGGCTCGAACTGATCGAGGCCTGCTGGCTGTTCGATGCCAAGCCTTCCCAGGTCGAAGTGGTGATTCACCCGCAGAGCGTCATTCATTCGCTAGTCGACTATATCGATGGCTCGGTGTTGGCTCAATTGGGTAATCCTGACATGCGCACGCCAATCGCCCATGCGCTTGCCTGGCCGGAACGGATCGATTCGGGTGTGGCGCCGCTCGATCTGTTTGCCATCGCGCGTCTGGACTTCCAGGCGCCCGATGAGGAGCGTTTTCCTTGCCTGCGCCTGGCCCGTCTGGCGGCCGAAGCAGGCAACAGTGCGCCGGCCATGTTGAATGCGGCCAATGAGGTCGCGGTTGCGGCCTTTCTCGACGGACGGGTTCGCTACCCGGAAATCGCGAGTATCATCGAAGAAACCTTGAATCTCGAGCCTGTGGTAGCAGTGGATGATCTCGCGGCAGTGTTCACGGCAGACGCGAAGGCGCGTGTGCTGGCCGAACGATGGTTGAGTCGTCACGGACGATAAGTGTGCAATGCGTTGGCCCATGCAGCAGCGGATAGGAATGCGGAGAAAATAGATGAGCGCGCTCTATATGATTGTCGGCACCCTGGTAGCTTTGGGCGTGCTGGTTACCTTCCACGAGTTCGGCCATTTCTGGGTCGCGCGTCGCTGTGGGGTCAAAGTGCTGCGCTTCTCCGTTGGCTTCGGAATGCCACTGCTGCGCTGGCACGACAAAAAAGGCACTGAATTCGTTTTGGCTGCCATCCCGCTGGGTGGCTACGTCAAGATGCTTGACGAGCGTGAAGGCGAAGTACCTGTCGATCAACTCGACCAATCCTTCAATCGAAAATCCGTCCGTCAGCGTATTGCCATCGTAGCGGCTGGGCCGATTGCCAACTTTCTGTTGGCCCTGGTGTTTTTCTGGGTGCTGGCCATGCTCGGCAGCGAGCAGGTGCGCCCGGTCATCGGGGCTGTAGAGTCTGGCAGTATCGCCGCCAAGGCCGGTTTGAACCCGGGTCAGGAAATTGTTTCCATCGACGGTGAGCCGACTTCCGGTTGGGCGGCGGTGAATTTGCAGTTGGTCCGTCGACTCGGGGAAAGCGGTTCCCTGCAAGTGTTGGTTCGTGAACAAGGCTCCACGGTCGATTCTCCGCGTGAGCTGGCCCTTGATAAGTGGCTCAAGGGGGCTGATGAGCCGGATCCGATTCGATCGCTGGGTATCCGTCCCTGGCGTCCGGCATTGCCGCCGGTCCTGGCTGAACTTGATCCAAAGGGCCCGGCGCAGGCTGCTGGCCTGAAAACCGGTGACCGACTGCTGGCGCTGGACAGCAAGGCGCTGGATGACTGGCAGCAAGTGGTCGACACCGTCCGTATGCATCCTGATACCAAAATCATGCTGCGGGTCGAGCGCGAGGGTGCTCAAATCGACGTCCCTGTGACACTGGCTGCGCGTGGCGACAGGAAGGCACCGAGTGGTTACCTGGGGGCTGGGGTCAAGCCTGTCGACTGGCCGCCGGAGATGATTCGGGAGGTCAGTTACGGTCCGGTGGCCGCGATTGGGGAGGGGGCGCGGCGTACTTGGACCATGAGCCTGCTGACCCTGGATTCGCTGAAGAAAATGTTGTTCGGCGAGCTCTCGGTAAAAAACTTGAGTGGACCGATAACCATTGCTAAAGTGGCGGGCGCTTCGGCCCAGTCGGGTGTCGCTGATTTCCTGAATTTCCTTGCTTATCTGAGTATTAGCCTGGGAGTTCTGAATTTGCTGCCCATTCCTGTGCTGGATGGGGGGCATTTGTTGTTTTATCTGATTGAGTGGGCGCGTGGTCGTCCCTTGTCGGATCGGGTGCAAGGTTGGGGGATACAGATCGGTATCAGTTTGGTGGTCGGAGTGATGTTGCTTGCTCTGGTCAATGATCTGGGTCGTCTGTAACGTCGCTGAATTGCGAATCTGCCGCATTTTGCGGCAGTTTGTTTATTGCCAGTTGGAATAAGAAAGGACTTCATGAAACGTCTGCTGCTAACTGCGGTTCTCACCGTATTGATGATCGCCGAAGTTCACGCCGAGTCCTTCACTATCTCTGATATTCGCGTCAATGGCCTCCAGCGGGTCTCCGCGGGTAGCGTCTTTGGTGCTTTGCCGTTGAACGTCGGTGAACAGGCGGATGATCATCGCCTGGTGGAATCCACTCGTGCGTTGTTCAAAACCGGTTTCTTTCAAGATATCCAGCTGGGCCGCGATGGCAACGTCCTGGTTATTACTGTAGTCGAGCGTCCGTCGGTCGCCAGTATCGAGATCGAAGGTAACAAGGCGATTTCCACTGAGGACCTGATGAAGGGCCTCAAGCAGTCCGGTCTGGCCGAAGGCGAGATCTTCCAGCGTGCGACCCTTGAAGGTGTACGTAACGAGCTGCAGCGCCAGTACGTCGCTCAGGGTCGCTACTCCGCCACCGTCGACACCGAAGTGGTACCTCAACCGCGCAACCGCGTCGGTTTGAAGGTCAACATCAACGAAGGCACCGTGGCGGCTATCCAGCACATCAACGTGGTGGGCAACACGGTCTTCCCGGATGAAGACCTGATCGACCTGTTCGAACTCAAGACAACCAACTGGTTGTCGTTCTTCAAGAACGACGACAAGTATGCTCGTGAAAAACTGTCCGGTGACCTGGAGCGTCTGCGTTCCTACTACCTGGACCGTGGCTATATCAACATGGATATCGCTTCGACCCAGGTGTCCATCACTCCGGACAAAAAGCACGTCTATATCACCGTCAACATCAACGAAGGCGACAAGTACACCGTTCGTGACGTCAAGTTGAGCGGCGACCTGAAGGTTCCAGAGGATCAGGTCAAGTCCCTGCTCCTGGTGCAGAAAGGCCAGGTGTTCTCGCGCAAGCTGATGACCACTACGTCCGAGCTGATCACCCGTCGTCTGGGTAACGAGGGTTACACCTTCGCCAACGTCAACGGCGTACCGCAGCCTCATGATGAAGACCACACCGTAGACATCACCTTCGCTGTGGATCCGGGCAAGCGTGCTTACGTCAACCGCATCAACTTCCGTGGCAACACCAAGTCCGAGGACGAAGTGCTGCGCCGTGAAATGCGTCAGATGGAAGGCGGTTGGGCGTCGACTTACCTGATCGACCAATCCAAGACACGTCTGGAGCGACTGGGCTTCTTCAAGGAAGTCAACGTTGAGACGCCGGCCGTACCTGGCGTCGATGACCAGGTGGATGTGAACTACAGCGTTGAAGAACAAGCGTCCGGTTCGATTACCGCCAGCGTCGGTTTTGCCCAGAGTGCCGGTTTGATCCTTGGTGGTTCGATTACCCAGAACAACTTCCTGGGTACGGGTAACAAGGTCAGCATCGGCTTGACTCGCAGCCAATATCAAAGTCGCTATAACTTCGGTTATGTCGACCCGTACTGGACCGCTGATGGTGTGAGCCTGGGTTACAACGCCTTCTATCGCACCACCGACTACAAAGACCTTGATGTCAACGTAGCCAGCTACGCCGTTGACAGCCTGGGAGCGGGCGTCAGCGTCGGTTATCCGATCAGCGAGACGTCACGTCTGACCTTCGGATTGACTGCGCAACAAGACAAGATCAAGACGGGTCTTTACACCGTCGACGAAATTTTCGACTTCGTTAACCAGCAAGGTGATCAGTACCTGAACTTCAAGGCCTCGGCCGGTTGGTCCGAGTCCACACTGAACAAAGGCGTACTGGCGACCCGTGGTCATTCCCAAAGCCTGACTGCGGAAGCAACAACCCCGGGCAGCGATTTGTCATTCTTCAAGCTGGATTACCGCGGTCAATTGTTCCAGCCGTTGTCTGAAAACTACACCATGCGCCTCCACACCGAACTGGGTTATGGCGATGGTTATGGTTCCACTGATGGCTTGCCGTTCTATGAAAACTACTATGCTGGTGGTTTCAACTCGGTTCGTGGCTTCAAGGACAGCACTTTGGGGCCTCGCAGTACCCCGAGCCGGGGCGTGAACCCGGGAACAGCAGTCGATCCAGACCAGGATCCATTGCCGTTTGGTGGTAACGTCCTGATTCAGGGTGGTGTAGAACTTCTGTTCCCGTTGCCGTTCGTGAAAGACCAGCGTTCGTTGCGCACCTCGGTATTCTGGGATGTGGGTAACGTGTTCGATTCGACCTGCAAGCAGAGCACCAATGCCGATGGCTCGAAGTCCAACACTCAATGTAACGACGTCAGCCTGAGCAATATGGCCAGTTCTGTGGGTGTTGGTGTGACTTGGGTGACCGCCCTTGGTCCGTTGAGCTTCGCGTTAGCGATGCCAGTTAAAAAGCCGGACAGCAATGCCGAGACTCAAGTGTTCCAATTCTCCCTCGGCCAGACGTTCTAAGCGTCTGACCCAAGATAACGACAATGGATTTTGTAGGAGTGCATCGTGCGTAAGTTGACTCAATTGGTTCTCCTGGCTTCCGTACTGGTAGCAGGCCCGGCTTTTGCCGACATGAAAATCGCCGTTCTGAACTATCAGATGGCCCTGCTGGAATCCGATGCGGCCAAGAAGTACGCCGTGGATGCCGAGAAAAAATTCGGTCCTCAACTGACCAAGCTCAAGACACTGGAAAGCAGTGCCAAGGGTATTCAGGATCGTCTGATGGCCGGTGGCGACAAAATGCAGCAAGGCGAGCGTGAGCGTCTGGAGCTTGAATTCAAGCAAAAGGCTCGTGACTTCCAGTTCCAGTCCAAGGAACTGAACGAAGCCAAAGCCGTTGCCGACCGTGAAATGCTGAAACAGCTCAAGCCGAAACTGGACAGCGCTGTGGAAGAAGTCATCAAGAAAGGTGCTTTTGACCTGGTCTTCGAGCGTGGCGCAGTGATCGATGTCAAGCCTCAGTACGACATCACGCGCCAGGTTATCGAGCGCATGAATCAGCTGAAGTAATCCATGACTGCGACTATCAAACTCGGCCAACTGGCCGAGTTCCTCGGTGCCACATTACGTGGCGACGCGGAGAAGGCAATTACTGGGCTAGCCACCTTGCAGGAGGCTGGCCCAACTCAGTTGAGCTTTCTCGCAAATCCCCAATACCGTAAATACCTGGCAGGCAGCCAGGCTGCAGCCTTGTTGCTGAAAGCCGCTGATGCTGAGGGGTTTGCCGGTAATGTACTGGTGGTGCCTGATCCATACGCTGCCTACGCGCGCATTTCTCACCTGTTCGATCCCAAGCCCAAGGCGGCCGCCGGTATTCATCCGACCGCAGTCATTGCGGCGGACGCGGTGGTCGATCCGGCGGCGAGTATCGGAGCGTTTGTAGTCATCGAGAGCGGTGCGCAAGTTGCCGCGGGGACAACCGTTGGCGCGCACTGTTTCATCGGTGCTCGTAGCGTCATTGGCGAAGGCGGCTGGCTCGCTCCGCGTGTCACGCTGTATCACGACGTGCGCATCGGCAAACGAGTGGTCATCCAGTCGGGTGCCGTACTCGGTGGCGAAGGCTTTGGTTTTGCCAACGAAAAGGGTATCTGGCAGAAAATTGCCCAGATCGGTGGCGTTCTGGTCGGTGACGACGTGGAAATTGGCGTGAATACTGCCATCGACCGCGGCGCGCTCGCCGATACCATCATTGGTAATGGCGTTAAGCTCGACAACCAGATTCAGATCGCCCACAACGTCCAGGTTGGTGATCACACGGCCATGGCCGCGTGCGTGGGCATTTCCGGCAGCACCAAAATCGGCAAGCATTGCATGCTCGCCGGTGGCGTAGGGCTGGTGGGACATATCGATATTTGCGACAACGTTTTCATTACCGGGATGACCATGGTGACTCACTCGATCACCGAGTCAGGTTCCTATTCTTCCGGTACGGCAATGCAGCCAGCGGCCGAGTGGCGCAAAAGCGCGGCCCGTATCCGTCAGCTCGATGACATCGCACGGCGTTTGCGACAGCTGGAAAAGCAAGTAGGGGAAGTGACCCCTGACGGTAATGCTGCTTCAGATGGCTGATACCATTTCCATATCAAATGTGCGCAGCCGCTAGACTGTGTCCTTGATTTGCTAGAGGAGTGCGCGTAAGTCGCGCGCTCCCAATCTTTACATAGGCTTCCCCCCGAAATGATGGACATCAACGAGATTCGCGAATACCTGCCTCACCGTTACCCGTTCCTGCTGGTGGACCGGGTCGTGGATCTGGATGTGGAAGGCAAGCGCATTCGCGCCTACAAGAATGTCAGCATCAACGAACCTTTCTTCAATGGTCACTTTCCGGCGCATCCGATCATGCCGGGCGTACTGATCATCGAAGCGATGGCTCAGGCTGCCGGGATCCTTGGTTTCAAGATGCTCGACGTGAAACCGGCCGATGGCACCCTTTATTACTTCGTCGGTTCCGACAAGCTACGCTTCCGCCAGCCGGTGTTGCCGGGTGATCAGTTGATTCTTGAAGCCAAGTTCATCAGCTGCAAGCGTCAGATCTGGAAGTTCGAGTGCCAGGCTTCGGTCGATGGCAAGCCAGTCTGCTCAGCTGAAATCATCTGCGCGGAACGTAAACTATGAGTTTGATTGACCCTCGCGCAATCATCGATCCGACGGCCGTCCTGGCTGACGGTGTCGAGGTCGGGCCGTGGTCGATCATCGGCGCAGGTGTGGAGATCGGCGAGGGGACGGTTATCGGGCCGCATGTGATTCTTAAGGGCCCAACCCGAATCGGTAAGCACAACCGCATCTATCAGTTCTCCTCGGTAGGTGAAGACACGCCTGATCTGAAGTACAAGGGCGAAGAAACTCGCCTGGTGATCGGTGACCACAATGTCATTCGCGAAGGCGTGACCATTCACCGTGGAACCATTCAGGATCGTTCGGAAACCACCCTGGGCGATCACAACCTGATAATGGCCTATGCCCACATCGGTCACGACAGCGTCATCGGAAACCACTGCATTCTGGTCAACAACACCGCACTTGCCGGTCATGTGCACGTTGAAGACTGGGCGATCCTGTCCGGGTTCACCCTGGTTCACCAGTATTGCCACATTGGTGCCCACAGCTTTTCCGGCATGGGTACCGCCATCGGCAAGGACGTTCCCGCGTTCGTTACGGTGTTCGGCAATCCGGCCGAAGCCCGTAGCATGAACTTCGAAGGCATGCGCCGTCGCGGTTTCAGCGAAGATGCGATCCACGCCCTGCGTCGTGCCTACAAGGTGGTCTATCGCCAGGGCCTGACGGTTGAGCAAGCACTCGCCGAACTGGCCGAACCTTCGGAGCAATTCCCGGAAGTTGCGGTGTTCCGCGACTCCATCCAGTCTTCGACGCGCGGCATCACCCGCTAATCATGGCCAATCTGCGTATTGCGCTGGTGGCGGGTGAGGCTTCCGGTGACATTCTGGGCGCGGGGCTGATGCGTGCGCTCAAGGCTCAACACCCGGCAATCGAATTCATCGGTGTCGGTGGCCCGCTGATGCAGGCTGAGGGGTTGACTTCATACTTCCCGATGGAGCGCCTGTCGGTCATGGGCCTGGTTGAGGTACTTGGCCGATTGCGCGAGTTGCTGGCACGTCGCAAGAAACTGGTCGCAGACCTGATTGCCGCGAAGCCGGACGTGTTCATCGGAATCGATGCCCCGGATTTCAATCTCAATATCGAACTCAAGCTGCGTCAGGCCGGGATCAAGACCGTGCATTACGTCAGTCCGTCGGTCTGGGCTTGGCGACAGAAGCGCGTGCTGAAGATTCGTGAAGGTTGCGACCTGATGCTGACGCTGTTTCCGTTTGAAGCAAAGTTCTATGAAGAGAAGGGCGTGCCAGTGCGGTTTGTCGGGCACACCCTGGCCGATGCCATTCCGCTCGAGGCCGACCGTGCCGCAGCGCGGGCCGAGCTTGGATTGCCTGACGGGCCCTTGGTCGCGCTGATGCCCGGCAGTCGCGGCGGCGAAGTGGGCCGTCTCGGTGCATTGTTTCTCGACACGGCCCAACGCCTGCGGGCACTGCGTCCGGGCGTGCGGTTTGTCTTGCCGTGTGCCAACCCGCAGCGTCGCGCGCAGCTTGAAGAGCTGTTGGTCGGCCGCGATCTGCCGCTGACCTTGCTCGATGGCAAGTCCCACCTGGCCCTGGCCGCGTGTAACGCAGTGCTGATCGCGTCCGGCACGGCAACGCTTGAAGCCCTGTTGTACAAACGCCCAATGGTGGTCGCTTATCGCTTGGCGCCGCTGACGTTCTGGATTCTCAAGCGGATGGTCAAAAGCCCCTACGTCTCCTTGCCGAACCTGCTGGCCCAGCGACTGCTGGTGCCCGAGTTGCTGCAAGACGATGCGACGGTCGAAGCGCTGGCCCAGACCCTGTCGCCGCTGATCGAGGGTGGGGAAGAGCAAACTCGCGGTTTTGACGAAATCCACCGTACCTTGCGTCTGGATGCCTCTAATCAGGCGGCGGATGCGGTGCTGAATTTGATCGGCCAAGCACAATGAGTAAAACAAGCATGCAGATGGGGCTGGATTTCACCTTGGTCGCTGATGTGGAAGAGTTGGTTGCCGGCGTCGACGAAGTCGGTCGCGGTCCGCTCTGTGGCGCCGTGGTGACTGCGGCTGTGATCCTCGATCCGAACCGTCCGATTCTCGGCTTGAATGACTCGAAGAAGCTCACCGAAGCTCGCCGGGAAAAACTCTATGATGAAATCTGCGAGAAAGCCCTGAGCTGGTGCATCGCCCGCGCGGAAGTCGAAGAGATCGATGAGCTGAACATCCTCCATGCCACCATGCTGGCCATGCAGCGCGCGGTAGCGGGGCTGCATATACAGCCGAAACTGGCGATGATCGACGGTAATCGTTGCCCTAAATTGCCGATGCGCGCCGAAGCGGTGGTGCAGGGTGATGGGAAGGTGCCGGCCATCGCGGCTGCATCGATTCTGGCCAAGGTCAGTCGTGACCGTGAAATGGCTGCGTTCGAATTGATTTATCCTGGCTACGGCATTGGCGGGCATAAAGGTTACCCGACGCCAGTCCATCTTGAAGCGCTCGCTCGTCTGGGGCCGACCCCGATCCATCGGCGCTCGTTTGCCCCGGTGCGCCTGGCGTATGAGGCGCGGGAACGCCTGATCGAGAGTTAGCGGCAAGGCTGATTTTTTTTGCCAAGGCCCGGTACAATCCGGGCCTTGTTGTCTTCACGTTTCTAGTTTCTAGACAGGATCACTATGCCGGCTTCATTCGTTCATCTACGCCTGCACACTGAATATTCCCTGGTCGACGGTCTGGTGCGGATCAAGCCGCTGGTCAAGACCCTGGTCGGCATGAACATGCCTGCCGTTGCGGTCACCGATCAGAACAACATGTGTTCCCTGGTCAAATTCTATAAAGCCGCCATGGGCGCCGGGATCAAGCCGATCTGTGGCGCCGACCTGTGGTTGTCGAACAAGGATCCGGACAATCCGCTGAGCCGGATCAGCCTGCTGGTGATGAACGCCGAAGGTTATCGCAACCTCACCGAGCTGATTTCCCGCGGCTTTATCGACGGCCAGCGCAACGGTTCGATCATCATCGAGCGCGAGTGGGTCGCTGAAGCCAGCGCAGGCTTGATCATGCTGTCGGCGGCGAAAGAAGGCGAGATCGGCCAGGCGATGCTCAGTGGCAACCCGGACGAAGCCGAAACCTTGGCACGCGAATGGATGGAGGTGTTCCCGGACCGCTTCTATCTGGAAATCCAGCGTACCAATCGCCCCAACGACGAAGAGCAGCTGCACGGTGCCGTGGCGCTGGCCGAGAAAATCGGTGCGCCGCTGGTGGCGACCAACGATGTGCGCTTCATCAAGCAGGAAGACTTCGCCGCCCACGAAACCCGCGTTTGCATCGGTGAGGGCCGCGCGCTTGACGATCCGCGGCGTTCGAAGAATTACAGCGATCAGCAGTACCTCAAAAGCGCCGAGGAAATGGCCGAGCTGTTCAGCGATATTCCCGAAGCGCTGGAAAACACGGTCGAGATCGCCAAACGCTGCAACATCGAAGTCAAACTGGGCACGCACTTCCTGCCCAACTTCCCGATTCCCGATGGCATGACCATCGACGAGTATTTCCGCAAAGTCTCGTTCGATGGCCTTGAGGAGCGTCTCGCGGTCCTGCTGCCCAAGGACACCACTGAAGACTACGAGGCCAAGCGTCAGGTTTATGTCGACCGGCTGAATTTCGAGCTGGATATCATCATCCAGATGGGATTCCCCGGTTATTTCCTGATCGTGATGGACTTTATCCAGTGGGCCAAGAACAACGGTGTGCCGGTGGGGCCAGGCCGTGGATCGGGTGCCGGGTCGCTGGTGGCTTATGTGCAGAAGATCACCGACCTCGACCCGCTGGAATATGACCTGCTGTTCGAACGTTTCCTTAACCCGGAACGGGTCTCCATGCCCGACTTCGACGTCGACTTCTGCATGGACGGTCGCGATCGGGTGATCGACTATGTGGCCGAGAAATACGGCCGCAACGCGGTAAGCCAGATCATCACCTTCGGTTCGATGGCGGCAAAAGCTGTGGTGCGCGACGTGGCGCGGGTGCAGGGCAAGTCTTATGGCCTGGCGGATCGTCTGTCGAAGATGATTCCGTTCGAAGTCGGCATGACCCTGGAAAAGGCCTACGAACAGGAAGAAATTCTGCGTGACTTCATCAAGGTCGATGAAGAAGCCGCCGAAATCTGGGAGATGGCCCGCAAGCTCGAAGGCGTTGTGCGTAACGTCGGCAAGCACGCCGGTGGTGTGGTGATCGCTCCGACCAAATTGACCGATTTCTCGCCGATCTATTGCGATGAAGCGGGCGATGGCCTGGTGACCCAGTTCGACAAGGACGACGTTGAAGCCGCCGGGCTGGTGAAGTTCGACTTCCTCGGCCTGCGGACCTTGACGATCATCGACTGGGCCCTGAAAACCATCAACCGCGACCGCGCCAAGGTCAACGAGCCGCCGCTGGACATTGCGTTCATCCCGCTGGACGACAAGCCGACCTACACGCTGCTGCAAAAAGCCGAAACCACGGCGGTGTTCCAGCTCGAATCCCGCGGCATGAAAGAGCTGATCAAGAAGCTCAAGCCCGACTGCCTGGAAGACTTGATCGCACTGGTGGCCCTTTTCCGTCCCGGCCCGCTGCAATCGGGCATGGTGGATGACTTCATCAACCGTAAACACGGTCGTGCCGAACTGGCGTACCCACACTCGGATTACCAATACGAAGGCCTCAAGCCCATATTGGCGCCCACTTACGGCATCATCCTGTATCAGGAACAGGTGATGCAGATTGCCCAGGTCATGGCCGGCTACACCCTCGGCGGTGCAGACATGCTGCGTCGGGCGATGGGTAAGAAAAAGCCCGAAGAAATGGCCAAGCAGCGTGGCGGCTTCATTGAAGGTTGCGCCACCAACAATATCGATGCCGACCTGGCCGGTAACATCTTCGACCTGGTGGAAAAATTCGCCGGTTACGGCTTCAACAAATCCCACTCCGCGGCTTATGGCCTGGTCTCGTACCAGACGGCATGGCTCAAGGCGCACTACCCGGCGCCGTTCATGGCGGCGGTGCTTTCGGCGGATATGCACAACACCGACAAGGTCGTGACCTTGATCGAGGAAGTGCGCACGATGAAGCTGCGTCTCGACGCACCTGACGTGAACACATCGGAGTTCAAGTTCACGGTGAACGACGAAGGCCGGATCATTTACGGATTGGGCGCGATCAAGGGCGTGGGGGAGGGGCCGGTCGAGGCGATCACCGAAGCGCGCCTGGACGGTCCGTTCAAGGATCTGTTCGATTTTTGCGCCCGGGTTGACCTCAAGCGCATCAACAAGCGCACCCTCGACGGTTTGATCCGCAGCGGGGCGCTGGATCGTCTTGGCCCGTACTTTCACGATGAACCGAAGGCCTATCAAGCCAATATCGACCGCAACCGTGCCGTCCTGCTGACCGCGATGGAAGAGGCGATCAAGGCTGCCGAGCAGACTGCCCGTACCCACGACAGCGGCCATGCCGATCTGTTTGGCGGTCTGTTCGTCGAAGAAGATGCCGATGTTTACACCAACCATCGCAGAGCCAAGGAGCTGACCCTCAAGGAGCGGTTGAAAGGGGAAAAAGATACCCTGGGCCTGTACCTGACTGGCCACCCGATCGACGAATACGAAGGTGAAATACGCCGTTTTGCCCGTCAGCGCATCATCGACCTCAAGCCTGCGCGCGATACCCAGACGGTCGCCGGCATGATCATCGCCCTGCGGGTAATGAAGAACAAAAAGGGCGACAAGATGGGGTTCATTACCCTTGACGACCGTTCGGGGCGGATCGAGGCGTCGCTGTTTGCCGATGCGTTCCATTCCGCGCAATCACTCTTGCAGACTGATGCAATGGTGGTGGTCGAAGGCGAAGTCAGCAACGATGACTTCTCCGGCGGCCTGCGGTTGCGGGTCAAGCGGGTGATGAGCATGGAAGATGCGCGTACCAATCTGGCAGAGAGCCTTCGTCTGAAGCTGCACGCCAAAGATTTGAAAGGTGATCAGCTACGCTGGCTGGGTGAACTGCTCAAGCGTCACCGTGGTGCGTGCCCGATCACCATGGACTACACCAGTCCCGATGCGAAAGCCTTGCTGCAGTTCGGCGAAGGCTGGCGAATCGATCCGGCGGATGCGTTGATTCAAGCCCTGCGTGACCAGTTCGGGCGAGACAACGTCTTCCTCCAATACCGTTGACGGTCAGGGCTGTTGGATGGCTCTGGCCTTGACCTGAATTTTTAATCTCGACCTGAACGCGCCTGTCCCTTAAGGTAGGGCGCGAATAGACAACCGGCCGGCCCAAGCTCTCTTGGACGTCGACCCAAGACGGACGCCTATGAACCCGAATTTTCTAGATTTCGAACAGCCGATCGCCGACCTGCAAGCCAAGATCGAAGAGTTGCGCTTGGTCGGTAATGACAATTCGCTGAATATCGGCGATGAGATCTCCCGCCTGCAGGACAAAAGCAGCACGCTGACCGAAGATATCTTCGGCAAGCTGACCAGCTGGCAGATCGCGCGTCTGGCGCGTCACCCGCGTCGTCCTTACACCCTGGACTACATCGAACACATCTTCACCGAGTTCGATGAGTTGCACGGCGACCGCCACTTCTCCGACGACGCCGCCATCGTAGGCGGTATCGCCCGCCTGGATGACCAGCCAGTGATGGTGATCGGTCACCAGAAAGGCCGCGAAGTGCGCGAAAAGGTTCGCCGCAACTTCGGCATGCCGCGTCCGGAAGGCTACCGCAAGGCCTGCCGCCTGATGGAAATGGCCGAACGCTTCAAGATGCCGATCCTGACCTTCATCGACACGCCGGGCGCTTACCCTGGCATCGACGCTGAAGAGCGCAACCAGAGCGAAGCCATTGCCTGGAACCTGCGGGTCATGGCTCGCCTGAAAACCCCAATCATCGCCACCGTGATCGGTGAAGGTGGTTCCGGTGGTGCTTTGGCGATCGGCGTTTGCGATCAGTTGAACATGCTGCAGTACTCGACCTATGCGGTGATCTCTCCGGAAGGTTGCGCTTCGATTCTGTGGAAAACCGCCGAGAAAGCACCGGACGCCGCTGAAGCCATGGGTATCACCGCCGAGCGCCTGAAAGGCCTGGGCATCGTGGACAAAGTGATCAGCGAGCCTTTGGGCGGTGCGCACCGTGATCCAGCGGCGGCAGCTGCCAATATCCGTGCCGAGCTGAGCTCGCAACTGGCGATGCTGAAGAAGCTCGACCACAAAGCGCTGCTGGCCCGTCGTTACGAGCGTCTGATGAGCTACGGTCTCTGATCTGACCGCGCTGTTCGCTCTACCCTGTGGGAGCGAGCCAGCTCGCGATGGGGCTTAACATTCGACCAATCCGTTGTCTGTTATACCGCTATCGCGAGCAAGCTCGCTCCCACATTTGATTTGTGTGAATGAAGGATATGAGCCAGTCCAATAGTGATCTGCCAACCAGACTTCTCCTGAATCTCGCGCCCTGGCGCAACGCCAAAAACTGGCGCATCGCCTTCTCCGGCGGTCTTGACTCCACTGTCCTGCTGCACCTTCTCGCAACACTCGCAAAAACCGAATCCCTGCCGCCATTAAGTGCCATTCATGTTCATCATGGTCTTCAGGCTGTGGCTGAAGCCTGGCCGGACCATTGTCGGTCGTTGTGCGCGGCGCTGGGCGTACCGTTGCGGGTTGTCCGTGTGCAAGTGCAGCCCGGCGCCAGTCCTGAGCGTGCGGCCCGGGATGCCCGTTATGGCGCGTTCGTCGAGGTTACCGGGGGCAACGACGTTCTGTTGACCGGTCAGCATCGTGATGATCAGGCCGAAACCCTGCTTTTCCGTTTGTTGCGTGGGGCCGGGGTGCGAGGTCTGTCGGGAATGCCTCGCCAGCGTCGGCTGGGTAACGGCTATCTGTTGCGGCCCCTGCTGGAGGCGAGTCGCGCCGATCTGGAAGCCTATGCGGCCAAGCATCAATTGAGCTGGATCGAGGATCCTTCCAACCAGGATCGACATTTCTCGCGCAATTACCTGCGTCATCAAGTGTTCCCCGCATTGACCGCGCGGTGGCCGCAGGCCGCCGCGACCATGGCCCGCAGCGCTGCGCATCTGAGCGAAGCGCAGGGATTGCTCGACGACCTGGCACAAATGGATCTGCTCGACGCCAGCACGGACAGTCCTTTCGAGTGGCTCAAGTTGCCATCGCTGGAGTTGGCATCACTGCAGAAACTCTCCACCGCGCGTCAACGCAATGCGCTTGGCCATTGGCTCGAGTCGCTGACAGGACTACCGGATACCGACCATTGGTCGGGTTGGCAAGATTTACGCGATGCGGCGGGTGATGCCCGTCCGGTCTGGCGGTTGGCCGATGGCGAATTGCATCGGTCTGGCGGCCGCATCTGGTGGCTGACCGGCCACTGGTTGCGCGCTTGCCCCGCTGTCGGGGCATGGCTGGAGCCGGCGTCTCCTCTGGCCTTGCCCGAAAATGGAGTGCTGAAAATCACCGGTGCAATCCCGGAGGGGCCGCTGCATATCCGCTATCGTGAAGGCGGAGAAATGATGGATTTGCCAGGTCGGGGGCATCGCGATCTGAAGCGTTTGCTTAACGAATGCGCTGTACCATTGTTCGTGCGCGGCAGATTGCCGCTGCTGTTCAAAGGTCAGCAATTGCTGGCGGTGGCGAACCTGCCGGGGCTCGATGGCGCTGCGGCGGGAAGCTGGAATTTACATTGGCAGCCGCCTGACGAGGATCAAGGTTTGAGATGAAAGGGGCTTTCCGGTAGACTACGCTCCCTTCTTGATACAACTTCTGTGGATTCGCCTGAATTGCAGGAGTTGCCGATTACCAAGCAGTCTTTGCTGGGCGATTCCAAAAAATGTGTAGCGAGCAACGTACCGGTGTTTCATCTTCCGGTTTGTCCCAACGCGGCGGTTTTTTTGAAAGGTGCACTGTGATTAATGCAGGTGATCGGGGGCTTCGGCCTTCCTTCGCTTTCCCCGGCGGCTCGGACCGCTTTAACGCAGACTTCTAGGGTTTTTCATGACGCGCTACATATTCGTCACGGGCGGTGTTGTTTCTTCATTGGGGAAAGGCATTGCATCGGCATCATTGGCGGCCATCCTGGAGGCGCGGGGACTTAAGGTCACCATGCTGAAGCTGGACCCGTACATCAACGTCGACCCGGGCACCATGAGCCCGTTCCAGCACGGTGAGGTGTTCGTCACCCACGACGGCGCCGAGACCGACCTGGACCTGGGCCATTACGAGCGGTTCATTCGCACGACCATGACCCAGAACAACAACTTCACCACCGGCCGTGTCTACGAGCATGTGCTGCGCAAAGAGCGCCGTGGTGACTACCTGGGGGCGACCATCCAGGTCATCCCGCACATCACCGACGAAATCAAGCGCCGCATCATCAAGGGCGCCGGCGATGCCGACGTCGCGATGGTCGAGATTGGCGGCACCGTGGGTGACATCGAATCCCAACCGTTCCTCGAAGCCATCCGCCAGTTGCGTTTCGAAGTCGGCGCCAAGCGCGCGATGCTGATGCACCTGACGCTGGTGCCGTACATCGCCACTGCCGGCGAAACCAAAACCAAGCCAACCCAGCACTCGGTCAAGGAGCTGCGCTCCATCGGCCTGCAACCTGACGTGCTGGTTTGCCGTTCCGATCATCCGATCGATCTGTCTTCCCGTCGCAAGATCGCGCAATTCACCAACGTTGAAGAACGCGCGGTGATCGCGCTGGAAGACGCCGACACCATCTACAAGATCCCGGGCATTCTGCACTCCCAGGGTCTGGACGATTTCGTCGTCGAGCGTTTCGGCCTGCAATGCGGCGGCGCCGATCTGTCCGAGTGGGACGCCGTAGTCGACGCCAAGCTCAACCCGGAGCACGAAGTCACCATCGCCATGGTCGGCAAGTACATGGAGCTGCTGGACGCCTACAAGTCGCTGATCGAAGCGATGAGTCACGCCGGCATCAGCAACCGTACCAAGGTCAACCTGCGCTACATCGATTCCGAAGACATCGAAAACCAGGGCACCGCGTTGCTCGAAGGTGTCGACGCAATCCTGGTGCCTGGTGGTTTCGGCCTGCGTGGTGTGGAAGGCAAGATCACTGCTGTTCAATACGCTCGCGAAAACAAAGTGCCATACCTGGGTATCTGCCTGGGCATGCAGGTGGCCGTGATCGAGTTCGCTCGTAACGTCATGGGCTGGAAAGACGCCAACTCCACCGAATTCGATCGCGCCAGCGGTCACCCGGTCGTGGGCCTGATCACCGAGTGGGAAGATGCCACCGGTGCCGTCGAAATCCGTACCGAAGCGTCCGATCTGGGCGGCACCATGCGCCTCGGCGCGCAAGACTGCCTGCTGGAACCGGGTTCCCTGGTTCATGATTGCTACGGCAAGGACGTGATCGTCGAGCGTCACCGTCACCGCTATGAAGTGAACAACAACCTGCTGCCGCAAATCATCGAAGCCGGCCTGAAAATCTCCGGTCGTTCCGGTGATGGCGCGCTGGTCGAGGTGGTTGAAGCACCGGATCATCCATGGTTCGTCGCCTGCCAGTTCCACCCTGAGTTCACCTCGACACCTCGCGACGGTCACCCGTTGTTCAGTGGTTTCGTCAAGGCCGCCTTGGCTCAACACCAGAAGAAGGCTTGAACCTTATGGCGCAGAAGATCATCCGTGTAGGTGATATCGAGATTGCCAACGACAAGCCAATGGTGCTGTTCGGTGGCATGAACGTGCTGGAAAGCCGCGACATGGCGATGCAGGTCTGCGAAGAATACGTGAAGGTTACCGAGAAACTCGGTATCCCTTACGTGTTCAAGGCCAGTTTCGACAAGGCTAACCGCTCCTCCGTGACCTCTTACCGAGGCCCCGGCCTGGAAGAGGGCATGCGGATTTTCCAGGACATCAAGCAGGCCTTTGGCGTGCCGGTCATCACCGATGTCCATGAGCCGGATCAGGCCGCAGTCGTTGCTGAAGTCTGTGACATCATTCAACTGCCGGCCTTCCTGTCGCGCCAGACCGACCTGGTGGTCGCGATGGCCCGGACCGGTGCCGTGATCAACATCAAGAAAGCCCAATTCCTTGCGCCTCAGGAAATGAAACACATCCTGAACAAATGCGTGGAAGCGGGTAACGATCAGTTGATCCTCTGCGAGCGTGGTTCGAGTTTCGGCTACAACAACCTGGTCGTCGACATGCTTGGCTTCGGCATCATGAAGCAGTTCGAGTACCCGGTGTTCTTCGACGTGACCCACGCGCTGCAAATGCCGGGCGGTCGCTCCGATTCCGCCGGTGGTCGTCGCGCCCAGGTCACCGATCTGGCCAAGGCAGGCATGAGTCAGTCCCTGGCTGGCCTGTTCCTGGAAGCCCACCCGGACCCGGACAACGCCAAGTGCGACGGCCCTTGCGCCCTGCGTCTGGATAAACTGGAGCCATTCCTGGCCCAGCTCAAGGCGCTGGACGAATTGGTGAAGAGTTTTCCGACGGTAGAAACCGCGTAATCCTCAATTCTCCGGTAAAGTACCGCACGATTTAACGCTCAGGCCCTCGGGTCTGAGCTTTATCGTCTGCAAGTCTGCCCGCTGCACATCGCTTGCCGACGATCAAAGATTTCCTACAGCTGCGTCGTTTTCGTCAACTTTGGAGTGTTTACAACAATGGCTAAAATCGTCGACATCAAAGGTCGTGAAGTTCTCGACTCCCGTGGCAATCCCACCGTGGAAGCGGATGTGCTTCTCGACAACGGCATCATCGGCAGCGCCTGCGCGCCGTCCGGTGCTTCCACTGGCTCGCGTGAAGCGCTCGAGCTGCGTGATGGCGACAAGAGCCGTTACCTGGGCAAGGGCGTACTCAAGGCCGTTGCCAACATCAACGGTCCGATCCGTGACCTGTTGAAAGGCACTGACCCAAGCGACCAGAAAGCGCTGGATCTGGCGATGATCAAGCTCGACGGTACTGAAAACAAGGCAACCCTGGGCGCCAACGCGATCCTCGCCGTTTCCCTGGCCGCCGCCAAGGCAGCTGCACAGGACCAGGATCTGCCGCTGTACGCTCACATCGCCAACCTGAACGGCACGCCGGGTGTTTACTCGATGCCGGTTCCGATGATGAACATCATCAACGGTGGCGAGCACGCCGACAACAACGTCGACATCCAGGAATTCATGGTTCAGCCAGTAGGCGCCAAGACTTTCTCGGAAGGTCTGCGCATGGGCACCGAGATTTTCCATCACCTCAAAGCCGTGCTGAAAGCCCGTGGCCTGAGCACTGCGGTCGGTGACGAAGGTGGTTTCGCGCCTAACCTGGCTTCCAACGAAGACGCTTTGAAAGTGATCTCCGAAGCCGTGGCCAATGCCGGTTACAAGCTGGGCACCGACGTGACCCTGGCCCTGGACTGCGCGGCCAGCGAATTCTACGAAGACGGTAAATACAACCTGTCCGGCGAAGGCCAGGTCTTCACCGCTGAAGGTTTCGCTGATTACCTCAAAGGTCTGACCGAGCGTTACCCAATCATCTCCATCGAAGACGGCCTGGACGAGTCCGACTGGGCTGGTTGGAAAATCCTCACCGACAAGATCGGCGAGAAGACCCAACTGGTAGGCGACGACCTGTTCGTGACCAACACCAAGATCCTGAAAGAAGGCATCGACAAGAAGATCGCCAACTCGATCCTGATCAAGTTCAACCAGATCGGCACCCTGACCGAAACCCTGGAAGCCATCCAGATGGCCAAGGCCGCTGGTTACACCGCGGTGATCTCGCACCGTTCCGGCGAAACTGAAGATTCGACCATTGCCGACCTGGCTGTGGGCACCTCGGCTGGCCAGATCAAGACCGGCTCCCTGTGCCGTTCCGATCGCGTTTCCAAGTACAACCAACTGCTGCGTATCGAAGAGCAGTTGAACGGCAAAGCCAAGTACAACGGTCGCAGCGAATTCCGCGGCTAATCAGTACATGGTAAAAAAGACACCGGATTGTGTCGGAAAAATCGCTACGGCGATGTTTTTACCACTAATCTGATGCCTTATAAGCACAAGCCTGGTTCATCCAGGCTTCGTGCTATCAGTAGCTTCATGTTTTGGTATGGCTGTCTTTTTTCACTGGATACCTGATATTCGATGCGCAGTCCCAATTGGTTGTTCCTCGTCTTGCTCCTGCTGCTGGCTGGCCTGCAGTACCGCCTGTGGGTGGGTAATGGCAGCCTGGCGCAAGTGGCCGAACTGACTCAGCAGATCGCGGATCAGCACGCTGAGAACGAGTCTTTGCTGGAGCGCAATCGGGTGATGGACGCTGAAGTCAGCGAGTTGAAAAAGGGCATGGAGACCGTTGAAGAGCGGGCTCGCCATGAGCTGGGCATGGTCAAGGACGGTGAAACCCTTTACCAGTTGGCACAATGAATTTGCCTCTACCGGCCTTCTGGGCCGTGATTCCTGCCGCGGGCGTCGGTGCCCGTATGGCCGCGGACCGTCCCAAGCAATACTTGCAATTGGGCGGGCGCACTATTCTCGAACACAGCCTTGGCTGTTTCCTTGATCATCCTTCCCTTAAGGGGTTGGTGGTCAGTCTTGCGGTTGACGATCCTTATTGGCCGAACCTGGCGTGTGCTTCCGATCGGCGCATTCAACGCGTTGATGGCGGTGCCGAACGTTCCGGATCGGTACTCAATGCGCTGTTGCATTTGCATGCGTTGGGTGCGGATGACGAGGATTGGGTGTTGGTGCACGATGCCGCACGGCCCAATCTGAGTCGCGATGATCTGGACAAGTTGCTGGGCGATCTGGCGGATGATCCGGTGGGTGGACTGCTGGCGGTGCCGGCACGGGATACCTTGAAGCGGGTCGACAAGGAGGGTCGCGTGCTTGAAACCGTGGATCGCAGCGTGATCTGGCAAGCCTATACGCCGCAAATGTTCCGTCTTGGCGCATTGCATCGCGCGCTGGCGGACAGCCTGGTGGCCGACGCCGTCATCACCGACGAAGCTTCGGCCATGGAGTGGGCGGGGATGGCGCCGCGCCTGATCGAAGGGCGCGCCGATAACCTCAAGGTCACGCGCCCCGAAGATCTGGAATGGTTGCGTCAGCGCTGGGCTAACCGAGGCTAGACGATCCCTAACCCCGGTATTCGGGTCTTTCCGCCAATCCTTCCTTCAGATAATCGACGAGTTTGCGCACCTTGGGCGACAGATGCCGTTGCTGTGGATAAAGCGCCCAGACGGCCGTATTCGGTGGCTGATGCGCCTCCAATAGCGAAATCAACGCACCGCTTTTCAAGTGCTCCAGCACGTAATAATCCGGCAGCTGGCATAACCCTACGCCCTGTAGCGCCGCATCCAGCACCGCTTGCCCACTGTTGCAACGCCAGTTTCCCTGGACCCTCTGGGAAAATTCCCGCCCGTTCTGTTCCAGTTGCCAGAGATCAGAGCTACCGATCAGGCAATTGTGACGGCTTAACTCCGACAAACTGTGGGGGCGACCATAACGCTCCAGATAGGAAGGTGACGCGCAAAGAAACATGCGTCGTGGTGCGAGGCGGGTGGCGACCAGTCGCGAGTCCTGCAGGCGACCCAGGCGGATGGCCAGGTCCAGGCCTTCATGCACCAGATCGAGTTGGCGATTGCTCAGTTCGATGTCGATCCGCAGTTGCGGATAGAGCCCCATGAATCGCGTCACCAGCGGCACGATAAAGCGCTCCCCGTATGCCACGGCGCAGGTCATGCGCAGCATGCCCTTGGGTTCGCTGGTCAAGTCGCCGACCGCGCGCAACGCCTCTTCTCGACCATCCTGCAATCGCTGGCAATGTTGCAAAAAGGTCTGCCCGGCTTCAGTCAGCGTCACCCGGCGAGTGCTGCGGTAGAGCAAGCGGGTTTGCAGGCGCTCCTCCAGGCGTACGATTTGTCGACTGACGTGGGAGGAAGAAACCCCCAGGCGTTCGGCGGCGGCAGTGAACTGACTGCATTCGGCGACTGCGACAAATTCGTCGATGCCTTCCCAGCGATTGTCAGACATCGTGGATTATCCCTGTGCAGCAATAATGTTTTGCTTTTGTCCGGATTATTCACCGTAAGGCGCTGTAATACACTCCCTGTCTCGTTTTTATTCACTGGAGTTTCACCATGATCAAGTCGCGCGCCGCCGTTGCCTTCGAGGCCAAGAAACCGCTGGAGATCGTTGAAGTCGATGTCGCCATGCCCAAGGCCGGTGAAGTGCTGCTGCGTGTGGTGGCGTCCGGTGTTTGCCATACCGATGCCTACACCCTGTCCGGTGCCGACCCGGAAGGTATCTTTCCGTCGATCCTCGGTCATGAAGGTGGTGCGATTGTCGAGGCGATCGGCGAAGGCGTGACCTCCGTTGCCGTCGGTGACCATGTGATCCCGCTGTACACCCCGGAATGCCGTCAGTGCAAATTCTGTCTGTCGGGCAAAACCAATCTCTGCCAGGCGATTCGCGCGACCCAAGGCAAAGGCCTGATGCCGGATGGCACTTCGCGTTTTTCCTACAAGGGCGAAACGATTTTCCACTACATGGGCACTTCGACCTTCTCCGAGTACACCGTGCTGCCGGAAATTTCCGTCGCCAAAATCGCTAAAGAAGCGCCACTGGAAAAAGTCTGCCTGCTGGGTTGCGGTGTCACCACCGGCATCGGCGCGGTCCTCAACACTGCCAAGGTGAAACCCGGTGACACCGTGGCCATTTTCGGCCTCGGCGGTATCGGTCTTTCTGCCGTCATCGGCGCCGTCAAAGCCAAGGCGGCTCGTATCATCGCCATCGACATCAACCCGGCCAAATTCGAGATCGCCAAACAGCTGGGTGCAACCGACTGCGTGAACCCGAAAGACTTCGACCGTCCGATCCAGGAAGTCATCGTCGACATGACCGATGGTGGCGTCGACTTTTCCTTCGAATGCATCGGCAATGTCCAATTGATGCGTGCCGCACTGGAGTGCTGCCACAAGGGTTGGGGCGAGTCGGTGATCATCGGTGTCGCCGGTGCCGGTCAGGAAATCTCCACCCGTCCGTTCCAGCTGGTCACCGGTCGCGTCTGGCGCGGTTCGGCGTTCGGTGGCGTACGCGGTCGTACCGAATTGCCAAGCTACGTGGAAATGGCTGAAACCGGCGAAATCCCGTTGGACACTTTCATCACCCACACCATGGGTCTGGAAGATATCAACAAGGCTTTCGACCTGATGCATGAAGGAAAAAGCATCCGCTCCGTCATCCATTTCTAAGAAGCGGCAGCAAGCTGCAAGAGAGCGCGCCTCGACTTGCAGCTACAAGCTTGCGGCTTGCTGCCGGGAGGATTCCCATGAGTTTGGAAAATATTTCCTGCCAGAAAAGCTTCGGCGGCTGGCACAAACGCTACCGGCATCGTTCCGAGGTGCTCGGCTGCGACATGGTGTTCGCCGTATACCTGCCACCACAAGCGGAGCTGGGCGGCAAGCTGCCCGTGCTTTATTGGTTATCCGGCCTGACCTGCACCGACGAAAACTTCATGCAGAAGGCCGGCGCCATGCGCATGGCGGCCGAGCTGGGGTTGATCATCGTCGCGCCGGACACCAGCCCTCGTGGTCCGGACGTACCGGGTGATCCGGATGGTGCCTGGGACTTCGGTCTCGGCGCCGGGTTTTATCTGAATGCCACGCAGGAACCATGGTCGCGCCACTATCGGATGCATGACTATGTCGTGCAGGAATTGCCGGCTTTGGTCGAAGCCCATTTCCCGGCGTCCGACAAGCGCGGCATCAGCGGTCACTCCATGGGTGGCCATGGCGCGCTGGTCTGTGCCTTGCGCAATCCGGGGTGTTATCTGTCGGTGTCGGCTTTTTCGCCGATCAACAATCCGATGGACTGCCCTTGGGGCCAGAAGGCTTTTTCTCGATACCTCGGGGAAGATCGCTCGAAATGGCGCGAGTGGGATGCCTGCGCATTGATTGCCGAGGCCGACGAGAAGCTGCCGCTGCTGGTAGACCAAGGAGATCGCGATGATTTTCTGGCCACCCAGCTCAAGCCGGAAGCCTTGCAGCAGGCGACCAAACTGGCGGGTCATCCGCTGACCTTGCGTCTGCAACCCGGCTATGACCACAGCTATTTCTTCATCGCCAGTTTCATCGATGATCACTTGCGGCATCACGCGCATGCTCTAGGTGCCTAATGCAGGTAGAATCACGCCCTGACAAAATTCGGGGCGTTTTTTTATGCGTATTGGCCACGGCTATGATGTGCACCGTTTCGCTGAAGGCGATTTCATCACTCTGGGCGGCGTGCGTATTGCACATGGCTTCGGGCTGCTCGCTCACTCCGACGGTGACGTCCTGCTGCACGCCTTGAGCGATGCCTTGCTCGGCGCGGCTGCGCTGGGCGACATCGGCAAGCACTTCCCGGACACTGACCCGCAATTCAAGGGCGCCGACAGCCGTGGGCTGTTGCGTCATGTCGTCGCATTGATCCACGCCAAGGGCTGGAAAGTCGGCAACGTCGATAACACCATTGTCGCCCAAGCGCCAAAAATGGCCCCGCATATCGAATCGATGCGCGCACTGATTGCCGCGGATCTTCAAGTTGAGTTGGATCAAGTGAACGTTAAAGCTACCACTACCGAAAAGCTTGGCTTTGTCGGTCGCGAAGAAGGCATTGCGGTGCACTCCGTTGCCTTGTTGCTGCGCGCATGAACGAACTGCAATTGCTCGGCCCGCGGGCCTATGGTGAAGCCCTTGGCACTGCAGTCCTGAAAGCCATCGCGGAAGATTTTCAGGTCGACGAAGTCCTTGATATTCCGCTGAGCGGTGACGGTGAACACCTGTGGATCTGGGTGGAAAAGCGCGGTCTGAACACTGAAGAAGCGGCGCGGCGAATCGCCAAGGCAGCCGGCGTTTCATTGCGCACTGTCAGTTATGCCGGGCTCAAGGATCGCCAGGCGCTGACCCGCCAGTGGTTCAGCGTTCAACTGCCGGGCAAGGCCGATCCGGATCTGTCGGCGGCAGAAAACGACACGCTGAAAATCCTCAAGACCAGTCGGCACAAGCGCAAGCTGCAACGCGGTGCCCACTCGGCCAATGGCTTTACTTTGCGCCTGACGCAGTTCGCCGGCGACAAGGCGGCCGTTGAAGAGCGTCTACAGTTGATCGCCAAACAAGGCATCCCCAACTATTTCGGCGCCCAGCGTTTCGGGCACGACGGCGGTAATGTGGTCGATGCCCGCGCCTGGGCTGCGCGCAAGGCGTTGCCGGAGCAGCGCAACATTCGTTCGCGCCTGCTCTCCACAGCCCGTAGCTTTCTGTTCAACCAGGTGTTGGCAGCCCGTGTTGCCGATGGCACCTGGCAGCGCGCCCAAGTGGGTGATTTGCTGGCATTCACCGATAGCCGCAGCTTCTTTCCGGCCGGTGAGGCCGAGTGCAGCGACCCTCGTCTGGCGATTCTCGATCTGCATCCGACCGGCCCGCAGTGGGGTGAAGGTGACTCGCCGGCCACGGGCGCTGTCCATGAATTGGAGCAGGCAATCGCCGCACGCGAAGCCGACCTTCGCGATTGGTTGATTAACGCCGGAATGAGCCACGAACGTCGCATCCTGCGACTGCCCATAGCCGGGTTGACGTGGCATTATCCCGAGCCTGACATTCTGCAACTGGAATTCGTCCTGCCGGCCGGATGCTTCGCCACTGTATTGGTGCGCGAACTTGTTGATCTGGTGCCGGTGGGGCAGACGGACAGCCCATGCGTATTCTGATTTCTAACGACGATGGGGTAGCCGCACCCGGTCTCGCCGCGCTTTATGCTGCGCTGGCGGATTACACCGAATGCGTGGTTATCGCCCCGGACCAGGACAAAAGCGGCGCCAGCAGCTCGCTGACGCTCGACCGTCCGTTGCACCCACAGACGCTGGCCAATGGCTTTATCAGCGTTAACGGCACACCGACCGATTGTGTGCACTTGGGCCTGAACGGCTTGCTGGAACGTGAAGCGGACATGGTGGTTTCCGGGATCAATCTGGGCGCCAACCTGGGGGACGATGTCCTGTATTCCGGAACCGTGGCGGCGGCGCTCGAAGGGCGTTTCCTGGCGCGTCCTTCATTCGCCTTTTCGTTGGTTTCACGACAAGTCGAGAACCTTCCTACAGCGGCGTACTTTGCGCGCAAACTGGTCGAAGCCCACGCTGAGCTCGATCTTCCTCCGCGTACGGTATTGAACGTGAATATTCCGAATTTGCCGCTGGATCACATACGTGGCATCCAGTTGACCCGTCTGGGCCATCGCGCTCGCGCGGCGGCACCGATGCAGGTGGTCGATCCGCGAGGCAAGGCCGGGTACTGGATCGCGGCTGCCGGAGATGCCGAGGACGGTGGCCCGGGCACTGATTTCCATGCGGTCATGCAGGGCTATGTGTCCATCACTCCGCTGCAACTGGATCGCACCTTCAATGACGCCTTCAGAAGTCTCGATGGCTGGCTGGAGGGGCTGCGCTGATGTCTCGTGAGCACGACGATATGCTGCGGCGCGGCATCGGGATGACTTCGCAACGGACCCGTGAACGGCTTATCCAGCGTTTGTATGAGGAGGGGTTGTCGAACGCCAGGGTGCTGGAAGTCATCCGCCGTACACCGCGTCACCTGTTTGTCGACGAAGCGCTGGCGCACCGTGCTTATGAAGACACGGCGCTGCCGATTGGACATAACCAGACCATTTCCCAGCCTTATATGGTGGCGCGCATGAGCGAGCTGCTGCTGGAAGCAGGTCCGTTGGACAAGGTGCTGGAAATCGGCACGGGGTCGGGTTATCAGACGGCCGTTTTGTCGCAACTGGTCGAGCGAGTGTTTTCCGTCGAGCGCATCAAGGTGCTGCAGGACCGGGCCAAGGAGCGCCTGGTCGAATTGAACCTGCGCAATGTGGTGTTTCGCTGGGGCGATGGCTGGGAGGGCTGGCCGGCGCTGGCGCCCTACAACGGTATTATCGTGACCGCCGTGGCGACCGATGTGCCTCAGGCACTGCTCGATCAGCTGGCGCCGGGAGGGCGTCTGGTGATCCCGGTCGGGTCGGGCGAGGTTCAACAATTGATGCTGATCATCAGGGAAGAACAGGGCTTTTCCAGACGTGTTCTGGGATCGGTTCGCTTCGTTCCGTTGCTCAACGGACCACTGGCCTGATCATTTGTTTCAGGGTTCTGAATTCTCTTCGATTGCCTTTGTCTTACAGCGGCGTCGATTGGTTAAACGGGTTGTTTTGTCCAGCAGCAAACGTGTGCGCGAAGCCATTTCGCTTCATTAAAGGTAAAGCGTGCACGGCCCGTTATACTTGCGACATTTCATGCCGGACCACGGCAAATCATATTTTCAGCCACCACAAAGGGAGCGGCGGGTGAGTCTCACAGTCATTGCGCAGCGTATGGGTACAACGAGCTTTCAGCGCCTGGTGACTGGCCTTGTCTTGAGCACCTTGCTGGTCGGTTGTTCCAGCAACAAATCCAGCGATGTACGCGTGGTCGATCGCAACAATGCCGTCGCCCAGCGTCCGGCGGTAACGACGGGGCAGTATGTCGTCCGCCCCAAGGACACGCTGTTTTCCATTGCCTTTCGTTACGGCTGGGACTACAAGGCCCTGGCGGCACGCAACAACATTGCTGAGCCCTATACGATCCATCCGGGTCAGACGATTCGCTTCGACGGGCGTAGCGATTCAACGTCGACGACGGTCAGCTCGTCGAATTCAACGCCTTCGTCCTCGAGTAAAACCACGGTTATCCGTCGTCCGGTAAACGGTTCGACCAGCACTGCGACAGCGGTTGTACCGTCCGTCGCCAACAAGCCAGCACCCGCTCCGATGCCTCCAGCCGGTCCGGCCCCGACCGGCTGGGGATGGCCATCTAATGGCATTTTAATTGGAAAATTCTCTTCAAACGGTAGTTTGAATAAAGGAATTGATATCGCCGGGGATTTGGGACAGCCTGTTTTAGCTGCGTCTGATGGGACGGTGGTATACGCCGGGAGTGGCTTAAGGGGCTACGGCGAATTAGTGATCATCAAACACAGCGAAACCTACGTCAGTGCCTACGGACATAACCGCAGGCTGTTGGTTCGGGAGGGGCAGCAGGTCAAGGTCGGACAGACAATTGCCGAAATGGGGTCAACGGGTACGGACCGGGTGAAACTGCATTTTGAGATTCGCCGTCAAGGTAAACCTGTAGATCCGCTGCAATTCCTGCCACGTCGTTGATCGCTTACCAGCCTGTTCCATCGTAGAGGGGACAGGCTCCAGCGTTGCCAAGGATAAAGGCGCCGCTTGAGCTTGAGGTCGAACTCACCAAAGGACTATAACAATGGCTCTCAGTAAAGAAGTGCCGGAGTTTGACATCGACGATGAGGTTCTCCTGATGGAGACCGGCATTGGTGCGGATTCGATGTCGAATGATGAAGGGGCGGCTCCACCTTCCGTTCGTGCCAAATCCAAACACTCCGCTTCGCTAAAGCAACACAAGTACATTGACTACACGCGGGCGCTCGATGCCACGCAGCTGTACCTCAATGAAATCGGTTTTTCCCCGCTGTTGTCCCCTGAAGAAGAAGTGCATTTTGCGCGCCTGTCGCAAAGTGGTGATCCGGCCGGGCGCAAACGCATGATTGAAAGTAACTTGCGACTGGTGGTGAAAATCGCCCGACGTTACGTCAATCGTGGTCTGTCGCTGCTTGATCTGATCGAAGAGGGCAACCTGGGGTTGATCCGGGCGGTGGAGAAGTTTGATCCTGAACGTGGCTTCCGCTTTTCGACCTACGCGACCTGGTGGATTCGTCAAACCATCGAACGCGCGATCATGAATCAGACCCGGACCATCCGGTTGCCGATCCATGTGGTCAAAGAGCTCAACGTGTACCTGCGGGCCGCACGGGAGCTGACGCAAAAACTCGACCATGAACCTTCACCTGAAGAAATCGCCAACCTGCTGGAAAAACCGGTAGGCGAGGTCAAGCGCATGCTTGGCCTGAACGAGCGAGTTTCCTCAGTCGACGTCTCGCTGGGTCCGGATTCGGATAAAACCCTGCTGGATACCCTTACCGATGATCGCCCAACCGATCCATGCGAGTTGTTGCAGGACGACGACCTGTCCCAGAGCATTGATCAATGGCTTTCCGAGTTGACCGACAAGCAACGCGAAGTGGTAGTCCGTCGCTTCGGCCTGCGAGGTCATGAGAGCAGCACCCTTGAAGACGTAGGCCTGGAAATTGGCCTGACCCGGGAACGGGTCAGACAAATTCAGGTTGAAGGCCTGAAGCGTCTTCGGGAGATCCTGGAGAAAAATGGCTTGTCTAGCGAGTCGCTGTTTCAGTAACAGCCTTGTGTAGCAGCTAAAAAAAAGCCCCGACTGGTTCGTAATGCTGTTCACTTAAGCATTTGAGTCCAAACCGGGCTTCATCGAAAATCCGATGCCAGACCTCTGGCATCGGATTTTTTATGTCTGTTCAACAGGACCTGCTCGACCTCGGCGACCTTTTCAACTTCTGCGACCTGAGCACTTTTACTCAAAACATTCCCCTTGAATGGATAGCGTCTGCACTGGATTTGTCGAGTCAGGCGACCATTCGCCGGCGTCGTCTGCCCGCTGATCAAGTGCTTTGGTTGGTCTTGGGGATGGCGCTATTTCGAGATGAGCCCGTTCACGAAGTGGCCAGACGCCTGAATATCTGCGCCCAAGGTCTGGCTTCTGACCACTTGTTGGCCCGCAGCGGTGTGACCGAGGCGCGAAAGCGGCTCGGTGCCGATCCTGTTGAGTGGCTGTTTCGCAAGACCGGTACTCAATGGGGGGCAGAGCGCTACGACGATGATGCCTGGCACGACCTGCAGGTATTCGCGGTGGACGGTGCACTTTTACGCACCCCGGATACGCCCGAGCTTCGGGACCACTTCGGGTCGGGAAATACTCCGAGTGAGCGCCAGACACCGTTTCCCATGCTGCGTCTGGTGGCGCTGATGAATGTGCGTTCGCATGTGATCCTGGATGCGCAATTGAGCCCTTACCGACGCAGTGAAATGCGCTTGGCCGACGAGTTTTTGCAGCAGATTCCCGACCACTCGGTGACGCTGTTCGACAAAGGGTTCTGGGGCGCCGAGCTGCTGTCGAGTCTGAGCAGCGCGGGTAGCAACCGTCACTGGTTGATCCCGGCAAAAAAAGGACTGGTCTGCGAAGAAGTGACCCGCTACAGCCAGCATGATCGTTTGGTGCGCATGAAAGTCTCGCCGCAGGCCAGAAAGCGAAATCCGGCCCTTCCATCGCACTGGGAGGTACGTGAAGTCAGCTATGAAATTCAAGGCAAGGTGAAGACCGTCATGACGTCCTTGCCGGTTGACACCTACAACGCCAAAGCCGTGGCCAAGCTTTATCAGGAACGCTGGGAGATCGAGCTGGGCTTCAGGGACATCAAGAGTTCGATGCAACAGAACGCCATGACCTTGCGCAGCAAAAAAGTCGAGCTGATTTATCTGGAGGTGTGGGGACTTTTGCTGGCTTACAACGTAATTCGTCGGGAAGCCAGTCAGGCAGCGGTGGCGTTTGGCCGAGCGCCCTCGGACATCCGTTTCAAACCGGCTTGTCAGTACATCGCGGTGCAATTGATTGTGATGGCAGCGGCCAACCCGATTTCAGCCATAGGGAGACGCTTGGCAGAGTTAAGGGCAGGTATTGGAGGATTGTTTCTGGATCACCGTCCAAGGCCTTCGAGGCCAAGGACGGTGAAGATCTCAAAAACCCGATTTCCAGTAGACCGTAAGGCTGCTCCACTTAAGTGAACAGCATTACGACTGGTTCGGGGCTTTTTGTTGCCATGGAAAAACAATCTAAGCGCAGGGTGCTCATCTGGTTCGTAGTCTCGCGTTGTAAGTCTTCGCTTACTCTTTCGTAAGTGTTCGTTATTTTTACAGGGTGATAGTTGCTCAGAATTTCAGGCGAGAAGTTTATCTAACTGAAAAATAAGTAAATTTTTATACATTTACGGCGTGTGACAAGCGGTTGGGGAGCCAGGCCCCGATTGCTCTTGCCACGGAACGCTCTAGTATTCGGGTTGTGTCGACGGACAGACACACCCTTCAAGGACGAAGGGAAGGGACATCGCAGGAAGCGATTCATCAGGACGATGAAAAGGAACAAAGGGAATAGGGAAAAAATGCGGGCGGGTCAAACCGCCCCTTTTTTTGCCCATGAAAAAGCAAAAAGGCCCGCAAGGGGCCTTTTCGTGAGCGCGGGTAAAATCAGCGTTCGAGATCTTTGATCTTGCCTTTGACACCATCCCACTCTTCGGCATCGGGCAACGATTCTTTCTTTTCGGTGATGTTGGGCCAGATTTCAGCCAGCTCAACGTTGAGCTGAATGAACTCCTGCATCTCCTCCGGGACTTCATCTTCGGAGAAGATGGCCACGGCAGGGCATTCTGGTTCGCACAGTGCGCAGTCGATGCACTCATCCGGGTGAATCACCAGGAAATTCGGGCCTTCGTAAAAGCAGTCCACCGGACACACTTCTACGCAGTCGGTGTACTTGCACTTGATGCAGTTGTCGGTGACGACGAAGGTCATTTCTAATTTTCTCCTCAGGCGCGGCTTGCTGCGCCCCTTCACGTGGGGGTCGCAAGGTTCGGGAGCGATAGTCTGCAGGCCAGGCTATAGCCAGCAGCATCCCAAACCGCGCGAGATTCTAACAGCTTGCAAGCCTATGCGTTAGATCCGTGTCTTCAGTGTATAGAGCATTTCGAGTGCACGACGTGGTGTCATGTCGTCCAGGTCGAGTTTGGCGAGTTCATCCAGCACGGGATGTGGCAGGCTGGCGAACATATCGCTTTGCTGTGGCGCGGCCGGTTTGCCTTTGACTGGCTTGGGCGCCTCGTGAGGCAGGGCGGTATCTTCCAGTCGGCTTAAATGTTCGCGGGCACGCACAATCACTTCGCTTGGGACGCCGGCCAGCTGCGCAACAGCCAGGCCGTAGCTTTGGCTGGCAGGCCCTGGCAGAACGTGGTGCAGGAACACGATGCGCTCGTTGTGCTCGGTGGCATTGAGGTGCACGTTGGCCACCAGCGGTTGGGCTTCCGGCAGGACCGTCAACTCAAAGTAGTGGGTGGCGAACAGCGTGTAAGCCCGCAAATGCGCCAGGCGCTCCGCTGCCGCCCACGCCAGGGACAGACCGTCGAATGTACTGGTGCCGCGTCCGACTTCGTCCATCAGCACCAGGCTGCGCTCGGTGGCGTTGTGCAGGATGTTGGCGGTTTCGCTCATTTCGACCATGAAGGTCGAGCGCCCGCCGGCCAGGTCATCACTGGAGCCGATCCGGGTGAAGATCCGGTCGACCAGGGACAGCTCGCAACTGGCCGCCGGTACGAAGCTGCCGATGTGTGCCAACAGCACGATCAGCGCGGTTTGCCGCATGTAGGTGGATTTACCGCCCATGTTCGGACCGGTAATCACCAGCATCCGCGTGCTGTCGTCCAGGTTCAGGTCGTTGGCGACGAACGGGGTGGTCAGGACTTGTTCGACTACCGGGTGACGGCCCTGCGTGATGCGCATGCACGGCTCGCTGACGAAGCGTGGGCAGTTCAGGTCGAGGTTCAGCGCACGCTCGGCCAGGTTGCTCAGAACGTCTAGCTCGGCTAGCGCCGCAGCGGTGTCCTGCAGCGGTGGCAACTGTGCGATCAAATCTTCCAGTAGCGCTTCGTAGAGCATTTTTTCCCGGGCAAGGGCACGGCTCTTGGCCGACAGCGCCTTGTCTTCGAAGGCCTTCAGTTCTGGTGTGATGAAGCGTTCGGCGCCTTTGAGCGTCTGGCGGCGGATGTAGTCAGCCGGTGCTGATTCGGCCTGCTTGCTTGGCAGTTCGATGAAGTAACCGTGAATGCGGTTGTAGCCAACCTTCAGGTGCGAGAGGCCGGTGCGGGCTTTTTCTCGGGCTTCGAGGTCAATCAGGAACTGCCCGGCGTTTTCGCTGAGCGATTGCAGTTCGTCGAGTTCACTGTCGTAACCGGTCTTCAACACGCCGCCGTCACGGATCACCGCCGGTGGATTGTCGATGATGGCTTTATCCAGCAGCGCCGCCAGTTCGGGGTAGGTGCTGGTGGTCCTGGCCAGTTGAATAATGTGCGGGGCTTCGAGCTCAGTCATCGCCACTTGCAGTGCCGGCAGTGCACCGAGGGCGTCACGCAGGCGTGCGAGATCGCGGGGGCGAGCATTGCGCAGGCCGATTCGCGCGAGAATTCGTTCGATGTCACCGATTTCCTTGAGCTGCGGTTGCAGCTTCTCGAATCGGTAGCCATCGAGCAGGCAGGTGATCGATGTCTGGCGAGCCAGCAATACGGTCAGATCGCGCAGAGGACGGTTCAGCCAGCGGGTCAGAAGACGACTGCCCATGGCCGTCTGGCAACGGTCGACCACCGACTGCAGTGTGTTGTCACGGCCGCCGGCCAGGTTGGTATCCAGCTCCAGGTTGCGGCGGCTCGCGCCGTCGAGTACGACAGTGTCGTCCAGGCGTTCATGACGCAAGCTGCGCAAGTGAGGCAATGCGGTGCGTTGGGTTTCTTTCGCGTAAGCCAGCAGGCAACCGGCGGCGCCAATGGCCAGGGTCAGGTTTTCGCAACCAAAGCCTTTCAGGTCTTGGGTAGCGAATTGCTGGCAAAGACTTTTCAGTGCCGAATCGCGCTCGAAATCCCACGGTGCGCGGCGACGCACCCCACGGCGTTTTTCCGCCGGCAGGTCTTTCGGCCAGTCATCCGGGATCAGAAGCTCCACCGGATTGACCCGTTCGAGTTCCGCCAGCAGGTTTTCCCAACCTTTGATTTCCAGCACGCTGAAGTTGCCGCTGGTGATGTCCAGCACCGCCAAGCCGAACAGACGCTCGTCACCCAATACAGCGGCGATCAGGTTGTCCCGGCGCTCGTCCAGCAACGCCTCATCGCTCACTGTCCCCGGCGTGATGATCCGCACCACTTGGCGATCCACCGGCCCTTTGCTGGTCGCCGGGTCGCCAACCTGTTCACAGATCACCACCGACTCGCCAAGCTTCACCAGTTTCGCCAAATAGCCTTCGGCCGCGTGGTAAGGAATACCGCACATCGGAATCGCTTGCCCGGCCGACTGCCCACGGGCAGTGAGGGTGATGTCCAGCAACTTGGCGGCCTTCTTCGCGTCTTCGTAGAAGATCTCGTAGAAGTCGCCCATGCGGTAGAACATCAACTGATCAGGGTGCTGGTTCTTCAGGCGCCAGTACTGCTGCATCATTGGGGTGTGGCTGGAAACGTCGATATTCAAAGGATTCGGCTCAGTCTGTCTATTTGACACGGGGCAATTGTCTAATACTACAGGGATTTTTTCGGCATTGTAGGCGGCTCAGCGATGTCCGTTTCTCGCAAGCGCAGATAGCGGGCCGTCATCTTGGCGTCGGTGTGGCCGCCGAGCTTTTGGGCGTTGTTGCCCTGCTTGTCGGTGTCGGTCAGAGACTTCGCCCTGAGGTCGTGCAGCGTTGCACCGACGACCCCGGCAGCCTCGCAGTTGCGCTTGAAGGCATCCTTCACCGAGCTGTAGTGAACCGGCTTCCCGCCTCGCGGCGAGCAGAACAACGTCAGTCCACGGATCGTTCGTGGCAGCGCCTTGATGCGCGCGACCAGGGCTTCGAGATCCGGACTCATGCGAACGATGAGTCGGGCGCCGGTCTTCTGCTGCTTGAACGCAATACCTTCCTCACTGATATCTGAAAGGTGGATGGACAGCACGTCGCTGATCCGCTGGCCCGTCAGGTAGCACATCTCATAGATGACCCGCATGTTCGGGCTCGCCTTCTCGCAGATCCTTGCGAACTCAGCGTCGGATACGTACCGATCGCGCCTGTTCTCCGTATGCCGCCGGATCCCTGTGCAAGGGTTTGAGTCCACCAACTGGCTCTCCAAGGCGTATACGAAAACCATCCTCAGAAAAGAAATCACCCTGTTCGACATGTTTGGCGTGCTGGCCATGTGCATTTTCAGCGCGGCTACGTGGCGGGGCAGCACCTCGCGCGGCTCGAAGTCGGCGAACGCCTCCTTGAGCCTGACCGCGGCTGCTTCGTATTGCTTGACGGTATTGGCGGAAAGCTTCGGCGCCATGGCAGCCAGGGCATCGTCGATTAACTTGCCCATGCCGCCCTGATTGCCTTTGTCGATCGCTTTGGCGTAGGCGACCAGAGAGTCCTGGAAGTCCGTGCCCAAGCGCAGCCACTTTCCTTTTCGCACCAGGTAGTAAGCCCCGTGCTTCTGGTACATGCACGCCGGCAGGTGCCGGTCTTTCTTGCGAGGGCGCATTCTCTGCCTTCCTTATGCGAGCCGGAGTTCGGGGCCTTTCTTCGATTGAATACCACCCAGGCGCCCGATGACAACCTGGCGCAGTACCTTGGGCTTGCCGTATCCATCGATGGCGAACCCGTATTTTTCCGCCTGGAGCCATTTGATCTGGGCGCCAGGCTTCGTGTAGCCGGTGAGTTCGGCCACTTCTTCAGCGGTCAGAAACATGATGATGCTCCATGCCGCGCGTGGCGGCAGAAGGTGGGGAGGGGTTATTCGTCGTCGAAATCGGGGTCGTCATCACCGTCATGGCTGACGCTGATAGGAAGCTTGCCCAGGCGCTCCAGAGCCAGGACAAGACCGATGCGCAGCCCCTTCGCCATGTCTTTTGTGAGAACAATCTCGACAGGGTCATCAGTACCGAGCTGAAGAGTCACGCCTTCCTTTGAGTTGTCGCTGATCATTTCCAACTGGTTGGCCTGGCGCTTGTGCCACGCCAGTAACGATTCGATCATTTCGCCGACGTCTTGCGGAGCGCTGACCGACCCCTCCAGCGCGCCGGTAACCAGCTTCTTCAGTTCCTCCTTTTCTTCTTCTGCGCGCTCGAGCTGGTCGTCGGCGGCGAACGGGCCACCAACCATTGACCAACTGCTGGCGAATACCTGGGCTTGTTCCATGATGGCTTTAACAGTTTTCTCAGACATGCGAATTCCTCGCCCGCCGTTCACCGGCAGGCTGTGAGTGGGGTTGGGGTTAAGCTGTGCCGAAGAGATCGAGCTGATCTGATTCGACTGCCAGCTCTTGTAGGCGGGTGATTTCGTATTCGATTCGAGACCTCGCGATCGCGGCGTACTGCTCGTCAATTTCGCAGCCGATGAATCGGAAGCCTTCCCGCATCGCCGCCTTGCCGGTGCTGCCGGACCCCATAAAAGGATCCAGTGCCAGGCCGCCGGCAGGGGTAACCAGGCGCAGCAGATAGGCCATCAGGTCGGTGGGCTTGACCGTGGGATGGTTGTTGCCCGTCGTTTCTGTGGTTTGCACCTTGCGGAGGGTGTTGTTCTGCTTGAACTGTGGCCCGGGGTTGGTCAGACCCTCATGCCTATCCGTCCGGCTGGTTTTCGCGCAGTAGAAGAAGCGGGCGGCGCTCCCGCTATCCAGGCGACGAGCCCCGGGCTTCATCTGAAAGCCGACGATTCCAGAATTCGCGCTGTCTGCGCTCGCTTCAGCACCTCGCCCGCGCTTCATGTTTCCGTAGCAGTTCTGCCCGGCGCGCTGCGTATCGCTGGTGCTGGCTGCGGCGAGTTGCCCTGGCGCATCCGGAAATGCGGCGATGACCTCTGCGCTTCCGTCGTGAATCAGGTTTGCCGGCCACCGCCCGAGATCCGAAGCCTTGGCCGTCCGGGGTATTGTTCCCGACTTGCCCCCGACGTAGTTCCCGCCGCGCATGTCAACGGTGGTCAGCCTGGCCCAGTTCTTTGCTAGGGCCTCTGCGTCGATTGCGCGCACGCGGCACCCGTCAATGTTCAAAGCGCCCGTGCCGTGGGCCTGGACGTTTGCAGCAACCGTCCCGGCGAAGGGCTTTCGCGCCACGGTGATTGGCTCCAGCGCTGGCTTCAGCGCCGTGCCCCAGCCTTCTTGCTCCCCGTCGAGGTTGTGCGACTTCGGGAAGCCGGAACCGTACACCCAGGCAATCATGTCGCGGATCTCGAATCCGGCGTCCTCGATGCGCGCAGCCATCCGGTGCTGAGTGCGGGTGCCGGCGAACGCCAGAAGATGGCCGCCCGGCTTGAGTACTCGCAGGCATTCCGCCCAAACCTCAACCGCCGGCACGTCGTAATCCCACTTCTTTCCCATGAAAGACAGGCCATAGGGCGGGTCTGTCACGACACTGTCGACGCTGTTGTCGGCAATTTGCCTGAGCAGCTCGAGGCAGTCGCCAATCATGATTTGGTAGCTGCTCATCACCGCGGCGCCTTGTAGCAGTACACGTAGGCGAACCAGGCGAGGGCGATCATTGATTCAGCTCCTTGACCTTGTCGAGGCAGGCGAGCGGTTCAGGTCTAAACGGGCCGTCCTCATCGAAATCCTCAGTAGTGAAATCAGCCGTGTACTCCGCGTATTCGCGTTCACACTGCTCTTTTGTTCCATAGAACCAATCACCAGAAATCGGAATACGCCACACGACCGGTTTCGGCAGCACCACAGCTACCGGCGCGGGCGGCGAGGTGAACAATGGTTCGCAAGTCACGCGGAATAATTTGTCGTAGTCAACATCGGGTTTTCCGAATGGACTTTCTGCGGAGTCGGTCAATACAAAACGGTGTCCGCACCTATTCTCGTAGTGCATCGTATGACGCCATGCCACCGGCTCTTGGCGCTCGACGACAGGGGCGGCGATCTTGCGAGCATTAAGCCATATCGACTTGCAATCGCTTCTGCCTATTTTCCTTTCAAGAAGATCTAGTTTGTGCTGCTCCCAAAATGCAGAGAACTCAAGTTCAGCCAGCTCCCGCGACATGGTTACGGTTTTATCTTTGGTCATGGCTTATTGCCCCAGGTTGGATTATTTTCAAGTTCCCACTTAGCCTGCCTGCTTTTTGGAAGCCAGCCCGTCTTGGCTCCGCAAGTTTCGCATTCGTATTGGAAGGTCTTTCCAGCACTTTTTGGATGCCTTCCAACTGTGAATGCCTGCCGCTCCATGTATGCTGGAAAATATGTATGGCGTCTTCTTAACCAGCATTTCAACTTCCCGAACATTCGCTTGCTCCCGATTCGGTGGGTTGAAGTGCGGCGTCGATTGCAGTTTCAACGTCGAGCTGAAGCGTTGCGATGACTGAAAGGCTGAACCCCTCAGCTTGTTCGATAAGACCCGCCTTCTGCATAAGCTCCAGAAGTTCATCGTCAAAGGATTCGTAAAACCACTTCTTGGCGGCTCGACCTACCGCCGATTTTAGAGTTTGGCAAAGCTCCGCATTCCGCTGCTCAGCGGCTGCAAGGCTGTGCTTGAGCCCTTTTATCTCTTCGAATAAGGCCTTGAACTCATCATCGACAATCAGCGCCATCGCCGGCTCGCCGGTTTTATCAAGCCAGCGCTTTTTCCACATGTTGTCTACGAGAGTCAGCGCTTTCATCGATCCATTCAGCGCTAATTCAATCCGATCATGTCTGCTCTGACTTGCCGCCAGCTCTTCCCGCAAGGCAGCCAACTCGGATTGGGCGGCGTCTCGGTCCTTTGCAAATTCCATCTTCTGGCGCACTACAATATTGTAGTTGTCAGTCATTTCAGAAAGATCGTGTCTTACGGAATCGAAGTCCGAAGCCAAGACATACACTTTCATATCCGGATATAGCTCTAGCATTCGATCTGTAGCGGTAACCAAATATGCAATATGGCTATATCGCTTTACTTCACTCATTCCAAATCCTCCGATAGTCCGTTATGAAACAGGCAGCAGGCGAGGGCGACTGCGATGCACGACAGCAGCGCCCAGCCAGTGATGAAGTTCATGAGCATGATTGAGCCCTCATAGCGCGCAGGTGACTTTGAAACGTCTCCCGGTGGAAGCCGATTCGCTTCTGCACGTCGTTCCAGGTAGATCCGGAGGCGCGCATGTCCAGTGCCAGAGCGATGTAGTCGTCCGTGCACTGTCGGGGCTTGCCTTTGTTGCCGATGACGATCCCCGCGGCATTGAGGTAGCGCACGACCGTCGCACAGGAACACCCAGCTGCGTCGGCGATGTGTGCCGTCGGATGCCCTGCCGCGTGCATCGTGAAGATCAGCCCGATCGAGTCAGGCGATAACTTGGCTGTCATGGTCTGGCCTCGATAGGTGATATGCGAATTTCCCATGCAGTTGTTCTGCTGCAATGCAATAGGCGGCATGGGCATCTTCTTTTGTTTCGAATGAACCAAGGCATATTGTCTTGCCTTTAAATCCAAGCTGGGCCCGCCATTTAGTTGAATGCGGCGTCTGCGATACTCCTTTGAATCCAGATTTCCCGTATGCCTTTTTGTTCGCTCCATTTTGTGATTGAGTGCATTGTCTAAGATTCAGCCAGCTATTATTCAACTTGTCACAATCTTTATGATCGACAGTGCCTTTCGGCCACTCTCCGGTCATCAGCATCCAAGCTATACGGTGGTGTCTGAGCATGTAGATATGCCCGTTATGTTTGAATGTTACATATCGATATCTACCGTCATATGTCCCGGCCTGCCTGCCTTCACGCGAAGCCTGTTCACGTTGTTTATTTCCATCTTGCAACTTCCAGCTAACATCTCCAGTTTCGGGATCATAAGAAAAATTGGAGTTAATTTGTTCGAAAGTAAGTTGTGGTTTCATTTGACTACTCCGATTAACTCCAGCTCCAAATAGCCAGCCTTGAGCTTTCCTTTGGATAACATAGGGCCTCCCGGTGGCGGGTGAGGGGAAGTGGGGTTATTTCTTCGGATAGGTTTTTGTCAGCGAGCCGTTGACGCTGTTGCCGCGCTTCAACACGACGCGAGCCAGTGCGGCCCGGTCTTTTTCGCTGTGGCTGGCCTGGCTGAGCAGGCCGAAATAACTGTTAGCGGTTTCGCGTAGGTCCTCGGCCGGCGCCGCGGCGGTTCGCTTCAGTGCCTGGGCCAGTGATCGCTTGCGGGTGGTTCGCCGCCACGGCTTGATGACGTGTCCAACGAAGTCGACGCCGCGGTCGACCGGCTGCAGGATGGTCTTCGCGGGGTTGAGCTTGGCTCCGAGGGCTGGCAGGAATGCTTCGACCTCGGCCAACCAGGCGTTTAGCTGCTGCGGCGACTCATGCAAGAACACGAAATCATCGACGTAGCGGACGTAATGCTTGGCGCCGAGCTTGTGCTTGGCGAACTGGTCCAGCGCGTCGAGGTAGACGTTCGCGAAGAACTGCGATGACAGGTTGCCGATCGGAAGGCCAAGGTGAGCAGGTTGAGCTGTCAGACGTTTGTGCTGCGGCACCCGGTTGAACAAGTGGGCCGGGCTGCGCACCTCGTAATCTTCGCGAGGGTCGTGCATCAGTGTCTGTTCGGCTAGTGCCAACCACCACGGCTCGGGAATCTTCGCAGCCAACTGCCGACGCAGGACCTGCTTGTCGATTGCGACGAAGAAGTTGGCCAGGTCGCACTTCAGGTAGAAGACCGGCTTCGACCAGTTCTGGCTGGCGCTGCGGATCTTCGCCTCAAGCCGAGTGGCGGCGTACAAGGTGCCGCGCCCGGGAATGCATGCGCAACTGTCCGCTATGAAGCTGGCGTAGAAGCGCGGTGCCACACGGTTGTAAAGCAGGTGGTGGACGACGCGGTCCCGGAAGGCTGCCGCCCAAACCTCGCGGGCTTTCGGCCGGGTGACCACGAAGCAAATAGAACGGCCTGGCCGGTAGGTGCCGGCGAGCAGGTCGTCGTGTAGATCGATCAGGTTCTTTTCCAGATCTATTTCGAAAGCCAATGCACTCGCACTGTTGCGCTTCGTGCGGCGGCAATCGTAATAGGCCTGAACAAGCTCGCTGAACGGGTAGGGACCAACAGTCGAATCTGCGGACGGGGCGGACGCGGAGCTCGTTGTTCTTGTCGTTGTTGTTCTGATTGCCATCATCGAAGTTCATGTTGAATGCGTTGTTGGCGGAGCGCTGCGACCTGTCGTGCTATCTACGTCGCCAAGCCGAAGGCAGAGCCGATCAGCAAGGAAACTGCGCGAGACCTGCACGGACGCTTTAGACCGTCGGTATCTCTGATGCGCATGGCGGTGACCTAGAGGTCAGCGGCACGACCAGATTCAATTCGCACAGACCTGAAAGCCGTGACTCTCAGGTGGCGGGCGCGGTTGGGGTGGAGCGTTTCCAGGCATTGGCCTGCTTGCCGATTGAGGTTGTGATCTCTATCGCGGTGGCGTGCTGCCCGACACTGATAAACCGGCTCTCCTTGAAAAGCCGCATCAGGAACTCGATCACCTGGACCTTCTCGACCAGCAAAGTCAGATGTTGGTGCTTATCCCGCGTCGAGTTGGCACGGGCAATCAACATCAGCACGTCGATGCACTCATCGATGACGCGCTTCCCGAGAGACTGCTTGAGATCTCGGGGAATGTTGCGAGTTAGGTTCGTGGCCATCTGAAGCAGGCCGAGCGATGCCTTGTAGATGCTCAATTCCGTGTGCATTGCCATGGGGCTTGCTCTCCAAGAGCAACCGGCCGCGAGCGGCCGGATTAAATAAGCTAATCAATCAATAAGCTGACTGCGGACGGGGCGGACGCGGAGCTCGCCGTACTTGCCGTGGTTGCCCTGATAGCCATCATCGAAGTGCATGACGAATGCGTTGTTGGCGGAGCGCTGCGAACTCGACCAGTACCAGGTGTCGCGAAAGGCTTCAGCGCCACCTTGCTGGAAGGCTGCCAGCGAGGTCTGCCCGGGTGACTCTTCGCTGTACAGCAGGCCTACCGGCTCACTGTTGGGGTTGTCACCATCGCGACGAGCCGCCCAGTTCTCTTCGGTGGTCGGCTTGAAGTGGCGGTACTGCAGTTCCTGCACGTCGCGCGCCGGGATCGCCCAGTCGGTGAAGCCGCCGATATCCAGAGACAGCACCTGCTGCGCCAGTTCGCTGCCAGCCGCCGCCATGGCTTCGGTGTTCGCCCGGCTGTTGGTGAAGCTGTTGGCACCTTCGATCTTCTCGCCGTACTCGCCCCAGGCACCGACAAGTTCGTGAGCGGCGCCGGCAGTGATGTTCAGGTAGCGCTTGCCGGTGTCCGGGTCGCGGGTAATGCCGGAGAAGAATCCACCGCCGAAGGATTTGCCGATTTCCGGAACGATCATTGCTGGTGCTGCTTTCTCAACTGTGGACATGGTCTTTCCTCTTTTCGAAGGCAACAAAAAAGGCGCTGCTGCGCCCGATGCCGATCAAGAACGAATGAATGAATGATTAAATAAACAATCTGCGGACGGGGCGGACGCGGAGCTCGCCGGACTTGCCGAGGCTGTACTGAGTGCCATCAGCGAAGTACATGCCGAATGCGCCGTCGGCGGAGCGCTGCGTGCTCGACCAGTAGTAGCAGTCCTGAGCGAACACTTCAGGGCAGTTCAGCCATCCCTGATACAGTTCTGCGCAGGCAGGCAGGTAGAAGTCCGCGTGACCATCGGCGCTATAAGCTGATGCTGCTTTGGCGGCTGGGTGATCGCCTTCAGCGATCAGCGCCAAGGTGTTGGCCATGCCGTCTGTCTTGCTGAAGGCTGCAGACTCCTTATCGCGTCCGCCCCATTTGTGATCGCCGACGTCTTTCTTGGCGATGATCAGGTAGTGCGCCGGTACTTCGCCGCGAGCTTCGATCAGGCCGCCGTTGTAACCGCCTTGGCCGGCCCAGTATTCGCCGAGGGCTGGAGCTTCAGTTGCAACCGGCTGAACATTCGCCGCAGGTGGCAGCACCTGGGCAAACACGCTGGCCATTGCAAGTTTCGCCAAGGAAGACGAAGGCATCTTGATGGTGGTATCGCCGTGTTTCAGGGTGATCATTTCAGGTTTCATCGTGAGACCTCTTTGGGGATAGTTATTCATCACTGCAGATTCGGAGAGCTTCGCGACTGTAGGCGAGCTCAAGTTTTGCCGACACGTTTTCGCTGATCTTGATTTCGTGTCGCGGAGGAGTTAGGAGCGGCGCGGACTTTTGAGGCCCTAACGCATGAAGATGGTGAATCATCAGCGTAATCGCCTCGCCCTGTTCCTCGATGCCGCTCCAGGCCATCAGCTCAGCAAGTGCTTGGCGCGTGCCGGCCATGCAATGCAGCCTGATCTCTTCCTCGCCCCGAGCCTTGCGCTTGAGTGCCGTCTTGGCTGAGCGCGCTTTCTGTTCCGCTGCCATGATCCACCTCTTTGATGTTGTGGGCTGGCAGATCCAGCCATGTCAGTCGTCGGCGCTGGCGCACCTGGTTGCTGATTCGTCTCATCGGAACGCCGGCTTCATTTTTGGATAGTCGATGTCGTAGTCCCTGATGAGTCGGCTAAGCAGCGTCGTACTGATGCCAAGGGCCTTGGCGCATTGGCTACGGTTGATTCCCTTTGCCATGCAGGCCTTTATCTGGATAACCCAAAGGGCTTCGGATTCTGGAGTGGCCTTGTTCGGCGCAAAGGCGTTCTTCACGCCTACCGGAAACTCAATACCGTAGCGCCTGCCGATGCCCCGCAGCACTCCGCGGAGTATCCCTTCCGCCTCGCAGATCTCTGTCTGATTCATGGTTTTTGCCATTTCCCGGATACGCGCCGCCTGCTTGTCAGTGGCATCCTTGACGGCCGAGCTTTGGAAGTTCGGCGTCATGGTGTTGCTCTTCTTCGGCTCTCCAGGTGAGATCCAAAAGGGAAGCACCTCAATAGCCCCTCCTTTATTTAAGAATGCTTCCATCTTCAGGGCCAGCTCATGGCGCTCTGGATCAAGCGCCTTGACCATGTTCAAGTCAGTGCTGATGTAGGTGCTCATGCTGCTTTGCTCCGCAGTTTGGCCTCGTACCCGTCGACCAGCAGCTTGAATTGCCACAGGTCTTCCTCGAGCTTTTCGATGTAGTCGTCATCGCGCTTGAACTCTTGTAGCCAGAGCTGGCGGCCGACCGGTTTCAGCAGTGGGCAATACATCCCGATGTGCCACCACTTCCGGCCGGTGATCCACATGCAGCCTTGCACCTGGTCGATGACATCGCTGGCATCGTTGTCGATGTGGAAGGCGCGGAGCTTGTCGGGCGCGAGGAAACACTTGTATTCGCTGCCCCCGTCTTCGCCGATAAAACCGTCAGCGCTGGCGCCGAACGCCTCGTCATCAGTTTTAACGAGGCCAACCTGAGTGACGATAAGGCCGGTCTGGATTTCATGCTCCATCCGCGCCTCAGGTTCGAGTTCGTGCCCGCGGCGCATCTGCCATGTTTCGAATCCGCCGTCGAGCGGTGCGCCACCGATCCGTTCTACGGCTAGTTCGAATGCGTAGGAGAGGGCGGCATTTGATGGCTCGCCAACCGTCTCGCCGTCCAGGGCGCGCTGCACTACTTCCGCCTTTGGCCCTGCTTTGTAGCCGGCCAGGTCCCGGGCTCTGGCCTCGCTGTGCCCGGCCAGGATCGCATCTACGTAGGTTCGTTGCTGGGCAGTCAGGCCGTTCACCTTGGAGCGCGCAGTGCTGAACATGCTCGCGGTAATGACCCCGGCACGGCCTTGCAGCCATTCAGGAGAACCCTGTGTGCAATTGACGATAATCATTGAGGCGCCTCCAGCTTGGCTTTGTGGATGGTGACAGCAGTCTTCACTGTGGAATAACCGTTGGTATCACCCGATGCTTGCAGAACTTTCAGGCTTGCCTGCCAGACGTCCTTGAGTTCGTCCGGCGTTGTGGTTTGCCCGACACGCTCGAGTATGTCCGCGACGACCTGGGCACGAATGTCATCCGTATCAGATCCGTCGGCCGACTGCCCGTCATCGTCACGAATATCGCCCGTTGTGATGTTCAGCAGCGCACACATGACGTAGCGCTTGCCGTACGTGGTGGAAGATCCGACGGCCTGCACTTCGTTGCGACCTTTACCGATATCGACCGGCAGGCTCATGGTGGTTTGCTCGCGGTGACCACCGCGGTGCATCAGGATTCCGGTGACCTTGATCACCTTATCTTCAGTTTCGACCTTGAAGGTGATGGCGAAGCCGTGCTGCTGCATGATTGGCTTCAAGGTGTGGGTGATGTTATCCAGCGTGGCGTAGGAGTTGCCCGTGTGCAGGTTTACGGCACCCTCGAACACGGTGGGGATATTGCACTGCATCTCTGCCATGGCCGCGTTGAATGCTTGCTCAGCGTCCTTTGCCTGCATGCGTTCGTGCATTTGAAGGAGTCGCTCCATCTTGTCGATATCGCACGACGGATCGGCCGCCGCTCGACTAATCACTGCCATGATGCTGGTATCGCTGGAGATTGGCGTCACAACCTGGCGCCGCTGCTCCGGCATGATGATGTCTTGTGCCATTTTTGCGTCCTCAGAATTGGATGATTACGTTTGGGACTTCGCGGCGAGCGATCTTGAGAACGATGGCCTTGGCCAGCTCCTCAGTGATGTTCAGCGACATCAGCGCCTCTTTGGCTGCACCCATGATCTTGATCTGGTGTGCCTTGTCGGCCTCACGCGCTGCTTGCTGTCGAGCCGCTTCATCAGCCACTGCTTGCTGACGGGCAACTTCGGCCAGTCGGGCGCGCTCAGCGGCTTCGGCTTGGCGGCGCTCGGAATCGATCCGTTCCTGTTCGGCGCGCTGTTCGGCGGCGACACGGTCAGCTTCGGCCCGGGCCATTGCTTGCTGGTGGCGTTTCTCGTCGTCGATCTTCTGCTGCGCGGCACGCTGCTCGGCCTCGATTTTTTCGCGGGCGGCCTGGGCGGCTGCGCGCTCCGATTGCTCAGCAGCCAGCTTCAACTCCAGCTCCCGGCGGTCTGCGGCGGCCTTGGCCTCGGCTTCCCGCTTGGCTGCAGCATCACGCTCAGCTTGTGCGCGTTCCTCTGCCTCACGGCGAGTACGCTCTTCAGCTTCCCGGGCAATCTGCGCTTCCCGGTCACGCTGGGCCTGTGCTTCAGCTTCGGCACGCAGACGGACCAGTTCGGCTTGCTCGGCTTCGTACTTGGTACGCTTTTCAAGTGCAGTCCGCAGCATGGCCAATGTGTCAGCTTTCAATCGAAGCGCCTCAGCTTCGTGCTCGCCCAGCCAATCGCCGTCGATCACGATGCCCTCAAAGGCTCCGATGCTGATTTTCAGGTATTCGGAATCGGCGGTGCTGATGATTTGCGGGTCAAGACGAAGCTCGCCAACCCAGGCCTCTATCTCTCGTTTCTTGTTAGCCTCAGCCGCTTCCCATTCAGTCAGCGGCCTCCTGACTTCCTCTTGCCATGCTCCAAGCAACTCTCGAACACGCTTACGCTCGGCGTCGATCTTCTTCGGCACATCTTTCAGCTCGGCGACGAGTTCTTTGCCCATGGCGTCGAGCTTTGTTTTCGATGTGGCGAGGTCGCATGCAATCGATCGGTACGCGGCCTGGCCCTTCTTGGTTTTCACGTCGGGCGCCGAGGCGTTGAACTTGTCGATTTCTTCCCGAACGCTTTGCAGGTACGGGTCGAGACCGTTAGGTGCGCTGAATACTGCCAGGGCTACTTCTTTGGCTGGCAGAATGGCCAGTTGCTGTTCTGCGGACATGAGTGATCCTTGCCGCGATGCACGCAGCGTTTGAAGGTGTGGGGTTATTGAGTGATCTGGCCGGAGTAGGCGCTTGCCAGCATCCAGGCAGTGAAGAGCAGAAGGGTGATGGCAGAGCCGCGCCAGAACCAGAAGCGCTTGGCGCGCTGGTAGGCGGTCACGGCATCAGCCCTGCTGGAATTTGAACGGTATCGCCGAGACCTGAAGCGGCTATGGCGCGGCAGACGGCGATAAGGGGTGTAGAGCCATAAGCGAGCCGTTCGCCCGCATGAGCCCACCAGAGTTCGGCGCCTGTTTGGTTTAGCGCCGTTACTCGGCCATCAAACAGTCGGCCGCCCTGAGCCCAGTCAGTAGATGGGGTGAATGGTTGTGAGTCTTGGCGCATTGGGTTGCGCGGGATCAGCGAGACAGAGCCGCCCGGTGCATTGTCAGAAACTCCACGAAATGTCGGATCAAGGGTCATGGTCGGATACCACTCATGAGCCCATTCCCATGCCTTGGTTGCGTGTGCAACTGCCCAATCCAGAGCAGGGCCGGTCAACTCGACAGTCTTCGCTTCGATAAATTCGCTCATCTCACCACCGCCACAGGAAGGCTGATCTGCCTAGGAGCGCCGTTCTCGGTGAACAGCATGTACTGGAGCATGACGACCGTCAGGCCGCAGGCGAGAATCCAGAAGATTGGTTTCATCTCATTTCCCCCTGTACTGAACCGGGACGAAGGTGTACTGCTCATGGCCGTGCTTATGGACAGACCAGAACTCCATGTCGATTCGGTTCATCAGTTCCTGGAAGGTGTAGATGCGGGTTCCGAGTTGGAATTTCATGGCTTCACCTGTGTATCAAGGACGATCTCTATCTTTCCTTTACGCCGTACGGCATATGCGCGGCCGGTTTCATCTTGCAAAACCTTTTCCACAGTCCCGCGCCGATCCTTGCCAAATACTTCAATACCGCTGTCGTCAATGCGGCTGGACGTATAGGTGATCTTGTCTGCGATCTTTATGTTCACGACAACCTCACAACCAGCATGCCGCGCCGGGTCTGAACCTTGATGCGCTGAGGCAGATCAGCGACCAGAAAAAAGCCCTGACGATTCAGGGCTTCGGTCATTGCTTTGGCGTTTCTCGCGATGATGGTCATGACGCTCTCCTGGTAGCCAGTGCGTTGCGTTCTGCCTGCGCCTCATAGATTCGATTAAGGCGAAGGTTGTAGTGGCGGTGCTCGTCCATGCAGATCGCGCCGAGTGAGTGAGCCATTTCAATGGCCATGCTCGTTTCAGCATGCAGGGTGGCGGTTGAGTTGCCGGCGTTCAGCGCCTCGAAGCGCGAATCGATCATGCCGACGGCGATGTCATGCTTGTTCACGTTCACCTCCAACTGGGGGACAGACCATTTCCATTTTCGCCATGGCCAGGCCAATGCGCCGCTTCAGGCTTTTGCGCTCTTCAAGCAGTCGCGCTTCTCGGTCGATCAGTGCCTGGGTTCGGATCTTCTCGGCAGCCTCATAGTCGTGGAACTCTTCAGGCCGCGATTTCTTCTCGCGACCCCAAGCGTCGTAGCGCCTGTCCCACTCTCGGGCCTGCGCACTGTCTGCATAGCTGGTTGACATGGTCGCCTCCAGAGTGGCGGGGTGTTATTCGGCAGGTGGAGCAGGCAATGGTTGCCAGTGGGTTGGGTGGTGATACGAGCCTTTGCAGTCGACACTTTCCTCATCGTCTTCATCGATGTATTCGCGGAATACTCCGGCATGGAAAGTTGATGGCGCCACGAAGCGCTTCGTATCTTGCCGACCACCATAGAAGCCACTGCACAGGACATGCTGGCCTTGTTCAGGCATGACGTCGCTGCACTTGATCCATTCGCTCATATCAATCTCCAATCAGGCGATATACCCGCCCGGCATAGTGACAACGACCTTCCTCGGTGCGTCATGCATCCGACCTTTGGCGCAGTCGTGGACGTCGGGGCGGGGCTTGCGGGGTGAGGGGGTTGTGCGTTTCATGGCTTTCTCCCGGTTCCTTCGCATGCATTGCAGAGGGTTGAAGACGCCTCAGCGATGCCGGTTCCTACTGACCCTTCGCCGTTGCAGTAAGGGCAATACTTGATATCTTCTTCCCCTGAATGGCTGGCAAGAAACAGATCTCTTCCGGCCCGGCCTCGCTCTATCGATCGCAGCATTTCAAAGTAGGCTTGCACCTTCGTGCGCATCTGGGTGAATACGGCCTCGGCGCCCATCTTCCGAACTTGCAGCTCGATGACGTCGAATTGGTCGCGCAGCCATTGCGGGACGGCGTGGCCTGTTGCTGGCGGCATATCAATATCTGGTTGGCATTCCATGCAGGTTTCGCCGAGTTCTTCACAGATAGAGCATCTTGATGTGTTCATGGCTTTTCACCCATTCCCCTGAGTTGATCCACCACGCCAAGCCAGTCATCGCCATAGATCCGCACAAGACTTGATTCGGCATCTTGCGCAATGAACTGAAAGCGATCGGCATCGGTGCGCCGGCATACAAGCTCATCGTTCATTTCACGAATAACGCTACCGGGCGTACCAGTGCGCTCCACTTCGGCGCAGGCTTCTATGGCGTCGTCATCGCAGTCGATTGCGATTGCTTCCTGTAGGTCTTCGCGCAGGGATTCGATCAGGTTCTTCTGTTTATCGAGCTGAAAAATCAGAGCCAGAACAAAATCCGGGTTGAGCAGTCGCAGATATCGGCCTATGCCAACGGCGCTCAGGTTCTGCGGTCCGCCTAAATGCAGGGCGATCTTGCAGAGTTCGATCAATTCATCTTTGTCGCCCATCACACTCACCTCCAATCGCCCAATAAAAAGCCCCGGCGGACCGAGGCTTTACCTTCCCTACGAAACGGCCGGGCCCATGAGGGGTCGGGTCGTTGACTGTCTGTTACATGGCTGCATCCTCCGCGCTGAGTTAAACCATGGCAGTTTTTGCCATAGTTGGAATGGTGTGCAGATGCCCGGTGCTGATCTCCGGGTTGAGAGTCATGCAGCGGTCAGCGCCTTTCGGCTACCGCAATATCAGTTATTACGAGCCGGTACCGCGCGGGCATAAAATAGTACTTAGCCGGTCAGCGTTCACTCTCGGAACTGTTAGTTTTCAAACCTGCCCATCAGCCTGGGCGTGCATCTGCATCGGGTTTTGATCTGTGACTACTGCTGGCTTCTGTTTGCGGCTACCGGCACCACACCGGCAATTTGTGCACTCGGCCACAGCGTTTTCATGCAGATCAAAACCCGATGCACTCTCCATCACCATGGAGATATCGGGCAGTTTTCGTCAGGCGGACGTGTACGGAGAGGGGTTAGTCGTCGATGCCGTAGCTAAAATCGGATTCATCGCAGTCGATCACCAGTTGCGCGCCACCGAAGTACAGGGCCGCTGTGAGTTTTTCCCACTTTCTGTAGATCATGAAGTTGCGGCCAATCGGCTTGCCTTCCAGCTGCGCGCTGTAGACCTCGCCATATTCGAAGCCCTTATCGTTTTCGCCCCTGATACTGACGCTGATACGGTTGGCACACTCCCACTCGCTGCGCTTGCGCGTTTCTCGACTGGAAAATGAGCTGCGTTCTTCCGGCGCTGGATCAAAGCAGATATGCAGATGCTTGATATTGCTATAGCTGCTGACGTTGTCGTCTTCGCGGATGCTAATGCGCGGGCGTTCCCAATGGTTATCGGCGGCACGCTCCTTGTGGGCTTCCACGAACTCTTCCAGCAACTCGCTAAGGCTGACGAACTCCGGCACGATGTCGTCTTTCAGTGCCTCGTCGATGGCGGCCTGCGAGCGGCGAAGCATTTCCCCTGTTACGCCCGAGGATTCCCACTGAGTCTTCAGCGCGGTGGAGATCAGGTCGTTGTAGCGGGTCAGCTCAAACAAGTCGCTGACGTTGGACGGAAGCGCGTCTTTGATCGCCTGACTGACCAGCTTGCCCATGTCGCTGTAGCTGCGGAAATTGTCTTTGATAATGTCGGTGAACATGCTTTCCACATGTTTGTCGATGATCTCGGCGGGCTTGCTGCTGTCGGTGAAGCGGGTAACGCCATCCATCAACATGGACTGAAGTGTTTGCTCGCTCATTTGGTGCTCCGTGCTTGTCAGGTTGTTCGTGGCTTTCGAATGCCTCCCGGGGTGTGAGAGGCATTTGTAAAGCCAGATGGCCAGCCTGAAACAGCAGGAAGCCATCTGTGATCTGCGTCGTTTTGGTTGGGCCTGCCAGATCCCTGGCTGATGCGCGGTCACATCGTCGGCCCTGCTTTCCGCTGCCTGTCAGGATGTTGGGCGCAGCCTTCAGGCTTACTGCGCCACTCGGGGTTTATTGGCGGGGAGGTCAGCGCCAGAACGCTGCGACCCCGGTGATCGTTCGCCAGTGTTCACGCACTTTCGACTGTGGATCGGTTGGCAGGCCGGCAGAGATAGGCGGTTCTGGCCGCACATGACTCAGCGCTGCGCCGATCAGGATGATCTGGAGCATGGTGTTCTCCGGTTTAGGGAAGCTGCATTGGAATGTCGGTCCAGACTCGTACGATGGCTGCGTCCGGGCAGTCGCATTGCTCGCCATCTGAGAACTGCTTTTTTCATGGCCCGCCGACATTCCGATGCAGCCTCTTTCGAGGTGATCGGGCTTGCTTTTGGCTCACTGCAAGCGGGTGATTGAGAGCCCTGGTGAGACAGGGATGCCATTCCTTGCTGCCGATACCCGGCAAGGCTGGTGAGGAGATACCGGCCAGCGCTAGTAACACTGGCTTCGCAGATCGGCTCTGCGCGCTGATGCAGGTGGGCGGTTATAGGCCGCAGTTTCGTCCGCATCCGTCTGCCCACTCGCTGAATGGGCAGAGGCGATGCTGGCGGTCACGCATACATCCGCACGGTGACGTAGCCGTTACTGGCTACAACGTGCTCCCAGCGATTCGGCCAAACGCTGAAGCCGAACTTCTTCACCGCCGCTTGCCGAACCTGACTTTCGACATCTGTTGCCGATTCGCCGAGAGCAGGAACTGCAAGCCATTCCAAGCGCTTACCGTTGCTGAGGCTTGAATCAATGTTGAACTGAGCCATTTCCGTATCTCCGTTTTGATTTTCCGGATGACCCTGCTGCCAAGGTCATCGAGGAAATCTGTTTGTCTCTCAGGACCGGCTCGCTCACACCGGATCACGCTTCCCACATCGCTCGGGGCCTGCGTGCCACTTGGATGACTCAGTCGTCCTCACCAACAATCAAGGTGCACCATCCATTTTTGGCGTTACTTTCAATCCAGTTGTCTGCATCGGTAGCTGTAGGGAATGTGCGGTTTTCAAAGCCAGATCCAGTTCCGCCGTATTCGTCGTCTTGCAGAATTCGCCAGTCCTCGGGGCTATCTGGGTGTGCATTCATAATCACGATTACTGCCATCGTCTTGCCCTCCGTTTATTTCTGAAGCGCCCGGTCTCCCAGGCGCTTAAGTAAATTTGTGGAGCCCGGTCCCGCTACTGGCGTCAGACCGGGTTTGTTGCGTCAGCGGTGTTGGCCCGTTGCCCGCTGCTGATTGCAGGGCTGGCCGTCGTCTTCGTGGGTGGGCTTCGAGCTTCCTACCAAGGCGTCAATCGGCATCTGTTCGCCATGGATCACAGGTCCTTACAACATGCACGCTACAGCTCTGAATGCCCGACTGAGTGGGGCAGGGTGCATGAGGTCCGGCGTTCCCAGCCGAGGCTATCGGGACCGCTAATTCGATTCGTTGTCTCTCCCTTCTGCCGCGGGGATTCGCGGGGCGCATTGCTTGCCAGGTCATTCACTCGGTTAAGGCGTTTCACCATCGTCAGCCGTACAGGGTTCTCCCTGTCGTGGGCAGCCTTTCGGGGCTGTCTGATCGCCGGTCGCCAGCAGAGGCAATGCGGTCTGTTGTTTGTTGCGCTGATTATTAAAGAGCGGTCGGTCCCTTTCAGGCCCTGGCGCCTCGTTGTTCTGTGGCGTTGAGGTAAAGTTACAACCATAAATTGTAATCTGCAAGCCTAAGTTGTAATTATTTTTGTAATTCTGCAGTTCGCTACAATTCTCAGGCGCAAAAAAGCCCGCGCTAGGCGGGCTTGCTTGATTTGGAGATGATGATCAGTTGGCGGATCGGAGCATCCCGAAGTGATGGCCGGCGATACCTTGAATCTCTTGAGCCATCAGATAGAGGTTTGATCTGACAGGGACGGGAGCCTTGCAGGCTTCGATTCGCTTGATGATAAGGAGGTATCGAAGATAGTCGCCACCATCGATAGGTATCTGCCCAATTGATGAGGCCATGGTTCTGGTTGCTTCAACCTTGGCCTCCATTCCGAAACCCTCCCATAGATCGGTAGTAGCTGTCCAAATACCCTGCCATGATTCACGGGCAATCGCTGGCAATTTATCGTTGTGACGCCTCTCTATACGGCCGTGCTGCGAAAGAACATATAAAGAGTTTCGCCTTTGCATCGTCGCACAGAATCGATATCCATTTATCACCTCGTCCAGCAGCGGCTTTTGGAACAGGGCGCGATCCTTGAAAGGCGAGTATGAGTCAACGACGACTAGGCCCTTCTGGTCCAGATGGCTTTTTGAGTGGAATAGGACAATCTTGGATGGGCCGACGTAGCTCATAAGTGACGCTGTATCGGGTGCGACTCCTTGGAGAAATACGGCGTCAAGAAACTCTCGGTCCGGCCCGCAAACTGAGCCTGCATCTCTATCGTAGAAAATTTCACCACCCTTGGTGACGTTTACCAAAGCTCGGCGGCCGTGCTCTTTAATCGTGGACAGGATTGTCTTCTTGTCCTCAAACGTCAGCCTGTGGCTGATATCCATTTCCCGCGCATCAAATATGCCGTGCTCGTAGAAAGCATCGGCAATATCGTGCTGCGTCCACTTCATACGAGCACCGAGTACCAGAACACCTTCCCTAGAATATCCAGTTCGCTATCGAGCATCTCCTGGGCTGTGTATTCCTCGTCAGCGTGCTCTTCGCGGTTATAGCTGCGGAGGCGAACGCCACCACCAGGCATACGGTAGAGCATCTTCACCCGGAGTTGTCCGGCGTGATTTATGGCGTACATCTTTCCATCAACAATCGATGTTGCGCCCCTATCAACCCCGACCGTGCTCTTGTCTGGAAGCACCGGCTCCATGCTGTTGCCGCTGACGGTAACGCACACTGCGTCACTTGGCTGTACGCCTTGACGGCGCAGGGTCTGTTTGCCGAAGCGCAATCGTTGTTTGTTCGACTGCTCAACGATGCTCTTGCCGCTTCCCGCCGACAGCTCTACTTCCTTTAGGAACGGCACATAGACCTCGTCGTCATCCAGTGGTGTTTCATCGTCCCATGCGTCAATGGGCCCCAACATAAAAGCGTTGGATTCGATTTTATTCTTAGGTGGAAGGTCTTCTCCCATCAGGTAGGAGCCGGGAACGCCCAGGAGTGACGCAATCTCAGAAAGACGCTTGGGTCTAGGAGTGTTTTTTCCTGACTCCCACGCCTGAACGGATTGCGGGGTGACGTTCAGCGCCCTCGCAAGCTCGGATTGATTCCACCCTTTTTTCTCGCGGGCAGAGGCGATTCGTAAGCCGGTCGTATTCATGTCTCGAAGAATACAACTCACGGTTGTAGCTATCATTGCAATTCTACCTTGTAGAAAGTCGCCCGTTGTTGTAACTTTGGGTTGTAATTCCAATTTTCAGAGGCATGTATGAACCAGAACGCAGCCGTGCGTGCAGCTAAAGCAGCAGGTGGCCAGTCGGCACTTGCGCGTGTTCTTGGCTGCACGCCTCAAAACGTACAGCGATGGTGCGCAACCGGCCGCATTCCGGCTGAGCGCGTAATTCCCATCGAGCAGGCTACAGGCGTCTCTCGCCATGAGCTGCGCCCAGATCTTTATCCAATCGCCGCTTAATCAATCTCACAAGCCACATAGGAAACACAGCATGTACATGGACCCCAATCAAAAGCGCGCCATTCCGGTGAAGGTTCGATTTGAACCTGTGCTGGATCGGATCCTGCGCAAGGCAGCAACCAAGACTCGCATGCAGCACGCGACCTACCTCTACGAAATCATCGAGTGGGCCGTTGCCAACGGCGTGATCGAAGAACTCATGCAGGACAAGCAAGAAGATATCGCGGGCTGAAGGGCCTCAGGAGTCCTGAATGACCATCGATAAAGAAAAACTGTCGCCGGAGACGCGACAGAGAGTGGAGGAGTTGATGTTCGCCAACGGTTGGGACTTCAACCGAGCCATCAACGAAATGATGGAAACAGCAATTGCGGGAGGTGCGCTTTCGGAAGTCGGGCGCAAGAAGGCCAAGGTCCTTCAGTTGGTTACCCCAATGAGGGCCTCAGGCAGGGACTCTTAAGGGTAATCCAGAGGGCCTCTGCCGAATTTAAGGCAAAAAAATACCGGGTTAGCGGCCCGGCACTTTCAACACAAAGGAAAATTACATGACCATTCTAAATCAAAACCCAACAAGCATCAACGCCCCAGCAATCACCGTCGAGCAGGTCACGCCGGAGCTTGCTCGCGCCTGGCTTGAGCGCAACACAGGCAACCGAGCTGCAAGCATGGCTCACGTCGCAAAGCTTGAGAAAGCTATTCGTGATGGCGGCTGGAAGATGACCGGTGACCCAATTCGTTTTTCGAAAGGCGGGAGTTTGCTGGATGGGCAGCACCGTCTTCACGCAATCTTGCAGTCGGGCTTCACTGTTACCTGCGTTGTTATGCGCGGCTTCGACGAAAGCATCTTTGATGTGCTCGACAGCGGCAAGGGGCGGCAAAAGTCTGATGTGCTCTTTGTCCAGCTCGGACTTCCAGTTGAAACCTGCAAGATGCTGGCTACCGCTGCCACATGGGTTATCGACTACGAAAAAGAACAATTTGGGTTTCCGGGCAAGGCAGAAAAAACGGAAGTGCTGGAGTTCGTCAAACGCACCCCGCTGCTGATTGCTGCCGCCGAGTACGGACAGACGCTTCCGCGCCAATCGCCAGTGCCTCGATCCATCGCTGCAATGTTTTATTTCTATGCGTGCCAGCGCAACCAAGCTCTGGCCGAACGATTCATGGAGCGTTTCATGGTTGGCGCTGTAGAGGGAGCCAACGACAACCTCCTGTATTTGCGCAATCGCTGCTTCTCGGCATCTGTTGATCGCCGCCCCATTCACCGCAGCCAGGTATTGGCGGCGTTGATCCGCATCTGGAATGCCGAAATGCGGGGCAAGCCGATCAAGCACGCGACTAACACCTTGCGCTCCGACGAAACATTCCCGACCTTCATCTAACGACAGGAGAGAGGCGGGAAACCGTCTCTCTATTCAGCATGAGCGACAACATAATTCAATGCCGGATTAGTTTGGTGAAGGTTGAGAATCGCTTTCGCAAGGACTTCGGCGACATCGATAGTCTGGCCGCCAGCATTTCAGAACTTGGCCTGCTCCAACCTATTGGCATCGACTCCAGCTATCGCCTTGTGTTCGGCGAGCGTCGTCTGCGCGCTTGCCAGGCACTGGGCATGGAAAAGATCCCAGCCCGCACCGTGCACCTTGATTCAATCCTAAAGGGCGAACTGGCAGAGAACGAGTTCCGCAAGGATTTCACGCACTCCGAGCGAGTGGCGATTGGCGAGGCTATCGAACTAGAGCTTGAGGGAAGGGCTGGGCGTCCATCCGCCGAAACTAAGGAAAATTTTCCTGAATTACCACAAGGTCAAACCCGAGACATCGCCGCCAAGGCTGCCGGCTTCGGTAACGGCAAGACATACGAGCAAGCCAAGAAAGTGACCAATGAAGCCGCGCCAGAACTGGTGCAGGCAATGGACGAAGGGCGCGCCTCGGTATCGGCCGCAGCATCACTTCTGGCCCTTCCAAAGGACCAGCAGTCCGCTGTAGCCAAAGGCGACAAGAGATCGATCCAGAGGGCCTCAAAAGACGTCAAGTCGGCACTAAAGCCGGCCCCGGCGGCGACTGACCTTGTGCTGAGCGTGATAACCCAGATGGAGCTTCTTGCTCGTTACCTGGAGCGCAGCGACGTGGATGTAGATCAACTGCACGCCCTGATCGATGCCGACCTAGCGCGCTGCGACCAATCAGTGGTGGGCAGGCTATCCGCTACGTCAGCACTTATGGCTGGCCTTGGGCGTATTGCCGAAAGCCTCCTGATTATGGAGGCAGCGTAATGGCCGCACTCCCATACATGCAGTTCTACGTCGCCGACTACCTAGCTGACACTACGCATCTGACTGCCGAGGAGCATGGCGCTTACATGCTTCTATTGTTCAGCTACTGGCAGACCGGAAAGCCTTTGCGCATTGATCGGCTCGCTACCGTTGCACGAATTCCCAACGACCGTTGGCATTCCGTTGCCGATACGTTGAGCGAGTTCTTTCACATCACTGAAACGCACTGGGTTCAGTTCCGCGTAGAGGCTGACCTTGACGCAGTGAATAGCAAAGTAATTACGGCATCGAACGCCGGAAAGGCCTCGGCGAAGGCAAAGGCCCTCAAAAAGCAACAGGAACTCAACGACCGTTCAACGCCCGTTGACGATCCGTTGCAACGGAATGGCAACCATATAGATACAGATAAGAATAAAGAAGATCAAAACCACTCTCTCAGCGCTGGCGAGGAAATTCCGCCAATCGCAGGCCAAGGCGAAAGCCCAACCCCAGAGCCAGAACCCACCCCGGAACCTGTCGACCCAAAGTCCCCGGTGGAGATGACTCTTGATTGGATGCCTGACGCCAATCTCCTGAAGACTTACTGCGTCCACTTCGGCGTATCTGAAAGCATCTTCACCAAGGAGGCTGTTGCCCCGTTCACCGCGCACCACGAAACCGAAGGCAGCCTGAACACTCAGGCCAAATGGGTTTCATTGCTGGTCCGGTGGGTGAAGGGTGACAAGGCCAAGGCAAGTAACGTTCGCCCATTCCCTGTTCGCCGCCAAACCACTGAGCCTGACTTCGACAGCGTTGCATGGGCTGAAAACCTAGTGGTGAGCCCATGAAGACTGTTCAGCAACTCATGGCTACCGTCGGCAACCTTCCGGTCGTAGAACGTCCTGAGCCGCTTCCTGTGACGCCACAGACGGCAGAAGTGGTGAACGAACTGTTCCGTCGCCTGCGCGGGATCTTTCCTGCGTGGCGCCAAGCATGGCCGTCAACCGAAGCGCTGGACGCCGCCAAGGCCGAATGGATCAAGGAGTTCGCCGCCGTCGGCATTCGCACCCTGGAGCAGATCGAGTTCGGCGTTCAGAAGTGCCGGAAGATGAGCAAGCCATTCGCTCCTAGCGTTGGCGAATTCATCGCGATGTGCACGCCTAGCGCGGAGGACTTTGGTCTGCCGACTGCCGCCGATGCGTGGATGGAAGCCCTGATCGGCACCTACAGCCACGACGGCGTGCGCATCGCTGCCAACGAGACGGGGATATTCGACCTGCGCTGCGCGAAGCAGGACGACAAGTCGATGCGAGCACGCTTCGACCGGGCCTACGCGATCGTCATCCGCCGCGCTCAGGAAGGCCAGCCGCTTGACGGAAAGATCCTCACCGGCATCGGCCACGACAGCCAGAAGACCGCCTTCGAACTGGCCAACGAACTGGCCGACCAACAAACCCAAGCACGAATCCTTCAGCAAGGTATCCCGGCCGACGGCAAGTCCGCCCGCGCACTGCTGCTCGCGAAATTCGGCAAGAACAAGAATCAGGAGCTTTCCCAATGACCGACAAGAATCGTCAAGCATTCGAGGCGTATTTCCGTGGATGCGCCATCGCTAACGGGAAGGATGAGGCCTGGATCTCCAAAAACCTTGAGCGCGCCGAAGATGGCACCTACATGCGCGCCCCGGCGTATGACGGCTGGTGCTACTGGATGGCCGCGAAGGATTTCAAAGCAGTCGACCAGCAAAACAAGCCGAGCACTTCACGGAATCTCTGCGCGTATTACTACAGCTTCGAGTCCACCGGTTGCGACCTGATCGACTCTGTTCTGGAGTCGGTGGCGAAAGCTGGCAGCGGTTACCACCACACCGAAGACTGGCGCGAAGAGTACGACGACGGCAGTTCCCCACTGAGCAACATGCAGAAGGCGGCCGGCGAAGCTGCCGCCGAAGTGCAGGCGCTGATCACTTCGCTGAACGAGATCCTGCGCGTAACCCCAATGGGCGTCGAAGCCTTCGGTATTGCTGCGTTGGTGCTGGGTGAGCTGGGCGTGAGCAAGGAGCTTTCCAATGTCTGATATCTGCGACGACGCCGACATCCTCATTGAGCAACGCCGCGACCAAGCGCTTGCCCAGATCCCCCGTTACACCGGCATCAGCGCCACTGAGTGCGAGTGCGGCGAAGACATCCCGGAAGGCCGTCGTCAGGCTATTCCGGGCGTGCAGCTGTGCGTGGGTTGTGCTGAGCGGGTGGCGCTGGTGAAGCAGGGAGTAAGGCGGCTATGACTGAATTCTCCCTGCGCAGCCAGCAAGACGTCACCCGGATCATGGGCTACCTGCACGCCACTGATTTCACCAAGCCGAAGATGGTGGTGATCAAGGACGCCGATCGGTCTGGCGAACAGAACGCCAAGCTGCACGCCATGTTGACCGATATCGCCAAACAAGTGCGCCACGCCGAGAAGCAGTGGTCAGTGCTGATCTGGAAACGCCTCCTGACGGCCGCATGGCTGCGTGAGGCGGGCGATCAGCCACAACTTATACCAGCACTCGACGGACATGGCTTCGACGTCATCTACGAGCGCACAAGCAAGATGAGCGTGAAGCAGTGCGCCGACCTGATTACCTGGATCGAGGCGTTCGGTTCGGAGCATGGGGTGCGTTGGACGCAGAAGGATCATTGGGAGGGCCGGTACTGATGAAAGCTTTTTACGTGAACTGGGCCACATCGACATTGTTTGGACTGCTGCATAACAAGAAGTTCTGTCCAGAATGGGATGCCGCCCTAAACCGTCTGCTGGATAAGCATTGGCACGATGTGAAGGTAGAAGAATGCGTTGTGAAACTCGGCAATGTCGAGGTGTGGATCGAGAACGCATTCTACTGCTACGGCCATCAGTGGAACGGTTTGACAGAGTTTCGGCCGTCACTGAAAACAATGTGCCGCCTAGATACCCTCGTTCGGTCCATCCACGACAAGAGAAAAGCTGAGAAGCGTTCCGCATATCTGAAGCAAGTGGAGGGCTATTGATGCTCCCCGCCAAACAACCCCGCCCAAAGACATGCATCAACGAACAGTGCAGGGCCTCATTCGTGCCTACGCGCCTCGGTCAAAAGGTCTGCAGCCCTGCCTGTGGACTGGCAACCAAGGACGTTAACGCTGACAAGGCGCGCAAGGCCCTTGCCGATGTAGGCCGCAAGGAGCTGAGAGCGGACAGGGAGCGCGTTAAGCCGAAGGGTCAGTACATGCGTGAGGCTCAGGCTGCGTTTAACGCTTGGGTGCGCCTACGGGACGCAGCGCTTGGGTGTGTTAGCTGTGACAAGCCGGCAACCTGGTCCGGGCAATGGCACGCCTCGCACTTCCGCAGCGTCGGCTCATCGCCCGAGCACCGGTTTAATCCGCTCAATGTGCACCGTGCCTGCTCCGTCTGTAACAACCACCTGAGCGGAAATATCCTCGGCTTCATGCCTGAGCTGATCCGCCGCATCGGTGCTGAAGCAGTAGAGGCCCTATTGGGCCCCAGCGAGCCCAAGCGCTACACCATCGAAGACCTCAAGGCCATCACCGCCGAATACCGCGCCAAGACCCGTGAACTCAAGAGGAAATCCGCATGAACGATATCGCTCAATGGCTCGGCTACGGCGTGATGGTCGCTGGTGGGGCTCTAATCATCGCAGCGGTGTTGTTCTTCACTGCGCTGGCCTGCGTGACCTTCAGCAACAAGATGGCCAAAGCTCTTCGCGCAGGCTGGAATTTGAAGACCCTGCGCGATCACATGCGCCAGCTTGAGACTGAAGGCAAAGTCAGCAAGAAGACAGGTGTGAAGCCATGATTACCACCATTCCAAGCGACATCCTGCCTCACCTGTGGTTGCTCCTGATCATGCCGGGGTATTGCGTATTGGCTGCCTTGATTCGTCGAGATTGGATTACGCGGGGTGTGAAATGAGAAATATCCAAACACGTGAAGGCTACGGCCTCTGGGACAAGGTTCACCAGTTGCCCCGCTTCAACTTCTGGCGCGGCGGCGACGATGAAAAAGGCAGCGTTATCCGAGTACCTGAGAGGCACGGTAACTGGGTCAACTTCAACGACCTGACAACCTTGGCGGACCAGTACCAAGACGAGATCAATAGCCTGCGCGATCGGTTGGCTCGCCTTGAATTGAAGGCGGTGAAGCCATGAACTGGAAAGCCATCAGCAAGAACTGCATGTCCAGCGATGAGGGCTATCTGCTGAGCAAGTACAAGCTCGAGCATGGCCATGCCTACGTCGCCCGGACGCCAGCCGGGAAAATCCTGCACTCGGGCAAGGATCTGGACAAGGCCAAGGCGGCATGCATTGACCATTTTGAATCGACCATGGGGAAAGCAGCATGAGCGCACTCGACATTCAAGTTTCCGGTAACCACTACAAAGACCTGAAGATCCAGCCCATCGAGTACATCCATGCAAACGGTATCCCCTTCGCCGAGGGCAGCATCATCAAGTACGTCAGCCGATGGCGGGCCAAGGGCGGGATCAAGGATCTGGAGAAGGCCAAGCACTTCCTGGAGCTGCTGATTGAGCTGGAAACCAATGCGGCAGGAGCTAAGTAATGGTCGAGCGCAAAATTACGGACGAACAAATCATCGCGGCGCTGGAAACCATGAGCGTTGCGAAGGCTGCGGTGCACCTGGGCGTGCATATCCGCAGCCTGCAGAAGCGCAAGGCACGGATGGCGCTGAAGGGCCACATCCCAGAGATGCACATCGAGACGAAGCTTCCGCCGTTCCTGAAGATTAAAGGCACGTCGCAGCTCATGCGCCGCGGGGAAAGCGAGCCGCTGCTGTCATGGATCAAGACCAACACTGACACCGAGGCGTTAGAGGCCCTCATTCAGGCCTCTTGCGAGGCGGCGGTGAAGGATCTCCCACACGTGCCGGCGCGGCCGTTCACTGGCAACTACCTGCCGGACCTGATGACGGCCTATCCAATCGGCGACCCGCATTTCGGCGAATACATCTGGGCGGAGGAGTGCGGTGAAGACTGGGATCTGAGCATCGCCGAGCGCGTGCACTGCGCTGCCATGGCTTCTCTGGTCGAGTCCGCGCCGCCGACCGAGACGGCGATCATCGTGAATCTCGGGGACGCAGCTCACTATGACTCCATGGCAGCTATCACCCCACGCAGTGGCCACCACCTGGACGCCGACAGCCGCTACGCCAAGATGGTCGACATCCTGATCCTCGCCATGCGCCAGTGCGTCGAGTCGGCCCTGACCAAGCACAAGTTCGTGCATGTGGTCCACGTCATCGGTAACCACGACGAGACCGGCGCCGTCTGGCTTAGCCGTCTGTTTGCCCACCTGTACGCCAACGAGCCGCGCGTCACCGTCGAAACCTCGCCGAGTGTCTTCAGCTACTACCGCTGGGGCAAGAACCTCATCGGCATGCACCACGGGCACACCAGCAAGGCCGACAAACTTCCGGGCGTCATGGCGACCGACCGCGCTAAGGACTGGGGCGAGACGCTGCACCGCTACTGGTGGACAGGCCACATCCACCACGAAAGCAAGAAGGAATACCCAGGCTGCACCGTCGAGTCGTTCAACACCCTGGCCCCGAACGACAGCTACGCCACTGCCGGCGGCTGGAGATCGCGTCAGAACATGAAGGCCATCGTCCTGCACCGTGAACATGGCGAAGTGGCCCGTCACACCGTACATCCGTCGATGCTCAAGGAGGTGGCGGCATGACCTATCGCAACGTGGTATCCGCAGTTGTCCGTGCTCTGGCCGCCGAGACCATCAACTCGGCCGGCGGGTGCGATTTTGAGCCGAAGGTACAGTGCGCCAAGCAGAAAGGGGAGATCGTCGGGAAGGAGGCTGCGTTTCTCGTCGACTGCATGGTGTTCAGCCGGCTGCGCAAAGGCCTGGCACCGGCGCACTGGCTCGCGCTGCTGGCCCAGTACTCAACGCACACCCAGCGCAAGCACGACGCCATCGTCACCATCGCAAAAGGTATCAAGTCGCCGGCCCCGGAGCGGTTCCGTCACGCTGCAGTCGTCACGTGGGCCATGCCGAAGTTGCCCGGGCAAGAAGGGAAGCGCTCAACCAACGTCCTGCCGTCCGGCTGGTACTGCATGGATAACTGGGTGGATGAGCCGACGGCAGAGCGCACCCAATACCGCTGGAAGTCGGCCATTTGCAAGGAGCTGAAGGCGATGGTCGATGGTGCGCTGGCGAAGGCCCAGGCCATCCTCGATGCAGAAGAATTGATTTCTGATATTGCTGCTTGACGACAGTGGCAGAGTGGCATAGATTAATCACTATCTTGTCCTTCTTGCGTGTTAAAGAATGACAGTACAAAACCCGGCCACTGCGTCGGGTTTTTTATTGCCTCGAATTTGCCGCTCCCCAGCGGTTTGGCCGCCACCTGACGGCCTTTTTTATTCCTTGGAGTAACACCATGGCCGAACCCGCGAGCACTACAGCTTTCGGCGTCCTGCTTGCGAAGTATGGCGTCGTCATTGGTGGGTTTGCCGGAGCATTGGCTTCGCTGATGTTCCTGCAAGGCCTGACCCGCAAACAGGCGCTGATGGCCGTCTTAACTGGATTGGCCGCAGCCATTTTCTGCACGCCTCTGGCGATCGAGTTCTTCAAGATTGCCCCGGGCAGTGAAACTCAATACGGCGTTGCCTTCCTGATTGGCCTGCTGGCGATGAACATCATCCCGGGCCTGAGAGCACTGGCAGGAAAGTTTGGCGCTACGGGAGGTGCGTAATGCACGTCATCCTTCAAGTCGTCGACGCCTTCCTGTGCGTGCTGGTGGTGATTGCAGCTGCTGAGTACCTGCGCCGCGTACGCCCGATGGACGAGCCCTTGCTGAGCATCTCGTTCTACCTGGTCGCCATCGCCGCATTCGGTAGTTTCATCATGAACATCAAGGGTCACCCGATCAGTCCATTCGCAATGACGATGCACGCGGCGGTGATCCTCTACGCGATCGCCAAGCGCGGCCATATCTGCAATATCCCGCCAAGTTCCACGGAGCGCACATGAACCTGATTCCCCAATGGCAACAGCTCTGGAAGATGTACAGCGTTCAGTTGGCCGCTGTGCTGGTTGCGCTCAATACCGCCGCCTACGTTTGGCCATCATTCCAGGCACTGTTCAGCCCTGAGATCTTTTCGGCCGTGAACGGGCTCCTGGCTGCCGCCATCGCCGTAGTGCGTGCGATCCCGCAGACGAACATCGCTGTGCCGGCCGACAAGCCACCTGTTCCGCCTACGCCGGCATAGGGCGAGACCTCCCCAGGATGGAAGACTATTGGCACTCCGGAAAGATGAATATGGTCAGGAGATCCTAGGTTGATGTCGATCTCTGCTACTTCGAAATCCATGAGCTAATTCCCTGCTTTGAGTTGAGCCCCACCAATACCGGCAACCCGCCACCTTTTCAAGTCCTGCCCCAGCGAGGCACCAAAGTCTCAAGGAATCCCTATGGCGCTGACAGCGAAACAGCAGCGCTTCGTCGATGAGTACCTGAAAGACCTGAATGCCACGCAAGCGGCTATACGCGCGGGCTACAGCAAGAAGACGGCTGCGTCGATAGGTCAAGAGAACCTTAGAAAACCTGAGATTGCAAAAGCACTCAAGGCTGCCATGCAAGGGCGGTCTGAGAGGACGGCCATCACGCAGGATTATGTGCTTGCGGGGATAGTCGAAGTCATCGAGCGGTGTCGCCAGGTTGCCCCTGTGCTGGATCGTTCAGGCGCCCAGGTATTCGTTGATACGCCTGAAGGCGATATGGCTCCAGCCTTTGAGTTCGACGCCAAGAACGTCCTTAAGGGTTTCGAGCTGCTCGGCAAGCACCTCAAGCTGTTCAGCGATAGAGAGCATGTTGACCTTGAGGGCGAACTGAAGCGCATCGAGATCGAGAACAAGCGGCTCACCAACGAGAAGCTCCGCCGCGAACTGGAAGACCCGAACAAGGGCCTGCCCGAGCCCAAGCAAGTAATCATCGGGGTGGAAGATGCAAGCGACCCTGAAGCTGAATAAGCCGCAGTTCGAGTTCATCAGTCACCCCAAGAAGTTTTCGGCGTTCGTCGGCGGCTACCGTAGCGGCAAGACATTCGTTGGCTGTGTGCGGATGTGCATCAACGCACTTGAGCACCCAGGCATTCCGCAGGGCTACTTCGCTCCGACCTATCCGCAGATCGCGGACATCTTCTACGAGACGATGCCAGAGGTCGCAGAGGCGTTCGGATTGTTCGCCGACATCGTGGCCAGCAAGAAGCGCGTTTACCTGCGTGACAACCTTGGGCGCTGCCTGAGCACCATCGTCTGCAAGAGCATGGAGCACCCGCACCGCATTGTCGGTTTCAACATTGCGCACGCCTTGGTCGATGAGATCGACTGCATGCCGATCAAGAAGGCCGACAGCGCGTGGAAAAAGATCATTGCGCGGATGTCGACCGTGTGGCCTGGCCGTGACCAGAACACGATTGATGTCACGACGACGCCTGAGGGCTTCAACTGGGTCTATCGCAAGTTCGTGCGTGAGTTGGCCGCTAACCCGAGCCAGCGCCCGCTGTACGGCATCGTGCATGCCAGCACCCGGGACAACGCGAAGAACCTGCCGAAGGACTACATCGGGTCGCTCAAAGAGTCGTACCCGGCGAATCTGGTGGACGCCTACATCGATGGCAAGTTCGTCAACCTGGTGTCGGGCAGTGTGTACCCGAGCTTTGACAGGGTGCTCAACCACACTAGCGAGACAATCAAACCCGGCGAGGCGCTGCATGTCGGTATGGACTTCAACATCAGCCGCATGGCCGCGATGGTTCACGTCATCCGTGACGGGCTGCCATTACTGCTCGGCGAGATCACGCATGTGTTCGATACGCCGGCGATGATCGTAGCCCTGAAAGAGAAGTACCCAGACCATCACATCTCGATCTACCCGGATGCCAGCGGCAAGAACCGCAAGAGCGTCAATGGCAGTGAGACGGATCACAGCCTTTTGAAGACCGCGGGCTTCTCGCTCATCGTCAACCCAGCGAACCCAGCCGTGCGTGACCGCGTGCTGTCAGTCAACGCCATGTTCCTCAATGGTGAAGGTGAGCGCCGCTACAAGGTCAACACCGAACTCTGCCCGGTCGCAACAGGCGTGCTTGAACAGCAGACCTATAACGACCAAGGCGAACCGAACAAAGACGGCACGGAAGACCCGAATGATGCCATTGGCTACTTCATCATCAAGCGCTTCCCGATCGTCAAACGCACCGCATCCACCGCACCTCTGAGAATCTGACCTATGAGCAGTGACGATCCAAGCAAGACACTGCCCGCAGTGGACGCCATGCGCGAAGACTGGGCCATCGTCGATCCTTTGATGGGCGGCACCCGGGCGATGCGCGAGGCGGGAGAACTGCTGTTGCCGAAGTGGCCGAAGGAAGAAGACTGCGACTATCGGAAGCGCCTCAGCCTCTCTACCTTGTTCCCCGCATACCGCGAGACGGTCAAGAACAACACTGGGCGTGTCTTCGCTGAGCCGATCGTGTTGGGCGATGACGTACCGCCAGCTATTGACGAGCTGACTCAGGACTTCGACCGCCAGGGCAACAACCTGCAGGTCTGGGCGAAGTCCTACTTCTTCCAAGCGCTGTCACACGGCCTGTGCCATGCGCTGGCCGACTACCCGAACATCAAGCCGAGCGGTGACACTGAGCAGTTGGTCACCCTGGCCGACGCTCAAGCCGTCAAGGCGCGTCCTTACGCCATCATGATCCGCCCTCAACAGGTGATCGGATGGCGAGTCAGCAATAACGGTGGCGAGCACGTCCTGACCCAGTTCCGCTACAAGGAATCGGTCGAGGAGGAGGATGGCCAGTTCGGCATCAAGTGCATTGAGCAGATCCGCGTGCTGGTTCCGGGCGCCTGGATGGTCTACCGCGAGCAGGAAGTCGAGGGCAAGAAGGCGTGGGTGTTGTTTGACGAGGGTAATACCTCTCTCACGCACATCCCGCTGACAACCCTCTACACCGACCGCACGGGCTTCATGACGGCCAAGCCGCCACTACTGGAGCTGGCCTACCTCAACGCCAAGCACTGGCAGTCGCAGAGCGATCAGGACAATATCCTGCACGTTGCTCGGGTGCCGATGTTGGCGATCTCGGGCATCGATGACGATACTTGGGAGCTGAAGGTCGGTACGGCCTCGGCCACCAAGCTGCCGAAAGATGGCGACATGAAGTGGGTGGAGCACACCGGCGCATCAATCGAGGCCGGCCGCACGTCGCTGGCTGACCTCGAAGACCAGATGCGTGTCGCTGGGGCCAAGCTGCTCCAGAAGGACAAGCAAGCCGTCAAGACTGCCACGCAAGCCGAGGAAGAGGCCGCTCAGGAGCTGAGTCCGCTGCAAACCATGGCGAGCGGGTTGGAAGATGCGCTTGATCAGATCCTTCAGCACTTCGCCGAGTTGAGCGGGCTGCCGGAAGGCGGTCACGTCCAGGTGCAGGGTAATTTCGACATCGACTTCGCGCCTGAGACGACTTTGCCGCTGCTGCTCAACATGGCATCGCAAGGCCGACTGTCCGACGAGACCCTGTTCTCTGAGATGCAGCGCCGAAACGTGGTATCGAGTGACATCAAGTGGGAAGAGGAATCAGCAAAAATTGCCTCACAAGGGCCAAGCCTCGGAGTGCTCTAAATGCCCAGCGTCAATCTTGTGATCGAGGACGAGCAGATCCATCACGCTGTCTCGCTCGAGAAATATAAGGTTGGCGTGGTCCGGCGGATCATTGCGCTGCTGAACCGGTCGGATGCTGATCTTTCGGCGGCCCTGGCTGCTGCACTGGAGCGGCTACCGGCTGAATCCTTCACGGTTGAGCGCCTGGAGCTGCTGCTGGATCAGGTGAGGCTGATCAACACTCAGGCCTATGCTCAGGTCGCCACCGAGCTACAGAAAGACCTGAAGGAACTGGCGGGCTACGAGGTGAGCTGGCAGCAGGCGCTGTTCGAGACGGTGCTACCCGATCCGGTGTTGGTTCGTTTCCCGATGGCCAGCGTCAGCGCCGAGCAGGCTTATGCTGCGGCGATGGCGCGTCCGTTCCAGGGCCGATTGCTGAAGGATTGGGGCAAGGAGATCGCCGCCGACCGCATGGTCAAGGTCCGCAACGCCATCCGCACCGGTTACCTCGAAGGCAAGACGACTGACCAGATCATTCGCAGCATTCGAGGTACCAGGGCGTCTGGATACGCTGACGGTTTCCTTGAGCGGCCCCGCAAAGACCTTGCGAGCGTCGTCAGGACGGCCGTTAGCCATACCGCGGCGACTGCGCGGGACGAGTTCAACAAGGTTAACGACGAGATCATCAAGGCCGAGCGCTGGGTGTCAACCCTCGACAATAGGACCAGCGCCCAGTGCAGGATTCGCGATCAGCTTCAGTACACCGTCAACACGCACAAGCCAATCGGCCACAAGGTGCCTTGGCTGCAAGGCCCGGGCAAGATTCACTGGTGCTGCCGGTCAACGTCGGCACCGGTGACCAAGAGCTGGAAAGAGTTGGGCATGAACATCGACGAGATGACGCCATCCCAACGCGCCAGCATGGACGGCCAAGTGCCGGGCAACACAACCTACAGCGAATGGCTCAATCGCCAGTCGGACGCCCGCAAGATCGAAGTACTCGGCCCGGCCCGGTATCAGTTGCTGAAGGAAGGCAAGGTCAAGATGGAGGACTTCTATTCGTCCACCGGGGAGTGGATGACGCTCGACCAGATGCGCGAGCGGGATGCAGCGGCCTTTGCTAAGATCGCGGCATGACCGACAAACCCCGCTTCCACGTAATCGACGGCACCGCTCCACCGGATACCCCGGCCGAGCAGGTGCGTCGTCGTGTGCGTGCGATGCCCAAGCCTGCGACGATGGTTCAGTGCCATCGCTGCGGGGGTAGGGAAGTGATCGAGACCAAGATCGGCGTCCTGATGAAGAACGGCAAGCCAACTGGCGGGACCAAGGCGCTGCTGTGCGTCTGCTGCCTGATGAAGGGGGAGAGGGTGGTATTATGACTAGAGCATATGACGTGATGATTCAGCGGCTCGCCCAGATTGATGCTGCTGTCGATAACAGCGAAGCCATTCGAACCCTTGAGCGTAGAGAGCTCCTTGTTATGACCCGTGTTCCGCCTTCGGCATGCAGATCGATGGGGCTCCATACGAAAGAGTCTGATGACCATTACAGGAAGTGGGCCGACTCAGAGCTTTCTGAGATTCGCCAAACGATGACACTGATAATGCCAGAGCACCGACTCGCTCACAGGCATTAGAAAACGAATTCAAACAGCCCTGGCATCCGCCGGGGCTTTTTTATACCCGCGATTCACACAAGCCTCGTCAATGACGGGGCTTTTTATTGCCGCCAGGCGGCCAACAGACCCCAGGGGTTAGCAGATGTTTATTTTCGGCAAGTGGTATCCGTTGATGGCGGAAGAGGGTGGTGGTGAAGGTGGTGACGGCGGTAATGGTGGCGGTGGTGGCGGGTCAGGCCCGGAAATCACTCCTGAACTTCAGGCAATCATCGACGCTCGCGTTGGTGAAGCGGTAACCGGGCTGAAGACCAAGAACACCGAACTGCTGGGCAAGCTGAAAGCCACTGGTGACCAGCTCAAGTCCTTCGAAGGCATCGACCCCGATGCTGTTCGCGGCATTCTCTCGAAGTTTGCCAGCGACGAAGAAGCCCAACTGATTGCCAAGGGCGACATCGATACCGTCCTGGCCAAGCGTGCTGACCGCATGAAGGCCGGCTTCGAGAAAGACCTGAAGCTGGCTCAAGACGCAGCTGCCAACGCATCCAGCCGCACCGAGAAGTTCGCCTCGCGCGTCCTCAAGGGCGAAGTGGTCGGCGCAGCAACTGAAGCCGGCGTCCACAAGTACGCCATGGAAGACGCCATGCTCGCCGCGTCGCGCGACTTCGAGCTTGACGACGATGGTAACCCTGTTGCTCGAGAGGGCAAGTATGGCAAAGACGGCAAAGCGCTGACGCTCAAGGAGTGGATGGCGGATATGAAAGAGACTCGTCCTCACTGGTTCCCTGCTACCGGCAACGGCGGCGGTGCGGGCCACGGTGGCGGGAATGGCTCCAAGGTGATGACTCAGGCTGAATTCGATGCGCTCCCTGCCAAGCAGCGGGCTGCAGCGATGGAAAGCGGCGTCAGCATTAAAGGCTGATCAACAAAACCCAACTCCCAGGCCCGCCATGAGCGGGTTTTTTATTGCCATAAGGAAACCGCCACATGGCCAACATCTTCACCGCTCTCCAGCCGGTTCTGTACAGCGCCGCCCAGGAAGTATCCAACGAACCGTTCGGCGTGATCTCCGCGATCACCTCTGACTTTGACGACAAAGGCGTTGCCGTTGGCGACTCCGTCAAGGTTCCGGTAGCGCCGATCCGCGCCGTGAAATCCTTCACCCCGTCGATGGCGATGCCAACCGGCGACGACGCGACCGCTGACGGCGTGTCCGTTCAGATCACCAACACCGACTACGTCGACTGGAACCTGACCGGCGAGCAAATCAAGTCGCTGGAAAACGCCGGCTCTGACAAGGAGTGGGTGCGCCAGATGGTCGCCCAGGGCATGCGTGCTCTGCGTAACAAGGCTGAGGTCGCTGCCTGCACCGCGATCAAGGTCGGCGCTACCCGTGCCGTCGGTACCGCCGGCACCAACCCGTTCGCCTCGGACATCAACATCATCCCCGACGTGCGCAAGGTTCTGTTCGACAACGGCGCCCCGATGGCCGACCTGCAGCTCTGCATCGATTCGAGCGCTGGCACCTCGGCCCGCAAGCTCGGCATCATCCAGCAGGCGTATCAGGCCGGTAATGACCAGGAACGTCGCTCCGGCGATCTGCTGCGTCAGTTCGGCTTCTCGATCCGCGAGTCTGCCGGTATCACCGCTCACACCAAAGGTACTGGTACAGCTTACGTCACTTCCGGCTCGACCGGCATCGACGTTCCAAGCGTTGCGCTGGTGACCGGTTCCGGCACCGTGCTGGCTGGCGACGTCGTGAGCTTCGCGGCCGACACTGGCAACAAGTACGTCGTGAACAACGGCGTGGCTGCTCCGGGCACCATCACTCTCGGTCGCCCAGGCGCCCAGATCGTGATCCCGACCGCCAACGCCATGACCATCGGCAACAACTACGTGCCTAACCTCGCGTTCGAGCGCTCGGCTGTTGTGGGTGTGATGCGTGCGCCGATCATCCCGGCCAACCCGATCATCAATCAGACCCTGATCAGCGACAAGTTCGGCATGACTTACCTCCTGCTGCAAATCGCTGGTTACGGCATGACCACCTGGCAGCTGCACATCGCCTACGGCTTCAAAGTCGTTCAGGGCGAGCATGTTGCCGTCGTCATGGGCTAAGGCCTGAATCGGATGGGGGCTTCGGCCCCTGTCTGCTCAAGAGGAAATGAATCATGGCTGGTTTGACCAAAGAGCAAAAAACTGCAAAGGCCCTGCTGGAAAAGGCCGTTGAGCTGAGTGGCCTGAAGGCCGAAGAATTCGCGCTGCTGTCTGCTGAAGAGCAGGCAGTGCACACCGCAAAGGCGCAGGAAGCGATCGATGAGGCCGCCAAAAAGCCTGTCGATGAAGAGGTGGACAACTCCCACCTGATCGCAGTGACCAAGGACGGCGAAACCCTCGAAGTTCATCCGTCCGCCCTTGCTGACCACAAGCGGATCGGCTGGAAAGAAGCCTAATCCAAAAGGATCGCCGCAATGTCCAGAACCTCCGACAGCCCAGCATCATCTGCCTACGCTGTAACCCCTAGCGATTCCACTGTTCTGTCGCCACTGCCTCGCTCGCTCTACATTGGCGCCGCTGGCAACGTTGCGGTCATTCCTGAAGATGGCTCCACCTCTGTTGTGTTCGTTGCGGTCTCGGCCGGGCAGATCCTGCCAATTCGAGCCAAGAAAGTGATGTCCGCCGGCACGACCGCCGCCAGCATTGTGGCGATGTACTGATGATCGGCCTGGGCGCGAGCATCTGGCGCGGCGTCAAGGGCGTTGGGGCCAATGGCAGTGCTTCATTACCGGCGCCGACAACAGTCAACTTCACCTCGGCGCAAGTTTCGCCCGGCTTTACCGGCTCGGTCAGCACCACCAAGAACGCGGCCCGGGTTTATGCCCGGGGCGCACTGACGCTGTGGTGCGGGTACATCACCGGCACGGAAGCGAAGCTGACCAACCCCACGGACTTCGGCGATAACGCTGGATCCATGGAAGTGGCCATCGATGGCGGGGCATTTGCCGCCGCGCCGAACACTGCGTCGGTCTATACCCTGTTCACTGGATTGCCGCACGCCACCCGATTCGTCGAAGTGCGCTGGGTTGCCGCCATGGCAAGCGCTCCGTACATCGCCTCATCCGGCAACGTGCTCGCGGTCACTGGACAGCCTCCGGCGCTGCAAACCTTTGTCGGCAAGATCGAACCAGGTGCCGATTCGGCCCTCGGTCTGTACAGCGGCGCAATCATCGCCAACGCGGCGAACTACACGCCGTCGCTAACAACGCCGAAGGGCACCACCTACGGGTCCTGCATCAACTCGGTCAAGATCAAAGGTGCATTCACCAAGCTGGCGGTCACGCTAAACGGAACCCGCAAGGTGGGTGTCAGTAAGAACGGCGGGGCGGCTACGTATTACTCTGTCGCAGATGAGACTGATTTCCCACCGCGCGCCTTGATCATTCCGTGCGACGGGTCTGTTTCGACGTACAACGTTTGGGACGACGGCAACCAAGTGCCAACCGGTGGCACCTTTTGCGTGTCGGCCGACTCGGCATTTCTGGACATCGGCACTCGCCGGCGACTGGATCAGTACGGTGACTCGATCACGTTCGGATCAGGTCCGGGCGCCACATCGGCGGATACGGAGACCATGCGTGTCGCGGCGGCCATCGGGTTTGTCGGCAGCACCAATGGGATCTCCGGGCAGACTGTCGGCGGCGGCAAGACCATGCTCGATAACGTTCTTCCACTGCGCACCGTGACAACCAATGACGTGGCGATCCTGGCGCTGGGCGGAAACAATGCCTCAGATGGCATCGACTCTACCGAGCAAGCGGACTATGGGCTGTGCATCGATAAGCTGCTGGCCAAGGGTTATGGCAAGGTCTTGTGCCGAGGCATCCTGCCGAACGCTGGTGCCCAGGCCGCAGTAGATGCTGCCAACGTCATTCTGAAGGGAGTGATGGACGCCAAGGCGAATCCAAAGCTTGTGTGGATCGATACGAGCACCTGGAACACCTTCACCACCATCGACGGAACCCACCCAGACGCAGCGGGCTACGTGACCATTGCTGGTTTTGCCATTCCTGCCTACACCACCGCGCTCGGTCTATAACCGCATGAGGCCACTATGTTGATCATTGAAAACGGCACCATCGTGGCCGGCGCCGAGTCATTTGCCACTGCTGCAGAACTGGTGGCATACGCGGCGAACTTCGGCCGGGTGATTCCGGCTGATACGCCGTCGCAGGAAGCACTGTTGCGCCGGGCTGCGCTCCAGATGGATGCACTGAACTGGAAGGGCCGCGCAGTCAATCGTGACCAGGCGCTGGCGTGGCCACGCTTCAACGTCTGCCGGAATGGCTGGGTGCTCCCATCCGACTCCATCCCGGCACAGATCAAGGCCGGGCAAATGGCCTTGGCCACCGAGATTCATGCCGACGACTTGTCACCGCCTGAGCAACGCCTTGGCGCGATCAGCCGGGAGAAGGTAGGCCCGCTTGAAACCGAGTACTCGACTGCAAGCCCCATCATTAGCAAGCCTGCGTCTGTTCGGCAGTCTTATGCGCAGTTCTCTGGGCTTCTGCAGTCATCCAGCCAGGTCTCACTGAGTAGAAGCTGATGTCGGATATCTATGATCGGGCGAAGGCGAGCGCTGCGCGAATGCTGGCGCCTCGCAGCAAGGGCGGCAAAGGACTGGAACTGTCACTGCTCCGCGTCACGACCGGTGAATATGACCCGGAAAGCGGCACAACCCCAGTGACCACCGATCAATACGACGGCTCGGGCTTTCGCGAGAACTACAACCAGCGTGACATCGACGGCTCGCGCATCAAGCAGGGCGACGTGAAGATCCTGATCTCGCCGCTACTGCTGGATGGCACCGATACACCGCAGCCGATCAGCCAGGACAAGATCCAGTTCGACGGCGACACCTACACCGTCCAGAACGTCGACCCTTGGGATTACGCCGGCCTCGCGGTCGGCTTCAGTGTGCAGGCGCGCAAATGAGCTTCGCATTGGATCTGAAGGCGTTCGCCGAGAAGGCGAATGCCAATGCCGAGACCGTCATCAAGAAGGTTGCCATCGACCTGCTGGCTGCCGTGGTGGACAGATCCCCGGTCGGCAACCCTGAACTCTGGGCGGCGAACTCAGTGGCAACCCAGTACAACAATGAAGTCGCCCGGCTGAATGCCGAGCTGCGCAACGATCCGGCGAACCTGTCCAAGAACGGACGGATGAAGCCCGGTCGCCTGATCAAGGATGGCATGGACCTGGTCGCGGGCGGTGATTACGTCGGCGGTCGCTTCCGTGGCAACTGGCAGGTGTCGTTCGATACAGCCAAGACCGGGACGCTGGAGCGCATCGACCCGACTGGGCAAGACTCGAAAAGCGATGGTGCGACGGTGATTCAGGGCTTCACGACTCAGGTCGGCACCATCTGGATGATGAATAACCTCCCGTATTCTCAGCGCCTCGAGTACGGCCATTCAAGCCAAGCGCCTGCTGGTGTCGTTCGCATCTCGGTCCTCGAGGTACAGATGTTCATAGATAAGGCAGTCGGAGAACTTCCCTGATGTCAGACAAGATCATCCGCAGCCTGTATGAAGGCCGCTTGAAGACGTGGGCGACCGCCAGGGTTCCGGCATTGCCGATTGCCTATGAAGACGTCGACTTAACGCCGCCGGCTGACGGCTCACCCTACCTGCGCGCCTTCCTGCTGCCGGCCAACACGACCAGCGAAGACCTTGAAGGTAAGCACACGGCCTACCGTGGCGTGTTCCAGGTCAGCGTCGTGACCAAAGCTGGGATTGGCCGCGGTACGGCTGAAGGGATCGCCGACGAGATCGCTGCACTGTTCCCGAATAACCTCGCACTGACCAAGACGACTTTCACCGTCTACGTCCGCTCGCCGATGGCAACCGCGCCGGCGCAACAGGCTGACACCGCCTCATTGCTACCGCTGTCGTTCACGTACCGAGCCGACACCAACTAATCCGCCCATTGGGCAAACCCAGAACCTGCCATTGAGCGGGTTTTGTCATTTCTGCAAAGAGGAATACCCCCGATGAGCTACAAGATCCCGAATGGCGGTACGTTTGAACATGCCGCCACCTACGCCGCCGCACTGCCGTTCTCGGCCATCTCCAACGCGTCCGAGGCCATCTGCACCGTGACCGGCGCGACCCTGGTTGTCGGCGATATCCTGCTGGTTTCGTCTGGCTGGACCGCGCTGAACAACAAGGTCGTCCGCGTAAAGGCAGCCACTGCTACCGCGATCACCCTGGAGGCGATCGACACCACCAGCACCACGACCTACCCGGTAGGATCTGGAGTCGGCAGCCTGAAGAAGATCCTGACCTGGGTGCAAATCCCGCAGATCACCGATGTGGCGTTCTCCGGCGGTGACCAGAACTATCAGGACGTGGTCTTCCTCGAGGACTCGCAAGGCCGCCAGATCCCAACCGACAAGGCAGCTGCAAGCATGGTGCTGACTGTTGCTGACGATCCGACTCTGGCCTACGTGCCAATCGTGACCGCTGCCGACTCTGCGCAGACCGTTCAAGCCGCACGCTTGAACCTGCCAGGCACCGACAAGATTTACTACGGCGCCTACACCTCGTTCTCGCTGCAGCCCGAGGTGTCGCGCGGCAACATCCTGACGCGCAAAGTCTCCCTGGCCCTGCAGGCCGCTCCTGTTCGCTACCTGTCGTAAGGGGAACACATGGCTAGCTTCAAGATTGCACAGAACGCCACGTTCAAGGCTGAAGTCGAGATCCCGCGTGTCGGATTCGACTCAATCAAGGTTGAGATCGAGTTCAAGTACCGCGACCGAAAGGATCTTGCGAAGTACTACGACAAGTGGAACGCGGAGCGTGATGCGGCTGCCAAGGAGGCCATGAAGGATGGCGCGACGTGGGAGCAGGCAACTGATCGCCAGATCGCTTTGGAAGCTGCCCAGCTGAAGGAAATCATCGTCAGCTGGAGCTTTCCGGAAGAGCTATCCGACGAATCCCTGACTGAGCTTGTTGGGACATGCGCGGGCGCCCCCGCCGCAGTCCTCGATGCTTATCAGGCTGCCTACGCGGTGGCTCGCCGGGGAAACTGATCGCCGCGGCGCAAGCGATGTACGGGGCGCGTGCGCCTGAAGAAACGCTGTCGTTGTTCGGCCTGGATGCTGACGACTTTGAAGAGGATGACGTGGAAATCTGGCCAGACAACTGGCCAGTCTTCCGCCTGTTCAATGCGCTCGGCACTCAGTGGCGTACCGGTGCCGGCGGCGCGACCGGGCTCGACTACACGTCCATTCGCGACGTGGCCAGCTACATCGGCATCAAGAAGCGGCAAATCCCCGAACTATTTCCTGACCTTCAAGTAATGGAGGCCGAAGCGCTCGCTGTCATGGCCGAGGCGTAGTGAATTTATTGTCAGGAGAGTGGCATGACACAAGACATCGCCAGCCTTGGGATCAAGGTAGAGACCGGTGAGGTAGCCAAGGCATCCACGGAGCTGGATGGTCTGGCGCAGGCTGGCGCGAAGGCCGAGAAGGCTACGGAGAGCCTGTCCGGTGAGAGCAAGAAGGCAAGCATCTCCATCAAGGCGATGGCGGCCGAGACGAAAGCGGCTGAGGCGGCCACGGCAAAGCTCGGCAAGCAGACTGCGGCCACGGGCGTATCAGCGGCGCAAACTGCTGCGGCATTGCGCGGCGTACCGGCTCAAGTCACAGACATCATCACCAGCCTTCAAGGTGGTCAGGCCCCGCTAACTGTTCTGCTGCAACAAGGCGGCCAGCTCAAGGACATGTTCGGCGGTGTAGGTCCAGCTGCCAAGGCGCTGGGTGGATACGTCGCCGGCTTGATCAACCCGTTCACCCTGGCTGCGGCTGCTGCTGCGGCATTGGGCCTTGCCTATTACAAGGGTAGCGAAGAGGCGACAGCCTACAACACCGCGCTAATCCTGACTGGTAATGCTGCCGGAACCAGCGCCGATCAGTTGGCAACCCTGGCTACTCAGGTGAGTTCGACTGTTGGCACTACCGGTGCAGCCGCTGAGGTTCTGGCGCAACTGGCCGGCAGCAGCAAGATCGCGGGCGAAAGCTTCGGCGTCGTGGCCACGGCCGCGCTTGAGATGCAATCTGCCACTGGTAAGGCTATCGAAGAGACGGTCGCCGAGTTTGCCTCGATCGGCAAAGACCCGGTTGCCGCCGCCAAAACGCTGAACGATCAGTACAACTTTCTCACTGCGTCCGTTTACTCGCAGATCGTCGCTCTGAAAGAGCAGGGCGACACTATCGGCGCTGCCAAGCTGCTGACCGACACCTATGCCGACACCATCAAAACCCGTACGGCTGACATCACTGCCAACCTGAGCATTTGGGAGCGAGCATGGAAAGGGGTCGCCTCCGAAACCAGGAAGACACTGGATGCGTTCAATGACATTGGCCGCGCCGAGGATGCGTCCAAGAAAATTGCTGACCTCAGCCAGCAGGTCGCCTATGCGAAAAGTGCTGTTGCGGCAGATCCAAGCGATACCGACGCCAAGAAGAAGCTGGAGAACTCTCAGCTTGAGCTGAAATTCCTGACCCAGCAGCGCGATACCCAGGCAGCACTCGCCGCAGCTCAAGGCTTGTACGTAGAGCGTCAGAAGGCCTCGGTAAATGCTCAGGACAAGCTGAATGCAGGGCTTACGGCTACCGCGAGTAACCAGGAGAAGCTCAGGGATAGGCTTAAGGAGATCGATGCTCTCGCCAAGGATTCCGCTAGCGGAGATGGCGGAAGGGTTTATACCCCGGCAGAACTCAACCAGCTACGCGAAGCGGCGAAGAAGCAGTTCACCGACAAGCCGGGGGGCAGCAAGGCCCTCAACCTGACCGGGTACAACGACGCCCAGAACGCGATCAAGGATCTTCAGGCCACCTACTCGAACTCCGAGAAAGAGCTTGAGGCGCAGCAGAAGGCCGGTCTGATCACGCAGGATACTTACGCGACTCAGCGCGCAGTTCTGATCAAGGCTGAAAAGGAAGAAGTGACTTCTGCCTATCAGGCCGAGATCAAAGCACTTGAGGCGGTAAAGGCTCAGAAGGGCACAACTGCAGAGCAGAGCATCCAGCTCGACCAGAAGATTTCTGATGCAAAGAGCGCGATGGTCAGGGCGCAGAAAGACTCAGATAGCCAACTTGAAGTTTTGAGGCTGAAGGAGAAGGAGCGCCTTGATAAACAGAAGCTGGCGATCCAGACCTACACCGATGCCCTGAATCAGCAGAACATCACGCTTCGCCAGCAAGGGCAGCGTGAGGCGGAAAGCCTTGGTATGGGTGACCGGCAGAAAGGGCTGCAAAGCCAGTTCAACGGCATTGACGACAAGGCCAACGCCCAGCGTATCGATCTGGCCAACCAGTACGGCGATGGCTCGCGCGGCATGAGCCTCGACGAGTACAACGCCAAGCTGAAGGCTGTCGCACAGAGCCAGCAGGACCTGCGAAACACCGTGATCGCCAACTATGACGACATGACCTCTGCGCAAGGTAGCTGGACCGCAGGCGCATCATCGGCATGGGAAAACTATCTGGAATCGACGCGCGATGTGGCTGGGCAGACCAAAAGTCTGCTCACCAATGCCTTCAGCTCGGCTGAGGACGCCCTTGTCCAGTTTGTCACCACCGGGAAGCTTTCATTCTCCGACTTCGCGAAGTCTGTTCTGTCTGACATGGCCCGTATCGCGGTTCGGCAGGCCAGTTCGTCGGCGCTGAGCAGTCTGTTCGGCATTGCCACAAGCGCGGCTGGTGGAGCATCTGCTGGGGGCTCCGCATCCTACACCGGTGCCTACGGCTTCGATGGAGGCGGCTATACCGGCGACGGCGGCAAGTATCAGCCTGCTGGCATTGTGCATAAGGGTGAGGTAGTGATCCGTAAAGAGGTGGTCCAGCAGCGCGGTATGCGCGGGTATTTAGAGCGCCTGAACAAGCGCGGCTATGCGGACGGCGGCTATGTCGGATCATCCGACGGATCTGCATCGCAGGGTGGCGGCGGAGAAACGCCAATCGTCGTCAACGTAGATGCGCGGGAAAGCGGGGCGTCAGGGGTTGATCCTGTTCGCCTGGCCGAGGCCATCAAGGTCACTGTCAGGCAGGAAATCGCAACTGCGCGCCGTAATGGTGGGCAACTCACCTAAGGAGGCGTCATGCCGACATTCACATGGGTTCCGACCTACGACGCCACCAAGAAGATTACCCCGACGGTCAAGGTTATCAAGTTCGGCGACGGGTATGAGCAGCGGCAGGGATCCGGCATCAACCAGCAGGCGCGCAACCTATCCTTGACGTTCAAACGGCCAAAGGCAGAGATCGAAGCCATCGACACCTTTCTCAAGGCTCGCGGTGCGATTGAGGCTTTTTACTACGTGCACTCAGGCCAGACGACAGGGAAGTATGTCTGCCGAGAATGGACACGAACCAACATCGCCAAGGGCATTGATGGTCTGTCTGCAACCTTTGAGGAGGTATTCGAATGAGTGAGCTTCAGGGTCAGCTCGCGCTCGCGAATGGCATGTCGATCTGGGAAGGGTTCGAGCTGGTATTGCCCGACCAGACGCTGCGGTTTCACGCTGGAGTGAACGAAACGCTTGGGTCTGTTGTATGGCAGGGGAACGTTTATACACCCTGGCCGATCAAGGCTCAGGAGTTCGCTACACCCAGTCAAGGATCGCCGGCCCGGCCACAGCTTCAAGTCGGCAACTTCGGCGGGACGGTTTCGGCGCTGTGCAGGCAATACGAGGATTTGCTGGGGATAAAGCTCAAGCGCCGTCGCACGCTGGTCAAGTACCTTGATGCGGCGAACTTCGCTGGCGGCAACCCAACTGCAAATCCAGCAGAAGAGTACCCGGTTGAAACCTGGATCATCACGCGCAAGGCCAACGAGACACCGGCCGCGATTGAGTTCGAACTGGGCTCGCCACTCGACCTACAGGGTGTGAAATTACCGAGGCGTCAGGTGGTGGCTGGCACTTGCCTATGGGCTTACAAATCTGGCGAGTGTGGTTATGCCGGCGGGCCGGTGGCCGACTATACCGACAACCCAACCAGTGACCCTGCAAAGGATCAATGCAGCCGCACCTTGCGGGGCTGCAAAAAACGCTTCGGCGAGTTCGGTGAGTTGCCTTTCGGCGGCTTCCCGGGCATTGCCCGCGTTCCGAGACTTTGACCATGAGCAAACTGTTCGAGAAATGCCGGGCTGACGCCGAGGCGCATGCCTTGGCTGAGTACCCGCGAGAGTCATGCGGTCTGGTCGTCAGCGTGCGCGGAAGGCCGTCCTATGTGCCGTGCCGCAATCAGTCGGAAGAGCCGGATCACTTCATCTTGCACCCGGAGGATTACGCCGCTGCCGAGGACTTGGGCGATATCGTCGCGGTGGTGCATTCGCACCCTGATGCCGGCCCCGAGCCAAGCCTGCACGATATCGCGAGTCACGCGGCCGGCCGCATGACCTGGTGGATTGTCGGGCTGAAGGATGGTGCTGCAACCTGGCACGAAATGCCGGCCGCCGGCGAAATGCCGCTCGAAGGCCGGGTCTTTGTCCATGGCGTGATCGACTGTTACACCCTGGTCCGCGATTACTACCGCCAGGTGCTCGGCATCATCCTTCCGGACTTCCACCGCAAGGATGACTGGTGGCACAACGGCGAGAACCTGTACGTCGACAACTTCGAGCGGGCCGGGTTTGTGCCGGTCGCCTCCCCAGAGCCAGGCGACTTGATCGTCATGGCCATCGGCAGCCAAACACCATGCCATGGTGCGATTTGGCTAGATGGCGACGTCCTGCTTCATCACCTGTACGGACGCCTGAGCTGCAAGGAAGTCTACGGCCGCGCGTACCGCGAGTGCACCACTCACATCATGCGCTACAGGCCAAGGACAGCATCACTCGTAGAGGCCCCGTGAATCGAGGCCCTGTATTTACGCGCAACCTCCCTGTTAGAGTCGCCGAAACATATGGAGGCTCATAAATGCGGAAAGCTATAACAGCCCTGGCACTGGTTGTGCTGGCAGGGTGTGCGACGTCGCCAACGCCGATAAGCACTGCGGAACACGTACCCCTTGATTCTCTTTATGGGTTCCAGGAAAAGATTTCCGAGGACTCGGGGAAAATAACGGTAGTTCGTGATGCAGGCCTTACGGGTTCGGGTTGCGACATGATGTTCTACATTGAAGGTAAGCGAGCAGCGAAAATTAGTGCTGGACAGAAGGCAAGTTTTTACATCCAGCCAGGCGATGTTAATTTGGGTTCCGGGCCGATACTTTCAGCTGCCTGCGGAAGTGCCGCAATAAAGACTATTTCGGCGAGAGTTAAACCGAATCAAGAAAGCCTGTTCAGGCTCAGCGGAGACATGCAGGGTTTTTACCTGGCTCCATATATCGATTACGGGGGCAAGTAGCCCATCCGTTAAACAAACCGCCTCAGGGCGGTTTTTTATTGCCCGGAGAAAAGTATGAGTGCTGCAGACAACCGCCAATCGATGGTGATCATCAAGCTATCCGGCAGCCTTGCTCAGAAATTCGGGCGCAAGCATGAAAAACTGCTTGATAGTGGTGAGGCACGTGAGGCGTTCAGCGCCATGAAGCATACCGTAGAAGGCTTTGAGGCCGAAATCATCCGCCTCTCTCGGCTCGGTATACGGTTCGCCATCTTCAGAAATCGCGAGAACATCAGCGAAGGCGAGTTCAGCCTTAGCGGGACGACCGAGATCCGTATCGTGCCTGTCATTGCAGGCAGCAAGAGCGGGGGATTGTTTCAAACGGTTGTAGGCGTTGTGCTAATCGCTGTTGGCGCAGTCATGACAATCGCGAGCGGCGGTACTGCATCACCACTTGCCGCGGGCCTGATTTCGATGGGCATCGCCATGACCATTGGCGGTGTCGTGCAGATGCTCACGCCAGTTCCAAAATCCCCCAGCCAGCAAGAACAAGCCAGCACCGAAAACAAACCCAGCTACCTGTTCAACGGCGCGTTCAACTCCACGCAGCAAGGCCTCCCTGTGCCTGTGGTTTACGGCCGGATGCTGGTCGGCTCCAGCGTTGTATCGGTCGGCACCTGGGCGGAGGCGATCCCCGCATGAGCGAAGTCATTATTGGTCGCAAGGGGGGCGGGAAGGGTGGTAGTGGCGGATCTGCGCGTACTCCAGTAGAGGCGCCCGATAGCATTCGCTCAAGACAACACGTACGGATTCTTCACGCGATCTGCGAGGGTGAAATACAAGGAATTGTTGGCGGCGACCAAGGTATTTTCTTCGATGATGTGCCGTTGCAAAACCCTGACGGCAGCTACAACTTCTCCAGCGTCGGTATCGATGGCCGTGTGGGGACTCAATGGCAGGCCTACATGCCGATTACGGGGCTTGAGGCTGAGCAAACGGTTGGGGTTGAGCTGAAGCAGTACGTGAGCGTGGAACGAGCAATTACCGACACTGATGTCGACGCGGTGCGGCTGACGTTTAGCGTTCCCCAACTATCAGAGCAGAACCTGCAAAATGGCGATACCAGCGGATCAAATTTCGCATTGAGGTTAGACGCAAAACTGGGTACTGGCGCCTGGTATCAGATGTGCGATGACATCGACATCCATGCCAAAACCATGAGCCGCACCCAGTTTTCCTTTTACTTGCGCCTACTGCCATCGGGCGGGCTTCCGCGCTACATCCGCGCAACTCGACTGAATGTCGACTCCACTAGCGCCGCAATCCAAAACCGCACATCTTTCGATAGCATCACGTTGCTGTGGGATGAAAAGCTTCGGTACCCGAATACTGCAATGGTCGGCATATCAATTGATGCCGAGCAGTTTTCCAGCATCCCGCGCATGGCGTTCTTGATCCAGGGCATCAAGGTCTTGGTGCCGAGCAACTACAACCCGATTACTAGGGCCTACAGCGGCTCATGGGACGGCACGTTTCATAGGCTGTGGACTGATAACCCCGCCTGGGTCTGGTATGACATGCTCACCAATACCCGATACGGTCTGGGCGGCTTGCTCGATTCGTCGCTGATCGACAAATACGCGCTGTACAGCATAGCCCAGTATTGCGACGCTTTTGTCCCTGACGGCTATGGCGGCTATGAGCCGCGCTTCACCTGTAATCTGGCGCTGACCACGCAACAGGATGCGTGGAAGCTGGTAAACGACATGGTGTCGGTGTTCCGAGCGATCTGCTTCTGGGCTGGCGGTACGTTGACTGCCGTACAGGATGCTCCGCGATCCAGTCGGTATCTGTTCAACAACTCCAACATCGTCGGCGGGGATTTCAACTACCAGTCAGTTGCCTCTGACCAGCGCTTCAACGTTGCAGCGGTGACCTGGAACGATCCGCTTCAGCAATACAAGCAGTCGGTCGAGATTGTTGAGCGCCCGGACCTGATCGCGAAATGGAATCGGATTCAGCAGAGTGATGTTGTGGCGGTTGGCTGCACCTCGCGCGGACAGGCTCGCCGCCTGGGGCGCTGGTTGCTGTACGCCGAAAGCGAAGCGGTGACGTTTGCAGTGGGTGCTGACGGGGCCATTCCGCACCCGGGCGATATCGTCGACATCGCTGACGCTAACCGGGCCGGCGCACGCAACGGCGGCCGACTTCTGGCCGGCAGCACGGCCTCATTGCTGCTCCTGGACGCGCCAATCGGCTTGGCCGGTACGGGCGTTGTCGGCGTGGTTATGGCGGATGGTTCGTATGCAACTGCCGCCGTCACTGTTGGGGCTGGCGCGACCTCTATTACGGTATCACCGCCGCTGGCTTCGGCACCTCTGGCCAGCGCGCCATGGGTCTTCTCGACTGCGGCGCTGGAGACGCAGAAATTCCGTGTCATCGGTATCAGCGAGGGAGATGACGGCACCTATGCGATCAGCGCTGTAGCCTACGACCCAGACAAGTTCAACGAGGTCGAGTACGGCACGCCGGACACCGATAACCCGACCAGCATCGTCAACCTTGGCAAGCCGGATGCGGTCGGCCAGCTGACGTTCACCGAGTCGCTGTATGACACCGGGACCGGGCTGGCGGCGGCCAGATTGACGGTCAGCTGGACACCGCCGGCACGCGCCATGCGTTACCAGATTGAGGTCAAGAAGCCGGGCGGTAACTGGGAATATGTCGCCGAGATTGCGACGCCGAGTATCGATTTCGACTCGGCTTCATCGGGCCTGTGGTCGTTGCGGGTGACGTCGAAGTCCGTGCTGGGTTTGGCCGGACCTGCTTCCATTCAAACCTATACCGCGCAGGCGCTGCTCGCGCCTCCGTCGGCGCTGGTTGGGCTTCGGCTCGATGTCATCAACAGCGTGGCCGCGCTGGCCTGGGAGCCCGTGCCGGAGCTGGACGTGAAGCTGGGCGGCAGCATCAACATTCGCCACTCGCGCAACACCTCTGCGACGTGGGACTCGGCCTTGCCGCTGACAGAAGTGGCGGGGCGCTCGACGTCCACCGTCGTCTCGCTTTTGCCAGGAAAATACCTGGCGCGAGCTGTGGACTCCTCTGGTGTTGGCGGGGACATCGTCGAGGTTTGGTCGGATGCACAAGTGCCTCTGCCGGACAACGTCGCGCTGACCATTACCGAGTCGCCCGCCTTCACGGGCGCAGTGGTCAATGCGTCGGCCGGCGGTGGGACTTTGAAAATGGCTGCCACTGGCTTGTTTGACGGTATCGCAGACGTTGATGCAGTTCTGGGTGAAATCGACAAATTCGGCGGTTCGGCTTTGTCGATGTCCTACAGCTTCGCCGCGCCCGCTGACTTGGGGCACGTCTATGACTGCCGCCTGACGGCGGATGTCGTCGCGGCGCTGTACGACGACGGTACCTATGTCGACACGATCGCTGACTTTGATTCGCTGATCAGTATTGATGGCGATCCACCCAATGGCGCTTCTCTGTCGCTGTGGGTACGCACGTCGGACGTGACACCGGTGGCCTGGTCAGCCTGGAAGCCCTTCGTCGTCGGTGACTACCGCGCGCGATTGTTTGACTTCCAGCTTCGTGGATCGGTGTTGCAGCCATCTAACTGGATTGATGTGACAAAGCTCGAAGTTGTCATCGATATGCCGGATCGGATCGAGAGCGGGAACGATATTCCGGTGCCGGTTGGCGGCCTGACCATCACCTATTCGCCACCGTTCAACGCTTCTCCAGCGGTCAGCTTGACGGCGCAAGGGTTGTCGGCTGGCGACTACTTCGATGTTTCAGCCAAGACCGAAATGGGCTTCACGGTCGTCATTCGCAACTCCAGTGGAGTCGCCAAGTCCGGCTGCTCGATTGACTACATCTCAAAGGGGTATTGATTTATGTCGCAGCACGATATGGACGTTGCAAACGGCCCAGGACTGACGGTTCGAACTGATATGAACGCAGCACTGCAAGCGCTCGCCTCAAACAGCGTCGGGCCGCTGGCACCTGCCACGACATTTCCATGTCAGTGGTGGGGTGACACCACCGCGAATCGGTTGAAGCGGCGGGACAGCGCCAACACGGCATGGATTGACATGGGGCCGCTTGATTCGTTGAGTTACCTGCTTGTCTCTGGCGGGACCTTGACCGGGCCAATCAACGATGCGCCACCTCAAACAATCACGTCAGCGACGCTGACGGATATCGGGGCAGCCACTTCGAATGTAGTATCGATCAGCGGTACCACCACGATCACCGGACTTGGCACAATAGCCGCCGGCGCCCGACGTACCGTCAGATTCCTCGCTAGTTTGCTGCTGACCCACAACGTCACGTCGCTGATACTGCCTGGTGCAGCCAGTATTACAACAGCGGCCAATGACACTGCTGATTTTTTGAGCTTGGGAAGTGGTAATTGGTTGTGTCTACACTACTCGCCTGCGATTGGAACGATTATCGCATCAGGTAGTAACGCTAATGGAAAATACACAAAGTGGGCTGATGGTACTATGATTTGTGAGTTTTCAAGTACAAGTAGTTTTACTACAAGTAGTGCATTTGGGGCACTTTTCCAAAGCGGAGCAGCTAACTATACATACCCTGCGGCATTCGTAGGTGTGCCAACTGTAGCACCGATTACAGGTGAGTCTACTAACGCACTCTGCTGGGGTTGTATCTCTGGTAGCCCAAGCAGTACGGCGGTGTCTATCGCTGCTGTTTCTGTAGTTAACAACGCCACTACAAAACCCGGATACATTGCAAAAGGGAGATGGTTCTAATGATGATTAAACTTTCGCCAGATGGGAATATCGGCCTAGATCTGAGTGTGATCAAGGCTGGAGAAATGCTGAATATTAACGGGGAGGACTTTGATTTTTCTCCGATGGCCAGCGGAGACACGCTACCAGTATCAGCTATTACCAGCACATGGTTCCGCGGCGACGTTGAAAAGCTGGAAGACGGGAGCCTGGTGATCACCCTGGCACTGCCAAACGGGCCCAATGCAAGTCCGGAGCAGAGATTCCCTGTAGACCTCGTCAGTGTCCCTGATGGCCCGGTGGTCTTCCCAGCGCCGCTCCCGCCTAAGCAGGTTATCCCAGAGGAAATTCAATGAACATTGACTGGTCAAAACTCATCACGAAGGCCATGAAGGAAACGGCGGCCGTAGCCGATCACCTGGTTGCCATGAAAGCCGAACTCTCCGCACGTAACGCTCAATGTGTCACGCAGATCGCCCGCATTCAGGATCGCATCGATACGCTTGGATACGGCATTGATGCAGGGGAGGCGACCGAGGAGGACGAAGCCGAGCAGGCGGCGCTGATGATCAGTATTGCCGCATGGAAGGCCTACAAGTTCGCCCTCGGCAAAGTCACCAAGCAGCCGACTTGGCATGCGTCACCGGCATGGCCGAGCGTTCCGGCTATCCCGGACATCGTTGCGGACCCGGAACTGGCACAAACACCAGCGGCGTAATCACCTGCATCAAAGCGCACCCGCCATTGAGCGGGTATTTTTTTGCCCGGAGAAAAGTGATGCCTGTAACTGATAAAGATCGCGACATCCTCGCACGCACACTGTGGGGAGAGGCGCGCGGAGAAAGTCTGGCCGGCCAGATAGCCGTTGCGTGGACCATTCGAAACCGTGTGAACGACGGCAAGGCTCAGTCTTGGTGGGGCGAGGGGTACGCCGGAGTCTGCCAGAAGCCCTACCAGTTCAGCTGCTGGAACAAGAACGACCCGAACTTTGCCTTTCTGAGTGGAGCGCGACAGATCCCATTCCGCGAACTGGCCCAAGCACGCATCGCCGCTGATCAGGTGATCGATGGCAAGGTGCCTGATCCCACCGGCGGCGCCACGCACTATTACGCGATCGCAATGAAAACGCCGCCGGCTTGGGCCACGAAAGCGAAGCAGACCCTCAAGCTGGGCGGGCATGTTTTCTTTAAGGACGTGCCATGAAACCCGTCTGGCTGCGAATCCTTCCTTATATAGCTGCGGTCGCGGCGGTTGCCGGGCTACTGTTCGGCGCGTACCACCATGGCGTGAGTGTCACAAACGCGACATGGCAGTCGGAGTGGAATGCTCGCGATACACGGGACGCCCAGGCCAAGGCTGATAACGAGGCCGCCGAGCGCACCAGAGAGCAGGCCTATCAACAGTCAATCAACAAGGCGGTGCAAGATGGCCAACGACTTATCGATCAAGCAACTGCTGATGCTTCCACTGCTCGCGCTACTGCTGACAGCGTGCGCGGGGCAGCGGACGCCATTGCCGCTCGACTCGCAGCCAGTGAAGCGAGCGGCAATTCCTGCTCTGCCGCCGCAAGCAAGGCAGCTGCCCGCGCCGCAATGGTGCTTGCCGACGTGCTCAAACGCGCTGACCAGCGAGCGGGCGACCTGGCTGCAATTGCTGACCAAGCCCGAGCCCGGGGAGTGACCTGCGAGATGGCGTATGACGGTATTGCGAAATAGGGATTGTGTTCGGTCGGCAGAACGCCGGAGAAGGGGAAAAAGCTGTCTAAAACTACATCGACCTTGCTCGGTTTTATTGGTCCGAAAGGCGCTTACATCGGGTTAGCGTTTTAGACAGCTAGCAATGCATACCTTTGGAATACGAGGTCTGTAGCCGGTTTCCGTTAGTACTGCTGCATCATCGGCGTGTGGGAGGACAGGTCGGACAGGGCTTTATTCATCGGGAATCGGAAAACTCATTGAAAGGTGTGGGGCAAAGGTGGGCATCGGCCCGGCTTTTCCGCAATGGGCGCAAGATTAACATGGGCGGTCCGCCGGACGCAGGCACGAACGCCACGCGGCTTGCTTCTGCTGATCTATGCATGAGGCATGCAAATCAGCATTTGTTTTCCATACAAAGAACAAGCACTATGCACAGTATGCAAAAACGCAACGTTTCTACCGTCTTAAGAGCACTGCTCGACCAGCACGGAATCTCCCCCACGGAGCTTCACCGTCGCACTGGCGTGCCCCAATCCACGCTCTCGCGGATTCTCAGCGAGAAGATCGTCGACCCATCGGATAAACACATCTCGAAGATCGCCGAGTACTTCGCCGTGAGCACCGATCAGTTGCGTGGTCGCGTGGACATCACGCCGACAGCCAATGCCGGGCGCGGTCGATCGCATGCTGAACTCAAGGATATAAGTCTGTGGGATGACGATACCCCTGTCGATGACGACGAGGTGTCGGTCCCCTTTCTTCGCGAGGTTGAATTGGCGGCGGGATCGGGAAGATTCGTCATCGAAGAGAGCGAACGCGCCAGCCTACGCTTTGGCAAGCGCAGCTTGCGCCATAACGGTGTGCAGTTCGACCAGGCCAAATGCGTGACCGTGCGTGGTAACAGCATGCTGCCGGTACTGCGCGACGGTGCCACGGTTGGGGTTAACGCCGGCAAGTGCGGGATTGGCGACATCGTTGATGGCGACCTCTACGCCATCAACCACAACGGTCAACTGCGGGTGAAACAGCTTTATCGCCTGCCTACCGGAATTCGCCTGCGCAGTTTCAATCGCGATGAACACCCGGACGAGGACTACAGCTTCCAGGAAATGCAGGACGAGCAAATCGTCATCCTCGGTCACGTCTTCTGGTGGGGCATGTACGCCCGATAACCTCTCGTCGCTGTCAGATAAAACCCGCCATCAGGCAGTTTTTTTTTTCACCTGCGCCCAAAGTGCGAACGCCCTTGTTTGCATTTGTGCATTTATGTGCGGTCATAATGCACTTTAACATTGACATGATATGCGTTGACGCATAAATTCGATCTCAACCCGGTCTGTTAATCGGTTCCAACGAAGTTTTCTGCCTGCGTGATCTAAGACTCGGCAACGGACATGGTTAAGCGCACTTACACCCCATCGATTACTCCAGGAGGCATGACATGACCATTGAGCCGCCAGCGTTGCTGGAAATTCCGATCTGGTTGGTCGTCGTCCTTGCGTTGGTGGGTGGGCTGTCCGGTGAGATGTGGCGCGCCGACAAGGATGGCGCCCGTGGTTGGGCGTTGCTGCGGCGGCTGGCCCTGCGCTCCGGGGCCTGCATGGTCGGCGGGGTATCGGCAATCATGCTGTTATATGCCGCCGGCCTGTCGATCTGGGTCGCAGGCGCTTTCGGTGGCCTCACCGCGATGGCCGGGGCGGACGTGGCGATCGGTCTTTATGAACGGTGGGTGGCCAAGCGGATCGGCGCTTGTGAAATGCCACCCCGAGACTCTCGGCCCGACCAATAATGAATCCCGTCGATAAATAAACAGGAAGTGCTTTGTCAGTCGCGATGTGATCGTGACGTCCATGCCAGCGACCGCGGACGGATTGCCTTGCAGACGTGTCAGGCTTATATCAGAGCGCCCGCGCGCTAACATTTTGATCGATCCTGTAACTTGCAAGCGTGATCCGCTCGTGTACGGTAGGCCTCATTCCGCCTGATCAGGAGATGACTGTGAAAGAAATCACACAGCTGGCCGCCGAGCTCGGTAGACGCTTGCAGGTTCTCAACGCCCATGTCACCGCAGCAGAGTCCTGTACGGGCGGCGGAATTTCCGAGGCGATAACCCGGATTCCGGGCAGTTCGGCATGGTTCGAGGCGGGTTACGTCACTTACTCCAACCGTCAGAAGACCCAGCAGTTGAATGTCCCTGCCGAGTTGTTTTCAACGGTGGGGGCGGTCAGTCGAGAGGTCGTCGAAGCCATGGTCCGCGGCGCGCAGGAAAAAAGCCATGCGCGTTTTGCCGTGGCAGTCAGCGGCGTTGCCGGCCCGGACGGCGGTTCGCCAAGTAAGCCGGTCGGCACCGTATGGCTGGCCTGGGGCGTCGGCGAGCAGGTGTTCAGTGAGTTACAGCACTTCCCGGGTAATCGCGACGAAGTTCGCCGACAAACGGTGAAGGCCGCGCTAGAGGGGCTGCTGCGACATGCCGCCGGAGAAATCTCAAATCAGGGGTAGGCGATCCTCGAACGCTGTGGAATAATACTGTCTACTTATACAGGTGTTGGCCGTCAGGCCTTATTGATTACGTGAGGACTTTAATGGACGACAACAAGAAGAAAGCCTTGGCTGCGGCCCTGGGTCAGATCGAACGTCAATTCGGCAAGGGTGCCGTAATGCGTATGGGCGATCAGGACCGTCAGGCGATCCCATCCATTTCCACTGGCTCTCTGGGTCTGGACATCGCACTGGGCATTGGCGGTCTGCCAAAAGGCCGTATTGTTGAAATCTACGGTCCTGAATCTTCCGGTAAAACCACTCTGACCTTGTCCGTCATCGCCCAGGCTCAAAAAGCCGGCGCGACTTGTGCATTCGTCGATGCTGAACACGCTCTCGATCCTGAATACGCCGGCAAGCTGGGTGTCAACGTTGACGACCTGCTGGTTTCCCAGCCGGACACCGGCGAGCAAGCCCTGGAAATCACCGACATGCTGGTGCGTTCCAACGCGGTTGACGTGATCATCGTCGACTCCGTGGCGGCGCTGGTGCCAAAGGCTGAAATCGAAGGCGAAATGGGCGACATGCACGTTGGCCTGCAGGATGCAGTATTGGGTTTCGCAGCATAGTTTTGGTTCACTTAGGAGGTATCCCTTCCCTCACCTAGGGGCACGTCCTAAGCTAATCAGCAATATTCGATTAATTACTAATTTGAGTGGTCGGTGACAATGGATCAGGCAAAAAGCAAAGCGTTAGAAGCGGCTCTTTCTCAAATCGAGAAACAGTTTGGTAAGGGCTCCATCATGCGGCTCGGCACTGATCGCACCATGGATATTGATGTCGTATCGACCGGCTCGTTAGGACTGGACATCGCTCTCGGTGTGGGTGGGTTGCCACGTGGGCGTATCGTAGAGATCTACGGGCCGGAATCTTCCGGTAAAACCACTCTTACTCTCTCGGTTATTGCTGAGGCACAACGTCAAGGTTTGACTTGTGCCTTTGTCGATGCGGAGCACGCGCTTGATCCAATCTACGCCGCTAAACTTGGCGTAAACATTGATGAGCTCTTGTGCTCGCAGCCTGATACTGGTGAACAAGCGCTCGAAATCGTTGATATTCTGACTCGCTCGGGTGCGGTCAACCTTATTGTTGTCGACTCAGTTGCTGCTTTGGTTCCGAAAGCAGAAATTGAAGGCGAGATCGGCGACTCTCATGTAGGCCTTGCCGCCCGTATGATGAGTCAAGCCATGCGTAAGATTACTGGTAACCTGAAGAACTCCAACACTATGTGTATCTTCATCAACCAGATCCGTATGAAAATCGGCGTAATGTTCGGCAGTCCGGAAACCACCACCGGTGGTAATGCGCTGAAATTCTACGCGTCGGTGCGTCTGGACATCCGCCGTATTGGCGCGGTGAAGGAAGGTGATGAAGTCGTCGGTAGTGAGACCCGCGTCAAGGTTGTGAAGAACAAGGTGGCAGCGCCGTTCAGGCAGGCCGAGTTCCAGATCATCTACGGTCACGGGATTAGTAAAGCAGGTGAGATCGTTGATCTTGCTGTTGCAAATAACTTTATAGAAAAAGCTGGTGCTTGGTATTCCTTCGAAGGCAACAAGATTGGCCAAGGCAAGGCCAATAGCATGAAGTGGTTGCTGGAAAATAAACCTGCCATGGACAAGATTGAAGGCCTCATTCGCGATAAATTGATGTCTAAACCTCAGCCTGAGGCAGTTACTGCTCAGTCTGTCGAAGAAGAAGTGGCTGACGACTAACGATTTCGTAAGTGCTTTGAGTAATTCGCTGTTGCATAAGTTACCGTTAAGGTAGCCCCCCAATAAAGCCTAGCTGTCGAAGCTAGGCTTTATTATCTGGTGTGAACCAACCATCAAGTAAGTATGCAAACACTGTCAGATACCGTCGCTGAGATGCTGTGCTTAAACCTTTCCAGGCGCGAACACCACCCTAGGTGACGGTTGTTTGTCCTGCCCGAGAAGGCATAACTGTCACTTCGCCATCCGCCAATATCTGAACTCCCGAATCCCAAGATCCCCCGCCGAATCCTAGATGTATTTGTTCTCTGTCCTGAAAAGCCGACGCACGCGTTGATCAGGTGATCACCATGGACGCACGCAAGCCCTGTCCGATATCTGCACCATCTGACCGGAGCGATTTCACGCGAGGTATTTAATGTCCGATTTGAACGATCCACGAGTGTTCTTTGCCGCTGAGAGAACCTTGCTTGCGTGGAACCTCACCAGTCTTTCGCTTATGGCCTTTTGCTTTGTGATTGAACGATCCGGGCTGCTACTACAAATGCTAAAACCAGGTGCTTCGAGCAGTCCGGAAAGACATTTTTCCTTCTGGATCGGACTGGCATTCCTCATGCTGGGCTCATGGGTCGCATGCTGGTCACCTTGGCAGCACAAATGCGTCGTTAAGGCTCTGAAGCCAGTTGAAATCCCTGAAGGTTACAGCACCAATTCTGTCCCTGTAGCGAATGTGCTCACCGCCGCTCTGGGAGCTTTGCTCATGGTCTATCTTGTCATCCTCTGAGCAAGACTTTGCCTCGAAACTTTACAGAAAAAGGTGTCAACGGGGCGTTTTCTATTGAGACGCCGCCAGAATTGATTCGGCTTTCTGAGTCACCAATTTGGGGGAGTACCTCACTTGCTGGCCCAAATTTGCATTACCAAGCTCCTGAGGATTTAGCGGAGCTACTTGGTTAGCCATAATCAAGACAAGGATCAGTATGGTAAAGACTAATAATACGGGGAATGAGCTGCACCAGAGGACGATACGTCGACGGCGTTGGTATGCGTTCATTTGTATTCCCCTTTCAGCTTTGGCGAGATTGTCTCACAAACAACTGTTTATCCATGGCCCGGACTTAATATCGCTACCACCGAAATACTTGACACCACGCTGGTCGGTGAAACTACATACCGGGATACATCGAGCGCTATCGGTTTGGGGTTGGCTGGAGCATTAGCTCTTGGCCCGATTGGAGCTGTCGTCGGGGTGATGTGGGCAGACGATGAGATCGAGTTGACCTTTTCGATACAGCTGAGATATGGAAGGTCGCTCCTCTGCGCGGCTGATAAACGCACTTACCGATCTATCGAGGCGATAGTGGGCAAGCAGTTGATAAAATAGCATTTCAATATGCTGACCTCAGCACCCTTGATGCCCCGTCCGGCGCCGGGCTTTTCGTTCTCATCAGCTTCTTCGACTATGCTTTTACTCTCTATGGAGGAAAGCCATGTCTCTGCCTGACGACCCGACCCCTGCACTGCTTAGCCGCCTAAACCAAAACATCACAGCCCTCAAGTGTGCAATTGAAGAGATAAGTACGTGGATCGATCAGCAAGGCTCCAGAGTCGTATCCGACCGAATCAATGAGCAGATGAGGGTGCTGGAAGATAACAATGATGCAATTGCCGAATTGTTGGTTGACCTAATAGCCAGATGGACGCCTGAGGAAGAGAAAGATCCTGAGGATTGAACATGGCCGAGCGCCGCGCTATCCGCTTCCGACTTGCGCGTCGGAATACTCCCTCTACAATGAACTTCAGCTGATGGATCGGCGCCCCGTGTGGAAAAAAGCAGCCCGCCTCCGTGCGGGCTTTTCCGATTATGGTCTACAGCCGCATTTCCCTGATGTGTCGAGGCTCCACACCTTGAGCAAGCGCACGCCTTGCGTCCTCGGTGAGCACGTCAGCGCCTGCTCTTCAAAGGCTGTCGCCACGGCGCTTGCCTTCCTTATTATCTGTAGCGCCAGCGCGGGTGGAAACACCACCTTGTCGGCGGGTAGGTAATCACAGTCGATCACGGACATGGGGCTAGCCCTCGCGGATTTGGCCATGCTCAAAAGTCGTTGAACGGACGTTCGATTATCTGATAATTGCCGTGATGCCGGTAGTTTGCTTTGGTGCGCGCGCCAGCATGCGGATCTTCCACGTACCTTGGGCACTCACCTTTATCGCAGGGATCGGATAGGTGGCTTCGCTGGACGCCTATGTCATTCTGTAACCCTTGATTATTGCCTGGAATACCTCGACAAACATCGCGGTGTCACCGTTGTGCTGTGATTAGTACCTCCAAAAAACCGGCGTGATAAGCACCAACACAGTTAGGATTTCCAGCCTTCCAAGGAGCATTCCAACAGTCAGTAACCATTTAGCAGTATCAGGCAATGATGAGAAGTTACCTGCAGGCCCGATGATCGTGCCCAAGCCTGGCCCAACGTTACACACCGCAGTAGCGGCGCCACTCAACGCAGTCGTCCAATCCAGGCCGATGAGAGCCAGCCCCAAGGCGATTAAGGCAATAGTGATGGTGAAGAAAAACGAGAAGGTCAAAAGCGAGCGCAAGATCTCTTCGTCAATGGGGTGGCCGTTGTACTTCTTCTGGATCACTGCTCGAGGATGGATCAACTGCTTCAGACTGCTCACGAGTAGGGCGGCAGCAACCTGAAAGCGGAAGATTTTGAGGCCTCCAGCCGTGGAGCCGGAACACCCACCGACAAAGGTCAAATAGAAGAACAAGAGAACGGCAAAACTCCCCCATAGCGTGTAATCGCCAACCGCAATTCCGGTGGTCGTGACTACCGAGGTCACATTGACCGCCACGATACGAAACGCATCCCACCATCCGTAATCGCTGTGGATACAAAGCCATGTCCCCACAGCCAGCCAGGTGACGATTAAGAATCCAATAAATCCGCGTACCTGGTGATCCTTGATCAGCGCACGCCGATGGCCGCGCAATGTTGCGACGTACAAGGTAAAGGGCAGGCTGCCCAGAATCATGATTACCACCGCCACCCAGTGAATCGCCGGCTGCGTCCAGTGGCCAAGTGACGCGTCCGAAGTAGAGAAACCGCCAGTTGAGATCAAGGACATGGCGTGGTTGACCGCTTCAAACGGCGTCATCCCAGCGATCCAGAGCGCTAGTGCTCCGGCGCCAGTGAGTCCCAAATAGAGCAACAGGATGTACTTGGCGGCCACATGGGAGCGCGGCGTCACTTTTTCCGACCAGTCAGAGGACTCAGTCTGAAAAAGACGCATGCCACCTACGCGCAACAGTGGAAGGATCGCTACAGCCATACCGATGAAGCCGATACCCCCCAACCAGTGCAGCATCGAGCGCCAGATCAACAACCCAGGAGAGGCTGTATCCAATCCGCTCAGGACAGTTGAGCCGGTGGTTGTGATGCCAGACATCGTTTCAAAAAAAGCGTCGGTGTAACTGATGTGGCTGATGAACACCATTGGCAACGCCGCGAAGGTACATACCACTACCCAACTGCCAGTCGTCAGCAGGTACATATCCCTCGGACGAAGTTGAGCAGTATCTGGGTGGCCCCGCACGGTCAACAGAAGGCCACAGATCAAGGAAATCAAACTCGACCAGAGAAAGGCCGACAGATCATCGCTGCGCTCGTAGGCCACCAGAGTGATCATGGGAATAGCCATGCTCACAGCTAGCGTGATGAGAAAAATGCCTAAGATGAAGCCGATAAGCCGCATTGCTGCGAGGGACATAAAAGTAGCCTGCCAAATTAGCGCCGCGCAGTATCGGACGCGCGACCTCAAAGCCCCGTAAATTTTGCGTAAAATTTCTACGGGCAATCATTCAGCCAAGGTTCGCGTCTTATGACGCAGAAGCTAGCTCGCCTTCATCCGGTCAAAAAACCTCTTCAAATCAAGCTGATCAAAATTTGACCAGATAATAAAAAACCCGGCACTTGGCCGGGTTTTTACCTGCGCTTCTCAACTACGCAGTTCCCAACTGAGAGGGATGGAGAACTGACCAAAAGAAGCGCAGGCGAGTGATATTGCCAAAAGGCCTTTCTCAAAGCAATCCGCCCAAAGTGAGGTGGCGGGTGGCAACCGACGATAGCTTGACTGTATACTTTCCGCTCAGTCTTACCTCTCGAGCTACAGGAACACCAGCATGACTGTACTCCAAACGATCTACTGGCAGCCTACGCCGCCTTAGCGCTACGCCCCCTCGCAACACCTCGCACCCGCCTGTTTCGCTCGCGGTGCGTACTGCTGTATGCCCGGTTCTTACACCCAAAGCACACAGTCAAATAATCCTCAAAATTTGAATTCGTATCGACGCGCTCGCCATTTGTCTGGCGTGCGTGCGGTGCATTGCCTTGGATATTTCTATGCTGCAAAAACTTAAACAAACGTGGTTTTCCAACGTCCGTGGGGACGTGCTCGCGGGGATCGTGGTCGCGCTCGCGCTGATCCCGGAAGCCATCGCCTTTTCCATCATTGCCGGCGTCGACCCCAAAGTCGGCCTCTACGCATCCTTCTGTATCTGTGCCGTGATTGCCTTCATCGGCGGTCGCCCTGGCATGATCTCGGCGGCTACCGGTGCCATGGCACTGCTCATGGTTACCTTGGTAAAAGATCACGGGCTCCAGTATCTGCTGGCCGCCACCCTACTTTGTGGGGTACTTCAGATCCTTGCCGGTTACTTGAAGCTGGGCTCGCTGATGCGCTTTGTCTCACGCTCGGTGGTTACCGGGTTCGTGAACGCGCTGGCAATTCTGATTTTCATGGCGCAACTGCCTGAACTGACCAATGTGACATGGCACGTCTACGCCATGACCGCAGCGGGTCTCGGAATCATCTACCTGTTTCCGTATGTGCCGAAGATCGGCAAGCTAATCCCCTCGCCGCTGGTGTGCATCCTGACCCTGACCGCTATCGCGATGTACCTGGGACTCGATATCCGCACCGTGGGCGACATGGGCCAACTTCCGGATACCCTGCCGATTTTCCTGTGGCCTGAAGTCCCGCTGAACTTTGAAACACTGCGCATCATCTTCCCGTATTCAGCAGCGCTGGCAGTTGTAGGCCTACTGGAGTCCATGATGACTGCAACCATCGTCGACGATCTGACCGATACCACTAGCAACAAAAACCGCGAATGCAAGGGCCAAGGCGTCGCCAACATTACTGCCGGGATGCTCGGTGGCATGGCAGGCTGCGCCATGATTGGCCAATCGATCATCAACGTGAAGTCCGGTGGCCGTACCCGTCTCTCCACTTTATGCGCAGGCATCTTCTTGCTGCTGATGGTCGTGTTCCTGGGCGAATGGCTCTCCAAGATCCCGATGGCGGCGTTGGTTGCCGTGATGATCATGGTGTCTATCGGCACCTTTAGTTGGGATTCCCTGCGCAATCTCAAAGAGCACCCACTGTCGACCAACATCGTCATGGTCGCGACTGTTGTGGTGGTCGTGGCAACGCACAACCTGGCTTACGGTGTATTGGTCGGTGTGCTGCTGGCGTCACTGTTCTTTGCAAACAAAGTCGGACATTACCTCGATACCAAAAGCAGTCTTGAAAAGGCAGAGTCTCATCGCACTTACCGCGTTGTGGGCCAGGTGTTCTTCAGCTCCGCCGACAAGTTCACCAATGTTTTCGACTTCAAGGAAGCACTCAACAAAGTCACCATCGACCTGACCCAAGCCCATTTCTGGGATATCACTGCGGTTGCAGCACTGGACAAGGTGGTCATCAAATTCCGTCGCGAAGGTGCAGAGGTTGAGGTATTGGGCCTGAATGAGGCCAGCGCCACTATCGTTGACCGCTTTGGCGTGCATGACAAACCTGATGCCATCGACAAGCTCATGAGCCACTAAGGAGATCAACAATGACCCACGTAATGGCATGCATTGATAACTCACAATCCTCATTGGCGGTCTGCGATTACGCAGCATGGGCGGCGCAACAGTTAGGTGCGCCTCTTACCTTGCTGCATGTATTGGATGAAGAGAAATACCCGGCATCAGCAGACCTCAGCGGCAATATTGGACTCGGGAGCCGAGAGCATCTGCTCGAAGAGCTGGCGACGTTGGATGCCCCGCGCGCTAGGCTTGCTCTTGAGCAAGGGCAACACACGCTTGAGAAGGCCAGGGAGCGAACTGTCATCTCCGGCGCTGCTTTTCCTGAACTGAAGCAGCGCCACGGCCACTTGGTAGAAAGCCTGAGCGAGCTTGAGAAGGGGATTCGACTGTTGGTCATTGGACGAGTGGGTGAAGACAGCACACGCGGCGCTCATAGCCTCGGCAGCCAAATTGAAGCTGTCGTGCGCACAATCCACCGTCCAATTTTGATCACAGCCAGCAGCTATAAAAAGCCAGAAAAAGTAATGCTCGCGTTTGACGGCAGCCCCACAGCCTACAAAACCGTTCAGATGCTTGCCGCCAGCCAGCTTTGCGAAGGGCTGCCCATTTATCTAGTTATGGTTGGTGCTGACTCGGAAGGCAACCGAGAGGCGCTGGGAAAAGCACATAGTATGCTTCTCACTTCAGGCTTTGTAGTCGATGCAGAGATCCGCCAAGGAGAGGTGGAGTCGGCACTTCACGCTTATCAGGCAGAGCACGGAATTGATCTGCTGGTCATGGGCGCCTACGGGCACTCGCGCATCAGACAATTTCTGGTAGGCAGCACGACTACGACGATGCTTCGGACAGCTACCATGCCTGTGCTGTTGCTTCGCTGAGTACCAACAACTGTTGAGGATTGAATCGCACCGAAGAAATCAGGTGCGATTCAATGATCCATGTCCCTTACGAGCACTTCTGTGCAGGAGATGCAAAATGAGCATTGATTGGATCAACTTCACACCTTGGACTTCATTAGGCGGAGGGGCCTTGATAGGGCTGGCGGTTAGCTTATTCATTCTCGCCAATGGTCGCATCGCAGGGATCAGCGGCTTGCTTGGAAGCGTGATGCGATTTGATAGTGAAGGCTGGAGTGAGAAGGCGCTGTTTCTTCTTGGCCTGTTGCTTGCGCCATTGTTGTGGGGACTGTTCACCGTCTTGCCAGAGATCGAGATCAAAACAGAGTGGCCGGCCTTGGTTATTGCGGGTCTGCTCGTCGGCGTGGGAACCCGTTACGGCTCCGGCTGTACAAGTGGTCACGGAGTTTGTGGGATCTCTCGGTTGTCTCCCCGCTCCATCGTGGCAACGGTGTGCTTTATGACCGCCGGGTTTGCAACGGTGTACGTCATTCGTCATGCGCTGGGAGCGTGAAGATGATCAAGTCGACAGCATTTTTTGCAGGGCTGATCTTTGGCCTGGGTCTACTCCTGGCAGGCATGGCGAACCCCGCCAAAGTATTGGCTTTTCTTGATGTAGCCGGGGCCTGGGATCCGTCACTCGCACTGGTGATGGGAGGGGCCATCGCAGTGGCGGTTATACCCCTTAATTGGGCGCGCAAAAACAAGCAATCCTTGCTGGGCACCCCCATGCAGTTACCTGTGAAAAGGGAGTTGGACGCCCGCTTGATTGGTGGCAGCCTGGTGTTCGGTATAGGTTGGGGAATTGCGGGGATCTGCCCTGGGCCAGCGGTCGCTATTCTGCTTACGGGGCACGGGAAAATCATCATATTCGTATTGGCCATGTTGGCCGGTATGTACTTCTTCTCTCTATTAGAACGTCGGCGCACTGCCTGATTAGGCGATAGCCATGAAAGCGAATGACGGTAGCGCGGTCAGACGTCTACACACGCTGACCAGATCGATTTCACCTATCGAGAGCCAAGGGGTATTTGATGTCAGACCTGAACGATCCACGAGTCTTCTTTGCCGCTGAGCGAACCTTGCTTGCCTGGAACCGAACCAGCCTTTCGCTGATGGCGTTTGGCTTTGTTATTGAACGATCCGGGCTACTTATACAAATGCTAAAACCAGGTGCGTTGGGCAGCCCAGAAAGACACTTTTCCTTCTGGATAGGACTGGCCTTTCTCATGCTCGGTTCATGGGTTGCATGCTGGTCATCCTGGCAGTACAAACGTGTGGTTAAATCTCTGAAGGCTGTCGAAATCCCGGAGGGTTACAGCATCAACTCTGGCCCTACAGCCAATGTTCTTACTGCTGTCCTTGGAGTTTTGCTCATGGTCTACCTTGCCATCATATGAGCAAAGCTTAGCCATAACGTTGTATCGGAAAATCGCTGTCAGCGAGATTTGAGTCTGCTCGAAATAGCCCTTTCCGACTCAGGCCTTGCCCACTCCCTAGTATCTGGGGGTGCTGAGTTGCTCCATCTGTTGCATCAGCACGCATGCTATTGGGTCACCGCCAGAATTGTTGCCTTCTGGTTGGTCATTTGAGGGGCCGATTTCGTTTGCGGACTCAAGCTTACGCCATCGAGTTCGTGAGGGCTTAACGTGGCTCCTTGGCCAGCCAGAATCAAGGCGAGAACTAGAATGGTAAAGCCTACTAACATAGGGAATGAGCCCAACCAAAACTGGATGCGTCGGCGGCGCTGGTATGCGTCCATTTTTACTAGCCCCTGTCGGTGTTGGCGAGTGTTTCTCGCTTACTTATACTTCTGCCGCTCAATGTAATTTCAACCGTCGATGATTACCAGCCCTCGGAAAATAAGGATCTTAGCCGCGTCACATTGTGGGATGCGGCTATCCTGGTTTACCAGAGTGCTCGATGACTGATTCGGAATTTAATACGTCGGTTTCACAATAAATCATGTGGCCCATTACCTGGAGATCTGATAACCGTTCAGCGATTCGGTAGAACGATACCATCGCACATCAGTTCACTGGACTGCTAAGCAATCTCGCTACATGCACCGATTTCAAAATAGCCACTAAAAATCTCATAAAAAAACGGCGTAGGTGACGAAATAGGTGGCAGATAGAGTCACTACACAGCCAATAATTAGACACGAACTATTTCACGTGACAGCGCTGATAAGAGTAACGCGCCGGCCCCTTTAGTGAACACTTTCTAAACTGCGTACTTTTCCGACTTAGATGGGAAAACCACCAGCACCCGCAACCCATTAGCATCGGGAGGACTATCCAATACGACCTGGGCTCCGTGCTGCTCTGCAATCGTTTTAACAATTGAAAGCCCCAGTCCGCTACCGGAGCCTATTTGATTATTACCGCGATAGAATCGCTCAAGCACCCGCTCACGCTCCGCTGCATTTATTCCCGGCCCGTTATCGCAGACCTCAAGCACGACACCTTGACCGGTATCACGTACTGCAATATCAATCCTTGCATGAGCTCCCGCGTAACGAATGGCGTTGTCCACTAGGTTATTGAGCAAGATACGTAGAGTTTCGGGATCTCCAGGAATGCTTGACTCTGTAGTTTCGGCTAGCCCGAGATCGATACCAGAAGCTTCAGCCCTACGAACCTGATCAGTTATCACCGACTTGCATAGGTCTGATAATTCGACGCTCTGCATGACTGGCGATTGCGCGTCAGGCTCCAAACGAGCCAAGGTCAACAACTGTTGTGTCAGGTGGGTAAGACGAGTAACGCCGGTCTGTAGCTCAGACAGGGACATCTGACGGTCTTCATCGAGAGTGGCCCGCTGTGCCAACTCCACTTGAATGCGGAGCGCTGCCACTGGTGTTCGTAGCTCGTGTGCAGCATCAGCTATGAAATGCTTTTGCATGGTAAAGGCATTCGCCAAGCGCTCCAGCAAATCGTTGAGGGCATCCACGAGAGGTTTGACTTCGCCAGGCAACTCTTTTGAAGCTATAGGCTGCAAGCTATTTACGTTGCGCTCCGACAGTTCTGTCGCCACGGTTTTAAGTGGTTTCAATCCGTAGCTGATTCCAAACCACAAAAAAAGTGCTAGTAAGGGAATAAGGGATATCACTGGCCACAATAGATGCAAGGCTAAACCGGCGAGCTCTTCCCAGCGTTTATTTTGCGCTTGAGCCACTCGAAAGATTTTACCTCCACGCTGACTGGCAAACGTGTGCCAAGTTTGATCTCCGATCTGAACATCACTGAATCCAGTTTGCACCGGTGGAGGGAGCACAAGTGCTGAGTCAGTCGTGAAACTTAAGACTCCTGCGCTCCAAACTTGAAGCAGCACTTCGTCAGCATTATCATCACGCAATGGACTAGGTCTATTCCCGGTATCCGACGGTACAACACGCTCACCAGGTTCCACATTGATGTGCTCTGCGAGGTAACGCATTTGGTCGTTGAGCAGATCGTCCAGTTCCAGTACAGCCCCCCAATAGGTGCCGATACTTGCCAGCAGTCCAGCCAGGAAAGTGGCAGGCAGCAGCCATAACAGCAGACGCCGACGGAGTGAACTCATGCGTCCTCTCCAATGTGGTAACCCACCCCTCGAACAGTGCGGATCACGTCGGCCCCCAGCTTTTTGCGAAGATTATGAATATGAACTTCCACCGCGTTGCTACCTACCTCGTCACCCCAACCATACAGGCGATCCTCTAGCTGCTCGCGGGAGATCACTGCATCCGGTTCCTTCATCAGCTCGTGCAGTAATGCATATTCTTTGGCCGATAGGCTGACAGGTTCATTGCGCAACCACAGCAGGTGCCGTACCGGATCAAGTCGCAACGGGCCACCCCGAAGCTCGGTCTGCACACGCCCGGATTGACGGCGACTGACGGCGCGGATGCGTGCGATCAGCTCTTCGATGGCGAACGGTTTAACCAGGTAATCATCAGCGCCGTGATCAAGACCTGCAACCCGATCTCGTAGTGAGTCGCGGGCGGTGATTATGATCACTGGCAAGGTCTCGTCGTGTTGACGCATAACCTTGAGTACCTCCATGCCATCCTGGCGCGGGAGGCCAAGGTCGAGTAACAACAATGCATATGGCGTGGTTTCCAAGGCGAGTACGGCAGCCTTGCCGTCCTTGACCCAATCCACCGTGTACCCTTCCTGGCGCAAGCCTTTTTGCAAGCCACTGCCAATCATCGAGTCGTCTTCTGCCAGTAATATCCGCATTGTCTGATCCCTCTCCTCACATCAGCCCGCGCTTCGCTGGGGTAGCGCGCAGTGTGCCGAAGTCTTGCCTGCGCGCATATGGTGCCCAGGTCATAGATGATTCTGACTCTAGTCGGTCTATCAGTAATCTGAGCTCATCCCTGCGACCTGTACTTTGAAATCAACACCTCAGAGCAACGAACTCTCGGGCCTACAAGGATAATAAGAGTGCCAGCGTCACCCTTAAGGTGGATTTAAGGAAGCAACCATTATGGTGCGCATCACTCGCACCATGATCGCAAAGTGGTGCCTCCTAGTCTCCTGAACGGGTCTCCCGATGGAAGAACTCAATCGCACTCTGTTTTTGGCGATCAACGCCAGCGTGCACTCCTCGACTGAAATGCGGCTACTGGCGATTTTTCTGGCGCAGTGGCTCATCACCGGCGTACCGCTATTGCTGATCGGGTTGTGGCTGCGAGGCACACGTCACCATCGAGCCGCTGCGGTCACCGCCACGCTGAGCATCGTGTTCGCGCTTGGATGCAACCTGCTGATCAGTAGCCTGTGGTTCCACCCGCGCCCCTTCATGCAGGGACTGGGACAAAATTTCCTCGAGCACGCTCCTGAATCCTCTTTCCCCAGCGATCACGCCACTGTGATGTTCACGTTGGCCGTTGCTCTGATGCTGGCGTCTCTACGTAAGCTTGGCGTGTTGATTCTGCTGCTGGGCACATTGGTCGGCTGGGCACGTGTCTATTTAGGCGTGCATTTTCCATTCGATATTGTCGGATCGTTGCTGGTCTCGTTGATAAGCGCGTGGTTGGTACCGCTGGTGCTGAGTTGGCAGCATCTTGGCGAGCGTCTGCTCGACGTTTTTGAGCACCTATATCAACGAGTTTTTCCATCAGCCGCGCAACGCGACACTCACCAGTAGGGGGAGAGGCAATGCTTTATTCGCGAAGTTCTGCGCGCTCCGCCACTTTGGTCACGAAAAAAATAAAACTGCATAAACAGTTTTTTATCACTGCGGTAGTGCTGCTCACCGGCTGTGCGAGCTATCAACCACAACCACTGGCGCCTCAGAAACTAATGGCGGCCTATGAAGAGCGGTCTCTGACAAACCCAGCGTTTCATCGCTTTACCGCTGCACACAGCCCCAACACTCCCGCTCTCTGGAATCTGAACACCTTGACGCTGGCTGCCTATTACTACAGCCATGAGTTGGACGCAGTGCGTGCCAAGTTTTCTAGCGGTGAGGCGGCAAAAGAAACGGCAAATCAACGACCCAATCCGTCCTTGTCGTTGCCATTGCAGTACGCCGATCAACCGATAAAACCGTGGACATACGGACTGTCCCTCGACATCCCAATTGAGACTGCCGGTAAACGTGTGTATCGAGTGGCACAAGCACAACAGCTCTCAGACGCTGCTCGTCTCAATATCGGGCAAACCGCTTGGCAGATCAGAAGTCGTCTTCGCAGCGGGTTGCTCGACCTTTATGCTGCCAGCCAGCACCACTCGATTATCGAGCGTCAGGTCGACATCCAGCAGAACATCGTGACCATGCTGGAGAAGCAGCTGTCGTTGGGGACGGCCTCAACGTTCGAGTTGAGCCAGGAGCGGATCATTCTGGAGCGTGATCGTAGCGACTTGGCTAGTCATGAAAAGCTGATGCTGGACGCCAAAGCACTGATCGCTCAGATCATTGGGATTCCTCTCAGGGCTCTTGATTCCATCACGATAGATCTTAGTGAGTTCGAAGGGCGAACCCCGCAGATCCCTGATAACGCAGCCCGCCGTCAAACCATTCTGAATCGCACCGACATCCTGGGCGCCTTGGCCGAGTACGAAGCAAGCCAAGCAGCCCTCCAACTTGAAGTTGCACGGCAATATCCGAACGTGTCACTCGGCCTCGGATACTCGTTCGACCAAGGGGTGAACAAATACAGCGTTACACCAGCAGGTATCACGCTCCCCCTGTTCAACCGCAATGAAGGGCCTATCGCGGAGGCCGAAGCGCATCGCAAGGAAGCCGCCATCCGTGTCGAAACACTTCAAGACCAAGCAATCAATCAGACCGAAAGTGCTTTAAAGCAGTATCGCCTGGCCACGGAAAACCTCGCGCTCACCGACACCCAAGAGACGACTCGAATAGCCGCCTTTCAAGCTGACCAACATTCATTTGATTTAGGCGCGATAGACCGACTGGCGCTATCACGGTCGGGCCGTGCCGTGAATGTCGATGCAATGACCCACGTGGATGCCGTGGTTCAAGTCCAGCAAGCCATCAGCCAACTTGAAAATGCTATCCAGCAACCGCTCGATGGAATCCCATTGCATGCCCAGTCAACAGAGGCTGTCATTCGAAAATGAACACCCCCTTTCGTAGTAAGGCCTCACTGACCACCCTGGCTGTGGTAGCCGCTGTCGGGTTAGGCGCCATAGGCTTTTTCTCTTATCAAGCCATACAGGTTGCACCTGTAACTGCCGTAGTGCCGCCTACAAGGGTCACTACCGAAGGAGGCTTAACCATCGTCACACTGGATGAGTCGACCCAGATAATCAGTGGCATCCAGAGTGAGCCGATAACTGCGTCCGAACATCAAGTGGAACATCTTGCTTACGGCAGTGTGCTTGATGTGCAAGGGCTTAATGATCTAAACACTCGTTACTCAATGGCTCAAGCAGACTCAGCAACAGCGCAGTCTGCGGTTTCGGCTTCAAGCCAGGAATATGAGCGCAACCTCGCACTGTTCAAGGCTAACCAGAGCGTGTCCTTGAAGGTGCTGCAAGCCTCGCAAGTCACATGGAATACAGACAAGGCCAAGTTACAGGCTGCTGGTGCCAGCATACGGTCGATACACATCAACGCGCGCCAACAATTTGGTGCGCCCTTGGCAAGCATGATTGGAGCGCAGGAAGCCCCTCTACTGCAAAAGTTGTTGAGCCGCGAGGAAATGCTTTTGCGCATTGTTCTTCCCCTCGGGGTTGATTTAGTTGCTCCCGAACTGATTTCAGTTGAGTCCAGCGAGCATCATCGGGAAACGGCTCGGCTCATTTCAGTCTCGCCTCAAGTCGACCCTTCGACTGAAGGCCGTGCATACCTTTACCGAGCGGCGGCGACTCTGCCAGTCGGTAGCAAAGTCGTTGCCTATTTGCCGTTACCCACACCCACCAGTACCAGTCTCGTCATACCTGAGGCCGCCATCCTATGGTTTGGTGGGCAACCGTGGGCGTATGTGCAAATTGCCAAAGACCGGTTTACCCGCCGCCCTGTCGCTGACCAAACCCCCTACAACAATGGATACCTGGTAAGCACCGGATTCGAGTCCGGTGAGCGTGTCGTGGTGCATGGTGCACAACTGTTGTTATCCGAAGAGCAGCGCCCACCCATCACAGCATCGGCCTGCAAAGACCCCGAATGTGACGACTAACCAGACGGCAGCGAATACCTAATGTTGAATTCAATTATCCGCTTCGCTGTCCGTTTCCGAGGGGTTGTTATCGCCCTCGCATGTCTGCTTGCAGGTTATGGCATCTACACCCTGACCCAGGCCCGGCAAGATGTCTTTCCCGAGTTCGCTCCACCGCTCGCAATAATTCAAACCGAAGCCCCAGGGTTATCGTCCGAACAGGTTGAAATGCTGGTCACCCAGCCAGTCGAAAACGCAATGGGCGGCACGCTGGGACTTGCGAGCATGCGCTCCAAGTCGTTACCAGGGCTGTCCATGGTGACGCTAACCTTCAAGGATGGGGCTGACATCTATCGTGCCAGACAACTGGCTGCGGAGCGACTCAGTACGCTCACCGGCACTCTCCCGCAGCGGGTCAAAACACCAGCACTATTACCACTGACGTCTTCGACCAGCGTCACCCTTGTCGCAGGTATTACCTCCGATACCCGCTCGCTGATGGAGATGCGCACACTGGCTGAGTGGAAGATCAAGCCACAATTGTTGCGCGTGCCCGGCGTGGCGGACGTAATCGTATTCGGTGGCGATCTAAAGCAGTTTCAGATTCAGGCAGATCCCAAAAAGCTGGTGCAATACGGTTTTTCTCTGCAGGACGTTTTGAGCGCTGCCCAGCACTCTACGGGGGTTAGAGGTGCGGGTTTTCTGGAGACCGCTAACCAGCGCATAGTCTTGAATACCGAAGGTCAAACCGTTACACCCGCGCAGTTGGCGCAAACGGTGCTCAGCTACCAAAGTGGAGTCGCCGTACGCTTGGGCGATGTCGCCGCAGTGACCTATGGGCCTGCTCCCGCAGTAGGCGCTGCGGCAATCGACGGTAAGCCAGCTGTGTCGCTGATGGTAGAAAGCCAATACGGCGCCGACATGATGAGCGTTTCCAGTAGTGTGGAAAGCACCTTGGACAGCTTGAAACCTGCGCTAGAAGCAGAGCAGGTGAGCCTGCACCCGGACATCTTCCGCCCAGCCAGGTTTATCGAAACCGCTATTGGTCACTTGCAGACGGCACTGTTATTGGGCGGTGTGTTAGTTCTTCTGGTGCTGTTTCTGTTCTTGCTCAATATCCGCACTGCAATCATCTCGGCTACGGCAATTCCGCTGTCCTTGTTAACGGCGGTGATCGTGCTCCATCACTTTGGTGTGAGCCTTAACACCATGACCTTGGGTGGCCTGGCCATTGCCTTGGGAGAAGTGGTGGACGACGCCGTGGTCGACGTCGAGAACATCTTCCGTCGGCTGCGCCAAAACCAGGCGCTGGAGCACCCTTTGTCACCGGCCTTGGTGGTATTGCGCGCCTCATTCGAAGTCCGTAGTGCAGTGGTGTATGCCACCCTGGTTGTTGCATTGATTTTCCTACCCGTACTGGCACTGTCAGGGATCGCCGGGAAACTCTTCGCGCCCTTGGGGCTCGCCTACATCCTGGCAATTTTGGCCTCCCTTGTGGTGGCCCTGACAGTCACGCCAGCGCTGGCTTTTATGTTGTTGACCACCAAGCCACTTCAATCGGACGAGCCAAAGTTGGTGCAGCGACTGAAGGCGCGTTATCTGAAAATACTCGCGAGCATCGAGTCACACTCTCGCTCAATCGTCTGGATGATCGTCATTCTCTGTGCCGTGTCGGCCAGCGCGCTGCCGTTTTTTGGCGGCAACTTCATACCGGAATTGAAGGAGGGGCATTACTTGATTCATATGGCGTTGGCCCCTGGCTCCTCATTGACCGAATCCATGCGAGTGGGCGACCGTGTGGTGCAGGAGCTGAGTACAGTCCCCGGCGTGCGACTGGTAGCGCAGCGCGCAGGGCGAGCCAGTGAAGTGGTCGATCCGACCGGCGTCCATGTCAGTGAGTTCGAATTGGATTTGAATAGTTTGTCCGCCGCCGAGGAAACCCAGGCCGTGGCACGTGTCCAACAAGTATTGGCCAGCTTCCCAGGGCTGACTACGTCGGTGAATACATTTCTAACTGAACGGGTGGACGAAAGTATCTCCGGTGTCACCGCGCCGGTCGTTATCAACGTCTTTGGCCCTGATCTGGATGTGCTGGACAGCAAAGCCCAGGAAATCGCCCAGGTGATAGGTCGAATCCCAGGCACCATCGGCCTGAGAGTCGAGTCAGCCCAGCATGTGCCGCAATTGACCATCAGGCTACGACCTGAGCAATTGACACATTGGGGGTTCGAGCCAGTCGATGTGATGGACGCGATCCAGATTGCCTACGACGGAGTGACCGCCAGCCAGATCTATCAGGGAAACCAGACTTATGACGTCACTGTCTCATTGGCACCCTCCGCTCATCACAGTATCGCAACTGTCGGCTCGCTGCTGCTGCGCAACAAAAGCGGAACAACGGTGCCTCTCGATCAACTGGCCTTGATCACTCAAACCAGCAGCCGTTACCAAATCATGCACAGCGGTGGCCAACGCCTGCAAACAGTCTCGACTGCAGTGCGTGGCCGAGCGGTGAGCGACTTCGTTCAAGAGGCTCGTCAGCGCATCAACAAAGAGGTCACGCTACCGAAGGGAACCTACGTCTTGTTTGCTGGAGAGGAACAAGCACGTGCGCAATCGCAACAGGACTTACTGGTTTACACAGCAACAGCCATCATTGGGATCGTGCTGCTTTTGTTCCTCGCTCTCAAAAGTATGCGTGCGTTGGTCTTAGTCCTCGTGAACCTGCCTTTCGCCTTAGTAGGCGGTGTAGTGACCGTGTTGGTGTGCGGTGGAAACTTGTCATTGGGATCGCTTGTCGGGTTTGTCACCCTGTTTGGGATCACGCTGCGCAACTCCATCATGCTCGTCTCGCATTACTCACACCTGGTGAATGAAGAAGGTTTGACATGGGGGCCTGAAGCGGCTCGAAGGGGCTCCGCCGAACGACTGGTACCAATCATGATGACAGCCGTGGTGACAGCGTTGGGATTGCTACCGCTAGCGCTCGCGAGTGGTGCAGCGGGCAATGAAATTGAGGGGCCTATGGCTATCGTTATCCTGGGAGGATTGGTGACCTCGACAGCACTCAATCTTTTGGTGTTACCAACCTTGGCTTTACACTTCGGGCACTTTGAAAAGCGCATTGACGAGTTTCCCGCTGAGGTGGCACCTGCGTAATATCGGTTGTGCGACTTATCGAGAAGACACGTATATAGATTGCTTCATAGCCGACATTGCATAGGCAGCCCGCGAATGATGACGTCCATGGTCTCATCGATCATCGAGTTCCTCACGGTGCATCCCCATGTTGCCTATCTGGCAGTGTTTCTCTTGGCACTTTCCGAGTCAGTCCCGATCATCGGCGCCGTCGTTCCAGGTACTGCCGTGATCCTCGCGCTCAGTGCCTTGGTGCCGAGTGGAGTGTTATTACTCTGGCCATTGCTGATCGCCGCTACGTTAGGCGCCATCGCGGGTGATGGGCTTTCGTTCTGGTTTGGGCATCGATACCACCGCGAGATTCTTGGTTTCTGGCCTTTGAACCGCCACCCTGAACTGATTCAAAGCAGCGAGGCCTTTTTCGAGCGTCACGGCGCCAAGAGTGTGTTTCTCGCGCGCTTCGTACCGGGCGTCCGCGCCTTCATCCCGCTCCTCGCCGGCATGATGGGAATGGCGGTCAGCCTGTTCTATACCGTCAATGTGGTCTCGGCGCTAGCTTGGGCTTCGTCGCATATCCTGTCAGGTGTTCTCGTAGGCGCGACGTTCCGCGTTCTCGGCGCGGCTGCAAAGCCGCTCGCAATTCTGCTGGTCGTTCTACTCGTGGCGGGCTGGACGCTCCTGCATATCATGCGTTGGACGTTGCGACGCGGCGTCCCATACGTCATCGGCGCACTTAGGCGGCTTCGGTACTGGGCCGGCACTCATGACACCTGGTTGAGCCGCAGACTCTCCCATTTACTCGATCCTTCACGGCCCGAAGTACGGACTCTCGCAGTGTCGGCGGTGTTACTCGTCGGTGCAGCCTGGCTCTTCTTTGGCATTCTTGAAGATGTCGTCACCGGTGACCCATTGCTGCTCGCAGACAGCGCGATATACCACGCGCTTCAGGAGCTTCGTACAGTGCCAGGCGATACGGTGATGATCGCCATTACTGAACTCGGCGACACCACGGTCGTGGTTGCGGTAACGCTGATTGTCTTGCTGTGGCTCATGTGGAAACGCTCCTGGCGTACAGCTGCCTATTGGCTGATTGCGATTGCCGGCGCTTCAGCACTCAACTCGGTCATCAAAGTGGCGTTGCATCGAGCTCGACCCGGCGAGCTTCTCTACTCCGGCTGGAGTGCATTTTCCTTCCCTAGCGGCCATAGCACGGTCAATGTCGTGCTCTACGGCTTCCTCGCCTTCCTCATCGCGCGTGAGATCCGCCCAGCATGGCGCTTCGTGGTCGTTCTCGGCGCAGCAACTCTGATATTTCTGATTGCGTTCTCGCGCATCTACCTCGGTGCTCATTGGTTTTCCGACGTGCTCGGAGGACTGGCATTCGGGTGGGCGTGGCTGGCACTGCTCGGACTGTCCTACCTGAGGCGCCAAGTCGGACACATTGGGCCAAAGGGCCTGCTCGCCGCTGGATGTTCAGCACTGATTTTCGTCGGAGGATTCAATATCTATCGTAGCCATGCCACCGACAGCGACCGCTATGCTGTCAAAGTAGTAACTCCATCCATGGCCGCCACCGATTGGTGGGCGTCGGGTTGGCAGCAACTGCCGGTACGGCGTATCGATCTGACGGGCGAGACAAATGAACCACTGACGTTCCAGTGGGCCGGTGGTCTGCCGGAGTTGCAAGATGTCCTGCAGCGTAACGGGTGGCGCGACTCAGCGGACTGGACACTGTTGAATACCCTGAATTGGCTTTCCGTCCAGAACGACCCGGCAGCTCTTCCGGTTATTCCACTTTTCGCTAGTGGCCGACTCCCCAGTCTGACGCTCGTTCGAACGAATAGTGGTGGCGCACTGACCAGCTCGCGCCTAGTGCTTCGAGTGTGGGTCGTCGATTTCGAGCTCACGAACGGGCGTACTTCACCGCTGTGGATGGGCTCAGTTGTCGAGGAGCGTTTCTATCATCCCCTATCCCTCTTCACGTTGACGTCGACACAGCAGGATGTGAACGCACAACGGGGCACGCTAACTACTACTTTTGAGGATGGGCGACTCCTTCCTCGCATCCCAGAGATGGCAGATGAGGATTGGGATGGCAAAGTCCTGCTAGCTCGCCATCATGAGCCTACCCATCACTGACACGCTCTATTCAACCGGTGAGTTGCTCGAACAGATCGAAACTCTTCCAATCTTTGCCTGAGGAATTATTGTTTCTTAATTAACAGTAAGAGCAGAGCTATTGCGGCAAGCAATGCCCCCATGAGAAACGTGCTGTCTGATCCAATGCTTTGCCATAGCCAGCCGGCAAGAATGCTGGCGATCAGCATGCATACGCCGCTAACTAGATTGAAAATGCCGAAGGCGGTGCCCTTGAGTTTACCAGGCGCTTTATCTGCCACCAGCGAGGCAAGAATGCCTTGGCTGAATCCCATATGAAGCCCCCACAAGGCAACGCCCAGCAGCATCGTGATGACAGAACTGGACTGAGCAAGAACCAGATCCGCCAGGACGAGTAGTCCTATACCCACACAGAGCAGTTTCGTGCGACTGATACGATCAGATAGCCAACCGGCAGGGTAAGCGGACAACGTATAGAAAAGTGCCATCACTACCATCACCAGCGGAATCCAGGTGACCGAAAGACCTATCTGTTGCGCCCGTAATACCAGAAACGCCTCGCTGAAACGGGCAAGCGTAAACACCCCCCCAACAATGACGACCCACCAATACCCGGAGGAGAAGTCGTGAAGGACTCTCCAATGAATTGGAGATCGGAATTGGTGTTCGCTGGAGGCCCACGTGGGTTCTTTTACTTCCATAACAATGAGAGCCACCGCTATTGCTGCCGGAATCACTGCAACCCACAGTACAAGCTGCATATCTGCGAGCCACAACATCAGCAATATGGCCAGAGCGGGGCCAAGAACGGCCCCTACGGTATCCATCGATTGGCGCAACCCAAAGCAGGCCCCACGGATCTCTGGTGGTGAAACATCTGCGACGAGGGCATCTCGCGGCGCGCCACGAATGCCTTTGCCGATACGATCCAGAAAGCGCGCTGTGAAGACCACCTCAACCGAATGAGCCAAAGGAAAAAGCGGCTTGGTCAGGGCAGCCAAACCATACCCAAGCAATAGGAGTCCTTTACGCCGGCCTATAAAGTCGCTGATGGCGCCAGAGAATATCTTGACGAGCATGGCAGTCGACTCGGCAATCCCCTCGATCACCCCAACAGTTAATGCACTCGCGCCCAATGTAGTGACTAAAAATACAGGCAGTAAACTGTGTACCAGTTCGGAGGATAGATCCATAAAAAGACTGACAAAGCCCAATGCCCAGATCGTGCGCGGAATACGAAGACGCTCAAGGTTTGTGTTAGGACTTCCGCTACTCATGTTTCCATCCTGTTCTCATTGGGGCCGAAGAGAGACCGGGAAAGCAGAGCCTCTTCTACATTACTATAGTACCCGCAGAGACTGTCGATAGTGATCGGTAGAAATGGGCTTCAGGATGTGCAAATTGCAGAACACATGTGGAAGATCTACCTGTCAAAAAATTCATTTTGCGGGGAAGAGTACGAAATGCCCCCAGCTTTAGTATTAGCCCAGGCCAGCAAACATTGTGATGGCTAAACCTAAACACTGGAGATTTGCCATGAAAACCCTGAAAGCTCTTTTGATCGTAACCTTGATGAGTGCCTCTGTAGCTGCGATGGCAGAAGGCGGCGGCGATACAGTAACTGCAAAGATGGAGGCCGCAAGGGAGTCTGCGATGGCAACGTACCAACAGTCTGAACACGCAACCGCCGTTGCCAGCAATCAGAAAGCGGCGTCCAACGATGTCGCACGTTCGAATTGATAGGGCGTTTTACCCATCAAATTCATTAGCAGCCGACTACTTAATCATGCGCTTTAAGTGTCATGGGCCACAGCCAAAGAACCTGCTAAAAACAACCACTAAAAAAGCCGCTTGCTCGCAGCATGCAGTAGGGGTTATCAGGTTAAAAGAATCAAAGATTTAAACTCGGGTTGCGATGTGCATCGACAATCCGAGTATCGGGTGTGCAAAAAATTACTTTTTGCATGTTGATACTTCACACATATAATTTATATGGAAGTTATAGCCAATCTAAATTGCGAGCCTCACATCCAAGACCCAAGTGAAAAATATAGCCTGCGATAATTTCATTGAAAGTAAAAAATCACAATAAATCTGCTCGTTAGTCCGCATTAAATCCTAACCCCCACAAACTAAAAATTTCTTGCTAGATGGTTAATAAAATAAACCCGCAGGGCTGGATTTTACGCCAGAGACAACACAATTAATAAATTTAATCCTGATTATTATTTGACAGAATTTTAATCTTTTACCCCCTAAGCTGTACTCGTCCATACATCGAGCTATAGCTTGATCGTTGCACTCACAACCTATGCTGGTCGTCTCTAATAGATGCATGTGATTCCGGTGCGAACGGCGAGCTTTTAGACGCTGTAATTTATAGATTTAATCCGTTTTCAGGAACCCCCCCTATGAGCACCCCTATCAGTTTGAATAAGCTGCCAGAAATAACCTTGGCGTTCTGGGCGATGAAAATCTGCGCCACCACCCTCGGCGAGACTGCGGGTGATTTACTGTCGATGACGCTGAATGTGGGGTATGCGATCAGCTCAATGATCCTGATAAGCGCCTTCCTGATTACACTTGGTTTGCAGCTATTTTCGAAAAGTTATAATCCCGTGTTGTACTGGGTCGTTATTCTCTCCACCAGTACCGCAGGCACCACCATGTCGGACTTTATGGATCGCACCTTGGGCCTAGGCTATGCGTCCGGCTCTCTAATTCTGATCAGCCTGTTGATCGCTATTTTTGCGGTCTGGCGCTTGAGCGAGAAAACGCTGTCGGTAAACAACATCCACACCACTAAGGGAGAGGTGTTCTATTGGGCGGCAATTTTGATTTCCAACACGCTGGGCACAGCGTTAGGCGACTACCTGGCAGATGACTCCGGACTGGGCTTCGCTGGCGGTGCATTGCTGATCGGGGCGGCGATTACCGCTGTGATGCTGGCCAAGTTCTACACGCGGATTTCCACAGTGCTGCTCTTCTGGTTGGCGTTTGTCCTGACCCGACCGTTCGGCGCGACACTCGGCGATTTTTTGACCAAGTCTCACGAAAAAGGCGGTCTGGATTTTGGCACCGTTGGTTCATCGTTAGTGTTGGCCAGTGTGTTGGTAGTGTTGGTGTCCTTCGCCGTCAAGGCACGCAGCGCTGAAGAAATGTATGGCTGACCGGCTTGTGGGGGAGTGCTACAAGGTCGAGTTGGTGCTTGGCAGCGTTTTGTGTGAGCCAAGTTTTCCGCGTACGGCGTTCATCGTCACTGATGACTACGTTGTGTGGTCGCCCCAACCTTGAGATGTGCCTGGTCTAAAAATCGAAAATGCTCGATACGGCATTTGCTCTTAAGCCAATTAGGCGCTTTGAAAAACGCATCGAGGAATTTCCCGCTACCGCTGACCGCTTCAGAATGGACGTGTGACCTATCGGGCACGATTGTCTCATCACCGGTACTCTATAGGCAGCCCACGAATCATGGCGTTCCTGGTCTCAACGCTCATTGAGTTCCTCACGGTGCATCCGCATGCTGCCTATCTCGCGGTATTTTTCTTAGCTCTTTCCGAGTCAGTTCCGATCATCGGAGCCGTTGTTACAAGCACTTCCGTGACCCTCGCACTCAGTGCCTTGGTACCGAGTGGCGTATTATTGCTCTGGACGTTGCTGGTCGCCGCAAAATTAGGTGCTGTAGGGGAGATGGTCTTTCGTTCTGGCTAGGGCATCGACACCCGCGCAAAAACTCTCGGTTTCTGGCCTTCGAGCCGCCACCCTGAACTGATTCAGAGCAGCAAGGCCTTTTTCGAGCGACACGAAGCCAAGAGCATATTTCTCGCGCGCTTCGTGCCGTGCATTCACGCCTCCATATCGCTGCTCATATTTTCATCCTGTACTTGTTATTGGCGAAGAGAGACCGGGAAAGGTAGGGCTACTTCTACATTCCTATCGTACTCGCCGAGAATGCAGATAGTGGTCGGATGAAATGGCCTCCGGGATACGAACGCCACACATAGCGCACCTCGGATATTTACCTGTCAGAAAATTCATTTTGCGGGGAAGAACGTGAAATACAGCGAGCTTTAGTATTAGCCCAAGCCAGCAAACATTGTGATGGCTAAACCTAAACACTGGAGATTTGCCATGAAAACCCTGAAAGCTCTTTTGATCGTAACCTTGATGAGTGCCTCTGTAGCTGCGATGGCAGAAGGCGGCGGCGATACAGTAACTGCAAAGATGGAGGCCGCAAGGGAGTCTGCGATGGCAACGTACCAACAGTCTGAACACGCAACCGCCGTTGCCAGCAATCAGAAAGCGGCGTCCAACGATGTCGCACGTTCGAATTGATAGGGCGTTCTACTCATCAAATTCATTAGCAGCCGACTACTCGATCATGCGCTTTAAGTGCCATGAAGTGCAGTCGGGAAAACTGCCGAAAGGACGCATAACCAGAGTCGCTTACTCGCCGTGTGGCAGTAGGACTAATCCTTTAAACAGTCAAAACGACCTGCTCGGGTTGCGGGGTACACCGACAATCCGAGTAATTGGTCGGCAGCACAAAAGCTGCTCTAATGAAACGCCAACATTTCACCATCCTGCTGCTTCGGCTGTGTTCATTACCGAGCGGGTGTTTCAGGCACGTTCGTCACTACGTTGAGGCAATAGCCTGCGCCAGGAATGGTAGCAATTAGCGAAATTCCAAATCCATCATCTAACTTTCGACGTAGGCGATAAATATGTTTATCGATAACGTTGTCGTTTGGATCGAATTCATAGTCCCACGCACTCTCAAGTAGCATCAAGCGAGTGACAACCTCACCACAATGTTTCATGAGTTTTTCTAGAATCAAGGTTTCGCGGTGAGCAAGGGATATCGTTCGCCCCATCCATGTTACCTGCCGAGCTGCAGAGTCAAGACACAGTTCGCCAACACACAAGGTACTCGCCTTACCAGGTTGCTGATCTCTAGGTCGCAATAATCCTTCCAGTCGCGCCAATACTTCAACAAAGGCATAGGGCTTCGCCAAGTAGTCGTCGCAACCCGCCTGAAGCCCCTCAACTCGCTGCTGGGTCGAGGCTAAGGCGCTGAGCATCAATACTGGCGTCTGCATCCCCTCCCTGCGTAACTCTCGAACCAACGACAAACCGTCCATACCAGGTAGGCATCGATCAACGATCAAAGCGTCATAGATACCCTCAAGGGCCATCGCGAGCCCGTCACGACCTTCTGCACTGGCATCGACGACATGTCCGCTCTCGCCGAGTCCTCGCACTAGGTATGAAGCGGTACGGGCATCATCCTCAATGACTAAAATACGCACTCAAACCTCGCAAAGACTTAAATAAACTTTTTTTCATTTTGTCGGAAGCTCAGTGTATAGACTGACTCGGCACACTATGCCATCAAAGGGGTCGTTTGATTTACATCGGCCTATTAATTCCAAACCAGGAGCTCAGCGCGACGCCTATGACCCACGTACTGGTTATCGAGGATGATCCCGTCACCTCGCGGGAGATCGAGGCAGCCCTTCAAGACCACGGCTTTGACGTGACCCTGGTAAACAATGGTCGTGAAGGTTTGTTAGCGGCCATTAGCGATACCTTCGACATCATTGTTCTTGATCGCATGCTACCTGGAGCGCTTGACGGCCTAGGTATGCTTACCGCATTGCGCGCTTCCGGCATCACCACACCGGTTCTGATTCTCAGTGCGCTAAGCGCTTTAGATGAGCGGGTTCGAGGCCTTCGTGCAGGAGGCGATGACTATTTGACCAAGCCGTTCGAGTTCATTGAGCTGACTGCTCGACTAGATGCTCTGAATCGCCGAAGGGCACCTCCTTCCGCAGCAAATCGAGACAGTCGATTACGCATTGGGAATCTGGAAATTGACCTACTACGACGCTCAGTGCGCCGAGGCGAAAGACAGATTGACTTATTACCTCGTGAATACGCGTTACTAGAGTATCTCGCTCAACATGCCGGGCAAGTCGTCACGCGAACCATGCTCTTCGAAGCTGTCTGGAATTATAGTTATGACGACCGCACCAATGTGATAGATGTTCATATTGGGCGTCTGCGTCATAAGATTGATGGCGAGGGCGACTCTCCAATGCTCCAAACCATTCGGGGGGCTGGTTATGTCCTACGTTCGCCTGAGTGAGATTCCACGTACCATCAGCTTTCGAACAGCCCTTATGTTCCTGGCATTATTTGGGTGCTCGTTTTTTGCGTTATTTGGTTATATTTATTGGCAGACTACCGGATATCTGATCTCGGAGGTGGATACTGCACTGCATCGAGAGGTAGACCGCCAAAACGCCCAAGAGCCTGCGCTACGACGTGCAGAAATACTTAAACATACGGAACAAGACCCCGAAGGGCGGCTCCCATATACGCTATTCGACTCTGCAGGTACAACGATTGCGGGGGCGCTATCAACCCTACCTACGTTCAGTGCATACGATAAGCCTGCGGAATTTTTCTGGGATAAAGCTAACGGGCATGATCGGCCTATCCGCTACCTTGTTCACAAACTGGATGATGGAAGCACTCTTCTGATCGGTCAGGATATTCACGATATTCGTGAGTTTGACGAACTTTTGGTCAATGCTCTAGTTTCAGGTGGCTCACTACTTATAGTAGTTGGGCTACTAGGAGCGATTGCATTAGGCGTGTCTGCTCGCCGCCGTCTAGACGTACTTAGCCGCTCCATAAAAATAATTGTGGAGGGCGATCTTAGTGGGCGTTTACCTACACGGGGAAATAACGACGATATTGATCGTATTGCCGGCGTAGTAAACGGCATGCTGGATGCACTTGAGCGGCTAATGAGTGAGGTCAAAGGTGTATGCGATGATATTGCTCATGACTTGCGAACACCGCTAACTCGCTTGATCGCAGGATTGGAGCGTGCACAGCGTCGTAGCTTGACGCAAAAAGAGTACGCCAGCGCTATCGATACAGCCATTGAGGATGCTAAGGGGCTAATGCAAACCTTTCGGGCATTGCTGCGCATTTCAGAAATAGAAGGCAGCGCTAGACGCAGTAATTTTACCCTGGTTGGTTTCAATCAAATCTGCGCTGATGCAGTAGAGCTCTTTGAACCTCTCGCTGATGAGCGTGGTATGAATCTAGAGTTCAAGCCATGCGAGGGAGTCGATACAGTAATGGGCGATTCGCAGTTATTGTTTGATGCGGTTTGTAACCTCATCGATAACGCCATCAAGTTTTCGCCGGACGGAAGTGACGTTGAAGTAACAGTCTCGGCAGATTCTAACAACTGTGGAATCAGTGTCCGTGACCATGGGCCCGGAATACCGGAGGAGGAACGGGAAGCGGTTTTCCGTAGACTCTATCGTTCAGAGTCCAGCCGTCATACGCCAGGAAATGGCCTGGGCTTAAGTATGGTTTCAGCTGTAGCACGTTTACATGACATGTCCCTACAGGTGCACGATGCCCGGCCTGGATGCCGGGTGGACTTGATAGGTAAAGCACAAAACGCTTGAGACCCTGTATCCATATCTAAAACTTTCGTCACTCGGCGAGCAACCCGTTCGATTGCTTGCCTGTCTCTTAGCTCAACTGATATTCCTGTATTTGGATCGTCCGCTATGCACGTCAGCAGGTCTTTGACCTGCTTTCGTTTCAGAGTTACATCCTGAATTTTTTCGCCTACCAATAGGATTGCGACGATTGTTGGGGGAGCAACCGCCTCTCATAGCGACAAACCTGTCAAAAAATTCATCTGCAAGGGAGCTGAATTATAAGCTCCCAGGCACAGAATAAATAAAGAATAAATGCCCTAAAGCAAATAGCTAGGCATTGAGTTCTCCATAGGGAAAAATCTGCAATAAGAGATACTGTCTTTTTATGGTGGTTTAATTGTGCGTATCCAATGTAAAAGTCTAAGAATTGGACGAGCATACTTTTTCGATGGAGGGTAGTCGGGCGGCTTCGCTGGTTTTTGCCCGCTATAACAAAGGCAATCAAATTCGAGAGTTAGTTGGCTATGAAAAATCACCACCCAGAAAAGGCAAACTACAGCATCGCTTTAGTTAACTACAAGTCGCTTGAGCTGACCAAGAAATGCCTCCAGCTCCTGCAAGATACCGTGAAAGAAAAAGGTATTTCTGTTTATGTGGTGGACAACGACTCTAGGGACTCAAGCACAGAGTATCTTCGAACTTTAAAATGGATTAACTTGATTGAGCGAAAGCCAGAGCATCCTGAGGCTGGAAATATTGCTCATGGCCGAGCTCTTGATCTCGCTTTAGGTTTCGTGGAAACGGAATATGTATTTCTTTTGCATACCGACACTTTTATTTATGATCTTGAAGTTTTTAATATGATGCTCGCGCAATGTGCCGAACAACAAGACGTAGCAGCCGTTGGATGCTTAGAGCAGCTGGATAGAGGCTTTTTTCGCTCGACCTGGAGAATGTCATCACGGTTTTTTAAACATTACACCAGGCGTAGTCTTAAAGCGCTTGGAATAAAATCGAGGGAGCCGAAACCATATAAAGAGAAACATCTAAAAAGCTTTTGCGCCCTGTGGAGTGTAAGATTGATCAAAAAGCACGGCTTGCATTTTCAAATGGACGAACGCAATCCAGGCTATGAGCTTCAGGATAGGATGACAGAGTTAGATTATAAAATTAGATTTATATCGCCTCGGAAAATGTTTCGCTATCTAGACCATATTCAAAGTGGAACGATTTCCTCACTAGGCGGCTACACCAGAAACCACAGAAGAGTCAGGATGTACAACCAGATTACACAGGGTTTAAAACTTTAAAAGGCGGCGATGGAACTGTATTCGCTCAACCTCAGAAAAATTCCGCTATCTAACTTCGCCTTTACATAAGCTCAGCCCATATCAAAAGAGGCTGTCATCACATGAATCTCGACAAAGCCGGATGGCTCAACAAAGTACCTGAAGTAACATTATCATTCTGGGTCATAAAAATACTGTCCACTACGGTGGGGGAAACAGGGGCGGACTTTCTGGCAGTAAACGCGGGCTTAGGAGCTGCCTGGACTTCCATCGGCATGGCCGCATTACTAATGCTAGCGTTGTATTTCCAGCTCAATACCAAGGCTTATTCGCCCAGGATTTACTGGCTAACAGTGGTACTCGTAAGCATTGTCGGGACACAGATTACCGATGTCATGACCGACATGCTAGATATCAGCCTGTACACCAGCACGGCGCTCTTTGCGGTACTGCTGACGATCAACTTTCTAGTCTGGTACAAGGTCGAGCGAAACCTGTCGATTCGTGAAATTGTCACGCCTAGAAGGGAGCTTTTTTACTGGACGACCGTACTTTGCACCTTTGCGCTTGGCACAGCAGCCGGCGATCTAGCCACCGAAGCGCTGGGCTTGGGTTTCACCCTTGGTGTTTTTATTTTCGGTGCGCTTATTGCCGCAACTCTGGTGGCTTGGCGCTTGGGTGGCAACGTGGTGCTGACCTTTTGGCTGGCTTACATCCTGACCCGTCCTTTTGGCGCCTCTCTCGGCGACTTGCTTACTCAAGCTAAGACCTATGGTGGCCTTGGCATGGGGGCCACTTGGACGAGCGCAATTTTCCTGTGCGTCATTATTCTTCTGGTAGGCGTAGCACAAGTAAGTATCAGTAACCGTAAATCCGCAAATCAATAACTGGTTAAAAACCATCGAGGAATCGTCATGCCCACTCTTCAAATTATGATCCGTCAAGTTGCTATCGTGTCGTCTATTTTTTTGCTGAGCATCGCCGCTGGCTGCTCGAAACCTTCCGATAAGGTCGCCTCTGGAATACAGCCCACCCCGGTCAGCGCATCTGCCCAGTCTGCTTCAAAGTTGGGTGACCTGTCTGAGTTCCGAAGCATCGCGGCTGATACTTTTAGCCTCACCGAAAAAAACGACCTCGCTGGAGCAAAAGCTCGCATCAAGGATCTAGAAACCTCATGGGACTCTGCCGAAGCAGGAATTAAACCCCGCGCTGCCAGTGATTGGCATGTGCTGGACAAAGCAATTGATAGGGCACTCGACGCCCTGCGAGCAAGTACACCCAAGCAAGCCGATTGCAAGGCAGCAATGGATGATCTGCTGAAAACCTTCGATTCTATGACGGGTAAGTCATGACACCGCTCCAGGGCCGCTGACCTATCAGGACACAAACAACGATCCAGACGCTTAAATTCAGGCGCGCTGACCGATACAAGCTACACTGTGGACTTGCGGAGATTTACCGCTTGCACTGAACACACATGGTCATGACTTGGGCGTCTGGATCTCGGCTTACTAGGCAACGACAGGGTAGGTGCACTTGCCGCCGAAATAATACCGATCCATTGCTTATTTTCACCGCAAAGTGATGGACTTCCAGATAACTTGAGGAGCCTAGCTTGCCAAAGAAACTGGCGCGAGCTTGCTAAGTCAACAATCTACTATGGAATTTTCTATGCAAAGGCAAGATCCTGCATTCGATACCGACTCGATTAGAATCAATATCAACGACATTACTGAACTCAAGCATTGGGCCAAAAAATTTGGAGTAGCAAGAAGTGACATCAAATCAGCTGTCAGAGCTGTAGGTGACTCTTTAACAGCAGTGAAGCAACATCTTAGCCACGTGCATCATGCTTAAATATTACAGCCCCAAGACTGACAAGAACTTGTCGTTCCTATTTCGTAGGTAACGTTCGTAATCAGGGCCGCATATAATTAAAGCAAACGCAGTGCCCGAATGTGAGTTTCAAAGCGCTTAGAGTCATAACTCCCTGCCCGCATGGGCAGTACAGTAGATTATGCGGGTACGGGCCGCCGCTTCGCCGAACCAGGTCAGTGGGGCTGTCTACATCGATTTAACCGATAGCACCTCAACATACTTGTACTTCTTCCTTGCTGCCTTCACAGCATCTTGTTCGGCAAGCAACGAGCTCAACGTATCGGCCTCGTGAATCAACTCGACCATTTTCCCCTCAAACTCGTTTCCAACGCGTAACGTGACCCTCAGCCTAGGCGTAAATGCTTTCGCCACTTTCTTCTTGGCTGCTGGAGAGACCACCGATTTCGCGAGCACAACTTCTTCCACAGGCTCCTCTACTAGAGGAGCAGACACCCGCTCTTCGGGCTGAGCCGTACCGAACAGGGCACGACGCATTTCTTCTTCAGTTAACTCAGCGTTCATAGAACATCTCAAAGGGGGGGCGTCACTTAGCTCGACTAATTCTACTAGGATTGTTGCTGACCGCTGTCCTCGAGGAACCTGCATGGACGTCACATCGCTGATCAACGTCTTTTACCAGCACTTCTGTGCAGGAGATGCAAAATGAGCATTGATTGGATCAACTTCACCCCTTGGACTTCATTAGGCGGAGGGGCCTTGATAGGGCTGGCGGTTAGCTTATTCATTCTCGCCAATGGTCGCATCGCAGGGATCAGCGGCTTGCTTGGAAGCGTGATGCGATTTGATAGTGAAGGCTGGAGTGAGAAGGCGCTGTTTCTTCTTGGCCTGTTGCTTGCGCCATTGTTGTGGGGACTGTTCACCGTCTTGCCAGAGATCGAGATCAAAACAGAGTGGCCGGCCTTGGTTATTGCGGGTCTGCTCGTCGGCGTGGGAACCCGTTACGGCTCCGGCTGTACAAGTGGTCACGGAGTTTGTGGGATCTCTCGGTTGTCTCCCCGCTCCATCGTGGCAACGGTGTGCTTTATGACCGCCGGGTTTGCAACGGTGTACGTCATTCGTCATGCGCTGGGAGCGTGAAGATGATCAAGTCGACAGCATTTTTTGCAGGGCTGATCTTTGGCCTGGGTCTACTCCTGGCAGGCATGGCGAACCCCGCCAAAGTATTGGCTTTTCTTGATGTAGCCGGGGCCTGGGATCCGTCACTCGCACTGGTGATGGGAGGGGCCATCGCAGTGGCGGTTATACCCCTTAATTGGGCGCGCAAAAACAAGCAATCCTTGCTGGGCACCCCCATGCAGTTACCTGTGAAAAGGGAGTTGGACGCCCGCTTGATTGGTGGCAGCCTGGTGTTCGGTATAGGTTGGGGAATTGCGGGGATCTGCCCTGGGCCAGCGGTCGCTATTCTGCTTACGGGGCACTGGCAAATCATCATATTCGTATTGGCCATGCTGGCCGGTATGTATTTGTTCTCTGCCTTGGAAAACCGACGCACGCATTGAAACGCGCGGTTAAAGCTTTGAAGCCAATTGAAATCCCAGAGGGGTACAGCATCAATTCAGGCTCTATAGTGAATGTACTAACTGCCGTCCAAGGAGCCTTCCTTATGGTTTATCTTGCCGTCATATGAGCAAAACTGAGCCTCAAAGCGCTGAGGCAAGGGCAATAGCCGAGTACCTACAAGTGAGGCATCTCCAGGCTTGATTCGGCTTTGGGATTCTTCAGTTTTTGGGAGGATCTCACTTGCTGACTCAACTCAATGCCATCAAAATTTTGAGGATTTAGCGGAGCTGTTTGGTCAGCCAGAATCAAGGCAAACATTAGTACAGTAAAGCCTACTAATACTGGAAATGAGCCACACCAGAAGACGATGCGTCGGTGGCGCTGGTATGCATTCATTTTGTTAGCCTTTTCTCAGGCCACAGTATTTCTGCCTGTTCAGAAATACTGTGGTCATCTCAAACGGATTATCGGGCTATGGCAGCACTCGCTAGAACGCTGCTGCGGCGAAGGACTAGAACACCACCAATCGCAGCCAGAGTCGAACCAATCAACACACCCACTTTTACTTCGTCAATCAGGTGAGCTGATCCTGCAAACGCCAGGTTGCCGATGAACAGGCTCATGGTGAAGCCGATGCCACATAAGAGCGCAACGCCGTAAAGCTGTGCCCAATTGCTGCCTTCCGGCAGTTTGGCCAAGCCCATGCGAATGGCCAGAGCAGCCAAAAGGAAAATACCAACCTGCTTGCCCACCAACAGACCCAGCGCCACGCCCAGCGGAACCGGATCGACCAGGTTCTCCATGGAAATACCGGCCAATGAAACACCCGCGTTGGCGAAGCCAAAAATCGGCACCACAGCGAACGCTACCCACATGTGCAGCTTCTCTTCCAGGAAAAGTAGCGGAGACCGGGCTTCCTCCTCAGGCTTGCCCATGGGGATACACAGTGCCACAGCGACACCTGCCAGCGTGGCATGCACTCCCGATTGCAGAACGAAGAACCACAACACGCCCCCGACCAGCAGATAGGGGAGCAGCCGCCTTACGCCCAGTCGATTCATTGCGATAAGAATGACTAGGGTCGCGAGCGAGGCCAGCAACATCGGCATGGAAAGGCCCGACGTGTAGAAAAAGGCGATGATGACCACCGCGCCCAGGTCGTCAATGATCGCCAAGGCAGCGAGGAACACCTTCAACGAAGTCGGGACTCGCTTACCCAGCAGCGACAAGACGCCCAAGGCGAATGCGATGTCGGTAGCGGCTGGGATGGCCCATCCACCCAAGGTCTCAGGATTCCTCCAGTTGATTGCGATGTAGATCAGCGCAGGAACAACCATGCCGCCTAAGGCACCAAATCCCGGCAAGGCGCGCTGGCCCCAGGTAGAAAGTCCACCTGCCAGCACTTCTCTTTTGATCTCGAGGCCGACCATCAGGAAGAAGATCGCCATCAGGCCATCATTCACCCAATGCTCGACAGACATGCCCAGCCAGACACTATGCAAGGCTGCAAAGTAACTCTGGGATAGAGGCGAGTTAGCAGCAATCAGGGCGGCCAGTGCCGCACCCATCAGCACAAGACCGCCAGCGGATTCCGACGACAGGAAGCGGGCCAGAATCGCGGCTGCTCTAGGGGTTTCGGCTGTAGCTTGATGCTTGGTCATCAACGTCCTTGGGATCACTTAAAAGGTAATATATTAACATCTGCCCCACACGAACATGACGGCGTTAAACAGCCTGAAACAGTTAATCACCACGGCTATAACGAGGCATTAATGCTTTTTACTCAGTGCTCTGGAATGTGGGTTAAGACCAAAAGCTATTGGCATGCGAAACAATATCTATGCCGCCCACCGGCTCAATACGACGTGCCCTTATCGAATATCCCGATCAGCCTTCCAATCGCTTGATACCATCCAGCACACTTGTATGAAGATTTAATGTCTGGAAGGTCTTTCTGTGAACGCTATCCGTCACTGGTTACGACAACCCTATGCACGCCTCACCGCTTTGATTGGATTGGTTCTGATCGTGCCTTTGTGCCTGCGTGCGGCACTGGGTTGGTCGAATCCACTCGGCTATCTTTCAGATCTGGGAATTGCGAGCCTGCTCATCGTACTCCTGCATCGCCGTCCCTGGTGGCTAGCGCTCCCAGTGTTGCTGGTTTGGGGGCTGATGACGCTGGCGACTGCCGAACTGGTCAGCGCGGTGGGGAGGCTTCCAAACGCCTCAGACCTGCACTACTTGATTGACCTCCAGTTTTTGGAAAACTCTACCGGTGGTGGTTTCGCCCAGCCTTGGCTAGCCGCCACTCTGTTTCTTGGACTGTTGATTTGGCTGATCACGCAGTATCTGGGACGCTCCACTCCCGCTCCGGGCTTACCACGAAGCGCGTGGGCAGCACCGCTACTGCTATTGATCGCCCATTGGGGCGCTCAGCACCTGTCCCCCTCAGAAGAAGACCAGTGGCGCTTGTTCAACCTCCCACATCAGTTGCTGGCCGCGAGCGTTGGTGATGTTCAGGCAAGCGCAGAAGAGTGGTTGGAGGGTGATGTTGTCGATGCCCCTCCACAAATGACGGGGCTCACTCAACTCGATCTGAACGGACAGAAACTGCTCGCGGCACCGGGGCGTGCGCGCAATGTGTTGATCATCGCACTGGAAGGTATTCCCGGCGCCTATGTTGGCGTCAACCGAAAGGCCCTGCACAGCAGCTATCAAGAAAACCTCATGCCCAATCTGAGTCGCTGGGCAGAACGCGGCATGAACACGCCGGACTATGTGCTGCATAGCCACCAAACCATTCGCGGTCTGTACGCGATGCTTTGCGGGGATTACGACAAGCTGGACAACGGCACGCCCAAGGGCGTTGAAATGTTGACCCAGAGCGAACGCAACCAATCGTGCCTGCCTGCCCAGCTGCACAAGAATGGGTTTGCCACCCACTACCTCCAGGGTGCGGGCCTTCGCTTCATGGCCAAAGACAAGATCATGCCGCACATCGGCTTCGATGCTACCCATGGCTTGGAATGGTTTACCAACAGCAACTACCTGGAGTTCCCTTGGGGCAAGGATGACAAGTCGTTCTTTGAAGGTGCGCTGGACTATGTCGGCCAGTTAAAAAAGCAAAAAAAACCGTGGATGCTGACTCTGCTGACCGTTGGCACCCACCAGCCCTATTCGGCTCCTGAAGACTACCTGCAGCGTTACGACACACCCAAGCAGGCCGCCGTCGGATACCTGGATGATGCCCTTGGGCAATTTCTCAGCGGCTTGGAACGTCAGGGCATCTTGAAAGACACCCTGGTGGTGATCACCTCGGACGAATCCCACGGCATCGATGGTGTACGCCTTGCGTCCTCTTGGGGCTTCAACCTGATGCTAGCGCCCGAGCAGGAGCAATTGCCCAAGGTGAAGTCCGGGGTCTACGGACATGTCGATCTGAGCGCCTCGATACTCGACTATTTCGCCTTACCTGTTCCCTCGGCCTTGAGCGGTCGCTCCCTGTTTCGTGACTATGAAACAGGCCGCGAGATCATGTCGTTCACCAACGACAAACTGCGCTATCACGATGGCCAGGGCACGTTGACCGAGTGCGACTTTCAACAACGTTGCCGGTATTACACCAGCGCAGGCTTCATCGCCGAGCGTGCGACCTTGACTGGACAGTACGGGGGCAAACGCGCCCGACAAATCACAGCAAGAGCTACGGCACTGGATCATTCGCTGCTCCGGACACCGTTGAACCAGCACTACCAGTTCGGCAGTCCCGCCATCATCCCGCTTCAGGCGCAGATTAAGGATGACTGGGCCGACAACCTAATTGGCGCGCAGTATCTGGAAATGCCCAAAGGCTCCCACACTCGCGTGCGCCTGACCGTGCGCTCGGTAGATCCACAACAGAACGCCTACATACTGCTCAAGGCCAAGGAGTTGGAGCAGGATGTGCAATTGGGCCTGCCGGCAGAAGTGGTCGTCACTGCCGATCAACCGCTGGAGATGGATTTCAGTTTCGACAATCCGCAGTCGCGTAAGGCGTTCTCTTTCCATCTGCTGGGCTACGGGTTGGGCGCCGTTGAGGTGAGTGACTTCAGCGTGATTACTGAGTTGCCAGGAGCTCCAGAAGTACAGGATGAGACACCTGTCGATAGCAGTGCCCAATCAAGCTAGAGAGCTCCGGATGATTGAGCTTTTACTTTGAGAAAAGCCAACACTCTGGCTGTAAAGCATTGATATATAGAAGTATTGGAGTATCTGCACGCCATATAATTGCATGTGCAGGACTGACGTAAAGACCAGTATTTATATTTTATATATTGGCCCCTGCTACTCCAAGCAATATTAGGGTGCTGGCACCACTACTAATAAACCGAGAGCATAACTCACCTAGCAAAACATCTTGTCACACTACCGACCGGTAATAATCTGATTTAAGTCAACAATAATCAGGTTGTTGGTTGCGTGGATCTTTTGGTTCGTATCACCTAGAAGACAGAGCACATGTAAGAACAATCAACGATTTTTTCAGCACTTTGATATGCCCACGCCCGCTCATGACCACCTCAACCCTTTTCAGTTGAGCTGTGCGCACAGGAGATACTCATTGATAAAGCAGGTGGTCGACGCAGCAACTGAGCAAACACCAGTTCCCACGCATTCCGTGGCCTGGCACACCCTGCCTGCAGAGCAGGTGACGAGCCTACTTGAGGTCAATGAGCATGTAGGGCTGGAGGCCGCTGAAGTTCAAACCCGGCTTGACCGCTCTGGTTTCAATCGCTTGCCAGAAGCAGCACGACGACCCGCGTGGCTGCGATTCTTGCTGCAATTTCACAACATTCTGATTTACGTGCTTCTAGGATCCGCTGCGATTACCGCGATGCTGCAACATCTGTGGGATACGGTGGTGATTCTGGCGGTGGTCATTGCAAACGCAATCATTGGCTACGTCCAGGAAGGCAAAGCGGAAAAAGCCATGGACGCTATCCGGCAGATGCTGGCACCGCACGCCGCCGTGATTCGCGCAGGCCAACGCTTAAGTATTGTGGGCGAGGAGCTGGTACCGGGCGATATCTTATTGCTGGAGGCGGGAGACAAAGTCCCTGCTGATTTACGCCTGCTGCACGCGAACAGACTACAGATTCAAGAAGCCATTCTTACCGGTGAATCCGTACCAGTAGAGAAACATACCCAACCAGTGGGCCTCGAATCAGCCTTGGGTGATCGTACTTGCATGGCGTTCAGCGGCACACTCGTGACTTGCGGGCAAGCAACAGGGGTTGTCGTTGCTACCGCAGCCGCTGCTGAAATCGGACGCATCAGCACGCTGCTTGCGGGAGTAGAGACGCTGACCACTCCGCTGGTGCAGCAAATGAACGTATTTGCGCGTTGGCTGACGATCTTGATCTTGTTAGTCGGCGGCCTTCTGCTCGTGTTCGGCCATTATGTCGGGCACTACGCGTTCACCGATATCTTCATGGTCGTGGTCGGGATGTCCGTAGCGGCGATACCTGAAGGGTTGCCCGCCGTCCTTACCATCACGCTAGCTGTCGGCGTTCGGGCAATGGCTCGCCGCAATGCCATCGTGCGTCGTCTGCCGGCCATAGAGACGCTCGGCTCGGTATCCGTCATCTGCACTGACAAGACCGGCACACTCACCCGCAACGAAATGATGGTGGCATCGGTAGTAACGAACGATCTCATCTTCACGGTCGATGGCGCTGGTTATCAGCCAGCGGGAAGCATTAGCCTTGCAAATCAGCTAGTCGACATATCGACTCACCCTGCGTTGGCGGAACTGGGGAGGGCTGCCGGCCTGTGCAACGATGCTGTACTGCGCCTGCATGATGACTTATGGAAGGTAGAGGGTGACCCAATGGAGGGTGCCTTGCTGGCATTTTCCGGAAAGACCGGTATCGATAGTGATGAAGATCATCGGGCCTGGCCCCGCACCGATGCCATTCCGTTTGACGCGAAACACCGCTTCATGGCGACTCTGCATCACAATCATGATCGACATGCCTCTATCTATGTGAAAGGCGCGCCAGAGCAAATACTGGCCATGAGCACGCAGCAGCTCGTAAACGCTGGCGGGATTGAACCGCTCAATGCGGACTACTGGCACGAACAGGCAAACACCATTGCTGCCAAGGGGCAGCGTGTATTGGCGTTTGCAGTTAGATCAGTTCCTCCCGAGCACACCGTGTTGGAGTTTGGGGATGTACAAGGAAGGTTAACCCTGCTGGGCATGGTCGGACTGATTGACCCTCCTAGACCCGAGACGATAAAAGCAGTTCAACAATGCCAAGCAGCAGGCATTGTCGTAAAAATGATCACTGGCGATCACGGCGGTACCGCCGCCGCTATCGGTCGCCAGATTGGCCTGCAAAATCCCGACAAGGTGCTGACCGGTGTAGAGCTGGACTCCATGGATGATGCCGCCCTCAAGGAGGCGATAAAGCACGTCAATATATTTGCTCGAACCAGCCCCGAACATAAGCTCAGGTTGGTGACGTTGCTGCAATCGAATGGCATGACAGTGGCCATGACCGGCGATGGCGTCAACGACGCTCCAGCGCTAAAGCGCGCCGATGCCGGTATCGCCATGGGAGGGAAAGGTAGCGAAGCTGCCAAGGAAGCCGCTGACCTGGTGCTGGCTGATGACAACTTCTCGTCCATCGTGGCTGCGGTGCGCGAAGGGCGGACGGTCTACGATAACATCAAGAAAGTGCTGAGCTGGACGCTGCCTACCAACGCGGGCGAGACCATGACGATCATCGTGGCCCTGTTACTCGGCCTTACGCTGCCGGTGACGCCGATACAGATTCTGTGGATCAATCTGATTACCGCAGTGACGCTTGGCATCGCACTGGCGTTCGAGCCTACCGAAGAAAACACCATGCGCAGACCACCCCGTTCACGTAAAGAACCACTGATAAGTAGTGCATTGGTTTGGCATATGGTGCTCGTTTCTATTCTGTTTCTCTGCGGTGTTTACGGCATTTTTTCGTATGCGCTCGACCGTGGCTACTCCATCGAGTTGGCTCGAACCATTGCGGTCAACACGTTAGTCGTGATGGAAATATTCCACCTGTTCTTCATTCGTAATATCTACAGCACGTCGCTTACCTGGAAGGGCATTCGTGGCACCAAGGTCGTGTGGATGACCGTCGCCGTGGTGACCTTAGCTCAGTTCGCCATCACCTATGCACCACCGCTGCAAAAGGTGTTTGCCACTGAAGCGATATCCTTCCTTGATGGCCTGCTGATCATCGGGGTTGGCGTTGTACTCTTTGCGATCATCGAGATTGAAAAACAGATTCGAATCCGCTTGTCCATCTAGCGCGGCTTGCAAGCTGGGCGCGCCCTAACGACAAGCATCTTCATGCCACTGAAAGAGGATTTAGAAAATGCATAAAATACTTGTAGCTGTCGATGGCTCCGAGCATTCCGAACGGGCGGTGCGTTACCTTATCGGGCTGATCCAAGATGGCGGATTACTGGGCGGGAGTGTTGAGGTGCATCTGGTGAATGTGCAGCCACTTTTACCCACTCGAATCGCACACGACATGAGCCAAGCTGAGCTTGACCGTTACTACGGTGATAAGAGTGCTGAAGACTCACAAAAGGCTGTCGAGCTTCTGAAGCAGGAAGGGATTGCATTCGCACTCCATACCTTGCAAGGCGATGCAGCCAGCCAAATTGTGGCGTGCTCGCATTCCTTGGGATGCGACAGCATCATCCTGGGCTCACATGGCAACGGTTTTCTGGCGGGGATTTTTCTGGGCTCTGTCGCGGCAAAGGTGATTCAGCTCTCGGATTTACCAATCACCTTGGTCAAATAAGAGATGGTGAATGGCTTGATAGCACAGGCCCATAACTGGACTGTCAGAGACGGGTGTTTTGGAAAGGTTTGATTGAGCCTTGCACTTCAGTAGCCGACCATGAAGCACTATGCCGAGCGGGGGAGCTTCTTGATGTTTTTTGAATCAAATTCCTTCTCGACAATGACTTGATATCGATTAGCCTAGGACTGCTCCCCCCAGAAGACCCTCGGTGAATCCGATTATTGCTTAGGGCCTTTGTGACCATGTTATCGCGTCCGCGTTAAGGGCGGGGTCGCGTCGGCACCCGAAAGGGTGGTCGGCCCTCGTGGTCGGCACTCCAACCTTCGCGGCTTTGCTCACCACTCATTATAGTGATTTCGCGCTCAATCAAGCACAGGCATCGTGCCTGGAGACGCTTAATGCGCCCTGGCTTACTCATGCCCTTTGATGAAAATATCTTAGAGACTCCTTCAGAATCAACGAGTCGGTAGTATCTTAGAGAGCTCAATGATGTCGTTGACTGTGTAATCTGGTGTTTTAGCTAATGGATAGATTGCCTGGCCAGCTCGAGCTACAAACGCTGTTTTCATGCCCGCCTCCTTAGCACCCGCTACATCCCAGCCATGTGCAGCAACTAACAAGGATTCTTTGCTGCTTACTCCAATTTTTTGCATGGCCCAATTATAGACCTTTAGATTTGGCTTATAACTGTGCACAGCTTCACCACTCAAATACTCGTCAAACAAATCGTACAACCCTGCATTTTTCAGTTGTTTCTCTACAGCGGGGCGTGACGAGTTTGTCAGCGCCACTAATTTGTAGCCTTTGTTTTTTAACGCTTCTAATCCATCGCGAACATCAGGATGCGCCGGAAGGCTAGTGATGGGGGCGATAGCTTTCTTGGCCTGGTCTTGAGTAATAGTCAATCCATTCGATTGAGCAACCATAATTAGTGCCGCAGCACCTATCTGGCCAAAATCATGGTATTGATTAATTGAGGTTTCTACTAATGAATAATGCAGCATCGTCGAAAACCAAATACTCAACAAATCAGGCCTGCCACCAAGCGCATCTCCGACTGTTTTTTGTAGAGGATGAAGATCTAGAAGGGTTTCATTTACATCAAAAAAAATAACTTTGACATCTGCGTCCGAAGCTTTTGTTTTCTGGCTCGCGAATGCTAATGGGGAAGCGACCAGCAATGCAGCCATTAGAAAATTAAAAACAGATCGAATACTTTTCATCTTTGGTCTATCTCTCATAATTTGAAAAATTGGGCAGCATTTGAGTAATCCTGTGTTCTATGTTTCTTGCGCGAACACGCATTTCTCGCAACCAAACCAGTGAGCGCTAAAACGCAACCTGGAAGCGCTCAACCGGCATGACAGGTTGAAATCAGTTCTGCGTCCAGGCGCGGGCTGCAAACTTTTCATCTAGGGGTGTATGAAAGAGGTGATTGGAGTAATTGCTGAGGGTCTTCACGGCCAACGCGAGAACGATTTCGAGGATGTGCCGCTCGCTGAAGCCGGCCTTCAAAAACGACTGAACTGACTCTTCAGTTGGTAGGCCACGGGTCTGGAACATTACGCTGGTAAATTCGGCTAAAGCGGCAAGCTTGAAATCACTGATTGGTGTGCCATTGCGAATTGCGTCCGTCACCTCCGGGGCCACCCCTGACATGACGTCTGCCAAGGTGCTATGAGCAGCCATGCAGTATTCACATCCGTTCTCGCGGCTGATAACCAAGAAGATGACTTCTTGCTCCTCCGAGGAGAACCCTGATTCTTTTCTGAAGGCCGCATAGCCTTGCAGGTAGGTTTCGAGCAAACCTGGCGAGTTAGCCATGCGTGCATACATATTAGGGATAAACCCTGTCTGTGCTTTTGCCTTAGTCAGTACATCCCGGCCATGACCTTCGGTAGATTCAGGAGTAAGCGACGGGAGAGAAATTTTGTATTCGCTGAGCATTATGAGCTCCTCTGTTTACGGACTGATCAGTCCTTAATGTGGCTCGGTTGTGGCTCCGAGTGTCCCAAGACCTCTGGAAAAATTTACTGAGGGTCGCTTTTATTTTGGGACTGATCGGTTCATAAGTCAATTTCTCCCGAGAAACCAACCCTGTGGAATGATGCTCGCACCAGTTGCAGGCGGCTAAAGGGATGGACTCCTATGTGTCGTCAGCAGCCTTACCCGGTCGGGCTTTGAAAAAAAATCCGATCAGTCCATAATGGCCGCATGAATCGCGGACGCCCCAGAATCTTTGACCCTGAACTTGTACTGGAAAATGCCATGGAGCTTTTCTGGAGTCGAGGCTATGACGCCACGAGCCTGCAGGATCTGCTTGAAGCTACTGGTCTTTCCAAAAGCAGTCTTTATGAAAGCTTCGGTAACAAACAGAGTCTATTCGAGACTGCATTCACTCGATATTTCGAGGGACGGGCAAGGTTTATGCGTGAGCGCCTTGACGAGTCCGAGTACGCGCTCGAATTCATTCGAGAATGCCTGATGTCCGTGCTCGAGGATGCTTCGCGAGACAGCCCCCGTGGCTGTATGCTCGTGAACGTAGCCAACGAATTTTCATCTTCCGACCCGGCGATACATCGCCTAGTGATCCTGGCTTCCAAGCGATTCCGTCGAGTGTTCGAGTTAGCCTTTGAGCGAGCCCAAGAGAGCGGTGAAATATCTGCTGATAAGACGCCTGAAGAGCTTGCCCTCTTAATGCATTGCGTAATGAATGGTCTGCGCACCCAAACCAAATCTGGGCTCTCGCATCAAGAGCTGCTTACGGTGATCGATCTGGTGATGGCGCGCTGGGCTTAAATTTAATTAATTATGGACTGATCGGTTCTTAATTAACTCAAGACGGATTACCACGATGATCAAGGCAGTTGCATTCGATATCTACGGAACGTTAATCGACACTCAGGCTGTACTAGGCCAGTTGACCCAAGTGGTTGGTGAGAAGGCTGTAGATGTGGCGAAGACTTGGCGACAGAAACAATTGGAGTACAGCTTTCGCAGAGGTTTAATGCGTGATTATTGCGACTTCTCTGTATGTACTCGCGAAGCATTGATCTTCGCCTGTCGTGAGCAGCAGATTGAACTGGACGGTGCTGAGATCCAGGTGCTCATGAACACCTACTCTGAGCTTGATGCATTCGCTGATGTAAGCAGCTCGTTGGAGCAAATGGTAGGCAGTGGCTTGCGTCTGTACGCATTTTCAAATGGTAGCAAGCAAGCCGTCGAGCAGCTGCTACAGCACGCAAATATTCTCGATTACTTCACGGAGATTGTAAGCGTAGAGTCGGTGCGCTCCTTCAAACCCGCGCCAGAAGTTTATGACCATCTGGTCGACGTGTGTGCGCTGCCCTCGGCAGAAATCTGTTTGGTTTCAAGCAACACCTTTGATGTCTTGGGAGCAATGTTTTCGGGCTTGAAATGTGCCTGGGTTAATCGTGACTCAGCGGCGCAATTTGATCCTTGGGGAATTAAGCCGCACATAGTCTTGGATGGCTTGGCAGGTGCCTGCCACGAAATACAAAGTCTTGATGTGTAAATAGCGCCCTATGGAGTCAGGTCTTGAAGGAGGTCTGGCTGAATATGGTCGTATTGGTCAACATACTGCGCACCAGGTTCTGGGGGAGTGCTAGTAATATGTCGCCTATGATTAGTGCATTTTCGGGAGTGCGTGGGTTGGTTACGCTGGGAGAGGTAATCATTTTCGCGAACTATAAATAGCTGCTAATCGGGACGCTGGGACACCCATCCAATAAGCTATCGCGAGCAAACGATTACGAAACGAACGATGCCACCAGCCATCGCGCTGCCAGCGTCTTGCATCAACCCCCAAACCTTTAGCCAACTCTACGAATCGGCCTTGGTCACGGACGCGCCTCACAAGTTCGACCTCCTCGAACAACGGTGACGCATCATGTTGTCCAGATGACAGGTAGATATCGCGCTGGAAAAATAATCCCTGGTCGCCGTAAGGAATCCCAAAGCGGGTACGCATGTTGATCAGTTTTTCTAACAATCTGCTTTGCCAGCAATTGGCATTGGAGAATCTGAATGCGAAATAACCTCCTGATGCACCGCAGTCGATTGCATTACGGATAGCAGGCAGGCAATCAAACGTTAGATGAGCGTCAGCATGCAAAAACCAGAGAATCGAATGAACTGCGTGGCTTGCCCCCAAGCGCAGCTGCTCACCTCGGCAGGGTGATGCAGGTATCCAAAGCGAACCATAACGTTGACAAATTTCTAGGCAACTCGTGCTTTGGGCCGCATCAACCACGATCAGTTGTAGTGACTCACGCTCATTTTTTGCCATTAGATTTAGATGATTGAGCAGTTTTTCCAGCGCTGCTTCGTCATTCCAGCAAGGCACGATAATGCTGACAGAGGCGTTATTTTGCATCTGATACTTCCAGCAAACCTGCCAACGCATTTTTCAGTTTTAATCTCGCAGGTCGTGCATCCTGAGCCAGTGCCTCTAGCAAGGGCTTTAGGTCTTCTTGGAGGTCGATGTCGAATAACTCACCAGCCAGTGAAACCGATTGGCCCGAACTCCGGCAACATTCGAGTAATGCTTGACCAAGATGCTGAGTGCTCCAAGGCAAAGCGCTCAAGGTCGGCCAGGGCTTACGAGAGGCCATAAGAACAACGCCACCATCCTGCGCCATAATGAGCACTGTATCTGAGTGCCGAAGTTGCTCGTTCACACGTTGATAGTCGTCAGGGCCTAACAATGGACAGTCGCTTCCTATGTAAATCAGGTACTGGTGACCCAGGTTACGGAGTTGCATATCCAATGCATTCAACCGTTCACCGAGGTTCCCTTCGCCCTGTGGAATGCAGAGTGCGCTCTCGCACAGAGCCTGACCCCATTGCTGGTGTTGTGCTTGATCAGGAGCCAAAGCTCGAGTGCCTGGAAAAACCCAAAGGTCTTCTATAGCGCACTCGAGAAGCAACTGAGCTACAGCCAGGGCGCGCTCCTTACCAACGCCCTCTGCCAGCCGCTGTTTTGAGTGACCTAAAGCAGGTCGTTTGCAAAGCAGTACCAAGCATGAATCATGATTGTTCAGCGAGCTCATCTGCTTGATCCCAATATGTGTCAGGTATCGTGCATCGCCAGAGGCGATGGCGTACGCGGATATCTCAGACCGCCAGCGTGGGTGACGCGCACGATCTGTTACCAGCGCAGCCAACGTCGTCCGAGTAATGCGCCTAGTACCGTCGGCACCAGCATGCCCATCAAGTACCACACCCCCCAAAATGGTATCTGCATCTCGGGGCACCGAAGGGAATATGCAATCGTTGCCATTGAGCCTGCTAGAAGTCCGCCGCAAGCACCTGCCAGCGTCAGGTTGGTGGGTGCGAAACCGCTTAGCGCCCAAAACACAGCGACAAACCCAGGGATCGACAGCAACGTGATGCTGAGCGCGCATACCTTCCAAGTTTCGCCGAGGATGATCGCAACGCGGTCGTCAGGTTGGGCCACCAAGAGTACATAGATAGATGCGACCCACACCGAAGCGACTGTGGCAACAATCAGAATTTTGCCGGGGCCCGAGGCTACTCCCGGTCTAGCCAGCCTCACTACCATGCTCAGCGCACCGATCATCAGGCAGAGCGGAAAGGCGATCTTAGCCCAAAAAATCGGTGTGGCGATGACTTGGCCCAGGTCTGGTCGAACGCCCATTATTGCTATTACCAGCAAAGTGGCGCCCAGGAGGCCGGCCAGCACAGCGCCGCTGAATCGCTTAGCGAGCGCCCTGCGGTCAACCGGGGTCACGCCCGACGCGAGCATGGAAATAAAATCATCAGTAATCATCGTGCACCTCTAACTCTTAACGCCAGTGCTTTAAGCCCACGGTGTATGCCTATCTTCACCGCAGACTCAGATAACCCAGTCATCCGCGCAGTTTCAGTAACGGACAAACCTTCAAGTTTCACGTGCACGATAGGCAGACGCTGACGCTCCGGCAGTTGCTCAAGCAACCTGCCTAGGTCACGACTGGCCTGCGCAGGTTCAAGATGTGGCTCGGCAAATAGCTCTGCCGCATCGTCGAGGGAATCGTTGAACACGTCACTACGTGACCTCCCACGAAAAAAATCGGTGAGCTTGTAACGCGCAATGGCAAAAACCCACGCCGTCAGCGGTTGGTCTATCCGGTAGGTCTGACGCGCATTATGAACGGCCAGTAAAACCTCCTGCAGCAAGTCCTCGACTTCCCCAGGTCGCTGCTGAAGTCTCGAGCGTAAAAAACCACGAAGATGGCCACTTAGCTCCGATAAAAACGTTCTATAAGACCGCTCATCTCCGTCCAGACCTGCGATAAATAGAGCCTGAAGGTGGAGTTCTCGACTGCGCAACACGTCGTTATGTGTAGTTCGTTCCATCGTTCGCTCTGGTTACACGAAAGGTAAAAATATCTCGCTCCTGCATGAAGCCAGCGTTAGTGACGGGCAGCGGATCTTACATGCCGTTACCGGCATAAGGTAACAAGCGAATCAGTTTTGCCGGTTGAGAAATATTTTGCGGTCGCTGTAACCGGATGTGAAGAACCATCGAACTACCTTTTGGATCGCAAGCACAGTGCATCAAGCGCTGATGCGACGACCAACCCCCATCATCTGGAGACACACCATGAACAATCTCAAACTTGCCGCCTTCGCCGTTGCCTTCTCTACATTTGCAGCAGGTGCTATGGCTGCAGAGACTCCTGCTGCCGCAGGCGCTATGGAGAAATGCTATGGCGTTGCGATGGCCGGCCATAACGATTGCAAGGCGGGTGCGGGTACTACTTGTGCTGGCACCGCAAAAGTAGACTACCAGGCAAATGCCTGGAAAAACGTTCCTGCAGGTACTTGTACCTCCATCAAAACGCCAAAAGGCATGGGCTCGCTCGAATCTAAGTAATCGTGAGAGCGCGGGGGCATGCCAACCATGAAAACTGAACGCCAGATGGGGGCCGGACTCGGCCTGAAATCGAATCATTACTCAGATGCGCTCGACTGCAAGGCTGAGGGTCTCTGGTTCGAAGTTCATCCGGAAAACTACATGGTAGGTGGTGGCCCCCGTCTCGCATGGCTGGAGGCAATCGGGAGTCAGCACCCGCTGGCGCTGCACGGCGTTTCGCTTTCACTTGCTGCCGATTGTCCGCCGGACGAAAACCATTTGAAGCGCCTGAAAGCGTTGGCAGATCACGTTCAACCTGCGTTGATTTCCGAACACCTGGCCTGGTCAGCATGGCGTGGTCAGTATCATCCTGACCTGCTGCCATTCCCTCGCACGGTCGAGGCATTGCAACGCATCGTAAGCAATATCCAACGGACACAAGACGCCCTGGGGCGTCATATCGCAATTGAAAACCCGACTCATTACCTAAGCCTAGATGGTCATGAATTCAGCGAACTCGATTTTTTGACCGAATTGAGCGTGAGAACTGGCTGTGGGTTGCTGCTGGATGTCAATAACGTGCATATCAGCGCGCATAACCTGGGCTTTGATGCCGCGACGTATCTAGATGCCTTCCCGGCTAAGGCGATTGTGGAAATCCATTTGGCGGGTCACGCAGTGGATCCGGGAGATACGAGCCTGCTGATAGACACTCACGATGCTCCAGTCGCAGATGACGTTTGGTTGCTGTATCAACGAGTTATCGAACGGATCGGGATGCGCCCGACTTTGATCGAGCGCGACGACCATATCCCAGGATTCGACGTCTTGCTGGCTGAAAGAGACAGAGCCCAGGCTCTGTTGAACATCGGTAAGAAGCGACCATCGGAAGTGACGGTATGAACACATCACTCGAAAGCTTTCAGGATGCATTCGTCGATGCGTTATATGGGCGTGATTCGAGTGGAATGACTGCTCTAATCGAACAGCCCGGTTTTTTGGTGTACCGCAATACTGTATTGAAAGGATCCACGGATGCACTACTCGCGAACTTTCCCACCATAGAGCGTTTGGTCGGGACAGACTGGCTCAAGGCAGCCGCAGCGATCTATGCCCGGCAGTCTCCACCAACGGATTCCCGGTTGCTGCACTACGGCGCTGATTTCCCGGACTTTCTCGATGCCTTTGAGCATGCGCGAGAAATGTCTTATCTGGGTGACGTCGCGCGCCTCGATCTACTCTGGACAGAAGTCCATTGCGCTAAAGATGAACCCGATATTAATCCTAACGCGTTAGCGGGTCTGTCCCAAAAGGAGTTGGCCCGCAGCCGGCTCACACTGAGAGCAGCTTTCCGTTGGGCCTGGTTCCCAGACCACCCGGCCTACACCATCTGGCGCTTCAATCGCGAACAACGGGACATGCCTGACGAGCTCGAATGGCGCGGCGAAGGAGCGCTTCTGACGCGCAAGCAGGGCCGGGTTTGTTGGGAGGCAGCCAGTGCTGCGGATTGCACGTTTCTGGACGCCTGCGCGGGACACTTGCCGCTTGAACTAGCAGCAGGAAAAGCTCTCGAGGTTCAGCCTGACTTGGATCTAGCAGACCTCATTGCCCGCTTGTTGAAAGCCGACGCGTTCGTTGCTGTAAACATCCAAAGCTCTTTCTGAAGAATTAATACCGACTTAAACAACGGAGCAAATCATGGACGCGATACGAAATACTTCGTCCAAAGCCGATAAATCTTTGCGTGGCATTTGGAACCGCATTGCAGATCGACTTGGCTTGATGATTGGTGACTCGCTATTGGTGCTGGTAGCTCGCCTATCCATCGCAGCCATGTTCTTTATGTCAGGACGCACCAAAGTCAGTGGATTTTTGACGATCACACCCAGTACCTATGAGTTGTTCCGCACAGAATACGCACTGCCACTGATCTCTCCGCAACTGGCAGCGCATCTCGCTACCTACAGTGAGCATTTGTTTCCACTGCTTCTTGTGCTGGGTCTGTTCTCACGACTATCTGCTTTAGCATTACTGGGAATGACCTTTGTAATCCAAGTGTTTGTCTACCCCGATGCCTGGCCAACACACCTTTCCTGGGCAGGCCTGTTATTGCTCATCGTCGCACGTGGTGGTGGTTTAATGTCTCTGGATCGACCACTCGGCATCAAATGATGCTTTGTACCTTGTCCTCGTCCTGTCTGTCGGGGGCGTGTGATAAGTCAAAGCCAATTTTTTCGCACAGATAACAGGCTTTAAGCGTCGGTGCTCAATACTGAAATAGGTAAATTTTCCTGGTTTGCGGACTGAAAAGTCCAAAAGTCAGTAATTGAGTATTTTGTGCTCGTCCAAATAGATATTTGGCGACGTCGGGGTTGAGGAACCGTGCTTGTTCCATTGCATGTACTAGGAGCCTCAGCACGATCACTGGCCGGTTGCGAGAGATCAACAGGAACACCGAGAGGCTGTGGCCTCAGAACATCAGTTTTCGAGAGTAGCTATCGCCATGCACGCAATGTTACCGCTTCTGAATGCCTTGAGCTTTCCGCCCCTCCGCCGAGGGCATCTGGAAGCCTTGCAGATCAATCTCACCTACCTTTGCAACCAGCGCTGTCTGCACTGCCATGTCAATGCAGGCCCCACTCGCAAGGAATCCATGACGGATGAAAGTCTTGCGCTGTTGCATCGAGTTATTGATGCGCATCCAGTGAAAACCCTCGACCTGACAGGGGGCGCTCCTGAAATGCATCCCCGTTTCAGAGAAATCGTTGTCCATGCTCGGCGAGAAGGGTTGCGTGTCATTGACCGCTGTAATTTAACGATTCTCAGTGAACCAGGGTATGAAGGCTTAGCGGAGTTTCTGGCTGAGCAAGGAGTTGAGGTGACTGCATCTCTGCCTTGCTACTCCCGAGAGAATGTCGACAAGCAACGAGGTGATGGGGTATTCGACGCCAGCATTGAAGGCCTCAAAAAGCTCAACAGTCTTGGGTTCGGCATTTCTGACACAGGCTTAATCCTAAATCTTGTTTACAACCCTCAAGGCGCAGCCTTGCCCCCGCCGCAGGCTCAGCTCGAGATCGATTACAAAGCTCACCTGGCTGAGGATTTCGGCATTCAGTTCAACCATCTCCTGACTATTACCAACCAACCCATTGCCCGCTTTGGAAGCACCTTGGTCAGCAAGGGGCAGTTCGGTAATTACATGCAGCTGCTCAGAGATAGCTATCGATCAGAGAATCTCGATGCAGTCATGTGCCGGAACTTGGTCAGCGTGGACTGGCAGGGTTACCTCTACGACTGCGACTTCAACCAAATGTTAAACCTGCCGATGCTCATGCCTAATCTGATTGGTCGTGATCGGCCCCATCTACGTGATTTGCTCGAATCTTCGAGCCTTGAAAACAACCTAATCAGCACTCGCGACCACTGCTTTGCTTGTACCGCTGGTCAGGGTTCGAGTTGCGCTGGCGCATTGAAGGGTTAAGGAGAGGATCAATGGAGCCCAATAGTCTGCTAGGTGTGTTTTTTTGGGGTTTTTTACTGATTTATGGCCTCATCATGTATGCATTGTCTCCTCGTGCTGTAACGCTGGGTGGCTTTTTCCATGGCGAAGATTCGCAAGGTCGTAGCGCGGCTCCCTGGTTAGTGACATCGAGTATTTTCATCAGCTGGATTTTCGCCAAATCTGTAACGAATGCCGCCAACTTGGGAGCAAGCTACGGATTGGTTGGTGGCCTAGCCTATGCCACGTATTGGCTTTCAATCCCTCTGGCAGGTTTAGTCATATTCAGACTGCGCCGACGTTTCGGCGCTACGGGGCTGGTGAGCTTTCTGACCACCAATTATGATCGCGCTGCGGCACTGGCTTTCAGCGCAGCTATCCTTATTAGGCTATTTAACGAGGTCTGGAGCAATACCGCTGTGGTCGGTGGCTATTACGGTGCTGCCGGTAGCACTGAGTTTATCGTAGCTGCCTCGTTGTTCACCCTGGTGACGCTGGCTTACAGCCTGCGTGGTGGACTTCGCAGTTCAATCATGACCGATGCGGCCCAAGCAGGAATATTCCTGATTGCCCTTGTCTGGGTACTTGGCTTGGTTTTACCGCAGCACAGCACCAAGCAGTTGATGAGTACCAGTCATTGGGCGATGAGCTCAGGCGTTGATTTATTACTGGTCGCAGGGCTCCAAATATTCAGTTACCCATTTCATGATCCCGTCCTCACGGATCGTGGCTTCATCAGCGAAGAACGGACGATGCGGAGATCTTTCTTCGTTGCCGGAGTGCTGGGTTTTGTTGCCATTCTTGCGTTCAGTTTGATTGGTGTACACGCCACCCTCGTCGGAATGAGTGTTACCGATAACGTCCCAGCGGCGCTGGCGAAATCCATGGGGGTGGTCGCTCTGCTGGTCATGACCGTAGTGATGGTCTCAGCGGCAGGCTCCACTCTTGACTCTACTTTTTCTAGTCTGGCCAAGTTAGTGGGTCGAGAGCTGCCACTGTTGGCTGGATATGACATAGGCAAAAAGGCTATCGGTGTAGGCATGTCTGTGATGGTGATCTTCGCCGTCTTTGGCAACATTCCGATGCTCACCGGCACCGACATTCTAAAAGCAACAACGCTGAGCGGCACAATGGTTATCGGTCTCGCGCCAGTGTTCGTTTTACACGGGGTGGTGACTCCAACTCGATTGGGGTTCCACCTGAGTTTCTGGTGCGGTATTGCTCTGGGCATCGGACTTACCTTGGGCTGGATACCTCAAAGTTGGGCTATCGGTGATGGAAAATATGCTCTGCTTTTGGGTACCAATCTTTACGGGTTGGCGCTTTGCATATTGAGCTATTTGATCCCAGGTTACCTATCTAAGCGGGTCGCGATATGAGTCGGGTTCGAACGCTCATGCGACCTGGCCGCGATTGTCCTCTGGACTACAGATTGCCGCCCACCGCATTCAATGGGCCAACACAGTTTGGCTGCAAAACGCTCTACGTAGTGGGAGGCCTTTACGGAAACACCCATGCATTAGGTGCGCTGGAAGTGTTGCTGGCTGAGGAGCCAGAAGCGCGTGCCGTATTCAACGGCGATTTGCACTGGTTTGATCGTGATCCAAAGATCTTCCGGGGCCTCGAGGAGCGCGTTACCCCTCACGTTCTTCTTCGCGGTAACGTTGAAACTGAGTTAGTCCGGGTGAAAGACAGCGGAACGGGATGCGGGTGCGCCTATCCTGAGGAGGTAACAGAAATCACGGTCGCTTGGTCTAACTCTATCCATGAACGGCTGTGTGAAACCTTCGCTACTCTTCCCTCGTTGAGGGCTTCAGTTGCATTGCGTCCTGCCCATGCACTGGTCGAAGTCGCCGGACGTACAGTCGCCATCAGTCATGGTGATGAGCGTTCACTTGCCGGCTGGCAGTGTTCACGTCAGGCATTGAAATCTGTTGATCGCCAAAAGGAATTGGCGGATTGGATGGCTGAACGAAAAATCGACGTATTCGCCACCAGCCACACATGCTCCCCCGCAGCCTTGAGCTGGGGGGCTGGGGCGGTGATAAATAACGGTGCTGCCGGCATTCCAAACTTCAACGCAGAACGTAAAGGGCTTGTCACAAGGATAGCTTCCACCCCCCATCCCCAGGCGCTTTATCGCGCGCAGTTGCTCGGACTCTATGTCGAAGCAATCTCGCTTGAATACGACCATGCGGCCTTCCTCCAGGACTTCGACCGACAATGGCCCTCACAGAGCCCTGCAGCACTTTCTTATCGTGATCGTTTACTCAATGGAACTGACGATCTTCCACCATCAGCCTTGCTGGGCGGCTTTCAGGAGTGTTCAGTTTCTACGGTAAAGGATCCACTCTCATGAACCTTCGTAAGCTCATACTTTTTGCGGTGATAACTGCACTGATCGCCTCTTTTTTTATCTTCGATCTGGGCCAATATCTCGACCTGACAAACCTCAAAACCCAGCAGGAAGCGTTTAGTGAACAGGTGTCTGCCAACCCTTGGTTCATTGGCGGCGCGTATTTCTTTCTGTACGTAATGGTGACTGCACTGTCTCTACCCGGAGCCGCCCTCATGACTCTGCTTGGCGGTGCATTATTTGGCTTATACGGCGGTACGCTCCTGGTGTCCTTTGCATCTACGCTTGGGGCCACATTGGCGATGCTGATCAGTCGCTTCATGCTGCGCGACTGGGTGCAAGCCAAGTTCAGTAAACGCCTGACGGGAATAAACCAAGGGGTTGAGCGTGAGGGGGCATCCTACTTATTCGCCTTGCGACTGGTACCCGTATTCCCCTTCGTATTGATCAACCTGGCGATGGGATTGACCAAGTTGCCTGTGCGTACATTCTGGTGGGTCAGTCAGTTGGGTATGCTGCCCGGCACGTTGGTTTATGTGAATGCTGGTCGCGAGCTTGGTCAACTCAACTCGTTGGCTGGAATCCTCTCACCCAGTCTCATCGGCGCATTCCTGCTGCTTGGGTTGCTACCAATTTTGTCTCGCAAAATTCTGGAATGGTTCAAGACTCGTAAAGTGTATGCGGGCTGGAAGAAGCCCAAGCGATTTGATCGCAATTTGGTGGTTATTGGCGCGGGCTCCGGTGGCCTGGTATCGGCGTACATAGCAGCGGCGGTGAAAGCAAAGGTTACGTTGATCGAAAAGCACAAGATGGGTGGCGACTGTCTGAACACGGGGTGTGTGCCTTCAAAAGCACTCATTCGATCTGCCAAATTTGCCCACGAACTTAAAAAAGCCGAAAGCCTAGGTTTTAGGTCGGTTACTGGCAAGGTTGATTTTGCGGCGGTCATGCAACGTATTCAGCGCGTGGTATCGGAAATCGAACCGCATGATTCCGTCGAACGATACAAAGGGCTGGGCGTAGAAGTCATTGAGGGAGAAGCGAGGATCACCTCTCCCTGGACTGTTGAGGTCAATGGTAAAGCTCTCAGCACTCGATCCATCATTGTCGCCACTGGTGCCCGTCCATTGATACCCAAAATTGACGGTATTGAGCTCATCACTCCTCTTACCTCGGACAACATATGGGCATTGCGCGAACAACCAAAACGATTGCTCGTATTGGGCGGTGGGCCCATCGGTTGTGAGTTGGCACAAGCATTCCAGCGCCTCGGTAGTGCGGTGACCCAAGTCGAAATGGTTGAGCGACTATTGATCCGTGAGGATGTCGATGCGAGTGACATCGTCATGACAAGCCTCAGGGCGGATGGAGTTGATGTTAGGTTGCAGCATAAGGCTATACGTTTTGAAGTGCTTGAAGGCCAGCAGCAACTTATTTGCGTAAACCTGGCAGACAACAGCGAAGTGAAAATACCTTTCGATCAGATGCTTTTGGCCTTAGGCCGGGTCGCTAATGTAAAGGGTTTCGGCGCTGAAGAACTTGGTCTGGAGGTGCGGGGTAATGGCACTCTGAATACCAATGAATACTTGGCAACACGCTTCCCCAATATATTTGCTGTAGGGGATGTCACGGGGCCTTATCAATTCACCCACACCTCAGCGCACCAAGCCTGGTATGCCGCAGTGAATGGACTGTTTGGGGGCTTTAAGCAATTTAAAGTCGATTACCGGGTGATTCCTTGGGCGACTTTCACTGATCCAGAGGTGGCACGTGTTGGCTTGAATGAGCAAGAAGCCAAATCCCAAGACATTGCCTACGAAGTCACCCGCTTTGGCATTGATGATCTAGATAGGGCTATCGCCGATGGCGCAGCCTACGGTTACATCAAAGTGCTGACTGAACCTGGCAAGGATCGGATCCTTGGCGTAACAATCGTAGGCCAGCATGCAGGCGATCTAATCACCGAATACGTGGCTGCCATGAAACACGGCTACGGCATGAACAAAATACTCGGCACGATCCATATTTACCCTACGTTGGCTGAAGCGAACAAATATGCTGCGGGAGAATGGAAGCGTGCCCATGCCCCCATCGGCGCACTGCGCTGGCTTTCAAAATTCCATCGATGGCGCCTGGGGGGCAACCAGCGTGTTGAGCCTGCCCTCAAGACAGATGAGAAGCTCTCTTGATCACGGAATTTGACCTCCTGCTGGCAGGAGCTGGTCATGCTCATTTGGGTGTGCTTCGCCACTGGCGTTCTGTTTCTCGGCCTCAGGGACGTATCGCGCTCATAAGCGATGGGGCATCGGCTTGGTACTCTGGGATGCTTCCGGGCTTGCTCGCTGGAAGGTATCGGCCAGAGCAGTGTCGAGTAACTCTACCTGCGCTCTGTGCTAGCGCAGGGATTGACCTGATACAGGGCCGAATTGTTGGCATCGACCCCAACTCAAACTCGTTGAGGCTTGCCGATGGGCGTGTTTGCTCGGCTACCTGGTTGTCTCTAAACGTCGGCTCAAAACCAGAGCCACCGCAGGGAGACTTTCGCGAGTTGGAGCTGGTTCCTGTGAAGCCTTTCGAGGGGCTCGTCTGCGCCTGGCGTACCTGGCAGAAATCACCTATGCCCTTGGCAATTCTGGGTGGTGGTGCCGCAGGGGTTGAGCTCGCTCTTGCCCTTGCACCTCAAGTCCCACAATTAACACTTATAAGCTCAGGAGAGATCCTTGCTGGGCATCCACCAGGCTTGAGAGCGCGGGCAATACGGTGCCTTGTGAGTGCTAATGTAAAGGTTATCGAGGGTTCAGCAGTCGATACAGTGCATGGCGATGCATTGCTATGTGAATCGCAGATTGTATGGCGCGGTAAACGACTCATTTTGGCCACCGGAGCAGCGCCTCTGCCTTGGTTAAAAGAGGGAACGCTTGCTCAGGATGGTCGTGGGTTTATCGCGATTAGCCCGACTCTTCAAAGCGTATCCCACAAGCAAATTCTAGCCGTTGGTGATTGTGCCAGCCTGCCTGATTGCCCGCGTAACGGTGTTTATGCGGTGCGCCAGGGGCCGATACTCGCAAAGAATTTAGCGGCGGCTTTAGAACACCAACAGCTGAGCGATTTTTTGCCTCAACGCCACGCATTGGCACTTTTGGCAGACGGTAAGGGCGGTGCCTTGATGAGCTGGGCAGGGATAACTGCGCAAGGCCGTTTATTTGGATGGTGGAAAGATCGACTTGATCAAAAATTTATAAAAAAGCTAACGATCATATGATGATAATCATTGCGCTGAAGCAAATAACTAATTCCACATAAAAGCACTGAGGTGTTGTAATGAAGAGTTGGACACTGCTATTACTAAGAGTTTCACTTGGCTGGCTATTAGTCATTTGGGGAGCAGACAAGGTATTTAATGTAGGGCACAGCGTGGCTGTGGCTAATAAATATTACCTGGGCTTAGGGACTGAAAGTATCCTGCAATTGGGCGGAGCAGTTCAAATGCTCGTTGGATTGCTAATCATTGTTGGCTTTGCTCGACGCTGGGTTTATCCAATACAGGTACTCTTCAACGGCACATCCCTTCTGGCCGTGATGAAATCAGTCATAGATCCATGGGGTTGGTTTTTTGAGGGATCCAACGCCTTGTTCTACCCGTCGATTATTATCTTTTCAGGGAGTGTACTGTTGATCGCGTTTCGAGACGAGGATCGACTTGCTTTGGATAAGCGCTAATAAACAGCCCATAGAGAGGTGTTAGTTCAGAAGATTCAGAAGATAGTAGCTGGCAGACAGGATGCAACCTACCATTCCACATTACCGAATAAAATTTTTACCCCGTCCGCCACTCAATTTGACGTAGTCACTGAAGGTATTGCACATGATCGCCCGTTGGCGCTGGGTAACGAATCAACTCACTAAAAGGCTTTGGTTCAGAGCCTCCTTGTTCTCAATTCTAGGGGTGGCTACGGCTCTTCTCGCCGTTGTTTTCAAAGACTTCATCCCGGAGTCATTGCCAGCGCGCATCGGCGCGGATGCGGTGGACAAGATTCTGGGGATCATTGCTTCCAGCATGCTGGCCGTCACAACCTTTTCGTTAAGCACGATGGTCACCGCTTACGGGGCCGCGAGTAGCGGAGTGACACCGCGCGCCACCACCCTGGTCATGGAAGACACCACGACCCAAAATGCCCTTGCTACGTTCATAGGCTCATTCCTCTTTAGCCTGGTAGGGATCATCGCATTGAGCACGGGAGCCTATGGCACGCAAGGTCGAGTATTACTGTTCGCAGTGACGATAATTGTGGTCATCTTGATCGTTTACACCCTCTTGCGCTGGATCGATCACCTGTCAAAACTCGGAAGGGTGGGAGAAACCATCGACCGCGTCGAGAAGGCTGCGATAAAGGCAATCACTCAGCGAGTTCAGTGGCCCTACTTAGGTGGTTCAGCTTACCCGACCGATCTGTCGCTACCTCCTGGCACAATCACAGTCAAAAGTGAGCTAACAGGCTATGTGCAACATATCGATGTGAGCGCACTTGGAGCTATCGCGCAGGACGATCAAACACAGATTTATCTGGAGGTGCTTCCGGGGACATTTGTGCACGAGGGAATGCCACTCCTCCACATTGTGAGCTTGGGCAACACGATGGCCGGTGATACCGATACTGCAATAGAGAAGGTTCTAGCGACTCTGACCATCGGCGTCCGCCGAACCTTTGAAAATGATCCCCGCTTCGGACTTTGCGTGCTCTCGGAAATCGCTTCTCGCGCCTTATCGCCTGCGGTGAACGACCCTGGGACAGCCATCGATGTCATTGGCCGGGGAGTGAGGACTTTAACTTGCTGGAGCAAGCCTCACGTGTCGGGCTCGCATACAGACCAAGGCTGTAAACAGATCTTTCTCCGAGGGTTGACGGTTGATGATCTGTTCGATGATTTTTTTGCTCCGATCAGCAGGGACGGTGCAGCTTTGCTGGAAGTTAACGTGCGCCTGTTGAAAGCCCTCATCAGTCTCGCTGAGATAAACCCTGCGATCTTTAAGGATGCATGCGACAGGCACGTGGTTCTTCTGATCGCTCGTGCAGATACCACGTTAACGCTGCAGCATGAGAAGGATCAACTGAGCTCACTGGCTAGAACGATGACACGGTAAGGTCTATCGAGTTGGGTTCTTTGGCGTGGTGGCAGGTTCTGCGTTCTCGAGAAAACCTCGCGCCAATTGCTGATACAACTCAGGGCCCATTCTTGAACTGACAGCCTTGGCGATCAAGGCTACCGCCATGAGACTGATCACCATACTGTGGCTATCAATCATCTCCATCACAATTATTGCGGAGGTGATTGGCGACTGAGTAACGGCAGCCAGAAAACCAACCATGCAGAGTGCAATAGTGGGCTGCGCGGCCAGGTGGAACAGCTCTGCGGTATTGGCGCCGACTGCTGCCCCTACAGCGAGCGAAGGGGCGAAAATACCTCCTGGAATACCAGAGAAGTAGGTCACTACAGTCGCTAAGAATCGCGTAATGGCGGCGTGCCATGGCAGGACTACATCGGAGGCGATGACTTGGGAGGTAATGCCGTATCCGCTACCAAATGACATTCCGCCACTGAGCCAGCCCAATACTGAGACGACTAATCCACAGATACCGGCAAACCACACTGGGTGCAGGCGCCGCCATTGCCATATGATGAACTTTGGGTGCCGCTGTGGCCATAACAACATTCGGCTAAATAAACCACCCAATAGCCCACATCCAACCCCTATTACCAATGCCGGGACGACTATGTCGAGGTTAATGTCCTGAATGCCGAAATGACCGAAATAGTTGTAGTTTCCCTGCAAGGCAATGGCAACCATCCCAGAGAGGATGATGGTGCTAAGAAGAACGCCGCTGGTACGGGTTTCAAGCTTGCGTCCCAGCTCTTCTACCGCGAATGCGATCCCGGCCAGTGGCGTATTAAATGCAGCCGCAATACCCGCTGCACCTCCCGCCAGAATGAGATCCTCGCTGCGCACGATTCGCGCGTTTGGCAGGAAGCGGTGAAAGAAGTGCATGATGGATGCCGCAACCTGAACTGAGGGGCCTTCACGCCCCGCCGAAAAGCCGCCTGTCAGCGCCAGAGTTCCAAGGCTTATCTTGGCAAAAGCGATACGCAGTGAAACCAGTTTGTTAATGGGCTTACCTTGGTGGGCAAGCCGTGTTGCTGCGATAACCTGCGGAATTCCGCTGCCTTGTGCACCCACGAAAAAGCGCGTTGTCAGCCAAACTACGAGCATGCCGATCAGCGGAGTGTAGATAAGAGGAAGCCAAGCTCGTTCAGCGGTCTGTTGCGCAAACTGCGCCAGGGCTATATCGGCCAGCCTTGCAAAAGCCACCACCAGCAGCCCGGCAATGGTTGCTGCAATCCACAGCGTTACCCTAGTGCGCCAGCGCATCGAGGCGAAGCCTCGGCGTAACAGCATTATCGGTTTAATCACCCGAAGAATTCCCGTTGAACTCGCAATGTTGGCGGCAAGACTAAACAAATAAGCCGCTATCTCCAAACAGCGTTGCGCAAGCTGGAGCAGAAGGCTCACCTATCGCTTCACCGTTAGGTGAGCGCTACCCAGGTTTTTTTTATCCAGCGTCTACAGCACCTTTAAGCAGATAGCTTGCGAGCCTCATCTTGGCTTTTCCATGCGTGTTCCTCCCTCGACGTTCGATTCTCCGAGCGACTGAGAGGCTGCGTACGACTCACGCACCTCTCGTAGCCAAAACTCGACAGACTCTTCTCAGTCCAGCACAAAAAACTTATTTCGGGGCATACGCAGCCACAGACTTGCGAATCTCCTCCCGAGTGAACGAGCCCCATGAAAGACAGGACACCGTTTCCCCCTTACGATAAGGGATAGGCAAACGGTTATGTTTATGACTAACAGCAACGATAAGAGTGGGGAGCTTTTGGGCCAGGAGCGGCGGCGCCGCTGGAGCCCAGAGCAAAAGCTGGCCATGGTTCGCGAGAGCCTTGAGCCAGGGCAAAGCGTTTCGGTGGTGGCTCGGCGTAACGGCATCAATGCCAACCAGCTGTTCCTGTGGCGCAAGCTGTATCAGGACGGCAGCCTGTCGGCGGTCAGTGCCGGTGAAGCCGTGGTGCCGGCCTCCGAGCTGAGCGATGCGCTCAAGCAGATCCGTGAACTGCAACGGATGCTGGGCAAGAAAACGATGGAAGCAGAAATCCTCAAAGAGGCCGTGGAGATCGCCCGGTCGCGAAAATGGATTGCGCACTCACCCTTGTTGCCGGGGGACGACCAGTGAAGCTGGTCAGCGAATGTCTCGGTGTGGCGCGCTCGCAATTAACGGTTCGAATCAAGCAATCGGTATCGCCCAAAATACGGCGAAGCAGACCTGTGAACGATGCTGAGTTGGTGGCCGAAATCCAGCAACAGGTCAGCGAACTGCCCAGCTATGGCTACCGTCGAGTCTGGGGATTGCTGCGTCGCGCCCGTGAAACCCAGTTGCTACCCGCGATCAACGTGAAGCGGGTTTACCGGGTGATGCGTGATCACAACCTGCTACTTGAACGCCGGATCAAACAACCCGGCGTGCCGCGTCGGCACGAAGGCCGTATTGCGGTGGAAAGCAGCGATACGCGTTGGTGCTCGGACGGCTTTGAGTTCCGCTGCGAGGACGGCGCCAAACTGAGCGTGACCTTTGCCCTGGACTGCTGTGATCGCGAAGCCATCGGGTGGGTCGCCAGCCCGACCGGGTACAGTGGCGATGATATCCGCGACTTGATGCTGGAAAGCGTGGAGAAGCGCTTCGGTGATCAACTGCCGACCACGCCGGTGCAATGGCTCAGCGATAACGGCTCGGCGTACACCGCCGAACAGACACGCCTGTTTGCTCGACAGATCGGTTTGCAGCCGGTGACCACCCCAGTTCGCAGCCCGCAGAGCAACGGCATGGCCGAGAGCTTCGTGAAAACGATCAAGCGTGACTACGTGGCGCACATGCCTAAGCCGGATCGAGAAACGGCGTTGCGTAACTTGGCAATTGCCTTCGAGCATTACAACGAGCAGCATCCGCACAGCGCCTTGAATTACCGTTCACCGAGGGAGTTCAGGCGCTTGGCGGCAGCATCAATTTAACGGGGAGTTGGTGTCCGGTTTTGTAGGGGCAAGTCCACCGAGCCTCATCAGCGCTCCCCCAACGGCCCATCTTCACCCACTTACCCGGCTCCAATGCCTTGCAGTTTTCGAAGAAGTGCTGGATCTGTGCGAGCAAAAGTACGGGAAGATCTTCCCACTCTTTCACGTCGCTGTACTTAGAGCTGAGCTTGTCATGAGGCACCGCGATTACTTTGGCGCCAGCACCTGCTTCGCTTGTCATATACATAACACCAACCGGGCGGCTGCGAATTACAACGCCAGGCGATACCGTGTACGGGCAAATCAACACTACGCCCCGAGGATCGCCATCATCACTCAGCGTATTTGGAATAAATCCGTAGTAGGCGGGATAAAGCATCGATGTGCTGAGGAAGCGGTCAACGAAGGTCTGTCCACTTGTTTTATCCACCTCGTATGTAACCGGAGAATGGTTTGCAGGAGTCTCGATTACCGTAAAAAAGTCATCAGGGATCGCGATACCTGATGGAATGTCCGTATAACTCACGTTCCCACCTCAAAGGTTTACGAATGGCTTGGAGGCCTTTCTGCCGAGGGTGCCCATTTCAATTGGGGTTTTTATATAGAATACGGGAATCTCCTCAATCTCCAACCTCTTGAACAACCTTTCGAATTCATAGCCATTCGAATTTCCGTCGGATGATCCGCCAGCTCAAAAAAATGCGATGAGTGCAATTTCCCTGTGTGCCCAATCCTTCGATTCCTGTGCAGAGGGTCGCGCCGCGCAACCCCATCTCTTTAGCCATGCTCAACCTATCCATTACGCTCGCGACATTACACTGAGTGTTGTGGGCCTTTCTTATAGGTAATTCACATCAATCAATGCTCATGGACATGTGAATGGATGGTCAGGGCACTAGGTACCTTTGTGCGTTGGAGCCCCCCACGTTCCAGCCAACAGAGGGTCTGCTCGTAGGCACGCTGCAGCAAAGACTCGGTCTGGTCAAAGTTGAACACCGAGACATCCACAGGACACAAGGGCGGGACGATGTGCAAGCTGGTGAGAGTGCGGAAGTGTTCGATGTCGCTCACCAGTTGGCGCATGCTCATCAGATTGACGGTATGCAGGGCTAAGGCGACCAGGCCTCGGGGCGGTTGTGTTAGGGCGCAACTCACTCCGGTGGGGATTACCACGACGTTGGTGGCTCCCAAGTCTACGGCAGTCGAAATAGGTGTATTGCTTGCCACGCCGCCGTCAACCAGGAACTGATCGGCGATTTGTACGCAGGGGAACACCAGAGGGATAGCAGCGCTGGCCAATAACGCCTGTTTGAGTTCGCCACTGGACAGAACAGTCTCGGCACCACTGAGCAGGTCGGTGGTGACGATGTAGAGGGGTAGCCTCGCCTCTTCAATACGATGAATGGGCAGTGCCTTATCCAGCAATCGGTTCAAGGCCGCTGGCTGCAACAGAAAGCCACGCCGTTTGATCAGTCCCCTACAGGTATCGAGCCAGGAGAGGGGGAAGATGTCAGATTTACCTAGCCCGCGCCAGAAACCGGCGAGGGCCTCGACGCCATCGGAATCGGGCCGTGCGGCAAAGTAGGCACCATTGATAGCGCCTACCGAAGCACCAACCACAATATCGAATCGAAGATTGGCTTCGACCAAGGCCCGCAACATGCCAACTTGGACAGCGCCCAAACTGCCGCCGCCAGCGAATACGATTGCGGTTTTGGTCGCCATGCTCGAAGTCTCTGTGCGGTAATGCGTCGAATCAGTGTAGCTGACGAGTCAGCATTCCTTTCGGGTGTTCGCTACATGATCGAGACGCCGCAAGCCGGCAAGGCCCGGCTCGACGGTAGTGCTTTAGCTTTATTACGGATCGGCGCTACAAACGTAATCGACCTCATGGGGGTACCCTCTAGCTATCCTCAAATCAACCCGAGCTGGTGATTCAAAACCTGTTCGTGTAACTGAAATACTGACGAAACATTCCGGCCATATCATTCGCGTCACCGAACCTGGGAGGGTTGGAGATGAATCGGCCATCAAGAAGTGTGCGCAAACTGCTCGACTCCGTCGCCACCAACAATGAGACAGCGGCGCTTGATGTTATGCGTGCTGCCGAGCAGCTCCAGGATGAGGTGTTGCGCCAACGATTGCTCAACCTGATTCATCAGCTCAATCAAGACGCCAATGACTTACGAATGGCACGGGACGATATCCAGGGTGGAGCCATCAAGCTCGCGTGACCCGCGTCCACCACTTCTAAGCTCGTTCGCCTAAGCCACGCAAGGGTGGCGCGATGAACAGCTTTATCTCAATTCAGGTAGTGCTGGGCGGTGACGCTTCAAGCTGGCGGTGACTCCAGCTCTACTTGAAGCACTTGAGCCCTCAATTGATGCACGACTGAATCACCTACTCGACTCGCATCATCCACGGTGAGGGGGCGACCAGATCAATCAGCTTGTTGGCGCCGACGCCGAATTGATCCAGTTACCGAGATGCCACTGACCCAGTCTGATACCTAGCGAATCATTTCCTGTGCTGGATTTCTGCCGATTGGAGTTGGGTCAGTCTTGCGTCGGCATGTAGGTCAATTCGGCGTTGGCGCCAACATGGAGGCCTTTACAGTTCCAGTGTGTCCCTGGTCATAGGCCCATCTGGGATAGGTAAAACGACTTTGGGTCTCAAATTTCTGGCTGAGTCGACGGTGGATACACCAGGACTGCATTTTGGCTTCTACGAGAGCCCACAACGGCTGCGACTCAAAGGCCAATCGTTGGGTATCGACATCAAAGGTATGGAAGACAGCTGCGCGCTGATGATTGCCTGGCAGCCTACTACAGAAGGCCTGCTGGATGGACTGGGCGCACGACTGCTGAGTATCGTTGAAGAAAAAGGCATCAAACGCCTTTTCATCGATAGCCTTAGTGGTATGACACGCGTCTCGACAAATCCTGCGAGGGTTACTGACTTCTTCAGTGCTCTGATGAACGAGCTGCGATCAAGGGGCGTCACGGTATTTGCATCCTGGGAAATGCGCGATCTTTTTGGCTCCGAGGTCAGCGCACCAAACTCTGATCTTTCCAGCATCGTCGACAACCTGATGCTGATGCGATTCTCTGAGAATCACTCTGAACTAAGCAGGACGCTTTCCATTCTTAAAGTACGAGACAGCTCTTACGACCCTTCGCGATTTGAGGTCGTCATCCATGATCAAGACGTTTTCCTGAAAAAGGCTTCAAGACATGAACCATCAGTCCCCACTGAGTCATCTCCCGGTTCAATTTCTTAAGCTTTTGAGTGGACTGAACTAAAATGACCACCATCTTGGTCGTCGACGACGAGTATTTGCTCGCTGACATTCTCAGCCTCGCGCTGGAGGATGAGGGGTTCATGGTGGTAACGGCCAGCAATGGCCGAAAAGGACTCGAGGTTCTTAATAGAGAACAGCCAGCCTTGATCATCACCGACTTTATGATGCCGGTTATGGACGGCCTGGAATTCGCCACAGCCGTCCGAGCTCTTCCTTCCGCTAATCAATTGCCGATCATCTTGATGAGCGGTGCTCAGGCACACATCGGTATGCAGAGATCGGATCTGTTTGATGCGGTGTTGGCAAAGCCATTCAACATCGACTTGATCATTGCCGAAGTTAAAAAGCTCCTAGCTTCTGATTAATGGGTGTTCGATCTACATCCCCAGATCAACCTCAAGCCTGGCACCCCTCAAGCCCTGTGGCAGCTTTGCGACTGGCATGAGTTGTAACAGCTCATCCGCAAGATATTCGGCATTAGCGGGATAGATGTACCCGTCCGAACATGTCATCTACCCGCAGCGTTGAGGGCACTAATAAACGCCGTGACGGAAGAGCGAGCCTGGGTGCGTCTACATGGACTTGACCGATACGACCTCAACATACTTGTACTTCTTCCTGGCAGCCTTCACAGCATCCTGTTCGGCAAGCAACGAGCTCAACGTGTCGGCCTCGTGAATCAACTCCACCATCTTCCCCTCAAATTCGTTCCCAACACGGAGCGTGACCCTAAGCCTAGGTGTAAACGCTTTCGCGACTTTCTTCTTGGCTACGGGAGCTGCCACCGTCTTCGTCAACACGACCTCTTGCACAGGCTCGTGTACTGGAGGAGCGGTAACCTGCACTTCAGGCTGATCAGTACCGAACAGGGCACGACGCATTTCTTCTTCAGTTAAATCTGGATTCATAGAACATCTCAACGGAGTGGTACTTAGCAAAAAGGCTCTACTAGGATTGCTGCTCACCAGTATCCCCTGGGAAAATGTAAGGACGTCACATCCCAAGTTCGATTTCGATCCGATAGCCCCTCAAGTCTAGGGAAAGCTGATCCTTTGGCAGTCGTATAATGAGCCCGTCAGCTAAGTCACTGAATGACGAGCGAACAACGTGACCGTGCCATGAACTGGCCTTCGATCCGGAACGAAAGCTCCCAGTCGCTCCTGGGCAATTTTCAGTATATTCAAAACATCTTGGCTCACCCTGTCGGTGGACAGGTGTTCAACGACTCGTCTAGACGGAGCGGATGCGCTACCTCGCATCTCTACCACCGCTTGGAGCAGCCCGTCTGAGCCAAAATGCTCAAGGGCCATCTCCCATAGCGGAGCTTCCTGCGTCATATCCAGGCGGGCCCTAGTCATTAAGGAGTTCCAACGGTATGAGGCTCTTTCTAGATTGCGAGTTCACACTGCTCAGCGCCGAAGCCAAGCTGGTGTCCTTAGCATTGGTCGCTGAGGATGGGCGCGAATTCTACGTCGAATTGCTGGACGCATGGCAATTAGCGGACTGCAGCGAGTTCGTGGTGAGGATCGTCCTTCCACAGCTCTGGGGAGGAATTCACGCTATGCCCGTCATAGAGGCGAGGAAAGCACTGCTCGAGTTCATCGTGTCGTTTGATGAGTTTCTGGAGATTGTCACAGACGCCCCTCAATACGACTGGGAGCTTTTTTGCGAGCTTGCATACGATGGTGGGAAGTGGCCACAGAATGTGCGGAACCAGCCCACTAACGCGACCACCCTGACCGCGCTCAATGATGGGGACGAGCTCCCACACCACGCTCTTTTAGACGCCAGAATCATAGCCGGTATGTTCAGCCTTGGAACTTATCCGATTTAGCGACATGGCCTCACATAGCCAACTCGACCGCTACTCAATATCACCGGTCACGGCGAGACCATAGCGGTCACATTTCGCAATAAACTTAATGGCGAAATGGTAGCAAAACGCCACTCAACGGCTACGCTCAATGATTTACCCGTGAGATAGGTACGCCATGTCGACGATTGAGATAGAGCCGATAGTAGCTGATGATTTCGAGACTTGGCTGAACGGACGCCCTAAATGGTTGCAGACAGCAGCTCGAATGCTGATCGACTCGAAGCGACAGCTGAACCAAGAGGAGATCAAAACGCTAGCTAGGCTTTGCAAGCTCGAAGCCAAGGATGAGGCTGATCCAGGATTTCTGACCGTAACACCTGGTACGTTATCGCAGGCAGCCAACAGACCCTTGCTTCGGATTGACGAGATCCTTGATGTGCATGGGTTGAACGCAATCAAAGCGGGCGCCAATCTCTCATTCGGCAAAAGTAATCTCGCGGTGATCTACGGACAGAATGGAACTGGCAAGAGTGGATTCGCACGGTTGCTAAAGCAGATCTGCGGATCACGTTCCAAGGACGAGATATACAGCAATGTCTTCGATCCAACCCCTACGGCATGCCGTGCTCATTTCAAGGTGTCCATCGACGGCAAGCCCGCTGATGTTCACTGGGATATCCCCAGCGGCCCCCACAAAGCTCTGCGGCATGCACAGGTGTTCGACAGCAAGGCTGCCCAACAGTACATGGGCAGGACTGAGGCATGCTATGAACCCAGCCGGATGAAGTTTGTATCGGCGCTGATCGCCACAGCGGACGCCGTTAACGCAGAGCTTGCGGGAGAAAAGGCATTACTCAACAAAGCACTACCCGCCATCCCAGAGATCCTAAATCAGACTGCCGAAGCGAAATGGCTTCAGGGCCTGAAGGGTACGACTACTACCGCGAGCATAGATAAGGAATGTCTGTACACCGACCAACTTGATCGGGAGCGTATAGAGAACGAAGCCTTGCTCGCAGAGAAGGATATTGCTGGTCGGCTTTTGGCCATCAACAAAGAAAAAACCGCACTGAAAAATATTGAAACAACGATGTCGACACTCCAGCTGGGATTGAACGACGCAGCAGCGGTTGAGCTGGAAAATCTGAAAAATACAGCCGTCCAGGCAAGAAGCACCTGCGAAGAGGCGGCGGTAGCCATTTTCGGGAAAGCAGAGCTTGAGGGCGTCGGCTCTGCGACCTGGCAGCAGATGTGGGAACACGCGCGCGCTTACTCTACTGGCATGGCCTACGCTGAATCTCCGTTCCCCAACGTTTCTGCTGATTCACGTTGCGTGCTTTGCCACCAACGCCTCGGCGAGGAGGCAAAAGTCCGCCTGGCAGGGTTTGAAAAGTTTGTAACTGACGGCCTCGAGACAACCGCCAAGAGAGCTGAAAATAGTTTTACTGATCGCAAAAAGCGGCTGCCAGCGCTTCCAGGACAAGCGGACTGGATTGTTCAAATGTCCACTCTGGGCTTCGAAGAGACTGATGGGATCGCCTGGCTTGGCATGCTGAAAGCGCGGCTTGATCAAATTGTACTGGGGAGCCCTGTCGGCACCTTGCAGCTTTTCGACTGGTCGAGCATAAACGAAGCGGCAAAAGCTAAGTCTGCAGACCTGATTGCCGAAGAAGTAAGCCTGTCGGCCCTGCTGAAGGATGAGCATCGCCAGGCAATGCAAGACCGCGTTCAGCGCCTGCAAGCCAAGCAGTGGCTCTCACAAAACAAGGCCTCCATCAGCGCTGAAAGGGCTAGGCTGATCGCAGTTGCAGCTATAGACAAAGCTTCACGCTCAGCCGCCACCAACTCCCTGACCACCAAGAAAAATGAGCTGGCCAAGACCGAACTGGATGCTGGTTACCAAGCTCGATTCATCGAAGAGTTGAAGCTTCTAGGCGGCCACCGCATCCCAATAGCTCCACAGAGTAAATCTGGCGGCAAGGGGAAGATTACCTTCGGTTTGAACCTGGTAGGTGCACATGGCTCTCACGGCCTGGAATACATCTTGAGCGAAGGTGAAACCAGAATCGCCGCACTGGCCGCGTTCCTTGCGGACACCACAGGCTCAAACCAGCTGGCCCCGTTTATTTTCGATGACCCGATATCTTCACTTGACCAAGATTTTGAAGAGAAGGTCGTCGAGCGCCTCGCGTCCTTGTCACAGACAAGGCAGGTCATCATATTTACCCACCGACTTTCTCTTGTGGCCCAGGTAGAAGCTGTTATCAAGAAATGGGAGCAAACGCCAGGGATGCCCTCCGTCAAGTCGTCGCTGACATCACTTCGGAGGATGGAAAAAACTGCAGGCATTGTCGCCACTGCGAGTGCTAGAGACTTGAGACCGGAAAGCGCTGTCAGGGGTTTAATCGACAATACGATTACCCGTCTGAGAAAGCTTCAGGAGAAGGCTGAGGTCGAGACTTATGAGGTGCTCGCCAAGAGCGCCTGCAGTGACTTCAGGATCATCGTCGAAAAGACGATTGAGTACGTTCTCTTGGCGGATGTCGTCGGTCGCTTCAGGCGTGCAATCAATACCCAGGGCAAGCTGTACAAGGTGGCCAAGGTAACAAATGACGACTGCAATTTCATTGATGACCTAATGACCCGCTACTCAGTGTTTGAGCATGCTCAGTCTGAGGAGATGCCAAGCAGCGCTCTTGAACTGGATGTGTTCGAGGCCGACGTAACAGCCCTGCAAAACTGGATCACCGAGTTTGGATCTCGAACCAGTTAATTTGAGTCATTGAGCATGGGTCAGAATCAAGCCAAACCCTCTGATTCTGGCCTGCTCCTAGACAGCCTGACCCGACTACCCCCTTCCGGGGCAGATATGGGATGGGACAAACAAGGAGTTTGTTGAAAAGTTTGATTGGGCTGGGTCTCGGATTTCGATCTACATTCCCAGCTCAGCCTCAAGCCGGGCCCCCTTCAAACTGGGCGAAAGCTTTCCGACCGGCATGGCCTTCAGTAACCCATGTGCAAGATGCTCGGCGTGAGCGGAATAGATCGCGATCCTGCCTGACTCAACCGGCCTGTAAGGCACAACTGCGCCTACAGCGACTTGAGCAATTCTCAGTATATTCAGCACGTCACCGCCAACGTGGTTGCTGTCCAGGTACTCGACAGTTGGACGAGCTGCAGGCCGAGTGCCAGCCCAAATCTCGACCACAAATTGATGGAGACCTATGGAGCCAAGGTGTTCCAGAGCAGTCTTCCACAGCTGTCCTTCCTGTGACATTTTCAGTCGGGTGCTGGTCATTTACACGTCATTCAGAAATCACGGTTGTTCGAACGTGGTTGTTTTCAGATATCTACGAACAGTAGCTTCGGACAGCCCTAATTTTTTCGCGATCTCCACAACGGGCACTCCGTCATTCTTCAATCGACTGGCCTCAAGCGCGTTAGCCGCCGCTCCAGATCTGGCTGGTCGACCAGGAGGTAGTTTTCCAGCCCGAACCAGCGACTCAATTTCGAGATCGATACCGGCCTTTTTGATTCTGGTCAGTTGCTTCGAGAGACGTTTTAGACCGTCACTGAATGACTCGTGAGCTTGCAGCGAGGTCGCCATCAGAATCAGCGCAGCCGGGTCGAGATCTAAAATCCCTGCGAGCCGTACCAGGACGTCAAGCGTGATGCTTACTTCCCCCCGCTCTATCCGGCTGAGATGAGAGCGCCCGATGCTGTTGATGTCCTCTTGAGACAGGCCTTGCCCTCTGCGAATCCCACGAACCACGACGGCCAGCGCTTCTGCCGCATCCATCGGTATTTTCCCCAAGCAAATTTGAGGATAAGGCCACATCCAGATCAGTCATAACACGCCTTTTTAGGTTCATTATGATTGCCTCTTGGCTTGCATAGCGGTTTAATGGTCTTACCCAAGAGGCCAAGGCATGGCTGGCGTGATTCAGCCAGGCTCCCGTGAGCGGCGGCCAGAAGGGTCATATTGTCAATTTGATGAAAATTACTGAAAGGAAACCCTATGGCTAGCGTCGAAGAATCCGACGTTTTAGGTGGGCCACGTACCCCCCGTGATGGTCTGTCTAGCAGTTCAGAAGCTCGAGCTTTCGTATCCCAAAACTTTCCTGGCAAGCCGTACTGCCTGGTCGAAGAGTGGACAGTTTTTCGCATCGACATCACGCCTGATGAGCTCGCCAGAGTTCATGCAGCCGGCCAGCTCCCAATGATCGTATTTGCTCACAATGTGATCGAGGACAGTCAGGGACGTTTTAAGCAAGGTGACTGGGTTCGTTCAAGCATGTGCACCAGTTTCAATGACGGCGTCGTGTTCGAAACCAGAAATACGGCTTACGTCTTGATTGGCCCAGGTCATGAACAACCTGCGAGCCTGAAAACCATTTTTTCCTTTTTCTAACCTGCGCTCCGTAACGGAGCCCCTTGAGACCCAAGAACATACGATGTTTAGAACACACGACGACGACATGCTCGGCCTACCGGGCATGTTTGGGGAAGGTCAATGCCAATGGGTTCAGGTATCCAGATTACTTCGTACTCACTGGTATCACGTCACAGTCCAGACCAAGCACCAAGGCCGAATCACCGAGGCGGCTCTGATGGTGGACAGCGAACCTCGGCTCCAACAGATGCTAATAGCGCAGGATGCCGAGACCATCATCACAGAGGTGCAAGTAGTCACTCCCGCCCACATGAATGGCACCGAAAGCTGGCGCATGGAGACACTGACCAAAGTGACGCTTGGTGAAGACGAGAACGAGTCCTTCGTCTGCCTACTGGAAGTAGAGACAGGCGCCAAGTACCACAGCTCTCACCAAGCTGGGTTCAGAAGCGACTTGCTGACCAATCTAAACCCGATTTTCCACGCGGACATGATTCGCAACGCCTGAAATTTACGAGACGTCTGCACGGCATCAGCGTGGATGATTCCGTGTCGGACTCCTGGTCGCGCCATACCATGGAGGGCATGCAAATGGAGCAGAAAACCAAACAGGCTCCAGTCGCTAATGCCGAGGGAACGATCAAATCTATAGATACTACGAAGCATACGGTGACCATCTCCCACGGAGCTGTTCCAGCCGTGCAATGGCCTCCGATGACCATGGCTTTTTCCGTAACGGAGAATCAGCTGGCAGGGCTGATGGTCGGAGACCATGTATCATTTTCCTTTAGGCAAGAGGGTGGAAAAGCCACAATCGTTTCCATTAAAAAATAAGGCCGTAACGAGCAAGAAGTACCGGCGCGCTCTGCCGTGCCGGTTTGAAATCTAGCGGTGGATCCAGCCAAGGGCGAATTCAGCTAGGCTTCTCGCATCGGTTACTCACGGACGATACTCATGCTAAATAACTCTGACGCCAACATAGCTACAGCGGACGCCCTCACACTGCTCCTGCACAATCAGCATGCCTTAGCTGCGGCCATAGAAGAAGTTACCAAGTGGCTTTCAGAGAATGGAGTGGGGAGTGTCGCCGACAACGCGGTTGCTGCCATGGAAACGCTGGACACAAATGCCCGTGGCATCACGGACGCCATCATGCGACTACGCCAGTTGTAGGCATCCTCACCCACTATGATGGAGGCACAAGAGCTCAAAGCCGGAGGCCAGCGATGGAGTGTACTTTCACCCTGAAATATCTATTACCAGCGGGCGACAGGGATGTGGATGCGGTATTGGATCGCTTGGCGGAAGAAGGCTGCGATGATGCGTTGGTAGGCGTCGGACTGCCCGGTTACCTGGCGTTGGAGTTTGTCCGTGAAGGCACCTCATCACATCACGCAATTGAGAGCGCCATCGAAGACGTGCGCCGAGCCGTACCTACCGCACGCTTGATCGAGGTAGCAAGCCGACCCAGCGAACGTAGCATTTAGGATGTAGAAATCATGGCGTACACATTCAAAGATTACTCAGCGCGCGAGTGCCTGAATCAGCAAAAGCTGTTCACAGCTCCTGCTGGTGCCTACGGCTCCACGTTTGTCTGATGCTGCCGTTCATTGAAGAGTACAAATCCGGCGCGCCTTCCCCTGCTGGCATCTGGGCACAACTAGGAATACCTAACCGGGGCTCTGCGCTTCATGAGCGCATTCGTGAAGGACTACCTTTTTCGTTCCTGGAACTGCTAGCAAAGCTGGTTCAGATCGAGATGAGGTTGCTCAGTGAGGGAGTTGGCATATCGAGGTCTATGCTTGGCCGCAGGATGAAGACGGGGCGTCTCACACTGTCCGAGAGTGACCGCCTTATCTCATTTATAACTGTGTACGAGCACGCCATTGCGCTGTTCGAAAGCGATTCAGTCGCTACATCAAAATGGATGATCACACCGCTTCGTGCGCTGGGTTCGAGTCGTCCACTCGACATGCTAGGAACGAGAGTGGAATCGAATGCGGTCTTAGATCTTATAGGTCGATTAGAGATGGGAGTGCTGGTGTAGTTCACAAGGCGGTAGTCGAGCACAATTCAGTCCTGGCATCCTATCGCTCCTTCGAGCCGACGGCTCGGCTCAGTACGCCAACAAGATCGCAGATAGTCATCGCACGAATCGGCTGAGTGATCGTCGACTCGCTATCACTTGCTCTCGTATCTCGTCTGGGTCAATCGACATGCCGCCATTGGGCGTCACGCGAAGCGACTGCAGTTTATTAAGGCCAGCAATGAAAGCGCGATCTCTCGCTTGCTCTGAGCCAGATCTTTTGTCACGCCAAACGAATTCGATGCATCGCCATAACAAATTCATACCGCTCTCCATTGCCGTCGAAAGATTGAACGCATTTCCATTGATGGGGGACTGTAGTGGCTTTTCGTTCCGCATCGACCACCTAGGCTTAACCGGGCGTATTAAATGAGTGCGCGATTCGCCGCGAGATATTGGACAACTTGCTCGAGTCCCGTCCGGCATGTGATGAGGTCTCTAGGTCGACTACTCAGGCCACGATTCTCGCTGCTTAGCCAGATTTTTGCATTTAGCTCGTTTCCCGCGACCGCGAGCAATGACTGATACATCTCAACTAAAAGCAAGGCCCGCCGCCAAGCTTCAGTGCTAGGTTGAAGCAGTTCATGTCCGTGGCGTAAAAGCTGCACCGTGGAAACCTGCATGTCCAAAACAGCTGATAGTTCAGCGTCATTAAGTCCTAGGCCTTCGCCAGCCCGAATAAATGCTGTGCCAAGTACAGCGCTTTCTGCGCTCGATGCGGATTCCATGCTGCACCATATGGTCGGTGATGACTGATCTGTAACGTAATTCTATGCTGTGTAACGCTGCTTACGTTACAAGTCAAAAGGTACGTTACAGTCTGTGATTAATCTCATAAGGCAAGCGGAGCGCGCAGGCGTGCGGGATGGAAGCCCGCAGGGCCGAGACGTGGCTTTGCCATGGCTCGGTTCACGACAGCCGCTCCCCGAAGGGGCACGCACAAACAACAGGATTTGTGAGCTGTGACGCTAAACGATCAGGCTCTGGAGAACCCGCCAACCCGAGAGCCATGGTGTGAGTAAATCGCCCCCACATTCCCGCTACAACCCCAGTTCAGCCTCAACCTTCATGCCGCGAAGCTTCCTAGGAAGTGCCTTCGGGGGGGGCACCACCCAAGTGCTTTGGAAATGCACAGATGCCAGATATCAACCTGAACATAAAGCACGCCATCAGCCTTGTCCTGGGGCATGAATCCAAGCGACTTTAGTACCTGTTTAAGAACGTTGATGACGCCCCGAGGGTAACGACCGCGACCGGAAGCAACCCCCATTACGATAGCCATCTGCGACCTCTCTCAGCCTTTTTCGGAGTTCTTTTTTGCTCATCCGAGAAGCGACTATCCGCCAGATGAGCTCCACTTCCTCTAGATCCATCCCCTCTGGCGGTATGTCACCGTAATCTTCGTAGTGCTCGATCCCCAGAGGCAGCCCAAGCTGAGTGCGTTCCAAGGTTTGCACCTGACTTTTCTCGTCGCAGCAGAGCACCAACACCTTATCTGGCTAGGCCAGGTACTAGCCGATGATATCCCCGAATTTCTTGTCAAACTGCAGGTCGTTCGACAGTTTTAAGGTGCGTGTCAGATGAGGTTTCAAGTCATTGGTCGCCCACAGTTTATGCACGGTAGTCGCTGATATGCCAGCGGCACGGGCCATGCTTTGGCAGCTCCAGCGGGGCTCGCCGATACGAGGTTGGGTGACCTGTTCAAGCACGCGACGGATCGAGTCGGCAGGCAGAGGGGGGGCGTCCTTGGCCAGGCTTGTCGAGCAGGACTTCCAATCTAAACGCTTGAAAACGCTGGCACCAATCGGTGACAGTAGGACGAGAGAAACCAGTCAATCGTGCGATTTCTTCTCGCGTTGATCCTTGCGCCGTGAGCAAGATGACGCGGGCTCGACAGCCATCGCTGGCTGATGGTGGCGGAGCGTATGCGACGGCTCTGTTCGGCAAGTTCTTCAAGGCCAAGCGTAATGTCCAGAACTTTCACCAGGAACTCTTCAAGGTAGGGATCGCACTTGAAGTGTAGAGCAAGTAAGGAGAAATTAATTTCGCGAACAGCACACCAGCACCGATACGTACTAAAGGCTATAAGCGACTCGACATGCTACCGTTGCTAGTCCTCTCATCAAACTTCCATTATTTTGATTATCGCAGCCAGTGCCGCTTCTGGGGTCATTTCCTTCCCGAGAGATCCTGCTATCTCTGCTATTGCGGCCAGCTTCGACTCTGCATTCCCAACTTCGTTTTCATACGATTTTAGAATGCTCAGAATCTCAGGGTCTTGTGTAAGGTGGACATAAGTCGATAGTGTCTCTCTAGAGGCATGGAAAGAGTCTTTCCGGGCAATAGATAACGCTACATCAAGGATGTTTGCTCTAGATATTTTGCTAAGTTTGTTGATGTTTCTTGCTACTAAAATTGTAAAGTAGCGGTGGCGGAAGTTGTGATGTGACACCCCTTTGAGTAGAACTGCATGTTTAGATGATTTAGTAACTGTTCGATAGTAGGAGTTAAATGTTTTTCGTGCTAGTGGTTGACCAGTCGTTTCGTTTACAAGTATTCGGTCGTGGACTTTGCTTATGGGGTGTTTTTCCCTGGTGGTGATTATAAATTTGTAAATTTCTTGCAGCTCCGAGCGAGGTATTAAAACCTCGCGGAAGAAGCCTTTGTATTTTCCTTTAAGTACAGGTATGCCTTTAACTAAGTCGTTATCTTCATAGGCTCTGATGATGGAGCTTGCTGGGATGTTAATAGCCTCTTCAAGTCGAGCGCCAGTAAACTCCAGAAGGCTGCTGAATACATACCAGCGGTCGATAATGAATTGGTTTGATGTATATTCGAAGATGGCTTTGTGCCAAGCATTCAGTTCCACGTTTCGAATGAAGCTTATGGGTTGAGTTGGAGTTTCCTGTAACTCCTCTATACATGGGTGAGATAAATACCTCAGAGATTTTTGCCTGCTTCGCCTGTAATGATGTTCGATGGCGTTTATCTGGTAGTCATTAGCCGATGGGTCACATGTCATCAGATGGTGAAACGAGTTTTCAGATTGAGTGTGTTCTAGGAGGGATAATACACGTCTTACAGTTCTTTTGATCGTGGTAGAGTTGGCACGATTGGCGTCTTGTAGATACGTGACAAAGTCGTACAAGATTTCGTCATCAGTCTCTAAGAGAGTTTTCCCTTTGTGCTCAAGAAATATCTGAAAGACATTAATGGTTTCAGCGTGACTGAAAACTGTTTTATAAGAGGGGCGCGCACCATAACTGTTGGCGCCGCCTCCAAATTTCGTCAGATAACTGTTCAGCTCCCAGCAAAAATTTCCCGCCGAATCAACCAGAAGTGGTAGTGGCGGGGGGGCGATGTGGCCATGGTTAAAGAGGAAGTCGAGATTTGGGGATTTAGCAACATGGATCATGGCTTCACCAGTGTCAGATAAGTCTTGTTGAGTGCCCTGGCATGGCTTTTAAGTACCTGCTGATATCTGAGATCCTGGCGCGTTTGCTCATCTACTCGGGCCGTTAGCTGCATGTATGCCCGGTAAACCTCACCTAGCGCGTTTTGAAGGCCCTCGATCTGGCCTTTGAGGTTCGCAATTTCTTCGCTCTGGGAGCGCTTTGTCGGACGCGGTTTTGGAGGTGAGTCAGCCTTTGATTCGAATTGTTTATTATAGGCGTCTAAGGTGTTTGCTAGTTGATCAGAGTATTCAGCGTTATAGGGTTCCCGTGAAGTGTTGTATGAGCAAGATGTAACGTCAAGTTCGGGGTCGACCCAGGCAAGCACCGACTTAAAAGAAATTCCGCGCTTACTCCGGTGTGCATCCAGCGAAGGAATGCTCCGGTTATCTTTGACTGCATCCTTTAGCAGGAAGGTTTTGGTCAGCAAACTTTTGGTCTTGGCCTGCTTTTCTTGAAGCTTTGCCTGAGAAGTCTCACCTTTGGAATACCTGCTCATTTTATTTGCTCGCGTAGATATAGATTTTCTGGTCGTTCAAGATTTTCAGTTTGATATGGCGGTGGCTGGACAGCTCTCGGAGATGTTCAGCTAGCAGCGCGTGATCACCTAGCTTCACCTGAAGAGAACAATCTGACAAATCTTCCACCAGGTCATAATCTACCAGTACATCTTTCCCCACATGGCCCTCCAGGAATTCCGTGAGGAACTCAAGCGTTTCACGCTCCCAGTCAGGCTGTGTCGAAATGTCGGCGTAGTAAAGAGTAACGCTGGGTTCGATATGGCCCATCATCCAGCGCAGGGGCTCGATGTTTGTCCCTTCACCAAGGTAGAAGAAGAAGGCCGCAAAAAAGCGCCTGAACTGATGCGGACGTGCATACCAGCGATTTTGGTCAATCAGCGGAACTTCAATCCAGTCCGAATACTGATCCAGAAGTTTACGGTTGGTCTGCTCATTTCGATCCGTATCTTTGCGCGCATCCGAGGGCCAAATCGAAGTCATGCCGCGATGGCGATTTTCCATGAAACTAATGTATTCGTAGATAAAGTCCCAAATGACTTTCGGTATCGGGCGTTTAATGATCTCCAGTTCATTACTATTGCTGGTTTTTGGGGTTTTTAACTTTATATCCCATAGGCCATCCATCTTGGAGAGGGTGAGACAGTCCTTGTCTAGCAACGCGGCGCTCAGTAATCGGCAAGCGGTGAATGTGTGTATCAGTATTCGCGTTGTTATGGCATAGAAGCCGATCAGTTCGTTTGTGGAGATGTGGTCTCGTAACTCCGCATAGCATTCCAGTGGCCCTCTCCCAGATGAGCTCTTTCCAAAGGTTTTAATATTGAGTGACTTGAGCTCTACGGGCATCGGGACAGCATCAAATGTCTGTCGCCTGAAAGTGTGTACATTGGATTTTATTGTGGATTCGGCGTATGTCGAAAGGATGTTTGAAGTGTAGTGATTATCTAGGTCTTGTATGTACTTTCGGAGAAGCGGTGCGTAGTCCCTGTGGAATTTTATGGCGTGGCTGATGTAGTGAAATGCAATATTGGTCGGCATTAGTGGGGTCTGATTCTTTTCAAGGAAACCCTCTGATACACTATTTAGAACTTCAGTAATTTCATGCTTGCCGATTTCAAATTTATAAGCCTGATGCTCCTTGATAGTGTGAAGGTACGACAAATTTGTGCATTTGTTTTGAATTGTCGAGATGCTAAGTGAGTGTTCGGTTTCATCGAGATTGCATGCTGATTTGAACTCCCGTCCGTATGTGGTTGCGTTAGTGTTTTTTAGCTTTTGGATTAAAATTTTTTTAGTTATGGATGGGATGTCCATGGTTGCGATTTTTGAGGTGATGTTTTGGCGATTCCTAGTTGTCGAGCCAAGTTCGGAATTTACAGCTGTTATGTTAATGCCCATAAATGCTAAGTCGTGTGCTTCTAAGAAGCTTTTAATATGGTGTGTGGAAATATCGGTGAGGGTGATAATGCGCGGAGTCGGGCTAGAGCGTAATTTGGATTCAAGTACATGATCTACGATTTCGAAAGCTGTGCGTATAAAGTCAGTCAGGGAGTTTGGTCTTTTGGAAGTTGAGCTTTCAATTAAGGCGATAGCAGATGACTTAAGATCCAATGACAACAAATTCCAGATAGCATCTGTTGCCTGGCTGTTGTCGCAAAACTTGTAATTGAAGTTTACTTTTGCGTACTTCGAGCTTGTCGGTGTCTGGGTAGGATCGAGTTTAAATCCTGTCCTAGGTACGAGCCATTCAGATGCGGTGGATTGAGGATGTACCCAGTCCGGAAGGTCAATCGATAATGTTGACGTGGCTTCCCAGTTATGGATCTTAGGCTTCTTCATTCATGACTTCCTCAATGAAATCGAAATTCATGTTTTGTGGAGTTGCATCAGCCAGCATCCTAATCATATTCCGGCTGCCCTCATCCTCGATCTTGGTTATGATTGATTTGCATGTTTCTATCAGGTCTTTGTCGTGCCCATATTTTGCATACGAAACAATGAGTTCTATTGTTTTGGCTGAGCACAGAAAGTAAATTAACCGGTTTGCGTCGCGGGAGCCCGTTAAGCGGCTATTACGCTGGATGTTTTTTACCAAGGCAATGACCTGTTCTTTAGTGGTGTCGTAAGCATTGCCGGTTTTATCGCCTTCAGCGACGGACGCGCCATCAGATACGAAGAGCATAATGTTTTGATGGTCGCGAAGTTTTTTTCTGTGCACGAACTCTTGGATCTCTGGTGGGATGTAGTTTCTCAACGCAGTGAGAAGCGAGTTGCCTAAATAAATGCTAGTCGAAATAGCATCACCTCCACTTTCAAGCCATTTTAATAAGCCCCTGGATACCCTAATTTTAGGCATCGTAGGTTCAGCGTCGATCACCCAAGAGGGTAGCGAGTTGATAATGTCTTTAAAGGCTGCTTTTCTTTTTGTGTCAAGCATTCGATACACTTCGGTTTCGCTAGCGCGAGTTTTACTTGAGCTATCCATTACAAATAGATAATTGGAGTTCAATTTTTTGGCATGAAGCGATCTCATTTCAAGCAACATGCATAGAGCAATGTTCGCATCAAGGTTTTCTACTGTGGCATCGTCGGGTGCGATGGTTCTGGGAGCTTGACGCTCTTTTAATGCGTTGGCTCGGGGTTTGAGTGTTGTGATCGTCACGCCGCCATCTTCACGAATTGCAATGAACTCACCGAATTTAGTTTTTTGGACTTTAGCATTGCATAAGTCTGTAACGTTTATTCCTAATTCGTCGACGATAATGCACATTGCGGCGACTGCAAAATGATCTGTAATTCCAAGATGTTGTTTTATCTTGCTGGTTGACCAGGCGACAGCATGATGAGCGCCAGGGAACGCTTTTCTGGTGTAAAGGCCGCCTTGCTCCTCCGCAATATAAGCGATGAGATTTATGAGTCCATTGGGATGCGACTGCGAGAAGAAACTTACTTTTTGTCCGCTTCTTCGGATAGTTGTGTTTGGATCTAGATTGTCACTTGTTTTTCGAATTGCTGTAATATCGCTTTGTTGGATCATTTTTTGCGTTTTGGAGAATTCGCGATATCCATCAATTACGATGTTTTTGCATTTGGCCAGAATGACTTGCCTGTGCTGTTCTATTTGTCGTGCGATATCGTTAAGTGCAGCCTCTAGAGAGGGGGCTTGGAGTGCGTCGGCTAAGTTTGAATAGCCCAGGATGTTGCACTCCTTTTCGGTGAATACGTCCGACGAGCTCGGGACGGGTGGGAGAAACGTGTTAATAGGTAATTTTTTTGCCTTTTGTAACTTGCTTAAGTAGTGTCGAACTGCACCATAGTCGGAGATGACAGTGACTTCCTTGACTGGCTGTTGTTTGCCCTCTGCGATCTTTTCTCGCCGCTTAGAGAGAAATTTTCGGCATGCAGCTGTAATAATGCCTGGCTTCCTATGCCACTCCGGATCGAGTTGGTGTGCCAGCAGCATGAAACCACTGATATGACTGGCTCTCCGCCTGGGAGGATGCTTGGTCATGTAGTTAAGGATGTCGTCAGGACAGCAGCTTCTGATATCATCCAGGAAATTTTTCGGCAGCTTGCTCATCATCCCCTACCTAAAATCGGTTCAGATAGGTAGTGTAGATCGTGTAGGTGCCTCCGCAAGGGTGAAGATGATGATCAGCAAGGGTATGCAGGGTTTCGGGATGGTAGGCTCCAATCTATCTGAACCTATGCCTGTACTGCTTCCCCTGCAAGCCCGTCTGATGTCCCAGGCGCTGCGTAAGATCACCGGTAACATCAAGAACGCCAACTGCCTGGTGATCTTCATCAACCAGATCCGTATGAAAATCGGCGTGATGTTCGGCAGCCCGGAAACCACCACCGGTGGTAACGCGCTGAAGTTCTACGCTTCGGTTCGTCTGGATATCCGTCGTACTGGCGCGGTGAAAGAAGGTGATGAAGTCGTCGGTAGCGAGACCCGCGTCAAGGTTGTGAAGAACAAGGTGGCTTCGCCGTTCCGTCAGGCCGAGTTCCAGATTCTTTATGGCAAAGGTATCTACCTCAATGGCGAGATGATCGACTTGGGTGTTCTGCACGGTTTCGTTGAAAAATCCGGTGCCTGGTATGCCTACAACGGCACCAAGATCGGTCAGGGCAAAGCCAACTCGGCCAAGTTCCTGGCGGATAACCCGGAAATTGCAGCGACCCTTGAAAAACAACTGCGCGACAAACTGCTGACGCCAGCGCCGGACGTCAAAGCTTCGCCAGTCAAAGAGACTGAAGATGACCTGGCTGACGCTGACATCTGATAAGAACCGATGACTGCCGTACTCGATACCCTCGTCGCGGTGCGGCGAACTGCCATGGACCTGCTCGCACGTCGTGAGCACGGTCGGGTCGAGCTGACGCGTAAGCTGCGTCAGCGCGGCGCTCTCCCCGAAATGATCGAGACAGCACTCGACCGATTGACGGAAGAGGGCTTGTTGTCCGAATCCCGATACCTTGAAAGCTTCGTTGCCTATCGTGCCCGTTCCGGTTATGGCCCTCTGCGTATTCGTGAAGAGCTAAACCAGCGGGGCCTGCAGCGCAGTGACATTGAACTCGCCTTGCGCGAAAGCGGGATAGACTGGCAAGAGCGGTTGGCTGACACCTGGCAGCGCAAGTTCTCCGGGCATCTACCGATCGACAACCGGGAACGTGCCAAACAAGGCAGGTTCCTGGCGTATCGGGGCTTCTCCATGGAAATGATCGGCCGCTTGTTCAGTGGCCGAGGGATGGACGATTAACTAAAACGGCTCGCTATTTCGATAGCGGGCCGTTTTTTATGCCTCACGTAACCTTTGATGGCTCACGAGTCTGCTGTTGCACCTGAGGTTGGGGCTGCGCCCAGTTTTCCGGCAGATTGATGTAGTCCACCAGTTCTCGCAGCCGGCCATGATCACGGGCGTTGAAATTGAAGGCCAATCGCGCCAAGTGGCTGAACTGTGCTTCGTCGTGTTCTTCGCCGCCGTAGACATGTTGATGGAAGTGGTCGCTGAGGCACAGGTCGGCAAATGCCACCTGCATGTGTTCGAGCGCCGGGTCACTGAGTGTGTGGTTCATGCGAATCAGGAATTGACGCTTGAGCCAGCGGCTGGAGTGGAAGTTGCTGTAGAACTGGTTGATGTGCTCCACCGCTTCATCGACGCAGTAGACCAATTTCACCAGTTTCATGTCGGTGGGCAGGATGTAGCGGTTCTCCACCAATTGCTGATGAATGAAGTCCAACGCGACCTGCCAGAATTTGCCGCCCGGGGCATCCAGCAATACGACCGGTACCAATGGCGTTTTTCCGGTCTGGATCAGTGTCAGTACTTCCAGTGCTTCATCCAGCGTGCCGAAGCCACCGGGGCATAGCACCAGAGCGTCGGCTTCCTTGACAAAGAACAGTTTGCGCGTGAAGAAAAAGTGGAAGGGTAGCAGATTGGTAGTGCCGCTAACGGTCGGGTTGGCGTGTTGTTCGAAGGGCAGGGTGATGTTGAAGCCCAGGCTGTGCGTGAGGCCAGCCCCTTCATGGGCCGCGGCCATGATACCGCCACCGGCGCCAGTGATAACCATCAGGTCTGAGCGGGCCAGAGCGGCGCCGAGTTCACGGGCCATTCCGTACAGCGGATGTTCAACAGGGGTGCGAGCCGAACCGAAAACCGTGACTTTACGCCGTCCCTTGAACTGCTCCAGTACTCGGAAGGCCTGCTCCAGTTCGCGCAGGGTTTGAAGGGTGATCTTGGCATTCCAGCGGTTGTGGTCTTCCTGGGCCATGCGCAGCACGGTCAGGATCATGTCGCGATAGATCGGGATGTTCGGGCTGTTGGGTGAAACCAGGTTGAGTTGTTCTTCGACCTTGCTGATGAGGTCGTGGCCGTTTTCTTCAAAATGACGGCTCAAGAGGTCATTCGGTTGGTAAGGCATTCAACTTCTCCTTCTGCACAGAGCCCTCGACATCGACAACGAATTCGTCAATGCCACGACACCTCGTGTGTCGCTGTCTGCCCAGACCCATGCCTGGGCGACCCACTTGACCCGAATGGTTGGCGGATCATCCATACAGGCTCTGTTTTTTCCTTGGGTGAAAGAAACATTCGCAAAGCTTGGTACGTAACGGACGGCCCCTTTCCAGCCCTGAAAAATTGAACGTGGCTAACCTGAAATCTAGACCCTCGCGATGATTTGCGCTGTTTTGATCATTGCGCCGCAAAGTCTTTCCTGGCAACCGCTTATTGACGATTTACAAGGTGGTTTCACCACTCGTCTGAAGGCGCGCCCGGGGGGCTGCATTCTGATTAACTGAATGACAGGTGTATCACAACAACTTGGCGTCAAGGGCAGGGCGCACCGTACGAGCGGTTTAAGGATTTGTCGCTCAACAAGAGCGAGGAGCAAGGAGGCGGGAGCCATGGCAAGAGTCATTCTGGAAATAGAGATCGATACGAATTTGTATCGATTGCTGAAGTCGTCAGCCGAGACCCATCATTTGAGTCTCGAGGAGGAGTGCTGTCGACGGCTTGAGGAAGCAGAGCCGCACTCTCGTTACCTGCAGGCGTTACTGGCGGAGCTGCGCGCCGAAGATGAACAGCGGCGCGCCAAGTCCCACTGATTACTTTTTCTTCTGAGGTGCTTTCGGGCAATCCGATTCCCGGTAGCTGGCCGAGCCGACCGAACGGTTGGACTTCACTTCGGTGAAGTCGTAACGCATGGTTGCGCCTTTGGCCATCAGCTTGCGGTATGACGGGTTGTTGCATACCGAGGCACCGAGTTGGAAATACACGGCTTTTGGATCGGCGCGCATCTTGGTGGCGTGGCTGCTTTGCACGCTCAGGTGGTTGATCAATGTCGTTCCTTCGACGGTATAGCCCTGATCAAGAATGTCTTCATTGATTGCTCGCGGAGTACCAACACTGCTTTGCGCGGCGACGTTTTGCAGCTCTTTGTTCAGATTCTGTTCACTCAAGGATGCAGCCTGGGCGCTGAATGACGACGCCAGCAGAATGGCAGCGGTGGGAACGATAAGGCGCAGCATGAAACTCTCCTGATTCAGTGACTGAGTGCTTCGACCAGTCACATGACTGTGCGTTCAGTGGTGGCGAATTATAGGGGAGGTGGTCGGGACGGTACAGGTTTGCGCTCGGCGCTCTGTTAAACTGTCGGCCTTTATTGCCCTGCCGAGAGTTGTTCGTGTCAATTTCCCCATTTTGTCGGCGTTGCCTTCGATGAGCCATGCTCCCAACGCCGTAGCCCGGCTGCGCGATCAACGTGAAGAGGAAGGCATCAAGCCGATTCAGGCCCGTGGGTGGCGGGCAACCCGTTGCCGCGATTGTCGTGTAATCGAGAGCCATTGCCTGTGTGCCTGGCGCCCGCAGGTCGAAACCCGCTCCGGTGTGTGCCTGATCATGACCAACAAGGAAGTGTTCAAGCCGAGTAATACCGGCTGGCTTATCGCCGATGTGGTGCGGGACAATCACGCGTTTATCTGGTCGCGCACCGAGGTCGACCCAAAGCTGCTGGCATTGCTATCCGACCCGCAATGGCAACCTTACCTGGTGTTCCCGGGCGAATACGTCGCGCCTGAGCGGGTGACCCATGGTGTGACGCCTGATAGCACCAAGCGGCCGCTGTTCATATTGCTCGACGCGACCTGGACCGAAGCCCGCAAGATTTTTCGTAAAAGCCCCTACTTCGACGCATTGCCGATCCTCAGCCTGCTGCCGGAAAAACTCTCCCGCTATCAGTTGCGTCGCTCTACACGCAGTGAGCATCTGTGCACTGCGGAAGTGGCAGCCTTGTGCCTCGATCTTGCCGGCGACGCGCAGGCGGCGTCGGCGCTGGACGCTTATTTCGACGTCTTCAGCCAGCATTACCTCGATGCCAAGCGGCAGCTTGAAATGAACGTTGAAACAGCGGCGCACGCTGAGTTGATGCCATTCGTGCAGGGTAACGCCGCCTCAATGAGCTAATTGTCGCCCATACTGCAAAGAACTGTCCGGCCCATGCACCTTGACCACCCCGGCTACGCTGGGCATGCTTGGCGCCGATTGGGGCGCGGCCAAGGTTTGATACGCCATTTTTTCACGTGAGATCCACGTGACTGGCGTTTAGCGTGCCCTTTGGTGCAGCTCCGTGGCTGCACCTTGAGCTGTTTGAAGAACAGGATGATTTGAAAAATGGCCACTTACGAAATCCTGATAGCCGATGACCACCCGCTTTTTCGTTCCGCCTTGCACCAAGCGTTGACTCTGGGTCTTGGCCCGGATGTCCGTCTTGTCGAAGTAGCGAGCATTGCGGAGCTGGAAACCCGTCTGACCGAAAAGGCCGATTGGGATCTTGTACTGCTGGATCTGAATATGCCGGGGGCATACGGTTTTTCAGGGTTGGTGCTGTTGCGCGGTCAGTATCCGCAGATTCCTGTGGTCATGGTCTCGGCCCAGGAAGAGGCTACGATCATGGTCAAGTCCCGTGAATTTGGCGCCAGTGGCTTCATTCCCAAGTCCAGCGACCTGGGCGTGATCCAGAAAGCCGTACGGGCGGTCCTCGATGGCGATGTTTACTGGCCACCGCAAGCGTTCGAAGCCGTCAGTGTTTCCGAAGAGGCTAAAGCGGCCAGTGAAGGCCTTGCGAGCCTGACGCCGCAGCAGTTTCGCGTGTTGACCATGGTCTGTGAAGGACTGCTGAACAAGCAGATCGCTTACGAACTGAGCGTTTCCGAGGCGACCATCAAAGCCCACGTGACCGCGATTTTCCGTAAACTGAATGTCCGGACCCGAACCCAGGCCGCGTTGCTTCTGCAACAACTTGAGTCAATTCCGAGCCATTAAGAAACAGCGTCTTCACGCTTTTTTGACTTTGGCTCATCTAGCTTTCCCACCTCTTTTTTGGTCAGTTGCATACTCTATGTCACCTTTCAAAGGCCAGACCGGCCTGAAACGCATCCTCAACGCCTCCGGCTATTCCCTTGACGGCCTGCGCGCAGCTTTCACCGGCGAAGCCGCTTTTCGCCAGTTGGTGTTGCTTAACGTCATCCTGATTCCGCTGTCGTTCTTCCTGAATGTCAGCCGTGTCGAGCAGGCATTGCTGATTGCGGTCTGCCTGCTGGCCTTGATAGTCGAGTTGCTCAATTCGGCAGTGGAAGCAGCTATCGACCGCATTTCCCTTGAATTGCACCCGTTGTCGAAAAACGCCAAAGACATGGGCAGTGCCGCGCAATTGGTGGCGTTGAGCATGATCGCGCTGGTGTGGGCCGTGATTCTGCTTTAAGCGATTGTCGGCAGCACGATCTCGTCGCTGCGCTGAACCCCGGCGGTGAAGGCGCGGCAGAGATCGAGAAACTCACGCATCGCCGACGTCTGGTATTTCTGTTTGTGCCAGATGAAATAAAACTGCCTCGCCAGGTCCAGATCCGGTGTCTCCACCGGCACCAGGCTGCCGCGCCGGAATGCGTCCCGTAGCGCCAGTCGCGAGATGCAACCAATCCCCAGGCCAGACTCCACTGCGCGTTTTATCGCTTCGGTGTGTTCCAGCTCAAGACGGATGTTGAGCGAACTTCGGTGATGACGCATCGCCTGATCGAAGGTTAATCGCGTGCCCGAGCCTTGTTCGCGCAGAATCCAGGCTTCGTGACTCAACTCATCCATGGTCGCCGTGCCGCGTTTGGCCAAGGGATGCTGCGGTGCGCAAAACACCACCAGCTCATCCTCGACCCAGCTCTGCACTTCGATGTCCGGATGGCTGCAGTCGCCTTCGATTAGACCCAGGTCAATTTCGTAGTGGGCCACTTGTTGCACAATATTGGCAGTGTTCTGTACGTGCAGCTTTACCTGGCTTTCCGGGTGGCGTTGCATGAAGCTGCCGATCAGCAAAGTGGCCAGGTAATTGCCGATGGTGAGGGTCGCGCCCACCGCCAGAGAGCCGAAGCCGGACTTGCCGTTGAGCAGGTCTTCGATTTCCTTGGCCTGATCCAGCAGGGCGACGGCTTGCGGCAGCAGCTGCTTGCCAAGGGCATTGAGGCTCAGCCGTTTGCCGGCGCGGTCGAACAGCTGGCAGCTGCATTGGCGCTCAAGCTCGGTGATCGAGGTGCTCGCCGCCGATTGCGAGAGATTGAGCAGGCCCGCAGCGCGGGACACGCTTTCCTGTTGGGCGACGGCGACAAATACTTGAAGTTGACGGAGAGTAAATCGCATATCGATATAACCGATAACCCTTATCTTAATAATCCATTTAACAGATATTGTCGCTGCCTTTAGAATGCGATGCAATTGCGCGAAGCCAACTCTTTTTCGCAGGGCAGGGCGCAGACAAATCTCCAGGAGTCCCACGTACATGAGCAACATGAACCACGAGCGTGTCCTCAGTGTTCACCACTGGAACGACACTCTGTTCAGCTTCAAGTGCACCCGCGACCCGGGCCTGCGCTTCGAGAACGGTCAGTTCGTGATGATCGGCCTGCAACAGCCCAATGGCCGCCCGCTTATGCGCGCATACTCGATTGCCAGCCCGAACTGGGAAGAGCATCTCGAGTTCTTCAGCATCAAGGTACCTGATGGTCCGCTGACTTCTCAGTTGCAGCATCTGAAGGAAGGCGACGAGATCATCATCAGCAAGAAGCCTACCGGCACGCTGGTACTGGATGACTTGAAGCCTGGCAAACACCTGTACCTGCTCAGCACCGGTACCGGTCTGGCGCCGTTCATGAGCGTCATCCAGGATCCGGAAACCTACGAGCGTTTCGAAAAAGTGATCCTGTGCCACGGCGTACGTTACGTCAACGAAGTCGCCTACCGCGAATTCATCACCGAGCACTTGCCGCAGAACGAGTTCTTCGGTGAAGCGCTGCGTGAGAGGTTGATCTACTACCCGACCGTGACCCGCGAGCCGTTCGAGAACGAAGGCCGCCTGACCGACCTGATGCGCAGTGGCAAGCTGTTCCGCGACATCGGTCTGCCGCCAATCAACCCGCAGGACGACCGCGCCATGCTGTGCGGCAGCCCGAGCATGCTCGACGAGACCAGTGAAGTGCTGAACAGCTTCGGCCTGAAAGTGTCGCCGCGGATGCGCGAACCGGGTGACTACCTGATCGAGCGTGCGTTCGTCGAGAAGTGACCGTAGGTCACCTGTAGGCTCGCGCCTACAGTAGTTTTGCAGCGTATCTGAAAAGCCCGCATGACCTGGTAAGGTCATGCGGGCTTTTTCGTTTCCGGCATTCAGCCCTTTGCAGGAACGACTTCCAGCACGCGGATCAGCTCCGGTGTCGGGTAATGCCAACGCACGTCCAGGTCCCAGAACTGCGCGCCGTACTCCCGTTCCGGTACCGGCGTCTGATAGGCCGGGCGAGGGTCTTGCGCCAGGCACTGTTCGATCAGCTCGACCAGGGGCTCCTGAAGGCGCTGAGCGTGCCCGTGGGCCTGTTGCAGGGCGGAGTCCGTCCATTGCACAGGAATCAGCTGTGGCGCGGCGCTGGCGATGGTGTTGGTGGCGCTCTCGATAACGTCGGCATAAGGCACGTAGGGCTTGATGTCGAGAATCGGCGTGCCATCCAGCAGGTCTATGCCGGATATCCACAAGCGATTGGCTTCGACCTTGTCCAGTTTGACCACGGACTGGCCAATGCCGTTGGGTCGGTGGGTCGCGCGGGTGGCGAACACGCCCATGGATTTGTTGCCGCCGAGGCGTGGCGGGCGGACCTTCAGCCGTGGTTTATCTTCCAGGGCTTGATGAAACAGGAACAGCAGCCAGACGTGGCTGACCTGCTCCAAACCCTGCACCGCATCGCCCTGATCGAATGGCGCCACCAGTTCCAGCACGCCGCGTGCGGCCGGGGCCAGTTGCGGCTGGCGCGGGATGGCGAACTTCTCCTTGAAGCAGGAACGCACGAAGCCGATGGGAGAAACGCTGTAGGTCATGGTGTGGGATCGAAGCGGAATGGGGGCGGGAATGATAACCCGATCAACCCGTGCATCGGTGCAGACTGTGAGTCTGCTATCGCGGGCAAGCCACGCTCTCCCTGTTTTTGGAGTGGGCGCGTATTGTGTGTTCGCTCGAGAACCCTGTGGGAGCGTGGTTTGCCCGCGATGGTCACACCGCAAATTTCAGAGACTGAACCCCCCATCCAGCGGAATGATATTGCCGGTCATGTAAGCCCCCGCCGTACTCGCCAGACTGATCGCCAGCGCCGCCATCTCTTCCTCCCGGCCCCAGCGCTTCATTGGAATCAACGCGGTATCTTCGGCCAATGCCTGCTCATCGTTGCCGATGTGTCGGGTCATCTTGCTCGGAAAACGTCCCGGTGCGATCACGTTGACGTTGATGTGCTGGCTCACCAGCTCCCGCGCCAGAATGCGTGACAGTTGATGCAGGGCCGCCTTGCTCGGTCCGTAGGCATAGGCTTGTTCACCGAAGGACGAAATTCCTGCAACCGAACCGATGTTGATGATCCGGGCCGGATTCGCCGGTGAGCCGGCCTTGCGCAACAGTGGCAGAAATTGCTGGATGCAATTGAACACCGACGTCACATTGAGCTGCATGACCTTTTCCCAGCCCTTGACCGGGTAACTTTCCAGTGGCGCCCCCCAGGTCGTACCTGCGTTGTTCACCAGGATATCGAGGTGGCCGATCTGCTCCCTCAAGCGTGCGGCCAGTTGCTGCACGCCTTCTTCCGTGGCCAGGTTGGCGGCGACGGCGTGACAGCGGCCAAGTGCGCCGAGCTCATCAGCCGTTTGCAGGCAGGCTTCGGCATCTCGGGCGCAGACGTAAACGGTAGCGCCCGCCTCGACATAGGCCTTGGCGATCATTTTGCCGATACCGCGAGTGCCGCCGGTCACCAGTGCGGTGCGGCCTTGCAGGGAAAAGTAGGGGTGCATGGCGATTCCTGAGAACTGAAGGTCTTAACACCCTAGTCGTCAGCCGCTGGAAGCGGAGCCACTATTTTTGTGCGGAATGGGGGGTATACGGCCCGGCTACACGCTACACGCTACAAGCCGGGCCCTGTCCGCTTGCGGCTTGTAGCTTGCAGCTGCTTCAGGCTCTCACTCGAAGAGTGAGCCCCTTAAGGAAATTGCGCAGCAACTGGTCGCCGCACGGGCGATAGTTGGTGTGGCCGAACTTGCGGAACAGGGCGCTCAACTCAGGTTTGGACACCGGGAACTCGGCAGCCTTGAGAATCGCGTGCATGTCGTCTTCTTTCAGTTCGAAGGCCACGCGCAGCTTTTTCAGGATGATGTTGTTGGTCACTGGCACTTCGATTGGCTGCGGTGGTCGGCTTTCGTCCTTGCCGCGCTTGAAGATCACCAGGCCGTCGAGGAAATGCGCCATGACTTCGTCCGGGCAGCGTACGAAGCCTTCTTCGTCTTCCTCTTTCTTGTCGAGGTAGCTCACCAGGTCGGCGAGGGCCACGTCCATGCCGCCGAGCTTGATGATCTCGATGACTTTCTTGTCGCTGATGTCGAGCATGTAGCGCACGCTGCGCAATACGTCGTTATGAATCATGTGAGCAATCCTGATAATTCAGCTATGGGCGTCGCAGAAAACAGCAACGCCGAAATGTGTGGCGGCGCGAGCGTCTTAGAACTTCTCTTTGCCGGTCAGATAGCGCCATTGCCCCAGGGGCACTTTGCCGATGGAAACGCCGCCGATACGGATGCGGCGGATGGCCACGACCTTCAGGCCGACAGCCTGGCAGAACAGGGCGATCACGCCCGGTTGCGGGTTCTTCATGGCGAACCGCAGGCGGTTTTCGTTCTGCCAACTGGCCTTCACCGGTGGCAGCTCCTTGCCCTTGTAGGTCAGGCCGTGCTGCAAGCGATTGAGGCCGTGCTCAACCATGTCGCCCTCGACCTCGACCACGTATTCCTGCTCGATCTTGCTCGCGTCGGCGGTGAGTTTGCGCAGGATCTTCCAGTCCTGGGTGAACACCAGCAAGCCGCTGGCATTGGCTTGCAGGTCGGTGCTGGCGGTCAGGCGCAGGAAGTGACCCTTGAGCGGGCGTTTGCCGTAGCGGTGCTCCTCGCTCAGGGTTTCGGCGCTAATGGTCGCCATGGCGGTTTGCGCATCCATGCCGGCAGGCACGTTGAGCAGAAGGGTCACCGGCTCCGGCGCGCTAGCCTTGGCATCCTTGTCGAGTTCGACTTTCTGGTCGCCAACCTTGAATTGCGGTTCATCGATGACTTCGCCGTCGACGGTGACCCAGCCGCCCTCGATGAACAGCTCAGCCTCCCGACGGGAGCAGCCGACGAGTTCGATGAGGCGTTTGGAGAGTCGAATCGGGTCAGTCATGACAAGGCCGTAACAAAAAAGGGGTGGGCATTGTACCTGCCTGGCGCCGGTTAATCCCGGAACCATTTTGCCGCAGGGGCTTTTTGTAGGTGCTGGCTTGTCGTTCCGTGTGGTGTCAGCCAAGTCGTGAGCGCTGCTGGTTTTGGCGCATCCGCATATGCAACAGCGGATACGGCTGCCCCATGCCGTCGACTTCAGAACGTCCAATGACTTCGAAGCCCTGTTTAAAGTAAAAACCGAGGGCTTGCGGGTTCTGTTCGTTGACGTCCAGTTCATCGGCATTCAGGTGCTCCATGGCGTAGCGCAGCAACTGCTTGCCCAAGCCCTGGCCGCGGTGTGCGGGGTCGATGAAAAGCATTTCGATCTTGCCTGCCGCGACCCCGGCGAATCCGGTAATGCGCTGGCGTGGGTCTTTGGTGCAGATCAGCATGACCGCATCGAGGTAGCGGGTCAGCACCAGGTTTTTCAGCAATTCGATGTAGCTGTCTGGCAGAAAGTCATGGGTGGCCCGTACCGAAGCCTCCCAAACCCGTGTCAGTTCTTCGTAGTCGCTCAGTTTCGGCGTATGGATGACCGAATGTTGGCGCATGCCCGACTGCTCCTTCTTTTTTCAACCGGTTGTGAGGGAAGAGAAATCCGTTCTTCATAAAACGATAGCCGTAAAAAAGCCCCGCATCTCGTCAAGAGAGCGGGGCTTTTCGTATTTTTGGTGCTTAGATCTGTTCAGCCCACAGGTCATATTCGTCGGCGTCGGTCACTTTGCACCAGACCTTGTCGCCCGGCTTCAGGTTGCTGCCGTTGTCGATGAACACGTTGCCATCAATTTCCGGGGCATCGAAGAAGCAACGGCCGACTGCGCCTTGCTCGTCGACCTCATCGACCAGCACTTCGATTTCACGGCCGATGCGCAGTTGCAGGCGCGCCGAGCTGATCGCCTGCTGGTGCGCCATGAAGCGCTCCCAGCGATCCTGTTTGACCTCGTCCGGGACGACTTCCAGATCCAGATCGTTGGCTGGAGCGCCTTCGACCGGCGAGTACTGGAAGCAGCCGACGCGGTCGAGTTGCGCTTCGGTCAGCCAGTTCAGCAGGTATTGGAAGTCTTCTTCGGTTTCGCCGGGGAAGCCGACGATGAAGGTCGAACGGATGATCAGGTCCGGGCAGATCTCGCGCCAGTTCTTGATACGCGCCAGGGTTTTGTCTTCGAACGCCGGGCGTTTCATTGCCTTGAGGACTTTCGGGCTGGCGTGCTGGAACGGGATGTCCAGGTACGGCAGGATCTTGCCGGCCGCCATCAGCGGGATCAACTCGTCAACGTGCGGGTACGGGTAAACGTAGTGCAGGCGAACCCAGACGCCCAGGGTGCTGAGGGCTTCGCAGAGTTCGGTCATACGGGTTTTCACCGGCGCGCCGTTCCAGAAGCCGGTGCGATATTTCACATCGACGCCGTAGGCGCTGGTGTCCTGGGAGATGACCAGCAGCTCCTTGACGCCGGATTTGACCAGGCGCTGGGCTTCGTCGAGCACATCACCCACTGGACGGCTGACCAGTTTGCCGCGCATCGACGGGATGATGCAGAAGCTGCAGCTGTGGTTGCAGCCTTCGGAAATCTTCAGGTAGGCGTAGTGGCGCGGGGTCAGTTTGATCCCTTGAGGCGGCACCAGGTCGATCAGCGGGTTGTGATCCTGGCGCGGGGGCACGACTTCGTGCACCGCGTTGACCACTTGTTCGTACTGCTGAGGGCCGGTGACGGCCAGTACACTCGGGTGCACGTTGCGGATATTGCCTTCTTCGACGCCCATGCAACCGGTCACGATGACCTTGCCGTTTTCCTTGATGGCTTCGCCGATCACTTCCAGGGATTCCGCCTTGGCCGAATCGATGAAGCCGCAGGTATTGACGACCACTACGTCCGCATCCTGATAAGTGGACACGACGTCATAGCCTTCCATGCGCAGCTGGGTAAGGATGCGCTCGGAGTCGACCAGTGCTTTCGGGCAACCCAGGGATACGAAGCCAACCTTGGGATTGGCCGGCGCAGGAGTGGTGGACATGTCTAACCTCGGTATTTTGTGACGCCTCCAGCCGTGATCGGCAAGGCGACAGATGGACGCTTTATCGCGCCTCTGATCAAAAAGTGCGCAATTCTAGCGATGGCAAGCGCACTTGACCAGCTTTATGCAGGGAAATACGACGAGTGCTGCGCTATGCTTCGCGCCGTTAGGCTTTACCGAATTTTTACAGTCATCAAAACGTCTGTAACGCGAAGTAAAACAGCGCATGCTGCACGACAAAGCATAGTGCTTCTTCAAAAGAAGCCCGGGTCTGGGTAGTAGGAGTGGTGGATGGGTCAGGCAAGTAGTCAGGCTGCGGGCGCCGGGCATTCGGCGGCAAAGCCGATCGGCATGCTGGTCGCGGCGGTTGGGGTGGTATATGGCGATATCGGCACGAGCCCGCTGTACACCCTCAAAGAGGTGTTTACAGGCCACTATGGCGTTCCGGTCAATCATGACGGCGTATTTGGGATTCTGGCGCTGATTTTTTGGTCGCTGGTCTGGGTTGTTTCGATCAAGTACGTGCTGTTCATTCTGCGGGCAGACAACCAGGGCGAAGGCGGGATCATGGCGCTGACGGCACTTGCTCGTCGCGCCTCATCGCCCTATCCGAAGCTGCGATCAGTGCTGGTGATTCTGGGACTGATCGGCGCGGCGCTGTTTTATGGCGACAGTATGATCACCCCGGCGATTTCCGTGCTGTCGGCGGTGGAGGGGCTGGAGCTGGCGTTCGAGGGGCTGGAACGCTGGGTGGTGCCCTTGGCACTGCTCGTGCTGGTGGCGTTGTTTCTGATCCAGAAGCACGGTACAGACCGAATCGGCAAGCTGTTCGGCCCAGTCATGGTGCTGTGGTTCGTGGTGCTGGGTGTGCTTGGCGCCAACGGTATTGTGCAGCACCCGGAAGTCCTTAGCGCGCTGAACCCGATGTGGGGTGTGCGGTTCTTCATGGTGCATCCGGGCATGGGTGTTGCCATCCTGGGCGCTGTGGTGCTGGCCTTGACCGGGGCCGAAGCGTTATACGCTGATATGGGCCACTTCGGCCGCAAGCCGATCGCCCGTGCCTGGTTCGCCCTGGTGCTGCCGGCGCTGGTGCTCAACTACTTTGGCCAGGGCGCCTTGCTGCTGGAAAACCCGGACGCGGCGCGCAACCCGTTCTACCTGTTGGCGCCGAGCTGGGCGTTGATCCCGCTGGTGGTGCTGGCGACCCTGGCCACGGTGATTGCTTCGCAAGCAGTGATCTCTGGCGCGTTCTCGTTGACTCGTCAGGCGATTCAACTGGGGTATATCCCGCGCATGCACATTCAGCACACATCCAGTGCCGAGCAGGGGCAGATCTACATTGGTGCGGTGAACTGGGCGCTGATGGTTGGCGTGATCCTGCTGGTGCTAGGCTTTGAATCCTCCGGCGCGTTGGCCTCGGCCTATGGTGTGGCGGTAACCGGAACCATGCTGATCACCAGTATTCTGGTCTCCGCTGTGATGCTGTTGTTGTGGAAATGGCCACCCGTGCTGGCGGTGCCAATCCTGGTGGGCTTTCTGCTGGTGGACGGGCTGTTTTTTGCCGCCAACGTGCCAAAAATCATTCAGGGTGGTGCCTTCCCGGTTCTGGCGGGGATCGTGTTGTTTATCCTGATGACCACCTGGAAGCGCGGCAAAGAGTTGCTGGTGGATCGTCTGGACGAGGGCGGCCTGCCGCTGCCGATTTTCATCAGCAGCATCGCCGTACAACCACCGCATCGTGTTCAGGGCACCGCTGTATTCCTCACGGCTCGGCCGGACGCCGTGCCTCACGCGTTGTTGCACAATCTGTTGCATAACCAGGTGCTGCACGAGCAAGTGGTGCTGCTGACGGTGGTGTATGAGGATATCCCGCGTGTGCCGTCATCTCGACGGTTCGAGGTCGACGCCTATGGTGAGGGTTTCTTCCGCGTGATCCTGCACTTCGGTTTCACTGACGAGCCGGACGTACCGCAAGCGTTGAAGCTGTGCCATCTGGATGAGCTGGACTTCAGTCCGATGCGCACGACCTACTTCCTCAGTCGTGAGACGGTCATCGCCTCTAAAATCGAAGGCATGGCCCGCTGGCGTGAGGCGCTGTTTGCCTTTATGTTGAAAAACGCCAACGGCAACCTGCGCTTCTTCAATCTGCCGCTGAACCGAGTGATCGAGCTGGGTACTCAGGTCGAGATGTAAACCTGAATCAAAAGCCCCCGGTGCCTTTCGGTATCGGGGGCTTTTTGTTGTCTGGCAATTGAATGAACCTTGCGCGGATACCCTGTGGGAGCGAGCAGGATAAGTAGTACCTGCTGAAATGAAAAAGCCCCCACGCTTATGTAGCGGTAGGGGCTTTTTTGCTTGCTCGGTTTACATCACTCCTGCGCCGTCGTCTCTTCCTTGGCCTGGCGTTTTATGATGATGTCCACCAGGCGCTTGGCCAGGGCCGGGTAGTTCTCGTCGAAGTGGTGACCGCCAGGCAGTTTAATGGCTTCGCCCACGGCAGTCTTGTCGGTGCAGCCGCTTTCGTCGACTTCTTCTTCACCGTAGATGCACACCACTTTGGCGGCAGGCAGCTTGGCCATTTCCGGGCCGGTGGCGGCTTCCTTGCCGGCGTTGCCAAGCCAGCCTTCGACCTCGATCTCGAAGCTGCCGGTGCGGGCGAAGGCCAGCAGGATGATCGCGTCGACGCGCTGCTGCTCGGACTCCGCCAGGCGGTTGTAGATCGCTGGCAACACATCGGCACCAAACGAGTAGCCGGTGAGGATGAAACGCTTGGTGCCCCATTTCTGCCGGTAGTGCTGCATCAGCTCGGCAAGGTCCAGGGCGCTTTGCTCAGGGCTTTTGTGCTGCCAGTAGTAGCGCAGGGTATCGATGCCGACCACGGGGTAGCCGATCTTCGCCATTTCGCCCGCCACGTCGCGGTCGAGGTCACGCCAGCCACCATCTCCGGACAGGAACAGGGTCACGGTGTCCTTGGCCTGGCCGGCCGGCACTTCAACCACAGGAATCTGCAGGCCGCCCGAGGCCTTGTCGCCACCGACCAGAATCTTGCGCAGTTCGTTGTTCAGCACTTGCGGCAAGTTGATGTCGTAGTCGCTGATGCTGGTTTCGGCGTTGGGCTGGTCGCGCACGAAGCCGGCACTGGTGTCATCCGGGTTGTCGTTCCACGCCACCAGCCAGTGGCCGTGGGAGGCGCTTTTTGGCAACAGGTGCGTGCAGCCACCCTTTTCCAGGGCCAGGTCGACCGAGACAGCCTGGGCCTTGTCGTTTTTCTGTTCGGACAACCAGCGCCAGGCGAGTACTGCGCCGGGGCCTATGCCGCTGACCAGGGTTGCCGGGCCTTTGAGTTCTCTCAGGCCCGACTGCAGGGCACGGCTTTGCAGCAGGCAGTCCTTGGGCAGGATCACTTGAACAATCTGCGCTGAGCCGCTGCGGCTCAGGGTCATCAATTGTTTGTCGCTGAGTTTCTGTTCCTCGGTGACCGCCACCAGCACCTGGGCGTGTGGCGTGGTCCCGGGGATGACGCGGGTCATCGCCGCGCCGTCGGCCGGGGTCAACAGTTCGAGGGTCGGTTCCGGTGCCGGGCGTTTCAGGTACCAGTAGCCACCACCGAGAATCAGGGCCAGCACCACCAGTGTGCCCAGGACGTACCGCAAGGAGCGTTGAATCATCAGCGTTTCACCAATCCAGTCAAGCCGCCCGCGATCAGGGCAGCAGTATCGGCCAGGGCAACCAGCGGATCGAGTCCGGCGGGCACGGCCATATAACGGGGTTCCCAGTCTGGCTGGAACTTGTCTTTGAAGCGGCGCAAGCCTTGGAAGTTGTAGAGCTGCTCACCACGGCGGAAAACCATCGAGCCCAGGCGCTGGGTCAAGGGGGCGCCGCGACGGGGTTGTAACCCCGACAATGGCACCATGCCCAGGCTGAAGCGTGCATATCCGTGATTTTTATAATGCTGAATCAGGCCGACCATCATGAATTCCATGGTCAGTTTGGGTGCGTCCGGGTGCGCGCGCATCAGGTCGAGGCTGGTCAGGTCATGGCTATAGGTCTCGAGCAGGTTGGCGAATGCCACCGGACGTCCTTCGAAACGAATCACCGCAATGCGGAAATGCTTGAGGTAGTCATCGCTGAAGCGGCCAAGGGAGAAGCCTTTCTCGCGTACGTTCTTGCCGGTCAGCCAGGCATCGGATATCACCTTCAGCTCATCCATCGGCGCCTGGCCCGGCTCGAAGATCTCCAGCGACAGACCGTCGCGTGTGCCACGGTTCCAAGTGTAGCGCAGGTCCTTCATCTCTTTGCCCTTGGCTTCGAGATCGAAGCGATGCAGATCCACCCGGGCTTCCTCGCCGAGTTTGATCGCCGTCAGGCCGATGTCCATGTAGTACGGCAGGTTTTCCGCGCGCACTTGATAGAACACGGGGCGGGCGTGGTGGATGTCGCACAGGTCACGGAACTGCCAGATCATCTCCGCCCGTTGCTGGCCCGGACCAATCGGGTCATACAGCGCCACCAGGCTGCGGCCACGGCGGGCGTACATCAGGAACGCCTCGTCGTTGGGGTGAAACAGCAGTGCCTTGTCGCCGGTCAGGGCCAGGCCGCCATCGGGTTGCGCCGAGGCCATCAGAATCCTGCTGGCGCGCTCCAGTTCATCGGGGGTCGGCAGGTGGATGACCGGGCGCGCAGTGCGCAGCAGCCAGGTCAGGGACACCACAACCAGCAGTACGGCGGCACCGAGCAACGAACGCAAGCCGCGGGGTGCGTCGGCGTCGAGGGTGAACTGCCACCAGAGCTGATGGCTGTACGGAACGTCCTGATAGGCAAACAGCAGCAGCCACATCGAGGCGCCCAGCACACACAGGCTGGCCACCAGATAGAGTGGTGAGAACGGCACTTCCGTCAGGCGGCTGGGGCGATAGAACGAACGCCGGAAAACCCCCAGCAAAGCTGCGGTCAGGGTCATCAGGCAGGCTTCTTCCCAGTCGAAGCCCTTGAGCAGCGAAAGCAGGGCGCCCACCAGCAACAGAATGGTGGTCAGCATCCACGCGGCCGACAGTCGACGACGCAGGCCTTGGGCCAGCAACAGGCACAGCACGCCGATCAGGCTGGCGCCAAAGTGCGAGGCATCGACCAGCCGATGGGGAATCAGAAAACCGATGTGTTCCAGTCGGGTGTCGATTTCCGGCGTGGCGCCTGAAAACAACAGCACCACGCCGGACAGGAACACCAGCACCGCCAGAATCGGCGCAGCCAGGCCCGATGCCGCCCGCAGGGACTGGCGCGTCTGGAATACGCGCTGACCTTCGTTGATCAGCAACAACAGGCAGGCCACCAGCATCGGCAGTACGACGTAGATCAGGCGATACAGCAGCAGGGCGGCGGCCAGTGGCGCGGCACCGAGTTTGTCGGAAAACGCGGCCAGCAAAATCGCCTCGAATACACCGACACCACCCGGTACGTGGCTGAGTACGCCAGCGGCCAGGGCCAGCAGGTAGACCAGCAGAAAGGCGCCGAAGGGCGGTGCTTCCGGCAGCAGCAAGTAAAGCACGGTGGCGGCGGCGGCAACGTCCAGGGCTGTGATGATCAATTGCAGGAAGGTCAGGCGACGCCCCGGCAGGCGCAAGGTGCGACGCCCGACCTTAACCATCAGGTTGTCCGCGTAAGGTTGTTCCGGCAAGCGACGACGGTAGATGCCGATGGCCAGTACCGAAAACAGTAGTAATACGGCAGTGGCGACGGCACCCAGCAAGAGTTCGGATAGACCCAGTGCAGCGGAGGCCGCTGGCAGGTCGCTGAGCGTCGCCAGCGCGGCGAGCGGTGGCAGGGCGCACCCAAGCGAGAGGCTGGCGAACAAGGTCATGTGGGCGACCTCGGCGGCCCCCAGACCGTGACGCGCATATAAGCGGTAGCGAACCGAACCGCCTGACAGCATCGAAAGGCCGATGGCATTACCAATGGCGAATGCGGTGAAGCCTCCCAGTGCCAAGGTTCGCGGCGTCAGGTTCGCGCCGGCGTAGCGACTGGCCGACCATTCGTAACCCAGCAAAATGATGAAACCCACCACGGTAGCGCCCAGAGCACCCAGCAATGCGGGTTTGGGAACGTCGAGGATCGAGTCGTGCAGAGCGTCCAGATCGAGCTCGCTCAACAAATGACGGCAGGCAATCAGCGCGATCGCGAACAGCAGCAGGGTCACCGCCAAGCCGATGGGTTGACGGTATTTGCTGACCAGATCGAGCAGGCGCAGGCGCTCCGCCTTGATCGGTTGTGTCGCTGTGACGGTGTCTTGTGAATCAGACGAGTTGGCGCGCATCAATCACCTCTTGGATTGTGCGCGACAGGATGGGGGTATCCAGCCAAGTTACCAATCCCTGTAGAAAAAAATAATCACAAATATTAACGCCTATCACCGGCTCTCGGCGACGGCACGTCATCAGTCGTAGAGGGCCAAGTCTGCGATTGAGCATAGTCGGAACTCAGCGCATCGGTGGCCCCGGACGGCTCACTACACAGTGACAGATCATTGTTGCGAAAGGGTTTTTTCAACAGATACAAAAAAGGCCACTCTTTCGAGTAGCCTTTTTTGATGTTTGGTTGCGGGAGCCGGATTTGAACCGACGACCTTCGGGTTATGAGCCCGACGAGCTACCAGACTGCTCCATCCCGCGTCTGTGTGGCGGCATTCTATAGAGATACGCCGGGGTGTCAACCGTTAATCCTGAACCAGGTCAAATAAACGCAAAAACGCGGCGAACGGTCGCAGGTGAGGCTTAAGTTTCGGAATCAGAACGATTTCTGGTTTGCCGTGGCGCTGAGGCGTGCCCTTATGGTGCGCCGTCTGCACAAAACAGGCAGGCACAAAAAAGGCCACTCTTTCGAGTAGCCTTTTTTGATGTTTGGTTGCGGGAGCCGGATTTGAACCGACGACCTTCGGGTTATGAGCCCGACGAGCTACCAGACTGCTCCATCCCGCGTCTGTGGATCGGCATTCTATAGAGATACGTTAGCGTGTCAATCATAAATTTCGATAAAACCTGTTTCTGTTCAATCGCTTAGCTTGCTTTTGACGGTATGTGGCAGGGCTGGAAGGCAGGCGTGGCAAGGCTTTCAGCTCTATTGGCGTAAGTAATTCGATTGAAAAAATAAATTTGTCGGCGGCTTTCCTACGATTGGAAAAGAACATTCCGACTACTGGTGCTATATACAGGTGTCAGTGAGATACTGGCCGTCTGACACGGCATGACGCCGTTTCTCCACCCTGAACACCGCGTTGATATGACCCAGCGAAAAATCATCCACGTTGATTGTGACTGTTTCTACGCCGCCATCGAGATGCGTGACGACCCGCGCCTGGCCGGTAAACCCCTGGCGGTAGGTGGGTCGGCGGATCGGCGTGGAGTGATCGCGACCTGTAATTACGAAGCGCGGGCTTACGGTGTGCGCTCGGCGATGTCCTCCGGGCATGCGTTGAAGCTGTGTCCGGACCTGACCATCGTCAGGCCGCGAATGGATGCCTACAGAGAGGCGTCCAAGGAAATTCACACGATTTTTCGCGATTACACCGACATCATCGAGCCGCTTTCACTGGATGAGGCCTATCTCGATGTGTCGGACAGCGCGCATTTCGGCGGCAGTGCCACGCGAATTGCCCAGGATATTCGCCGACGAGTGTCCAATCAGTTGCATATCACCGTTTCAGCAGGCGTGGCGCCGAACAAATTTTTGGCCAAAATCGCCAGCGACTGGAAAAAGCCCAACGGTTTGTTTGTGATCACGCCGGATCAGGTCGAAGACTTTGTCAGCGGCTTGCCGGTGAACAAGTTGCACGGGGTCGGCAAGGTCACTGCGGATAAGTTGGCCAAACTCGGAATTGCCGATTGTCTGCAATTGCGCGAGTGGGAAAAGTTGGCGCTGGTGCGCGAATTCGGCAGTTTTGGTGAGCGACTCTGGAGTCTGGCCCGTGGGATTGACGAACGCCTGGTGCATAACGACAGTCGCCGACAGTCGATCAGTGTCGAAAATACCTACGATGTCGATCTGCCCGATTTGCGGAGTTGCCTGGATAAGTTGCCAGAACTGCTGGAAACCCTGAAAACCCGCATGGAGCGAATCGACAGCAGCTATCGACCAGGCAAGCCGTTCGTCAAAGTGAAGTTTCATGACTTTACCCAAACCACACTGGAGCAGGCCGGGGCAGGGCGGGATTTGGGCAGTTATCAGTTGATGCTGACCCAGGCGTTCAATCGCGGCGGTAAGCCGGTGCGATTGTTGGGTGTGGGAGTGAGGCTGGAGGATTTGCGCGGCGGGTTCGAGCAGATGGAGTTGTTTGAGCGGTAGTTCCAGGGTGCCTGCCAGGCCCCTTCGCGGGCGATTCGATTTGCCCGCGATGCTCTGAGCGTTTAGTTCGGCCCCGGATCTGCTACCAGTCGTCCGGCATCCTTGGTCAGTGCCTTGAGGAATTCGGTCTGCAGTTCGGGATCGTTACGGGTCAGTTCGATCAGGCTTTGTTCCAGTTCACTGGCTTCTTCCTCCAGCCCCAGTTCCGACAGGCGTTTGACCCGGTGTACCCATTGGCTCACTTCGTCGTCTTCGAGGTCGTCGTAAATCAGGCCATGAGCTTCGAGCAATTTGCCGCGCAGCGTGCTGCTGAGCGCCAGGGACGAATCGCTATGCACATCGCCCTTTGAGTCATCGACGCTGATCTGCAGCTTACCCAGATGATTGAGGTCATATTCGGCGAACGGGCTGTCCAGCAGATTCAGGCGCAAGACGCCATTTTTGTCGGTGGTCAGTTCGAAGGTTTCCTTGCCGGCCTTGACCTCGACCGGCCGTTCGCTCCAAGGCAGGCTTGAGTATTCCTTACGCTTGTCGCGCTGGACTTCATCGATACCGGCCAGGTTCTGTTGCGCACGACCGTTGGATTGGACGTTCATGAACGGGTTGAGTCCGGCGAAACCGTAGCTGAGCCAGTCCTTGGTCATGCTGTCGGGAAGATTGCCCAGGGCAAACACGTTAACCACGTTCGCGCCTACGCCGCCCACCACCGCCACTGCACCCAGCGGGATCTCGTAGATCTCCCGCCAGGGTTGATAAGGCGTATAGCGATCGTAATGACGGGTGACTTCGAACTCGGTGACTTCGAAGGTCTTCTGCTCGTGGATCTTTACCCGGCGTTGCGGGAGCTCAAGCACCTTGGGCTCACCGACATCGATCTGCAGGCTGTGATCGAGCAATTTGCGCTCGACACGTTCCTCGTGCTCGCTGCGTTGTGACATGTGATTGGCACAGCCGCTGACCAGCAGGGTGCCGCACAGGGCGGCACCACCGAGGCCTAAGGTGTTTCGCTTGAACATGACGTCTCTATCTGGTTTCAGCGGCGGATACGGGCCTGCAGGAAAGACAGTACGTCAGCGACCGGCAGCGCTTGCGGCTCGGCCTCGGTACGGCTCTTGTATTCCAGGTTGCCTTCGGCGAGGCCGCGGTCACTGACCACGATCCGGTGAGGAATGCCGATCAGCTCCATGTCCGCGAACTTGATGCCCGGGCTGGTTTTCTTGTCGCGGTCGTCCAGCAGCACTTCGAAGCCGGCTGCAGTCAGTTCTGCATACAGCTTGTCGGTGGCTTCGCGAACCAGCTCGGTTTCGTAGCGCAGTGGTACCAGGGCGACCTGGAACGGTGCGAGCGCGTCGCTCCAGATGATCCCTTTTTCGTCGTTGTTCTGCTCGATGGCAGCGGCAACCACGCGGGAAACACCAATGCCGTAGCAGCCCATTTCCAGGGTGATCGGCTTGCCGTTCTCGCCCAGCACTTCGCACTTCATCGCTTTGCTGTACTTGTTGCCCAGCTGGAAGATATGCCCGACTTCGATGCCGCGCTTGATCTCCAGGGTACCTTTGCCATCCGGGCTTGGGTCGCCGCTGACGACGTTACGCAGGTCGGCAACGGTCGGAACCGGCAGGTCGCGTTCCCAGTTCACGCCGAAATAGTGCTTGTCGTCGATGTTCGCACCGATGCCGAAGTCGCTCATCAGCTCGACCGAGCGGTCGATGATGATAGGCAGTGGCAGGTTCAGCGGGCCGAGGGAGCCGGCGCCGGCGCCGATGGCGTCGCGCAGTTCGGTTTCGGAAGCCATGACCAGCGGGCTGGCAACGCCCGGTTGGTTAGCAGCCTTGATTTCGTTCAGTTCGTGGTCGCCACGGATGATCAGGGCAATCAGCTTGCCTTTCTCTTCAGCGTGAACCACCAGGGTCTTGATGGTCTTCTCGATCGGCAGGTTGAAGCCTTCGACCAGTTGCGCGATGGTCTTGGCGTTCGGCGTGTCGACCAGGCGCAGTTCTTCAGTCGGTGCTGCGCGGGAGGTTTCGCGCGGTACGGCTTCAGCCTTCTCGATGTTCGCGGCGTAGTCGGAACCGTTGCTGAAGACGATATCGTCTTCGCCGGACTCGGCCAGTACGTGGAATTCGTGGGAGCCGGCACCGCCAATGGAGCCGTTATCGGCTTCAACCGGGCGGAATTTCAGGCCCAGGCGGGTGAACACGTTGCAGTACGCCTGATGCATGCGGTCGTAGGTGACCTGCAGCGATGGCTGGTCAGCGTGGAACGAATAGGCGTCCTTCATGATGAATTCGCGGCCGCGCATCAAACCAAAGCGTGGGCGGATTTCGTCACGAAACTTGGTCTGGATCTGGTAGAGGTTGATCGGCAGCTGCTTGTAGCTGCTCAACTCGTTGCGCATCAGATCGGTGATGACTTCTTCGTGGGTCGGGCCGGCGCAGAAATCGCGACCATGACGATCCTTGAAGCGCAGCAATTCAGGGCCGTACTCTTCCCAGCGACCGGATTCCTGCCACAGCTCTGCCGGTTGAGTGCTCGGCATCAACACTTCAAGCGAGCCGGCAGCGTTCATTTCTTCACGAACGACGGCTTCGACCTTGCGCATTACTCGCAAGCCCATCGGCAGCCATGTATACAGGCCCGAGGCGAGTTTGCGGATCATGCCGGCGCGCAGCATCAGCTGGTGGCTGATCACGACCGCATCGGAAGGCGTTTCTTTCTGTGTGGCGAGCAAAAATTGACTGGTGCGCATGGTTGGCCGTTGTCGGTTGCTGATGACGAGAAATGACGGAGCATTGTACGGGCGAGATCCGCTGTCGTACAGAAGTGCGGCCGGCGGTGTGGCAGGAGGGCGGGAATCTCTGCGCCCTCTGCAAGGTTTCCTGCGTATTTCTTACGATTCCTCCGCGACCTGGGTCGGAACCGGTTCCGGCGTCGGTGTCGGTCCTGCGCGGCGGCTCTCCTGGAACCAGTGCAAGGCGATCAATACCAGGGTCGGAACGCCCAGCACGGCGGTGATCAGGAAGAAGTTGTGGTAGCCGAATTTCTCCACCATGACGCCTGAGTAGCCGCCGATCAGGCGTGGCAGCAAGAGCATGATCGAGCTGAGCAGGGCATATTGGGTGGCTGAGAACTTCAGGTTGGTCAGGCTCGACAGGTAGGCGACGAAGGCTGAAGTCGCCATGCCGGAGCTGAAGTTATCCAGTGAAATGGTGACGATCAGCATGTTCAGGTTGGGGCCCATGTCCGCGAGCATCAGGAACAACAGGTTGGTTGCCGCCGATGCGGCGCCACCGATGAACAGGATCGGCAAGATGCCAAAACGCACGATCAGCAGGCCGCCCATGCCGGCGCCCACCAGCGTCATGATCAGGCCGAATATTTTGCTGACGCTGGCAATCTGATCTTTGGTGAAGCCCTGGTCGATGTAGAAGACGTTGGCCATCACACCCATGACCGTATCGGACATCCGATAGGTGGCGATCAGCCCAAGCAGCAGCAGGGCTTGCCAGCGGTAACGCAGAATGAAGTCGTTGACCGGCGTCAGCACTGGCGCGAGGCCACGGCGGCCCATGGTCGACAGGCACAGCGCAGTCAGCGTGGTATAGAGAATTGCCCGAAGGAACGCGCGGTCTTCGAGCAGCAGATCGAGCAGGCTCACGCCATGGAAGAGCACGCTGGCAAAGTCGGTGTTGTAGAGCTGGGTAAACATCGCCGGGACGGACACCAGCAGTACGATCAGTACGAACACTGAAGCCAGTTGATGCGCGAAGCTATAACGCCCGGCCTGCAGCTGGGTGCGCAGCGGGACCGGTGGTTCGCGCATGAAGAGGGAAGTCAGCAGCGCCGGTATCATCAGGGCGCCGAACAGCACGTAGGTGCCGGTCCAGGCGGAGTGCTGATAGTTGAAACCGGTGGAGCCGAAGCCTTCGGCGAAGAACAGGGCGCCTGCCGTCGCCAGCAAAGCGGCAATCCGATAGCCGGACATGTAACTGGCGGCGAGGGCGGCCTGGCGACTGTCTTCGGCGATCTCCAGGCGGTAGGCGTCCACGGCGATGTCTTGCGTTGCCGAGGCGAATGCGACAATGACCGCGATGGCGATCAGCCAGGAAAGGTGTTTTTGCGGGTCGCAAAAGCCCATCCCGATCAGGCCGAGGATCACCAGTGATTGCGACAAAACAAGCCAGGAGCGTCGTCGACCGAGCTTGCCCAGCAGGGGCAGGCGCCATTGGTCGAGCAGAGGCGACCAGACCCATTTGAAGGCATAGGCCAGACCGATCAGGCTTGCATAGCCGATGGTTTCGCGAGCCACACCGGCTTCGCGCAGCCAGACCGAAAGAGTCGAGAACACCAGCATGTACGGCAGGCCGGCGGCGAAACCCAGCAGTAACAGTACAAGCGTCGAGGGGCTGGCATATGCGGCGAGCGCGGCGCGCCAGGTTTTACGGGGCATGGGCTGGAGTCTGCCTCAAGAAATACGGAAACAAAGCGCGCACTCTAACCGCTGTGCTCTACCGGGCGCCAGCCATGACGCTGAATATCAACACGATTGTTCAGGATACTGATGCCCTCCATGCGCAATCGGGCGCGTTGTTCGTCCCCGGATGGACTGCCCGCGGGCAGGCTGATGCGCCCGCCGGCGGCGAGTACGCGGTGCCAGGGTAATTTGCTGTCGCCGGGCAACTGGCTCAGTGTCCGACCGACCCAGCGGGCGGCGCGCCCCAGTCCGGCCAGTTCGGCCAATTGGCCATAACTCACCACTTTGCCCTCCGGCACTTGTGCGAGTGTCAGGTAGAGCGCCGTGCGTCGGATTTGTGCCGCACTCTCGTTGCCATTGGTTGGTTCGATCACATCCGGGGTTCCTGAAAAAGTTCGCAGTACCGTCTGTAGAGTAAATCCTTGATCGTCCATTGAGAAATGAACTCAATAGATAGGGGCGGGGTCAGTCCTAGCCAGGGCCTTATTCCTGCGAATAGGGCCAATTCTTTTTGCGTACCTGAGCCTGTATTTGCTTATGTTCTCCAGAACCGTGTTGTGTCTCGCCATCGTCAGTGCTTCTACCCCCTTGCTCGCGGATACCGTGTGGTTGAAGAACGGTGACAAGTTGAGTGGCAAGATCATTCTGTTCGATGGTGGCAAGCTGTTGATCCAGACCGAATACGCCGGCGCGGTCCCCATTGACTGGAAGCAGGTCAAAACACTGGAAAGTGATCAGGAACTGTTGGTCAAGCAGGACGCCTACACCGGCGAGAAGGCCAAGTCGTTGCATGCTGCGGAGGATGGCAAGGTCATTTTGGCCAATGGCGAGGCTCCCAAGACAGTCGAGCTGGCCAGTGTCCAACAAATCCTCAAACCCAAGCCGGTGGTCGAAGACTTGGTATGGAAGGGCAATATCGACGCGGCCCTGGATTACCAGCGTGCGGACAAAGATACCGATGATTACGACATCGACTTCAAGACTACTGCCCGCCATGGTCGTTGGCGGCACATCGCGGAAGGCGAATACAATCGCGAGTTCCAGGATGACGTTGTCACTACGGACAACTGGCGAGCTGAATACTCCCTCGACCGCTTCATCACCGACAAATGGTTCTGGGAAGGTCGTCTGGTTTACAAACGCGACAAGGTAGAAGACCTGTCTCGTCAGCGTACCGTGGGTACCGGTCCTGGCTATCAGTTCTGGGATGACGAATTAGGTGCATTTTCCCTGGGGTCGCTGGTCAATCGCACCGATTATGAGTACCGCGACGGCAGCAAGGAGAATTTCTATTCCCTGGCCATGAAATGGGATTACAACCGTTACCTGATTGGCAAGAAGGTGGCGTTTTTCACCAGTGGTGAGGTGGCCAAGCCGTTGTCGGGCGTGGCCGACTACGCGCTCGATGCCGAGATGGGGCTGCGCTATAAAGTGACCGACTGGGCGTCGCTGAACCTCAAGGCCGAGAGGGATATTGTCAGTGGTTCCGATGAGGCTGACTTGAGTAAGACCCGTTACACCGCAGGGTTTGGTGTGACTTGGTAAGTGCTGAAATACGCAGCTTCGGCTGCGTTTTTCTATGCCTGGAAAAACACGCAGGCACAAAAAAGCCCCGCTGTTGAGGGCGGGGCTTTTTACTAAAGCAAGTACAAGTTAGATAACTTGAACTTCTTCAGCTTGCATGCCTTTCTGACCGCGGGTAGCGATGAAAGAAACCTGTTGGCCTTCTTTCAGGCTTTTGAAGCCGTCGGATTGGATAGCTTTGAAGTGAACGAACAGGTCGTCACCGGATTGTGGAGTGATGAAGCCGAAGCCTTTTTCATCGTTGAACCACTTAACGGTACCGGTTTGGCGATTAGACATGGTGTAACTCCTTGAACAAAGATAACTGCGACTCAGGAAGAACCCTGGCCGAGACTGAGTGCAAAGAGCAGGAAAAATTCTTGTAGATGGTTGGATCGAAATTCAACATATCGTGTAGAGATTCTCAGTGACACAAGCAGCACAGTGACGCCACCTTAACCCTTTTTCCGGAACGTGCCAATGTTTCTTGCGAAGGTTTCTTGGTTTTCGTGATCGACGGTGCATCCGATTGTTTCAAGGGGCCAGTGATTTCGGATGATTGTCGAGAATTGTGACCCGGTCTTTGAACCCAAGGGCGTGCCCCGGTAAGATGCCGGACAGATTTTTTCCACCTCGCTATTCAGGACACCCGCCATGAGCATCAAATCGGACAAGTGGATTCGCCGCATGGCGCAAGAGCACGGCATGATCGAGCCCTTCGTGGAGCGTCAGGTGCGCGGCAGCGACGATAGCCGTGTGATCTCCTATGGTGTGTCCAGCTACGGCTACGATGTGCGTTGCACCAATCATTTCAAGGTGTTCACCAACATCAATTCGGCTATCGTCGACCCGAAAAACTTCGATGCTGGCAGCTTCGTCGACATCCACAGCGACGTATGCATCATTCCACCGAACTCCTTCGCCCTGGCCAGCACCGTCGAATACTTCCGCATTCCACGTAATGTGCTGACCATTTGCCTGGGTAAAAGCACCTACGCGCGTTGCGGCATCATCGTCAACGTCACGCCGCTCGAGCCTGAGTGGGAAGGTCACGTGACCCTGGAATTTTCCAACACCACCAACCTGCCGGCGAAAATCTACGCCAATGAAGGCGTGGCACAGATGCTGTTCCTTGAGTCTGACGAAGAGTGTGAAGTGTCTTACAAGGACCGTGGCGGCAAGTATCAGGGCCAGCGTGGCGTGACCCTGCCGCGGACCTGAGTCAGCCGTCTGACGAACCGTGGGAATTCCTGGGCGAGCGTACACTCTATGGAGTGTACTGCTCTGATTCGCGCAACGCGGACCGGACCATCGCTCAGGAGTGCTTTATGAAGATCGACCCGCGAATAAGTGCCGAACTGGCAAGGCTTGAGCCCAATCAGGTTGGCGTCCTGGCCTGGTCCTTGTTGGCACACCCTCCGATCAGCATGGCCGGAGGCATCCCCGGCCAGCCTGATCCCGATACCCCCAACGAACAGCCCACCGAGCCCGGTGAGCCCACCTTGCCGGATGAGCCGCCTCCCGCCCCTGTGGCCTGACCGCCTGCGCAGAAAAATGAATGGTCAGTCAGCTGAGGTCTGTGAAGACTTCAGCTGACTGACCATATTTCGTTGTCGCCGATAACAAAGATCCTACAGTTGTTGTCCCGGCGGACTTCATGGTCACCAGCAAACGCATCGAAAGCGCTGCTGCTTGTGCGTCGGCGCGGGCGAAGATCGCTCCAGTGTTGATCGACTCATATCCGGCAATAACTGTAAACGTCGTCGAAACCTATTTCCGATCCGGCCGTGTTTTTATTCCGGCGTTGCTCGTTCTGCGACTTTTTGGAAAAGGTCGGCGGCGGGCAGTTATTCCGCCTATGAAAAGGACATTCAGATGAGTACAAATCGATCGGGGCATTTAAGTGCCGATGTGAGCACGGCAGGCGATCCCCTACCGTTTCGCGTGACGCACGGACTCTACTTCCATGATCGGCCAGGCATCCACTGTATCGAGGCTGATAACGGGAAGGGGACAGCGTTTTATGTCTATCTGCCGGTTGGAATCCAGAGTGGCAGCTTCAGTCTGGGGCTTAGTGAGCGGTCCCCCATGGTTATCCATGTGACGGGCAACTCCGAAGCCGAGTTGTATCGAGGCGCACTTGATTTGACCGTGGGTGGAGATGCGCAGTTTGCCGGAAGCTTCAGTGGGATAGATGCAGACGGTCTGGAAGTGACCAATGGCCGTTTCAGGCTTGAGCACGATGCGAGTGCTTGATGTTTGAGTGAGGGGAGCCGGGAATGCGGCTCCCCTTTTTTCGTTCGGCGTTTATTTCAGGTTACCGCTGAGGAATTGCTTCAATCGCTCACTCTTCGGATTGCCCAGCACGTCTTCCGGCGCGCCTTCCTCTTCCACCAGGCCCTGATGCAGGAACAGCACCTGGCTCGAGACCTTGCGGGCGAAGCTCATTTCGTGGGTCACCATGATCATGGTCCGGCCTTCTTCGGCCAGGCCCTGGATTACGCGTAGCACCTCACCCACCAGCTCCGGGTCGAGCGCCGAAGTCGGCTCATCGAACAGCATGACCTCCGGCTCCATGGCCAGCGCCCTGGCAATGGCCACCCGCTGTTGCTGGCCGCCGGAGAGGAATGCCGGATATTGGTCCGCCACCCGCGCTGCCAGGCCAACCTTGTCCAGATAGCGTCGTGCGCGGTCTTCGGCTTCCTGCTTGCTGCACCCCAGCACCCGGCGCGGGGCCATGGTGATGTTTTCCAGCACGGTCATGTGGCTCCACAAGTTGAAGTGCTGGAACACCATGGCCAGGCGGGTACGGATCCGTTGCAGCTCATCGGGATCGGCGACATGCATGCCGTGTCGATCCTTGATCATGCGGATCGCCTGGCCGTCGAGGCTCATGGCGCCGTCGTTGGGTTGTTCGAGAAAGTTGATGCAGCGCAGAAAGGTACTTTTACCCGAGCCGCTGGCGCCGATCAGGCTGATGACGTCGCCGGTGTTGGCCTTGAGCGAAACGCCTTTGAGCACCTGATGATCGCCGTAGCTTTTATGCAGGCCTTCGATGGTCAGTTTGTACATGGAACGGGCATCCTCAAGGCGAAAGTAGGTAGCCGCTGCGATAGGCTTCGGTGCCCGCGACATGGGCGATTACCATGCCGGCAGTGGCCATGCGGCGCAGCGAGCGGGCGTACATCAACCCGGCGGCGGTGCAATGAACGGGGGTAACGCGATCCGCGATCGGGTCAATGATTTCAGCGATCAATTGCCCGGCTTCCAGGTATTCCCCTGGCAGCGCAGTGAACACCAGCAAGCCGCCGACGGGCGTGGCCACGGGTTCGACAGCCGCCAGCGGTGTGGCCGGGTAGGGCAGCTCGGGCATGGGCGCCGGCTCACCGGTGATCGCGCCGAAATGAATCAGGTAATCGATCAGCGCCTGACTGTCCAGGCTGGCCAGCGGGTGGTTGACGTCACCCTGGCCGCGCAGTTCGACGGTCACCGAAAAGCTGCCCGCCGGAATGTCGAAATGTTCGCCGAAGCGCTCTTTCAACTGCCACCAGAGCAAGGTGAAGCATTCGTCGAACGACTGCCCGCCGGAGTCAGTGGCCAACAGGCTGGCCTCGGCACCGATGTAGCGGGCCAGAGGCTCGACCTGGGGCCATGCATCCGGTGTGGTGTACAGGTGCGCGACGGCTTCGAAATCGCAATGCAGGTCCAGCACCATGTCGGCATCGCAGGCCAGCCGCTGCAGGGTCAGGCGCTGGCATTGCAACTGGGTGCTGGCCGTCTGCCGGGCAAGTGCATTACGCAAACTGTCACGAATCAGTTCGAGGTTGTGCTGCGGGTCATCGCCCAGTCGGCCCTCGATCTCGTTGCCGACCTCTTCGCTCAGATCGACGAACCAGCGGTTGAAATTCTGACCGCTTTCCAGCTCGTAGCGGCCCAGCGGTACATCCATCAGCACTTGCTCCAGGCCGACCGGATTGGCCACCGGAACCAGAACGATTTCGCTGCGCAGGCGGCCGGCGGCTTCCAGCTCCGCCAGGCGTTGCTTGAGGTGCCAGGCCACCAGCATGCCGGGCATTTCATCGGCGTGAAGGGAGGACTGGATGTAGATCTTGCCGTTGGCCGGTTGCGGCCCGAAGTGAAAACTGTGGATCTGTCGTGCGGTCCCCGGCAGCGGGGACAGCAAGTCATGTATCTGGTGGCGCATGTGCGAGAAGTCCTAGTGGGTCGGCCCGAGGAAGGCCAGCCATCGGCGTTCGGCGAGACGGAACAGGCCGACCAGCGCAAAGGTGACGGTCAGGTAGATCAGTGCGGCGATGCCGAACGACTGGAAGGTCAGGAAGGTCGCCGAGTTGGCGTCCCGAGCGACTTTCAGGATGTCCGGGATGGTCGCGGTGAACGCCACGGTGGTCGAGTGCAGCATCAGAATCACTTCGTTGCTGTAGTAGGGCAACGAGCGACGCAGGGCCGAAGGCATGATCACGTAGGCATACAGCTTCCAGCCTGTCAGGCCGTAAGCCTTGGCCGCTTCGACTTCACCGTGGTTCATGCTGCGAATCGCCCCGGCGAAAATCTCCGTGGTATAGGCGCAAGTATTCAGGGCGAACGCCAGGATCGTGCAGTTCATTGCGTCGCGGAAAAAACTGTCCAGCAGCGGTTGCGCACGCACGGCGGCCAGGCTGTAGATACCGGTGTAGCAGATCAGCAGCTGGATATAGAGTGGTGTGCCCCGGAACAGGTAGGTGTAGAACTGCACCGGCCAGCGAATGTAGGAGTGCGGCGAGACCCGGGCGATGGACAATGGAATCGATACGATGAAACCGAAGAAGATCGATGCGCTGAGCAGCCACAGGGTCATGGCCAGGCCGGTGATGTTCTGGCCGTCGGTGTAGAGAAAGGCTTTCCAGTATTCCTGAAGGAGTTCGATCATCGCACGGCCTCCCGTGTCCCGGCGGCATAGCGGCGTTCCAGCCAGCGCAGAATGAAGTTGGAGGCACTGGTGATCGCCAGGTAGATCAGGGCGGCGAGTACCAGGAAATAGAACAGCTGGTAGCTGCTTTTACCGGCGTCCTGCGCGGCCTTGACCAGGTCAGCCAGGCCAATGATCGATACCAGCGCGGTGGCCTTGAGCATGACCATCCAGTTGTTGCCGATACCCGGCAGGGCGTAGCGCATCATCTGCGGGAACACCACGATGCGGAAACGCTGGCCGCGTTTGAGACCGTAGGCGGTGGCGGCTTCAACCTGGCCGCGAGGCACGGCGAGGATCGCGCCGCGGAACGTTTCGGTGAAGTACGCGCCGTATATGAAGCCCAGGGTCAAAACACCGGCGCTGAACGGGTTGATCTCGATGTATTCCCATTCCATGTAGTCGGTGAACGATGTCAGCCAGGTTTGCAGGCTGTAGAAAATCAGGAGCATCAGCACCAGATCCGGCACCCCGCGAATCAGCGTGGTGTAGCACTGGGCGGGCAAGCGCAGCAGTTTGACTTTTGACAGTTTGGCACTGGCGCCGAGCAGGCCGAGCAATACGGCCACCAGCAGCGACATCGCCGATAATTTGATGGTCATCCAGGTGCCTTCCATCAGCAACGGACCGAAGCCCTTGAGGCTGAAGGCTGAGAGCCCCAGATTTTGTAGGAGGTTTTCAAACATAAATCAGCAACCTGATCGGAAGAAAAAAGCGCCCATCGCGAAATGGGCGCCGGGCATTATTTGCCGCTGTACAGATTCAGATCGCCAAAGTGTTTCTTCTGAATGGTGGCGTAGGTGCCATCATCGTGTAACGCTTTGATACCTTTATCCAAAAGGGCTTTCAGCTCGGTGTTACCTTTCTTAATACCGACCGCTGTCTTGGCTGGCAGCAGTTCGCTGTCGACCGGCTTGCTGATTTCGTAATCGGCGCCGTTTGGCGACTTCAGGAAGCCCAGTTCGGCTTGCAGCATGTCCTGGATCCCGGCGTCGAGACGACCGGAAGTCAGGTCGGAATACACCTGGTCCTGGTTCTGATAGGCCTGGGTTTTCACGCCAGCCTTGTCCAGAACGGCTTTGGCATAGGCTTCCTGAATGGTGCCTTGCTCGTAGCCGACGGTTTTGCCTTTGAGCGACGCGACGTCTGCCGTGATGCCAGAACCTTTCTTGGACACGTAAGCGGTTGGGCCGGAGAACAGCTCGCTGGAGAAGTCGATGACTTTTTCGCGGGCCGGAGTGACGGTCATCGAAGAGATCACGCCGTCGAATTTATTGGCCTTCAGGCCAGGAATCATGCCGTCGAAATCGCTCTCGACCCATTTGCACTTGACCTTCAGCTCGGCGCAGATTGCGTTCCCCAGATCGATGTCGAAACCGACCAGGCTGCCGTCGGCCGCTTTCGACTCGAACGGTGCATAGGAAGGGTCAACGCCAAAACGCAATTCCTTGTATTCCTTTGCCAGCGCGGAGCCAGCGGCAACGCACAATGCCAGTGCAGAAAGGGTCAGCAATGCTTTTTTCATTATTCAATCCCTAAGAACCAATATGAGCGCTTGTGGCGCAGAATTATTGTTACTGGTGAGCGTAAGACTTAATGAAAGTAGCAATTTCCGAACCAGAGTGCCGAACAAGCGTTTTAAAAGGTGTTCAGGAAATTGCCGGAAGGGATTAGTGCACGAAATTGGGCGACGTGGGAAGCCTGCACTTTTTTAGGTCGAATGTGGCGAAGCCCTGTGGCGAGAGCGCTTGCTGTCGCTCGACCGCGCAGCAGCCGTAAACGCGACAGTGACGTTTGACGGATGTGCCGCGTGGACAGATTCAAGGGCCGTTTCGCAGCCCGGCGGGAGCAAGCTCCCTCGCCACAGGGAATGGGTTTACTTGCCAGGTGTCAGGGTCAATCGTTTGGTCCCGTACACCTTGTCAAAGTTTTGCGGCTGCATCGGCAAGCTCTGATACTGACCTTTCAGCCACGGCTCGATGCCGTTCAGGTAATTCGGGCTGGCCGGGTTACCGGACTGGCCGGTGGCATTCTGGCCCATCAGCGGTTCGGCCTGGCCGAAGTCGACGATAAAGCGCATGGCAGGAGCGAGCGTGGTGTTGAAGTCCTGGCCCCAGGCGAACGCAGCCGTGTTGAGCGTGGTGTGATCGCCGCCGGCCGGCAACGGACCGCGCACGGTCTGGCCAGTGGCATTCTTCCATTCGTAGCGGTGCAGTTTGCCCCACTGCCAGGTTTTGTGGTCGCCGCCCAATTGACTGTCCCCGGCGCTGATCGCGGCTGCCAGGCTGCGCGCGAGAATCGTTGGCTTGTCTTCTTTCTGCGCGGTGCGCACGTCATCCCAAAACGGGCTGTCTTCGCGGCCCAGCAGGTGATCGGCCTGCGCGGCATAGGACAACTTGCCGTTGGCGATAAAGGCCTTCCATGCCGGGCTGCTTTCTGGCCCCAGTTCATCAAGGAAAATCTGCTTGGCGCTTTCCTGCAGGAACAGCTCGTAGATCGCCGCATCGGCGGAGGTCGGGCTGAGTTTGCCATCGAACGTCATCAAACGGGTGAACGCTTCGCGTGCCTTGGCTCCATCCGCTGCGGGCAACGCCGCGATGGCTTGTTTGAGCGGTTGGGACATGCCCGGCGCTGCGAACATTTTCTTTAATTTGGCGGCGAAGGTGGTGGTCTGGTCGTACTGCATCGCGATCAGGCTGCGGGTGTCATGCTTGCCCACCCCGGCCAGCTCAGCCAGACGTTCGCCGCGTTCCGGTGCCGACCAGGAGTTAGACAATTGCATGCCGTAGCCATGGGGGATGACCCGTTGGTTCGCGGTGCCGAGCCAGCCCTGGGCCGGGTCTTGATCGTAGGGGTGCAGCATCGGGTCGGCGTAGCCATCCCAATCGTAGCGACCTTCCCAGCCTGGTGAGGGCAACAGGCCTTCGCCTTCGCGACGGTTCGGGTAGCGACCGGTGACTTGCCAGCCAATGTTGCTGGCATCGGCAAACACCAGGTTCAGCGCAATGGCGCGGATCTCTCGGCTGGCGTCCGACGCCTTCTCGACATTCTGCGCGCGGGACAGGTCAAAAAACGCGTCCAGGGTTTTGTCATCGGTGAAGCTCGGCGTCTGCAAGGCCAGGCCGAATCCGCTTCCCTGGGCAAACCCCTGAGCGCTGTTGAGCAGGGGGCCGTGGCGGGTTTCGTACACCGCTTCGCGAATCGGCCGCTGGCCTTTGACGAAATAGGTTTCGTTGCGCACCACGGCCGGCTGCCATTTGCCGCCGTTTTCGTAGGCCAGGCCATTGCCCTGGCGTTTGATTTTTTCGAGGAACAGGTCCTGGTTGTCACCCATGACGCTGGTCGTGCTCCACGCGACCTTGCCGTTGAAGCCGCCGAGCACCATCGGCAACCCGGCGATGGTCACGCCGGATGCTTGGTATTTCGGTGCGCGAATCTGCACGTAGCTGAACAACGACGGCACGCCCATCGGCCCATGGCTGTCGCTGGCCAGCAGGCTCTTGCCGCTGCGGCTGCGTTGTGGGGCAATGGCCCAGTTGTTCGATGAAGTGGCGCCGAGCAGATTCAGCTCGGCGAGCTGGCTCGTGGCTTTGCTGATTTCAGCCAGTCCCGGTACTTGCCCGTTGAGTTTGATGCCTTGCAGCTTTTCGCTTTCGGCCACTGGCAATTGTTCATCAGGGGCGGATGGGGTCAGCCATGGCAGTTTGTCGGTGGATACCGTTTGGGCCAGTACCAGCGTGGAGATCTCTTCGGGCAGGTTGGCTGACTGGCTGAAGTTGAGCAGGCAGAAAATCAGCGCCGAGTCTTCCGGTTGCCAGTATTCAGGCTTGTAGCCGCTGGAAGCGAGGTCCGCCGGCAGCTTGTCGCGGTAGCGGAACAGGTAAGCGTTGACCCCGCGGGCATAGACTTCGAAGAAGCGCTTGAGGCGTGGCGACGATGCCTTATAGAGCTCGCCGGCGCTTTTCTTCAGATTGACCGCGCGCATGTAGCGGTCGGCGTCCAGCAGGTCCGAACCGTGCATCTCGGCCAGACGACCCTGGGCCAGCAAACGCAAGGTGACCATTTGCGTGATGCGGTCGCTGGCGTGCACATAGCCGAGGGTGAACAGTGCGTCGTGGAAGCTGCTGCTTTCGATCAGCGGCATGCCCATGGCATTGCGGCGTACCGAAACGTTCTGCGCCAGGCCTTTAAGCGGCTGTACGCCGGAAGTCGGCGGGACGGAGTCCTGTGCGTTGAAGCTCTGACAGCCGGTCAGGCTCAAAACACCTGCAACTGCTGCGGCAACGCCGAACCGGGGTAGAAAATGTGTAAGGGCTGGCGAGGCCATGGCAAAGCTCCTGCGGGGCGGTAACGTCAGTAAAGGCGCTACGTTAGTGAGCAGGAGGTGGCCGCGCAAGCGGGCGGCAAGGTTATTTCAGGTTTTGTCCGAGATCCCGTTTGCATTCGATGGCTTGCCACTGGCCGGGGCCGATGTTGAAGTGCAGGAAATCAACTGACCTGGCGTGAGAAGAGCGAGCATGGAGCTAGAGAAAAACGCGACACTGATCATCATCGATCAGCAAAAAGGCATCCTTCACCCCAGACTCGGCCGGCGCAACAATCCCCGGGCCGAAGATCGCATGCTGGCGCTCTTGGGCCACTGGCGTCGCAGCGGGCGGCCGATCATTCATGTGCAACACCTGTCCCGCTCGGAGGACTCGGTGTTCTGGCCACAACAATCAGGCGTCGAATTTCAGGAGCGGTTTCAGCCATTGCCAAGCGAGCGACTGATTCAAAAACAGGTGCCGGATGCGTTTTGCTCGACGGGGCTGGAGGCGTGTTTGCGAGAGACGGGAGTCGAACAATTGATCATCGTCGGCGTGGCGACCCACAACTCCGTGGAGTCCACGGCGCGTACCGCAGGCAATCTGGGGTTCGATACGTGGGTGGCGGAGGACGCGTGCTTTACCTTCGACAAGGTCGACTTTTTCGGGCATGCCCGTTCAGCTGAAGAGGTACACGGGATGTCGCTGGGGAATTTGCATGGCGAGTATGCGACGGTGGTCAATTCGGCGCAGATATTGATGGCCGATTGAAAACCTGTGGGAGCTGGCTTGCCAGCGAAGCGGTGCGTATGACAAAACGCGTCGCATTGATCGCCAGCAAGCCGACTCCTCAAGGGAAATGGGTCTAACCCATCAAGCGCCGTGGCACTTCTTGAACTTCTTGCCATTGCCACACGGGCAAGGGTCATTGCGGCCGACGTCTTTCAGGGCGTTGCGCACCGGTTCCTGGTGGGCGTGGCCGCAGTTCGGGCCGTGGACATGGCCATGGTCGTGATCATGGTGGTCGTGATCGTGGTTGCAGTCTGGGCCATGTACATGGGGTTGCTGGGTCATCGGGGTTACTCCGGAATTAGATCGGCGGGGATTATCACGCCATTACGCGCCAGGTGCACGTAGTGGGCGATGAATAAACCGGTTTCCATTTCGCCTTCCAGTCGATAGGGGACGGGTTGCTTGGGACTTTTCAGTTGCTTGACCAGATCCCTCACTTTCGGCCACAGGTTGGTGCGGATCGGCACCTTGTAAAAACCGCTGCGTTTGGGGCCGACGGTGATCCAGTGTTCATGCTCGCCCTCGGCCAGCAGAATGTCGCCAAGATGAATGCGGTATTCCAGGCCTCGCACCGTCAGGTCGCTGTCGTTGGGGTTATCGATACGGAAATGCAGCACAAAGCGCTGCTCCAACAGTTTGGCTCGCACGACTTCAACCCTGACCAGATGCACCTCGGGGTCCGGCTCGTCGTCGCTGAACCACGACGCACAGCCGCCGAGCCCCAGAAACAACAGCAGGATGAGTGTTTGAAGTGTGCGTCGTCGACTGAGCATGGTGGGACTCCTTTGATGCCCAGTCTAGCTCCCTGGATTCACATCAACGGCCGAAATAACCCGAACAGCACTTCTTGAACTTCTGACCGCTGGCGCAGGGGCAGGCGTCGTTACGGCCGATGTCGAGGGGCACGGTCGGATCGATGAAATACCAGCGTTCGGCGTTCTGAACGAACGACGAACGCTCACGATGACTGTGTTCGCCGCTGCCGTCGTGCCAGCGCGCGGTGAAGGTCACGAAAGCGTGTTCGGGCTGACCGCCAAGGACTTCCGAGCTTTCCACCTCGAGACCCAGCCAGGTGCTTTGTGCGCTCCAGTCGCTGATCGATTGCCGATCAAGGCCGGCTTGCTGCGCGGGCAGGGTGGTGGCCACCAGATAATCGATCAGGCCAAGCACGTAGGCACTGTAGCGCGAGCGCATCAGGGCTTCGGCGCAAGGAGCCGGGTGGCCGGCATGGTAATGACCGCAGCAGGCATCGAGCAGGGTGCCGCTGCCGCAAGGGCAAATGGATGTACTCATTGCATTACCACCAATATTTCCCGAAGTTTTCCGGATTGGCCCAGAACCGCGAGTTGAGCCAGTCGGGGACTTGTTTGTAGTCAAGCAGATCATAGGTGAACAGCGTCAGCACTTGATCGTCACGCTGGAAGCGTTCGCTGGCCTGCAGCGCCAGGGAGAAAAAATCCGTTTCTTGCCAGCCACTGGCGGGCAGGTCCGCCAGCACCGCAATGCGACTGGCATTGAGGTTGCGGATACCACCGAGCAACTTCAGGCCGTCACGCTTGGGCAGGTGCTCAAGGCAATCAACCACCAGCGCCAGGTCAAACCGGCGCGCCGCCAGCTCGGCAGGTAACGGCCCGGGTGCCGCGTGCGCCACGCAGCTGTCGGGGTGTGCGAGTTTGAACGCTTCAAGCGCGGGGAATTCGCTGGCGCCGATCAGCAACAGGCGCGAAGGGGCGTAAAGATCGAGCAAAGCGGCCAGCGCCTGCTGCGGCGTGCGCGAAGAGTTACCTGCAATCATCAAAGATCCTCAATCAGATCTGCCAAGACTAGCTTGCCTGTGAGTCCGAGCCTAGAGCGGCTTTGACGCAAAACCGGCGATCAGTGCTGAACAGTGGAAAAAACAGCAATGGCCTATTGCTGGCGGAGATTAAAACTCCGGTCTTTACTCCCTGAATCGGTTCTAAGCCGATCCTTCAGGAGAAAACTAGATGAGCATAGTTCGGACAGCATTACCCCTGGTTCTGCTAACCAGTGTGTTGACTGGTTGCGCAGGTTTGCAGAAAACCGACTGGCCGACCTGTGCGGCCGTCGGTGGTGTCGTGGGCGCGGGTCTCGGTGCAACCGAGAGCTCCTCCTGGGCCGGTTATGGCGCGCTGATTGTCGGTGGTACGGCAGCGGCCTATTGCTGGGTTCACGGGGATGGCGACGAAGACGGCGATGGTGTGCCGGATAGCCGCGACAAGTGCCCGGGCACGCCTCATGGCGTGAAGGTCGATGCCGATGGTTGCCCACCACCAGCACCTGCACCAGTGGTCGAAGAGGCCGTGGTGGTCAAGGAAGAAACGATTGTCATCCGCGATGTTCACTTCCAGTTCGACAAAGCAACACTTACTGCGTCTGACAAGCAGGTGCTCGACAAGATCGCCACTCGCTTGAAAGCGGAAGCCCCAACCGCACGGATGACCGTTACCGGTCATACTGACAGCGTGGGCAGCGATAGCTACAACCAGAAACTGTCGGACAAACGCGCCCACTCGGTGGTTGAGTACCTCATCCAGCAAGGCGTGCCGCGGAGCAACTTCGTGTCGGTTTCCGGTGCCGGTGAAAGCCAGCCGGTTGCCGATAACAAAACCGCCGACGGCCGTGCACAGAACCGTCGCACGGAAATCAAAATCCAGCGCTAAGTCCCTCGCATCCGCGGCTTGTGCAGTTGCGGATGCCCGTCTTTACTCCTGTGTAACCGGCATTGACCGGTGACACAGGAGCTTCTCAAAATGACCCAATTCACACGGACCGTCTTGCCGGTTCTGCTACTTGGCAGCCTGCTGACCGGTTGCGCCACTCACAGTGATGGCACTGCTCCCCTCAATCAACGTACCTGGCCGATCTGCAGCGTCATTGGCGGACTGGTCGGCGGAGGACTTGGCGCTGTCGAAAGTGGCGGATGGGCGGCCGGTGGAGCGGCGCTCGGTATTTTGACCGGTGGTTTGATTTGCTATGCCCAGGATGGCGACGAAGACGGCGATGGCGTTTTCGACCGCCGTGATCGCTGCCCTGATACACCGGCCAACACCCCTGTCGATCATCGAGGTTGCCCGCTGCCCCAGTACCCGGCCAGTGTGAAGCCTGCCGAACCGGCGCAATCGGAGGTCATTACCCTGAGTGATGCCGGTGATGTGCTGTTTGCTTTTAACCAGTCCGAGCTGACACCCACCGCGAAGAGTCAACTGGACTCGATCATGGGCAAGCTGGAAGACGCCGATGTGGTCAGCATCAAGGTGGTTGGCTTCACCGACAGCGTCGGATCGGATGCCTATAACCAGGCACTCTCGCAGCGGCGCGCCAGCAGTGTCGCCGAATACCTGCTGAGCCAGGGCGTGGCGCCGAACAAAATCACCAGCGAAGGCAAAGGCGAAAGCCAGCCTGTGGCCGATAACGAAACAGATGAAGGCCGCGCGAAAAACCGTCGCGTGGAGCTGCACATCAATCGCTGAACCTCGAAATAGAGCTGTCGGGTGACTTTTCAGGTCGTCCCGACAGCCAGTCAGCGATCTTCATGAAGAATTTTTGGTTGCCCTCTGGCTTATCCCGCGTGGAAGCCGTTACTGTGCGTGCAAATAATAATTCTGTTCGGGGGAGCGTATGAAGGTGTTCTGGGGGCTGGGGAAGCTGCTGACCCTGCTGTTCTGGTCGGTGGTGCTGGTCAATCTGCTCGTGCCGTTCATCCATCCGCTGCACCTGCTGGTCAACCTGGCCGGCAGCCTGCTGGCAGGGCTCCACCTGCTGGAGATTGTCTTCTGCTTCCGCAGCCTCAGGGCGCGCGCCCATCCCTGGCGTGATCGCTTGAACATTCTCTTTTTCGGCGTTTTCCACCTGCAAACCATTCCCGCTCCGACTGCACCGAAGGCTTCCCATGCGTAAACTCTGTCTGCTCGCCGTACTCATCAGTCCACTGGCCTGCGCACAGGTGGTGAGTGTTGAAACCAACTCGCTGATGCGCCTGCCCAACACCGCAAGCACCTTGCAGCTGGATCGCCTGGAAGTGGCTGATTACGGCACATTGCTCATCCCGTCGAATGTAACCGAGGTCACCGTCGGCGAATTGCACCTGGGCCGTGATGCGCGGATCGCTATCGTGCCCAGCGAACAGGCGCTGGAGCTGAAAGTCAGTCGTGCCGAGTTGGCCGAGGGCAGCCAGATCACCGCTCGCGGCGCCCCCGGCACTTACCAGAAGGCGGCCCGCTCCGGGCGTAATCTGAATTTGCAGATCAAGGCACTGAAGGCGCCGCAATTGTTGGTGGATGCTCGCGGTGGTGCGGGAGCGCCGGGATTCGTCGGCCTCGACGGGGCCAACGGCCAGCCTCCAGGCTGCACCTGGGGGCAGGCGGGGCGCGGTGCCGATGGCAGCGATGGCAGTAATGGCCAGCCCGGAGCGCCGGGGGCGTTGGTCAAGCTGGCAGTGCCGCGCGAATATCCCGCCGAACAAATCAAGGTTCAGGTCGCTGGCGGAGCCGGTGGCTTGGCCGGTCCCGGCGGCAAGCCGGGAGCGGGCGGTAAGGCCAAGGGTTGCTTCATCTACAAGGCCGATGGCGGCAAAAGCGGCAAACCTGGCGCCGATGGCCAGCCGGGGCCCGCGGGTGCGGCGGGCTCGGTGACGGTTCAGCGGTTGTAAGCAATTTCTGAAGTGTGTGTCGTCTGATCGATGGTCTTCGCGAGCAAGCTCGCTCCCACGGGATTGCTCCGAACCTGTGGGAGCGAGCTTGCTCGCGATGCTTTTAGAACATCGGCCGCGCCGCAGCAATCGCCACCAGCACCAACCCGACAATCAGATTGATCCCCACCAGGCGCCGAATCTTCCCGAGCACCGCAGCCCCCGCCGGCCAATCCTGTGCAATGACCGCCGTGCGCAACTCAGGCAGCATCAGCGCCTGAATCCGGATGAACAGCGCCGTCATCACCACATACAAGCCCATCATCACCTGCACATAGCGCGGAGCGGTTTCAAATCCGTTGAAGTGCATATGCAGCATGCCCACACCGCTGACGGGCAGCAGCACGACCGCCACCCAGACCCAGCGGAAAAAACCTTGAAACACTTCTACCCACAATTTCAGTCGGGCAGGGCCCTCCAGTGCCTTCACAGCCGCAGGGCGCAAGACCATCCAGGCGAAAAACATGCCGCCGACCCACACCAGTGCGGCGAGGACATGCAGGCTATAAACAAGGCTAAAAGCGGTCATTGGGGTACTCCGTTCTGCGCGGGATTAATTAGCGGGGTATGATAGCCGTCGTTCCGAACCACTGAAAATTTATCCAGCGTTTTTTGCGCCCGACAATCCATGATCAGCACTGAACTCAAAACCACGATCCAGGGCGCCTATTCGCGTTTTCTCGAAGCCAAGAGCCTCAAGCCGCGCTATGGCCAACGCCTGATGATTGCCGAAGTGGCCAAGGTCCTCGGGGATATCGACACCGACGACGAAGGCCGGCGCAGCGGCGAGCCCGCGATTGTCGCGGTGGAAGCCGGCACCGGTACCGGCAAGACCGTCGCTTACAGCCTGGCCGCCATCCCGACGGCGAAAGCGGCCGGCAAGCGCCTGGTGATCGCCACGGCCACCGTCGCCCTGCAAGAGCAGATCGTCTACAAGGACTTGCCTGACCTGATGCGCAACAGCGGGCTGAATTTCAGTTTCGCGCTGGCCAAGGGGCGTGGGCGCTATATGTGCCTGTCCAAGCTCGACATGTTGCTCCAGGAAGGCCATGCGCAAACCGCCACGGCGCAATTGTTCGAAGAAGAAGGCTTCAAGATCGAGGTCGATGAGGCCAGTCAGAAGCTGTTTACCAGCATGATCGAAAAACTCGCCGGCAATAAATGGGACGGCGATCGCGACAGCTGGTCCACCGCACTGGAAGACGCCGACTGGGCGCGCCTGACCACCGACCACAGCCAGTGCACCAACCGTCATTGCCCGAACTTCGGCCAGTGCGCCTTCTATAAGGCCCGCGAAGGCATGGGCAAGGTCGATGTGATTGTCACCAACCACGACATGGTCCTGGCCGACCTGGCCCTGGGCGGTGGCGCGGTGCTGCCCGATCCGCGAGACACCATTTACGTATTCGACGAAGGCCATCACCTGCCGGACAAGGCCATCGGCCACTTCGCCCACTACACGCGCCTGCGCTCGACCGCCGACTGGCTGGAAACCACCGCCAAGAACCTCACCAAGTTGCTGGCCCAACACCCGTTGCCCGGTGATCTGGGCAAGCTGATCGAACAGGTGCCGGAGCTGGCGCGGGAGATCAAGACCCAGCAGCAGTTCATGTTCACCGCCTGCGAGCAAGTCGCCGATTTCAAACCCGGCGAAGACGTTGAAGGTCGCGAACGACCGCGTCACCGTTTCGTCGGCGGGGTGATTCCCGAACACATGCGCGAAATGGGCATCGAGCTGAAAAAAGGCTTCGCCCGCCTGACCGACCTGTTCACCCGCCTGACCGATTTGCTCAAGGAGGGCATGGACGGCGAAGTCAACATCGGTATCGCCAGCAACCAGGCTGAAGAGTGGTATCCACTGTTCGGCAGCCTGTTGTCCCGTTCTTCGGGCAATTGGGAGTTGTGGACCGCCTTCACCGTTGAAGACCCGGAAGACAACCCACCGATGGCCCGCTGGCTGACCTTGGCCGAAAGCGGCTCGCTGTTCGACATCGAAGTCAACGCCAGCCCGATCCTCGCGGCAGAAATGCTGCGACGCAACCTGTGGAACGTGGCCTACGGTGCGCTCGTGACCTCGGCCACCTTGACCGCCCTCGGCACCTTCGATCGCTTTCGCATGCGCGCCGGCCTGCCGAAGAAAGCCGTGACTGCCGTGGTGCCCAGCCCGTTTCATCACGCCGATGCCGGCGTGCTGCGGGTGCCGAATCTGAATGCCGACCCCCGTGATGCGGCGGCGCACACCGCCGCGATCATTCGCGATTTGCCTGATCTGGTCGAAGGTTCCCGCGGCACCCTGGTGCTGTTTTCCTCTCGCAAGCAGATGCAGGACGTGTTCGATGGCCTGGACCGCGACTGGCGCAAGCAAGTGTTCATTCAAGGCAACCTGTCGAAGCAGGAAACCCTGAACAAGCACAAGGCGCGGGTGGATGGCGGGGACTCCAGCGTGTTGTTCGGCCTGGCGAGTTTTGCCGAGGGGGTCGACCTGCCCGGCGCCTATTGCGAGCACGTGGTGATCGCCAAAATTCCGTTCTCGGTGCCGGATGACCCGGTCGAGGCGGCGTTGGCCGAATGGATCGAAGCCCGTGGCGGCAATCCGTTCATGGAAATCTCCGTACCGGACGCCTCGCTGAAACTGGTCCAGGCCTGCGGTCGCCTGCTGCGCACCGAGGAAGATCGCGGCACCATCACCCTGCTTGACCGGCGTCTGGTCACCCAGCGCTATGGCAAGGCGATCCTCAATGCGTTGCCGCCATTCCGTCGTGAAATTTCCTGATACATCGGTGGGCAAATCTGCCCATCGTGTTGTCTATCTCTCTGCCATTGCTTTTCCACTGGCCCATCCGGGTCGTTAGGGAGAATTCCGTTCTCATGATTCGCCGTTCGCTGCGCCAATCGTTACCTGCCGTTTTTGCCCTGTTGTTCGCATCGCCCTTGCTGGCGGCACCCGCCACCCAGCAGACGCTGTTCAACTTTGTGCGCCCCGCCGATGTGGTCCAGGTGACCACTCAGGACGCCAACCTGCCGCAATCCAACGCCGAGCAAACCGCCGAAGGTGAAGTGCTGCGGCGGGTGACGTTCAACCCGGTCGCTCGTCCGACCCTGCGGTTGACCCCGCAGACAGGGGCCTGGGACTGGTCGCAGTCGGGTTTCATGAGCCTGCGGGTGCAGAACGCCATGAATTGGGCACTGACCCTGTACGTGACCATCCAGAGCAACGATGGCAAGACGCTGGTCAGCCGTGTCGATCTGCCGGCCGGCCCGGCGCAGACCTTGTTGGTGCCGTTGCAGCCGACATCGCCGTTGAGCCTGGGCATGAAGGCCGGGCCGCCCATGCCGATGACGGTCGACGGTCAGCGCATCCTGCTGGCCAGCAGCGCTGGTGAGCTGGATCGCGGCCAGGTGGTGGCAGTGAGCGTGTCGATGGATCAGCCGAAAGTGGCCCAGAGCATTTTGCTTGAGCGCTTCGGCGTTCAGGACGCCGAGGCCGTGACTGAGACCGTGTATGGCGCCTTGGTGGATGCCTACGGTCAATCGACCCGGGCCAAATGGCCGGAAAAGGTCAGCAGCGATGAGCAACTCAAAGGCGCCGCGGCCAAGGAACAGCAACAGCTGAAAACCTGGCTGGCCGAGCGCGAAAAGTCGTCCCTGGACAAATTCGGAGGTTGGACCAACGGTCCGGCCTTTAAGGCCAGCGGTTTCTTCCGCACGGAGAAACGCGACGGTCGCTGGTACCTGGTGACCCCGGAAGGGCATCCGTTCTATTCGCTGGGGGTCAACACGGTTACCCCGGACGTCAATCAGACTTATATCGCCGGTCGTGAATGGATGTTCCAGTCCCTGCCCAAGGCCGGTGAGCCCCTGGCCAGTCACTTCGGTGAAGGTGACACCCGTGGCGGCAACGGCGTTGATCAGGGCCGGGGCTTCAACGTCGGGCGCTGGTACGACTTTTATGGTGCCAATTTACAGCGCCTGTATGGCGACCCTTGTGCTCTGGGCAGCGATACCAAGGCCGGTGTCGCCGCAGCGGCCAAGGCTGATGCGGCAGAGGCCACGGCGGAGAAGGCCGCCGAGCCACCGGTTGTTCCTTCGACGGCCGAATCCGGGATTGCCGGAGCGGCCAAGACCGACGCCGCAGACGCGACAGTCGCGAACGCGGCCGAGCAAAAAACTGCCGAGCCCTGCAAAGCGACCTTCGATGAAAAGCGCTGGGCCGGTCATACCCTCGACCGTCTGCAAGCCTGGGGCTTCAACACCATTGGCAACTGGAGTGCGCCGGCACTGGGCAACGCCGATCGTGTGCCATACACCTTGCCGCTATCGATTGTTGGCGATTATGCGAGCATCAGCACGGGAACGGACTGGTGGGGCGGTATGCCCGATCCGTTCGACCCGCGTTTCGCCATGGCCACCGAGCGCGCCGTGGCCATTGCCGCTCGCGATCACCGCGACGATCCTTGGTTGATCGGCTTCTATGCCGACAATGAACTGGCCTGGGCTGGCCCCGGCGACGATCCGAAGGCCCGCTACGCCCTGGCCTACGGTACGTTGAAAATGACCACCGACGTGCCGGCCAAACGCGCGTTTCTCAAGCAGTTGCGCGATAAATACCGCAACCAGGAAGGCCTGTCGAAAGCCTGGGGCATTGATTTGCCGGCATGGGAACTGATGGAAGACCCCGGTTTTGAGCCGCCGCTGCCAAGCGCCGACCATCCGGAAATCGAGGCCGACTTCAAATACTTCCAGAAGGTCTTCGCCGACACCTACTTCAAGACGATCTCTGATTCGCTCAAATGGCACGCGCCGAACCAGATGTTGCTCGGTGGCCGCTTTGCAATCAGCACACCAGAAGCTGTGGAGTCCTGCGCTCAATACTGCGATGTGCTGAGCTTCAACATGTACACCCTGAAACCCCAGGACGGTTATGACTTCGCGCAACTGAACAGCCTCGACAAGCCAGTACTGATTACCGAATTCAACTTCGGTTCGACGGACCGTGGCCCGTTCTGGGGCGGCGTAACGCAACTGGCGAAGGAAGAGGACCGTGGTCCGGCCTACGCCAACTTCCTCAAGCAGGCGCTGAGCGAGCCGTCGATCGTCGGCGTGCACTGGTTCCAATACCTCGACCAACCCGTGACCGGGCGTCTGTTGGATGGCGAAAACGGTCATTTCGGTCTGGTGGGGATTACCGATCTGCCATTTCAGGGCTTTGTCGACAGTGTGCGCAAGAGCAACCTGGCGGCCGTCGATCAATTAGGCAAAGAGGCTGAAAAGGCCGGCGCCGAGGCCGATAGACAGAAACACGACGCCGAAGGCGGACGCAAGGCCGAGGCCGGCAAAGGGCCGGGCAAGGCTGCCGGCGGGCATTCCGGAAAGGGGCACTGAGTCCTGACACACCGCGTCAGCGTTCATCGCGAGCCTGCTCGCGATGGCGTCTGTAAGGACGCCGGAAAAATCTGATCACTTCCAGGGGCGATTGACCGCCCGGCCCGACCCTGTTCCCAAATCCCTCAAGGGCTGGAACAATGCGGGCCACTTTGTAGAACGCTTGTCCGGGGGAGTTGCGGGTGCAGATTCAGGGTTATTACGAGCTCAAGTTCGAAGCGGTACGCGAGGCCTTCGCGGCATTGTTCGACGATCCGCAGGAGCGTGGCGCAGCGCTGTGCATCCAGATCGGCGGCGAAACCGTTGTCGACCTCTGGGCCGGCACCAGCGACAAGGACGGCGCGCAAGCCTGGCACAGCGACACCATCGCCAACCTGTTTTCCTGCACTAAAACCTTTACTGCCGTCACTGCCCTGCAACTGGTTGCCGAAGGCAAGCTGCAACTGGATGCGCCGGTTGCGCATTATTGGCCCGAGTTTGCCGCCGCCGGCAAAGCGTCCGTGACGTTGCGCCAATTGCTCTGCCACCAGGCCGGTCTGCCGGCGCTACGGGAATTGCTGGCACCCGAAGCCCTTTACGACTGGCAAACCATGGTCGACGCCCTGGCTGCTGAAACACCGTGGTGGACGCCGGGACAGGGGCATGGGTATGCGGCGATCACTTATGGCTGGCTGGTCGGTGAATTGTTGCGCCGTGCCGATGGGCGCGGGCCGGGTGAGTCCATCGTGGCGCGGGTAGCCAAGCCTTTGGGGCTGGATTTCCACGTCGGTCTGGCCGACGAAGAGTTTCATCGCGTGGCGCATATCGCCCGTGGCAAGGGCAATGTCGGCGATGCCGCTGCCCAGCGCCTTCTGCAAGTGACCATGCGCGAACCCACGGCCATGACCACCCGGGCGTTTACCAACCCGCCTTCGATCATGACCAGCACCAACAAGCCGGAATGGCGGCGCATGCAACAACCCGCCGCCAATGGTCACGGCAATGCCCGTAGCCTGGCCGGGTTCTATGCCGGCCTGCTCGATGGCAGTTTGCTGGAAGGCGAAATGCTCGACGAACTGACCCGCGAGCACAGCCTCGGCGAGGACAAGACATTACTGACCCGGACCCGTTTCGGTCTGGGGTGCATGCTCGATCAGCCGGACGTGCCCAACGCGACGTTCGGCCTCGGCCCGCGAGCGTTCGGTCATCCGGGCGCGGGCGGTTCCATCGGTTTTGCTGACCCGGAGCACGATGTCGCCTTCGGTTTTGTGACAAATACACTGGGGCCGTACGTCTTGATGGATCCGCGCGCACAAAAGCTTGTGCGGGTACTGGCCACTTGTCTGTAAATCACGCCCAAGGGTTCCGGAGTTGGAACCCGAAAGCCTTTTCAGTTTCGAATCATCTGTTTATGCGGGCCAACCCGGCCTGATTTTTATGACTTCATTTTTGTGGATATCCAATGTCATCCAAACCAACGCTCGCTTTGGCACTGTGCTTCGCTATAACCGGTTGTGCACAGACTCCTAAAAATGATGCAGACGGCGGTAGCTGGTGGCCGTTCGGTTCCTCCGACAAAGTCGCAGCCAAAGAGCCTGCTCCGGCGCCCCTCAAGCCTGCCGTCAGCGCTCCGATGGCCAAGACTGAAAGCAGCAGCCATTGGTACTGGCCGTTTGGTTCCGATGACAGCAGTGACAAATCTGCAGCCAAACCGGAAGTAAAACCTGAAGCCAAGCCTGTCGCTGTGGCCAAGGTTGACGCCGATTCCGGTGGCAAGTGGTGGTGGCCGTTCGGTGGCAAGGACCAGAGCACCGCCAAAGTCGTGCCGATGCCGGACCCGAAAGTGACCCAGGCCTGGCTCGATGACTACGAACCGCGCCTGCGCGAAGCGATCAAGGGCAGTAACCTGCAACTCGAACGTCGTGAAAACGTGCTGGTGGTGACGGCGCCGGTCGAAGGCTCGTTCAACCCGGATCGTCCGGCGATGCTGCTGCCAGTGACCCTTGGTCCTTTCACCCGCGTGGCGAAAATCCTTGAAGTCGATTCGAAGACTGCCGTACTGGTGCTAGGCCACAGTGACACCTCGGGTGCCGCACCGGCCAACGTGAAGTTGAGTCAGGAGCGTGCACAGGCTGTGGCTGCGATCTTCCGTCTCAGTGGTCTGCAGCGTGATCGCCTGATGCTGCGTGGCATGGGTGGTGAAGCCCCGCGTGCTGCCAATGACAGCGTTGAAGGTCGCGCCTTGAACCGTCGTGTAGAGCTGCTGGTCACTCCGCAGAACACCATGGTTGCATTGCTGAGCAAGTACAACATGCCGGCCCCTGCGCCAGTGACAATGGTTGCCGCGCAAGACGTCAAGCCAGCTGCCAAGCCAGTGACCCCGGCACCTGCGGCCAAGAAAGCTGCGGTTCCAGCGACGAAAAAAGCGCCGGCCAAGAAAGCCACCGCCAAGAAGACACCGGCTAAGACAGCGGCTCCAGCGAAAAAGACTGCACCGGCCAAAGCCGCTGCCGACACGAAAAAAGTCGCTGACGCCGATACCACAAAGAAGTGATTCGTTAACCAAAAGGAAAACGCCATGACCAAGGCTCTGGCTGATATGCGTCGCGACTACACCCGTGATGGCCTGACCGAGGCGCAAGCGCCGGCCGAGCCGTTTGCGCTGTTCCACCAGTGGTTCGCTGATGCGGTGAAAACCGAACAGGCACCGGTGGAGGCAAACGCCATGACCTTGGCCACTGTCGATCAGGACGGTCGACCGCATTGCCGTATCCTGTTGCTCAAGGGCCTGGACGCCCAGGGCTTCACCTTCTTCACCAATTACGACAGTGCAAAGGGTCAGCACCTGGCCGAGAACCCGTTCGCGGCCATGACTTTTTTCTGGCCAACCCTGGAGCGTCAGGTGCGCATCGAGGGGCGGGTTGAGAAGGTCACGCCTGAAGAGTCCGACGCTTACTATCAGGTTCGCCCATTGGGCAGCCGCCTCGGTGCCTGGGCGTCGCCCCAAAGCCGGGTGATTGCCGATCGCGCGGAGCTGGAAGCGCTGCTCAAAGATACCGAGCAACGATTCAGCGACACCCAGCCGCATTGCCCGGAACATTGGGGCGGTTACCGTCTGGTGCCGCAGCGCATCGAGTTCTGGCAAGGCCGCCCAAGCCGCCTGCACGACCGCCTCAACTATCGCCTGCAGGGTGCCGACTGGCTTCTTGAGCGTCTGGCACCTTAAGCGCCTACTGGTCGGGATAGCCTGCCGCAGCGGCCTCCAGCCATTGCGGCAGGTCTCGGCGTTTGATCTTTTGCGCGTGAGCGCTCGCCAGTTGCTGGAGCATGAACGCCTTTTTCCGTTCGTCCTTCCCAGCCAGTGCCAGCGCCAGATCGCGGTCCATCCAGCGTTTGATCCTTACGTACAGCCACCAGTGGAAATACAGACCGGCAACCGTAGTGACGACAATGATAAAGTAATCCATGAAAATCCTGGTTCAGTCGCGCAGATCGAGAAATTTGCCACTACCGTGTGATTAATTCGTGAGAATGCCTGTACAAGGCCTGAATCAGAACATTTTTATCCGGGCGATGCCGTGACAGGCGTCAAGCTGCGGAGTTAAATGATTACCCGTCCTTTGGAGTTAATGCTATGCGTAAGTCTGTTCTGCTGGTTGCTTCCTTTTCCACGATGGCGATGTTGCTCACCGGCTGCCAATCGAGCCTGACCGGTGACTCCTACTCCCGTGACGAAGCACGTCGCGTGCAGACCGTCCGAATGGGCACCATCGAATCCCTGCGTCCGGTGAAAATCGAAGGCACCAAGACCCCGATCGGCGGCCTCGCCGGTGCAGCTGTCGGCGGCGTTGGCGGCAGCGCCATCGGTGGCGGCAAGGGCAGCATCGTCGCGGCAGTCATCGGCGCAGTCGCCGGCGGCCTGGTGGGTTCGGCAGCCGAAGAAGGCCTGACGCGTACCCAGGGTGTCGAGATCACCGTACGCGAAGACGACGGCAGCATGCGCGCCTACGTTCAGGAAGTTCAGCCAAACGAAGTGTTCCGTGTGGGTGAGCGTGTTCGCATTTCCACCGTTGGCGGGACCAGCCGCGTTTCGCACTAAGCCGGAATAAGGTTAAAAGAAAACCCCGATCAGGTGAGCTGGTCGGGGTTTTTTGTTGCGCCAGCCATTACTGATGACACTTGGCCGGGACAGGTTGTGGCTTCAGAGCGACACTTTGACGGCCTGGAAAGTAGCCTCTGATGTTCAGTAAGGCAACGTAGCGTGCTTGCGACTCGCCATGGCCGTCACCGCATAACCGATCAACGCCGCCAATATCGAACCGGTCAAAATCCCCATTCGATCCATGCCCGCATAGTCGCTGGCGCCCGGTTCGAAGGCCAGGGAGCCGACGAACAGGCTCATGGTGAAACCGATGCCACAGAGAATCGCCACACCCAGCACCTGACCCCAATTGGCGCCTTGGGGCAGGGCGGCGATGCCTGTTTTCACCGCCAGCCAGGTTAAGCCGAACACACCGAGGGTTTTGCCGAGCAGCAGGCCGACCGCAATGCCCATCGGCACGTCGTGGGTGAAGCTGTCGACGGTGACGCCGCTCAGGGACAGGCCGGCGTTGGCAAAGGCGAACAGCGGCAGGATGCCGTACGCTACCCATGGATGCAGCGCGTGCTCCAGGGTCAGCAGCGGCGAGGGTTCGGCATTTTTCGTGCGCAGTGGGATGCAGAACGCCAGAGTCACGCCGGCCAGCGTGGCGTGCACGCCGCTCTTGAGCACACAGACCCAAAGGATCAGGCCGATGATCATGTACGGCCCGAGCTTGACCACGCCGAGTCGGTTCATCGCGATCAACGCCGCAATACAGGCGGCGGCCAGTGCCAGGGACAGGGTCGACAGCGCACCGGAGTAGAAAATGGCAATGATGATGATCGCGCCGAGGTCGTCGATGATCGCCAGGGTCATGAGGAACAGTTTCAACGAGACCGGGACGCGTTTGCCCAGCAGTGCCAGTACGCCCAGCGCGAAGGCGATATCGGTGGCGGTCGGGATCGCCCAGCCGTTCAAGGCCGGTGGATTGTCACGGTTGAGGAACCAGTAGATCAGCGCCGGCACCACCATGCCGCCAATGGCGGCCGCGCCGGGCAGGACGATCTGTGAGGGTTTCGACAATTGCCCGTCGAGTACTTCGCGCTTAACTTCCAGACCGATCAGCAGGAAGAACAGCGCCATCAGGCCGTCATTGATCCAAAGCAGCAGCGGCTTGGCGATTTTCAAGGCGCCGACCTGGGCAACCACGGGGGTGTCCAGCAGGCCGTTGTACAGCCACGACAGCGGGGAGTTGTTGATGACTAAAGCGAGGACAGCTGCAGCGATCAGTAACAGACCGCTGGCAGCTTCCAACTGAAAGAAACGCGTGAAAGTGCTACGCAGAGGCAAGGTCGCTCTCCATCGGTGAATTCAAAAGGTGGGACACCCTAACCCGTACGGTTAGTTGTTAAAACAAAAGTTATATTCTTTTTTGTTATATGTCGTTACAACGCGATTGTCCCGCAAGAACTTGAGCCTAGCAGTTGCCGGGCGTATTGAAGCTCAGCTGTACCTGTGCGTGATGTAGGATTTTTCCTAAGCTTGATGGCTGAGGCTTGTGACATGGCCGACTCCTGCCCGATTCCACGAGAAAACCACCATGAGCGACAACCGACAGTGGGCCCGCGAAGCCATCCGGATCATTGAAGCCGACTTCCAGCGTAGCGCCGACACCCACCTGATCCCTTTGCCGCTGCCGGGTTTTCCGGGCATCGAGTTGTACTTCAAGGACGAATCCAGTCATCCCACTGGCAGCCTCAAACACCGCTTGGCTCGTTCTCTGTTCCTCTATGCGTTGTGTAATGGCTGGCTCAAGCCCGGCGCGCCGGTGATCGAGGCGTCCAGCGGCTCGACGGCGATTTCCGAGGCATACTTCGCCCGCATGCTGGGTTTGCCGTTCATTGCGGTGATGCCGGCGACCACCTCCAGGGAAAAAATCGCACAGATCGCGTTCTACGGTGGCCAGAGCCATCTGGTGGATGATCCGACGCAGATCTATGCCGAGTCCGAACGCCTGGCCCGTGAGCACGATGGGCACTTCATCGATCAGTTCACTTACGCCGAGCGCGCCACCGACTGGCGGGCGAACAACAACATCGCCGAGTCGATTTTCCAGCAGATGCGTTTCGAGCAGCACCCGGAGCCGAGCTGGCTGATTTCCAGCCCCGGCACCGGTGGCACCACGGCGACCCTGGGGCGTTACGTGCGTTATCGCCAGCATTGCACCCGCGTGCTGTGTGCCGATGCCGAGCGCTCGGTGTTTTTCGATTACTACCAGAGCGGCGATGCCAGCCTGAGTCTTGACCATGGCTCGCGGATAGAAGGAATTGGCCGGCCACGGGTGGAGGCATCGTTCCTGCCCAAGGTGATCGATGCGATGGTCAAGGTTCCGGATGCGCTGTCGCTGGCCGCCATGCATTACCTGGCCGAGCGTTTGGGGCGTCATGTGGGCGGATCGAGCGGAACCAACCTGATCGGCGCCTTGATGGCAGCGCAGCAGATGACGGTGGCGGGGGAGGCGGGGTCAATCGTGGCGATATTGTGTGATGGCGGCGAACGCTACGCCACGACTTACTACAATCAAGCCTGGCTCAAGGCCCAGGGGTATGAGCTGACCGGTTTGATCGCGGCGGTTGCGGCGACGGTCGAGCGGGGTGAGCCGTTGCCGGCCAGCATTCTGCGCGCCAATATCTGAGGTCTTTCAAATATCCCAAGCACCCTGTGGGAGCGAGCTCCCACAGGGTGTTGTTCTAGGCTTGCAGGCCGAGAATATCCCGCGCCACGGCTTCGGCGATGCGAATACCATCGACACCCGCCGACAGAATCCCCCCCGCATACCCTGCACCTTCACCGGCCGGGAACAAGCCCTTCACGTTCAGGCTCTGCATCGACTCATTACGGGTAATGCGTAGCGGCGACGAAGTACGGGTTTCGATCCCGGTCAACACCGCGTCATGCAGCGAGTAACCACGGATCTGCTTCTCGAACGCCGGCAAGGCTTCGCGAATCGCTTCGATGGCGAATTCCGGCAGGGCCAGGGCCAGGTCGCCCAAGGCAACGCCCGGCTTGTAGGACGGCTCGACAGTGCCCAGCTCGGTGGACGGCTTGCCGGCAATGAAGTCGCCGACCAGTTGCGCCGGGGCCTCATAGTTGCTGCCGCCCAGCACAAAAGCGTGGGACTCCAGGCGTTCCTGCAACTCGATACCCGCCAGCGGGCCGCCCGGATAATCGACTTCCGGGGTGATGCCAACGACGATCCCGGAGTTGGCGTTGCGCTCGTTGCGCGAGTATTGGCTCATGCCGTTGGTGACGACGCGATTCGGCTCGGAAGTCGCCGCCACTACCGTTCCGCCTGGGCACATGCAGAAGCTGTAGACCGAGCGGCCGTTCTTGGCGTGGTGCACCAGTTTGTAATCGGCGGCGCCGAGTTTCGGGTGGCCGGCGTACTTGCCAAGGCGTGCGCGATCGATCAGCGATTGCGGGTGCTCGATACGGAAGCCCACCGAGAACGGTTTGGCTTCCATGAACACGCCGCGGCCATGCAGCATGCGGAACGTGTCGCGGGCACTGTGGCCGAGGGCCAGGATCACGTGTTTCGAATGAATCTGCTCGCCACCATTGAGTTCGACGCCGACCAGCTGGCCGTCGTCGATCAGCACATCGGTAACCCGTTGCTGGAAGCGTACTTCGCCACCCAGGGCGCGAATCTGCTCACGCATGTTTTCCACGACGCCTGTCAGACGGAACGTACCGATGTGCGGTTTGCTGACGTAGAGGATTTCTTCCGGCGCACCGGCCTTGACGAACTCGTGCAGGACCTTGCGACCGAGGAATTTCGGGTCCTTGATCTGGCTGTAGAGCTTGCCGTCGGAGAACGTTCCCGCACCGCCTTCACCGAACTGCACGTTGGATTCGGGGTTGAGCACGTTTTTACGCCACAGGCCCCAGGTGTCCTTGGTGCGCTGGCGCACTTCGGTACCGCGTTCGAGGATGATCGGCTTGAAACCCATCTGTGCCAGCAGCAGCCCGGCAAAAATCCCGCAGGGGCCGAAGCCGACGACGATCGGGCGTGCGCTCAGATCAGTCGGCGCCTGGCCGACCATTTTGTAACTGACATCCGGTGCCACGTTGACGTTACGGTCATCGGCGAACTTGTGCAGAACCGAGGCCTCATCGCGCAATGTGAGGTCGATGGTGTAGATGAAGCACAGCTCGGAAGATTTCTTGCGCGCATCGTAGCTGCGCTTGAACAAGGTGAAGTCGAGCAGGTCATCGCTGGCGATGCCCAGGCGCTGCACAATGGCAGGGCGCAGGTCTTCATCGGGATGGTCGATCGGCAACTTGAGTTCGGTGATTCGTAACATGACGGGATCCGGTTCGCGGGGCGCACAACTGCGCCAGGGCGTTTGAAGCGGGCGATTATAAGCCTCAAACGCCCGGTCCCGTGAGGCAAAAACGATCAGTCGTTGCGCGATCCGCCGAAATACCCGCAACCACGCTGAACCTGCCCGTCGATGCGCAACTCGGCACTCATGTGCTGAATACTGCCGGTGCTGGCGTCGACGCAGCGTTGTGGCGCGACCCACAGTTCGATGTGCTGATTGTTGGCTTCGGTGCTGAGGTTGAAGCGGCCATCGCCCAGTTGTTCTTCTACGTAGGGGACGGCGAGGGGAGGCTGGCCTGCACGGCCGATGACCATGCCCTTGCCGCTGACGTTGACGCTCCACTCCGGAGAATGGCCGGCCGCGCGCAGGATCAGCCGTTTGAAGTTGGGGTCGTCACAGGCGTTGCCCGAACGCTCGACGCGGTACAGCGTTTCCAGGTCGAACTGACCGTCGCCGCTGCCGGGAACGATTCGCCCGCGCACATCGGCAAACAGCTTGCCCTGGGCGTCGGCCAGGCTGGCAGCCTGTTGCAGGACACTGGTGCCGCCCGTGTCGTTGACCAAATAACGACGCTGCTCGCCGCAAGGCTGGAACAACAGCTTGCCATCAGCTGCGCTCAACTGGCCCTGCAGGCGGGTCTGGCCGACATGGGAGGCGCTTTCACGCGAGCCATCGAGTAACTGACACGCGGCGAACAGCGGAAGCAAGGCAACGAGGACGAGGGAACGGGCAACACGCATCTTGGGGTCTCCTGACAAGTGCCGCCACGTTACTCAGCCTGACCGTTCATCACAAGGCTTTAGCCCACGTGAATGGTCTGGCCTGTCTGCAGGCCTTCCACGCTTTTCGCGTAGGCCAGTGCGACATCCGCCGCAGGAACCGGTTTGAAGCCACGGAAGTACGGCGCGTATTTGCCCATGGCTTCGACGAGCACGTTCGGGCTGATCGAATTCACTCGCAGGCCGCGTGGCAGTTCGATGGCGGCGGCGCGGACGAAACTGTCCAGTGCACCGTTGACCAGCGCTGCCGACGCGCCGCTACGTATCGGGTCGTGGCTGAGCACGCCAGTGGTGAAGGTGAATGAGGCGCCGTCATTGGCGTACTCGCGACCGATCAACAGCAGATTGACCTGACCCATCAGTTTGTCTTTGAGGCCGAGGGCGAAACTCTCTTCCGTCATATCGGCCAGTGGTGCGAAGGTCACGTTACCGGCGGCGCAGATCAGCGCGTCGAATTTTCCGGTCTGCTCGAACAGTTTGCGAATCGACGCGCTGTCGCTGATGTCCACCTGAAAATCACCGCTCTTGCGGCCGATACGAACGATCTCATGGCGTTGAGACAGTTCCTTGTCGACTGCTGAACCGATGGTGCCGCCTGCGCCGATCAAAAGAATTTTCATGGTGCTGATCCTCGATTGGGTTGTATGAGACCTCAGTTTAGAGTGGTTTTTTACGTTGATAAGCGCGCTAATAGGCAACCTTTGGTTTTCAAATGGAAACAATCCATGAGTGAAATGGATGATCTCGCGGCGTTCGCGGTACTGGTCGAGGCGGGGAGCTTTACCTTGGCGGCGCAACAATTGGGTTGCAGCAAGGGGCAATTGTCCAAGCGTATCAGTCAGCTGGAAGCGCAGTTTTCCGTGGTCTTGCTGCAGCGCACCACTCGGCGTTTGAGCCTGACGGCTGCGGGCGCTGCCTTGCTGCCGCAGGCGCAGGCGCTGGTGGTGCAGGTCGAGCGGGCGCGTCAGGCATTGGCGCGACTGAAGGACGACATGGCCGGGCCGGTGCGGATGACGGTTCCGGTTTCCCTCGGGGAAACCTTCTTCGATGGCCTGTTGCTGGAGTTCTCCAGCCAGTACCCAGAAGTGCAGATCGAGTTGGACCTGAGCAATAACTATCGCGATTTATCTCGTGATGGCTATGACCTCGCGGTTCGCTCGGAGGTGGCTAACGATCAGCGTCTGGTGGCACGCCCGCTGTTGGCGTGGCACGAGATGACCTGCGCCAGCCCTGCGTATCTCGAACAATATGGCGAGCCGCTGGCGCCTCAGGCATTGGCCGATCATCGTTGCCTGCTCAACAGCCACTACAGCGGTCGCGAAGAATGGCTGTATCACCAGCAACACGAATTGTTGCGGGTACGTGTGTCCGGGCCGTTTGCCAGCAACCATTACAACTTGTTGAAGAAGGCCGCCCTGGCCGGGGCGGGTATCGCGCGTTTGCCGTCCTACTTGCTGCCGGCGGAATTGGCTGACGGACGTTTGCGCTGGCTCCTGCGCGATTACCAGACCCGGAGCATGCCGATGTACCTGGTGCATCCGTATCAGGGTGGGCTGCCCAAGCGTACGCAAGTGTTGTCTGATTATCTGATTGGCTGGTTCAAACGCAGTGGGGAGGCGTTGGATCGACTGTAGGCGCGAGCTTGTTTCGGGCGGTATTCCGACGATGGTCGTCAACCATGACAAGGAATGTTTCGATGAGCGCTGCGCTCTCAGGTTCTTCGCGAGCAAGCTCGCTCCTACAGTGGATCTTCATGGTTTTAGAGGTTGGCAGGCATAAAAAAACGGCCCGCAAAGGCCGTTTTCTGGTTACCGCAATCGCTTAGCCGCCGAGGTACGCTTCGCGCACTTTCGGGTCGGTCAGCAAGGCTTCACCGGTGCCTTGCATCACGACCCGGCCGTTTTCCAGCACGTAGGCACGGTCAGCGATTTTCAGCGCCTGGTTGGCGTTTTGCTCTACCAGGAACACCGTCACACCGTCCTTGCGCAACTGTTCGATGATGTCGAAGATCTGCTGGATGATGATCGGTGCCAGGCCCAACGATGGCTCGTCGAGCAGCAGCAGCTTGGGTTTGCTCATCAGCGCACGGCCGATGGCAAGCATTTGCTGTTCGCCGCCGGACATGGTGCCGCCGCGTTGGCTAAAGCGCTCTTTCAGGCGTGGGAAAAGTCCGAGGACCTTGTCCATTTGTTCCTGGTAATCGCCCTTCGCGGTAAAGAAACCACCCATGGAGAGGTTCTCTTCCACGGTCAGGCGCGAGAACACCCGGCGACCTTCCGGCACCACGGCGATGCTCTTGCGCATGATCTGCGCCGAGGTTTGCCCCACGAGCTCTTCACCCAAGTAACGGATGCTGCCGCTGTGGGCTTGCGGCGAGCCGCAGAGGGTCATCAGCAGGGTGGATTTGCCTGCGCCGTTGGCGCCGATCAGCGTGACGATTTCGCCCTGACGGATTTCCACGTTGACGCTGTGCAGGGCCTGGATCTTGCCATAGAAGGTGGAAACGTTTTCGAACTGCAGCATTTACGCTTCCCCCAGGTAGGCTTTGATCACTTCAGGATTGTCGCGGATCTGTTCCGGCGTGCCGTCGGCCAGAGGCGTGCCCTGGTTGATCACGACGATGTGGTCGGAAATGCTCATGACCAGTTTCATGTCGTGTTCGATCAGCAGCACGGTGACGTTGTGCTCTTCACGCAGCACGCTGATCAGCGCCTTGAGGTCTTCGGTTTCCTTCGGGTTCAGGCCGGCTGCGGGCTCGTCGAGCATGAGGATCCGCGGGCGGGTCATCATGCAGCGAGCGATTTCCAGGCGACGTTGCTGACCGTAGGCCAGCGTGCCGGCCGGACGGTTGGCGAACTCCTTGAGATGAACTTTTTCCAGCCAGTATTCGGCGAAATCCATGGCCTCGCGTTCGCTTTTGCGGAACGACGGGGTCTTGAACAGGCCGGACAGGAAGTTGGTGTTCAGGTGACGATGCTGGGCGATCAAGAGGTTCTCGACCGCAGTCATGTCCTTGAACAACCGCACGTTCTGGAAGGTTCGCACCACGCCTTTGAGGGCGATCTTGTGGCCCGGCAGGCCCTCGATCGGCTCGCCGTCCAGCAGGATGCTGCCACCGCTCGGCTTGTAGAAGCCGGTCAGGCAGTTGAACACGGTGGTCTTGCCGGCGCCGTTGGGGCCGATCAGGGCGACCACTTGTTTCTCTTTCACGCTCAAGGCTACGCCGTTGACCGCCAGCAAGCCGCCGAAGCGCATGCTCAGGTTTTCTACTTTCAGGATCTCGCGGCTCATTTGCGCAGCTCCATGTGAGGACGTTGCATGGGCAGCAGACCCTGAGGGCGCCAGATCATCATCAGTACCATCAAGGCACCGAACATCAACATGCGGTACTCACTGAACTCACGCATCATTTCCGGCAACAGGATCATCACCACGGCCGCGAGGATCACGCCCAACTGCGAGCCCATGCCACCCAGCACGACGATGGCGAGAATGATCGCCGACTCGATGAAGGTGAAGGATTCCGGCGTTACCAGGCCCTGACGGGCAGCGAAGAAGCTGCCGGCAAAACCGGCGAAGCTGGCGCCCAGGGTAAAGGCTGAAAGCTTGATCACGGTCGGGTTGAGGCCCAGTGCTCGGCAGGCGATTTCGTCTTCACGCAAGGCTTCCCACGCGCGACCCAGCGGCATGCGCAGCAAGCGGTTGATGACGAACAGCGCAGCCAAAGCCAGGAGCAACGCAACCAGGTAAAGGAAGATCACCTTGTTGATCGAGTTGTATTCCAGGCCGAAGTACTCGTGGAAAGTCTGCATCCCTTCGGCGGCTTTACGTTCGAAGGTCAGGCCGAAGAACGTCGGTTTCTCGATGTTGCTGATGCCGTTCGGACCGCCAGTGAGGCCGGTCAGGTTACGCAGGAACAGACGGATGATCTCACCAAAGCCCAGGGTCACGATCGCCAGGTAGTCACCGCGCAGACGCAGTACCGGGAAACCGAGCAGGAAGCCGAAGGTGGCGGACATCAGGCCAGCGATTGGCAGGCAGATCCAGAAGCTCAGGCCGTAGTAATGCGACAGCAGCGCATAGCTGTAGGCGCCGACGGCGTAGAAGCCGACGTAACCGAGGTCGAGCAGGCCGGCCAGGCCGACCACGATGTTCAGGCCGAGGCCGAGCATCACGTAGATCAGCACCAGGGTCGCGATGTCCACCGCGCCGCGAGAGCCGAAGAACGGCCAGACCAGCGCACCGGCGATCAGCGCAATGATGATCCAGCGCTGGGTGGTCGGCAGGGTCAGGAAATTACTGGCCTTGGCCGGAATCAGCGGCACGCCGGGTGAGGAACGCCAGGCCGAGCTGATCTCCCGGTCGAAGATCACGCGCAGGAACATCAGCACCGAGCACACGGCGATGGTGATCAGCGTGGCGTTGCTGGTGCCATGGACTTCGAGGTTGATGCCAACGATGGTCAGCTTCAGACCGAGTACCGGGTAGGCCACGGCCCACACCAGCAAGGCGCTGAACAGCGCCTGTTTAAGATTCCTAGTCATACTTTCTCAACCTCCGGACGGCCCAGCAGGCCGGTTGGCCGGAACAACAACACCAGAACCAATAGGCCGAACGCCACGACGTCCTTGTACTGGTCGCCGAAGATATCGGCACCGAAAGCTTCCGCCACGCCAAGTACCAGCCCGCCGAGCATGGCGCCCGGAATGCTGCCGATACCGCCCAATACCGCAGCGGTGAAGGCCTTGAGGCCGACGAGGAAACCGGCGTTCGGGTTGATCACGCCATATTGCATGCTCAGCAGCACGGCCGCGACGGCCGCCAGCGCGGCACCGATGACGAAGGTCAGGGCGATGATGTTGTTGGTGTTGATACCCAGCAGGTTGGCCATCTTGATGTCTTCGGCGCAGGCACGGCAGGCGCGACCCAGGCGAGAGCGGGAGATGAACAGCGTCAGGCCGAGCATGGCGACCAGGGTCACCACGAACACCACGATTTGCATGTAGGAAATCAGCACTTCATGTGCGCCACCTGGCCCGATGGAGAAGTTGCCCGGAATCAGGTTGGGAATGGATTTGTCCTTGGAGTCTTGCGCCAACAGAACCGTGTTCTGCAGGAAGATCGACATGCCGATGGCGGAAATCAGCGGGATCAGACGGTTGCTGCCGCGAAGTGGGCGGTAAGCGATCCGTTCGATGCTGTAACCGTAGGCACTGGTTACCACGATGGTGGCGAGAAAAGCGGCGGTCATCAACAGTGGAACACTGTCGAGTCCCAGCATGGTCAGTCCGGCGATGGCGATGAACGCCACGTAGGAACCGATCATGTACACCTCGCCGTGGGCGAAGTTGATCATTCCAATGATGCCGTAAACCATCGTATAGCCGATGGCGATCAGGGCATACGTGCTGCCAATGGTCAGACCATTAACCAGCTGTTGGAAGAAGTGATAGATGTCAGGCATTACAGCGCTCCTAAAAACCTGATACGCATTTCACTGGTGGAGTCATTTTCCCGCTCGAGCCCCATGGATCTGCATCCACTTCGAATTCGAGGTTTGCCAGCGAACCGCTGATGACGGTTTTGAGATTTTCAGGTGGGGAGACTAGCGGATCACGCCAGCACGGCCCAATACGTTCGTAAAACAAAGCCCACGGCACGCCGTGGGCTTTGTTGGCAGTCAGTCAGGCAAGGCCTTACTGAGGCGAAACTTCAGTTTTAGGTTTACCGAAGTGCCACTCGTAAACCACGAACTTGAAGTCTTTCAGGTCGCCCTTGGCGTCGAAGCTCAGGTCGCCAGTTGGAGTCTTGAAAGAGCCTGCGTGGATGGCAGCAGCCACTTTGGCAGTGTCTTCGCTCTTGGCGGCAGCGATACCACCGGCAATGACTTCAACAGCCGAGTAGGCCGGGAACACGAACGGACCGCTTGGATCTTCTTTCTTGGCCTTGAACGCATCAGCCAGGGCAACGTTGGCCGGGTCCTGGTCGAAGGATTTCGGCAGGGTCACCAGCAGGCCTTCGGAAGCGTCCTTGGCGATCTGCGAAATGGAGTCGTTACCCACGCCTTCCGGACCCATGAACTTGGCCTTCAGGCCTTTTTCCTGGGATTGACGCAGGATCAGACCCAGCTCCGGGTGGTAGCCGCCGTAGTAGACGAAGTCGACGTTGGATTGCTTGAGCTTGGAGATCATCGAAGAGAAGTCTTTGTCGCCGGCGTTGATGCCTTCGAATACGGCAACCTTGACGCCTTTCTTCTCGAGGGTCTGTTTCACGGCGGTGGCGATGCCTTCACCGTATTGCTGTTTGTCGTGCAGCACAGCAACGATTTTCGGTTTTACGTGATCGGCAATGTAGTTACCGGCGGCAGGGCCCTGGGCGCTGTCCAGACCGATGGTGCGGAACACCATTTTGTAACCACGGGCGGTGATGTCCGGGCTGGTGGCAGCCGGGGTGATCATGATCACGCCTTCGTCTTCGTAGATGTCCGAAGCCGGTTGAGTGGAGCTGGAGCACAGGTGGCCAACCACGAACTTCACGCCGTCGTTGACGACTTTGTTCGCAACCGCGACCGCTTGTTTTGGATCACAGGCGTCATCGTATTCAACGGCTTCGAGTTTCTTGCCGTCGACGCCGCCCTTGGCGTTGATTTGCTCGATGGCCATTTTGGCGCCACTGAACTGCATGTCGCCGTATTGGGCTACAGGGCCGGTTTTAGGGCCGGCGATGCCGATCTTGATGGTGTCAGCTGCGAACGAATGGCTGGCAACCCCGGCCAGAACCATAGCGGCAAACAGTTTGGAAATCTGCTTAGTAGCCTTAGTCATAGTGCTCCACTCTTACTGTTGTATTTTTTATAGTCCTGGCGCCTTGGGCGGCAGAACCGGGTCAGATATCCACGACATCCCCCGGAAATGCCCCTCGGCAACTGTACCGGTACAGTGTAGAGCGCCGATTGTCAGCCTGGGAAGCTGGCGGCGGGGGGCAAAACTTTGGGGTGTCGCTTTTTTGAAAGAAAAAGACAGAATTGCGGCGGGGCTTTGGAGTGCTTATAGCCAGATTCCGTGCATTCCTTGGCGTTCCTGCTCTTTTCATTCGGTGACTCAACGTGCAACTGGGTTTTTCTATCAGGATCACCGACGTTATCATTGCGTCGATTTCTTATCCGGACAGGAACCCATGACTCAAGAACCTAGCACCCTCTATGCCAAGCTGCTTGGTGAAACGGCATCTATCACCTGGAAGGAGTTGGAGCCGTTCTTCGCCAAGGGTGCCCTATTGTGGGTCGACCCCGGTCTGGATTTGATCGCCGCGGCCGAAGCCGTGGCCACCGATGAGGGGGAGAAAGTGGCTGCCTGGCTGGCTGCCGATCAGGTCGCCAAGCTGTCTGAAACGCGGGCGCTGGATCTGTTTGAACGTGATCCCGAGTTGTGGGCGGTGGTCGTTTCGCCGTGGATAATGATCCAGGAAAGGGCAAAGCCATAAATGCCCGCACTTGTTTGGTGCGTGACGTCGCCAGCTAAAAGTGTGTAGGCGAGTAGCGTGATGGCACGTTGCCGTAGAGAAAGGCCACAGCCTCACGGTGACGTAAACGTAACGGGAACAGTTAAGAGAGCAGCCGAAGGGCTGCTCAATTGTTTCTGGATGTTGAGATTTGTGTGGCGGGCAAGGTCGTCATCGCGAGCAAGCTTGCTCGCGATTCGCCACGACGCGGTCTGGCGCCGGTCTTAGTAAGCGGTTTTACCCGTGTGGTTATTCAGCGAAATGACCTTGGTCTTGCCGATGCGGTGGCGGTAGATCTCGCGCAGGTATTTGATGGCTTTTTTCACGCAATCCCGGGACAGGCGAATGTCGTTGATCGAGACGAACTTGTCCTTGTCATTGATCAGTTCGCGATACTTTTTCTCATACATCGGCTTGATCGCGTACCAGTTGGTATCGAGGATCTTGGCCGGGTTCTCGAACTCGTTGAGCAGGTCGTCGATCAAACCCTCGTCGAAGTGATCATGGATGATGAAGTCCAGGATCGAGTTGTCGAGGGTCTCATCGAAGCGGTACGGGTTTTTTGCGAAGCAACGCTTGATGAAGGCAACGATCAGCGTCAGGAAGTCGTCCGACAGGCATGGGCTCTTGGCGATCAGCGTGGTCAGGGACAGGTTGGCCGAGGCGCCGATCACCAGTGCATAGCGCTTGAGCGTGGTGTTGGGGAACAGGCTGTTGAGGTGGGTCTTCAACCGGTTCAGGTCCATGTAGGACAGCTTGTAGTCCTTCGGCAGGGAAACGATCGACACCACCGACGAGCAATTCTTGAAGAAGTGCAGGTCGTGCAGCGCGGCCGCGTCATACCCCGAATTCTTGTACTGCTCCAGCGACGCCCGATAGCGCTTGGACTCAATGGGCAGCAGGCTGATGCCTTCGATGGCTTGAGTGACCTTGTTGAAGTGCGGCAGGTCGATGGAGCGGAAGAACAGGTCATCGATGTTCAGGCGCTGCGGTTCTTTCTCGAACACCTTGAATTTATCGCTGGTCGGCGGCGGGGTTTCCGGCACCACGGATTCGGCGTAGGCAATGGCCACCGGGCCGGCCAGGCTCATGAACAGGTCGTTGGCGTCCAGGCGAATGGTTTCGCCGATGTCGATGCCGGCACGACGGAAATAGTTCTGGTCGTAGTCGGTGGTTACCGCTTGCGCCGTCAGAATGTTGAAGATCTGTTGTGAGATGTATTGGTTGGCGTGCTTTTCCATGGCATTGACATCAATGTTCTGGATATTGCCGTCATCGCTCTCTTCGGCGTAACGCATGATGTCGTTGGAGATCAGCATCATGGCATTCCATGGGCGGATACGGCCCATGACGCTGGCTTCGCTGCTGTCCTCGTTGGCGAAGTTGTAGGAGAAGTCCCACTCTTCCGACAGGTATTTGCACAGCAGGCGACCGGCGTTGATGTGCAAGGCTTCGGACATTTCGCTGCGATGATCGGAAATGTTCGGCAGCACGCAGATACCGCTGGTGAAAATCGGTTCGAAGACGAAGGAATGACCACTCTTGCCGTCGTGCTCGTCCATCGGCTTGGTGTCGAACGTCTTGTTCATGTACGAGTGCTGCTGGGCCAGGCCGAACTCCGAAGCCATGCCCGAACCGGTACCGCCGCCGGCACTGAAAATCGAGAAATACAGGCGCGACTGGTTGGCCTTGATGCCACAGCTGTCGATCAGGTAGGAGTGAATCATTTTCCAGTCCGGGCTGGAGAAACGCTGGGTGTCCTTGTTGAGGATGATCTTGGCCAGGTACTGGCCGAGGATCGGCGCGTTACCGGCGCCACCGGCGTGGACTTCCGACAGGTCCATGATTTTCATTTTGCTGTAGTCGCGCAGGAAACCGCTTTTTTCGCCCTTGCGCGAAAAACGGATACGGCCGGCGATGTCTTTGTCCAGGTCGCCGAGCATGACCAGCGGTTCTACCAGGAACACCGGTTTGGTGGCCTTGTTCGGCCCCAGGCGCAGGTTGTTGCGAATCCATTGGGCCGGGCTGTAGCCCTTTTCGGCAAAGCGCTTGTCCGGCGACAGGCGATCTTCGTTATTGAATTCGTTGAGATAGAACTTGCGGGCGTTGTACACCAGCTCCGCGACATCCAGCGCGATGTTCGAGCCGCAACGACCCAGGCCGATCAGGCACACCGACGGGAACTCCTGATCGTTGTGCTGTTCGTTATCGCCTTCCAGATGCGACGGGCGCGGGAACACCAGGTCGCGCAGGCCATCGAGGTTGTCGAGGATGCGGTCAGTATTGGTTTCGGTGAAATACAGGTATTGCTGGGTCGCCAGCGGGCGGGACGGGAGCAATGGCTTCGACGGCATTGGGGCGGGGCTGTTCGCCGCAGGGCTCAACGTCAGGTCGGATACCACAGGGGCCGGATTGTTTTTAGAAGTCATTGTTCGCCATGTACCTGGGCTGGTGGTCGGGCGACTCGCTGTCGTCGAACCGTCACGGAATGAGAACTCGCGTCTTATATCAGCGCGTATTTGTCCCAAGCTTCAGAGCCATGGCCTGAATGTCGCTCGGGGGAATCCTTTCCTAAGTCATGATGAATCGGCCAATATTCAACGTTCTTTAATCAAAAGGAGGCCAAATGATGTCAACGCTACCTTCGTTGGGATTTGCCGGGGTCGGCCTGATGGGCCTGCCTATGTGCAAGCGCCTGCTTGCGGCGGGTTTTCCGCTCACGGTGTGGAACCGTAATCCGGCCAAGTGCGCGCCGCTGGTCCAGGCTGGGGCGCGCCAGGTCGCCACGCCTGCCGAGCTGTGCCAACACGCTGATGTGGTGATGTTGTGCCTGGCCGATACCCCGGTCGTCCGTGAGGTGGTTTTCGGGGCGGCGGGGATTGTCGAAGCGGCGAAAAGCGGTCAGTTACTGGTGGATTTTTCCAGCCTGGAACCGACTGCAACGCGGGAAATGGCCTCGGAGCTTGTCAGTAAAACCGGTATGGGTTGGCTGGATGCGCCGGTCTCCGGCGGCGTGGTCGGAGCCGAGGCCGGAAGCCTCGCGATCATGGTGGGCGGCGAGGCGGCGGCGCTTGATCGGGTCAAACCTGTCTTGTTGAGCCTTGGCCAGCGCGTGACGCACATGGGGGCCGTCGGGGCGGGGCAGGTGACCAAGGCCTGCAATCAAATGATCGTGGCCTGCAACGCGCTGGTTATTGCTGAAGTGGTGGCGCTGGCGGAGCGCTCCGGTGTTGATGCGAGCCTGATCGCCGAGGCGCTGGCCGGTGGTTTTGCCGACTCAAAACCTTTGCAGATTCTCGGCCCGCAAATGGCCGACAGCCGTTTCGAACCGGTCAAATGGCACGTGCGAACCCTGCTCAAGGATCTGGATACCGCGGTGAAGTTTTCCCGTGAGCAAGGCTCGGCAACGCCGATCAGCGGTCTGGCCGCGCAATTGATGCGATTGCATGGGAGCCAGGGCTTCCTGGAACATGACCCGTCTACATTAGTGCAGTTGTACCGTGAACCAGACTCAACGGCGTAACGGTAAATGCGTGCTTGCGCTGGTTGATCTCGTCCAGCACCGGGCGTAAATCATTGAGGGGCACCGGGCGGCTTAGCAGGTACCCCTGAACAAAGTCACAGCCGTGGCGTTCGAGAAACTGGTATTGCTCGAACGTTTCGACGCCCTCGGTGACCACGTCCAGATGCAGCGTGTGGGCCATGACGATAATGGCCTGGACGATCTCCATGTCCTGGGCGGATTTGGGGATGTCGATAATGAACGATCGGTCGATCTTCAGCGTGTTGAGTGGCAAGCGTTTGAGGTAGGCCAGGGACGAGTAACCGGTGCCGAAGTCATCGATCGACAGCGACACGCCGAGGGCGCGAATCTGCTGCAGCAATACCAGCGTTTCGGTGATGTTGCCCATCAATGCATTTTCAGTCACCTCCAGTTCCAGCCGCCTTGGCGCTACTGCGGCGCTGCGCAAGGCCTGTTCGATTTCCCCGGCCAGTTCCTCGCGAACCAGACTCAGGGGCGAGCAATTCACGGCAATCTTCAGTTCATCGCAGCCCTGTCGTGACAATTCGCCGAGGTCCTGGCAGGCCTTGCGCAGCACCCAGTTGTCCAGTTCGGTGATCAGGCCATTGGACTCGGCGAGGGCAATGAAACGATCCGGTGCAAGGAGGCCGTGGACGGGATGCTGCCAACGAATCAACGCTTCCAGTTTGCTGGCCTGGCCGGTTTTCAGGTCGTAGATTGGCTGGTAATAGAGCATCAGGCCGGTGTCTTCGCGCAGGGCATGGCGCAGTTCTTCTTCCAGTTGCAGTTCCAGCGTGGCCCGGGCCTTGAGATTGGCGCTGAAAAAATTCAAGCCGTTGCGACCGCTGCCCTTGGACTGATAGAGCGCCAAATCGGCATTTTTCAGCAGTTCTTCGCAGGTTTTTCCATCCTCCGGAAACAGGCTGATGCCGATGCTGGTCGTCATGACCATGCGCCGCCCGGCCAGCTCGATGGGGTCCTTCATTTTCAGCATGATGCGTTGTGCCATTTGTCGGGCTTCGTCCCGATCGTGCAGATCGATGAGGATGCAGAATTCATCGCCACCGAATCTCGCCACGACATCTTCGTGGCTGCGCACCGAGGCCTTGATGTGGCTGGCCAGTACCTTGAGCAGTTCGTCGCCCGCATCATGGCCCAGGCTGTCGTTGATCCGCTTGAAATGGTCAATGTCGAGGAACAGGACGGCAAGCATGCCACCTTCATGGGTTTTCTCGATGAGCTTCTCGGCGAAGATCTGATTGAAACCGCGTCGGTTGATCAGGCTGGTCAAGGCGTCGTAGTGCGCGACCTGTTGCAGGGAAACGCGTGCCTGGTCGAGTTGGCTGAGCAGCGAGTTCACCCGTTGCAGGTCATGATCCTTTTTTTGCAGTTTCTTGTCCGCCAGGGCCGCGCTGATGCAGCTGCCAATGATGAGCAGCGTCATGACTGCGACAGTCACCCCCAATTGCAGGTGGTTGTGTTCCCCTGGTTGCGGCAGGGCGGTGCCGCCGGGTAGCAACAAATTGAAAGCCGCCATACCCGTAAAGTGCATGCTGATGATGCCGGCCCCTATAACCAGGCTCGCGCTGTATTTGAACAACTGATGAAACATCCCGGTGCCGTTGCGCAAATGGCTGGCCAGTAACAGCGCCGCCAGGCTGGCGCCAATCGCGATCAGGATGGAGAGCCCAAACAACACTGGCTGGTAATAGACCTTCGCTTGCGACTGCATGGCGCCCATGCCCACGTAATGCATGGTCGCGATGCCCATGCCGATCCAGGCGGAGGCTTTCAGGCATTGCCAAACGCTCAGGGAGGGGCGACTGAGGGTGTACATCACCAGCCAGGAGGTGAGCAGGGCGATCAACAGGGACAATAAGGTGACGGGCAGTTGGAAATGAACATCGACCGGTACCTGGAACGCCAGCATGCCGATAAAGTGCATGGCCCATATTCCGCCGGCCAGGCAGCCGGCACCGACCCAGCGCCACAGTCGTTGGGAGGAGAGGTTTTCCGCGTGGGCAACCCGTTCGGCCATGTCCAGTGTGGCAAAACTGCCGGCACAGGCGACCAGATAAGCCAGTAACACCAGAAAGGGGTCATGCATGCAGTTAAGTATGACCTGCCCGTTCACTGGTAGCTCGGTAATGAAATGCAGACCAAGCCAGTCCATAGCATGCCCCGTCGTTAATCACCCTGGCCTGCGCAATCGACGCTGGCGAATGCACTGAAGTATAGAGGGCATGCACACAGCGCAAGCCATAGTGGCTAAATGAATCCAACCTTTTTGGAATGGGCTTTAGAGCGATTGGAAATAAATTGTTGCATGGGCTGCGCCCGCCACCATGGGTGGGTATCAGCCTTGCGAATAATGACAGACAGCATTCGCGGGCCTGACTAGATTGCAAGTTCCGGGCTCGGATGCGCTGGCAGTGAAGCCCCATAACAATAAAAGAGACGGACCAATGCAGAACTCGACCCAAGCGGCGAATGCCTGGCGCATTCTGTTCCTGCTGTTCCTGGCCAATCTGTTCAATTTTTTCGACCGCACGATCCCGGCCATCATCATTGAACCGATCCGCATGGAATGGCACCTCAGCGACTTTCAGCTGGGGATCATCGGCACCGCCTTCACCCTCGTCTACGCGATAGCCGGCCTGCCACTGGGGCGGATGGCCGATACCGGTTCGCGCAGCAAGTTGATGGGCTGGGGGCTGGCCGTGTGGAGCGGGTTGACCGCGGTCAACGGCATGGTCGGCAGTTTCTGGAGTTTCCTGGTCGTGCGCATGGGTATCGGCATCGGTGAGGCCAGTTACGCGCCCGCCGCCAACTCGTTGATCGGCGATTTGTTTCCCGCTCACCGACGGGCGCGGGCCATGGGTATTTTCATGCTCGGCCTGCCTTTGGGCCTGTTGCTGGCGTTCTTTACCATCGGGGCGATGGTCAAGGCGTTCGACAGCTGGCGGGCACCTTTCTTCATCGCTGCCGTACCGGGACTGATCCTGGCGGTGTTCATGTTTTTCATCAAGGAGCCGAAGCGGGGGGCTGCCGAGAGCGTACAAGTCTCGCAAGAGCGCGTCGACCGACCTGTCCGCCGGGTTTTGGCGGTGCCGACTTTTCTGTGGCTGGTGATGGCCGGGCTGTGTTTCAACTTCGCAACTTATGCTTGCAACTCGTTTCTGGTACCGATGCTTCAGCGTTACTTTCTGATGCCTTTGCAGGAGGCCGCCGTGGCGACAGGAGTGATTGTCGGTGTGACCGGCCTGGTTGGCCTGACGCTGGGTGGCTGGGTCGCGGACAAGATCCATCAACGGGTCGCCAACGGACGTCTGCTGTTTGCCGCGATCAGCCTGATCATATCGACCCTGTGCACGGCCTGGGCGCTGCATTCGGGACGGATCGAGATTGGCGTGTTCGTGGCGGTGTTCAGTCTGGGCTGGTTGTTCGCCTATAACTTTTACACCTGCGTGTACACGGCGATTCAGGACGTGGTCGAGCCGCGTCTACGGGCGACGGCCATGGCGCTGTTCTTTGCCGGCTTGTACCTGTTGGGCGGTGGACTGGGGCCGGTGGTGGTGGGCGCGTTGTCCGATCACTTCGCCCATACAGCGATGCTTGCCGCCGGTGCCGAACAGATGACCGAAGCGTTCAAGGCTGTCGGCCTGCATGATGCGATGTACCTGATCCCGGTAGCGCTGTTTTTCACCATGGTGTTTTTGTTCCTGGCTGCGCGGTGTTTTGTGCGCGATGCCAAGCGGATGAAGGAGGGGTTGATTGCTGTGGTAGAGCCAGATGGGGTTGCAGCGACTGCATAATCGCTTTCGTGAGCAAGCTTCTGTGTACGAGTCGAACACAGAACCTTTAAACAGCCCAAGCCTGTGGGCGCTTGCTCGCGAAGAGCCCATCAGCAGCAGCCGATTAATCACAGGAAATAAAAAAGGCCCGCATCGCTGCGGGCCTTTTCATTTATAGCGGTGGAGCAGGGGGGGGCTTAACCTGCCACCAACACCCGAATCGCTTCCAGTCGCAGCGCAGCCTTTTCGAGCATGGCCAGGCCTTGCTCGCGTTGTTTGCGCAGGGCAACCAGTTCGCTGTCGCGTACGGTCGGATTGACCGCTTGCAAGGCGGTCAGGCGTGCCAGTTCTTCATCGGTATCGGCCGCCAGACGACGTTGCGCCTCGGCTACACGTTCGGCGTGACGCGGGGTGATCTTTTCTTCGCCGGCGTTGATCCGTGGGGTCAACTGATCGCGCTGGGCCTGGATGAACTTGTTGGCGCTGGCGCGCGGTACGCTTTCCAGTTGATCGTTCAGCGTTTCGAACGACACCCGGGCCGACAGGTCGTTGCCGTTCGGGTCGAGCAGGCAACGCAGGGCGGCCGGCGGCAGGTAACGGCCCAGTTGCAGTGAGCGCGGGGCAACCACTTCACTGACATACAGCAGTTCCAGCAACACCGTGCCAGGCTTGAGTGCCTTGTTCTTGATCAGCGCCACGGCGGTATTGCCCATGGAGCCGGACAAAACCAGATCCATGCCGCCCTGCACCATCGGGTGCTCCCAGGTGATGAACTGCATGTCTTCGCGGGACAGCGCCTGGTTGCGGTCGTAGGTGATGGTCACGCCTTCGTCGTCGCCCAGCGGGAAGCTGGCGTCGAGCATTTTCTCGCTCGGCTTGAGGATCAGTGCGTTTTCCGAATGGTCTTCGCTGTCGATGCCGAATGCGTCGAACAGGGTTTCCATATAGATCGGCAGGGCAAACTGATCGTCTTGCTCAAGGATGGCTTCGACCAAGGCATCGCCTTCGCCGGCGCCGCCGGAATTGAGTTCCAGCAGGCGGTCGCGGCCAGTATGCAATTCGGCTTCAAGACGTTCGCGTTCGGTGCGGGCTTCATCGATCAGCGCTTGCCACTCGCCATCATCGGCCTCTTCCAGCAAAGGCAGCAGGCGCGGGCCGAACTGATGTTGCAGGGCGTTGCCGGTCGGGCAGGTGTTGAGGAACGCGTTCAGCGCTTCGTGGTACCACTGAAACAGGCGCTCTTGCGGGCTGGTTTCCAGGTACGGCACGTGCAGCTCAATGACGTGTTTCTGACCGATCCGGTCCAGTCGGCCGATACGTTGTTCCAGCAGGTCCGGGTGGGACGGCAGATCGAACAACACCAGGTGATGGGAGAACTGGAAGTTGCGACCTTCACTGCCGATTTCCGAGCAGATCAGCACTTGCGCACCAAATTCTTCGTCGGCGAAGTAAGCGGCGGCGCGGTCACGCTCGAGGATGTTCATACCCTCATGGAACACCGTGGCCGGGATGCCGGAGCGCACGCGCAGCGCGTCCTCCAGGTCCATGGCAGTTTCGGCGTGGGCGCAGATCACCAGCACCTTGGTGCGCTTGAGCATCTTGAGGGTGTCGATCAGCCACTCGACGCGGGGATCGAATTTCCACCAGCGATCTTCTTCGTTGGCGTCCGGCTGCGCCTGGAAGCTGACTTCCGGGTAGAGCTCGGCGTGATCGCCCAATGGCAACTCGAGGTACTCGTCCGGGCACGGCAGCGGGTAAGGGTGCAGTTTGCGTTCCGGGAAACCCTGTACGGCGGCGCGGGTGTTGCGGAACAGCACGCGGCCAGTGCCGTGGCGGTCGAGCAGTTCGCGCACGAGGCGGGCGCTGGCTTCGGTATCGCCATCGTTGACGGCTGCCAGCAGGGCTTCGCCTTCGTTGCCGAGGAAACCGTGGATGGTCTTGTGCGCTTCAGGCGACAGACGCCCCTGGTCCAGCAATTCCTGAACGGCCTCGGCCACCGGGCGATAGTTTTCGCTCTCGGCGCGGAAGGCGTGCAGGTCATGGAAACGGTTTGGATCGAGCAGGCGCAGACGGGCGAAGTGGCTGTCCTGACCCAGTTGTTCCGGGGTCGCGGTCAGCAGCAGTACGCCAGGGATGGTTTCGGCCAGTTGCTCGACCAGCGAATATTCAGGGCTGACCTGATCTTCGTGCCACACCAGGTGGTGCGCTTCGTCGACCACTAACAAGTCCCAACCCGCTGCGAACAGTGCGTCCTGGGCTTTTTCATCCTCAACCAGCCATTCGAGGGCCACCAGTGCGAGCTGAGTGTCTTCGAACGGGTTGCTGGCATCGCTTTCGATGAAGCGTTCTTCGTCGAACAGCGCGACCTGCAGGTTGAAGCGACGACGCATTTCCACCAGCCACTGGTGCTGAAGGTTCTCCGGCACCAGGATCAGCACGCGATTGGCGCGACCCGAAAGCAGTTGGCGATGGATTACCAGACCGGCTTCGATGGTCTTGCCCAGGCCCACTTCGTCGGCCAGCAGAACCCGTGGAGCGATACGGTCGGCGACTTCGCGGGCGATGTGCAACTGGTGTGCGATCGGTTGCGCACGCACGCCACCCAGGCCCCACAGCGCGGACTGCAACTGGCGGCTGGTGTGTTCCAGGGTGTGGTAACGCAGGGAAAACCAGGGCAGCGGGTCGATCTGCCCGGCGAACAGTCGGTCGCTGGCCAGACGGAACTGGATGAAGTTCGACAGTTGGGTTTCCGGCAGGGTGACCACTTCGTTCTGCGCGTTGAGGCCGTGGTAAACCAGCAGGCCATCGACATCGTCGACTTCGCGAACGGTCAGTTTCCAGCCTTCGAAGTGAGTGATGGTGTCACCCGGCGAGAACCGCACGCGGGTGAGGGGCGCATTCCGTAGCGCGTACTGGCGGGTGTCGCCAGTGGCCGGGTAGAGCACGGTCAACAAGCGGCCGTCCTGTGCCAGAACGGTGCCCAAACCCAGCTCGGCTTCGCTGTCACTGATCCAGCGTTGCCCCGGTTGATACTGCTGCGCCATGCTGCCTGACTCCCACCTTGAAAAAGCGGGCTATCTTAACGGAATGAGGGCTTGAGGGCCAAAAGAATAGGAGCGGCGGCAAGCTTTAAGCTCCAGGCCGCCAGTTGAACCGGATGCATTTTTTGCGGGTGGTACGGCATTCACGAGTGCCAACTGAGTCACAGTTTGCGACCGATGGCTCAAGTCGCCACCCCCGCAGCCGACAGCCTGCTGACAGGAGACCACTAAATATGCTGCCACCGATGCTCCCCTTGAGTGCCGTGCCGATCACTTCACAGCATGACCCGGTCCGTCCACGCCCTGACATTGCACCTGTGGTTCCTGCACAGGAGAGCTCCAGCGACAGCACCATTGACCTGAAAAATCGCGACTCCGACGAAGCCACTTTGCTGTTGCGCGAGGAACAGCGGCGGCGGCAGGAGCGTGAACGACGCCGTCGTGAAGCCGATGATGACCCCGAGGCGCACCTGGCGATCCCGGGCGATGAATTGAACGCCGATAACACCGTGCCCGTGGCGCCGCTGATGGAGGATCAGCCACGTCAAGGTTTGTGGGTCGATATCGAGATTTGAGTTCGCGACTGGTCAGCGAGGTCATCAGACCGCATTATTGGCAAAACCCTGCCAATCGATACGGCAGCGCAATCTCAATTCAAGCGATGCACTTAACCCCATGAGCCAAGACGACAAGCTGATCGACCTCAACGCCGAACGCGCCAAGCGCATCCATGACCTCAACGACAAGCGCTTGAATGAAGTGCGCCAGGCGTTCGAGCAGGCCATGCCTTTGGGTAAAGCGAAGAAAAAGCCAAAAAACAAACCGAAAAAGCGCTAAACCCACTGCATTAATTGATGCAGGTCAGTTTCTCCCTCCTTTACTCCCGGTCCGGCGTCCGTTATCCGGCCACATTGATCCCGGTCAATATTCTCTCCTGCCTGTTTGGATAACTTAATCCCATCGCAACAAGGCAACTGCAGGAGACGCGTCATGTTTTTCGACAACGTGGTGATCGCCGGAGTGCTGACCGTCAGCCTCATGTTGGTGTTCTTTGCAGGATTCGGATTATTTATCTGGAAGGACTCGCACAAGCGGAAAAAACCGTAAGTCTTTCTTGATGTAATGAGCACGCAAGGCATTTTGGGCAACTTCGGTTGCCCTTTTTTTTGTCTGCGAAAAACTGATCGACAATGCAGGGTTCGCTCCCAGAGGAGGAATGCTGTTTCTGCAGAATTGCACGTCAATAAAAAAGGCGCGGTCCTTGCGGAGCGCGCCTTGTTCGTTCGGCTGCGTATCAGCTGCCGAGTGCCTTCGAGGCCAGCCAGAACAGCCCGGCCGACAGGCCCACCGTGGCTGGCAGGGTCAGAACCCAGGCCAGCAGGATGTTTCTGACAGTGCCGCCCTGGAGGCCGCTTTTGTTGGCGACCATGGTACCGGCCACACCTGAAGACAAGACATGAGTCGTGGACACCGGCAGGCTGAAGATATTGGCCAGGCCGATCAGGCTCGCGGTGGTGATTTGTGCCGACATGCCCTGGGAGTAGGTCATGCCCTGCTTGCCGATCTTCTCGCCGATGGTCAGTACCACGCGTTTCCAGCCGATCATGGTACCCATGCCGAGGGCCAGTGCGACCGCCAGAATCACCCAGAACGGGGCGTATTCGGTCGTGGTGGTCAGGTCTTTGCGCAGCTTGTCCAGGTCAGCTTTTTCACGTGCCGCCAGGCCTGGCAACTTGCTGACTTTCTTCGCCGTGTCGTCCAGGCAGAGCAGGTAGCGACGTACTTCGATCCGCTGTTCCGAGGTCAGCGAGTGATAGTCGGCCACACCCTTGAGGGTGCCGAGCAGGGCGGCGATGGTCGGTTCGGTCTGTTGCGGGTTGCAACGGAATTTCTCCGGCAGATCACCTTCCACACTTTTGCCCAGGGCCAGGAATTCACCCAGGGTTTCGTTATTGCGCTGGTAAAACTGGCTCAAGTGCAGGGTCGCGTCACGGGTCCGCTCGATCTGGTATGTGGTGCTGGTCAGGTCGAGTACGAACTGCGCCGGTACGATACCGATCAATACCAACATGATCAGACCAATACCTTTCTGGCCATCGTTGGAACCGTGCACGAAGCTCACGGCCATCGCCGAAATCACCAGCACCAGGCGGTTCCAGAACGGCGGATGTTTCTTGTCGTCGATCTTGCGGCGCTGTTCCGGAGTCTTGTGCATCTTCGACAGTGGGCGCCACCACTTGAGGCCCATCAGTATCAGCGCGGCGATCAGGAAACCCGCCATCGGCGAGAACACCAGCGATGCTGCGATATCGATCGCTTTCTGCCAATTCACCCCGTCAGCCAGGGGGATATCGTTGATCAGTGCGTTGGCCAGGCCCACGCCGAGGATCGAGCCGATCAATGTGTGAGAGCTGGAAGCGGGGATGCCGAAGTACCAGGTGCCCAGGTTCCAGGTGATGGCGGCGGCGAGCAACGAGAACACCATTGCCAGGCCGTGGCCGGTGTTCACATTGATCAGCAGTTCCACCGGAAGCAGGTGAACGATGGCATACGCCACGCCAACGCCGCCCAGCAGTACGCCGAGGAAATTGAACACACCGGAAAAGAACACTGCCAGGTGCGGCGGCATCGCTTTGGTGTAGATAACAGTGGCGACCGCGTTAGCGGTGTCATGAAATCCATTGATGAACTCGAAGGCGAGGACAAAAGCCAGGGCGAGCAAGAGGCTCACAAGCACCCAAGCATCCAGTCCGCTGAATAAATCGATCATGAAGGTTTTCTGACCCGGTCATAAGGGGGCGCGATTATGCCAGAAAAGACTGTGAATCGATGCACTAGCTGCTCATCGGTAACATTCTTCAACGAATTATTTTGCATCAGTACCTAAAAAATCCGTGATTTTTCAGGCCTTGCAAGTCATTGAATTTATTTGAAAAGCCTTACACCACAAGGGTTTCACTCCCAGAGAGGAGAGTGCTGAATGCTTGTATGAAATTTCTGAGAGGAGGGTCAGATATGAGCCTTTTACCTCGTCCGACGGTCAAGGTGGTCGCTGCCCGCTTGTAGCGGGCGCAAAGGCAACATCAATACATCCCGCTTTTAACAGGTGTAAATGCAGACCCTTGAAAGGACTCAGGCCGAAGCAGTCATGGCTCTTCGGCTTTGAGTTCCTTTTCCATCTTCTGCAGTTCCTGGATGAATGCCTGATCCTGAACGGTGGCGCGTTTACGCCAGGGTTTGCGTTCCGGTTCGGGCTGGGCGGCGTAGGTGGTGACTTCCCCGCCGTAAACTTCCTTGTAACGTTGTTCCTGGCGCTCAAGTTCCGCGCGCAGTTCGTCTTTCGTCACAGTGCTACCTGATTGAGTTGAGATAAATTCTGGTGAAAACGCGCTGCTCAATGTATTGACCACACTCATCGAAATGACGACGCCCTTGAAGGCATCGTTTACGGCAGTGGGATCTATACTTCCATGTTGCAGGCGGCCACGGCACCAGAGAAGAACGGCTGACGTAGCATCAGTTTCCTGTTCAGCGAGCGCGTTGGCGATGCAAATGCAGGCAGCGTCAGGCGCTTGCTGTGGGTGGCGGCGATGGAATATCGCGCCACCGCGTAGTCGGTTGGGCAAGTTAAAAAACGCTTGGCGACTGAATTGCATTATAGCGAGCGAATCACAGAACACTATCGCCAATGAGTTAAAAGTCGATCTTGATGTGTGATTGGTTTGTTACCCCTAACTTTCGGCTAACTAGATAGGTGTCTGATGCCACTTGGCTGCGATGTCTTTCTGACGCCATTAAGTCGAGCAACTTGGGCAACTACATCGAATCGTAAATTCCGCACGGATTCCAGAGTAACAACATCTCAGGAAAACCGTGCAGCCCGGTCAGTGAGCGGCGGGATTGCGCACAGCGTCGATTGCGATTATCGGCCGATAGTTCGATAATCGCCCAATGTTGATGGGGTGGACTGGTGCAGCAGGCCAGTAGCCGCTTGTAATAGTCACCGATCCGTGTGGATAAGGACCTTAAATGAACGATCAATTGCGCAATTCTTTCGCTTCAGTGGCTCCGCCGATTGTCGCTTCACCCGCCAAACGGATCCAGGCCCTGACTGGCGACCCGGATTTCATGACGTCCCTGGCGCGTGGACTGGCCGTCGTGCAAGCGTTCCAGGAACGCAAGCGGCACCTGACCATCGCCCAGATCAGTCATCGCACGGAAATTCCCCGCGCTGCCGTGCGCCGTTGCTTGCATACGCTGATCAAGCTCGGTTATGCCACCACCGATGGCCGGACTTATTCCCTGCTACCCAAAGTGCTGACCCTCGGGCATGCCTATGTTTCCTCCACGCCGCTGGCGGTCTCTGCCCAGCCGTATCTGGACCGCATGAGCGAGCAACTGCACGAAGCCTGCAACATGGCGACCCTGGAAGGGGATGACATCTTGTACATCGCCCGCTCGGCAACCACCCAGCGCCTGATTTCGGTTGACCTCTCGGTGGGCGGGCGCTTGCCGGCCTATTGCACGTCGATGGGCAGGATCCTGCTGGCCGCCCTGGATGATACGTCGCTGGGTGAGTACCTCGACCACGCGGAGCTGCAAGCCAAGACCAGTCGAACCATCCACACCCCCGAAGCACTGCTGGAGTGCTTGCAGGAAGTGCGGCAACAGGGTTGGTGCATCGTCGATCAGGAACTGGAGCAGGGCCTGCGCTCGATTGCCGTTCCGGTGTACGACGCGTCCGGTCAGGTCGTTGCGGCCCTGAACGTCAGCACCCACGCCGGACGGGTGAGTCGCAACGAATTGGAACAGCGCTTCCTGCCCGGCCTGTTGAGTGCCAGCCGCGACCTCAGTACCCAGCTGTTTACCTAAGCTGTTCGATAAACGCACAGAGTCGCGTTCGATGAATTGACGCTCTTTCCCTTGGCTCATTAATGTCGCGGCAGCGTCATCCGGCGCTGTCAGTACCGATTCGGCGCCGGACGACGACCCCATAATAATGAGAAGAGGCCCCCCTCATGCGCATGCTCCCTACCTGCAGCCGTTCCCACTGTTTTTCTTGCCAGGCCCGAATCGCCTGATCCCGACACCCCTTTCCCTGTAACAGCGTCAGCCACGGCTGGCACCTGTTCGACGGCGTTTTTTGCGTGGAATAAAAATAATGAACCAGCCTCAGTCTGCTGTAGGTAACTGCCTCGACGTGCAGTCCTTCATCAACGCTCAACCCATTTCGCGCTATCAGTGGCGAGTGGTGATCCTGTGTTTTCTGATTGTCTTCCTCGATGGCCTCGACACGGCCGCCATGGGGTTCATCGCACCGGCCCTGTCTCAGGACTGGGGCATCGATCGCGCCAGTCTCGGCCCGGTGATGAGTGCGGCACTGATCGGCATGGTGTTCGGCGCGCTGGGCTCCGGCCCTTTGGCTGACCGCTTCGGGCGAAAAGTCGTACTGGTGGGGGCGGTGCTGTTGTTCGGTGCGTTCAGCCTGGCTTCGGCCTACAGCACCAATGTCGACCAGTTGCTCGTGTTGCGTTTCCTGACTGGCCTGGGATTGGGTGCGGGCATGCCCAACGCCACTACGTTGCTGTCGGAATACACCCCGGAGCGCAAGAAATCCTTGCTGGTGACCAGCATGTTCTGCGGTTTCAACCTTGGCATGGCCGGGGGCGGATTCATTTCCGCCAAGTTGATCCCGACGTTCGGCTGGCACAGCTTGTTGCTGATCGGTGGGGTCCTGCCGTTGATCCTTGGCGTCGTGTTGCTGCTGTGGCTGCCGGAATCGGCGCGCTATCTCGTCGTGCGCAACCGTGGCACCGACAAAGTGCGCAAGGCGCTGGCGCCGATTGACCCGACAGTGGTGGCCCAGGCTTCCAGTTTCAGTGTGCCGGAACAGAAAACCGTGAAGGCGCGCAACGTGTTTGCGGTGATCTTCTCCGGCACCTACAGCGTCGGCACGCTGTTGTTGTGGCTGACCTACTTCATGGGCCTGGTGATCGTGTACTTGCTGACCAGTTGGCTGCCGACCCTGATGCGTGACAGTGGCGCCAGCATGGAGCAAGCGGCGTTCATCGGCGCACTGTTCCAATTCGGTGGCGTATTGAGTGCCGTGGGCGTGGGTTGGGCGATGGACCGGTTCAATCCGCACAAGGTCATCGGCACTTTCTACCTGTTGGCCGGGGTGTTTGCCTACGCGGTAGGGCAGAGCCTGGGCAACATCACGATATTGGCGACCCTGGTGCTGATCGCCGGGATGTGCGTCAACGGTGCACAGTCGGCAATGCCTTCGCTGGCAGCGCGGTTCTATCCGACCCAGGGGCGTGCCACCGGGGTGTCGTGGATGCTCGGCATTGGCCGCTTTGGCGCCATTCTCGGTGCGTGGATGGGGGCAACGCTACTGGGCCTGGGCTGGAATTTCGAGCAAGTGCTGACCGCGCTGGTGATTCCGGCGGCGCTCGCCACGACGGCTGTGGTGATCAAGGGCCTGGTCAGTCATGCGGATGCGACCTGACCGATGATCGGTAGTGAGATAACAATGTGTTCGATAGGCGAACGCTCATTCGATTATCGGATTGTTTGGCGTTTTTCAGGGGCTTAATCTTCAGTGATTCCGGCGCTGCGCATCGGCGCCTTTTTCACTGTCGGTTAATACCAAGCGGAAGTCCGCCCCAATGGCTGTTTTGCCGATCACATCGATAGCAGTGCCGACCCGACCGAAGTCGAGCTGACGGCACAGCGTGATCTCGAAGCCCGTACTGCAGCGGCCGACGGCCAAGCCCCAGGAGAAGCATAATGCGTGACGTTTATATCTGCGACGCGATTCGTACCCCCATCGGCCGTTTCGGCGGTGGTCTGTCGGCGGTTCGCGCCGACGACCTGGCCGCCGTGCCAATCAAGGCTTTGATGGCGCGTAATCCGTCGGTGGACTGGAATGCGGTGGACGAGGTGTTCCTCGGCTGCGCCAACCAGGCCGGTGAAGACAACCGCAACGTGGCGCGCATGGCGCTGCTGCTGGCGGGATTGCCGGAGACCATTCCGGGCGTGACCCTCAATCGCCTTTGCGCTTCGGGTATGGACGCCATTGGCACCGCATTCCGCGCCATTGCCAGCGGTGAAATGGAGCTGGCGATTGCCGGTGGCGTCGAGTCGATGTCCCGCGCGCCGTTCGTGATGGGCAAGGCCGATGCCGCGTTCTCGCGCAACATGAAGCTCGAAGACACCACCATTGGCTGGCGCTTCATCAACCCGTTGATGAAAGCCCAGTACGGTGTGGATGCGATGCCGCAGACCGCTGACAACGTGGCCGATGACTACGAAGTGTCCCGCGAGGACCAGGACGCTTTCGCCCTGCGCAGCCAGCAACGCACCGCCGTCGCCCAGGCCGCAGGCTTTTTCGCCGAAGAAATCGTCGAAGTGCGCATTGCCCACAAGAAGGGTGAAACCGTGGTCAGTCAGGATGAGCATCCTCGCGCTGACACCACCCTGGAAACCCTGGCCAAACTCAAGCCGGTCAATGGTCCCGATAAAACCGTCACCGCCGGTAACGCTTCGGGCGTGAACGACGGTGCGGCGGCACTGATCCTGGCGTCGGCCGAAGCCGTGAAAAAACACGGCCTGACCGCTCGTGCCAAAGTGCTGGGCATGGCCAGTGCCGGTGTTGCGCCTCGGGTGATGGGCATCGGCCCGGTGCCGGCGGTGCGCAAACTGACCGAACGCCTGGGCGTGGCTGTCAGCGACTTCGACGTGATCGAACTCAACGAAGCCTTCGCCAGCCAGGGTTTGGCGGTGCTGCGCGAGCTGGGGATCGCGGACGACGCACCTCAGGTCAACCCGAACGGTGGCGCCATTGCCTTGGGGCATCCGTTGGGCATGAGTGGTGCGCGGTTGGTCTTGACTGCTCTGCATCAACTGGAAAAAACCGGTGGCAAGAAAGGCCTGGCGACCATGTGCGTCGGCGTTGGCCAAGGGCTGGCGTTGGCAATCGAGCGCGTCTGACCCGCTTCGAAGACAAGAACAACAGAGGAATGCTTCATGACTGACAAGCCTGGTTACCGTCGCCCGCAGGAAGGCACTCAGCCGCCTTACCTGCACCCGACTTACCAATCCACCAACCTGCGCTCGCCGTCCAAGCCTCTGGTGTTCTTGCCTCATTCGCTGTCGGAAATCACCGGGCCGACCATTGGCGCCGAGCGCATCCACGAGCAGGACAATGACCTGACGGCTCAGCATGAGGGCGAGCCGCTGGGTGAGCGCATCATCATCCACGGCCGCGTGCTGGACGAGAATGGTCTGCCGGTGCCGGGGATTCTGGTGGAAATCTGGCAGGCCAATGCTGCCGGTCGCTACAACCATGCCCGCGATCTGCACGACGCGCCGCTGGACCCGAACTTCACCGGCACCGGCCGCACCGTTACCGACGCTGATGGCTGGTACCAGTTCCAGACCATCAAGCCTGGTGCCTATCCGTGGGGCAATCACCACAATGCCTGGCGCCCGGCGCACATTCATTTCTCGCTGTTCGGGCCGAGCATTCTGACGCGCCTGGTCACGCAAATGTATTTCCCGGGCGACCCGCTGCTGGCGTACGACCCGATCTATAACTGCGTGCCCGACACCAGTGCCAAAGAACGCTTGATCGCCAGCTTCGACCTGGAAAAAACCATCCCTTCCTACGCCCTCGGTTATCGCTGGGACATCGTTTTGCGCGGCCGCGATGCCACGCCGATGGAGAAATAAGATGACGCTGACTGCGACGACATCCCATACCGTCGGACCTTACTACCACATCGGCCTGACCTGGCTGAACCGCGAAAACCTGACCGTCGAACAGACCCTGGGTGAGCGCGTGGCCATCACCGGGCAGGTGCTCGATGGCAACGGCGACGTTGTCAACGATGCGATGCTGGAAGTCTGGCAGGCCAACGCCGCCGGCAAATACGACCACCCGGAAGACGACCAGGACAAACCCCTGGACCCGAACTTCGAAGGTTTTGGCCGGATACCGGTGGATGCCGAAGGGCGTTTCCGTTTCACCACTATCAAACCGGGCACCGTGGAAGGGCTGAAGTGTACAACCCAGGCGCCGCACCTGGTGGTGCTGGTGTTTGCCCGTGGCTTGGTCAAGCACCTGTTGACGCGGATCTACTTCGATGGCGAGCCTGCTAACGTCGAAGACCCATTGCTCGAATGTGTACCGGCCGAGCGCCGCACTACGCTGCTGGCGAAGCAAGATGCGACCGGGGTTTATCAGTGGAACGTAATCCTGCAAGGCACTGATGCCGAGACAGTGTTTTTTGATTATTGAGTGAACAATGCATTCCCTGTAGGCGCTGGCTTGCCAGCGCCTACAGGGGATTGATGCATCTGCGGAACGGGGCTGTTGCAAAGTGTGTCTAGACTCACACTGTCCCCATTGAGTGAAAAACAATGACAACGACTACTGTTTCAGAATCGCTATACACTGGCGAAGAACGCAATAAGCGGATCTTCGCCATTGTCGGCGCCTCGTCCGGCAACCTGGTTGAATGGTTCGACTTCTACGTCTACGCCTTTTGTGCGATCTATTTCGCGCCTGCCTTCTTTCCGTCCGATAACCCTACGGTGCAGTTGGTCAACACTGCCGGTGTGTTTGCCGCCGGGTTCCTGATGCGGCCGATTGGCGGATGGATTTTTGGCCGAGTCGCGGACAAGCACGGGCGCAAGAATTCGATGCTGATCTCGATTCTGATGATGTGCTTCGGCTCATTGCTCATCGCTTGCCTGCCGACCTACAACAGCATCGGCGTCTGGGCACCGATCATGCTGCTGTTCGCCCGTTTGCTCCAGGGCCTGTCGGTGGGCGGCGAATACGGCACCACCGCCACCTACATGAGCGAAGTCGCGCTCAAGGGCCAGCGTGGTTTCTTTGCTTCATTCCAGTACGTGACGCTGATTGGCGGGCAATTGCTGGCGGTGTCGCTGGTGGTGGTCCTGCAACAGTTCCTCACCGAAGATGACCTGCGTGCCTACGGCTGGCGGATCCCGTTCGTGGTCGGTGCGGTGGCCGCGCTGATTTCGTTGTTCCTGCGTCGTACTCTGAAAGAAACCACCAGCAAGGAAATGCGTGAAAACAAGGACGCCGGCAGCATCACCGCGCTGTTTCGCGACCATAAAGCCGCGTTCATCACCGTGCTCGGCTACACCGCCGGTGGCTCGCTGATTTTCTATACCTTCACCACCTACATGCAGAAGTACCTGGTGAACACCGCCGGCATGCCGGCCAAGACCGCCAGCTACATCATGACGGGCGCACTGTTTCTTTATATGTGCATGCAGCCGCTGTTCGGCATGCTCGCCGACAAGATCGGCCGTCGTAACTCGATGCTCTGGTTCGGCGCCCTCGGTACGCTGTTCACCGTGCCGATCCTGCTGAGCCTGAAAAGTATCAGCAGTCCGTTCCTGGCCTTTGTGCTGATTACCGTGGCGCTGGCGATCGTCAGTTTCTACACCTCGATCAGCGGCCTGGTGAAAGCCGAGATGTTCCCGCCGGAAGTCCGGGCACTGGGCGTCGGCCTGGCGTATGCGGTGGCGAATGCGATCTTTGGCGGTTCGGCGGAATATGTGGCCTTGAGCCTTAAAGCGGGGGGCATGGAAAATTCTTTCTACTGGTACGTGACCGTGATGATGGCGATCGCGTTTCTGTTCAGCCTGCGCCTGCCCAAGCAAGCGAAGTACCTGCATCACGACCTTTGATCCATACCCGCGGGCCCGGGTGGCCCGCGCTTCCAGGGACTGTTTATGAACGAGCGACCGGGCAATCAATTGTTCGATGCCTATTTCACTGCCCGCGATATGCGTGAGGTGTTCTGCGATCAGGGCCGGGTTCAGGCCATGCTCGATTTTGAAGCGGCGCTGGCCCGGGCCGAAGCTCGGGTCGGTCTGATTCCGCACACGGCGGTGGCGCCGATCGAGGCCGCCTGCCAGGCCGGGCATTACGATTTTGCGGCTCTCGGCGAAGCCATTGCCACGGCGGGTAATTCGGCGATTCCGTTGGTCAAGGCCTTGGGCAAACAGATCGCCGCGAACGATGCCCAGGCCGAGCGCTATGTGCACTTGGGCGCCACCAGTCAGGACGTGATGGACAGCGGTCTGGTCCTGCAATTGCGTCGCGCACTGCAACTGATCGACAGCGATCTGGCGCAACTGGGCCAGACGCTCGCCACCCAGGCCCAACGATATGCGGCCACGCCACTGGCCGGGCGTACCTGGTTGCAACACGCAACGCCGGTCACCCTGGGCATGAAGATCGCCGGCTGGCTGGGTGCAGTCACCCGTAGCCGCCAGCGTTTGCTCGAACTCAAACCGCGTTTGCTGGTGCTGCAATTCGGTGGCGCTTCGGGAACCCTCGCAGCACTCGGTGAGCAGGCGATGCCGATTGCCCAGGCCTTGGCCGAGGAACTGCGCCTGACCTTGCCCGATCAACCCTGGCACACCCAGCGTGATCGTCTGGTGGAGTTCGGTTCGGTGCTGGGATTGATCGCTGGCAGTCTCGGCAAGCTCGGGCGTGACATCAGCCTGTTGATGCAGACCGAAGCCGCCGAAGTGTTCGAGCCCTCGGCTCCCGGCAAGGGCGGTTCCTCGACCATGCCGCATAAGCGCAACCCCGTGGGCGCGGCGGTGCTGATCGGCGCCGCGACTCGCGTGCCGGGCTTGCTCTCGACGCTGTTCAGCGCCATGCCGCAGGAACACGAGCGCAGCCTGGGGCTGTGGCATGCCGAGTGGGAAACCCTGCCGGAGATTTGCTGCCTGGTGTCCGGCAGCCTGAAACAAGCGCTGTTGGTGACCCAGGGCCTGGAAGTGGACGCCGGGCGCATGGCCCGTAACCTCGACCTGACCCAGGGCCTGGTGCTTGCCGAAGCGGTGAGCATCGTCCTCGCACAACGGGTGGGGCGCGATACGGCGCATCATCTGTTGGAGCAATGCTGCAAACGCGCGGTGGCCGAACACCGACACCTGCGCGCGGTGCTCGGCGACGAGCCGCAAGTGACCGCCGAGCTGTCGGCGGCTGAACTCGATCATCTGTTGGACCCCGCCCATTACCTCGGTCAGGCCCGTACCTGGGTCGAGCGAGCGGTGGCTGAACATTCTGCATTGACTGCCTGAAGGAGATTGCTGTGGCTTTCGTACAACTCGCCGAGGGCGAATTGCATTACCAACTCGACGGCCCGGCCAATGCGCCGGTGCTGGTGCTGTCCAACTCCCTGGGCACTGACCTGCACATGTGGGACGCGCAAATGGCGGCCTTCACCGAGCATTTCCGCGTATTGCGTTTCGATACCCGTGGCCACGGCCAGTCGCTGGTGACGCCGGGCCCGTACAGCATCGAGCAACTGGGCCACGACGTGCTCGCGCTGCTCGATGCCTTGCACATCGAGCGTGCGCATTTCTGTGGCTTGTCCATGGGCGGCTTGATCGGCCAGTGGCTGGGGATCAATGCCGGCGAACGCTTGAATTCGCTAGTGGTGTGCAACACCTCGGCGAAAATCGGCGAACTGTCGGTGTGGAATCCGCGCATCGAAACCGTGCTGCGTGACGGCCCTGCGGCCATGGTTGCCCTGCGCGATGCGTCGATTGCTCGCTGGTTCACTCCGGACTTCTCCGCCGCCAACCCGACGGCGGCCAAGCAGATCACCGACATGCTGGCGGCCACTTCACCCGAAGGCTATGCAGCCAACTGCGCGGCGGTACGCGATGCCGATTTCCGCGATCAATTGGGCTCGATCAAGGTGCCACTGCTGGTGATCGCCGGCACCGAAGACGCGGTAACGCCGCCGTCCGGTGGGCACTTCATTCAGAAGCATGTGGCCGGCGCCGAGTACGCCGAGTTCTATGCCGCGCATTTGTCCAACGTTCAGGCCGGCGCCGCGTTCAGCGAGCGGGTTCTGGCGTTTTTGTTGGCTCATTAAGGGGACTGTCGTGGACGAAAAACAACGTTACGACGAGGGCATGAAAGTCCGTCGCGCGGTACTGGGCGACGCCCACGTCGACCGCAGCCTGACCGCGTTGACCGAGTTCAACTCGGAATTTCAGGAAATGATCACCCGCCACGCCTGGGGCGACATCTGGACCCGCCCGGGCCTGCCGCGCCACACCCGCAGCCTGATCACCATCGCCATGCTGATCGGCATGAACCGCGAGGGGGAGCTCAAACTGCACCTGCGCGCCGCCGCCAACAATGGCGTCAGCCGTGGCGAGATCAAGGAAGTGATCATGCAGAGCGCGATTTACTGCGGCATTCCGGCAGCCAATGCCACGTTCCACCTGGCCGAGTCGGTGTGGGATGAATTGGGGATTGAGTCGCGGGAGTGATCCTGGTGGTTTTCGGTGCCTGAGCTGACGCTATCGCTGGAAGGCCAGCTCCCACAGTGGTCCGATGTGAACGCCAATTCTGTGGTCACTGAAGATCCCTGTGGGAGCTGGCCTGCCAGCGATGGCGTCGGTGAGATCGCCATCGCTGGCAAGCCATGCTCCTACAACAGGCTGATCGGATAGCTGATGATCAGGCGGTTCTCATCGAACTCGTTGTTGCTGTAATCCCGGCGCATGGTCGAGTTGCGCCATTTCAGGTTCAGGTTCTTCAGCGCACCGCTCTGCACGGTGTAGCCCAGTTCACTTTCACGTCCCCATTCCTTGCCGTCGGTAATGCTGCCGGTATGCACGTTGTCGCCGCTGATGTAGCGGTTCATCAGGGTCAGGCCCGGCACGCCGAGGGCGACGAAGTTGTAGTCGTGACGCACTTGCCAGGATTTTTCCCGGGCGTTGTCGTAGCTGGAGTTGTAACTGTCGTTGGCCAGGGTGCCGCCGCTGGTGCCGTTGACCCGCATCCACGGACTGTCGCCGGTGAGTTTCTGCAGGCCGACGTAAAAGGTGTTGCCGCCGTACTTGGCCGAGAACAGGCCAAACAGGGTTTTGTTGTCCAGTTGGCCGGCGCGGGCGCTGCCGTCATCCTTGCCGTAGAAGAAACCGAGGTTGGCGCCCAGGGTCCAGTCACCCAATGGCTGGCTGTGCACCAGGTTGATGAATTGCTGGCTGTAGATGTCCTTGAGTTCAGCGTTCCACACACCGATCTGAGTGCGTTTTTCGTTGAACTGGTATTCGCCGCCCTGGAAGTTGAATCGATCAGAGGTGAACGCCGCTTTGCCGGTCATCGACATGTCGCTCATGCTGCTGTCGTCGCGTGGGCTGTTCTGCCGGAACTGACCGCCGTAGAGCGTCAGGCCGTCGATTTCCTTTGAGGTGATCTGGCCGCCGCGGAAGGTTTGCGGCAGAGAGCGCCCGTCATCCGAACGCAGGATCGGCAGCACCGGCATCCAGTCGCCCACCTTTGCCTCGGTCTGCGACAGCTTGGCCTTGAACGCCACGTTGGTGCGACCGAAGTTATCCGCCGGGCGACCATCGTGGTCCAGCGGCAGCAACTGCGTGCCACCGGTGCCTTTGCCGCCGTCGAGTTTCACCGAGTACAGCCCCAGCACATCCATGCCGAAGCCGACGGTGCCCTGGGTGAACCCGGATTTGGCATCGAGGATGAAACTCTGCGTCCACTCCTCAGCCTTGCCTTGAGCCTTGGTCGGGTTGGTGAAGTTGCGGTTGATGTAGAAGTTGCGCAGGTTCAGGTTGACCTTGGCGCCTTCGACAAAGCCCGACTCTTCGGCCTGGGCAGGCAGGGTCGCGCTGGCCAGGGCGATGGCGATCAGGCTGGGTACGAAATACGGCGCGTTGGAAGGCGTCATGGGCTCGGGTCTCTCTAATTCTTGTGGATGAATGGGGGCATGCCGCAACCCGCTGGGTGCAGACAAAAAAACTCGGTCAATTCGGGGTGGAACCTGGGTATCAGCCGGACAGGGCAGGGCGCGGGGGCATGGTGTCGAACCTGTTGTTATTGGTTTTGTGGTTCGGATGGTGCTTGGAATGTACTGGATGGTTCAATCTGTGAAAGCGGGTTCTGGGCGATAATCGAACGCAAGATTAAATATGGGAAGGCGGTGAGTGTGCTTGCCGGCGATGGGGCACTGCCTGACGACAAAACTTTTCTCGCCGCCAACAAAAAGCCCACCAAAAGGTGGGCTTCCTGTCATTCGGGGCGCTATCAGAAATACTTCATCTTCGGCGCTTCTTCCTTCAACGGCTCGTTCTTCGCCGTCTGTTCGTTCCAGCCACCCCCCAGAGCCTTGTACAGATTGACCTGGCTGACCAGTTGCGCCAGACGATCGGTGACCAGCGCTTGTTGGGCGCTGAACAGCTGGCGCTGGGCATCGAGGAAGGTCAGGTTGCTGTCGACACCGATGCGGTAGCGGCGTTCGGCCAGGCGGTAGTAGTCCTGGTTGGCACTGACGAAGTCTTGCTGTGCCTGCAACTGCTGAACATAGGTCTGGCGCGCGGCCAGGCCATCGGCGACTTCCTGGAAGGCCGTTTGAATGGACTTCTCGTAGTTCGCCACGCCGATGTCTTTCTGGATCTTCGAGTAGTCCAGGCTGGCGCTCAGGCTGCCGGCGTTGAAGATCGGCAGGTTGATCTGCGGCTGGAACAGCCAGGTGCCCGAACCGCCCTTGAACAGACCGGACAGGTCCGGGCTCAGGGTCCCGGCGTTGGCCGTCAGGCTGATGCTCGGGAAGAACGCGGCCCGCGCGGCGCCAATGTTGGCGTTGGCGGCCTTGAGGTTGTATTCGGCCTGAAGGATGTCCGGACGACGTTGCAGCAAGTCCGACGGCAGGCCTGGCGGTACATCGGCCAGCAGTTCGTCAGACAACGGTCTGGCGGCGGGCAGGTTGGCCGGGATGCCGGTGCCAAGCAGCAGCACCAGGCTGTTTTCATCCTGGGCGACCTGGCGGGTGTACTTGGCCAATTGCGCACGGGCGTTTTCCACCGAGGTACGCGACTGCGCCAGGTCCAGGGCCGAGGCGACCCCCACTTCGTTGCTGCGGGCGGTGAGCTTGTAGCTCTCCTCGAACGCACCGAGGGTGTCCTGGGTGACTTTCAGCAGTTCCTTGTCGGCCTGCCAGGTCAGGTAAGCGTTGGCCACACTGGCCACCAGGCTGATCTGCGTGCTTCGACGGCCTTCTTCGGTGGCGAAGTATCTCTGCAAGGCTTCTTCGCTCAGGCTGCGCACCCGACCGAACAGGTCGAGCTCATAGGCGCTGATACCGACGGTTGCCGAGTAGGAGCTGTTGATGCCCGCCTGACCGGTTTGCGAGGAGTCGGCCGGAACGCGTTGGCGGCTGCCGCTGCCATTGGCTGAAACGGCCGGGAACAGGTCGGCGCGCTGGATGCGGTATTGAGCCGCGAAGGCGTCGATGTTCAGGGCCGCGACACGCAGGTCTCGGTTGTTTTCCAGGGCGACCTGGATCAACTGCTGCAGCGCCGGATCGTGGAAAAACTGCTTCCAGCCTTGTTCCGCGGCGGCCTGGGCAGGCGCCTGGGCTGGCGAATACGCCGGCCCCTGCGGGTATTGATCCGCCACTGGCGCTTGCGGCTGCTGATAATCAGGTATCAGCGAGCAGCCACCCAGTACGAAGGCGGCGACTGCCAGGGAGAGTAGCGACTTGCTCATTAGCCAGCCTCTTTAGGAGTTTCAGTGGCGTCGTCCTGGTCGGCGTTTTTACGCTGGCCCATGGACGACACGGTGACGAAGAACAGTGGGACCCAGAAGATCGCCAGCACAGTGGCCGTGATCATACCGCCAATCACCCCGGTACCGATGGCATGCTGGCTACCGGAACCCGCACCCGTGGAAATAGCCAGTGGTACCACACCGAGAACGAAGGCGAGCGAGGTCATGATGATCGGTCGCAGACGCATGCGGCAGGCTTCGATCGCCGCATCGCGCAGGCTGCGTCCCTGTTCGTGGAGTTCCTTGGCGAATTCGACGATCAGAATGGCGTTTTTCGCCGCCAGACCGATGGTCGTCAACAGACCCACCTGGAAGTACACGTCGTTGGACAGACCGCGCAGGCTGGTGGCCATCAGCGCACCGATGATCCCCAGCGGCACCACCAACATCACCGCGATCGGAATCGACCAGCTTTCATACAACGCGGCCAGACACAGGAACACCATCAGCAGCGACAGGGCGTACAACGCCGGTGCCTGGGAACCGGACAAACGTTCCTCATAGGACAGGCCGGTCCAGGAAATACCGACACCCGCCGGCAGTTTCTGGGCAATGGCTTCGACTTCGGCCATGGCTTCACCGGTGGAATAACCCGGCGCCGGGGCACCGAGGATCTCCATCGCTTCAACGCCGTTGTAACGGGCCAGTTTCGGCGAGCCGTAGATCCACTCGCCCTTGGCGAACGCCGAGAACGGAACCATGGTGCCGGCGCTGTTACGCACGTACCACTTCTTCAGGTCCTCCGGGCTCATGCGTGACCCCGGCTGGCCTTGCACGTACACCTTCTTCACCCGACCGCGGTCGATGAAGTCGTTGACGTAACTACTGCCCAGGGCAATCGACAGGGTGTTGTTGATGTCGGCGATGGTGATGCCCAGGGCACTGGCCTTCTCGTCATCGATTTCCAATTGATATTGCGGTTCGTCGTTCAGGCCGTTCGGACGCACTTGCGACAACACTTTGCTTTGCGCGGCCATGCCGAGGAACTGGTTGCGGGCTTGCATCAGCTTTTCGTGACCGATACCGGCGCGATCTTGCAGGAACACGTCGAAACCGGTGGCGTTACCCAGCTCCAGTACGGCCGGTGGCGCGAAGGCGAACACCATGGCATCGCGGAACGTGAAGAAGTGCTGCTGGGCGCGGGCCGCGACCTTGAACACGTTGTTGTCGGCGTTACGTTCATGCCAGGGTTTGAGCATGATGAACGCCATGCCCGAACTCTGGCCGCGACCGGCGAAGTTGAAACCGGTCACGGTAAACACCGAGTTCACCGCATCGCCTTCACCGCCATCCTTGCCGGGGCGCAGCAGGAATTCACGCATCTCGTCCACCACCACCTGGGTGCGCTGGGCGGTCGAGCCGGCAGGCGTCTGCACCTGGGCGAACAATACGCCCTGGTCTTCTTCCGGCAGGAACGCCGTTGGAATACGGGTGAACAGCCAGATCATGCCGACCACGATCAGCAGGTAAGCCAGCAGGTACGGGGCCTTGTTCGCGAGCATGCTGCCCACGCCACGCTCGTAACGGCGTACGCCACGGTCGAAGTTGCGGTTGAACCAGCCGAAGAAGCCGCGTTTTGGCGTGCCGTGCTCGCCTTTCGGAATCGCCTTGAGCATAGTGGCGCACAGCGCCGGGGTGAAGATCAGGGCAACCAGTACCGACAGGGCCATGGCCGAGACGATGGTGATCGAAAACTGCTTGTAGATCACACCGGTGGAGCCGCTGAAGAACGCCATCGGCAGCAGTACCGCCGAGAGCACCAGGGCGATACCGACCAGTGCGCCCTGGATCTGGCCCATGGATTTCTTGGTGGCTTCCTTGGGCGACAGGCCTTCCTCGCTCATGACCCGTTCGACGTTCTCCACCACGACGATGGCATCGTCCACCAGCAAGCCGATGGCCAGGACCATACCGAACATGGTCAGGGTGTTGATGCTGAAACCGGCCGCCGCGAGGATGCCGAACGTACCGAGCAACACCACCGGCACGGTCATCGTGGTGATGACGGTGGCGCGGAAGTTCTGCAGGAACAGGAACATCACCAGGAACACCAGCACGATCGCTTCAACCAGGGTTTCAACCACACCCTTGATCGACTCGGTCACCACCGGGGTGGTGTCGTACGGGAATACCACTTCCATCCCTTGTGGGAAAAATGGCTTGAGGCTGTCGATGGTCTTGCGCAGGGCTTTGGCTGTATCGAGGGCGTTGGCACCGTTGGCCAGTTTCACCGCCAGGCCAGAAGCCGGAGCGCCGTTGAACTGGGCGTTGATGCTGTAGTTCTCGCCACCCAGACCGACTTCGGCGACATCCTTGAGGCGAACCTGGGAACCGTCCTTGTTGACCTTGAGCAGAATTTTGTTGAACTGCTCGGCGGTCTGCAGGCGGGTCTTGCCAATGATCGTGGCGTTGAGCTGCGTGCCGGGCAGGGCAGGCAGGCCGCCGAGCTGGCCGGACGAAATCTGCACGTTTTGCGCGGCAATCGCCGTTTTGACGTCGATCGGGGTCAGGTTGTAGTTGTTCAACTTGGCCGGGTCGAGCCAGATGCGCATGGCGTACTGCGAACCGAATACCTGGAAGTCACCGACACCGGCCGTGCGCGAGATCGGGTCCTGCATGTTCGACACGATGTAGTTGGACAGGTCGTCCTTGGTCATGCTGCCATCGCGCGAGACCACGCCAATCACCAGCAGGAAGTTCTTCACTGCCTTGGTCACGCGGATACCTTGCTGCTGCACTTCTTGCGGCAGCAGCGGGGTGGCCAGGTTCAGCTTGTTCTGCACCTGAACCTGCGCGGTATCGGAGTTGGTGCCTTGCTCGAAGGTCGCGGTGATGGTCATGGTGCCGTCGGAGTTACTTTCCGAAGACACATAACGCAGGTTGTCGATACCGTTGAGCTGTTGCTCGATCACTTGCACCACGGTGTCCTGCACGGTCTGCGCGGAAGCACCCGGGTAGGTCACGGAAATGGCGATGGCCGGAGGCGCAATGCTCGGGTACTGGTTGATCGGCAGTTTGAGGATCGAGAGTGCCCCGACCAGCATGATCACCAGGGCAATCACCCAGGCGAAAATCGGACGGTCGATGAAAAATTTTGACATGAGTTACTCCCCTTTGCCGCCGGCGGCTTTGTCAGCTGCCTGAGCGGGGGCCGGGTTCTTTGCGGCAACGTTGGTCGCTTCGCTGGCTTTGACTTCCACGCCAGGTTTGACGTATTGCAGGCCTTCGGTGATCAACCGATCGCCGGCCTTCAGACCGTCTTCGACCAGCCATTGATTGCCGACGGTACGGCTGGCCTTGAGCTGGCGCAGTTCGACCTTGTTGTCGGGGCCGACGACCAGCGCGGTCGGGCTGCCTTTGAGGTCGCGAGTCACGCCCTGTTGCGGCGCCAGAATCGCCGCACTGTTCACGCCGGCCTGCAATTGGGCGTGCACGAACATGCCCGGCAGCAGCGTATGGTCAGGGTTGGGGAACACGGCGCGAAGGGTCACGGAACCGGTGGTCTGGTCAACCGAGACTTCGGAGAACTCCAGCTTGCCGTCCAGCTTGTACTGGCTGCCGTCCTCAAGGGTCAGCTTGACCTTGGCGGCATTGTCGCCAGCCTTTTGCAGGCGACCGCTTTCCAGTTCGCGGCGCAGTTCAAGCAGTTCGACCGAGGATTGCGTCACGTCGACATAGATCGGGTCCAGTTGCTGAATCACGGCCATGGCTTCGAGTTGACCGTTGCTGACCAGCGCGCCCTCGGTCACCGACGAACGACCGATACGGCCGGTCAACGGCGCGTAAACCTTGGTGTAGCGCACATTAATCTGGGCGCTTTGCAGCGCGGCTTCCGATTGCAGGCGGTTGGCCACGGCGGTGTCGTATTCCTGACGGCTTACGGCCTGCTCATCAACCAGTTGCCTGTAGCGGTCGGAGATCGATTTGGTCGAACGCAGGTTGGCTTCGGCGCTTTTGAGCGTCGCTTCATAGATCGAGGGATCGATTTGATACAGCTGCTGGCCGGCTTTGACATCGCTGCCTTCCTTGAACATCCGCTTGAGGATGATGCCGTTGACCTGCGGACGGACCTCAGCGATGCGGAACGCGCTGGTGCGGCCCGGAAGATCAGAGGTCAAGGTGAAAGATTGCGGTTGCAGGGTGACGACGCCGACCTGAGGCGGTGGTGCAGCCGGGGCTGCCTCTTCCTTTTTACATCCGCTGAGCAATGATGCCAGGGCGATGGCGGCGACCAGAGCGGTAACAGCTGGCTTGAATTGCATGAAAATCCTCGGGTCAGGCGCGCAAGACACGCACAAGAAAAGATGGAAGGTTAAAAATGGATGCCGGGTGGATAAGTAGCTTGCTAAGGAATATACTTACGTTCGTGGTTGTTTGTAAATACCTTGGCACTGTACCCGAACCGTTACAGGCGCCGTTTAAAGGCTCGAATTGTTTGCCCGGGGACGATACCCAAGAGCGCTCGCCCTACTTTTATTCAGCTGATCGTCAAGCATCGCTGAAGCATCCTGATTGAGGTTGTACTGCCATGGTCCGTCGTACCAAAGAGGAAGCTCAAGAAACGCGCAGCCAGATACTCGAGGCGGCCGAGAAAGCCTTCTATGAAAGGGGCGTGGCGCGCACGACGCTGGCCGACATCGCGACCCTGGCCGGCGTCACGCGCGGGGCCATCTATTGGCATTTCAGCAACAAGGCGGATCTGGTTCAGGCCATGCTCGATACCTTGCATGAACCACTGGACGAAATGGCCAAAGCCAGCGAAAACGAAGACGAACCTGATCCACTGGGCTGCATGCGCAATTTGTTGATTCATTTGTTTCATCAGATTGCCATGGACCCGAAAACCCGACGCATCAATGAGATTCTTTTTCATAAGTGCGAATTCACCGATGAAATGTGCGACCTGCGTCAGCAACGCGTGTCCGCCAGCCTCGACTGCAATGTGCGGATCAGCGTGGCGCTGAGAAATGCAGTGAATCGTGGGCAGTTGCCGGAAAACCTCGACACCGCCCGGGCGGCCATCAGTTTGCACGCCTATATCGATGGCATCCTGTACCAGTGGCTATTGGCGCCCGACAGCTTCGAACTGCACACCGAAGCCGAACGCTGGGCCGATACAGGGTTGGACATGCTGCGCCTGAGCCCCAGCCTGCGTAATTGAAACAAAATGCTTAATCGGTTCCGCGTGTGTCAACCATTGAAGCTGCAGATGAACAGTTCTTCACCCGCTTTGCGCTAATGGGGTGCTTTTATATACGTACGTTCACCCGGATGACAGGTGGTCAGCTACGTAATTTGTAGGAATTTTGTGTCGATTCTGTGGGCAGTGGGTGCACTTGGCATAAAACCGCAGCAAAACACCGCACTCTGCAGGAGCGATCCTGCTCGCGATGGTGGTGGGTCAATCAACCGAAAATTGAATGCCATCGCCGACCTCAGACTTTCGTTCAGCTAATGGCTAATTGCACGGACTTGCCCACCCATTTGCATTCGAGCTGACCAGTCATTTGCATCGGATTTGACCGGTAGAGATCGATCCTAAACGGACGGTCGCCTTAACCTGAGTTCAGATTGAACAAACCGGGCGCTCTCCCAAACGCTCTACCAACCTTACGAGATAGCCATCAGGATCCTGGACAATGAATTCGCGCTGACCGACTTCTACATTGTTAGCCCGATACCAGGTGTCTTTGCATTCTCGATAGAGTGGAAATCCAGCCTGACCAAGTTTTTGGATGATGGGTGCGACAGCCTCAACATCAATCTGTAGGTTGATGCCTCTTCCAAACGGCTTGGTCAACGGCGCAGTCAGCCATTGACCCGCGTCCGAATCAACCTGCTCAAGCATTACTTGAGCACCATTCAAATCAAGGTATGCAAATCCATCTTCCGGGCGTTGATAAGCTACTTTGAACCCCAGACGAGAAACCCAAAAAGCCAGACTGCTATCCAGGTCAGTGACCATTAACTCTGGAACCAGTTTGCTACGTTCGAACATGAGATGACTTCCATTTCAATCGGCTCATTCGCCGGGGGGCAGTGTAAAAAGCTGATTCGCGAAATCAGCCTGTGCTCTTCTGGCACGGCGCCACAGGAGAAGGTGGCGAGCATCATGATGCATGCTCGGCTGAGTATTATCGAGTCGAGTTGAATGGCGGCTTCTGGCCGTTCTACATCCGATATTGCGATTTCGTAATTAAACGAAACTAAACAAGGGCGCACTGGCACAAGAGGGTGCAGCGGCAAGGTGTCCGCTGTCCTGGGACAGAGGACACCTTGAGCATTCGGATCGGGTCGCTGTCAAGGGCAACAAAAAGCCCCAACTCTCTCAAGTCGGGGCTTTTGCATTTCAACGGCTGACCATTACAACGTCGGGTAGTCGATGTAACCCACCGGGCCTTTGCCGTAGAAGGTTTCCGGATGTGGCTCATTCAGCGGCGCATCGGCCTTCAGGCGTGCTGGCAGGTCCGGGTTGGCAATGAACGGTACACCGAAAGCGACGGCGTCAGCCTTGCCGGCGGCCAGCCAGGCGTTGGCGCTGTCCTTGGTGAAGCGTTCGTTGATGATGTACGGGCCGCCGAAGGCTTCCTTGATTTGTGGGCCGAGGCTGTCGGCGCCTTCTTTCTCGCGGGAGCAGATAAAGGCGATGCCGCGCTTGCCCAGTTCGCGGGCCACGTAGGTGAAGGTCTCGGCCAGGTTGGCGTCGCCCATGTCATGGGAGTCGGCACGTGGCGAGAGGTGTACACCGACACGGCCGGCGCCCCAGACTTCGATCGCGGCGTCGGTCACTTCCAGTAACAGGCGTGCACGGTTTTCCAGGGAGCCACCGTAGATGTCGGTTCGCTGGTTGGTGCTGCTTTGCAGGAATTGGTCGAGCAGGTAGCCGTTGGCGCCGTGGATTTCCACGCCGTCGAAGCCGGCGGCCTTGGCGTTCTCGGCACCGGTGCGGTAGGCGTCGACGATGTCGGCGATTTCGGCGGTTTCCAGGGCGCGCGGGGTCGGGTAGTCGGACAACGGGCGAACCAGGCTGACGTGACCTTTTGGCTGGATGGCGCTTGGCGCGACCGGTTTTTCGCCGTTCAGGTACGACTCATGGGAGATCCGGCCGACATGCCACAGTTGCAGGAAGATCTTGCCGCCGGCGCCGTGGATGGCTTTGGTGACGTTGGTCCAGCCGCGTACCTGATCGTTGGACCAGATGCCCGGGGTGTCCGGGTAGCCAACGCCCATCGGCGTGACCGAAGTGGCCTCGCTGAGGATCAGGCCGGCAGAGGCGCGTTGTACGTAGTACTCGGCCATCAGCGCGTTCGGCACTCGGCCTTCGTCGGCGCGGCAGCGGGTCAACGGGGCCATGATGATGCGGTTGGACAGTTCCAGGTCGCCCAGTTTGATCGGATCGAAAATAGTCGTCATTCGTTAAAACCCTCGTGAGGTAATGGTCAATCAGTTAGTCGCAGGAGCCAGTTCGGGATTGCCGCTCTGGCGAAAAGTGATCAGGGTGGCCAGCAGGGCGAGCACCGCCAGCGCTGCGGCGGCGAGTGGCACGCGGGTCAGGCCGAAGCCGTGGGCAATCACGCTGCCGCCGATCCAGGCGCCGAGTGCGTTGCCGACGTTGAATGCGCCGATGTTCAGGGTCGACACCAGGTTCGGCGCGGCCTTGCCGTAGGTCACCACGTTGACTTGCAGGGCCGGCACGGCGGCGAAACACGCGGTGGCCCAGAGGAATAGGGTGATTTCGGTGGGGATCAGCGCGACGCTGGTCCAGGTCAGTACGGTGGAGACCACGGCCATGGCGATGAAGACGCCGATCAGCGTCGCGGCCAGGCCTTTGTCCGCCAGCTTGCCGCCGATGATGTTGCCGACGGTCAGGCCCAGGCCGATGAGCATCAGGGTCCAGGTCACGCCACGGGGCGAGACGCCGGTGACTTCGCCCAGCAGCGGCGCGACGTAGGTAAAGAGGGTGAACACCGAGGCGGCGAACAGCACGGTCATGCTCAGGGACAACCAGATGCCGGCGCCTTTGAGGGCACGCAGTTCGGCGCGCATGTCGAGTGTTTCTTCATCGCGCTTGGCCGGCAGAAAACGAATCAGGCCGATCAGCGCGATCACACCGATGACCGTCACTGCCCAGAAGGTCGAGCGCCAGCCGGCTTCCTGACCGAGCGCGGTGCCCAGTGGCACGCCGAGGACGTTGGCCAGGGTCAGGCCGGTGAACATCAAGGCCACGGCCGATGCACGTTTGTTGGCCGGCACCAGGCCCGCCGCCACCACCGAGCCGATGCCGAAGAAGGCACCGTGGCATAGCGCTGTCACCACGCGGGCGAGCATCAGTACGTTGTAGTCACTGGCCACCGCGCACAGCAGGTTGCCGATAATGAATATGCCCATCAACGCCACCAGCGCAGCCTTGCGCGGCAGTTTGGCGGTGGCCAGCGCCATGAACGGCGCACCGATGGCCACGCCCAGGGCGTACCCGGTCACCAGCCAGCCGGCACCGGGGATCGACACACCGAGGTCGGCCGCCACGTTGGGCAGCAAACCCATGATGACGAATTCCGTGGTGCCGATGGCGAAGGCGCTCAGGGCCAGGATGAGTAGCGAGAGGGGCATGGGTTAATTCCTTTTTTGAGCCGACTGACGTTAAGGGTCAGAGCTCTTTGCTGAAGGTCTTGAGGAACGCCTGGATGGTTTCCTCGTTGCGTTTGAAGAAATGCCACTGGCCGACTTTGCGGCTGCTGATCAGGCCGGCGCGTTGCAGGGTCGCCAGGTGCGCGGACACCGTGGACTGCGACAAGCCGCAACGTTGATCAATCTGCCCGGCGCAAACGCCGTGCTCGTTGCTGTGGGTCTGGTCTGGAAATTCGACGTCCGGGTCTTTGAGCCAGTGCAGGATTTCTCGCCGTACCGGGTGCGCCAGGGCTTTTATTATTTCGTCGAGATTGAGGGTCATGGGTGTGGGCTCGTGATGATTAAAACGCTATATCGCGATGGGGCGAACTTTAAATCGGTATTTCGCGATATACAAATATGATTTGGCTCTGACCCGCTCACATTTCGGTATATCGAGTTATAACGATACGTTGGTGTGTAGATACAAGGGGCAGTGCTAAGCTGCGACCATGAACTATCTCGCACATCTTCACCTCGGTGGCCAGCGTCCCGGTCAACTGCTCGGCAGTCTGTATGGCGATTTCGTCAAGGGACGGCTGCAAGGGCAGTTCGATCCGGAGATCGAAACGGCCATCCAGCTGCATCGCAGCATCGACGTGTTCACCGATCGCCACCCGTTGGTGGATGCTTCGTTGTCGCGGTTTTCCCTGACGCGCAGGCGCTATGCCGGGATCGTCCTCGACGTATTTTTCGACCACTGCCTGGCGCGGGACTGGGTGCTGTACGCGGATCGGCCGCTGGAGCATTTCACCTCGGACGTATACCGGGTGTTGTCCAGTGAACGGCAGTTGCCCGAACGGCTGGCGAAAATCGCACCCCACATGGTGGCCAATGACTGGTTGGGGTCTTACCGGGAGTTTGAGGTGTTGGAGCAGGTGCTGCGGGGGATTTCCCGGCGCTTGACCCGGCCTGAGGAACTGGCCGCCGCGATGCAGGAGTTACGGGTGTTGTATGAGCCGTTGAGCGAGGACTTTCGGTTGTTTTATCCGCAGCTTCAGGATTTTGCGCAGAGCCATCCGACAACATAGATCACTGTGGGAGCTGGCTTGCCAGCGATAAGTCCGGATCATCCAACATCTCCATTGGCTGACCCACCGCTATCGCTGGCAAGCCAGCTCCCACAGGGGGGATGTGTTCAGGCCGCGATAGCGGGGCGCATCGGCGCCGGTTGTTTCTCCGGAATCGCCCCAAACAACACCTTCTGCACCGCCTGCTGCGCCTCGAACGCCAGTGCGGCGCGTTCGCGACCTTCGCAAGCGATCGGCTTGAGCAGATGGATTTCCACTTGCCCCCGGTCGTTGGCAAACAAACGCATCAGGTGCGACAGCAAATCATCTTCGCCAATAAACGGTGCCAGCAGGCAAGGCTCACCGTCACGCACATAACGAATCGCCACCGGTTGCAGCTTCACTTCGGAATCAATCGCCGCCGACAACAAGCGACCGTGAAAGGTGCGCAGCGAACGGCCATCGGTGGTGGTGCCTTCCGGGAACATCAGCAGCGGGTGTGCCTGCTCCAGGTGGCGAGTCATCTGTTTGCGGATCAACTGGCTGTCGCCCGAGCCGCGACGGATGAACAGACTGCCGGCCTTGGCCGCCAGCCAGCCCGCCACCGGCCAGGTACGCACTTCGGCCTTGGACAGGAACGACAACGGCGTGAGCATCCCCAGCAACGGGATGTCGGTCCAGGACACATGGTTGCTGACCCAGAGCATCGACGTCTTCGGCAGTTCCCCTTGCACCGTCACGTCGAAGGGCAGGGCGTTGCTCAGGCGCGCCATGAAAAAACGCGACCAGCACTGACGGCGTTCCATCGAGTGCGCCATGCCCAGGCGCTCGAACACCCCGAACACGGTGGCCATGCTCAGGCCGAGCCCGACCACCAGCAGCACCCGCGCGATTCGCGCGTACACGCGCAACCGACGCATCACACAGCCGCCTTGAAGTGTTTGGCGTAACGCGGGCACAGCTCATCGCGCTTGAGCAGGATGAACACGTCCGCGACCTGGAAGTCTTCGTCCCAGCACGGCTCGCCGCAGATTTTCGCCCCCAGGCGCATGTAGGCCTTGAGCAGCGGCGGCATTTCGGCGATCACGTTCGATGGAATATCCAGGGTCGGCAGCGGCTTCTTCGGCTCGGCCCGCAGGTGTTCGGTGCACAGGTAGCGTTCGCGCAGGCGCTGCATGATCGCGTGGGCCTGAATCCCGCCGTCCTGCATCGGAATGCTCGCGCACCCCATCAAGTAGCTGTAGCCACCCTGGTTCAGCACTTCGGCCAGTTCGCTCCAGAGCACGGCGATGGTGCCGCCGTTGCGGTAGGCCGGGTCGACGCAGGTGCGGCCGATTTCCAGGATCGGGCCTTGCAGATGGATCAGGCCGTGCAGGCTGAATTCTTCTTCGCTGTAAAACCTGCCCAGGCTGCTGGCGGCGGTGTGATCGAGCAAACGAGTGGTGGCCACCAGGCGCCCGGTGTTGAGGTCACGCACGCCGATGTGGGCGCAGTGAACATCATAGTCGTCCATGTCCAGACCCAGTTCCGCACCCTTGAGTGTGGCGTTGAATTCGCCGCTGAACACGTTGAAGCGCAGGGCCTGGGCTTCCTGCAGAGCCTCGATGCCGACCAGGCGTTCGGCTTGCAGGCGGCGTTCGTTGCCGGTGTCGCTGATGCGGGCGATCTGAGTCATGGCGAATCTCCGTGCGGGCTGTTCACTCGTCTTTGGGTGCAGCCGGTCGACTTTCTTTATGCAGCCGTGTTGTGCAAAGTCAGGCTATGTAGCGCCGGTGTCATCGCCGTTAAGCTTTGGTGATGCTTATATGACAGCCCACAAGGAGCCTCTTATGCCCTGGCAAAACCTGTTGATTCGCCGCGATCGCTTGCCCGCCAACCCGGACCTGGGTGAGGGCTTCGCGACCTTGTTGCACCTCTTGGGCTCGGTCACGCCCTTTGATTTGGCGGTGGCGGGGGGGCGGATGATGGCGACCCCGGGGCTGGCATTTCTGGTGGGGTATCAAGCCGCCTTGCGCATGTTGTGGCCGAGCGCGCCGTTGAGCCTCGGCGCGTTATGCGCCACTGAGCAGCGCAGCCTGCGAGTGGCGGACATGCAAACCCGTCTGCACGATTTGCGCTTGAGCGGGCGCAAGGATTTTGTCACCGCTGGCGATGCCGCCGACTGGCTGTTGATCGCGGCGCGCAGTGAGGCCCCCGGCGACGATCCGTGCCTGAGCCTGGCGGTGGTTTATCCCGATGAACCGGGCGTGCGAGTGGAAAAACTGGCGGCGATCGCGTTGATGCCGGACGTCAGCCATGGCCGGGTGTTTCTGGACAACGCTTTGTGCGAGTTACTGGCCGGGGACGGTTGGGACGCCTACGTCAAACCGTTCCGAACCCTGGAAGACATCTATGTGTTGAGCGCCATGACGGCGTGGCTGTACGGCGTCGGCCAGGACAGTGATTGGCCGCAAGCCTTGCAACTGCGCTTGCTGGCGCTGCTGGCCGGGTGCGCGGAAGTCAGCCGCCAGGCACCGAACAATCCGTGCGGGCATGTGTTGCTCGGCGGCTTGTTTGCGCAGTTCGAGGGGCTCAAGGCTGAAATCAATCAAGCGCTGGCCGAAGGCCCGCCACAGTGGGCGGCGATGTGGCAGCGCGATCAGGCGGTGATGGATCTGGCAACGGGGGCACGGGGCAAGCGTCTTGCCAAAGCATTGACGGCGATCTGACTGGCCCCAACGCAATAGCCATCGTTCCGGCAATGCAATTTTCAAAACTGTCATCAACCTCGACTAGGCTCAGAAGGTTAATCCCCACGAGCACCCGCCATGCCCAAAGGCCTGTCGCTGATTGTTGTGTTGCTGTTCAGTCTCGCGGCCCACGCTGAAAACTGGCCTGGCGAACAGTGGTCACCCGGCCCGAGCGTCACCGGGCCGGCGCTTCGGACGTTTGAGAATTACGCCTTCCCACCGCGCAACGACACCACTCGCCAGGGTGTCCGCACCGATGCCTTGCTGGTGATTCGCGATGGCCAGTTGATCTTCGAGCGTTACGCTGGCCCGACCACCGCCGCAACGCCACACCTGACCTGGTCCATCAGCAAGAGCCTGATGGCCACGGTGCTGGGCGTGGCCTACGGCGAAGGCCGGTTCAATCTGCAGGACCCGGTGGCGAAGTTCTATCCGCCACTGAAAAAACACCCTGACATGACCATGGCCGACCTGCTGCACTGGGCCTCGGGCCTGGACTGGCAGGAAGACTACGAATACGCGCCATTGAAATCCTCGGTGGTGGCGATGCTCTACACCCGTGGGCACCGCGACATGGCGGCGTTTACCGTCGATCAGGACGCCTACGCCGCGCCGGGTCAGGTGTTTCGTTACTCCAGCGGTGACAGCGGTCTGTTGTCCGCCGCGCTGAAGGGCATCGTCGGTCCGGCCCGCTATGCAGACTATCCGTGGACCGCGCTGTTTGAACCCCTGGGCATTCGCCATGCCATCTGGGAAACCGACGCCACGGGTATCTTCGTCGCCTCGTCCTACGCCTACCTCACCGCGCGGGATCTGGCGCGGGTCGGCCTGTTGATGGCCCGCGACGGGCGCTGGGGCGAGCGCCAGTTGCTGCCCAAGGATTGGGTGGCCTTCAACCGCGAACCCTTCGCCCGCTATCACGCCAGGCAGGATGACGCCGTGCCCGGCGGCCACTGGTGGCTCAACCGCGCCGTGGAGGGCGCGCCCCAGCCCTGGCCCGACGCACCCGCAGACACTTTCGCCGCACTCGGACACTGGGGGCAGGCGATGTACGTGATCCCCAGCGAAAACCTGGTGATCGTGCGCTACGGCGATGACCGCGACGACAGTTACCAACACAACCAGTTACTCAAACTCGCGCTCAAGGCCTTTGGCGGCAAGGTGCAGCCATGAACCGTCGCAGCTTCGTTCGTCGCCGGCCGTTCAGCACCCTGCTGTTGATTGTGCTGATCGTGTTGTCCGGCTGGATCTGGCGGGAGCGGGTGGCGCTGTCGGCGTTCCCGGACATCATCAGCGCCTACACCGCCAAGGAATATTGCTCGTGCCGGTACGTGATGAATAACGGTGCCGAGTACTGCCGTGGCTACGTGAAACAGTGGCTGCCCATCAGCGGGTTTACCGATGACGCCGCCAGCAAGCGCGTTACCGTCAGCGGTTTGGGACGCAGCAACAGTTCCGTGTGGATCGGTGAGCGTCAAGGCTGTCGCCTTGACTGAATCGACGTTTTTTGTGGCGAGGGGGTTCGCCACAGACGTGTACCTTTGATTCAGGCTCTTTGGCATTAATGTTTGCAACCTGTGTCAGGGCAGTTAAGGTTCAGCACAGGTTTATCTGCCCCACGAGTCACTATGTTCAAGCGTTCCATCATCAAAAGCTTCTCCATCCTGCTGTTGGCCGGCGCTTCATTGTCGGCCCAGGCCAACTGGTACCTGGACGGCGAGTCTTCGCGGCTGTCGTTCGTCAGTACCAAAAACGCCAATGTTTCCGAAGTGCAGCGCTTTCTGGTGTTGCACGGCAAGGTCGATCCCAAAGGGGCGGCCGAGGTGGAGGTCGAGCTTGAATCGATCAACAGCGGCATTCCGTTGCGCGACGAGCGCATGCGCAAAGAACTGTTCGAGATCGACAAGTTTCCCGAAGCGCTGATCACCACGCAGATCGATCTGCGCCCGATCAACGATCTTGCCCCCGGTGCGCAGCTGGAACTGCGCTTGCCGCTCACCGTCAACCTGCATGGCCGGCAACACACCTACAACACCGAGTTGCTGGCGACCCGTCTCGATGACCGGCGCTTTCAGGTGGTGACGCTGGAGCCGGTGGTGATCAATGCCGAAGACTTCGACCTGGCCCCCGGCCTGGAAGCGTTGCGCAAGCTCGCCGGGCTGTCGGCGATCAGCCTGTCGGTGCCGGTGGGTGCGGTCCTGATCTTCACGGCGCGCTGACATGGCCGGCCCCGTCTTTCCCTGGCGTGAAGGCAACCACTTCGAACTGCTGATCGACGGGCCGCAGTTTTTTCCGCGCATGCTGGTGGCGATTGCCCGTGCCCAAGAGCAAGTTGAACTGGAGTTGTACCTGGTGGAGGCGGGTGCCTGCGCCGAGGCCATGGTTCAGGCGCTGGTCCAGGCCGCCGAGCGTGGTGTGCGGGTGCGTTGCCTGTTCGATGATTACGGCAGCCTGGCCTTCACGTTGAACCTGCGTCAGCGCCTGATGGCCGCCGGGGTCGAGCTGCGTTTCTACAATCGCCTGAGCTGGCGGCGTTGGGTCGGTAATTTCTACCGCGATCACCGCAAGCTATTGCTGGTGGACCAGAGCCTGGCGGTGGTCGGCGGCACCGGTGTCACCGATGAATTCTGGACGCCGGGCGAGGATGTCAGTGAGTGGCACGAGGTGATGGTGGAAATCACGGGGCCGCTGGTCCTCGACTGGCAGTTGCTGTTCGATCGGCAATGGATCGCCAACCGCCATCGCCGCGCCTGGAAACCCGCCTCACACTTCGGCCTGCCGCGCTTGCCACGGGTGCCCTCCACGGGCGAGGGCATGGGCCGGGTTGCCTATGCCGACGCCCGCCAGCATCGGGACATCCTGCATTCGCTGGTTCGTGCCTTGAACAGCGGGCACAAGCGAGTCTGGCTCGCCACCCCTTATTTTCTGCCGACCTGGAGAGTCCGGCGTTCATTGCGTCGCGCGGCGGGTCGCGGTGTCGATGTGCGGCTGCTGCTGACCGGGCCGCGCACCGATCACCCTTCCGTGCGCTATGCCGGGCATCGCTACTACCCGCGACTGCTCAAGTCCGGGGTGAGGATTTTTGAGTACCAGCCCTGCTTCCTGCATTTGAAAATGGTTCTGATCGATGACTGGGTGAGCATCGGCTCGTGCAATTTCGATCACTGGAATTTGCGTTTCAACCTCGAAGCCAACCTTGAATCACTGGACGCCGGACTGACCCGGGCGGTGAAGGCGAGTTTCGAAAACGACTTCGCCTTGAGCCAGGAAGTGAGCCTGGAGTCGTGGAAGCGCCGACCGCTGTGGCGGCGGGTGAAGCAGAGGGTATGGGGATGGGTGGATCGGCTGGTGGTGAATCTGCTGGATCGCCGGGGATAGGTGCTACACCCAAAAACACTGTGGGAGCGAGCTCGCTCCCACAGGTACTTCATGCAGCTCTAAGGATTACAGCAGTTCAAAGCTCTGCTGCGTCACGTCCTCGGAATCCAGGCCGATCTGCACGTTGAACTTGCCCGGTTCCGCCGCGTACTTGAGCTGGGCGTTGAAGAACTTCAGGTCGTCCTCGGTGATGGTGAAGTGCACGACCTTCTGTTCGCCGGCCTTGAGCATCACTTTCTGGAAGTTCTTCAGTTCCTTGATCGGCCGGATCATTGAGCCGGTCACGTCCTGGATGTACAGCTGCACCACGGTTTCGCCGTCACGCTGGCCAGTGTTTTTCACCGTGACGCTGGCGTCGAGCTTGCCGGTCTTGTTCAGCGTGGTCGATGACAGGGCCATCTCGCTCAGGCTGAAGTCGGTGTAGCTCAGGCCATAGCCGAACGGGTACAGGGGGCCGGTGGTGTCATCGAAATACTGCGAGGTGTAGTTGCCCGGTTTGCCCGGCGTGAACGGCCGGCCAATGGTCAGGTGGTTGTAGTAGGTCGGAATCTGCCCCACCGAACGCGGGAAGGTGATCGGCAGTTTGCCGGACGGGTTGTAGTCGCCGAACAGCACGTCGGCGATGGCGTTGCCGCCTTCGGTGCCGCTGAACCAGGTTTCCAGGATCGCGTCAGCCTGTTCCTTCTCTTCGAGAATCGACAGCGGACGGCCATTCATCAGTACCAGCACCAGCGGTTTGCCGGTGGCTTTCAAGGCGCGGATCAGCTCGCGCTGGTTTTCCGGGATATTGATGTCGGTGCGGCTCGAGGATTCGTGGGACATGCCACGGGATTCACCCACGGCGGCCACCACCACATCGGCATCCCTGGCGGCCTTGACTGCCTCATCGATCAGCACATTGGCCGGACGCGGGTCATCGACCACTTCCGGGGCATCGAAGTTGAGGAAGTTCAGGTAATCGAGGACTTTCTTGTCGTTGGTGATGTTGGCGCCACGGGCGTAGATCAGCGTTGCCTTGTCGGCGACGGCGGCGTTCATGCCGTCGAACAGGGTCACCGATTGCGCGGGTTTCCCGGCGGCGGCCCAGCTGCCCATCATGTCGATCGGCGCCTTGGCCAGCGGTCCGACCAGCGCGACTTTCGCGGTTTTCTTCAGTGGCAGGGTCTCGTTCCGGTTCTTCAGCAGCACCAGGCTGCGACGCGCCACATCGCGGGCTTCGGCGCGGTGCAGGCGGCTGTCGGCGTAGGTGTCGGCCGGGTCATCCTCGGCCTTGCCGATGCGCAGGTACGGGTCCTTGAACAGGCCCATGTCGTACTTGGCGCCCAGTACGGCACGCACGGCGTTGTCGATATCGCTTTGCTTGATCTCGCCAGACTTCAACAGCCCCGGCAGCTCTTTGCCATAGAGCGTGTCGTTCATGCTCATGTGGATGCCGGCCTTGATCGCCAGCTTCGCCGCTTCGCGACCGTCAGCGGCCACGCCGTGCTTGATCAGTTCGAAAATCGCGCCGTGGTCACTGACCGCCAGCCCCTTGAAGCCCCACTCCTTGCGCAGCAGGTCGTTCATCAGCCAGGTGTTGGCGGTGGCCGGCACGCCGTTGATCGAGTTCAGCGCGACCATCACCCCGCCAGCGCCGGCGTCAATGGCGGCGCGGTAGGGCGGCAGGTAATCCTGGTACATCTTGACCGGGCTCATGTCGACCACGTTGTAGTCGCGACCGCCCTCGACCGCGCCGTACAGGGCGAAGTGCTTGACGCTGGCCATGATGCTGTCGGCGGCGTTCGCGCCGGCGCCCTGGAACGCCTTGACCATCACGCCGGCAATCCGCGAGACGAGATAAGTGTCTTCGCCGAAGCCTTCGGACGTGCGACCCCAGCGCGGGTCGCGGGAGATGTCGACCATCGGCGCGAAGGTGATGTCGAGGCTGTCAGCCGCGGCTTCCTTGGCGGCGATGCGCCCGGACAGGCCGATGGCATCCATGTCCCAGCTCGAGGCCAGGGCCAGCGGGATCGGGAAAATGGTGCGGTGGCCGTGGATCACGTCATAGGCGAAGAACATCGGGATCTTCAGCCGGCTGCGCATCGCCGCGTCCTGCATCGGGCGGTTTTCCGGGCGGGTGATCGAGTTGAACGTACCACCGATGTTGCCAGCCGCGATTTCCTTGCGGATCAGCTCCCGGGGCATTTCCGGGCCGATGCTGATCAGGCGTAACTGGCCGATTTTTTCATCGAGGGTCATTTGCTTCATCAGTTTGCTGATGAAGGCGTCCTTGTTCTCCAGAGGTGCGGGCGTCGTGGCGGCCAATACGTTATGACTGGCCAGGCTGACGAGCAGGCCCAGCAAACACAGCTTCTTCATGAATAGTTTTCTCAAGGGCCCAAACGGCGATGTACACACGCCGGCCAGCCAAAATTTAGGGAGCGACTATTGTTGTTCGGGTGCAGACTCGATAAACGACAGCCAAAATACGGCAGCCGAATCGGATGCGTCTTTGCGCAGGGGCTCTTTTTAGCCCATCGGCCCGTTGCAATCCAGAGGCGCGGGCGATTATGCCTCAAGAGCCGACCCAGAAGGTTTCACGGTCGGTTTTTTCATTAAATGTACAAGGGAGCATCATCCTGATGAATGTCAGTCCAACCTACCGTTCTCGCTTGCAGGTCGCCACGCTGCTGGTGCTGGCCACATTGCTGACCGCCTGCGGCATCAACAATATTCCGACCCTCGATGAACAGGCCAAGGCTGCCTGGGGCCAGGTGCAAAACCAGTATCAGCGCCGTGCCGACCTGATTCCCAATCTGGTGGAGACCGTCAAGGGCTACGCCAAGCACGAAGAGGCAACCCTGACCGCCGTGATCGAAGCCCGGTCCAAGGCCACGTCGATCCAGGTCGATGCTTCGACCCTGGACGACCCGGCAAAACTCAAGCAATACCAACAGGCCCAGGACCAGCTCAGTGGTGCGTTGAGCCGGCTGATGGTGGTCTCCGAGCGCTACCCGGACCTCAAGGCCAACCAGAACTTCCTGGCCCTGCAATCGCAACTTGAAGGTACCGAGAACCGCATCGCCGTCGCCCGCCGCGATTTCATTCTTGCGGTGCAGAAGTACAACACCGAGATCCGTACGTTCCCCGGACGCCTATGGCACAGCGTGATGTACAGCAATCTGCCGATTCGCGAGACCTTCGAAGCCACGCCGGGTTCGGAGAAGGCGCCCGAGGTCAAATTCTGAATTACCGTCGGTGCTGTCGAGGTTGCCAATGCGAGCGTTGAAGATAGGCCTGATGCTGTTGGTCTGGTGGGTTGCCCTGGCGGCCCAGGCCGAATTGAAGTTTCCGCAGCTGACCGGCCGGGTGGTGGATAACGCCCAGATGATTGAGCCTGCGGTGCGCGAGCAACTGACCCAGCAGCTTCAGGCCCATGAAAAAGCCACCGGCGAGCAGGTGGTCGTGGTCACGGTGCCGGACTTGCAGGGCACCGACATCGCCGATTTCGGCTATCAACTGGGGCGCTACTGGGGGATCGGGCAGAAGGACAAGAACAACGGAGCCTTGCTGATCGTGGCCCGTGATGAGCGCAAACTGCGCATCGAAGTCGGTTATGGCCTGGAAGATCGCCTGACCGATGCCCAGAGTTCAGTGATCATCCATCAGGTCATCACCCCGTCCTTCAAGGCCGGTCACTTCAGCAAAGGTATCAGCGACGGGGTGGCGGCGATGTTGGTGGTGCTGGGTGGCAACGCCCTGGACGAGCCATCGACCGCCTATGAATCCAGAGGCGATCCGGGTGACGATTTCGTCTCGCGGCATCCGGGTATCTTCGTGTTTTTGGTGCTGCTGTTCATCCTGACTGTGTTTGTCTGCCAGATGCTCGGTATCCTTCCCGCCGGCCGTGGGGGTTCGGGCGGCTCCGGAGGCGGTTTCGGCGGTGGAGGTTTTGGCGGCGGTGGCGGCGGGGGCTTCAGCGGCGGCGGGGGCAGTTTCGGGGGCGGTGGTTCGTCGGGCGGCTGGTGATAAAAACAATAGCGAACAGGCATCTTCAAGACATGGCATTACTCACTGAACACGAACAACGCAAAGTGGCCGAGGCCATTGCCCGGGTCGAGCGCGACACCGACGCGGAGCTGGTGACGGTGCTCGCGGCCCGCGCCGACGACTATGCGTACATCCCGCTGCTCTGGGCCAGTCTGCTGGCGCTGGTGGTGCCGGGTATCGTGCATTACCTGACGGGGTGGTTGACCCTGCACAGCCTGCTGCTGGTGCAATGGATCAGTTTCATCGTCCTGTGCCTGGTGTTCCGCCTGCCGACAATCACTACCCACCTCATCCCGCGCGCGGTGCGGCACTGGCGTGCTTCCAACCTGGCGCGGCGACAGTTCCTGGAGCAAAACCTGCACCACACGGTAGGCCGCACCGGTATGTTGATATTCGTCTGTGAGGCCGAGCGTTATGTGGAAATCCTGGTGGATGAAGGGATTTCCAGTCGCCTGGACGACAAGAACTGGGACACGATTGTCGCGACGTTCACCCAACAAGTGCGGCAAGGGCAGACGTTGCAGGGGTTCGTCAACTGCGTCGAGGCGTGCGGCGAGTTACTCAAGGTTCATGTGCCGGTGACCCATGTGCGCAATGAGTTGCCCAATCGCCTGGTAGTGCTTGGCTAGGCATTTTGACCACGATCTTTTGTAGCGCTTCCAGGGACAATGACCGCCGGTTGTCCGGGTTCAGGCCAGTCTTCAACATCTCTCCTAACAGTGAACGCTGCACGACGGGCGTTCGGATAAGAGAGAGTTCCTATGTCAATGCATCAAATGCTCGACTCTTTGGCTGGCGCCCGCGGCGGCGCGCAGGCTCTGCCGGTGCAACTGACGGCCAAAGAAACACAAACCCTGATGTGGTGCTTCAAAGGTAAAACCTCGTGGGAAATCGCTAGGATTCAGAATTGTTCGGAATCCACGGTCAACTTCCACTTCTCCAATATTCGCCGCAAGTTTGCGGTCAGGTCTCGTAGCGCTGCCTTGCTCAAAGCCATTGAGGCGGGCGCCATCAGCGTGGGCGAGGTTGAATGGCGAGGCCCCCATGAGCCTGACTGACTCGACCTACAACAGTGTCGGTGGACTGCTGTTGGGCTTGGGTGTCGCGACTCTGCCCGCGATTGATGGCGAGGTGCTGTTCGGTGCATCGCTCGGGGCGTGGCTGGTGACCACGACGCGCACCAATTTCAAGGCGTGGCAGCGTATCGGTTCCTGGTTGCTGTCGGCGGGCGTCGGTTATCTCTTCACGCCGGTGGCACTGCCGTTGACCCCATTCCTGACAGCGGGCGTGACGGCGTTTCTTTGTGCGCTGGTCGTCATTCCCATCAGCATCAAGCTCATGCAGTGGATTGACGGTGCCGCCCTAGGGGAAATCGTTCGGCATTTGAGAGGGCGAGGATGATGGGTGATGACGCCGTTGCACTTGTCCTCATAACCGGCATTGCTCATTTGTTGAGTGCATTCAGGCTGGCCTGTTATCAGCGTGATGAAGTGCGACACCGTTGGCGTGACGGGCTGTTGACCAGCCTGTGTGGGGGACTGTTTTGCGTGGCCGGGATGGATGTACTTATAACCACTGTACCTGTGAGTCCATGGCATTCAGTGGTGAGCGTGTTGTTATGCGTACTGATCATACGAAATGAAGGAAATATCATTGTGCTATGGCGCGCCTTGAAGTAACCGCACTTCTGTTTAGATATGACTTTATGTTTCTTTGGCTGGTTGAAGTGTCGCAAGGATGGCGGCCATTTCCGCTAGTTAAAGTTCCATGTCACGCAGGCGTCGCTTTTCCTCCAGTGCATGTTGAATGGCGTGGCGATCCTCTTCATTGAGCAATCGCCATAACGCGAGAATTGTATTTTCCCGGTTCGAATTGTCTTGATTTTCCTCGGGTGAGTGCCCGGCAACAGGCCGTAATACCGGCCCTTCACCGAGCAGTAACCAATCAAGAGAGATGCCACGGGTTTGTGCGATATCTACGCATAATGAGTATGGTGTGCTATCGCGACCTTTCCAGCTGCTGAGGGTTTGTGGACTGATCTTTAGTGCGGAGGATAACGATGCATCGCTTTTTGTACCGGTAATTTGCTTCAGGCGCGTCAGAACAGCCTGTGATTTTTTGCTACGCAATTTGAGCCTCTTCCTTTTGACATATGCTTTTTGAGTGCCTAACTTATGCGTAATGAGTACTTTTTTTCTTGTGAGTAATCAATCGTCAACTATGAATCAGAAGAATACGATGTCGAAACTTCCTAATGGTAGCAAGGTGATTTCCTACGGGTTTAGTTCTTACCCAATACGCTTCTGCCCATTGCACTTCCCTTTGTCCGGCAGGCGCCATTCGCAAGGGCGGATCCTGGCGAGCAACGCTTCAAGCAGTATTGCGTTTGACAATCTCGATTACCACCAGACGACCACCGGGAAGCAGGCATGAGTACTTACAAGATGGTGTGTCCGCACTGCTTGAGCCGGATGCGTATCCGAACCAGCGAGGGCCGTCATATTTTTCTGCGGGTCGCCTATTTGCAATGTACGTCCGAAGCGTGCGGCTGGTCGGTCCGCGCCGAGTTCGAAATGACCCATGAGCTTTCCCCCAGTGGAATGCCCAACCCGGCGGTTCGGTTACCTTGCGCCGGGCCGGACTTGCGCCGTGCCGCCCGGCCTGTTGCGGTCAGTGAAGCATCGACGGACACGCAACAGGAGTCTTGAGCATGAACGAAGTCGATGAAAACCCGGAATTGAATGAGGATCTGCTGGCCATGGCCCAGGCCTTTCTGGTTCGACATGAAAGCGACGGATTGCTCGACGACCAGGTGTTGTTCTGTCGTGCCGTCAAGCATTTGCAAAGTGTCGATGTGCCCATGCATGTGGCGGAAAGACTGGTCAGTCATGCTTATGGGGAGCTCAAATCGAGCCATGATCGTCGGCGCCTGGACATCGCCGCGAGTTCTGAAACCGTCGCGGTGGTGACTGACCCGCTCAACGGTCTTACCTGGGCGGTACCGGTCGGGCTGATCGTCAAATACGTGATCAATTCGCCGAGTAACCGCAAGCTGCGACTGGTTGAGCCGTGATGCTTTAAAGGCAATTATTCAGGTCTTGGGTGGCGTCACCAAGACCTGCCACAAAATAACCCCGTGCCCAAAACCCCCGGCCCCCCTAAAATACCCGGCATTCCCCCGATTCGTATCGCCCGAGGCCGTTTTTCCATGTCTGTCACCGCCACTCCCGCCAGCCTCGCGCCGGATCATCACGCTCAATTCATCGACTTGCTGCAATCGAGCCTCGATCAGAATGCCTTCATCAAACTGGTGCTGGCCAAATACGTCGGCGAAGAGGCGGAGCTGCAGCGGATCATCATCAAGCCGGTGACCGTCAAGTCGCAGCCTTGCCTGTCCTTCGTCTATCGCTACAAAACCCGCGACATCACCAAGAACCTGCCGCTGGCCGAAGGGGTGGCAAGCATTGCCGAACTGCTTCCCGCGTCGTTCAAGAATGCGCATTTACTGTCGTTGACCGATGAAGCCCAGCTCGAATACAGCAAAAAGGGCAAGCCTTCGCTGTTCAAGAGCAAACCCCAGCAATTGCGTGAAGTGCCGTCCGCCGAGCACAACCGTGAGAAAAACCGCTTCCTCGACCTGAACCGACCGTTTCTCGCCGACCTTGGCGTGACCAACAAGCAACACGAGCTGATCCCGGCGATGTCGCGCAAGTGGAAGCAGATCAACAAATTCATCGAAGTGTTCAGCCACGCCCTGACCTCGTCACCCTTGGCGCTGGACAAGCCCGTGCGCGTGGCGGACTTCGGTTCGGGCAAGGGTTACCTGACCTTTGCCATTCACGATTACCTGCGCAATACCTTGAACGCCGAGGGCGAAGTGACCGGTGTCGAGTTGCGTGAGGACATGGTCACCCTCTGCAATGCCGCCGCGGCCAAGCTCGAGCATCCGGGGCTGGTCTTCAAGTGTGGTGACGTGCGCAGCGTGGCGCCGAGCGAGCTGGACGTCATGATCGCGCTGCACGCCTGTGACATCGCCACCGACTACGCGATTCACACCGGTATCCGTTCCGGCGCGTCGATCATCATGTGCTCGCCGTGCTGCCACAAACAGATTCGCCTGCAAATCCAGAGCCCGGCATTGCTCAAACCGATGCTGCAGTACGGTTTGCACCTGGGCCAGCAGGCGGAAATGGTGACCGACAGTCTGCGTGCGCTGTTCCTCGAAGCCTGCGGTTACGAGACCAAGGTGTTCGAGTTCATCTCACTGGACCATACCAACAAGAACAAGATGATCCTGGCGGTCAAACGCGCCGAGCCGGTGGACCCGGCCCAGCTGTTGGTGAAGATCCAGGAGCTGAAGGATTTCTACCACATCAGCGAGCATTGCCTGGAAACCCTGCTGCGGGCTGACGGCTACCTCTGATCCCATGCAGGAGCCGGCTTGCTGGCGATGGCGATCCTGAGGACGCCATCGCCAGCAAGCTGGCTCCCACAGGATTTATGCGGTGGCAATGCGCGCGGGTTTGATTGCGGTCTTGCGTCCCAACATCACCGTCACGATCACCCCCGCAGCAAACAGCCAGGTGATCGGCTCGACGTGTTCGCCGAAGAACAGTGCCGAGAAGGCGATGGTGAAGAAGATTTGCAGCAACTGGATCTGACTGACGCGCGCAATCCCGCCCATGGCCAGCCCGGCGTACCAGGCAAAGAACCCGATGAACTGCGAAAACAGCGAGACGTAGCCGAAAGCCCACCAGGTTTTCGCCGAGATCTCGCCTTGATGTTGCAGCGCCAGGTACACCACCGGCCCGATCAGCAAAGGCGTCGACAGCACCAGCGCCCAGCAGATCACTTGCCAGCCGCCCATTTCCTTGGCCAGGCGTCCCCCTTCGGCATACCCCAGGCCGCCCACGGCAATCGCTCCGAGCATCAGCAAGTCGCCGGCCTGAATGCTCCCGGCACCGCTGATCAGCGCATACCCCAACACCAACGCACTGCCCAGTGCGGCGCAGGCCCAGAACGCCTTCGACGGTCGTTCATGGGACAGCCACGCCGCGTACAACGCCACGCACAGGGGCTGCAGGCCATTGACCAGGGCGCCATGGGACGCCGGCAAGGTTTGCATGGCCCAGGCCGACAACACCGGGAAGCCCAGGATCACCCCGGCAATCACCAGGGTCAGGCCTTTGACCTGCTTCCAGGTCGGCCATTTCTCACGACGCCAGAGCAACAGCAGTGCCGCGGGAATCGCCGCGAACAGGGCCCGGCCCAAGCCGTTGAGCAGTGGGTGGAGCTCTTGCACGACGATTCGTGTGAAGGGCAGGGTGAGGCTGAAGATCACAACGCCGAGCAGGCCAAGGGCCATGCCGGTGTTTTCGCGGGAGGACATGATGGCAACCAGAATCGAGGTGGGTGGGGGTGCCTTCATCTAGCCATAATTGGCGGGGAGCGCGCTGTTACAGCTAGGTGCAGAGTTATCCGTACAGTTTGAGGGCGCCTTCGCGGGCAAGCCCGCGAAGAACGGTAATGCGGTCCATCAGGTAGTAGCAGGTTATTACCCGACCCGCCGGATAAGGACTACCTTGAATACTCCTGCAAGCCCACGTTTTCCAGAGGAGTCCTCCCCATGGCTGCTAAAAAAATTCTGATGCTGGTTGGCGATTACGTCGAAGACTACGAAGTGATGGTGCCTTTCCAGGCGTTGTTGATGGTGGGTCATACGGTACATGCGGTGTGCCCGGACAAAACCGCCGGCCAGACCGTGCGCACGGCGATCCATGACTTCGAAGGCGACCAGACCTACAGCGAAAAACCCGGTCACCTGTTTGCCCTGAACTTCGACTTCGCCAAGGTCGCGGCAGCGGACTACGACGCGCTGCTGGTGCCCGGTGGTCGTGCGCCGGAGTACCTGCGGCTGAACGAAAAAGTCCTGGAGCTGGTACGGGATTTCGACAAGGCCGGCAAACCGATTGCCGCCGTGTGCCACGGCGCGCAGTTGCTGGCGGCGGCAGGGATTCTCGAAGGCCGTGAGTGCAGTGCTTACCCGGCCTGCGCGCCGGAAGTGCGCCTGGCCGGCGGTACGTATATCGATATTCCGGTGACGGACGGCCACGTTCAAGGCAATCTGGCCACCGCGCCGGCCTGGCCTGCCCACCCGAACTGGCTGGCGGGTTTCCTTGGGTTGCTGGGCACCAAAATCACGCTGTAACGAGGGACCTTTCCATGTGCGAGCTCTACGTCAAAGCTGACCCGATTCTCTACGAATCGCGCTCCCGCTCGCTGCGCATCTGCGGAGTGGTCACCACCCTGCGGCTGGAGAATCAGTTCTGGGACATCCTCAGCGAAATTGCCGAGGTCGACGGCATGACCACCAATCAGTTGATCGCCAAACTGTATGAAGAGGTGATGGACTACCGCGGCGAGGTGGTCAATTTCGCCTCGTTCTTGCGGGTCAGTTGCACGCGGTATTTGAGTCAGCGGCGGACTCAGGCACCGGAGTTGTCGGTGGTGCGGGCAGCGGCGAAATAAATAGATGTGCTTCGAACCGGCCGGCCCCATCGCGGGCCGGTACAGGCGACAAACAACCCGGCCTGATCTTTACTTTGAAGCGCGCAACCTCTCAATCGCCAAAGGAGAAAGAGCATGTCCGGATGGTACGAAGTGAGCAAAAGCATCAGCGGGCAATTCAGGTTTGTACTGAAGGCGGCCAATGCCGAGACCATTCTGACCAGCGAGCACTACAGCACGCGCGCCGCCGCCGATAAAGGCATCGCGGCCGTGCAGGCCAACAGCCCGATAGATGAGTGTTACGAGAAAAAAACCACCCGGGATGGCCACCCTTATTTCAACCTCAAGGCGGCTAACCACGAGATCATCGGCACCAGCGAGGCCTTTTCTTCTGTGACCGCTCTGGAAAAAGGCATCGCCAGTGTGAAGGCCAATGGGCCAACCAAGGTGGTCAAGGACAAGACGTTGCCAGTGCTTTGAGGCACTTGTGGGATCGGGCCGGCTCGATCCCACAGTGTTTTTTTGAGGTTGGAAATCAGCGCAGAGTGTTCAACAGCCCCTGGAGCTGATCGCGTCCAGTCTCACTCAACGGATAAACCGGTAGCCGCGGATCGCCCGATTCCAGCCCGGTGGCACGCAACCCAGCCTTGATGGTCGCCGGCAGGCCACCCTTGAGAATGAAGTCCAGCAAGGGCAACTGGCGATAGAACAGCTCGCGCGCCTTGCTCAAGTCGTTTTCCAGCACCGCCTGATACAAGTCGAGGTTGAGCTGCGGGATCAGGTTTGGTGCCGCCGTGCACCAGCCCTTGGCCCCGGCGGCAAACGCTTCCAGCGCCAACGGGTTGCAACCGTTGTAAAACGGCACCTGACCTTCGCCCAGGCGTTGCAGTTGATGCATGCGCTGGATGTCGCCGGTGCTCTCCTTGACCATGGTCACGTTTTCCACGCCTTTGACGATGCGCAAAATCAGGTCCACCGACATGTCGGTGCCGCTGGTGGCCGGGTTGTTGTAGAGCATGATCGGCACGCCGATGCTGTCGCCGATGGCGCGGTAGTGGGCGAGGATTTCCGCTTCGCTGAGTTTCCAGTAGGCGGTTGGCAACACCATCACCGCATCGGCACCCTGGGCTTCGGCGAAACGTGCGCGGCGCACTGCTTTGGCAGTGGTCAGATCGGACACGCTGACAATGGTCGGCACGCGTTTGGCCACTTGCCTGATACTGAATTCGGCGACTTGATCCCACTCGGCGTCGCTCAGGTAGGCGCCTTCCCCGGTGCTGCCCAGTGGGGCGATGGCATGCACGCCGCTGTCGATCAAACGGTCGATGGAGCGCCCGAGCGCGTCGAGGTCGACATTTTCACCCTTGGCGGTGAAAGGCGTGATGGTGTAGCCGATGATGCCGTGAATGGTTGTGCTCGACATGGTGTCTCTCCGTAATAAAAGGTCGGGGTTCAGTTCAGGCAATCGGCGTGTTGACGCAGGTTCTGCCGGGCGTAGTAGTTGAAAGCGGCGGCGTGTCGCTTGGGCCGGTCGATCCAGTCATGGGCTTCACGGCCCAGCTCGGGGATGATCGGCTGGATGGTCCCGGCGCTCATCGCCAGCAGTTGCAGCCTGGCGGCGCGTTCGATCAGTTGGGCAATCACACAGGCTTGCTCGATGGTGCCGCCGGTGGACAGTTGGCCGTGGTGGGAAAGCAGGATCGCCCTTTTGTCGCCCAGGGCCCCGGCAATCAACTCGCCTTCTTCATTCCCGACCGGCACACCAGGCCAGCCTTCGAGAAACGCGCAGTCGTCGTAGAGCGGGCAGAGGTCCATGTGGGAAATCTGCAGCGGCACTTCCAGCATCGACAAGGCCGCAACGTGGGTCGGGTGGGTGTGAATGATGCAGTTCACATCCGGCCGGGCGCGATACACCCAACTGTGGAAACGGTTGGCCGGATTGGGCATGCCATGGCCGGCGAGCACCTCCAGGTCTTCATTGACCAGCAGCAGGTTGCTCGCGGTGATTTCGTCAAAGCCCAGGCCCAGTTGTTGAGTGTAATAGGTGCCTGGCTGCGGGCCGCGGGCGGTGATTTGCCCGGCCAGTCCGGAATCATGGCCGTTCTCGAACAGAATGCGGCACGTCAGGGCCAGCTTTTGCCGGTCGGTCCACGTATTATCCGCGAGGGTGTTTTGCATCTGGGTCAGCGCTTGCTTGACCAGTTGCTCTTTGGGCAGTGCTAAGGTCTTGGCCATATCGGTGTCCTTTGGGGTGATTCATGCAGATGACACTAAAGAGGCTATATGACACTTTGTGTCATTGGCAAGGACAAATCGTCGGCTCCTTGATGGATTAATCGCTCCACATGTCTATCCGTTTGAAATTACTCAGAAAAAAACTTGGCGTGACACTCGAAGCCTTGGCCGAAAAATCCGGTATGACCAAGAGCTATCTGTCGAAAGTCGAGCGCGGGCTGAACACGCCGTCGATCGCGGCCGCCCTGAAACTGGCCAAGGCGCTGAACGTGAAGGTCGAGGAGTTGTTTTCCGAGGACAAGGTCAGCCTCGACAGCTACAGCCTGGTGCGCAGCCATGAGCGCCAGTCCCTGGTGGCCAACGATCAAAGTCCCGGCTACGCGGTGCTGGCCCATCAGGTCAGTGAACGCAGCCTGCTGCCGTTCATCATTTACCCGCCCGCCGAATTCACCGACAAAGCCTTCAAGGAACACACCGGGGAGGAGTTTCTGTTCGTCCACGAGGGGCAGGTGGAAGTGGACTTCATGAACGAGCGAGTGCTGCTCGATCGCGGTGACGCGCTGCACTTCAACGCGCAAAAACCGCACCGGATACGGTCAGTGGGAGAGGTTCAGGCGCAGTTGCTGGTGGTGGTGCACAGCAGCGAAGAATGAGCCCTGGCGCTTTTGTGGCGAGGGTGCTTGCTCCCTCGCCACCGGTCAGGTGTTGGCCTCAGACTTCGACCGGAACGGTCAGCTTCGGGCTACCCAGTGCATGGGTCTTCGAGTCAAAAAAGCGCAACTCAACACCCGTCCCCTCAAACACCTTCGCGTAATAGCGCTTCTGATGCTGGATAAACGCCTTGCTGCGCGGATAGATCGAGATCGCCACCAGCTGCGGTTTCGCCTGACGCAAGGCGTGCACGATGTGGTTGTCCTGCTCACCCAGGGCATGGCCGAAAATGCACAAGCCTTCGCCATGACCCAGTAACTGGTCGTAGCAGAACGACAGATAATCCGAGCTGCGAATGGTCTTGAGCTTGTCCGCGCTCGGCCCTTCGTTGACGAACAGCGGCACGTCGTCGAGGGTCTTGATCGTATTGTTGATCGCGAAATTACCCAGCAATGTGCCCTCGGTCGACATCAGCTTGCGCGCCGTGCCGTCCTGATTGCGCACCAGGTGCAGGCCACCGTGCAGGTACAGCAAGCGGGTTTTGTCGGTGGCGGTGGCGCTGAGGTCGAATCCGGGCTCGTCACCCTGGAACAGATCGGTGATCGCCTGCGGCGAGTACTGGATCGCCCAGTAATTGAGCAGATCGTAGTTGGTGGTGAATACCGTGCGGTAGCGGGCCAGTTCCTGATTGATCGAGCCCAGGGTCGAGGACTGGACCAACCGCCACGGGATATGCACCGCGTGCACGGTGTTGATCAAGGCTTCCTTGATCGCGTAGTAACGATTGCGCGGGGCGGCGGAGCTGACGGCCAGGGCCTTGTTGACCCGGCTGGTGGTTTTCAGCGCGCTGAGCACTTGTTCGAAACTGCGGGTTTGCAGCGCATCGAACACACTCAATTCCGATTGGCTCAGGGGCTTTTCTTCGACGGTGCGGGCGTTCTCGAACAGCGAGTCGTAGCCGAAATCGTCCCACACGGCGCGGCTGGCGCCGTTGCCCACCAGCAAGCCGGCGAACGCAGCGCTTGAGCGCAAGGCGTTCCAGTCTTCAAGTTGGGCGTCGACATCCTGTAAATCGGTCATTGCGTTTGTCGTCTCGAAGCAAAAGGTCTGATGGGCGGCGACTTTATCACGACCGGACGTTGAGCCAGATCAACATGCAGTCGTGGCGACGGGTCGATCCTGAGCGCTTTCAGAGGATCGGTGCTGCCGGTCTGCCCCCTCGTCAGGAGACTCGCGCATGAGTAGTACGTTTTTTATCCCCGCCGTGAACATCATGGGCATCGGTTGCCTGGACGAAGCCATGGACGCCATCCGTCAGTACGGTTTTCGAAAGGCGTTCATCGTCACCGACGCCGGGCTGGCCAAGGCCGGCGTGGCGAGCATGATTGCCGGGAAACTGGCGCTGCAGGACATCGATTCGGTGATCTTCGACGGCGCCAAACCCAACCCCAGCATCGCCAACGTCGAGCACGGCCTGGGTCTACTCAAGGAGACCCGGTGTGACTTCGTGGTGTCCCTGGGCGGGGGCTCGCCCCACGACTGTGCCAAGGGGATCGCCCTGTGCGCGACCAACGGCGGGCAGATTCGCGACTACGAGGGCGTCGATCGGTCCACTAAACCGCAACTGCCGTTGATTGCCATCAACACCACGGCCGGCACGGCCAGCGAAATGACCCGGTTCTGCATCATCACCGATGAATCGCGGCACGTGAAAATGGCCATTGTCGATCGCAACGTCACGCCGCTGCTGTCGGTCAACGATCCGGACCTGATGATCGCCATGCCCAAGGGCCTGACGGCCGCCACCGGCATGGATGCCCTGACCCACGCCATCGAAGCCTACGTGTCCACCGCTGCCACTCCGATCACCGATGCCTGCGCCCTGAAGGCCATCACCCTGATCAGCCATAACCTGCGCCTGGTGGTGGAGGACGGTGAAAACCTGGGGGCGCGGGAAGGCATGGCGTACGCGCAGTTTCTGGCGGGCATGGCGTTCAACAATGCGTCCCTTGGCTTCGTGCATGCCATGGCTCACCAGTTGGGTGGCTTCTACGACTTGCCCCATGGCGTGTGCAACGCAGTGCTGTTACCCCACGTGCAAAGCTTCAATGCCCAGGTCTGCGCCGTTCGCCTGACCGACGTGGCCCACGCCATGGGCGCCGACATTCGCGGATTCAGCCCGGAAGAGGGCGCCCAGGCGGCCATCGAGGCCATCCGCCGCCTTGCACTCGATGTGGACATCCCCGCCGGTTTGCGTGAGCTCGGCGTCCGGCTCAACGACATCCCGACCCTGGCCAGCAACGCCCTGAAAGATGCATGCGGCGTGACCAACCCCCGGGCGGCGGATCAGCGGCAGATCGAAGAGATTTTCCGCAACGCGTTCTAGACGTTTTGGCGGCCGGGCGCGAGCACCACGCAAAGCAGCGCGCCCAAGGCCAGCAACGTGCATGACAATGACAGCGGCCAGGGCTGAGGGCTGGCGGTCCCGCCAATACTTCTCGTCAGCATGACCTTGTGGCGATCCCTTAACCCACCGCCGCCAGTGCTTTGTCATGTGTTCCACCAAACTGAATCAACACCACACCGCCAATCAATAACAATGCGCCTAATACCCGCGGCAAGCTCACCTGCCGCTGCACCAACCCAAACCACCCGAAGTGATCCAGCACCAATGACGCGACCACTTGCCCGGCCAACGCCAACGCCATGAACCCCGAGGCGCCGAGTTTGGGCAGTAGCACCAGGGCCAGGGAAATGAAGCAGACCCCGAACGCACCGCCGGCCCACATCCAAAGGGGCGCCTTGCTGATGAACGCCACTGATGGCAACGGCACGCGCATCGCCAGCATGATCGGCAACAGCACGAGGATACTCACCAGCAACGAGGCCAAGGTGGCCCATAACGGATGTCCCAGGCCCCGTCCAAGGTTCGCGTTGATCGCACTCTGAAAAGGCACCACCGCCCCGGCAATCACGGCCAGCAATAACAGGCCGATCCCATGCAACGTACTCATGATCATTCTCCAGCAGGTTTTGCTGGACTCTAGAGTATTCGTCGCGCAGATTTAAATTCCGTTTTACTATCCAGAACATGCATCGAATGAATGATCTGCGCCGCATCGATCTCAATTTGCTGGTGATTCTCGACGCCTTGCTCAGCGAGCAACACGTCACCCGGGCGGCTGAACGTTTGCACCTGAGTCAGCCGGCCGTCAGCCATGCCCTGGCGCGTTTGCGCGATCTGCTGGGCGATCCGTTGTTGGTGCGGGCAGGTGCCGGCCTGGTGCCGACCTCGCGGGCGATGGAGCTTATGGCGCCGTTGACCGAAGCCCTGGCCCAGGTGCAATCGCTGCTGGCGCCCAATGCCTTTGATCCGGCGACCACCCGGCGCACCTTTCGCCTGGCCATGTCCGATTACGGTGCCGCCATCGTCCTGCCTGGCTTGATCCGCACGTTGCGAAGTGAAGCTCCGGGCATCGATCTGCAAATCAGTCACGCCAGCCGCGAAGGCATGCTCGACGGGATACTCAACGGTGACATCGACATCGCCGTCGGTGTGTTCCCGGAAATGCCCAACGAACTGCGCAGCACCCCGCTGTTCGAAGAGCACTACGCCTGCCTGGTGGATCGCGACAGTTTGCCGGCCGACGCAACCCTCGACCTGCCGGCCTACCTGGCGCGCCCCCACGTTTTGCTGGAAATGCGCGGCAGTGGCACGCCGGAAATCGAGCGCGCCCTGACCGCGCTGCATGAACGGCGGCGCGTGGCGGTCAGCCTGCCGCACTGGAATGTCGCCCCGCAGTTGATCAGTGGCACGGATTTGATTTTGACCGTTGCCTCCCGCGGCTTGCGCGACCTCGACGAGGCGTCGCTGATCGTCGTGCCTGCGCCGTTTCATATTCCGTCGTTTACCTTTGTGTTGGCGTGGCACCAGCGGCGGGGCGGGGATCAGGCGTTGAACTGGTTGAATCAACGAATCGCAGAGGGGATAAAACGCTGATGAAGTTCTTCGACGATCAGTCAATCAATGCCCAATGAGCTGATATAGACTGGCGTCCACTCACCAAACAGTTCAAAAGGACTTCCCATGACCCCGTCGCTGTTAATGGCTGTTCTTGCCTCGGGTTTTATTTACGGGATTACGCCAGGCCCCGGCGTGCTGGCCGTATTCGGCATTGGCGCGGCCCATGGGCGACGGGCCGGGGCGGGGTTCCTCTGCGGGCATTTGCTGGGGGACGTGGTCTGGTGCGGCACTGCGCTGGTGGCGATTGTCGGGGCGCGGGAGATCGGCAGCACGGCGTTCGATGTGCTGGGCGTGCTCAGCGGGCTCTATCTGTTCTGGCTCGGCTGGCGTGCGGTGCGGGCGCGTCGCAGCAGTGCCCAGGCGCCGCAAGGGCCGGCGCGGCAGCCGTTCTGGCATGGCATCCTGTTTGGCCTGACCAATCCGAAGGCTTACCCGGTGGCCGTGGCCACGTTTACCGCCTTGTTGTCGAGCCGAGCAGAATTACTGACCTGGTCGATGTTGCCGTGGCTGATCCTGCTGAGTTTCGTGGGCGGTCTTATCGCCTACGCTATTCTCATTGGCGTCGTCGGTGCGCAGCGGGTGCGTACCTTGTATCAGCGCCATGAACTGGCCATCACCCGGCTTTGCGGGTTAATGTTCATCGGTTTCGCCATCAACGCCCTGGTGCATGCCGTGCCGGGCCTGGTGACGAACAAGGCTTGAAGCCGGGTACAGGGAAGCCTCGGTGACACAGGTTCTAACGGTCAGGGATGTTTTTTATTACCGCATTGTCCGGACATGCATTCAGCGCCATGACCACCAGAAATTCCGCGCCGCTGGCGAGCTACATCGACCTCTTGTTGGACGCCGTTTGCGCGGTCGACAAACAAGGTCGCTTCGTTTTTGTCAGTGCCGCCTGCGAGCGCATTTTCGGCTACAGCCCTGAAGAGTTGATCGGTCGACCGATGATCGAGCTGGTGCACCCGGCCGATCGTCAGCGCACCCTCGATGCCGCCCGGGAGATCATGGGCGGTGAGCCCCGGCTCAATTTCGAAAACCGCTACCTGCGCAAGGATGGCCGGGTGGCGCACATCCTCTGGTCGGCACGCTGGTCGGAGGTCGATCAATTGCGTATTGCCGTGGCGCGTGACATCACCGAGCGCAAGCAAGCCGAGTCCCGGCAAGCAGCGCTGTATGCGATTTCCGAGGCGGCGCATGCAGCGGAAGATCTATTGGCGCTGTTCAAGCGTATTCATCTGATCATTGGCGAATGGCTGCCAGCGCTGAATTTTTCCGTGGCGTTGTATGACGATCACGGTGCCGAGCTGAGTTTCCCCTATCACGTTGATGCCCACGAACCCGAGCAGCCTTGCACGATGACCGGCCGCCTGTGTGCCGAGGTGGTCCGCAGCGGCCAGCCGATCCTGCTGACCCCGGATCAGGAGGATCGACCTGCGGGGTTCGAGAGGCAAGAGAGCGCGCAGAACACGCCGTGCTGGCTCGGCGTGCCGCTGAACTCGCAAAACGGCACCATTGGCGCACTGATCGTCAAAAGCATGCCGGGCAGTGAGCGCTACACCGAGCAGGATAAAGAGTTGTTGCAGTACGTCTGCGCGCAGGTCGCGACTGCGATCGAGCGCAAGCAATTGCACGCGCGCCTGGAGCGCATGGCCCAGTACGACCAACTGACACAACTGCCTAACCGCGAATTGCTGCGCGACCGGCTCAAGGCTGCATTGGAAGCGGCGCGTGACGACTGCGGACGCTTGGCTTTGCTGTATGTCGATCTTGACCGCTTCAAGGAGGTCAACGACACCCACGGGCATGCGGTTGGCGACATGTTGCTGCAAACCGTGGCCAATCGGCTCAAGGGCTGCGTGCGTGAAACCGATACGGTGGCGCGTATTGGCGGCGATGAGTTTGTGGTGTTGTTACACAGTATTCACGCTTCGGGAGATGCCGACGGCGTGGCCGTGAAAATCCGTCAGGTCCTGGCCCAACCCCTGCGCCTGGACGGCCACAGCCTCAACATTCAGCCAAGCATCGGCGTCGCCCAGTACCCCGAGCACGGCACGGAGGAAAAGCAGCTGTTCAGGCACGCCGATGAGGCGATGTACACCGCCAAGCGCGAGCATCACCTGCGGCTCGTCTGAATCGCGCTCCACCGTTCGTCGTGGCATCGCCGTTTTTTTCTAAACCTTTTGCATCGCGCCCATTCAGATTCTATGCGGGCGCCAGCTCGCCGCGATCATCACCAAGAGGTAGAGAATCATGCCTAATTCAAGAAACTCGAACTCGGGAAATTTCGCCAACGATCGAACCAAGGCGTCTGAAGCCGGTCGCAAGAGTGGGAAAACCACCACCACGACTGTCGATAAAGAGCCAGCGAAACCCGACATGGGTCGCAAGCCCGGACAGAAATCCAAGTAGTGGATGAAGGTGGTTTTGATTGAGAAGCGGGGGCGAAAGCTCCCGTTTGAATGTTTACTGAGGAGGGCGCGACCATGAAGCGGATGGCCACCCAAATACGCAACACCGGTTTCGCCACGTTACTGGGCCTGTGTGCCAGCAGTGCCTTCGCCCAGTCCCCCGCCGAGTTCATCAACGATGCGTCGGCCCAGGGCATCGCCGATATCGAGACCAGTCGTCTGGCGCACCAGAAGTCGGAATCCAAAGAGGTCAAGGACTACACCATCGTCGTGATCAACGATCGCACCACCGCCAACCAACACCTGGCAAAAATCGCCAAACAGCTGGATTTGCCGGTGGCCCCGCGTGAGCAGGTGGCCGATAAGGCCAAGGCCTTGATGCCGCAAGTCTTGGACGGCGCGAACTTCGATGAGGCCTATGCGGCCAGTCAGGTGAAGTCCACCGAAGAAGCCATCGCACAGCTTCAGCAGGAAGCGCAAACCACGGATGTGCCTGAGATCAAGGCGTTCGCTGAAGAGACGTTGCCCAAGCTGCAACATCACCTGCAGATGGCCAGGGCATTGCAAGCCAGTCGTTAGATCGTTCGATCACGCGGGTGACCCAGTGCCGCCCGCTCAGCCCCCTCAGGAAAATCAGAATGATCGCCCCGATGAACGTCTTGGGACTGCCGGTCCACAGGGCAAGTTTCTGAGGGATTTTTTGCGGATTTCATGGCCGTGTTCCTTATCTGAGGGCGCGTGAATTTCAGGCAGTGGGGGCGGGAAGAAAATTCGGCGGGAGTGACGGTGCGGCGCAAAAGTCTGTGTTCTGAAACCTTTGGTCTCGCCTGTCGCGGTATCGTAGCGGTCCAAGGACAACGCACCGACAGGAGAACGCAATGAGTTGGTCCGCCAAACAGTACGTCGCTTTTGAAGATGAACGCACCCGTCCCGCCCGTGACCTGCTGGCGGCCATTCCCGCCGGTGATGTGCGCTCGGCGATCGATATCGGATGTGGTCCCGGTAACTCGACCGAGTTGCTGGTGGAGCGCTTTGCCAACGCCACGGTGCGCGGGCTGGACAGTTCGACCGACATGATCGAGGCCGCCCGCAAGCGTTTGCCGCAGGTGCGGTTCGATATCGCGGACATTGATTGCTGGAACGAAACTGGCCCATTCGATGTGATTTTCGCCAATGCGGTGTTGCAGTGGCTGCCTGATCACGGCACGTTGCTGCCTTCATTGGTGAGCAAACTTGCACCGGGTGGCAGCCTGGCGATCCAGATGCCGGACAATCTCAATGAACCCTCGCATCGCTTGATGCGCGAAGTGGCGGCGAGTGGTCCCTGGGCTACCAAACTGACCGGCGCGTCCGGTCAACGCACGCAGATGGCCGATGCCAGCGGCTATTACTCAATGCTCAAACCTCACTGCGCTCGGGTCGATGTGTGGCGCACCACGTATCATCATCCACTCGCAGGCGGTGCTTCGGGCGTGGTCGAGTGGTTCAAGGGCAGTGGTTTGCGGCCGTTTCTCGATCCACTGGATGAGGCGGAACGGGCTGAATATCTGAAGCTGTATCTGGCCGCCGTCGAGCAGGCTTATCCGGCGCAGGCCGATGGTTGGGTGCTGCTGCCGTTTCCGCGGTTGTTTCTGGTGGCGACGCGCTGATGCAAGAAAGGGGGTAGATGATGCATCTGCCCCCTTTTTTTGATCGCCTGGAAACATCACTGCGGTTTACTTCTCTTCGAGCGTCTGGCGCTCAAGTACTCAAAAACAAACGAAGCAAAGCCGAACAACCCGATCAATGAAATGATCATGATTCCCAACTCTGAATTTTGCATGTTGATCTCGGGGGGCGGAAGGTGAGCCCGGAGCATAAGGTATCTGCCAGTGGGTTCAACGCAGTACGATGGCTTCTTTACGGGCGTGCGCGGATCTATACGCAAACAATACGAGTGCCGGGGCCGGCAAGGGGTCAGTTCAACGCTGAACACCAACCAGCAACATCATCGGCCATTCGCGTTCTTCGGCCAGTCCGTGGGTCACGCGTTCGCCTGCCATTCAGTACTGAAGCACCTGAACCCGATCATGAGCGGGCTTTCAAGGTGACTATTCTGGTCGGCCCGCTCGACTGCGGGTCATATGGATGAGCGCTGATCTGCGACCATCCAGAGACGTTCTCTCTTCGACAGCAAAGGGCAAGAAGCCGAGTTTTGGATAAAGCAACAAGCCAGCGGTATTTTCATTGAAACACGAGATCTGCACCTCTTTGGCGTCATAGCGCTCGAACGCCAGAGCCGTCATCGTCTCCACGATGAAGGTCGCCACACCGTTACCTCGTGCCTGCTGGGCAACGATGACATTGCCGATACAGCAAACCCCACCCGTCTCAGCCCGATAAAAGTTGGCAAAGCCAACGACGCTGTTCCCGGCCTCGACAATCGTCGAGTCGAATCGTTGGGTAATCGCGTTAGACAGCTGAGCTTCCGTCAGAGGGTATTGAGCTTTCGGGAACATATAAAACAGTTCCTGAGCGTTAAGGGGAAAGCTGCAGATGGTTTTGATGTCAGCCGCCGTCACTGGCCTGTATTGCAATATCATCGCGCGTCCTTGAGGTCTGTGAATTCGGCCAAGGTAGTTTGAATGCAAAAGGGGCTTGTTCAGAGGCCCCTTTCATTTGTGGACTACGCGTGTAATGCCGGCATCGAGTTTTTAATTATTTCTGAAATGATAGGAACAGGTGTCATCAGATGCTCCCTCATCAGGGCGCTCGCCTTTACCGCATCGCGAGCAAGGATTGCGTCAACGAGGGTTGCATGCTCGACCCTTTTTTGACGAAGTGCCTCTTCGGAAAAGACAGTGCTTTTGAGCCACAGGTGTCTGTACCTCTCAGCCTGGTCCAGCAGTTGCGATCTTAGTTGCAGCAGATGCTTGGATCCGCACCCGGAGGCTATCGCACTATGAAACGCCTTATGTCGAGAGTCCCATATCTCGAGCATTTGCTCCTGCGTTCTGAGCTCCATGACTTTCGATAGCGTGTGAGTTCGCGCCAGGATCGAGGCTTCCCACGAGTCATCGCCTCGTTCGATCGCGAGCGTGAGGATCATGGCTTCCAGGTTGGCGCGCGCGTCGTAGATGTCGCGCATTTCTTCCAACGACATGGGGGCTACCCGATAGCCCTTCTGGTTAATCGCAATGACCAGGTGTTCCGCGACGAGCTGAGACAAAGCCTCTCTGAGTGGGCCAACCCCAAGACCATATCGATCTTTCAGGGCGCTCATCAGCAGCTTTTGTCCAGCCGGAAATACGCCACGAATAATGTCCTTCTTGAGCCTTTCGTAACCATCGAAAGTAGATTTCTGCTTTGGCTCAAGCTCTTCCATAGCGACCACTCATCGTCAAATTTTCCTAATCATACTCACATTTCAAAAGGCTCGCCGAATGGCTACTAAATCATTTTCTATCTACGTATTTTAAAAATGTAGACATTTTTATTTAGTGGCGATATTTTTTGACCGTCGCTTCACCAGACGCCCTGGAAAGCGCCCACACTCACTACGCCAGGACACAGCAATGAACGCCTTCTCTCAGATCAACGCTCCGGTAATGCAACAGCCCACTGAGTGCGTGGGTTTCTCTCTCAAGCCTTCTGCTCAGTCCAAGCGCTTCCTGGAGCTCACATTCCCCAAGGTCACCGTCGACGCGTTTCTCTCTGCCGTGTCCCAATGGCCAGTTCAGGCACTTGAGTACAAGTCGTTTTTGCGCTTTCAGATTGGCAAAATCCTGGACGGAATTTGTGGCGAGACGCTGCGTCCGGTTTTGGTCAACACGCTGATGGATCGCGAAACGGGTGGTCTGTTGGTGAAGCCGGAAGGGCTGAACGATGTCTCCCAGGCAGAAGACATGGTCAAGTTTTCAACCGCCGTAGCGCACCTGCTGGGGCGTTCTAATTTCGATGCGATGAGCGGCCAGTTTTATGCACGCTTCGTCGTAGAGAACGTTGATAACTCGGACAGCTACCTGCGTGCGCCACATCGTGTGATGGAGCTGCACAACGACGGAACGTTCGTGAATCAGATCACTGACTACGTCCTGATGATGAAGATCGACGAGCAAAACATGGAAGGTGGCAACTCCTTGCTGTTGCACCTCGACGACTGGGCTGATCTGAATAAGTTCTACAAGCACCCATTGGCTCGCCGCTCCCTGCGCTGGACAGCTCCACCGAGCAAGAACGTCAAAGAGGACGTGTTCCATTCCATCTTTGATACGGATGGTGAGGGGCGTCCGACCATGCGCTACATCGATCAATTTGTTCAGCCTGAAAACTTCGAAGAGGGCACCTGGCTTTTCGAACTCGGTGAGTCGCTGGAAACCAGTCAGGCGAAGTTGTCTATTCCCGTTGCGGTGGGTTCGTTCGTGTTGATCAACAACTTGTTCTGGCTTCACGGACGCGACCGCTTCGCAGCGCATCCAGGCCTGCGTCGCGAACTGATGCGTCAACGCGGCTACTTCAGCTATCCGAAGGTGGGTCACCACCACGGCCAGACATCCAACTAATTGACGGAGGGGCCGCAGGCGACTGCGGCCCGTTCCCTGTCCGCCATCCTTGTGAGGTGATAGCTGTGTACGACTTTGTAATCATTGGTGGCGGCATTGTGGGAATGTCTACAGCCATGCAAATGGCATCTGAATACCCGGATGCAAAAATTCTGTTGCTGGAAAAAGAATCGGGTCCTGCCCAGCATCAGACCGGTCATAACAGTGGGGTGATCCATGCGGGTGTTTACTACACGCCTGGCAGTCTGAAAGCCAAGTTTTGCCTGGAAGGAAACCGGGCAACGAAAGCCTTCTGTGATCAGCACGGAATTCGTTATGACGCCTGCGGCAAAATGCTTGTGGCGACGAATGAAATTGAGAAGGAACGAATGAAAGCCCTTTGGGAGCGCACTGAGGCCAATGGCCTTGAGCGTGAATGGCTTTCAGCTGCCGAGCTTCGGGAAAGAGAACCGAATATTGTCGGGTTGGCGGGAATCTTCGTCCCTTCCAGTGGCATCGTGAATTACGCCGAAGTCACTCGACAGATGGCTGCAGAGTTTATGAAAGCGGGCGGCGTCATTCGCTACAACTCTGAAGTGACGGCTCTCGATGAGCGAGCGGACGAGGTCGTGGTCACGACGTCGACAGGCGTTTACCAGGCCCGTTTTCTGATTTCATGCTCAGGCTTGATGGCTGATCGGGTCGTCAGGATGCTGGGGCTCGAACCCGAGTTCCAGATTTGTCCTTTCAGGGGCGAATACTACCTGTTGCCCAAGCAACACAATCAGATCGTCAATCACTTGATCTACCCCATCCCTGATCCGTCGATGCCATTTTTGGGTGTGCATCTGACTCGTATGATTGACGGCACGGTCACCGTAGGGCCGAACGCTGTATTGGCGCTCAAGCGTGAGGGGTACAAGAAAACTGATTTCTCCCTGGGGGATATGTTTGAAATCTTCACCTCGCTCGGGGTCTTGAAGGTTTTGAAGGCAAACTTCAAACCTGGCCTGATAGAGATGAGGAATTCTCTGTTCAAGAGCGGCTATCTCAAGCAAGTGCAGAAATACTGTCCGTCGATCAATAAAGAGGATCTGACACCGTACCCCGCCGGGGTTCGTGCCCAGGCTGTTTCGAACAGCGGTAAGCTGATTGATGACTTCTTGTTCGTCAATACGAAGAGGAGCGTGAATGTGTGTAACGCACCTTCCCCAGCCGCCACCTCGGCCATTCCTATCGGCGCCTACATCGTAAGCAAGGTCAAAGAGCAAATCGGTGAGCGGGCGTTCTTCGCCGCTCCGAAGGTCGGTCCAGCGGATGCCAGGGCGTTCGTATAAATGATAAAGCCGCTAGCGATAGCGGCTTTTTTTGAGCCAGGAAAGGGCTTGGGCAAGCTCGGATCCTCAACGAGCCAGACTCAGGCAGGCAAAAACCTGAACGAACAATGCGGCGAGCAGTGGCCAAGCGTTTCGTTGATCTGTTTTGGATTCACTGATCAGCTCCTCCGCCTCTGGGGCCGGCATCACTCCGATCTCGAATGCACCGATTATTTCACGCATGAGAAGCCTCCTGATGGGTCAAGGCCGGCTGCATGCCTGGCGCTGCATCATATAAAACTCTAATCCATATGTATTGTCAACGAAATCTGCCGTTTTTTTGATCATCTCTGGCCAATTTTTTCGTGTTTTGGTTGTTGGTTTGGTGCCTGTATCAGGTTTTTGGCCAGTCTTTACGGGGATTTTTGCCAATAGGTCAGAGGTAAAACATTTTCCTTTGACTTCAAATGTATTTGGCGGTATTTCTAGGCCTGCGATGAGCGTTCGCGTTTACAAGAGCAAAAAAATGCTAGATGGCCCCCCCTTCTACGTCGCTGCCGAGAACACAAAAATACGAGGTTGCACCATGACGAATCATCCCGTGAATTCCCCGGTTGACGCTGACGCCGAGCGTCTTGCATCCCTGGGATACCAGTCCGAATTCAAACGCGATATGAGCCTTTGGGCGAACTTTGCGTTGGGCTTCACTTATCTCTCGCCGGTCGTCGGCATTTACACCCTGTTCGCCTCATCTCTGATGCTGGGCGGCCCTCCGATGATTTGGGCATTGCTCATCGCCGGTGTTGGCCAACTTCTGGTGGCGCTCGTGTTTGGTGAGATCGTTTCCCAATTCCCGCTCGCAGGAGGTGTATACCCCTGGGCGCGTCGCCTTTGGGGTCGCAAGTGGGCATGGATGACAGGGTGGGTTTACGTGATGGCGATGTTCTCGACCATTGCAGGGGTGGCATATGGCGCAGCGCCATACACCGCTTCAGTTGTCGGGTTCGAGCCTACGGTGGGTGCAAACGTAATCTGTGCATTGGTGATCCTGGCCATTGCGACAGCCATCAACATGATGGGCACCAAGGTCTTGGCGCAGGCAGCGCTGATCGGGTTCTTCGCCGAAATAATGGGGGCGTTGGTGGTAGGCGTGTACCTGCTGGTGTTTGAGCGTCACCACGATATGAGCATTTTCTTCAATACGTTCGGTTCGGAGAGTACCGGCTCATACACCGCAGCATTCCTGGCCGCTAGCCTTATCGGTGTCTTCCAGTACTACGGATTCGAGGCCTGTGGCGATGTCGCCGAGGAAGTCCCGGAGCCCGGTCTGCGTATCCCCAAATCGATGCGTCGCACGATTTACATTGGCGGTGTTGCAGCCACCTTCGTCTGCTTTGCCCTGATTATGTCGGTGGTCGATATTGGCGCGGTTATCAATGGCACTCTTGCTGATCCAGTGTCCGCCATTCTGGCCAATGCGTTTGGCCCGGTGGGATCCACTGCAGTGCTGTGCGTCGTGCTGATCTCCTTCCTCTCTTGCGTGATGAGCCTGCAAGCTGCGGCCAGTCGACTGATCTATGCGTACGCTCGCGACAAGATGATTTTTGCCAGCAGCCTGCTTTCCAGGTTTTCTCATGAGCGTCATGTCCCGCCTTATGCCTTGCTGTTGTCGGCGCTTTTGCCTGGTGTGATTGTCGTCGGCTCGATGATTTCTGCTGATGCGCTGTTGAAGATTATTTCCTTCTCGGCGGTAGGCATCTATATCGCGTTCCAGATGGTCGTTCTAGCTGCTCTGCGAGCTCGCTTGAAAGGCTGGAAACCAAGCGGCGAGTACCAGCTTGGATCGCTTGGTTTGATCACCAACGTTGGCGCGCTCGTCTATGGAGTTGCCGCTATGGTGAACATCGGCTGGCCACGCACACCCAATGCACTGTGGTATGACAACTGGATTGTTGTGTTGTCTTCCTTCGCTGTCATCGCGGTCGGCTTCCTCTACATGTGGATTGCCCGCCCTCATTTACGCAGCGCAGCCATTTACGGAGACGCAATTCCATCGAGGGGGGGCGTTGTAACCGGCTCGGTTCGAAGAACCACCGCATAGTTTCCGACGTAATCAAAACGCTCTTTAAGAAGGGCGTTTTTTTTGTTTCTGAGGGCATTCCAATTGTTGGCTGTCTCTAGCGTGCCGATGTCAGCTTGAAGGTCGGAAGCACCAGAAAACTATGGCTGAGTTGCGCAGCAAAGGAGCAACGTGATGTGGTTCAAAGGTTCGTTGAGTGCAGAGTTTAATGAGGTGGATCGCGCCCTGCATGCACTGCTGGGGCAAGAGCCTCTGACCCCGGACAGTTTGCAGTTGTTGAAAAATGGTCATGCTACGACGCATTCAAATGTGTTCGCTCTGGCCGAGCGGATAAAAGCGTTGGAGGACCAGGTTGAGAGCCTGAAGCAGGCGCAAGAGAACGGGGCGCAAAACGCAACCGCCAGCGCGGATAAAATCAGCGCACTGACAAGTGAGGTCGCTTACCTGAATCAATGTTCCGCTGAGAAAAACCTGGCCTTCGAGTCGATCAATAAGGAAATGACTGCACTGAGTGGGGAGGCGCAAGTGTGGGAGCTTGTCAAACAGACCCTCACGGAAGGCTGTTGGGATCTCAAGATCGTTGACGGAGACCTGGAGCATCCCTCCAATGAGCTTCGTTGGTCTCGTCAGTTCAAGGAACTGGTTGGCTATTCAGATTCGGAGTTTCTCGATGGCTGGGAAACGTATAACCAGATCGTTGATCCCGACGATCTCCCCAGGATGCTGAAGATTATCGAAGAATACGTACGGGCTCCGCAAAGCGCCGACCATTACGTCGTTGAGTATCAAATGAGGCATAAGCAGCGGGGTATGGTTTGGTATCGAGAGCGGGGGCGGGCCATGACGGGGGTTGACGGCAAGGTCTGCAGGCTGATTGGCGCCGTTCGAGACATTTCTTCCGAGCGGCATGCCATCGAGTTACGTCAGCGGGAGCAGGCGGCCATGCAGGCAACCTATGCTCAAATTTCCACTGCTCTTGGAGTGATAAAGGCCATTGCAGATCAAACAACCATGCTCGCGCTTAATGCCGCGATTGAAGCGGCGAGGGCAGGGGATTCGGGGCGTGGGTTTTCTGTTGTGGCTGATGAAGTAAAAAAGCTCGCTTCAAGAACGCAGGAGGCCACTCAGCAGATCCACTCAATGCTGTCGAACGTCTCAGTGAGTGGTGAGTGAGCCTGTATAAGCAGGTCGCTTGCGCCGGTGTTTCGCGATGATAAAACGTATTGGTAAAACCATCATCCAGCCGACCCATACTGCATCCTGCCATTGCGGCGCGGTGGTGTTTGAGCTGGATCTTCCTGATGGGGTGGTCGACCCCAAGCGATGCAACTGTTCGCTCTGCAGGCGCAAAGGCGCAGTGATGGGGACTGTAGCGCTATCCGGCATACGCATCACCCAGGGTGCGGATGTTCTGACGGCCTATCGTTTCCATACGGGCGTTGCGTGCCATTACTTCTGTTCTCGATGCGGTATCTACACGCATAACGTGAGGCGCTCCGATCCGACCCAATGCGGCTACAACATAGGTTGTCTGGATGGCGTGGATCCGGCGGCGCTGGAGCATGTCTCGATGAGCAATGGGGCCAACCATGCGCTTGATCGAGGCACCGAATGATTTGGAAGAGGTGGGGCGAAAAGGGTTTCGTGCTGCGTAGAGAGGCTTAAGCCTCTCTACGGCGAAATGTGTCGGCTTATGCCGCGCCTCGGTGTTTTCGCTTGCAGGGGCGCTGCACCAGCGACCAGTGCGCAGCGGCTTCGCCGAGTTCGATAACCCGACAACCTGTTTCCTGGCGATTCATTGCGTGATGAGCCATATCTCCGACCGTCCAATTGGCCGTGTTGGCAGCGATGACGCGACCTTCCTCGGATACGATCAGGGCTTCGTTTTCCATTTTGATCAGGCTGGAAAGCAGGATTCGTTCGAACTTATGCAAGGCGATGTCCGCACCGGCGATACCCACGAAACGACCATCAACGTGGATAGGCAGGGAGAAGGTCAATATGTACGTATCGGCCCCGTAAAGATCGACGTAAGGGCCTATGACAACATTGCTTCCTGTATTTTTCGGGCGAGCAAACCACTGCATGCTCTGGTAGTTGTAGAAGCTTTCGCTGCGGCGATTGAAGTTGAGGGTCATGGGTACGACCTTGCCCGCAGCCCCCATTCTCCACCACTCAAGGTACATCTCGCAGTCTTCCAGCTCTCCCGGCTCAAGCACAACGCCAGTGCCGTGAATGCATGATTTGGAGCCTTGGAGCTGTGCATCGATTTTTGGTTTAAGCACGGCCAGGTCTTTGGATGAGGGCTTCTTGCCCAGCGCAGCCTCACGTCTCCAAATCTCCACGACTTCGTTTGCCAGGATCGTCAACTGGTCGAAAACGTTACCGATCGAAGCATTGATGCTAGCGGCGCAGTCGTCTGCGTCGGTGCGAAAAAGTGGTACTGGCATGATGTTGGGCCCCTGTTGCATTCTCGTAACGCAGTTTCAGCTTGATGCCGTGAGTAGCTTCCACCCACTTCGCATCAAAAAGCCGCTTACGGGAGAAGGAGCAAGGCGCATGCCATTTTCTAGGCTATCTCGGATAAAAGATCTAATCTCAGATCTATGAGCCTTTTGATGCCGCGCGTGACATGCGCTTCTGCCAATGCGCCTGCAAGATTGGGATCATTTGCCATGATTGCATCGGCAATCGCTCGGTGTTCTGATTGGGCCGCTTCGGGCGTTATGGAGCCTTCTCCGGGGATCCACATCAACTCGCCGATTTCTGCCTGAAGGCTCATTTCTGCGTGGGTCAGTCTTACTGACTGCGCGGCAACGGCAATCTCTATATGGAATCGCGCGTCGGCACGGCGCCGTTCTGTTCGGGTTGTCGCATCGCCAAGCGCATTAATGTAGTGCTGTAACTTGGCATGATGCTCCGATGAGGAGCGCTTGGCGGCGAGTCGAGCCGCGGCCCCCGAGATGGCAACATGTTCGTCGCAGAGATCGCGTAGTTCCAGCGCGCTCATATCGGCAAGGCGAGTACGCAAATGAACTTCCGGGAGTTCAATGGCGGGGCATACGAAACTTCCGCCGTTACGGCCTCTCTTTGTCTCGATGACACGGCGTTCGCGAAGGTAGGCCAAGGCTTCACGCAGTGTTACGGTCGCTACCCCGAACTGCATGGCCAGTTCGTTTTCGCTTGGCAATTGCTCGCCTTCGGCGAAAAGCCCCAGGTCGATCACTTCAATTAATCTGCGAACGACTTCTTCTGTCCGGCCTTCTTGTCGCAACCTCATGAACGAGGCTGTTCTTGCACTGGAGTTGTTGTTCATCATCCATCGGCAGTGAATGTTGCTCGGGCGAGCTCAATTGACCTGCCAATCCTCCCAAATGGTTGTGTCTCATGGCCTCAATTTACCAGACTCAGCCGGCACTTCGCGCTAAAACCTCTCAAATTAAATTTTAAAAAAAAGGCCGCCCCCTCGACAGGTGCGGCCAAAAACTCGGGTGGTAACGCCGAGTAGACAAGCTGAGATACAGGGTGAGTGCTGTTTCTCAACGGGTCCCGAAGGGGTAGCTCAGCGAAGGCATCCATTTGCGCCAAAGTTGTTCCAGTTGGCCGTTCGATTTGATCGTCGCAAGGGCCTCATTGACGTGGGCGAGCCAAGCCTCATTTCCCTTTTTGACCGCAATGCCCCATTGGTTTTGAGTGGGAACACTGAACCCGATTTCCAGGTCCGGTTCCTCGGCAAGCGGAACCAGCGCGACGTCGTCGTCCACGAATGCATCGATAATTCCGTCGCGTAGCGCGCTGACCATGTCACCCAAAACATCGTCGCTATCCCCGCCGAAAGGCACGCAGATGCAGCCGGTGAACGTTTCGGCCAGTGCCATGTTCAAGCTTTGGGCAATCGCACCGACTTTCTTGCCCTTCAGGTCTGATGGGGATCGCAGATTTGAGCCACGTCGAATCATCACGGCTTCATCGAATACCGCGTACGGCTCAGTGAAGTCGGCCAATGTCTTGCGATGAGCGGAAATGCCCTGACCGCACAAAATGACGTCGCCTTCCCCAGCCTGTAGCGCGGGATAAAAATCGGCCCAGTTCTGATAGGCGAACTGAAAAGGCAGGCCCAATGTTTGGGCCAGCAGCCTGCCCAGATCGGATTCGTAGCCGTGTCGGAAACCGTTGTCGTCTCTCCAGAAAAGCGGTGGAGCAGGGAGGTCTGCACAAATCATTCGCAATTCTGGTGCTTGGAGGGCTTTGTCGGTCATGGCAGGTAGTCCAGGTACATTTTGCGTTCCCAGTCGGTCACTACGCCGCAAGAGCGAGCCCATTCATCGGCCTTCAGTTCGCGATAGAGACTGGACAGTTCGGCAGGGAATGCATTGCGTACGACTTCATCGCGATCAAATGCTGCAACGGCGTCACCCAGGGTGAGAGGAATCCCCACCGACTCGCCGCCGTCGACATAGCTGTCTTTGGACTCGGACGGGCCTGGGCTTGTCTTGTTGCGAAGACCATCCAGCATGCCGGCCAGCAGCACGGTGTGCGAGAGGTAGGGGTTCACGCTGGCATCGGGAAGCTTGTACTCCAGACGACCGTTGGCGGACAGGCGCACGGTGCAGGTTTTGTTGTCCATGCCCCAGTTGATTCGAGTTGGAGCGAATTGGCCGATATCCCAGAAGCGTTTATAGGAGTTCACGGTCGACGCCATGATCATCATGGAGCCAGGAGCGTGAGCGAGCATGCCACCCAAGGCATGCATGCCTGTTTCAGTCAGGTGCAGTTCACGTCGACCGGGTTCAGCCAGAACGTTACGGTCGTCTTTCCACAAGCTGACGTTATGGTGGCAGCCGTTACCCATGCTGCCGGTGCTCGGCTTCGGCATGAAGCTCGCCTTGACACCGAATTCACTCGCGACCTGGCGACAGATCAAGCGATAGGTCATCAGTCGGTCTGCAGTCAGTTCACAGGAGTCAAACATCCAGTTGAGTTCGAGCTGGCCTGGGTCCTCGTAATCGCCTTCGATCATGTCCAGGCCCATGGAAATCGCATATTCCATGACGCGTTTGTAGATAGGGCGCATCAGCTCGAGGTTGCCCATGTGGTAGGCCGGGCTTGCACCTGGGCGCACTTGAACTTCCAGCTTGTCGCCGAACCAGGTCATCTCTGGCTCGCAACCCGATTTCATACGGAAACCGGTTTCCTTGATGAAGGCTTCATGCGAACGGATCAAGTGTCCACGAGCATCGGTGCCCAGTGGGGCGCCGCCGTTTTCGAGGCGGTGATCCGGCTCGTACATACGGCAGAAGAACGAACCAATGGATTTGTCCCAGGGAAGAATGTTGAAGCTATCAATGTCCGGGATGGCGGTGAACTCAGCCGCTTGTGCGCCCCCGCCCAGCAGTTCGCCAGTACGGGTCGTTTGAAGATCCGAGACGGCCGTGCGATGGAATTGCACGCCTTTCTCAAGGTTGCGCAGCAGGTGTTTCGCCGGCACGACCTTGGCGATGACGCGACCGGAGAGGGTGACAACTTGGTAGTAGAGGTATTCGACGCCGGCATCTTTGATGCGTTTGGCCAGTTCCTGGGACGCTTGGGAACTGGTGTTGAATTCTCTGTGCAGGTCTAACGCAGTCATTCGAGTTCTCCTGGCGCTGCATGGGCAAGGCATGGCAGCAGCACATTCTTGTTGTATTCCTGCTCTGACGGCTGGCACATGGCACCTGGCAGGGACGTATTTAATTTAAGATATGGTTTTATATCTTTCAAGCGTTAAATTTTGAAATCGCCGATTTTTAAGGTTGTTTCGTGCGGTGTTTTTGGTTTTTTATAAGGTAAAACGAATAAATAGCGACTTTTACGACGTGAGATCAGGCGTTTATAAAGGGGGGTGGCAAAAAAAAGGGCCTATACATACAGGCCCATAGGTTAATCGGTTGAGTGATGCTTACTGCGTACGATGGGTGCGGAAGAAGTCAGCGACCCATTTCGCTACAGGAGACGCATCGACGGGTAAATGAGCAATGGAATCCAGGGCGTTGGCCGACACGTAGTCGCTTAGAAGATCGCCGCGAAATTTTTTTGCCAGTGCCTGGATGTATTCCGCTGAAAACTCAGGATGGTACTGAACGGAGATCGCCGGAAAGGAATAGGCGAAGACACCGTTTTCACAGTGAGCTGATCCACCTATGCGGGTCGCTTCTGGCGGCACCTTCTGAACCTGATCTTGATGGAAGACAAATGAGGCAATGCTTCCTGGAAGTTCGGGCGTCTCATAGTTGTATTGCTGAGAGCCGACGCCCCATCCCTTGCTTGATTTTGCGTTCAGGCCGCCGTACGCATCCGCCATGATTTGGTGGCCAAAGCAAATCCCGAAAACCGGAATTCGCTTCTGTCTCAACTGTTGAAGGAGTGCGATCAGGCCAACCATCCAGGGACTTCGCTCGTAGGTGCTGTGTTTCGACCCGGTGAGGATAAAACCATCGAAGTCATCCGGGGCCGGGAGCTTTTCTCCACGCACTGGCGACAGGTAGGTGAACGTGGCTTCCGGAAGATAAGGGGATAGCCACTTGTCGATCATTTTCGGGTACGACCCAAACTCATCGATCAAGTCGTCGGGTGTTCGTCCGTTTTCCAGAATACAAATCCGCAATGGCTGTTGAGACATATTTCACCTCATGAATCGTAGGGCTGCACATGACGACGGTGATTCAGGCAGCGCCGTGAAGGCGCTGGTTCACGAAGTCGCCATTGTGCCGGTCGTAGTGTTCACAGTCCTGATAGAACCGCTTTAGCCCAGGGCATTGCAATGTCACCGGGAAGTTGTCCTGCGCTGGCGTCATGCACCCCTCGTTCCCCCACCTGTTTGGCTCCCAGCCGAGTCAGCGTCTGTGCAACGATCTCGCTGCCGCGGTTGAAGGTTTCGTAGAAGCTGTCACCCAGGCCAAACAGCGCGAACTTGAGACCGCAGAGGTTGGGTTGTTCACTGTTGAGCGCTTCGAAGAAAGGCTGAGCGGAATGCGGAAGTTCGCCGTCGCCATAGGTCGAGCACACGATGAAATAGAACACGTCAGGCGACAGATCGGTGACTGAGAATTTAGACATGTCGGTGCTTTCGATGCTCACGTCTGCGCTGAGTGCATCGACGATATCGTCGGCGACCATTTCAGCGTTACCGGTTTCTGTGCCGTAGAGGACTTGAATGTTCATTTATTGTTTTCTCCTGCTTGATGGGACTGGGCTGCGCCTAACATGGCAACCTTGTTGCGGAATTTTCGGCGCGCGCGGCCATAAGGGGCATTTTTGAGTTCGGCCGTATCGATGCGCTTCCAGTCTTCGTAGCAAACAGTCGTGCTTTTGATCGCCTTTGCTATCGCCGGGTAACCTGGTTTTCCAAGACCCAGGGCGCCCGACTTCACGGCCTGTACGATGTTGTCGGCCACGTGTTTGGCATCCGCTCGATTGTCCGGGATCGTGCCCGTGGGGCCTCGGCGGAACCAGCCGGTGCAATACAGGCCGTCATCCAGAAAGCCGTTCGCCAGATCGGAGCTCTGGCGTGATAAATCCGTGCGGCACAGATCGAGTTCCGGGCGCTCTTCAAATCCAATCGCAGTGATGATGCTTGTCGCGGGAATGCTTTGCTGACGGTCGGGGTTTTGCGTGTCTTTCAGCACCAGGCCTGCAACATGGTCGACACCGGCCACGCGAACGGGCGCCCAGCCAAAATGGAATGTCACCGATTTTTTGCTGGTGTACGGTTCGGCTTCTGATCTGGCCAGGGCGAGCAGTGTTTCTATCTTGGCCTTGGCAAGCCCGAGCAGTGCTTCTATTTTGGCCTTGGCAAGCGGATCCTCAATCGATTCGAGATCGAACTCGTCGTGAAACTCGAATTGCACATTGGCGAGTTTGGCGAGTTCTTTGATCATCACCGTGTCGAATTTTGCCAATGCAGCTGGCGATCGACCTACGACATCGATGTGTTCTATCGGGCTGCTCGCCAGGTGTGTCAGTGCTTCGTGGGACAAGTCCGAGCCATGAAACTCTTCGCCCTTTTTGACCAGCAGTCGCAGCACGTCGATGGCAACGTTGCCGTTGCCCACGATGATTGGGCGAGTGCCAAAGCGTGGCAAAAACGCTTCTTCGTCCGGGTGATCGTTCAGGAATCGAGTGACCTGTCCGGCGCCGTAGATGTGATTCAACGCATCCCCCGGTACGCCCAGTTTCCGATCGCCATACAGGCCCGTCGCAACCACCACGATGTCGTAAGCGGCGCGTAGATCTGCCAGTGGTAGTTCGGTGCCAACATGAACGTTACCCAGAAACCGGATTTTCTCGCGTTCAAACATTCTTTCGAATTGCCGGGTCACTGCCTTCGTGCCCGGGTGGTCGGGCGCAACACCGTAGCGGACCAAGCCATATGGAACGGGCAGTCGTTCAATCAGCGTGATCTCTGCGTCCGGCCATTCACGTCGAAGTGCTTGAGCCATGAAGCAGCCCGAGGGGCCCGACCCGATGATCGCAATGGTTGGAGTGCTCATGATCAGACCTCTGGATCGAACGCCATGGGCATCGCAATAGGGCCCGTGTTTCCGCTATCCGGCAGCCATTGCACTTCGCCATTGAAGCGAGGGTTTTTGATGCGTTGTGCAAGCAGCGCCAAGGCTTCTGTCATGTCGCCGCGAGCGATGAAGTGACCGATGCAATGGTGAGCGCCTGCGCCAAAACCGAAGTGCGCCTGGCGTTTGGCCGTGATATCGAACCCGGGATTTTCGAAGACGGTCGGATCGGTACCGGCCGCCTGGCTGAACAGGTGAACCGTCGTGCCCTTTTTGATATCCAGTCCTTGGTAGTTGAAATCCTCCAGCGCTTCGCGGGTCACCCATGTCACGGTCGGGCGCACGCGCATGACTTCTTCGACAGCAGCCCTTGCCAGCTCAGGATCTTCACCCAGCAGTTTCCACTGGTCCGGGTGCTGGACGAACATGTCCATGGCCAAAGCGATCTGGTTACGCGTGGTGTCGATACCGCCGAAAATGGCGAGAACGATCATGTCGTACAGTTCTTGATCGCTCAGCGCGGTTTTGTCTTCTTCGTTGGCTTTAACCAGCAGGCTGAGAAAGTCATCGCCCAGGCCGTTCTTCTTCAGGGCTTCAACCGCCATGGCGGCATAACCGAACAGCTTGTCGGTCGCGGCGTTGATCTTTGCTTCGTCCTGCTTGAACGTCACGCCCAGCGCCAGGCCCATGTCCACCGCCAGCTGAGCCAGCCCTCGCCACTCGCTGCGCGGTAAGCCGAGGAGGGCGCAGATGACTTGAGTGGCGTATGGCTCAGAAAAGTCGGCGACGAATTCGCAGGTGCCTTTCTTCGAGAATCCATCAATGATTTCGTTGGCCGTGTCCTGAAATACAGGCGTGAGCTTGCGTACGAGCTTCGGTGCAAAAGCAGGGTTCGCAAGGCGGCGAAGGCGGGAGTGATCGGCGCCTTCGCGACTCAGCAGCATCCGAATCCACCAGTCGGCAAAACTTCCTGTTGCCTTATTGTGCGCAGGCCATGCGTAGCTCCCCTGGCGAAGACGCTGGTCTCGAATCAGCGCGTTGACTTCGTCGTAGCGAAGCACTGCGATGCCATAAGGCGTCCGTGCAAACCAGCTTTTTTCTCGCGCATCAATCACTTCCTTCGAGCGCATTGAAAAGGAAGGGTTGGCCACATCCAGGTAGGGCGCAGCTTCGAGCGTAGTAGGGAGACTGGAAGACATTTGGACACCTTCGATCGTTATTAGAAGAGGCGAGCTGCTCGCGATTCGCACGGGTCAACTGCGAAGGTTGACGGGCGGTGCGGGCCATTACCTGCGTGGGTCTGGTATCTCGCCGGAGTCGCATTACGAATTAAATTTAAAATATGGTTTCATATCTTTCAAGGGGAATTTTCGTTTTATGGGGGGCTGGCGGGCTCGTTTTTGCCATTGCATGGCACGAATCGCATAAGAATTTGGCTGTTTAGAGTGGAAAACTACCTGGGTAGGGCGTAAAAAAGCTGCTTGGCATCTAATTTACTTTAAGATATGGTTTCATAAGTATTAAGATTCGATCAGGATTTGCTTATGAAGTCGCCGCGCGCCATTGCAATTGTTCATTCCGATACTGATGTCCCTGGCAGCCTGCCCGAGCTCTTCAGCGAGCAGGGTATGGATCTGGAAATGGTATCCATCAGCCAGGCCCTGCCAGCGCCTGAAACGCTCGACATCGTTGTTGTGATGGGCAGCCCTGAATCGGCCTATGACCATCGATTGCCCTGGTTGGACGCCGAGCTGAAATGGCTGAAGTCTGTTCAGGAGCGAGGCGTGCCGACGCTTGGAATCTGCTTTGGCAGCCAGTTGCTCGCCCGCGCGCTGGGCGGTCAGGTCTATCGAAACTCCACCGCAGAAATCGGTTGGACTGAAGTTCAGACACTTCAGGCGCAGTGGGCACACAAGGGCCCCTGGCTCAATTTTCACTTTGACGCCTTCACGCCGCCCCCCGGCTCAACCTTGTTGGCGAAAACCGATCTGGCTCCCCAGGCCTACCGCAAAGGCAAGTCCATGGGGGTGCAGTTCCATCCGGAAATTGACGCACAGATGTTCGATACCTGGACGCACTACTGGCGCAATACCGAGGAAGGGCAGCGCTTTCTGGCCTCTGCCGGAGATCTGCCAGAGCGTATGCGCGCGGAAATTCAGGTGAAGGAGGCCGGTAATCGAGCCAACTGTCGCCTGCTGCTTCAGGATTTTTTAGCCGCTATCTGAAACACCCATTCAACCCTGACCCAGCCTACGAATTCAGCGAGCTCGACCTGGGCCATCAATCGTGAAACCTGAGGACAACCATGCAACCGTTAACTTTGAGCGATTGGGAAACCAAATCTGCACAGCTGAAGATTGAAGGGCGCGCGTTCGTGAATGGCGCGTATGTGAGCGCTGCGGCAGAAGCTGTTTTTGAGTGCGTCAGTCCGGTCGATGGGCGCTTTCTCGTCAACGTTGCCAGCTGCGATGCCGCCGATGCGGATCACGCAGTAAAAGTCGCCCGCGCCACATTTGACGCTGGTGTCTGGTCTCGTTTGTCGCCCGTTTCCAGGAAGCAGGCGATGCTCCGTTTTGCTGATCTGCTGGATCAGAACGCCGAGGAGCTGGCGCTCCTGGAAACACTCGACATGGGCAAGCCCATTTCGGATGCACTGAATGTCGATCTTCCTTGCTCAGCTGATGCCATCCGTTGGAGTGGTGAGGCGATTGACAAGATTTACGACGAGGTCGCCGCGACACCTCACGACCAGTTAGGCCTGGTCACTCGCGAGCCGATCGGCGTTGTCGCCGCGATCGTGCCGTGGAACTTCCCATTGATGATGGCGTGCTGGAAGTTGGGGCCTGCACTTGCAGCGGGCAACTCGGTGATTCTCAAACCATCGGAGAAGTCGCCTCTGACCGCCATTCGTATTGCCCAACTGGCAATCGATGCCGGCATTCCTGCGGGCGTCCTGAACGTACTGCCGGGCTATGGCCACACGGTAGGCAAGGCGCTCGCCCTGCATATGGACGTCGATACCATCGTCTTCACGGGCTCGACCAGGGTCGCCAAGCAACTCTTGATCTACTCCGGCGAATCCAACATGAAGCGCGTATGGCTGGAGGCTGGCGGCAAGAGTCCCAACATCGTTTTCGCCGACGCTGCCGATCTTCAAACCGCAGCGGAATCCGCAGCAGGTGCGATCGCCTTCAATCAGGGAGAGGTTTGTACCGCCGGTTCCCGTCTTCTCGTCGAGCGTTCGATCAAAGACACATTCCTTCCGATGGTCATCGAAGCACTGAAAGGTTGGACGCCCGGCAATCCGCTTGATCCTGAAACAAACGTGGGAGCCCTGGTCGACACGCAGCAGATGAACAACGTGTTGGCCTACATCGAGGCCGGTCACAAGGACGGTGCCAAATTGGTCATCGGTGGCGAGCGCGTGCTTGAGGAAACGGGTGGGACTTACGTACAGCCCACCATTTTCGATGGTGTCAGCAACGCGATGAGAATCGCCCGGGAAGAAATCTTCGGGCCGGTTTTGTCGGTCATCACGTTCGATTCGGTCGAGGAAGCGATCTCGATCGCCAACGACTCCCCATACGGTTTGGCCGCTGCGATCTGGACCGCGGATATTTCCAAGGCACACCTCACGGCCAAAGCCTTGCGGGCGGGCAGTGTATGGATCAATCAATACGATGGCGGCGACATGACCGCCCCCTTTGGTGGATTCAAGCAGTCGGGGAACGGTCGCGACAAATCGCTCCACGCGTTTGACAAGTACACCGAGCTGAAAGCCACCTGGATCAAGCTGTAATGGGGAGCGAGATGTCCGTTCAAAACACGCTTCTTTTCCGTCAACACGCCTGATTGGGATTGAAGCGGCGGCTCTCCCGCAGAGAGCCGCCCGGAACATTTATTGATGCACGGCCCCCCGGGCCGATGCTCAGTCGCAGCAAGGCCTGAACATCATCGGCGAATGCTTCGACGAGTTGGCATAACGCTCTCTTCCAGACTGTGGGCTCATACCATGAACAAGACAAACCTCACGCTTGAACAGAAAGACGTTAAATACCATATGCATCCTTACACGGATGCCCGCCTTCATGAGTCGGCTGGCCCATTGATCATCGAGCGTGGCGAAGGTGTTCACGTTTTCGATAACCAGGGCAAGCAGTACATCGAGGCCATGTCGGGGTTGTGGAGCGTCGCGCTGGGCTTCAGCAATCAGCGTTTGATAGAGGCTGCAGAAAAGCAGCTGCGGACACTGCCGTTCTATCACTTGTTCACCAGCAAGGCGCATGCGCCGAGCATCGAGCTGGCAGAAAAGCTGGTTGAACTCTCGCCAGTGCCAATGAGTAAGGTGTTTTTCACCAACTCCGGCTCTGAAGCCAATGACACGGTTGTGAAGCTTCTTTGGTACCGCAACAACGCTTTGGGCAAACCGGCCAAAAAGAAATTCATCAGTCGGATGAATGCCTACCATGGCATCACCGCCGTCAGCGCAAGCCTTACCGGGATACCTGCGAACCAGCGAGGTTTTGACGTGCCTCTTCCTGGTTTTCTCCACGTCAGCTGTCCTCACTTCTACCGGTTCGCAAAGCCGGGTGAAACCGAGGAGCAATTTGCGGATCGTCTCGCTCAGGAACTGGATGATCTGATTCAAAAAGAGGGCCCCGAAACCATCGCGGCCTTCTACGGGGAACCGTTGATGGGAGCGGGTGGTGTGATTGTGCCGCCTGAAACCTATTGGGAAAAAATCCAGAAAGTGTGCCGCAAGCACGACATCCTCATTGTGGCTGATGAGGTGATCTGCGGTTTTGGTCGTACCGGCAACCTGTTCGGGAGCGAGACGTTCGGGATCAAACCAGACGTTATGGTGTTGTCCAAGCAACTGTCTTCGTCCTACCAGCCGATTGCAGCCATTTTGATCAACGACCTGGTGTATCAAGGCATCGCTGATCAGAGCCACGCACTGGGCACCCTGGGTCATGGGTTCACCGGAGGCGGACACCCCGTCGCAACGGCGGTCGCGCTTGAAAACCTGAAGATCATTCAGGAAGACAATCTGGTTGAGCATGCAGCCAATATGGGAGAGGTGCTTCGCCATGGGCTTCGGCGCTTTATCGGACATCCGCTGGTAGGGGAGGTCCGTGGTGTGGGGCTTATAGCGGCAGTTGAGCTGGTCGCCGACAGGGATACCAAAGCGCCGTTTGAGACTGTGGGGCGGCTGGGTCGCTACTTGGCATCACGTGCGCAGGATCTCGGGATGATCGTTCGCAGCATGGGTGACTCGATAGCTTTTTGCCCTCCGCTCATTTCAACCGAGAAGGACATCCAGGCCATTCTGGATTGCTTTGAGCAATCTCTCGAAGATACCTGGCAGTGGTTTGAGCGCAGTCGAGGCCAATAAATAACGCGGCTCACTACACCGGCTGTAGCTGCTCACAAAAGGGGGTGATCGGCCGACAGGATGCGGCGCTGATTCAAAGTCCTGTTGCAAGCTTTGTTCGAACGCCATCACCGCCTTCATTGTTGTCATCACAAGTACTCGAACAACCGGCGTTCATCGGCCCTTTTGCTATGGTGCTTTAAATTGTGTGATCAAAAAGAGATGAGAGATGACGATTCCCATGTGGCAAGGTCAAGTCGCGCTGGTCAGCGGCGCGGGCAGTGAAAGTGGTATTGGTCTGGCGATCGCCAGACGTTTGGGCCGCGAAGGCGTGCGTGTATTGATCACTGCCAGCAGTGCGCGGATCCAGCAACGTGTCGCCGAGTTGCAGGCTGAGGGTATAGACGCTCGGGCGATGACAGCCGACCTGACTGACGAATTGCAGGTCAAGGCGCTTGCCGATTGGGCTCAAGAGCAGTTCGGCCATATCGACATTTTGGTCAATAACGCCGGTATGGCTATGGTCGGCAGCCCGGAACCCTTCGTCGAAGTGGCGGACATGGATTTGGCGACCTGGAATCTGTCTCTGGCGCGCAACCTGACCAGCGCTTTTCTGCTGACTCGTGCGGTTTTACCTGGAATGAAGACGCGCGGCTACGGACGCATCGTCCACATCAGCTCAACAACCGGTACACGCGGCAGCAATCCAGGTGAGTCGGCTTACAGTGCGGCCAAAGCAGCGATGCTGGGGATGAATATGGGCCTGGCGCTGGAAGTCGGTAAACGGGGCATCACCGTCAACAGTGTTGCCCCCGGCTGGATTGATACGGGGGCCTTGACCGAGGAGGAAAGCCGCGCCGGTACCTACACTCCGATCGGCCGCGCCGGTCGTCCAGAAGAGGTTGCCGCTGCTGTGGCGTTTCTGGCGTCTCCGGAAGCCAGCTATATCACCGGTGAAGTGCTGGTGGTGGATGGCGGTAATTGTCTGATCGAAAACAAGGCGCCCTGACGCTAGCCTCGAACTGCTGTCTTGTAGCGGGCCTGCTATTTAGCGAAAAAATCAAACGTACAGATACTTGCAGGCCCATCTGCTGGCGACGTCGAGCTCAGATCTCGTCTGGGTTCAGGCGCCTTTGCCTCGCAGGAGCGAATCCTGCTGATGTGATTTTTCAGATAGCAAGAGTGATGCCGCAGGCTCTCGGCAATTTTCAAAGTCGTTGAGCCACTGTCGTGTTGCGCGCAGCGTTTATCGCGATGGGTTACGCGACGCAGCCATTGCGCAGTTGATTTTCAGACTTTGTTCTGCGCCGCGATATTCAGCATTGGATACTGCTTAGGCCTCTTCTCACCGAGTGTGTCTGGACGTCCAGAGGCGACCCATCTAGGCGCTAAGCCACGCTTCAACCTTGTCACGGCTCGGGATGCCCCCCGAGTGAACAACCTTTCCATCAATCACGACACTCGGGGTGGACATGACCCCGTAGCTGACGATCTGTTGCATGTCTTCGATTTTTTCCAGTTTTACAGGGACGCCTTTCGCACTCGCCACCTGTTCGATGATGGCTACTGTCGATTTACATTTTGCACAACCGGTGCCCAGAACCTTGATGTCTTTCATAAAAACCTCGGCAGGTGGATTACAACGCAAAGTTGAAGACGTAACCAACGATGAGAATACCGACGGCGACGACCCCAATGAAGGTGGCTATCAGGCGAATTTTCAGCACCTTGCGCAAGATCACCATCTCCGGGAGGGATAGAGCGATGACACTCATCATAAAGGCCAGCACCGTGCCCAGCGCTGCGCCCTTTGCGAGCAGTGCCTGAACAATGGGGATGATGCCTGCGGCATTGGTATACATGGGGATGCCGATAAGAACCGCGAGCGGCACTGACCACCATGCTTCCTTGCCCATGAAACTGGCCATGAAATCCTCAGGTACATACCCGTGAATGCCTGCGCCAATGGCAATGCCGGCAAGGATGTAGGGCCAAACTTTTCCGACGATTTCACGCACGCTGCTGAACCCGGCATTTATCCGCTCATACAGCGGCATGCTCGTGTCCCCGGCGGTTGCCTGGATCCTGGGCATATCACGAACCCAGTCTTCCAGATAGGCCTCCATTTTCAGACGCCCAATGACCCAGCCGGCAACAATCGCAATAAACAACCCCAGGCTGAGGTACAGCAATGCAACTTTCCAGCCGAACAGGCCAAGCAGCAGTGTCAGCGCTACCTCATTCACCATGGGCGCAGAAATGAGGAAAGAGAACGTCACCCCCAGGGGCACTCCGGCTTGAACAAAACCTATAAACAGAGGAACGGCCGAGCACGAGCAAAACGGGGTAAACACACCGAGAGTGGCCGCCATGACATTGGCCGTGCCCTCGCTTCGACCCGCCAACATTGCGCGGGTGCGTTCAGGCGTGAAGTGGGAGTTGATCATGCCCATCAAGAACACGATGCCGGTCAACAGCATCAGCACCTTGGGCGTGTCATAGAAAAAAAACTGTAAGGCGCCTCCCAGGTGGCTCTCGCGATCAACAGGAAGCGCTGCGACCAAAGCCTCTGAAACGGGTATCAGGGCTTCATACAATCCCAACCAGACAAGCGCTGCAACCGCTAAAAACAGGCGGGGATTGCGCTCCGGCCAGCGCGCGATCATTTCATTCATGTCCTCTACTCCTGGGGGGTAGGCGCACTAGGCCACGGACGGATCGCCAAGATAGGTCGCGATCTCATTGACTGTGCTGCGTGCTGTGCGTGTTACACCAATCAGTGTGGCGGAAGCCGAACCTGTCCATTCGCCATAGCCCACCAGCCATAGTCTTGGTTCCTGGATCGAGTGAGTGCCGTCGACTTCAACACGACCTTCAGTGTCGACCACCCCCAACGAATCCAGATGCTGAAGGGCGGGCCTGAACCCAGTACACCAGATCACCACATCCACTGCCGATTCAGATCCATCGGCCCACATCACACCAACGCGAGTGAAGCGTTCAAAGGGGCGCACAGATTTGAGGACTTCACGCTCACGGGCTTCCAGCACTGGCGGCACCATGACAATGTCTCCCAACCCGCCGACGGGCTGGTCAATGACACGCCCCTCCTGTTGGGCCTTCAAGCGCTGAGTGGCGCGCTCGAACAGTACCCGTCCATCCACGTCGTCAGGCAAAAACACCGGCTCGGCAGGGGTTACCCAAGTGGTCTCGGCGACCTTGGAGACTTCTGCCAAAATCTGCGCTCCTGAATTGCCACCACCCACCACCAAAACCTTCCTGCCAGCAAAAGCTTGTGCATCGACATAGTTCGCGGAATGCAATTGCCGACCGGCGAATAACTCGGCATCAGGGTAGTGAGGGATATACGGATTGCTCCAGGTGCCGGTGGCGCTGATGACAACCCTGGCATCCCAATACCTGTCGTCAGAACGGACTCGTAAGCCAAATTCAGTGCCCTCCACCGCGGTGACCCGAACCGGACGCTCAACAGGAAACCGGTAGCGCTGCTCATATTGGTTGAGGTAGTCGATTACATGATTTCGCGTTGGATATCCCTCCTGCGCAGGCGGCATCATCCAGCCTGGGATCGAACTCCAGGTGGACGGAGAGAATAAACGCAGCGAGTTCCAGCCATGCCGCCAAGCGCCACCGGGCTCTTCCTCTGCGTCGAGGATGACGAACGAAAGTTGAGTTCGGCGCAGGAAATACGCTACCGCCAAGGCTGACTGACCCCCTCCGATAATCACTACATCTCGTTGGTCGCTGGGCGAAGGCGTCATGGGGAAAACCTTGAGTCGATGTTGGGCGGTGTCCAGTATAGCGATCCAGGTTTGAACTCAACTGATCCAGCTCATAGGTTGGGCGCCCGGACTCAGTCAGGGCAGGATAGCCGCTATCGTATCGGGCATGGCATCTGGGGCGGGAATCCTCTTTCATGTGGCAACTGCTTCGCTAGGACTGACTTTGCTTATGCAAACGTCCGCAGTAGCCTTCTGGGTCGTCAAGCTTATCGGCGCCGGCTATTTACTTTGGCTCGGCATCAAAGTACTACGCTCTCGTAGCCTGATTAGCTTCCGACCAGCAACTCGACAATCTCTGCCGAGCATTTTTCTCACAGGATTACTCTCGGCAGCACTCAATCCAAAGCCTGGTTTTTTCGTACTTGCATTCATCCCGCAATTCGTCGACCCACAACGCGGCTCAGTGAGCGTGCAGATGCTGGTGTACGGCATTTGGTTCGCCGTACTTACGGCAGTGGGGTTCGCACTCATGGGCGTATTTGCTACTGCACTCTCCCGGTTTTTGCGTCAGAGGCCACGACTGGTGAATGGCCTGAACGTCGAGGCAGGACTCACCTTCGTCGCTTCGGGAGTATCGATAGCGGCGCTCAGCCAAAAATAGGATCAATGTATTAGCGTGCGGGGCTGAAATTCCAGCCTCGCTGAGCCTCGCTGAGCCTCGGTGACCTTGTCGAATGCCTGGCCAGTGAAACTTGCATTGATTCAACCTGCGAGCAGTCAGCCAGACGCCAATTTCGTCATGCGCCAGCACGTTCATACGAGTGGCGCGGGGGCGCGAACAGATAAACGCAGTGCGGCTTCGCCGCACCGAACACTGCAATCACCCTGGCCAGCGCAGTTTCAGTGCCGACACGCATACCGGGATGTCACTGACCCGGTCTGTTCCTTGCTGACAACTGACTTGGCTGAATTTGTTCCGATCTGGAGGTGGGCCAGTCTTGCGTCAGCCCTCGGTCAATTCGGCGTCGACATCGACAGCCTCAACACATTGGCGGGGCTGAATGCATACCAGCATAATGGCCGCAATCAACTACACATTAACGGGGATGACGATGACGGCGGAGCCGGAACTCAGCCAAGTAAAAAGGCTGCGTCAGTTCATAACCTATGCTCGGCTGGCCGCCGTCACTGTGATGATCATCGGCTTGGTTGTGCTGGTTGGCTGGCTGCTTGATGTGCCTTCGCTAAAGGCCGTGCTTCCTGGCTGGACTGCAATGGTAGTCAATACTGCCTGCACCTTCACTGTCCTCGGTCTGGGACTGTGGTGCGCTACGTTTAGAGTGTCCCTGGCCGGAAACTGGATCAGACGGCTTGGCGCTGTCTTGACGATACTGGTTGGAGGACTGACCCTCGTTGAATATGTCATGTCGGTTGATCTCGCTATTGATTTGCTCCTTCCTTTCGAGCTTCAGCGCACTCAACCTGTTCTTTTTCCGGGGCGAATGGCGCCGGCGACAGCGCTGTGTTTTCTGCTTTCCGGCTTTGGCCTGCTGCTTGAGGGCAGACCCTTACTGCCGCAAATATTCGCTTCATCAGCGCTATTTATTAGCCTGATGGCGTTTGTGGGCTATTTGTTCGATGTCAGCGCGCTTTACTCGGTGGGCCTCTATAGCTCCATGGCCATCCATACGGCTATTGCGCTGATCCTGTTCAATACCGGACTGCTGGTTATCCCGGAGCGTTCCGAATTTGTCGAGTTACTGACAAGCGACACAGCGGGTGGCGAGGTTGCCAGAAGCTTGCTCGCCAGTATCCCGGTGGTCATTCTCGGCATCGGAGGTGCTCTGCTGGTCGGAGAAAGGTTGGGCTACTACGACAAGCGGTTCAGCCTGGCCTTGATGGCGACGCTGAGCATAGCCATGCTCGTTGCGGTAATCCTGAGAACGGCGAGGCATCTTTGTCAGCTCGATAAGTCGAGAGGGAATGCTCAGGCGGAACTGGCTGCGCTGAATGCATCCCTTGAGTTGCGGGTGTTCGAACGAACTCGTGCCCTCGAAGCGGTGAACAGCAAACTCACGGACGAAATATCGCAGCGACAAAAAGTCGAAGATGATGTGCGCCGACTGTCACTGACCGATGAACTGACCGGTTTGCACAATCGCCGCAGCTTTTTTCTTTTGGCTGACCAGCTAATGCGCTCTGCTCGCCGTAATGATCAATCCTGCTTGCTGTTTTTTGTTGATCTCGACGGTCTGAAAAAACTTAATGATATCCACGGTCATGAGGCGGGCGACCTGGCGATCATGGCTGCTGCGCAGGTGCTCAAATCAGCATTTAGAATGAGTGACATTGTCGCCAGGATCGGCGGTGATGAGTTTGTAGTCCTGGCTGTCGACGCGGGGGAGTCCTCGGATGCGCTCTCTGCTCGTGTGCAAGCACTGGTTGACGAATTCAATGGTAGTGAACGCTGTCGTTATCCTATCGGCTTAAGTATCGGTGCTGTTCGTTGTTCGCCAAATGAGCTGAAGCCTCTGGGGGAGTTGCTTGCGTCTGCAGATGCCGCGATGTACGCCAATAAGCAGCGTCGTCGTCAGCAAGCTCTGCATTGTGTTGGGTGCGCGATACATGTACCGCCCAGGCCCGTAGGTCACCCACTTGAATCGCCCTCGGTCTCGTAGAAGCTTTCGCGTACTCAATTTGGGTCTTCAGGTAGCCCGAGTTGCTTTCAGCGTTCAGTGGTTTTGATCTGCACTCCGTTCCGGGAGAACGTGGCGGTCCGAGGCTTGGTTCCGGCATATCTCGCAAGCAGGATGCTGAGGACACAATCCAGCGCCAGAATGAGCTGGGGCTATGGTTCGGCTTCGGTTGAGTTGGTAGGGGGGAAACCGGGAGTGATGGAGGGGTGGATCGAGGTGGGCTTGAAGGTTCGAAAACGGAGAGAAAATAGGCTGGAAGGCCGGGAAATACTGGAGGGAGGTGGAGCGGGTAGAGGGAATCCGCCCTATCCCTATCTGTCACGTAAGTCCTTGAAAATTTGAGTGTTGCATGGATGATTGTATTACACGTTTGTAGGACCTGCGTGGTCCCCGAAGGCAGAAAGCAAAACCCTTGGAATTGAGGGGCAGTGGAGGGGTAGCTTGTGCTTTAGGGCTAACTTTTTGGCAAAACCTTATCAATTGAGACAGCAACCTCAAACGACCTATGTTGCCTGCCCGCAGATGTATGATCACACGCGAATTCACCACGCAATTTGAACAGGCAAGCGAGATTGATGAGTCAGTGGCCACGGAAATGCCAATTGCTGAAGAAAGGACCCCGATATGCATTCCCTTAAGGAAGGTGTCGCGAGAGATGGATATGCCTTCGTTCGAGACTATTGCCCCGGCGCAGACGCACTCGCGCTCGCAAATGCGCTTGGTCATCCGCTGGAGCCGTGGGAGGGCGGAACTGTCCAAGACTTGGTCCCTCGGTCTATCGCGACACCAAACACATATAGCGGTAGCTACGGGCTCGGTTGTTTCCCATTTCACACTGATCTTGCGCACTGGCGCGTTCCACCTCGATACCTACTTCTAAGATGCGTGACCGGTTACGCTGATGTCCCAACGCTTTTGCTCGACGGGAAAAGCATCTTTGACGCGGTGACTTTGGACATTCTTACACGTGCCATTTTTAAGCCGCGCAGACCGAGGAACGGAGCGCTCGCGCTGCTGCGCTTGTGCGAACCCACTAGTGATGGCTATTGCTTCCGGTGGGATGAACTGTTTCTCAAGCCGGCGAGCAAAATTGGTGAGCTCGCCAGTCAGCGCATTAAGGAACACCTTGATAAATGCGAGCCTTTGAAGATCGCCCTTGCGCGAGTTGGCGACACTTTATTAATCGACAATTGGCGCATGTTGCACGCACGCTCGCCGATTCCCGCTGAGCGTGAGAATCGAAAGATTCAGAGAATTTATTTGGAGAGCCTTCAGTGAAGAAGACAGTCAAACCCGCAGCAACCCCAACGACCTGGGACCCGGAAGCGCTCTATCTCAAAGCTCAACGCTATGTGCAGCATATGAGTGACCTAGACAGCGACGATTGGGAATATGCTCTTTGGTCGGGATTTTCCCTCGAATTTCTGGCGCGAGCAGCGCTCGCCAATGTCAGTCCCACACTTTTGGCAGAGACCGACAAGAGTTGGGCCAGTCTCTACCATGCGCTAGGTTTCAATCCTATCGAGGAAAGGTTCACGCCGAAATCCATCGCAGTCAGTGAGGTCTTCAAACGCCTTATGGCGATTTTGCCGGACTTTACGAAGGAGCACGAGGGCTTCGGAATCTTGCACACAGGTAGGCGCAATGCCGAGCTACATTCAGGCGAGCCAGGCTTCGACGGAATCAAAAGCTCGGTTTGGCAGCCGCGTTTTTATCAGACAAGTGAGGTTCTTCTCCTCTCAATCGGGATGACGCTTGAGGACTTTTTTGGTGAGGATGAGGCAAAGGTTGCGAAGCAAGTTATTGCTGCCGCAGTCGACGATAGTGCTAAAGCAGTGAAAGGCGAAGTCGAAGCCCATAAAAAAGTCTGGCTCGCCAAAAGTGACAAGGAGCGTGCCATGTTGGGCGCTCAGGCTGCGGTCAGGGCAACTCGGCAAGCAGGTCACCGTGTTGAGTGTCCAGCATGTGCTTCGCATGCACTCGTTGTGGGTGAGCCTGTTTCGGCACCCATTCAAACCCTGCGGGATGGGGAAATAACTGAGAAGCAAGAACATCTGCCAAACCATTTTGAATGCGTCGCTTGCGGCTTGAAGATTGCCGGCCTTTCTCGCCTTACGGTTGTTGGCCTCGGCGACCGCTACAAGAAGACGCAGATCTATGACGCGGCGGAGTATTACGCGCCGCAAGATGACTATATGGGCTACGACGAAGACAACAATGAACCCTGAAACTTAGGGCTCATTGACGGGCAAATCGAGTCGAGGGAGGGCTGCTCGCTAAAAACTCAGTCATTTGACTCGATAATACGACCGATGATGACGTGGCGATTCAGCCCAACCAAGTGATGTCGATAGGCGCCTGCTATACGGAAGCGACTGCGGGCTGAGAAGAAATCTCCAGCAAGCTTTCGAGGTGAGCTTCGACAAACAGCATCTTCACCAGTTTGCCTAGACGCCCAGATTGTGGGTCTTGAGCGATTTTTTTGCAGGCCTGAATGTAGTTATCCATTGCTGATCCGAAATGTCTTTCGTAGTTCTCTTTGTGGACGCAGAGGTCAACCATCTTAGACATGAAAAAACGCAGCTTTTCAGTCTCACTATTTCTTATGATTGACTCCATGTCCTGAGCGGTCGCTGACTTGAGAGCTACTTCTTGACGAGATCCCCATCCGTTGTGCTCTGCCACATGGAGGCAGGCGTCGAAGACAGATATCTTGGCCTGTGCCATGTCTTTAGCCGCTTCAAATTCAGCTTGGATGCGAGGATGAAGCTTGCCACGGAAGAAAAGAGGGAATTCATTTCCATCCGGGTTTTGAAGTCTGAAGGCTGAGATCCAGTCGGTCAGGGCTTTATCCGCTATTGGCTGGCCACCAGGAAGATCTGAGATTGTTTCGCAAAGCCAACTGACCATGTTGGCATCCATTAAGTGCGATTTTTTAGCGACTTCCACGGCCTCGGCAAGCAGTTGTTTTTCTGTCAGGGTGTGATCCCATACGGATCGTTCAAAGAATTTGTGGGCTGCATGTCGGGCATCCATTGCTTCGGCTTCCCTGACGTAACGATCAATGATCTCTGCGACCTGGGAAACATCGAATAAACCAGACTGCAAAAACTCGACGACCAAGAGTTCGTAGTCGTCGCACTGGGCGATTTTCAGCTCGCTCATAAGCATTCGCCATCTCGATTTCTGCTTATCTTCCTCCGATAGCTCCTCCTTTTTCGTATTGAGCCCACTCCAGCTTCTTCCCGCGTCTTTAGAAAGCACAAAGGCGAAGTCCGGACCATCCTCAATCCCCTTGTAATGGATCGCGGCAAGCAAGACAGTCGAAGGGATCACGCGCCACAGAACAGAATCAGATAGGTTATGGCGATCCCCCAAGATGCGATTGACAACCTTGATAACCTTGCGAATTATGCGAATGTTGGTTAGTCCGCACGATGCAACTGCGCTTCGAATCTGTTCAGCATAATCCGACGCTGTCAGCTCGATTGCGATTTCAAAGGCCTCGGACGCTGACGTTGTTAGCTTAAGCTCTTGATCGACTACCTTCTCTCGAAGCAAGTCCCACACCTCCCGTTTGGCTAGCTGATCGCTATTGAGAATGAGCATAAATCGGCACTCATGCTGCTGGGTGAATTCGTCAATAAAACCCAGTATCTCGTCAATATTGAGTTTTTCGTGCTTGCGCTCGATATCGTCGAGAACGATCAATTTTTGCCTAAGTATCGCAGGAGCGAAGACGAGGCTGAGATCGTTCAGGGCGCCAAATCCCTTGTGGAACCCTTCAAGCACTTTAACTCCCGAGCTTACGGCTTGCTTCGCGCCGGCCCAGAGCCCCGGATTGGCATCAATGGCGGGCACCGCGCTTTGGATGAGCTTCATCTTGACTTGATCCATTCCGGACAAGCCAAACAGCGAAACGTAGAGCGCACCACTTACAGTCTCATCGTTGGACGATTTCTTGACCTGATCCCACATATAGCTTTTGCCTGTGCCCCACTTACCGGACAACGCGATAACTTTGTTGTCCTTATCCGCGAGTAATTGTGTCAACTGTTCCTTTGTCGATTTCAATGACATATGCGTCTCCGAAGCTAAGTTTTCCATGCATGTTGCATCAGACGCATGCCAGGTGAACAGCGTCCTGAGTTGGACGCCTCTGAGACTTCATTGACCGGGTGGCTGGAGGTCGGGGCACGCGAAAGGCTCCAGCTAGTAAACGAGTCGGAGGGACATCCCCGCTTAATCGAGACCTCGCCCGTGGTGCTCAGATCCCAACAAGACCTTCGAAGGATCTGCTTCGATTCGCAGCTCTATCAGCGGGCGGATTGCGGGCAGCGCACCTCTCATACCATTCATGATGGCGGTCTGATACTGTCGGCGTTTTCAGGCAGGGAGCTTTACCACGTGAATGCAGCGAGTCCTTCTCCAGTAACGGTGTTGTTTCAACCGGAAAACCAGAATAAAAAATATGAATCTCTTTTTTTGGAAATTGATACGGGTCAGATCAAGCTTCCAATGTTTCAAAGGGAGTTTGTCTGGGAGAAAGAGCAGTCGGCAAAGCTGATTGACTCTATACTTAAAGGCTTTCCTATCGGGACCTTTATTTTTTGGAAAACTCGCGAAGAGCTCAGAAGCTATAAAGAGGTAGGTAATCACGTTTTGCCCGACACTCCAAAAGGTGATTATGTCCAATATATTTTGGATGGGCAGCAGCGAATCACCTCGCTTTATGCGATACGGAAGGGACTCCGGATCAGCAAGGATGGCAAGGAAATAAATTATCAAGATATTTACATTGATCTATCTGAGAATTTAGAACGCGAAGACTCGGTAGTAAAAACCTTCCGCCATGATGGGGAGTCGAACCTCATCTCTGTTCATAGGCTTTTGACGTGCAAGTTCACTGAGTTGATGCACGAGTTTACAGAACCTCAGCTTGAGCTAATGGAGTATTATAAAAACAGTCTTACGAATTATGATTTTCCCACGATAACAATTCGTGACTATCCGATAGAAGTGGCTTGTGAGATTTTCTCCCGAATTAACACCGGAGGAAAAGCACTAACTGTGTTTGAGATCATGGTCGCGAAGACCTATGACGAAAGCAAATCTTTCGATCTGGCAGAACGCTATGAGGTTTTGAGGGACGGTTCTGACGACGAAAGAAGATGTCTTAGAACCGCCAAGTTTGAAACGCTTCCTCCGTCTTTAATCATGCAGTGCGTAGCGGCTATCACGACACGCGCCGTGCGTGGACGGGACATTTTAGGGATTAAGCGTGAGGATTTTATAGCGAACTGGGCGCCTATGAGCGCCTCGCTATTCACAGCGATAGATTTCCTTCGCACAGAAATAAGGGTTCCCGTTTCTCAGCTCCTGCCCTATCCCGCATTGCTGATCCCTCTAACCTACTACTTCCATTCCACCGAAAATCGTAAGCCAACAGCTACCCAGGCTAAGTTACTTGAGCAGTTTTTTTATTGGGTCGGGCTAACGGAGCGATATGGTTCGTCCTCGGACTCTGGGATCACCGAAGACTTCAATAAGATGGACATGATATTGGCCGGAAAAACGCCGGACTATCCTCAGTCCGAGCTCCGCGTTGATAGTGAAGACGTAGCGCAGACTTACTTTTCATCTGGCAATTCCTATTGCAAGTCTATACTGTGCCTTTTGGCCTTTAACCAGCCAAAATCTTTTGATACGGACGGTGTTGTGATCTTGGATAACAGCAATCTAAAGATTGCGAGCAGTCGTAACTATCATCATTTTTTCCCTACAAGATACCTGGCTGCTGCTATGCCGGGCAGGGAGGCAAATTTAGTAGCCAACATAACTTTAATTGACGGTTACTCCAATAAGCATCGCATTAGTAAAAAAGCGCCGAGTGAGTATATTTCTGCTTTCTCATTAGAGAATGGGGCGATACAGCAGACGCTGATAAGTCATTTAATTCACGATGTCGACGGCTACGGTGTGACGTCTGATGACTACGATAAATTTATTGAGCACCGGTCAAATGCTATTGCATCCGCACTAAACGCAAAGCTTCTTGGGTCATACTGATAGGTAGAGTTCTCCGCGCTCTGCGGCTGGACGGCCTCGCTACTACAGCGAGGCCACACCCGCCCCTCTATCATAGCCGGGCATCTTTGCTAAAGACCTGGTGAGTCATACCACGGCGGCACATTACAAAGCGGCTGGATTATTTTTTTATCGGTTTGTCCCAACGCACTACTGACACCAAGCCCCAGTTCCCGGCATCGTTCGGACGACGTCACTTCGCCAAAGGCATCATCCTGAGATGCCAAATGACACTCCTGCTACATGGAGCACCGCCATTTGGGAAAACTCGTCGTTTGGCTTCATCTGCGATTAATGGAGCTCGTTTGATTTTGGAAAGGCTTTGTTGTGGGGCTTCAGTCTCGCAATGATCCGTTGAATCTGAGTCAGGCTCCAAGCACCGCCCCGAGGGGCTGGAACTCCGATGCTGTTGAGCTCATCCATCATGGCTCGCTGTGACAGTCCTCTGGCCTGCATGCCTTCGAAGGTAGGCCGCAACTTGGCTGCAAAGCCGTCTGCGGCCTGCTGGCGCTCTTGAATGTTTGGCTTCAAGTTCTTGATCCCGGCTTTCCCTAACACCACGCCACGAGCCTTTGCTACAGCCAGTGCATCTTTGGTGCGCTTGCTGATCTGGTCACGCTCCCACTCCGACATGACAGCATGCATCTGGATCATCACTTTGTTGGCCTGGGGCATGTCGGCAGCAACGAAGTCACAGCCGGTCTCCATGAGGCCGGAAATGAAATGCACGTTCCGCGCAAGTCGATCCAGCTTCGCAATGATCAAGGTGGCTCCATGCTTGCGGCAGACATCGAGTGCTGCCTTCAGCTTCGGGCGCTTCGCAAGGGCGTCTGACCCTTTGCCAGTTTCAACTTCCTGAAACTCAGCGACCAACTCCCAATCCCCTGTGCTGAGGTAACGAGCAACGGCCTCCCGTTGTGCCTCCAGCCCTAAGCCGCTTTGCCCCTGAGCAGCAGTGCTTACCCGGTAGTAGGTCACGATTTTCCCGCTGGCCATGAGGCTCCCCCTGATCCCACCACATGGCGAGACGTTCGTTTAATGTGTAGTCAAAATAACATAAAAGCTTAAATTCAGTATATGTATTGCGACTAGGTTATGCTTTTGTGCAATAATGCCTCTCTCATAGCAATCAAGGATTTATCCAATGAAAACATTCAAGGTCCGCACGGCAGAGCTAGCAGACGGCAGACGCACGTCTTTCCGGTTTGAAGAAACAACATGGGCAGCCATAGATGCGTTTGCCGATGGTCGTGGCATCCGCTGGCAAGATTGGGCGCGTGTTGTGCTGGCGCAAAAGCCTGACGCCCCCAACAAGGCCGCTGTAATCCGGTCTGCGCTCGCTGATGAGTTACTGGCAGAGCAATTCGCCGCGATGGCCGAAGAGTCTGGTATTGGAAAGGCTGAGTTAGACGAGTCGCACGAGGTATGCGGCAGCGGTTACTACCGCATCGATGATGACCAGTTGGCAAGCGAGCTGGCCGACGCCACTACCATCACGAGAGACAATAGCTTCGGCTCCTTCGTGCTGCATATTGGCCGGCGCTCGACCTCCTACGGCGGCGAGCCGTTCGTGATCGTCGAGAACCTTCTGAAAGGGCAACTGCATCTGATGATTGCCCCCACTGTTGAAGCGTAAAAGGCGGACTCACCTATGAAAGTGAAAACGGTCTCGGCCAGTGAAACTGCATACATTCTTCGCCGTAAGCTTGGCGCTGTTCGTGCGTGGGATGACGTGTTGGCCGATATGCGCCGTGGGCGCAGTTCCTACTTCGGTTTGACCCTGACTCCATACCTGTGGAGCCATGACGGCAAAGCGCGGCGGCCTTACTATCGCCTCCAAGACATCATGGATTTCATAAGCGCAGCCCTCAGCATTGCACCATCATCCGTAGCAATGATCCCGGTCCAGACATTTGAGTTTGAGGTCGCGCCCGCTGACAAGAGGCTCTGGAAAAGGCGTGTAGCGGTGTGAGCGGGTCAAGCATGGTCAGCCGCAAATCTTTCAAGGTCACGGCCTGCATTGATTGGCTCGACGTTGTGGTCGAAACGTCCAGGCCAACACAGCACCACCACATTCAAGAAGCGCTGAAGATCATCACCGGCAAAGCTGGCGCTAAGTTCTGGGTCGAGACGCTGGATAAACAGGCTGGCAGTGTCGGCACGGTGTTTAGAGTTCGCTTTCACGATGTGGACGACTATGAAAAGTTAGCCAATGCGCTCGACGAGCTGCGCATCCAATACCCCTTCGTAGCACCACCCAAAATCGCGGCGATTGAAGTGGCCTGCGACTTTCGGCACAAGGCTGGTTCGATACCCGACATGCTGGCAATGACCCATCGGCTGCAATCAAGCCTTTTTGCTGACGGAACAAAGCATCGTCAGTATGACCCCCACACTGAGAAGGTTCGTTTTCTCGATCATCGTGGGGATCGGCTCGATCCGAGCCTTAATTTCCGCATTGGCAACACAGTCGATCCACTCTCTTGGCAATGCTATTTCAAGATAGTCGACAAAGGGGAGCCACTCCCCGAACAGCAGTGGCGCGCCCGGGTTGAAGTGACACTTCAAGGGGCAGCACCGCAGGAATATGGGCTCTACCTACTATCTGATCTTGAGCACTTTCGCTTCGATAAACTGGCTGGCCTATTCCGTTTCCGACATCCAATCGCGCCGGAGCAAATGGCTGGCGGTGACCTCTTTAGGCTGACGGCGATCAAGATCAACCGCGAGCTGCATGACGCCACTCCTGAGCGGGGAATTCACAGCTTCAATACAGTGGGGCGGCGCGACAAGTCTCGGAAGATTCGAGCCGAGAGTTCACATCTTCAAGCTGACGATGAGCTGCGCAATGCGGTCAAAGGCGCACTCCGTAGGCTGACTCTTTAGAGACGCTTGCGGAAAAAAAGGTGACAAAACCCGGCCCGCAAACCATTTGGAAGCCTCGTTAACACAGGCTGTTGCGCCCTTCGACCTAATAACTGTAAAGACTGTGTTCACCATAGAGACAGTTGCATGCTTCACACCGGGACACTGCCCACCCCCCCCTCAAAAACCGAAGTCTTAGGTTTGGTGAAAGGTTCCAGAGGGTTAGCGTGTCTCGAAATTGTCCAGTCCAGACCAAACCTTATACCTGCGAATAACCCCCGTAATTGCTGGGTAAAGCTCCGGCTGCTGACCTACTGTTTGCAACACACTGCCTACGCACTGCAACAAGAAACGCCAACTATTATCCGGCACGGCACTTGTAGCCGCTCACGACAAACGATCTCTATCTCCTCAAGCGTTGCGCCGGGGGCCAGCCTTCAAGCATCTCAAATCGCGTCATAGCGGCTCTGGCATTTGCAATCAGGCAGTAGGGCCGCGGGAATAGGCAGAGTAGGAATAGGGGGGGCACAGAGCCACCCCCTTCAGATCTACCGGCGAGTTGATTTTGCTTCTGAAGGGAACGGCATGCGCTGCTGGGGGCGGCTACTATTTTGCCTTTCGCCGCAGAGCATGCTTCACAGCATCCAGCCCATCGGAAACAGAGAAAGGCGCAATTGTTGGTAGCTTGAAGTCTAGTTGCCGGACGTAGGTCAGCAGCCGTTCAGCCTCGGCATCTTTCCTATACCGGATTGAGGTGATAGTGCTTCCTCGACTATGCCCCGCCAACTGAGCCTGAATGTCAGGCGGAACCTCTAAGCCGCTTAAGGCAGTAATGCACGTGTGACGGAAAGAGTGGAAGGTGCGTTTGCCGTCTCTCGGTATCTCAAGCTGTTTCCCGAGAAAACGGTCGTTGAACCAGCTTCCCGCAGGCTTGCCGTAGCCCTTGATTGCATCATGCTTAAGCTCAGGGAACAGTCGTTGATATCCAGCAGCAGACAGAGCCTCCACGTAATCTGGAAGCCCTAACTCAATCAGATGAGGGTGCAGTGCGACGATTCGCTGTGAGTTGATAGTTTTCAGTGATTTTTCAGAGCCGTCAGCAGAGCCGTCAGCGTCGATTTTGTCAGGGCCGTTGAGGTTGAAGTCAATGTAAATCACTCCTGAGTCTGACGTTTTGACGTCGTTTAGGTAAAGCTGTGACAACTCGTTCAACCTTGCCCCTGTGTAAAGCCCCAACAGGGGTAGCCAGAAAAAGTGAGGGGCAAATTGGTGGAATCGTCCCTGTCTGTTTCGCACGCCGGTGCCGGTCTGAAACCAAGCCGCAGAGAAGATTTTTTCGAGGTCATTTTTGTCAAACTGACAACGCTCGTCCTGATCCCGGGTAACCTTTTTCGATTTTTCGATGGCTCTTTCAGCAGGGTTATCAGTCAGGATTTGGTTCCGCTTCCCCCAAGCAAACATGCTGGAAAGCGTGTCGACATAGCGTTCAACGCTTGTCGAAGACAAGCGGGGCTCTTCGTGCTCCTCGGCCAATACGAGCAGGCGATGTGCATCGTTGGTGCGATGACGGAGGGCCGCGTGATACCGATCAGCAGGCATCTGGCGAAGTTTTGCCTCGTAATCCCAGACCATTTGTCGATTCAACGCGCCCAATGGCGGATCGCCCATCAGCTCCACAAACGTGCTGCACTGCGTCCTCATTTTCTTTTGCTGATCCACTTTCCACGCTGCTTGCTTTCGTAGAAGGAATGTTTCCATTAGTGAGGAAACCAGCTCGTTCGCACGTTCGGGCCGACAGCTCTCACAGGGGAGCATACTGGCTCCAGGACTTGCATGTCCTGCGAGGGCAGAGGCGGGGATGCTGGCGCTGGTAGTGCTTGCCGGTTCACTCCTGAAGAACCGATCAGCATGGACTTTCAGAAGCAGCACAGAGCGTGCTGTAAGGCGAATGCCGGGCAGATCAAAAAAAGCAGCCCCCAGCGGTCGCATAGGTATTCGAAACACTACTTCCTCTGAAAAGCCAGCCTCGATGATGCTCAAAATCGTGTGGCGCGTGTCGAACGGCTTGAGAAAGCGGTTGAAGACATGAGGTGTTCCAACCTCGAACGCGCTATTGAGGACAAATCCGCCTGACTCGCTTTCCCGGTCGACCTCTGTAAAGTCATCCACTAGATACCCGGGTTGCGAGCAAATCTCCACAAGGGCAGGTATGTTGTTATTCAGCAGCTCTCGAAGGATAAAATCCACATGCAGACCACTGCTGGCGCTCAGCTCGCTGACGCTGGTGACCCCCTTAGATACAGATGTCCTTCCTGCTTCCAGCTGCCCGCTCTCACCCATTTCTAGCTCGCTCAAGTATTGATTCCAAAGATCCAGCAACCGGCATGCTACAGACTTCGCATGGGCTAAATGTCTGGTATGAGTCGACGTATGAATTTCTCTCTGCCCCAATTGCACGCGAAAGCGAGCCGGGACGGTAACGCGAAGAACATAGATTCCGCTCGAACGGCGGTAGAGATTGTTGCGCTGGGTCACGTGTGGGGTAGTCCTTTGTAGGAGGACTTACGTGACTACGACCCCTAAACTCATCGAACTGCTTACGAATCAATGAGTTGGCAGAGTCATGGAGCGGGTAGAGGGAATCGAACCCTCAACTAAAGCTTGGGAAGCTTTCGTTTTGCCACTAAACTATACCCGCATTACTCGCGTTCACGGTGCACTCAAGCGGGTTGTTCAACAAGAACCCTCGTTATCCGCTTGGGAAGCTGGAGTGATGCCATTCTACGGCCCGCGCTCAGAGCGGTGACTTTGTACCAGATACGGCTGGGGATTTGAAGTTTTTCTTTACGTGGGGCGGGTTTAACGCAGTTGAAGCGCATGGCGGTCTATCGCGGGCAAGCCTCGCACGTGCAGGAATGCGTTTAACGCTGCGGGGCGAAACTTGCTCGCGATGACTCTGTTTCAGATTGCCAATGCATGGTGGTCCTGGACGTAGTGGTAACGCGGTCGGCTTTCGTGCTGTGCCGGTTTCAGGAACCCAAGCAGTGCGTTGCGGCTGTCCCGGCAGGCGGCTTTGTGCTCCATGTCGAGAAAGTGGCCGGTGGCTTCAAGCGTCGTGAAGGTGGCGTGTTGCACGTGGTCGGCGAACAACCGGGCGCCTTCGGCGGCGGTGTATTCGTCCCATTCGCCGTTCATGAACAGCACTGGTACGTTGATTCGCTGCGCAGCCTTGAAAAAGCATTGGCGATCACTGTGCAGCAGGTCGCTGATGTGGAAATGCATCTGCCCGTATTCGTGATCGGCCAGGCTGCTGACGTGCCGGTAGTTGAAGCGCTTGAACAGCGTCGGCAAATGTTTGCCGATGGTGCTGTTCACCAGGTTGCCGACCCGGTCGCCATCGCGGCTGCCGAGATAGTCCACACCGCGCTCGAGGTAGTCGAGCATGTGCGCGTTGATCTCCGGCGAGAACGAGCTGATCACGGCTTTTTCGATGCGCCGTGGCTGGTGGGCGAGTGCGACCAGTGTCGCGGCGCCACCCCAGGAAAACGACAGCACGTGTTCGGCGGCGAAGTGGTCGATCAGCTCCAGGAGGATCTGCCCTTCGACTTCCTTGGTCAGCAATTTCTCATGCAGGTTGTGGGCTTTTGACTTGCCCGCGTAGGGCTGGTCGTAGCAGACCACATTGAACTGCGGGTGGAGGTTTTTCACGGTTTGTGCAAACGACGCAGTCGTGGCCATCGAGCCGTTGACCAGAATAATGGTCTTCTCTGCGGCGTCTGCGCGATAGAACTCCGTGTAAACCCGATACTGACCCTGTATATCCAGCACAGCGATTTCTGGCCTCATGTCATAAGACTCCTGGCAAGCGGGTATGCGCGCAAAAGAGATTGCACGAGCTTTGTGACAGGTAGGCATACGCCTGGAATTTGAGAGGCCCATGTCGATCCGGTAAAGCAGGTCGACGGGTATTATTATTGGCGGGCAGTTTGCCGGGGGAGGCGGAACCTGAAGGTTCTCTACCGGCAAAAAGTTTCTTAGAAGTACGTTGTGACTCGTCAGTCACATTTCGGCTGACGACCTGATTCAAGCAGGGGAGAAGCGATCGCGCAAGTGCCGTTGGTAAATTGTTCGACAACTTCTGCTCAGCGGTAGACGGCTTAGATCATTTCGATCTCATCAACGCTCAGCGGACGGTATTCGCCCGGTTTCAACGCCTCATCAAGCACCAGAGGCCCCATGCGTTCGCGATGCAGGCGCAGCACTTTGTTGTCGAAGTGGCCGAACATCCGCTTCACCTGGTGATAGCGTCCCTCGACGATGCTCAGGCGCGCGGATTTCGGCCCCAGCAGCTCCAGCTCTGCCGGTTGGGTGGTGAGGTCTTCGAAGGCGAAGTACAGGCCTTCGCTGAATTTGAGCGCGTATTCGGGGCCGATGGTCTGTTCGGTTTCGACGTAATAGACCTTTGGCAGTTTGGTCTGCGGTTGGGTCAGGCGCCGCGACCAACTGCCGTCGTTGGTGATCAGCATCAGGCCGGTGGTGTTGAAATCCAGTCGACCGGCGATGTGCAGGTCATCCTTGTCCGGCTCGTGGATCAGGTCGAGCACCGTCGGATGCTGCGGGTCACGGGTGGCGCTGACGCAACCGGCGGGCTTGTGCAGCATGAAGTGGCGAACCGGTTTGCCGGCCTGCAGCACGTGGTCGTTGACCTCGACGCGGCTGAAATCACGGACTTCGGCATGCGGGTCGCAGGTGATTTTTCCGTCAATCCTCACGCGTTTTTCCGCTAGCAACAGGCGCACTTGCTGACGGTTGAAGCAAGGCAGGTTGCTGAGGAAGCGGTCGACGCGCATGGCTAAGGATCGGCGAAAAAGGGGCCGGGCATCTTACTCGATTGGTCGGGGCGCTGCTTGCAACTGCGCCTCGACTGCGGCGCAGCGCGGGCACAGGCAGGACGCGTTGCGCAGCTCGAGCGGCAATGCCTGGAGTATCGCCGGGTCGATGCTGACGCCATAGCACCAGCACGCCCGATCAGCGGTTCGCGGATCGGCCAGGGTGCAGTCATTGGGCGCACCGCAGGCCGGGCAGAGGTCTGGCTGATTCATGAGTCGTTAGCCATAGACGGATTGAGGCATTTCCGAGCACGTACGGTTGCGGCCGGATTGTTTGGCCCGATACATCGCATGATCGGCCCGCGACAGCAGGGTGTGCAAGGTGTCGTCGACCCGCAGGGTGGTCAGGCCGATGCTGACCGTCACATGCAGGCTACTGCCATTGTAGGCATAGCGCTGGTGTGCCACATGCTGGCGGATTTTCTCAGCGATCATCAGACCGGACTCACCGTCGGTGTCCTTGAGCAGCACGATAAACTCTTCTCCGCCCCAGCGGCAGACGATGTCGGATTGGCGCAGGCAGCTCTCCAGGTCCCGTGCGAAGCCGATCAGCACCTGGTCACCGGCCAGGTGGCCGTAGGTGTCGTTCAACGCCTTGAAGTGGTCCAGGTCCAGCAGCAACGCGGTCAGCGGTTTGGGTTCGCGCTGGGCTTCCTGCATCGCTTGTGCGGCCAGCAGGTCGAAGCCGCGACGGTTGGGCAATTCGGTCAGGCTGTCGAGGGTGGCCTGGGCCTGGATCTTGTCCTGATAGCGTTTGAGTGCCCGGTTGAGCAGTGTGAGCACGATCAGCGTGACGATCAGGCAGATCAGCAGATTGAGGTAGAGCGAGCGACGGATGTCACTGAGGTCGCCGTCTTCGAGTTTGTCGACGAACAAATACCAGTTCAGCTCCGGGATGAACCGCACATTGAGAAAATGCCCCTGGCCCGCGCCGGAGTACTCGTAGCTGCCGCTGTGGGGCTTGGGCAACTGGCTGACCAGGTTCTTCATGCTGTCTATTTCACTCAGCGATTGTCCGACCCGGGCGCCTTGTGGGCCACCCTCTGCACCGGTCAGCACCACGCGTCCGAAGGTGTCGACGAAATACACGCTGCGCTGGTAGTGCTGCTGGTACTTGTCGATCAGCTTGATCACCGCATCGACGGTCAGGCCGACACCGGCCGCGCCGATGAACCGGTTGTTGTAGTCGTAGACCTTGTAGTTGATGAAGACGGTCAGGTTGTCTTTGTTGGCCAGGTCGGGATCGACGTTGATCTCGTAGGGATCCTTCATGTCGCGCACACGAAAGTACCAGGCATCGCGGGGCTCGGTGCTCTTGACCTGTTTCAGTACGCCCTTGGCGTGGTAGTAGGTCAGGCTGGCGTCGGAGATGAAAAACGCCGTGTAGGCGCCGTAATGGGTCATGACCTCGTTGAGGTAGCGGGTCATCGGCGTGGGGTCGCGTTCGCCGTTGACCACCCAGTCGCGCATGAAGGTGTCGCGGGACATCATCGAGGAAATCAGGATCGGTCGGACCAGGTCTTTCTGGATTTCCGAGTAGACCGTGTCAGAAGTCAGTGGCAATTCAGTGTTGACGATGCTGTCGCGGATTGACGTTCGCGACGCGTGGTAACTGAGAAACGAAGTGGCCAGGAAGCCGGCGCCCAGCAACGCGATCAGCGTGAGAATCAACGAGCGTTGAGAATACAGCGGCGAGCGAAGCGGCATGACACATTCCGTTGGCAGTAATCCGATGGCAGGCATTCTAATGGCACTGCCGGGAAATAACTGCTCCATGTGTGCCACGAATGGTCGTAAATCTTGCCCGGACCTTGTGGGAGCAAGCTTGCTCCCACAGGATCACTGTCAGACGAGGCTTTTCAGATAGGCCCGCCACCCGCCGAAATGACTGATGTCCACCGCACCCTCCAACCCATAGGCCTCGCAGATAAATCCGCTCTCCCAGCGACCATCCGCCAGTTGTACTTTGCCCAGGCCCAGCGGCGCCGGAATGGCGGTCAGGAACGAGCCCAATTCACTGCTCGGCAATTCCCACACTTCTACGGCAATCGCCACGCCGTCTTCGTGCACCCGAACCATGCCTGGACGAAACGGCGGGCCGCCGGCCAGTGCATACAGTTGATAATCAGGCGAACTCTGGGTGGTTTCGACCAGCCGGGCCCCACGACGCTTCAATTGCCAGTTCAGTGCCAGGCCATCGAGGTGCGCCCCGCAGACCACCAGTCGTGCGCGGTCGTTCCTGGCCACTGTCGTCGGCGCCGGGTCGGTTGAACCTTGCTGGCGCTGCAGGCCAGCCGCCACGCTCAACAGGTACTGGTCGGTGAACGCCCGCCCGAACAGCGTCACGCCCCACGGCAGGCCGTTGACCATAAAACCGCTGGGCACGGCGACGGCGGCGTAATCGAGCAGGTTCATGAAGTTGGTGTAGTAACCGAGTTCCGAGTTGCGCAGCACCGGTTCGGCTTCAAGCTCCGCCCGCGTGACGGGGCGGCCGATGGTCGGTGTGAGCACGCAATCAAGACCCTCGAGTGCCTTGTCACACAGGGCTTTGAGCGCTTGCAGCCGATACTGGGCGCGGAAAGTTTGCACCCCGCTGACCGCCGGGGCCTTGGCCAGCACGGCGCGGATCACCGGCAGCACGGCCTCGGGATTTTGCTCCATCAGTTCGCCGGCCACGCTGTAGCGCTCGGCCACCCACGGGCCTTCGTAAAGCAGGCGCGCGGCTTCGAGGAAGGGCGACAGATCCAGCTCCACGGCTTCACCGCCCAGGGCCTTGAGTTGCTCGACGGCTTCGGCGAACAACAGCGGTCCTTCAGTGCAGCCGAAGAATTCGAGGTCCTGGGATCGTGGGACACCGAAACGCAATGGACGCAGCGCGCCGAAGGCCGAGCCGTCATTCCACAACGGGTTACTGCGGCTGTACTCGTCCCGTGGGTCGAGGTGCGCAGTGAGCGCCAGCAGCTGGCTGGCTTCCCGTGCGGTGGCGGTAAAAGTAGTCACGCAATCGAGGGTGCGGCAGGCGGGTACCACGCCGGCGGTAGAGATCAGCCCCTTGGTCGCTTTGAGCCCCACCAGATTGTTCAGTGCCGCTGGCACGCGCCCCGATCCCGCCGTGTCGGTGCCCAAGGCAAAGCTCGCCACACCGAGCGCCACGGCCAGCGACGATCCGGCACTGGAGCCACCCGACGGATACTCCGGCAACACGCTGTTCGGGCATGCGCCGTAAGGCGAACGACTGCCATTGAGGCCGGTGGCGAACTGGTCAAGGTTGGTCTTGCCCAGAGGCACCGCGCCCAGCGCCAGCAGTTGCTCGACGATGGTCGCCGAGCGCTGCGGCACATAAGCGAAAGCCGGGCAGGCCGCCGTGGTCGCAATGCCCGCCAGATCGATGTTGTCCTTGATCGCGAACGGCACGCCGTACAGCGGCAGGCTGTCGATGTCGCGACCGTCGAGGGCGGCGAGGTAGGGTTCCAGTTCTTCGACGCTGAGCAAGTGGATGAACAGGTGATAGTCCGGGTTCAGCGCCGCGGCTTTGTCTCGCAGGCTCAGCAGCAGTTGCCGGGGCGTGGTGCTGCCGTCGCGGTAAGCGTTGCGCAGGGCGTCGAGTTGCAGATCGATGTTCATGACGTTCGTCCTTTTCAAATGGGTTCAGTCGAGTTCCAGCACCACGACGCGTTGTCCGGCACGCACCGCCGAACCCGGCTGCACGCGAATCTCCCGCACCACGCCAGCCATCGGCGCGAGCAGCGGGATTTCCATCTTCATCGACTCCAGAATCACCAGCACATCACCGGCCTCGACCCGCGTGCCGGTGTCCACCTGGACCTGCCAGAGGTTGCCGGCGATGTGGCTGTCGACGCTCTGCTGACCGATGGCCAGCGGTGCGTCTTCGGTGGTTTGCGCGACCAGCTCTTCGCTGTCGAAATGTGCCTGGCCGCTGGCGATCCAGCGTTCGCGCTCGGCATTGAAAGCGCCCTGTTGTTGGCTGCGAAACGCGGCGATGGTTTCGGCTTCCCGGGCCAGAAACGCCTGGTAGTCGGCGAGGTTCAACTGACTGTGTTCGATGTTCAGGTCGAAACGCCCGAGGGGAAAATCCCGACGGATGCGCAGCAGTTCATCGGCGCTCACCGGGTAGAAACGGATCTGGTCGAAGAACCGCAGCAGCCACGGTTTGCCATCGAACGCGGCGACTTCGCGGTAGCGATTCCACATCTGCAGCGTGCGCCCGACGAACTGATACCCGCCGGGGCCTTCCATGCCGTACACGCACATGTAGGCGCCACCGATGCCCACCGAGTTCTCGGCGGTCCAGGTACGGGCCGGGTTGTACTTGGTGGTCACCAGGCGATGGCGCGGATCGAGCGGGGTGGCGACCGGTGCGCCGAGGTACACATCGCCCAAGCCCATCACCAGATAGCTGGCCTCGAACACCGTGCGCTGCACTTCATCGAGGTTCTGCAGGTCGTTGATGCGCCGGATGAACTCCAGGTTGCTCGGGCACCAGGGCGCGTCCTTGCGCACGGTGGTCATGTATTTCTCGATCGCCAACTGGCACGCCGGGTCGTCCCAGGACAGTGGCAGATGGACGATGCGCGACGGCACTTGCAGGTCTTTGGCCGCGCACACGGCGTCCCATTCGCCGGCGACGATACCGAGCAGATCGGCCAGCGGCAGTTGTTCGGGCTGGTAGTGCACTTGCAGCGAGCGGATGCCCGGTGTCAGGTCGATCACGCCGTGCAGGCGTTTGCTTTCCAGGGCCTGCATCAGGGCGTGGGCGCGGAAACGCAGGACCAGGTCCAGTTCCGGCGCGCCGATTTCCAGCAGCAGGTGAGTATCACCGGATAGGCGCGCCACCAACCGCGTATCGTCCTGCCCAATGTCCAAAACCACAGGCGACACAACCCCCTGTGGGAGCTGGCTTGCCAGCGATGGGTCCCTGTCAGGCAGGATTGATGTATCTGATACAGCGCTTGCGCTGGCAAGCCCGCTCCCACATTGATCCCATTTCAACACGAGGTGGCGGGCAGTTTTGATATCGACCGGCACAAACTGCACCTTGTCCCCGGCCTTGAGCTGCCCCAACTGCCACAGATCCGCCTCGATCACCGTCACGGGGCAGACAAACCCGCCCAGGCTCGGGCCGTCCGGACCGAGGATCACCGGCATGTCGCCAGTGAAATCCACGGCGCCGATGGCATACGGATTGTCATGGATGTTGGAGGGATGCAGACCGGCTTCACCGCCGTCGGCACGCACCCATTCGGGCTTGGGCCCGATCAGTCGCACGCCGGTTCGGCTTGAGTTGAAATGCACTTCCCACTGCGTCGCGAAGAAGGTGCCGATGTAGTTTTCGGTGAAGTATTCCGGTGCGCCATGGGGGCCATAAATCACCCGGATCTGCCGCACGGCAGGCAACTCGCAGACTTGAGTTTCAGGCAGTTGCGCACCGACGCTGCGGTCATTCAACGCCGGTACATGCAACACATCACCCGCCCGCAAGGCGCGACCGCCATGGCCGCCGAACTGGCCGAGGGTGAAGGTGCTTTTGCTGCCCAGATAATCCGGTACTTGCAGGCCACCACGCAGGCACAGGTAGCTGCGCGCGCCGGCTCCGGCGATGGTGCCCAGGCTCAAGGTGGCTCCGGCCGAAATCAGCAACGCGGTGTTCATCGGCACCGATTCACCGTTCAGCGTCAGGGGAATCACTGCCCCGGTCACTGCCACCACCGCGTCGCAATTGAAGCGCAACAATGGCCCGCTCATGGTGATTTCCAGCGCTGCCGCACCCTCATCGTTACCGAGCAGACGGTTGCCCAGGCGCAGCGCGCGACTGTCCATCGGCCCCGACGGCGGCACGCCCACCGCCCAATAGCCGAGGCGCCCCGGATAGTCCTGAACGCTGGTCTGGGTACCGGCGCTCAGCACTTCGAAGGTGTTGGCCTGATACACCAGGCCTTCCAGGCAGCGGGTCCATGGCTGGCCGCTGGCGAAGGGCGCATCGAGCAGAATCTGCCGCAGGTAATCGCGGTTGGTCTCCACGCCGTAGAGCAGGCTGTCGCCCAAGGCCTGATGCAGATCGGCGCGGGCCTGTTCGCGTGTCGGTGCCCAGCTGATGACCTTGGCGATCATCGGGTCGAAGTACGGCGGGATCTCGCAACCGGCCTCGACCCAGGTGTCGATGCGCAGTTGGATGCCGTTGGCGGCGGGAAAATTCACAGCCGTCAGCAAGCCTGGGCTGGGTTGAAAATCCCGGCCCGGATCTTCCGCATACAAGCGCGCCTGAATCGCATGACCTTCTGGCCTTAATCCCTGACGCAAGGCGTGCAGTGGCGGCAAATCACCGGCCGCCAGTTGCACCATCCAGCGCACCAGATCCACACCCCACACCTGTTCGGTAACACCGTGCTCCACCTGCAGGCGGGTGTTCACTTCCAGGAAATAGAAGCGCTGGGCATCGCTGTCGAACACAAACTCGACGGTGCCGGCGCTGCGGTAATTCACCGCTTTGGCCAGTTTGATCGCCGCTGCGCAGAGCTCATCGGCCATGCCGTCGGGCAGGTTCGGCGCCGGAGTTTCTTCGAGGACTTTCTGGTTGCGCCGTTGCACCGAGCAATCGCGCACACCGAGGGCAATCACCTCGCCACGGCCATCGCCGAACACCTGCACTTCCAGGTGCCGGGCGCGCTGAATGTACTTCTCGATGAACACGCCAGCATCGCTGAAGTTGTTTTGGCCGAGGCGCTTCACGGCCTCGAAGGATTCGCTCAACTCGGCCGCGCTGCGGCACACGCGCATGCCGATGCCGCCACCGCCGGCGGTGCTTTTGAGCATGACCGGGTAGCCGACCTGCTCGCCAGCGATCAGTGCCGCGTCGAGGCTGTCGAGCAACTCGGTGCCTTCGAGCATCGGCACGCCGTGTTGTTTGGCCAGGGCGCGGGCGGTGTGCTTGAGGCCGAACACGCGCAGCTGCTCTGGCGTCGGGCCGATAAACGCAATGCCGGCGCTTTCGCAGGCTTCGGCGAACGCGGCGTTTTCCGACAGAAAACCGTAGCCGGGATGAATCGCCGTGGCGCCAGTGGCCTTGGCGATGGCGAGGATTTTGTCGACCGCCAGATAAGTGCCGGCCGCAGCGCCGTCACCGAGGCTGTGGGCTTCATCGGCGTGCAGGATGTGCAGGCTGGCGGCATCGGCTTCGGAGTAAACGGCAACGCCCTGGACTTGCAGGTCGCGCAAGGTACGCAGGATGCGGCAGGCAATGGCGCCACGGTTGGCAATCAGGACTTTTTCGAACATGGCATAACCCCTGAAGGGGATGCGGGCCGTCCCGCAGTTTTTCGATGAGCGCCGGGGTCGTCCCCGACGGAAAATTCTTCTTTCTTCAACGCTGACCCCTGTAGGAGCGAGCCTGCTCGCGATGGACGTGAACGATGACGCGTAGCACCAGATGCCCAGCGGTGGCCTCTGGTTTTTCGCGAGCAGGCTCGCTCCTACAGTGGCTGGTGGTGTTCTTTAGGTTTGGTGCACTGCCCCGAACGGGCCTGGGACAGGGCAAACAACCAGCGGCGCAAACGGTTGAGTTTCAGTTCCATACCAGTAGCTCCGCAGGCGTCGGGTTGTAGGCGTTGCACGGGTTGTTCAGTTGCGGGCAGTTGGAGATCAGCACGATCACGTCCATCTCGGCGCGCAGGTCGACGTATTTGCCGGGCGCGGAAATCCCGTCCTCGAAGGTCAGGCCGCCGTCAGCGGTGACCGGCACGTTCATGAAGAAGTTGATGTTCGGCCCGATGTCACCTTTGCCCAGGCGCCCGTCGTGCACGCAGGCGCGCAGGTAGTTGTCGCGGCAGCTGTGCATGTAGCGCTTTTCCAGGGCGTAACGCACGGTGTTGCTCTCTTGTGCGCAGGCGCCGCCGAGGGTGTCGTGACGGCCGCAGGTGTCGGCGACGAGGGTCAGCATCGGCTTGCCGAGGTTGGAATACAGCACGCTGCCGGTGCTCAGGTAGACGCTGTTCTGCCGACGCAAGGTGCGTTGCACGTCGTAGCGTTCTTTCGGGTTGGCGACGCTGTAGAACAGGGTGTCGACGGCCTGGTTGCCTTCCAGGTCAAGGATGCGCAGGGTCTGGCCAACCTTGACCTCCATCAGCCAGGGTTCGCCGGCGGGGATGGTGGCGCGGTAGATCGCGGTTTCTGGCTGCCGGTTGGTGGTAGCGGCGGTGGCGATAGCGAGTGACATGGCAGCGATCCTCAGGCGAACAGACGGTCGGTGTTGATGAAGCCGCGCTCGTTTTCCGGGCGCGAGGTGCGGCAGTGTTCGGCGACGCTGGCGTCGGCGTTCATCCAACTGAGTTTCAGCGGTTTCGGCGCATAGTCCGGCGACGGGTCCATCGGGTGTTGCAGGGCAGTGAGCACCACCAGGGTGTCCATCGGCGCGTACAGCTCGATGTAATCGCCAGCCTTGGCGTTGCCTTCGACGAAGTGGAAACGCCCGGCATCGTCGACGTTCACCCGGCTGAACAGATTGAGGGTCATCAGCAAGTCCGACAGGCCCAGCCCCCACTTGCCCAGTTCCACCAGCAGGTTGTCGGTGCCGTTGCGGAAGAAGCCGTTGCGCAGTTCCTGATAGCGGCCGGCGCCATATTTTTCCGCGACTTCTTCAGCACACAGTACGCCGCCGAGGCTGTCGCTCCAGCCGCAGGTGTCGGCGGTGATGGCGGCCAATACGCGGCCCATGTCCGAGTACAGGCAATGGCCGGTGGTGAGCTTGGCGGTGTGCTGGCATTTGAGGCTGTCGGGCAGGTTCAGGCGTTCGGTTTTTTCATTGGCGTTGAGCAGTGTCAGGCTGACGTTGGCACCGCCGCGCAGGTCGGTCAGGCGCAGCAGTTGGCCGCGTTTCAGGACGAAGGAGCGATGGCCGCCGCCGGGGAGCATTTCTTCGGCGAAGGGCGGGAACAGTTGAGTCGAATCAGTCATTTTCAAAATTCCTCTAAGCGAGACGAAGCGTGCCTGCCAGTGGCATCGGCAGGGCGTCGACGGCGGCACGTTGGGCGCGGCGGTCGCTGTTCAAAGGGATGTCGTAGGTGATGCGTGCGCCATAGGCACCGGGGGCGTGCGGGTCGACGCGGACCTTGTCGAACACCAGCAGGCGCGTGCCGAGGCTGAAGCCTTCGGACAGGTCATGGGTGACCATGAACACTGTCAGTCGGGTTTCGCGCCACAGCTCCAGCAACAAGGCGTGCATGTCTTTGCGGATGCCCGGATCGAGGGCGCCGAAGGGCTCATCGAGCAGCAACACACGCGGCTTCATGACCAGCGCCTGGGCAATGGCCAGCCGTTGCTGCATGCCACCGGAAAGCTGCGCCGGGTACTTGTCCAGCGAGTGCCCGAGGCCGACTTTGTGCAGCAGCACCGAAGCCTGTTCGCGGGCCTCTTTTTTGGCGCTGCCGAACAAACGCCCAAACAGCGGCGAGCGCGGCAGTTCGAGGCCGAGGGCGACGTTGTCCAGTACGCTCAGGTGCGGGAACACCGAATAGCGCTGGAACACCACGCCTCGGCTGGCGTCCGGTTCACCGGCCAGCGGCTGGCCGTCGAGCAGGATCTCGCCGCGACTGGCGCGCTCCTGGCCCAGCAACAGGCGCAGGAAGGTTGACTTGCCGCAACCGGACGCGCCGACCAGGGTGCAGAACTCACCCTCATTGACGTTCAGGTTCAGGCCTTCGAGCACCACCTGGTCGGCGTATTGCTGCCAGACGTTTTTCACTGTGATGAAGCTCATTTGGCCGCCCCCTCATACCAGGGAAACGCGCGACGGGTCAGGTATTTGAGCCCCCAATCCATCAGCCAGGCGAGCAGGGTGATCCACACCACGTAGGGCAGAATCACGTCCATGGCCAGGTAGCGGCGCACCAGGAAGATCCGGTAGCCGAGGCCGTCGGTGGAGGCGATGGCTTCGGCGGCAATCAGGAACAGCCATGCCGAACCGAGCATCAGGCGCAGCGAGATCAACAGGCGCGGCAGCAATTGCGGCAGCACCACTCGCAGCATCAGGGTCCAGGTCGAGGCGCCGAGGGTCTGGGCCTTGATCAGCAACTCCACGGGAATGTCCCGGGCGCGTTGTTCCAAGTCTCGGGCCAGGGCAGGGGTGATGCCGATCACGATCAGCATCACCTTGGATAATTCTCCCAGGCCGAAGACGATGAACAGGATCGGCAGGATCGCCAGCGGCGGCACCATCGACAGCACCGTCAGCAGTGGCGACAGCGGTGCGCCGAACAGCGGCAGGGTCCCAGCAGCCATGCCCAGGCACAGCCCGGCCAGCGCGCTGATGCCCAGGCCGATGCCCAGGCGACGCAGGCTGGAGGCGGTGTCCTGCCACAGTACGTATTCACCGGTGCGGCTGTCGGCGACGAAGGCCAGGCGTTTGACCGCATCGGTCATCTGCACGGCGCTGGGCAGCAACTTGTCGTTGGGGTTGTCCGTCAGCCGCTCGGCCGAGCCCATGAAATAGGCGAACAGCACCAGGGCGAACGGCAGGATCACCAACAACAGGCGACTCGGGCGATCCGGGTGGCGATTGATCAGGCGCATGGCCAAGTCCTCTTCTTACAGCTTGGCGTCGGCGGCCATCTGCACGTAACTCGGATCGAAGCGCAGCTTGAGGTTGCCCTTGTCGCCGCTGGTCACGCCGTTGGCGAAGGCCATGCCGACCGCGCTGGTGTCCTTGGCGCCTTCACCCAGCAAGCCATGCTGGAAGGAGAACTCGGCGACCCTGCGCATGGTTTCCGGCAATTGCTTGCTGGTGCTGAACGCCAGGGCCTCTTGAGGCGTGGCGAACAACTTGGTGGTGTCCAGCTGAGCCTGGAAACCGGCCAGGTCAGTGCCCGAGGCTTTGGCCATGTGTTCCAGTGCGCTTTTGCTCGCGGCGTTTTTCGCGTTCATCAGTTCGACGACTTCGAACCAGGCGCCGGTCAGGGCTTTGCCCAGGGCCGGGTTGTCTTTGAGGGTCTGGGAGTTGACCACCATCATGTCCATGATTTCGCCGGGGATCTGGCTGGAGTTGAACACTTCGGTCACCGCAGGCTTGGCCTTGATGTCCGAGAGCATCGGGTTCCAGGTGGTCACGGCGTTGACCTGAGCGGTGTTGAAGGCCGCCGAGATATCGGCGTCGGAGGTATTGACCACTTTCAGGTCTTTCTCGGTGAGGTCCACCGAATCCAGGGCACGGGCCAGCAGGTAATGGGACACCGACAATTCGACGAGGTTGACGTCCATGCCCTTGAGGTCGGCGACTTTCTTGCCCTCGCCCTTGAGCACGATGCCGTCATTGCCGTTGGAGAAGTCGCTGACGATCAGCGCGGTGCTGTCGACGCCACCGGCGGCGGGGATGGTCAGCGCATCCATGTTGGTCATGGTGCAACCATCGAACTGGCCGGCGGTGTACTGGTTGATCGACTCGACATAGTCATTGAGCTGCACCACATCGATCTTGATGCCGTACTTCTTCGCCCATTTGTCGACGATGCCTTGGCTGCCGGCGTATTCCCAGGGCATCCAGCCGGCGTAGATGGTCCAGCAGACGCTGAAGTGGTCTTTCTGCGCGGCTTGGGAAGAGAGGCTCACGAGGGCGGCGAAGGCAGCGGCGAGCAAGGCGGGTAAACGAAGCTGGGACATGGTGGTTCTCCAGTTGGTCAAGGACGGACAGGAAGGCAGCGGCACCGCGAACGGTGGCTTGTCTCCCGGGCTTTTGTCCCGCCGTGTAACCTCAACTGGAGGTCGCCAACTCTCGGACCAGTCACTCGCGATTGCGAGCCGGAACCCTAGTCAGCCATTGCAAATTGTGGTGCCGCGAACCTGTAGTGACTCCTGCACGCTGTTGTTAAAGCGAGAGCCGTGCCAAGTCGCTTGAAGCGCTCTGCAATGCGGCTCAGGCCTCAGGTGCGTAGGCCGGCAGGGGGAAGGGCTGCCTTGTGATGGTGCATGCGCGCACCGCAATGGGACGTGCCGGCCACTGATCCGAAGGCCGGCAGGGCACTGCACTCGGACGCGGATTGCGAGTCAAAACAGGTGTCAGTCGGTTTGTCCCGACGGCGGGTCTTTCAGGAGGCCGCCATGTTTCGTCGTATGTTGCTGGTCGTTGTGCTCGGTCTGGGGCTTTGCGGCTGTTATTACTACGCCGGCCCCTACGATGTGTATCCCGCGCCTTATTACTATCCTGGCTACGCGCCTTATTCCTACTATTACGGCCCCGGTTACTACTACGGTGGCCCACGTTTCTATGGGGGCTATCGCTATTACTATTGGGGCGGGCATGGGGCGCGTTATTACCGCGGTGGATACCACGGTGGCCACCATTAATCAGCGGTTGAATGGATGAAAAAACTTTCACCGACGAGATGTTTCAAGTTGTTACTGGATCGCACCAGATCCGGAATTTGATGTCAGATGTTTCGACAGTCACCGAATCATCGACTGTCGCCTGCCAGCGTCGCTGGTGTGGCTCACCCGCGGTCCAGGAGGCCGCCATGCTCTATCAAAAAAAGCTGCGCCGAATTCTACTGATTGCTGTGTTGGGATTGTCCGTGGGTGGATGCGTGGCTTATCCCGATGGAGGAGACGGTTATTACAGTTCCGAGGTCTACACCTCGCCAGCGCCGAGCTATTACGCCGGCGGCAGTTCCTACTATTCCAATGGCGGCGGTTACTATTCGCCCCCGGCACGGTATTACGCGCCGCCTGCGCGCTACTATCAGCCAACCCCGCGCTATTACTCGCAACCGCGGATCTATCAACCGGCTCCGCGTTACTACCAGCCGTCACGGGCCGACTACCGGGCGTATCAGAATCGCGGCTGGGACGGCCGTAACCGCGGCGATTGGGACAATGACCACCGTGGTGGCGGCCGCAACCACAATCACGATGACCGAGGCGACCATAACGGTCGGGGCAATCACGACGGCCGGGGTGACCACCGTTAATCCGATCTGAACGAAATTCCCTGTAGGAGCGAGCCTGCTCGCGATGGAGGATCAGTCACCACAGCGGTAACTGACCCAGCATCGCGAGCAGGCTCGCTCCTACAGTTTTATTTAATACTCCGATAGATCCGCCAGTGGATGGCGCCCCTCCCAAACTTTATGGAAATGCGCCTCCACCACGGCGTCCGGCACGTTGTTGATATCGGGCCAGTGCCAGTGAGGCTTTTGATCCTTGTCGATCAACCGTGCACGCACGCCTTCGCTGAACTCCGGATGACGACAGCAGTTGAGGCTCAGGGTGTATTCCATCTGGAAGACCTGAGCCAGCGACATATGCCGCGCGCGGATGATCTGTTCCCACACCAGGCGCGCGGTCAGCGGCGAACCTTCGCTCAGGGTTCGCGCAGCGCGGCTGAGCATCAGGTCCGGGTGATCGCGCAGCGCGCTGATGGCCTTCCAGGCGCAACCCACATCACTGACATCCAGCAATTCATCGATGCGCTCGCGTCGCGGCAACCATTGGGCTTCGGGCAGGTGCGCGACGGCCTCCTGCTGCAAGGCCTTGAACAGACTGTTGAGCTGCCTCGGCGTCTGTTCCTGCCAGTTCAATTGCAACAAGCCTTCGATCAGGGTTTCTTGCTGTTCATCGAGCAGGAAACGGTCGGCCAGGTCCAGATCGATCGCATCACGCGCGTTCATGTGGGCGCCGGTCAGGCCAAGGAACAAGCCGAGCTTGCCGGGCAGGCGTGACAGGAACCAACTGGCTCCGACATCCGGGTACAGGCCAATTCTGATCTCCGGCATCGCCAGGCGACTGCTTGGCGTGACAATGCGAATGCTCGCCCCTTGCAGCAGGCCCATGCCGCCGCCAAGCACATAGCCATGGCCCCAGCAGATCAAAGGTTTGGGGTAGGTGTGCAGGCTGAAGTCCAGGCGATATTCCGCGGCAAAGAACTGCGCGGCCAAGGGTGGCACTTCGCCGGGATGGGCGCGACAGGCCTCGACCAGGCTGCGCACTTCGCCGCCGGCGCAAAAAGCCTTGGCGCCGTTACCGCGCAACAAGACGCAGACGATTTGCGGCTCGTTGGCCCAGGCGTCCAGTTGAACGCGCAAGGCCTTGATCATCGGCAAGGACAGGGCGTTCAGCGACTTTTCGGCATCCAGGCTGGCGATACCGATGCGCGCGCCGTCGGTGCCGGTGAGTTCTTCGAAGTGCAGATTCATCGTGACCTCGATCGGGAATTTGAGGGTTAAGTATGATCGTTGTGTGGGAAAGTGCCGGATCTGCGTCAGATCAATTGACAAGCGTGGTGGGCCTTCTTAGGGTTCGCCCCATTGTTTTTACCGGATATGACCATGACTGCCGACGACCGTATCAAACTCGAACCGAGCTGGAAGGAGGCGCTGCGTGCCGAATTCGACCAGCCCTACATGGCGCAGTTGCGAAAATTCCTGCAAGAGGAGCGGGCGGCCGGCAAGGAAATCTATCCACCGGGCCCGATGATTTTCAACGCGCTCAACTCCACGCCGTTGGACAAGGTCAAGGTCGTCATCCTCGGCCAGGACCCCTACCACGGTCCGGGCCAGGCGCACGGTTTGTGCTTTTCGGTGCAACCGGGTGTCCCGGCGCCGCCATCGCTGGTGAACATCTATAAAGAGTTGAAGCGTGACCTGAACATCGACATCCCCAACCACGGCTATCTGCAGAGCTGGGCCGATCAGGGCGTGTTGATGCTCAACACCACCATGACGGTCGAGCGCGCCAATGCCAATGCGCACAAGGACAAGGGCTGGCAGTTTTTCACCGATCGGATCATTGAAGTCGTCAGCCAGCAGCAACCGCATCTGGTGTTCATGCTGTGGGGCGCCCATGCCCAGAGCAAGCAGAAGCTAATCGATGCGACCAAGCATTTGGTCCTGACGTCGGTACACCCGTCACCGTTGTCGGCTTATCGTGGCTTCCTCGGGTGCGGGCACTTCAGTCGGACCAACAAGTTCCTGGAACAGAACGGCGAGACGCCGATCGAGTGGCGTTTGCCGCCGGTTTAGAACGGCTGAGGGCTTTTGTGGCGAGGTTTCACTCGGGATTCCGGTTCCAATACTTGAACAACGGCTCCGCCAGAAACAGCACAAACAGCAGTCGCATCACCTGCATCGCGGTCACCAGTGGCACCGACAGTTGCAGGGTTTCCGCCGTCAGGCTCATCTCGGCAATCCCGCCGGGCATCATGCCCAGGGTCAGTGAACGCAGATCCAGACGGGTCAGCGCGCTCAAGCCCAATGCCGCCGCCGTGGCGATCAGCATGGTCAGCACTGTGCCGATGAGGGTGCGGCCCATGAACGATGGCGCGCGTCGGAAAAACTCCCGATTGAAGTGACAGCCCAGGCCGCTGCCGATCAGCCACTGACCGATCTGACTGCCACCCTTGGGCAAGCCGATGTGCAGGTCCCAACCAATGCTCACTGCCGCGCTCACCAGCAACGGGCCGAACAGCCAAGGGTTGGGTTGACGCAAACGCTCCCAGATCCACGCCGCCAACGCGCCGGCCGGGAACAGCAGGGCCAGCCAGCGCCAGTCCACGGCGGTGGCATGGGAGACTGGTGCACCGTCGCCCAATAAATACTTGAATGCGGCCGGCACACAAAGCACGACGACCAGTACCCGCAGACTTTGCCCGGCGGCAACGCGGCTGAGCACCGCGCCATTGCGTGCGCCCAGGTTGACCATCTCCCCGGAGCCGCCGGGCATGCTGGAAAAGAATGCGGTGGCGCGATCCTCACCGGTGCGCCGCATCAACCAGACCCCGACCACCGCGGACAGGCTGGTGACCAATGCGCCAAAGAAGATCAGCCCGAAATGACTGAGCACCTGCTCCATCACCACCGGGGTGAAGTGCAGACCGATGCCGATACCGACGACCCACTGGCCGCACTTGCGGCCACCAGGGATTTCCGCCAATTGCCAAGGGGTCAGGCAGCGCACCAGGATGATCGCCAGCAACGAGCCGACCATCCATGGCAGCGGCCAGCCGACCTGGCTGGCGAGGTAACCGCCGAGCAGGCCGACCAGCGGTGTACCCCACCAGTGTTTGAGGGGTAATCGGTCAGACATCGGCGATGGCGCGTTGCGCGGCCGAACGTTTACGCCAGATACGGATGATCGGCATCAACAGCATGATCGCCGTCAGGACCCAGCACCCGAAGGTGATTGGGCTCGACCAGAGGATTTCCAGCGCTCCGTTGGAAATCGACAGGGCACGACGCAGGTTCTGCTCCATCAAGCCACCGAGGATGAAGCCCAGCAGCAGGGGCGACAACGGGAAATCCAGCTTGCGCAGGATGTAGCCGAAGATGCCGATGCCGATCATCAGGAACAGGTCGAAGGTGGTCGCGTGCACCGCGTAGACGCCGATCCCGGTAATGATGGCGATCACCGGCACCAGTGCCCAGTTCGGCACGGCGAGGATGCGCGTGAAAATGCGGATCATCGGGATGTTGAGGATGACCAGCATGACGTTGGCGATGAACAACGAGGCAATCAGGCCCCAGACGATGTCGGGTTGCTGTTGGAACAACAGCGGCCCAGGCGTGATGTTGTACAGCGAGAGTGCGCCGATCATCACCGCCGTGGTGCCCGAGCCGGGTACACCCAGGGTCAGCATCGGCACTAGCGCACCGCAGGCCGCGCCGCCAATGGCGGTTTCCGGTGCGGCCAGGCCGCGCATATCGCCCTGGCCGAACGTGCCCTTGGCGCCGGCGATGCGTTTCTCGGTCATGTAGGCCACGGCACTGGCCAGGGTCGCACCGGCACCCGGCAACACACCCATGATGAAACCGAGTACGCCGCAACGAATGTTCACCACGAACACCGATGCCGCTTCCTTGAAATTGAACATCATCCGCCCGGTGGCTTTCACCGCTTCCTGACCGTGATGGGTCTTTTCCAGCAGCAGGAGGATTTCGCTGATGGAGAACAGGCCCAGCACCAGCACCACGAACTGAATGCCGTCGGTCAGGTGGATGTTATCGCCGGTGAAACGGTACACGCCGCTGTTGGCGTCGATGCCGACGGTCGACAGGAACAGGCCGATCAGCGCCGCGATGAAGGTCTTGAGCGGACGATCACCAGCCATGCCGCCGAGACAGACAATCGCGAACACCATCAGTACGAAATATTCCGCCGGTCCGAAGGCAATCGCCCATTTCGCCAGCAGCGGGGCGAACAGCACCATGCCGCAGGTGGCGATGAAGGCACCGATGAACGAGCTCCACGCCGAGAGCGACAAGGCCACACCGGCCAGGCCTTTGCGGGCCATCGGATAGCCGTCGAGGGTGGTCATCACGGTGGAGGCTTCGCCAGGGATGTTCAGCAGGATCGAGCTGATCCGGCCGCCGTACTCGCAGCCCAGGTACACCGCCGCCAACAGGATCAGTGCCGACTCCGGTGGCAGGCCGAGGGCGAATGCGATCGGGATCAGCAGTGCCACGCCGTTGATCGGCCCCAGGCCTGGCAACAGGCCCACGACCGTGCCGATCAGGGTGCCGCAGAGGGCGGTCACCAGGTTGTACGGGCTCAGCGCAACGCCGAAACCCTGACCCAAATAGCCAAGAGTATCCATATCAGTTCTCCAGAACGTCGAGCACGCCAAGGGGCAGCGGCACGTCCATCAACTTGTCGAACAGCAGGTAGAGGCCGACGGCCATCAGGCTGATGATCACGACACTGGGCAGCCAGCGGCCGCCATACAGGCGCGCCATCGGCACGCCGGTGAGGATGCTGGCGACGATGAAACCGAGGGGTTCGAAGGTGCCGGCGAAGACCAGTAACAGCACCACGCAGAGGCCGATTTTGTTCAGGGTCGCGCGATCCAGTGGCGGCTCGTCAGCGCTGTGCTTGATCGGTGCCGGGCGAAAAACCATGTACAGCAGCGCCGCGCCCATCAGGCCGAGCATCAACAGTGGAAAGGCCCGAGGCCCCACCGGTTCGTAGGAAAAAGCCGCTTGATACGGCCAGGCCATCAGCGCCAGGCCAACACAGGCCAGCAACAGCACCGATGCAAAAATGCGTTGTAAGAGCATGGGGAACTCCTGGGCCGCGGCCCCGCAAACCGGAGCCGCAGCCGCTAGCTAGACAGAGGCGATCACTGAATCAGGCCAAACTCTTTGGCCAGCACCTTGTAATCCGCCACTTGCTTCTTCACATAGGTGTCGAGCTCCGGGCCGGTCATGGCGAACGGGAACAGTTCCCGCTGATCGCGCAACTTGGCGAAGTCTTCGGACGCCAGCAGCTTGTCAAAGGCCGCTTTCCACCAGGCGTAATCTTCATCGCTGACTTTCGGCCCGAGGTAGAAACCGCGAACCACCGGCCAGACGATGTCGTAGCCTTGTTCCCTGGCGGTCGGGATGTCTTTCATTTCCGGCTCGTCGAGACGCTTGTCGGCGAACACCGCCAGCAAGCGCATATCGCCGCTCTGGATGTGCGGCATGGAGTCGGAAATGTCGGTGCTGCCGACCTGGATGTGGCCGCCGAGCAGGGCGGTCGCGATTTCACCGCCACCTTCGAGGGCGACGTAACGCAGGTCGCGCGGGTTGATCCCGGCGGCCTTGGCGATCAATGCGGTTTGCATCCAGTCCTGGCTGCCGACCGTGCCGCCGGAACCGATCACCACTTTGCTCGGATCTTTCTTCAACGCCTGCACCAGATCGTCCAGGGTCTTGTAGGGCGAATCGCTTTTCACCGCGATGGCGCCATAGCTGGTACCCACGGCGGCGAGCCAGCGCACGTTGGTTTCATCGAAACGCCCGAACTTGCCTTGCGCCAGGTTCAACAGCGAACCGCTGGACCAGGCCACCAGGGTGCCGGCATCGGCCGGACGCTGGGCGACGACCGCGTTGTACGCCACCGCGCCGACGCCGCCGGGCATGTAGGTCACGCGCATCGGTTTGGTCAGCAATTTTTCGTTGACCAGCGCGCTTTGCGCCAGTTTGCAGGTCAGGTCGAAACCACCCCCTGGCGAGGCCGGGGCGATGCATTCGGGGCGTTTGGGCTCGGCGAGCGCCTGGCCGGTGAACAGCAGGACGCTGGCGGCGAGGGCGATTTTACGCATTGACAGGTTCATTCAAGTCTCCTTGGGAGTTGTTGTTATGGACGTACTGAATTACCAAAGGGCAACGCTATAGCTCACCAGCAGACGCACTTCATCGGCATCGCGAGCGGAGTAGTTGGAACGGTAGGTGGCATTACGCAGGCGGACGGCGACATCCTTGAGTGCGCCGCTTTGTACAACATATTTAATCTCGCTGTTGCGTTCCCACTCCTTGCCTTCGTCACCGTTCTTGAGCTTGATGTTGTCACCGCTCACGTAACGGCTCATGAAGCTCAGGCCAGGGATGCCGAGGGTGACAAAGTCGAAGTCGTAACGCGCTTGCCAGGAGCGTTCTTCGGCGCCGGCAAAGTCGTTGATCTGCACGAAGTTGACCAGGTACGGGTCGCTGCCATCCACATAGGGGAACGCGCTGTCGCCGGACATGTGCTGGTAGCCGGCGCTGAACTTGTGCCCGCTCAAGGCGTAGCTCACCAGGCCATTGAGCGACTTGTTGTCGATCTTGCCGCCACGGGCCTGGCCCTGGTCGTCACTGATGGCAAACCGCAGGTCGCTGGCAAAGGTGCCGGGGCCGAACGGCTTGGAAGCGACCAGCCCGAGAAAGTGCTGGTTGTAGACGTCATCGAGTTGGGCGAAGTGGTAGCTGCCGGTGATCTTGTCGGTGAACTTGTAGTCCACGCCGCCAAAATCGAAGTGTTTGCCGGCCACCGTTCCGGCGAAACGGCTGTTCTTGTTGTTGAGGGCAATGTCCTGGAAGTCGGTGCTGTCGCGATCCTTGGCCTTGTCCAGGCGCCCGCCGGTGAAGGTCAGGTTCTTGATTTCCCTGGAGGTCAGCATGCCGCCCTCGAAGGTCTGCGGCAGGATGCGCCCGTCGTTGGGCTTGAGGATCGGCAGCTCCGGAATCAGGGTGCCGACTTTCAGCTCGCTGGCGGAGATCTTCATTTTTCCGGTCAGGCCGAGCTTGGAGTATTCGTTGACGGCGCGCCCATCGTCGGTCGGCAACAGGCCGGTCCCCGTACGGTCCGGGCTTGAGTCGAGCTTGACCCCCATCATGCCCAGTGCGTCGACACCGAACCCCACGGTGCCATCGGTGTAGCCCGATTTCAGATTGAGCATGAAGCCCTGGGCCCACTCATCACGCTTGGACTGTTGGGCACTGGTACCGTCGCGAAAATCGCGGTTGAAATACATGTTGCGGGTTTCGAACGTGGCCGAGCTGTCTTCGATGAAGGCGGCCTGGCTCAACGGTGAAAAACCGGCCAGGGCGGCAGCGCTGGCAAGCGCAGTGTGGCTGAAACGGGAGAGGCGGGCAGGCGCGATAGCCTGGGTCTGCAAGGACTGCATGGATGAATGACTCCGTTTATTGTTCTTATTGGTCGAAAACGCTTCGAGGCGTTTTTCGTATCGCTGTGTGGCAGCAGCGACGGCAGCCGAAACTGTCCGTGGCTGGACTGTAACGGGCTAACCTTTCGTTAACCTTTCAGCTGACTTTCACGGTTTTCGGGCTTCACAGCGGCGGTTGCGGCTGTAAACTCCGCGCCAAAGAATGGCGTCGACCATCCCTGAATGAGGTGAAAATTCATGCGTGTCCTGCTCGTCGAAGACCATCTGCAGCTCGCCGAGAGTGTCGCCCAGGCGCTCAAGAGCACCGGGTTGACCGTGGATGTGCTGCACGACGGCGTGGCCGCCGACCTGGCGCTGGGCAGCGAGGAATACGCCATGGCGATCCTCGATGTCGGCTTGCCGCGCATGGATGGTTTCGAGGTGTTGGCGCGTTTGCGCGGGCGGGGCAAGAACCTGCCGGTGTTGATGTTGACCGCACGCAGCGACGTCAAGGATCGGGTCCATGGGCTGAATCTGGGGGCCGACGATTACCTGGCCAAACCTTTCGAACTCACCGAGCTTGAAGCCCGGGTCAAGGCACTGCTGCGGCGTAGCGTGCTCGGTGGCGAGCGCCTGCAACGTTGCGGCGTGCTGGCCTATGACCTGGACACGCGCCGTTTCACCCTTGGCGAAGAACTGCTGACCCTGACTTCCCGTGAACAAGCCGTGCTCGAAGCCTTGATCGCCCGTCCCGGCCGGGTGATGAGCAAGGAGCAATTGGCCTCCCAGGTATTTGGCCTCGACGAGGAAGCCAGCCCCGACGCCATCGAAATCTACATACATCGCTTGCGCAAGAAGCTCGACGGTCAGCCGGTTGCCATCGTGACGTTCCGTGGTCTCGGTTATTTGCTGGAAAGCCGCGATGCATAAGCCCAGCAGCTTGCGCTGGCGGTTGCTGTGGAACCTGGCGCTGTTGTTGGTGGTGTTGATGCTGGCCAGTGGTTTGAGTGCCTACTGGAATGGTCGCGAAGCGGCCGACACCGCTTATGACCGGACATTGCTCGCTTCAGCCCGGACCATCGCGGCGGGCGTGACCCAGCGCGACGGTACGCTGAGCGCCGATGTGCCTTACGTGGCGCTCGACACGTTCGCGTACGACAGTGCCGGGCGGATTTTTTATCTGGTCAACGATATCAATCAGAAGCTGATTTCCGGTTACGAAAACCTTCCGCCACCTCCACCGGGGACACCGCGCACCGATGACTATCCGGCGTTGGCGCGTTTCTACAATGCGACTTACCGAGGGCAGAACGTACGTGTGGTGAGTCTGCTCAAACCGGTCAGCGAACCGAACATGAATGGCATGGCGGAAATTCGCGTGGCGGAAACCGACGAGGCGCGCGTCAGCATGGCCCGCAGCCTGGCGACCGACACGTTGCTGCGTCTTGGCATGCTGGCCATTGGTGCGCTAATGGTGGTGTGGTTTGCGGTCAGTGCCGCGCTACGCCCACTGGAGCGCTTGCGCTCGGCGGTGGAAGAACGCCAGCCGGATGACCTGCGGCCATTGCCATTGGTGGAAGTGCAGCATGAGTTGTGGCCGCTGGTGCGTGCGCTCAATCACTTTACCGAACGCCTGCGCGGGCAGTTCGAGCGTCAGGCGCAATTCATCGCCGATGCGGCTCACGAACTGCGCACCCCCTTGGCGGCGCTCAAGGCGCGGCTGGAACTGGGCCTGCGTTCAAGCGAACCGCAAACCTGGCGCAGTACGCTGGAAACCGCCGCCCAGGGCACCGATCGCTTGACCCATCTGGCCAATCAATTGCTCTCCCTGGCACGGGTTGAAAACGGTGCCCGGGCGATTGCCGAAGGGGGCGCGCAGTTGCTCGATCTCAGTCAACTGGCGCGTGACCTGGGTATGGCCATGGCGCCGCTGGCCCACAAGCGCGGTGTGGCGCTGGCGCTGGAAGCGGACGAACCGGTGTGGATGCGGGGTGAGCCGACCTTGCTCAACGAACTGTTGAGCAACCTGGTGGATAACGCGCTGGCCCATACACCACCGGGCGGCAACGTGATTTTGCGAGTCTCGGCCCCGGCGGTGCTGGAGGTTGAGGACGATGGACCGGGCATTCCGCTCGATGAGCGTGATCGCGTGTTCGAACGTTTTTACCGACGTAACCAGCAAGTGGCCGGGTCCGGGTTGGGCTTGGCGATTGTCGGCGAGATCTGCCGCGCGCACCTGGCGCAGATCAGCCTGCATGATGGTGAGCACGCGGGGTTGAAAGTGCGGGTGAGTTTTATTGCCGGGGAGTGAGTCAAGCATGTGTGGCGAGGAAGCTAGCTCCCTCGCCACAGGAATTGCATTGATGCTTAATAAAACATCGAGCGTGATTCTTCCAGATCGGCGCACAGGGTCTTGTTGTCGTAATCGATCCCAAGTTTGTTGAAGGCTGGCACGCTGAAGGGGTCGATGCAGGCAAACGGGTGGTCGGTGTCTTTGCAGCAGTACAGGCTGGCCACCTGCACCAGATCAACATAATCGATCTGGTCAGACCGTCGCTTGAAGTTCAGGTAGAGCCTCGGCACCTGCACCAGCATGTCCGGAAACTCCCAGACCCTGAGCAATTTGTCGCCGAGCAGCGGATGGATATGGTCGATCACATGGTTGAGGCTGACCGGGTCGGACAATAGATCATAGTGATCTTCGGCGTAGGTCAGGATCGGCAGGACGCCGATTTGATGCACCAGCCCGCCAAGGGCTGCCTGATCGGGCTTGAGCTGGGTGTAGTGGCGACACAACGCATAGCTGACACCGGCGATTTCCAGGCTCTTGCGCCAGACTTCACGCATTTTCTGTTCCACCACCTCGGAGCGGGCATGGAAGATCTGCTCCATGACCAGGCCGATGGCCAGGTTACTGCTGTAGTTGATCCCCAGGCGAGTGACGGCCGTGTGCAACTCGGTAACTTCCTGGGTCGCGCGCAGCAGTGGGCTATTGACCACTTTGATCAGGCGCGCCGACAGCGCGGTATCGCGGCCAATGACCTTGCTCAGGGCGCTGATACTGACTTCAGGGTCCTCTGCCGCCTTGCGAATCTGCAGTGCCACTTCCGGAAGTGTTGGCAGAACCAGGTCATCGTTATCGATGGCCTCAACCAAATCCCTTTGGACCTTTTCCGCCAGCTCACTCATTTCTGTTCTCTTGGTGTCGCAAAAAAGTACTGCGGTTAACGCTGGATTTCGCGGTCGCGGTCCAGTTGATAAGGCAGATCGAGCAAGTGCAAGGCCGGGCCGTCGACCGCGCCGACGTGAAGGTCGCCGGCCTCCGCTGCTTCAGCTTGCAGCACCGCCAGCAGTTCGATCTGTTGTTCGCCATGGGCGGCCAGTACCACTTCGCCGATTGAACTGCCATGGCTCGGGGAAAACAGCTGGGTGCCAGGTTCAGGCCGTTCGCTGGCGTCCAGTTGCAGGCGATACAGGCGGCGCTTGAGTTTGCCCAGGTATTGCATCCGCGCGACGATTTCCTGGCCGGTGTAGCAACCTTTCTTGAAGCTCACGCCTCCGACAGCCTGCAGGTTGAGCATCTGCGGGATGAACAGCTCGCGGGTGCCCGGCATCACCTGGCCGATCCCTGCGCGGATCTGGCCCAGCAGCCATTGATTCAGGTCGCCTTCGGCAAGCAGTGCGGACAGCTTGCCCTTGATGGCCCCGGCTTGATCGGCGCTGACCCAGAGTTCGGCGCGATCGGGTGAAACGCGAATGGCGATCAGCCCGTCACTGCGCACCACCCGGTCGGTTTCCGCAGGCAGTTCAAGGCCGAGGCTGCCGAGCGCGGCATCGCCATGATCGATGCCGAAGCGGACCCAGGCAGCGCTTTCGTCGGTCAGTTTGGACTTGGAAAATACGGCGTACTTTTTCAGGTCGGCCAGTTGCGGTTCCAGCAATTCGCTGGCCATGGCCAAGAGCACGCCGTCACCTTCGAGCAGAATGCGGAAACTCGACTGCATCCGGCCCTTCTGCGTGCAACGCGCGCCGAGGCTGGCCTGGGTATCGCTCAGGTAATTGAGGTTGCAGGTCAATTGACCTTGCAGGAACTTGCCGGCATCCGCGCCGCGGACCGCCAGAACACCTTCATGAGACAGCGTGCAGAAAAAAGCAGAATCGGCCATGGGTCATCGCAGGGTAAAGAATCTGGCGGACATGATAAGGGGGCGCTGTTGAAATGGGTAGTTCACAAAGGTTCGCCGGTGCCCGACCAAAGCCGACTGTTCTACGGGGCGCGGGGCTGTATACTTGCGGCCTATTTGAGGAGCGCTCCATGGTCGAAGATGTTGAACTGAATCGCCTCTACTGGCACAGCCGCCGCGGCATGCTTGAGCTTGACGTGTTGCTGGTGCCGTTTGTCAAAGAGGTTTATCCGCACCTCAACGAGGTTGATCGTGCCTGCTACGTCAGGTTGCTCGAATGCGAAGATCAGGACATGTTCGGCTGGTTCATGGAACGCGCCGAATCGGAAGACCCGGAGCTTCAACGCATGGTCCGCATGATTCTGGACCGTGTTCAGCCCAAGTAACGGTTTCGAATGCCGCTGGCATGCCTCACGGCAGTTGCTGGCGGCGTATCTGTTGGCCCAGCTGTTCGCGTTGGGTTCGCTTTATCTTCTCGCTATTCCGCTTTGGGCCAGTCTGCTCGGCGCCTTTTGCTGCCTGCTGCACGCCGTTTGGGCATTGCCACGCCAGATTCTGTTGACCCACGCGCAGGCCTTTCGCGGCTTGCGGCGCGATGCCGATGGCTGGCAGTTGTGGAGCCGGGCGGCGGGATGGCAAGCGGTGCAGCTTCGTCCGGACAGTATCGCGCTGCCATTAGTGGTGCTGCTGCGGGTTCGTCTGCGGGGGGAGCGGCGCATCCGGTCTGTTTGCGTGCCCCGGGATTCGCAGGCGGCGGATCTGCACCGACGCCTGCGGGTTCGACTCAAGTTCAGCCGGCGTAGGTGGACGGCACCAGAATAGTGTCCAGCGCGACCGGCAGCATCTTCGGATAGTCCAGCGTGTAATGCAGGCCGCGACTTTCCTTGCGCTCCATGGCTGAGCGGATCATCAATTCGGCCACCTGGGCCAGGTTGCGCAACTCGATCAAGTCCCGGCTGACCTTGTAGTTGCTGTAGAACTCGTCGATTTCATCCAGCAGCAGGCGCACCCGGTGCTGGGCCCGTTGCAGGCGCTTGTTGGTGCGCACGATACCCACGTAATCCCACATGAATCGCCGTAGTTCATCCCAGTTGTGCGCAATGATCACGTCCTCATCGGAGTCGGTCACCTGGCTCGCGTCCCAGACCGGCAGGGCGGCGGGGGCCGAAACGTTCGGCAATTGTTCCAGGATATCCGCCGCCGCTGAGCGCGCATAAACAAAGCACTCCAGCAGCGAGTTACTGGCCATGCGGTTGGCGCCATGCAGGCCGGTAAAGCTGGTTTCGCCAATCGCATACAGCCCTGGCACGTCGGTGCGACCTTGCTGGTCGACCATCACGCCGCCACAGGTGTAGTGCGCCGCGGGAACTACCGGAATGGGCTGTTTGGTGATGTCGATGGAAAACTCGAGGCAGCGCTCGTACACGGTGGGGAAGTGCGTCTTGATGAAATCTTCGGACTTGTGGCTGATGTCCAGATAGACACAATCGATACCAAGCCTTTTCATTTCATGGTCGATGGCCCGGGCGACGATGTCCCGTGGTGCCAGTTCGGCCCGTGGATCGAAGCGCTGCATGAAACGCTCGCCATTGGGCAGTTTCAGGTGTGCACCTTCGCCGCGCAGGGCTTCGGTGATCAGGAAACTCTTGGCTTGCGGGTGATACAGGCACGTGGGGTGGAACTGGTTGAACTCCAGGTTCGCCACCCGGCAGCCGGATCGCCAGGCCATGGCGATGCCGTCACCGCAGGCGCCGTCGGGGTTGCTGGTATAGAGGTAGACTTTGGCCGCGCCGCCGGAGGCAAGAATCACGAAGCGTGCGCCGTAGGTGTCGACTTCGCCGGTGCCGCGATTGAGCACATAGGCACCCAGGCAGCGATCGCCTTCGAGGCCCAGGCGTTTTTCGGTGATCAGATCGACGGCTACCCGTTGTTCGAGCAACTCGATGTTCGGCCGTTGCTTGGCCTGGGCGAGCAGCGTCCTGAAAATCGCAGCGCCCGTGGCATCGGCTGCATGGATGATACGCCGGTGGCTGTGACCGCCTTCGCGAGTCAAGTGAAACTCGAATCCGCCATCTTCAGTGCCTGACTGTTCATCGCGGGTAAATGGCACGCCCTGATCGATCAGCCATTGAATCGCCTCTTTACTGTGTTCGACGGTAAAGCGCACGGCGTCCTCATGGCACAGGCCACCGCCAGCATTAAGGGTGTCATCGACGTGGGACTCGACGGTGTCGGTGTCGTCGAGGACCGCGGCAACACCGCCTTGCGCCCAGAAGGTCGAACCATTGGCGAGGTCGCCTTTGCTCAGTACGGCAATGCGCAAATGACCGGGCAAGGTCAGCGCAAGGCTCAAGCCGGCAGCGCCGCTGCCAATTACCAGAACATCGTGTTGAAACTGTTGGCTCATTTCAGGATTCCGCTCAAAGCGACCCGGGTCGGGGTAGGCGCCAGACATCTGGACAGGCGAGTCAGGCAGCCGCGCAGCCCACTAGTATATAGAGAGGGGGAGCGGCACAATACCCGAGCCTATATGGCATTGTGAAACTACCGTGACAGAAAAGACCTGACGCTTCGTCGGATGTTTTTTGCATCGATTCGGCGACAAGTGAACTGTATCGCGGATTTAACAGTCTTTTTCTATTCACAGTCGCACAATGTCGGTTCGGCACGGCTATAAATATTTGGAACTTTTGCCAAAGGCCCAAGATCAATTGACGGTTGCCCGATTCAAGGGACAGTGTCGGCTTCAGCGCAGGAACCGCAGTTGGGTCCTTGCCAGCGAATCCGATGACAAGATTATTTGCGCAGCCGGGCTATCTCGCGCTGCGCTTTTCGTGCGTGCCGAATCAGAGCCCGCAGGAAACTTGCCTGGAGGGGGAGAACTTTTGCGAAAAGCCCGAGTCTATGTTTGCAAGTCCGGTCGTTTAGTTATGCAAGCCTCCTTCGAGCTTATCGAGGAGTGTTCATGCTAACCCAGGAAGAGGATCAGCAACTGGTCGAGCGCGTTCAGCGTGGCGACAAGCGTGCTTTCGATCTGCTAGTGCTGAAATACCAGCACAAAATTCTCGGGTTGATCGTGCGTTTTGTGCACGACACCCATGAAGCCCAGGATGTGGCACAGGAAGCCTTTATCAAGGCGTACCGTGCACTTGGAAATTTTCGCGGGGACAGCGCGTTTTATACGTGGCTTTACCGCATCGCCATTAACACGGCGAAAAACTATCTGGTTTCACGCGGCCGTCGGCCGCCGGATAGCGATGTCAGTTCCGAGGATGCAGAGTTCTACGATGGCGATCATGGCCTCAAGGATCTCGAGTCGCCAGAACGAGCTTTGCTGCGGGATGAGATCGAAGGCACCGTCCATCGAACCATTCAGCAACTGCCAGAAGATTTGCGTACGGCTTTAACTTTACGTGAATTCGATGGTCTGAGTTACGAGGACATTGCGAGCGTTATGCAATGCCCGGTCGGTACCGTGCGCTCCCGGATTTTCCGCGCCCGGGAGGCCATCGATAAAGCCCTGCAGCCGTTGTTGCAGGAAAACTGAAGACAGCGGCGACAGCCAAGAGAGGAACGCCATGAGTCGTGAAGCCCTGCAGGAATCGCTGTCCGCAGTGATGGATAACGAAGCGGACGAGTTGGAATTGCGTCGGGTACTGAGTGCCTGTGACGATGTTGAAACCCGTGATACCTGGGCTCGTTATCAAATCGCTCGGGCGGTGATGCACAAGGATCTGCTGCTTCCACGCCTGGATATCGCTGCGGCCGTATCTGCTGCTCTGGCTGATGAAGCCGTGCCGGCTAAAGCCTCCCGCGGACCATGGCGCAGCCTGGGTCGTCTGGCTGTAGCGGCTTCGGTAACCCTTGCCGTACTGGCCGGTGTTCGTCTGTACAACCAGGACGAGATCGCTGGCGTCGAACTGGCTCAGCAATCCAGTCAACAGAACCTGATTGCTCCTCAAGTTAAAGGCCCAGCCGTTTTGGCAGGCTACAATGAGAGTTCGGAAGCTACTGGTCCCATGGCCAATGGCGTATTGCAAGGTCAACCAGGCTGGCACGATCAGCGTCTGCCGGGCTACTTGCGCCAACATGCTCAACAGGCTGCAATGAAAGGTACCGAGAGCGCTCTGCCTTACGCTCGTGCAGCAAGCCTGGAAAACCGTTAAGGAGGATCATGCGCGCCATACCTCTACTTACGCTTCTGCTTAGTGGCTGGTTCATTGTTCCAGCCCATGCCGATGAAGCCCAGGACTGGTTGACCCGTCTTGGTCAGGCCGAGCAGCAGCACAGCTTTCAGGGTACTTTTGTCTACGAGCGTAACGGTAGTTTTTCTACCCATAAGATCTGGCACCGCGTCCAGGAGGGCAAGGTCCATGAACGCCTGCTCCAGCAGGATGGCTCCGAGCAGGAAGTTGTCCGCATTGACGGGCATACTCAATGCGTCAGCGGCATCCTGATAGCCGGACTTGGGGATTCCCCGAATTCTCCCGCGCGAGCCCTCGATCCTCAAAAGCTCAAGAATTGGTATGACCTTGCTGTCATCGGCAAGTCGCGCGTGGCCGGTCGACCGGCGGTGATCGTTTCACTGACGCCACGCGATCAACACCGCTATGGTTTTGAACTGCATCTGGATAAAGAAACCGGCCTTCCTCTCAAGTCATTGCTACTGAATGACAAAGGACAGTTGTTGGAGCGATTCCAGTTTACGCAACTGGATACCGCCGATGTCCCTTCTGACGCCGAGTTGCAGCCAGGCGCAGATTGCAAGGCGGTCAATCTCGAGAGTGACAAGGCTTCCTCTGTGAAGGCGGCTCAAACTTGGCATTCTGACTGGTTGCCACCCGGTTTCGAGTTGGTCAGCAGCTCGGCTCGCAAGGATCAGGAAACCAAAACCCAGGTCAACAGCTTGATGTATGACGATGGTCTGGCGCGTTTTTCGGTGTTCCTGGAACCGTTGAACGGCGCGACAGTCACTGACACCCGCACGCAGCTGGGCCCCACCGTTGCCGTTTCCCGAAGCCTGACCACCCCGCAAGGCGGAATGATGGTCACGGTCGTCGGCGAAATTCCGGTCGGCACTGCAGAGCGGATTGCGCTTTCCATGCGCAGTGACGCCGCCGCAACCAAGCAGTAAGCCGAGATAGAAATGTTTCGTGAACATTTCAATTTGCAAAATCCAGTGAATTTTTCTTAAGTCAGAGCCCTCGGCTCTGGCCTTGTTTGTTGTTCCCGGAACAAAAATACCGGCGTATCTTTCTCGGTGTTCCTTGATCCATATCGCTTAACCATGCTCGTCGTAACGGGAGCCGTATGTCGATACCACGCTTGAAGTCTTACCTCTCCATTTTTGCCACAGTACTGGTGCTCGGTCAGGCGGTCGCTGCTCAAGCGGTCGAATTGCCTGATTTCACGCAGCTGGTCGAACAGGCATCGCCTGCGGTGGTCAACATCAGTACCACGCAAAAACTGCCGGACCGCAAAGTGTCGATCCAGGATATGCCTGACCTGGAAGGCTTGCCGCCGGCGCTTCGCGAGTTCTTCGAGCGGGGCATGCCGCAGCAGCCTCGTTCACCGCGGGGCGATCGTCAGCGTGAAGCCCAATCCCTGGGTTCGGGTTTCATCATTTCGCCTGATGGCTACATCCTCACCAACAATCATGTGATCGCCGATGCCGACGAAATTCTCGTGCGTCTGTCCGACCGTAGCGAAATGAAAGCCAAACTGGTCGGCACCGACCCGCGTTCCGACGTGGCGCTGCTGAAAATCGAAGGCAAGGATCTCCCGGTCTTGAAACTGGGCAAATCCCAGGATTTGAAGGCTGGCCAGTGGGTCGTGGCAATCGGTTCGCCATTCGGCTTTGACCATACCGTGACCCAAGGTATCGTCAGCGCCGTCGGTCGTAGCCTGCCAAACGAAAACTACGTGCCGTTCATCCAGACCGACGTGCCGATCAATCCGGGCAACTCCGGTGGTCCGCTGTTCAACCTCAATGGTGAAGTGGTCGGGATCAACTCGCAGATCTATACCCGTTCCGGCGGCTTCATGGGCGTTTCGTTCGCAATCCCTATCGATGTGGCCATGGACGTTTCCAATCAGCTGAAAAGCGGCGGCAAAGTGAGCCGCGGCTGGTTGGGTGTCGTGATTCAGGAAGTGAACAAGGATCTGGCCGAGTCGTTCGGTCTGGAGAAACCGGCCGGTGCGCTGGTTGCTCAGATCCAGGACGACGGTCCGGCTGCCAAGGGTGGTCTGCAAGTCGGGGACGTTATCCTGAGCATGAACGGTCAACCGATCGTCATGTCTGCCGATCTGCCGCACCTTGTGGGCGCATTGAAAGCTGGCTCCAAGGCTAAGCTGGAGGTGATCCGCGACGGTAAGCGCCAGAACGTCGAGCTGACTGTCGGCGCCATTCCTGAGGAAGGCAAAGAGCTGGACAGCCTGCCCAAATCGAGCATCGAGCGCAGCAGTAATCGCCTGGGTGTTTCCGTGGTTGAGCTGACGGATGAGCAGAAAAAAACCTTCGACCTCAAAGGCGGCGTGGTGATCAAGGAAGTCCAGGATGGTCCTGCTTCGATGATTGGCTTGCAGCCAGGAGACGTCATTACTCACCTGAACAATCAGGCCATCGAATCGACCAAGCAATTCACGGAGATCGCCAAGTCGTTGCCGAAGAACCGTTCGGTGTCGATGCGGGTTCTGCGTCAAGGTCGCGCCAGCTTCATCACCTTCAAACTGGCTGAATAGTCTGGTTGTAAGCTGAATGAAAAACCGCCTCGAAAGAGGCGGTTTTTTTATGCCTGAAGTTTTTCGGGCACTCAGCCCATCATGTCCTTGATCATGCGTTCCTGCTCCATCAGCTCACGCTGGCGCGCATCGATGCGTGACGACAGCGGGAAGTTGCTGCCAGCCTTGCGCTTGGCGAAATCCAGTTGCTGGATGGCCTGTTTATAGTCGCCTACAAGCGCGAAATACTCGGCACGTGCCTGATGCAGACCGATGATGTTGCCTGACAGGCCGCGCGTTTCGGCAACCTGATACCACACGTCCGGATCATCCGGCCGCGACTTGAGCAGGCCTTCGAGTGCCTTTTCGGCATCGGCGGCACGGTTCTGTTTCAGCAACAGGTCGACGCGCACCTGATTCAGCGGGTAATTGCCTGGGTACTGCGTCAGCATGCGGTCAACTCGGGATTGAGCGTCCGGCAGGCGGTTGTTGGTGATGTCCAGATCGACCTGAGCGAGGTTATAGATGAGCTCGTTCGGCGACTTGGCCAGCAGTGGCTTGAGATTTTCCCGTGCTTCGTTCAATTGGCCGCCCTTGATCTGGGCGATGGCCAGGCCGTAGCGAGCGACATCGCTTTTCGGATTTTCATCCAGCTCGGCGCGGAAACGCTTGGCACCCAAACCCGGGGTTTCTTCATAGAACAACTGGACCCGTGCGCGAATCAGTTGATAGCGAAGGCTGTCTTCGATACCCCCCTTTGGCGCTTGTTCGGCGCGGTTGCGGGTGTCGGCGATCCGTGATTCGGTGACCGGGTGAGTCAGCAGGAATTCCGGTGGCTTGGCGTCATAACGGTACTGACGCCCCAAGCGCTCGAACATGGTCGGCATCGAGCGCGGGTCGTAGCCGGCTTTTTCCAGATTGAGGATGCCGATACGGTCGGCTTCCTGCTCGTTCTGGCGCGAAAACCGGCGCTGTTCCTGAATCGCTGCCGCCTGCGTACCCGCAATGGCCGCGATACCGGCGTCGCCGGCACCGGCCGCAGCAATCACGATACCCGCCAGCAGGGCGGCCATCATGGGGACTTGCATGCGCTGCTGGGCTTCGACGCCACGGGCAAAGTGACGTTGTGACAAGTGAGCCAATTCGTGAGCCAGTACCGAGGCGTATTCACCTTCGGTCTGGGCGTTGAGGAACAGGCCGCCGTTCACCCCGACAATCCCGCCCGGGGCGGCGAAGGCGTTGAGCTGGGGGCTGTTGATCAGGATGAACTCCAGGCGCCGGTCATTGACCTGGCTGGTCTCGACCAGTCGGTAAACGCTGGATTCCACATAGTCCTTGAGCTGCGGGTCGTTGAGCTGCGATACCTGGCTGCGCAACAGTGCCAGCCATGCACGGCCCAACTGGTATTCCTGCTGCGGCGAGACAATGGCAGAGCTGGCGTCGCCGAGTGACGGCAGGTCGTCGGCGAAGCCTGGCGAGGCAAGCAGGCAAGCAAGCGTCAGCAGGGTAGGGCGCAAAAAAGTCATGCACAAAGCCTTAGTCGACAAAGACCTTACTGTAGCCGGACACCAGCGCCGCGACCAGATATTCTAGGCAGCTCAACCACCTGACCAGGAGTGATGCAATGACCGACGCTGTAGCCCATGACGTTGAACTGGACGCCAGTGGCTTGAATTGCCCGTTGCCGTTGCTCAAAGCCAAGATGGAACTCAACCGGATGGCCAGTGGCGCAGTGCTCAAGGTGATTGCCACTGATGCGGGTTCACAGCGCGACTTCCGCACCTTTGTCCGATTGGCCGGTCATACGTTGCTTCGCGAAGAGGATGAAGCGGGCGTTTACCGGTACTGGTTGAAAAAAGCCTGAAACCTGCTGTGTTTGTTCTTAAGGATTTCTAATGTTCAAGGTGTTACGCGACTGGATTCAGCGCTACTTCTCCGATGAAGAAGCCGTGGTTCTGGCCGTCCTGTTGTTCCTGGCGTTTACCGCCGTGCTCACGCTGGGCGGCATGCTTGCGCCAGTGCTGGCCGGGATGGTGCTGGCCTACTTGATGCAGGGCCTGGTGGTGACCCTCGAACGCCTTCGTATACCTGGTGGGGTTGCGGTGGGGTTGGTCTTTGCGTTGTTCATGGGAGTGCTGCTGGTGTTCATCGTGGTCGTGGTGCCGTTGCTCTGGCATCAGTTGATCACGCTGTTCAACGAGTTACCGGGAATGCTCGCCAAGTGGCAGTCACTGTTGTTGCTGCTACCGGAACGCTATCCGCATCTGGTATCTGACGAACAGGTGCTGCAGGCGATTGAAGTGGCGCGGGGCGAGATCGGCAAGTTCGGCCAGTGGGCGCTGACGTTCTCGCTGTCGAGCCTGCCGCTGCTGGTCAATATCATGATCTATCTGGTGTTGGTGCCGATTCTAGTGTTTTTCTTTCTCAAGGACCGGGAGATGATTGGTTTGTGGGTGCGCGGTTACTTGCCTCGTGAGCGCGCGTTGATCACCCGCGTTGCCCACGAGATGAACCGGCAAATCGCCAACTACATTCGCGGCAAGGTCATCGAAATCGTCATCTGCGGTGGCGCGACCTATATCGGTTTCGTTGTACTGGGGCTCAACTACGCGGCGCTGCTGGCGTTGTTAGTGGGAATTTCGGTGGTGGTGCCCTATGTCGGGGCCGTGGTGGTCACTGTGCCGGTGCTGCTGATTGCGCTGTTCCAGTGGGGCTGGAGCGATCAGTTCATCTATTTGATGGCGGTCTACGGCATCATCCAGGTCCTGGATGGAAACGTGCTGGTGCCTTTGCTGTTTTCGGAAGCGGTCAACCTGCACCCGGTGGCGATCATTTGCGCGGTGCTGTTGTTTGGTGGCCTGTGGGGCTTCTGGGGGGTGTTCTTTGCGATTCCCCTGGCGACCCTGTTCAAGGCTGTGCTGGATGCCTGGCCGCGCAAGGAGCCTGTGGTGGCGCCTCTGCTTTAATGACCGAATGGTCTGTTGGCGCCAAGGCGCTTTCGCTGGCGGACCAGTGAGAGCGCCGGCGCAGGCGTCAAACAATCAAGCCTTGTTCAGCGCCTGGGCAGCGGCTAAAACCGCATCAACATGCCCCGGCACCTTCACGCCACGCCATTCCTGACGCAACACACCGTTCTTGTCGATCAGGAACGTGCTGCGATCCACGCCCATGTATTCCTTGCCGTAGAGCTTTTTCAGCTTGATCACGTCGAACTGCTGGCAAAGCGCTTCTTCCTTGTCGCTGATCAGCTCGAAGGTGAATGCTTGCTTGGCCTTGAAGTTTTCGTGGGATTTCAGGCTGTCGCGCGACACGCCGAACACCTCGGTGTTGGCGGCTTTGAAGGCTTCGAGTTGATCGCGAAAGCCCTGGCCCTGAGTGGTGCAGCCTGGTGTGCTGTCCTTCGGATAGAAGTAGATCACCACCTGCTTGCCTTTGAGGGCCGCGAGGCTGACGGTCTGTCCGCCGGTGGCGGGTGCTTCGAAATCGGCAACCGGTTGGTCGATAGCAACGGCCATGAAAGCTTCCTTACATTGGGTTTTGTGGGCGCCACGGTTCAATCAGGGCATCCAGGTTCAGCGCGTCGGCGAAGTCGAGGAATTGATCGCGCAACCAACTGATCTGCACACCGGCCGGCAAGGTCACGGTAAACGTGGCGTTAAGCATGGTGCCGCCGGTCTGCGGAGCCTGATAGGTATCGCAAGTCAGGTTTTCCAGCTCGACGTTGTGGTCCATGAAGAACTGGCACAACTCGTTGACGATGTCCGATCGGTAGGCCGAGCTGACGTATGCAACGTAAGGCAGAGCCTGTGGACGATTCTCCAGGGCTGCGCTGCGCACTACATTGACGGTGAACGCGTGCCGTTTCGCCAGCACGGGCAGGCTGCCTTCCAGGCGTGCCAGGGCGTCCCAACTGCCAGAGACTTCGAGGATAAGCGCACTGCACTCGCCGTGGCGTGTCAGGCGTGAGGTAACCACGGCGCAGCGATTTTCATGGCTGGCGCGGCACAGGACGTTAGTCAGCTCCATGGGGTTGGCGCCAAGGGCACTGATGACAAGGAATTGTTCGCGAACTGTGGGGGTGGACATGCAGCATTCCTAAAGCGATGAGCGGTCAATACTTCTGTCGGCTTGTTTTAGCAGGGCGAGCCAGCGGATGCGAATTCAGAAAGCCCGAGGCACAGGTTGCAACGTGCTCCACAATGGCAAGAGCGAGGGGCCGCAACGCTGGATTGGGGCTTGTGATGCCGAAAATGGAGGCTTAAACCCGACGTACGAGCTTGTCAGTATCGATCAAAGTCTGAAGGGTAGCGAAAAGCGACGCTCAGGGGAATGGCGGCAGCGCAGTACTTCGCTTGTACAAGCATCTTGGCGCCAGTACCATTACCGCTCTCTTTTTCCGGCAGGAGCGGTTGCATGATTGCGGGCAGTATGGTGGCACTGGTCACACCCATGGATGCACAGGGTCGTCTCGACTGGGACAGTCTGAGCAAACTGGTGGACTTTCACCTGCAAAACGGCACCCACGCCATCGTGGCGGTCGGCACAACAGGTGAGTCGGCCACTCTTGATGTGAGCGAACACATCGAAGTCATCCGTCGCATAGTGAAGCAGGTCAATGGCCGCATTCCGGTGATCGCCGGTACCGGCGCCAACTCGACCCGTGAAGCCATCGAGCTGACCACCAACGCGAAGACCGCCGGCGCCGATGCCTGCCTGCTGGTCACTCCCTACTACAACAAGCCGACCCAGGAAGGCTTGTACCAGCACTTCAAGGCGATCGCCGAAGCCGTCGATATCCCGCAGATCCTCTATAACGTGCCCGGACGTACCGCTTGCGACATGCAGGCTGAAACCGTGATCCGTCTGTCGACCGTCAAGAACATCATCGGCATCAAGGAAGCCACCGGCGACCTCAAGCGTGCCAAAGCCATTATCGACGGTGTCAGCAGCGATTTCCTGGTGCTCTCCGGTGACGATGCCACCGCAGTCGAGCTGATCCTGCTGGGCGGCAAGGGCAATATTTCGGTCACTGCCAACGTTGCACCGCGCGAAATGGCCGACCTGTGCATCGCTGCGCTGAATGGCGAGGCCGACAAGGCGCGCGCCATCCATGAAAAGCTGATGCCGCTCAATAAAACCCTGTTTATCGAATCCAACCCTATCCCTGTGAAATGGGCGCTGCATGAGATGGGCCTGATGCCGGAAGGCATCCGTCTGCCGCTCACCTGGCTCAGCGCCGAATGTCACGAACCGCTGCGGCAGGCCATGCGCCAGTCCGGCGTTCTGGTTTAATTGAGGAAGCATTACGCATGAAGCGATTGGCCGGACTTTCCGCACTTGCCTTGATCATCTCCAGCACCAGTGGCTGTGGATGGGTCTGGGGCCCGGAAGGTTATTTCCGTGACCGTGGTAGCGATTACCTGCAAGCGCAACAGACTGCACCGATGCAACTGCCGCCGGATGTTCGCACCGCCAAGCGTCTGGATCCGCTGTTGCCGATCCCGCGTAACGTAGCGGACGAAACCGTCAAGGGCGAATACATCGTGCCTCGGCCGCAACCATTGTCGGCCATTGCCGATGCCAGCGCCTACTCCCTGCAGAAGAGCGGTGACTCGCACTGGATCCTGGCACAAAATCCGCCGGCCGAAGCCTGGCCAGTGGCCGTGCAGTTCTTCCAGGACAACGGTTTCCGTCTGGACGAGCAGCGCCCGCAGACCGGCGAGTTCACCACGACCTGGCAACACTCTGACGAACTGTCCGCCGCCATGGCCAAGCGCCTGAGCGCAGCCGGTGTCGGCACTGACAGCGAAATCCGTGCCCGTGTGCGTATCGAACCGGGCGTGCAACGTAACACCAGTGAAGTCTATGTGGTCACTGCCGAGCGTCCTGCCGGCAGCACCGCCGATGTCGCCTTCACCAACCGTTCGGTCAATACTGGCCTGGACGCGGCACTGGTCGACGACATGCTCGCGAGCATGAGCCGCATCTCGGAGAAGGGCGGTTCGGTCTCCATGCTGGCCTCCCGTGACTTCGAAACGCCAAGCCGTGTCAGCCTGAGCGTTGATGGCAGCGGCAACCCTGTCCTGAACGTCGGTTCGGACCTGGATCGGGCCTGGGCGAGTGTCGGTCGTGCATTGGAACAGGGCGAATGGCGCGTTGAAGACATTAACCGCAGCCTGGGCCTGTACTACATCAACCTGGCGGAAAAAGCCGAGAAGAAGGATGACAAGCCAGGTTTCTTCAGTGGTCTGTTCGGCAGCAAGCCAGACAAGGAACAGCTTGAAGCCCGTGCCGAGCGTTATCAGGTTCGCCTGAGCAAGGTGGGCGACAGTGTTCAGGTCACCGTCGAGAAAAACATCAATACTGTGGCGCCTGCTGATGTAGCGCGCAAAGTGTTGAGCGTGATTCAGGACAACCTGGGCTGATCACATGCGTTTTGCCGTTCTCGGCAGCGGTAGCCAGGGGAACGGCACGCTGATAGCCAGTGCTGATACGTACGTGCTGGTGGATTGTGGTTTCTCCCTGCGGGAAACCGAAAAACGCCTGCTGCGCCTGGGTGTGAACCCTGCGCAGCTGAGCGCGATACTCGTGACCCACGAACATGCCGACCACGTGCATGGCGTGGGTTTGCTGTCTCGGCGCTACAATCTGCCTGTCTACCTCAGTCGCGGGACCTTGCGCGGGATGCGCAAGCCGATTGAACCCGCGGGTTTCCTGGCGGATGGCGAACAACTGCAAGTCGGCGACTTGAGCATCGGTGTCATTGCCGTGGCCCATGATGCGCAGGAACCGACGCAATACGTGTTCAGCGACGGTCAGCGACGCTTTGGCCTGTTGACCGACCTGGGCTCGTACTGCAACAAGGTGCTGGACGGCTATCGGGATCTCGATGCATTGATGATCGAGGCCAACCACTGCCGTGACATGCTGGCTCGCGGTCACTATCCGTACTTTCTTAAGCAGCGGGTAGGCGGCGAACTGGGACATTTGAACAACCATCAGGCGGCATTTCTGGTGGCCGAGTTGGGCTGGAAAGACCTGCAACACCTGGTCCTGGCCCACCTGAGCAGCAAGAACAACTTGCCGCAGCTGGCCCGGCAATGTTTTGTCGACACCCTTGGGTGCGACCCGGACTGGCTGCAACTGGCCGATCAAGATTCAGGGCTCGACTGGCGACACATCGCCTAGCCCATCTACTTACCAAGCGGAGCCCATCATGGAAAAACGTGAAGAACTCTACCGCGGCAAAGCCAAGTCGGTTTACAAGACCGACGACGCTAACCGTTTGATCCTGCTGTTTCGCAACGACACTTCGGCGTTCGACGGCAAGCGCATCGAACAGCTCGACCGCAAAGGCATGGTGAACAACAAGTTCAACGCCTTCATCATGCAGAAACTCGAAGCAGCCGGCGTGCCGACCCAGTTCGACAAACTGCTGAGCGACAATGAGTGCCTGGTCAAGAAGCTGGACATGATCCCGGTCGAGTGCGTCGTGCGTAACTACGCCGCTGGCAGCCTGGTCAAGCGTCTGGGCGTGGAAGAGGGCATGAAGCTTAACCCTTACACCTTCGAACTGTTCCTGAAGGACGACGCCAAGGGCGACCCGTTCATCAACGAATCCCACGTCGTGGCGTTCGGTTGGGGGACGGCTGAGCAACTGGTTCGGATGAAAGAACTGTCGCTCAAGGTCAACGAAGTGCTGAGCAAGTTGTTCGACGACGCAGGCCTGCTGCTGGTCGACTTCAAACTCGAATTCGGCGTGTTCCACGACGGCACCATCGTCCTGGGCGACGAATTCAGCCCGGACGGCTGCCGTCTGTGGGACAAGGCGACCGGCAAGAAAATGGACAAGGACCGCTTCCGTCAGGGCCTCGGTGACGTCATCGAAGCCTATGAAGAAGTCGCCAATCGTCTGGGTGTACCGCTTTAATCGACGCAAGCATCTGATAGCACGGAAAAATTTCGCTTAGGGGGTTCGCTTCCGGCGAAAGTGTTGTTATGATGCGCGCCGTTGGAGAGATGCCAGAGTGGCCGAATGGGACGGATTCGAAATCCGTTGTACCTTCACCGGTACCTAGGGTTCGAATCCCTATCTCTCCGCCATACCTTTACGAAAAAGCCCTGATTATTCAGGGCTTTTTCGTTTCTGTGTTTCTGAAAAAATCTCGGCCCATGACCCTGGATGGCGCAGTGTTTTTCGATCAAAGGCGGATGTCTGTTGTCGCCGACACCAAATTGATCCAGTCACCGAGATGCCACTGACCCTGTCCTATTTTTACTAATTCTGCAGTCTCCCTTCCAGGCATCCGAGACTGGAAGGAATAGCGATGAGTTTCATGGCAGGTGGAAAATCCATGGGATCGGTTTCGCCATTGATTTGAATCAATAAAACGCCAAGGACTGTGTTGTAAACAGCGCATCAACCTTTTGGGGATGCAGTTGATGAACGATTCCAGCCAGACAACCCGAATTATCTGCAACGACCTCGAACTAGCCGATCAATTGCGCCAATTGCTGGTTCATATAGCACCAGATTGCGAGGTGCTGAGCGCTCCGAGTGATTGCAGTGCCGTGCCGTTTTGCCGCTGGCTCGGTGAGGCGCAATTGGCGTCACCTGGCCTGGTGCAGGCTGCTTTGTTGGATGCTACCGAGGTTTTGGAGCAGACTCGACACGCCTTTAAATCTCGCGAGCTGGGGCTGCTACGGCGGCGCTTGGTTGCATTGCTGGATAAACTGTCAGACAATCCAGAGTGATGTAAATATGCCATTAGTAGGTTCCGCCTAATGCGGGAACCGGCTTTGCCGAGCAGGACAACGGGCCTGAAAGACGAAGCGCCGTGACACCAGTTCTTGACCAGAACTCGGTGTCGCGGCGTTTTTTTTTGTTAACAGAAAGGAATCTCTACAACACAGGGGTCTGCGAATGAAGGTGACAAAAGATCTGGAGGAGTTGCTCAGGCGTATTCGTCTCGATCACGAGGAAGTTGTCGAACGCTTTCGCTTTCTCGACTGGACGGCCGAAGATGCCGAGCGACTCGGAGCAGCAGCTCAGCACATGGCCCCGGCTCAGCAAGCTTTCGTCGATCATTTGTACCGTCACCTGGCGAACTTCTCTACGCCGTCTGCGTTACTTCGTGCGCCGGAGGTCACCGCACGTTTGAAGCTCAGCCAGGTCGAGTATTACCAGTGTTTGTGGGGCGGGCCCTACGATGACACCTACGTCAACGGCCGTCTGCGCATCGGCGTGATTCACCAACAAGTCGGCCTGGAGTTGAAGTGGTACCTCGGTAGCTACCGTCTTTACCTGGACGACATGCTTAAAAGCGTGTTCGGCGACAGTCAAAACGCCACGCTCTATTCAAGTCTGTTGAAGGCGGTGTTCTTCGACATGACCTTGGCCATCGACACCTACAGTGCGGCTCAGCACAAGGCTCTGGAGGACAGTGAGGCTCGCTTCGCCCGTGCGCTACGCGGTGCCAACGATGGAATCTGGGATTGGCATGTCGATCAGGATCGCCTGTACGTTTCAGAGCGCTGGGCCAGCATGCTCGACCTCAACCGCGACAGCATCGGCGAGAGCAGTGCCAGTTGGTTCGGTCGCGTGCATCCGGACGACTTGCCGGAATTTCGCCAGGCCATCGATGCCCACATAAAAGGGCAGACACCTTCTGTCCATCACGAGTACCGCATCCGCCAAAACAACGGTGGCTATATTTGGGTACTGGTGCGAGGGGTCGCCGAAGTCACGACAGCAGGCCAGCTACGCATGGCTGGTTCACAGTCGGATATCAGTGCACGCAAGGACGCTGAGCAGCGGCTCAATCATGCCGCCCACCATGATCCGCTGACCGGCCTGGCCAACCGTATGCGCCTTGATGAGCAAATGCAGAAAACCTTCATGAAGCGGCGCAAGGGAGGTGCTCACGAGGCGTTGTTGTTCATCGACCTCGACCGCTTCAAGTTGATCAACGATAGCCTCGGTCACAACGTCGGTGATCGCGTGCTGGTAGAAGTGGCACAGCGCTTGAGAGACGCTCTGCGCCCCAGCGATCAGCTGTTCCGCTTCGGCGGAGATGAGTTCATCGTATTGCTTCATGAACTCTCCTGCGAACGCGACGCCGAGCAAATATCCCAACGCATTCTCGACAACCTGCATCAACCGCTGCACATGGACGATCGTGTCCTGGTGGTCAGCGCCAGTATCGGCATCGCCCCATTGCATGATCACGGCAAAGCGCTGGATGTCTTGCAGGCCGCCGACCTTGCCCTCTACAGAGCCAAGTCTGCCGGCAAGGCGCGGTTCGCCCACTACAGCGAAGCGTTGCAAGACACCGCGCAACACCATCTGGAACTGGAGTCCGCTCTGGGCCAGGCGCTGCAACACAATGAATTCGAACTGCATTACCAACCGATCTATCGTCTTGAGCAGGGGGCGCCCCTCATGTCCGGGGTCGAAGCGCTGGTACGGTGGCGCCATGGCGAACGTTTGATCTCGCCCCTGGAGTTCATCCCGGCGCTGGAAGAGTCGGGGGAAATCATCCGCGTTGGCGAATGGGTACTGCGCCAGGCCTGCCAACAGACCCGCCTGTGGCAACTGGCCGGACATGGCCATCTGCGCTGTTCGGTGAACATTTCCAGCCTCCAGTTGCAACAGGCCGACTTCATTCTCCGGGTGATCGACATCCTGCGTGAAAGCGGCCTGCCACCTGCCAGCCTGATCCTGGAGATTACAGAAAGCCAACTGATGCATGACGATCTGGACACATTGGCCTGTCTGAACGAATTGGCCAGTCTTGGTGTGTTGTTGGCGCTGGACGATTTTGGCACCGGTTACTCCTCGCTCGGTTATCTCACACGCTTTCCACTGCACATCCTCAAGCTGGATAAAAGTTTCATCGGCGGCATCCCGTACGACAACAAACAGAGCTCGATCAGCCAGGCGATCATCGGCCTCGGCCGTAGTCTTGGCCTGGAAGTCGTGGCCGAGGGCATCGAGAGCCCGGCACAACTCGACTTTGTGGTGGGTGAAGGCTGCCACTACGCCCAAGGCTACTGGTTTAGCCGACCACGACCTGCTGCGCAGATGCAACGGTTGTTCAGCGGAGAAGACTGTTTCGAGGGGCTCGGATGTCCATTGCTGTAAGCACGGCAGGCACCCAGCGTTATCCATCAGCTAAGGAGGCAAATAATGAAAATCAATCTTCCGGTCAGTGGTCGTGCTGTCGAGTTCAGCGTCAATGCGAACATTCTTTCAACAACCAACCCGAAGGGCGCCATCACATACGTCAATCCGGATTTCATCAACATCAGCGGTTTCAGTGAGGCCGAGTTGCTCGGCGTCAATCACAACATCGTGCGTCACCCGGATATGCCGCCAGAAGCTTTTGAACATCTTTGGCAAACCCTCAAGGCCGGACGCTCGTGGATGGGCCTTGTAAAAAATCGTTGTAAGAATGGTGATCACTACTGGGTCAGCGCCTACGCCACGCCGATGCAGCGCAATGGTGAAACAGTGGAGTACCAATCGGTTCGTACGCGCCCACCGAAAGCACTGGTAGAGGCCGCCGAACATCTCTATGCACAGTTGCGCAGAGGTAAAAAAACACACTGCCTGTCTCCGTCACGACTGTCCGTCGGCATGCGCTTGGCACTTGCTGCCACTGCGCTGAATCTGCTCGGTTTTATCGTTTTAGGCTGGGTGGGCGCCCTATCCTGGAACCATGCAGCTATTGAGCTTGCTGATCGGCGGCATGCTGCGCTATAGCCTGCGTCCCCTCGACGTCCTTGCCCGAAAAGCCACAAATATAGCCAATAATCCACTAAGCCAGATGCTGTACACCGGCCGTCGCGACCAATTCGGACAGATCGATTTCACCTTGCAAATGCTCGAAGCCGAGACGCGGGCAGTCGTTGGACGCATTGCCGATTCGGCCCATCAGTTGAACAAAGAAGCCGAAGAGCTCGTCGCCGCAGTGGACAATAACAACAGCGTGACCTTACAGCAGCAAGGGGAAACTGCTCAGGTGGCCAGCGCCATAACCCAGATGGCCAGCAGTGTGCAGGAAGTGGCGCGCAACGCTCAGCTCACCGCCAACGCAGCGAGCCTGGCCAATCAAGAAACCGACCGAGGTCGAGAGCTGGTCGAGCAAACCTGCCAACACATCGATAGCCTCGCCAGCGAGGTGCAGCAGACCAGCGCGGTGATTTACCAACTGGAACAACATAGCCAGGAAATCAACCGCGTCCTCGAGGTCATCCAAAGCATCGCCGAACAGACAAACCTGCTCGCCCTCAACGCCGCTATCGAGGCCGCTCGCGCCGGCGAGGCCGGGCGCGGTTTCGCCGTGGTCGCCGACGAAGTGCGCGGGCTGGCTTCGCGCACCCAGCAATCCACCGCGGAAATCCAGGGAACCATCGATACCTTGCGGCGCTCCACGGGTGACGCCGTGGTCGCGATGCAACGCAGCCACAGCAAGGCCGAGACCAGTGTTGAACAGGCACAGTTTGCCGCCCGGGCGCTGGATGGAATCACCCAGCGAGTCGGTGAAATCAGCGATATGAGTGTGCAAATAGCCGCCGCCGTGGAAGAGCAGAGCTCGGTGGGTGACAGTATCCAGTGCAACCTGACAGGTATCAGTCAAGCCACTCAGAGCAATGTGCTTGCCGGTAACCAGAGTCGCACGACTGCTGCCCATGTCGCCCAACTGGCTGAGCGCCTTCAACTGCTGGCGGCGCAATTCTGGGGGCGTTAACGTAATGAATGACGGGTTCGAGTTGGCTGACCCGTCCAGCGCAATCCGGTTTCAAGCTGAAAAGGCAGTCGTGATCAGCTCAGCGTTTCCGACCGAAGGCGCGGCCTGTTCGAATAGGTTGCCAAGCATCGGCACATTGCCCTATGTATAGTGGCCATATTGCATCTTCTGGGCAGTCTTCATGAGTTACCGGTGCCCATTGTGGGTAATACCTTTCATCTTTTTGCTATCACTGCAGGTCAAGGCTGATACGCCGACATTGCGCGTGCTTGCCTGGCCTGGGTATGCCGACGGTGACATCGTTGCTGCCTTCGAAAAACGCCATGGCGTTAAAGTCGAAGTCACCATGGTGGGTAGCGATGAAGTGCTTCGAAGCAAGATGACGGAAAACCGGGGCGGTGATTTCGATGTGATTGCTGCCAATACGGCGGAGGTCCACTACTACGCCGACCAAGGCTTACTTCAACCGCTTCGCCCGGAGCGGATTGCCAATACTTCTCGTCAGCTCCCGCGGTTTCGCGATTATTCAAGAATCCCCGATGTAGTGGTCGACGGTCGCATCTACGCCATTCCCTATGTCTGGTCAGACATGGGACTGATCTATGATCGAAAGCAGTTCAGTCAGCCACCCGACTCGATCACCAGCATGTGGGACCCGAAGTTTCAGGGCAGTGTGCTGGCATTCAATACAAGCAACCATAATTTTTCCCTGGCCAGCCTGTCTTTGGGCGGCGATCCGTTTCGGATAAAGGCTGCCGATTTTGCCCGTGTGTCCGAGCATTTGGTTGCTCTGCGCCGCAATGTCCTGACGTTCTATTCGCTACCGGAGGAGGCTGCCGAGCTTTTTCGTTCGCATAACGTGGCACTTTTGTTTGCCAACTACGGGCGTCAGCAACTCAAGCAGCTACGAGACGCGGGGATCGATGTGGGTTATGCGATTCCGCGTGAAGGCGCGCTGGCCTGGCTCGACTGCTGGGCAATCAGTCGTGGTGCGCGCGATCCGGTACTGGCCAGCGTCTGGATCAACTACATGCTCGAGCCTGAGGTCAGTCACCTCCTCACTGAACGTCAGGGGCTCCCTAATACACTGCAGGAGCCGAACGAGGGCGGCTCCACATACCGCTTGATCTGGCTGCGTCCCGTTGAGAACGACAAGCGCCGCGCCGAACTTTGGCAACGTATCGTGTCGGGCGAGCGTCCGCCGTTGGAGCCGCGATGAGGTTTGGCATCGCCTTTAAACTTGGCTGCCTGATGGCTGTTTTTGGCATGTTGCCCACGGCTCTTGCGGGGTACTACATCTATAACAGCAGTCGCGAGTTACTGCTTCAGGCTGCCGAGCGCGATTTGCAAACCGCGGTTCAAGTGCTCGGGCGTAATCTTCAGAGCAGTTTGCACAATATCTCTCTGGATGCCGCTGTGTTGACTCATGGTCCGCAGGTTCGCCAGTTGGCGAGTATCAACGACCCCGCGCAACGTAGTCACGTGCAGGATGATCTGGCCGCATTGTTCCGCGCGATGTTGCTGGCGCATCCTGACTACATGCAGATTCGTTTGATCAGCGCCTCCGACCATGGACTGGAATGGGTTCGCCAGGATCGGGACGGCAATCATATCGTCAGGGTCAGTGGTGCCGATCTGCAAGAGAAGGGGCATTTTGCCTATGTGTTCGAGGCGTTGAAGTTGGCTCCGGGCGATGTACGCATTTCTCCTATTGTCATCAATCGCGAGCAAGGCGCGCATTCCGGGTTGGGCAAACCGACGTTGCACGTTTCGACGCCTGTGGCGGACGCCGACGGGAAAGTGTTCGCACTGCTGGTCATCAATGTCGATCTCGACCAGCTGTTCAGCCAACTGCAAAGTGATTTGCCGGATGAATATCAGGTCTATCTCAGTAATCGTTGGGGCGATTTATTGATTCATCCCGATCATCGGCGGACGTTCGGTTTCGACCAGGGCCGCCGCCTGTTTCTGCAAGATGAGTTCTCTGAGGTGTCCCGGCTTCTCGATACGAGCGGCCCCAATAGCTTGATCAGTCGTAGCGTCGAACAAAATCAACAAGATGGTTTGGTTGCGGCTTTTGTGCGGCTTGCCAACAACAGCAAAACATCTGAACCTTTTATTATTCTTGGCCTGGGGCAACTGCAGAGTCATGTGCTGGCGCAAGCCTCGCGTGCCGGTGGCTATATCGCTCAAATTGCCGTGTTTTTCAGTCTGCTGGCACTGCTGGTGGCGTTCATTGTGTCCCGGGCGCTGATTCGACCGCTGCGCAACATGACCGAAGCGGTCGAGTTGTTTTCCCGGGAACGAAAGATCAGCGAGCTGCCGCCTCGACAAGACGAGTTGGGTGTATTGGCGCGCAGTTTCCGTGCGATGAAACAGGAAATTCTCACCCAGCTCGAAGACCTCACCCACAGCCGCGCAGCGTTCGAACACCTGGCCCGCCATGATTCGCTGACGGGGCTGCCCAATCGGCGGATGTGCTTCGAACGTCTGGAACAGGCCTTGATCAGTGCGCGACAGAGCGGTCAGAAAATGGCTTTGCTGTTTGTCGATCTGGATCATTTCAAGGAGGTGAATGATCAGTGGGGTCACCGCTTTGGCGATCAGGTCCTGCAGGCGGTGGCCAAGCTGCTCGGTTCAGTCAGTGAGGCCCGCGACAACGTCGCACGCTTGGGAGGAGACGAATTCGTGATGTTCTTTGAGGATGTCCAGGATCCTCGGAAAATAGTCGCGTTACTGGAAAAGCTGCATGTCTGCTTTCAACTGCCGCTTTTGATCGATGGAAAAGGGGTGAACGTCCATGCCAGCATGGGCGTGAGCATGTTTCCACGCGACGGCAACGACATTGGGACTCTGATCCAGCATGCCGATCATGCAATGTATAAAGCAAAGAGTGCGGGCAAAAACAGGTACTCCTTCGAAGTGATGGTTGAAAACTGACAGAGAAGTGGGTGCCTGGCAGGGTCGCTGTTTTTCTGTATGAATAAGCCATTTAGACGTCTGAAAGTTTACCGAGCCTGGTCGTTGTTATTCCCCGTATCCGTGTGATTTTTACCGATAGAAGGTCACACGTTTCTTCGCAATATTTACTGGCTCTTGTTTGCCTTTATATCCCGGATCGCTCCTCTACTCTGTCGGCGCAGGTCAGTTTCCTGTCGTCATTAATAACCGCAAGGAGCGAGTATGTATTTTGAGATTTACAGGCAAACCCGTGGCACCGTTCTGACTGGCAAAGGCCAATGGCGCTGGCGTTTGAAGGCGGGTAATCATGAAACGATTGCCAGCGGGGAGGCTTACATCAACAAGTCCGATTGTCTGCATGCCATCGGTTTGATCAAAGGCACCTGCGAACAGACGCCGGTCAAGGTGATCTAGGCGTCAAATATGAAGCTGCCCATGCAGGGCAGCTTCGTTTCAGCCGGGCGACTTAACCCCGGACTGTAAGACAAAACCGTGAAGGCCTTTACATTTAACGCAAGTAGTCAGGTGATTCTCTCTAGTCGCATAGACGCCGATTGTGACATCTCCCTAAACTGTCGACAGTGTATGGGCGCAGGGGCAATGGATGAATCGCAACGAACTACGCAAGGCCGACATCAATCTGATGGTGGTGTTTGAAACGCTGATGATCGAGCGCAATGTCACCAAGGTGGCGAAGAAGCTGTTTCTCGGCCAGCCAACCATCAGTTCGGCGCTCAACCGCTTGCGTGCAATGTTCAACGATCCGTTGTTCATCCGTGTCGGTCATCGCATGGAACCGACCGCGCGGGCTGAAGAGATCTTTCGATACCTGTCGCCAGCGCTGGATTCGTTGTCGGTGGCGTTGAGTCTGACCCACGATTTTGACCCCGGTAGCAGCACCATGACCTTTCGGATCGGCATGTCGGACGATGTCGAGTTCGGTCTGCTGCCGTCGCTTCTGCGCGCATTGCGCCAGGAAGCGCCGAAAGTGGTGTTCGTGGTGCAGAATGTCGATTCCTGGCGAATTCCCGATTTGCTGGCGTCCGGCGATGTCACGGTCGGTATCACTCAAACGCGTGGCCTGCCGGCCAATGCCAAACGCAAGTTGCTGCGGCACATTCAACCCTGCGTGTTGCGTGCCGATGCCTCCGATACGCCTCTGACCCTCGATGAATACTGCTCGCGTCCCCATGTGCTGGTGTCCCCCGTCGCCAACGTCAGTGGCTTCGCCGATGAGTGGCTGGCGCAAATCGGTCGCACGCGCCAAGTGGTGCTTTCGGTGCCGCAGTACAGCTCCTTGCCTGCATTGCTCGCCGGGACCGATCTGATTACCAGTCTGCCCGATTACGCAGCGCAGGCCATGGCAGCGACCGGGCAGTTGTTCATGGAACCCTTTCCGTTCAACACACCAACCCTGGAGCTGTCCATGGTTTGGCTCAGTCATGCCGACACCGACCCCGCCGAACGCTGGTTGCGCTCGCGCCTGGAGTCGTTCATGGGCGAACGCAATTTGTTGTCGCTACCGCAGTGAGCAAGACCGCTCTGTGTTATATCTACGTCCTTTGCGCCGACCTACAGGAGTAACGTCATGCCCCATCTGCACCTGGAATACACCGCCAACCTGCCCGAGCTGAACGCCGATGTGGCATTGATTCGGCTTAACAATGCGCTGGTGGCGTCCGGTCAGTTCGGTGCCGAGTTCGACATCAAGAGTCGCGCGGTGAAGGTCGAGACATTCAAGGTCGGTACTGCCATGGCTGATCGGGCGTTCGTGCATGTGAAGCTGGCACTGCTGAGTGGGCGCTCGCCGCAGATCAAGCAGCAACTGTCCGAAAGCCTGCTCGCAGTGGTGAAAGATCTATGCGAATGGCCGGCGGGCGTTGAAGTCCAGTTATGTGTGGAAATCCTCGACATCGACCGCGAGTCCTACGCGAAGACCGCCATTGGCGTCTGAGTTTCAGGTCCCTTGCGGATCGGTGCAGGCCCTGATCACTTGTTCGCGCAACCAGGCGTTGGCGCTGTCCTGATCGACCCTTTGACTCCACTGCATGTCGAGCGTGAAGCCCGGTAGACCCTCCGGCGCTTCACGGTGATTGAAGGCTGCTTCATCGGCCAGCAGTCGCTGGATGCGCCGGGGCAAAGTCAGGATGAGGTCAGTGCCTGTGATCATTTTCAGTGCCGCGCTGTAGCTATTGGCTCGCGCCACAATGTGTCGTTTCCGCGCCTGCTGTGCCAGCCAGCCATCGACCATATTGGTGGTGGACGTCCATGGTGTCGGAAACACATGGCGACGCTGGACGAACGCTTGCAGGCTCAAGCGCGGTTCCACTGGTGTGGCGCAGGCGTCGAAGACGCAGACCAGATCATCTTCCAGTAGCGTGCGCGCATTCAAGTCGCCGTGGCTGCGATGAAAGTTCGGGCCGAAACCAATCACCAGATCAAGGCTGCCATCGCGCAGTGCCTCGGCCGGGATATCGGTTTCGAACTTGTGCATGTTGATCATCACCGGAAGGTCGGCGAAAGCGAAGTTCTTCAACAGGCGCGGCAGGATCAACTGCTCGAAATACTCGGGTGCGCAAATGTTGAAGGTCGCCGGTTGCAAGGCTGGATTGAACGCGGGTGCCCCGGCGTGACACAGATTGATGCTTTCGAGGATCTTCAGCACATGAGGGTACATGTGGCTGGCCTTGAATGTGGGGTGCATGCCGCTTCGGGTATTGATGAACAGCTCGTCGGCGAACCCGGCGCGCAGTTTTTTCAGGCAATAACTGACGGTGGACTGGCTGACACACAAGGCCTCGGACACCCCGGTGACGCTGTTTTGCTCGTATACGGCGACGAACACCATGAGGTCCTGCATGTCGAGCTTTCTTAGCACGTTACTGTTGAGCATTCCTTGTCTCTCGCGGCTCGTCGGGCGCTGCGGGTGCGCAAACCGGTGCGAGCGATCCTAGCGCAACGAACGAGCAAGGAGAACGTCCGGCAAGTATTCAACGGCCAGCGCTTACAGGTGTCGTGCGTCGGCTGGAGCTTAATAAGGCAAACATGCCTGCCCCGACCATCACTGCGCCCAGTGTTTCCAGGGGCAACGGTGACTGACGCCCCCATAGCCAGTGAAACAGGGTAATGAACAGTGTGCTCAGATAAATGTAGGCAATGACCGAGGACGGAGCGATCACGCCAATGGCTCGATGCAATAACCAGAATGTCGCCAGGGTGGCAAACAGTGCCAGGTACATCAGCCAGTAGACATCCGTCGTCGTCAGCAATGACGTTGAACGCCAGCCGCCGCTGAACCCACAGAACGTCAACAGGAACAGCGCGCCGAACAGCATGTTCCAGAACGTCATGGCCACGGGGCCGCGCCCCTTGAGGCTACGGGTTTTGAGTTGCTGGCTGAGGGGCGAGTAGAGCGCCATTGCCAGGCAACCGACGCCATACACCGACAGCGCGTACAGTGAAGGCAACTCGCCGGGGCCAGTGCCTTTCATCACCAGGAGCGCGGCACCGGAAGCGGCGATCAGCATTGGCCACAGTCGTTGTTTGAAGTGGCTGTCGGGCATGAGCATTGCTTCGAAACCCAAGGTCAGCAGCGGCACCAGGGTAAACATCGTTCCGGTGTTGACGGCCGAGGTATAACGCAGCGCCTCGAACAGCGAACCGAAATACACCGCCAGCAACAAGCCGAGTACGCAGTGGCCAAACAACCCGCGAGCGGTCATGACGCTATCGCCCTTGAACAGCAGCAGGGGGAGAAATGCCAGTGCACAAAACAACAGGCGCAAACCGGTGAGCAGGATCGGGTCTATGGCCTGGCTGACCTGCGCCGCAGCGGAAAACGACGCGGCGATCAACACCGCCCAAAGCAGCATGCCAGCGTGAGCAGCAGCGAATCCGGTGTGTTTCATGGTGGCCTCCGAGTCAATCAAAGTGTCGACCGTAGTGCAGTGGATTGAAGCGCCAGACCATCAGCAGCATCAGCGCCATGACGGCGGTGAGCGTCCACCAGGCCCAGTCGAAGCCTGCGAACTGATCTCGAATCATCCCGGCCACCAGCGGCGAGAGCCCGGCGATCAAATAACCGATGCCTTGCACGAACGCAGTCAGGCCACCGGCGCGCCGAGGATCATCCAGATGATCCAGCGACACGATCAGGCTCATCGGAAACAATCCGCCAATACCCAGCCCCAGCAGACACGGCCACAGAAGGCTCAAGTGATGCGGACTGAGTATCAGCCCGCAGAAACCGGCCATGATCAGCACCAGTAACACCCCCAATACCCACCGTCGGTCACGGCTGCGGCTGGCGAGGGCGGGCGTCAGCAGGCCGGACAACACCTCCATGGCGGTTAGAAATCCCAGCAGTAAACCGGCGTCCTGTTCGCTCCAGCCTGTTTCTACGTAGTACGGCGCCAGCCAGGCCAGGACACAGGTGTAGGACGCCGTGCCCAGGCCAAAGAAAATGGCGAGTAACCAGGCGCGAGGGTTTCTGAAAAAGGACCTGTTGCTCGATGACCGGGCGGGCTGTGTCGGCATCCCGGCGCCTTGGGCGCACCAGAACAGCAGTGCCGGCACGGTCAGCAACGCCCAACCGGCGAGGCCCAGGCGCCAACTGCCGGTGCGGGTCATCAGCAATGGCGCGAAAGAGGCGGCGAGGGCGGCGCCGCCCATGATCGACGTGACGTAGAGTCCCATGCACAAGGCAGCATTGTCGCTGAAGCGGGATTTGATCAGCACCGGCATCAGTGCCTGGATCAGCGCGATACCAATGCCGGCGAGTACCGCGCTGAGAATCAGTTCGGCTGCCGAATCGACGAACAAACGCGACACCGTGGCCAGGCCGATAATCAACAATGACAGCACCACGGTGCGTTGTTCGCCGAGGCGCTGACTGACACCGAGCCCGACAAACATGGCCAGCCCCATGGCCATCACCGGCAGCATGGTCAGCAACGACGCCAGCGTGAAGCTCAGCGGGATGTCGCCGCGAATGGCCGTCAACAGCGGGCCCACAGCGGCCATGGAGGGGCGCAGATTGAGGGCGATGAACATGATGCCGAGCATCAGCCACAGGGCGGGACGGGAGGTTGAGCGAACGTTTTCCATGAGTGGACCTTGATTGGCAGTGGGCCGATTAGGCGCGTGCGATCTGCAGGCCGCAAATCAGAAAGTCCGGAGGTGTATTTAGAAGTTAAATAATACTGGCGGCGACGTTGAACCCATGGGGGCGAGCGGCCGTCGATATCGACGGTTCATCGGCGCAACCGGCGAAGGTGACAGGCGATGGCGGTTGACCCCGGCCTGAACGGGGCTGAATGAAAGCTGAACAATTCTCAAATAGTCCGAAAGTTTCTGTCTGTCACCTGAAGCCAACCATTAATTGGCTTCTTTTTCACAAAAAATTGATGGTCGACGGCCTACAGTTCAGGCCGTCGCGGCAAACGGAACATTTTCGCATTTGCCGAGGCCTTTCTTTTCAGGAACAGCCGACCCCCCATGTTGAAGATAAAAGCCGTGCGCCCTGAGTGGGTGACATTGATAGCCAGTGCCTTTTTGTTGGTCGCCTTCAATTTTGTTTTGTGGCAGCACCTGTTCGACATTACCGCGGCTGACGGCAAGGGCATCGTCATGCGAGTTGCCTTCGGGGCGATGATTCTCGCGGCCTTCAATATTATCCTGACCTTGCTGGCTTTCCGCCCTGTCCTTAAGCCGATTCTGACCCTGCTGTTCATGGTCAGTGCAGGCGTCGCTTATTTCATGAGTCAGTATGGTGTCTTGATTGACGCCGGCATGTTCCGCAATTTCGCTGAGACGAATGCCACGGAAGTGCGTGACTTACTGTCGATAAAGTTACTCGTTTATATAGTGCTGCTGGGTGTTTTGCCCTCGGTCCTTTTGTGGAAAACCCCCATCAGCTACCGCCGCTGGCACCGCGAACTGCTCAGTAAGGTGTTGGTGAGTGTGGCCTCGGTCGCGGTTATCGGTGGTGTTGCGCTGGTCAACTATCAAGGCCTGTCGTCGTTGTTTCGCAATCACCATGAGTTGCGCCTGATGGTGGTGCCGAGCAACTACATCGGTGCTTCGTTCGGTTACTTGCGTGAGCAGGTCGTGTCCGCCCGGCAACCCTTTGTCAAAATCGGTGAAGATGCCCAGCGAAATCCGGCCTGGCAAACCCACAACCGTAAATCCCTGACGGTTCTGGTGGTGGGCGAAAGTGCCCGGGCGGAGAACTTTGGCATTCTTGGGTACAACCGCGACACGACCCCCAAGCTTAATAAAGAAGCGGGTCTGATCGCATTTACCAATGTGCATTCCTGCGGGACTGAAACCGCAGTCTCGGTGCCGTGCATGTTCTCCAACATGGGGCGCAATGATTACAACGCCAGCAAGGCGAAGAATGAAGAAGGCCTGCTGGACGTGCTCAAGCGTGCGGGGCTGGATGTGATCTGGCGCGACAACCAATCCGGTTGTAAAGGCACTTGCGATCGGGTCACGCTCGATGATGTCAGTAACCTGAAAGACCCGGTGTTGTGCGCCAACAGCGAATGCCGGGATGAAATCCTGCTGCAAGGTTTGCAGCACTTCATCGACACCTTGAGCAAAGACACGGTATTGGTTCTGCACCAGATGGGTAGCCACGGTCCGGAATACTACAAGCGTTACCCGAAAGAATTCGAACGCTTCACACCCGTCTGTGAAAGCAATGCGCTGAACAACTGCAGCCGTGAAAGTATCGTCAATGGCTATGACAACACGCTGGTGTATACCGACCATGTGTTGTCGACCTTGATTGATCTGCTGCGCAGCAATCAGCAAAAAGTCGATACCGCAATGCTCTATTTGTCGGATCACGGCGAATCCCTGGGCGAATACAATTTGTTCCTCCACGGCACGCCTTACATGTTGGCGCCGGAACAACAGAAGCATGTTGCGATGCTGGCCTGGTTCTCCGACAGCTACCAGAAGTCGTTCTCGGTAGACACCCATTGCCTGCAACAGGGTCGTGAAAAACCCCTGAGCCAGGACAACCTGTTCCATTCGATGTTGGGTCTGCTACAGGTCAACAGCAAGACCTATGACCAGGGTCTGGATATGTTTGCCGGATGCCGTGGTGTGATGAAAGACGGAGTGTTGGCCAAAGAGTAACTGGATCTTTTTTTCATTTAGCGACCGCTAAAACTACGATCAAGAGTCATTGCACATGTCCGCTCAGCCCCCATCCGCCATCGAACTCGAGTTCGCCCGGCGCTACGATCAGGAACACGCCCGCGTCTGTCTGCAGCCGCGGGCGCAGGGCTTGGTCGAGCGTCTGGCGTTCTGGCGTGAAGAGCGACTGGTACGCAATGCGCTCAAGGTCGCTGGCGAGCCAGGCCTGATCCTCGACGTGGCCTGTGGCGTCGGGCGCTTCTGGAAAGTGCTGGCCGAGCATGGGAACCGGGTGATCCTTGCTTCCGATCCGTCCCAGGACATTCTCGATCATGCCCGGACCCACCATCCGCAGAGTCTGTTGAAACGGATCAGGACCTTTCAAAGCTCAGCGTTCAACATCGGCTTGTCGGAAAATGCGGTCGACTGCATTTCCTGCATGCATCTGTTTCAGCACATTGCCTGCTCTGAGCATCGTTTGGCGCTGCTGCACGAGTTTCACCGGGTCGGTCGCGATACCGTGATTGTCGCCGTACGGCTCAGTGGACGGTTCAAGGGGCGACGTTCAGACGAGGAGGGGCATGCAGCCCGTCCGCTGGTCAACAAGACCGAACTGGAAGCCGAGTTCAAGCAAGCGGGTTTCTGCGTACTCAGCCATCAGGACTTCCTGCCAGGCTTCGCGCCGATGCGGGTTTATGTACTGCGCAAGGCCGGCTAGCCCCTCGCTGTCGGACTATTCTTTCTATCCGTCAGGTGTTTTCGCCAAGGCTCTTGTTCAGTGGATGCGCGGAAATCGCCGGGGGCGATATATACTGCGCGCCATTCTTCAAGGGAGAGCCGTGTGGCCATCGATATTCACTGGATTCGCGACAACGATAGCCTCGGTCGGTTTTGTACCGAGTGGCAGCAGTTGCCATACGTTGCCCTCGACACCGAATTCATGCGGGTCGACACCTTCTATCCCATCGCGGGCCTGTTGCAGGTGGGCGATGGCGTACGTGCTTACCTGATCGACCCGCTGACCATCGACAACTGGCAGCCCTTGGCCGCACTGCTGGAGAACCCGGCGGTGGTCAAGGTCGTCCATGCCTGCAGCGAAGACCTCGAGGTCCTGCTGCGCCTGACGGGTAGCCTGCCAACGCCATTGTTCGATACCCAGCTGGCTGCCGCTTACCTGAACCTGGGTTTCTCCATGGGGTATTCGCGTCTGGTGCAGGAAGTGCTCGGTATCGACCTGCCCAAGGGCGAGACTCGTTCCGACTGGTTGCAACGTCCGCTTTCCGAAACCCAGATCAGCTACGCCGCCGAAGATGCCGTGCACCTGGCCGAAGTGTTCGTGAAGCTTCGGCCGAAGCTTTCCGACGACAAATACGCCTGGGTCCTGGAAGACGGTGCCGAACTGGTGGCCAACCTGCGCCGCGAAATCGACCCGTACGAGGTCTATCGCGACGCCAAGCTGGCCTGGAAACTGTCCCGCGCCCAACTTGCCGTACTGCGCGAGCTCTGCGCCTGGCGTGAGAAAGAAGCCCGCGCCCGTGACCTGCCGCGTAACCGGATCATCCGCGAGCATTCGCTGTGGCCACTGGCCCGGACGCAGCCGGACAACCTCGGCGCGTTGGCGAAAATCGAAGACATGCACCCGCGTACCGTGCGTCAGGACGGCGAATTTCTGCTTGATCTGATCAAGCGCTCTGGCAGTGTGTCGCCGGATCAATGGCCGCCCGCCGTGCCGGAGCCGTTGCCGGTGGACGCCGCCGTGTTGCTCAAGCAAATGAAAGCCATCGGCCAGGCCGAGGGCGAACGCCTGAACATCGCGCCGGAACTGATGCTGCGCAAGAAAACCCTGGAAGCGCTGCTGAAAAGCGGCTTCCCCAATGGTCCCTACCAATTGCCTGATTCGTTGCGTGGCTGGCGCCGCGAATTGATGGGCCAGGCGCTGCTCGACAGCCTGGCCACCGCCGGAGAACAGCCTTGAAACGTATTTGCTCCATCTACCGCAGTTCGAAAAGAAACGAAATGTACCTGTATGTGCTCAAGAGCGATGCTCTGGAGCGCGTGCCCGAGTCCTTGATGGTTGCCTTCGGCAAAGCCATCCATGCCTTCGACCTGGTGCTGAGCCCGGAGCGCAAACTGTCGCGCGAGGACATCACCGTTGTGCTTGAAAACCTCGAAAAACAAGGCTATCACCTGCAAATGCCGCCGGCCGAGGATGAGTACATCGAGCACTTGCCGGAAGAGTTGTTGCGCCGCAACGACCCTGTGTAATCGGCGGACAGGCTCTATTCAGAGCCTTTGTGACCCACTGGAATGATTTTGGCGATGGCCATGCCGACGGAGCGAAACGCTGTCGGCGGTCGTCTGCAGCGTTTTTTTGAAAGGTTGAAGCATGCGCGTTCTGATTGCTGAACACGACCACCCTGTGTACGCCCAACTGTTGCGTGAAGCAGCGCCCGACCTGGAAGTGCTGACCAGCGGTGATTCCGCCGAGCTGGCCCGCCAGGCGGCCGACTGCCCGGTCTGGCTCGGACAGCCTGACCTGCTGGCGACGCTGCTGCGTCAGGGCCATCAGCCGCAATGGCTGCAATCGACCTGGGCCGGCATCACGCCGCTGTTGGCCGACGGTTTGCCAAGGCACTATCGTCTGACACGTGCGGTGGGGATTTTTGGTCAGGTCATGGCTGAATACGTACTCACCTACATGCTTGGGCACGAACGGGAAGTGCTGGCACGGTTGGTCAGCCAGGTCGAGCGCAAGTGGGACAGTCGCCATGGGCAAAGCCTGGCGGGACGCAAGGTATTGATTGTCGGCACCGGTGACATCGGCCAGACCGTGGCGCAGTTTCTTCAACCCTTTGGCGTCGAACTGTACGGTATCGCCAGTTCGGCCCGCGAGCAGGCGCCGTTTGTCGAAGTCGGCTCGCTCGACGATTTGCCGCGTCTGGTCGGTAAAGTCGATTACGTGGTCAATCTGCTGCCCAATACACCGAATACCCACGATATTTACAACGCCGCGTTGTTCAAACAGTTCAAACCGACCGGTTTGTTCATCAACGTCGGGCGCGGTGTGGCAGTGGTCGATGCGGACCTGGTGGAAGCCTTGAAAGAAGGGCATCTGGTGGGCGCCGTGATCGACGTCTGCCGTCAGGAACCTTTGCCGCAACGTCATCCTTTCTGGACGGCCTGGGGCTTGCTGCTGACCGGTCACAGCTCGGCACCGACCTCGCCATCGTTGATGGTGAAGCTGTTTGTCGAGAACTTGCGGGCTTATCAGGCCGGTGAGGCGTTACGCGGGGAAGTGGATTTCAATCGCGGGTATTGAGTCCGCCGCGGACTTGAGTATTGGGCAAAACCTGTGGGAGCACGTTCGTTCCCACAGGGCGTTTCGCTATTGCTTAGAGGGTGAAATCACCTTCTGCCGCCAGTTCGCTCAATGGCCGGCGCGGGCTCGGCTCTTCGCGGGCTTGCAGGTAGTCAGCCAGTGTCGACTTGTCGCCCAGTTTGCCGATCGCCACGGCGGCGTGCAGGGCGTAGCCTTCAGGAATCTTCAACTCTTTGCGCGTCAGCGCTTGATCGAAGCCGGCCATGCCGTGGGTATGCCAGCCGCTGATGCTTGCCTGCAGCGCCAGATGACCCCAGGCCGCACCGGTGTCAAAGGTGTGCCACAGGGCCGGGGTTTCTTCGGTGGCGCCGGGCACGGCGAAGGTGGTTTTCGATACCACGATCACCAGGGCCGAGGCATGTTGCGCCCAACTGCGGTTGAATTCGTTCAGCAGACCCAGATAACGCTCCCAGTTCGGCGTATCCCGGCGTGCGTAGAGAAAGCGCCAAGGCTGCGAGTTGTACGCCGACGGTGCCCAGCGCGCCGCTTCGAAAAAGCTCAGCAGGGTTTCTTCGGGAATGGCTTCGCCGGTGAAGGCGCGCGGCGACCAGCGATGGGTGAATTGAGGGTGGATGGCATAGTCGGCTACGCGTGGGTTGGCACTCATCAACAGATTCCTTGCTAGGTTTTAAAGTGTGGGGCGAGGCAAAACCCTACTTGGCGGCGCAAAAACTGACAAGCGCGTTCTACCGACAGTCGCCAACGCTTGGCCGACGGGCCTTGCGGCACTAGACTGGCGGCCTTTTCACCACCTGATGTTGATGCTTGAGCCATGGCCGCCAAAGTCGAACCGTTCTGGATACGCAAAACCCTCGATCAACTGGATCACGAGGAATGGGAATCGCTGTGCGACGGCTGCGGCCTGTGCTGCCTGCAAAAGCTCGAAGATGAAGACGACAATAGCGTCTATTACACGCGCATCGCCTGCAAACTGCTGGACCTGAAAACCTGCCAGTGCACGGACTATCCCAACCGCCGTGACTTCGTGCCGGACTGCATCCAGCTCACGCCGGGCAAGGCGGACGAGTTCAAATGGCTGCCGCCGACCTGCGGTTACCGGCTGGTCAGCGAAGGCAAGGACCTGCCGCTGTGGCATCACCTGGTGTGCGGGGATCGCGACGCGGTGCATCACGAACGCATTTCCCAGTCCGGGCGCATGCTTGCCGAAGGCAGCGTGGCCGAAGAGGATTGGGAAGATCACCTGATTTTCCGTGCCGGTTGATCGTGGCGAGGGAGCTTGCTCCCGCTTGAGTGCGTAGCGCTCACAACATGGGCAGTGATAACAAAAAAACGGGGCTGTTTCGCAGCCCGGCGCGAGCAGGCTCGCTCGCCACACTAGGGGACTGTATGGCTGTGCGATGGCGGCGGGCGTTGATCATTGGGTTACTGACCCTGAGCTCGCCAGCGTGGGCGGCAGGCAAGAAAGTCGATCTGGATTACCACGTGCGCCTGTTGCCCCAAAGTGATCAGGCTGAGGTGAGACTGACCCTGGCCCAGGGCTCGGCGGTTCGCAGTCTGGATTTCGATCTCGGCGACGGCAGCCTTTACAGCGATTTCAAGGCCGACGGCCAATGGCAGCTCACGCCTGGCAAGCAAGCCCGTGGCGTTTGGCGCCCCGCGGCCGACAAGGCCAGCCTGACCTATCGCGTACGCATCAGCCACGGGCGCAAGAACGGCAGTTTTGATACGCGCATGACCCCGTCCTGGGCGCTGATGCGCGGCGACGACTTGGTGCCCGCTGCCAAACTCGATCAACAGGATGGCATCGAGCTGATTTCACGCCTGGAGTTCGAGTTGCCCAGCGGTTGGAAAAGCGTCGAAACCGCCTGGCCACGGATCGGCAAGAACAAGTTCCGCATCGACAATGTTTCCCGACTGTTCGACCGGCCTACCGGCTGGATGCTTGCCGGGCACCTCGGCAGCCGTCGCACTCGACTCGGGGAAACCGAAGTCACCGTGGCCTCACCCCGAGGCCAGGGCATGCGCCGCATGGATGTGCTGACGTTGCTGACGTTTGTCTGGCCGCAAGTGCAAGCCGTGTACCCACGTCATCCCACCAAACTGCTGATTGTCGGCGCCAACGATCCGATGTGGCGCGGTGGCTCGGCGGCGCACGAGTCGATCTACCTGAACAGCCGTTTGCCATTGGTCAGCGAGAGCGGCTCCAGTGCCTTGGTACGTGAATTGGCCCAGGTGTTCGGACGGATCAACGATACGCAGCGCAGTGACTGGATCGGCGAAGGGTTTGCCGAGTACTACGCCATCGAACTGGTACGCCGTGCCGGTGGTATGAGTGACGAGCGTTATCAGAGCCTGCAGGAGCGGTTGAGCAAGGACAGCCAGAACGTCACGACCTTGCGTGGTGAGCAGGTCAGCCCGGCGCAGGTTTCAAAAGCGGTGGTGTTGATGCAGGAACTGGATCGCGAAATTCGCTTGAAGACACGCAACAAGCGGTCGCTGGATGACGTATTGCGTGGGGCGATGCGCTTGGAGAGCGTTGACACCAAGGCGTTCGTGCAGCTCAGCGAGAGCGTGCTGGGCGAGTCTTCCAAAGTGTTGGATACCGCGCTGATCCAGTAAATCCGCCCTCGCTGGCAAGCCAGCGCCTACAGCGGATTCTTGTCAGTCACACCTGTTGTGAGCGAAACCGATCAACTGTGGGAGCTGGCTTGCCAGCGAAGAGGCCATAAGCCTCACCGCCTATCTCGGCTTAAACCCCGGTTTTCGGCGACTTCAAGGCGTCATTTCCAGTCGCCGTTTTCGTCGCCGCTTCGGCATTCGCCTTCAGCCGACTCAAGTCCTCACCGGCACGCTGAATCTTCGCTCGCACGTTGTCCATGTCCTGGCGGCTTTTCTCCAGCAGGCTTTTCGCAGAGCTGTGGCCGGTGATGCCGCGGGCCAGGGCGACGCCGCCGATGGCCACTTGAATCAAGCCGAAGATGCCGCCACGTCGCAGGCCCTTGCCGACCATCACCACACCACCGGCCAGGGAACCGATGCGCTCCCAGCCCTGCACATTCTGCTCGGTGTGTGTCTGGAACGGGGTGGATTCGATACGCTCAACGCGTTTGAGTTCGCTCATGATCTGTCTCCAGGCAGGATCGGTAATGGATAGTTAAGCTGACTGCCAGGGCGGTCAGCTCGTTCCATCGGACGTGCGGCGATTCAGCGGAATTTCGGCCCCGAACGGGTATTGAGCCCCTTGGCCATGCGGTCGTAAAGCACAACGTTGACCGTAGCGGCCAGGTTCATGCAACCGGTGGTCGGGATGTAGACCACGTCTTCGCACCAGTCGCGAATCTCTTTATCCAGCGAGCCGTCTTCCGGACCGAAGATGTACAGTGCGCGGTCCGGGTGGGTGTATTCGGGCAGCGGGCGGGCGCCTTCAACCAGTTCCACGGCGACGGGAACACAATTGAGGGGCAGGATTTTTTTCAGGTCGTCGATGCCGATCAGCGGGATGTCGTAATGCACGCGCTTGGTGTCGGTGACGAAATCGGCGGCACGCTCATAGCGCTTGCCGGTGTAGAACACCGACGCCACGCCGTAGCAGCCAGCGGCGCGCATCACCGAACCGACGTTCTCCGGTGATTTGGGGTTATACAAACCAATGCAGCTGTACCGTTTGTCTGCCACGAGCGAAGCGCCTTTCAGGAAAAAAGCGCGATTATACGGGGTTTGCGGGCGGGCCGCTGATTCGGCGACAGGCTCACTGTGTCGCCGGCGTCAGCGCCTTGATCCTGTCCATCATGGCATTCCCGGCATTGTTGATCTGTTCGTTCTGCGGTTTTTTGCTGGCTCCCGGGTCGCTATCGACGCCGGCGAGAATTTCAGCAAGGTTATGGAAGTGGCCGGTTTTCTTTCCATCGTCCGCGGAGTCCTTGCTGCCATTGGCATACTGATTCAATGCGTCTGCCAACGTCATGTGCTGAGACAGCCACTGCGGTGTGTTTTTTTCTTCGGGGCTCATGTTTTCGAGGAAGTTCAGCGCCGCCTTGGCCCGACCGACCGGGTCATTGGCGAAAGGGTCTTTCCAGTTTTTCTTCTGATCATCGGGGCCGCTGTAGTGGCCAGACGCCAGTCGAGCCTGCTGTTGCATCAACCCTCTGGCCGTCTCCTGTTCGTCCTTCGAAAACTGTCCGCCTTCATTCGTCGCGACGGCATTGAGTGAACGACGATCCAGGTCACCCATCAGCGCATTGCGGTCTTCGACGCTGCCGCTGTAGGGCTTGTCGCCGGTGTTCATCTGCGCGTATTTCTGATCCATGCGTTTGCGCGCATCGGTGGCCACTTCTTCGAATGTCTTGCCCGCTGAGCTGGAAACCGCGCCCGGTCGGGTGACACCCAGCACCAGGGCATCAGCGTTCATGCCAGCACGCACCGGAAAAAACGGTGCATTGTTGGCAATCGAGCCGCTGTAATCGGCGGCTGTTTTAGAGAGGCTTAGCGAATCTTCATTCCTTGTTTTGCTGGCCGTCTGCTCGCTGTCAGGGGCGACGGATCGGGTCTTCGCCTCGGACGTGTTGTTGTAGGCCAAGATAGCGGCGCTGTTGAAGGTAGAAGTGACGTTCATAAAACGGGCCTGTCCATGTATGACGCGGTTCAGAGGCAACGTGAGCGCTCAGGGGCTTTTTTGGCGCTCAATGTATTGAACCTGATACATGGCAAGAACAGTGCCATCATGGGGTAGTGGCCATGTGATGGGCGCTTTGTAACGGACTGGACACATTGCAGCTTGGGAAGGGGCGGGAACTTTTTTGCCGTTAGCGGCAGGTTGTCGCCGGCTGCTGTCAGATTTTGCCGGGTTATTGACACGATAACTGCAGGAGCGAGCCCGCTCGCTCCTGCAGGGGGTTTCAGTCTTCTTTTTTCATCAAACCCGCCAAAGCGGCAAACGGGTTATGGGTGGCCTTGGCGATTTTCGGCGTGCTCAGCGAGCCTTCGCCGAAATACTGCTGATCGGTGTAGCGTGAGTGCTCATTGTCGTGGCAATACAGGCACAACAATTCCCAGTTCGAACCGTCCTGCGGGTTGTTGTCGTGGTTATGGTCGCGGTGGTGCACGGTCAGCTCGCTCAAGCGCTTGCCGGAGAATTCACGGGCGCAGCGGCCGCATACGTGCGGGTACATCTTCAGGGCCTTGTCGCGGTAACCCATTTCCTTGTCGCGCTGGTTGTCGGCGAGGATGCGATCCAGCTTCGAGGTATTGGCCGGGGTGGACGAACTCATGGGTTCACCTTTGTAAAAGACTAATGACGGTTATGACGTAAGTTTAGCTCAGCCCTTGAGCTTCTCGGCAATCCAGATGGTGTGCCGGGTGCCCTTGTTGCCATGGGCGAAGACTTGCACTTCCTCGGCCTTGAAACCGGCCTTTTTCAGCTTGTCGGAAAATTGCCGGTCCGCGCTGGCCGACCACACCGCCAGCACACCCTTGGGCCGCAGGGCCTTGGCGCAGGCGCTCAAGCCGCCAGCGGAGTACAGCCAGCTGTTGGCCCTCTGAGTCAGGCCTTCGGGGCCGTTGTCGACATCGAGCATGATCGCATCGAAGCCCTGCGGCTCGGCTTGCAGCACTTTGGCCACGTCTTCCAGGCGGATGACCGTGCGCGGGTCGAGCAGCGGGTTGCCGGACTTTTCGCCCAACGGCCCGCGATTCCATTCGACCACGCCGGGCACCAGTTCTGCGACCACCACTTCAGCGGTCTTGCCCAGATGCTTGAGCGCCGAGGCGAGGGTAAAACCCATGCCCAGGCCGCCGATCAGCACCCGTGAATTCGGGCGGCCGGCGACCTTGCGGCAGGGGATTTCCGCCAGCGCATCCTCGGAGCCGTGCATGCGCGTGTTCATCAACTGCCCGCCGTCACCCCCCTGGATCTTGATGACGAAATCCTCGCCGTACTCGAACAGGCACAGGGCTCCGCCATTTTCAGGGATTGGCGCGGTGTCGAGCAGAACGAAACGTTTCATAGGGCTCTCTTGAGAAGAATTGGCGAGACGGGGAGGGCAAACACCCGTAGTTGGGAGTAGCCTGCACATGACAACAAGGCCAACGGAGCCATTGATGAAGCGCACCATTCTAACGGTCATTGCCCTGGCCGCGCTCTCGATTACTGCAGTGCAGGCCCAACCGCTGCAAACCACTCCAGTCACTCCCGCGCCGCTGCCCGGCTCGCCGGGTACCGCGACGCCCACGCCCTATCCGCAAATCAGCCCGGCGCCCATGCCGAAAGTCGGCCCCGGCAGCGGTGGTCCGCCATTGGTACCAATCGAGATGCCCAGCCCGCCGACCAAGGATCAACCGGTGCCCGGGATTGAGCCAAACCCGCCGAAAACCAAGTCGCCCGGGGGTTAGACTTGCTGTAAAAGCAGCTGCCCGTCGGCCATGCGCAAGCGTTTGGAGAGCGAAACGGCGAGGGCCCGGATGATCTTGGCGGCAATTTTTGGCGCGTCGTTGAGCATCTTTTCCAGGGAGTCCTTGCCCAGGTTGAGCAACTGACAGTTGCTCGCGGCCACGCAACTGGCCGAGCGACGTTCGCCGTCAAGCACCGCCATTTCGCCGAAGGAGCGTCCGCTGCGCAGGGTCGCGATGGTCACCAGTTGCCCGTCGCCGGTGGTCTTCTGTACCGCCACTTGCCCGGTATGGATGATGCACATGAAGCTGCCGGCATCGCCCTCATGGAAAATCTCTTCGCCCTGGGCAATGGTACTGATGCTGAAATAGCCCGAGGCGGCGGCAAAGTCCGCAGGCAACAATTGGTTGAACAGGCCGCAGTCCATCAGCCAGTCGCGGATTTCGTTGTTGAGCAAGGTCGGTTCTGACATGTCGTGCGGTCTTTTTTGTTGTGTCCAGGTTCAGATTTCACCCATCCCCTGTGGGAGCGAGCTCCCATAGGGGATCTTCGTTGTATCGGGCCCGTTGTGCTGGTCTTGAGACCGGTTCGTCGGGCCAAGTTCCTCAGGCGATCCCCAAAACCTTAAACAAAAACGCGTATTCGAGTGCTGCGTCACGCAATCCCTGATATCGACCACTCATCCCGCCGTGCCCGGCGCCCAATTCGGTCTTGAGTAGCAGGGGGTTTGTATCGGTTTTGGTCGCGCGCAATTTGGCCACCCACTTGGCCGCTTCCCAGTACTGCACACGGCTATCGTTGTAGCCGGCAATCACCAGGGTCGCCGGATACGCTTGCGCAGAGACGTTTTCGTACGGGGCGTAGGCCTTGATCCGATCATAGACGTCCGGTTCTTCAGGGTTGCCCCATTCGTCGTATTCAGTGACGGTCAGCGGCAGGTCCGGGTCGAGCATGGTGTTGAGTACGTCGACGAACGGCACTTCGGCAATCGCCGCGCCGAACAACTCCGGACGCTGGTTGAGCACCGCGCCGATCAGCAGGCCTCCGGCGCTGCCACCGCTGATTGCCAGTTGCGCGGCACTGGTGAAGCCATTGGCGATCAAGTGTTCGGCGCAGGCGATGAAGTCACTGAACGTGTTGTGTTTGTGTTCCTGCTTGCCGGCGCGATACCAGGCTTCGCCCAGTTCGCCGCCGCCGCGCACGTGTGCGATGGCAAATGCCATGCCGCGATCGAGCAGGCTCAGGCGGGCGTGGGAGAACCACGGGTCGAGGCTTTCGCCATAGGCGCCGTAGCCGTACAGATACAACGGCACCGGTTGGCCGAGCGCTTCGCGTTTGACCACCAGGCTGATCGGCACCTGCGTACCGTCAGGCGCGGTGGCCCACAGGCGCTGGCTGACATAGGCGTCGGCGTCGAACGGGCCGAGCACCGGGGTTTGCTTGAGAACTTGTTGTTCGCCCGTGTTCAATTCCAACTGGCGGATTTGCGCCGGACGATTCAACGCTTCGTAGCGCAGCCGAATCCGCTCGCTGACGAACTCCAGGCTGTTTTGCACATGCAGGCTGTAGGCCGCGTCCGGCAGTTGCACCCGGTAGCTCGGCAGGTCTTGCGGGTGCACTTCGATGATCGGCAAGCCGCCTTCGCGCAGGCTGAGCGTCATGGCCCCGGCATTCAGGCTCATGCCGTCGATCATCACGGAGTCGCTGTGGGGGATCAGGTTCTGCCAATCGGCTTCGCTCGGTGCCGTGCCGCTGTCAACCACGGTGTACAAGGCGAAGTTGATGCCGTCGCGGTTGCTGCGGATGAACCAGGTCCATTGGCCGTCGCGCGCGCCGTGGTCGACGTCGTACTCGTGATCCTCGACCCGTGGTGCGATGCAGGCAAAGGCTTGCTGCGGCTGATTGGCATCCAGCACCCAGACTTCGCTGGTGGTCTTGCTGCCCAGGGACAGCAGCAATTGCTGCTCGGAACTCGAGCGGTAGCAGTGCATGAAGAAGCGGCCGTCCGGCTCATGAAACACTTCTTCGGCCGCTGTGCCGTCTAGGCGATAGCGGTACAGCTTGTGCGGACGATGGGTGTCGTCCAGTTCGCCGAAAAACAGGGTCAGGCTATCGTTGGCCCAGGTCATGCTGCCGTCGCAGTCCTGGAACTCCAGTTCGCTGACGCGGCCGTCGGACAATTCCTTCACGAACAGCGTGTAAATCTCATCGCCCGTTGAGTCGACGCTGTAGGCCAGGCGCTGGTGGTCCGGGCTGATGCTGAACGCGCCAAGGGAGAAAAAGCCGCCATTGGCCAACAGGTTCGGGTCAAGCAGCAGTTGTTCCCGGCTTTCATCGAGTTGCAGGCTGTCGTCGGCCGGGCGCGGGCAGCGATAGTGGCGGGAATATTCGTCACCCGCCGTGGTGCGCGTGTAATACAGGTAAGGTCCCCACGGGGAGGGCAGGGACAGGTCGGTTTCGAGAATCCGGCCCTTGATTTCCTCGAACAGGGATTCACGCAGCCCGGCCTGATCGGCGGTTTGCGCCTCCTGATAGCTGTTTTCAGCCTTGAGGTAGTCGAGTACGGCATCGGTGTCGCGCTCTTGCAGCCAGGCATACGGGTCGGAACCTTCGGCCTTGTGGGCAACCGGAGCGTCGCAAAGGGTGGCGGATAGCGGCATGGAGGACTCTCGAACTGTAAACGGAATAGGTTTTGAACCTGTGGGAGCGAGTTTGCTCCGGGCGGCGTTCCGACGATAGCGTTCTGACAGTCAGTATGGATGCTGGATGTGCTGGCCTCATCGCGAGCAAGCTCGCTCCCACAGGTCCTGTGTCCCGACCGGCTGCCATTGATGCAGCCTCAAGGACGAAAAGCCGTTATCATAAGCGCCTCTTTGCCTGCCTTGCCATGGACACCATGACCGAGAACGACTATCTGATCGCTTGGGGCCTCTACGCCTTTGCCGCTTTGGGCTGCCTGTTGGTGTGGATGCGCATCACCCGCTGGATGTGGCGTTGGCTGCGTGAGCCGCTGCGGTTGCTGGTGGCGGTGTTGCTGTTTTCCCCGACCATCATCGATCCCGTGAAGGAAAAGGTCGCCCCGGCCATCGCCATTACGGCCCTTGATCTGTTGTTCAAGGTCGGCAACAACGCGTGGCGGGCGATCTCTGATCTGTTCATGTACGGCATGATCGCGTTTGGCATTTACCTGGTGTTCGTGGCGATTCGTTTCCCGATCGAGCGCGCCTCCAATGCGCGCAAGGAAAGGGCCGCCGCCGCCAAAGCGGCCGCGCTTGCCGAAGAACCGGGAGAGGAGCGTGCCTTCGGCGGCGCTGGCGACGATCGCTATGGTCGTCCCCCTGTTCCGAGCAATCCCCAGCGTATGCGGGTCGAACCCCGTCTGTAACGTCGCCCCTGGCTTGAAGCGAGAGTCCGAGCATGTGTGAATTATTGGGCATGAGCGCCAATGTGCCGACCGATATTGTGTTCAGCTTCACCGGGTTGATGCAGCGTGGCGGCCGTACCGGTCCGCATCGCGACGGCTGGGGCATCGCCTTCTATGAGGGTCGGGGCTTGCGTTTGTTCCAGGACCCGGCGGCGAGCTGCGAGTCGGAAGTCGCGAACCTGGTTCAGCGCTACCCGATCAAGAGCGAGGTCGTGATCGGGCATATCCGCCAGGCCAACGTCGGCAAGGTCTGCCTCTCCAATACCCACCCTTTCGTACGCGAGTTGTGGGGCCGTAACTGGTGTTTCGCCCATAACGGCCAACTGGCGGACTTTAATCCCGGCGCCAGTTTCTATCGTCCGGTGGGCGATACCGACAGCGAAGCGGCGTTCTGCGATTTGCTCAACCGCGTGCGTGCGGCATTCCCCGAGCCGGTTGAAGTCGAGGAACTGCTGCCTGATCTGGTGGCCGCGTGTGCCGAATATCGCAGCAAAGGCGTGTTCAACTGCCTGCTCAGCGACGGCGACTGGCTGTTCTGCTATTGCTCCACCAAGCTGGTGCAGATCACCCGCCGAGCCCCGTTCGGCCCGGCGCGCCTGAAGGACGTCGATGTCATCGTCGACTTTCAGGCCGAAACCACCCCCAACGACGTGGTGACGGTGATCGCCACCGAACCCTTGACCGAAAACGAAACCTGGACCCGCTACGAACCGGGCCAATGGAGCCTGTGGCGACGCGGCGAATGCGTCAGCCAGGGCAGGACCGAATAAGGATTCTTCCCCATGTTGCTCAGTTACCTACGGCTGGTGTTGTTCGCGGCGGGCCTGTTGATCGGTGTCCAGGTGCCGGGGTTCATCAATGATTACGCCAAACGGGTCGAGGCCCATCTGATCGAAGCGCAGGCCAGCCTGAGCGGCTTTCAGGGGACGGCCAATCAGTTCTTCAAAGGGGATATGCAGGCCCTGGTGGCCCATTATCGGGCCAGCGAAGACCCGATTTTCCGCAGTGACGCCGACAGCCTGAGCAACCTGCTGACCCGCCAACTGGCGCTGGACAAGCAGTTCCAGGCGATGCAGGGGCCTTGGTACATCCGTTTGCTGCAGGTGGTGCTGGCCGCCGATCCGGACATTCGCAAGGAAACCTGGAATGGCTACAGCTACCAGATCCTGTTGACGCCGGAAGCGATGATCTGGGGCATGAGCGGCGCGATGATGCTGTCGTTCGGCCTGGAGTGCCTGTTCCGACTGATAGACTGGGTGGTGCTGGGCGGCAAGCGCTTGCGCCAGAGCCGGCCGATCGAAGAGCGGGACCTGCGCGGCTTGTGAACAAGGCCCTTGTGGCGAGGGCGCTTGCTCTCTCGCCATAAGGTTCGCTAGTCCGCCAGTACGATGTAGCTTTCTCCCACCCTGCGCGCATACCCCTCCAGCACCTGCTGACACAACGCCACAATCTCCTCGACCCACTCCGCGCCCACCCGCCACGACACCACCACTTGCAGATTCGGTGGCCGTTGCTCGATGGCCAGCAAGGTCAATTCCCCACGCGCCAGTTCCTCGGCCACCAGCACTGGCGGCAACGCACCAATCCCGAAGCCATCGCGCAACAATCGGGTGATCGCCGATACCGAGTTCACACAATTGAGGCGCGGCGCCATGACGCCGTTGGCCTGCATCAGCGCGAGCACTTCCTGGTGTGGATGAGAGTTTTTCGAGTAGGTGATGATCCGTTCATTCGCCAGATCGGCGACGCCTGAATACTCACGGTTGTAGAGGGAATTGCTGGCAACGATCCAGCCCATGGGATGGCTGGCCAGTTCCAGGCTGCGGACGCTTTCCTGGCGCAACAGATCGGTTTGCAGGATCACATCGAGAAAACCTGTTTGCAGCTGATCGCAGAGGTTCAGCGAGGTATCGGCCACCAGCTCGATTTCCACCAGCGGATAGTGATCGGTCATCTGTGCCACCAACGGGCTGAGCCAGGTGTGGATGACCGTGTCCATCACGCCGATGCGCACGCGTCCGGCCTTGCTCGAACGGTTCTCGATCGACTGCCGCAACGCTTGCATGGTGTCCATCATCTGCTCGGCATAATCGAGCACCTTCAAGCCTTCGGGCGTCAGGCTCACACCACGGGAATCGCGCAGAAACAGCTTCACCCCAAGCTCACTTTCGAGCACGGCGATGCGGCTGGAGATCGACGCCTGGGTGGTGAAGAGTTTGTCGGCGGTCAGGCGAAAGCTCTTGAGGCGGGCGACCCAGACGAAGGTCTCGAGAAACTTCAGGTTCATGGGATTGGCTCGGGGGGGATAAAGATTTCTTATGTCTAAGGCGGGTTTTTATTAGTTGGACGCCACAGGGCAAGCCGCCCAAAAATCGATGCATCCGGTTCCCACGATAGGCGTCGTCGGGGCTCAGAACAATACCAATAAAATCAGCGCGGAGATTCGCCATGAGTGCGCCCGACACCCCCTTCACCCCGAAAGCCGTGGCTCGTCCGGGACCTTTCGACTGGTATCGCAACATCAATCAGCAAGAACGTCGCACCTTCTGGAGCTGCAAGATCGGCTATGGCCTGGACGGCATGGACACCCAGATGCTCAGCTTCGTCGTGCCGACCCTGATTGCCATGTGGGGCATCACCACCGGGCAGGCCGGGCTGATTCACACCAGCACGCTGATCGCTTCGGCCATCGGCGGTTGGGTGGCCGGCATTCTCTCCGACCGCATCGGCCGCGTGCGTACCTTGCAGCTGACGGTGTTGTGGTTTGCCTTCTTCACCTTTCTCTGCGGTTTCGCCCAGAACTACGAACAGCTGTTGATCGCCCGCACCCTGATGGGCTTCGGTTTCGGTGGCGAGTGGACGGCTGGCGCAGTCCTGATGGGTGAAGTGATCCGCGCCCAGGATCGCGGCAAGGCCGTCGGCATGGTGCAATCCGGTTGGGCGCTGGGGTGGGGGCTGACGGCCATTCTCTATGCGCTGTTGTTCTCGGTGTTGCCAGCAGAAGATGCCTGGCGCGCACTGTTCATTCTCGGCATCGTGCCGGCGATTTTCGTGATCTTCGTCCGTCGCCTGGTCAAGGACCCGGAAATCTACCGCGAGGCCAAAGCCAGGCAGGAGTCGAGCAACCCGTCGAAGTTCTACGAGATCTTCGCGCCCGGCATGCTCTTCACCACGTTTCGCGCTTCACTGCTGACCACCGGCGCGTTGGGTGGCTACTACGCGATCACGTCCTGGTTGCCGACCTTCTTGAAGAACGAACGCGGTTTGAGCGTACTCAATACGAGCGGTTATCTGGCGATGGTGATCGTCGGGTCCTACGTGGGGTACGTCATCAGTGCCTACTTGACCGACATCCTCGGCCGCAAAAAGAACTTCATCCTGTTCGCGGTCGGCTCGTTCACCATTGTGCTGCTCTACACCCAACTGCCGGTCAGCAACGGTGTGATGCTCTGGCTGGGCTTTCCGCTGGGTTTCTTCGCCTCAGGCATCTTCAGCGGCATGGGCGCGTTCCTGACCGAGTTGTTTCCGACGCGAATTCGCGGTTCGGGCCAGGGGTTCTGCTACAACATCGGCCGGGCGCTGGCGGCGTTGTTCCCGCTGCTGATCGGTTTGCTCAGCCAGAAAGTGCCGCTGAGTGTGGGAATCGGTGCCTTTGCGGCGGTTTCCTACGGCGTGGTGATCCTCGCGGCCCTGAGTTTGCCGGAAACCCGCGGCAAGCAACTCGACGCCCGGTAACTGATAATCTGCGGGCCTGTCTTACAGATATGTCCCGCAGCTAAAAAGAAAAATGCCTACAGGAGTGTTCACCGTGAGCCGCCTGCTATTGAACTGCGACATCGGCGAGAGTTTCGGCAACTGGACCATGGGTCTCGACGCCGAGGTCATGCCGTTTATCGATTGCGCCAACATCGCCTGCGGCTTCCATGCCGGCGACCCGAGCATCATGCGCAAGACCGTCAGCCTGGCCCTCAGCCATGGCGTACAAATTGGCGCCCATCCGGCCTATCAGGATCTGGTGGGCTTCGGCCGCCGCTCCATGGCTTACGCGGCCCAGGAACTCCAGGACATCCTGCATTACCAGGTCGGCGCCCTCGATGGCATTTGCCGGGCCCAGGGTGGTCGGGTCAGTTACGTCAAACCCCACGGCGCGATGTACAACGACATGATGGCCAACCCGGCGCAATTGCGTGCAGTGTTGCAGGCCGTGGCCAGTTATGACCGCAGCTTGCCGTTGATGTTGATGGCCACCCGCGACAACAGCGCCGCGCAGCAGATGGGCGATGAATATGGCGTGACCCTGTGGTTCGAAGCCTTTGCCGATCGCGCCTACGACAGCGCCGGGATGCTGGTATCACGGCAACTGCCGGGCGCCGTGCACCATGAGCCGGAGAGAATCATTGAGCAGGCGCTGATCATTGCCCGTGGCGACCCCCTCACCGCCAGCGACGGCAGCGCCTTGCCCTTGCAGGCCAACACCCTGTGCGTACACGGCGACAACGCCAGTTCGGTGGCCGCCGTGCGGCGCATCCGCGAAGCCTTGAATCAGCAGAGCGCGTCATGAAACTGCGGGTGGAAGTGGTCGCGCTGGATTGTCTGATGGTGCGTCTGTTCGATGAAATCGCTGAAGCCAACATGCCGTGGATGCTCGCCGCCAGCGAAAGTCTGCGCAGCGCGTTCGGTGAACATCTGATCGATCTGGTGCCGTCCTACACCACGCTGATGGTGCATTACGACCTTGTCGCGTTGAGTCCGGCCCAGGCACGGGAGGTGATTGCCGAAGCCTTGATCGATTTGTCGCCCAACGCCCGTACGCGTGGCTCCTGCCACGTGCTGCCAGTCTGGTACGACTTGAGCGTCGGCCCGGAGCTGACCCTGTTGGCACAGCGCAGCGGGTTGACGGTGGCAGAGGTGATCCGTCGGCACAGCCAGCGTGAGTATCAGGTGTTCGCCCTGGGTTTCGCGCCTGGCTTCGCTTTCATGGGGCTGGTGGAAGAAGTGCTGGCCGCGCCGCGCCTGGACACCCCGCGCAAGAAAGTTGCCGCTGGCAGTGTCGGCATCGCTGAACGGCAGACCGCCGCCTACCCGGTGGTGTCGCCGGGGGGCTGGAACCTGATCGGTCGCACGCCGGCCAAGCTGTTCGACCGTCACCGCGACGGCTACAGCCTGATGCAGCCGGGCGACACCGTGCGTTTCGAAGCGGTGGGTCACGCCGAGTTCATTAACCTGGGCGGTGATGACACGCCATTGGAGGGCCAGGCATGAGCCGTTTGACGATTGAAGCCAGTACGCCGCTGTGCCTGTTGCAGGACGCCGGGCGCTTTGGCGTGCGGCACCTGGGCGTGACTCAGGGCGGTGGGCTGGATTGGCGTTCCCTGTCCTGGGCCAACTGGCTGCTGGGCAACCGGCTGGATGCACCGGTGATCGAAATCACCCTCGGCGGGTTCACCGTGGTGGCCGAGGATGATTGCGTGCTGGCGCTGGCCGGGGCCGATCTTGGCGCACGGGTGGACGGTGAGGCGCTGGCGCCGTGGCGCAGTTTCAGATTGCACAAAGGTCAACGACTGCAATTTACCCAGCCGTTGCTCGGTGCCCGGGCCTATCTGGCCGCGCCGGGCGGGTTTGATGCGCCGAAGGTGTTGGGTAGCAGCGCGACGGTGGTGCGCGAAGCACTCGGTGGCCTGGATGGCATGGGCCGCCCGTTGGGCAAGGATGACTCGCTCGGTTATTCGGGCAACTCGGTGATGCTGCTGCGGGAGTTGTCGGCGGACCTGCGACCGGATTTGCAGCTGGAGGCTCCGCTGGACCTGGTGCTGGGAGCGCAAATCGGCGAGTTCAGTGGCCAGAGCCTGTTCGATGCGTTCAACAACCCATGGCACATCGACAGTCGCGCCGACCGGATGGGCATTCGCCTGCTGGGCACGGCGTTGCAGTACCAGGGCAAACCGATGATTTCCGAAGGCATCCCGCTGGGCGCCGTTCAGGTGCCACCGGACGGGCAGCCGATCGTGCTGCTCAATGATCGGCAGACCATTGGCGGCTATCCACGATTGGGGGCGTTGACGCCATTGGCGCTGGCGCGGCTGGCGCAGTGTTTGCCGGGGGCACAGGTGCGGTTGCGGCCAGTGGTGCAGGACGTGGCGCACCGCGAGCACATCGATTACCTGCGCTGGTTCAGTTGACCCAGGTAGGAGCTGGCAAGCCAGCTCCTACAGGGCAACGGGATTACTTGGACAGAAACCGCATTCCTTCCTCCAACCCGCGAAGGGTCAGTGGATACATCTGGTCCTCGATCAAGTCCCGCACAATGTTGGTCGAGGAGGTGTAGCCCCAGGTGTCTTTCGGATACGGGTTGATCCAGATGAGCTTTTTGTACTTCTCCTTGAACCGCTGCATCCACACGTAGCCGGCTTCTTCGTTCCAGTGCTCGACGCTGCCGCCGGGCTGGGTGATTTCGTAGGGCGCCATGGCGGCGTCACCGATGAAGATCACTTTGTAGTCGGCACCGTACTTATGCAGCACGTCCTGGGTCGACGTACGCTCGGAAGTGCGGCGCATGTTGTTCTTCCACACCGATTCATAAATGAAGTTGTGGAAATAGTAATATTCCAGATGCTTGAACTCGGTCTTGCAGGCCGAGAACAGTTCTTCGCAGATCTTCACATGGGCGTCCATCGAACCGCCGATGTCGAACAGCAGCAACAACTTCACCGTGTTGCGTCGCTCGGGTCGCATCTGGATGTTCAGCAGGCCGGCGTCCTTGGCGGTGTGATCGATGGTGCCGTCGATGTCCAGTTCTTCCGCCGCACCCTGGCGGGCAAACTTGCGCAGGCGGCGCAGGGCCACCTTGATATTGCGCGTGCCCAGTTCCACCGAATCGTCGAGGTTCTTGTATTCGCGCTGGTCCCAGACCTTGACCGCTTTGCCCTGGCGCTTGCCGGCATCGCCGACCCGAATGCCTTCCGGGTTGAACCCGCCGGAGCCGAACGGGCTGGTGCCGCCAGTGCCAATCCACTTGTTGCCTCCGGCATGGCGTTCCTTTTGCTCTTCCAGGCGCTTCTTGAACTCTTCGATCAGCTTGTCCAGACCGCCAAGGGACTGAATCGCCGCCCGCTCTTCATCGGTCAGGGAGCGTTCGAATTCCTTGCGCAGCCAGTCTTCGGGGATCAGGGCCTGCAAATGGTCGTCGAGCTTTTCCAGGCCGTTGAAGTACGCCCCGAAGGCTCGGTCGAACTTGTCGAAATGCTTTTCGTCCTTTACCAGGATCGCCCGTGACAAGTAATAGAACTCGTCCATGTCGGCGAAGGTCACCCGCTGTTTCAGCGCGTTGATCAGGTCCAGCAGTTCGCGCACCGAGACCGGGACCTTGGCTGCGCGCATTTCATTGAACAGATTGAGCAGCATGGCATTTGCCCCAGATGATCAACGACTGCCGCGACGGCTCATGAACGCCAGGCGCTCAAGCAGTTGCACGTCCTGTTCGTTTTTCACCAAGGCGCCGGCCAGCGGCGGGATGGCCTTGGTCGGATCGCGTTCGCGCAGCACGGCTTCACCAATGTTGTCGGCCATCAGCAGTTTCAGCCAGTCCACCAGTTCGGAGGTCGATGGCTTCTTCTTCAAGCCCGGCACCTTGCGCACGTCGAAGAACACGTCGAGGGCTTCGCTGACCAGATCTTTCTTGATGTCCGGGTAGTGCACGTCGACGATTTTCTGCAGTGTGACGCGGTCGGGGAACGCGATGTAGTGGAAGAAGCAGCGGCGCAGGAAGGCGTCCGGCAGTTCTTTTTCGTTGTTGGAGGTAATGATGATGATCGGGCGTTTCTTGGCCTTGATCGTCTCGTCGATTTCGTAAACGTAGAACTCCATCTTGTCGAGTTCTTGCAGCAGGTCGTTAGGGAACTCGATGTCGGCCTTGTCGATTTCGTCGATCAGCAGGATCACCCGCTCTTCGGATTCGAAGGCTTCCCAGAGCTTGCCCTTTTTCAGGTAGTTGCGTACGTCGTGGACTTTTTCGTTGCCCAGTTGCGAATCACGCAGGCGGCTGACCGCGTCGTACTCGTACAGGCCTTGATGGGCCTTGGTGGTGGACTTGATGTGCCAGGTGATCAGCTTGGCGCCAAAGGATTCGGCCAGTTGCTCGGCGAGCATGGTCTTGCCGGTGCCTGGTTCGCCCTTGACCAGCAACGGCCGCTCCAGGGTGATGGCGGCATTGACCGCCAGCTTCAGGTCATCGGTGGCGACGTAGGCCTGGGTGCCTTCGAACTTCATCTGCTAATCCTCGAACGGTAACGCCGACCTGAACGAGGCAGGGCGGGGCGCAATAAAATAGGTCAACCCCGACTATAACGCGGTGCCCGGTCGACTGTGAACGCAGACGGCTTATTCAGTCTCTGAATGGAGCGTCACATCCTGACTGGGTCGCGGCGGTCACCGGGCATATCCATCTGGATATTAACCGGCATCCGGCTTCGGTCGTTCGTAGCGGGCATTGAATGCCTGAATGAATCCATTACGTAAAATCTGCAAAAACGCCTGGAACGCGCTGACATCTTGTTGATGTACGTTGCCACTGAGTTCAACCCGGGTGGCAAACTGGTTCTTGCCCTGGTTTTTCAGCACGGTCTCGGAGCCTCCGACGATGGCCTCCCAGATGGAGCGGAAAATCCCTTTGTCCTTGTTTTCCACATCCTGCTGCCAGTTGAACACGTCGACATCCCTGAGCAGCGGTTTGATATAGCCCGTCAATTTGGCCTTTTTGGCCTGTGCTTCAATGACCACGTCACCATGGCCGCCATTGAAATCGAACTTGCCGTAGGCCGAAGCGAAGTCGTTCATGCGCTTGAGTTCGATGTCCTTGGCCCGCAGGCGAAACTCGAAGTCTTCGAAATTGCTCAACGGGTCGAAGGTCGCGGTGGTTTCCAGTGGCGCATGCCCCAGCAACAGGGCTTTCCCTTCGAAGCGGGCGTCGCGTTTGCCTTCGGTATCCACCACGTTGGTCAGGTTGTAGATGCTGGCGTTGACCTTGGTGGCGTTCATGTTCACTGGGGGTTTGGAATTGAAGTTGCGGAAGCTGATCTTGCCGTCATCAATTCGCACTTCATTCAGCGTGATCGGCAGCAATTTGCCCAGTTGGGCGCGCCAGTCGGTGCCCCGGCCCGTCTGGGAGTTCTGCTTGTTGGCACCGCCATCGACGAAGTTCACCTCGGGGTTGATGAACTGCACCTGTGCCACCACCGCATGGTCGTACCACAGCGAATGCCAACTGACCGAGAGGTCGATCAGCGGCGCATTGACGAACGGTACTGGCACCTTGCCGTCGACTTTGACGATTTTCAGGCCGTTGATTTTGTAGGCGCCGCGCCATAAGGCCAGGTCCACGTCAGTGACTTGCCCACGGTATTCGCCCATGTCCGCCAACTTGTCGTTAAGGTAATTGCGCACCAGGTAGGGCAGGGCGATGTGCAGGGCAACCAACAGTACGACGAGGCCTGCGAAGGTCCATAGGGGCCAGCTGTATCGACGTTTCATGATGGCAATTCTCTGGCGAACTATAGCGATTGACTGCGCCGGCCCGCGGACGTTCGCCTGACTGGACGCCCACGACCAACAGGCATACCTTTGTGCGCTTATCAAATGCTGTAGTAAGGACCCAGTCATGAGCCGCATTTTCGCTGACAACGCCCATTCCATCGGCAATACGCCGCTGGTACAGATCAACCGTATCGCCCCGCGCGGTGTGACCATCCTGGCCAAGATCGAAGGGCGCAACCCCGGTTATTCGGTCAAGTGCCGCATCGGCGCGAACATGATCTGGGACGCCGAAAGCACCGGCAAACTCAAACCTGGCATGACCATTGTCGAACCGACCTCCGGTAATACAGGCATCGGCCTGGCCTTCGTCGCCGCCGCACGTGGCTATAAATTGATGCTGACCATGCCGGCGTCCATGAGTATCGAGCGACGCAAGGTGCTCAAGGCCCTGGGGGCCGAACTGGTACTGACTGAACCAGCCAAGGGCATGAAAGGCGCGATCGAAAAGGCTGGCGAAATTGTGGCCAGCGATCCGTCGAAATATTTCATGCCGGCGCAATTCGAAAACCCGGCCAACCCGGCCATCCACGAAAAAACCACCGGCCCGGAAATCTGGAACGACACCGACGGCGCTGTCGATGTGTTGGTGGCAGGCGTCGGAACGGGCGGAACCATTACCGGCGTTTCGCGGTATATCAAGAATACCCAGGGCAAACCGATCATCTCGGTCGCGGTGGAACCTGCGGTATCGCCGGTGATCAGCCAGGCAATGGCCGGTGAAGAGATCAAGCCGAGCCCGCACAAGATCCAGGGCATCGGTGCCGGTTTTGTGCCGAAGAACCTGGACCTGTCGATCGTCGACCGGGTGGAGCTGGTCAGCGACGAGGAGTCCAAGGCCATGGCCCTGCGCTTGATGCAGGAAGAGGGGATTTTGTGCGGCATTTCCTGCGGGGCCGCGATGGCGGTGGCGGTACGGCTGGCCGAAACCCCGGAAATGCAGGGCAAGACCATTGTGGTGATCCTGCCGGACTCCGGGGAGCGTTACCTGTCGAGCATGCTGTTCAGCGATCTGTTCACCGAGCAGGAGACTCAGCAGTAACACCCGGACGCCGGATGGTGCTGCCGCAGGGACGCGTGCCCTTGCACCGCGGGAGACTGATTCAGGTCAGCGAATGTTCAAGAGTCTTGTGTTAATAAGCATTTATTGCGCAATCCTCAACACTGAATGTCGAATCCCGCGGGTGTTTACTGAGGTCGGTAGTGTTTATCATGCCGGCTGCCGCGCCGGGTGAATGGCGTTGTGCAACAGTGTCTATTTCCAAGGAGTTGTTGATGACCTTTTCCTTTGCCGCGAAAGCGTCATTTTTGCTGCTTTTTCTGGGCAGCACCCTCTATGTGCATTTGCGTGGCAAGGCACGGTTGCCGGTGCTGCGACAGTTCGTCAATCATTCGGCGCTGTTCGCACCCTACAACGCCCTGATGTACCTGTTCTCCGGCGTACCGTCGAAACCTTACCTGGATCGCAGCAAGTTCCCTGAACTGGATGTGCTCAAGGACAATTGGGAAGTCATTCGCGACGAAGCGATGCACCTGTTCGACGAGGGCTACATTCGCGCCGCCGAGAAGAACAACGACGCCGGTTTCGGCTCGTTTTTCAAGAAAGGCTGGAAGCGTTTCTACCTCAAGTGGTACGACAAACCCTTGCCGTCGGCCGAACTCCTGTGTCCGAAAACCGTGGAGCTGGTCAGCCGCATTCCCAACGTCAAGGGCGCGATGTTTGCGCTGTTGCCGGGCGGCAGCCACCTCAATCCGCATCGCGACCCGTTCGCCGGTTCCCTGCGCTATCACCTCGGCCTGTCCACGCCGAACTCCGACGATTGCCGCATTTTCGTTGACGGTCAGGTGTACGCCTGGCGCGACGGTGAAGACGTGATGTTCGATGAAACCTACGTGCACTGGGTCAAGAACGAAACCGAGAAGACACGGGTCATCCTGTTCTGCGACATCGAACGACCGCTGAGCAGCCGTCTGATGACCCGTATCAATCGCTGGGTCAGCGGCCTGCTGGGGCGTGCAACCGCGCCGCAGAACCTGGACGACGAGCGCGTCGGCGGGATCAACCAGGCCTACGCCTGGAGCAAGCACTTCAGTGACAAACTCAGCGGTGGGATCAAGCAGTGGAAGCGTCGCAACCCCAAGGCCTACCGAGTGCTGCGCCCGGTGTTGGCGGTGGTGGTGCTGACATTGTTGGGGTATTGGTTGTTTGGCTGAATAAACCTGCGGGAGCCGGTAAGCCGGCTCCCGCAGCGATCGCTTGTTTCGTCAGTTCTGGTGGAAAATCCAAGAGATTCGGGCGACAACATCAACGGGTCGACCTTCAACGCAACTTATTTGCAATTCATGTCTCACGCTGGTTATAGTCGGCGCACGGTGAGTTTCAGGACTCACTTTTTCATCCCTCGAGAAAAGATCAGCCCATGCCTGCATCCCTCATCAACGCGGTAGTCGATTCAGCGGTCAACGCTGGCGTCGTGCCGTGCGGGAATCAGCAGCCGGGGCAGATCAGTCATTACCCTCCTCCTGTCAGTCGCACGCCAGTGTGCGCGGTGGTCTCGCCGCCAGGTGTTGGCGTTTCGGGCTGATCAGCGTTTTCTGCTGCTCCCCGGTGCCTGCCTGAAAAAAATACACGACTGAATTTCAGCTACGGCTGAGTTGGCTTCTTGCCTGACTACAGGTGGTATTCATGTTTGTCCTTTCGAAAAAGTCCGCGCTCGCGGCGGCTTCCACGAGTCTGTTCGTCCTGCTCTGGAGCAGTGGGGCGATCTTCTCCAAATGGGGGCTGGCTCACGCGTCGCCCTTTGCCTTTCTGTTCATCCGCTTTGTCATTGCCTTGTGCGGCTTGATCCTGCTGGTGCCCTTGCTCAAGCTGAAGCTGCCCAAGGGCGGCAAGCCGATGCTGTATGCCATGGCCACCGGGGTGGTGTTGCTGGGGGCTTATCAGATTTTCTATCTGCTGGCCCTGGACCTGAAAGTCACCCCAGGCGTGATGGCGACGATCATGGGCGTGCAACCCATTCTCACCGTGGTGATCATGGAGCGTCAGCGATCGGCCAGCCGGATGTTCGGCCTGTCGCTCGGCCTGGCCGGGTTGATCATGGTGGTCTATCAGGGCATCGGCCTGGCCGGCATGTCGCTGGCCGGGATGCTCTTCGGGTTACTGGCTCTGGTGAGCATGACGTTCGGCTCGATCATGCAAAAACGCATCACCGACAATCCCCTCGGCACGTTGCCGGTGCAGTACCTCGCCGGGCTGCTGTTGTGCGGGATATTCGTGCCGTTCCAGCCGTTTCACTTCGAGCACGGCAGCGGTTTTATCGTGCCGGTGCTGTGGATGGGCCTGGTGGTCTCGGTATTGGCGACGTTGTTGCTCTACCGCTTGATCGCCCGGGGCAATCTGGTGAACGTCACCAGTCTGTTTTACCTGGTGCCGGCGGTGACCGCGGTGATGGACTATCTGTTCTTCGGCAACCGCCTGGCACTGCTGAGCCTGCTCGGCATGTTGCTGATCATTGTTGGTCTGGTGTTTGTCTTCCGTAAGACGGCGTAAAGCTGGACAGGCCCGGCGTGTTGCGTCGGGCTTGTCATGCCGTGACTTGGCCAGTCCAGATCATTCCCCCCTCTCATGAATTGACTCAGGCTCTAGCAAGACGGAACGGTCTGACCGCATTCCAAGACCCTTCCTACATCAATCTGTTTGCCCCGTTGTTAACGTGCCCGCCAATTTTTTGCGTGCACAACCAGGGACGGTTTGCACATCGCGCTTGATAAGGGATAAGCGTATGTTCAGGTCGGCCAATACGGCGCATTTCGCGCTGCACATTCCCGCTGTTCGTAATGATTTCAAAGTCCTCTCCTTTGACGGTGTAGAGGCCATCAGCGCCTTGTACGCGATCCAGGTTGAACTGGTCAGCGAAAATCCGAATGTCGATCCGGAGAGTCTGCTCGGTCAGCCCGCGTTCCTTCAGTTCGGTCTCGACGGCGAAGGTCTTCATGGCCATATCGAAGAGGTGGTCGTCGGTGAAACCGGCAAGCGTCTGACCCATTACCACCTGTGCCTCGTCCCGGCGCTGCACTACTTGCAGTTCAGCCACGATCAACGAATTTTCCAGAAGCAGACGGTGCCGCAAATCATCGCTCAGGTGCTCAAGGGGCACGGCATTCAGGCCGATGCGTTCGCCTTCCATGTCAGCACCAGCCCGGAGCGCGAATACTGCACTCAATACGGGGAAAATAATTACGAATTTGTTCAGCGGCTGTGCGCCGAGGACGGTATCGCGTGGCATTTCCAGCATTCGCCGGACGGTCATTTGCTGGTGTTCACCGACGATCAGACCTGGTTCCCGACACTGGCCGATACATCCTATCGACAAGACTCCGGCATGGTGGCGGATCACCCCGTGGTCAACCAGTTCTCCATGAGGTATCGCACCCGCACCAGCACCACCACGCGCAGGCACTATGACTTCCAGCGCCCAAGTGTGATGCAGGAAAGCTGCTTCGCTGCCGAGTTCAGCCCCAAGCTTGAAGACTATTGCTACCCGGTACTGATCAAGAATGAAAAGCATGGTGATCAACTCGCTCGCCAGGCCCTGGAGCGGCACCGTGTTGATTACCGGTTGTTCGAGGGCCAGAGCGATCAGGCGACGCTGCGCAGTGGTCACTTTTTTACCCTGACCGAGCATCCGCGTGAACGCTGCAACGGTCTGTGGCTGTTGCTCAGCGTGACACACGCTGGAAAACAGCCACAGTCTCTGGAAGAGGCGATCACCAGCGACGCCCAGTCCGGGGACGGCTTTAACCAGGGCTATCGCAACAGCTTCAGCGTCATTCCATGGGATGTGTTTTACCGACCGCCAATGCGGACGCGAAAAATGCCACTGGTGAGTCAGACCGCCCGTGTGACCGGACCTGCCAGCGAGGAGATCTATTGCGATGAGTATGGTCGGGTCAAAGTCGAGTTCCATTGGGACCGGGCCGGACTCAACAGTGAAAGAAGCAGTTGCTGGCTGCGGGTATCCAGTAACTGGGCAGGTGAAAATTTTGGCTCCGTGACCATTCCGCGTGTCGGAATGGAAGTGGTCGTCACCTTCCTGGAGGGCAATCCCGACCATCCGCTCATTACCGGTTGCGTGATGAACAAGGTCAACTCGGCGCCTTACCCGCTGCCCGAGCACAAGACCAAAACCGTATTGCGCAGCCACAGCTCCCCGCACACCGGGGGGTACAACGAGTTGTCGATCGAAGACCGCGCCGGGCAGGAAAAAATCTACCTGCGGGCGCAGCGTGACTTCGAGCAATGGGTTCTCAATGACAGCGACACCCGGATTGGCCACGACCGTTTCGAGCAGGTGGATAATCACAGCACCTGCCTGATCAAGGGCGACGAGTCGCGCACCATCCAAGGCGCGCGCAATACGGTGATCGGCGGCGATGAGCTGGTCAACATCACCGGCAACAGCAGCACGACCACAGAAGGCGCCTGGGTGATTCAGGCCGGGCCGCAGGCCCGTGTCACCGCCAACAACGTGGTGATTGATGCGGGGGCCAGCCTGACGCTCACGGCTGGCGGCCATCACTTGATCATCAACTCCGCGGGGATTTTCAGCAGCGTAGCCCTTGTCGAAGGCGGGGTGCCGGTACCCGGGATAGCGCCGCAGGCGGCTGGCTCATTACTCCCCGTAGCGTCGCAACAGCTTGTGCTATCACTGGCCGCGCAAAAACGGGCATTGGCTCAGGCGGCGCAGATGGCCGCTCCGATTTGCGCCGTGTGTCAAAAACTGGCGGAGAAACCGACATGAGTCAGGCGTATCTGCTGCTGGATCGAACCCGCATTGAACGTCTGCCCGAGCGTCTGTTTGAGCTAGGGAGCACGACGTTCCGGTCACTCTACCGCAACACCGCTTATGGCCCATTGGAGGAAGTCGGGCCGGCCCTGGTGCCTGTTTCTCCCGATAGCCCGCTGGCCCAGCGCTTTTTCCAGGAGTGGAGCACGACCTGCGGCATCTGGCTGGAGTCAGAGGCGCAGGAAGAGGTCGTGCTTGGACATTTACGCAGCCTGATTCACGTGCGTGTCGAAGGGGATGTCACGGTCTTGTTCCGTTACCACGACCCCCGGATCGCGGCCTTGTGGCTAACCTCGCTGCCCGCTTTCGAACGTGATCGCTTGATGGGACCTGTGCGACTGATCCGGCTCCCGGAACTGGAGATCCACCAGGAGAATCCCGATCAACCCGCTGCACTCTATGCGCATGAGCCCTGGCTGTTGCTGTCCGCGCATCAGCTGGAGCACTTGGGCAGCGCCCAGCGTCAGCACTTCGCTGAGCAGTTGATCGAACACGGTCAGCGTAACTTTCCCGAGTACCTGCAAGGGCTGGACGACGAGGCATTGCAACAGTGGGCGTCGCACTGTCAGCAGCATGCCGGCCGTCACGGTTACAGCGCCATCGATGAGGTCCTGCTCTGGGCTCGCTTCCAGGCTTTGCTGGGCACCGACTTTCCCGATGCGCCGGCTCACGCCAGTTACCGAAACATGTTGACCGAGCCCGGCCTGTCGCCCAGGCAACGGCTGGATAACCTGAACGCCGAACTGACGCGGCGGCAGGTCACCGACAAGGAGTTCTCCCTATGAGCGCAGAGCAACTGGCCTGGATTGATCGAGCCGCCCAGGCCGAGCGCGCCGCCAAGGCGCAGCCTCACATCGATATCAACTGTACGCTGATGCCGTGCCTCGCCAGCCAGGCGGAGCTTTTCGTCGTGCCCGTGCGTTATGCCCTGGCCGAGGAAAAGGCCACTGACCCCTGCTGCGCCCCCGGCGTGTCCACCCAGGGCCGGCCCATGGCGGTGCGACGCCTGCGTGCCGGGTTTGTTTATCTGTGGCAGGACCAGGGGCCGCTCAAGCGTTATGGCGTCTCGCGCTCTGGCCAGTTCAAGGAACAGGCACTGGACGAGGATGAAACGCTGCTGCTCAACGCTCCCCTGTCGGGGTTGGCGTTGGAAAAAATCCACGATGCCTGGATGCTCTACAGCGAATTCCCCTTGAACCCCGAGTACTGCAAGGCGCTGAGTGACAGCAGCGCCTTGCGCCGTGAACACATGCGCCATATCGCCCTGCGTACCGTGGCCAACGAACTGCAAGCGAAACATTGCCCGCCGCTGGAACAAGCCGCCGAGGTGATGGCTGAACTGCTCCCCGACACCTTCGCCCGCGCCCTGAAAGCGGACCTGAAGCGGGGCGCCGAGGATACCGACGCGCTGGGCGAAGCCGTGCTGAAGGACCCGACCCCAGGCAACATGAAGGCTTACACCGACGCCATGCACCGCGCCCGTGAGCGCAAACGCATCCTCGCTGAGCATCCCGATGCCAGCGACCAGCCGCCAGGGCAGTGGAGCGCCGAGCCGTGGGAGGGGCAGGGCACTCAGGACTGGCTGGACGGCGCCACGGCACAAACCGAGGGGCTGTTCGCCGTTTTCGCCTGCCTCGACGACGACCTGGGTGTGCTGCGTGACATCAATCACGAACAGGAATGGCTGGAGGCGAACCACGAAAAATGGCTGGGCGAGAATAATCTGCGCCTGAGCATCGGCGGGTTCGTGCGCAGCCTGATCAGCGAGGACGGCGCCGAACTGGCCGGGTCCATCAGCTACCGCTACAAGGCGCATGAGATCAACCTCACGCCGGCCCAGGGCCAGGTCATGCTCGACACCCAGCATCGGCTGGACGAAGAGCTCAAGGCGGAAACCCAGGCCCGTCGATACGGCGGGCAGCCCACCCAGGCCCAGGCCGCCGAGCGCGACGCACGTATCGCCGCCATCGTCGCCCCGGTGCGGGCCTTTATTCCGGAGGACCTGTACACCGAAGCAGAATTCGTCGTCCGCGAATACCGCGCCGAAAAGCACGCCAACCTCAATAACCATCTCTTCAGTGCCAAGGTCGGCAAATACATCGACCTCGAGGCGATGAATACCTGGTTCACCCAGACCGCCGCGGGGCACTACCAACATCTGGAGCAACGTCACACCGCGCTGTTTGCCGACCGGGGCCTGTACCTCAAGCGCTCACACAGCGGCACCTGGTTCGTGGATTACGACGACCTGGAGACGCGCCGCTGGCTGACCGAACTGGCCACCGGCTGCCTGACCGCCCAGTGCATCCGCGCCCAGGGGGCCGAACAATACGCCGACTACATCCGCGCCCCTGACGGCGGCGCCCTGAAGCAACTGTTCAACGCCTGGACACCCTCCATCGATGCGGCCGTTAACAGTGCTTCGCGCCTGAGCGAGCTGACGGCCGCCCTGGCCTCCGACAACCTCAGCGCGACCCATCAGGCGCTGGCGCCGTTGAGCGAACCGACCCTGCGCGACATCGCCAACATGGCGCGGGACGTCGGCAGCCAATGGAGCGTGCTGGTCAACCGGTTGGCGGCGGCGCTGTTGCTGCTCAAGGGTGACAGCGGCCTCGGCCGTTCCTGGATGGGCATCTTTGTCGCCGCGCGCCTGGGCAACGACACGCGCTTGCAGATTGTCACCGAGGCGGGCCGGCCAGTGGCGAAGCTGTTGGGCCAACAGGCCGAAGCGCTGGGCCAATGGGCCAGGGCAACCGGCAAGGCCATTGGCGCGGGGCAGGTGGGGCGGATCATCCAATCGCCGGTGGTGGCCAACAGTGGTGGGGTGGTGCCGTTGGCGGCGTTGTTGTTGAACGTGGTCAATGCGAATAACTATTTGAGTCAGGCCGGGGTGTTGGAGGGGATGGACAGCCGGCGGGTCAATGACACGATTTCGGCGACGTTATATGCGGGGGCGGCGTTGGTGGCGGTGGTTGATAGTCAGGTGCGGAAGGGATTGGGGAAGGATCGGTTTTTTATTCGCTCATCTGCGGCTCCCGCACTTACTCTGTTTGGTGGGGTGATTGGTGCGCTCTCTACTGGCGCAGCAATAAACGAATTCCAATCCCTGCAAAAACAGTTGGAAAACGCCCAAAATCGAGTCGATCCGTGGCTGGAGATGCGCCAAACCGTGGTCGGTGGGCAAATAGCGACTTTCGGCACCCAGGCGTTATTAGGGTTTGGCTACACCGCTCGTGCCCTGGCAGGATCAATTACCGTCGATGTCGCCATCTTGCGTTACACGCTGTACATGGGACCGTTGAACTGGCTGATTCTCATACTGGGCGTGCTGTACCTGATCACCAGTATCCTGCAGAAAACCCCGCTGCAAAACTTCCTGAACAACTGCTGCTGGTCAAAGGCGCGGGCCAACGATCTGCAGCCAATCCCGCCCAAAGCCCAGCAGGATGAACTCGACCGGTTGTACTTCATCCTGTATGCGCCTCGGATCAGCATGGAAAGCAACTTGAAGTCCAACCATGGTAATGGCCCTTCCCGCCTCGAGTATTACAGTTCCATCAATCACCTGACCCTCGACTTGCCAGGTGCCGAACCCGACAGTGTCTACCTGGAACTGAGCATGGTCGGTGATCCGGTGGACAGCCTGAACTACCGTGAACAGATCAAAACCGGCCGGCGCGATCATTTCAAGCCACTGCGTCCCTGGCGCGACCTGACACCGCACTGGCTGGCCAGCAGCGCCTGCCAGTGGATACCGTTCAAGGAAGGGCAGGGCCTGCGCCTGAGTGGCCCGTTCAACACGCTGAGTAATGTTCTGAGCTCCCAACCCGCCACGGTTTCCCTGCGTGTGCGCTATCGCACGCCATTGACCGCCATGCTCGGCGCCCAACACTTCATCGGCGGCGAGCGGGGGCTGGCCTTCACCCTGAATGACTCAACGGGCGTGACCGCACTGTGGGCGGACCCGACGCCTGAACTGGATCGGGTGCCGAACTACCCGCTCGGCGAGGACCATCCCGGCGCGATTTACCTGCAACCCAAGGGCAAACGATGAGTACGCCACCGGCAGGCACCACGAAAAAACGGCTGGTTTCGCGCAATGACTACCTGGCGCCGTTGCCTATACCCACCGGAGAAAAACCGCAGGACGTACTCAACATCATCTGGCGCAAGAGCGAGGTGTTTTTGGATGTTGGCAATTACAGCATCGGCTCTGCGGTGATGGTGTTGTGGCCGGGGGTGATGTTGTTTTTATCTCTGGCTTATGGACTCAGAAATATTTCACCTGAACTGAGCACCTTTACTCTTATCGGGGGAGGGGTGATCACTGGCATCCCAGCTATTTTTATAATCCAAGGCCTTTTCCGCGAAGTCCCGCTCCCCGTGCGCTTCAACCGCCAACGCCGAGAAGTCTGCGTCCCGCGCGACGATGGCGAATACTGGATTGTCCCGTGGGAAACCGTGACCGCCGCCGCCACCCAGCAATCGTCGGTCAGTCAGGCCGGTCGCGCCACAATGGGTTTATTAATCATCGGTTTTGAAAACCCGGACCCGCAGGCCAGGGAGGACAACAAGCATTTTTCACTGGGCTTCAACTGCGGCGGCGGCACCACGGCGATGGCGTTGTGGGAGTGCGTTCGCAGTTATATGGAGGTCGGTCCGCAGGCGGTTCCTGAAAGTCGTGTCGGCATCGCTCCCTACGAAGAAACACAAATTGGTTCGATCATCACCGACTTGCGCAAGGGCAATCTGCTAGGCGTTTTTTGGGGCGTTTTCTGCATCACGATTTTGGGCACTTACTTGGCGGAGAAACTTCAGAACTTGAAACTTTCTTATCCGCCCGATCTGCCCTATCCCGACATCATCGAATGGTCAAAACCCTTGCCTCCCGAGCAATGGGCCAAACGCTCCCCGGAACTGGAAGCCGCCATCGCCGAGCGTGAGGCGGAACTGGCCGCGCAGGCGGAGCGGGAGTTGGCGTGATGGCGCATATCCGAGGCCTGCGTGTGCGTTATCGCACGCCATTGACCGCCATGCTCGGCGCCCAACACTTCATCGGCGGCGAGCGAGGGCTGGCTTTTACCCTGAATCACTCAACGGGCGTGACCGCCCTATGGGCGGACCCGACGCCTGAACTGGATCGGGTACCGAACTACCCGCTCGGCGAAGGCCGCCCCGGCGCAATTTACCTGCAACCCAAGGACAAGCGATGAGTACGCCCCCGGCAGGCAGCACGAAAAAGCGGCTGTTTTCGCGCAATGACTATCTGGCGCCGTTGCCCATCCCCACCGGAGAAAAACCGCTGGACGTGCTCAACATCGTCTGGCGCAAGAACGAGGTGTTTTTGGATGTTGGCAGCTACAGCATCGGCTCTGCGGTGATGGTGATGTGGCCCACGCTGATGGTGTTTTTAGCCATGTCCTTCTTCACGCGAAATCTCGACTCTGATTTCAGCCAGGATGTTTTGATCCTGGGGGCGATCATTTTGGGTATTCCAGTACTGATCTTGATCCACGGCCTCTTCCGCGAAGTCCCTCTCCCCGTGCGTTTTAACCGCCAACGTCGAGAAGTCTGCATCCCGCGCGACGATGGCGAGTACTGGATTGTCCCGTGGGAAACCGTGACCGCCGCGGCCACCCAGCAGTCGTCGGTCAGTCAGGCCGGTCGCGCCACCATGGGTTTGTTGATCATTGGCTTCGAAAACCCGGACCCGCAGGCCGGGGAAGACAACAAGCATTTTTCACTGGGTTTCAACTGCGGCGGCGGCACCACGGCGATGGCGTTGTGGGAGTGTATGCGCAGCTATATGGAGATAGGGCCGCAGGCTCTGCCAGTCACAAATGACTTTGAAGGCGGGCGAGAAAAGCTGCGGGGTAGAAACGTCGTTTGGGGTATTAGCTGTGAATATCTGGATGGCATCAGGCGATACCTGGTCGCGCAGGAAGTGGGCAAGGCGCTGTGGCTGGTCATCGGGGCCATATTTCTAGGTGGTCCGCTGGCGATGATGTTGCAGGAATGGAAATTATCGCCACCCCCCGACTTGCCCTATCCCGACATCACCGAATGGTCAAAACCGCTGCCACCCGAACAATGGGCCAAACGCTCCCCGGAACTGGAAGCCGCCATCGCCGAACGCGAAGCCGAACTGGCCGCGCAGGCCGAGCGGGAGTTGGCGTGATGGCGAATATCCAGGGTCGCGGTGAGCCGATCAAAAACAGCCCATCCCGTCACTGGCGGGCAATCCGCTGGCTCGCCAGCGAAGACGTCCTTGAAAACGCCAGCGGTTTATCGGGCGGTCACCTGGGCTGCTTTCACCACCGTCGGTTTCAACACTAACCACAACGCCGCCGCAATCAACACCCCGCCATAGATGTGCGCCATCGACAGCGGTTCATCGAGAAACAGCGCACCCCACAACACGCCGAACAGCGGGATCAGGAAGGTCGTGGTCATCGATTTCACCGGGCCAATCGAGCTCAGCAGGCGGAAGTAAATGATGTAGGCAAGCGCCGTGCAGCCCAGCCCCAACCCCAGCAAGGACAGCCAGACACTCCAGCCGCCCCAGCTCGCCGGCGGCTGGCTGATCACGCTGTAGCCGAACAGGGGCAGCAGGAACAACGTCGCGCCGAGCATGCTGCCCAGTGCCGACAAACGGCTGTCGAGACCACCGGCGTGATCGAGCCAGCGGCGGGCCAGAAACCCCGCAAAGCCGTAGCAAGTGGTGGCGAGCAGGCAGGCGAGGGCGCCCATCAGCAATTGCAGGTCGAACGCCACCGGGCCGGCGCGGGTCAGCACGCCCACGCCAAGCAGTCCGAGAAAAACCCCGCCGAGCTTGGCAGCGGTGAGTTTTTCACTGAAGAACAGACCGCCGATCAACACGCCCATCAACGGTGTGGTGGCATTGAAAATCGACGAATAGCCGGCCGGTAGCACCTGTGCCGCCACCGAATAGAGCGTCGCCGGAATCCCGGAGTTAATCACGCCGAGCAGCATCACGGTCTTGAGCTTGCCTTTGAAGTCCCAGCTGATGCGCATCAGGCCGAGAATCACCAGCAGTCCGGCGGCGGCTATCGATACGCGGAAAAAAGCGGTAGGAAGGCTGCCAATCACCGGGGCAATGATGCGCATGAACAGAAAGCTCGCACCCCAGATGGCCGCCAGCGACAGTAAACGAACGATATCGGCAGGGCTCACGGCACACTCCTTCTTGATCGGGACGAGAGTGTTGCCGAGCGCCTTGCCGGTGGCAACCGAAAAACCGGCATCAAATTACAAAGCGTGTCACCAGGCCGTTAAGGTCGACGGCCAGTCGCGACAATTCATGACTGGCGGCCGAGGTCTGGGTGGCGCCAGCGGCGGTCTGGGTCGAAAGATCGCGGATGTTCACCAGGTTATGATCAACTTCCCGGGCCACCAGCGCCTGCTGTTCGGCCGCGCTGGCAATCACCAGGTTGCGCTCGTTGATCTGCGAAATCGACGCAGTGATTTTCTCCAGCGCATTGCCGGCGCTGTTGGCCCGACGCAAGGTCTGGTTCGCATGCTCGGCGCTGCTTTGCAAAGCACCGACCGTGGTCCCGGTGCCTTGCTGGATGTTGGTGATCATCAGCTCGATTTCTTCGGTGGAGTTCTGCGTGCGCTGCGCCAGCGAACGCACCTCGTCGGCCACCACGGCGAATCCGCGTCCGGCTTCACCGGCCCGCGCCGCTTCGATGGCGGCGTTGAGTGCCAGCAGGTTGGTCTGCCCGGCGATGCCGCGGATCACTTCCAGTACCTTGCTGATGTCCTGCGCCTGATCGGCCAGGCCCTGGGCCTGTTCCGATGCGCTGATCACTTCGCTGACAAGGCCCTGAATCGAGGTGATGGTTTCGCTGACCTGAACGTGCCCGTGCTTGCTGTCCTCGTTCGACGCTTGCGAAGCTTCAGCGCTGGACACGGCATTGGCAGCGACTTCATCCACCGCCGTGCTCATCTGGGTGACGGCGGTGGCAGCCATTTCGATCTGGTCATTCTGTTGTTGCAGGCTGCGGGTACTTTGCTCCATCACCGAACTCATTTCCTCGGCCGCAGAAGCCAGTTGCTGGGCCGATTCGCTGATGCCGTGGATGGTCGAGCGCAGGTTGCCCTGCATGTCGGCCAGGGCATCGAGCAACTGCGTAGCTTCGTCCTTGCCATCGCTGACAATCTTGCCGCTGAGGTCGCCCGAGGCAATTCGGCGCGCGACGTTCAATGCCTGATTGATCGGCGTGGTGATGCTGCGGGTCAATGCCCAGGCCAGCAACAGGGTGGCAATCAATGCGATGACGATGATCGTGCTGACGATCCATTGTGCGCGCTGGTACAACGACGTGGCGGCTGTGGCCGCGGCATCAGCACCTTGCTGATTGAGACTGATCATCGACTCCAGGGTTTTATCCAAAAGGCTACCCAGCGCGTTCATTTCGACGTTGAGGTGATCGTATGCCTGGCTGTCATGGCCGGCGTCGATGTGGACAATAATCTGGTCGACGAGTGACAGGTACTTGGCGACAGTTGTCTTCAGGCTGTCGAGCATGCTCCGTTCCTGATCGCTGGACAGCAGGGCTGCGTAATCGTTGAGGCGCTGGAGCAATTCCTGGCGTTGAGCGCTGATGATCCCCCTGCTTGTTTCCTTGACCTGGCTGAGGTTGCTGGTCCTCATCCGCAACGATTCCAGGCGGATGGTTGCAATGTTGGCCGCGCTGTCGTGGATGCTCTCGCTGCTCGGCATCCACACTTCTTCAAGAACCCTCGCGCTTTCACGAAGGGTCGCCATCTGACCGATGCCGAACAGTCCGACCAGTACCAGAAGGCTGGCCAGAACGGCGAAACTCAAACTTGCACGCAAACCAATGCGAAGATTCCTTAACGGCATGAAATTATTCCTTTGGTGTATTAGGAGAGGTAGTCCTCGTTGACCGAAGATCTTGTTTTTAGGCGGGTGAAGGTGGCGTATATATCAAAGTGCCACTATTTTGGTAAGGCCGACCTTCGTGCCGTTTCAGGCCGAGCGCAGAGAGGAGGGCGATGAAGAGCAGAGGTTGGGGTGGATGAGCTGATGGCTTGATTGGATCGACAAGCCGCTCGGTGCGAGGGTTGCGGATGAGTCGATTCATCAGGCCATTGAGGTGTGAGGCGATTTTTTCCTGACTAAACGGTCGAGTTAAAAAAAACGAAAAAACATTGCTGACCCAACCAATTGTCCAAGTGTCGGCCGAAATTACGCTTCTCCTGTACCCGCTTCAGTGGCTAAGCTCTGGCTTCCCGAATTCCCGCAGAGGTCTCACCATGCCGCAGCAATGGCCAGCCGCCGACATCGCCCGAATGATCCTCGATGGCTTTGACGATTACCGCGAGCATTTTCGCCAGATCACCGATGGCGCCCGGGCCCGTTTCGAGCAGGCTCAGTGGCAGGAGACGCAGTCGGCCTCGGCGGCGCGGATCAATCTGTACGAAGACAAGGTCAGCGAAACCGTAGAGCGCCTGCGCACGGCATTTGATACCGACACGCTGGACGTGAGCTCCTGGCCGCTGGTGAAAAGCGCCTACATCAGCCTGATCGACCTGCGTTTCGACGATGAGCTGTCCGAGACCTGGTACAACTCGATTTTCTGCGGGCTGTTCAGCCATGACCTGATCAGCGACGGCTGCATGTTCATCCACACCACCCGGCCGAGCCTGCGCCGGGCCCGCGCCGCGCAAACCCGTACCTATAAACCCCATGGCCAGTTGTCGGGCATGCTGGCAAGCATCTTTGCCGACTATCGCTTCAGCGAGGAATACGCCGATTTGCCCGGCGACCTGCGCCGCCTTGAAGCGCAGTTGCGCGAGAACCTGCCGGACTGGGTATGCAAGGACCCGGAACTGAGCGTCGAGCTGTTTTCCTCGGTGCTGTACCGCAACAAAGGCGCGTACCTGGTGGGACGCATCTACACCGCCGATGAACAATGGCCACTGGCGATTCCGCTGCTGCATCGCGAGGGCCATGGTATCCAGATCGATGCGCTGATCACCGACGAGGCGGACGTGTCGATCATCTTCTCGTTCACCCGTTCGTACTTCATGGTCGATGTTCCCGTGCCGGCAGAATTCATCGGCTTCCTCAAACGCATCCTGCCGGGCAAGCACATTGCCGAGCTGTACACCTCGATCGGTTTCTACAAGCACGGCAAGTCCGAGTTCTACCGGGCGCTGATCAACCACCTGGCCAACACCGATGACCAGTTCATCATGGCCCCCGGCGTGCGCGGCATGGTCATGAGCGTGTTCACCCTGCCGGGCTTCAACACGGTGTTCAAGATCATCAAGGACCGCTTCTCGCCGTCGAAAAACGTCGACCGTGCCACGGTGATCGAGAAGTACCGGCTGGTGAAAAGCGTCGACCGCGTCGGGCGCATGGCCGATACCCAGGAGTTCGCCGACTTCCGTTTCCCCCTGAGCAAGTTCGAGCCGGCGTGCCTGGAAGAACTGCTGGAGGTCGCGCCGTCCACGGTGTCGGTGGAAGGTGACACGGTGCTGATCCGCCACTGCTGGACCGAACGGCGCATGACCCCGCTGAATCTGTATCTGGAAAACGCTAACGAGGCGCAAGTACGCGAGGCGCTGGACGACTACGGCCTGGCGATCAAGCAACTGGCGGCGGCCAACATTTTTCCCGGCGACATGTTGCTGAAAAACTTCGGTGTCACCCGTCACGGTCGCGTGGTGTTTTACGACTACGACGAGATCTGTTTCCTCACCGAGGCCAACTTCCGCCATATTCCTGCGCCGCGCACGCCCGAGGACGAAATGGCTTCCGAGCCGTGGTATTCGATCGGGCCGCTGGACGTGTTCCCTGAAGAGTTCCCGCCGTTTTTGTTTGCCGATTCAGGGCAGCGCAAGCTGTTCAATCAACTGCATGGTGAGTTGTACAACGCCGATTACTGGAAAAGCCTGCAAGAGGCGATTCGCGCTGGCAAAGTGATCGATGTGTTTCCGTATCGGCGCAAAGGCCTGGATAACGAATGACTGATCTGTAAGCGCGTTGTCGGGTCCAACGCTATCGCGAGCAAGCTCGCACATTTGATCGTGGTGCCGCCATTTGTGTGCTCGCTGCGATCTACAGTGGGAGCGAGCTTGCTCGCGATCGGCCGCGCAGCGGTCGTAAAATCTGCGACAATCCCCGCCCTGCGCCACTAGACGACTGAATTGCGTACCTGATGACCGACGAATCGCCCTCCATCGACAAATTGCTGAAAAACCTCGATCACGCCATGCTCGCCGACCGCCACCGGCTGCGGCGGCAGTTGCTTGAGCTGCGCAAGAAACCCGACGAGACCAGGCTGGCCCAGTGGGTGACCCGCATGCAGGCGTCCTGTGATCAGGTGCTGGCGCGCAAGGCCAGCCTGCCGGTGATTCGTTACGACGACAGCCTGCCGATCGCCGCCAAGCGTGACGAAATCAAGGAGGCATTGCTCAAGCATCAGGTGCTGATCATTGCCGGCGAAACCGGCTCGGGTAAAACCACCCAGCTGCCGAAGATCTGCCTGGAAATCGGTCGTGGCCAGCATGGCTTGATCGGCCATACCCAACCGCGCCGAATCGCAGCGCGCAGTGTGGCCAGCCGCGTCGCCGAGGAATTGGGCACGCCATTGGGGGCGCTGGTCGGTTATCAGGTGCGGTTCGAGGATCAGAGCGATTCCAATACCCTGATCAAGCTGATGACCGACGGCATCCTGCTGGCGGAAACCCAGAACGACCGTTATCTGGAACGCTACGACACGATCATCGTCGACGAAGCCCACGAACGCAGTCTCAACATCGACTTCCTGCTCGGTTACCTGAAAACCCTGCTGCCGCGTCGCCCGGATCTGAAAGTCATCATCACTTCGGCGACCATCGACCTGGAGCGCTTCTCCAAACACTTCGACGATGCGCCGATTGTCGAGGTGTCTGGCCGTACCTTCCCGGTGGACACCTGGTACCGCCCGCTGACCCTGGAGCAAGACGAAGAGGGCAACCGCGTCGAGGATGACTTGACCGTGGATCAGGCGATCCTCGCCACCCTCGACGAAATCGCCGCTTACGAACGCAGCGAACGCCGCAGTCCTGGCGACGTGCTGGTGTTTTTGCCCGGTGAGCGCGAAATTCGCGATGCCGCCGACATGCTGCGCAAGGCCCAGCTCAAGCACACCGAGATTCTGCCGCTGTACGCACGCCTGTCACCGGCCGAGCAGCAGCGGATTTTCCAGTCGCACCCTGGCCGTCGCGTGGTCCTGGCCACCAACGTTGCGGAAACTTCGCTGACGGTGCCGGGCATTCGCTACGTGATCGACAGCGGCACCGCGCGCATCAGCCGCTACAGCTATCGCGCCAAGGTCCAGCGCCTGCCCATCGAAGCCATTTCCCAGGCCAGCGCCAACCAGCGCAAGGGCCGTTGCGGACGGGTCGAGCCGGGCATTTGCGTGCGCCTGTACAGCGAAGAAGATTTTCTCGGGCGTCCGGAATTTACCGATCCGGAGATCCTGCGGACCAACCTCGCGGCGGTTATTTTGCAGATGCTGCACCTGCGCCTGGGCGAGGTCACCGCGTTTCCGTTTATCGAACCGCCGGATGGCAAGGCCATCAGCGACGGCTACAACCTGCTGCAAGAACTCTCGGCGGTGGACCGCAACAGCCAGTTGACCCCGCTTGGCCGGCAACTGGCGCGGCTGCCGGTGGACCCGCGCATGGGCCGCATGTTGCTCGAAGCGGCCAAGCTCGGCAGTTTGCAGGAAGTGCTGATCGTCGCCAGCGCCATGTCGATCCAGGACCCGCGCGAACGTCCACCGGAGCGCCAGCAAGCGGCGGATCAGGCCCACGCGCAATGGAAAGACGCGGACTCGGACTTCGCCGGGCTGGTCAATCTGTGGCGTGGTTTCGAAGAGCAGCGCCAGGCACTGACCGCCAGCCCGTTGCGTAACTGGTGTCGCAAGAATTTCCTGAATTACCTGCGTCTGCGCGAATGGCGGGATTCCCATCGTCAGTTGAGTCTGATCTGCCGCGACATGCAGTTGAGCCTCAACAAAGAGCCGGCGGACTATCCGAAACTGCACAAGGCCGTGCTGGTCGGCCTGCTCAGCCAGATCGGCCAGAAAACCGAAGACGGCGACTACCTGGGCGCTCGTCAGCGGCGTTTCTGGATTCATCCGTCGTCGGGTATCGGCAAGAAGCGCCCGCAATGGCTGATGGCCGCTGAGCTGGTGGAAACCACCAAGCTCTACGCGCGCATGGTGGCCAAGATCGATGCCGACTGGATCGAGCCGCTGGCCGGACACCTGATCAAGAAAAACCACTTCGAACCCCATTGGGAGAAAAAGCGCGGCCAGGTCGTGGCGTTCGAACAGATCACCCTGTTCGGGCTGATCGTGGTCGGTCGCCGGCCGGTGCATTACGGCCCGGTCGACCCGGTGGTGTCCCGCGAGCTGTTTATCCGTGAAGCGCTGGTGCGCGGCGAGATTCAGTCCAAGGCCAAGTGCCTGAGCGCGAACAAGGAACTGCTGGAACAGCTCGACGAACTGGAAGCCAAGGCCCGCCGTCGCGATATCCTCGCCGATGAAGAAACCCTGTTCGCGTTCTATGACGCGCGACTGCCGGCGGAGATACATCAGACCGCCACCTTCGACAGCTGGTACCGCATCAACAGCCAGAAAAACCCGCAGTTGCTGATCATGCGCGAAGAGGACGTGCTGGCCCGCGAGGCCAGTGAAGTCACTGCCCAGCACTACCCGGACACCCTGCACATCGGTGATCTGGAACTGGCGCTGAGTTATCACTTCGAGCCGAACCATCCGCGCGACGGCGTGACCCTGCGTGTGCCGGCGCCGCTGTTGCCGATGCTGCCACCGGAGCGCCTGGAGTGGTTGGTGCCGGGTGTGATCGAAGCCAAATGCATTGCCCTGGTGCGTAACCTGCCCAAGGCGTTGCGCAAGAATTTCGTGCCGGTGCCGGACTTCATCAAGGCAGCCTTGCAGCGCATGACCTTCGCCGAGGGCTCCTTGCCCCAGGCGTTGGGCCGCGAGCTGCTGCGCATGACCGGTGCCCGGGTCAGTGATGAAGCCTGGGCCGAGGCGGCGCAGCAGGTCGAAAGCCATTTGCGCATGAACCTGGAAATCGTCGACGCCCAGGGCAAGTTCCTCGGTGAAGGCCGTGATCTGGCCGAGCTCACCGCGCGTTTCGCCGAAGCCAGCCAGGCCGCGTTGGCCGTCCCGCAATCGGCGAAAAGCCAACAACCGGTCGAGCCGAAGGTGTTTGCCGCGGTCGCGGAGAAAACCCAGCAGAAGATCGCCGGGCTGTCGATGACGGTGTATCCGGCGTTGGTGGAAGAGGCGGGCACGGTCAAGGAAGGGCGCTTCTCGACGCCGGCCGAAGCCGAGTTCCAGCATCGCCGGGCCTTGCAGCGTTTGTTGATGCAGCAACTGGCGGAACCGGCGAAGTTCCTTCGCGGCAAGTTGCCGGGGCTGACCGAACTGGGGTTGATGTACCGCGACATGGGGCGTGTCGACAGCCTGGTGGAAGACATCCTGCTGGCCAGTCTCGACAGCTGCATTCTCGAAGGTGAAGACCCGTTACCCCGGGATGGCGCTGCGCTCGCATCATTGGCCGAGCGCAAGCGTGGGGCCTGGACCGAGCATGCCGAGCGTCTGGCCAGGCTGACCCTGGAAATCCTCAAGCTCTGGCATGGTCTGCAAAAGCGCTTCAAGGGCAAGATCGACCTGGCGCAAGCCGTGGCCCTCAACGACATCAAGCAGCAGCTCAGCCATCTGGTGTATCCGGGGTTTGTCCGGGAAACGCCGATGCAATGGCTCAAGGAGTTGCCGCGATATCTGAAAGCGGTCGAGCAACGTTTCGAGAAAATCGGCGCTCAGGTGCAGCGGGATCGGGTCTGGAGCGGCGAATTGTCCGGCCTGTGGACGCAATACCAGACCCGCGCCAACAAGCACGCCCAGGAAGGCAAGCGCGATCCGCAACTGGAGCTGTATCGCTGGTGGCTGGAGGAATACCGGGTTTCGCTGTTCGCCCAGCAATTGGGAACCAAGGTGCCGATTTCCGACAAACGCTTGAGCAAGCAGTGGAGCCAGGTCGAGCCATAGAACCGAATACCTGTGGGAGCGGCTTGTCAGTGGCGATGATGTTGCCTGTGCCGCCGTCTTCGCGGGCAAGCCCGCTCCCACAGGTCAAGTGTTGTGTCAGTGGTTCCTGATCCAGCAAAAAGGGGCCAAAACCCAAGGTTTATGGCAAACTTCGCGCCTATAAACGCCGGCCCCGCTGTTTTGAGCCTTTAAGGTTCAGGCGGTACGGAATAAAGCGATGCCAGGTTTGCTTCCTGTGACTGGAACAATCCCTTTGTGTATTGGTACGACGGTGCCAATACTTTCTGCCTGAACAGATAGAGACACGACCATGCATAACGTCGTCATCAGCGGCACCGGCCTGTACACACCGGCTAACAGCATCTCCAACGAAGAGCTGGTGCAGTCTTTCAATACCTATGTGGCGCAATTCAATGCCGACAACGCTGACGCCATCGCGCGTGGTGAAGTCGAAGCATTGACCGAGTCCAGTGCCGCGTTTATCGAAAAAGCCTCAGGCATCAAGAGCCGCTATGTCATGGACAAGGAGGGCATCCTTGATCCGCAGCGCATGGCACCACGCCTGCCGGAGCGGTCGAACGACGAATGGTCGGTGCTGTGCCAGATGGCCATCGGCGCCGCTGAACAAGCGTTGCAACGAGCGGGTAAAACAGCGGCGGACATCGACGGCGTGATCGTCGCCTGCTCCAACCTGCAGCGCGCTTATCCCGCGATTGCCATCGAAGTTCAGGAAGCGCTGGGCATCCAGGGCTTCGGTTTCGACATGAATGTCGCGTGTTCTTCGGCGACCTTCGGCATCCAGACCGCCGCCAACAGCATCCAGGTGGGCCAGGCCCGGGCGATCCTGATGGTCAACCCTGAAGTCTGCACCGGCCACCTCAATTTCCGCGACCGCGACAGTCACTTCATTTTCGGCGATGCCGCGACCGCCGTGATCATCGAACGTGCCGATCTGGCCACGTCTCCCTACCAGTTCGACATTGTCAGCACCAAGCTGCTGACCAAGTTCTCCAACAACATCCGCAATAACTTCGGCTTCCTCAACCGCGCTGCGGAAGAGGGCATCGGTGCCAGGGACAAACTGTTCGTCCAGGAAGGCCGCAAGGTATTCCGCGACGTTTGCCCGATGGTGGCCGAACTGGTTGCGGCTCACCTGGAAGAGAACAAGCTGAACGTCAGCGACGTGAAGCGCTTCTGGCTGCACCAGGCCAACCTGAGCATGAACCACTTGATCGTCAAGAAATTGCTCGGTCGTGATGCGACCGAACAGGAAGCGCCGGTGATTCTCGACACGTACGCCAACACCAGCTCCGCAGGTTCCGTGATTGCATTCCACAAGAACCAGGACGATCTGCCCGCCGGTTCACTGGCGGTGCTCAGCTCGTTCGGCGCCGGTTACTCGATCGGTAGCGTGATTCTGCGCAAGCGCTGAGTTAGCGGCCCAGCCGAAAACCTGTGGGAGCTAGCCTGGCGGCGATAGCTCCCACTTTTGTTTCGGATAGAACTTCAGGTCGCGACGTTCAGGTATTTGCCCACGCTCGCCACCTTGTCGAGCGAATACTGCTTGCTCAGGTTGGCAATCATTTTGTTCAGCGCCTCGCTGGTGGTCGATTGAGCCGTGGTGCTGTCGCTGCTTTGCTCGCGGCCGGCTTGCAGGGCGGCCTTGAGCTCATCGCGGCTGACGCCGCCACTGCTGTCGCTGTCCAACGCCTTGAGCAAGGCGGCGCTGGTGTCACTGCTGGTCGATGAATGACCGGCCTGTAATGCACTGGTGAGTTCGCTGCCGCTGACGCTGCCATCGCTGTCGGCGTCGAGGCTGCTGAACAGTTCATCACTGGACGCTTGCTGTGGCGGCTGTGGAGTCAGGCTGGCAGCCAATTCGTCCTTGCTGACGGTGCCGTCCTGATTCTTGTCCAGGGCCGAGAAAATCTGGCTGCTGTCGGCGCTGCTGCCCGCGCTGGTCAGGCCGTTGCTCAGTTCGTCGCTACTGATGGTGCCGTTGCCGTCGGCATCCAGGGCACTGATCACGGCATCGGCCAGTTCTGTGTTCGGCGCCTGATCCGTCGACTTATCCGGTGGTGGTGGAGGGGCCATGGCGGCCATCTCTTCGCTGCTCAGACTGCCACTGTTGTCGCTGTCCAGATTGGAAAAATTCTTGCTCAGGCTGACCAGCAGGCCGTCATTGCTTTTCTGCGACAGCGCACTCTTGAGCTCATCCTGACCCACCGAGCCATCAGTGTTGGTGTCGAGTTTGGCGAGCAGTTCTTTCTGGAACTGTTGCGAACGGGCGTTGCTGGTGGTGGTACTGCTGGTACCGGTATAGCTCGTGTAATTGCTGACGCTACCAATCATTGGACTCACTCCCTGGAATGGAAAACCGGTGGGTGTACCGGTTTATGCAGACTCAAGGGGCATGTTGTCGTGGGTATGTGGGGTTTGTAGCGGTCAGTACACATGCACAAGCATCAGGCCAACACTGAACTCTGAAGGTGGATCACTGAACCCAGTGGGAGCAGCTCGAATCTTCAAGTACGCGGCAGGCGAATGACCGCGGTCAGGCCGCCGCCCGGGGTCTCCTCCAGGCTAAGCTGCCCTCCCATCCGTTCCGCGGCCTCGCGGGCGATGGTCATGCCCAGGCCCACGCCGCCGGAATTGCGATTGCGCGAACCTTCCAGGCGAAAGAACGGTTCGAACACCGCTTCGCGTTTCTCCGCCGCGATTCCCGGCCCATGGTCGATGACCCGGACGATCAACTGTTCACGGTGGTCCTCGAGGCTGATCAGCGCTTGCCCGGCGTAACGCAGGGCGTTGTCCATCAGGTTGTTGAGGCATGAGCGCAAGGCCATCGGCTGCACCTGCAGCGGCGCGCAATGACCGCTGGCCTGGACGTCGGCGCCCTGGTCCTGGGCGTTTTCGCTCAGGGACTCAATCAGCGCCTGCACGTCCATCCATTGCGGTGCTTCACTGGTGCGTTGTTCATGCAGGTAGGTGAGGGTGGCGTCGAGCATGCTGATCATGTCGTCCAGGTCCTGACGCATCTGGCCTTGCAACTTATCGTCGTCGATCTGTTCCAGTCGCAGCTTGAGCCGTGACAGCGGGGTGCGCAGGTCGTGGGATACCGCGCCGAGCATGCGCGAGCGCTGTTTCATTTGCTCAATGATGCGCCGCTGCATCTTGTTGAAGGTCTGTGCCGCCTGGCGCGCTTCCAGGGGGCCGGACTCTTCCAGTGGCGGGCTGTCGAGGTTCTCGCTCAAGCGTTCGGCCGCGTCACTGAGGCGCTTGATGGGGCGGCTCAACAATTTGGCGCCATACCAGGCGGCAACGATCAGCGAGATCAACTGAAAGGTCAGCGGCACCAACGGCCCGCCGAACCACGGCCGCGGTGGCCGTTTTTCGAAACGCGGGTCTGGTGCCGGACGTTGTCCGCCGAAATCTTCGGAAAAGGCCGGCGGAGGTGGGGGCGGCGGACTGTAGTAGTGAAACCAGGCAAAAGCCAGCAGGTGCGCCAGGATGATCGCCACCAACAGCACGCCGAACAGGCGGCCGAAGAGCGTATCGAAGCGCCCGCGCATCAGCCGATGTCTCTGGCGTCGAACAGATAACCCTCGCCGCGCACGGTCTTGATCAGTTGCGGCGCTTTGGGATCGTCGCCCAGTTTTTGCCGCAGTCGCGACACCAGCAGGTCAATGCTGCGATCGAAGGCTTCGATCGAACGGCCGCGAGCGGCGTCCAGCAGCTGTTCACGGCTCAGGACCCGGCGCGGGCGTTCGATGAACACCCACAACAGGCGGAACTCGGCGTTGGACAGCGGAACGACCAAGCCATCGGCCGCGATCAACTGGCGCAGCACGCTGTTCAAGCGCCAGTTGTCGAAACGGATATTGGCCCGTTGTTCGGTGCGGTCGTCACGCACCCGGCGCAGGATGGTCTGGATGCGCGCCACCAGTTCCCGGGGTTCGAACGGTTTGGCCATGTAGTCGTCGGCACCCAGTTCCAGGCCGATGATCCGGTCGGTGGGTTCGCAGCGGGCGGTGAGCATCAGAATCGGGATGTCTGACTCGGCACGTAGCCAGCGGCACAGCGACAGACCGTCTTCGCCGGGCAGCATCAGGTCGAGCACTACCACATCAAAATGTTCCGCTTGCATCGCCAGGCGCATGGCGGCGCCATCGGTGACGCCGCTGGCATGGATGTTGAACCGGGCCAGGTAGTCGATCATCAGTTCGCGGATCGGGACGTCATCGTCGACGATCAGGGCGCGAATGCTCCAGCGTTTGTCGTCGCCGGGCGCTTTTTGATCGTCGTTCAAGGGGGCTTGGGTGCTGTGCATGCGTGCGATTATCTGCCAGGTAGGCTGCCAACCACAAAGATAGGCGGCGAGGTTGTGGCTCCAGCATAGGCGTCCGGCCCGGGGGCGGGAAGTGCTGTAAGGACGTGTTGCGGCTGCCGAGGGTAGCGGGCAAGGGTGTTGTGGACGTGTCGTGTATGTACCGGGCTCGACACAATTGGGCCAGCGGCTAGGATTGCGTGAGCGTTCTCGACGATTTACCGATCATCGGGTCCCGCAGTGGCGCTGCTTCCGCTACAATGCGCGCCGATTTCGACTTGCCTGAGAGCCCACTCATGTCCGCCTGCCAGACTCCTATCATCGTCGCCCTGGATTTCCCTACCCGTGACGCCGCACTGAAGCTGGCCGATCAGTTGGACCCGAAACTGTGCCGGGTCAAAGTCGGTAAAGAACTGTTCACCAGCTGCGCATCGGAAATCGTCGGCACCCTGCGCGACAAGGGTTTCGACGTGTTCCTGGACCTCAAATTCCATGATATTCCCAACACCACCGCCATGGCCGTCAAGGCCGCTGCGGAGATGGGCGTGTGGATGGTCAACGTGCATTGCTCCGGTGGCCTGCGCATGATGGCGGCCTGCCGTGAAGTGCTGGACAAGCGCACTGGCCCGCAACCGCTGTTGATCGGCGTGACCGTGTTGACCAGCATGGAGCGTGAGGACCTGGCGGGTATCGGCCTGGATATCGAGCCGCAGGAGCAGGTCCTGCGCCTGGCCGCGCTGGCGGAAAAAGCCGGGATGGACGGTCTGGTGTGCTCGGCGCTGGAAGCCCAGGCCCTGAAGTCGGCACATCCGTCGTTGAAGCTGGTGACACCGGGCATTCGTCCGGCGGGCAGTTCCCAGGACGATCAGCGCCGCATCCTGACCCCGCGCCAGGCACTGGACGCCGGTTCCGACTACCTGGTGATCGGCCGTCCGATCAGCCAGGCGGCTGATCCGGCGAAGGCGTTGGCTTCGGTGGTGGCCGAACTCGCCTAATACCGCTGAAGCGGTGGGAGCGAGCCTGCTCGCTCCCACCGTTGTTTTGAGGTCATTTCAAGCGCTGGGTTAAACCTTCAGCACCAATTTCCCGAAATTCTCCCCGCTGAACAACTTCATCAGCGTCTCCGGGAACGTTTCCAGTCCTTCGACGATGTCTTCCTTGCTCTTGAGCTGCCCCTTGGCCATCCAGCCGGCCATTTCCTGTCCGGCGGCGGCGAACTGTGCGGCGTAGTCCATCACCACAAAGCCTTCCATGCGCGCGCGATTGACCAGCAGCGACAGGTAGTTCGCCGGGCCTTTGACCGCTTCCTTGTTGTTGTACTGGCTGATGGCGCCGCAGATCACCACCCGCGCCTTCAGGTTCAAGCGGCTCAGCACCGCGTCGAGAATGTCGCCACCGACGTTATCGAAATACACGTCGACGCCTTTCGGGCATTCGCGTTTGAGCCCGGCGATGACGTCTTCGTTCTTGTAGTCGATGGCGCCGTCGAAGCCCAGTTCATCGATCAGGAACTGGCATTTATCCGCACCGCCGGCGATGCCGACCACCCGACAACCTTTGATCTTGGCGATTTGCCCGGCAATGCTGCCCACCGCGCCGGCCGCGCCTGACAACACCACGGTGTCACCGGCCTTCGGGGCGCCGACGTCGAGCAGGGCGAAGTAAGCGGTCATGCCGGTCATGCCCAGGGCGGACAAGTAGCGCGGCAGCGGTGCCAGTTTCGGATCGACCTTGTAGAAACCGCGCGGTTCGCCGAGGAAGTAATCCTGCACACCCAGGGCACCGTTGACGTAGTCCCCGACCGCAAACCCGGGATTGTTCGAGGCAACGACCTTGCCTACACCCAAGGCGCGCATGACTTCACCCAGGCCCACCGGCGGGATGTAGGACTTGCCTTCGTTCATCCAGCCACGCATGGCCGGGTCGAGGGACAGGTATTCGTTTTTGACCAGGATCTGACCCGCAGCCGGCTCGCCGACCGGTACTTCCTGATAGGTGAACGTCTCGCGGGTTGCCGGGCCTACGGGGCGTTTGGCGAGCAGGAACTGGCGATTGGTCTGGGTAGTCATGACAGGCACTCAAGATGAATGAAGCCTTGTTGATAGCCCCTCAAGTGCATTGCCGCAAGTTCGGCTGATGCGGCGAATGCAGGCCGATCCAGTGCAGTGATAGTTGGTACGGCTGTTCCATCACTGCCACTCATGGGCTGGCAACTGGCCTCTTGATAGTGCTGCCGTGCCCGGGACCGCTATGGCTAGACTGGGCAAACACGATCTCCCGCACATCTCTCTTCGAGGACATAACAATGAGCATGACCTTTTCCGGCAAGGTCGCCGTCGTCACGGGCGCGGCCAATGGTATCGGCCGCGCGACCGCCCAGGCATTCGCCGCCGAAGGCTTGAAGGTGGTGGTGGCCGATATGGACACGGCGGGGGGCGAGGGCACGGTGGCGCTGATTCGTACGGCGGGCGGCGAAGCGACGTTCGTGCGCTGCAACGTCACCGTGGAAAGCGATGTGAAAAACCTGATGGATGAGGTAGTGAATACCTACGGCCGTCTCGACTATGCCTTCAACAATGCCGGTATCGAGATCGAGAAGGGCAAACTGGCTGAAGGCACGATCGACGAGTTCGACGCGATCATGGGCGTCAATGTCAAAGGCGTCTGGCTGTGCATGAAATACCAGTTGCCGTTGCTGCTGGCCCAGGGTGGCGGTGCGATCGTCAACACGGCGTCGGTGGCTGGCCTCGGAGCGGCGCCGAAGATGAGCATCTACGCGGCTTCGAAGCACGCGGTAATCGGTCTGACCAAATCGGCGGCCATTGAATACGCCAAGAAAAAGATCCGGGTCAACGCGGTGTGCCCGGCGGTGATCGACACCGACATGTTCCGCCGCGCTTATGAGGCCGATCCAAAGAAAGGCGAGTTCGCCAATGCCATGCACCCGGTCGGTCGCATTGGCAAGGTCGAGGAAATCGCCAGTGCGGTGTTGTACCTGTGCAGCGACGGCGCGGCGTTCACCACCGGGCACTCGTTGGCCGTGGATGGCGGTGTCACGGCTTTTTAAGGCCGGATTTTTTTCAACACACCACTCCAAACCGGTGGAAGCGAGCCTGCTCGCGACCAGGAAGTGTCAGTCGACATTTGTGTTGCCTGGCGCACCCTGATGGCGAGCGAGTTTGCCCACCGGTTTTTCATTGGCCTCAGGTTCCGCCAAAGGCCGGGCGATATGTTTCAAATCGTTAGAACCGAGGATTTTGGCGGCGTTGTCGCACATTCCATCGCGCGCTCCTGTGATTAACTGCTCCTGCAAAACGAACAGGAGTTTGCTTGCTCATGGAGTTGAGAATCGATCGACAGGCTTTGGTGCCGATTGTGCAGCAAATTGTCGATGCACTGACCTGCTGGCTTCGTTGTAACGGTGTGCCGCCGGGCGTACGTTTGCCTTCGGTGCGGCAAATCGCGCGAATCAATCTGCTCAGTCAATCAAGTGTCGTTGAGGCCTGCGAACGTCTGGTGGCGCAAGGTGTACTGGTGTCGCGTCATGGCAGCGTTTTTTTCGTCGCCGCTGTGCACTCGGCCGGTCAGGGGCAACAGGGCGCATCATGGTTAGAAGGGACACAAATCAATCAAGGCTCGTTATTGGGCGAGTTGAAACTGGGTTGCGGTGGACTGCCCGAAAGCTGGCGCGAGACGGACGACCTGAGTTACGCAATCCGCGAGGTCAGTCGTACCGACATGGCCGGGTTGTTCAACTACAGCACGCCGCTGGGCTTGCCCTTCCTGCGCCAACAGATCCTCAAGCGCCTGAACAAACTGGATATCAAGGTGGACGACAGTCGAATCCTGACCACCACGGGTGCGAGTCAGGGCTTGGACCTGATCGTGCGAACCTTCTTCAAGCCGGGCGATTGTGCAGTGGTGGAAAGTCCCGGTTATCCCCTGCTGTTCGATCTGCTCAGGCTGCACGGGGTGAACTTGCTCGAAATGCCGCGAACCCCCTGTGGTCCGGACGTCACAGCGCTGGAGACGCTGTTGCTCAAGCATCAGCCGCGTGGAGTGTTCATCAATAGTTTCTGCCACAACCCGACGGGCAGCAGCCTGGCGCCAAAAGTGGCGCTGCAAGTGCTGCAGTTGGCGAACAAGCATGGCGTGCTGGTCATCGAGGATGATGTCTATGCGGACCTGCACTGTGGCCCCGGTGTTCGGCTGGCTGCGCTGGATGACGGTGTGCTCTATGTTGGCAGTTACTCCAAGACCCTCAGCAGTTCTCTGCGGGTCGGCTTTGTGGTGGCGGGTGTCGAGGCGATTGCGCGACTGGCGCAGGTCAAGATGATCAGCAGCATGGGAACGTCGCTGTTTGGTGAATCGGTGCTGGCCTGTCTGTTGGCCAACGGCGCATACCGTAAGTTGGTGCAACGCCAGCGCCAGCGCTTGAACGGTCACAGGCTGGCGGCGTTACAGTTGCTCGAAGACGCTGACTGGGAGGTGTTCGGTAAGCCCGTCGGTGGCCTGTTCATCTGGGCGCGATCACGGATGTCCGACTACGCTCATGTGCGGACCCAGGCGCAGCGCTTTGGTGTCTTGCTGTCATCGAAGACGGCCTTCAGCCCCAGCGGTGCGGCCAATGACTGGCAACGCATCAATGTGGCCTTTGCCTGTGATCCGCAAGCCAGGGCTTTTTTTCAGTCCACCGCTCCGGATCGACCTCAAGCGTTCTGAAAACGACGTGGGCGTAGCTTTTTGCCATTATTCCGACGCCAGAGACTTGTGTTGCTACAGGCCCGTTGCGAATCTGCGTCTATTGATTCTGGCAGGGGACTAAGTGCAATGATTTCGGCCGTGCAAGGACGTTTTGCCAACCTCGGGATGGCAAAAAAACTGGGTATCGGGTTTGTGCTGGTGCTGTTGTTGACCGCCCTGGTTGCGGGTATCGGCGTCTGGTCCCTGCAAACCATCAGTCATCGTTTCGACGGGCTCAAGCAGATGTCATTGCTCAACAGCGGTTTGTTGAAGGTGCGACTGCTGGAGCAGGAATACGCCTTGCGCGGTAATCCGAAAACCGCCGATGCCTTGCACGAAGGGGTCGATGGGCTGATCGCCCTGGCTACCCAGCTCAAGGCGCAGTCGGCGGCCAATGTGCCGGTCATGACGGACGTCGAGCAGTCCCTGGGGGCTTACCGCAAGGCTTTCGACGAGTTCGTTTCGCTCAGTCAGGCCAAGGACCTGGCGCTGGAAATGGCCAGTTGGTCGGTGTCCAGCGTGGCCAACAATCTTGATGTGCTGCAGTCCGGTCTCGCCGATGACGGCGCCTATACCTTGAAGGACTCCGAAGGCAAGGACGGCGCGCAGTTCATCGAACAAGCCAGTCAAGTCAGCCAGGTGTCGCGCTTGATGCTGCAAGCCATGAATGAAGCCCGTGTGCGTCTGGACCAGAGCCGCAAGGGTGACGACAGCGCGGGGCAGGGCAAGATCGAACAGGCCAGTCAAGCACTGACCCAGGCCGAGCAGCTTAAAACCTCGGTCAAGGATGAAGGCTACCGTACCGTGCTCAATGAAGTGACCGGTCACATCGCCAGTTTCAGTGACAAGCTCGCTGAGTACACCGGACTGCTGGAGCAGGAAAAGACCGTCTACCAGCAGCTGCATCAACGGGCTGACCAAGTGGTGGCGCGAGTGGACCAGGCCTATGCGGCCGAAGATCAGTCGATGCAGGCCGAACTGAAAAAGAACTCGCTGTTGATCATCGGTTCCTCGGCACTGGCGTTGCTGGTCGGGCTGGTGGCGGCCTGGGTGATTACCCGCTTGATCGTGGGCCCGCTGCGCAGTGTGATCCGTGTGGCGCAGCAGATCGCCTCGGGGGATTTGAGCGCCACGGTCGAGGTGACTCGCCGCGACGAGATCGGTCAATTGATGCAGGCCATGCAGCAGATGGGGGAAGGGCTGAGCCATATCGTCAGCGGCTTGCAGGCCGGGATCGAGCAACTGGCAACGTCAGCGCAATCGCTGTCCGCCGTGACGGAGCAGACCAACCTCGAAGTCAGCAGCCAAAAGGAAGAAACCGAGCAGGTCGCCACGGCCATGAATCAGATGACCGCTACCGTGCACGACGTAGCACGCAACGCGGAAGAGGCTGCGCAAGCCGCGCAAACGGCCGACGGCAAGGTTGAAAGTGGGCAACAGGTGGTGCGCCAGAGCATGGCGCGGATCGAGCAATTGGCGGACTCGGCCACCTCGGCCAGTTCCAGCATCGAAAGCCTGAGTGCGGAAATCCAGAACATCGGCACTGTGCTCAGTGTCATCAAGAGTGTGGCTGAGCAGACCAACCTGCTGGCGCTCAACGCTGCCATCGAGGCGGCGCGGGCCGGGGAGCAGGGCAGGGGGTTTGCGGTGGTGGCCGATGAAGTGCGGGCTCTGGCCAAGCGCACCCAACAATCGACCGAAGAGATAGAACGGCTGGTCAGCGCTTTGCGTACGGCAGCACAGGCATCGGTGCAACAGATTCAGAGCAGTGGCGAGCTGGTGAAGCTGGCGGTGAGCGATGCGCTGCAGACCGAGAGTGCGCTCGGCAGCATTGCCTCGGCGGTGTCCTTGATTCAGCAGATGAACCAGCAGATCGCCGCCGCTGCCGAGGAGCAGAGTTCCGTGGCCGAGGAGATCAACCGCAGTGTCACGAGTATTCGTGCCAGTGCGGATCAGTCTTCGTTGGCGATGCAGGGGAATGCGGCGTCCAGTATCGAGCTGGCGCAGTTGGGGGTTGAGCTTAAGGGGATGGTGGGGCATTTCAGGCTCTGAGGGGCTCCTGCAGGTAATGCGTCATCCCTGCTCCCCGGAACATGAACCAAAAAAAGCCACCTTTCACGGTAATGCTGTTCACTTAAGCATTTGAGTCCAAACCGGGCTTCATCGAAAATCCGATGCCAGACCTCTGGCATCGGATTTTTTATGTCTGTTCAACAGGACCTGCTCGACCTCGGCGACCTTTTCAACTTCTGCGACCTGAGCACTTTTACTCAAAACATTCCCCTTGAATGGGTAGCGTCTGCACTGGATTTGTCGAGTCAGGCGACCATTCGCCGGCGTCGTCTGCCCGCTGATCAAGTGCTTTGGTTGGTCTTGGGGATGGCGCTATTTCGAGATGAGCCCGTTCACGAAGTGGCCAGACGCCTGAATATCTGCGCCCAAGGTCTGGCTTCTGACCACTTGTTGGCCCGCAGCGGTGTGACCGAGGCGCGAAAGCGGCTCGGTGCCGATCCTGTTGAGTGGCTGTTTCGCAAGACCGGTACTCAATGGGGGGCAGAGCGCTACGACGATGATGCCTGGCACGACCTGCAGGTATTCGCGGTGGACGGTGCACTTTTACGCACCCCGGATACGCCCGAGCTTCGGGACCACTTCGGGTCGGGAAATACTCCGAGTGAGCGCCAGACACCGTTTCCCATGCTGCGTCTGGTGGCGCTGATGAATGTGCGTTCGCATGTGATCCTGGATGCGCAATTGAGCCCTTACCGACGCAGTGAAATGCGCTTGGCCGACGAGTTTTTGCAGCAGATTCCCGACCACTCGGTGACGCTGTTCGACAAAGGGTTCTGGGGCGCCGAGCTGCTGTCGAGTCTGAGCAGCGCGGGTAGCAACCGTCACTGGTTGATCCCGGCAAAAAAAGGACTGGTCTGCGAAGAAGTGACCCGCTACAGCCAGCATGATCGTTTGGTGCGCATGAAAGTCTCGCCGCAGGCCAGAAAGCGAAATCCGGCCCTTCCATCGCACTGGGAGGTACGTGAAGTCAGCTATGAAATTCAAGGCAAGGTGAAGACCGTCATGACGTCCTTGCCGGTTGACACCTACAACGCCAAAGCCGTGGCCAAGCTTTATCAGGAACGCTGGGAGATCGAGCTGGGCTTCAGAGACATCAAGAGTTCGATGCAACAGAACGCCATGACCTTGCGCAGCAAAAAAGTCGAGCTGATTTATCAGGAGGTGTGGGGACTTTTGCTGGCTTACAACGTAATTCGTCGGGAAGCCAGTCAGGCAGCGGTGGCGTTTGGCCGAGCGCCCTCGGACATCCGTTTCAAACCGGCTTGTCAGTACATCGCGGTGCAATTGATTGTGATGGCAGCGGCCAACCCGATTTCAGCCACAGGGAGACGCTTGGCAGAGTTAAGGGCAGGTATTGGAGGATTGTTTCTGGATCACCGTCCAAGGCCTTCGAGGCCAAGGACGGTGAAGATCTCAAAAACCCGATTTCCAGTAGACCGTAAGGCTGCTCCACTTAAGTGAACAGCATTAACCTTTCACGGTGGCTTTTTTGCGTTTGCTTGGTGATCAGTCGTAAATCACTTTTTTCTTCCAGTCCGCATCTGCCTCGACGTCTTTGAGGCCTTCGGTCAATTGGTTCACTTCGCCTTCTACCGGCGCGATGCGGTCCATGACCTGGTCGTTGGCGCGGGCCAGGAGTTTTTCCAGGTATTCCAATTGTTCGGCATAGACCTGTGGCTCCTGCTGTTTGCGCAGGTATTGCACGCCGCGTTCGAATGCCAGGCGCGCCTGGCCAGGCTGGTTCTGTTGCAGGGAGTGCTGGCCGAGGTTGTTGAAGAATTCAATGTGCAGCAACACCAGAATATGGCGCACCTCGCGGATCCAGCGCTTGGCCTCAGTGGGCGGCAGGAAGCCATCCTGCGCCGCGCGGGTGATCTGGCCGTGCAGGGCTTCGAGCAGGAAACGCACGTCCTTGGCCTTGGCTTCGGTCAGGATCGGTGCCGGTGGGTTGTTGACTGGTATCCCTTCGCCCAAGGCCATCAGTACCTCCAGTTCGGCAATCCGCACCTTGAGATTGGAACTGGTTTTTTCCAGACTCAGCAGACGCTGGCAGACGTTCATTTCCAGGCGAGTCAACAGCAGCTTGAGCGCCGGTGTCATAAACTGGCCAGGGAAGGTCTCGGTAATCTCGCCGCAACGACGCAGGCGATCATTGAGTTCAATCTTGGTACGGGCCCTTTCCACCTTGTTGTTTTCCACCACATGGTTGATGTAGCCAATGGCGATCAATAGTGCGATCCCTGCTACGACGAACAGGGTGATCATGAGTGGTGTCACCGGTAAGACCTCTTTATAGGGTTCGCGTCCGAGTTTAGTGGCTTGGCATTTAAGCGCCTAGGGCCGCTCGACGAGTTGGATCGGCGTGGCTCAACCTGTATCGGTCAGACCCTGCTTATATGAATACTGGCACCTCCTGAGCAAATTGCCATCATTCATGCCATGGACTATAACGTCTTGGCGGGTGTCAGAATATAGGCGCCAAACACCGGGCGGCGGAAAATCCGGATTGGTGCCGAAAAGCAGGGCGAAGTCATTGATTTAAATAAATTTATATCAGGGGGTTGACGACCTTCCAATCCATCCATAGAATGCGCGCCACTTGCAGCGTAAAGCACACAGCGAAACGAAGCAGGGAGTGAATGTTGTAGCGTGTCCCCTTCGTCTAGTGGCCTAGGACACCGCCCTTTCACGGCGGTAACAGGGGTTCGAGTCCCCTAGGGGACGCCAATGCGGGAATAGCTCAGTTGGTAGAGCACGACCTTGCCAAGGTCGGGGTCGCGAGTTCGAGTCTCGTTTCCCGCTCCATTTTTAAACAGCGTTGCTTTCGGGCAGGGCTGAGTGAAACCAGAACCAAGTCTTCGGATGCGGATCTGGGCACCGAAACACACACCATGTGTTCCGGGTAGCGTGTCCCCTTCGTCTAGTGGCCTAGGACACCGCCCTTTCACGGCGGTAACAGGGGTTCGAGTCCCCTAGGGGACGCCATTTGCGGGAATAGCTCAGTTGGTAGAGCACGACCTTGCCAAGGTCGGGGTCGCGAGTTCGAGTCTCGTTTCCCGCTCCATATTTAACGAAAACGCCGCTCATTGAGCGGCGTTTTTGTTTGTGCATGATTTATCTGCGATATAGAAAAAAGGCCCGCCAGTCTGACTGAGCGGGCCTTTTGCGTGGTCGGGATTTACATCGACAGAATCAGCCTGCCGGCGAACAGGATCAGGACCACCCCCATGGTGCGTTCAAACCAGTGTCCCATGCGCATGAACAACAATCGCACCCGCGCACTGGAAAAGAACAGTGCAACGATGACAAACCACAATGCGTTTACGAAACACATCCAGACTCCGTACAGCGCCTGAATCTTCAGTGGGGTCGTGGCGCTGATGAGGGTGGTAAAAATCGCCAGGAAAAACAGAGTGGCTTTGGGGTTTGAGGCGTTGGTCAGAAAACCGGTGGTGAAGGCTTTCAGCATCGTTTGCTCGACGAACGGTTCGTTGGCGTCGTTATTGCCCTCCGCCACGGTTTTCGGTTTGCTGCGCAACAGGCTGACACCGAGGTACAGAATGTAGGCGCCGCCCACGACCTTGGCCACCGTCAATAGCCAGGGAGTGGTGTGCATCAGCGCGCCGACGCCCAACAAGGTGTACAGCACGTGTACTGAAATTCCCGCGCCGATCCCCAATGCCGTGCAAATCCCGATCATCCGGCCGAAACGCACACTCTGGCGAATCGTCACGGCGAAGTCAGGGCCGGGAGCGACCACCGCCAGAAAGTGGATCATCGCCAGCGCCAGAAACTCGCTCAGGTAGTTCGAATACATTTCAACTCCAAAAGGTCAGGGGGGAAGCATTGCCGCGGTAGCCGACAAAGAATGAAAGGCTCAAACGCGGATCCGCCACGCCCGGTGTTACTGAATGCATGCGTCGAGAGTTGAACATGATGAAATCCCCGGGCTCGGGGCGAATTTCCAGGGTTGGCGTGCCTAGAAGAGCTGGGTCGATGCCATAGCTGTCGCCGCGCATTTCGTCGAACCGTTCCGGGGAAACATCGTGGTTCCATATCTGCAGCGCGCCACCGGCAGTGGGCATGCTCAGGTAAATGTTGCAGGCGAACTGCGCTGCCAGGCTTCTGGCCTGAAAGCTGTCGGGGGCGTCCTTGGCGAAAATGTCGTGGTGGGCCAGAAAGCACACGTCTGGTTTCACCACCCGCGACAGGCCAACGTACATCTTGCGGCCGTAGAGGCTCTCCAGGTGTGCGCCGGCCGGCCATGATTCATCGAGCATGCAACGCAGCGTGTCGACCGGGCAGGCATAGGGCGCGCAACGGTTGCGTAACTCTGCGATGTTGCGGGTTGCCCGCTCAAAGTAATCCTCGATCAACCGCGGCCGGTTTTCCGCTTCATAGAACGCCATGCCGATGCGTCCGATGCTCGGTGCGTTGATATAGCCTTCAAAGCCTGGTGCGAGAATCTTTTCACCGATCTGGATGGCCAGCGGCCGGGGTATCCAGCCTTTGACGCGGATGGCGAGGACTTCTTCGTTGGCCAGTTTTTTTATGCACGCCTCATCGAGACGCTCGACGTCAAGCATCATGTCTTAGGTCCATCTATCAGAGAATCAACGAGGCCTGCGAATACAGGCGCCCCGGCGTCAGTCCACGTGGTAGTGAACCGACAGAATCCCTTTCTTCTGTGAAAGGGATGCGATTGTGACTGTGCCCAGATCCTTCAGGCTGCGTACGTGGGTGCCGCCGCAGCCATAGGCGGGCAGTTCACCGAAACCGATCTCCCGGGCGCCTTCGCGTAGCGATGTCAGGCGCGGCAGATCGCGGGCGATCCATTGTTCGATGCCGTGCTGAACCATGGGGGCATCAACGTCTTTTGCCGACTCTGCGGGTTTGAACTGCACACGTCCTTCGCCTGGCCAATGATGGGCCTTGGTCGGCATCCAGCCCATGGCTTGAACAAAGTGGCCGATCAGGTGGCCGGCGGTATGCATACGCGTATTGAACTGACGACGTTGCTCGTCCACCTGGATCGGAGTCATGCCAGGTGTAATCGGTTGGTCGACAAAGTGAATGATCCGGTCGGGATCCTGAACCACGCGCAGTACCTGGCTTTCGCCTATCCATCCGGTGTCGCAGGGCTGCCCGCCACCCTGAGGGTGAAACAGCGTGGCGCGCAGCACCACGGCGAATTCGTTCTCGTGGGGCGTGCATTCCAGGACTTCCACATTGGCCTTGAGGTCATCCCTATGGAAAAAAAGGCGAAGCGTCATATTCAATGCTCGTATAAATGTTTCCACTTTTTATTATATGAAGCCTCGAATTACGTGATAATCCGTTCAAATATCAAAGGACTGTTGCGTTTTGAGCATAAATCTTCCGCTACCGTTGCTCGGTGAAATGGCGATTTTCGTCAAGGTCGTCGAGACCGGCAGCTTCTCCGAGGCAGCCCGGCAATTGGGCACTTCACCTTCGGCGGTGAGCCGTAGCATTTCGCGCCTGGAGAAGGCGCTGGCCACTCGCTTGCTACAACGCACCACGCGCAAATTGCGTTTGAGTGACGGTGGCGAAGAGGTGTTCAAGCGTTGCCGGGAGATGGTCAATGCCGCTCGTTCAGTGATGGAGATCAGTGGTCAGTTTACGGATGAGCCTGAGGGCGTGGTGCGTCTCAGTGTGCCGAAAGCGGTGGGCCGTATCGTGATTCACCCGCATATACCGGAGTTTCTGCGCCGCTATCCCAAAGTGGATGTTGAGTTGTTGCTTGAGGATCGTCAGGTGGATTTGATCGACGATCACGTCGACCTGGCGATTCGCATCACCGATCGGCCCCCTGCGGGCCTGGTGGGGCGGCAGTTACTGACGATTGACCATTTGCTTTGTGCGACGCCGCAGTATCTGGCTGAACACGGAACGCCGACTCATCCCCATGATTTGCTCAACCACAGTTGCATCTACCTGGGTGAAACCCCGAGCGATGCGCGCTGGAAGTTCAAGAAAGGCAGCAAATCAGTCACCGTGGGTGTGCGCGGGCGATACGCCGCCAACCACACGGGTGTCCGTTTTGGCGCCGTTTTACAGCACATCGGTATTGGCAGCCTGCCGTACTTTACGGCGCGCCGTGCCTTGGAGAAGGGGTTGATGGTGCAGGTGCTGCCGGACTGGACCTTCCTGGCGTCCTACCACGGCGGCGCCTGGTTGCTGCATTCGCCCACTCGCTACCTGCCTCCCAAGCTACGGGTGTTGATCGATTACCTGGTGGAGTGCATGGAGAAAGAGCCGACGTTGGGCAAACCCGGTAAGCCGGGCAAGCTGACTACGGCGGTTTCGGAGTATGAATTGCCTGAGAGTGAGGGCTTGTTTTAACGCATTAAAAAGGCCCGCATGGTTGAACAGGCGGGCCTTTGTATGGCTGATCGCGGATCAGTGCTTGCTGTCTTCATTCGACAATGCCAGCAGCTGTTTTTCCTGGTTCCAGTCGAAAGGTTCGTTGTTCTGCTCGGCTTCGAAACGACGTTCTTCCAGGGCCTGGTACAGGTCGATTTCATCGTCGGGCATGTAATGCAGGCAATCGCCGGCGAAGTACCACAGCAAGTCGCGCGGGACCAGGTGGGCGATTTGCGGGTAGCGGGTGATTACCTGACACAGAATGTCCTGGCCCAGGTATTGGCTTTCGATCGGGTCGACCGGCAGCAACGCACGCAATTCGTCGAAGCGCTCCAGGAACAAGGCATGGCTTTCTTCGGGAACCTGGTCGGCCTCACCTACGGCGACCAGGATGCTGCGCAAGTGGTCGAGCAAAACGAGATGATCGGCAACGATGTTGGACACGAGATAAGTCCTCAAGAGCAAAACGGGCGCGGGAGTATAAAGCCCCTGCGCCCTTTTTTCACTTGGTAGAGAGGGGTTGCTGGATCAGCGGACCTTCCCTGCGGCCAGCGCCAGCTCGTCCTTGTCGAAATCATCGACATCAATCACCTTGCGTCGCGCCGCTTCGGCTTCACGCAGGGTGTGAGCCTCCATGGGTTGCAACACGCCAGCCTCGAGTGCCGTATCGATGATGTGTTCCCCGGCGACCGGTTTGACCTGGCCGCTCTTGAGCGCCGTGTGCAGTTTCTTTTGAAGAGGTTGCGCCGCGCTCAACAGATCGCTGGCGTGCTGCAATACGCCGACCGGGTCGTCGGCCGATTGCGGGCGGTAGCAACCCAGGAGCAACTCTTCCAGGGTCGGATCGCCTTTGGCACGGCCGATCACCGCTGCCACTTCGGCACCGAGTTTGTCCGATGGCCCTTTGTGGCGGCGGCCGAACGGGAACACGATTACCCGCAGCAGGCAGCCCAGCACCTTGTTCGGGAAGTTATTCAGCAATTGATCCATGGCCCGTTCGGCCTGCCCCAGGCTTTCCTCCATGGCCCAGGTCAACAGCGGCTTCATGTGTTCCGGTGAATCGAGGTCGCTGTAACGCTTGAGCGCGGCACTGGCCAGGTACAGGTTGCTGAGCACGTCACCCAGTCGTGCCGAGAGGCGTTCGCGTCGTTTCAGTTCACCGCCCAGCAACATCATGCTGAGGTCGGCCAGCAGCGCGAACGCAGCGGCCTGTCGGTTGAGCGCGCGGAAATAACCCTGGCTGAGCTTGTCGCCGGGCATGTGTTCCAGATGCCCGAAACCGAGGTTCAACACCAGGGTGCTGGCTGCGTTGCTCACGGCAAAACCGATGTGCTTGAGCAGCAGGCCGTCGAATTCGATCAGTGCCTGATCCTTGTCTTCGCGGCTGGCGAGCGCCATTTCCTTGAGGACGAACGGATGGCAGCGAATCGCGCCCTGGCCGAAGATCATCAGGTTGCGCGAGAGAATGTTCGCCCCTTCCACGGTGATGCAGATCGGCGCGCCATTCCAGATTCGACCGAGATAATTCCTTGGCCCCATGATGATTGCCTTGCCGCCATGCACATCCATGGCATGGGTGATGCACTCGCGACCACGTTCGGTGAGGTGATATTTGAGAATGGCCGACAGCACCGACGGCTTCTCGCCCAGATCCACCGCATTGGTCGTCAGCATTCGTGCCGCGTCCATCATCCAGGCATTGCCAGCGATGCGTCCCATGGCTTCCTGAATGCCTTCGAAGGCGGCAATCGGAACGTTGAACTGCTCGCGAATCCGCGCGTATTGGCCGGTCACAAGGCTGGTGAACTTGGCCATACCGGTACCGACCGCTGGCAGGGAGATCGAGCGCCCGACCGACAGGCAATTCATCAGCATCATCCAGCCCTTGCCGAGCATTTCCTGGCCACCGATGAGGTATTCCAGCGGCACGAATACATCCTTGCCGGAGTTCGGGCCATTCATGAACGCGGCGCCAAGCGGCAGGTGACGGCGGCCGATTTCCACACCGGCGGTATCCGTCGGTATCAGCGCCAGGCTGATGCCCAGGTCTTCCTTGTCACCCAGTAAATGGTCCGGGTCGTAGGCCTTGAACGCCAGGCCGAGCAGGGTGGCCACTGGGCCCAGTGTGATATAGCGCTTTTCCCAATTCAGGCGCAGGCCGAGGGTTTCCTTGCCTTCCCATTCGCCTTTGCAGATCACCCCGGTATCGGGCATGCCGCCCGCGTCGGAGCCGGCCAGGGGACCGGTCAGGGCAAAACAGGGGATTTCTTCGCCGCGCGCCAGGCGTGGCAAGTAATGATTGCGTTGTTCGTCGGTGCCGTAATGCAGCAACAGTTCGGCCGGGCCGAGGGAGTTGGGGACCATCACGGTGGAAGCGAGGTCGCCGCTGTGGGAGGCCAGTTTCATCGCCACTTGGGAGTGGGCATGGGCCGAGAATCCCTTGCCGCCAAATTCCTTGGGAATGATCAGGGCGAAGAAGCCGTTTTCCTTGATGAAGGCCCAGGCTTCGGCCGGCAGATCCAGGGTCTGACCGAGCTCCCAATCACTGACCATGGCACAGAGTTCATTGGTCGGGCCGTCAATAAAGGCTTGTTCTTCTTCGCTCAACTGCGCTTTGGGATAGGCCAGCAGTTTGTTCCAGTCCGGGCGGCCGCTGAACAATTCGCCGTCCCACCACACCGTACCGGCCTCGATGGCTTCACGCTCGGTTTGAGACATGGGCGGCAGGGTTTTCTGGAACCATTTGAACAGCGGCGCACTGAAGGATTTGCGACGCAGCTCGGGCAGCAACAAGGGGACCGCCACGACCGCGAGCAACACCCAGAAAATCAGCAGCAGCCAGCCTGGTGCACGGCTCAAAGCGCCCATTGCCACCAGGTAGACGGCCACGATGCCCAGTGCAGGCAGCGGCGAAATGCGACGGTGGGCCAGATAAGCTATTCCGACAATCAGAACCAGTATCCACAACAGCAGCATATTTAATCCTCCGTGAAACCAGGGCGAGCCAACCCTCAGAGCTTAGACGGCATCCGCAAAACAGGGGGGGCACAGCGTTGTGATTGAAAACGTGGGGAAACCATGGATGATTTTGTAGGCCTGATGAACGACAGGTCGTGAAAAATCGTTCATTGAACGTGCGACATAGCGTCCATGTTTGGCCGAAACGTCGTTATCTTTGTGCTTGATCGCTCGCTAGACTCGGGGCTTCCCCTGGAGATTGCCCTCATGTACGAGTATCTGAGTCCCGGCCGCTTCATCGATAGTGACCATCCCTCGGTGGTGGAGTTCGCCGAAAAACATCGTGGCAACAGTCGCGACCCACTCGAGCAGGCGATCAACCTCTATTACGCCGTCCGTGAAGCCGTTCGCTACAACCCTTACACGTTCAGCCGTGATCCACAGACCTTGCGCGGTAGTCATGCACTGGCCACCGGTGAGAGTTATTGCGTGCCCAAAGCCACGCTGTTGGCCGGGTGTGCGCGGCACTGCGCGATTCCTGCGCGCATCGGTCTGGCGGACGTACGCAATCATTTATCGACGCCGCGTCTGCTCGAATTGCTCAAGAGCGACGTGTTTGCCATGCATGGCTACACCGAGCTTTACCTTAACGGTCGATGGGTCAAAGCCACCCCGGCCTTCAATCAGGGGCTGTGTGAGCTGTTCAATGTCGCGCCGCTGGAATTCGACGGAATCAACGACAGTGTTTTCCATCCATTCAATCGCGATGGCGAGAAATTGATGGAGTATCTGATTGATCACGGCCAGTTCGCCGACGTGCCCGAAACGTTTTTCTTCGCGCACCTTGAACAGTGTTATCCGCACTTGTTCGGCGAGCAGCTGCCAGCGCTGCTGGGGGACATGCAGAGCGATTTGAGTCGTGCCTGAACCGGCGTATGCTGCCTGCGCATTCATCCATTGAGAGGCGGTCATGCTGAAGATCTGGGGTCGGAAAAATTCATCGAATGTCAGAAAGCCGTTGTGGGCCGCCGAAGAGCTGGGCCTGGCCTATGAAGCCATCGATGCCGGCGGTGCCTTTGGTGTCGTCGACACCCCGGAGTACCGCGCGATGAACCCCAATGGGCGGGTCCCGGTGATTGAAGATGATGGCTTCGTGTTGTGGGAATCCAATGCCATCGTCCGTTACCTGATGGCCCGTCACGCCGCGGGCAACGCCTGGTATCCGGCCGACCTGCAAGCCCGCGCAACGGCCGACAAGTGGATGGACTGGACCACTTCCAGTTTTGCCGGTCCGTTCCGCACGGTGTTCTGGGGCGTCTTGCGCACCCCGGCAGACCAGCAGGACTGGTCCGCCATCAAGGCGGCAATCAAGGAGTGCGAAGCACTGCTGACGATGGCCGATCAGGCACTGGCACCCCGGCCTTACCTGTCCGGCGATGAGATCGGCATGGGCGACATTCCCTTGGGCAGTTTCATTTATGCCTGGTTCGAAATGCCGATCGAGCGTGCGCCCATGCCGCATCTGGAGGCTTGGTACGCACGGCTGAAACAGCGTCCGGCTTATCAACGGGCGGTGATGACCGCGTTGACTTAATACTCACTATCGACACACTTGACTGTACTTGTGTGGCGGCGACAAGCACCATTGTGCCGGTGCGTCGTGGTTGAGTTGTCCGCCGCCCGCCCCTATTTATTCCTCTCTTCCCTTCTTGGTGCGTAAATCCGATATGAGTTCCGCTCTGTCCATCCGGCAGCTAACCAAAACCTACGGCAACGGTTTCCAGGCCTTGAGTGGTATCGATCTGGATGTCGCCGAAGGTGACTTTTTCGCCTTGCTCGGCCCCAATGGCGCCGGCAAATCCACGACCATCGGCATTCTCTCGACCCTGGTGAACAAGACCAGCGGCACGGTGAATATTTTCGGTCACGACCTGGACAAGGACCCGGCGGGGCTCAAGCGCTCCATTGGCGTCGTGCCCCAGGAGTTCAACTTCAACCAGTTTGAAAAGACCTTCGACATCGTCGTGACCCAGGCCGGTTACTACGGCATTCCGGCGAAAATTGCCAAGGAACGCGCCGAGCAGTATCTGACCCAGCTCGGTCTGTGGGACAAGCGCGATGTGCCGTCGCGTTCACTGTCCGGCGGCATGAAGCGCCGACTGATGATTGCCCGGGCGCTGGTCCACGAGCCACGCCTGTTGATCCTCGACGAACCGACCGCCGGCGTGGACATCGAACTGCGTCGCTCGATGTGGACCTTTCTCACCGAGCTGAACAAAAAAGGCATCACCATCATCCTCACCACGCATTATCTGGAAGAGGCTGAGCAGTTGTGCCGCAACATCGGCATCATCGACCACGGCACCATCGTCGAAAACACCAGCATGAAGCAGTTGCTCGGCCAATTGCACGTCGAAACCTTTCTGCTGGATTTGAAGAACAGTCTGAGCGTGCCACCGCAGCTGATCGGCTATCCGTCACGGTTGCTCGACGACCACACCCTGGAGGTCCAGGTCGACAAGAGCATGGGCATCACTGCGTTGTTCACTCAACTCGCACAGCAAAACATCGAAGTGCTGAGCCTGCGTAACAAAACCAATCGCCTCGAGGAGTTGTTCGTGTCCCTGGTGGAGAAAAATCTGTCGAAGGTGGCGGTATGAGTTCCGAGCTGCAGCCCAACCTCGTTGCCCTGAACACCATCGTCTACCGTGAGGTCCGGCGTTTTACCCGGATCTGGCCGCAGACCCTGCTGCCGCCGGCGATCACCATGGTTCTGTACTTCGTGATCTTCGGTAACCTGATCGGCCGGCAGATCGGCGACATGGGTGGTTTCACCTACATGGAGTACATCGTGCCGGGGCTGATCATGATGTCGGTGATCACCAACTCTTATGGCAACGTGGTGTCGAGTTTTTTTGGCAGCAAGTTCCAGCGTTCCATTGAAGAACTGATGGTGTCGCCGGTCTCGCCCCACACCATTCTGATTGGCTTTACCCTGGGCGGTGTACTGCGCGGGCTGATGGTTGGCGTCATCGTGACGCTGCTGTCGCTGTTCTTCACTGATTTGCAGGTACATCACCTGGGGGTGACCATTCTGGTGGTGGTGCTGACGGCGACGATCTTTTCGCTGCTGGGCTTCATCAACGCCGTGTTTGCGCGCAACTTCGATGACATTTCGATCATTCCGACCTTCGTGCTGACACCACTGACCTACCTGGGCGGGGTGTTCTACTCGATCTCGTTGCTGCCGCCGTTCTGGCAGACCGTGTCCCTGGCCAACCCGGTGCTGCACATGGTCAATGCGTTCCGCTACGGCATCCTCGGCGTGTCGGATATCCGCATCAGCATTGCGATTACCTTCATGCTGGTGGCGACCGTCGTGCTGTATATCGGTTGCGCGCGATTGCTGGTCAGCGGCCGCGGGATGCGTACCTGAGTGGCGCCAAGCCAATAAGCTGTCGATCCAGATGCCATAAAAAACGGCCTCCACTCGGGAGGCCGTTTTGCTTTCTCACATTCGACTTTTCTTGCGCCGTTTCCATTGCCGCGCCACCCACCAGCGCCAATACATCATCACCAGGCAATAGGCGAGCGCCCCGAGGGTCAGTCCCGTCACCACCGAACCCAGCAAAAACGGCTGCCACAAGGTCGATAACTCGCCGCTGATCCATTCCCAGGTCAACGCATCCGGCAGCTGGCGGGCAGGAACGTCCATCAACCAGGCGCCAGCCTGGTAAGTGCAGTAGAACACGGCAGGCATGGTGATCGGGTTGGTCAGCCAGACCAGGCTGACGGCAATCGGCATATTGCCGCGCACCATGATGGCGAGTATGGCGGCCACCAGCATCTGCAACGGGATCGGCAGGAATGCCGCGAACAGGCCAACGGCCATGGCCCGGGCCACGGAGTGGCGATTGAGGTGCCAGAGGTTCGGGTCATGCAGCAGGGTGCCGAGAAAGCGTAAGGATTTGTGTTCCCTGATGCTGGTCGGGTCTGGCATGTAGCGTTTGAATAAGCGCCGGGGCATAAGGCTTCTCGGTCGGTTAAGGCGGCAAGTATGTCTGGATTCTATGAGGCGCCCATTCAGAGTTTGTGACAATTAATAACGACGGCGGTGCGATGGGCCGACTATGCCTAGGGGCTGGACTCTCTAGGACGAGCTTATGCGCACAGGGATGGTTGCGTTGGCGCTGGGTCTGCTGGCGTTGCGTTTTTTACCGGCATTGCCGCCGGTCTGGTTATGCACGTTGTTGCCGGTTATCGGTTTGATGCTGCTGCCGTTCAGGACTTATCCAGTGGCGTTTTTCCTGTTCGGTTTGAGTTGGGCCTGCCTGCAGGCCCAATGGGCGCTGGATGATCGATTGCCCTCACGCCTCGATGGCGAAACGCGCTGGGTCGAAGGGCGGGTGGTGGGGTTGCCGCAGCATACCGAGGCAGTGGTGCGTTTCGAATTGGCCGACGCGCGGTCGCGCCACGGCACCGTGCCGCCACTCATGCGCCTGGCCTGGTATGGCGGACCGCCAGTGAAGAGCGGCGAGCGCTGGCGAGTGGCGGTCAAGTTGAAACGTCCCGCCGGGCTGCTGAATCCACATGCCTTTGATTACGACGCCTGGCTGTTGGCGCAACGAATTGGTGCGACCGGGACGGTCAAGGACGGCGAGCTATTGAGCGAGGCACGTTGGGCTTGGCGCGACGGCATCCGGCAGCGGTTGCAGGCCGTGGATGCCCAGGGCCGGACGGGCGTTCTGACGGCGTTGGTGCTGGGGGATGGTAGCGGACTCAGCCGTCAGGACTGGCAGGTGTTGCAAGACACCGGCACCGTGCATCTATTGGTGATTTCCGGGCAGCACATAGGTTTGCTGGCGGGGGTGGTGTATCTGTTGATTGCCGGACTCGCCCGCTATGGCCTGTGGCCGAACCGCCTGCCGTGGTTGCCCTGGGCCTGTGGTCTGGCATTCGCTGCAGCCCTCGGATACGGGTTGTTGGCCGGGTTCGAGGTGCCGGTGCGGCGTGCCTGTTTGATGATCGGTCTGGTGTTGTTATGGCGCCTGCGTTTTCGTCATCTCGGTGCCTGGTGGCCGCTGTTGCTTGCGCTCAATGGCGTGTTATTGCTGGATCCGCTGGCAAGTTTGCAACCGGGATTCTGGTTGTCCTTTGCGGCGGTCGCGGTGTTGATTTTCACTTTCAGCGGTCGTTTGGGGCCGTGGCGATGGTGGCAAACCTGGACGCGCGCGCAATGGTTGATCGCCATCGGCCTGGGCCCGCTTTTACTGGTGCTGGGGTTGCCGATCAGTCTCAGTGGACCGCTGGTCAACTTGCTGGCCGTGCCGTGGATCAGCCTGCTGGTGTTGCCACCTGCTTTGCTCGGGACGCTGTTATTGCCGGTGCCGTATGTGGGTGAGGGCCTGTTATGGCTCGCCGGCGGCTTGATCGATGGGTTGTTCACGGGCCTGGCGTGGATGGCTGGTCAGGTTCCGGCATGGGTGCCCACGGCGATCCCGCTGTGGGTCTGGGGGCTGGGTGCCTTGGGAGCCTTTCTCTTGTTGCTGCCGCGAGGCGTACCGTTACGCCCGCTGGGCTGGCCGCTGCTGCTGTTGCTGATTTTTCCGCCGCGTTCAGAAATACCGGAAGGCGTTGCCGACATCTGGCAACTGGACGTCGGCCAAGGTCTGGCGATCCTGGTGCGCACTCGCCACCACACGCTGCTGTATGACGCGGGTCCCCGATTCGGTGATAACGATCTTGGCGAGCGCGTGGTCTTGCCAACGTTACGCAAGCTGGGCGTGGACGGTATTGACCTGATGCTGATAAGTCACGCCCATGCCGATCATGCCGGCGGTGCGCGGGCGGTCGCCCAGGGGCTACCGGTGAAGCACGTACTCGGTGGTGAACCCGCAGAATTGCCGAATGAATGGCAAGCGGCGGGCTGCGAGAGCGGTCGGCGATGGACCTGGGACGGCGTGAACTTTGAACTGTGGCAATGGGCGCACGCCCGTGAAAGTAATCCCAAATCCTGCGTGCTGCAGATTGAAGCCAGCGGTGAGCGAATGCTGCTGACCGGCGACATCGACATGGCCGCCGAGCGAGCGTTGCTCGAGAGTCCGTTGGCCATACCCACCGACTGGCTGCAATCGCCGCACCATGGCAGCCGCAGTTCGTCCTCCATGGCGCTGCTCGACCGGTTGCGGCCCAAAGCGGTGCTGATCTCACGTGGCCAGGGCAATTCGTTCGGCCATCCACACCCGACCGTCCTGGCACGCTATCAAAAGTACGGCATGGCGATCTACGACAGTGCGGATCAAGGTGCCGTTCATCTCCAGCTCGGGCGTTTCGAGGCGCCGCGCTCAATGCGTCTGGAACGGCGCTTCTGGCGCGATCCACCACCCCTGGCCAAATAACCGGGTGTCATGAACGCCCGACCGAATGCGACATCACGGTCTTCGGTGCGCCGACCCCCTATGTTAGAGTGGCGCACTTTTTCGAGGGGACTGTCACTGTGTGGGAATTGGTTAAATCCGGCGGTTGGATGATGATACCGATCATCCTGAGTTCCATCGCGGCAATGGCGATTGTCGCTGAGCGCCTTTGGACCCTGCGTGCCAGTCGAGTCACCCCGGAGCACTTGCTCGGGCAGGTCTGGGTCTGGATCAAGGACAAGCAGCTCAATAAGGAAAAACTCAAGGAACTGCGCGCCAATTCGCCGTTGGGCGAGATCCTGGCGGCAGGTCTGGCGAACTCCAAGCATGGCCGCGAGATCATGAAAGAGTGCATTGAAGAAGCCGCCGCCCGGGTTGTCCACGAGCTGGAACGCTACATCAACGCCCTCGGTACCATTGCCGCCATGGCGCCGCTGCTGGGCCTGCTGGGCACTGTGCTGGGCATGATCGATATCTTCAGTTCGTTCATGGGCACGGGCATGGCGACCAATCCGGGTGTGTTGGCCGGCGGTATTTCCAAGGCATTGATCACTACGGCGTCGGGGCTGATCGTAGGTATCCCATCGGTGTTCTTCCATCGTTTCCTGCAACGGCGTATCGATGAGCTCGTCGTGGGCATGGAGCAGGAAGCCATCAAACTGGTCGAGGTGGTGCAGGGCGACCGTGATGTGGATCTGGCCGGGAGCAAAGCGTGAAATTCCGCCGCAAACCACGGGAAACGGTGGACATCAACCTCGTGTCGTTGATCGACGTGGTGTTTGTCCTGCTGCTGTTTTTCGTGGTGACCACGACCTTTACCCGTGAAACCCAATTGCGCGTCGACCTGCCGGAAGCGGTCAGCGGCTCGCCGGCTGAAGACCAGACCCGGCAGCTGGACATCGCCATCAGTGCCGAAGGCGTGTTTTCGGTGAATAACCAGGTCTTGCCGAAAAGCGACCTGGCGACCCTGATGGAAGCGTTGCAGAAAGAGTCAGGCGGCGATACCAGCCGGCCGCTGTCCATCAGCGCCGACGGCAAAACCCAGCATCAGGCGGTGATCACCGCCATGGACGCCGCCGGCAAGCTTGGCTTCAGTCACTTGCGCATGACCACCATCGAGGCGGCGCCGCCCGCACCCTGATGGCCATGTCCGATCGCCTGCTTGCCGCCTGGTATCGGGGTCATCCGGCCCTGAAACTTCTGCAGCCGCTGGAGTGGTTGTATCGACGCGTGGTCAACAACAAGCGCAAGCGCTTTCTGGCGGGCGAGGGTGAAATCTATCAGCCACCCGTGCCGTTGATCGTGGTCGGCAACATCACCGTCGGCGGCACCGGCAAGACACCGCTGATTCTGTGGATGATCCAGCATTGCCAGCGCAGTGGTTTGCGGGTGGGTGTGGTCAGTCGTGGTTACGGCGCCAGGCCGGCGCAATGGCCATGGCGGGTCGAGGCGGATCAAGCCGCAGACATTGCAGGTGACGAGCCATTGTTGATCGTCCAGCGCACCGGTGTGCCGTTGATGATCGACCCCAATCGCAGCAATGCCGTCAAATCCTTGCTGGCGAGCGAGCCGCTGGATCTGATTTTGTCCGATGACGGCATGCAGCATTACCGGCTGGCGCGGGATCTGGAGCTGGTGCTTATCGACGCTGCCCGTGGCCTGGGCAACCAGCGTTGCCTGCCGGCCGGGCCGCTGCGTGAACCGGTCGAACGCCTGCAAAGCGTCGATGCGGTGCTCTATAACGGCGCCATGGCTGATCCAGACGGGGGGTTCGCTTTCCAGTTGCAACCCACCGCGCTGGTCAATCTGCAAAGCGGTGAGCGTCGTCCCCTCGATCACTTTCCAAAAGGCCAGGCGCTGCACGCGGTGGCCGGGATCGGCAATCCGCAGCGTTTCTTCAAGACCCTCGAAACGCTACACTGGCAACTCGTGCCACATGCCTTCGCCGACCATGCCGAATATAGCGTGCAGGCCTTGAATTTCACTCCGTCATTGCCATTGGTGATGACCGAAAAGGACGCGGTGAAGTGCCGTGCCTTCGCCGCTGCCGATTGGTGGTACCTGGCGGTCGATGCTGTGCCGTCGCCGGCCTTCGTGGCCTGGTTCGATACGCAGTTGATGCGCCTGTTGCCGGCTCGACTTTTGCCTTAAACCGTTTTATCCAGGGAATGCTCATGGACACCAAATTGCTCGACATCCTCGCCTGCCCGGTCTGCAAAGGCCCGCTCAAGCTCAGCGCCGACAAGACCGAGCTGATCAGCAAGGGCGCCGGCCTGGCTTATCCGATCCGGGACGGTATTCCGGTGATGCTCGAAACCGAAGCTCGCACCCTCACGACCGATGAGCGTCTGGACAAATGACCGCAGCCTTTACCGTTGTCATTCCTTCGCGATACGCCTCTACGCGCCTGCCGGGCAAGCCACTGCTGTTGATCGCCGGCAAGCCGATGATTCAACACGTTTGGGAGCAGGCCAGCAAAAGCAGCGCCCAGCGTGTGGTGGTTGCCACTGATGACGCCCGTATTGTCGAGGCTTGCCAGGGTTTTGGCGCTGAGGTGGTGCTGACTCGCGAAGACCACAACTCCGGTACCGATCGCCTGGCAGAAGTCGCGGCGAAACTGGGCCTGGCGCCCGATGCCATCGTTGTCAACGTCCAGGGCGATGAGCCGTTGATCCCGCCGAGCGTGATCGATCAGGTCGCCGCCAACCTGGCTATCCACACCGAAGCGCGCATGGCCACCCTGGCCGAGCCGATCGACGATGTTGAAACCCTGTTCAATCCCAACGTGGTCAAGGTTGTCAGTGATCTCAATGGCCTGGCCCTGACCTTCAGTCGCGCCACGCTACCGTGGGCACGGGATGCTTTCGCCAAGAGCCGCGAGCAATTGCCGCAAGGCGTGCCTTACCGCCGCCACATCGGTATTTATGCGTACCGCGCCGGTTTCCTGCATGACTTTGTCAGCTGGGGGCCATGCTGGCTGGAAAATACCGAGAGCCTGGAACAACTGCGTGCGCTGTGGCACGGCGTGCGGATTCACGTTGCCGATGCGCTGATCGCACCGCCGGCCGGCGTCGATACCATTGAAGACCTTGAGCGCGTTCGTCGCCTGCTGGAGGCCTGATGCGTGTTTTGTTTGTATGCCTGGGCAACATCTGTCGTTCACCCACGGCCGAAGGCGTGCTGCGGCATAAATTGCGTGAGGCGGGGCTGGCCGACCAGATAGAAGTCGCCTCCGCCGGCACCGGTGAATGGCACGTCGGCCAGGCACCGGACAAGCGTAGCCAGGCGGCTGCCAAGCTGCGAGGTTATGATTTGTCCGCCCAGCGCGCCCAACAAGTGACCCGTGCCGATTTCGCCACCTACGACCTGATCCTGGCGATGGATAAAAGCAATCTGCGCGATCTCGAGTCCATGCAACCGGTCAAGGGTAAAGCAGAGCTGGATCTGTTTCTGCGTCGCTATCAGTCGGGCATCGATGAGGTGCCGGATCCCTATCACGACAGTGACCAGGGCTTCGAGCGAGTACTGGATTTGATCGAGCGCGCCAGTGATCTGCTGGTGATCGAATTGAAGGGACGGTTATGAGTCTGCAGGTGCGGCAACAGGTTTCGCTCAAACCGTACAACAGCTTTGGCGTGGATGTTCAGGCCCGTCTGTTTGCCGAGGCCCATAGCGACGCCGACGTGCGTGACGCTCTGGCTTATGCCCGGGACCATGATGTGCCCCTGCTGGTCATCGGTGGTGGCAGCAACTTGTTGTTGACGGCAGACGTGTCGTCGCTGGTGCTGCGCATGGCCACTCGCGGGGTTCGTGTGCTAAGCGACGATGGCAGCAAAGTCGTGCTTGAAGCCGAGGCTGGCGAGCCCTGGCATCCGTTCGTGCAGCACACGCTGGCGCAGGGGTTGTCCGGTCTGGAAAACCTGAGCCTGATTCCCGGCACCGTCGGCGCGGCACCGATGCAGAACATCGGTGCTTATGGCGTCGAGATCAAGGACGTGTTTGCCGGCCTGACGGCGCTCGATCGCCACAGCGGAGAGCTGCGCGACTTCAGCCTGGAAGAGTGCGACTTCGCTTACCGCGACAGCGTCTTCAAGCAGCAACCGGGGCGCTGGTTGATCCTTCGGGTACGTTTCACGCTCGACCGCACCGCGCATCTGCACCTGGATTACGGCCCGGTGCGTCAGCGCCTGACCGAGCAGGGCATCGATCAGCCGACCGCCACTGACGTCAGCCAGGCCATTTGCAGTATCCGCAACGAGAAGCTTCCGGACCCGGCGGTGCTCGGAAACGCTGGCAGTTTCTTCAAGAATCCGCTGGTGCCGGCCGCGCTGGTCACGCAGCTCAAGGGCGAATACCCGGATTTGGTGGCCTACGCGCAACCGGACGGTCAGATGAAGCTGGCCGCAGGCTGGCTGATCGAACGGGCAGGGTGGAAAGGGTTTCGCGAGAACGATGCCGGCGTGCATAAATTACAGGCATTGGTGTTGGTCAATTATGGCAGTGCCACCGGGCTGCAATTGCTCGACCTGGCACAGCGTATCCAGAAAGACATTTCAGAGCGTTTTCATGTCAATCTGGAAATGGAGCCCAATCAGTATTGAGGCTAAGCTTTCTAGACTGATCTCAAAGCCCTGCACAACTTCCATTGTGCAGGGCTTTTTTGTTAATGCTGGGTTAACTTAGCCACCTAACGATACCAGTATTTGCTCCATCCAAAGGCCCGGTGCAGACGTGTTCGTTCGCACAAGAGAGCCCATTAGCCTGAGTCGATCTGCGATGACCGAACCGCTTGGTGAAAGCGGCAGATTGCTCGACCCCATAACCCAATACTATGCGGGCGTGCCCATGATTACCCTGAAACTCAATGGTCAAGACCATCAACTCGACGTCACCGAGGACATGCCGCTGCTCTGGGCGATCCGCGACGTGGCCGGCTACAACGGCACCAAATTCGGCTGCGGCATGGGCTTGTGCGGTGCCTGCACCATTCACATCGAAGGCGCCCCTGCACGCAGCTGCATCACGCCAATCGGCTCGGTCGTGGGGCAGAATGTCACCACGATCGACAATCTGCATGCCGACCCGGTCGGCCAAGTCGTGCAGCAAGCCTGGCTCGATACGGCCGTAGCCCAGTGCGGTTACTGTCAGGGCGGGCAAATCATGTCGGCTACCGCATTGCTTAAAACCAATCCGAACCCCAGCGACGAACAGATCGAAGAGGCAATGGTCGGCAACATTTGCCGCTGCGGCACCTACAACCGCATCAAGACCGCCATCCGCCAGGCATCCACTCACTTGAAGGGGGCCAAGGCATGAGCCAGTTACCGAATGATTTCGCCCTGAGCAACCTCAGTCGGCGTGGTTTCCTCAAAGGCGTCGGCGCTGCGGGTGCGCTGGTGGTGGCCGCCAGTTGGGGCTGGCAAGACGCGTTCGCCGAGGAGGCGCAGAAGAAGTTCGGCGCCGATGGCATGCCCCATGGCTGGGTCGACGATCCCAAGGTTTATCTCAGCATCGCCACCGACGGCACGGTGACGGTTATCTGCAACCGTTCGGAAATGGGCCAGGGTGTGCGCACCAGCCTGACCATGGTCGTGGCCGACGAACTCGAAGCCGATTGGGCGCGGGTCAAAGTCAAGCAGGCACCGGGCGACGAAGTGCGTTTCGGCAACCAGGACACCGACGGTTCGCGCAGCATGCGCCACTGGTACGAGCCAATGCGCCGCTGCGGTGCCGCCGCGCGGACCATGCTGGAGCAGGCGGCTGCCGAACAGTGGAAAGTGCCGGTCGGTGAATGTCATGCGCAATTGCATAAAGTCATCCACAAACCTTCCGGTCGCGAGCTGGATTATGGCGCCCTGGCCGCCGCTGCCGGCGCCTTGGCCGTGCCGGCGCGTGACAGTCTGCGACTCAAGCAACCTTCGGAGTTCCGTTACATCGGCAAGGAAGGCACCAGGGCCATCGACGGCGACGACATCGTCAACGGTCGCGCGGTGTTTGGTGCCGACGTGCATGTCGACGGCATGCTGTTCGCCACCATCGCCCGTCCAGCGGTGTACGGTGGCAAGGTCAAAACGTTCGATGCCAGCGCCGCGATGAAAGTCCCCGGTGTGCTCAAGGTCGTGCAGATCGAAAGCCGTCCACTGCCATCAGAGTTCCAACCGCTGGGTGGGGTGGCGGTGGTGGCCAGTAACACCTGGGCGGCGATCAAGGGACGTGAAGCGCTGAAAATCGAATGGGATGACGGCGCCAATGCCAGTTACGACTCGATCGCCTACCGCAAGGAGCTGGAAGCCGCTTCGCTCAAACCCGGCAAAGTGGTGCGCAACACGGGCAACATCGATGAAGCCATGAGCGGCGCCAACAGCACGCTGGAAGCCTCCTACTACTTGCCGCATCTATCGCAGTCACCGATGGAGCCAATGGTCGCCATCGCCCGCTACAAGGACGGTGTGTGCGAAGCCTGGGGCCCGAGTCAGGCGCCACAGGTCACCCGTGAGCGGATCAGCGAACGTCTCGGCCTGCCGTTCGACAATGTCACCTTCAATGTCACCTTGTTGGGTGGCGGTTTCGGCCGCAAGTCGAAGCCCGATTTCATTATCGAGGCGGCGATTCTTGCCAAGGAGTTCCCTGGCAAAGCCGTGCGCGTGCAATGGACCCGCGAAGACGACATCCACTGCTCCTATTTCCATACCGTGTCCGCCGAATACCTGAAGGCCAGCCTGAACAAGGATGGCCTGCCATCCGGCTGGTTGCATCGCACGGTAGCACCGAGCATCACCGCATTATTCGCGCCGGGCATGAACCACGAGGCGGCATTCGAGTTGGGCATGGGCTTTACCAACATGGCTTACGCGATCCCCAACGTACGCCTGGAAAACCCCGAAGCGGCGGTACACACCCGGGTGGGCTGGTATCGCTCGGTGTCGAACATTCCCCACGGCTTTGCGATCCAGAGTTTCGTCGATGAACTGGCGCACAAGGCCGGACAGGACCCGCTGAAGTACCAGATCAAATTGCTCGGTCCGGACCGTCGGATCGATCCGCGCACCTTGAGCGAAGAGTGGAACTACGGTGAATCACCGGAACGTTACCCGATCGACACCGGACGTTTGCGCACGGTGCTGGAAACTGCCGCCAAAGCCGCCGGTTGGGGGCGCGAGCTGCCGAAAGGGCGCGGCCTGGGCCTGGCGGTGCATTACAGCTTCGTCACATACGTGGCGGCGGTGATCGAAGTCGAGGTCAAAGATGATGGCACGTTGATTGTGCACAAGGCTGACATTGCCGTGGATTGCGGGCCGCAGATCAACCCCGAGCGGATTCGCTCACAGTTTGAAGGCGCCTGCGTGATGGGCCTTGGCAATGCGGTGCTGGGTGAGATCAGCTTCAAGGATGGCAAGGTCCAGCAGGACAACTTCCATATGTACGAAGTGGCGCGCATGTCCCTGGCGCCGAAGGAGGTCGCGGTGCATCTGGTCACGCCGCCGGGCAATGTCCCGTTGGGCGGCGTCGGCGAACCCGGCGTGCCGCCGATTGCGCCGGCGCTGTGTAACGCGATCTTCGCTGCCACCGGCAAGCGCATTCGCAGCCTGCCGGTTCGCTATCAGTTGCAGGGCTGGCAAAAGGCTGAAGCCTGATGGACAGCGCTGATCTGAATGTCCTGCGCAGTGTCCTGGAGTGGCGGCGCGCCGGTCAGCGGGTGGTGTTGTACAGCGTGGTCCAGACCTGGGGCACCGCGCCCCGGGCACCCGGGGCCATGCTGGCCTTGCGTGAAGACGGCGTGGTGATCGGTTCGGTGTCGGGTGGTTGTGTCGAGGACGACCTGATCGCCCGGTTGCACGATGGTCGGATTCCGGTAGACGGGCCGCCGGTGCAATTGATCACCTACGGCGTGACCCGCGAAGAGGCGGCACGTTTTGGCTTGCCCTGCGGCGGCACGTTGCGATTAACCGAGGAGCGTGTCGGTGATCCGGCGTGGGTCGCTGAACTGCTGGCGCGTTGCGAAGCCCACGAAATCGTGGCGCGTTGCCTTGATATCGCAACCGGTGAAGTGGTTTTGCAGCCGGCCGGTAAAACGGATGTACTGGTGTTTGACGAGCAGACTTTGCGCGCGATCTATGGCCCCCGCTGGCGCTTGTTGTTGATCGGCGCGGGGCAATTGTCGCGCTACGTTGCCGAAATGGCGCGGCTGCTGGATTTCGAAGTGCTGATTTGCGATCCGCGGACCGAGTTCGTCTATGGCTGGGAAGAGCAGCATGGTCGTTTCGTCTCCGGCATGCCCGACGAGGCGGTGCTGAGTATCCAGACCGACGAGCGCACGGCCATCGTGGCCTTGACTCACGATCCACGCCTGGATGACATGGCCCTGCTCACGGCCCTCGACTCCAGGGCGTTTTATGTCGGCGCGCTGGGCTCACGGGTCAACAGTCAGAAGCGCCGGGACAATCTGGCGCAGTTGGGCTTGTCGCAACATTCCATTGAGCGGCTGCACGGTCCGATCGGTTTGCATATCGGCAGTCATAACCCGGCGGAAATCGCCTTGTCGCTGATGGCTGAAATCGTGGCCATTAAAAATGGCGTGGAGCTGAAACAGAAGAAGCCGGTACGGGAGCGCGTATGAGCGAGTCCATCGGCGTCATTGTGCTGGCAGCGGGGCAGGGCAGTCGGTTTCGTCAGCTCGCCGGCGCCGACAAGGACAAGTTACTGGCCGATTGCACCGGCCGCGATGGCGCGGTTCGTTCGGTGATCGAACATGTGCTGGTGAATCTTCCGGCCAATGGCGGCAAGCGCGTCCTGGTGACCACCGCTGATCGACCTCAAGTGATTCGCATGGCCCAGGCCTATGGCTGCGAAATTGTGTTGATCGAGGCCATCGGCATGGGTGACAGCATTGCTGCGGGAGTTTCTGCCTGTGCCCAACTCGATGGCTGGTTGATGGTGTTGGGTGACATGCCGTTCATCCTCCCGTCCAGCATTGAAAAAATCCTGGCGGGTATCAGTCACGACAGCGTCAGCGTGCCGGTGCAAAACGGAGAGTATGGGCATCCGGTCGGGTTCGGACGTGATTTCGCGGCGGGATTGATGGCGCTATCGGGAGATCGTGGCGCCAAGCCTCTATTTGCCAAGGGGCGCGTGGTTGAGGTGGCTGTGGGGGATCCCGGGGTGTTGTGGGATGTGGATGTGCCGCAGAAGTTGGTCTTCAAATAATCGCTGATCCCTGTGGAAGCTCACGCCCACAGGGAATCGGTGTGATTGTCCTAGATATGAAAAAGCCCCGCCTGGGTTACCAGGCGGGGCTTTTCATTAGCCGATGGAATCAGACGAGAGGTTTAGGCTCGTGTTCTTTTTCCAGGGCTTGTTCGTGTTGCTCAATCGCTTCCTGAACGGAGCGTGGTGCTTCGTGGATTGCGGATTGAGCTGGCTCGGCATCAACTTCTGCAGTCGGGGCAGGTGCTGCCTCGGCCACTTCAGCAACGACTGCTTCAGCCTGAGCAGCAGCGGCAGCCAATTCGGCTTCCTTCTGCAGGCGCTCTTCTTCACGCTTGCGACGACGCACTTCACGTGGGTCGTTCGGTGCGCGGCCACTTGGTGTCAGGGCGTTGGCCGGAGCGGCAGCAACCACTGGTGCAGGCACTTCGGCAACTACCGGCGTTTCCACGACAGGAGCAGGCTCGGCTGCTGCGACGAGCGGCTCGGAGGTCACTGCATCGGCAACCGGAGCTTCAATCGCCGGAGCTTCAACGACTGGCGCTGGAGTTTCGGTTACGGCTGGCTCGGCAACCCAGTTGAACGCGGTTTGCTCTTCGCGAGCTTCACGAACGGCTTCGGTCACGGTTTCAGTGGCGGTTTCGACAACCGGCTCTGCAACCACGACAGGCGCTTCAACCACAGGCTCTACGTGTGGTGCTTGTGCCACTTCGACTTCCGGCGATGCGGTAGCTTCGACCGGGGTAGTCGCTTCAACGACTGGCGCTTCGACTGGAGCGGTTTCCAGGGTGGCGGCAGTGGCGCGTTCGGCTTGCTCGTTGGCCTGTGCTTCGGCCGGGGCGCTGATCACGGTGCTGGCAACGGCTGCGGTAACAGCCAGGCCGGCGGCGAGGTCGGCGGTGCTTGGTGCTTCATTGCTTTCGCCGGATTCGGATTCTTCCGAACCTTCGATCACATTGCCGTTGGCATCGCGTTGACGCTCGCGACGGTTGCTGCGACGACGCTGGCCACGGGAACGGCGGCGCGGACGATCGCCTTCGGCGCCATCCTGACCTTCTTCCTGCAGTTGCTCTTCGTTGGTGGTCAGCTCTTCTTCGGCGATGGCAGCGGCTTGTTCGGCACGGGGTTGACGCTCTTCACGCGGTGGGCGTGGAGCACGTTCTTCGCGTGGCGGACGGGCCGGGCGCTCTTCAGCGGTCGCCGCCGCAGCCGGAGCAGCAGCCGGAGCAGCATCCAGAGGCTCACGCAGTTCACGAACGCGCTCTTCGCGTTCGCCACGTGGCTTGCGGTCTTCACGCGGTGCGCGAGGTGCACGTTCTTCTCGTGGAGCACGCGGTGCGCGTTCTTCACGTGCTACGGCTGGTGTTTCTTCACGGGCTTCGCGTGGTTGACGCTCTTCGCGTGGCTCACGTGGTGCGCGCTCTTCACGCGGTGCACGTTCTTCGCGCGGCTTGCGTTCTTCATCGCGGCGACCGTTACGGTTGCGGCTCTGCTGGCGACCGTTGCGACGTTGTTCTTCATTGCTGCGAGCCGGACGCTCGGTGGCAGCCGGTTTCTCGACCACGGCCGGGGCAGCAGGCTCTTCCTTGCAGGCGAACAGGCTGACCAGCGACTTCACCAGGCCCTTGAACAGGCTTGGCTCTGGAGCGGCGACGGGAGCGGCAACCGGAGCGGCAACCGGAGCGGCAACGACTTCGGTCGGAACCGGAGCGTTGGCACGGGCTGGCGCAGTCTTGACCGCGGCTTCCTGGCGAACCAGGGTGCGGGTCGCTGCGGCCGGCTGGACTTCTTCCACTTCGGCAGCGGCAGCAGCGATTTCGTAGCTGGACTGGTTGATCGCGGCTTCAGGGCTGTCATCACGCAGACGCTGAACTTCGAAGTGCGGCGTTTCGAGGTGATCGTTCGGCAGAATAACGATGCGGGCACGGGTGCGCAGTTCGATCTTGGTGATCGAGTTGCGTTTTTCGTTGAGCAGGAACGCGGCGACCGGGATCGGCACCTGGGCGCGAACTTCGGCGGTGCGGTCTTTCAGTGCTTCTTCTTCGATCAGGCGCAGGATCGCCAGCGACAGCGATTCAACATCACGGATGATGCCGGTGCCGTTGCAACGCGGGCAGACGATGCCACTGCTTTCGCCCAGGGAAGGACGCAGGCGCTGACGGGACATTTCCAGCAGACCGAAGCGCGAGATGCGACCGACTTGCACGCGGGCGCGGTCGGCTTCCAGGCATTCGCGGACTTTTTCTTCCACGGCGCGCTGGTTCTTGGCAGGGGTCATGTCGATGAAGTCGATGACGATCAGGCCGCCAATGTCACGCAGGCGCAACTGACGGGCGATTTCTTCGGCGGCTTCGAGGTTGGTCTGCAGGGCGGTTTCTTCGATGTCGCTGCCTTTGGTGGCGCGCGCCGAGTTGATGTCGATGGACACCAGGGCTTCGGTCGGATCGATAACGATGGAGCCGCCGGAAGGCAGTTCGACGACGCGCTGGAATGCGGTTTCGATCTGGCTTTCGATCTGGAAGCGATTGAACAGCGGAACGCTGTCTTCGTACAGCTTGATCTTGCTGGCGTACTGCGGCATCACCTGGCGGATGAAGGTCAGGGCTTCGTCCTGGGCTTCGACGCTGTCGATCAGCACTTCGCCGATGTCCTGGCGCAGGTAATCGCGGATGGCGCGGATGATCACGTTGCTTTCCTGATAGATCAGGAATGGCGCGGAGCGATCCAGCGAGGCTTCTTTGATGGCGGTCCAGAGTTGCAGCAGGTAGTCGAGGTCCCACTGCATTTCTTCACTGCTGCGGCCCAGGCCGGCAGTGCGCACGATCAGACCCATGTCGGCCGGGGCAACCAGGCCGTTCAGGGCTTCGCGCAATTCGTTGCGCTCTTCGCCTTCGATGCGACGGGAGATACCGCCGGCACGCGGGTTGTTCGGCATCAGTACCAGGTAACGACCGGCCAGGCTGATGAACGTGGTCAGGGCGGCGCCCTTGTTGCCACGTTCTTCTTTTTCGACCTGAACGATGACTTCCTGGCCTTCGCTCAGGACGTCCTTGATGTTGACGCGGCCTTCAGGGGCTTTCTTGAAGTATTCGCGGGAGATTTCTTTGAGTGGCAGGAAGCCGTGGCGCTCGGAGCCGAAATCGACAAAGGCAGCCTCAAGGCTTGGTTCGATGCGAGTAATCCGGCCTTTATAGATGTTGGCCTTCTTCTGCTCGCGTGCACCGGATTCGATGTCCAGGTCGTAGAGGCGCTGGCCATCTACCAGTGCAACACGCAACTCTTCGGGTTGAGTTGCGTTAATCAGCATTCTTTTCATGTAGTACCGTCGGTTTCCGGGCTGCCGGAAACGGCGTTCGGCACACACGACTTCTCACGGTCGGTGTCAGGTGCGTCAGGAGTGGTTGGACACTCCAGTGTCTAGCGAACCCCGACCAATTGGGCCGGCGTCGCGACGTACGCGTCCTGCTTGCTGTGGCTACTTAAGCACTCAGTCAGGAGGAGGAATCAACCAGCGGCTGTGGACGAGATGAAGCGTCTTGATAAAGCCTATTGCTACACAGTCCAGCGGTTGTGCATCTCCACCCTACACGTATCCCTGATAATTCGGGTGCTGCCGCGCGCAGAATCCGCAGCGGGTTGGCATTTACCGTGAGCTCCGATAGGGGAGGTCACGCATCATGGCTAATTTAGGCGTTGTTTCCGAAGCGTTCGCTCGGGGTCATTCGCAGCTGACTGCACTTTGTGAACTGGCCATGAATATTGGCTCGCAAGACGAGTGAAAACTCTGCTTTGCGGTTTGATTCAGGCCTCATGTCACCTGCGCTTGTTACACCTGCAAACTCCACCGTTACGTAGCGAAAGCCCCGTAGGACGGCCTCGCGTCCTGGTGAATTGCGTTGGTCAGGGTCGGTTTTTGACCGTTGGTCCGCTGTCCAGGCCGCTTTTGGCGGCGTTCGCGACTATAGCAGCAATGATTAAGTGCTTCAATTCCATAAAAAATTGTTATCATCCGCCGCATGACGACTACAGCCCCCTCGACCCCAGGCGTACAACTGCTTGAGGTCTCGCCGGAATATGCCGGCCAACGTATTGATAACTTCCTTCTCGCTCGGCTCAAAGGCGTGCCCAAGACCCTGATTTACCGCATTTTGCGCAAGGGCGAAGTGCGGGTGAACAAGGGGCGGATCAAGCCCGAATACAAGCTGCAAGCGGGCGATATCGTGCGCGTGCCGCCGGTTCGCGTGCCTGAACGCGACGAACCGGTGCCGCTGGCCCAAGGCCTGCTGCAGCGACTCGAAGCCTCGATTGTCTATGAAGACAAGGCGCTGATCGTGATCAACAAGCCTGCTGGCATCGCTGTTCACGGCGGTAGTGGCTTGAATTACGGCGTCATCGAAGCCTTCCGTCAGTTGCGCCCCGATTGCAAGGAGCTGGAGCTGGTTCACCGTCTTGACCGTGACACTTCCGGGCTGCTGATGATCGCCAAGAAGCGCAGCATGTTGCGTCACTTGCACACCGCATTGCGCGGTGACGGTGTCGATAAGCGCTACATGGCGCTGGTTCGTGGCAACTGGGCGAGCTCGATCAAGCAAGTCCGTGCGGCGCTCGGCAAGAGCAATCTGCGCTCCGGCGAGCGCATGGTCGAGGTCGACGAGGAGGAGGGCAAGGAGTCTGTGACCGTGTTCAAGGTCCTGCGTCGCTTTGGCGACTTTGCCACCCTGATCGAAGCCAAGCCGATCACCGGCCGCACTCACCAGATCCGCGTCCACACGTTGCACGCCGGGCACTGCATCGCCGGCGATACCAAGTACGGCGATGACGATTTCAGTAAGGAAATTCGCGACCTGGGCGGCAAGCGCCTGTTTCTGCACGCCTACATGCTGACCGTGCCGCTGCCCGATGGCGGTGAACTCAAGTTGCAGGCGCCGGTCGATGAGATGTGGGCCAAGACCGTGGAGCGATTGAGTGCGCCCATCTGATTACAAGCTGCTGATTTTCGATTGGGATGGCACGCTCGCCGATTCCATTGGTCGGATTGTCGAAGCGATGCATGTGGCATCGGAGCGAAGTGGTTTTCCGTTGCGTGATGATTTCGCCGTCAAAGGCATCATCGGCCTTGGCCTGCCGGAAGCGATCCGCACCTTGTATCCCGAAATCGGCGATGCCGAGCTGATAGCCTTTCGTCAGCATTATGCGGATCACTACATCGCATCGGAAGCTGTGCCTTCGCCGTTGTTCGAAGGTGTGGTCGAGTCGCTCGAAGCGTTTCGTGCCGAGGGCTATCATCTGGCTGTGGCGACCGGCAAGGCCCGTCGCGGGCTGGACCGGGTATTGAAATCCCATGGCTGGGAAGATTATTTCGACATCACCCGTGCGGCTGACGAGACCGCCAGCAAGCCGCATCCGCTGATGCTTGAGCAGATCCTGGCTCATTGTAAGGTGGCTCCCGCGCAGGCGCTGATGGTTGGCGACTCGTCGTTCGATCTGCAGATGGCGCGCAATGCCGGGATGGATTCGGTGGCGGTCAGCTACGGTGCTCAATCGATCGAGGCGCTGAAGCTGTTCGGCCCGCGGCTGGCGGTTGATCGCTTTTCAGAATTGCATGCCTGGCTGAGTCAGCGGGCTTAATACGTTGTTGCTGGGGTAGATGGCATGACCGACGAATGGAAAGCGCCCGCCAAGTCGAGCGCAGAGAGCGGTGACGAGAAAAGCTGGAAGCTGCTGGAAAAGACGCTGCTGGCCAGTGTGCAGGAACAGCGTCGGTCCCGTCGCTGGGGGATTTTCTTCAAGTTGCTGACGTTTGTGTACCTGTTTGGTGCGCTGGCCCTGTTCACGCCGCTGATGGACATGGAAAAAGCCGCCACCCGCAGCGCCCATTACACGGCGCTGATCGACGTGACGGGGATGATCGCCGACAAGGAGCCGGCCAGCGCCGACAATATCGTTGGAAGCCTGCGAGCGGCCTTCGAGGACGATAAGGTCAAGGGCGTGATCCTGCGAATCAACAGTCCGGGTGGCAGTCCGGTGCAGTCAGGTTACGTCTATGACGAGATTCGCCGTCTGCGTGGCCTGCATCCGGATACCAAGCTCTATGCGGTGATTTCGGATCTTGGGGCTTCCGGCGCGTATTACATTGCCAGTGCAGCCGATCAGATCTACGCCGACAAAGCGAGCCTGGTGGGTTCCATCGGCGTCACGGCGGCCGGTTACGGCTTTGTCGGTACCATGGAGAAGCTGGGGGTCGAGCGTCGTACCTACACCTCTGGCGAGCATAAGTCGTTCCTCGATCCGTTCCAGCCGCAAAAGCCGGAAGAGACGGCGTTTTGGCAGGGTGTGCTCGATACCACGCACAATCAGTTCATCAACAGCGTCAAGCAGGGGCGGGGCGATCGCCTGAAGGACAAAGAGCATCCTGAGCTGTTCTCCGGTCTGGTCTGGTCTGGCGAGCAAGCATTGCCACTGGGGCTGATCGACGGCCTGGGTAATGCCAGTTCGGTTGCCCGGGATGTGATCGGCGAAAAAGAGCTGGTGGACTTCACGGTTCAGGAGTCGCCGTTCGATCGCTTCTCGAAAAAGCTCGGCGCCAGCGTCGCTGAACATTTGGCGATGTGGATGGGTTTCAATGGTCCATCGCTGCGTTGATCTTTTGGATGCTTAAAAGAACCGGCCCGTTTGGCCGGTTTTTTGTGGCTCAGGGAATTTGCACGCCTTCCGTCAGCAGCATGTCGACAAGGCGGATCAGCGGTAATCCGATCAGGCTGGTGGCGTCCGGGCCTTCGGTGCTTTGGAACAGGCTCACGCCCAGGCCTTCGGCTTTGAAGCTGCCGGCGCAGTCGTAGGGTTGTTCGGCGCGCAGGTAGCGCTCGATGCGCGCGCTGTCGAGGGTGCGCATGTGCACGGTGAAAGGTATGCAATCGACCTGGCAGTGACCGGTCTGGCTATTGAGCAGTGCCAGGCCCGTCAGGAAGGTCACGCTTGCACCGCTGGCGGCCAGCAGTTGTTCGCGGGCCTTTTCGAAGGTGTGGGGCTTGCCGATGATGTTGTCCCCGAGCACGGCAACCTGGTCGGAGCCAATGATCAAGTGAGCGCTGTGACGGCCGGTCAGTGCGCGGGCTTTTTCCTCGGCGAGGCGCTTGACCAGATCAACGGCGGTCTCGCCCGGGCGATGGCTTTCGTCGATATCCGGCGAGCTACAGGTAAACGGCAGTAGCAGGCGGGCCAGCAATTCCCGGCGATAGACCGAGCTGGAAGCGAGTAATAAAGGCAGCATGGGCAACTCCAAAAGGCAGGCGGGAATTCTAACGAGCCTTCCAAGTGACGGACAGGGCTGAATTTCCTTTGACATGGGCGGGGGCATCCCTATAATGCTGCGCCTATGTTGAATGACCCGATTCCACCTCACGTTGACCCGCGCAAATTGGCTGACCGTGGCACCACCCTTCAAGGTGAAATGCTGCTGGCCGATTTGGAGAGACTCTGCGACCCGCTTTCCGACAATGTCGGTACGGTGCAGGCTAAATTCGTTTTTGAACGAGATGAACGTAAATCTGTGGTCATCCACAGCTTTATCGACACTGAAGTCAAAATGGTTTGCCAGCGTTGTCTTGAGCTGGTCACCCTGCCGATCCATAGCGAATGCAGTTATGCTGTGGTGAAGGAGGGTGCGAATACCCAGTCGTTGCCGAAAGGTTATGACGTGCTGGAACTGGGCGAAGATCCATTGGATCTGCAGTCACTGATCGAGGAGGAGCTTCTGCTCGCCTTGCCCATTGTGCCTGCTCATCATCCGGAAGAATGCCAGCAGCCGGCGGGAGCAGATGAGCCCGAACCGAGCGAGGACGAGGTAACGCGGTCCAACCCGTTCAGTGTATTGGCGCAGTTAAAGCGTGACCCAAACGTTTAGGAGTTAATCAATTATGGCTGTTCAGCAGAACAAAAAATCCCGCTCTGCCCGTGACATGCGCCGTTCGCACGACGCTCTTGAGGCTAGCACTCTGTCTGTAGAAAAAACCACTGGTGAAGTTCACCTGCGTCACCACGTATCGCCAGAAGGCGTATACCGTGGCCGTAAAGTGATCGACAAGGGCGCTGACGAGTAATCACTTGTCCGCTCAAGTCATCGCGATTGACGCAATGGGCGGGGACTTCGGTCCCCGCAGCATTGTCCAGGCCAGCCTTGCTTGCCTGTCTGCTACACCCTCGCTGCACCTGACCCTCGTCGGTCAAGCCTCCCTCCTTGAAGAATTGATCGCCGGCCATTCGGCTGTGGATCGCGCTCGCCTGTCGATTACACCTGCGTCCGAATTCATCACCATGGACGAAAAACCGGCCCAGGCCCTGCGCGGCAAACCTGATTCCTCGATGCGCGTGGCGCTTGAGTTGCTGCGTGACGGCAAGGTCCAGGCCTGTGTCAGTGCCGGCAACACCGGTGCGCTGATGGCGTTGTCGCGGTTTGTGCTCAAGACCTTGCCTGGCATTGATCGGCCCGCCATGATCGCGGCGATTCCGACGCAGAAAGGGTACTGCCAGTTACTCGACCTGGGTGCGAATGTCGATTGCAGTGCCGAGCACTTGTTGCAGTTCGCGGTGATGGGGTCTGTCGCGGCAGAAACCCTCGGTATTGTTCGTCCGCGTGTAGCGCTGCTGAATATCGGCACTGAAGACATCAAGGGCAACCAGCAGGTCAAGCTGGCGGCAACGTTGTTGCAGAATGCCCGTGGTATCAATTACATCGGTTTCATAGAGGGTGACGGCTTGTACCGTGGTGAGGCGGATGTCGTGGTGTGTGATGGCTTTGTCGGCAATATCCTGCTCAAATCCAGCGAAGGCCTGGCCACCATGATTGCCGGACGCATCGAGGCATTGTTCAAGAAAACTCTGATGTCGCGAATGGTCGGTGCATTGGCGCTGCCGTTGATGAAGCGTCTGCAGGCGGATCTGGCTCCGGCGCGGCATAATGGCGCAAGCTTTTTGGGGTTGCAGGGGATTGTGGTGAAAAGTCACGGTTCTGCCGGAGTGCAGGGCTTTCAGAGTGCCATTCAGCGTGCCTTGATCGAGATTCAGGAAAACCTGCCTGAACGGCTTCACGGTCGTCTTGCGGATTTGTTGCTTTAGGCGTTTTCGTCGGACAATGCTTAAATGTGACCGCTCAGTTCAATTGGCCATCCAACTGTCAGTTTCTTGCGTCCCCCTAGAGGGACGTCAATTCTCCGACGACAAGATCATTAGGGGCTTGTTACATGTCTGCTTCCCTCGCATTCGTCTTTCCGGGACAGGGTTCGCAGTCCCTCGGCATGCTGGCCGAGTTGGGCGCGCAACATCCGGTTGTCCTCGAAACATTCAAAGAAGCTTCCGATGCTCTGGGTTACGACCTGTGGGCACTGACCCAGCAAGGGCCGGAAGAGCAACTCAATCAAACCGATAAGACCCAGCCGGCCATTCTGACCGCCTCGATCGCCCTGTGGCGTCTGTGGCTGGCTGAAGGTGGTGCGCGTCCGGCCTACGTGGCCGGTCACAGCCTGGGTGAATACAGCGCGCTGGTCGCGGCGGGCAGCCTGAGCCTGGGCGATGCAGTGAAGCTGGTCGAGCGACGTGGCCAACTGATGCAGGAAGCCGTTCCGGCCGGGCAGGGTGGCATGGCCGCCATCCTCGGACTGGACGATGCTGACGTAGTGGCGGCCTGTGCTGAAGCGGCACAAGGCGAAGTGGTCAGCGCGGTCAACTACAACTCCCCGGGCCAGGTGGTTATCGCTGGTGCCAAGGCGGCGGTCGAACGCGCCATCGAAGGCTGCAAGGCTCGTGGTGCCAAGCGCGCCATGCCACTGCCGGTCAGTGTGCCGTCCCATTGCGAGCTGATGCGCCCGGCCGCCGAGCGTTTCGCTGAGTCGATCGCTGCGATCGACTGGCAGGCGCCGCAGATTCCGGTGGTGCAGAACGTCAGTGCCGAGGTGCCGGCCGATCTGCAAACCCTCAAGCGCGATCTGCTTGAACAGCTCTACAAGCCTGTGCGCTGGGTCGAATCGGTCCAGGCGCTGGCGGCCAAGGGGGCAACTCAATTGGTCGAATGCGGCCCGGGCAAAGTGCTGGCCGGTCTGAACAAACGCTGCGCCGAAGGCGTATCGACTTCCAACCTCAATACCCCAGACGCTTTCGCTGCCGCTCGTGCAGCGCTGGCCTGAATCAGGAGAAGCTTGCATGAGTCTGCAAGGTAAAGTTGCACTGGTCACTGGTGCAAGCCGCGGTATCGGCCAGGCTATCGCCCTGGAACTGGGTCGTCAGGGCGCCATCGTTGTGGGCACCGCGACCTCGGCTTCGGGTGCCGAGCGCATTGCCGCCACCCTGAAGGAAAATGGCATTCAGGGCACTGGCCTGGAACTCAATGTCACCAGCGACGAGTCCGTGGCGGCTGTCCTGGCGAGCATTCAGGAGCAGTTCGGTGCGCCGGCGATTCTGGTCAATAATGCCGGCATCACCCGCGATAACCTGATGATGCGCATGAAAGACGACGAGTGGCATGACGTTGTCGATACCAACCTGAACAGTCTGTTCCGCCTGTCCAAGGGCGTTTTGCGTGGCATGACCAAGGCCCGCTGGGGACGAATTATCAGTATTGGCTCGGTTGTGGGTGCCATGGGCAACGCAGGCCAAGTAAACTACGCTGCCGCCAAGGCCGGTCTGGAAGGTTTCAGTCGTGCACTGGCGCGTGAAGTCGGTTCGCGTTCGATTACGGTAAACTCGGTGGCCCCAGGGTTCATCGATACCGATATGACCCGCGAACTGCCCGAGGCGCAGCGTGAAGCCTTGCAGGCGCAGATTCCGCTGGGTCGTCTGGGGCAAGCACAAGAGATCGCGTCTGTGGTCGCTTTTCTTGCGTCCGACGGTGCGGCATACGTTACTGGGGCTACAATCCCGGTGAACGGCGGGATGTACATGAGTTAAATGTGACGGATTGCTTCAAAAAAATGTCATACGAGCTGTCTAAAATCCGTTATAAAGCTGCAATCTATTTATAGGCAGAGGGCTGCAGGGTTTGAGGAGTGAAGCTTTCAGTTGAAAAGCTGAAAAGTCTTTCTATACACTTACCCACTGGCCAGCTGCCTGAATTTGTCCATTAGGAGTGAAAACAAGGTATGAGCACCATCGAAGAGCGCGTCAAGAAAATCGTTGCCGAGCAACTGGGCGTTAAAGAAGAAGAAGTGATCAACACTGCCTCCTTCGTTGAAGACCTGGGTGCTGACTCCCTTGACACCGTTGAGCTGGTGATGGCTCTGGAAGAGGAATTCGAGACCGAAATCCCTGACGAAGAAGCTGAGAAGATCACTACTGTACAAGCTGCAATCGACTACGTTACTAGCCACCAGGCGTAATAGTTTGTAATCGTTGCTTGCTGTCATGGAAAAACCGCACTGCTATCACGGCGTGCGGTTTTTTCTTTAGGCCTGATGCAAAGTCGTCATTTCAAAAAAGGAGAGTGCTGTGTCGCGTAGACGCGTCGTAGTCACCGGTATGGGTATGTTGTCGCCACTGGGCACGGATGTGCCAAGCAGCTGGCAGGGCATTCTGGCTGGCCGCAGTGGCATTGGTCTGATCGAACACACCGACCTTTCTGCCTATTCCACCCGTTTTGGCGGCTCGGTAAAGGGTTTCAATGTCGAGGAATACCTGTCGGTCAAGGAAGCCCGCAAGCTCGACTTGTTCATTCAGTACGGCCTGGCGGCAGGTTTTCAGGCGGTACGCAATGCCGGCCTGGAAGTCACCGATGCCAACCGTGAGCGCATTGGTGTCGCCATGGGCTCGGGCATTGGCGGACTGACCAATATCGAAGAAACCAGCCGTACCCTGCATGATTCCGGCCCACGACGGATTTCGCCGTTTTTCGTGCCTGGCTCGATCATCAATATGATTTCCGGTTTCCTGTCTATCCACTTGGGTGCGCAGGGACCTAACTACGCCATCGCCACGGCTTGTACCACGGGTACGCACTGCATTGGCATGGCTGCACGCAACATCATGTACGACGAAGCTGACGTGATGATTGCCGGCGGCTCCGAAATGGCGGCCTGTGGCCTGGGCATGGGCGGCTTTGGTGCCTCTCGCGCCTTGTCGACCCGCAATGACGAACCGGCCCGCGCCAGCCGCCCATGGGACAAGGGCCGTGATGGCTTCGTGCTTTCCGATGGTGCCGGTGCGCTGGTTCTTGAAGAGCTGGAACACGCCAAGGCACGCGGCGCGACCATCTATGCCGAACTGATCGGTTTCGGCACCAGTGGCGATGCCTATCACATGACTTCGCCTCCGGCTGATGGCGCCGGTGCTGCGCGCTGCATCACCAATGCCTTGCGCGACGCCAGGATCAATGGCGATCAAGTGCAGTACATCAACGCCCATGGCACCTCGACGCCTGCTGGCGACCTGGCGGAAGCCAATGCGATCCGTTCGGTGTTCGGCGATCACGCCTACAAGCTGGCCGTCAGTTCGACCAAATCCATGACCGGTCACCTGCTGGGTGCGGCGGGCGCGGTCGAGGCGATCTTCAGCGTGCTGGCGATCAACAGTCAGGTGGCGCCACCGACCATCAACCTCGATGAACCGGACGAAGGTTGCGATCTCGATTTTGTGCCGCACACCGCGCGCAATATGGATATCGATGTCGTCCTCTCCAACTCCTTCGGTTTTGGCGGTACCAACGGCTCGCTGGTGTTCCGCCGGTTTGCAGGCTGATGGAAAGCCGGGTCGACGGTCAGCCGGCTGACGCTGTGTCGCTGAAGGATCGCGGCCTGGCTTACGGTGATGGTCTGTTCGAGACCATTGCCGTGCGGCGTGGCCTTCCAGTGTTGCTGGACCGCCATCTGCAGCGTTTGGCGAAGGGGTGCCAGCGGTTGGCGATCAACCTTGATCGTGATGCGATGGCCGCGGAGCTGCTGGCCTACGCCAGGGAGCTGGACGAAGGTGTGCTCAAGCTGATCGTGACTCGCGGCGATGGCTTGCGTGGCTACGCTTTCGATCCTTCAGCCCAGGCCCGACGTATCCTGTCTGGTAATCCTCCAGCCGTTTATCCAGCCGCCCATGCTGAGCAGGGTGTTCGTCTGTTTCCCTGCACGACACGACTTTCCATTCAGCCACTGCTCGCCGGTCTCAAGCACCTGAACCGCCTCGAACAGGTGATCGCCCGCGCCGAATGGCAAGACACCGAACATGCCGAAGGCCTGATGCTCGATCAGGCGGGGCGCGTGATCGAAGGTGTGTTCAGTAACCTGTTCCTCGTACGCAATGGCGAGTTGATCACGGCCGATCTGAAACGTTGCGGCGTGGAAGGTGTGATGCGTGCCGAAATATTGTTTCAAGCCGAGTCATTGGGCATTCCCACGCAAATCACCGATATCACCCTCGAACAGCTGCAATGGGCTGACGAAGTCTTTGTCTGCAACAGCGTGTATGGTATTTGGCCCGTGCATGCCTATGCCGCTCTGAGCTGGCCGGTTGGGCCGCTCACCCGTAAACTCCAAACCATTGCCCGTGCGCTACTGGATGCTTGATACGTGAGACGTAAATTCTTGCTGCTGCTGGAAACCGGACTGGTTCTGGCAGGGCTGATGTTGGGCGCTTCTGCCTGGAAAGTTCATTCGGCGCTGGTGCAGCCGCTGAATATCGCTCAGGAAGAACTGCTGGAGGTGCCCAAGGGCACCACGCCGACCCGCACCTTCTACCGACTCGAAGCCGATGGCGTCATCAAGGACGCTTTCTGGCTGCGCCTGTACTGGCGTTTCAATCTACCGAAACAACCCTTGCACAGCGGTGAATACCGCATGCTTCCCGGCATGACCGTAGAAGGTCTGATCGATCTGTGGAAGCGCGGAGAAATGGTGCAGTACAGCGTAACCCTGGTCGAAGGCTGGAATTTCCATCAGGTTCGCGCCGCCTTGGCCAAGGAAGAGAAACTCGATCACACCCTGGACGGCCTGAGCGACACCCAGGTCATGGATAAGCTCGGCCATGGCGGAATTTTCCCTGAGGGACGATTCTTCCCTGACACCTATCGCTTCGTTCGTGGAATGTCCGACGCAGAACTGCTGAAAACAGCCTATGACCGTCTTAATGAAGTGCTCGCCAAGGAATGGGAGCGGCGCGCCCCTGATGCGCCCTACACCGAACCCTATCAAGCGTTGATCATGGCCTCGCTGGTGGAAAAGGAAACCGGCGTGCCACAGGAACGTGGGCAGATTGCCGGTGTGTTTGTCCGGCGGATGGCGATGGGCATGTTGCTGCAGACCGACCCGACGGTGATCTATGGCCTCGGTGAGCGGTACAGCGGCAAATTGACCCGCGCCCATCTCAAGGAACCGACGCCTTACAACACTTATGTGATTGCCGGTCTGCCACCGACCCCGATCGCCATGGTCGGTCGTGAAGCGATTCATGCGGCGTTGAATCCGGTGGCTGGCAACAGCCTGTATTTTGTCGCTCGTGGCGATGGCAGCCACGTGTTCTCCGATGACCTGGATGCCCACAACAGCGCCGTGCGCGAGTTCCAGCTCAAGCGTCGTGCCGATTACCGCTCCAGCCCGGCGCCCGCCACTGTACCCGACACGCCGGAGAACCCGGCCGCGGAAGGCCAGGCACCGATTCCGGCTGCTTCACCCGATCCGGCCCCGGAAGCCCTGTCGCCAGTGCCGGCGCAAGATCCCGCACCTGCGCCAGCGACTGCTCCCGAGCCGGACCCAGCCGCCCCGCAAAGCTCGCAATGACTCTGACTAAGGACTGCCTGTGACTGGCTTGTTTATTACGCTGGAAGGCCCGGAAGGCGCCGGCAAGAGCACCAATCGCGAATACCTGGCCGAGCGCCTGCGCGCCGCGGGTATTGAGGTTGTGCTGACTCGCGAACCGGGCGGTACGCCACTGGCCGAGCGTATCCGCGAAGTGCTGTTGGCACCGGTTGAAGAGCTGATGAACCCGGACACCGAATTGCTGCTGGTCTTCGCCGCGCGGGCCCAGCATCTTGCCGAGGTGATCCGCCCTGCGCTGGCTCGGGGTGCTGTGGTGCTGTGTGATCGTTTTACCGATTCGACCTACGCCTATCAGGGCGGTGGCCGCGGCTTGTCGCTGGAGCGTATCGCGACACTGGAAACCTTCGTGCAGGGCGATCTGCGTCCCGACCTGACACTGATTTTCGACCTGCCGGTGGAAGTGGGCCTGGCCCGTGCCAGTGCGCGGGGTCGTCTCGATCGCTTCGAGCTCGAAGGCCGAACCTTTTTCGATGCGGTGCGCAGTGCCTTCCTCAAGCGCGCTGCAGCGGAGCCGGAACGTTATGTGTTGGTCGACGCCGCGCAGCCGCTGGCGCAGGTTCAGCAGTCCCTCGATGCCTTGCTGCCGCGTCTGCTGGAGCTGACCCGTGGCTGAAGCCTATCCGTGGCAGGACAGCCTCTGGCACCAGTTGGCCGGTCGTACGCATCACGCCCACGCCTATCTGTTGCACGGTCCGGCCGGGATCGGCAAGCGAGCGCTGGCCGAGCGCCTGATGGCCAGTCTGTTGTGCCAGCGTCCCACCGCGCAGGGCGCTTGCGGTGAATGCAAATCCTGTCTGTTGCTCAAGGCCGGCAGTCACCCCGACAACTACATCCTCGAACCGGAAGAGGCCGACAAGGCCATCAAAGTCGATCAGGTGCGTGACCTGGTCAGCTTCGTGGTCCAGACCGCGCAGCTGGGCGGACGCAAGGTGGTGCTGATCGAGCCCGTTGAATCAATGAACATCAACGCTGCCAACGCCTTGCTCAAAAGCCTTGAAGAGCCGTCTGGCGACACCGTATTGCTGCTGGTCAGCCACCAGCCGAGCCGTTTGCTGCCGACCATCAAGAGTCGCTGCGTGCAGCAGGCTTGCCCGCTACCGAGTGAAGCCATGAGCCTGGCCTGGCTGGCGAAAGCGCTGCCGGATTGCTCGCAAGAAGAGCGTATTGAATTGCTGACCCTGGCGGCCGGTTCGCCATTGGCCGCGGTCAATCTGCAGGCTCAAGGTGTGCGCGAACAACGTGCGCAAGTGGTCGATGGCGTGAAGAAGCTGCTCAAGCAGCAGCAATCGCCGACCCAACTGGCCGAAGGCTGGAATGCGATCCCGTTATTACTGTTGTTTGACTGGTTCTGCGATTGGTCGAGCCTGATCCTGCGCTATCAGCTGACCCAGGACGAAGAGGGGCTGGGGCTGCCGGACATGCGCAAGGTGATTCAATACCTGGCGCAGAAGACCGCGCAGGACAAAGTCCTGAATATCCAGGACTGGATCCTTGCCCAGCGCCAGAAAGTACTGAGTAAGGCCAACCTCAACCGGGTGCTGCTGCTGGAGGCGCTACTGGTGCAGTGGGCGTCCCTGCCTGCACAGAGGTAACCTGGACGCTACCTGTCAGCGGTAAGGCGTTACCAGGCCACCGGGGTTGGCGTACAGTTCAACCATGGTGAAAACACTGCCCGCAGTCGAATCGAAATCCATCTGGCCGGAGTCCTCGAGTCCGGCCTTCCCACTCATACGATGTAAGTTGCAGCCCTCTTTATGCTCGTAGATTCCCATTGCCACCTTGATCGCCTTGACCTGGCAGCCCACGACGGATCCCTGGACGCAGCTCTGGATGCCGCTCGTCAACGCGGGGTTGGGCACTTTCTGTGTATTGGCGTCAGCGTCGATAACGCGGCTGATGTCAAAGCGCTGGCCGAGCGTTATGACGACGTCGACTGCTCGGTTGGCGTGCATCCGCTGGATGTGCAGCCAGGAGCGGCGCCTGCGCTGGACTGGCTGTTGCAGGAACTCAATCACCCGCGCGTAGTGGCGATTGGTGAAACCGGTCTGGACTACCACTACGAACCCGAAGCCGCCGAATTGCAGCAGGCGTCTTTTCGACTGCACCTGCAAGCGGCGCAACAAACCGGCAAACCGGTGATCATCCATACCCGTGGTGCCCGTGCAGACACCCTCGACTTGCTGCGTGAAGCGGCGCTGCCCCAAGCGGGCGTTCTGCATTGCTTCACCGAAGACTGGGACATGGCCAAGGCAGCCCTGGACATGGGTTATTACATTTCCCTGTCCGGTATTGTCACTTTCCGCAATGCCGATGCGTTGCGTGATGTGGCCAGCAAAGTCCCGGCCGATCGGTTGCTGGTCGAAACCGACTCGCCGTACCTGGCGCCGATTCCCTATCGTGGCAAGCCGAACCTGCCGCAGTATGTGCGAGAAGTGGCAGAGTTTCTGGCCATGCTACGCGGTGAGCCCTATGAGCGATTTGCCGAGCAGACCACCGCGAACTTCAAGCGACTGTTTCCTCTGGCGCACGTAAAAGGTTAAATCGCAGGCAAAAAAAACCCGGGTTCTGGGGGGTGAATCCGGGTTAAGACCATTAGGAGTAAAACAATGGCACGCGGTCCGTTGGTACCAATATCGGCGTGACACTTGGGGGAGATGCCCCGCCGACAGTTCAAGTATTGATCACTATTGCGCCGAGTCCAGTTTACCGGACACAGTTTTTAAACAATTTTGGAATACGCCCGCTTCGGAAGCGTTCTCATCAGGCGCAGACCCTGTCCGAATTCATCAGGAAACACAGACATGGTCGGATGATCCGTGCATTTTTGCGTAAGTTAGGCATAATACGCGGCTTCGAATTTTGACCCCTACAGACCTTTTCTTATGCATAAAGAACCTCGTAAGGTCCGTGAGTTTCGCCGCCGCGAGCAGGAAATTCTCGATACCGCGCTCAAGCTGTTCCTCGAACAAGGTGAAGACAGTGTCACCGTCGAGATGATTGCTGATGCCGTCGGTATCGGCAAAGGCACGATCTATAAGCATTTCAAATCCAAGGCCGAGATTTATCTGCGGCTGATGCTCGACTACGAGCGCGATCTGAATGAACTGCTGCATTCGGCCGACGTCGACAAGGACAAGGAGGCCCTGTCGCGTGCCTATTTCGAATTCCGCATGCGTGACCCGCAACGCTATCGGCTGTTCGATCGCCTGGAAGAAAAGGTGGTCAAGGGCAACCAGGTTCCGGAGATGATCGAGGAGTTGCACAAGATCCGCGCCTCGAATTTCGAACGCCTGACCTTGCTGATCAAGGGCCGGATCAGCGAAGGCAAGCTGGAAGACGTGCCGCCTTACTTCCATTACTGCGCATCCTGGGCGCTGGTGCACGGTGCCGTGGCCCTGTATCACTCGCCGTTCTGGAGCAATGTGCTGGAAGATCAGGAAGGCTTCTTCCAGTTCCTGATGGACATCGGCGTTCGCATGGGCAACAAGCGCAAGCGCGACACCGACGCCCCGAGCAGCTGAGCCATTCAGTTGCCTTATGACGCCATGAATTCGTTACATGGTGCGATACCGCAGGAATATACTCAGGCATAGGGCTTGCTAAAACTTGATTTGTGAGTCAAGTTTTAGCGGTTCGATTTTCTTCCGCCGGAGTGATCCATGATCGTTGACCGTCAAGGCAGGCGTTTTCGTAATTTGCGAATCAGTCTGACCTCAGCCTGCAATTACGCTTGTACCTACTGCGTGCCTAACGGCAAGCGGCTGGTGGCTGCGCAGGATGAACTGTCGGCCGAAGCCATGGCGCGCGGCGTGGCTTATCTGATTGAAGCGGCAGGCATCGAACGCTTGCGCATCACCGGCGGCGAGCCGCTGGTCAGCCCCAAACTCGAAGCCTTCATGACCGCCGTCGGCCAGATGGGCCTGGAAGACATCAGTCTGACCACCAATGGCCAACTGCTGGCGAAAAAGCTGCCATTGCTGGTCAATGCCGGCATTCGCCGCATCAACGTTTCCCTCGATACGCTCGACGCCAGCGCCTTTCGCGGCATTGCCCGTGGCGGCGATCTGACGACCGTGCTCGACGGCATGGACCAGGCCAGCGCCGCTGGCATGAAGATCAAGGTCAACATGGTGCCGTTGCGTGGCCAGAACCTTGACCAGGTGATGCCACTGCTTGAGTACTGCCTCGAGCGTGGCTATGAGCTGCGCTTTATCGAATTGATGCGAATGGGCCACCTGGCCAGCGACTCCAATGCCTTCCTGCAGCAGTTTGTCAGCCTTCAGCAGTTGTTGAGTCTGATCGGCGAACGCTACGAATATCTCCAGGCCGATGCGCCACTCGATGCCACGGCCGTGCGTTACGAGATTCCGGGGATGGGCCATTTCGGTGTAATCGCCAACGAAAGCGTGCCGTTCTGTCGCACCTGTTCCAGGCTGCGCCTGTCCTCCACCGGCTGGTTGCATGGCTGTTTGTCCTCGAGCAATCGTCACTACGTCGGCGATCTGTTGGACAAACCACGTCATCAAGCGCTGCCGGCGCTCCAGCGGCTTTTGGTGAAAGCCTTGGGCGACAAGCAGGAAGTGGCGTTTTCCGGTGGTGCGACCGTCATGAAGATTATCGGCGGCTGAAACGGCCTCATCGCGGGCAAGCCACGCTCCCACAAGCATCTGCGTAAAACCTTGTGGGAGCGTGGCTTGCCCGCGATTGCGTTGGATCAGGTGACGATGTCCGTGAGGTGGCGCAAAAGCTGCATCCCATGGCCATTCGCCGGTTTTCCGACACCGGCCTCTGGAGGATAGGATGCGTAGCCTGGTTTTGCTGCTGGCCGTTTTGGCGCTTGGCGGCTGCATGAATGTCAGCGATATGGCCGAAGGGACTCGTTACCACATGAGCGACGCCGGTCTGCTGGACCACAGCGACAGCCGCCGCGTGAATAACCTGCGCATTCAGCCGGACTCATTCGTCTATATTGCCCAGGGCGCATTCGTACCGCCGGGCAGTGCCGTCTACCCACGACCTAACGTGATCGCCGAAGTCGCCTTTGATGGCTTTGTCGAATACTTCCCGATGGTTCGCCGCGCTCGCACGCCGGAAGGTCTGGATCAGGCCATGAGCGAAGCCCGTGCCGTTGGCGCCCATTACCTGCTCTACACCCGTTTCGCCAAGTCGGATGACCGCATTGGCAACTCGGATGAATGGCTGGATCAAGAGGCGCTGGATCGCCTCGGAATCGACAGCGGCGTGATTCAGATCATGTTGATCGAGACCAGCACCCAGTATTTGATTGATACTGCACGTATCAAGAGTCGTGGCGGTTTACTGACGTTCCACGACAAAAAGCCGGAAGACCTGATGGGCCCGCCGCTGGAGCAATACGCTCGTAGTCTGCTGGGGCTCAGCGACCAGTAAATCAAAGGAGATCGCCATGAGTGGCCCGCAAAAAGCCAACGACCTGTTGGGGCAAATCCCCAAAACCAAAGGCTTGCCGCCGGTCCACCTGTGGAATCCCGACTTCTGCGGCGACATCGACATGCGCATCGCCCGCGACGGCACCTGGTATTACCTGGGGACGCCGATCGGGCGCAAGCCGATGGTCAAACTCTTCTCCACCATCATTCGCCGCGATGGCGATGATTATTTCCTCATCACGCCGGTCGAGAAGGTCGGCATCAAGGTTGATGACGCGCCCTTCGTGGCCATTGCCGTGGACGTGGAAGGCGAGGGCGAGGCGCAGGTCCTGCGCTTCACCACCAACGTCGACGAAACCACCGACGCCGGTGCTGAACACCCGATTCGTGTGGTGGTCGATCCACTCACCCAGGAACCGGCGCCTTACGTGCATGTGCGCACGAACCTTGAAGCGCTGATCCATCGCAATGTGTTTTACCAACTGGTTGAGCTGGCAGTCAGTCGCGAGATCGAGGGGCAGCGGTGGTTGGGCGTGTGGAGTGGGGGGGAGTTTTTTCGAATCGGTCTTGAGCCCTGACACATAACCCTATGGGAGCAAGCTCGCTCCCAAAAGGGTTTGCGTGTGTTCAAAAAATCAATTTGACAGTCAATCATATGATGATTAGCGTGGCCACCTTAGCGAATGGCTTTGGGGATATCCATGTCCAGCAGTTTTCATGCGTCGACCGTCGATTGGCTGGGTTGCTGGATCGCTACCGGCCAAGTGAAGCCCGGCGAAACCATCAAGGTCGAAGCTGACCTCGGCGAGCAGCTCGGCGTCAGTCGTACCGTCATCCGCGAAGCCATCAAAACCCTGGTCGCCAAAGGCCTGCTCGAAGTCGGGCCGAAGGTGGGCACCCGTGTGTTGCCAGTACGGCGCTGGAACCTGTTCGATCCGCAAGTCGTAGGCTGGCTGTCGCGCAGCGGCTTGCCGGAAAACTTCGTCGATGACTTGCTCGACCTGCGCCGCACCATCGAACCCATGGCCGTGCGCTGGGCCTGCGAGCGGGCGACGGGCGAGCAGGTCGAGGCGATTTTACTGGCTTGCAACGCGCTCGAACGCGCCGTGGACAGTGGCATCGACTACAACCGCGCCGACCAGCTCTTCCATGAGTGCATCCTCGCCGCGAGCCACAATCAATTCATCGAGCAAATGGTGCCGGCCCTCGGTGCCTTGCTGGCGGTGTGTTTCGAAGTGTCTGCCGCCGACCCTGATGAACTGCGTCGCACCTTGCCCATTCATAAAGACATGGCCCAAGCCATCGCCGCCCGCGATGCCGCGCGGGGTGTCTGGGCCTGCATGACCCTGATCGACAACGCTGGCCTGGCGATCAAGCGCTACTACCCGCAGGTCATGGCCGACAAAAAAGCCAGCTGAAAACGAAAAACCTGTAGGCGCCGGTAAACCGGCTCCGACCTGAAAAGAATAAGAAAGCAGGAGGTTTCATGACGTGGACTGCGGTGACCGGACACCGGGCGCAACTCGGTGAGGGCCCATTCTGGGATGCGCCGACCCAGGCACTGTACTGGGTGGACATCGCCGGCAAGCAAGCGCTGCGGCTGATCGGCGACAACGTGCAGATCTGGCATATGCCGGAGCACGTGTCGGCGTTCATTCCGTGTGAGAGCGGCGATGCGCTGGTGACCTTGAACAGTGGCGTCTATCGACTCGATCTGGATTCGCCCGGCCTGGAGCCGCGGCTGACGTTGCTCTGCGTCGCCGACCCGCAACCGGGCAACCGCGCCAACGAAGCGCGTTGCGATGCCCTCGGTCGGCTTTGGCTCGGCACCATGCAAAACAATATCGGCGAACAAGGCGAAGACCTGCCCATCGTACGGCGTACCGGCGGGCTGTTTCGCATTGACCGCGACGCCCGGGTGACGCCCCTGCTTCGCGGTTTGGGCATTCCCAACACGTTGTTGTGGAGCGATGACGTCACCACCCTGTATTTCGGCGACAGCCTCGATGGCACGCTGTATCAACATTTCATCCGCACCGACGGCAACCTCGAACCGGCGCAGACGTGGTTTGCAGCCCATGGGCGAGGCGGTCCGGACGGATCGGCGATGGATGCGCAAGGTTTTATCTGGAACGCCCGGTGGGACGGCAGCTGCCTGCTCAGGCTCAGCCCGGACGGGAAAGTCGATCGGGTGATTGAACTGCCAGTCAGCCGCCCCACCAGTTGCGTGTTCGGCGATACCGATCTTAAAACCCTTTACATCACCAGTGCCGCGAGCCCGCTCGGGCATTCGCTGGACGGGGCCGTGTTGTCGATTCGTGTGGACGTCCCCGGAGAGCATTGCACTCGTTTTGCGGGATAAATACCAAAATATGGGATGTAAATATATATATTGAGATTTGCCCTGGGCCAGGTTTATAGTCGGCCTCACCAGTTACATGCACTCACACTTAAGAAAAACAAAACAGGTGAAGTGATGCAGCGATATTCCACCGTCTTCCCGTGCGGAGTCAGTGCTTCAGAGCGTTTCAAAGCTGAAACGTTTATTTGCGTGCCTGTTCTTGCCTCAACGCCTTTTGACCGGACATCCACGGATGCCCGGTTTTCGTCGTGCTTTCGAACAGGAGTCTTGATCCATGGCTGAACCTCTTTCCTTGCCACCGGTTCCCGAGCCGCCGAAGGGCGAGCGCTTGAAAAACAAAGTCGTGTTGCTCACCGGCGCGGCTCAGGGTATTGGCGAAGCGATCGTCGCCAGCTTCGCATCTCAGCAAGCCAGGCTGATCATCAGCGATATTCAGGGGGATAAAGTCGAAAAGGTTGCGGCGCACTGGCGGGAAAAAGGTGCCGATGTGGTGGCGATCAAGGCCGATGTCTCGCACCAGCAGGATCTGCACGCCATGGCCAGGCTGGCGGTGGAACGTCACGGCCGGATCGACGTGCTGGTCAACTGTGCCGGGGTCAATGTGTTCCGCGACCCACTGCAAATGAGCGAAGAAGACTGGCGTCGCTGCTTTGCCATCGACCTCGACGGCGCCTGGTTCGGCTGCAAGGCCGTTTTGCCGCAGATGATCGAGCAGGGCATCGGCAGCATTATCAACATTGCCTCGACCCATTCCAGCCACATCATTCCCGGCTGCTTCCCGTACCCGGTGGCCAAGCACGGCTTGCTCGGCCTGACCCGTGCCCTGGGCATCGAATATGCGCCCAAGGGTATTCGCGTCAATGCCATTGCACCGGGCTACATCGAAACCCAATTGAACGTCGACTACTGGAACGGCTTTGCCGATCCCCACGCCGAGCGTCAGCGCGCCTTTGATCTGCACCCGCCAAAACGAATCGGTCAGCCGATAGAAGTCGCCATGACAGCGGTGTTCCTGGCCAGCGATGAAGCGCCGTTCATCAACGCGTCGTGCATCACCATCGATGGTGGGCGCTCGGTCATGTACCACGACTGAATCCTGAGGACTTCAGGCGCAGTACTGCGCCTGAAATTCAATCATCATACGATATGACTATTTAGCGATAAGGTTTCACCGCGCCATTGGTTGAAAAGAACGCTTTCGAAGAATGCTCAACAAAAATAACAAGGAGTCAAAACCTATGAATCGTCGTCGTGCAATCCGTTCCCTGTGCTGTGCCGCTCTGGCGGTCACTGCGGTCAGCCTGAGCAGTACGCTGCTGGCGGCCGAGGAAGTGAAAATCGGGTTTCTGGTCAAACAAGCGGAAGAGCCGTGGTTCCAGACCGAATGGGCCTTCGCCGAAAAGGCCGGTAAGGAGAAGGGCTTCACCCTGATCAAGATTGCCGTGCCTGATGGCGAGAAGACCCTGTCGGCCATCGACAGCCTGGCCGCCAACGGCGCCAAGGGCTTTGTGATCTGCCCGCCCGATGTGTCCCTCGGCCCTGCGATCATGGCCAAGGCCAAGCTCAACGGCTTGAAAGTGATCGCCGTCGATGACCGCTTCGTCGATGCCAGTGGCAAATTCATGGAAGAGGTTCCGTACCTTGGCATGGCAGCGTTCGAAGTCGGCCAGAAGCAGGGCGGCGCCATGGCCACCGAAGCGAAAAAGCGCGGTTGGGACTGGAAAGACACCTACGCGGTGATCAACACCTACAACGAACTCGACACCGGCAAGAAACGCACCGACGGTTCGGTCAAGGCGCTGGAAGACGCCGGCATGCCGAAGGATCACATCCTGTTCTCGGCGCTGAAAACCCTCGACGTGCCGGGCAGCATGGACGCCACCAACTCGGCGCTGGTGAAGCTGCCGGGCGCGGCGAAGAACCTGATCATTGGCGGCATGAACGACAACACCGTGCTCGGCGGCGTGCGCGCCACGGAAGCTGCCGGCTTCGCGGCGAAGAATGTGATCGGCATCGGCATCAACGGCACCGATGCCATCGGTGAATTGAAGAAACCCGACAGTGGCTTCTATGGCTCGATGCTGCCAAGCCCGCACATCGAGGGCTACAACACCGCCAGCATGATGTACGAGTGGGTCACCACCGGCAAAGAGCCGGCGAAATACACGGCCATGGATGACGTGACGCTGATCACCCGCGACAACTTCAAGCAGGAGCTGGAAAAGATCGGTCTGTGGAACTGAGGGCGGGTTGATTTCATCGGCAGCCCCGGCAACGGGGTTGCCTGATCTGTGTCATGAGGTGGTTATGCACGCGCAAACACAAATACAACAACGCACCGGCCGTTCCTTGAGTGGCAGTGGCAGCTTGCGCTTCAACGGGATTGGCAAAACCTTTCCCGGCGTGAAGGCGCTGGATGGCATCAGCTTCGTCGCCCATCCGGGGCAGGTTCATGCCCTGATGGGCGAGAACGGCGCCGGCAAGTCGACCCTGCTGAAAATCCTCGGTGGCGCCTATACCCCGAGCAGCGGCGACTTGCAGATCGGCAATCAGGCAATGGTCTTCAAGTCCACCGCCGACAGCATCGGCAGCGGGGTGGCGGTGATCCACCAGGAACTGCACCTGGTGCCGGAAATGACCGTGGCGGAAAACCTGTTCCTTGGGCATTTGCCAGCCAGTTTCGGCTTGATCAATCGCCGTACCTTGCGCCAGCAAGCGCTGGCCTGCCTCAAGGGACTGGCCGATGAAATCGACCCCCAGGAAAAAGTCGGACGCCTGTCCCTCGGGCAACGGCAACTGGTGGAAATCGCCAAGGCTTTGTCCCGTGGCGCCCATGTGATTGCCTTCGATGAGCCGACCAGCAGCCTGTCGGCGCGGGAGATCGACCGCTTGATGGCGATCATCGCTCGCCTGCGCGACGAGGGCAAAGTGGTGCTGTACGTCTCCCATCGCATGGAAGAAGTGTTCCGTATCTGCAACGCGGTGACGGTGTTCAAGGATGGTCGCTACGTACGCACCTTCGAGGACATGAGCGAGCTGACCCACGATCAATTGGTCACGTGCATGGTCGGTCGCGACATCCAGGACATCTACGATTACCGTCCCCGCCAGCGTGGCGCGGTGGCACTTAAAGTCGACGGCCTGCTCGGGCCAGGCTTGCGCGAACCGGTGAGTTTCGAGGCACACAAAGGTGAGATTCTCGGGCTATTCGGTCTGGTGGGCGCCGGCCGTACCGAGCTGTTCCGCATGCTCAGCGGGCTTGCGCGAAACACCGCCGGACGCCTTGAACTGCGCGGCCACGAATTGAAGTTGCGTTCACCCCGCGACGCCATCGCCGCCGGGATTCTGCTGTGCCCGGAGGATCGCAAGAAGGAGGGCATCATGCCGCTCTCCAGCGTCGCCGAAAACATCAACATCAGTGCGCGCGGCGCCCATTCCACGTTTGGCTGCCTGTTGCGTGGGCTGTGGGAAAAGGGCAACGCCGACAAGCAGATCAAGGCACTGAAAGTAAAAACGCCGCATGCCGGACAACAGATCAAGTTTCTATCCGGCGGCAACCAGCAGAAGGCCATTCTCGGTCGCTGGTTGTCGATGCCAATGAAAGTGTTGCTGCTCGACGAGCCCACTCGCGGTATCGACATCGGCGCCAAGGCCGAGATCTACCAGATCATCCATAACCTGGCCGCCGACGGTATTTCGGTGATCGTGGTGTCCAGCGACCTGATGGAAGTGATGGGCATTTCCGACCGCATCCTGGTGCTGTGCGAAGGCGCCATGCGCGGCGAACTGAGCCGCGAACAGGCCAACGAATCCAACTTGCTGCAACTGGCTTTGCCGCGCCAACGCGCTGACGGCGTGGCGAACTGAGAGGTGACTATGATGACAACCCAAAACGAAACCCTGCCGACCGTGCGCAAGCCTCTGGACCTGCGACGCTTTCTTGATGACTGGGTGATGCTGCTGGCGGCGGTGGGGATCTTCGTGCTCTGCACCTTGCTGATCGACAATTTCCTTTCGCCGCTGAACATGCGTGGCCTGGGCCTGGCGATTTCGACCACCGGGATTGCCGCCTGCACCATGTTGTACTGCCTGGCATCCGGGCATTTCGACTTGTCGGTGGGCTCGGTGATCGCCTGTGCCGGGGTAGTCGCGGCCGTAGTGATGCGCGACACCAACAGCGTGTTTCTCGGTGTCTGTGCGGCATTGGTCATGGGGCTGATCGTCGGGCTGATCAACGGGATCGTGATCGCCAAGCTGCGGGTCAATGCGTTGATCACGACGCTGGCCACCATGCAGATCGTGCGCGGCCTGGCCTACATCTTCGCCAACGGCAAAGCGGTGGGCGTGTCCCAGGAGTCCTTCTTCGTGTTCGGCAATGGCCAACTGTTCGGTGTACCGGTGCCGATCCTGATTACCATCGTCTGCTTCCTGTTCTTCGGTTGGTTGCTCAACTACACCACCTATGGCCGCAACACCATGGCCATCGGCGGTAACCAGGAAGCGGCGCTGCTGGCCGGGGTCAACGTTGACCGGACCAAGATCATTATCTTCGCCGTGCATGGCCTGATCGGCGCGTTGGCCGGTGTGATTCTGGCTTCGCGCATGACCTCGGGTCAGCCGATGATCGGCCAGGGCTTCGAGCTGACGGTGATCTCGGCATGCGTGCTGGGCGGGGTTTCGTTGAGTGGCGGGATCGGCATGATCCGGCACGTGATTGCCGGGGTGTTGATTCTGGCAATCATCGAGAATGCGATGAACCTGAAGAACATCGATACGTTTTACCAGTATGTGATTCGGGGTTCGATCCTGCTGTTGGCGGTGGTGATTGACCGTTTGAAACAGCGCTGAGATTTTCGCTGCTCCCACGAGCGCCATCGCGGGCAAGCCAGGCTCCCACAGGTTTTTGCGTAATCTGTGGGAGCGTGGCTTGCCCGCGATGGCTGCATGACTGACTCACTCCCGCTCTCGCGAACAATCGCATCCTTCTGTCACCTCCCTTAAATATCCCTTGCCCGCCCCAACCCGTTTCGGGTATCAATTTGTACATGATTAGACAGGTACGATTCGACAAGAAACAACGGGTGGTCGACGAACTCATCCGGCGCATTGAAAGCGGCCTCATGGAGGACGGCTTTCATCTGCCGGGCGAGCATCAGTTGGCTCAAGAATTCAAAGTCAGCCGAGGTACTTTGCGTGAAGCCCTGGCCGAGTTGAAACGGCGCAACTACATTGCGACGCAAAGCGGGGTCGGCTCCATCGTCACCTTCGACGGTGTGGTGCTCGACCAGCGCAACGGCTGGGCCCAGGCCCTGGCCGACAGCGGCGCGCTGGTCAACACCGAAGTGCTGCGGTTGGAGGCGGTGACCCGTCCTGACCTGCTGTCGCGCTTCGGCATCGACCAGTTCATTACGCTCGACCGACGCCGCCGTTCCAACGACGGCACGCTGGTCTCCCTCGAACGCTCCTTGATGCCCGCCACCGGAGGTCTGGAAAGCCTGCCGCGTGTCGGTCTGATCGATAATTCCCTGACCATCACCCTGGCGGCCTATGGCTATATCGGTGAACGCGGCGATCAATGGATCGGTGCCGAACCGCTGAACGCCGAAGACGCCGAACTGCTGGGCCGCCCGGTCGGTACGGTATTCCTGAAAGCCTTGCGCACCACGTACGACCGGCAAAACCGTTTCATGGAACAGGTGGAAAGCTTGCTCGACCCTGTGCACTTTCGTCTTCACCTGCAGTTTGGAACGGCGCAATGACGGCGCTCAACCGTGCACTTGGCGCATTCTATGGCTTGGCCCTGGGTGATGCGCTGGGCATGCCGACCCAATCCCTGAGCCGCCCCGAAATCAAGGCGCGCTTCGGCGAAATCACCGACCTGCAAGACGCCGGCCCCTTGCAACCGATTGCCCCCAACATGCCCAGGGGCTCGATCACTGACGACACCGAACAGGCGATCCTGGTCGGCCAGTTGCTGATCGACGGCAAGGGCTGGATCGAACCGGCGTTGCTCGCCCGGCGCTTGATCGAATGGGAAGCCCAAATGCAGGCCAGGGGCTCCCAGGATTTGCTCGGGCCATCGACCAAACGTGCAATTGAAATGATCCTGGCCGGTCATTCGCCGGAAGAGGCGGGGCGTTACGGCACCACCAACGGTGCGGCGATGCGCATCACCCCGGTCGGTATCGCGGCCGACGTCGCAGATCCCGCGCGTTTTATCGATGCCGTGGTACAGGCCTGCCAGGTGACCCACAACACCACGCTGGGTATTTCGAGCGCGGCGGCGGTGGCGGCGGTGGTTTCGGCCGGGATCAACGGCATGGATTTGGGGGAAGCGCTGAACCTTGGCCAGCAAGTCGCCCAGCAAGCGGAAAGCCATGGCCATTGGGTTGCCGGCGGACGCATTGCCTCGCGCATCAGTTGGGCGCGCAGCATCAGCATCGACAGCGACAAGGCGTTGTTGGCCGACCTGCTGTACGACGTGATTGGCACTTCGGTGGCATCACAGGAATCGGTGGTGGTAGCGTTTGCCCTGGCGCAGCAAGTGGCCATCGGCGAGATGAATGCCTTCGAAGCGCTGTGCATGGCCGCCAGCCTGGGGGGCGACACCGACACCATCGCAGCGATTCTCGGCGCGATGCTCGGGGCTAACCTGGGCCTTGAGACGTGGCCTGTCGCGTTGATCGACACGGTCAAGGCTGTCAATGATCTGGAGCTGAAGCCACTGGTGCAGGGGCTATTGGCTTTGCGTTGATTGCGCTGACGCCATCGCGGGCAAGCCCGCTCCCACAGGTACAGCGTGTAACTTCAGGATCGCAGTGACCCTGTGGGAGCGAACCTGCTCGCGATAGTCGCGCCGCACATTGGATTTAATCACCCGCAATGGATCGCACGAGCACGGCCAGGAACGCCGAGACGTTGTGTCGACTTCCGTATTGCCCACAACCACAACAAAGGCAACAGGAGCATTTTTCATGAGTTCATCAACCGCCGGGCAAAATGCCGGACAACTGGAAACCCGTGGTATCGAACCGGTGCCGGAAGCCGAGTGCAACGGTCATCCCTTGCAGCTGTTCTGGGTCTGGTTCGCCGCCAACATTTCCATCCTCGGCCTGCCTTTGGGCGCGACCCTCGTAGCGTTTCGCGGCCTGGCGATCTGGCAGGCGATCATCGTTGCGATCCTCGGAGCCGCCGGCTCCTTCGCGGTGGTCGGGATCATTTCCATCGCCGGTCGTCGAGGCCGGGCACCGAGCCTGACCCTGTCACGCGCCATCTTCGGTGTACGCGGCAACATCGGCCCGACCCTGGTCTCACTGATGTCGCGCCTGGGTTGGGAAACGGTCAACACCACCACCGCCGCGTTCGTCCTGTTGTCATTGTGTTCGATTCTGTTCGGCTCGCCGGTGGAAGCGAAAAGCGCACCGCTGTTGACGCTGCTGTTCATCGCGATTTTCGTGTTGCTGACCCTGTCAGTGTCCGGCCTCGGCCACGCCACGCTGCTGGTAATCCAGAAGTGGGCGACCTACGTGTTCGGCGCGCTGAACATTCTGGTCGGCGGTTTCCTCTGCGCCACCATCGACTGGAGCGCGGTATTCAACGCCACGCCTGCGCCACTGAGCGCCATGATCATCGGCGTCGGCACCATGGCGGCGGGCACCGGGATCGGTTGGGCCAATGCAGGGGCCGACATGTCGCGCTACCAGCACCGCAGCGTCAAGGCTGTGCGCCTGGTGGCGTCGGCGGCCTTCGGCGCGGGCATTCCGCTGGTGCTGTTGATTACCCTCGGCGGCCTGCTGTCGGTGGGCAATAACGACCTGGCCCAGGCTACCGATCCGATCATCGCGATCCGCGACATGCTGCCGACCTGGATGGCCGTGCCGTACCTGGTCACCGCATTCGGCGGGCTGCTGCTGTCGAATAACCTCTCGGTGTATTCCGCCGGCCTGACCACGCTGACCCTCGGTTTGAAGGTCAAGCGCGTCTATGCCGTGGTGGTCGACATCGTCGCGATCTTCGCCGGTTCGATCTACTTCATGCTGATCGCCGACAGTTTCTATGGTCCGTTCATCACCTTCATCTCCCTGTTGGCAGTGCCGATCACCGCGTGGGTCGGGATTTTCGTGGTCGACCTGATCCATCGTCACTACTACAGCCCCAAGGACTTGCTGGATGTCAGCCCGAGCAGCGCCTACTGGTATCGCGGCGGCGTCGAATGGCGAGCCTTCGGTGCCTGGGCCATCGCCATTGTGCTCGGTTTCAGTTTCACCACCATTGGCACTACCGCGGAAAACGTCTGGTTCAAAGGCTTTCTGTCCGATTCGTGGCTGGGCCATAACGGACTCGGCTGGATCGTGACCTTCGTGGTCGCTGGTGGGATTTATCGGGTACTCGGCGGGGCGAAGGATCGTCGCGCCGCATTGATCGAGAATGCCCATGCCTAAGTTGTTGCACACCGGCCAAGTCATCATTGATCTGGTCATGGCCGTGGATAAATTGCCGCAAGCAGGTGGCGACGTGCTGGCGCAATCGGCCCGTTTCGAAGCGGGTGGCGGCTTCAATGTGATGGCCGCCGCCCGTCGCAACGGATTGCCGGTGGTCTACCTGGGCCGGCATGGCACCGGGCGCTTCGGTGACCTGGCGCGCGAGGCGATGAACAAGGAGGGCATCCAGATCGGCATCGCTCAGCGCGCCGAGCGCGATACCGGCTTGTGTGTCGCTATCACCGACGCTTCGGCCGAGCGCAGTTTTGTCTCCTACATCGGTGCGGAAGGCGACCTGACGGCCGAAGACCTGGCAAGCGTGTCGGTCGAGGCGGCGGACTATGTCTACGTCAGTGGCTACAGCCTGCTGCACGTCGGCAAGGCCCAGGCGCTGGTGGACTGGGTGCTGGCGTTGCCGAGCGCAATCAAGGTGGTATTCGATCCGGGGCCGTTGGTGGATTCGCCGGATGCGCCGCTGATGCAGGCGTTGTTGCCACGCATCGACGTATGGACCAGCAATGCGGCCGAGGCGCTGAGATTCACGGGGGCGTCGGACATCTCCGACGCGCTGACGCGCCTGGCGGCGCATCTACCGGCCACGGTGTTGATGGTCGTGCGCGATGGGCCGCAAGGCTGCTGGATCAGCCAGGGTTCTGAGCGTCGGCATGTGCCGGGCTTCAAGGTCGACGCGGTGGACAGCAATGGCGCGGGCGATGCCCATGCCGGGGTGTTCGTGGCGGGGCTGGCCCAGGGATTGTCGGCATTTGATGCAGCACGGCGGGCGAATGCGGCGGCGGCTTTGGCGGTGACACGCTGGGGGCCTGCGACTTCGCCAGGGGCGGCTGAAGTGGATGCGTTGATGGGCGATGGCTCTAGCCGTTGATCTGCCGTCATCGTTGGCAAGCCGGCTCCTGAAGGCGATTCGCGATAGCTGATCTGCACCCCGAAAGCTGGACAGCGATCCTGCTTTCAGGGGTGGCCGCTATTGGCTGATTCCGCCGGCTTTGCCCGAGTTACCGCTGGTGCTCGAGCCCAGGCCGCCGCCGGTGCTATCGGGTGTTTCGGTGTCCGGCAAGTCGAATCCGCGCTGGCGCCCGGGGTCGTTGCCCTGGGTGCGTGGATCGGTCCCCGTGGAAGGCGGCAAACGGTTGTCGATTCCCGCACCGTCGGTGTTGATGCCAGGGGCGCTCTGGATGGCCGGGGCCTTGGGTTTCTCCACAGGGTTGGTGGGGCCGGTGGTCCCGGCGAAGGCGCTAGAGGACAGCAGCGCAGCAAGGGCGAGGGCGGTCAACCGGGACAGGCTCATGGTGTTGTCTCCAATAAATAGAGTCCTACCTGATTAGTCCGCCCCGGATCTCGATGGGTGCCTGATGGGCGACGGACGGCTCAGGCGCGCTGCAACGCCTTGGCCATGCTCATTCGACGCCAGAGCAGGCGCCCGACGGTGATCAACCAATTGAGCGATGCAACCGCCATTACGGTGAGCAGCAGCGTGGCCATGCCGTGTTCGACGATGATGTTCCCGGCCAGCAATGGAAAGCCGAATACGCCGATGAAGTACGACAGGCTGAACAGCAACAAGGATTGCGCGGTGGTGCCGCTCGGCGCCTCATTGGCGGCCAGGCCGTTGATCACTGAATAGGTCAGGCCGTAACCGACCCCGAGCATCACGGCGGCGAGCACGTAGTTGAAGCCGTTGTCGACCATGAACCCGAACATCAGGATCGAGGCCAGCATCAGCCCCGAAAGCAGGCAGGACGCACGCAGTGGATCGCGCTTGACCACGAATCCGGCGACCAGCAGGCGGCCGCTGATCGCCGCGCTCATGAAGCCGAGAAAGAACAACGAATAGTCGAGCGAGCGCTGCGCCGCGTAGCTGGTTTGAAAGCTCGACAATCCGCCGAACACGCAGCCACCGAGGCCGACCATGATGATCGGGAACACCGCTCTGGACGACAGCACCCGGGCCGCGGCGTGCCAGGAAATCCGCGATACGACGGTCGATTGCGCTGCGGCCGTTTTCAGGTGTCGGTCCAGACGCCAGAACAGCAGTACCCCCACGAGACTCGCCAGCGCCGCCAGGTAAAACGCCGCCGTTACCGGATAGCCGAGGGCGCTCGCGGCGCGACCGAGCAACGGACCGCTGCCGATACCGGTCATCATGCTGCCCGACAGGAGGGCGAAATACTTGGCTCGCTGCGCCGGCGTCACCAGGCTGGCGACGATGATCGGCCCGAGGGTGTAGAACACGCCCCAACCCAACCCCAGCAACAACCCGAAAATCAGCAGCAGATGGCCGAAGCCTGGCGTCAGGGCAAAACCAAGGCTGGCGGCGACCAGCAACAGGCCGAACAGCGCCACCGAACGGGCCGCGCCGAGCCAGTCGGACAAGTGACCGGAGACGATTACGGCGGCGAAAGTGCTGAGCATCGCTGCCGAAATCACGCTGCCGGCATCCTGCTCATTGCCACCGCGAGAGCCGATCAACAGCGACAGCAAAAAGGTCGAACCGTAAGACAGCGACAGCAGGTAGCTGGCCAGGCAAAACAGGCCGAACAACTTGCTGGAGACAGGCGGTGTTGCGGTAGACATGACGTGGTTCCTTCACCCGATAAATTGGCAGGTCATCTATCTATCACGCAAGGCGTCTATCTTAGGTGCGAGGTTCGCGATGCAAGGGTTAGCCGTAGCCGGAGTAACAACCTGTGGCGACGGTGTTCTGTGGCGGGGGAGCAAGCTCCCTCGCCACAAATCGCGCGCCGCCTTAGTATGGCGTTTTCAACTTTTGACAAGGCGCGTCCATGACGATCGAAATCCGCCCGGCAACCCCCAGTGACGCGCCACAAATCCTCGCGTTCATCACGGAATTGGCCGACTACGAACGTGCCCGCCACGAAGTCATTGCCAGCGTCGCCGACATCGAGCGCAGCTTGTTCAGCGAAGGGGCGACCGCCCATGGCCTGATCTGCCTGCGCGACGGGTTGCCGATCGGGTTCGCGGTGTTCTTCTTCAGCTATTCCACATGGCTGGGCAGCAACTGCCTGTACCTCGAAGACCTCTACATCACCCCGGAGCAGCGGGGTGGCGGTGCCGGCAAAACCCTGCTGCGGCATTTGGCGAAAATTGCCTGTGCCAACGATTGCGGGCGCTTCGAATGGAGCGTTCTGGAGTGGAACACCCCAGCCATCGATTTCTACAAATCCCTGGGCGCGCAGCCACAGGAGGAGTGGGTTCGCTACCGCATGGACGGCAAAGTGCTTCGCGAGTTCGCCGAAGGTCAATAAACGCCCAACCCCCGTAGGAGCGAGCCTGCTCGCGAAGAAATGGAAAGCACTGCAGGGTGTCAGGCTTCACGCGTTATCGTTGACGACCATCGCTAGCCAGCTAGCTCCTACAGGGGAATGCATTCCGAGGAGCTTGCGAAGCTGCGATCTTTTTTTGTCTAATCTCAATATATGGGATTGATATTTATATATTGAGATTTTACGCCGTCCGGGTTTATAGTCCAGCTCACTCACTGCCAAAAACCAAAACAGGTGAAGCGATGCTGGCGCAATTGATCGCGCTCGATTGGGGGACAACCTCATTACGTGCTTACAAACTGGCCGAAGGTGGCCAAGTGCTCGAACAGCGTTCGCTGTCGTCGGGGATCATGCAGCTGCCCAAGGCGCCGCGCGTCATTGCCGGCCGGGAATGCACCGACGGTTTTGAATTGGCCTTTGACCAGGCATGCGGCGACTGGCTTGACGAACAGCCCGGCCTGCCGGTGATTGCCTGTGGCATGGTCGGCAGCGCCCAGGGCTGGTGTGAAGCGGCCTACCGCGATACGCCGGCAAACGTCGCCACCCTCGGCACCGCCTTGCAAACCGTACGCAGTCTTCGTGGTGTCGACGTGCACATCGTGCCGGGTGTGATCCAGCGCTCGCGCTTGCCCAACGTGATGCGCGGCGAAGAAACCCAAGTGCTCGGCGTGCTGCAAACCCTGTCGAACGAGGCGGGCGCCGATCTGTTGATCGGCCTGCCGGGCAGTCATTCGAAATGGGTGGAAGTGGCCGACGGCTGCATCGTCCATTTCGACACGTTCATGACCGGCGAAGTCTTCGCCGTGCTCAGCGAACACAGCATTCTGGGGCGTACCCAGCAACGCGGCGGGTCGTTCGATGACGAAGCGTTTGATCGCGGCGTGCAGGTGGCATTGTCGGCGGACGGTGAAACCGGTGTGCTCTCGACCATGTTCAGCGCTCGCAGCCTCGGGCTGACGGGGGCGCTGAGCGCCACCGCACAACCGGACTATCTGTCCGGCCTGTTGATCGGCCATGAACTGTCGGCCCTCGCCAGCGTCCTGCGACATCGGCGCAACAGTGCGCACCTGCCATCGATCATCCTCATCGGCAACGCCCAACTCTGTACGCGTTACAGCCGGGCCCTGGACGCTTGCGGGTTTGCCCGGGTGGCGCTGGTCGAACAGGCCACCGAACGCGGGCTGTGGCAACTGGCGCTGGCCGCCGGACTGATCACGCCCAACCCATCCCGTTAAACCTGACTGGAGCTCTGAACATGCTCAAACAAGCACTGGCGCAAAACGGTCTGATCGCGATCCTGCGCGGCTTGCGTCCGCAAGAAGCGGCGGCCATCGGCGAAGTCCTGTACACAGCCGGATTTCGCGTCATCGAGGTGCCGCTCAACTCCCCGGAGCCGTACGAAAGCATCCGTATCCTGCGCAGCACCTTGCCCGCTGATTGCCTGATCGGTGCCGGCACGGTGCTGACACCGGAACAGGTCGAGCAAGTGAAAGCGGCGGGCGGTCAGGTGATCGTGATGCCCCACAGCGATCCCAAGGTATTGCGCGCCGCGAAGGCTGCGGGGCTGTACCTGTCACCGGGTGTCGCCACGCCGACCGAAGCCTTTGCGGCACTGGCCGAAGGGGCGGACATCCTGAAGATGTTTCCGGCCGAACAGATGGGGCCGGCGGTCGTCAAGGCATGGCTCGCGGTGTTGCCGGCAGGAACGATTCTGGCACCGGTCGGTGGCATCACCCCGGACAACATGCAGGTGTTCATCGATGCCGGTGTCAAAGGCTTCGGCCTCGGCACCGGGTTGTTCAAGCCAGGCATGACCCCTGGGCAAGTGGCGGCCAATGCCAAGGCCTACGTCGCTGCCTGGAAATCCCTTCGCTAAGACTTTTGGCGCTGCGTGCGCTGCATCTGAACAAGAGAGACAAGAAGATGAAAATCACCAAACTGACCACCTTCATCGTTCCGCCGCGCTGGTGCTTCCTCAAGGTCGAAACCGACGAGGGCGTCACTGGTTGGGGCGAGCCCGTGGTCGAAGGCCGTGCCCACACCGTGGCGGCCGCCGTCGAGGAGTTGTCCGACTACCTGATCGGCAAAGACCCACGCAACATCGAAGACATCTGGACCGTGCTCTATCGCGGCGGCTTCTACCGTGGCGGCGCGATCCACATGAGCGCACTGGCCGGCATCGACCAGGCGTTGTGGGACATCAAGGGCAAGGCGTTGGGTGTGTCGGTCAGTGATCTGCTGGGCGGCCAGGTGCGCGACAAGATTCGTGTCTATTCGTGGATCGGCGGCGACCGTCCGGCGGATACCGCGCGGGCAGCGAAAGAAGCGGTGGGGCGCGGTTTCACCGCGGTGAAAATGAACGGCACCGAAGAGCTGCAGTTCCTCGACACCTTCGAGAAAGTCGACCTGGCCCTGGCCAACGTCGCTGCCGTGCGTGACGCGGTGGGCCCGAACGTCGGCATCGGCGTCGACTTCCATGGCCGGGTGCACAAGCCCATGGCCAAGGTGCTCATGAAAGAGCTCGACCCCTACAAACTGATGTTCATCGAAGAGCCAGTGCTCAGTGAAAACTATGAAGCACTGAAGGAACTGGCGCCGCTGACCAGCACGCCGATTGCCCTGGGCGAACGGTTGTTTTCCCGTTGGGATTTCAAACGCGTGCTCAGCGAAGGCTACGTCGACATCATTCAGCCTGATGCGTCCCACGCCGGTGGCATCACCGAAACCCGCAAGATCGCCAACATGGCCGAAGCCTACGACGTGGCGCTGGCGCTGCATTGTCCGCTGGGCCCGATTGCGCTGGCCGCTTGCCTGCAACTGGACGCGGCCTGCTACAACGCGTTCATTCAGGAACAGAGCCTGGGCATCCATTACAACGAGAGCAACGACCTGCTGGATTACGTCAAGGATCCGCGGGTGTTCGACTACGACAAAGGCTTCGTGAAAATCCCCAACGGCCCGGGCCTGGGTATCGAGATCAACGAGGAGTACGTGATCGAACGCGCAGCCATCGGGCACCGTTGGCGCAACCCGATCTGGCGCCATGCCGATGGCAGTTTTGCCGAGTGGTGAGTTTCTCCTGACACATAACCTGTGGGAGCGGGCTTGCCCGCGATAGCGTCCTGTCGGTCACATCAATGCCGGATGTGCCGCCGCCATCGCGGACAAGCCCGCCCCCACAGAGACAGTGCAAATTTTCCAATCGTCCTCAATAAACATAAGAAGAGGCACTCCTCATGCAACCGCAAACCCTTACCGGGCAGGCGACGTTGGTGACGCCCAGCCGCAAGCGTTTTTTCATCATGGTCCTGCTGTTCATCACGGTGGTGATCAATTACCTGGACCGCAGCAACCTGTCGATCGCAGCCCCGGCGCTGACCAGCGAACTGGGCATCGACCCGATTCACGTCGGCCTGATTTTCTCGGCCTTCGGCTGGACCTACGCCGCCATGCAGATCCCCGGTGGCTGGCTGGTGGACCGTGTTCCGCCACGCATTCTCTACACCGCTGCCTTGCTGCTATGGTCGATTGCCACGGTGATGCTTGGCTTCGCCGGCAGCTTCATCGTGTTGTTCGTCTTGCGCATGGCCGTCGGTGCCCTGGAAGCGCCGGCCTATCCGATCAACAGCCGCGTGGTGACGACGTGGTTCCCGGAACGCGAGCGCGCCACGGCCATCGGTTTCTATACTTCTGGGCAGTTTGTCGGCCTGGCATTCCTGACGCCGTTACTGGCCTGGCTTCAGCACGAATTCGGCTGGCACATGGTGTTTGTCACCACCGGCGCGGTAGGCATTCTCTGGGCCGTGATCTGGTACGCGGTGTATCGCGAACCGCGTGACTTCAAAGGCGCCAACGAGGCCGAAATCGACTTGATCCGCGAAGGCGGCGGGCTGGTGGACATCCAGGCCGAGCAAGCGAAGGTGAAGGCCAAATTCAGCTGGGCCGACCTGGGGATCGTTCTGAGCAAGCGCAAACTCTGGGGCATCTACCTGGGCCAGTTCTGCCTCAACTCGACGCTGTGGTTTTTCCTGACGTGGTTCCCGACCTACCTGGTGAAATACCGGGGGATGGACTTCATCAAATCCGGCTTGCTGGCATCGCTGCCGTTTCTCGCGGCGTTCGTCGGTGTGCTGTGTTCCGGATTCTTTTCGGATTTCCTGATCCGGCGCGGGTACACGGTCGGTTTCGCTCGCAAATTGCCGATCATCAGTGGCCTGCTGATTTCCACTTCGATCATCGGCGCCAACTTCGTCGAGTCGACGCCGCTGGTGATTGCCTTCCTCGCCCTGGCGTTCTTCGGCAATGGTCTGGCTTCGATCACCTGGTCGCTGGTTTCCACGCTGGCACCGGCACGTTTGCTGGGACTGACCGGTGGCGTGTTCAACTTCATCGGCAACTTGTCAGCCATTGCCACGCCAATCGTCATCGGTTTCCTCGCCAGCGGTGAGTCCTTTGCCCCGGCGATCACCTACATCTCGGTTCTGGCATTGCTGGGTGCACTTTCCTACATTTTGCTGGTGGGCAAGGTCGAGCGTATCAAGTTGTAGTCGCAGCAGGAGGGCGACCATAATGCCGCCCGTTCACTCGCTCAACGGTAAAGGCTGGATATGCAGGAAGACGCCCCAAAAATCGCCAAGGACGCCGCGCCGACCGGCACCCAGACACTGCTTCGAGGTTTGGGTGTGGTTCAGGCCGTGGCCAGTGGCGCCCGTGATCTCAAGGAGATCGCCCGGTTGATCGGAACCACGCGCAGCACCACTCATCGACTGGCCAGTTGCCTGGTCGACGAACGTTATCTGCGGGTGGTGCCGCAAGTCGGTTACCTGCTGGGGCCGAAGCTGATCGAATTGGGGTTTCAGGCGCGCGAAGAACTGCCGTTGGTCACCCTGGCCGGGCCGTATCTGGATGAGTTGTCGGCGTTGACCGGTGACACCATTCACCTGGCGATCCGAGAAGGCGACGAAGTGCTGTACCTGCACAAGAATCCGGGACGCAACGGCCCGGAAATGCGCTCGCGGGTCGGTCATCGCATGCCGTTGGCGCGTACCGGCATCGGTAAGGCGCTGATGCTCGACGACACCCCGCAAGAGTGGCAACGGTTGTACGAAGTCAGCCTGCCAGCGGGTGGGAAAAATCAGTTCTGGCCGCAGCACCCGGAGCAGTCCTGGGAACAATTTCAGCAGCGCATGATCGAGTATGTGGCCGGAGGTTATGCGTTCGACCTGGAGGACAACGAACCGTCGATCCGTTGCGTGGCGGCACCGATTCGTGATGCCAGCAAGCGCATCGTCGCCGGCATCAGCATCGCCAGTACCGTGCCGTATATGCCGCTGAAAAAAATGGCCGAGTTGATTCCCCTGATCAAAGGGGTCACGGCGCGGTTGTCGGCGGAGCTGGGTCTCAAGGTTTGAATGCAAACCACTGTGGGAGCGAGCTCGCTCCCACAGTGGTTTTTTGTGCCGTCAGTAAAATCGCAGACAACAAAAAGGCCCCCATTCGGGAGCCTCGTTGTTCAGGCGTTCGGCTTACATGTTCGGGTAAGTCGGGCCGCCAGCGCCTTCCGGCGTCACCCAGGTGATGTTCTGCGAAGGGTCCTTGATGTCGCAAGTCTTGCAGTGAACGCAGTTCTGGGCGTTGATCTGGAAGCGCTTCTCGCCATCTTCCTTGGTAATCACTTCGTACACGCCGGCCGGGCAGTAACGCTGGGCTGGCTCATCGTACAGCGGCAGGTTCTTGTTGATCGGGATGCTCGGATCGGTCAGCTTCAGGTGGCACGGCTGTTCTTCTTCATGGTTGGTACCGGAGATGAACACCGAGCTGAGTTTGTCGAAGCTGATCTTGCCGTCCGGTTTCGGGTAGTCGATCTTCTTGCAGTCGGCCGCAAGCTTGAGGCAAGCGTAGTCCGGCTTGGTGTCGTGCAGGGTGAACGGCAGTTTGCCGCCGAAGATGTTCTGGTCGAGCCAGTTGAAACCGCCACCGACGATAGCGCCGAACTTGTGGATCGCCGGGCCGAAGTTGCGGCTGGCGAACAGTTCGTCGTAGAGCCAGCTCTTCTTGAACGCGTCGACGTAACTGGTCAGTTCTGCAGTGCCGTCCAGATCAGCGAACAGCGCGTCGGCCACGGATTCGGCGGCCAGCATGCCGGACTTCATCGCTGTGTGGCTGCCTTTGATCTTGGCGAAGTTCAGGGTGCCGAGGTCGCAACCGATCAGCGCGCCGCCCTTGAAGACCATTTTCGGCAGCGAATTCAGGCCGCCCTTGCAAATGGCGCGCGCGCCGTAGCTGATGCGCTTGCCGCCTTCCAGGTATTGCTTGAGCACCGGGTGATGCTTGAGGCGCTGGAACTCGTCGAACGGCGACAGGTAAGTGTTGCTGTAGGACAGGTCGACGATCAGGCCGACCACCACCTGGTTGTTTTCCAGGTGATAGAGGAACGAGCCACCGGTGTTCTCGGTGCCCATGATGTCCATCGGCCAACCGGCGGTGTGGACCACCAGGCCTGGCTGATGCTTGGCCGGGTCGACTTCCCAGATTTCTTTCAGGCCGATGCCGTAGTGCTGGGCGTCTGCATCGCTGTCGAGGTTGAAACGCTTGATCAGCTGCTTGCCGATGTGGCCGCGGCAACCTTCGGCGAACAGCGTGTACTTGCCACGCAGTTCCATGCCTGGGGTGTACAGGCCTTCCTTCGGGTGACCTTCGCGGTCAACGCCCAGATCGCCCGTGATGATCCCGCGAACCACGCCGTTCTCGTCGAACAGGGCTTCCTGGGCGGCGAAGCCCGGGTAGATTTCCACGCCCAGGTTCTCGGCCTGCTGGGCCAGCCAGCGGCACAGGTTGCCCAGGGAGATGATGTAGTTGCCTTCGTTGTGCATGGTCTTGGGCACAAAGAAGTCAGGGATTTTCTGCGCGCTTTCGGCGTTTTTCAGCACGAAGATGTCATCGCGGGTGACCGGCGTGTTCAGCGGCGCGCCGAGTGCTTTCCAGTCGGGGAACAATTCGTTCAGGGCCCGTGGTTCGAACACGGCACCAGACAAGATGTGAGCACCGACCTCGGAGCCTTTTTCGACCACGCAGACGCTGATTTCCTTACCGGCTTCGGCGGCCTTCTGCTTCAATCGGCAGGCAGCGGAAAGACCAGCGGGGCCGGCACCGACGATGACGACGTCGAATTCCATGTATTCGCGTTCCACAGGTTATCTCCTACTCAAGGCTCAACAGTTTTTTTTCTAATTGGGAGGTTGGGTGTCGCATCCCTGAATCCCTGCGCAACGCCGGGAGAGGACAATCGAGTAACCACCTTTCTCTTTGGGTGGCGCATTATATCTACACCACTCTCAGCGTCCAATACAAACGTTTGTTTGAATTGGCTCAAAGCCAGAGAAATCAAAGTCACGCGGCTTATGAACGGCTATTTTGCCGTATTGACCGGAATAGGTGTTCCGGTCAAGATACGGGCGGTTTTGCGCTCGCCGTAGGCTGACTGTTGGTTTCAAGAGCACCTCTAAAGACAGGGCGATGGCACTGGAAAGTGATGAGCCGCGCAAGTTTGGCGCGCAGTTTACACGCCGTGATAATGAATGACTCGTGAGTCACGACTGACGAACGGTCATCAACATCATGAGCGATGGTCACTTGACACGTTTGCCGGCGTTTTTAGAGGTGCCCTTGCGCCCGATGAGCATCAACCGCCAGGTTCGCCTAGGCGACTTCCTTTTCACCGGAGAGTAACGAGGAATCCATGAAGGTTCTTGTAGCTGTCAAACGCGTTGTGGATTACAACGTCAAGGTCCGCGTCAAGGCGGACAATTCCGGCGTCGATCTTGCCAACGTCAAGATGTCGATGAACCCGTTCTGCGAAATCGCAGTGGAAGAAGCGGTACGCCTGAAAGAGAAAGGCGTCGCGACTGAAATCGTCGTCGTCTCCGTCGGCCCGTCCACCGCTCAAGAGCAACTGCGCACTGCGCTGGCTCTGGGTGCTGACCGCGCCATCCTCGTCGAATCCGCCGAAGATCTGACTTCCCTGGCCGTTGCCAAACTGCTGAAGGCTGTTGTCGACAAGGAACAGCCTCAGCTGGTGATCCTTGGCAAACAAGCCATCGACAGCGACAACAACCAGACTGGCCAGATGCTTGCCGCATTGAGCGGTTACGGTCAGGGCACGTTCGCTTCGAAAGTCGAAATCAGCGGCGACAGCGTCGCCGTGACCCGCGAAATCGATGGCGGCGCGCAGACCGTTTCCCTGAAACTGCCGGCCATCGTCACCACCGACCTGCGTTTGAACGAGCCGCGCTACGCGTCCCTGCCAAACATCATGAAAGCCAAGAAGAAGCCTCTCGAAGTGCTGACTCCGGACGCTTTGGGCGTTTCCACCGCCTCCACCAACAAGACCGTGAAAGTCGAAGCGCCTGCTGCACGCAGCGCGGGTATCAAGGTCAAGTCGGTGGCTGAACTGGTCGAGAAACTGAAAAACGAAGCGAAGGTAATCTAAATGACTATCTTGGTTATTGCTGAACACGACAACAAAGTGCTGGCCCCGGCCACGCTGAACACCGTGGCTGCCGCTGCCAAAATCGGCGGCGACATCCACGTGCTGGTTGCAGGCCAGGGCGCTGGCGCCGTGGCTGAAGCCGCTGCGAAAGTCGCTGGCGTGGCTAAAGTGCTGGTGGCCGACAACGCTGCCTACGCTCACCAGTTGCCGGAAAACGTTGCGCCTCTGGTTGCCGAGCTGGGCAAGGGTTACAGCCACATCCTGGCTGCCGCCACTTCCAACGGCAAAAACATCCTGCCGCGCGTCGCCGCTGCGCTGGACGTTGACCAGATTTCCGAGATCATCTCGGTCGAAAGCGCTGACACCTTCAAGCGTCCGATCTATGCCGGTAACGCCATCGCTACCGTGCAATCGAACGCCGCCGTGAAAGTGATCACCGTGCGTGCCACCGGTTTCGACCCGGTTGCCGCTGAAGGTGGTTCGGCTGCCGTTGAAGCCGTTGCCGCTGCCCACGACGCTGGCATCTCCAGCTTCGTCGGCGAAGAACTGGCCAAGTCCGATCGTCCGGAACTGACCGCTGCCAAGATCGTCGTTTCCGGCGGCCGCGGCATGCAGAACGGTGACAACTTCAAACACCTGTACGCCCTGGCCGACAAGCTGGGCGCTGCCGTTGGTGCTTCGCGCGCCGCGGTCGACGCAGGTTTCGTACCCAACGACATGCAGGTCGGTCAGACCGGCAAGATCGTTGCGCCACAGCTGTACATCGCCGTCGGTATCTCCGGCGCGATCCAGCACCTGGCCGGCATGAAAGACTCCAAAGTGATCGTTGCGATCAACAAGGATGAAGAAGCGCCGATCTTCCAGGTGGCCGATTACGGCCTGGTGGCGGACTTGTTCGAAGCCATCCCTGAGCTGGAGAAGCTGGTCTAATCCGGCTGCTTCACTTATAAAGAGCCCGGCCTTCTGGTCGGGCTTTTTTTTGCCTTTTTTTCTGTAGGAGCGAGCCGGCTCGCGCCTACTGGTTATAAACGGTCTCAACGGGAGTGGTTCGCCATGGATTTGCGTCGCCTATACGGCTGGTCATTACTTCTTGGGTTGACCATATTTCCAGCGCTGTCCACTGCAGCCGGCAAGTGCGATCGCCTGGTGGTGACCGGCAGTCCGGATGCGCCACCTTTCCTGTGGCAAGACCCGCAGGATCCCAGGCATCTGATCGGCGCCAGTGCCGATTTACTGCAGCAAGTGGCGGGGCAGTTAGGGATCAAGGTTGAACTGTTGTACGCCGGAAAACGCTCCCAGGCCCTGGACGAAGTGCGCAGTGGACGCATGGACATGCTGGCTGATGCCTCGTTGACGGTCAGCGAACTGGAAACCCTGGATTACATTCACCCGCCGTTGCTGGAAAACGATTATCTGGTCTGGACCCGCAAGGATTCGTCACTGGTCTATAGCAAGGTGCAGGACCTGCCGGGGCATACTGGCGCCTTGTCGGAAAAGTCCCGACTGACCCCGGCATTCGCCACTTTCGCCGACCAGCAATTGACCCTTACGCGTACGTCCAACCTGACCCAGGCCTTCCAGAAACTGCTGTTGGGCGAGGTGGAATATGTCCTGGCCGGACGCTACTCGGGCGTGGCGATGGCGCAGACATTGGGCATGTCCAATGACCTGGTGGCTCGCGTGCAGCCGGTAGACAAGCCGGGGTTGTTTCTGGCCATTTCCCATGACTCCGCCTGCAACGATCCGTGGTTGCGCGGACAGTTGGCCAAAAAGATGACAGAATTGCCCGCGTCCGGACTGACGGAGGCCGTGCTGTTGCGCAATATCGAGCGTTGGAATGCTCAGCTTTCTCAACGGCAGACCCCACCTGTCAGTAGCCCAAAACAGTAGGGATTTTTAGTGAGTATTCGACCTCTTTTCGCTGCCCTGGCCGTTCTGGCTCTGGCGGGTTGTGCAGCCGATCCTGCGCCGAATGAACAAATGCGCCTGACTGCACAGGCACTCGAACAAGCCAAGGCTGTTGGCGCCACCGCCGACGAAGTGCCTGAAATGAAACTGGCCGAAGACAAGTTCAACCGGGCCAAGGGCAACATGGCCGACCAATCCTTCAGAAATGCACGCATGCGGGCCGAACAGGCCGAGCTGGACGCGCGTCTGGCTGAGGCCCGGGTCCTGACCCTAAAGAGCGAGGAGCAGTTGAGCGTGCTCAATACCCGCATCGCCCGTCTGCGCAAGCAAGTGGGGGACTCCCAATGAGCCTCAAGATCAAGGCCCTCGGTGGTCTGATCCTGGCGGGTTGCGCGAGCCTTTATGGCTGCGCCGGCCAGCACAGCGAAGTGGCATTGCAGGAGGCGGGCGCCAACTTCCAGAAGGTCAAGGAAGATTCCAACGTGCTGCGTATCGCACCCAAGGACGTGATCCGCGCCGGTGAGTCCCTGGCGCGCGCCGATCGTTTGTCCAGCTACTGGGGCAGCGGGTCGGACGTGGTGCATTACGCTTATCTGAGCCAGCGTTACAGCGAGATCGCTCGGGAACACACCGATCAGGTGCTTAACGAAGAGCGCGCGGCAAAGCTCGAACTGGAGCGGCAGCGCCTGCAACTGGCCTTGCGTGAATCCAAACTGCTCAGCGTGCAGCAGCAGGGCAAATGGATCGAAGAGCAGATTGTTGCGACGGCCACCACCCAGACCGACCGAGGTTTGGTCATGACCCTGGGCGACGTGCTGTTCGACACCGGCGAAGCAGAATTGAAAAACTCGGCGAACCGCGTCGTGCTGAAAGTCGTCCAGTTCCTGCAGCTCAATCCCAAGCGTGTGGTGCGGATCGAAGGCTACACCGACAGCACCGGCGGCAAACAGGAAAACCTCAAGCTGTCCCGCGACCGTGCGCAATCGGTGGCGGACGTTTTGACGGATCTTGGGATCGACGACAAACGTATTCAGGTTGAAGGCTACGGTGATGAATACCCTGTGGACGCTAACGCTTCCGAGCGGGGTCGTGCCCAGAACCGTCGGGTGGAAATTGTGTTCTCCGATGAAAAAGGCCAGATGGGCGCTGCTCGCTAAGGGTTGCGTCACTGGAAACCCGGCCTGCCAGTCAGCGCCGGGTTTTTTTTCGCCTGCCAAATTGTGCTCAGAACAGTACAGTTCTTGCTGACACTGCACTGTACTGTCGACTATTGTGGCAACTGTCCCCGTACACTTCTAAACTGTTCCGGTATTGTTTCACACAAGAATAAAATGCCCGTGAAATCGAGTGCTGCGTCATGACCAATCTCCTGCTCTACCAACGTATTGCTCAGCAACTGGCCGAAGATATCCGTCGTGGTGTCTATCAACCCGGCGAGCGTGTGCCTTCGGTGCGCAAGATGAGCTCGCAGCTCAATGTCAGCCATGCGACCGTGCTACAGGCCTATGCCAACCTCGAGGATCAGGGGCTGATCCGTGCCCGGCCGCAATCGGGCTACTACGTGCACCAGACCCCGGCCCTGACCGCACCGACACCGGATATCGCCAGGGTTGAGCGTCCTGGGCTGGTCACTCGCAGCAGCATCATCCAACAGGTGCTGGTCGAATCCCGCCGCGAAGGCGTCTTTCCGTTGGGCGCCGCAGTACCGAGCGTCGATTATTTGCCGGTGCGGGCACTGCATCAGCAACTGGCCAAAGTCACCCGTTTTCACAGTCCGCGTGCGTTCAGCTATATGTTCAGTCCGGGTTTTGAACCGTTGCGCCGGCAAGTGGCGATTCGCATGCGTGATGCGGGCGTGGTGGTCGATCCGTCGGAAGTGGTGATCACCCACGGCTGTGTCGATGCCTTGCAAATGTCCCTGCGAGTGCTGACCCGACCGGGTGACCTGATCGCAGCCGAGTCGCCGACCTACTATGGTTTGCTGCAATTGGCTGATCTGCTGGGCCTCAAGGTCATCGAAATTCCCAGCGACCCATCCACCGGCATGAGCCTCGAAGCCTTGCAGTTGGCGGCCAACCAGTGGTCGATCAAGGCCTTGGTGCTGACCACTCGTTTAAGCAACCCGCTGGGGGGCACCATGCCCGAGGAGCGGCAGAAACAACTGCTGCGCCTGGCATCTGACTTCGATATCCAGATTGTCGAGGACGATATTTACGGCGAGTTGATGTTCGAGCAAGGGCGCACCAAAGCGCTCAAGGCCTATGACCGCCTGGACCGGGTGATCTATTGTTCGAGTTTCTCCAAGACCCTGTCGCCGGGTGTACGGATCGGCTGGATGATTGCCGGCAAGTACCAGCAGGAAATCCAGCGTTTGCAGACGTTCAGCACCCATTCCGCCTGCAGCGTCACGCAAATGGGTATTGCGGCCTACTTGGAAAACGGTGGATACGACCGTCATTTGCGTTACATCCGTCAGGAATACCGCAAGAACCTCAGCGCCTTCCAGCTGGCCGTGCAGCAGTATTTCCCCGAAGGCACCCAGATGACGCGGCCAACCGGCGGTTTCATTTTGTGGGTGAGCCTGCCGGGTCGGGTCAATACCCAGGAATTGCATGTGCGGGCGCTGCAGCAGGGCATCAGCATCGCGCCGGGGCTGATTTTCAGTAATACCGAGCAATTCAATCATTGCATTCGCTTGAACTGCGGCATCCCCTGGAATCGTGAAGCCGAGCGTGCCTTGATGACCCTTGGCATGCTCGCCACCCAGCTCTGCCAGGAAATGGCCGGCGGTCTTTGACGGAGGCGGGCAGGTAATGCCTGTCCGCGCTTGTCATGTTGATTGCAACAAGCGAGCATATGGCCCCTCTGTCGTTAGCGCAGTTGCGCCGTTGGGTCCATGAAACCGATTTTTCCCGCCACCTGGCTGATGATTTGCCTGTTATTGAGCGCTCAGCCGCTCTCCGTGATGGCCGCTTCTGTTCAGGAAAAACCGGCAGCAAGCACTACCTCGAAAAAAACCGCTCCAGCCACCAAAGCCGCCCCGGTCAAAAAGAAAGCCGCGCCGGTCAAAAAGCGTCCTCCGATTGCGGCCAAGTCGAAACCGGCCAGCGAGGTGGCGAAAATCCCGCTGCCTTCAGCTGACCTGGATTTGAGTTTGCCCAAGGGCATGGTCGAGGAGCTGAAGCCGGTGGGCACCGTGCCATTACCGAGGCGAGACCCGGTACTGCCGCAAATGTTCGGTGACAAAAGCAGCCAGTTCCAGCTCAACGGAAGGTTGATCAGCAACGAAATGCAGCTGCAGCGGCGTAATGAAGAGCGTCGTGAAGTTGAAGGCGCGGCGCTGGAATTCGAATTCAAGCATTAATTCTTCCCCGCTCATGACCCCCCAACCAGACGCTTTGTCGGAGACTGCCCGGTCACGCCCGATTGCAGACAAAAACCCGTGGTTCGCCAATTTAAAACAACTGTTTTAGCGGTTACTCTGTGCCACGTCCTTTAACACATTACCCGTCGCGAGGAGCTTGTCGTCATGAAATGCCGTGAAGGCTGTGGCGCCTGTTGCATTGCCCCATCCATCAGCTCGCCCATCCCCGGTATGCCCAACGGCAAAGCCGCGGGGGAACGATGCCTGCAATTGTCTGCCGAAAACCTGTGCACTATTTTCGGCCAGCCAGAGCGCCCGGCAGTCTGTTCGGCGTTCGAGGCTGATATCGAGGTGTGCGGCAATAGCCGTGAAGACGCGATCAGGCTGATCGGCTGGTGGGAGCAAATGACGGCTGCGTGATGTGTACAACGAACGGAACTTCAACAATAAGGAATAAGACTATGGGTTCGCTGCATCGTATTGCTCTGCTGTGTGGTTTGACGGCTGTATTGGCCACCTCGGTCGCTCAGGCCGAAGACTGGAAAGTTGCCAAGAACGAAGACGGCATCAAGGTATCCCTGAGTGAAGTGCCAGGTTCCGACTACAAGGCCTACCAGGGCGTCACCCTGATGAAGACCACCATGGCCAAACTGCGCGCACTACAGGATGACGTCCCCGGCGCCTGCGCCTGGATTCACGAATGCAAGACCCAGAAGTTGCTCAAGCAGGAAGGCAATCAGCTCTGGACCTACACCCAGTTCAATACGCCTTGGCCAGTCACCCCGCGTGATTCGGTGATGCACGTCACCATTATCGAAGGTGCCGATGGCAGCCTGACCCGCAAGCTCGAAGGTGTGCCGAAATACCTGCCTGAAGAAAAAGGCTTTGTCCGGGTCGCCAAGGTCGATGGATTCTGGAAGTTCGTCCCCAAGGGCGATCAGATCGAAGTGACCTACCAGGTGCACACCGAGCCAGGTGGCAGTGTCCCGTCGATGGTGGCCAACAAATTCGTGGTCGATGCGCCGTTCAATACCTTGAAAAACCTCAAGGCACGCGCCGAGAAGTAATCGCATTGCGCTGTTGAGCAAGGCTTGAGCAACGCCCCGACCGGTTCGGGGCGTTGCCGTATTTGCAGGGCAGGGCTTTATTTTGTTTCCAGATATGCGTTGCACGAAATTTTCACAACGCCTCCAAGACAATTCGCGCGCGTCTGCATCGACGAACACTTATCAATGGCAATGCTGCGGTTGATCGTGCAACATTTGCGCATCGCGCAAACCCCGGGCCAGGATCTGGCCAGCAGAGGGCAGGGCGCAGCTGTATTTTTGAAACTTCAACTTCCAATGGGTCCTAATACGACATGGCAATCCCGGACGCCCTGAATCAGCAGCGAGCTTCAAATCGCCTGCTGCAACCGACCGTCAAATCGCATCTGGCTTATACACTGCTGTGTGCTTTGGTCATGATGGTGATGTTTTCCGCACTGCGCGTCGCGCTGCTGGTCTACAACCGCGAGATGATCCTCTCCACACCCGCCTCGACATTTCTCGAAGCATTCGCCAACGGCCTGCGTTTCGATTTGCGCCTGGTGGTTTACCTCAGCGTTCCGTTGCTGCTCGCGTTGTTTAGTGTCCGTACCATGGCGGCGCGCGGGCTGTTCCGCTTCTGGTTGACGGTTGCTTCGAGTATCGCCCTGTTCCTGGGCCTCATGGAGATGGATTTCTACCGTGAGTTCCACCAGCGCCTCAACGGCCTGGTTTTCCAGTATGTAAAAGAAGATCCGAAAACCGTGATGAGCATGCTCTGGTACGGTTTTCCGGTCGTTCGCTACCTGCTGGCCTGGGCCGTAGGCACCTGGATCCTCAGCCTGGCATTCAAGGGTGCTGATCGTGCGACCCGTCCTCGTGGCCCCTTCAGCGGCGGCAGCATTGGTACGCGTCAGGTTGCCCCGTGGTACACGCGCTTCGCCGTGTTCGTGGTCTGCCTGCTGATCTGCGTGGTCGCCGCCCGTGGCACCTTGCGTCAAGGCCCACCAATGCGTTGGGGTGACGTCTACACCACCGACTCGAACTTCGCCAACCAGTTGGGCCTTAACGGTACCCTGCAACTGATTGCCGCCGCCAAGAGCCGGATGTCCGAAGATCGCGACAACATCTGGAAAGCGACATTGCCACAACCCATGGCGCAGCAGACTGTGCGTGACATGCTGGTGATGAAGGACGAAAAACTGGTGGATGGCGATACCGCTGCCGTACGTCGCGTTTATGCGCCTCCGGCAGACAAGACCCTGCCGATCAAGAACGTCGTCGTGATCCTGATGGAAAGCATGGCCGGCCACTCGGTGGGGGCATTGGGTGCGCCGGGCAACATCACGCCATACCTCGACAAACTGTCGAAAGAGGGCCTGTTGTTCGACCGCTTCTTCTCCAACGGCACCCACACCCACCAGGGTATGTTCGCGACCATGGCCTGCTTCCCGAACCTGCCGGGTTTCGAATACCTGATGCAGACCCCGGAAGGCAGTCACAAGCTGTCTGGCCTGCCGCAATTGCTCAGTGCCCGTCAGTACGATGACGTGTATGTCTACAACGGTGACTTCGCCTGGGATAACCAGTCAGGTTTCTTCAGCAACCAGGGCATGACCAACTTCATCGGGCGTAACGACTTCGTTAACCCGGTGTTCTCCGACCCGACCTGGGGTGTTTCCGACCAGGACATGTTCACCCGTGGCCTGGAAGAGCTGAAGGCGCGTGATGGCAAGGACAAAAAACCGTTCTATGCCTTGCTGCAAACGCTGTCCAACCACACACCTTATGCCTTGCCATCGCCATTGCCTGTTGAGCCGGTGACTGATCGCGGTACCCTGAACGAGCACTTGACCGCCATGCGATACGCTGACTGGGCGCTGGGTCAGTTCTTCGAGAAGGCACGCAAGGAGCCGTATTTCAAGGAAACCCTGTTTGTGATTGTTGGTGACCACGGTTTCGGCAACGAACAGCAGATCACCGAAATGGACCTGGGGCGTTTCAACGTTCCGATGCTGATGATCGCACCGGGCATTCAGGAAAAATTCGGCCAGCGTGACCACACCGTCGGGACCCAGATTGACATTGTGCCGACCATCATGGGGCGACTGGGTGGCGAAGTGCGCCATCAGTGCTGGGGGCGGGACCTGCTTAACCTGCCGGAAGGTGATCCAGGTTTTGGTGTGATCAAGCCATCGGGCAGTGAGCAGACCACGGCGATCATTACGGCAGACCAGATATTGGTTTTACCGAAGGACAAGGACATGGCACCGAAGATGTATCAATACGAGTTGGGTGCCAATCCACACGCCGAGGTCATTGCAAATGCACCGCGTACTGCCGAGTTGAAAACCAAGCTCGAATCGTTCCTGCAAACGGCCACCAAGAGCCTGCTCGACAACACCGCCGGTGTGGTTGACGGCAAGCCGGACTAAGTAAAGCGGCAATATAGAAACAAGCACTTGTAGGAGCGAGCTTGTTCGCGATGGACGTTAACGATAACGCGCATTTTCTGGATAAATGCGTCGTTATCAAGTCCATCGCGAGCAAGCTCGCTCCTACATTTTTTTGCCGGTCAGATCTTCATATTCTGCCGAGCAAGAGCAGGATCAACAGCACGACCAGCACGACGCCGATGATGCCCGATGGGCCATAACCCCAACTTCTGGAGTGCGGGAAGACCGGCAAGCCACCGATCAGTAACAAGATCAGAATGACGATAAGAATTGTGCCCATGACTGTTTCCTTGTTGGATGTATTCAGGAATGACCTGATGGTTAACGGTCAGCGGGAATGCAATTAATTCGAGCTGCTTAAAAAATCCGACTGCCGCGCACGCTATAAAATTCCAAGTTTTTTCGATGTTTTTCGAACAATGCGCTGTTTCGGGGTTAATTGTTTTAGTTGGGTGGGACGCGCCTGCGGTTTGCTCGGGGCATTCAGCAATCTGATGGAGCGTGGGTCGGGCAATATCCTTCGCTACACTCGCTGCATCTTCCCCCGGACAACAAGGCTGTTTGCTATGCAAAATCGCATGATGATCACTGGTGCGGGCTCTGGCCTGGGTCGCGAAATCGCGCTGCGCTGGGCGCGCGAAGGCTGGCAGCTGGCCTTGTCGGACGTCAGCGAGCCGGGCCTGCTGGAAACCCTGAAATTGGTTCGCGAAGCTGGCGGCGACGGTTTCATCCAGCGCTGCGATGTGCGCGATTACAGCCAGTTGACCGCCTTCGCCCAGGCCTGCGAAGTGAAACTGGGTGGTATCGATGTCATCGTCAACAACGCCGGCGTGGCGTCCGGTGGATTCTTCAGTGAACTGTCCCTGGAAGACTGGGACTGGCAAATCGCGATCAACCTGATGGGCGTGGTCAAGGGGTGCAAGGCTTTCCTGCCGCTGCTGGAGCAAAGCAAGGGCAAAATCATCAACATCGCGTCGATGGCCGCGTTGATGCAAGGTCCGGCCATGAGCAACTACAACGTGGCCAAGGCTGGCGTGGTGGCGCTGTCCGAAAGTCTGCTGATTGAATTGGCCCAGCAGGAAGTCGGCGTGCACGTGGTTTGCCCGTCGTTCTTCCAGACCAATCTGCTGGACTCGTTCCGCGGCCCGACCCCGGCCATGAAAGCCCAGGTCGGCAAACTGCTGGAAAGCTCGCCGATCAGCGCGGCAGACATCGCTGACTACATCTACCAGCAGGTCGCCGCCGGCGAGTTCATGATCCTGCCCCACGAGCAAGGGCGCATGGCCTGGGCGCTCAAGCAGAAAAACCCGCAACTGCTCTACAACGAAATGACCCTGATGGCCGACAAGATGCGCGCCAAGGCCAAACAAACCGCAGGTTGAACTTGCCCGCACGGAACAGCCTCGTTAGGGTGGCCGCCATCGGTCATCCTCGCGAGGCGTTCGCATGCTCAACTATCTGTGGTTTTTCCTCGCCGCGCTGTTTGAAATCGCTGGCTGTTTTGCCTTCTGGATGTGGTTGCGCCAGGGCAAAAGCGCTTGGTGGATCGTGCCGGCGCTGCTCAGCCTGACCTTGTTCGCGGTGTTGCTGACCCGTGTCGAAGCGGTCTACGCCGGTCGCGCCTATGCCGCCTACGGGGGCATTTACATCATTGCATCGATTGGCTGGCTGGCGGTGGTCGAGCGGATTCGTCCACTCGGTTCGGACTGGATTGGCGTGGCATTGTGCGTGATCGGGGCCAGCGTCATTCTGTTCGGTCCGCGCTTTACCGCGTCTTGAAGGAGCTTTCCAAACGATTTGTAAGACCTTTCTTTCAGTGCTGTGGGTCTGTGCTTGTAAGTTCGATCTGGATTACCGCTGTTGCCTTGAAGGGCGGCAGTGCGCCGGGCATCTTCAGGGTCCGGTAACCCTGAAGGACGAAGGCCATGCTTGTACTCAGCCGTGTTGTAGGCGAGTTGATTTCCATCGGTGACAGCATTTCGATACGCGTCGTTGGCATCAACGGCGGTGAAGTGCGCTTCGGCGTAGAGGCTCCGCGCAACGTCAAAGTGTACCGATGCGAAATCTACGAGCGCATCCAGCGCAAACTGCCCCGGCCCAAAAAATCAGTCGAATAGGTGCTTGGGTACGTCGTGCTTGAGCATCAGCTGGCATTGCTCGCTTTCCGGGTCGAAGACAATCAATGCCTGCCCCTTGGTCAACGCCTGACGCACCCGCAGCACACGGGTTTCAAGCGGGGTGTCATCACCGTTGTCGGTACCGTCACGGGTTACGAAATCTTCGATCAGGCGGGTCAGGGTGTCGACTTCCAGTTGGTCGTGGGGGATCAGCATAGGCACCTCGGTTAAATCAATGGCGCGATGCTACGGCGAATCACGGGCCGGGGCTAGCCTCGGTCCTGCGTTGTCGGGTCAGGCGCCATCGCCAGCAGGCTGGCTCCCACAGTTAAGTGCAGAACCCAGCGGGAGCCAGCCTGCTGGCGATGACGGTAGACCGGTCAGCGGAATACCGGCTTAGCTATTGTTGCGTTGGCCCAGGAGGCTATCCACGGACGGCACTCGCGTGTCGCTTTCCATCTGCGTTTCGTGTTCGATCTGGTGACTGAAGCGGTCCAGCGAACCCTTGGCCGGTTGCGCATCGCTGGCGAACACCGGCGGGCTGAGGATATAGGCGCCGAGCAGGCGACTGAGGGCCGCGAGGCTGTCGATGTGGGTGCGTTCGTAGCCGTGGGTGGCGTCGCAGCCGAAAGCGAGCAGGGCGGTGCGGATGTCATGGCCGGCGGTCACGGCCGAGTGAGCATCGCTGAAGTAGTAACGGAACAGATCGCGGCGTACCGGCAACTCGTTGTCACTGGCCAGGCGCAGCAGATGCCGTGACAAGTGATAGTCATACGGCCCGCCGGAATCCTGCATCGCCACACTCACTGCATGTTCGCTGGAGTGCTGGCCGGGGGCGACCGGCGCGATGTCGATGCCGACGAACTCGCTGACGTCCCAAGGCAGTGCCGCCGCCGCGCCGCTGCCGGTTTCCTCGGTGATGGTGAACAGTGGATGACAGTCGATCAGCAATTCCTCACCGCTGTCGACGATCGCTTTCAACGCCGCCAGCAGCGCCGCCACACCGGCCTTGTCGTCGAGGTGGCGAGCGCTGATGTGGCCGCTTTCGGTGAACTCCGGCAGCGGGTCGAAGGCGACGAAATCGCCGACACTGATGCCCAGCGAATCGCAATCGGCGCGGGTGGTGCAGTAGGCATCCAGGCGCAATTCGATGTGATCCCAACTGATCGGCATTTCATCCACCGCCGTGTTGAACGCATGTCCCGACGCCATCAACGGCAATACGCTGCCTCGGATTACTCCGTTGTCGGTAAACAGGCTGACGCGACTGCCTTCGGCGAACCGGCTCGACCAGCATCCCACAGGCGCCAGGGTCAGTCGGCCGTTGTCCTTGACGGCGCGCACGGCCGCGCCAATGGTGTCCAGGTGCGCGGAAACGGCGCGATCCGGGCTGTTCTTCTTGCCCTTGAGCGTGGCGCGAATGGTGCCGCGGCGGGTCATTTCGAAGGGAATGCCCAGCTCTTCAAGGCGTTCGGCGACATAGCGCACGATGGTGTCGGTGAACCCGGTAGGGCTGGGAATGGCGAGCATTTCCAGCAGGACTTTTTGCAGGTAGGTCAGATCGGGTTCCGGGTATTTGATGGTCATGGAAACTCCTGATGGGGTTGAGCACATCGATGGTTTCGATGAGGAGGAATTTTGTTTCCAGCGAAGGCGGCCGCCCAGGCACTACGTGGCTAGGAAACGATCGGCTGACTATGGGGAAACAACAGATCCACAAAGCGTTCAGCCGTCGGCTGTGGCTCATGGTTGGCCAGTCCGGCCCGCTCATTGGCTTCGATGAAGACATACTCCGGTTGATCGGCGGCACTCACCATCAGGTCGAGGCCGACCACGGGAATATCCAGCGCCCGCGCGGCACGCACGGCGGCATCCGCCAGTGTCGGGTGCAGAATCGCGGTGACGTCTTCGAGAATCCCGCCGGTGTGAAGATTCGCTGTACGCCGTACGAACAAGTGCTCGCCCGCCGGCAGAATGCTGCTGTAGTCGTAGCCGGCGGCCTGCAAGGTGCGTTGGGTTTCCGCATCCAGCGGGATTTTGCTTTCACCGTCCGTGGCGGCCTGTCGGCGTCGGCTCTGGGCTTCGATCAACGCGCCGATGGAATGCTGGCCATCGCCAACCACTTCGGCCGGTCGACGAATCGCGGCGGCGACCACTTCAAAGCCGATTACCAGAATCCTTAGATCAAGGCCTTCGTGGAAGCTTTCCAGCAGCACGTGACTGTCGAAGCGGCGAGCGGCTTCGATGGCGTGCTGGACGTCTTCAATGGTCTGCAAATCCACCGCTACACCTTGCCCCTGTTCACCGTTCAGGGGTTTGACTACCACCCGATGGTACTCGTCGAGAAACGCCAGGTTGTCATCGGCATTGCCGGCCAGTTGCTGCGCCGGCAGGTTCAGGCCCGCGTTCTTGAGTGTTTTGTGGGTCAGGCTTTTGTCCTGGCACAGGCTCATGCTGATGGCGCTGGTCAGATCGCTGAGGGACTCGCGACAACGCACCCGGCGCCCGCCATGGCTGAGGGTGAACATCCCGGCATCGGCGTCATCGACTTGCACATCAATGCCGCGCCGATGGGCTTCCTCGACGATGATCCGCGCATAGGGATTGAACGGCGCCTCGGGGCCCGGGCCGAGGAACAACGGCTGGTTGATCCCGTTCTTGCGCTTGATGGCGAACGTCGAGAGGTTGCGAAAACCGAGCTTGGCGTAGAGGTTCTTCGCCTGCCGATTGTCGTGCAGCACCGACAGGTCGAGGTAGCTCAGGCCGCGACTCATGAAGTGTTCGATCAGGTGCCGTACCAGCACTTCGCCGACCCCCGGTCGCGAGCAATGCGGATCGACCGCCAGGCACCAGAGGCTGCTGCCGTTTTCCGGATCATTGAAGGCTTTGTGATGATTCAGCCCCATGACGCTGCCAATCACCGCGCCGCTGTCCTCGTCTTCGGCCAGCCAGTACACCGGCCCGCCCGAGCCCCGTGGCGTCAGCAACGTGGCATCGATCGGCAGCATGCCCCGCGCCTGGTACAGCTGATTGATCGCGTTCCAGTCCGCTTCACTTTGGGCACGGCGGATGCGAAAGCCGCGAAATACCCGGGTGGCCTGACGGTAATCGCTGAACCACAGGCGCAAGGTGTCGGAGGGATCGAGAAATAACTGGGTCGGTTCCAGTCCCAGCACTTGTTGCGGCGCGGCGACGTACAGGGCGATATCGCGTTCGCCGGGCTGCTCGTTGAGTAACTCTTGGGCAAGGCTGGCCGCATCGGCAAAGGTGTGGCCGATCAGTAACCGGCCCCAGCCGCAATGGACGGCAATTGGCGCGGCCCCCAACTGGCTGCCGTCTTCGGCCAGGCGCGCCTGCAAGCGTTCGTACGAGGGTGTCTGGCCGCGCAACAAGCGTTGGTTGATGGCCGTGGCGTGAGGTTTCATCGATCAGATTCCTTGTTCGCTGAGCCACAGGTTCAGGGCCGCCAGTTGCCACAGCTTGGAACCGCGCAGCGGGGTCAACTGCCCCTGCGGATCGGTCAGCAGGCGGTCGAGCATGGCGGGCTTGAACAGACCGCGATCCTGACTGGGATCGAGCAGCAGTTCGCGGACCCAGTTCAGCGTGTCGCCTTGCAAATGCTTGAGACCCGGTACCGGGAAGTAACCTTTCTTGCGGTCGATCACCTCGCTCGGAATCACCCGGCGCGCGGCTTCCTTCAACACTTGCTTGCCGCCATCCGGCAATTTGTATTGACCCGGCACCCGGGCCGACAACTCCACCAGGCGATAGTCGAGAAACGGCGTTCGCGCTTCCAGGCCCCAGGCCATGGTCATGTTGTCGACGCGTTTGACCGGGTCATCCACCAGCATCACCGTGCTGTCCAGGCGCAGGGCTTTGTCCACTGCAGCGTCCGCAGCGGGCTGTGCGAAATGTTCCTTCACGAAGTCGCCTGCGGCGTCGTTGGCCGTCAGCCATTTGGGCTGAACAGTGGCGGCGTATTCGTCGTAGCTGCGATCGAAAAACGCCTCGCGATAGGCGGCATACGGGTCGCGTGCGCCGTCCACCTGCGGGTACCAGTGATAGCCGGCGAACAGTTCGTCGGCGCCCTGGCCGCTTTGCACCACTTTGCAGTGCCTGGCCACTTCCCGTGACAGCAGATAGAAGGCGATGCAGTCATGACTGACCATCGGTTCGCTCATGGCGCGGAACGCGGCGGGCAACTGCTCAATGATTTCTTTTTCGTCGATACGCAGTTGATGGTGGCGAGTGCCGTAGTGTTTGGCGATCAGATCCGAATACTGGAACTCGTCGCCACGCTCACCGCCGGCGTCCTGGAAACCGATGGAGAACGTGGACAGGTTTTCCACGCCGACTTCACGCAACAGACCGACCAGCAGGCTCGAATCGACACCGCCGGACAGCAACACGCCAACGTCTACCGCCGCACGCTGACGGATCGCCACGGCGTCACGCGTGCTGTCGAGCACCCGGTCGGTCCAGTCTTCGAGCGTCAGATTCATCTCATCGGCGTGTGGGCCGTAGGGCAGGGTCCACCAGGTTTTCTGCTCGGTGCTGCCATTGGCTTCGACACGCATCCAGGTGGCCGGCGGCAGTTTTTCGATGCCCGCCAGCAAGGTTCGCGGTGCCGGTACCACGGCGTGGAAGTTCAGATAGTGATTGAGCGCGACCGGATCGAGGATCGGGTTGATGTCGCCGCCCTTGAGCAACGCCGGCAGGGACGAGGCAAAGCGCAGGCGCTGGCCGGTGCGCGACAGGTACAGCGGTTTCACCCCGAGCCGGTCGCGGGCGATGAACAGGCGTCGGGTGTCGCGCTCCCAAATGGCGAAGGCAAACATGCCGTTGAGTTTGGGCAGCAATGCCTCGCCCCAGGCGTGAAAACCCTTGAGCAGCACTTCGGTGTCGCCACCGGAATAGAAGGCGTAGCCGAGGCTTTCCAGTTCGATACGCAGTTCGGGGAAGTTGTAGATCGCGCCGTTGAAGGCCAGGGACAGGCCCAGTTGATGATCGATCATCGGCTGCGCCGAACCGTTCGACAGGTCCATGATTTTCAGGCGGCGATGGCCCAGGGCTATCGGCCCTTGACTGTGAAAACCCCAGGCGTCGGGGCCGCGAGGCGCCAGGTGATGGGTGATTCGTTCAACCGCTGCGAGGTCTGCAGGTTGATTGTCAAAACGTAACTCGCCAGCTAATCCGCACATAAATTCCTTACCGGTTTTTCCGTTGGGGAGGGTCATTCGATTACCGCGCCAAAATGGCGGGTACTCAAAAACTGACCCGGCTGAATCCCCGGAGTTTTAGACCGATAAGTTATAAGGGCCGGATGGGCCGCCGTTTGGCTGAACGTCATCCGACCGCAAGGGGCTGCGTCAGGCGTTGGTTCGGCGAATCAGGCGGCGCAAGGCAAACCGGTTGGGATGACAGGCTTCAGCCACGCTTCTGGGCAGTGGCAGGGGTTCATCATCCAGCCAGGCCGCCAGCAGTTCCCCGGACAGCGGTGCGGTGATCAAGCCGCGCGAGCCGTGGCCGCTATTGATGTACAAGCTGTCCAGCCACGGGCATTCGACGTCCGGCACCTGTCGGGCGTCCTTGCTCAGCGCGGCATAGGCCTGGGTAAATGCATCGCTGTCTGCCAGGGGGCCGACGATCGGCAGATAGTCGGGGCTGGTGCAGCGAAAGGCGGCGCGACCCTGTAGGCTTTCGGGGTCCCGTTTGTCGATCTGCAGACGCGTGACCAGATCGTGGGAGATCTCTTCGAGCATGGTCAGATTGCCCAAGTGCTCGGCTGTGGTCGGCGTCAGGTCATCGCTCTTGAAGTCGAAACTGGCCCCCAGGGTATGCTCGCCCAGACGCGCCGGGGCAACATAGCCTTCAGCACAAACCACCGTGTTCAGGGCCTGGCTCTGCGGGGTTTGCGGCAGGCGAGTGATTTGTCCGCGAATGCGCTTGAGCGGCAGTCCGGCGGTTTGGGGGAAGCGCTGGATCTCGGCAGCGCCGGCCAGCACCACCACCGGTGCACAGGCAAGCAACTGCTCGCCGTCCCAGGCCTGCCACTCGCCATCGACCCTGCGCAATTGCAGGGCATCGTGATGCGCGAGCAATTGAATCTGCGGATGCGTCATCTGCCATTGGCACAGCGCCGGCGGATGGACCCAGCCACCTTCCGGGTAGTACAGGCCGCCCTGCGCCAGACCGATACCGGCCAGGGCTTGGGCCTGGGGCTGATCCAGCAGGTGCAGCAGGTCCGCGGGAAAGGCCTCGGCCAGTTGCAACTGACGTTCGGCTTCCTTGGCGTTGAACGCCAGTTGCAGCACGCCGCAATCGTCCCAGTCGGTGTTTCTTTGCAAGTGTTCGAGCTGGCGCCGGGTGTAGCCGAAACCACTGACGATCATTTGCGACAACGTCGTGCCATGGGCCGATAGCTTGAGGTAAAGCACACCTTGCGGATTGCCCGAAGCCTCCTGTGCGACATCCTTGTGTCGCTCCAGCACGCTCACCTGCCAGCCCCGTGCAGCGAGACTGGCGGCACTGGCGCAACCGGCCAGCCCGGCGCCGATCACCAGGGCGCGGCGTTCACCGGTCAGCGCGGCAGGTCGGGCAAACCATGGCTTGTCCGGCGCCGGAGCGGCAACCTCGTGGGGCCAGCCAAGGAACTCGCCGCGCAGAATTTCCCACTTGTGGCCGATGCCGGGTGTGCGTTTCATTTTAAAGCCGGCGGCATTGAGCAGGCGGCGGACCCAACCGGTGCTGGTGAAGGTGCTGATGGTCGAGCCCGGGGCAGCCAGGCGTGCCAGTTCGGCGAACAGTTCAGCGGTCCACATGTCGGGGTTTTTCGCCGGAGCAAAGCCATCGAGAAACCAGGCGTCGATCCGGGCGTCCAGTTGCGGCAACTGCTCCAGTGCATCGCCGATGAGCAGCGTCAGGGTCACCCGGCCATTGGCCAGTGTCAGGCGCTGGAACCCTTGATGGATCGCCACGTATTGCCCCAGCAATTGATCGGCAAGGGGTTTGAGCTCTGGCCACAGTGCCAGGGCCCGTTGCAGATCGGCCGGGCTCAAGGGGTATTTTTCGACACTGACAAAATGCAATCGGGCATCAGTCGCCGCGTGTTGCTCGAACACCTGCCAGGCACACAAAAAATTCAGCCCGGTGCCGAAACCGGTCTCGCCAATCACCAGGCGACCATTCCGGGGCAACGCGGCAAAGCGTTCCGCCAGGCGGTTCTGTTCGATGAACACATAGCGGGTTTCGTCCAGCCCCGACTTGTCGGAGAAATACACATCGTCGAACACTCGCGAATACGGGCGACCTTGGTCGTCCCAGTCGAGTTGGGCGTGGGGCATTACAGGTTTCATGGCAGGCTCGGCAACGGCAAGGCGGCCATTCTAGCCCATCGTGGGCGGGGTGCTTGATCCATGGCAATTGCCGCGTTACAGCTGTCAGGGAAAATCGCTGTTTTGTGGCGAGGGGCAAGCCCCCTCACCACAAAAATGGATCGCGCGGAAATTCTCGGTTGGCCTCTAGTCCAATCCGCTAGTCTTGATCACATCTGGAAGGGAGCCATTCATGTTCGAATCTGCTGAAATCGATCACGTGATCGACAAAGAAACCTATGACACTGAAGTGCCGGCCCTGCGTGAAGCCTTGCTCGAAGCGCAATTCGAGTTGCAGCAGCAAAAGCGTTTTCCGGTGATCATTTTAATCAACGGTATTGAAGGCGCCGGCAAGGGCGAGACGGTCAAATTACTCAACGAATGGATGGACCCGCGCCTGATCGAGGTTCGCACCTTCGATCAGCAAACCGACGAAGAACTGGCGCGACCACCGGCCTGGCGCTACTGGCGGATGCTCCCGGCCAAGGGGCGCATGGGGGTCTTCTTTGGCAACTGGTACAGCCAGATGCTGCAGGGGCGGGTGCATGGCGCGTTCAAGAACGCTCGACTGGATCAAGGCATCAATGGTGCCGAGCGTCTGGAGAAGATGCTGTGCGATGAAGGCGCCTTGATCTTCAAGTTCTGGTTCCACCTCTCCAAGAAGCAAATGAAGGATCGTCTCAAGGCCTTGGCCGATGACCCGCTGCACAGCTGGCGCATCAGTCCACTGGACTGGCAGCAATCGCAGACTTACGACAAGTTTGTGAAATATGGCGAGCGCGTTCTGCGCCGCACCAGCCGTGATTACGCGCCATGGCATGTGATCGCCGGGATGGATCCGCGCTATCGCAGCCTGGCGGTGGGCAGGATTTTGCTCGAAGGCCTGCAAGGCGCCCTGAGCCGGCCGACGATCCACCCCGCCAAAGTCAGTGCCGCGCCATTGCCCGTCAGTGTCGATCAGGTGAACTTGCTCGATAGCCTTGACCTGACGTTGCACCTGGAAAAAGAAGATTATGAAGAGCAATTGATCACCGAACAGGCGCGGTTTTCCGGGCTGATGCGTGACAAGCGCATGCGGCGCCATGCACTGGTAGCGGTGTTCGAAGGCAATGACGCGGCGGGCAAGGGCGGGGCGATCCGCCGGGTTGCCGCGGCGCTCGATCCGCGCCAGTACGACATCGTGCCAATTGCCGCGCCGACCGAAGAGGAGAGGGCACAGCCGTATCTCTGGCGTTTCTGGCGGCATCTTCCGGCCCGGGGAAAGTTCACCGTGTTCGACCGCTCCTGGTATGGCCGGGTGCTGGTGGAGCGCATCGAAGGCTTCTGCAGCCCGGCCGACTGGTTGCGCGCCTACAGCGAAATCAACGATTTCGAAGAGCAGATCGCCGATGCCGGCGTGATCGTGGTCAAGTTCTGGTTGGCCATCGATAAGCAAACACAAATGGAGCGTTTCCAGGCGCGCGAGAATATCCCCTTCAAGCGCTTCAAGATCACCGAGGATGACTGGCGCAATCGCGATAAATGGGATGACTACCGCGGCGCCGTCGGCGACATGGTCGACCGCACCAGTACCGAGATTTCGCCCTGGACCCTGGTGGAAGCCAATGACAAGCGCTGGGCGCGAGTGAAGGTCTTGCGCACCATCAACCTGGCACTGGAGCAAGCATTCGAAAAGTCCGACAGACATGAACGCAAGGCACAGAAAGGCAAGAAATGAACCGATGGTTACGCATACGCGAGGTGAATGATTGTCGCGGTCGGTAATTGAGTGAGCTTATGCTCGGCTCACTCTCAACCGACAACAACAATGAGGTATGCCATGCGTGAAGTGGTGATCGTCGACAGCGTGCGGACTGGCCTGGCCAAATCCTTTCGCGGCAAATTCAACATGACCCGTCCTGACGACATGGCGGCTCACTGTGTCAACGCCTTGTTGAAGCGCACGGGTATCGACCCGGCCAGCGTCGAGGATTGCATCGTCGGCGCCGGTTCCAACGAAGGTGCCCAGGGCTACAACATCGGTCGCAATGTCGCCGTGCTGTCGCAACTGGGTATCGGCACCGCCGGCATGACCCTCAACCGCTTCTGTTCGTCGGGCTTGCAGGCGATCGCCATCGCCGCCAACCAGATCGCTTCGGGCTGCAGCGATATCATCGTGGCCGGTGGCGTCGAGTCGATCAGCCTGACCATGAAAAGCGTCAACACGGACAACCTGATCAATCCGCTGCTCAAGGAGCAGGTGCCGGGTATCTATTTTCCGATGGGCCAGACTGCGGAAATCGTCGCTCGCCGTTACAGCGTCAGCCGCGAAGAGCAGGACCTTTATGCCCTGCAAAGCCAGCAACGTACGGCTCAGGCCCAGGTCGCCGGGCTGTTCGACGATGAAATCGTGCCGATGGCGGTGAAATACCGCGTTGAAGACAAAGCCACAGGGCAGGTGCAGATCGTTGAGGGGGTGGTAGATCGCGATGACTGCAACCGCCCCGACACCACGCTGCAAAGTCTGGCCGGTCTGAACCCGGTGTTTGCCGAGGACGGCTCGGTGACGGCCGGCAACTCTTCACAGTTGTCCGACGGAGCGTCCATGACCCTGGTAATGAGCCTGGAAAAGGCCCTTGAACTGGGGCTCAAGCCGAAAGCGTTCTTCCGGGGTTTTGCCGTGGCCGGATGCGCGCCGGATGAAATGGGCATTGGCCCGGTGTTTTCGGTGCCCAAGCTGCTCAAGGCAAAAGGCTTGCGGATCGCCGACATCGACCTGTGGGAGCTCAATGAAGCGTTCGCCTCGCAGTGTCTGTACGCGCGTAATCGCCTGGAAATCGATAACGACAAATACAACGTCAATGGCGGCTCGATTTCCATCGGCCATCCCTTCGGTATGACCGGATCGCGTCAGGTGGGTCACCTCGTTCGCGAGTTGCAGCGACGTCACCTGCGTTACGGCATCGTCACCATGTGCGTGGGCGGCGGGATGGGGGCTACCGGATTGTTCGAGGCCGTGCGTTAAACAGCTTGGGCTGGCCGTCAAATCCATGATGCGACCTGCACAGTTTCATTAGCGGCCAGACGCAAACTGTCCCTGTGTGTCACACGAGGGTGCGCCTAGAATGAGAGTTCTTGAACGTTCGCGCTGGGGATCACATGCACATTTCATCAGGTCGCTGGGTTTACGGTCTGTTCCTGGCCTTGTTGACCGCGTTGCTGTGGGGAATCCTGCCGATCAAGCTCAAGCAGGTATTGCTGGTGATGGACCCGGTCACGGTGACCTGGTTTCGCCTGATGGTGTCCGGTGGCTGCCTGTTCATCTACCTGGCGGCGACCCGGCGTTTGCCCAGTCGCCGAGCGCTCGGCCCTCGCGGTGGTTGGCTGGTGTTGATGGCGGTGCTCGGTCTGGTGGGCAACTACGTGTTGTATTTGATGGGCCTGAACCTGCTCAGCCCCGGCACCGCGCAACTGGTGGTGCAGATGGGGCCGATCATGTTGCTGATCGCCAGTGTGTTCGTGTTCAAGGAGCGCTTCAGCCTGGGGCAGGGGATTGGTTTGCTGGTGCTGCTGGTCGGGTTCGCCCTGTTTTTCAATCAACGCTTGAGTGAGCTGCTGACCTCCTTGACCGATTACACCGCCGGCGTGCTGATGGTGCTGCTGGCGTCCACGGTCTGGACCTTTTATGCGCTGGGGCAAAAGCAGTTGCTGACGGTGTGGAATTCGTTGCAGGTGATGATGGTGATCTACCTGTTCTGCGGATTATTGCTGACGCCGTGGGTGCATCCGCTCGAAGCGCTGCAATTGAACCCACTGCAAGGCTGGCTGCTGCTGGCCTGCTGCATGAACACCCTGATTGCCTACGGCGCCTTTGCCGAAGCGTTGGCCCATTGGGAAGCATCCCGGGTCAGTGCGACCCTGGCGATTACACCTCTGGTGACCTTCGGTGCCGTGGCCCTGGCGGCCTTGTGGTGGCCCGAGTACGTGCATGCCGAGACGATCAATGGCCTGGGCTATGGCGGGGCGGTGCTGGTGGTGCTGGGGTCGGCGTTGGTGGCGTTGGGGCCTTCTCTGATTGCGGGACTCAAGGCACGGAAAGTGCGGATGGCAGCAAGCTGATTAGCGTTATCGTTCATCGCGAGCAGGCTTGCCCCCACATTTGACCGCGTGCACTGTTCAATGTGGGGGCAGGCTTGCCCGCGATTTCGGACTCTCAGGCGCTATAAGGCTCAGCCCTTGGCGCCAGCCTCCAGCATGTTCTCCGGCCGCACCCACGCGTCGAACTGTTCATCGGTCAGATACCCCAGCTCAATGGCTGCCTCACGCAGTGTCAGCCCTTGCGCGTAGGCTTTCTTGGCAATTTCCGCCGATTTGTCGTAGCCGATGTGCGGGTTCAGCGCGGTCACCAGCATCAACCCCTGTTCCAGGTGTTCCGCCATTTTCTCGGCATCCGGCTCCAGGCCGGCGATGCAATGCTGCTGGAAGTTGCTGCAGCCGTCGCCCAACAGACGGATCGATTGCAGCAAATTGTGGATGATCACCGGTTTGAACACGTTCAGTTGCAAATGCCCCTGACTCGCGGCGAAACCGATGGTGACGTCGTTGCCCAGCACCTGACAGGCCAGCATCGACAACGCTTCGCATTGGGTCGGGTTGACCTTGCCGGGCATGATCGAGCTCCCCGGTTCGTTGGCCGGCAGTTTTACCTCGGCCAATCCGGCACGTGGCCCCGAACCCAGCAGGCGCAAGTCGTTGGCGATTTTCATCAGCGTCACGGCGAGGGTTTTCAACGCGCCGGACAGCGTGGTCAGCGGCTCGTGGCCGGCCAGCGCGGCGAATTTGTTGGGCGCGGTGACGAACGGCAGGCCGGAAAGCGCGGCCAGCTCTGCTGCGATGGCCTCACCGAAACCGTGGGGCGAATTCAACCCGGTACCTACCGCGGTACCGCCCTGGGCCAGTTCGCAAACCGCCGGCAGCGCGCTGCGGATCGCTCGTTCGGCGTAATCCAGTTGCGCGATGAATGCCGAGATTTCCTGGCCGAAGGTAATCGGCGTCGCGTCCATCATGTGCGTGCGGCCGGTCTTGACCAGCTTCATGTGGCGCGCTGCCAGCTCGGCCAGGCCGCCCGACAATTCGTTGATCGCCGGCAGCAGATGATGTTGCACGGCCTGGGCCGCAGCAATGTGCATGGCGGTGGGGAAGCAGTCGTTGGAGCTCTGGGAGCGATTGACGTGATCGTTGGGGTGCACAGGCGACTTTCCGCCGCGCGGGTTGCCGGCCAGCTCGTTGGCGCGCCCGGCGATCACTTCGTTGACGTTCATGTTGCTCTGGGTACCGCTACCGGTTTGCCAGACCACCAGGGGAAACTGATCGTCATGGCTGCCGTCGAGCACTTCATCGGCTGCTTGTTCGATCAATCGGGCGATGTTGGCGGGCAAATCGCCATTGCGGTCGTTGACCCGGGCGGCCGCTTTCTTGATCAGCGCCAGGCCATGGAGCACGGCCAGCGGCATGCGTTCGGTGCCAATGGCAAAGTTAACCAGTGAGCGTTGCGTCTGAGCGCCCCAGTAGGCTTCATCCGGGACTTCAACCTGGCCAAGGCTGTCGGTTTCGATACGGCTCATCGGTCACACTCCTGTCAGTTCGATTGCGCAGTTTAGGCCGTGATCGACGGCCGTGGTTCCATCAGTCGGGATTGTGCCCATTGAACCCCTCTAAATCAGGCGCGACAAGGCTTGGGGTTGAGTGACACACTTTTTTAGGCGCAGAATGGTCGTCCTTGGGGTTTTACCTCGCCTGCTAGAAAAGGAAACTCGATGACTCGTCTTCGTGCCATCTGTACCGCGGTTGCACTGGTTTGCGCCAGCGGCCAGGTTTTTGCCGATACCGCCAGCCACAACGCCAGTGCCGAGGCCTTCCTGACCCTGGCGCACGCTGACAAATTGGGCACTCCGGTGTACATGCAAGTTCAGCAGATGTTCGCTCAACGCTTCGAGCAAACCAAAGCCCCGGAATCGAAAAAAGCCGTACTCGAAACCTACCAGGCCAAGGCTAACGCCGCCCTGGACCAGGCCATCGGCTGGAACAAGCTCAAGCCGGACATGGTCAAGCTCTACACCAGCAACTTCACCGAGTCCGAACTCAAGGACCTGGTAGCGTTCTACCAGTCGCCACTGGGCAAGAAAGTCCTGGAAAAAATGCCGCAGCTGACCCAGCAATCGGCCCAGATGACTCAAGCCAAGCTGGAAAGCGCAGTGCCGGTGGTCAACAAGCTGCTGGCTGACATGACCGCCGAGCTGACGCCGAAAGACGCGACCGCTCCAGCCAAGAAAAAGCCTTAAGCGGAGTCTGGTATGACCATGCAACAACGCATCGAATCGACGCTGGGCCTGCTGCAGCCCCAGCATCTGCAGGTGCTGGATGAAAGCCATATGCACAGCCGCGGGTTGCAGACCCATTACAAGGCTGTCGTGGTCAGTGAGCAGTTTGCCGGGCTCAATCGCGTCAAGCGTCACCAGAAGGTCTATGCCACGCTGGGCGAGTTGATGGGCGAGTTCCACGCGTTGGCGCTGCATACCTACACGCCAGAAGAGTGGGCACAGATCGACGCGGCTCCGGCTTCGCCGACTTGTGCAGGTGGCAGTCATTAAAGTGATGGGCTGATGGGCTGTTGTGGCGAGGGAGCAGGCTCCCTCGCCACAACGTCATCTCGCCGTCCTAAATCACACGGTTTTTGTTAGAATATGCAACGCGCCGCTCACCCGGCGCGTTTTTTTTCGTATCCGGTTCACCCCTTACGAGGGTAGCCACCTGGAGAATCACCCATGACACAAAAGATTGTCGTGGCGGCACTGTATAAGTTCGTCACCCTGGAAAATTACGTCGACCTGCGCGAGCCCCTGCTCAAGGCGATGGTCGACAACGGCATCAAAGGCACCCTGCTGATCGCCAATGAAGGCATCAACGGCACCGTGTCCGGCAGCCGCGAAGGCATCGACGGGCTCATGGCCTGGCTCAAGAACGACCCGCGCATGGACGACATCGACCATAAAGAGTCGTATTGCGACGAGCAGCCGTTCTACCGCACCAAGGTCAAACTCAAGAAAGAAATCGTCACCCTCGGCGTGGAAGGTGTGGACCCGAACAAAAAGGTCGGCACTTACGTTGATCCGCAGGACTGGAACGCGCTGATCAGCGATCCGGAAGTGTTATTGATCGATACCCGAAACGACTATGAAGTGTCGATCGGTACCTTTGAAGGCGCGATCGACCCGAAAACCACCAGTTTTCGCGAATTTCCCGACTACATCAAAGCCAACTTCGACCCGGCCGTGCACAAGAAGGTCGCGATGTTCTGCACCGGCGGCATTCGTTGCGAAAAGGCCTCGAGCTATATGCTCAGCGAAGGCTTCGATGAGGTCTATCACCTCAAGGGCGGCATCCTGAAGTACCTCGAAGAGGTGCCGCAGGAAGAAACCAAATGGCAGGGCGATTGCTTCGTGTTCGACAACCGCGTGACCGTTCGCCACGATCTGAGCGAAGGCGACTACGATCAGTGCCACGCCTGTCGTACGCCGGTCAGCGTAGAAGACCGTGCATCCGAACATTACGTGGCCGGTATCAGTTGCCCGCATTGCTGGGACAAACTGAGCGAGAAAACCCGTCGCAGCGCCATCGATCGGCAAAAGCAGATCGAGCTGGCCAAGGCTCGCAACATGCCTCACCCGATCGGCTACAACTACAAGCAAATCACCTCCGAGGCTTGAATCATGTCTGCATGTCGCCTGCTCTACTTGATGGACCCGATGTGTTCCTGGTGCTGGGGCTTTGCCCCGGTGGCCAACGCGCTGGTCGAGCAGGCGCAGGCAGCAGGAGTGGACGTGCACCTGGTGGTGGGCGGTTTGCGTACCGGCAGTGGCGCGGCGCTTGAACCGACCACGCGGCGTTACATCCTCGAGCATTGGCAGGCGGTCACCGAGGCCACCGGCCAGCCGTTCAAACGGGAAGGGGCCTTGCCGGATGGATTCGTCTACGACACCGAGCCCGCCTGTCGGGCACTGGTGACGGCGCGCAGCCTGGCGCCGGATTGTGCGTGGAAACTGCTCGGCCTGATTCAGCAGGCGTTTTATGCCGAAGGTCGTGATGTCACCCACGCCAGCGTTCTGGTTGAGCTGGCGGAGCGTGCCGGCCTGCCGCGCATCGAGTTCGCCGCCGCTTTCGACCGTGCCGATATGCACGCCGCTACGGCTGCCGATTTCACGTGGGTCCAGGACCTGGGCATTGCCGGTTTCCCGACCTTGCTGGCTGAGCGAAATGGTCAATTGGCGCTGCTGACCAATGGTTACCAGCCGCTCAGTGTTCTTTCCCCGCTGCTCGGCCGCTGGCTGGAGCGCGCAGCCTGTGCATGATCTGCCCGACGATAGCGCGACGGTAAAACGTGTCGATCGGTTGAGCTGGGCGGAAATTCGTCGTCTGGCGCTTCATCACAAAAAGTCCTTGTGGATCGCCAACGGCGTGGCCGTGCTGGCGACGCTTTGCAGTGTGCCCATCCCCTTGCTCTTGCCATTGCTGGTGGACGAAGTGTTGCTGGGACATGGTGACGCTGCGCTGAAAATCATGAACCACGCGCTGCCGGATGCCTGGCAGAAGGCTGCGGGTTACATCGGCCTGATGCTGCTGGTGACCCTGACGCTGCGCTGTGCTGCATTACTGTTCAACGTGGTGCAGGCGCGGTTGTTCGCGGCGCTGGCCAAGGACATTGTCTACCGCATTCGCATCCGGCTGATCGAGCGACTCAAGCGTATTTCGCTGGGGGAATACGAAAGCCTGGGCAGCGGCACGGTGACCACGCACCTGGTCACTGACCTGGACACCCTGGACAAGTTCGTCGGAGAAACCCTCAGTCGTTTCCTCGTGGCCTTGCTGACGCTGGTGGGGACCGCGGGCATTCTGATGTGGATGCACTGGAAACTGGCGCTGTTGATTCTGTTGTTCAACCCGTTGGTGATCTACGCCACGGTGCAGTTGGGCAAGCGGGTCAAGCACCTGAAGAAGCTCGAGAACGACAGCACTTCGCGCTTCACCCAGGCGCTGACCGAAACCCTCGATGCGATCCAGGAGGTGCGAGCTGGCAACCGTCAGAGTTTTTTCCTCGGTCGCCTGGGGCTGCGGGCCAGGGAAGTCCGTGATTACGCGGTGAGCTCCCAGTGGAAAACCGATGCCTCAAACCGGGCCAGCGGCTTGCTGTTCCAGTTCGGCATCGATATTTTTCGCGCCGCGGCAATGCTGACGGTGCTGTTTTCCGACCTGTCCATCGGCCAGATGCTCGCGGTGTTCAGCTACCTGTGGTTCATGATCGGGCCGGTTGAACAACTGCTGAACCTGCAATACGCCTATTACGCTGCGGGCGGTGCCCTGTCGCGAATCAACGAACTGCTGTCCCGCGCCGATGAGCCGGAGTACCCGAAAGGGGTCGATCCGTTCAACGGCCGCGAGACGGTGGGCATCGAGGTTCAGGGCTTGAGTTTTGGATACGGCGACGAACTGGTGCTGAACCAGATGAACCTGTCCATCGCCCCCGGCGAGAAAGTTGCGATCGTCGGCGCCAGCGGGGGTGGCAAGAGCACCCTGGTGCAACTGCTGCTGGGCTTGTACACACCACTGGCCGGCACCATTCGTTTCGGCGGTTCGACTCAGCAAGAGATCGGTCTGGAGACTGTCCGGGAGAATGTCGCCGTGGTCCTGCAACACCCGGCGCTGTTCAACGACACCGTGCGCGCCAACCTGACCATGGGCCGTGAACGCAGTGACGAGGCTTGCTGGCATGCGCTGGAAATCGCGCAGTTGCACGCCACGATTCGTGACTTGCCCAATGGCCTGGACAGCATCGTCGGGCGCTCCGGCGTGCGTTTGTCCGGTGGCCAGCGGCAACGCCTGGCGATCGCGCGGATGGTGTTGGCCGAGCCGAAAGTGGTGATCCTCGACGAGGCCACTTCAGCGCTGGATGCTGCCACCGAATACAACCTGCATCAGGCGATGGCACGGTTCCTGAGTAACCGCACCACGCTGATCATCGCCCACCGGCTGTCGGCGGTGAAACAAGCCGACAGAGTGCTGGTCTTCGATGGCGGGAAAATCGCCGAGGATGGCGACCATCAGCAGTTAATCGCTGATGGTGGCCTGTATGCCAAGCTATATGGGCATTTGCAGCGGTTGTAGGTTAACTCCACAGCACCTGGAGCGCGTTTTCCCCGCCGTCATAACCGAAATTTTTCATCACGATCGAGCACGATTCGCACGGGGGCATCGTCGTGGCGATATTGACGGACTTGATCGCCTTGGGGTCGGGGTATTTCTCCCGAATCACGTGGATCAACTTGCTTTCGCTGTCCAGTGACGTCGGTTTTTTCGACTGCACTGGCTTGTAGGTGCCGATGTCCTTGATGGTCGTCGGCACGGCCAGCAACTTACCTTCAGCGGTCACATCGAGAGAGGTGTAGGGAAAGCTCTGATTCATGTCGATATTGAAGTAGGTTGATTCGCCGACCCGAACCGAATCCGCTCCAAGATTCTGTTTGAACAGCGGCAAGTGCCCGGTCGCTTGCTGGGCGCCGGAAACGCTGACGTAGATTTCCCGTTGCCCGCTGCTGGTCATGACCTCGGCGTAGGCAATGTTTCTCGGATTGAAGGAGCGTTGGCGCTTGGGGGTCAACTGGTGCAGCTTCTGCATGGTCTGGTTGATCCTTAGTGCGCTGTTGGCCTTGCTGGCGTCGATCGTCGGCGACATGAACAGCGTATCGAAGATGCTGGCGGTGCTCTGACGCAAGTCTTCCGGAGCGTCCTTGCTCCTGCTCCATGTCGTGGCGCCTTCGGGCAGTCGAGTGACGATCATTCGGGTTGAATGATCGAACATCAGTGCTTCTCCGGGACTGGTGTCGACCTTCAGGAATTTCATGTTGCCCGCAGGGTCAGGGGCCGTTCCGATCGGAATGGCGATTTCGTTCATGGTTTTCATCGCGAGCTCAAGGGCTTCTTTACTGTGCATGCGTGCGATGTTGTTGGCGCTCAATGACCCGGTGTACACCGTTAGCAGTTCCGCACCCAAGGTGCCTTCAGCCATGTCAGCCTTCAACAAGCGTTTCAATGTCAGCGGCTCGCTCAGGCTTTGCCCTTTGGGCACTGTCGCAAAGTAATACTTGTCGGTATTGATTCGGCTGAAGACATAAGTACTCGATTCATCTTTGGACGGCACCAGAATGGCCCCGATCCGGTGCGGGTCATCGGCGCCCTCGTAAACCCCCTTGACCTCGATACGGCCATAAATACCTTTGCGGAACATCAGGGTGGCCGGCATCTCGTGGCGAGGCACCAGCCACTTCTTGGTAAAGCCAAGTGTGGTGATGTCACCTCTGTACAGCGTCGGGATGTTGTCGATGATCTGATAAAGATTGCCCTCATGGGTTACAAACTGGCCGTCATGACCGGGTCGGCTAACCGCTTCGGACACCCGGTCGCCAAACCAGGGCGCGTAACCTTTGGTTTCGTCGAACGAGCCGACTTCCGGTGTCGAGGCGGGTGTCCCTGTCACAAAACTATTGAGGCATTCGCTGCCGTTGTTTGGCGCGCGGCGTGGCCGGCAGGGGACTGACGTTAATGCGCTGCTGTCATCGATCATCTCGACGCGGCGCAGTTCTTCGCCGTCCAGACGGTACGGGACGTCGTCGATGAAGACTGTCGTGCGCCCATCGATGTCGAACTGGTAGCGAACGTGTGCCTGTTCCGGGAGTTCAAAGAAAACCAGCTCGTCGGTTTTCTTCACGGTGTCGTAGCTTGAGCGACCGAGTGAAAGTTCATGGTTCTGCGGAGTGAGTCGAGGTCCATAGGGGCGGCTGGACAGCGGGTCAACCAGGTAGTGGTGGCCGTCGATCTTTCGAACCGGTACATCTTCGATGCCTTTGACAATACCCAGCTCGTCGGCATCCATCAGCGGTTTCCAGCGTCCCGGTTCGGTGGCCTGAGGCAGGCTGCTGACCAAGTCGTAGCTATCGGCCTTGCCGGCGAGTTTTTTTAGTTGGAACACTGCCCGTCTTTCCAGGAAGACGACTGCACGTCCGGCGCCTTTTACGCCCCTGCCAACGAGCCGCAGCAGATCCACTGAACCGTCCAGGGGGTTGAGGTTCTTCAAGCTCGAAGTCAACAGTTTGCCGGACAGCTTCACCATTCGCGGCAATGTCGAGCGAATCCCCAGTCCGCCAGCTCGTGCGGCCAGCCTGATGCTGCCTGCGGCGAACTTACCCAAGGGAACTGTAAATGACAGGATATCGAGCACCAGGCCGATTGCGCCGAGAACGCGATCACCGAACTTGTCCGATTGAAGGTCTTCGATGCTCCCCCAGAATGGCAGGAATCCCTTGACGCTGTGAAGCCAGTGTTTTTCCTCGAGATGGCGTTCGTATGGGGTTACTCCCCAAGCCTCGCGACGCACCTCCTTTTCATCCAGGTAAAGCAGGTGTGTAGTAATGAAGGTTGCGATTTGCTGCGTGCGCGGGGATGTCAGCGTGAGGTTGGGAGAAATGTCGTGATCTGCCGACGGCGTTCGAGAAGGGGGGAGGGCGTCGCCGAGTGGGTCAAGAATCGCGAGGCAGGTGGCTCCTGATTTCGGCGGCGTGCCGGTTGCATGGGCATCCTGGTCGAATGGCAAGCGGTGTTTGCGTATGGCGATGTAGGAGGCATAGTCCTCCTCGACAAGGCGGTTGACGGAAAAATAATGACCACGGTCGCCACCGACATGGGCGGTTGTCACATCGGCGCGCGGTCTCATGACGCCGGCACGGGGCAGGCACTCGTAGAAGCGCACGGCGTTTTTGTAAGTGGCTTGCAGCACAAACCCCATGCGTGCCCTGAGCGGCAGGGTGTGTGCTGCAGTTTCTTCATCGGCCTTGCGCCCGGTTTCATTCCTTAGGCTGAGTACCCTGACTTCACCATGTTCCAGCGCCTTGCGATCGGCCCACGGCAATGTGACCAGCAGGCTTTTGATCAGCAGTTCGTAGGCTGCTTTTGATTTGGCGAGGTAGCTTTTGAATTGCTCGTCGAATAGAACGGCAATATCAGGCAGGGTGCGGTTGCGTGGAAGTAAAGTGACAGAGCGAGCATCGGAATCAACCGGGCCCGATTCAAACGTGCGGTCAGTGGACAGTCTGATCCAATCCCTGGCGGTCTTGCCGTCGTCAGTGATGTACCACTTGTTATCAGCGTTCAAGCCGCCTGAGGCGTACACCTCCAGCAAGGGCCAGGTTTTCTGCGGCCGGTCGGTGGATTCCATGATGTTGCGCTCAACGCGCTTGCCCGACCGATAGAGGTGGCGCATTACGCGGATGCGCAGCGGGTCCGAGCTAATGCCGGTGGCGAATGCCCGTTTCAGCTGTTGTTCTGCCAGCTTCAGCCGTTTTGGAGCGGAGGTATCGAGTTGGACAATTGCCTCGTTCAACTGCACCTGGTGGTCTTCCAGCGCTTGCAAGGCTTTCAGTCTGCTTTCCTGAACATCGCCAGTTTGCGCGCTCGGTTCCACTGCATCGATCGCTTGCGCGCAGGTCAGCGCCGCTGGAACACGCGTCAGGGCGATTAACTGGAGCAGGGCTTCACTGGCGTTCTGGCTTTTTTTTAACGGTAGATCGGTGATTTGCTGGAAGGTCAGTCGTTGCAGCAGGGTCGGGTCCAGAGCATGAGCGAGATGGGCGCCGTGAACGAAATTGACCCAGACGACAGAGCTGGCATAGGGCAGGTCGGGGGGAATGTCGCGCACCTGGAATTCGACTGGAAACCTGGCTTGACAGAGCCTGCCCAGCAGCGCGGTTTCCGTCGGCGTGGTCGTATAAAGTGAGTCCTCAAGGTGTTGCCGGAAGTGCTTGCGGATATCGGCGTAGCTTTTGCTGTGGTTGAGGCGTTGTTGCAATTGATAGCCGGCAATGCTGTGTGACGCATCGGTGAGCGTTTGGAAGTACCAGAGTCGAATCGCCTCCAGCAGCAGTTTTGCGCCGATATCCGGCACTGTTTTTTCATCGGAACCGCTGCCGTACCAATTGAGTTTTTCCAGCAGGCGCTGGGCCAGGTCACGTGCCTTTGGTGTGTCGAGCAAACGCCCAAGGCAGGCGGTGGGTTGGGTGGCCAGTTGTTGTGGTGTCATCGGTGGTGTGACTTCCCTGGCCAGGATGTCGATGACGGAGCTGGCTTCATTTGTGACGAGTTCGCTGACGACATTGAGCAGCAAGATGTGCTGGTGCTGTTCTATCAGTTCACTGATTTGCAGTCCCTGTTCCAGGTTCAATCGGTGAATGGCGCGTTTCTCCTCCACCTCTTCAATCAGTCGGGTCAGGGAGTCCGTGTTTTGTTCAGCAGGCAAGGCGAGGCCGTAATACTTCAAGACCTGCGGCAGGGGCAAGACCCTGTCGGTGCGTATGTATCCACCTATGCCCACAAGCGCTCGCTGAAAGGTGCGAATCTCGCCAGTGGACTTTGTTACATCCTTGATCGTATGTGTATCGACGGTGCCGTCATTGTGGCTCGTCAAAAATACGCACTGATCGCCGATACCACTGACTTCCGTCAGGAGTCCTTTAAGTGGTCGAAGATGCACAGACAAAGCATTGTCACTGGTGTCTTCGAAGAGGGCGCGCAAAAGCGTTTTCGTGCGCTCGTACTCAAGTGTCAGGGGCGAGTCCGCAGAGGGGGACAGGTAGAATCCATGCAGGTCGGAGGCTCTCGTCCTGACGGCTTGTAACGCGCTCAGTATTGTCTCGTACTCGGCCTGTTGGCCGGCATGCCGTTGAGCCGGGGTGGGCGCAGCAGTTGCAGTTTGCATGGGAAAGCGACTCTTAAATGGATGAGAGTCGCCAGTCTCAAAGTTTTGTTCACTGCGGATGCGGTACATATGTAGTGCATGTTGTACCGTGTCTGGCTTGCCGGAAGCTGGATCGCCCCCTAGTCTAGCTGTAGCGATTACGTCCGGAAGACGATCAAGCAGTGCTAACGCAAGGGACCTCATGAATCAAACGCGGACACTCGGAACGCCACGGTTGTTGGGCATCGTATGGCCATTTATCGCCGTAGTGGTGTTTCAAGCCCTATTGGGTGGCGTTAGCCTATATGTGCTGTCGGCGGTTCGCGGCTATGTCGCCGGTGAAAGCTTGTGGTCCAAAGGCCAAAAAGACGCCATCTACTACCTCAATCTCTACGCGGACAGTCGTGACGAGTCGATTTTCCGCAAATACCAGGACGCGATGGCCGTGCCTCAGGGCGGTCACGAGTTGCGGGTCGCGCTGGATCATCAACCGCCGAATATCGAAGCGGCGCGCCTGGCGATTCTCAAGGGTGGCAACCACCCGGATGACGTTCCCAGTCTGATCTGGCTGTACCTCAATTTCCGCCATTTCAGCTACCTCGAGAAGGCTATCGACCTCTGGACGGTGGGTGATTCGTATCTGGTCAAGCTTGATGATGTTGCACAGGACATGCACCGGCACATTGCCGCTGGCCCGGCCTCAGAGGCCGACATCAAGAACTGGAAGGCGCAGATATTTGCAATCAATGTTGAAGTGACTCCGGCAGCGAAAGCTTTCAGTGACGCATTGGGAGAGGGGTCTCGGGTCATTCTCCGGCTGTTACTGGTGACCAACCTCGCCACCGCCCTTGGCCTGATTGCGCTGGCCTTGATGCGCACCCACAAGTTGCTCAAACAACGTCATGCCTTCGCCGATGCCCTGCAACTCGAGAAAGACCGGGCGCAGATCACCCTGCAATCGATTGGCGACGCGGTGATCACCACGGATGTCGACGGCGCAATTGCCTACATGAACCCGGCGGCCGAGACATTGACCCACTGGAAGGCCGAGCAGGCGACGGGTTTGCCGCTGGCGGCGCTGTTCAATCTGCTGGACGAGAATGCCCACACCGACGGATTCACGTTGATCGAGCGAATTCTGAGCGGCCAGCTCAGCGGTGGCAGTGAACATTCCAAATTGATTCAACGCCTCGATGGCAGCACGGTGTCGGTCACGCTGGTTGGCGCGCCGATCCGCAATGCCGGCAACGTCAGTGGCGCCGTACTGGTGCTGCACGACATGACCCAGGAGCGGCAATACATTGCCAATCTGTCCTGGCAGGCTACCCATGACGCATTGACCGGGCTCGCCAACCGTCGCGAGTTCGAGTATCGCCTGGAGCAGGCGCTACACACGCTGGCGCGGCAGACGGGGCGTCACGCCCTGATGTTTCTCGATCTGGATCAATTCAAGTTGGTCAACGATACCTGCGGCCATGCGGCGGGAGACGAATTACTGCGGCATATCTGCGCGCTGTTGCAATCGGGATTGCGCGAAGGCGATACCCTCGCTCGTCTGGGCGGCGACGAGTTCGGCATCCTGCTGGAGAATTGTGGGTTGGAGGCGGCGGAAATTATTGCCGAGAGCCTGCGCCAGACTGTACAGAATCTGCACTTTGTCTGGAAAGGTCGACCTTTCGTGACCACCGTCAGTATCGGGCTGGTGCATGTCGCGCAACATCCGACCACACTCGAGGCTTCGTTGCGCGCTGCCGACATGGCCTGCTACATGGCCAAGGAAAAAGGTCGTAACCGGGTTCAGCTCTATCATCCGGATGATTCGGAACTGTCCCTGCGTTTCGGCGAAATGGCTTGGGTGCAACGCTTGCACATGGCCCTGGAAGAAGATCGCTTCTGCCTGTATGCCCAGGAAATCGCGCCGCTCGGCCGTACTGAAGCGGGCAGCGGACACATTGAGATTCTGCTGCGTCTGCATGACGAAGCCGGGCGCATGATCCTGCCCGACAGCTTTATTCCGGCGGCCGAGCGTTATGGCCTGATGAGCTTGATTGATCGCTGGGTCGTGCAAAACGTATTCAAGATCATTGCCCAATGTCGTGCCGAACAGCGTCAGGGGCCTTTGGCCATGTGTGCGATCAATCTGTCAGGCACTACCATCGGAGATGAGGCTTTTCTGGACTTCCTGCGTGAACAGTTCGTTACTTATTCAATACCGGCTGAAATGATTTGTTTTGAAATTACTGAAACCAGCGCCATTTCAAATTTGGGCAGCGCGATCAGATTCATTAATGAACTCAAAGGCTTAGGCTGCCATTTTTCGCTGGACGATTTTTGCGCCGGTATGTCCTCATTCGCTTACTTGAAACATTTGCCTGTAGACTTCCTGAAGATCGACGGGAGTTTCGTAAAGGATATGCTGGACGACCCGATTAACCGCGCCATGGTCGAGGTGATCAATCATATCGGTCATGTCATGGGTAAGCGTACGATTGCCGAGTTTGTCGAGACGCCTCAGATCGAGCAGGCATTGCTGGAGATCGGGGTGGATTACGCTCAAGGGTATCTCATTGAGCGCCCGCAACTGTTTACCTGCGATAGTTTGCAAAGTCGTCCCGCCAGGCCTCAGCCTTTGTTGTTCAGGGCGCCTGGCACGTTCCGTTGAAATCTCTTGCTGATCCCAACAATCACAATCAAAAGGAGCTCGACAGTGATCGACACATTCAACCGAACCGGACCACTCATGGAAGCTGCAAGTTATCCCGCCTGGGCTCAACGATTGGTCCAGGACTGCAGCGAGAGCAAGCGCCGGGTCGTCGAACACGAACTGTATCAGCGCATGCGTGACAACACGCTCAGTGCCAAGACCATGCGCCAGTACCTGATAGGTGGCTGGCCGGTGGTTGAACAGTTCGCGTTATACATGGCACAAAACCTGACCAAGACCCGTTTTGCCCGCCACCCAGGCGAGGACATGGCGCGTCGCTGGTTGATGCGCAACATTCGCGTCGAATTGAACCACGCCGATTACTGGGTGAACTGGAGCCGTGCTCACGGCGTCACTCTTGAAGATCTGCAGGCGCAACAGGTAGCCCCTGAACTTCACGCCTTGAGCCATTGGTGCTGGCACACCAGTTCCTCGGACTCGCTGATCGTGGCCATTGCGGCCACCAACTATGCCATTGAAGGCGCAACCGGGGAGTGGTCGGCGCTGGTCTGTTCCAATGGCGTCTATGCGGCGTCGTTTCCCGAGGAGGAGCGCAAGCGGGCGATGAAATGGCTGAAGATGCATGCTCAGTACGATGATGCTCATCCATGGGAAGCGCTGGAAATCATCTGCACACTGGCAGGCATGAATCCGAGCAAATCCCTGCAGACGGAATTGCGCCAGGCTGTGTGCAAGAGCTACGACTACATGTTTCTGTTCCTGGAACGCTGCATGCAGCTGGAGCACGCGGAAAGAACGCCGGTAGCCCGTGAGCGATTGGCGCTGGCCGAGAGCTGATCCGAGTAACATGCAATAAGACTGTGGGAGCGAGCCTGCTCGCGAAAGCGGTTTATCAATCAACATTGATGTTGACTGGCACTCCACTATCGCGAGCAGGCTCGCTCCCACATTGATTATGCAGCGTTGCTGAAATCTCAGCCCGCCATCGTCAAACGGTTACGCCCTTCGCGCTTGGCCACATAAAGCGCATTGTCGGCCCTGCGCAACAGGCTCTCTACAGACTCGCCGGGCAACAGGGTCGAGCAACCGATGCTGACAGTCAGCCCGACCAGACGGCCATCAGCCAGGAAGTCCTCGGTTTGCGCCGCCAACCGCAGTCGTTCGCCGACCATGGCCGCTGCTTCCCGGGCGGTGTTCGACAGCAGGATCAGGAACTCTTCCCCGCCATAGCGAAACACCATGTCTACGTTACGCAACTGGCCCTTGATCGACGCGGCAACGGCCTTGAGTACGTCATCGCCGGCACTGTGCCCGTGGGTGTCGTTGATCTGCTTGAAGTGATCGATGTCCAGCATCAATAGCGACAGCGGTTGCAGATGGCGCCGTGACAGTTCGATTTCCCGCTGCAGCGTCTGGTCCATGGCGATACGGTTGCCGGTGTCGGTCAGTGGATCGCGCAATGCGCTCCGGGTGGCGGCACGGTAAAGCAAGGCGTTGCGCATCGGATAAAGCAGCGAGGCCAGCAGCGATTCGAGGTTGCCCTGTTCTGGCTCGGTGAAGCGTTGATTGCGGCGAAACACCAGTTCACCCAGGTGTTCGCCTTCATGACTGAGGTTGTAACTGATGGAGTGATGACCGCGTTGGCCGAACTCCAGGCGCAAGTCGCTGCTATTGTGCTGGTAGCTCAAGGAATCGAGTGGAACGAGTCGCTGAATTTCGCGGAAAAACAGTCCGAGAATGCGTTGTGGCTCAAGACTGGTTTGCAGTTGCAGGCTCAGTTGCTGGCGCAGTTGCGCCAGACTGGGAGGTCTTTCCAGGGTGGTTTGCTGCTGACCAAAACCCAGGCGTTGCAATTTGGCGCTATCGAAGTCAATTGCGTTGGTCTGGGAAGGTGATTTCATATGGTGTGCGCCCCTGAGCAGTAAGGCTGTCTTACAAGCTGGGTGAGAGCGGCTTTGGGCTGCGCGTCATACTGGTCCGTCAGTCCCGTAGGACATCTCTTACAAGTCTAATCTGCTTTATCGCGGTTTTGTAACCCGTCGAGTTAAGCCCCGCTTGCCTGCTTTCTCACTGCCTGTTTGAACAAAGGTAGAGCGAAAGTCATGCCAGAGCGTTCAATTAAATAAAAATATTTCGAAATCAGCATGTTAGCGGTAGCTGAAATGGTGGAGGGCACTTGTGCGGCATTTGTTTGACTGAAAAACCACTGAACCTTGAGTGCCGCGACGGGAAGTCGGCGCGGCACAAAAGCGACGCACGGTATTACTGGGCGTTGAATGCCTGGCCGTTGATACCTGTGCTGTCCGGCCCCATCAGGTACAGATAGACCGGCATGATCTCTTCCGGCGTCGGGTTGTTCAGCGGATTTTCCCCGGGATACGCCTGGGCGCGCATGCTGGTACGCGTAGCACCCGGGTTGATGCTGTTGGAGCGTACGGGGGCCACGGTGTCGACTTCATCGGCCAGGGTTTGCATCAGGCCTTCGGTGGCGAACTTCGAGACACCGTAAGCGCCCCAGTACGCACGGCCCTTGCGGCCGACGCTGCTGGAGGTGAATACCACCGAGGCGTCCCGGGACAGCTTGAGCAGTGGCAACAGGGTGCTGGTCAGCATGAACATGGCGTTGACGTTGACTTGCATGACCCGCATGAAGTTTTCGCCGGACAGTTGTTCGATCGGCGTGCGTGGGCCGATGATTGACGCGTTGTGCAGCAGGCCATCGAGGTGGCCGAATTCGCTTTCGATCATCGCCGCCAGCTCATCGTATTGATGGGGCAGGGCGGTTTCCAGATTGAACGGGATCACCGCGGGTTGCGGATGGCCGGCCGCTTCGATTTCGTCGTAGACCTGAGTCAGATTGGCTTCGGTCTTGCCCAGTAACAGTACGGTAGCGCCATGGGCTGCATAGGCTTTCGCGGCGGCGGCGCCTATGCCGCGACCGGCGCCGGTGACCAGGATGACCCGGTCCTTGAGCAAATCAGGGCGAGCGGAATAATCGAACATAAAAACCTCACAGCAAATTCAACAAGAAGCGGAGACCGAACCTGTGGTGAGGGAGCTAGCTCCCTCACCACCAAGGCATCTTTGGTCAGCAGCTACAAAGGGCGCTATCGAGCACCTTGCGCAATTCCAGCGGATGATCGACCACCACGTCTGCGCCCCAGTGCCGCGGGTTGTCGTCCGGGTGGATGTAGCCGAAAGTCACCGCTGCCGTCCTGGTACCCGCATCGCGACCCGATTCGATATCGCGCAAATCATCGCCGACGAACAAGACGCTGGCCGGGTGGAGGTCGAGCATCTTGCAGGCGAGGATCAGTGGCTCGGGGTCCGGTTTGCTGTTCTTCACGTGGTCCGGACAGATCAGCAGGGCCGAACGCTCGGCCAGCCCGAGCTGCTGCATGATCGGTTCGGCGAAACGCAGTGGCTTGTTGGTGACCACGCCCCAGATCAGGTTGGCGCTCTCGATGTCGGCCAGCAGTTCGCCCATGCCGTCGAATAGCTTGCTGTGCACGGCACAACCCACGAGGTAGCGCTCAAGGAATTCCAGGCGCAGCTCTTCGAAGCCTGGGGACTCAGGGTCCATGGAGAAGGTCACGGCGACCATCGCCTTGGCGCCACCGGAAATCTCATCGCGAATATGTTTGTCGTTGATCGGCGGCAAGCCGCGATCGGCACGCATCGCCTGACAGATCGCAATGAAGTCCGGCGCGGTGTCGAGCAGGGTGCCGTCCATGTCGAATAGAACTGCTCTGATACGCATCGGCTTACTCCTCGCGCAGGGTCTGGATCATGTAGTTGACGTCAACGTCGGCTGCCAGTTTGTAGTGCTTGGTCAGCGGGTTGTAGGTCAGGCCGATGATGTCCTTGACCGTCAGGCCAGCCATGCGGCTCCAGGCGCCAAGCTCGGAAGGGCGGATGAATTTCTTGAAGTCGTGGGTGCCGCGCGGCAGCAGCTTCATGATGTATTCGGCGCCGACAATGGCGAACAGGTAGGCCTTCGGGTTGCGGTTGATGGTGGAGAAGAACACCTGGCCGCCGGGTTTGACCATGCGGAAGCAGGCGCGGATGACCGAGGAGGGGTCCGGCACGTGTTCGAGCATCTCCAGGCAGGTGACTACATCGAATTGCTCCGGCATTTCCTCGGCCAGGGCTTCGGCGGTGATCTGCCGGTATTCGACGTTCACGCCGGACTCCAGTTGATGCAGCTGCGCGACCGCCAGCGGCGCTTCGCCCATGTCGATGCCCGTCACCGTAGCGCCGCGCTGGGCCATGGCTTCGCTGAGAATGCCACCGCCGCAGCCGACATCGAGGACTTTCTTGCCGGCCAGGTTGACGCGTTCGTCAATCCAGTTGACTCGCAGCGGGTTGATGTCGTGCAGGGGTTTGAATTCGCTTTCACGATCCCACCAGCGGTGCGCCAGGGCTTCGAATTTGGCGATTTCGGCGTAGTCGACGTTGCTCATGGTTTAAGTCCTCTAAAACTTGAAAAATCCTGTTGCCCCGGTTTTCGTTCCGGGGGGCTTACGATTCATTGCGACCGCTGATGCGCTGGCCCCAGGCCTTGGCGGTAGCGATCAACTGTTGTTCATCCAGGCGGGTCAGGCGCCGGTCGTCCAGCAGTTGCTGGCCGGCGACCCAAAGGTGTTTCACGTTGTCCCGGCCGGTTGCATAGATAAGCTGCGAAACAGGGTCATAGACTGGTTGTTGGGCCAGCCCGGAGAGGTCGAATGCCACCATGTCCGCGGCTTTGCCGAGTTCCAGTGAGCCGACCTCGGCTTCGATCCCCAGGGCGCGTGCACCATTGAGTGTGGCCATGCGCAGGGCGCGATGGGCATCCAGCGCGGTGGCCGAGCCGGCGACCGCCTTGGCCAGCAGGGCGGCGGTGCGGGTTTCACCGAGCAGGTCCAGATCGTTATTGCTGGCCGAGCCGTCGGTGCCGACCGCGACATTCACGCCAGCCTGCCACAGGCGTTCCACCGGGCAGAAACCGCTGGCCAGCTTCAGGTTCGACTCCGGGCAATGAATCACGCTGGTGTTGCTTTCTACCAGCAGGGCCAGGTCTTCCTCGCTGATCTGGGTCATGTGAACGGCCTGGAAGCGCGGCCCGAGCAGGCCCAGTCGCGCGAGGCGAGCCAGCGGACGTTCGCCGCGCTGCTCGATCGACTGCTGCACCTCGAACGCGGTTTCATGCACGTGCATGTGGATCGAAGCGTCGAGTTCTTCGGCGATCACGCGGATTTTTTCCAGGTTTTCGTCGCCCACGGTATAGGGGGCATGGGGGCCGAAGGTGACTTTGATGCGGTCATGGTGCTTGAGGTCGCCGAACAACTCGATGCCCTGACGAATGGCTTCGTCCGCCGTGCTGGCGCCGGGAATGGGGAAATCGAGAATCGGGATCGCGATCTGTGCGCGAATGCCGCTCTTATGCACGCGCTCGGTGGCAACCTTCGGGAAGAAATACATGTCAGAGAAGCAGGTGATGCCACCTTTGATCTGCTCGGCGATGGCCAGATCCGTGCCGTCGCGGACAAACTCCTCGTCGACCCATTTGGCTTCGGCTGGCCAGATGTGGTTTTCCAGCCAGGTCATGAGCGGCAGGTCATCGGCCAGGCCGCGGAACAGGGTCATCGCCGCATGTCCGTGAGCATTGATCAGGCCGGGACTGAGCAAGATGTCCGGCAGTTCTCGCACTTCGCTTGCATTAAGCTTCAGGGCGGCGGAACGTGGGCCGATGAAGACAATGCGTCCGTCGCGGATGCCCAGGGCATGGTCCTTGAGGACAACGCCAGCGGGTTCGACGGGTACCAGCCAGGTCGGCAGTAATAACAGGTCGAGCGCAGCGGCAGTGTTCGGCATCGAGGGTCGGTTCCAGTGCTTTTGTAAAGGATGGCGAAGTATACCCGAGCGTCTTCGCGGGGGGATCGCTATAATCGGCGGCTTTTGTTCATGAGTGCGGGGTGAGGGATGCGCGATCGACTGTTGGCTGCGGAGAAAGTGAAGGCCATCGATTGGCGTGATGGCGCCCTGTATCTGCTGGATCAGCGTATTTTGCCATTCGAGGAGACCTGGATCGCCTACACCAGCGCGGCTGGCGTGGCCGAGGCCATTCGCTCGATGGTGGTGCGCGGTGCGCCGGCGATCGGTATCAGTGCCGCTTATGGTGTTGTGCTGGCGGCTCGCGCGCGGTTTGCCGAGGGTGGGGACTGGCAGGCGGCGCTGGCGGAGGATTTTGCTCTGCTCGCCGATTCCCGACCGACCGCTGTCAATCTGTTCTGGGCGCTGGGTCGCATGCAGGAACGGCTCGATCGGCTGAAGAATCACGCCGATCCGCTCTCTGTCCTGGAGGCCGAGGCCATCGCAATCCACGAAAGTGATCGCGAAGCCAACCTCACCATGGCGCAACTGGGTGTGGACCTGATCCGCAAGCATCAGGGCAACGCTCAGGCCATCCTGACCCATTGCAATACCGGCGCGCTGGCCACCGGCGGCTTCGGTACCGCGTTGGGTGTGATTCGCGGGGCGTTCATCGAAGGCATGGTCGAGCGCGTTTACGCCGATGAAACGCGTCCATGGTTGCAGGGTTCGCGATTAACGGCGTGGGAGTTGGCCAACGAAGGCATCCCCGTCACTCTCAATGCCGATTCCGCTGCTGCGCACATCATGAAAACCAAGGGTATTACCTGGGTGATCGTCGGCGCGGACCGGATCACCGCCAATGGCGACGTGGCGAACAAGATCGGCACTTATCAGCTGGCGGTCAACGCCATGCACCACGGTGTACGATTTATGGTGGTGGCGCCGAGTTCGACCATCGACATGAGCCTGGCCAGTGGCGACGACATTCCGATTGAAGAGCGTGATGGTCGCGAGTTGCTGGAAGTCGGTGGCAAACGGGTCGGGGCGGATGTCGATGCATTCAATCCGGTGTTCGATGTCACACCGGCTGACTTGATCGACGCCATCGTCACCGAAAAAGGCATCGTCGAGCGCCCGGATACGGCGAAAATGACGCAGTTGATGTGTCGTAAGCGCCTGCATTGATGTTCTCTGGTGCCTGGTAAATCGCCATCGCTGGCAAGCCAGCTCCGACAGGGTTCTGAAGTGTTCACAAAACCTGTGGGAGCTGGCTTGCCAGCGATGAGGCCCTATATACCAATGAATCAGCCAGATCCCGCCCCAAATTCCTCATTCAAAGCGGCTCTAAGCTTCTCTGATCTCCTTCAAGCCTGTCACCGGTCAACTAACTATGCTCCATGCGCATCTGGGGGATAGGTGCGTGGCGGCTCTTGTGATAACATCCGGCGGTTTCCAGGGCTGCCCCAAGGGGCGACCTTTACTGCGCAGATCCATGGCATAACTCGTTGATTTGTCGTAAGTCGGTGCATGGCAATGAGCCTGCAGCGGCGAGCTTCGTTCGTCCCATATGGATGTGACGAAGTTTCACCAGAAAAAGGAATCAGGCTTCTCATGGGCGAACTGGCCAAAGAAATCCTCCCGGTCAATATCGAAGACGAGCTGAAGCAGTCCTACCTCGACTACGCGATGAGCGTAATTGTCGGGCGGGCACTGCCGGATGCGCGCGATGGCTTGAAGCCCGTGCACCGGCGCGTGCTGTTCGCGATGAGCGAGCTGGGCAACGACTTCAACAAGCCGTACAAGAAATCTGCCCGTGTTGTCGGTGACGTGATCGGTAAGTATCACCCGCACGGTGATACCGCGGTGTACGACACCATCGTTCGGATGGCGCAGCCATTCTCCCTGCGCTACCTGCTGGTAGACGGCCAGGGCAACTTCGGTTCGGTGGACGGCGACAACGCCGCGGCCATGCGATACACCGAAGTGCGCATGACCAAGCTGGCGCACGAGCTGCTGGCCGACCTGCATAAAGAAACCGTGGACTGGGTGCCGAACTACGACGGCACCGAAATGATCCCGGCGGTCATGCCGACCCGTATTCCCAACCTGCTGGTCAACGGCTCCAGCGGTATTGCCGTGGGCATGGCGACCAACATTCCGCCGCACAACCTCGGTGAAGTCATCGACGGTTGCCTGGCCCTCATCGACAATCCTGAGCTGACCGTCGATGAGTTGATGCAATACATTCCCGGTCCGGACTTCCCGACGGCAGCGATCATCAACGGTCGCGCCGGCATCATCGAAGCCTACCGCACCGGTCGCGGCCGCATTTACATGCGCGCGCGCTCGATGATCGAAGACATCGACAAGGTCGGTGGCCGTCAGCAGATCGTCATCACCGAACTCCCATACCAGCTGAACAAGGCCCGTCTGATCGAGAAGATCGCCGAGCTGGTGAAAGAGAAGAAGCTCGAAGGCATCACCGAGCTGCGCGACGAGTCCGACAAGGATGGTATGCGCGTCGTGATCGAGTTGCGTCGCGGCGAAGTGCCGGAGGTGATTCTCAATAACCTCTACGCCCAGACCCAGCTGCAAGCGGTGTTCGGCATCAACATCGTTGCGCTGATCGACGGTCGCCCACGGATCCTGAACCTCAAGGACCTGCTGGAAGCCTTCGTCCGTCACCGTCGCGAAGTGGTTACCCGCCGCACCGTGTTCGAACTGCGCAAGGCGCGCGAGCGTGGTCACATCCTTGAAGGTCAAGCGGTTGCCCTGTCGAACATCGACCCGGTCATCGCCCTGATCAAGGCCTCGCCAACCCCGTCGGAAGCCAAGGAAGCGCTGGTCAGCACCCCTTGGGAATCCTCTGCCGTGGTCGCGATGGTCGAGCGTGCCGGCGCCGATTCGTGCCGTCCGGAAAACCTCGATCCGCAATACGGTCTGCGCGATGGCAAGTACTTCCTGTCGCCAGAACAGGCGCAAGCCATTCTGGAGCTGCGTCTGCACCGTCTGACCGGTCTGGAACACGAAAAGCTGCTGGCCGAGTATCAAGAGATCCTCAACCAGATCGGCGAGCTGATCCGCATCCTCAACAGCGCCACGCGCCTGATGGAAGTGATCCGCGAAGAACTGGAAGTGATCCGCGCCGAATATGGCGACGTGCGTCGCACCGAGATTCTGGATGCCCGTCTCGACCTGACCCTGGGTGACATGATCCCGGAAGAAGAGCGCGTCGTGACCATTTCCCACGGTGGCTATGCCAAGACCCAGCCGCTGGCTGCGTACCAGGCCCAGCGTCGTGGCGGTAAAGGCAAGTCGGCGACTGGCGTCAAGGATGAGGACTACATCGCTCACCTGCTGGTTGCCAACAGTCACACCACGCTGCTGCTGTTCTCCAGCAAGGGCAAGGTGTACTGGCTCAAGACCTACGAAATCCCCGAGGCGTCCCGTGCTGCCCGTGGTCGTCCGCTGGTCAACCTGCTGCCGCTGGATGACGGTGAATACATCACCACCATGCTGCCGGTCGAGGAGTACACCGAAGGTCACTATATCTTCATGGCTACCGCAAACGGCACCGTGAAGAAGACCCCGCTGGAATCCTTCAGTCGTCAACGCAGCGTCGGCTTGATCGCCCTGGAGCTGGATGAGGGCGACGTGCTGATTTCCGCCGCCATTACCGATGGCGAACGTGAAGTCATGCTGTTCTCCGATGGCGGCAAGGTGACTCGCTTCAAGGAATCCGACGTTCGCGCCATGGGCCGTACCGCCCGCGGCGTGCGCGGCATGCGCCTGCCGGAAGGCCAGAAGCTGATTTCCATGCTGATCCCGGAAGAAGGCAGCCAGATCCTCACCGCTTCCGAGCGTGGTTTCGGCAAGCGTACGGCGATCACCGAGTTCCCTGAGTACAAGCGTGGCGGCCAGGGCGTTATCGCCATGGTCAGCAACGAGCGTAACGGCCGTCTGGTCGGTGCGGTTCAGGTGCTCGATGGCGAGGAGATCATGCTGATTTCCGACCAGGGCACCCTGGTACGTACCCGTGTCGACGAAGTCTCCAGCCTGGGTCGTAACACCCAGGGCGTAACCCTGATCAAACTGGCCAAGGATGAAACCCTGGTTGGTCTGGAGCGGGTTCAGGAGCCGTCGGAGGTCGAGGGTGAAGAGCTGGAAGGTGAAGAGGGTGCGGAGTTCGACGGTGAGGTCGTGATCGACGACGTTGTCGAAGACCAGCAACTCGACGCCGCCGCTGACGAAGAACCTCAAGAGTAAGCGGGTAAGCAGGGGGCGGATGAAAATTCGCCCCCTTGTTGTTTGTCCGTAATGAAATATCGACACCTCTGGAGATCCCTTGTGGGAGCGAGCCTGCTCTCGATGCAGGCGCCACGGTACGTCTGAAGTATCGCGGTGATGCAATCGCGAGCAGGCTCGCTCCCACACATCTGTTTCAGCAGGGACCCGGTGTTGGCTGACAATGTGATTTATTGCGTGATACCACCAAATCAGAGCGAGATTGGATGTGAGCAAGAGAGCCTATAACTTCTGTGCCGGTCCTGCGGCGCTTCCCGAAGCTGTCCTGCAGCGCGCCCAGGGTGAACTTCTCGATTGGCACGGCAAGGGCCTGTCGGTCATGGAGATGAGTCATCGCAGTGATGAGTTCGTGTCCATTGCCACCAAAGCCGAGCAGGATCTGCGTGATCTGCTGGATATCCCCTCGAACTATAAAGTGCTGTTTCTGCAAGGTGGCGCCAGCCAGCAATTTGCTCAGATTCCTCTGAACCTGTTGCCGGAAAGCGGCTCTGCCGACTATATCGATACCGGTATCTGGTCGCAGAAAGCCATCGAAGAAGCTTCGCGCTACGGCCACGTCAATGTTGCCGCTACCGCCAAGCCTTACGACTATTTCGCCATTCCCGGGCAGAACGAGTGGAAGCTGTCGAAAGACGCGGCCTACGTTCACTACGCGCCGAACGAAACCATTGGCGGTCTGGAGTTCCAGTGGGTTCCGGAAACCGGTGATGTTCCGCTGGTGGCCGACATGTCCTCGGACATTCTTTCCCGTCCGATCGACGTCTCGCGCTTCGGCATGATCTACGCCGGTGCCCAGAAAAACATCGGCCCGAGCGGCATCGTGGTGAACATCGTTCGCGAAGACCTGCTGGGTCGCGCCCGTTCCCTGTGCCCAACCATGCTCGACTACAAGGTCGCGGCTGATAACGGTTCGATGTACAACACCCCGCCAACCCTGGCCTGGTACCTGTCCGGCCTGGTGTTCGAGTGGCTGAAAGAGCAGGGCGGTGTCGAAGCCATCGGCAAGCTCAACGAAGTGAAGCAGCGCACGCTGTACGAGTTCATCGATGCCAGCGGCCTGTACAGCAACCCGATCAACAAGTCGGACCGTTCCTGGATGAACGTGCCTTTCCGCCTGGCGGACGACCGTCTCGACAAGCCGTTCCTGGCTGGCGCCGACGAGCGTGGTCTGTTGAACCTCAAGGGGCACCGCTCCGTGGGCGGCATGCGCGCCTCCATCTATAACGCCGTCGACATCAACGCGATCAATGCGCTGGTTTCGTACATGGCAGAGTTCGAGAAGGAACACGGCTAATGTCTGAGCAAGAACTCAAGGCACTGCGCCTGCGCATTGATGCCCTGGACGAAAAGGTCCTGGAGTTGATCAGTGAGCGTGCGCGCTGCGCCCAGGAAGTCGCGCGAGTAAAGATGGCCTCGCTGGCCGAAGGCGAAGTGCCGGTGTTCTATCGTCCTGAGCGCGAAGCTCAGGTGCTCAAGCGTGTCATGGAGCGTAACCAGGGGCCGCTGGGTAACGAAGAGATGGCGCGGTTGTTCCGCGAAATCATGTCTTCGTGCCTGGCCCTCGAGCAGCCGCTGAAAGTGGCCTATCTCGGCCCTGAAGGTACCTTCACCCAGGCGGCCGCCATGAAGCACTTCGGCCATGCCGTGATCAGCAAGCCGATGGCGGCGATCGATGAAGTGTTCCGGGAAGTGGCGGCCGGTGCGGTGAACTTTGGCGTGGTCCCGGTGGAGAACTCCACCGAAGGCGCGGTCAACCACACGCTGGACAGCTTCCTTGAACACGACATGGTGATCTGCGGCGAAGTCGAGCTGCGCATCCACCATCACCTGTTGGTTGGTGAGAACACCAAGACCGACAGCATCAGTCGCATCTACTCCCACGCTCAGTCCCTGGCCCAGTGCCGCAAGTGGCTGGACGCCCATTACCCGAATGTCGAGCGCGTGGCGGTGTCCAGCAACGCCGAGGCGGCCAAGCGGGTCAAGGGCGAGTGGAACTCGGCGGCGATTGCCGGTGACATGGCGGCCGGCCTGTATGGGCTGACCCGACTGGCCGAGAAAATCGAAGACCGTCCGGATAACTCCACGCGGTTCCTCATGATCGGCAACCAGGAAGTGCCGCCGACTGGCGACGACAAGACCTCGATTATCGTCTCCATGAGCAACAAGCCTGGCGCACTTCACGAGTTGCTGGTGCCATTCCACGACAGTGGCATCGACCTGACGCGAATCGAGACCCGTCCGTCGCGCAGTGGCAAATGGACCTATGTGTTCTTCATCGACTTCGTCGGCCACCACCGTGATCCGCTGATCAAAGGTGTGCTGGAAAAGATCAGTCAGGAAGCAGTGGCACTCAAAGTGCTGGGTTCCTACCCGAAAGCAGTTCTCTAAGGGCGGTAGCAAATGAGTGGTGATTTCCTAGCTCTGGCGCAGCCGGGCGTGCAACAACTTTCGCCTTACGTTCCGGGCAAGCCCGTGGACGAACTGGCGCGCGAGCTGGACCTCGATCCGGCCAGCATCGTCAAACTGGCAAGCAACGAAAACCCGCTGGGCGCCAGCCCCAAGGCGCTGGCAGCCATCCGCGATGCGCTCGCGGAGCTGACCCGCTACCCGGACGGCAACGGTTTCGCGCTCAAGACCCTGCTGGCCGAGCAGTGCCGCGTCGAGCTGAGTCAAGTGACCCTGGGCAACGGCTCCAATGACATTCTGGAGCTGGTCGCGCGCGCTTACCTGGCGCCGGGCCTGAATGCGGTGTTCAGCGAGCACGCGTTTGCGGTCTATCCGATCGTGACCCAGGCTGTCGGCGCCCAGGCCAAAGTGATTCCGGCCAAAGACTGGGGGCATGATCTGCCGGCCATGTTGGCAGCGATCGACGCCAACACCCGCGTGGTGTTCATCGCCAACCCGAACAACCCGACCGGAACCTGGTTCGACACCGAAGCGCTGGACGAATTCCTGCAGGACGTGCCGGAACACGTGCTGGTCGTGCTGGACGAGGCCTACATCGAGTACGCCGAAGGCAGCGATCTGCCGGACGGCCTGGATTTCCTGGCGGCTTACCCGAACCTGCTGGTTTCGCGGACTTTTTCCAAGGCCTATGGCCTGGCGGCGCTGCGCGTAGGTTATGGCTTGTCCACCGCGGTGGTCGCCGATGTGCTGAACCGTGTGCGCCAGCCGTTCAACGTCAACAGCCTGGCTCTGGCTGCCGCTTGCGCCGCCCTGCAAGACACCGAATACCTGGCCGAAAGTCGTCGACTCAATGAGACGGGCATGCAGCAGCTGGAAGTGGGCTTCCGCGATCTGGGGCTGAGCTGGATTCCCTCCAAGGGCAATTTCATTTGCGTCGATCTCGGTCGAGTGGCGGCCCCGGTTTTCCAGGGGTTGCTGCGTGAAGGTGTGATCGTGCGTCCGGTGGCTAACTACGGCATGCCGAATCACTTGCGCGTCACCATCGGTCTACCGGCTGAAAACAGCCGCTTCCTCGAGGCGCTGGCCAAGGTTCTGGCTCGTGGTTGATGTCACTGCACGGCCATCTGCTGAACCTGTGATCGGGCGCCTGGTGGTGGTCGGCCTGGGGTTGATCGGCGGTTCGTTTGCCAAGGGCTTGCGTGAAAGCGGCCTGTGCCGAGAAGTGGTCGGCGTCGATCTCGACCCGCAATCGCGCAAGCTGGCGGTTGAGTTGGGTGTGGTGGATCGTTGCGAAGATGACCTGGCACTGGCCTGCCAAGGCGCGGACGTTATTCAGTTGGCGGTGCCGATCCTCGCCATGGAAAAACTGCTCGCCCGACTGGCTGAGATGAGGCTGGGGTCGGCGATCCTGACCGACGTCGGCAGCGCTAAGGGCAATGTGGTGCGAGCTGCGACCGAAGCATTTGGCGGTATGCCGGCGCGTTTCGTTCCGGGGCATCCGATAGCCGGTTCCGAGCAGAGCGGGGTGGAAGCCTCCAATGCCGAGCTGTTTCGACGCCACAAGGTGATTCTGACGCCGCTGGATCAGACCGATCCGGCAGCGTTGGCGGTGGTCGACCGTTTGTGGCGGGAATTGGGTGCCGATGTCGAGCACATGCAGGTCGAGCGCCACGACGAAGTGTTGGCGGCGACCAGTCATCTGCCGCATTTGCTGGCATTCGGTTTGGTCGACTCGTTGGCCAAGCGCAATGAAAATCTTGAGATCTTCCGCTACGCTGCGGGCGGTTTCCGCGATTTCACAAGAATCGCCGGGAGCGACCCGGTCATGTGGCACGACATCTTCCTCGCCAACCGGGAAGCTGTCCTGCGCACACTCGATACATTTCGCAGCGACCTCGACGCCTTGCGCGACGCGGTCGATGCAGGGGATGGGCACCAATTGTTGGGCGTATTCACTCGCGCCCGGGTTGCCCGCGAGCATTTCAGTAAAATCCTGGCCCGTCGGGCCTATGTGGACGCTATGAATTCCAACGATCTGATTTTCCTGGCTCAACCTGGTGGCCGCCTGTCCGGTCGGATTCGCGTACCAGGTGACAAATCGATTTCCCACCGTTCGATCATGCTGGGCTCCCTGGCCGAAGGCGTGACCGAAGTGGAAGGTTTCCTCGAGGGCGAAGACGCCCTGGCGACCCTTCAGGCTTTCCGTGACATGGGTGTCGTGATCGAGGGGCCGCACCACGGCCGCGTGACCATTCACGGCGTCGGCCTGCATGGTCTGAAGCCGGCGCCTGGTCCGATCTATCTGGGTAACTCCGGTACTTCGATGCGCCTGCTGTCCGGCCTGCTGGCTGCGCAAGATTTCGACAGCACCCTGACCGGCGACGCCTCGCTGTCCAAGCGTCCGATGAATCGCGTGGCCAATCCGCTGCGTGAAATGGGCGCCGTGATCGAGACCGCCGCTGAAGGTCGCCCACCGATGATCATTCGTGGTGGTCACAAACTTAAAGGCCTGACTTACACCATGCCGATGGCCAGTGCTCAGGTGAAGTCCTGTCTGCTGCTGGCGGGTCTGTACGCAGAAGGCAAGACCACCGTTACCGAGCCTGCTCCGACCCGTGACCACACCGAGCGCATGCTGCGTGGTTTCGGCTATCCGGTGACCGTCAATGGCGCGACTGCTTCGGTTGAGTCGGGCAACAAGCTGACCGCCACCCACATCGAAGTACCCGGTGATATCTCGTCGTCGGCGTTTTTCCTGGTGGCGGCTTCGATCGCCGAAGGTTCCGAGCTGGTGCTCGAGCATGTCGGCATCAATCCGACCCGTACCGGCGTGATCGACATCCTGCGTTTGATGGGCGCCGACATCACCCTGGAAAACCAGCGTGAAGTGGGCGGCGAGCCAGTAGCTGACCTGCGCGTACGTGCAGCTAAACTCAAAGGTATCGAGATTCCGGAAGCGCTGGTTCCATTGGCGATCGACGAATTCCCGGTGTTGTTCGTGGCTGCTGCCTGTGCCGAAGGGCGCACTGTGCTGCGTGGCGCCGAAGAGTTGCGGGTGAAGGAGTCGGACCGCATTCAGGTCATGGCCGATGGCTTGCTGGCGCTGGGCGTCAAATGCGAACCGACCCCGGACGGCATCATCATCGATGGCGGCCAGATCGGCGGCGGCGAAGTGCACGGTCACGGCGATCACCGGATTGCCATGGCCTTCAGTGTTGCCTCGCTGCGTGCCAGTGCGCCCATCCGCATCCATGATTGCGCCAACGTCGCGACGTCGTTCCCCAACTTCCTCGCGCTGTGTGCACAGGTCGGCATCCGCGTTGCCCAAGAGGCCCAGTCGTGAACAGCATTGCACCGGTCATCACCATTGATGGGCCTAGCGGCTCCGGAAAAGGCACCGTCGCTGGGATACTGGCCAAACGCCTTGGCTGGAATCTGCTGGATTCCGGTGCGTTGTACCGTTTGCTGGCCTTCGCTGCGCATAACCACGGCGTCGACCTGACTAATGAAGAATTGCTGAAAAAACTCGCCGCTCATCTGGATGTGCAATTCATTGCGGCGACCGACGGTCAGTTGCAGCGCATCATTCTGGAAGGTGACGAAGTCAGCGATGTGATCCGTACGGAGAGCGTCGGTTCCGGTGCCTCCCAGGTGGCTGCATTGCCCGCGGTTCGCGAAGCATTGTTGCAGCGCCAGCGCGCATTCCTGGAAGCGCCGGGTCTGGTGGCCGACGGTCGAGACATGGGTACGGTGGTATTTCCGGATGCACCGCTGAAGATTTTCCTGACCGCCAGTGCCGAGGAGCGTGCGCGCCGTCGATACTTGCAGTTGAAGGGCAAAGTCGATGGTGTTAGTCTGTCGAGTCTGCTAGATGAGATACGTGCACGCGATGAGCGTGACACCCAGCGAGCGGTAGCCCCGCTCAAGCCGGCGGCTGACGCCATTCAGCTGGATTCCACGGAATTGTCCATCGATCAGGTGCTGGAACGCATCATGAGCGAAATCGCCATTCGCGATATCGCCGGGTGACCAAGAAGGCCGCGGGGGACCAGTCATAGTCCTGCGGCGCTTCTTTTAAATGAAACTAACCCACATCGTCTGGGGTGTGGAGATGGGCGTATTCTTCGCCCTCATCAACAGGAATTAAAATGAGCGAAAGCTTTGCGGAACTCTTTGAAGAAAGCCTAAAAACCCTGAACCTTCAGGCAGGCTCCATCATCACCGGTGTTATCGTTGATATCGATTACCAAGCTCGCTGGGTAACCGTTCACGCTGGCCTGAAGTCTGAAGCACTCATCCCGCTTGAGCAGTTCTACAACGACGCTGGCGAACTGAACATCAACGTCGGTGACGAAGTTCACGTTGCTCTGGACTCGGTTGAAGACGGCTTTGGTGAAACCAAGCTGTCCCGTGAAAAAGCCAAGCGCGCTGAATGCTGGATTGTTCTGGAAGCAGCCTTCGCAGCCGAAGAAGTGGTCAAGGGCGTTATCAACGGTAAGGTTAAAGGCGGCTTCACAGTCGACGTTAACGGCATCCGTGCGTTCCTGCCAGGTTCTCTGGTTGACGTCCGTCCAGTGCGCGACACCACGCACCTGGAAGGCAAAGAGCTGGAATTCAAGGTCATCAAGCTGGACCAGAAGCGCAACAACGTTGTCGTTTCCCGTCGCAGCGTCCTCGAAGCCGAGAACTCCGCCGAGCGTGAAGCTCTGCTGGAATCCCTGCAGGAAGGCCAGCAAGTCAAAGGTATCGTCAAGAACCTCACCGACTACGGCGCATTCGTCGATCTGGGTGGCGTCGATGGCCTGCTGCACATTACCGACATGGCTTGGAAACGTATCAAGCATCCTTCCGAAATCGTCAACGTTGGCGACGAGATTGATGTCAAGGTTCTGAAATACGATCGCGAGCGCAATCGTGTTTCCCTGGGCCTCAAGCAACTGGGCGAAGATCCATGGGTTGCTATCAAAGCCCGTTACCCAGAAAGCACTCGCGTCACCGCTCGTGTAACCAACCTGACCGACTACGGCTGCTTCGCTGAGCTGGAAGAGGGCGTTGAAGGTCTGGTACACGTTTCCGAAATGGACTGGACCAACAAGAACATCCACCCTTCGAAAGTCGTACAAGTCGGCGACGAAGTGGAAGTTATGGTTCTGGACATCGACGAAGAGCGTCGTCGTATCTCCCTGGGCATCAAGCAGTGCAAATCTAACCCATGGGAAGATTTCTCTGGCCAGTTCAACAAGGGCGATAAAATCTCCGGCACCATCAAGTCGATCACCGATTTCGGTATCTTCATTGGTCTGGACGGCGGCATCGACGGCCTGGTTCACCTGTCCGACATCTCCTGGAACGAAGTGGGCGAAGAAGCCGTACGCCGCTTCAAGAAAGGCGACGAGCTGGACACCGTTATCCTGTCGGTTGATCCAGAGCGCGAGCGCATCTCCCTGGGTATCAAGCAGCTGGAAAGCGATCCGTTCTCCGAGTACGTTCAAGAGAACGACAAAGGCGCAATCGTTAAGGGCATCGTGAAAGAAGTTGACGCCAAGGGCGCCATCATCACTCTGGCCGACGATATCGAAGCGACTCTGAAAGCCTCCGAAATCAGCCGTGACCGCGTTGAAGACGCGCGCAACGTTCTGAAAGAAGGCGAAGAAGTAGAAGCCAAGATCATCAGCGTTGATCGTAAGAGCCGCGTAATCCAGCTCTCGATCAAGTCGAAAGACGTTGAAGACGAGAAAGAAGCTATCCAGAGCCTGCGCGACAAGCCAGTAGCTACGGATGCTCCAGTAGCCACCACTCTGGGTGACCTGCTGCGTGCTGCACAAGCGGAAAAACAGAACTAAGTTCTGACTTTCTGTAAAAAAGGGCGACTTCGGTCGCCCTTTTTTGTGCCTGGAATTTACCAGGAGTGATGGCGGTGTGGGTCGGGGGGAAACCAATGTGGCCAACAGCTGTCTCTTTCTTTAATCGGATCAATCGTTTATTTGCAGCTAGTCTTTAGACTGAGTCGAACGACAGTCGGGCAGAGTGCCCGGCATAAGGAAGTGAATGAACAAGCTTATTGTCGCAATAGCAATTCTGACATTGGCGGGTTGTACGACTAACGCCAAGATTCACGCTGTGCGTGGGGTCAGTGGTATTGAGATTGATTGTTCGGGATTGGGCTCGGGGTGGGACAAGTGTCATAAGCGAGCGGCCAAGGAGTGCAAGGCAGCAGGCTATAAGGTTGTGGCCAGGTCCGATGATGTCAAGGAAGAAGATGAGTTTCCCTTTGGCTTCAATCCGGCGGGTTATCTGACTCGCACCATGCTGGTCATCTGCAGATGAGCGTGCGACGGCGTGTAAGTGTGGCAATGCCCTGAAATCGGGAATTTGTAGTGGGTGAGGGGATGTTAAAACTCGGACTGTTCAAAATCATCCGGGCGTGCTAAAACCTTTGAAGCGCTGATCTAGCTGCTTGAAAAAGAAGGGAAAAATATGACGAAGTCGGAGTTGATCGAACGAATTGTCACCCATCAAGGGCTGCTCTCATCAAAAGATGTGGAGCTGGCTATCAAGACCATGCTTGAGCAAATGTCCCAATGTCTGGCCACGGGGGATCGTATCGAGATCCGTGGTTTTGGCAGCTTCTCCCTGCACTACCGTGCGCCGCGTGTAGGTCGCAATCCAAAAACCGGTCAGTCCGTCAGCCTCGACGGCAAGTTCGTTCCGCATTTCAAGCCGGGAAAAGAATTGCGTGATCGTGTAAACGAGGATGAAGAGGAAGTCCTTTGACTGTCGTCGCTCCTCAAGGAGTCGCTCATGCGTAATTTAAAAAGAGTGCTTCTTGGTATCTTCATACTGTTGCTGGTGCTGGCGATCCTGGCCTTCGTACTCGAAAACCAGCAGTCGGTGTCACTGCTGTTTCTAGGCTGGGCCGGGCCGGAGTTGCCGGTCTCTCTGATGATGGTTCTCGCGCTATTGATCGGCATGGTAGTCGGCCCGCTGCTAAGCTGGTTCCTGGGGCGATCTTTCAGGGCTTCGCGCAAGCGGCTTGTCTGATTGCGACGAGCAGGAGATAACTGTCGAATTTGCGCCACTGCTTGTCTATATCCATTAGTAAAACGTTCATTAAGCTGTAAAATGCGGCCGTTATTCGATTCTGGCGAATTCCCATATCGAAATCGGACCGGGTCTGACAGATTTTTGCATTCATGGATTAGGCAGCGCTCGAATTCCAGCCCTGTCAGCAGCTCAAGGGTATGATATAGAGTGAAAATTCTAGTTACCGGTGGTGCAGGGTTTATTGGTTCGGCAGTCATACGTCATATCATCTCCCGCACAGCTGACTCTGTTGTTAATGTCGATAAGCTTACTTATGCCGGTAACCTTGAATCATTGGTCGAAGTTAGCCAAAATCCTCGCTATGTCTTCGAGCATGTCGATATATGCGACCGCAGCCATATCGACCGCATCTTAAATGAGCATAAGCCTGATGCCATCATGCACTTGGCAGCAGAGTCCCACGTAGATCGCTCGATCTCTGGCCCGTCTGAGTTCATCCAAACCAACATCGTCGGCACCTATACCTTGTTGGAGGCTGCACGTCACTACTGGGTGGCACTGGATGATGCGCGTAAGGCCAGATTCCGTTTTCACCATATTTCGACCGATGAGGTGTATGGCGATCTTGACGGTCCGGAAGATCTTTTTACCGAAACAACGTCTTATCAGCCGAGCTCCCCGTACTCGGCAAGCAAAGCCAGTTCCGATCATCTTGTTCGAGCATGGGCTCGTACTTACGGTCTGCCAACGCTGGTTACCAACTGCTCTAACAACTACGGCCCATGCCATTTCCCTGAGAAACTGATCCCGTTGATCATTCTCAATGCATTGGAAGGCAAGCCGTTGCCGGTCTATGGCAAAGGTAATCAGGTTCGCGATTGGCTCTATGTCGAAGATCACGCTCGTGCACTGTACAAAGTCGTAACCGAAGGCGTTGTTGGTGAGACATACAACATCGGCGGCCATAACGAAAAACAGAACATTGAGGTGGTGCAAACGCTGTGTGCGCTGCTTGATGAACTGCGTCCAGGCTCGGCTTATCGACCGCATGCCAGCCTGATTACCTATGTTCAGGATCGTCCAGGCCATGATCTTCGCTATGCGATCGATGCAAGCAAAATCCAGCGCGAACTGGGTTGGGCGCCGGAGGAGACCTTTGAATCCGGTATTCGCAAGACCGTCGAGTGGTACCTCGAAAATACCGAATGGGTGGCGCATGTGAAGAACGGTAGCTATCAGCAGTGGATAGACCAGAACTACGCAGACCGCTCGAACCAGGTATGAAAATCCTCCTGCTGGGAAAAAACGGCCAAGTGGGCTGGGAACTACAGCGCTCCCTTGCACCGCTTGGCGAATTGATCGCATTGGATCGCCAAACCGTCGATGGCTTGTGTGGCGACTTGTCAGATATCGATGCTCTGCGCTCAACGATCCGTAAGGTTAAACCTGATGTCATTGTCAATGCTGCAGCCTATACCGCTGTCGATAAGGCTGAGGCAGAGTTCGATCTGGCCGATCTTGTCAATGGTCAGGCAAGTCGGGTTATGGCGGAAGAGGCCGCATCCCTGGATGCTCGGCTGATTCACTACTCGACCGACTATGTCTTTAGTGGTCAGGGTGCTACGCCATGGCGGGAAGCAGATTTGGTCGCGCCGGTGAATCGCTATGGCGCCAGTAAGTTAGCCGGAGAGCAGGCGATTATTGCGTCGGGCTGTAAACATCTGATTTTCCGCACTAGCTGGGTTTATGCCACTCGTGGCAATAATTTCGCGAAAACTATGTTGAGACTGGCCAGGGAGCACGAAGCCCTGAACGTGATTGCGGATCAGATCGGTGCGCCCACCGGTGCCGAGCTTATCGCTGACGTCACCGCGCTGGCTCTTCAAAAAGTCAGGCTGAATTCCGAGTTGATGGGCATTTATCACTTGGCTGCGAGTGGCGAGGTTTCTTGGCATGGCTATGCTGACTACGTCATCAACTTTGCTCGAAGCCAAGGTGAGCTGCTGACGGTGAAGGTGGTTAATCCGATCGATACGACTGATTATCCGACACCTGCTCGCCGGCCTTTGAACTCGCGTTTGAACACACAGAAGCTCCGTGACAATTTCTCTCTATACTTGCCGGATTGGCAAAGTGGCATAACCCGAATGCTCAGGGAAGTACTGAATAAATGACCACGACAAATCGCAAAGGCATAATCCTGGCTGGCGGTTCCGGCACACGACTGCACCCTTTGACCCTTGGTGTGTCCAAACAGATGCTTCCCATCTACGACAAACCGATGATTTTTTATCCGTTGTCGGTACTCATGCTCGCGGGGATGCGTGAAATCCTGATCATCTCCACGCCCGAAGACCTGCCGAATTTTCGCAAGCTGCTCGGTGATGGAAGCTTGTATGGCATCAAGCTTACCTATGCCGAGCAACCTAGCCCGGATGGTTTGGCGCAAGCCTTCATCATTGGTGAAGAGTTCATCGGTAGTGATCCTTGCTGCCTGATCCTGGGCGACAACATTTTTTACGGACAAAGCTTTTCTGAAAATCTGCGCTCGGCTACCAGTAAAGAGCAGGGCGCGACAGTGTTCGGCTATCACGTATCCGACCCGGAGCGCTTCGGGGTGGTGGAGTTCGATGCCGCCGGAAGGGCGTTGAGCATTGAAGAAAAGCCGCAGAAACCAAAATCCAACTATGTGGTGACCGGCTTGTATTTTTACGACAATCAGGTTGTGGAGATCGCCAAAAGTATCAAACCGTCAGAGCGCGGGGAGTTGGAAATCACTGATGTCAATCGCGTTTATCTTGAACAAAATGCCTTGAATGTTGAAATTCTTGGGCGCGGCTTTGCCTGGCTGGACACCGGCACTCATGACTCGCTTCTTGAGGCCAGTCATTTCGTGCATACCATTGAGAAGCGCCAAGGTCTGAAGGTGGCTTGTCTCGAAGAGATTGCTTACAACAGTGGATGGATATCAGCAACGGAGTTGTCGGCTCAAGCCGCACGGCTTGGCAAGACAGGCTATGGCCAGTACCTGAAGAAGCTTCTGGACGTGTCTGGTCGCTGATATTTGATCGATATTATTGTTTGATGTTATTTTGATGGCCTCTGACTGAAACACTATTTTGGTTTCAATCGATTTTTTGTCTACGGTCTTCCGCATGAGTTATTAATTCCCGGCGCTAGCTGTAGAATGGCCGGCAGAATTTTCTGATTCAGCTCAGCATTGCATGCCCTGATCCTGTGATTTTCATTACCTTTTCTGGTAGGCCTCCGTATGTCGATATCACCTCCGAAAAATGGGGGGGACGCTGTAATATTCGAGTTGGTGGCAGATCAGTCACCGAGCTGTCTGGCCCGAAATTAATGGGGTTGGATCAAGGCCGAGCTTCGCTTGGGCTGTTGCGTGAGCAAAAAATTTGCATCGATGACGATGCATGAACAACCGGAAATATAACTGAGCCCACTTTCTGGAAGCATTTACCAGAAAGGGGATTAAGGATTTAGAGCATGGAACTGATTCCCGTAATTTTGTCTGGCGGAGTGGGTAGCCGGTTGTGGCCCGTTTCTCGAGAGGCCCATCCAAAGCCGTTCATGGAGCTGCCAGATGGGCAGAATCTGATCCAGAAAACCTTCCTGCGTGCTGCACGCCTGGAAGGCGTTGTGGAGATTCTTACGGTGACTAACCGTGAACTCCTGTTCAAGACTGAAGACGAGTACGGCGCAGTCAATACGGCGAAGCATGCTCAAGGTTTTATCCTCGAACCATTCGGTCGTAATACGGCTGCTGCGGTGGCTGCGGCTGCACTTCAGTTGGAGGCCACCCATGGCTCAGACGCCCAGATGCTGGTGTTGGCTGCAGACCATCTGATTCAAGACGAACAAGCATTTTCCACTGCCGTCGCCAAAGCCATGGCCCTTGCTGCCGAAGGCTGGTTGGTCACCTTCGGTATCCAGCCGACGTACCCTGAAACCGGATTTGGTTACATCGAAGCGCAAAAAGACGCTCCTTTGAAGGGGGGGTTGCAAGTCGCGCGCTTCGTCGAGAAGCCTAATCTTGAGACTGCTCAGGATTACGTCAGTGCAGGCAACTATTACTGGAACTCCGGTATGTTCTGCTTTCGGGTGGGTACGGTTCTCGAAGAGCTTCGTCAGCATGCGCCGGATGTTGTGGCAGCGGTCAGCAAGACGATTGAAACCTCCCGTCTTTCCACTTCCGCCAAGTATCGCTGCCTGGCGCTAGACCCTGATGCATTCGCCGAAGTCCCGGACATTTCTATCGATTATGCGTTGATGGAGCGTTCTTCCAAAGTCGCCACCGTTCCCTGTGATATCGGCTGGAGTGATATCGGTTCCTGGAATGCCGTCAGTGAGCTGACCGAGCCTGACGAGAACGGTAACCGCTTTGAAGGCGAGGTGCTGTCCCATGCCTCTCGCAACAACTACGTAAACAGCGAAGGTCGACTCACCGCTCTGGTAGGTGTTGAGGACTTGCTGGTGATCGACACCCCGGACGCGGTGATGATTGCCCACAAAGACCATGCCCAAGATGTAAAACATATCGTCAATCAGCTCAAGGCCAGCAGCCACACCGTTCATTTGCTCCATCGCACGGTACATCGCCCTTGGGGTACCTACACAACGCTGGAAAATGGTGAGCGCTTCAAGATCAAGCGCATCGTAGTGAAGCCAAAGGCATCTCTCTCGTTGCAGATGCATCACCATCGAAGCGAGCACTGGATCGTCGTTAGCGGTATGGCTGTGGTCGTCAACGATCAGCAAGAATTGATGTTGAATACCAACGAGTCCACCTTTATTCGCGCCGGCCATCAGCACCGTTTGATGAACCCGGGTGTTATCGACCTGGTGCTGATCGAAGTACAGAGCGGTGACTATCTGGGCGAAGACGACATCGTGCGTTTTGAAGACAATTACGGTCGCGTCGACAAGTAAGACAGTCAACCCAATGCGAGCCCCGCGTCTTGCGGTGGCAGCGCGCCAGTGGCATCAGGCTCTGGCGGTCCATTCTTACCGTTGCCGCCTAAGGGCGGCATTGGACATTTCAGCTAGTGAGTAGAATGTATCCTCCTATCGTGACGCAATGCTTCAAAGCATATGACATTCGTGGTCAGGTCCCCGCTCAACTCAATGAAGATATCGCCTACCGCATAGGTCGCTCGCTCGTGGTCGAATTGCAGGGAAATACCTTCGTAGTCGGCCAGGACATGAGGCTCGAAAGTCCGCCTCTAGCGGCAGCGCTGATACGTGGCATTACTGAGGCAGGAGCCGATGTCATCGATATCGGGCTGTGTGGCACCGAGGAAGTCTACTTCGCGACCAGTCACTACAAGGTCGATGGCGGTGTGATGATCACCGCCAGCCACAATCCCAAGGGTTACAACGGCATGAAACTCGTCAAGGCCGAGTCTCGCCCTATCAGTGGTGACACGGGTCTCGACGCCATCCGCCAGCGTGTCGATCATGGTGACCTAGGTACCGTCGCCGCAGAACAAGGAAGGGTTCGTCAAGCGTTCGACAAAACTCCCTACATCGACCATTTGCTCACATACGTCGACGTGAGCGCCTTGAAACCCCTCAAGATCCTCGCTGATCCGGGCAACGGCGCTGCCGGCCCCGTGCTTCAAGCACTGGCGGCGCGGCTGCCGCTGCAGTGGGTATTCATCAACGAAGAGCCCGATGGCCATTTTCCCAATGGCGTGCCCAATCCGCTGCTGCCCGAGAACCGCGAACTGACTCGTCAGGCGCTGCTGGCCAATCAGTGCGACATGGGCCTGGCCTGGGACGGTGACTTCGATCGATGCTTCTTCTTCGACGCCGATGGTCGGTTCATCGAAGGCTATTACCTCGTCGGTCTGTTGGCCGAGATGCTGCTGAAACAACACCCTGGCAGCAAGATCATCCACGACCCGCGCCTGACCTGGAACACGATCGAGCAGGTGGAGCAGGCGGGTGGTATCGCCGTTCAGAGCAAAACCGGACATGCGTTCATCAAGGAACGCATGCGCGAGGAAGATGCGGTGTATGGCGGGGAGATGAGCGCTCACCACTACTTCCGCGATTTTGCGTATTGCGATAGCGGGATGATTCCGTGGTTGTTGGTGGCTGCGTTGATGACAGCTTCCGGAAAGACGCTTGCAGAGTTGGTCGATGAGCGGATTAGTGCATTCCCGTGTAGTGGAGAAATAAATTACAAAGTGGATTGTGTCTTCCCAATTTTAGAGCGGATAGTTGATCATTATTCTCTTGAGAACGCATTAATCGATAGAACTGATGGCGTAAGTCTTGAGTTTGCTGATTGGCGTTTTAATCTAAGGTCTTCAAATACCGAGCCGTTACTACGCCTGAATGTGGAAAGCCGAGCAAGTGCTGAGTTGGTAGGGGAGCGAGTTGCAGAACTTGAGGTACTGATATTTTTGGGTGAATTATAAATTTTTACTGGTGCTGAGTCTCCAGTAAATCTGAGTTTTGCAGTGCTGCTTTACGGTGTCGATCGAAATTACTGAGTTTTGCCGGCCCCAACCACCCTCGCTACTTGGGCATCGCAAAATTACTATAATGTATGTATTAATTCGAAGCGAGAGATGTAGTTATTAATTTTTTGGAAAAAGACCGTGGATAATTCGGAAAATCTCGAGTTGCAGGCTGCACTCTCCCTAATCAAGGAACAATCAAAATCCTTAGCCGAGCTAGAGCAGCGGGCTATCGCCGCAGAAACGATGCTTGTTAGAGCCAGATCGGAACTAGAGTCATGTAGGTTCCACTCAGCCGAGTCCGAGAATCTGACAGTTGCCCGCCGAGGAATTTCGGTAACTCATGAGGCCGCATCCAACGGTTCCGATATTTTTTTTGAGAGTAGTCTTGGGAAGCGACGCAAGTTGCTAGGAGCAGCTATTCCGCAACCTTCGTTATCAGTAAGTTCACCTTCTATTAAAGGAGCGGTGTTGATTAAGCTCCGCCACAAGTTGGCTAGAGGTGCCCGAGGTGTTTTGATTGTTTTGATAAAAACGATGATTAAAAGCCCCGTGTCGGTTACTGCTGCAAAGAAAGTATTTGCCCGGTTCCCTAATGCATACCATAACTTGCGGATGTTCGCTTTCCGGCGTGGACTGTTGTCACATGCTCAAGGTAAATCGGCTGGTAGATTTGACCGAAATGGAGGGGTAGGGGATTTATCCAATGAGTTTTTGCTTGGGCACATTCCATTGTCGCCGATGGCACGAGATATCTATACCGAAATAAAAAGCCGTATGTCTGAACAGGAAAGTCGTTAATGCGCATAGTGATTGATATGCAGGGTGCTCAGACCGGAAGCCGTTTTCGGGGTATCGGGCGTTACACAATGGCACTCGCAGCCGCAATGGTTGAACTTCGTGGGGAGCACGAAGTAATTCTTGCGCTTAATGGCTTGTTTCCAGAAACAATAGACTCCATTCGCGATGTATTCGATGGTCTGCTTCCCCAAGAAAATATCAAGGTTTGGAACAGTATCGGCCCTGTCCACGCCTTTGATCCTTCAAATGAGTTTAGGAAAGATATTGCGGAGTTGATTCGGGAGGAGTTTTTAGCAAGCCTAGAACCAGATATTGTACATGTAACGAGTCTGATGGAGGGTTTTGGGGATGATGCCGTACATAGTATAGGTAGGGCACCTTTCAAGGTTCCGACGGCTGTTACCTTTTATGATTTGATCCCTCTCATCAAAAGCGACGTCTATTTTGCGCCCAATCCGGGTTTTGAAAGGTTATATCGCGAAAAAATTTCCCACCTCAATCGTGCTGAACTGATGCTCGCCATTTCAGAGTCTTCTCGAGAGGAAGCACTCCAATACTTAGATCTTTCACGAGAGCAAATCGTAAATATCTCAGCAGCTGTTGACGATATTTTTAAGCCTGTTACATATTCTGAAAGCTCTACACGGAAACTGAATGATAAATATGGCGTTCGTGACAAGTACATAATGTACTCTGGTGCTACAGATGACCGTAAAAATCATATGGGGCTAATCAGTGCTTATGCACTATTGCCAAATAGAGTTCGTGAAGAATATCAACTGGTTCTAGTGGGCGGCTTACCAGATGATCATCGCTATCGCTTTGAACAACATGTACTGAAATCTAAGCTTTCTTTTGAAGATGTCATTATAACTGGTCGAGTATCTGACGAAGAATTGGTGCAATTTTACAATCAATGCGCATTATATGTATTTCCATCGCTGCATGAAGGGTTCGGTCTCCCTGTGCTGGAGGCGATGGCTTGTGGTGCAGCGGCAATTGGATCTAGCACAACAAGTGTCCCAGAAGTTATTGGGAATAAGGAGGCACTGTTTGATCCATATTCAGAACAAGCGATTGCTGACAAGATACTTCAGGTGCTCGGTGACCCGCTGTTCCTTCAATCCCTAAAAGAAAATGGTGTAGTTCAAGCAAGAAGCTTTACCTGGGAGAATAGTGCGCAACTCACAATTCGTGCTTTTGAACGATGGTATGAATTAAATGCCAAACAAGCAGGCAAATACAAAGAATTCTCTAACGAGGCAGATCGTAGATGCTGGTTGCTTGATGAGGTTGCGCGTCTTGGACCCGTTATGTCTGATACAGAGATCAGACGTATCTCACAAGCCATTGCATCCAATACTCCAGCGCCGATGAAACAATTGTTAGTAGACGTATCAGGCTTGGTTAATAGCAATGGTTGCACTGGCGTTTCATATATAGTTAGACGAATACTGCTAGAGCTTGTTGCTAATCCTCTGCTTGGTTATGTAGTAAAGCCGGTTTACGCCACTGCTGATGATTTTGGCTATCGATATACGAATAAATACCTCAATGAGTTTGATTCTTCGTCTAGTAATTTAGAGGGTGGTTATATAGACGTTTTTCAAGGTGACATATTTCTTGGTTTGGACGTCCAACACAACGTACAAGCCAAACAAGCCTCGTATTATCAGTATCTGCGGCGAATAGGGGTTAGTATCTATTTTGTACTATATGAACTTGAGCCATTACTGAAATCCAGTGTGTTTCCAGAAAACGTTTTATCTACAGGGCTTGGACGTCTCGCATTATCGCGCTATATGGATGGGGTTTTTTGCATTTCGAAGACTGTGTCGTTAGAACTCACTAGTTGGTTAGAGGTAAATGCTCCGCCTAAGAGTCGTGCACTTAAGATTGGTTATTTTAACCTTGGCTCCGACACTGAAAATATTGCCGCGAATGAGTGCATGACTTCTTCGGATGAAGAAATATTGCAGAAGATATCAACAAATACCAGCTTTCTGAAAACGCTAAACAATGATTCTGCTAAGGCGGTCGTGCAGACTCTGAATGCGTTTAAACTTCTTCGGAATGAGGGCGATTCAGCGCTTTTGATTTTGGTGAGTAGAATTGGGCAATCTACCGACGAGGCAATTTCTAAGGAAATATCTGATTCAGGTTGTGACTGTATTTGGCTAAGGAATGTTAGTGATGAGTTTTACTCGAAAATTCAAGCGGCTAGCACCTGCTTAATCGTAACTTCGGAAGGTGAGCGCTTCGGGATGGAGTTGATGGAAGCTGCACGCTGCAATCTTCCGGTAATCGCACGCGACATATTCTTGCATCGTGAAATCGCGGGCGATCAAGCTTTCTATTTTAGTGGTTATGAACCTGAGGCGTTGATGCTGGCTTTAAAAAGCTGGAAGGAATTGTATGCCCAAGGGCAGCACCCTATATCTGGTAATATGCCATTGCAGACATGGCGAGAAAGTGCGGAACAGCTCAAGGGTTTAATAAATTAAATTGGCTAGTGCTAACTAAGTAAGTTCGTAAAAGACCACTTAAATAACAATCTATGAAGTTTTGAGGGGGCGATCGTTGGAACGGATTAAATCACTCGATGGGGCTCGCGGCATTGCTGCGTTGCTTGTGGTTATTGATCATTATTTTATAGCAGTAATGGGGGTGGCAGAAGGCAGTCATACTCACTACTGGGCAAGTTTTATGGGTAGCTTTGCGGTGGGGTTGTTTTTTATAACAAGTGGATTTGTTGTTGCTGCAAGCGCGACTACAAGTAGCTCAGTTGATTTTTTCGTTCGGCGGGTATTTAGATTGTATCAGTAGTGGTTGTTGCAGCAACGCTTCGGATTTTATCCGAATATGTCACAGGGGATGCTCGTCATTTAGACATTGAGAACTATCTTTTAACTATAAGTTTGTTTGGTTCAGATTTTATACCGAACGATTTTTTAGTTGAGCCAATTTTTTGGACTTTGGCTATTGAAATTAAATTTTATTTGATAGTCGGTGCTGCCTATTACTTGGCGTCAAAATTCAAATTTGATGTTTTTGCAATTTTCTTTCTCGTCTCAGTGTTTTTAGCGATTGGTCGTTTTCACTTGATGCCATTTCATCCCCAATATCAATGGGCTACCAACTTTGGGGTCTTGGCTTCTACACTTCCTATGCTCTTTATTGGGTGGCTATATTGGATGCATTATTCCCGGGTCATATCTTATGGGCAGTTTGTTCCTGGATTAATCTGTATAGTATTGGTCCTTAGTATTGCACCATTTCCTATTTATGTTTCAGTTGAGAAGGGAGCGCCTAGTTGGATGCTAGCGTTTTTTGTGTTTTGTTGTTTGTTGCATTTTCAAGAGTATTTTACTTTCATGAAAGGGGTTGTTTTACAGTTCTTAGGTAAACTTTCGTATTCTATGTATGCGTGTCACATGGCAGTGGCGGTTGCTGTAAAGTTTTATTTGCCAACGTATAATGTTGCTACGTTCCTGTTTTTTGTATTAGTTGTGATCGTGCTATCTTATTTTGTGAATCGGTATGTTGAAGTGCCTGTAGCAAACATCGGAAAAAGAATTATGCAAGCGAGTAAGCTCTCAAAAAAGTCTGAGTTGGATGGTGCGATATAATATAGATGTACTAGATTAATATTATGCGCAAGTTATCGTTGGGTAGGGGCAGATCTCCCTTTCTACGTAATTGACTCATTAGTTTAGCGTCCATGAGAGCGTAATTCCCGGTCAACACGCTGTCTTGATACCAATGCTTAGGGTATCCGGGATGTCCGTTTGCACGCTATGCCGACGATGCGGTGGTTCACTGCTGCAGCGAGAGGCAAGCGAGTGAGGTCATGAAGGCCATCAAGGAACGCTTGGAAACTTGCAAGCTGACCATGCATTCGGAAAAGTCGAAGATCGTTTATTGTAAGGACAGTAACCGCAAGGCAGCGTAAGCGCTCCATAAATCTATGGTCACCCCCGTTTTTGCAATACTGATTAGCGGGTGAAGTGGTTGGCTTGCTTAAATCTATCCGGCGTCTATCTGGGGCATGCCCCGCGCCACGATGAGAGTCGCGCCTGACGATCCTAAAAACCCCAGCGGCTTCATATAGCCGGTTTATGGATCAGGTTCTTCGCCAGGCCGGAGGGCCGTTCACGTCATTCGTTATTCAGCTATCGCAAAACCTGAAAGGTAAATCGTGGTATTGCAACAACCGCAGGGTCAGGCACTCAAGGTGTCTGGCCCTGTTTCAAACTCGCTATGGTGGGCCGCTATCGCCCAGGCGATCCGCGCCAGCTTGTTCGCCAGGGCGCAGGCCACCACATTGGAATGCCGTCGCATCAGTAGCGAGCGCACCCAATCGGCCAGAGCCCCTTTCTGGTGTTCCAGCCGCTGCATGTAAACCCTGGCGCACTGAACCAACAGTCGCCTGAGATTCTTGTCACCGCGCTTACTGATCCCGAGCAAATTCGCCTTGCCGCCCGTGCTGTACTGTCTGGGCACCAGGCCAACAGACGCGGCGAAGTCGCGACTGCATCCATACTGTTGGCCGTCACCCATTTCCACAGCCAGCAGGCTGGCGGTGATCGGCCCGACACACGGCAGGCTCAGTAAACGACTGCCCAGATCATCGTCGGCCAGTTGGCCTGCCAGCTCTTTATCCAGCGCCTTGATCTGCTCGTCCAGGTAGACGAAGTGATCGTGCAGCCGTTGCAACAGCACCGTCAATCGAACAGGGAGTTCATGTTCGGCCAGGACACTGGACAGGCGTTTCATGATGGCCAGCCCTCTTGGCAGACTGATGCCAAACTCCAGCAAGAAGCCGTGCATCTGGTTGGCTGTTTTGGTGCGGTCGCGCACCAGCGACTCACGCAGACGATGCAATACGGAAAGCGTCTGCTGGGCCTCGGTTTTGGGCGAGACAAAGCGCATCGACGGGCGCGACGCGGCTTCACAAATCGCCTCGGCATCGACGAAATCGTTTTTGTTGCCTTTGACGAAGGGCCGAACGAACTGCGGTGAAATCAGCTTGGCTTGATGCCCCATGATCATCAGTTCGCGAGCGACGAAATGTGCACCAGCACAGGCCTCCATCACTACGGTGCATGCAGGGAGATTGCCGAAGAACCTCATCATCTGCTGCCGTGAGAGCCTCTTGCGAAACACCTCTCGACCCGATTTGTCCTGGCCGTGCAGGTGAAAACTGTGTTTGCCGAGATCGATACCGACCCGCACTAATTCGCTCATGAAGATGGCCTCCGAAAATAAAACACCCTGCGAAAGCGTAGCCCTCGCAGGGTGTCGGGGGTGACCATCTCATTACCCCACATTAAAAATCACCACCTGATCCCCGATGCTGTGCTCCCGATTCCTTTCCGGAGCCAGTACCTCATGATGCGTCCCGACGCAAAAGTCGAAAAAGTCTATCTCTACCCCAAGCCCGTCGACTTCCGAAAATCCATCGACGGCCTCGCCGCTCTGGTCGAACTGGACATCAAGGTAGCGGTGTTTGACCCGGTGCTTTTCGTGTTCCTCAACAAGCCTCGAAACCGAGTGAAGATTTTGTATTGGGAGCGCAACGGCTTTTGCCTTTGGCTAAAGCGCCTGGAATCCGAGCGCTTCAAAACATCGCCGGATTGTGCGGATGAAGCCGTCGTGCTGACGGTTCAAGAACTCAACTGGTTATTGGACGGTTTTGATTTGTGGCGCAACCGTCCGCATCAAGTTTTGACGCCTCGATTCGTCGCCTGATTCGGTATAATCCAGGGCATGATTTCCATGCCCAAAGACCTTCCTGACGACCCTGTTTTGCTCAAGCAACTGCTTGAGCAAATACTCAGTGAGCGCGAGTCGGATAAGGGCAAGATCGTTCATCTTGAAGAAGAAAACGCGCTGTTGCGTCAGCGCCTTTTCGGACGCAAGTCAGAGCAGACAGCCGATCCCGCGACCCCGCAAATGGCCTTGTTCAACGAGGCTGAAAGCGTGGCCGAGTCTGTCGACGAACCGGCTGACGAAGAGGTCGTCGCTCCGACCAAGCGACGGGGCAAAGGCAAGCCTCTGCCTGCCGATCTTCCGCGTATCGAAGTCATTCACGAACTGCCAGATCACGAACTAACTTGCGCCTGCGGTTGCCGTAAACACAGCATTGGCGAGGAAATCAGCGAGCAACTCGAGATCGTGCCGATGCAAATCCGCGTGATCAAACATGTCCGTAAAATCTACGGTTGCCGCGATTGCGAAACCGCCCCGGTTACAGCAGACAAGCCTGCTCAACTGATTGAAAAGAGCATGGCCAGCCCCAGCGTGTTGGCGATGTTGCTGACGACCAAATACGTCGATGGCCTGCCACTGCACCGCTTCGAAAAAGTACTCGGTCGCCACGGCGTCGATATTCCACGCCAGACCTTGGCGCGCTGGGTTATCCAGTGCGGCGAACACCTGCAACCCTTGCTCAACTTGATGCGGGATCGACTGCTGGAAAGTCGCGTCATCCACTGCGACGAAACGCGTGTACAGGTGATGAAAGAGCCAGATCGAGAGCCAACCAGCCAATCCTGGATGTGGGTGCAAACCGGCGGGCCACCGAATCAGCCTGTGATCCTTTTTGACTACTCGATCAGCCGGGCGCAGGAGGTTCCGTCGCGCCTGCTCGAAGGTTATCGCGGCTACCTGATGACCGATGATTACGCTGGTTATAACGCCTTGGGCGCGCGGTCCGGTGTCGAACGTTTAGGCTGTTGGGCACATGCGCGACGCAAGTTTGTCGAGGCGCAAAAGGTGCAACCTAAAGGTAAAACCGGGCGTGCCGATATCGCCCTGAATCTGATCAACAAGCTATACGGTATCGAGCGAGATTTAAAAGAAGTCGGCGATGAACATCGCCACGAAAGTCGACAGCAAAACAGCCTGCCGGTGTTGGCCCAGTTGCAAACATGGTTGGAGAAAACCCAGCCACAAGTGACGGCGCAAAATGCACTGGGCAAAGCCATCAGCTACCTGGCCAGCAACTGGATCAAGTTGGTGCGCTACACCGAAGCCGGTTACTTGCCGATCGACAACAATGCGGCCGAGCGTGCGATCCGGCCCTTCGTGATCGGGCGCAAGAATTGGCTGTTCAGCGACACGCCCAAAGGTGCGATGGCCAGCGCTCAACTTTATAGCTTGGTCGAGACGGCTAAAGCCAACGGCCAAGAGCCCTATGCGTGGCTGCGCCACGCACTTGAGCGCCTGCCACAAGCCTCGAGCGTAGAAGACTTCGAGGCCTTGCTGCCGTGGAACTGCACACCGCAAATGCCAAGATAGCCATAGATCCCCACCTTTAAAATGTGGGGTTCATGGAGCGCTTACCTTACACCGTTAATATCGTAAAGTTTGTTAATGCAACTCTACCATTTTACCTTTGCTTGGATATTTTGCTCTTCAACGAACTTTCGCTGTGCAGGTGCCAAGTAAATAATTGGGTGAATATATATTCTCATGAGTCAATTTTAGTCGTCGGTATATATGTCGGCCAAGAGCCGCCAGCAATAATTCTCCGTCAGTGAGAAATACGCCTTCTGTATAGATTGGAGTATCCTTTTTTGGAATTAAAGGGTTCGTATTTTATTGATAAAAATGAGTGTTTGTGGATCTTGGTATGGGGTGGTTTTGTGAGTAGGGAAAATTTAGGTGCGTTCGTTGTTTGCAGTACGCACCTTGATAATTTGATATTGAGTAGCTTTGGATCGCAAGCTTCTATTTTGTGTTAAATGATAATAATGCTTGCGCTTAGTTACTTAGGTGTCGCGATAATAATGAACTTATAGGGCTTTTAAATTAGTGTGCGCGCTTAAATAATCTATTTGAGCCGAGCGTAGAAGCTCACCGGTAAGTATTGTTTCAGTGCCATTTATGACACTCTCTAACAGGTTTGCGAATTTAGTGTGATCGTAAGGATCCGCAGTTAAGTTTTGGTTAAGATTGATTTCTTTACATGAGGAACTATTTGAAGATATGACGGGTAATCCTTTGGCTTGTGCTTCTAAGATAGGAAGCCCTAGTCCTTCGTAGAATGATGGGAAAAATAGAATTTTTGATCTGGACATCAACTCTTCTAGTTGTAGGTCGTTCGGTGATCTAAACCATTCAACTGCTTCGCAGGTTGACGAAATTTCCTTTAGAAATTCTTCAACATCCTTAATGGGCATACGTTCTTTGCCCACTACAATTAAATTAAGTGGAATTTTTTTACTGGCTATTTTGATGGCGGCCACAGCGGCTGTAAAGTTTTTTCTATAGTCGAGTGCGTTTAGAAGTAAGACAGTATTAGATGTCGAGCCCTTAATAACCCCATCCCCAAAGTCTTTAAATGGGATGGATGCCGTAACATGTGTGTCGGTTCTTTTGCCATAAAAGCTCAGAAAGTCTCTTTTAGTACTTTCACTGATGCACACAATGTTTTGAACGTTTTCCAGGTAAAAGTCATATCCGGCGCTGTGTTTATGGGCGAATTCGTAGGTATTCAAAAGGCGAGGCATTCGAAGCGCCCCAATGGAAAGTAAGTTGGGCACCATGTCATAAACTATGCCAATTGAGTATTTTTCTTTTGGCGGACCATCTACATCTGAACACATCCATGGGTTGGTGATGATCGATATGGAGTACTTCTTAGGTGATATGTTTTGATCGGAATTCCATATGTTATGCGTATGGTTTTGAATGCTTGAAGCCGTTTTCTCGTTCTCAATTTCAAAGCTCAAGGAATTTGATGTCCAAGTTGGCTTTGGTTTGTCGCTACTGAACTCCTCTTTTCGCATCAGGGCATCTGCAATGGGCTGACTGCATGAGGAAAGCTTGCCATTAATAGGTGCAGCAAGAGTTATGTTGTATCCTTCGCGAATTAGTAACTGCCAGTAGTAGTGTATTACTCTTCTTACACCTACGTGAATTTCGTTGAAGTTTTTCTCGACGATCAATAAGGCTGATTTGCTATTCATGTAATAGTTTCGCAGTGAGATTTAGTTAATGTTGGTTTTTAGATTGATCTAATTTTCTTTACATTTACACTCACTAGTCCAAGCCCAAGTCTTCGATTGTCAGTTGATACACCTTCTTCTGCAGGCGAGGATGGGTGCTGAATGCTGAGTTGAAGGTGCGCTATTTTTCTATTATGAATTATGGCACTTGGAATTCGGATTTTGATTTTTTTTGGACGTTTATTTTTTTTTATTTTCAAAAGTGTAATCGCTATACCGTTGCATCTTACGCCAATTAGCTGCGATTCTATTGTTCTTGGTGCATAAGCGTTCGCTTTAATGGTAAATTCAATATCAGAGATGATTTCTGATTCAGGTATTGGAAGGTATAGATCGGAATTCGGACCATCAGACCAAACTCCCCAGGACTCTTGTGCAGACCACCCAACTCCTAACGCAGAATGTGGAGTTTCTTTGTCGGAAAATAAAATCGGATAGTTTGGGCGTTCTTCGTTATTAATAGACTGTATGCTGAGCAGGATGTAATTTTTGTTAGAGTTTAATGTTAAAAAAATATTTCTACAGTTTTTATAATCAGCTAGTGCTACGGATAAAGAGATACATACGGAGTTATAATCGTCCTTGGAGCACGCAAATGCGACGGGTTTTCCATTAATATACAACTCGATATCGCTTGACTCTAGTTGTCCTTTCATGTTTAGCGATAGTTTAAAGTCTTTTTTGTTTGTGGGTTTTACCCCGAAAGCGATATCTACAATGTTTCGTTTTGGGATGAGCCCTTCCGATGTGTACGAAAAATAATCCTTACTCGCAGTGATACCAAGTATAGCTAATCGGTCAGCTGATGCGTATTTTAGATCAACACTAGTGTCTGCACAGAATACACCCATATTAAACTGACTAGATAAGGGGCTTCCATGAGGCGAAACATATGCGTTATTAATTGAAGGTAAGCTTGCAAAGTCGAATGTGTAACCTGGGCGCGCGTCCGTTACTGTAAGTGTGACTATTCTGGATAGGCGAGGGATGATCCCGTCGTCTGCAAGGCATCTTGATAGCTCTACATCTTCACCTTGATTCCAAAATAACAGATCGTTCCAAGGCGTATCAATTAATACGTTTTTTTTGCTGATTATAACGCCGCCATTGATGTATATGTTGGGGTTGTAATCTCCATAATCGAGCATCCCACATGGGGCCCACGACCATTGACTACCAATAGATACCCAGTCTGGGAAGCGTTTACCCTCTTGGTCTATTTGCGCCGGTACTAACACCGAAAAATCTGGGCCATATTCGAACATCGCGTCGAGAAAGTTTTCGGGTATTTCGTATCTATCGTGTGCTACCAGCAAGTTTTCGGAAGAGGAAGTCTCAACTATTAGATTTTTTTTTCGAGTTATCCACCCTTTAGCTGTGTGTTGCGATGGCTCTACAATATAACGGATGCGGTTTGATAGTGCCTCCGTCTGGTAGCGGAACTCTGCTGGACCACATATGGCAATGCTCCAGGTAATATTATCTATGCCTCTTATGTTGGCTACGCTATCGACGAAGCTCCTGACTTGGGCTGGTCTCAGTCCATTTGTAATTAGCGCAAATTCAAATGTAGAAAGCGATGGAGTAAGGGGAGTTCTATGGCATTCCAAACTATAAATGACTGTACCGTCCTGATCTTGGTCTTGATAGTTTAGGCGGATGTTAAAATCTTTCTTTTTTCGGAGGAAAGCACTTAATGCGAATATACTTAGCAAGTGGCTCTGGGAGAATCTTATGAAAAGTAAGGTTTTTTGGTCGTGTGCCAATAGCCTTAGCGCTTCGTCGAGAATTATTGGCCATTGTTTTACAATACCAAGATCAATTTCTGTCAGGTAAACAGCACTGTATGATCCGTGGTCACTCGACGGCTGGCGAAAATCGTATTTTTCATCAAAAATACGTGTCGAGGATGTGAATGAACTGGTTGGAGAGAATTGGCCAGCCCAAAACACCGCTTTGGCGTCACATATTTCTCTCAGTAATTTTGAGTCAAACATTTTTTGTAATGCACCTATATGTCAGATAAGTTTTCTTAGTGCTCGGAGAAAGCCTGTGACTCTCCAACTTGTAGATTTATGAATGGCGTCGATTTGGGATTTCAAACTGTTATTTTCACGTGCTAAGTTGCTATATTCGCTTGTGGTATCTTGAGAATGGGAGCTCTTTGAATGGTTGAGTTCGCTCAAGCCCAAGGATTTACCTTTTAATTCTAAGGATAGCGTTTCTGCTATCTCACTAAAGTAGGTAGCCTGAGCGTGCCAATGTGCAACTCTTGCCCAAGCCGCGGAGTTCTCGGCAGATGAAATATCCGGAGTTTTAGATGGAGTAATTGCAGATGCGGAGGGAGCGTGCCAATAATGCTTGCCATCGTAAATTGGTATTCCGCGTAAGTTTAGGCGGTTTTCAATTTCTTGCCAGTCTAAGCCTACACGATTGAAGAAAACATTTACTTCCGCACAAGCCGGGTCGTTAGGTTTTATTGCATATGGTTCAAACCCGTTTTTTTCTAAGAAGTCTAAGACATCTTTAAGTGTTGGTTCGTTGGAATAGAGCGCAGTCCCACGGGTTGTAGGTGCCTCTAACATCCCAGCGTCTACGTTTTTCAGTAAGTCGCCAAGTGATTCAAGCACCTTGATATCAACGCCTTGTGCGTCAATTTTGATAAAGTCAATGTGGCTGAATCCAGCTCCGATTAAAAATTTATCTAATCGTGTAATTTCAACCTCTATTTCGTCCTCGAAATATAAATCGGACCGCTGAGCCCAATATTCATTTTTTGAAATATTATCACTATCAAAATCTAATAAACTGGAGACGCCCCAGTCTGCGTGTCTCGCAACATGGAACTTTGCGTTACCTTCGGTTGTGTTGATTGCTTTCTTAAGGAGTGCGATGTTTGATAGGTTCAGCGCGTCTTTTTTTATCGCAAGCTGGTCGTACAGTTCAGGAATGGGTTCTATGCCTATTACTGTAACAGAGGGAGAGCGGGCTGCAACTTGAAAAAGAAAGTCTCCTCCATTAGCCCCTACGTCGATTATGCAAGTCTTAGTCATTGTATGCTCAGTTAGTCCGCAAGGTATTTATCATTTAGTGCACCTGGATGTTTGACCACGACTGTAAGAGTGTCAGTAAGTGCCAGGAAGTCAGTTTTTTCTCCAGGGTTAATAGTTATGATATCTCCAGAGTGCCACTCTTTTCCGCACATTCTCACGGAGCCTTCAACAATCACTGTAACTTCAGTCGCGATTTTATGATAATGGCTACCTTCGGACTCACCTTTTGAGTAGCGTTTGATCGCTACTTCACAAGCTTGAGTATCCAAGGCGGTCGGTGTAAAACCGCCCACGAACCATCCTTTTACCATGTCTTCTAGTTTGTTATGTTTCATATTTCAGTGTTTCCCTGAATCGATTAATGTCTCAAGGCGTTCGATTTGTCTCTCGGATTTCAATGGGTGAAACTTTTGGGTGTCTATTCGATATACGCCTATTTTTAACTGGCGCAAGATCAACTCGTTCAACGTTGGGCAGATGTAATATTGGCCATCTACGTGTGCGCTTTTGATTATTGCTTGCTGTGCAGCTTCTACGAAGGCACTCCCATGTTTGAACCAATAAAAACCCACTGTCGCGTTGTTACTGATAGGGTTTTTTTCGGCGCATTCAACGACCAAGCCGTCTTCGTTCAACCTTACGTACGAGTAACGTGGGTGGACTGAAGGAAATACAATCACACCCGCATCAAAATTAGAATTTACGAATCCCGAAATGACCGCTGAAAAGTCGATGTCTATTAGTTCGTTGCCGTTGATAATAAGCAGCGGTTCTTCGCTTTTAATAGTTGCGATCGCCAACAGTGCGGTGCATGAAGCTCCTCCTGTTTTGCGCTGGACATTCAGTACTTTCGCACCTGGCGATAGCAAGCGTAATACATTATCGAGATGCCAGCGTTTGCAATCCTGGTCACGTACTGCGAGTGTCAGCTTAACGTCTGGAATGGCATTGCATTTTTCGCTGAGGTGCTGAATGAGAGGCTTTCCATCCACCTCTGTTAAGCAGAGTGGGTATCCGCTGTCACGGTCATCATGGGGTTCATTTGCAGCTAGAATGAGGACATTAGTCATTTGATTTATCTTCAGCACGTTTAATGGCATTCATGATGTTGTCGTAGTTGACGTCGTTTACGTCGCTTACTACGAGCACATGCGCCCCTGATGCCCTTGCCGCTTGAATTCCGTGCTCATTATCTTCAACAATCAAGCATTGCGATGGTTCTAGCTGAAGTTGTTGCATTGCTTTGATATAAATATCGGGGGATGGCTTAGGTTCTTTAACGTCTTCATTGGACAACATAGTGTCCAGATAGCGCTCAAGGTCAGCCTTCTGCATCATGGTTTGTACGGTGGCTCTAATAGAGTTTGACGCAACGCCTAGCTTGTAGCCTTGAGCTTTTAGAGTAGATAGTGCGTACTCGTGAATAAATGTTGGTCGACATTTTTCGAATACCATGTCCATGGTGTAGTTCTGTTTTAGGGTGTTAATGAAGCCATGCAGTTCATTAGGTAAATTGCTTGTTTTACTCAGCATATTTAGCTTTTTACTTGTTGGCAGACCATCGAAAGTGGTCAGATGGTCATATCGGGAAATTTCAAACCCGAATAGCGCCAGTGCTTTGTTGAGGGCCTCGTAATGCCATTCTTTGGCATCAATTAGGACCCCGTCCATGTCAAAAATTACCGCCTGAATCATGATCTCACCTTAAAAAAATCAACCGCTTGCTCGGGAATATCGGTGCATAGCACGACCAGTTCACTGTTATGCAGGCCACTGCTTCTCAGTTGTAACCAGAAGGTGGAATGATCGCGCTTATGTAGTTCCGGTGACACAAGACAGACTTTGATCCCCGCACTTGTTAATCGCCGAAGCTCGTCGACACGCCACTCATCGGACTCGAATGCGTCAAGCCAGACACCTGCTGCATGTTGCAGCAGTGGAGACTGTGTTTCGAATTCACTAATTCTGAGATACGTCGGGTTGCCTACTGCCAATTGCCCTCGTGTATCGGGGATCGACATGTCGAATGCGAACCAGTTTTGGTAGTCGTACCGATCCATTGTTGCTTTGAGCGCAGCGGCTAAGCCGTCGGACTTAATGTTGATAGCGAGCGTGGGTTGAGCAGGACTGGCCAACTCTAGGAGTTCGTCCAGGGTCAATTCGCCACCAGTGGGTGGATCGTGTGAAATAACGAGGGTGCCGGATAAGTCCCTCACATCAGTCTCAGTACCAAAACCGAGTGAGAATGATCTTTTGAAGGCTTCGACAGTATTTTTTTCACTTGCCTGCAGCCAGTATCCTCTGTGGCTTATTATTTCCACTTGATTTGCTCCACTCGCTCTTGGGATAGAGGCAGTTTCAGAAAGGCTTCCAGATCCGGCGGGGTGCCAAGACCATACATCCCTTCGCCATCGGTACCAATGCCATAGATACCTACTTTGCTGCCACTTTCGATCATTCGGTTATAAACAGGTGCAACGTAAAATTCGCCATTGACGCGCTCATTTGCTTCGATCATAGCCTCTGCGGCGCTGACGAAATCTGAACCCTTGGAAAAGTTGTAGATGCCAACGGTTGCATCCTCAGATATTGGGTCCTTTTCGGCAACCCTGGTTACGTGCCCATCGGCATCGGTGGCAGCGAAAGACCATTTAGGATCAGAAGCTGTCATGGTCATGATTAGACCGTCTAAGGAGTATTGATCCAGTGTACCCAAGTAGTCATCGATGGAGGTGTCGACGTACTGGTCACTGTTCGCGATCATCAATGGATTTTCACTATTGATAAGGTGTTTCGCTGCCAAGACGGTGCATGCGGCACCTTGTGTGATACCGTCAAGTAGGACAACTTCGAAATTTTTGGTCCATTGTGGAAGCAATACATCCAGACCATATTCTGAGAAGTGATCGCGCTGGCAAACGAAAATGAAACGATGCTCAGCCTGAGGGCTAAGGTTTTCGATGACCAGTCTGATCATCGGGATTCCATGGATAGGAATTAACGGCTTTGGATCGGTAAAACCTGCGTTTGCAAAACGGCTGCCGCGTCCTGCCATCGGAATGATGATGTTTAGCATTTTCGAAGTCTGTCTTCTAGGTCGGTCTTGATGGGAGTGGGGTCTTCACGAACCCAAACGGATCATCAGCTTAACTTAGATGGCAGGGGGGCAGACAAGCATTTAGTGGCCGAAATAAGCTTGAGTGACGGTTTCGGGATCTGAGTCCATACGAATTTTGCCGTGCTCAAGCCAGATCACACGGTTACATGTATGCATTACCAGTTCGCGCGAGTGGCTGGCAATTATGAGAATATTTGTTGCCTTAACGAGATCTGTCATTCGAGCCTCTGCCTTGTGTTTGAAGCCTTCGTCACCCACTGATAACCATTCATCCATGATCAAGATTTCTGGCCTGACAGTGGTGGAAACTGCAAAGGCCAAGCGCAGATGCATGCCTGTTGAGTAGGTTCTGACAGGCATATCAACGAACTCACCGAGTTCAGAAAACTCTATGATTTCATCAAGCTTGCTCGAGACTTCGCTTTTTGTCATTCCAAGAAGCGCGCCACGTACAAAAATGTTTTCTCTGCCCGTCGCTTCAGGGTCAATTCCCAAAGAGATGTCGATCAGTGACCCAATATCGCCGCTGATCTTGGCGGTACCGGACGAGGGCGCGTAAACGCCGCTCAGGAGCCTCAATAGAGTGCTCTTGCCTGCGCCGTTATGGCCTAGTAAGCCAACTCGGTCACCATCGTTCAATGAAAATGTTAGATTTTCCAATGCGCGCACAATGACGCGGCCTTGGTCATTTGCTCCGAGCTGACCACCTGTCGCAACCTGGATTAGGCGCTTTTTAAGTGAGCGCCCGCTAGCATTATAAATCGGAAAATCAACGCACGCGTTGTGAAACTCAATAGAAGCCATGATGTGTATTCTTCTTCAAAGCCAATAAGCGATGCGGCGCTTATAATACCCGTAAAACATTATTGCTACGCACCACCCCAGTATGGCCATGCCCCCGGATACGCACCAACTGAAGGGGCTAATTTCTTGACCTAGTAATGGTGCCCTTACTATCTGAATCAGGTGATAGATAGGATTGAAATCCAGGAGGTAAGTACTCGAGCGCTGGGGAAGCAGGCTGGGGAGCCACATAATAGGCGTGAGATAAAAGGCGATCTGAAGAAAACTCGATATGATCTGTGTAAGATCGCGATACCGCGCGCACAGAACACCCAAAATCAGACTAATCCACGCTAGGTTAAGAGCCAGAACAATCAAGCCAATGATGCTCAAAAAAGCTTCAAATCCTAGCGGCTTTTGCACGGCCAATAGCACGAGAGGGAAAATTATGATGTTGTGGCCAAGTATTAAAATGTTTCGCCACAGTGTCCGGAGTATGTGGACAAATAAAGGAATTGGAAGTTGTTTAATAATCCCTTCTGCCGCAATGAGGCTAGTGCAGCCCTCAGTCACGCTGGTTGAGATAAAGCTCCAAAGAATCATCCCGGCTGCAAGGAACGGTAGAAACTCTTTAGTCGGGGAATTAAATATTTGTCCGAAAACGACACCTATCGTACCGATCATTACGCCCATGCTGATGGTGAGCCAGAATGGTCCTATGGCGGAGCGTCTGTAGCGCTGGCGGACATCCTGCCATCCGAGCATGCCGACAAGCGAGTAGCGCCTTGCCGACGCTGCTATGTCCATCAGGGCAACGTTTATTGTGCTGTTGAGCATTCGAAACACCGGGTTATCAAATCAGCCGGGGATTGTACCCTCGGAGGGGGTGCTGATGTCACCCTTATCGTGCTTGCCCTCCCTTAGCCCCCCCGGTGTCAGGATAGTTGTCGTCTCTCCGAATTTTCCTAAAAAAAGCACATTGGGGGCGGAAAGAGACTGGTCGTGCCGTACTATTCACCTGAACGCAGAGTCGCATTACTTAAGATGCTGCTTCCCCCACTGAACCTGTCGATGGCCGAGGTTTCCCGGCGCGAAGGGGTCAGCGAAATGTCTTTGTCCAACTGGCGCAAGCAGCTCAGTTCTGAATGAAATGCAGTGTCCGAAAACAAGCCGTTGACCGAGAACTGGTCAGCCGAAACCAAGTTTGCTGTCGTGCTTGAAGCCGCCGGTTTGTCCGAGATCGACCTAGGCGAGCATTGCCGCCGCAAAGGCCTTTACCCGGAGCAGATTACGGCCTGGCGACAAGCGTTTATCGCTGGCCAGAAGTCGGAAAAAGCCCAGCACAAAGAAGACCGCGAGTAATCTCGCAAAGACAATAAACGCATCCAGGAGCTTGAGCGCGAACTGCGCCGCAAAGACAAGGCGCTCGCTGAAACAGCCGCATTGTTGGTGCTGCGAAAAAAGCTCAACGACTACTGGGGGACCGACAACGAGGACAACTGACGTCGTTGCCGGAACGGCGGTTACTCGTGGACTGGCTGAGCCAAGCGGTCGCGGCGGGAGCCAGAAAAATCAGCGCCTGCCGGGAAATTGGCCTCTCGCTGCGGACCTTGCAACGATGGACTGGAACAGACGTTATCCAGACCGATGCCCGAACGACTGTCACACGGCCAACGCCGCGCAATGCACTGAACGAGGCTGAGCGACAGACCCTTGTGACGCTGTGCAACAGCCCGGAGTGCGCCCACCTTGTTTCGCGCCTAGCCGATCAAGGGCGCTATCTGGCGTCGGAGGCGACGTTTTATGGCGTCTTGCGAGCGACGGGTCAACAGCAACATCGAGGCCGTAGTCAGCGCCCCAGGCGGTACGCAGAACCGACGACGCAAGCGGCCAAAGCGCCCAAACAGGTGTGGTCGTGGGACATCACGTACCTGCCGTCGCCGATACGCGGCCAGTATTACTACCTTATCTGATCGAGGATATTTACAGCCGCAAGGCCGTGGGCTGGGAGGTCTACGACGCGGAAAGTGGCGAGAAAGCCGCCGCGCTGCTGCAACGCAGCGTGATCGGTGAGCAGTGTTTACACGAACCGCTGGTGCTTCACTCGGACAACGGAGCGCCGATGAAGTCGGTGACGCTGTTGAACAAGATGTACGAACTGGGCATCACGTCTTCGCGGGGCCGACCGCGGGTCAGCAACGACAATCCCTACTCGGAGACGCTGTTTAGAACGCTGAAATACTGCCCGCAATGGCCGCAGGATGGTTTTGCCAGTTTGGACGCTGCACGCGCCTGGGTGAGGGATTTCATGCGTTGGTACAATCACGAGCACCGGCATAGCCGTATCCGGTTCGTCACGCCGGCTGAGCGGCATCGAGGACTGGACCATCAGGTCTTGGCCCGGCGACATGCGCTGTACGAACGAGTCAAAGAGAAAAAGCCAGAACGGTGGTCGGGTCGAACACGTAACTGGGAGCCGATCGGTACCGTGCTGTTGAACACGGATCGAGAGCAACAGGTCGAGAAAAGAGCGGCATAGTTAGACGGTTGACGCGACAGGTACCTTGAAAAAACGCCGTAGCTTATGGCATCCGGCGCCTATTTTTGTCGCGCGTCCTGTTGATAGCGTGGGGGCTGTGTGGGGGGGCTTTGGATATGATGTCGGGTCGCATCCATAAAAGGCGAATAATAGGCGAACAGTTTGGTGAGTTTTCCCTCGTATTGCCGCGAGGGAGCGAACCGGGGCGCAAAGTAACTACCACTATTCATAATGCTCTTTGATTGTACATTTACACGTACTTCTGCATTTAGCTTGTTTGATTCGATGAGGGTTGAAGTTGCGGTTTCGGGTTCGAGGGAATTTGGTTTGTGTAGGTAATTTTTGAAGGAAAGCATTGCTTCATTTAGATATGATTCGCCAAAAACGACTGTTGTGCTCAACAGAGTCATACACCTTCGAAGTGCTCCAGGTCTGAATCAATCTGATGGAGTGATTATTTTTCAAGAAATGACTCTGCCTGCCGAACCCTCTTCTGTGGCTTGGCCGTCTCGCCCCTGATTTATCGACATGCTGGTGGTGTGCTAATACAGGCGAGGATGTATAATAGACACCCCGCTGTGGGGCTTCGGAGCTTGGTTCGCCAAACTCAAGTTTGATTAGTTGAAGATGTGCCTGCTAAGGCCTTCAAATGGAGTTTAGAGGATTCGCATGAAAGCAATCGTTACCGGCATCACTGGTCAAGATGGCGCCTACCTGGCGGAACTGCTGCTGGAGAAGGGGTACACCGTATACGGTACCTACCGTCGTACCAGTTCTGTCAATTTCTGGCGTATCGAAGAGTTGGGCATTCAGTCCAACCCTAATCTGCATTTGGTCGAATACGATCTGACCGACCTGTCGGCCAGTATCCGCCTGCTGCAAACCACCGAAGCCACCGAGGTCTACAACCTCGCTGCGCAGAGTTTCGTGGGTGTTTCGTTCGAACAGCCGATCACCACTGCAGAAATCACCGGTCTGGGTGCAGTAAACCTGCTCGAAGCGATTCGTATCGTGAACCCGAAGGTTCGTTTCTATCAGGCATCTACCTCCGAGATGTTTGGCAAGGTGCAGGCTATTCCTCAGGTCGAGAGCACGCCTTTCTACCCACGTAGCCCTTATGGTGTGGCCAAGCTCTACGCTCACTGGATGACCATCAACTACCGTGAGTCGTACGGCATTTTTGCGACCAGCGGTATCTTGTTCAACCACGAGTCCCCTTTGCGTGGTCGTGAGTTCGTAACCCGTAAAATCACCGACTCCGTCGCCAAGATCAAACTCGGCCTGATGGACAAGATGGAACTGGGCAATCTGGACGCCAAGCGCGATTGGGGTTTTGCCAAAGAGTACGTGGAAGGTATGTGGCGAATGCTGCAGGCCGATGAGCCTGATACGTTCGTGCTGGCGACCAATCGCACCGAAACTGTTCGCGACTTCGTTTCCATGGCGTTCAAGGCAGTGGGTATCACCATTTCCTGGGCCGGCACTGCAGAAGACGAGCAGGGTACTGATGCGGCCACTGGCAAAGTGTTGGTCACCATCAACCCGAAATTCTATCGTCCGACTGAAGTTGAGTTGCTGATCGGCAACCCTGCCAAAGCCAAGGAAGTTCTCGGTTGGGAACCTAAAACATCCCTGGAAGAGCTGTGCCGCATGATGGTCGAAGCTGATCTGCGTCGAAATGAGCAAGGATTCTCGTTCTGATGACCATTGCTGGCAAGCGCGCACTGATTACGGGTATTCAAGGCTTCACTGGTCGTTACATGGCTGATGAACTTCGGGCTCAGGGCTACGAGGTTGTCGGACTGGGTAGTCAACCGTCCGATGAGCGAAATTATCATCAGGTAGATCTGGCCGACGGCCCGGGTTTGCGCGCGTTGCTGGCAAAGATTCAGCCGGATGTTGTTGTGCATCTCGCTGCATTGGCCTTTGTCGGTCACGGCGCAGCAGATGCGTTCTATCAGGTAAACCTGATAGGTACACGCAATCTGCTGGAAGCCATCGCGGCCAGTGGCAAATCACTGGATTGCGTACTGATCGCCAGCAGTGCGAATGTCTATGGCAATGCCTCGGGTGGACTTCTTTCAGAGACCACCCTACCGGCGCCGGCCAATGATTACGCTGTGAGCAAGTTGGCCATGGAGTACATGGCCAGCCTTTGGCATGATCGCCTGCCTATTGTTATCACTCGCCCCTTTAACTACACGGGCGTTGGTCAGGCAGAAAACTTTCTATTGCCGAAAATCGTTTCGCATTTCCGTCGTAAGGCGCCAAAGATTGAGCTGGGTAACCTCGATGTCTGGCGTGATTTCAGCGATGTTCGTGCATTGGTGGGGGCTTATCGAGGTTTAATCGAAGCCAATCCGCTTGGACAGACTATCAACGTCAGTTCAGGCCATACCCATTCGCTGCGTGAAGTCATCGAAATGTGCAAAGAATTTACCGGGCACGATATTGAAGTTGAGGTAAATCCTGCCTTTGTTCGCGCCAATGAGGTGAAAACCCTATGCGGGGACAATGCCAGGTTGCGAGCACTGGTCCCTGGCTGGACAACACCTTCCTTGGGCGAAACATTGAGCTGGATGCTGACGGCTGAATAAATGAAGTTAATTCTCTCTGTTGAACCGGTTCGCTTCCCGCTAACCGGTATTGGTCGTTACACCTACGAATTGGCGCTGCGACTGCAGCAGAGTTCGGAAATCGCTGACCTGCAATTTTTTGCGGGTCGACGGTTTTTGCCTTCGCTGCCAACGGCCGCAGAAGCATCTGGCAGCGGTTACGGCCTTAAACGCGCCGTGCAAAAAAACTTCCTAGCAGTCGAGGCCTATCGCCTCCTTATGCCATTGCTCAGGAAGCAAGCATTAAAAGGCCATGGTGACTATCTTTACCACAGCCCTAATTATTATCTGCCACCCTTTACCGGCCGCAGTGTTGCAACCTTCCATGATTTGTCGCCTTTTACCTGGTCTCACTGCCATGCGCCGCAGCTTGTGCGCTATTTGCAGAAAGAGCTCAAAACCACTCTGGTAAGAGCGGATGCGTTGATTACGGATTCCGAGTACACGCGCAAAGAATTGGCGGATTACTTTTCCTGGCCAATCGAGCGTATCCACACGGTACCGCTAGCCAGCTCAGCTGAGTTTCATCCTCGCAGCGCTGAAGAACTGAGAAGCACGCTTTCGCGTCATGGTCTCGAAGTGGGCGGGTATAGTCTGTTTGTCGGGACAATTGAGCCTCGCAAGAACATCGAGACATTGCTCGATGCTTATTCCCGGCTTCCGCTTGACGTTCGTAAGCGTTGGCCGCTGGTGTTGACCGGCTATCACGGCTGGCGAAACGAAAGTATTCACCAGCGCCTGGAGAGTGCCAAGCGCGAAGGTTGGGCTTATTACCTTGGGTTTGTACCCAGTGAAGACTTGCCTTTGTTGTTTGCGGGCGCGCGCCTTTTCACTTTTCCATCGCTCTATGAGGGGTTCGGATTGCCGGTACTGGAAGCCATGAGCTCAGGCGTTCCGGTGGTCTGCTCGAACAGTTCTTCATTGCCCGAGGTCGCCGGTGATGCAGCCTTGATGTGCGATGCCAAGGACACCGAGACGCTGACCGATCTCATTCGCCGAGGTCTGGAAGACGACGTGTGGCGTGCCAACGCTGTGGAGCAAGGTTTGCTGCATGCAGCCGGTTTTTCGTGGGAGCGCTGTGCGGCGGAAACTCTTCAGGTTTATCAGAAGGTGGTCAAAGGACAATGATCAAGGTTTTGCATTTTTTCAAAACCTACTACCCCGAAACAATGGGTGGTATTGAGCAAGTCATTTTTCAGATTGCCGAGGGCGGAATCCGTCATGGGTTCGAATCTGAAGTGCTTTACCTCAGTGAGCGAGGCGCGGCACGCAATGAGAAAGTCGGGCACCATCTGACGCATCGCTCCAAGCTCGATTTGCACGTTGCTTCTACCGGCTTCTCGCTTTCGGCGTTCAAGGATTTTGCCGAACTGGCGAAGAAAGCGGACATTGTTCATTACCATTTTCCGTGGCCTTACATGGATCTGGTGCATTTTTACAGCCGAATCAAAAAGCCGGCTGTTGTGAGTTATCACTCGGATATCGTCAAGCAAAAGACCTTGCTGAAGCTTTATCAGCCCTTGATGAATCGTTTTTTATCGAGCGTCGATTGTGTGGTGGCCTCATCGCCCAACTACGCCGAAAGCAGTCCGGTGCTAACGCAGTTTAAAAACAAAGTGCGTGTAGTGCCTTACGGTCTGGATCGACAGACTTATCCGAAGCCATCGCCTGTAAAGCTGGCATTCTGGCGCGAGCGTTTAGGTGAGCGTTTCTTTTTGTTCGTTGGGGCACTGCGTTACTACAAGGGATTGGACTATCTCCTTGAGGCAGCGAAGACAACCCAGTTACCCGTCGTGATCCTGGGTGGTGGGCATCTAGAGGCTGAACTCAAGGCACAAGCCAGCCAATTAGGCCTGACCAAGGTGCATTTCCTTGGCGGTTTGCCCGACGAAGACAAGGCTGCTCTGCTGACATTGTGCTACGCGTTCGTTTTTCCTTCGCATCTCAGATCCGAGTCTTTCGGTATTTCGTTGCTGGAAGGAGCGATGTACGGCAAGCCGATGATCTCGTGCGAGATCGGCTCGGGCACCACGTATATCAACATCGCAGGGGACACCGGACTGGTGGTTCCTCCTCGAGACTCTGTCGCATTGGCGGCTGCAATGACCCAGCTCTGGAATCAACCCGATCTGGCGGCAGCGATGGGAGAGGCTGCTGAGTGTCGCTTCGAAGAAGTGTTTTCATCCGATTCGATGGCAAAATCCTATGCAGAGATTTATCGCTCTTTGCTTTGAAGTGTTGCAGCACAGTGCTCGGGCATTGACGTTGTTTTGTATTCCAAGGGCCAAGCATGAGATCTAAAGCATTTCTGGTGACGGGTGGGAGTGGTTTTCTGGGGCGGGTGCTGATTGAGCGGTTGGCGCGCTACCCCGATTGCTCCGTAGTCGCGCCGCTGCGTGATCAATCTATAACGCTGGCGACGGGCGTGCGTTCGCTGCCCATGAGCGATCTTAATGGCACAAACGATTGGCAGACGGCCCTGACGGGCATAGATGTAGTCGTGCATACGGCTGCCCGCGTTCATGTCATGAACGATTTGGCTCACGACCCGTTGGCTGCATTTCGGCAAGTCAATGTCGAGGCGACTTTGAATTTGGCACGTCAGGCTGCGGCGTGCGGAGTCAAACGCTTTATTTTCATCAGCTCAATCAAAGTCAATGGTGAAGGTACTGATCTTGGTGCCCCATACCATGCTGATGATTTGCCAGCACCCATCGACCCTTACGGGATCTCCAAGCTTGAAGCCGAGCAGGGATTGTCAGCGCTCGCTGCCGCCACGGGGATGGAGGTAGTGATCATCCGCCCAGTGTTGGTCTACGGCCCAGGCGTCAAGGCCAACTTTCTCAGCATGATGCGGTGGCTTTATCGTGGCGTTCCGTTACCCTTCGGCGCAGTTCAAAATCGACGAAGCCTCGTTGCTCTGGACAATCTGGTTGACTTGATCGTGACCTGTTCTGATCATCCGGCCGCCGCCAACCAGGTATTTCTGGCAAGCGATGGTGAAGACGTTTCAACCACTGAACTGTTGCGTAAACTGGCGGCATCTTTGGGGAAACCAGCCAGGTTACTGCCTGTGCCAGCGGGACTGATGAGCGGTGTAGCAACAATGTTGGGGCAGCGAGCGTTGGCCGACCGCATTCTTGGCTCTTTGCAAGTCGACATCAGCAAGAACCGACAACTATTGGGCTGGACACCTCCGGTCACTCTTGAACAAGCGTTGGCCCTGACAGCGCAACATTTTCTGGATTCCCGTAAATCATGAGTTATGGCTGGTTTATCCCCGTCATTGTCGCTGTGTCTTTTTCCCTGACTTGGGCTCTGCGCCGTTACGCATTGTCGCGAAGCCTCATGGATATACCCAATGCTCGTAGCTCTCACTCGGTCCCCACGCCCAGGGGGGGAGGCGTGGCGATAGTCCTGGCATTTACATTGGCACTGTTCATGCTTTTGTTTGCAGGATTGATGGCTTCTCCGGTGTTTGCGGCCATGGCCGGCGCCGGCTCCGTGATTGCGATTATCGGATTTATGGATGACCACGGGCACATCGCTGCGCGTTGGCGTTTATTGGGGCATTTCACCGCTTCGATCTGGTTGTTGTCCTGGATGGGGGGCTTGCCTGCTGTTGAGCTCTTCGGGCACACATTTGATCTGGGATGGCTGGGTAATGTGCTGGCGGCGTTTTACCTGGTGTGGCTGCTCAACTTGTATAACTTCATGGATGGTATTGACGGTATCGCCAGCGTCGAAGCGATTTGCGTCTGCCTGGGGGCATGCCTTCTGTATTGGGTTGCTGAGGATCTGGATTTGATCTGGGCGCCGTTGTTGTTGGCTGCTGCGGTGGCGGGCTTCCTTTTTTGGAATTTTCCCCCAGCCAAAATATTCATGGGCGATGCCGGAAGCGGTTTTCTCGGAATTGTGCTTGGAGCACTTTCAATTCAGGCTGCGTGGGCCTCTGCCGATATGCTGTGGGGCTGGCTAATCCTGCTGGGCGTGTTCATTGTCGATGCTACGTTCACCTTGTTCCGACGTTTGCTCAGGGGGGACAAGGTCTATGAAGCGCACCGCAGTCATGCCTACCAATATGCCTCTCGTCGGTTTGGCAGCCATTTGAAGGTTACAAGCGTCGTCGCATTGATCAATTTGCTTTGGCTGTTGCCTATCGCATTGGGCGTTGTGCGATTCGGCCTCGATTCAAGTTTGGGTTTGATTCTGGCCTATGCTCCCTTAGTCGCGCTGGCTATCAGATTCCGCGCGGGTGAGATTGAAGCACCATCGGTGAGAAACTGAGTAACCGTTCTGTCATTTAGGTTTAAAAGTGGATCAGAAGCGCTTATAAGGTTCCACTACCGTGATGAGGCAGTTGTAGGGAGAAAACTGAGGTGTTTGAAGAGTTTATGGACAAGATCAGGGCTCGCTTATTAGGGCTTCCGAGGCGTCGTAAGCGACTGATTCAGGTGGTCACAGACATTGTTCTGGTCTGGGCGGCTCTGTGGTTGGCGTTCATCGTACGTCTGGGTGTCGATGATATGTACAACCCGTTCAGAGTCCATTTCTGGCTGTTCGTTTGCGCGCCTATTGTTGCGATCCCTCTATTCATTCGTTTCGGCATGTACCGTGCTGTCATGCGTTATTTCGGCAATGACGCCCTTGTTGCCATCATCAAAGCCGTCAGCTTGTCTTCGCTCATTCTGGCGCTCGTTGTCTATTGGTACAGTAATCACGAAGCCGTAGTACCGCGCTCTATCGTCTTCAATTACTGGTGGCTCAGCCTTGTCATCATTGGAGGCCTGCGGCTGTGCATGCGCCAGTACTTCATGGGTGACTGGTTCAATGGCGCTGCCCATGTACCCTTTTCCAATCGTGATGACGGCCTCACCAAGGTTGCAATCTACGGTGCAGGCGTGGCCGGGAATCAGTTGGTGGCGGCCCTTCGTATGGGGCGAGTGATGCGTCCGGTGGCATTCATCGATGATGACCCCAGCATCGCTGATCGTTCGATTGCCGGCCTCCAAGTCTACAAACCCAAACACATCCAACAAATGATCGATGAAACCGGCGCGCAGGAAATCCTCCTGGCCCTGCCATCATCGACCCGTGCACGCCGCAGGGAAATCCTCACGCTGTTGGAGCGTTTTCCTCTGCACATCCGCAGTGTTCCAAACTTCACCGACCTGGCCAGCGGCCGGGTTAAGGTCGAAGACATACAGGAAGTGGATATCGCGGACTTGTTGGGACGCGATTCGGTGCCGGCGCAACCGGACTTGCTCGAACGCTGCATCAAAGGCAAGACCGTGATGGTGACGGGCGCCGGTGGGTCGATCGGTGCGGAGCTCTGTCGCCAGATCTTTGCACTCGGGCCGACCACGCTTATTTTGTTCGATCACAGTGAGTTCAATCTCTACAGCATTTTGTCGGAGCTCGAGACTCGCGGTTGTCGGGAGTCTGTCGGCGTTCGATTGTTGCCGATCCTCGGCTCCATCCGCCACCAACACAAACTCCTGGATGTCATGAAGACCTGGAGCGTGGACACGGTCTACCACGCAGCGGCTTACAAGCATGTGCCCATGGTTGAGCACAATATCGCTGAAGGTGTGCTGAACAATGTCATTGGCACGCTTAACACTGCTCAGGCAGCTTTGCAGTCGGGTGTTTCGAACTTTGTGTTGATCTCCACCGATAAGGCGGTTCGTCCCACGAACGTGATGGGCAGCACCAAGCGTCTTGCCGAATTGACGCTGCAGGCCTTGAGTCGCGAGATCGCCCCTGTGCTGTTCGGTGACAAAGCCAATGTGTCCCGAGTCAACAAGACCCGCTTCACGATGGTCCGTTTCGGCAACGTGCTGGGTTCGTCCGGTTCGGTCATTCCGCTGTTTCACCGTCAGATAAAGTCAGGCGGACCGTTGACGGTCACTCACCCAAAAATCACCCGCTATTTCATGACCATTCCCGAAGCTGCACAACTGGTGATCCAGGCGGGTTCCATGGGGCAGGGTGGTGATGTGTTCGTGCTCGATATGGGCGAACCGGTGAAGATCGTCGAACTGGCGGAAAAAATGATTCATCTCTCCGGTTTGAGCGTGCGTTCTGAAAAGAACCTTCAGGGCGACATCTCTATCGAGTTTACGGGCTTGCGTCCCGGTGAGAAGCTGTATGAAGAGCTGCTTATTGGTGACAACGTATCGGCAACGCCGCATCCGATGATCATGAGCGCCAGCGAGGATCATTTGCCATGGGACGTACTCAAGGGGCGTTTGACCGAGTTGCTGGATGCCGTGGAGCTGGATGATTACTCCCGTGTGCGCCAACTCTTGCGTGAAACTGTCAGCGGTTATAGCCCCGACGGTGAAATAGTTGACTGGATCTACCAAGAGCGTCGCCTCGAACCCTGATTGTTTCACATCCTGCAATGGACACATTTTTGACAGGCTCCAGACATCACCTAAGTTTGGGAGACAGCTTCGGAAAGCTGTTTTCTCAATTGATGTCATGGAGCGTCATTTATGCGTACTGGCTACTTCAACTCCCTGGTTTTTGCCCTTCTGACCACTGCCTCTATCGCTGCTACTGCGGCTCCCGCTGCGAAGCCGGAGAGCAATAATGCCCCCATGGTGATGGAGGTTTCTCCAGCTGCACAATCGGGCAGAATCAATCTAAATGCTGCCGATGCTTCTACATTGCAAAAGGAACTCTCCGGAATTGGCGAGGCGAAGGCTCAGGCGATCGTTGCGTACCGTGATATCAATGGGCCGTTTGCTTCGGTGGACGAGTTGCTCGAAGTGAAAGGAATTGGCAAGGCAATTCTGGATCGTAATCGCGATAAGCTGGAAGTGAACTAAGCTAAACATTCAACGCCAAGGGGGCCGGTCATTGACCGGCCTTTTTGCGCTCTGGCGTTCGCAAAGCTGCGCCTTCCGTCCGCCGCCTAAAAATTACGACTATCATATGGCGTTTAAATTATGCATATAATAAATACCCGTCCAGGCGCGTTGAGGTTAATGCGCTGACCTTTTCTCAAGCATTTCCAGGAGCACAGTCATGACTTCCACCCAATCCCAAGGTACGGCCCTCGTCACCGGCGCTTCCTCCGGTATCGGGGCGGTTTACGCACAGCGTCTGGCGGCGCGTGGTTTTGATTTGTTGTTGGTTGCTCGCGATCTGCAGCGGCTGGAAGAAGCAGCGAGCCAGTTACGCGCCGAGCATGGGGTTCAGGTCGAAGTGTTGAAGGCCGATCTGACGCAAAAGGAGGATGTGCTGAAACTCGAGCAGCGTCTGCGCAGCGATTCGAGTATCAATCTGTTGCTGAATAACGCCGGTGTTGCGGCGGACGGTTTGCTGGCCAATGCCGATACCGATCAGTTGGAGCGATTGATCCAGCTGAATGTCACTACCGTCACGCGCTTGGCATCGGCAGCGGCCGCCAGTTTTGCCAAGGCGGGTCGGGGCACGATCATTAATATTGCCTCGGTCGTGGCTTTGTTTCCCGAGCGTTTCAACGCGACCTACAGCGCCAGCAAGGCCTACGTGTTGAGCCTGACCCAGTCATTGAATGCCGAACTCGACGGCACCGGGGTTAAGGTCCAGGCTGTGATGCCGGGCGTCACACGCACCGAGATCTGGGAGCGTTCCGGTATCGATGCGACCCAGATTCCCGCTGATATGGTCATGGAAGCAGGAGAGATGGTCGATGCTGCGCTGTCGGGCCTGGATCAAGGTGAGTTGATCACCATCCCTTCCTTGCCGAATCTCTCTGAGTGGGAGTCGTATGTAGCGGCGCGTCATGCGATGGCGCCAAATCTGTCCAGAAGCCAGGCCGCCGCGCGTTATAAATGAAGCGCCACTAATCGGCATGAGGTATTTGCGTAATGAGTAATCGTCGAGTGGTTGTAACGGGCATGGGCCTGGTGTCCCCGCTGGGTAGCGGGGTCGAAGCTGTCTGGTCGCGCCTGTTGGCGGGACGCTCCGGATTGCGGAAATTGCCCGATGAGGTGGTTGCCGATTTGCCTGCCAAGGTCGGCGCTGCGGTGCCCACGCTGGCGGAGGATGCCGAGGCCGGTTTTGATCCGGATCGGGCAACCGCGCCCAAAGAGCAGAAAAAAATGGATCGCTTCATTTTGTTCGCCATGGAGGCGGCGCGGCAGGCGATTGAACAGGCCGGTTGGCAAGCGCAAACCGCTACTGCCCAGGAGCGCACGGCAACCATCATCGGTTCCGGCATCGGTGGTTTCGGTGCGATAGCTGATGCGGTGCGCACCACTGACACTCGTGGCCCGCGACGTTTGTCACCGTTCACTATCCCGTCGTTTCTGGTCAATCTGGCAGCGGGACATGTATCAATTCAACACGGTTTCAAAGGGCCGTTGGGGGCGCCCGTGACGGCCTGTGCTGCCGGGGTTCAAGCGATCGGCGATGCGGCGCGCCTGATTCGTTGTGGTGAGGCCGACATCGCTGTGTGTGGTGGAGCAGAGGCGGCGATCGATCGGGTCAGTCTCGCCGGTTTTGCAGCTGCTCGGGCCTTGTCCAGCGGTTACAACGACACCCCGGAGCGTGCCTCACGGCCGTTCGACAGTGGGCGCGATGGTTTTGTCATGGGCGAGGGCGCCGGCCTGCTGGTGATCGAGTCTCTGGAACACGCCTTGGCGCGGGGCGCTCAACCCTTGGCGGAGTTGGTCGGTTACGGCACCAGTGCAGACGCCTATCACCTGACTGCGGGGCCTGAGGATGGCAACGGCGCGCGCCGCGCCATGTCGCTGGCATTGGCGCAGGCCGGTATTGCGCCAGAGCAGGTCCAGCACTTGAATGCCCACGCGACCTCGACGCCGGTTGGCGATTTGGGGGAATTGGCGGCGATCAAGGCATTGTTTGGAACGGATAACAAAATTGCCGTGACATCGACCAAGTCGGCGATCGGGCATTTGCTCGGCGCAGCAGGCGGAGTCGAGGCGATTTTCACGCTGCTGGCGATCCGTGATCAGATCGTACCGGCGACTCTGAATTTCGAAAATCCTGACCCCGCTGCCGATGGCGTGGACATCGTCCATGGTCAGGCTCGGCCGATGGCTATCGAATATGCGCTGTCCAACGGTTTCGGGTTTGGTGGGGTCAATGCCAGCGTGTTGTTCAAGCGCTGGGAAGGTTAGCCTTGTGATTGTTTAAGTGACGCGCGGGTTACGTCGAGAATCTGCCGGGCCAGCTCGGGATTCTCGACACAGCGCGAAAGCAGCAACGCCCCGACCAGCGTGGACATGATGACAATGCTGCGTTTTTCCGTATCGTCGCCTTCAAGGGTTTTCTGGATTTGTCGAAGTCGCGCATTGAGCACCGCATCTGAAGTCGGACTCGGCTGCCCGCGCATGCCGAGCTCCGATGACATCGTGGGCAATGGGCAGCCTTCTTCGGGGCAAGTCTGGTGCCATTGCGACAGGTAGGCATCGATGAAGGCGTCCAGCGGTCGATCCTGAGCGAACAGCTCTGCACAAACGATATCAGCCTCATCCCCTGCCGCCTGTAAGGCCTTTTCCACCAATTCATCCTTGGACTTGAAGTGCGAGTAGAAGCCACCGTGAGTCAAGCCCAGCGCTTTCATCAGAGGTTGCAGGCCGGTTGCGCCGATGCCGTCACGGCGAAAGCGCGCTGAAGCTTCCTTGATGATGCGTTGGTGGGTCTGGGCTTTATGGTCCTGCGAATAACGCATCTGATATCTCCACATCAATGCGCCATATTAACCCTTGAAAATTGCATGGTGACTGTACTTCTATTTCTAAAAAACATGCAGATGCGACTAACCGATCGTGTTGCATTGCACCTGATGGCACGAATAGTGATTACCTGTTGGCTGACGATTGTTGAACAATCCTGAGGCAATGAGTATGAACAGCGGACTGTCACTGGCTGACCACATCACATTGGAGTTGCGCGCCGACATCATCGGTGGACGCTTGCTGCCTGGCATGGCGCTGGTGGAAAACGACCTGGTCTCTGCCTATAACGCTTCGCGTAACACCATCCGTGAAGCCTTGCATCGTCTTGGTCAGGATGGCTTGACCCGCTATGTGCGCAACAAAGGCGTCATGGTGCGCAAGTTGGGCAGTGATGATGTGCGGGACCTGTTCAAGGTCCGGCGCACGCTGGAACTGCAAGCCATCAGTGCCAGTCACCCCCTGCGTGACGATCAGTCCGACCGGATGCTCCAAGCCCTGGAAGCCACAGAGTTGGCGCGGGAGCGCGAGGACTGGCGCGCCGTCGGCACCCACAGTCTGCAATTTCATCAACACATTGTCGGGTTGCTGCGCAGCGCGCTGTTCGATGAGTTCTTTACTAATGTCGTGGCTCAATTGCGCCTGGTGTTTTGCACCGCGCCCGATGAGTCGCGTTTTCAGGCGCCATGGCTGGCCCGCGACCGGCAGATCCATGAACTTCTGGTCGAAGGCAACAAGCGTGCGGCCGAGGAGGCCATGGGCCTGTATCTCGACGATTCCGAACACCAGCTGTTGCAAATGCTTGCGCCTTCTTCCCATCACTGATCGAGGATTCGTGCCATGTACAAAGACTATCCGGCGGCCTATCAAGTCAGCAAAGGCTCCGCCTTGCAGGTGGATAAAGCCTTTTATGAGCGGGTGCGTGATGTGAAGGAGGGACGCACGCTGATCGAGTCCTTCGAAGTACCGATTCGCACCGGCCGCGCCTGGAAAGTCCCGGCCGGCCATGTGTTTCGCGTGACGACACCGGTCGGGCCGCAAGTGGGTGATTTCAACGTCTGGAATGCCAACGACCCGCGCGAGCGCTTGTGGGCGTCGCGCACCCGGCAGCTACAAGGCGCACACGTCAGCACCCATGACCGGCTCTGGTCGAACCTGCCGTTTTTGCGACCGCTGGTGACCATCACCGACGACAGCCTGGCTGACTATGGCATCGACGAACATGGCGGTCGACTGCACGATTTGCTCGGCACCCGCTGCGATCCCTATGTGAACAAAATGCTCACCGGCGAAGATTTTCACCACCACTGCCACTCCAACCTGACCCGCGCCGTGCTGCCCCACGGCCTGACCGAGTTCGACGTGCACGATGTGTTGAATATTTTCCAGTGCACGGGGCTGAACCACGACGACATGTACTTTATGAAAGCGTGTCCGGCCAAGAAGGGCGATTACCTGGAATTTTTCGCCGAAATCGACCTGCTGTGTGCACTGTCGACCTGTCCAGGCGGAGACTTGTCGTTGGCCATGTGGGGGCCTGACGCGCAGGATCCGCTCAGCGTTTGTCGTCCGTTGGGCGTGGAGATCTATCGGTTGGAGGAATCGTTGCTGGAGGGGTGGAGCCAGCCTGAGCGTGCAGCATACAAAGGCATGCACGGCTTGCACATCGCCAAGGCTGAGTGGGAAAAGTAGAAACGTCGTGGAGAGCTTCTGTGGCGAGGGAGCTTGCTCCCGCTGGGGCGCGAAGCCGCCCCTCGCCACACTGGGTTGCGTACACAAAACAAAGCCGTCAGTCACAGCGTTTTTTTGTTCAGCGGTCCTGCGCATCCTTGGCGTCCGCTTGCGCATTACGCTCGGCTACGCGTCGACGTTGCTCATCGGTCAGATCGACCTTGTTGGCGGTGTCACGCAGCATCATCAAACCGCCAACGATGGAGCCGATGGCTATTACCAGAATCAACCAGGCATACCAGGGCATAGGACTCTCCTTGAAGGCAGGCCGGTTGGCGAGGTTCGACAACCGCGCGTGCATACCACTTTGAGCGAATGACTTTCGCAGTGGTTCCATTCTATGCCTGATAGGTCAGCTGCACTGTGATTGTTTAAAGCCCGGTCAACATCGCATCCGCCGGCGCATCGGCACGTAACTGCCCGGTGAGCATGAAGTACACGAACCCCAGCGCCATGAATGCGAGGAAGATCAGCCCGATCAACATGTTGAACCACGCCATCGCCACCAGGCAAACCACGGCGAGCACCAAGGCAATGAACGGCACCAGTGGGTAGCAGGGCGCGCGGAAAGTGCGCTCCAGGTTCGGCTCGGTTTTGCGCAGTTTGAACAGGCTGAGCATGCTCATGATGTACATCACGATGGCGCCGAACACGGCCATGGTGATCATCGCCGCCGTCAGGGTCATGCCGCCAAGGTTGATCAGGCCATCGCTATAGATCGCTGCAATGCCGATCACGCCGCCGGCAATGATCGCCCGGTGCGGTGTCTGGAAACGCGACAGTTTGGCCAGGGAGGCGGGTAGGTAACCGGCCCGGGCCAGTGCGAAAAATTGCCGAGAATAGCCGAGGATAATCCCGTGGAAACTCGCCACCAGCCCGAACAGGCCGATCCACACCAGCATGTGCAGCCAGCCCGAGCTCTCGCCGACCACGGTTTTCATTGCCTGCGGCAGCGGGTCGTTGATGTTCGACAGGGTGCGCCAGTCGCCGACGCCACCGGCGAAGAACATCACCCCCATCGCCAGTAACACCAAGGTCAGGATCCCGCTGATGTAGGCCTTGGGAATCGTCCGTTTCGGGTCCTTGGCCTCTTCGGCGGCCATGGCCGCACCTTCGATGGCCAGGAAGAACCAGATGGCGAAAGGAATCGCCGCGAACATCCCGGCAATCGCCGGTGCGCCGAATACATCGGAACCGGCCCAGCCATTGAGGGCGAAGTTGCTGAAGCTGAACGCCGGCGCGACCACACCCATGAACACCAGCAGTTCGGCAACCGCCAGCACACAGACCACCAGTTCGAAGGTCGCCGCGAGTTTCACTCCGAGGATGTTCAGGCCCATGAAGACGATGTACGCGCCGACCGCAGCGTGTTTCGGGTCGAGGGCGGGAAATTGCACGTTGAGGTAGGCGCCGATGGCCAGGGCGATGGCCGGCGGGGCGAAGACGAACTCGATCAGCGTCGCCAGCCCGGCGATCAATCCGCCTTTCTCGCCAAAGGCTCGGCGACTGTAGGCAAACGGACCACCGGCATGGGGAATCGCCGTGGTCAACTCGGTGAAGCTGAAAATGAAGCAGGTGTACATGGTGGCGACCATGAATGAGGTCACCAGAAAGCCCAATGTCCCGGCCACGCCCCAGCCATAACTCCAGCCGAAGTATTCACCGGAAATGACCAGCCCGACCGCAATGCCCCACAAGTGCAGGGTGCCCAGCGTGGGTTTGAGTTGTGTGTTCATGCGTTTGCTCCCTCAACGGATTGGACAGCTCGGGGGAGGGGTGTGCAGTGGGCGTGCCATTTCGTGATTTGCCGTCGTAAAGCGATGAAAGCTGTCGTATCGGGGATGTTCGGCTCTGTATGCCGGTATTTTTTGCTCCAGATGAGAGCGTCGTCGTCAGCCATGCCGCCATCGCGGGCAAGCTTGCTCACGATAAGGCCCGACAGACCACTGCTGTAACAAAGCCATAAACCCACTCTTTACACTTTCTTTATGCCCCGCCGCACCCCTCGATCTCGCTCCTTTACAGCCTCCCTGTCGACAATGACTCCACACGCGGCAATGCGCCGTAACACGGAGAATTTCCATGAGCGTTCTGGACGGGGTGTCACTGCTGCTGGCAGTGGGGCTGTTCATTTATCTGTTGGTTGCGCTGTTGCGCGCGGACCGGAACTAGGAGCGGCTATGCACAGTTATGACTATTGGCTGATCCTGGCGTTTTTTGCCTTGGTATTGGTCCCGGCGCCTTTTCTCGGGCGCTTCTACTACAAGGTCATGGAAGGTCAGCGCACTTGGTTGACGCCGATCCTCGGCCCGGTCGAGCGTGGCTGTTATCGGTTGGCGGGGGTCGATCCGCAGGCCGAACAGAGCTGGCAGAAGTACGCACTGGCCTTGCTCGCGTTCAACCTCGCAGGCTTCTTGCTGCTGTTCTCGATCCTGGTGTTCCAGGACCATTTGCCGCTCAACCCGCAAAACCTGCCGGGTCAGGAGTGGACGCTGGCATTCAACACCGCCGTCAGCTTCATGACCAATACCAACTGGCAGTCCTACAGCGGCGAAGCGTCGTTGAGCTACCTGAGTCAGATGGTCGGCCTCACCGTGCAGAACTTCGTCAGCGCCGCCACCGGCCTGGCCGTGCTGGTTGCGCTGTGCCGTGGCATTGGCCGCAAGTCGACCAAAAGCCTCGGCAACTTCTGGGTCGACATGACCCGCGCTACCCTCTACGGCTTGTTGCCGCTGTGCCTGCTGCTGGCGCTGTACCTGGTCTGGCAGGGTGTGCCGCAAACCTTCGCGCAGTATGTGAATGCCGTGACCCTGCAAGGCGTCGATCAGGTGATCCCGCTCGGTCCTGCTGCCAGCCAGATTGCGATCAAGCAATTGGGTACCAACGGCGGTGGCTTCTTCGGCGTCAACTCGGCGCATCCGTTCGAGAACCCGACGGCGTGGAGCAACCTGTTCGAAGTCAGCTCGATCATCCTGATCCCGGTGGCGCTGGTGTTTACCTTCGGCCACTACGTGAAAGACCTGCGTCAGAGCCGCGCGATCATCGCCTGCATGTTGGCGCTGTTCCTGATCGGCGGCGCCACCTCGCTGTGGGCTGAATACCAACCGAACCCGACCCTGAACAACGTCGCGGTCGAACAGACCGCACCGCTGGAAGGCAAGGAGGCGCGCTTCGGCACCACCGCCACTGTGCTGTGGTCGGTGACCACCACTGCCGCCTCCAACGGCTCGGTCAACGGCATGCACGACAGCCTTAACCCGCTGAGTGGCATGGTCGCGCTGGTCAACATGATGGTCGGCGAAGTGATCTTCGGCGGGGTGGGTGCCGGGCTCTACGGCATGTTGCTCAACGTGTTGATCGCGGTGTTCCTGGCGGGCCTGATGATCGGTCGCACCCCGGAATACCTCGGCAAAAAACTGCAGGCCAGGGAAGTGCAATTGCTGGTGGTGACCCTGCTGGTGATGCCGGTGGGCGTACTGGTGCTCGGCGCGATTGCCGCCAGCCTGCCAGGTCCGGTGGCAGCCGTAAGCAACCCCGGTGCCCACGGTTTCAGTCAGTTGCTTTACGCCTACACCTCGGCCAGCGCCAACAACGGTTCCGCGTTCGGTGGCTTTAGCGCCAACACGCCCTTTCACAACCTGATGCTGGGCCTGGGCATGTTGATCGGTCGCTTCGGCTACATCCTCCCGGTACTGGCCCTGGCCGGCAGCCTGGCGATGAAGAAAACCGCACCGATCGGCCAGAACAGCTTCCCGACCCACGGCCCGCTGTTCGTGACCCTGCTGACCGTGACCATTTTGCTGGTGGGTGGTTTGACCTTCCTGCCGACTTTGGCGTTGGGCCCGATTGCCGAACATCTGAGCATGGGCTTCTAAGGAGTCAATGATGAATATGCCCGTAAGCAAACCCGTCGCCGCGAAAGCGCCGGAACAACCGAAAACCGCGATCTCGGCCCTCTGGCGCCCGGCGCTGGTGCAAGCCTTCGTCAAGCTCGACCCACGCCAGTTGCAGCGTGCGCCCGTGATGCTGGTGGTCGAACTGACGGCGATCCTGACCACCGTGCTGTGCTTCATTCCAGACACGGCGGTGCCGACCTTCGTCGCCGCACAAATTGCCCTGTGGCTGTGGTTCACCGTACTGTTCGCCAACTTCGCCGAGGCCTTGGCAGAGGGGCGCGGCAAGGCGCGCGCCGACAGTCTCAAGGCTGGCAGTGAAGGCCTCAGCGCTCGCCGTAAAACCAGCAATGGCACCTTTCAAGTGGTGCCGGCCACCAGCCTGCGCAAGGGCGATGTGGTGCGCGTCGAAGCGGGGGAGATGATCCCCGGTGACGGCGAGGTGATCGAAGGCATCGCCGCGGTCAACGAGGCGGCGATTACCGGTGAGTCCGCACCGGTGATCCGTGAGTCCGGCGGCGACCGCTCGGCCGTCACCGGCAACACACGGCTGGTGTCCGACTGGTTGCTGGTGAAGATCACCGCCAACCCGGGCGAATCGACCCTGGACCGCATGATCGCGCTGGTCGAAGGTGCCAAACGCCAGAAAACCCCGAACGAAGTGGCCCTCGACATTCTGCTGATCGGCCTGACCCTGATCTTCCTGCTGGTGGTCGTCACCCTGCAGCCGTTCGCCCACTTCGCCAACGGCAGCCTGCCGCTGGTGTTCCTGGTGGCGTTATTGGTCACGCTGATTCCGACCACCATCGGCGGTCTGTTGTCGGCCATTGGTATTGCCGGGATGGATCGCCTGGTGCGTCTGAACGTGATTGCCAAGTCCGGTCGCGCCGTGGAAGCGGCGGGGGACGTGCACGTCCTGTTGCTGGACAAGACCGGCACCATCACCTTCGGTAACCGTCGTTGCACGGCGGTGTACGCCGCCCCGGGCGTCAGCTCGAAAGAGCTGGCCGAAGGTGCGTTGTTCGCCTCGCTGGCCGATGACACCGCCGAAGGCAAATCCATCGTCGAATACCTGCGTGCCCTGCATCCACAACCCGAACCGAGGGCTGAGTTGCTCACCGGCGTGCCGTTCAGCGCCGAAACGCGCCTGTCGGGTGTCGACTATCAAGGTCGCGTGTACCGCAAGGGGGCGGTGGATTCGCTGCTCGCGTTCGTTGGTCAGAAACGCGCCGAGCTGGCCCCGGCCCTGTCGCGGGAAATCGACAAGATCGCCCAGAGCGGCGGCACCCCATTGCTGGTCTGTGCCGACGGCAAACTGCTCGGTGCGATCCACCTCAAGGACGTGGTCAAGCCCGGCATCCGCGAGCGTTTCGCCGAGCTGCGCAAGCTGGGGATTCGCACGGTCATGGTGACCGGCGACAACCCGCTGACCGCTGCGGCAATTGCCGCCGAAGCGGGGGTGGATGATGTGCTGGCCGAAGCCACGCCGGAGAAAAAACTGGCGCGCATTCGTCATGAGCAGAACGACGGTCGATTGGTTGCGATGTGCGGCGACGGCGCCAACGACGCCCCGGCCCTGGCCCAGGCGGATGTCGGCATGGCGATGAACGACGGCACGCAAGCCGCCCGTGAAGCGGCGAACATGGTCGACCTCGATAGCGATCCGACCAAGCTGCTGGACGTGGTGCAGATCGGTAAGGAATTGCTGGTGACCCGTGGTGCGCTGACGACTTTCTCCATCGCCAACGATGTGGCCAAGTACTTCGCGATTTTGCCGGCGCTGTTTGCCGCGATCTACCCGCAACTGGGCGTGTTGAACGTGATGCACCTGAGCAGCCCGCAGAGCGCGATTCTCTCGGCGATCGTGTTCAACGCCTTGATCATCGTGGTGCTGATTCCGCTGGCGTTGCGCGGTGTACGAGTCCAGGCGGCCAGTGCCGCGGCATTGTTGCGACGCAATCTGCTGATCTACGGGCTGGGCGGGATTCTGGTGCCGTTCGTGGGCATCAAGGCGATCGACATGCTGTTGACGGCGTTGCATCTGGTTTGATCTGACACCCCCCACTGTAGGAGCGAGCCCGCTCGCGATGGTGGTCAACGATAACGCGCCCTTTCTGACAAAGCGCGGCGCCTTCAGATCCATCGCGAGCAAGCTCGCTCCTACAGGTTTTCCTGCGAATTCGAGGATTTTGAAATGTCCACAATGATACGTCCGGCCTTGAGCCTGTTGGTTTTGATGACCCTGATCACCGGCGTGGCTTACCCCTTGGTGGTCACAGGCGTGGCCCAGGTTGCATTCCCGGATCAGGCCAATGGCAGCCTGGTCCGCGATGCCGAGGGCAAGGTCCGGGGCTCTGCGCTGATCGCCCAGGATTTCGTCGGTGACGCCTGGTTCCACCCACGGCCATCGGCCGGTGCATTTGCCACCGTGTCGAGCAGCGCCAGCAACCTGTCGCCGAGCAACCCGGCGCTGGCCACTCGGGTGATCGACGATGCCAATAAACTGCTCGTACCCGGTCAGGGGCCGGTGCCGTTGGCGCTGATTACCACCTCCGGCAGTGGTCTCGATCCACACTTGCCACCGGCGGCGATTGCCTATCAACTGGCGCGTGTCGCGGCAGCGCGCAACGTACCGGTGTCTACGCTTGAACAATTGATGAATGCGCACATCGTGCAACCGTTGGTTGGGCCGCCGGTGGTGAATGTGCTGGCGTTGAATCTGGCGTTGGAAAAACTGTAGATCGGTGGCGGCGTCAATCGCTAGCAGGCTAGCTCCCACAGGAAGTCAGCAATCCCCTGTGGGAGCTAGCCTGCTAGCGATGGCAGCTGAACAATCACCACATCAACACCTGAAAAAAGAGAGCTTCAAACATGAGCGACTCCGGCCGCGCCGACGCGCTGTTAGCAGACCTGCCCCGGGATGGCCGTGGCCGACTCAAGGTTTTCCTCGGTGCAGCACCCGGTGTCGGCAAGACCTACGCCATGTTGCAAGCTGCGCACACCCAACTGCGCCAGGGCGTGAAAGTCATTGCCGGCGTCGTCGAAACCCATGGTCGCGCCGAAACCGAAGCGTTGCTCGGCGGCTTGCCGCAACAACCGCTGGTGCGCTCGGAGTACCGGGGCGTAATGCTCGAAGAGATGGACCTCGACGGTCTGCTCGCGGCCAAACCGAAGCTGGTGCTGGTCGACGAACTGGCCCACAGCAACGCCCCCGGCAGTCGCCACGCTAAACGCTGGCAGGACATTCAGGAATTGCTCGCCGCCGGCATCGACGTGTTCACCACGGTCAACGTCCAGCACCTGGAAAGCCTCAACGATCAGGTCCGTGGCATTACCGGCGTGCAGGTTCGCGAGACCTTGCCGGATTGGGTGCTGCAAGAGGCCTACGAACTACTGTTGATCGACCTGCCGCCACGGGAACTGCTCGAGCGTCTGCGCGACGGCAAGGTCTACGTGCCGGAGCAGGCGCGCGCCGCCATCGACGCATTTTTCACCCAGACCAACCTCACTGCCCTGCGCGAACTGGCGATGCAAACCGCGGCGGCCCAGGTCGATAACGATCTGGCCCAGGGTTATCGCCAACTGGGTCAAGCCGCGCCGGCCGTACGGGGACGCCTGCTGGTGGGCGTTGACGGCGATGCCCAGGCCGAGCGCCTGGTGCGCCACGCCAGCCGCGTCGCCCAGCGACGGCATCTGCCCTGGAGCCTGGTGCACGTGGACAATGGCAGCGTGCGTGACGAACAGTCGCGACTGCGCCTGCAAAGCGCCCAGCAGCTGGCCGAGCGCCTGGGCGGCGAAGTGGTGCTGCTGCGTGCCGGCGAGGTGGCGAAAACCCTGATCCAGCACGCGGCCGAGCGCCGTGCCAGCCTGGTACTGGTCGGCCAGTCCCGGCCGAGACTGCGTCGGCGGTTGTTGGGTGGTGGTCTGGCGGCACGCTTGTTGCGCCATGCGCGAGGGTTGGAAATCAACGTCCTCGACAGTGACGAAGAAAAAAATCCGCCCCGACAATATCCGGCGCATGCGCTGGTCTGGTTCGACTATGCGCTCGCCGTCGTGGCAACGATTTTGGCCAGTGCCTTGGCGTGGGGCGTGGCCAGTGTCCTGCCATTGCCAAATATCTCGCTGGTGTTCCTCGCCGCCGTGTTGCTGGTGGCGGTTCGCAGCAGTCTCGGGCCGGCGCTGGCCTGTGCGGCGTTGTCGTTTCTGACCTATGACTTCCTGTTCATTCCGCCGAATTTTTCCTTCAGCATCCAGCGTGAAGAAGACGTGCTCACCTTGTTGTTCTTCCTGCTGATGGCGGCCCTCACGGGCAACCTCGCGGCGCGCCAGCGCCGACAGTTGCAGGCCTTGCGCGATACCCAGGAAGAAACCACCGAGTTGCTCGACCTGTCACGCAAACTCACCGCCGCCACTGACCGTCAGGCCGTGATCAGCGCCGCCGCCCAGCACCTCAACGGCTGGAGTGACCTGCAACTGTGCCTGCTCAATCGCGACGGACAAAGCGGCTGGAAGGTCGAAACCGGTGGGCCGCTGGAGTTTACCGAGGCCGAGCGTGCCGCCGCCGATTGGGCCTGGCAACACGATCAGCCGGCCGGTGCCGGCACCGGTACGCTGCCGTTTGGGCGCTGGTGGTGGTGGCCATTGTCGGTGGAGGATGGACCGCTGGCGCTGCTCGGCGTGTGCGCCAAGGAAGGCCAGACCTTGAGCGGCCAGCGTCGTCGTTTGTTGACCGCGTTGAGTCAACCGTTGGCCCAGGCTCTAGCTCGCGCGCAATTGGCCGATGATCTGGAAGCCGCACGCCTGCACGGCGAGACCGAACAACTGCGCAGCGCCTTGTTGGCCTCGGTGTCCCACGATTTACGCACGCCCCTGACTTCCATGCGCGGCAGCATCGACAGCTTGTTGGCCCTCGGTGAAGCGATCCCGCTGGAGGATCGCCGCGAATTACTCGAAGGCACCCGCGATGAAGCCGAGCGCCTCGACCGTTATATTCAAAATCTGCTGGACATGACCCGCCTCGGTCACGGTGCCTTGAAGCTGGCGCGGGACTGGGTGTCGCCGGCCGACATTGTCGGCAGTTCGCTCAATCGCCTGCGTGCGGTGCTGGCGCCGTTGCAGGTCAGTGTCGAGATACCGGCCGAGTTGCCGCTGCTGTATGTCCACGCCGCACTGATCGAACAGGCACTGATCAACGTGCTGGAAAATGCCGCGCGTTTTTCGCCGTCCCATGGGCGCCTGCAAGTGCGCGTCGGCGTGGCCGACAGAGAGCTGTTTTTCTCGGTAGGCGATGAAGGGCCGGGCATTCCCGAGGCTGAACGAGCGAAGATTTTTGACATGTTCTACACCGCCGCGCGCGGTGATCGCGGCGGGCAGGGCACGGGGCTGGGGTTGGCGATCTGTCAGGGCATGGTGGGCGCCCATGGCGGTCGTATCAGTGTCGCCGACGGCATCGAAGGGCGTGGCACCTGCATCACCTTGCACTTGCCGTTGCAGGAACAGCCTGCCTTTGAAAGTGAGCGCTGAAAGTGAAGCCTGATACTCTTTGGAACTTTCTATGCCGCGACCGGAAACCATGACCCAGACCGCGACCATTTTGGTCATCGACGATGAACCGCAGATCCGCAAATTCCTGCGTATCAGCCTCGCTTCCCAGGGCTACAAAGTGCTGGAGGCCGGCACTGGCACCGAAGGCCTGGCCCAGGCTGCGCTGAACAAGCCTGACCTGTTGGTGCTCGATCTCGGGCTGCCGGACATGGATGGCCAACAAGTGCTGCGCGAATTCCGCGAGTGGTCGACGGTGCCGGTGCTGGTGCTCTCGGTACGCGCCGGCGAAGGGCAGAAAGTCGAAGCGCTGGATGGCGGCGCCAACGACTACGTGACCAAACCGTTCGGCATTCAGGAGTTTCTGGCGCGGATACGTGCGTTGTTACGCCAGGCGCCAGTGGGCGAGGCTCAGCAAGCGGCGCTGACCTTCGGCCCGTTGACCGTGGACCTGGCCTATCGCCGGGTATTGCTCGAGGGCGCCGAAGTCGCGCTGACCCGTAAGGAGTACGCGGTGCTGGCGCAACTGGCGCGGCATCCGGGGCGGGTCATCACCCAGCAGCAATTGCTCAAGGACATTTGGGGACCGACCCACACCGATGACAGTCATTATTTGCGGATCGTGGTTGGGCATTTGCGGCAGAAGCTGGCGGACGATCCGACCCAGCCGCGTTTTATCGTGACCGAGGCGGGCGTGGGGTATCGGTTGTTGAGTGAGGGTGGTCTTCAGGCTGGTTCTGGCTGATCGGGCCCCATCGCGGGCAAGCCCGGCTCCCACAGGCTTGAGCTGAACACAACATTTGTGAAGGCCACTGAACTTGTGGGAGCTGGCTTGCCAGCGATGAGGCCATTGCGTCGACTCGAGAAATCTCAGGACTCGCGCTCGCTCTCATACCGATCCAGCGTATCCCGCGCAATCTCCCGTCCCAGCGCGATCAGCTCCGGCGCTTTGTAAAACTCGAAAAACCGGCACACCCGCTTCGGCACGTTGATCAGGATGTCCGGTGGATACCCGGCAATCTTGTACTGCGCCAGGGACGTCTGCATCACCTCGAAACTCTGGTTGATCAAATCCAGCAACGACGCTGGCCCGACGTTGTCGATGATGAATGAGCCGGTGGCTGACTTCGGTGCCCCGTCGCGTTCCGGCGCGGCTGCCGGTTGCTGGGCTTCGGGTTCGGCGGATTCGACCCAGGGGTTGATCTCGGCGGCTTCGGCCATCAACGCTTCTCTTTCCAGCAGCAATAATTGTTCGGCCTGCTTGCGCCGGAACGGCAGCTTCGAACCGAGGGAACTGATCAGGCTGTCGAAGCGGCTCCTGAACGCGGCGGGTCGCTGGATCACCGGCAGTTGGTAATGGCGCTGGTTGGTGGAGTTGAGGTTGACCGCGATGATCAAATCACAATGGCTCGACACCACTGGCACGATCGGCAGCGGGTTGAGAATGCCGCCATCCACCAGCATGCGATTGCCTTGCATCACCGGGGTAAACAGGCTGGGAATTGCCGCCGAAGCCCGCATGGCCTGGTGCAGGCAACCTTCCTGGAACCAGATTTCCTGCTGGTTGGTCAGGTCGGTGGCCACCGCCGTGTAGGGGATGCGCAGCTCTTCGATATTGATCTCGCCGACAATCTTGCGAATCCGTCCGAAGACCTTTTCTCCACGAATCGCCCCCAGGCGAAAACTGACGTCCACCAGACGCAATACGTCGAGGTAATCCAGGCTCTCGATCCAGTCGCGATACTCCTTGAGTTTGCCAGCGGCATAAATGCCACCCACCACCGCGCCCATGGAGCAACCGGCGACGCAGGCGATGTCGTAGCCACGCCGCTCGATCTCTTCAATAACGCCAATATGGGCATAGCCGCGGGCTCCACCTGAGCCCAGTACCAGTGCGACACGCTTCTTCATCAATCGCCCTCGTTTTGAATGGTTCAACAATGCACCCATCGAGGGGCGTGCTTCAATCGTTAAGGTCGCTCGATGGGTCAACGCGTCGTTATTTCGATACTCCATGGCGGCAGATGGTTATTCTTTCGAACGCTATAGTTTGCTGTGGCGATGGACGGCACTTTTCATGCCCCAGGCCGTCCTACCTGCACAATTGTTTACCTATCTTTGAGGTGTGAGTGATGAAAGCCTGGATTTGTGTGCCTTTGATTGCCCTGGCACTGGCCGGTTGCGCCGGAAAAACCGCATACCGCGATAGTTGTGGCAGCAACCTCGATGCGGCGTGGCATGAACTGGACCTGGCCAAAGCCGAAGGTTTCGCCGGGACGGTCAGTTACTCCAAGGCCTTGTCGCTGTTGACCGCGGCCAAGACCCAGCAGCAATTCGAAGGGTTCGAAGGTTGCACCAAAAAGGCCGAGAAGGCCCGGTTCTATATTCGTGAGTCACGGGCAGGGCGTTGAGGCATGATGTAAGTTCATTGGGGAAGTTCGATTCAAGGAGCAAGCGATGTCTGACTTGATTGATCGGTTGGTGGCGCAGGTTTTAGGGCTGGAGGTTCGTCTGCTGGCCTGTCAGGCTCGCTTGAGTGCCCGCACCGATCCGGAAGCGCTGCACGATCTGCGTACCACGGTGCGCCGCATGCGCAGCCTGTTACGTCCCTTGCGTGGCTTGCCCGGTGTCGAACAGCTGGAAGCGGCAGCGTCTGCGGTCGGCAGCCTGACCACCCCCTTGCGTGATCGCGAAGTGCTGGCGGCGTATTTGCTCCAGCACGGTCAACCCGGAGCGGCTCAGCGACGCATGGCGCAGATGGACGAAGCCTATCCCGCAGTGGCCGCAAGCCCTGAGCTCAACCAACTGCTGATAATTCTCGATGCCTTTCCGCGCTTCCTGCGGGCCGCCCAGCGTCAGGATCTACTCAAGGGCCTGCGCAAGCGTATCGTCAGGCGCCTGGCCAAGCAGTGGAAGAAACTCGACGAGGCGCTGCACGATCCTGCCCACGACCGCCATCGTTTGCGCCTGCTGATCAAGCGAGTGCGCTATGGCATCGAAGCTTACCCCGAGCTGGACCGTTTGCCGAAGGCGGCGTTGCCCAGGCTGAGATCGGCCCAGGCGGCACTGGGCGATTGGCATGATTGCTGGCAATGGCTGGTCAGGGCCGAGCAGGAGGCGGATTTGCATCCTTGTGTCGCGGTCTGGAAAACCACCATGGTCAAGGCAGAGCACCGTGCTGATCGTGTCCTGGACAAGTTCAGCAAGGCCTGCTTCAAATCCTGACTGTTTCCCGGCCCTCCTGCACGGCTTATCTGTCGTGCACTTTGGCGGTAATCATCACTGTGGCCGACGCGCCGGCTGGTTAAGATTCCCTGATCCTTTTCCTGCCCTTGAGGTTTGCATGCGTTTTTCCGATTTGCTTGACGTCGTTCGCCGCCAGCCCCAGGCGTTGTCGATTCCGGCTGAGTGGGCACAGGGGCGAGCCAGCTTCGGTGGTCTGGTGGCTGCCTTGCAATACGAAGCCATGCGCGCCAGGGTGCCAGCGGATCGGCAGGTGCGTTCGCTGGCGATCACTTTCGTAGGTCCGGTCGAACCGGAAGTGCCGGTCAGTTTCGAAGTCGATGTGTTGCGTGAAGGCAAAGCCGTCAGCCAGGTGCTGGGCCGGGCGATGCAGAAGGGGCAGGTGGTGACCTTGATCCAGGGCAGTTTCGGCGCCTCGCGGCCTTCGGAAGTGGCGGTGACGGCGCAACCGGCCCCGGAAATGAAACACTGGGATGACTGCCAGGAGCTGCCCTACGTCAAGGGCGTGACCCCGGAATTCATGCGGCATCTGGCGATGCGCTGGAGTGTCGGCGGGCTGCCGTTCACTGGCAACACATCCCGTGAGATGGGCGGCTGGGTGCGCTTGCGTGGCGATGTGAAGGAAGAGGCGGTCACGGAGTCGCACATCCTGGCACTGGTCGATGCCTGGCCGCCGGCGCTGATGCCGTTTCTGAAGAAGCCGGCGATGGGCAGCACCCTGACCTGGACCATCGAGTTCGTGCAGCCGTTGCTCGAACTGAGCACCCTGGACTGGTGCAAATACCTCGTCGAAACCGAACACGCCGCCGACGGCTATGGCCATGCTGCCGCGAACCTGTGGGATGCGCGGGGGCGGTTGATTGCCATGAGCCGGCAGACCGTGACGGTGTTCGCCTGATCAATGATGGCGGTGGCGCTCCCGCCAGGCGCGCCACCAGCCGCCGCTGAAGAAAAACCGTGGGAATGTCAGGAACTGCTCGACCAGCAGGCGCGAGACGGCATCCTTGCGATCACTGAACGGCTCGGACGCTTGCGCCTCCAGGCTGTGACCGTGACGTTGCAAGGCCAGCGCGGCCAACAGGCCGATCACGCCGATGGCGATGTTCACGAAGCTCAAGCCGAACACCCCGGTAACAATCAACAGGAACCCCAGGATGAACAGCGGTACGGCAATCAGGTGTAACACCAGATTGGTCGGATGCTGATGATTGTTCGGGTAGGCGCGCCATTGCCAGGCGGGAAGGTTGGGGTGACGTTTACCCATGATGTTTATCCTCGATCCATGTTGAACACATGAATAAAGGATAGGTCTGGCTGATGCGAGCGGCGAATCAAGGTTGGCTATGGAGGTGATAGAGCTCATGGTCAATATTGATGCTGAGCGGGCCAGCCTTTTCGCGAGCCAGTTCGTTCCCACCATGGCGTTTTGTCAGACACAAAACATGTGGCCGCTGATTATCCCCTGTGGAAGCGAGCCTGCTCGCGATGAGTCCCTTAGAGCTTGAGTTGCCCGATAGCCTTGCTCAACTCCCCGGCCAACGCCGCCAGGTCATTACTGGTCGTTGCCGAATTGACGGTCTGCCGCACCGTGTTCTCGGTGACATCGCGAATGCTCACCACCGCCCGATTCATCTCCTCCGCCACCTGACTCTGCTGCTCGGCCGCCACCGCGATCTGCGTATTGCTTTCACGCATTTGCGCCACCGCGCCGGTGATTTCCGCCAGCGCCGCGCCGGCTTCCTGCGCCTGTTGCACGCAGTCGTCGGCCTTGAACGAGCTCTCCTGCATGAAGTCCACGGCATCCCGGGTCCCGGCCTGCAGCGCGGACACCATCACGGTGATTTCGTCGGTGGAGGTCTGCACGCGTTTGGCCAGGTTGCGTACCTCATCGGCGACCACGGCAAATCCACGACCCATTTCACCGGCCCGGGCCGCCTCAATCGCAGCGTTCAACGCCAGCAGGTTGGTCTGCTCGGCAATGCTGTGAATCACATTGACCACACCATTGATTTTTTGACTGTCCTCGGCCAGACGCTGAATCATTTCGGCGGTCTGCTGCACCCCGGTCGACAACCCGGCAATCGACTTCTGCACGCGCATCACCACTTCCTGCCCGCTGCCGGCCAGGGTGTCGGCCGATTGCGAGAGGTCACGGGTGGCGCCCGCATGCTGGGCGATGTGGTAGACGGTGGCAGTCATTTCATTGATTGCCGTGGCGGCCTGATCGGTTTCGCTTTGCTGGCCGAGCATGCCCTGGCGCACGTCGTTCATGCTCGACGCCAGCCGCGCGGCGCCGTCATCCAGTTGCCGGGCGGTATTGGCGACGGTGTTGACCACCCGTTGATAGCCGGCCTGCATGGCGTTGAAGGCATTGGCCATTTGCCCGACTTCGTCGCTGCACGCCAGTGGGACGCGGGCCGAGAGGTCGCCGGTTTTTTCGACGTGGAGCATCACGTCTTTCAAGGTGTTGAGCTGGCTGAGCAAGAAGCGGATCAGCAGTTGCGAAGCGCCGAGCATCGCCAGCATCAGGATGAACACGGCGACCGCGTAGTTGGCAAAACGCTCGCTGAATACCTGGCTGAGGCTCGGGCCATGGGCAATCACCGCGACTTGTTGGCCGTCGGCGCGGGTGAATACCTCGGCGCCTATGAGCAGGTTGTCACCCAACAAGGGCATGCTGTCGATCTCGACCCAGCCCTTGGCATCGGTCAGTTCCAGCACAGGCTGCTCGTTGAGCAGCGGGGCACGACCGTGATCGGAGATCAGGACATTGTCCGCTTTCGGGAGTGGCTGCCCCACGGGCCAGGCGTTGAGCAATCGAGCCTGGGCCTGGGCCGATGCCTGGGCGGTCTGAATCCGGGCCTGCTGTTCGAGTTGCACGGCGTACAGCACCAGCAGCAGCGTGGTGACGAAGGCGACGGCATTTACCGCCCAGAATTTGTATTTCAGCGAAATATTGCTAAGCCAGGCACCCATGGAGGTTTTCTCTGATAGCGGAAACAGTATTGGCAAGGTGCCAGTATTGTGCCGCTATGCAGGCTGACGAATGTTGACATGCGTCAATGGGCCACCCCTTTACCCGGTGGGCAAACTTGTTCCCACCGGAGGTGTGTTTTATTCCGGGATGGAAGGCAGACCATAGAACGCCCGTGCACAGGCGGTCGTGTGGGCGGCCAAATCTTCCAGACTCTCTGCGCGATGCACCGCCACTTCGCGCAGCACTTCGGTCAGGTAGGCCGGTTCATTGCGACCGTTCTTCGGCTTGGGCCTCAGGCTGCGTGGCAGCAGATAGGGGGCATCGCTTTCCAGCATCAGGCGTCCGCGTTTGATCTCTTTCACCAGCGGATGCAAATGAGTGCCTCGGCGTTCGTCGCAGATCCAGCCGGTGATACCAATGTGCAAGTCCAGGTCGAGGTAACTGAACAGCGCCTTGCGTTCGCCGGTAAAACAATGCACCACGGCGGCGGGTAGTTGATCGCGGAAGTCGCGCAGGATGTCCAGCAAACGCTGGCTGGCGTCGCGCTCGTGAAGGAACACGGGCAATTGCAATTCGACGGCCAGCGCCAAATGCTCCTCGAGGACTTTTTCCTGCTGCGGGCGCGGAGAAAAGTCGCGATTGAAGTCCAGTCCGCATTCGCCCACGGCAACCACGTTCGGTTCCTTGAGCAAACTGCGCAGACGCCGGGCGCTGTCTGCATTCCAGTCGCTGGCCGAATGGGGGTGAATACCCGCGGTGGCGAACAGCCGTTGAGCGCTTTCATCCAGTTGTTGGCACAACTCCAGCGCCTGTTCGCTGCCCTCGACGCTGGTGCCGGTGAGCACCAATTGGCAGACGCCGGCGGCGTAGGCGCGCTCGAGTACAGCCTGGTGTTTGTCGGCGAAACTGGGGTTGGTCAGGTTGACGCCGATATCGATGAGTTGCATGGTGCTACCTCGGACCAAAGGCCGGAAAGCATATCAGAGCTGTCGATTTTTCAGAAAAGCCAAGAACTACAACGAGTTAAAGCTGTCTTTTGATGCCGCGAGCCAGGATGGAGTGGTTAGTGTGCCATCACTGTGCCAGTCTTTCGCCCGTTGCCAGCGCTTCAGGCGCTCTGTTTTTTTCGTTTGATTTCATGAAAAAACTCATGGGATCAACCCGAATTCTTTCCGGAGAGTGGATGAAGCGTTCCTCGGTTTTGCTACTGCTGTGTTGTTCGCTGCTACTGCCGATGCCGGCGGTTGCGCGTCTGCCCGGGCCGCTGCAAGCCGCTCCGGCGAGCAAGGTGCGTGACCTGGCGGAAATCCGCAGCAGTCGCGTCCTGCGGGTACTGGTCAACCAGAGCCGCAACAGCTCCGGCGAAGTCCAGGGCCAGGCCATCGGCGTCGAGTACCATCGCTTGCGCGCCTTCGAGCAATACCTCAATGGGTATGCCCGTGACGGTCAGGAAGTCACTCTCAAGATCATTCCCAAAGCCAAGGATCAATTGCTCGGCGCGTTGCAGCGTGGGGAAGGGGATGTGGTGGCTCCAGGGGAACTGCTCGATATGCAAGCGGGTCAAGCCGTCAGCACCAGTGAACCGATTGCCAGCGGTATTCCGTTGGTATTGGTCGGCAGAAAAGGCGAGCGCAGCTACACCCGTCTCGAACAACTCTCGGGTAAAACCCTGGCCTTGCCCACCGGCAGCGCCGCCGGGGACGCCGTCAGCCAGATCAATCAGAAACTCGCCTTGCACAAACTGCCGCCAGTGAAGATCGAATGGGTCGATCCGACCCTGGCGGTCGAGGATGTGCTGGAAATGGTTCAGGGCGGGATTTTTCATCTGACCATCGTCGAACAACCGATCGCCGAACGTTGGGGCAAAGTTCTGCCGAAGTTGCGTTTCGATCGTCAGGTGCACATCCGCAATCCCGGCGAGGAGTTCTGGTTCGTGCGCCGCGATGCGTCGATGTTGCGGGCCAGCATCGATCGTTTCCTGACCACTTACAAGAAGCCGTCGGACCAGGATGTCGCTTTCCTGCGGATTTATCGGCGCCTGTATCAAGTGCACGATCCATTGGCCAAGGCTCACCGGCAGCGCCTGGAACAGCTTCGACCGGTGCTGCAGAAACACGCGGATGCCCAAGGCATCGACTGGCTGAATCTGGCGGCACTGGCGTTCAAGGAGTCCGCCTTGCAGCCCTCGTCTCGAGGTGGCGGCGGGCCGACGGGCCTGATGCAGATCACCCCGTCTGCGGCTCAGCGGGTAGGGGTCAACAATATTCAGGATCTGGATGCGAACGTGCAGGCCAGCGCCAAGTACCTGGCGATGATTCGCCGCAAGTTCTTCTCCAGCCCGAAACTCAACGAACGTGAGCGCATGGCGTTCGTACTGGCGGCCTACAACATCGGTCCGGAGCGGGTCCAGGGGATGCGCGCCGAGGCACGGCGTCGAGGGTTGAATCCCAATCAATGGTTTTTTCAGGTTGAACGCATTGCCATGGAGCAGGTGGGGATGGGACCTGTCAGCTATGTTAATAGTGTGAACAAGTATTACCTGGCGTTCGATCGGGAGCGGGAGTCGTTGGAGCCCCAGGGGCAGAAGGTTGCCCTACGAAAGTGATCGAATAAACTGATTGTTATGGTGGGTTTTTTACGCTTTTAACATGAAATTTACTGATTAATATAGCGGCCAACCCACCCATACTCTCTAAGGATGACGCAGCATGAGCACACTGATTAACAAGGTTCTGTCTACCCGCGCTGGCTACGGCCTGACCGTTCTGCGAATTTTTGTCGGCATCATCTTCGCTGCCCACGGCTCGCAGAAACTCTTCGGCGCGTTTGGCGGCTATGGCCTGGCCGGCACTGCACAGTACATGGAAAGCCTCGGCCTGGCGCCGGGCTATCTGATGGCAACACTGGCGGGCGGCACTGAGTTTTTCGCCGGCCTGGCCTTGATCATCGGGTTGCTGGTTCGTCCGGCGGCACTGGGCCTGACCTTTCTGTCGCTGGTCGCCATCTTCTCGGTGCACATCCACAACGGTCTGTTTATGGCGAACAACGGTTATGAGTTTGCCCTGGCGTTGTTGGGTGGCAGCATCGCCGTGATGATCGAAGGCGCCGGCAAGCTGTCAGCCGACCGCGCCATCGCTGGCTGACCGCTCTGGCTCAACGAATGAGGCCCGCTTCGAGCGGGCCTTTTTGTTGCGCGTCATTCTTGACACTGTCCGGTCAGCTTCAATAGGATGTTGCCCATGCGCCGATTTAAACAGCTACTTGCGGGGCGCCAGGTGACTCATTGAGTTGCTGTGAGAAGCTTGAAACAGGCTTCGAAATACCGCTAAAGCGCTGGTTCGGTGTTGCCTCTCACCTGCCATGCAGACTTTTGAGGCAGAGACACGACACGATGAATGCACTAAGCCCCGTTGTACGCCCCGCGCCGATTACGGCACATCTCACCCAGCGCAATCCAAAAATCCTGCTTGGCGGTAAACACCAGCCGACGCTCTTGCGTTATCTCGATGGCTGGCCACGCCGTACCGGTGGACCTGCAGCGTTTCTGATCCAGTTCGTCGAAGACGGAGAGTCCCTGGCCCGGTTTGCCAGCGACAGTTTCGATCTGGCGGTGATTCAAGCGCCCAGCGCCGCCGAGGCGGTCGACGTGATCAGGCAACTGACCCGTGTGGCCCGCCAAGGGCTTATCACTCGTCGCTGAAGTTCTGAGGCGGGAACGTCGGGCGCCGAGGTATCGCATCGCGGATGATGCGACAGGCTCGTCCGATCCCGATTCACTCAAAGCGATTCCCCGGCGTCCAGTCTGGCGAGCAGGGCCTGGCCGCGTTGCCAGAGTGCCTGCTGCTTGGCATCCGGCATGCGTTCGAGGTTTTTGTAAACCATGGCCATGCGTTGATTACCGCGCAAAAGGTCGCTATGACGCATCAGAAAATGCCAGTAGAGCGAGTTGAAGGGGCAGGCATCCTCGCTTGTGCTTTCACTCACCTTGTACGCGCAGTCTCGGCAGTAGTCAGACATGCGTTTTATGTATTGACCGCTGGCGCAGTAAGGTTTCGAGCCCAGATATCCGCCATCGGCGTGCATCACCATGCCCAGTGTATTGGGGAGTTCGACCCAGTCGAAGGCATCCATGTAGATCGCCAGGTACCAGTCGCAAACCTGGCTCGGGGCCACGCCGGCGATTAGCGCAAAGTTGCCGGTAACCATCAGCCTCTGGATGTGATGGGCATAGGCCTGTTTCAGGCTTTGGCCGATCGCCTGGCGCATGCAGTTCATCTGCGTGTCGCCGGTCCAGTAGAACGCCGGCAGCGGCCTGCTGTTGCCGAATAGATTGCCGTCGGCGTAGTCCGGCATTTTCAGCCAGTAGACGCCACGCACGTATTCGCGCCAGCCGATCAGTTGCCGGATAAATCCTTCGGCCGCATTCAGCGCAATGCTGCCTGACCAATAGGCGGCCTCCACATCACTGCACAGCTGACGCAGGTCCAGCAGGCCGATATTGAGCGCAGCGCTGATGCGGGCATGGAACAGAAAGGGTTCGTCGCTGGCCATGGCATCCTGATAGTCGCCGAAGGCGGCCAGGCCATAGTCTAGAAAGTAGTCCCACAGCACCTGTGCCTCGGCGTGGGTCACGGGATAGTCGAAGGTATCCAGGGAACCGTAGTGGTGAGAGAAATGCTTGCCCACCAGTGCCATCACGTCTCGAGTGATCGAGTCTGCGCCAAAGCGTGCCGGGTACGGCGGTTTTACGCCTTTGGGCAAGGCCTTGCGGTTTTCTGCATCAAAGTTCCAGGCGCCGCCCACCGGCGTACCATCGCCATTGATCAACAGGCCACTCTTGCGCCGCATTTCCCGGTAGAAAAACTCCATGCGCAGCTGCTTTTTGCCGTTCGCCCACGCCGAGAACTCGTCACGGGAACAGAGAAAGCGTGTATCGGCATGCCACTGAATCGGTAACCCGGCATCCTTGAGCGACTGCTCCAGACGCCAGTCACCGCACGCTGTCAGGTGCAGTTCGTGCGGCTGCAACAGTGACTGCCAGCGCCGTAGCTCGCCGGGCACTGAGCCGGTGTTGTGCGGATCATCGAGGGCAACGTATTGCACATGGATGCCACGCTGGCGCAACGCCTCGGCAAAATGGCGCATGGCACTGAAGATGAGTGTGATTTTTTGCGGGTGATGAGGGACGTGGCTGGCTTCCTCCATCACCTCTACCAGCAACACCGCATCGAGCTTGCTATCCAGCCCTTTCAATGAGGCCAGATCAAACGATAACTGGTCGCCCAGGACCAGGCACAGCCGACGAGTGTTTTTCATGAGGCAGGGGCCGGGGTCACAGGTTCACCAGGGCGTAGCCAGTGAAAAAGGAATGCGCATCGACTCGATGGGGCCTTCACGTACGCCGCACATCTCATCGTGGACACATTGCTGCACCAGCACGCAGGGAAAGGGCGGGACAAGCTGCAGCATTTCACGCAGATGACTGACAGAGCGCAGGTGCATCGGCTTTGCTGCATCATCCAGCAGGGTGAACTGGCCCTGATCCAGCCTGACGCGAGCCAGATAAAAACCGCCCTCCAGCGACAGCAGTTCCAGTTCACGGACTTCACCCTTCAAGGCCCACTCGGTCAACGCTTGCAGATTCAAGGTGCACTCCTTGCCTACCCGGGTAGGCGTTCGCCGTCAAAAGCAAAGAAACGGCCGCTATCGGCGCCCAATCAGTTGCAGGAACTCCTGGCGCGTCGTGGACGACTCGCGAAAGGCGCCGAGCATGACTGATGAGGTCATCACCGAGTTTTGCTTTTCAACGCCCCGCATCATCATGCACATGTGCTTCGCTTCGATCACCACGGCCACCCCGGCGGCATCGGTGATGTGCTGGATGGCGTCGGCAATTTGCCGGGTCAGGTTTTCCTGTATCTGCAGGCGGCGGGCGAACATGTCGACCACTCGTGCCACCTTCGACAGACCCAGCACTCGCCCCGTGGGGAGGTAGGCCACATGGGCCTTGCCAATAAAGGGCAGCATGTGATGCTCGCACAATGAATACAGCTCGATGTCGCGCACAATGACCATCTCATCGTTCTGCGATTCGAACAGGGCGCCGTTGATCACGTCCTCCAGGCGCGTCGTGTAGCCGTTGCACAGGTATTGCATCGCTTTGGCTGCGCGCTTGGGTGTGTCCAGCAGTCCTTCGCGCTCAGGGTCCTCGCCGACGCCGACGAGAATTTCACGGTAGTGCTCGGCTAATGATGGGTTCACTTTGATTTTTCTCAGCCATACGGCCTTTCAGGAAAGGGACACCCCTGGCAACAGGGGAGTGCTGGTCACTCAAGGTTTTACGCGGGTTTGGTCAAAGCCCCTGTGGCCCGGGTTTGTCGCCGGGCGAATGACAGGGTGAAGCGTTCCAGGTCTGTGTTGTGTTCAAGGCCGTCCCCTCGACAGGTGCTGCTTTTGGCTCCGGCAGCGCACAGCGGTTGTCACGACAGCGACGGCTTCCATCCGGATGAGGCAACCAGGCCAAATGGGGGCGTAAGCGGCAGAACAGCCAATACCCGACGGCCAACAACGGGCGGATCGCGCGCCATGTCAGTGGCGTGGCCCAAATCCCCAGGCCGGCTGCTCGCCAGCTCCAGAGCGTGGCGTCCAGGCCCGTCATCCAGCGGCCATCGGCGAATCTGGCATGAAGGGAGGACTGCATTTGCTCGACAGTGAACCCCAGGGCCTTTGCGTCAAACGCTTCGTCACTGATGTCAACAAACAGCAGTCGGGCCGCAATGGCGCGTCGGCTCAGGAAACTGATTTCCCGAGCGCAGAGCGGGCATTCACCGTCAAAGTACAGTGTGAGTGGCCACGGCTGTTTATTGTACATGTCAGAGCTTCTTGTATAGGTTTTGTATAAGATAGGCTGAAAAAAACCGACTGACAATGGTCGTCACTCTTCTCCGTGTCATTGGCTCCCGGTGTGGGCCTGTATAGCCAAGAGCGTCTAAGGTTCATCCCTGATGCGGTTTACCTGAATGCTGCTGGCTGAAGTTATGATACGAACGCGCCGGGATGCTGGCGTTTTCGCTGTGAACCTGTGGACAGGGCGCTACACAATCGTGCCCGGATAACCGTAAGTGAGAGGCCCGTCTTGAGCACCAACATCATCACGAAGGAAGGTCATGAGGCTTTGAAGCAGGAGCTTGATTTCCTTTGGCGAGAAAAGCGCCCCGACACGACGCGCAAGGTCACCTGGGCGGCATCGCTCGGCGACCGCAGTGAAAACGCGGATTATCAGTACAACAAAAAGCTGCTTCGGGAAATTGATCGGCGAGTCCGATACCTTCGCAAACGTCTCGAGGATGTACGGGTTGTCGAGTATTCACCCGAGCAGGAAGGAAAGGTGTTCTTCGGGGCTTGGGTCGAGATCGAAAACGAGGCCGGGGATATCAAAAAATTCAGGGTTGTGGGGTATGACGAGATCTACGGTCGCAACGATTACATCTCGATAGATTCCCCCATGGCCCGTGCGTTGTTGAAGAAAGAGGTAGGGGACGAGGCCGTTGTGCAGACCCCCAGTGGGGAAGTGCTGTGGTGGATCAATGAGATTTCGTACCGAAAACAGGATGAAACACTCGGATAACGGCATCTTCATGGAGGGGAGGAGGGTTGATGGATCAACCCTCGCGCAAGACTGTCAGGGGGCTGGCGTTCAAGGCGCGACGAGTGCCGAACACGCCGGCGCCGCCGATCAGCACGGGTCCGATCAGTGGCAGCAGCAACAGCCATGGGTGCGGATGCCAAGGCAGGTCAAAGGCGAACCGGTAGAGCACCAGACTCACGACTTCCGACCCCAGCGCGGCCAGTAATCCGCTGACGGCACCCAGCAAACCAAATTCGATCCGCCGCGCCTTGACCAGCAACTGGCGTTCCGCTCCCAGTGCCCGCAGCAGCGCGCCCTGACGAATGCGCTCATCCAGCGTCGCCTGCAGGCCGGAAAACAACACCGCCATGCCAGCCGCCAGCACGAACAACAACACGTATTCCACCGCCAGCGTGACTTGGGCGAGGATGCTGCGCAGTTGTTCCAGCAACGCTTCGACCTGCAGGATGGTCACCGCCGGAAAGCTGCGGGACAGATCGACAATCTGCTGGTCGTGGCCCGCTGACAGATAGAAACTGGTCAGATAGGTCGCCGGCAGATCCTTGAGGGTGCCGGGCTGGAAAATCATGAAGAAATTCGGCTGGAAGTTGTCCCAGTTGATTTCCCGCAGGCTGGTGACCTTCGCCTCGCGGTTGACCCCGCCGACGCTGAATACCATGTGGTCGCCGAGCTTGAGCTTCAGGCTTTCGGCGACCTTGCCTTCCACCGATACGCCAGGCACCTCGTCCGGAATCTGCTCTTGCCACCAGTTACCCGCGGTGAGTTTGTTGCCCGCCGGCAGGTCCGCCGCCCAGGTCAGGCTCAGATCGCGCTGGATCGCTCGATCACCGGCCGAGTCTTTGCTGACGATTTGCTGCACCGGTTCACCGTTGATGCTGATCAGCCGACCCGGCACGACCGGGTAGAGCGGGGCCGATTGCGCCGACAGTGAGATCAGGCGATCGGTAAAGGCCTGTTTATCCGCAGGCAGGATGTTCAGCGCGAAATAGTTCGGCGCATTTTTGGGTAACTGGTTTTGCCAGGTGTCCAGCAACTCGCCGCGAAGCAGGGCGATCAACGTCATCGACAGCAGGATCAAGCCGAACGCCAGGGACTGGCCTGCGGCCGCCAGCGGATGACGCAGCAATTGGCCCAGGCCGAGGCGCCACGGCAGGGAGGCTCGGGCGAGCATGCGTCGCAGGCTTTTCAGCAGCAGTAACAGCAGGCCACCCAATACCAGCGCGGCAATCATGCCGCCGCCCAGCAGGGCAAACGTCAGCAGCAGATCCAGACTCAGGCGCCACATGATCAGACCCAATGCGGCCAACGCCGCGCCGTAAACCATCCAGGTGCTGGATGGAATGGGCAGCATGTCGCGACGCAACACCCGCAACGGTGGCACCCGGCCCAGCGCCGCCAATGGCGGCAAGGCAAACCCGGCCAATGCCACCAGGCCGGTACCGATTCCGGCAAAAGCCGGGAACAGGCCACCCGGTGGCACGTCGCTGGGCAACAAGTCATGCAGCAAGGCAAATAACCCCAGTTGCGCCAGCCAGCCGATCACGGCGCCGCTGATGCTCGCGAGCAATCCGAGTACGGTCAATTGCAAACTGAACAGCACCATGGTTTCGCGCCGGGACAGGCCCAGGCAGCGCAGCAGCGCGCTGGCATCGAAGCGGCGGGTGGCGAAGCGTGTCGCCGACAATGCCACCGCCACTCCGGCGAGCAAGACCGCCACCAGACTGGCCATGTTCAGATAACGTTCGGCCTTGCCGAGCGCACCGCCGATCTGCCGGTTGCCATCGCGGGCATCCTGGATGCGCTGGTTGGCTGCCAGGCCAGGCTTGATCAGTTGGCGATAGGTTTCCAGTGCCCGGGCATTGCCACGCCAGAGCTCGCGATAAATGACCCGACTGCCGGGCTGCACCACGCCGGTTGCCGCAAGGTCGTCGAGATTGATCAGTACCCGTGGCGTCAGGCTGTAGAAGTTGCCGGCACGGTCGGGTTCATAGGTCAGTACCCGCGACAGGGTCAGGGGTTTCATGCCGACATCGATGCTGTCGCCGATCTTCAGGTTCAACGCGGTCAGCAATCGTGATTCGACCCAGGCTTCGCCGGGTTTCGGCCCGCCTCCGGACGTTTCCGGGGCGAATGGGGCAGGGGCGCTTTTCAGTTCGCCGCGCAATGGGTAGACACTATCCGCCGCCTTGATACTCGACAACTGAATGCCATTGTCGGTGGCGATGACGCTGGAAAACTCCACCACTTGCGCATGTTCGAGGCCCAGATCGGTGCCGCTTCTTATCTGCTCCGGGCGCGCCGGTGAGCTGCCTTCGAGCAGCAGGTCGGCGCCGAGAAACTCGGTGGCGCGCAACATCATGGCGCCGTTCAGGCGGGCGCCAAAATAACCGATGGCAGTGCTCGCGGCCACGGCCACCACCAAGGCGAAAAACAATACGCGCAATTCGCCGGCGCGGGCATCGCGCATTAATTGGCGAATGGCGAGGCTGAACAGGCGCACAAACGGCAAGCGTGCCATCAAGGCTCCAGGGGGGCGACCAGCAGGCCGGCTTCGAGGCGGATCAGGCGCCGGCAACGGTGTGCCAGGCGTTCGTCGTGGGTCACCAGCACCAGGGTCGTGCCGCGTTCCTTGTTGAGTTCGAACAGCAAGTCGCTGATGCGCTCGCCAGTGTGGCTGTCGAGGTTGCCGGTCGGTTCATCGGCAAACAGCACGTCTGGTTCGGCGGCAAACGCACGGGCAATCGCCACGCGCTGCTGTTCGCCGCCGGAGAGCTGGCGTGGCGAGTGGGTCAGGCGCTGGCCAAGGCCCACGCGCTCGAGCAATTCGGTGGCGCGTTGGCGGGCATCTTTGCGGCCGTCGAGTTCCAGCGGCAACATGACGTTTTCCAGGGCATTGAGGCTGTCGAGCAACTGAAATGACTGGAAGACGAAACCCACGTGCTCGGCACGAATGCGGGCGCGCTGGTCTTCGTCGAGGTGGCTCAGGCTTTGCCCGGCGAGGGTGACTTCACCACTGCTTGGCAGGTCGAGTCCGGCGAGCAGGCCGAGGAGGGTGGATTTGCCGGAGCCAGAGGCGCCGACGATGGCCAGGCTGTCACCCTTGTTCAGTTCCAGGCTGAGTTCGTGCAGGATAGTCAGTTCACCTTCCGCGCTGGGGACCACTTTGCTGAGGTTCTTCGCGGTGAGAATGCTTGCGCCCATGGAGAATCCGATGCGTGTGTGGTTTTTGAGTGCTGGCCTGGCCTTGATGTGCATGGCCCAGAACGCAGCGGCGGGTACAGTCCTGATCGTTGGCGATAGTATCAGCGCCGGTTTCGGCCTGGATACCCGGGTGGGGTGGGTGTCGTTGCTTGAACAGCGGCTCAAGCGCGAAGGTTTCGACGACAAGGTGTTCAATGCATCCATCAGTGGCGACACCAGTGCCGGAGGCCAGGCACGCCTGCCAGCGCTGCTTGCAGAGCATAAGCCGGCGTTGGTGATCCTCGAACTTGGGGGTAACGATGGTCTGCGCGGAATGCCGCCCACTCAATTGCAACAAAATCTTGCCTCAATGATCGACAGCTCCCGTGCCAGCGGTGCCAAGGTGCTGTTGCTCGGCATGCAGCTGCCGCCCAATTATGGCAAGCGTTACACCGATGCCTTCGCCGAGGTCTACAGCAATCTGGCCAGCGAGAAAAACATCCCGCTGGTACCGTTTTTCCTCGACGGCGTGGGCGGTCATCCGGACTTGATGCAGGCCGACGGCATACACCCGGCGGCCGGGGCCCAGGACAAGTTGCTGGAGAATGTCTGGCCTACCCTAAAACCGCTGTTATGACTCTTTTCTAGGCGCGGGCTTTCGGCTAAGGTGGCGCCCCCGATTTGGAGCCCCCGATGCCGCGTCCCGCCTGGTCACTTTTTGCCTACCAACTGATCGAGCCTGACGAACAGCTGGATCTGTTCGCCTGCCAGGAAGTGCGGGTGCATCTGGTGGCGCGTCAGCTGGAGTTGGGCGGCTCGGCGGACCGTACCTTGTGCGGCAGCCTGTTGCCGGCGCAGCCACGCTGGTCGAGTGTCGATCGCCGGGTGTTTCAGGACCAGCGCCTGTGCTCGTTGTGTCGAGCGATTCTCGAGTCGCAAAAGCGCGGCACTTCGCCGATCTGGCCAGAGTTGCGGTTCGAGCTGTAAATCATCAACGATAGCAAGCTATCGGCCAACTCCCCGAAATAACGGGCGTCGGTGTACAATCTCGTCCTTATACCCTCTGTTGATCATGCGAAGGATTTTCCGGATGTTGCCGCGCTTTCCTGCCGTCACCCGCTGCCTGACACTTGCCGCCCTCTGTGTGGCGGGTCCTGTTGCAGCATTGGAGCTGCCACTACCACCGCCCGGTGAAGATATCGTCGGCCAGGTGCAAGTCATCAAGGCCAAGTACGAAGACACCTTCGCCGACCTTGGTACCACCTACGACCTGGGCTACACAGAAATGGTCGCGGCCAACCCGGGCGTCGACGCCTGGCTGCCGGGTGCCGGTACCGAAGTCATCCTGCCGACCCGTTTCATCCTGCCGCCGGGTCCGCGCGAAGGCATTGTGATCAACCTGGCCGAATACCGCCTCTACTACTACCCGAAAGGCAAGAATGTGGTGTACACCTTCCCGCTGGGTATCGGGCGTGAGGGCTGGGGCTCACCCATCGCACACACCACCATCACCGCGAAAACACCTAACCCGACCTGGACGCCTCCAGCGTCGATCAAGGCTGAGCACGCCGCCGACGGTGATCCGTTGCCGAACGTGGTACCGGCGGGCCCGGATAACCCGCTGGGGCCGTTCAAATTCAGCCTGGGCACGCCTGGCTACCTGATTCACGGCTCGAACAAGAAGTTCGGCATCGGCATGCGCACCAGCCACGGCTGCTTCCGCATGTTCAACAATAACGTGCTGGAAATGGCGAGCATGGTGCCGGTCGGTACGTCGGTGCGGATTATCAATGACCCGTACAAGTTCGGCGTCAGTGGCGGCAAGGTGTACCTCGAAGCGCACACCCCGCTGGATGACAATGGCAACCCGTCGGTGGTCGACAAGCACACGGCGGTCATCAACGCGATGCTCAAGCGTGAAGACATTACCAACAATCTGCGCATGAACTGGGATGTGGTGCGTGACGTCGTTGCCGCTGAAGACGGCCTGCCGGTGGAAATCGCCGTGCCGAGCACTTCCGCGCCGATGGTCACAAGCGCTCCGCTCGACCCGATGCAGTAAGCCTGGAAAAGGACCCGCCGACGCAGGCCGCGTCGGCGGGTTTTTTATTGCGTGCGACAAACGCCGGGCAATAAAAAAGCCGACCCAAAAATGGGTCGGCTTGATAACAATCCCGAAGGATTATTACTTGCGGCTAGCTTTGTCCAGCATGCGCAGAGCACGCTCGTTAGCTTCGTCAGCAGTCTGTTGTGCTTTTTGAGCAGCAGCCAGAGCTTCATCAGCTTTACGGTAAGCTTCGTCTGCACGAGCTTGGGAGCGAGCTGCTGCGTCTTCAGTAGCAGTCAGACGTGCTTCTGTTTCTTTCGATGCGCTGCTGCAACCGGTAGCCAGAACTGCGGCCAGGGCCAGAGCAGAGAATTTCAGAACGTTGTTCATCGTGTTCCCCTTCAAGGACTTTCCATTAAATTAGCTATCTCCTCACAGTGAGGAATTAGCCGGCGTACATACTACCCATTACTTGTCGTAAGTAAACTGACGTAAAGCAAGAAGCCAAAAAAATTGTAGGCGTTGATTCTTTTTCGAGCAACTTTTAACTGCTCTGTTTAAAAAATATACAGCTGCAATGCCCGAGCTGAGCGATCCAATGAGGAAAAGCTTACCGCTCTCGTAGCTCTTTTCCTCTGTCTTGGCTGAAGAGTGTCTAGATGGATTCGTCTACACTTTTGTTCGGATCTTGGGTGGCGCCTCTCATATCTTTCTCTATCTTCAGGTGACTTTAACAAAGGGCGTTCGTCTTAAGTCTCAACATCCGGCAATGTTCAGGCTATCGACCTTGGGGCGATCTTCGGTCGAGCCAGCCCTGCGTAACCCGGAGCGGCACCCGCCAACCAGCATGATGACGAGTGCACCTTGAGCATTTTTGCCAATGGTGCCTACTATTTGTACGTGCTCGGTTGCGCGAGATCGGTGTAGCTCTTCTCGGTGTCCATTCAGGCACGGGGTGGCGTAGATGTTTCTTCGCCGGAAAAACATCGGTAAGGTAGGGGTCGGAATCCAAGACCCGCGAGGAGTAGTGATGAGCGAGGCGTTGTCCATCCACCATGACCAGGCTGGTCATCAGTTCGAGACCAATGTGGACGGTCATCGTGCCTACCTGACCTATATGGATCTGGGGAAACAGACCCTGGATATCTATCGCACCTTTGTGCCCAACGCATTGCGTGGTCGTGGCATTGCGGCGGCGCTGACCGAACAGGCGCTGCAGTACGCCGAGGAAATGGGCTACACCGTCATTCCATCGTGCTCCTATGTCGAGCGCTACATGGAGCGTCACCAGCGGCATGCCGCCAAGCTGAGCCAGTAAGCTTGAAAAAAACGAACGCATAAAAAACGCCGGGTTCAGCCCGGCGTTTTTTTTGTCTGCAGACAATGGCGCGATCAGGAGCGATCGCGTTTAGGCAGCACATCCTTGAGCTTGGCGTGCATGCTGCGCAAGGTCGTTTCGGTGGCCGACCAGTCGATGCAGGCATCGGTGATCGAAACGCCATACTTCAGGTCGGCGAGGTCTTTCGGAATGGCCTGGCAACCCCAGTTCAGGTGGCTTTCGACCATCAGGCCAATGATCGACTTGTTGCCTTCGAGGATCTGGTTGGCGACATTTTCCATCACCAGCGGTTGCAGGGCCGGGTCCTTGTTGGAGTTGGCGTGGCTGCAATCGACCATGATGTTCGGCTTGATCTTCGCTTTGTCCAGCGCCTGCTCGCAGAGGGCGACGCTGACCGAATCGTAGTTCGGCTTGCCGTTGCCACCGCGCAGGACCACGTGACCGTAGGCATTGCCCTTGGTGGTCACGATCGACACGCCACCTTCCTGGTTGATACCCAGGAAACGGTGCGGGCTGGAAACCGATTGCAAGGCGTTGATCGCCACGGTCAGGCCGCCATCGGTGCCGTTCTTGAAGCCGACGGCCGAGGACAGGCCGGAGGCCATTTCGCGGTGAGTCTGGGATTCTGTGGTGCGCGCGCCGATGGCCGACCAACTGATCAGGTCCTGCAAGTATTGCGGGGAGATCGGGTCGAGGGCTTCGGTGGCGGTAGGCAGGCCCATTTCGGCCAGGTCCAGCAGCAGTTTGCGACCAATGTGCAGACCGTCCTGGATCTTGAACGAGTCATCCAGGTACGGGTCGTTGATCAGGCCTTTCCAGCCGACGGTGGTGCGTGGCTTCTCGAAGTACACGCGCATGACCAGATACAGGGTATCGGACACTTCCGCGGCAAGTGCCTTGAGGCGCTCGGCGTATTCGTGCGCTGCCTTGATGTCGTGGATCGAGCAAGGCCCGATTACCACGAACAGGCGATGGTCGGTGCCATCAAGAATATTGCGAATGACTTCGCGGCCCTTGGTGACGGTGCGCAGGGCGGCGTCGCTCAGGGGGATATCGCGCTTGAGCTGATCGGGGGTGATCAGAGTCTCGTTGGAGGCGACGTTTAGGTCGTTGATCGGTAAATCAGCCATCGTTTACTCGTCAGGTCACGGGTGCCGGCCGCCAGCGAACCCGCGCGGCGGAGCACAGCAAATTAAGCGCGTCGGGGAGCGGAACCTTAGCGCGTTACACCGTGGCTCGACAATGGGCAGGGGGCGGTTTAATCGAGCATTGATTGCGCAAATGCTCTGTGAACCGTGTCATCGGAGAACTCGTCGGCATGCTCCTGAACCCACTCGAGGGCCAGCGCCTGAACTTCCTGCAGGTCGCTGTGTGCGTCATGCTGGCGGCAGAAGCGTTCGATCTGGCATACCTGCTCGCCCATCCGGGCGCTGAACAACGTCTGTTCGTCCACGAAGGCAATACCCACCAGATAGCCATGTTTGCGTCGCAGGCACCAGGCCACGTAGCCTGGAATTCGCATGTCGGGGTTCAGGGTCGGCATGCGCACTTCCAGCGCCGTACCATGGCGCCAGGCGCGATGATAATTGCAAGCCATGCCCCCGAGGCTGGTAGTGTGCAATTGTTGCCGTGAAATACACTCAGGTGTCAGCAACGTTAATTCGACGGGCACTTCATCAGGATGAGGAATGAATCGTCCCATGAACACGGACTCCATGTGTCGGCCATCTGACAGTGTTTACCCCAGTATAGTGGTCGAATTGGAACTGACCGATTTCGACGCCGACCAACGGCTGCTGACGATGAACGGTGTATCGCTGGTCATTTTCACCAGCGTGGGCTGTTCCAGTTGTCGTTTTGCCCGTGAGCGATTGCCCTCTCTTGATCTGGCCGTCGATCGGCTGTGCTGGATCGACGCCGGAAACAATGGCGGGGTGGTCGAGCGTTATCAGGTCTTTCATTTGCCGGCGCTGTTTGTCGTGCGCGACGGTGAGTTCTTTGGAGCATTGAATTCGCGCCTGACAGAAAGCGAGCTCAATCGAGCGGTGCGCAAGGCATTGAGCCGAACAGCAGAGGAGTTGCCATGATGGGGGCGGTTGCCAAGCCGACAATCGGTATTATCGGGACCGGTGCAATCGGCGGTTTTTACGGTGTGATGCTGGCGCGCGCCGGTTTTGACGTGCATTTCCTGTTGCGCAGCGAGTTTTCCGCGGTGGCCGAACGCGGTCTGCACGTCGACAGTGCGCCCTACGGTGCCATGACGTTGAGTCCGGTGCAGGCCTATTCGACGGCCGAAGACATGCCGCCGTGCGACTGGCTGCTGGTCGGGACGAAAACGACCAGCAATGCGGACCTGGCACCCGCCATTCTTCAAGCCGCGGCACCGAATGCCAAAGTATTGCTGCTGCAAAATGGCCTGGACGTCGAAGACAGCCTGCGTGAACGGCTTCCCGATTCGCTGCATGTACTCGGTGGCCTCTGTTACATCTGCGTTCATCGCGAAGGTCCCGGCGTCATTACCCATCAGGCGCTCGGCGCGGTGCATGTCGGCTTCCACAGCGGTCCAGCGGCCGATGCGATGGCGCGTGCGGCGATTGTCGAGGAAGGTGTCGGACTGTTCCGTGCCGCCGGTATAGATTCCCAGGCGATGGCGAATCTGCATCAGGCGCGCTGGCAAAAACTGGTCTGGAATGTTCCCTATAACGGTTTGTCGGTTTTACTGGGGGCGAGCACTACGCCGTTGATGGCCGATGCCGACAGCCGCGAGTTGATCAGGGCACTGATGGCCGAAGTGGTCCTGGGCGCCACTGCTTGCGGTCACGATATTCCGGCGGGCTATGCCGAACATTTGTTCATGGTCACCGAGAGAATGCCCGATTACTGGCCCAGCATGTATCACGACTTCCTGCACAAGCGCCCGCTGGAGCTGGCGGCCATTTACACCCGTCCACTGGCGGCGGCCAAAGCGGCGGGGTGTGAGCTGCCGCGCATCGAGGCGTTGTATCGCAGTCTGAGTTTTATCGATCGACGCAACACCTGAGTCGACCAACCAATGGGGAAGGGCATGCCGAAGGCAATTGACGACAAGCTGGTGCTGGCGATTTCCTCGCGAGCGTTGTTCGACCTGAGTGAAAGTCACAAGGTCTACCTGTCGAGTGGCGTCGAAGCTTACCGGCAGTATCAGATCGAACATGAGGACGAGATCCTCGAACCCGGCGATGCCTTCCCGCTGGTGCAAAAACTCCTCAATCTCAATGCCAGCCTCGGCCGTGCCCGGGTCGAGGTGATCCTGGTGTCGCGCAACAGTGCCGACACCGGGCTGCGGGTGTTCAACTCGATCCATCACTATGGACTGGCGATTTCCCGCGCAGCGTTTGTCGGGGGGCGTAGTCCCTATCCGTACCTCAAGGCGTTTGGTTGCGATTTATTTTTGTCGACCCATGCCGAAGACGTGCGCAATGCGCTGGACGCCGGCTTCGCCGCGGCGACCATTCTGTCGGGAGGCGCCAGCCGAGCAGCCAGCGATGAATTGCGCATCGCCTTTGACGGCGATGCGGTGCTGTTTTCCGACGAGTCGGAGCGCGTCTATCAGGCCGGTGGTCTGGAAGCATTCCAGGCCAGCGAACGCGAGGCGGCCCGCGAGCCGTTGCGCGGTGGGCCGTTCAAAGGCTTCCTCGCCGCCCTCAATCTGTTGCAGCGCGAGTTCCCGGACGATGCCTGTCCTATCCGCACGGCCCTGGTGACGGCGCGGTCGGCGCCGGCCCATGAGCGGGTGATCCGCACCTTGCGCGAATGGGACATTCGCCTGGACGAATCGCTGTTTCTCGGCGGCCTGACCAAATCGGCCTTTCTCGAGGCCTTCGCCGCCGACGTGTTTTTCGACGATCAGGCCGGTCATTGCGAACTGGCCCGCGAAGTCGTCGCCACCGGTCATGTCCCCCATGGCATAAGCAACGAACAAAAGGTTTAAGCCCGCCGATCAACGTGTTGCGCGGGGCGTCGTACTCGCCAAGGCACTGCTAAGCTGATTCAAGTCTGCGCCATGTTGGCACTCGAGGAGGTCATATGATTCATTCGATGCTGTATGCCACTGACCTCGGCCTGTACGCACCGCTAGTGATGCAGCATGCCTTGGCATTGGCACGGACCTTCAATGCCGATCTCTACGTGGTGCACGCGGTTGAACCCATGGGGCTGTTCGCTGAGTCGGTGCTTCAGAGTTACCTTGATGAGCAAGCGTTGAACGAATTTCACAGTCAGGGCCTGAACACGGTCATTGCCAATATCGAGCAGCGGGTGCTCGACAGTTTTCGTGAAGAATTGGGGGGGGAGGGCGCACAGGATCTGGAGCTGATTCGTGCTGTGCGGGTGCTGCAGGGTGATCCGTCGCAGGTGATTCTCGACCAGGCGCAGAAACTCTCGGTGGATTTGTTGATCCTGGGTAGCCACAGCCATGGGGCTGGCGCGGAAACGCCGCTGGGTCGGACCGCGGCGCGCGTCCTGCAACTGTCCCGCGTACCGGTCTATCTGGTGCCGCTGGTGGAGCGCCGTCGCCAGGGGGATCGCTAGAGCACCAATAGTGCCAGTTTGATAAAAAGTTCTAGATTTATTCTTCAAACCATTAATATAGTTATATAACGTCGCTGATGCCCGTGGCGTCTATCTGCTTTGAGGGATTCATATGAAGCTTCAACAATTGCGCTACATCTGGGAAGTGGCGCACCACGACCTCAACGTTTCCGCTACCGCCCAAAGCCTGTACACCTCGCAACCGGGCATCAGTAAACAGATCCGACTGTTGGAAGACGAATTGGGCGTCGAGGTCTTCGCCCGCAGCGGCAAGCACCTGACCCGCGTGACCCCGGCTGGCGAGCGCATCATTACCACGGCTGGCGAGATTCTGCGCAAGGTCGAAAGCATCAAGCAGATCGCCCAGGAATTCTCCAACGAGAAGAAAGGCACCCTGTCGATCGCCACCACCCACACCCAGGCGCGTTATGCATTGCCGCCGGTGATCAGCAATTTCATCAAGCAATACCCGGACGTGGCCCTGCACATGCACCAGGGTTCGCCGATGCAGATCGCCGAAATGGCCGCTGACGGAACCGTGGATTTCGCCATTGCCACCGAAGCGCTGGAACTGTTTGGCGATCTGGTAATGATGCCGTGCTATCGCTGGAACCGCTGCGTGGTCGTGCCTCAGGGACACCCGCTGACCAAGCTGTCGAAGCTGACCCTCGAAGCCCTGGCCGAATACCCGATCGTGACTTACGTGTTTGGTTTCACCGGCCGTTCGAAGCTCGACGAAGCCTTCAGTCATCGTGGCCTGACGCCGAAAGTGGTGTTCACCGCGGCCGACGCCGACGTGATCAAGACCTATGTTCGCCTGGGACTGGGCGTGGGCATCGTGGCGAAAATGGCGGTCGACACCAAACTCGACAACGACCTGGTGGTCCTCGACGCCAGCGAGCTGTTCGAATCCAGCATCACCAAAATCGGGTTCCGTCGCGGCACTTTCCTGCGTGGCTTCATGTGCGACTTCATCGAGAAGTTCGCTCCGCACCTGACTCGCGAAGTCATGGCCAAGGCCATCCAGTGCCACAACAAGCAGGAGCTGGAAGAGCTGTTCGACGGCGTCGAACTGCCGGTCCATTGATCAGTGGGCGCCGCTAGACCACTTCGGTGACAGCAAACTGTTGCCGAGTACCCGCCACCAGAATCTCCACTTCATCGCCCTCGAACTTGCCCAGCAGGCTTTTGCCCAGCGGTGAGCGCGGGGTGATGACCGTGATCAGTTGCCCCACCAGATCGACCTTCAGGCCTGCCGCATCAGGTGCCAGAAACAGCCATTGCTCGCGACCCTTTTCGTCTTCAAGGCCGAGCAGTGCGCCGACCTCGATCCCGCGCTGCTCATCATAAGAACGCAGTATCAGGTTCTGGCAAAGTGCCAGTGACTGCCTGATCTCCTCGACCCGTTTGGCCTGGCCGGCGGCCAGATAGGACGCCTCCAGTCCCAGCGTGTCGTACTTGTTCTCGGCGATGTTTTCTTCATGGGTCGCGGTTTCGTATGCGGTCTGCGCGGCGCGTTCCGCGATGTCGAGATCAATGCGCAACTTGTCGAGAATCAGTTGGTGGACAGTTTGTTTGTTCATGGTCAATCGCAGAATTGCAAAACGTTGGCGCGACTTTTTTCGCTCGGTGCGGTGTGGTCCTGTTGCAGCCAGAACTGGCACTTGGGATTCGACAGATTGCGACTGCTGCTGCGAGCCTGATCGAGCCGTTGTGCTTGCTCGTTCTTGCGCAGGTTCTCTTCGTATTGCTCGAACAGCGGGCTCTGTGGAGGAATATCCGGTACCGGTTGTGCCGCAGCAGGCGGATTGGCCAGCTGCTGCACGGCCTGGGCCACGGGCGCCAATTGCTCGCTGAACAAAAAGCGAGAAGCGAGCCAGCAAGTCAGCGCAATGGCAATGAACCCCAGCCACAAACCGAGGGCGATGCTGCCGCTCAATTGCAAGGTGTTGAGCTGAATCGGCAATGGGCGGCGCGGGTTGGGACGGTAGGGCATGGCTGCCTCCTGGCGGTGGTCGCGGGCGAGTGGCGATTGTCGCACGAAGATTAATCGCCGTCGGCCCTTCTGCGCGGGGTAATTTATGCGGACAATCGGGGCTTTTGCCAACGGGAGCCTGGAATGCCTGAAATGAAAACCCGCTGGGATATTTTTTGTACCGTCGTCGACAACTTCGGCGACATCGGCGTGACCTGGCGTCTGGCCCGGCAACTGGTTGCCGAGCATTCGCAGGCGGTGCGGTTGTGGGTCGATGATCTGCGCGCCTTCGAGCGCCTCTGCCCGGACATCGACATCCACGCGTTGCAGCAATGGCAGCAAGGTGTTGAGGTGCGGCAGTGGGTGGCCGACTGGCAGCCCACTGAAGCCGCCGATGTGGTGATCGCCGCGTTCGCCTGCCAGTTGCCGGGTGCTTACATGGAGGCGATGGTCGAACGGGAAAAAACGCCGCTGTGGATGAACCTCGATTATTTGAGCGCCGAGGACTGGATCGTCGGCTGTCATGGCTTGCCGTCGGTGAAGTACAAGCAGGTGCAGAAGTTCTTTTTCTTCCCCGGGTTCCACAAGGGCACCGGTGGCTTGCTGCGTGAAAGCGATCTTCTTGAACGGCGTGAGCAATTTCAACAGAGTCCGGCAGCGCAGCGACTTTTCCTTCAAGGGCTGGGGATCGATCGCGCACCCGGCGCGCAACTGATCTCGCTGTTCGCCTACGAAAATACCGGCCTGGCCAGTTGGCTCGACGCGATGGCTGGCGACGTGACGCCCACGCATCTGTTGGTGCCGGAAGGGCGGATTCTTGGCGATGTCGAGCGTTGGCTCGGTGTGCAAGGGCTGGCGGCGGGTGCCGTGCATGTGCGCGACGCCTTGACCGTGCAAGTGCTGCCGTTCGTCCGACAGGACCAATACGACTTGTTGCTGTGGAGCTGCGATTTCAATGCCGTGCGCGGTGAGGACTCGTTTGTCCGCGCGCAGTGGGCGGGTCGACCAATGCTCTGGCACATCTATCAGCAGGACGAAGATGTCCATCTGGACAAGCTGGAAGCCTTCCTCGCGCTCTATGTGAAGGGCCTTTCCGGGCCGGCTGGCGAGGCGATCAGCGGTCTCTGGCGGGCGTGGAATGCCGGTGAAATAATGGCCGACCACTGGCAATCGACCCGCAAACACTGGCCAGAGCTGGAAAAGCACGCCCAAGCGTGGTGTCTGGAACAAGCCTTGCAGGCTGATCTTGCCACGGCGCTGGTACAGTTTTATGTAAATTGGATATGATACGCGGCCTAGATTTTTGTAAATCCCATCCAAATTCGGATATTCGCAATGAAAACTGGTAAAGAACTCAAACCCGGTACCGTGATCCGTATCGACAACGATCCTTGGCTGGTTCAGAAAGCTGAATTCACCAAGTCGGGTCGTAACAGCGCGATCATGAAGACCAAGCTGAAAAACCTGCTGACCGGTTACAAGACCGAAACCGTTTACAGCGCCGACGACAAGCTGGACGACGTGATCCTCGACCGCAAAGAAGCGACCCTGTCCTTCATCAGCGGCGACTCCTACACGTTCATGGACACCACCGACTACACCATGTACGAGCTGAACGCTGAAGACATCGAAAGCGTACTGCCGTTCATCGAAGAAGGCATGACTGACGTTTGCGAAGCCGTGTTCTTCGAAGGCCGTCTGGTTTCCGTAGAGCTGCCGACCACCATCGTGCGTCAGGTTGACTACACCGAAGGTTCCGCTCGCGGTGACACTTCCGGCAAGGTGATGAAGCCTGCCAAACTGAAGAACGGTACCGAACTGTCGGTTGCTGACTTCATCGAAATCGGCGACATGATCGAGATCGATACCCGCGAAGGCGGTTCCTACAAAGGCCGTGCCAAATAAGCACAGCTTCAGGAATGAAAAAGCCCGACCATTGAGTCTAATGCTGTTCACTTAAGTGGAGCAGCCTTACGGTCTACTGGAAATCGGGTTTTTGAGATCTTCACCGTCCTTGGCCTCGAAGGCCTTGGACGGTGATCCAGAAACAATCCTCCAATACCTGCCCTTAACTCTGCCAAGCGTCTCCCTGTGGCTGAAATCGGGTTGGCCGCTGCCATCACAATCAATTGCACCGCGATGTACTGACAAGCCGGTTTGAAACGGATGTCCGAGGGCGCTCGGCCAAACGCCACCGCTGCCTGACTGGCTTCCCGACGAATTACGTTGTAAGCCAGCAAAAGTCCCCACACCTCCTGATAAATCAGCTCGACTTTTTTGCTGCGCAAGGTCATGGCGTTCTGTTGCATCGAACTCTTGATGTCTCTGAAGCCCAGCTCGATCTCCCAGCGTTCCTGATAAAGCTTGGCCACGGCTTTGGCGTTGTAGGTGTCAACCGGCAAGGACGTCATGACGGTCTTCACCTTGCCTTGAATTTCATAGCTGACTTCACGTACCTCCCAGTGCGATGGAAGGGCCGGATTTCGCTTTCTGGCCTGCGGCGAGACTTTCATGCGCACCAAACGATCATGCTGGCTGTAGCGGCTCACTTCTTCGCAGACCAGTCCTTTTTTTGCCGGGATCAACCAGTGACGGTTGCTACCCGCGCTGCTCAGACTCGACAGCAGCTCGGCGCCCCAGAACCCTTTGTCGAACAGCGTCACCGAGTGGTCGGGAATCTGCTGCAAAAACTCGTCGGCCAAGCGCATTTCACTGCGTCGGTAAGGGCTCAATTGCGCATCCAGGATCACATGCGAACGCACATTCATCAGCGCCACCAGGCGCAGCATGGGAAATGGTGTCTGGCGCTCACTCGGAGTATTTCCCGACCCGAAGTGGTCCCGAAGCTCGGGCGTATCCGGGGTGCGTAAAAGTGCACCGTCCACCGCGAATACCTGCAGGTCGTGCCAGGCATCATCGTCGTAGCGCTCTGCCCCCCATTGAGTACCGGTCTTGCGAAACAGCCACTCAACAGGATCGGCACCGAGCCGCTTTCGCGCCTCGGTCACACCGCTGCGGGCCAACAAGTGGTCAGAAGCCAGACCTTGGGCGCAGATATTCAGGCGTCTGGCCACTTCGTGAACGGGCTCATCTCGAAATAGCGCCATCCCCAAGACCAACCAAAGCACTTGATCAGCGGGCAGACGACGCCGGCGAATGGTCGCCTGACTCGACAAATCCAGTGCAGACGCTACCCATTCAAGGGGAATGTTTTGAGTAAAAGTGCTCAGGTCGCAGAAGTTGAAAAGGTCGCCGAGGTCGAGCAGGTCCTGTTGAACAGACATAAAAAATCCGATGCCAGAGGTCTGGCATCGGATTTTCGATGAAGCCCGGTTTGGACTCAAATGCTTAAGTGAACAGCATTAGACCATTGAGTCGGGCTTTTTTGTGTTTGCGGTTTGAGGCTCAATTTTTTATTTCAGGTGCTCTTTGAGTTCTTGCGAAGCCTGCAACATCGCCGAACGCACCGCTGGCACCTGACTGACCACGTTAAGCAAGCCGTAGTCGTGGATCATGCCGTTGTAACGAACCGAGGTCACCGGCACGCCGGCTTCATCAAGTTTGCGGGCGTAGGCTTCACCTTCATCGCGCAGGACGTCGGCACCCGCCGTTTGCACCAGCGCCGGTGGCAGGCCCTTGAGTTGCGCAGTGGTGGCCCGCAGCGGCGAGGCGTAGATCTCGTTACGTTGATTGGCGTCGGTGGTGTAGTTGTCCCAGAACCACTTCATCATGTTTTTGCTGAGGAAGTGCCCCTCGGCGAACTGGTTGTACGAACCCGTCTCGAAGTTGGCGTCGGTCACCGGCCACAGCAACACCTGGAACCTGATCGCCGGTGTGCCCTTGTCTTTGGCCATCAGTGCAACCACGGCCGCCATGTTGCCACCGACGCTATTGCCGGCCACGGCCAGGCGTTTGCCGTCGACATGGATCTCTTTGCCGTGCTCGGCCACCCACTGGGTTGCGGCGTAGGCCTGGTTGATCGCCACCGGGTAGTGCGCTTCCGGCGACGGTGTGTAGTTGACGAAAACCGCCGCTGCACCCGAACCGACAACCAGGTCACGCACCAGTCGTTCGTGGGTCGGGAAGTCGCCCAGTACCCAGCCACCACCGTGGAAGAACATGAACACCGGCAGCTCACCCTTGACCCCGGCCGGCCGGACAATGGTCAGGTTCAGCGGCTGGCCGTCGACCTGAATCGTCTTCTGGCTGACATCGGCTTTTGGCAGCGTCAGCTTCACCCCGGCCTGCGCTCCTACCAATACGGCGCGCGCTTGGGCAGGTGTCATTTGCTCCATCGGTTTGCCGGTGCCGGCATTGAGCACATCGAGGAATGCCTGGGTGTTGTGTTCAACGTCGCCGGCAAATGCGCTCTGGATGGACAGGGCGAGGAGGGTACCGGTCAAGACTTTGCTGAAAGTGTTCATGTTCATTTCCTGTTCGGGCCTGGGCAATCAGCGGTTAGACGGTGACGTGCAGGCGCACATCGACGTTGCCGCGGGTGGCGTTGGAGTACGGGCAGACCTGGTGGGCCGCGTCGACCAGGGATTGCGCGTCGGCCTGTTCAAGGCCCGGCAGGCTGATATGCAAGTCGATGTCCAGACCGAAGCCGCCAGGGATCTGACCGATACCGACGTGGGCGGTGATCGATGCGTCGTTCGGGATGCTGCGTTTGGTCTGGCTGGCGACGAATTTCAGAGCGCCGATGAAGCAGGCGGAGTAGCCGGCTGCGAACAATTGCTCAGGGTTAGTTGCTGCGCCGCCCGCACCGCCGAGTTCTTTCGGGGTGGCGAGTTTGACGTCGAGGATGTTGTCACTGGAAACCGCACGACCATCACGGCCACCAGTGGAAGTTGCGATTGCGGTGTAGAGAGTTTGCATGGTGAAAGCCTCGTTCGGGTTGGGTTGTTTGCGCTAAATATTTGCGCGCTAAGTAAGTGCGAAATGAATGTATCGCGCAAATATTTAGCGCGCAATATAAGTTTTTAAGAAAAGTCTATCCAGGGATCGCGTCGATGCGACCGAATTGGCTGGAAGGCTTGATTTAGAGGCGCGGGAGGGGGAAAGGCGGGTCGCAAAAAAATTTATGCGGCCGGGATTTCAAATACGCAGGCGATTCTTGTGGGAGCGGGGCTTGCCCGCGATAGCGTCCTGTCAGTCGACATCAATGGCTCTGACATACCGCAATCGCGGGCAAGCCCCGCTCCCAAAGGATTCAGGTTTACACAAACGGGTGATGCGGATTCAAATCAGGCTTTCCTGCAGGTGATGACGCAGCGCTTGCAGCTCCGCTTGCAGTGTCTGCAGTCGCTCCAGCGTCATGCCGCTCGCACCGAGGATGCATTGGGGGATGTCACGGGCCTGGTCGCGCAAGGCGCGGCCCTTGGCGGTGAGTTCCACGATCACCACGCGCTCATCTTCACGGCTGCGGGTGCGACTGAGCAGGCCTTCGGTCTCCAGGCGTTTGAGCAGCGGCGTGAGCGAGCCAGGATCGGTCAGCAAGCGTGCGCTGATTTCGCCTACGGTCAAACCGTCCTGTTCCCACAGCACCAACATCGCCAGGTACTGCGGATAGGTCAGGCCCAACGCCTGGAGCAAAGGTTTGTAGACCTTGGTCATCATCAGTGAAGTGGAGTGCAGGGCGAAGCAGGCCTGATTGTCCAGCAGCAGGTCGTCGCAGGTGTCCGGGGTGTCGCGCTCGGTGGTCATGTCAAAGCCTTGATCAGTGATCTTCAGAATCTAGCGGGCGAATCTTTAATGCGCCAGACAATTCTCGACTAGTGGCGGCCCAGGTGGGTTTGCAGCACCAGGTCCCACGGCGGTATCGGGCTGAAACGGCTTTTCAGGTATTCCAGCAGCAAGCGGCTGCGGGAATTGGGTTGCTGTTCCAGGCGCAAGGCATAGATCCCGGAGCTCTCGGGTTTCGGCAGGCCGCTCTCACAGAACAAGGGCAACAGTTCGCCACGCAGCAGGTATTCACTGGCCAGCCAGGTCGGCAAATGCGCAATACCCAATCCGGCCAATGCACCGCAGACCAGCGCCTCGGCATTGTTGGCGCTCATGCGCACCCGGGAAGGGCGGTGCAATTGCATTTGGCCGTCTCGCTCGAATCGCCAAGCGAAGGGGGGAGCCAGGCCATCCCAATCGAGGCCGTCATGATCAATCAACTGAGCCGGATCGGTGGGTACGCCCCGGCGCTGCAAATAGTCGGGACTGGCGCAGGCGATGCGCATCATGCTCGCCAGCGGCGTGGCCACCAGCCGGGTGTCGGCCATCTGCCCGGCACGCAGTACCAGATCGACCTTGCCCAGATTCAAACCTTGCATGTCGACAAAACTGTCAATCAGGTGCAATTGCACATCGAGGCCGGGATAAAGCATCAAGAAATCGGCGATCACCGGGGCCAGATGCCGGCGACCGAACGCGGCCGGCGCATCGACCCGAATCAAACCTTCCGGCGCGCTGCTGAGGGATACGGCTTCCGCCCTGGCCAGGCGTAACTCTGCGACGATCCGCCGTGCGCGTTCTGCAAAGGCCAGCCCCGCCGGCGTGGCGCGCACCGCGTGGGTGCTGCGTATGAATAACTGACTGCCTACGGCGCTTTCCAGGCTATCGATGCGCCGGGCCACCGCCGAAGGCGTCAGCGGATGACGGCGGGACGCCGCAGAAAAGCTCCCGGTTTCCAGCACGTCCAGAAACAGGCCCAGTTGATCAGTCAATTGATTCGGATTCATGTGTGGTCAATGCTTGTGCGAAATTGGCATAGCCATTGTGCGTTGCTGTGCGTTTCCGAGCCAGAACCAACTGCGTAGGATGAATCGCCTCACCCAAAGGGAAAAACGGCTGTGATTGAGTTTCTGATGTATCTGGTCTTCGGCGCAGCCCTGGGAACCCTTGGCGGGATTTTCGGCATCGGCGGAGGCTTGATTGCCATTCCCTTGCTGGGCGTGTTGTGCGGTCTCGATCAGCAGATTGCCCAAGGGACGGCGTTGGTGATGGTCGTGCCGAATGTGATGCTGGCACTGTGGCGTTATCACCAACGCAACCGCATCGAGTTGCGCCACGCGTTGCCGTTGGCTTCGATGGGGTTCTGTTTCGCCTGGATCGGTTCGATTTGGGCCGTGGGCATTGATGCGCAGATCATGCGGATTGGCTTTGTCGCGTTTCTGGTCGCTCTGTCGGCCTACAACCTGGTGCGCATGTTCACCGCCAGCGCACCGGCCTCGGCGCAGATGAATTATTCGTGGCCGTGGCTGGGTGTGCTCGGCGCGGCGTCCGGAACCATGGGCGGGTTGTTTGGTGTAGGCGGGGCGGTCGTGGCTACGCCGGTATTGACCAGTCTGTTCGGTACCACGCAAGTGGTGGCGCAGGGCTTGTCGCTGGCGCTGGCATTGCCAAGCACCGGCGTCACGCTGGTCACCTATGCCGTACACCATCAGGTGCACTGGATGATTGGCGTGCCACTGGCGCTCGGTGGCCTGATGAGCATCAGTTGGGGGGTGAGGGTCGCCCACGCCATGCCCGAGCGGTTGCTGCGCGGATTGTTCTGCGGCTTCCTGGTGTGCTGCGCGGTGATGCTCGCCTTTAAGGTTTGAAGCCTTCGACGATGTGGTCGGCCAGGCATTCGGTTATCGGGGACGGGTTGTGCAGGTTGCGCACCAGCATGATGCTGGCCTCGGGCAGGCTCGGCAGGTCTTCGGCCTCACCGAGGATGCGCATGTCTGCGGTGATCAGGCTTTCCAGTTGCGCGGTCACGGCCAGACCGGCGCTGACCACTGCCATGATCGCCGACAGGCTGTCGCTGTTGTACGCCACGCGATAATCGCGGCCCATGACATCGAGGGCGTTACAGGCCCACAGGCGGCAGAAGCAATCACTGTTGAACATCGCCAGTGGCAGCGGCGTCTGCTCGTGGGCGCTGTAGCATTGCGCCTCGGCCCAGACCAAGCGTTCCTTGCGCAGTAGCTGACCGATCTCGCTGCCCGGTTCGCGAGTCACGATGGACAGGTCGAGGTCCTGGCGCATCAGCAATTGTTTGGACGACTCGCAGTGCACTTCGATCTGGATCAGCGGATAGGACTGGGCAAACCGGCGCAGTATCCCCGGCAGAAAACGCATCACGTAATCGTCCGGTGTGCCGATCCGTACCGTGCCGACCATGTGCGGTTCGCGCAAGGTGTTGAAGACTTCGCTGTGCAGCTTGAGGATGCGCCGGGCGTACCCGAGCAATACCTGGCCTTCCGCCGTCAGCCGAACCTGCCGGCCGTCGCGCTGGAACAGCTGGCGCTGCAATACATCTTCTTCCAGCCGCTTCATCTGCATGCTCACGGCCGACTGGGTGCGGTTGACCAACTCTCCGGCGCGGGTAAAGCCGCCTTGGTCGGCGATGGCGACGAAGGTGCGCAGCACTTCGGTGTCGATGCTCGGGTAGGCGGACATTCATCAATCTCCGAGATATGTGACATCAGAAACATTCGTTGGATTGATCTTAGTCCTGGCGCGAGACTGGAGCTATCCAAAACGGAGGGCAACAAGATGAAAGGTCAACATGAATACCCAGCGGTAGAAAAGCACTCGATCCACCTGGTATCCGATCTGCTGCACAAATTCAGTCGCTGGTACGAGCTGCACAAGGAGCGCGAACTGCTGGCGAGTCTGAGCGATGAAGCGCTGAAAGATATCGGCATGAGTCGTGCGGATGTCGAATTCGAGTCGGTCCAGCCATTCTGGAAAGACCCGATGCATAAATGATGAGTGCCACGCTACACAAACCACTTACCGGTGAGGTAGGTTGCGAGCAGACAAGGAGATGCTCATGCCCGCAACGTTGTCCTTTACCCTCAAACAGGCTCGGCGTCTGGCGCTGGCTGCCCAAGGGTTCAACGGGCGTCAGCCGCCAGCGACGATCAAGCCGCTTCAGCTCAACCGCCTGATCGAGCGACTGGGCGTTCTGCAGATCGACTCAGTCAATGCCTTGGTGCGTTCGCACTACCTTCCGCTGTTTTCCCGCCTTGGAAACTACACTTGCGACGTGCTCGACCAGGCTGCCTGGAGTCAGGGCCGGCGTCGAACATTGTTCGAATACTGGGGCCACGAGGCCTCTTTACTGCCCCTGTCGATGTACCCGTTGCTGCGCTGGCGCATGCAGCGAGCGAGTCGTGGCGAAGACATTTATCAACAACTGGCGCGTTTTGGTCGTGAGCAGCAGGACGTCATCCGTCGGGTTCTGGCCTCTGTCGAGGCGCAGGGCGCGCTGGGGGCCGGAAGTCTGTCGACCCGCCAGGAGCGGGCGGGGCCGTGGTGGGACTGGAGTGCGGAAAAGCATGCATTGGAATGGTTGTTCGCCACCGGTGAAGTGACCGTGGCCGGCCGGCGTGGGTTTGAACGGCTCTATGATTTGCCGGAGCGGGTGATTCCCTCGGCGATTCTTTCGCAGCCACGGGTTGATGAGGCGCAAGCCCAGCGCGGATTGCTGTTGCATGCCATGACAGCATTGGGCGTCGGCACGGAAAAGGATCTGCGCGACTACTTTCGCCTGAATCCCGCTGATAGCCGTCCACGTCTGGCGGAGTTGGTTGAGGCCGGTGAGTTGCTCACCTGCGAAGTCCAGGGCTGGCGCCAACTGGCCTATTGCCTGCCTGAGCCCAAGGTACCGCGCAAGGTCGAGGCCAGTGCCTTGCTTTCACCTTTCGATTCACTGATCTGGGAACGCAGTCGTACCGAACGCCTGTTCGACTTTCGCTATCGGCTGGAGATCTATACGCCGCAGGACAAGCGAATTTACGGCTATTACGTCCTGCCGTTCCTGCACAACGAACGGATTGCCGCGCGGGTTGATCTGCGCGCCGAACGGGCGGTCGGTCGACTGGCGGTGCACGCGGTGCATGAGGAAGAACCGGGTCTGGATGACGAAGGGATGCTGGCGTTGGCGGCCAATCTGCGACAGATGGCGCAATGGTTGGGGCTGGCGCAGGTTCAGTTGAATTGTCCGCGGGCGAGTGCGGACAGGTTGCGGGTGGCCTTGGCCAGCATTTGCGGGGTTTGATCTGAGGGCATCGCTGGCAAGCCAGCTCCCACAGAGGTTGCGTCGTGCACATTATTGCCCAACGACGTAAATCCTGTGGGAGCTGGCTTGCCAGCGATGGGGGCGATGCGAGTTAGCGCCGAACCTGCTTCAAAGTCTCTGCTATCAAAAACGCCAACTCCAGCGACTGATCGGCATTCATCCGCGGGTCGCAATGGGTGTGGTAACGATCCGACAAGCCGTCTTCGGTAATCGGCCGCGCACCGCCGATGCATTCGGTGACGTTCTGCCCGGTCATCTCGATGTGGATGCCGCCGGCGTAGCTGCCCTCGGCTTCGTGCACCTGGAAGAACTGCTTCACTTCGCCAAGAATCTGCGCGAAGTCACGGGTCTTGTAGCCGCTGCTGGCCTTGATGGTGTTGCCGTGCATCGGGTCGCAACTCCACAGCACTTGCTTGCCTTCACGCTGTACGGCGCGGATGAGCTGCGGCAAGTGATCGCCGACCTTGTTCGCGCCCATGCGCGCAATCAGGTTCAGGCGGCCTGGATCGTTGTCCGGGTTGAGCACATCGATCAGGCGAATCAGGTCTTCAGGGTTCATGCTCGGACCGACCTTGACCCCGATCGGGTTGTTCACCCCGCGCAGGAACTCGACATGGGCACCGTCGAGCTGACGGGTGCGGTCGCCGATCCACAGCATGTGCGCCGAGCAGTCGTAGTAGTCGTTGGTCAGGCTGTCGCGACGCACGAAGGCTTCTTCGTAGTTCAGCAGTAGCGCTTCGTGGGCGGTGAAAAAACTGGTCTCGCGCAGTTGCGGCGAACTGTCCATGCCGCAGGCGCGCATGAAGGCCAGGGTTTCATCGATGCGGTCGGCCAGGTGGCTGTATTTTTCCGCCAGGGCCGAGTTGGCGATGAAGTCCAGGTTCCACTTGTGTACCTGATGCAGATCGGCAAAGCCGCCCTGGGCAAAGGCGCGCAGCAGGTTCAGGGTGGCGGTGGACTGGTGGTAGGACTGCAGCAGGCGCTCCGGGTCCGGTACGCGGCTTTTTTCATCGAAGCCGATGCCGTTGACGATGTCGCCACGGTAGGCGGGCAGGGTCACGCCGTCGATGGTTTCGTCGTTGGCCGAGCGCGGCTTGGCGAATTGCCCGGCCATGCGCCCGACCTTGACCACCGGGCAGCCGGCGGCAAAGGTCATGACAATCGCCATTTGCAGCAGCACCTTGAAGGTGTCGCGGATTTTCGCGGCGGAGAACTCGGCGAAGCTTTCGGCGCAGTCGCCGCCCTGCAACAGAAACGCCCGGCCCTGGGTCACTTCGGCAAACTGACGGCGCAACTCCCGGGCTTCACCGGCAAACACCAGCGGCGGATAGCTGGACAGGGTTTGCTCGACTTGCAGCAAATGCGCCGCGTCGGGGTATAGGGGTTGTTGCTGGATCGGCAGGGCGCGCCAGCTGTCAGGGCTCCAGGGTTGGCTCATCGCAGTCTCTAATGTTTTACGCTCGGACAGCCATGTTATCAGCAATTAGTGCGTGACCTGTTCCCGTCGCTTCGCGGACAATCGCGCCTTTGCCCCACCCTGTTGGCGGTGTTATTGCGTTGCCGGGCCCGGTGACGATCAGGAGACGAAATGACTGAGGAGCGCGTCGAGCATCTGCTCGCCGAGGTGCAGGACGAATTTGGCGTGATTCGCGTGCTGGAAGTGGCCGATTACCGCTTTCTCGAATTCGGTGATGCCATCGAACAAAGCTGCGTCTTCACGGCCGATCCGAGCTGGCTCGAATATGACTACACCCGGGCCATGCTGATCGGTGCGCTGTGCCACGAGCAGCCGGAAAGTGCATTGTTTCTGGGCCTCGGTGCCGGGACGCTGACCCAGGCGTGCCTCAAGTTCCTGCCGCTAGAGGACGTCGAAGCCATCGAGTTGCGCCCTGACGTGCCGCGCCTGGCCATCGAATACCTCGGGCTCGATGACGATCCGCGCCTGTACATCCGCGTGGGGGATGCGCTGGAGTTGCTCGACACTGCGGAGCCGGCGGACCTGATTTTTGTCGACTTGTATACCGATGTCGGTCCCGGAGTCGGACACCTGGCCTGGACTTTCCTGGAAAACTGCCAGAAACGCCTGAATCCGGGCGGCTGGCTGGTGATCAATCAATGGGCTACCGATGATGGCAAACCATTGGGTGCCGCGTTGCTGCGCGGGCTCTACCATCGGCATTACTGGGAATTGCCGGTGAAAGAAGGCAATGTGATCCTGATCGTGCCTTCGGAGCTGGATCAGCAACTGGACATGGACGGCCTGATCGCGCGGGCCGAAGGGCTGGCGCCGCGGTTGGGGTATTCGTTGCAGCCGTTGATCAAGGCAATTCGTCCGGCGAGCTGATTGTTGTCTGTGCGGACCTCATCGCGAGCTTGCTCGCGATGAGGTCATGGAGGCCAACACACATTTCACATGCCTTTGAAGACTCCGGGACGCCGCTCCACCAACGACAAAACACCCTCCCGGGCATCCTCGCTGCTCATCAGCTTCTTCACCAGCGCCGGCAACCCTTGCGCGGCCACCGTTTCCCCTTCATAACGCGCCTGCCGGGCCGACATCAATGTCGCCTGAACCCCGAGTGGCGCCTGCCGGGCAATTCGCTCGGCCAGCTCGATTGCCCGTGGCAGCAAATCCTCGCTGGCCATGACTTCCTGCACCAGCCCCAGGTGCAAGGCATCATGGGCATCGAACTCATCCCCGGTCAGCATCCAGCGCATCGCGTTCCCCCAGCCGGCGACTTGATGCAGGCGCAGGGTGGCGCCTCCAAAGGGGAAAATGCCGCGTTGCACTTCCATTTGCGCAAAACGGGTGTTGCTGGCGCACAGGTTGATATCGGCGGCCAGCATCAACTCGATGCCAATCGTCAGGCAGTAGCCCTGAGCGGCGACAATCACCGGTTTGTTGACCCTCGGACCGGCGAACACGCCCCACGGATCACAGCCGCCGGGCGGTGCCTGCCAGCCTTCGGTCAACGTGGCGCTGGCATTGACCAGGTCCAGTCCGGCGGTGAAATGCTCGCCATGACCGAAGACCACCGCCACCCGCGCTTCGGTGTCAGCCTCGAACTCGCCGTACGCCAGGCTCAATTCGTTGAGCAAGTCGAGATCGAAGGCGTTGCGTTTGGCGACCCGATCCAGGCCGATCATCAGGACATGACCACGCTTTTCACGGCTCACGCGGCTGGTGTTGAGCTCTTTCATGGTGCATTTCCTCGGGCGGGAAGGGGAGTCAGACCGACGGTCTGCCTGTTCAAGATGAACCGTTTTAGCGCCAGCGCCCGCATGGCCGGGCCTTTGAAAAATAGACGCTCGCCTGATTATCCGCAAAGCCTGTGACAGAACGCCGTGCACAGGAGTTTTTCGATAAAAAAAGCTCCCTTTTTCAGCAAATTCCGGTATAGTGCGCGCCGGCCTTTAGCCGGGCCGCGTTTAGGTAGAGCAATTCCCCGAAGTCAGCTTCGGCTGCACGTCCGCATCGCGGACTCTTCCTTGACGATTCTTTTCATTCATTCGTTTTCGCAAATCCCCGCCGACAAAGCTGCCAGGGCGACTCTTGAGTCTCAACACGGCACGCGCAGCTTTGGAGCATGGGTCTTTGCGGATGCACTTAGAGGCAGACCCATGACCCAGGAAACCGGCGGCTTCGCCGCTTTTAATCTTAATCCGAATATTCTTGCAGCCGTCACCGCGACTGGCTACGAAGAGCCATCGGCTATTCAGCAGCAATCGATCCCGATCATCATGGCCGGTCACGACATGATTGGTCAGGCGCAAACCGGTACGGGTAAAACCGCCGCGTTCGCCCTGCCGATCCTGCATCGCATCGATCCTGCAAAGCGCGAGCCGCAAGCCCTGATCCTGGCCCCAACTCGTGAGTTGGCGCTACAAGTTGCAACCGCTTTCGAAACCTACGCCAAGCAAATGCCGGGCGTGACTGTTGTGGCTGTCTACGGCGGTGCGCCGATGGGCCCACAGCTGAAAGCAATCCGTAATGGCGCACAGATCGTTGTCGCCACTCCGGGCCGTCTGTGCGACCACCTGCGTCGTGACGAAAAAGTACTGGCGACCGTGAACCATCTGGTTCTCGACGAAGCCGACGAAATGCTCAAGCTGGGCTTCATGGACGACCTGGAAGTTATCTTCAAGGCTCTGCCTGCAACCCGTCAGACCGTATTGTTCTCGGCCACCTTGCCGCAATCGATCCGTGCCATTGCCGAACGCCACCTGCGCGATCCGCAACACGTGAAGATCCAGACCAAGACCCAGACCGTTACCGCGATCGAACAGGCTCACCTGTTGGTTCACGCTGACCAGAAGACTTCTGCCGTTCTCAGCTTGCTGGAAGTGGAAGATTTCGATGCGCTGATCATGTTCGTGCGTACCAAACAAGCGACCCTGGACCTGGCCAGTGCCCTGGAAGCCAAAGGCTACAAAGCCGCTGCGCTGAACGGTGACATTGCCCAGAACCAGCGCGAGCGCGTGATCGACTCCCTCAAGGATGGCCGTCTGGACATCGTTGTGGCGACCGACGTTGCTGCTCGTGGCCTGGACGTTCCGCGCATCACTCACGTGTTCAACGTTGACATGCCGTACGATCCAGAGTCCTACGTTCACCGTATCGGCCGTACCGGCCGTGCCGGTCGCGAAGGTCGTGCGCTGTTGCTGGTGACTCCACGTGAGCGCCGCATGCTGCAGGTCATCGAGCGTGTAACCGGTCAGAAAGTTGCCGAAGTTCGCCTGCCGGACGCTCAAGCCGTTCTGGATGCGCGCATCAAGAAACTGACCAACAGCCTGTCGCCGCTGGTGGCTGAAGCTGAATCGACCCATGGTGAACTGCTGGATCGCCTGACTGCCGATATCGGTTGCAGCCCGCGTGCCTTGGCCGCAGCCCTGCTGCGCAAGGCTACCAACGGTCAAGCGCTGAACCTGGCCGCTATCGAGAAGGAGCGTCCACTGGTGCCGAACAACGCACCGCGTGGCGATCGTCCAGAGCGTTCCGGTGATCGTCCTGAGCGTGGTGACCGCGAGCGTCGCGCACCAATGCCTCTGGCCGAAGGTCGTGCTCGTTGCCGTACCGCGCTGGGCGCGCGTGATGGCATCGCGGCCAAGAACCTGCTGGGCGCCATCCTCAATGAAGGTGGCCTGGCTCGTGAAGCCATCGGTCGCATCCAGGTGCGTGACAGCTTCAGCCTCGTTGAGCTGCCGGAAGATGGTCTGGAGCGTCTGCTGACCAAGCTGAAGGACACTCGCGTTGCCGGTAAGCAGTTGAAGCTGCGTCGCTACCGCGAAGATTGATCCGCTTTCGGGCTGATTGATCGCACATAAAAAATCCCCGACTGGTTCGGGGATTTTTTTTGTCCGGATGGCAGGGCGACTTGGTGTACCGGTCAGCCGAAACGATAGATGTCCATGCCCAGTGCACCCATAGTGAATCCTTGGTGGGCGATGCTGAAATCCCCCCCGGCCGCGCGGGCAAAGTACAGCGGCAGCAGGTGTTCATCGCTGGGATGATTGCGCACGGCATTGGGTGCCCGTTGGCGATAATCGTTCAGGGCTGCCTCGTCGTTGGCCGCAAGCTTTTCGACCATCCAGTCCCGGAACGCCTGTGCCCAAGGCTCCACGCTCTCAGGGCCGGCATGCCAATCCAGTTCTCGCAGGTTATGGGTGATGCTGCCGGAGCCGATCAGCAGTACGCCGTGCTGGCGCAGGCTGCTCAGCGCCTGTCCGACGTGGGCCTGCAGGGCAGGGCCGCCACGGGTTGGCAGTGAAACCTGAACAATCGGGATGTCCGCCTGCGGATACATCAAGGACAGCGGAACCCAAACACCATGATCGAAAGGTCGGTTGGAATCGATGCGGGCGGGAAGGTTGCTGGCCTTCAACAGTTCGACGACCTCGGCTGCCAGCTGTGGATCGCCGGGTGCCGGGTACTCGACTTCAAACAAGGCTTTAGGGAAACCGCCGAAATCATGCCAGGTATCAGGTCGTGGATGACCGCTGACCAACAGTTCATTGCTTTCCCAGTGCGCGGAAACAATCACGATGGCTTTGGGTTTCGGCAACTCGGCCGCCAGGCGAGCCAGGGCAGGCCCGCTGGCACCGGGTTCCAGGGCGAGCATCGGGGAACCATGGGATATGTAAAGGCTGGGGAACATGAACGAGCTCCGGAGAGTTAAGATGGCACCATCTTCAGTCAGATCATTGATCTAAATCTAATATAAGTTTTAGGGTGTTTTGATCGAATTTTTGGGGTTACTTATGCAGCCGGAGTTTTGGCACAAGAAGTGGGCGTCGAATCAGATCGGCTTTCACTTGCCGCAAGTGAATCCTTATCTTCAACGGTTCTGGCCAGCGTTGGGCCTGGAAGAGGGCAGTCGCGTTCTGGTGCCCTTGTGTGGGAAGAGTCTGGATGTGTTGTGGCTCGCTCATCAGGGGCACGAGGTTCTGGGCGTCGAACTATCGGAAAAAGCCATCGAGGACTTTTTCAGCGAGCATCACTTTGACCCTGCGGTGAGCGAGCAGGGGCCGTTCAAGGTTTATCGGGCAGGCTCCATCGAGCTTTGGTGCGGTGACTTCTTCGAGCTGACAGCCGGCGATGTGGCTGATTGCTCTGCGCTTTATGACCGGGCCGCATTGATTGCGCTACCACCATCAATGCGCGAGCAATATGCCACGCATTTGAAGCGGATCCTGCCCAAGGATTGCCATGGGCTTTTGATCACCCTCGATTATGACCAGGCTCAAATGGACGGCCCACCGTTTGCCGTGCTGGATGACGAAGTGCAGCGATTGTTTGGCCAGGCATGGTCGCTAAAAATCCTGGAGGATCAGGATGTGCTGAGCGAGAGCGGGAAATTTCTGGAGGCGGGGGTTACCCGGCTTGAGGAGCGGGTGTATCGGGTGTCCACCCGGTAATCCGTGAAGACCCAAAAAAGGCCCGCATCACTGCGGGCCTTCTTGTTTGCCACGGAGTCTCTTAGCCCCGGCGACGAGCCAGCGCATCGATACGCTCTTCCAGCGGCGGGTGGCTCATGAACATGCGGGCGAAGCCCTGTTTGATGCCACCGTTGATGCCGAAAGCGTTCAGGGTGTCCGGCATGTGCACGGGCAGCCCCTGTTCCGCACGCAAGCGTTGCAGGGCGCCGATCATCGCAGCCGTACCGGCAAGTTGTGCACCGGCTTCGTCGGCGCGGAACTCGCGTTTGCGCGAGAACCACATGACGATGGCGCTGGCGAGGATACCCAGCACCAGTTCGGCGAAGATGGTCGCCACGTAGTAGGCGATGCCCTGACCTTCTTCGTTCTTGAAGATCACCTTGTCGACGAAGTTACCGATAATCCGTGCGAAGAACATTACGAAGGTGTTCACCACGCCCTGGATCAGTGCCAGCGTGACCATGTCGCCATTGGCCACGTGGCCGATTTCGTGGGCCAGTACGGCTTTCACTTCATCGGGCGAGAATCGTTCGAGCAAACCCTGGCTGACCGCGACCAGTGCGTCGTTCTTGTTCCAGCCGGTGGCGAAGGCGTTCGCTTCGTAGGCTGGGAAAATCCCGACTTCGGGCATCTTGATCCCGGCTTCGCGGGACAATTGCTCGACGGTTTGCAGTAGCCATTGTTCGTGACGAGTGCGTGGCTGGGTAATGATCTGGGTGCTGGTGCTCATCTTCGCCATCCACTTGGAGATGAACAGCGAGAACAGGGAACCGGCGAAACCAAAGACCGCACAGAAAATCAGCAGCTGATTGAGGTTGAGATCAACCCCGTTGGCCGCCATGAACCCGTTGAAGCCGAAAAGGCTCAGGGTGATGCTGGCAATCAGCACGACCGCCAGGTTAGTGGCCAAAAACAGCAGGATGCGCATCATGGTTGTAGAAATCTCCTTTTGCTAAAGATGTAGCGTACTGCGGGGTATATAAGGTGCTGCACCGGGGTATTCAACCAAGTGACTATTTCAAACTGTGTCTTACGGCAACAGCTTAGCTGCTTGAAGGGCATTTCCGAGGTTTCGGCAGGAAGAGTTTGTAGGCCATTGGACGCCCCGAACCCCGTCGCCGCTAGTCGTGGGCCGGCAAGTGGGTACAGGTGTGGGGTTGATACGTCGGTGAGCCGCAGGATGCAAACATATGTTGCTGAATGAATCACCGTGCGACCCGCCAGGGCGTCGCACGGTGAAAATCCGCTTATTGGCGATAGGACTTCAGGAAGTTGCCAATGCGCCCGATGGCCATGTCCAGATCATCCACGCGCGGCAGGGTGACAACGCGGAAATGGTCAGGCCATGGCCAGTTGAAGGCCGTGCCTTGCACCACCAGCAGCTTCTCGGAGAGCAGCAGGTCGAGGACGAATTTCTCGTCGTTGTGAATCGGGCAGACTTTCGGATCGATGCGCGGGAACGCATACAACGCGCCCATCGGCTTGACGCAGCTCACGCCCGGAATGTCGTTGAGCAGTTCCCAGGTGCGGTTGCGCTGCTCCAGCAGGCGTCCTGGCGGCAACACCAGATCGTTGATGCTCTGATATCCCCCCAGTGCGGTCTGGATCGCATGCTGGCTCGGCACGTTGGCGCACAGGCGCATGTTGGCCAGCATATCGATGCCTTCGATGTAGCTCTGGGCATGGTGTTTGGGGCCGGATATGGCGATCCAGCCGGAACGGAAACCGGCCACCCGATAGGACTTGGACAGACCGTTGAAGGTCAGGCACAGCAGGTCTGGCGCCAGGGAAGCCGTGCAGATATGCACGGCGTCGTCGTAAAGGATCTTGTCGTAGATCTCGTCGGAGAACACCACCAAATTATGCTGGCGCGCCAGTTCCAGCATGCCCAGCAGCACTTCTTTCGAATACACCGCACCGGTGGGGTTATTCGGGTTGATGATCACTAGCGCCTTGGTATTCGGGGTGATCTTGGCCTTGATATCGGCCAGGTCCGGCCACCAGTTGGCCTGCTCGTCGCACAGATAGTGCACCGGGCTTCCGCCCGACAGGCTGACCGCGGCGGTCCACAGCGGGTAGTCCGGCGCCGGGACCAGCACTTCGTCACCATTGTTGAGCAGGGCCTGCATCGACATCACGATCAGTTCGGAAACGCCGTTGCCCAGATAGATGTCTTCAATGCCGACACCTTCCACCTGCTTCTGTTGGTAGTACTGCATGACGGCCTTGCGTGCGCTGAACAGGCCTTTGGAATCGCTGTAACCCTGGGCGGTGGGCAGGTTGCGGATGACGTCCTGGAGGATTTCGTCCGGCGCTTCGAAACCAAAGGGCGCCGGGTTGCCGATGTTCAGCTTGAGGATGCGATGGCCTTCCTCTTCCAGGCGTTTGGCGTGCTTGAGCACTGGGCCGCGAATGTCGTAGCAGACGTTGGCGAGCTTGTTCGATTTGCTGACCTGCATGGCGATGTGTTCCCGAAAATGAACGATCCAGGCGGCGAATGACCAACCGTACTGGGAATCCTGCGTAATCACAGGTCTGAAGCCTTGAGAGGCAGCACCCATAAATCCGTTTGAATGCGCGTGGTCTGGCTGCCAGACTGGCGTTTGACGAGGCGCAATCATACGTGCCGCCCGATCCGTGGAAAAGATACAGATCGGGCTTTTTCAGCTGCTGAGGTGTGACGATGGAAAAGTTGGAAAAACCCCTGGAAGAATGGAAAGCCATGCTCGATCCGGAGCAGTACAACGTATGCCGGCTCAAGGGCACCGAGCGCCCGTTCTCCGGCAAGTACAACGACACCAGGACCGACGGTGTCTACCACTGCATCTGCTGCAACGAACCGCTGTTCGACTCCAGGACCAAATTCGATTCCGGCTGCGGTTGGCCAAGCTTCTACGCACCGATCGCCGACAGCGCCATGATCGAGATTCGTGATGTCAGCCACGGCATGATCCGCACTGAAGTGGTCTGCGCCAGATGCGATGCGCACCTGGGACACGTATTTCCAGATGGCCCGCCACCGACCGGCCTGCGTTATTGCATCAACTCGGTGTGCCTGGACCTCGTCCCTCGAGACTGAACCGGGGCGTGGGGATGCCCTGCAGGCGCTGACAAGCCAGTGCCTGCAGGTTCGGGTTCTACCGAACGAGCAGCGTCGATTGATTAATTAAATTGCACGCAATTCAATTGCTCGCTACTTTATGTTCACTTCCCTTCAATCGGTACCTCGAACATGAGCGATAACCTGCTGAGCATCCCTTGCACCACCATCAAGGGCGAGCAAAAGACCTTGGCGGATTTCGCCGGTAAAGCCGTGCTGGTGGTCAATACCGCGAGCAAGTGCGGTTTCACGCCTCAGTACAAAGGCCTTGAAGAGCTGTGGCAGACCTACAAGGATCAAGGCCTGGTCGTGCTGGGCTTTCCCTGCAATCAATTCGGCAAGCAGGAGCCGGGCAGCGAAGGAGCGATCAGCGAGTTCTGCGAGCTCAACTACGGCGTGAGTTTTCCGCTGTTCAAGAAAATCGACGTCAACGGTGCCGGTGCTCACCCACTGTTCGTCCAGTTGAAAAAGCGCGCGCCGGGCGTGCTCGGGTCACAGGGCATCAAGTGGAATTTCACCAAATTCCTGATCGGCAAGGACGGCCAGTTGGTCAAGCGTTTCGCCCCGGCGACCAAGCCGCAGGACCTGAGCCGCGAGATTGAAGCCTTGCTCAAATGAACAGCCTGTCAGTCGATTCGCTGAATCTCGACAGCCAGCTCTGCTTCAAGCTATACGCCGCTTCCCGTGCAGTGATTCGTGCTTACAAGCCGATGCTCGATCAGTTGGGTCTGACTTATCCGCAATACCTGGTCATGCTGGTGTTGTGGGAATGGCAGGAAAAAGCACCCGAACAGCCGACGGTCAAGGCGCTGGGTGAACGCCTGGCCCTGGATTCGGGCACGCTGACTCCACTGCTCAAGCGCCTGGAACAGTTGCAACTTGTGCAGCGTCAGCGCTCGGCGCGGGATGAGCGTGAGGTGCACCTGAGCCTGTCGCCAACCGGTCTGGCGTTGCGCGATCGGGTCGGGCCACTGAAGGCTCGCCTGCTTTGCGACAGCGGTGTGGATCTGGGTGGATTGAATCAGCTGCGCGATGGCCTCGATCATCTGTTGGGGCAAATCAAGACTCTGTCGTAAGGGGGATCCACACGTCGAGCAGGGCAGCCAGTTCTTCCCGGCTGAAGGGTTTGGCCAGGTAGTCGCTCATACCGGCAGCACGACATCGTTCGCGTTCCTCGGACATGGCATTGGCGGTCAGAGCGACGATGGGAAGTTGTGGCCAGCGTCCGCTGCGGCGGATTTGCCGGCTGGCTTCATAGCCATCCATCACCGGCATGTTGCAGTCCATCAGCACCAGATCGAATTCCTTGTACTCCAGCTGATCCAGCGCCTCGGCACCGTGGGCAGCGACGGTGACATCGCAGCCGAGTTTCCCGAGCATGCCTTTGGCCACCAGTTGGTTGACCGGGTTGTCTTCAACCAGCAGCACCCGTCCGCGTCGTTGCGGTGAGTGGGTGTCGATATGGGGGGCATTGACGATGCCGGTATCCGGTTGAAGGATTCTTCGTAAGGTCTGGTGCAGTGCGTTGCGTGCCAAGGGGCGTGCCTGTTGTTGCAGGGGGGCGAGGGCGCTGACCTGATCGCTGGGCATGAAACTGCCGTAAGCGGTCACCAGCAAAATTGGCGCGGTGAAAGTGGGACGCAGGTTGAACAGGCATTCGGGGCAATCGGTAATCAGCACATCGGGCGCCAATCCGGTCAATGGGGCATCGATGGCGCACTGATGATATTCAAGCCCCCATCCTGGCAACAAGCTGCCGAGCAATTCCGCCAAACCGCTGCTGGCTGCAGTGATTGCAACCACTCTGCCTTGCAGCGCCGGGATGGCGAGTGCCCGGGTGTGACGGGGGAGTGGCAATTCTGCGCAGAACTGGCTGCCGAAACCCGCTTCCGAACTGATGGTGAGGCGGCCCTGCATGGCTTCGCAGAGATTGTAGGTCAGGGCCAGCCCCAGCCCGGTGCCACCAAATTGCCGGGTGATGCCGGCACCGGCTTGAGTGAACGGCTGGAAAATCTTGACCTGTGCGTCCTGCGGGATACCGATGCCCGTATCGCAGACTTCGATTCTGACGCCGCCATCGAAGGACGACAGACGTACATCGACCCGACCGAATCGGGTGAATTTGAGCGCGTTGGACAGCAGGTTGCTGACGATTTGCCTGACCCGGGTCGGATCGCCGAGCACCAGCGCCGGAAACTGCGGTTCGATCAGGCAGGTCAGTTCGACACTCGGCGCGGCGTTCTGCGACAGCAGGTTGGCGGTGTCTTCGATCAGCGAGGCGAGGTCGAACGGGATGTGTTCGAGTTCCAGCTGACCGGCATCGAACTTCGACAGATCAAGGATATCGTTGAGCAACTCCACCAGAACCTTGCCCGAGTCATGGGCGATGGACAGTTGTTGCTGTTGCTCGGGATTCAGCGGGCCATCGAGGGACAGCGCGATCATCCCCAGCAGGCCATTGAGGGGCGTGCGAATTTCATGACTCATGTTGGCCAGGAACGCCGAGCGTGCTTCAGCCATGTCCAGGGCTGTGCTGCGAGCGGTTTCCAGTTCCTGGTTGGACTGGCTGAGCCGCGCATTGATCGCCTTGAGTTCCGCCGTGCGGGCCGAGACGATGTTTTCCAATTGGCCGAGATAGTCGGTCAGGCGGTTTTCGGCGTTGCGCCGCTGCTGGATTTCGGTGGCGACATTTTCAAACTGCTGGTTGGCCACTTTCACCAGCACGCCGATTTCATCGTCGGCGTGCCCCGCCGGACATTCCAGTGACGTCGGCTCCATACTGCGCGAATCGCGGCCACTGAGTTCGTGGATCAGGCGCACCAATGGTTTGGTCAGCATCACGTAGAACAGTGCCAGCAGGATGCCCGACAGGATCAGACTGCGGGCGAAGCCGTTAAGCAGGGTCACCTCGGCCCGACGCAGGAAACGGTAGCCGAAGGAGTAAGTGTCGACGTCCAGTTGCAGCGTGCCAAGGGATTCGTTCGGCAAGTGATCCAGATACAAGCGGTCTTCAAACTGGCGATCGGCACCAAACAGGAAGTCGCTGAGCACCCGATAGCCGCTTTGCAAGCCCGGGCGTTTGACGTTGGCCAGCACGTTGCCGTTGTTGTCCGTCAGTTTCGCGCCGATGATCGCGGGTGAGCGCAGCAGGCCCAGTGTCAGTTCCTGAGCCAGTTCGGCATCGATGTTATAGGCGATGCGGGACGCGGGGTTGTGGCTGATTTCCAGTAAAGACTGTATTTCGCGGTTGATGGAAGCGTCTTCACTGGCATAATCGATGCCTATTTGCAGCAGGCTGAGCAGCATGCCCAGAATGAAACCGACCAGCACGGTAAGCCGCGCCTGTTTGTAAGACAGTCGGTTGGTGAATTTAATGTCCATGGGGTGTTGAACCACTTCCGTTTCCCTTCGCTGCTCAAGCATAGTCGATCATGCATGGATTCCGATGTGCCTGGCGAGCCCTTGCACACGGGGCTAATCGCTCATCGACCACCATGTTTCGTCGCTGTATCGCCATCATTACTGTGAACGTGCCCGAGGAAAAGACGTGGATTCCCGATTGAATGCTTTTCTTGAACGCGCCGATGCCGTTCTGGCTCGTATCGAGCCACTGTTGCCCACCCCCCGGCATGCCATCGACTGGACTCAGAGCCTGGCGGCGCGCTGGCAGCGTGAGGGTCGCAGCGGCTTTCTGTTGCCCCTGGAAGTCAGTCTCGACATGCGTCTTTCCGACCTGATCGGCGTTGATCGCCAAGTGGAGCAACTGGGGCGCAATACCCAACAGTTCCTTGATGGCATGCCGGCCAACCACGCATTGCTCTGGGGCTCGCGCGGTACCGGTAAATCCTCGCTGGTTCGCGCCTTGCTGGCCGAGCACGCCAAGGCGGGTTTGCGTCTGATCGAAATCGAGCGTGATCACCTGGCCGATTTGCCGCGCGTCGTCGAACAAATCGCCAAACTGCCGCAACGTTTCGTGTTGTTCTGCGATGACCTGTCGTTCGAGTCGGGCGAAGGTGATTACCGCGTACTCAAGAGCGTACTCGACGGTTCGCTTGAGCAAGCACCGGATAATGTTTTGCTATACGCCACGTCCAACCGTCGCCACCTGGTGCCGGAAAAGGAAAGCGATAACGAAAACTGGAAGCGAGTCGACGGCGAACTGCATCCCAGCGAGGCGGTAGAAGACAAGATCGCGCTCTCGGACCGCTTCGGACTGTGGCTGTCGTTCTATCCGTTCACCCAGGAGCATTTCCTCAACGTGGTCGAACACTGGATCGGCCAACTGGCGGACAAGGCCGGCCTCAAGTGGCAACGCGACGAGCAACTGGACATCCTTGCGGTGCGTTGGGCCACCGGGCGCGGTAATCGTAACGGACGTTGCGCGTATCAATTTGCCCGCTATTGGGTTGGGCTGAAACTGTTGGAGCACAAGGCATGATCGATATACACAAGAGCGGCCAGGGCCTCGAAGGCTATGGCATGCTGCACGCGCAGCTTGAGTCGTTGCTGGCGGACGAGCGGGACTTCATCGCCAATGCCGCACAGTTTTCGGCCTTCCTGTTCAATCAGCTCGATGACTTGAACTGGGCCGGCTTCTATCTCAATCGCAATGAAGAACTGGTGCTGGGCCCGTTTCAAGGGCAGATCGCTTGCGTGCGGATCCCGTTCGGCCGCGGCGTTTGCGGAACGGCGGCAGCGACCTTGCAGAGTCAACGGGTCGAAGATGTGCATGCGTTTGCAGGGCATATCGCCTGTGACAGCGCCTCGAACAGCGAACTGGTCGTGCCGCTGGTCAAGGACGGTCGTTTGATCGGCGTACTGGACCTCGACAGCCCGAAACTGGCGCGTTTCACCGCAGAGGATCAGGCTGGCATCGAGCAACTGGCGGCGATTTTCCTGCGCCTGACCGATTGCTGATCAAACCCGCAAGCCTGCCTTGATCAGCAGGCTTGACGTATCGACCGCATCGATTTGCCGTGGGTCGAGAAAACGCTCGGCGTACCGCAGATAGATGTGGTCGTTAATGAACAACCCGAACAATTCCGGATCGATGTGAGCGTCCCGGCACATGTTGGCCATGATGCCCAGCGCTTCGCTCAGGGATTTGGCTTTCTTGTAGGGGCGGTCGGCAGCAGTCAACGCCTCGAAAATATCGGCAATCGCCATCATCCGCGCCGGCAGGCTCATGTCTTCGCGCTTCAAGCGTTTGGGATAACCGGTGCCGTCCATTTTTTCATGATGGCCTCCGGCGATTTCCGGAACGTTGCGCAGGTGGCCGGGGAAGGGCAGGTGGTTGAGCATCAGGATCGTCTGCACCATGTGATGATTGATGATGTAGCGCTCTTCGTTCGTCAGGGTGCCTCGGGCAATGCTCAGGTTGTAGAGCTCGCCGCGATTGTATTTGTAGCGCGGCACATCGAGCTTGAATCCCAAGGGATTGTCCGGGCCAATGAGTTCGGCGTCGATGCGTTCGAACAAATGCTCGGGTTTGTCCGCCAGCAGCGGCTCGCTGACCGGCAGTGTCGGTGCCGGGGTGCGTTCCTGACGCCGGTTCTCTTCCCAGGAAACGCCCAACCGGTCATCCAGGGTTCGGGTCCAGGTGCGTTGGCCAATGCTGCGTAGTCGTTGCAGGTCGGCTTCTGCCATCGCTTCACCGCCAAGGTTGCACCGGGCAATAAAGGCGAAATCATCATCGAGCGCCGTCAGCGTGGCATCGCGCAAAAGCGACAGGTCTTGCTCGTCCCCCCCCATTGCAACGGCTTGCCAATAGTGGACCCAGGCATCGCGCTTGAGCACTTCGAAACGGGTGCGGATTTCGTGGATGCGGTCGTTCAACGTTTCCAGTTTCGTGGCTTTATCGACGACGTATTCAGGTGTGGTGACCTTGCCACAGTCATGCAACCAGGCTGCAATGTGCAGCGCCTCCCATTCATCCTCGGTGGGGCGATAACCGCTGAAGGCTGGATCCTGACTGGCCGCGGCAGCCTGGGCAATCATCAGTGCCAGGGCCGGTACTCGCTGGCAATGCCCTCCGGTGTAGGGGCTTTTGGCGTCAATCGCGCCGGCCAGCAGTTTAATGAAGGCATCCAGCAGGTTTTTTTGTCGGTCTTGCAGGCGCTGGCTTTCAATACTCACGGCTGCCGCACCGGACACCGCCTGCAGAAACGCGATACGGTCGGGCCGGAGTTTTTCCAGGTCACTCTGGTTACCGCTGTCGGCCAATAAAAACACCAGCAGGCCCACGGTTTCGTTATGACGATTGTGCAAGCGGATACCGATCAGATGAACCCGAGGGCAAGCCAGTGCGAGCAACACTTTTTGCAAATCCCCCGCCTGTTCGAAGCCGAAATGGCTGACGACATTGTCGGCGGTCGAAAGCTGTTGCATCCAGGCTGGAGTTTTCGGGTCTTGAAGATCATGTCCGTGGATATCGAATGACGACAGCGTTTCAGCGGTGTCATTGATGACCAGGCCCTGGGGCTCCATGCGATCACCGTCTCCTTCGCGCAGGTAAATCAGACCGGCCTGGGCCTGGCCGATTTTCACGGTTTCAAATAACACCCGCTCCATCAGCGGCGCAAAACGGGTCTCGGCGCTCAGGCTGTCGGTGATCTGGAAGAAGCTTGCCAGCGTGTCTTTCATGCGCGCCATCGACACGCTCAGTTGATCGACTTCCAGCACCGGGGAGCGACGGGAAAGCGGGAAATTGAAGTCGAAGCTGCGAATCGCATCCGCTTCCTGTACCAACGCGCGCAGAGGTTTGACCAACACCCTCGACGTCAGCCAACCCAGAGGAACGCACAGCAACAGTGTCGCCAGAGTAATCAGCGCACCTTGCCAGCGCATGCGGTAGGCATCGACCAGCAATTCGTCTTCCGGCACCAGCAGTGCCAACTGCAGACCTTGGGGACCGCCTTCCTGCATGCTGCTGCGGGCCACGATCCATTGGCGACCGCCGGCATTCAACCGATTGCCCTCGGGGGGGCTTTTGAGCAGGGCGCCGAGGCTGGGGCTCAGGTCGGCGGCCTTGATCAGACGTGCCGTTTGGTCGTCGACGATCAGACGACTGCTGTCGGGATACGCGATGGCATTGCCTTGGGCATCGAACAGCACGATCTCGGTGGCGGGCGTCACGACATGTTTGGCCAGGGTGGCGCTGAGCTCTTCCAGGGTCAGGTCGGCACCCATCACGGCATGGTCGGCGCTGCGCAGGGCCAAGGTGGTGCCGACGTTGTGGGTAGAGAAAAAGACGTAGGGTTCGGTGGTGATCTGGGTGCTGTCGCGGCTGGCGCTGGAAAACCAGGCGCGACTACGTGGGTCGTAGGTGTCGGTGGGGCCTTCGTGACGACTGATGAAGGCCAGGTCCTGATCGAAAAACAACGATTGGGAATGAGCCTGACCGCGGGTGTCTCGCTCGATGCTCCACACTTGGTAAGCCGCTGCTTCCGGGGCGTTGAGCAGCGTTTTCAGCTGCGGGGCGCGCAGCGGGCGAACCATGAAAAAATCACCGTTGCCATAGCCCAGGTACAGGGATGCCAGATCCGGGTTATCCCGCAGCGACTGACTGAAGGGTTTGAGCAGCGCCAGGCGTTGCTGAAGGTCGGAACCTTGCACGGCGGGGTTGAGCACCAACAAGCTGAGCAGATGTCGAATCGGCTCGTAGGTCGCCTGCAGATCCAGGCGGACATCCTGCTCGATGCGATTGAAGAGCTTTTCGCTGCTGGAAAGAATGATCTGCGTGGTTTGACGGTAATTGAAAATGCCCAACACCACCCCGGTCAGCAACAACAGCAGGGTGAACATCACACTGATATGAACGTGCAGGGGAAACCGCCGTTGATCCGGGCGCAGTGGGTTGGGCATGCAGTTCACTCCATGATGATTAACACACTGCTCAGCGTCCAAGCATAGTTAAGGCTCTGTGATTTTGCTTCCGTCGTTTTGCCCAATTTGCTGCAACAATGCCTGGTCCAATTCGAGCATGGCGCTCTCGATGGCCTTGCAGCATTCGGCCGTCCTGCCTGGCTCGAACTGGCTGCGGCAGGCCGCTTCGAGCGCTTCGCAGGTGTCGATCAATCGGGAGGCTTGAACGATTCGGGCGGCACCTTTGATCTTGTGGGCGATATCGAGAAAAACCTGCGGATCCGTGGACCCGGATAACGCCAGCAAGCTTTGTCGGTCCAGACGATTGCTATTGATCAGTTCGGTCAACAATCGTCGGTTCAGTACGGGATTGCCTCCCGTCATCAGTTCGAATCCTTGCAGGCTGAAAACGGGGGCGAGGACCATGGGCTCCATGCCCTCAACCCATTGACTCAAGGCCGTCAGGGTCAGCGGTTTGAACAGGCAATCGTCCATTCCGGCTTGTTTGCAACGTTGAATTTCTTCCGGCTGTGCATTGGCCGTAAATCCCAGCACGGTGCACGGGCGTTGTTGCGTTTGGCATTCCTGGCGGCGAATGGCGCGGACTAGCTCGTAACCATTCATGACCGGCATGTTGCAATCGGCAATGACCAGATCGAAGGTGCCGGCTTTCCATAGCTCGAATCCTGCCTGACCATCCTCAGCGACGCTGAATCGATGGCCCAGAAACTCCAGCTGCTGACACATGAGCAGGCGATTGGCCGCGTGATCATCGACTACCAGTACATTCAAGGGAGTTAATGCAGCGGGTGTTTCTGTTTCAACCATTTTCGGCCCAAGTTCACGTGGCAATGTGGGCAGGTGCAAGGTAATGCCCACTTGAGTGCCCAGCCCCGGCTGACTGCGTAACTGCAGGCTGCCCCCCATCCTTTCGCACAAACCGCGGCTGATCACCAGGCCAAGCCCGGTGCCGCCCCTGGCGGACTGTCCGGCGTTATCGGCCTGAGCGAAAGGCTCGAACAGGCGTTGCTGATCCTGTTCGCTGATTCCGATACCGCTGTCCTCGACCTGCAATTGCATTCGTACCTGGCCCGGCTCGGCGGACGGCTGCAGGTTGACGATAATCCTGACTTGACCGCGCTCGGTAAACTTGATGGCGTTGCTGACCAGGTTGGACAGCACTTGCTTGAAACGCAACGGGTCCAGCAGGACGTCGATCGGTGGGTTGGCCGGGTTGAACTCCAGCCGCAATTCGAGTCCTTTCTGGTGGGCCAGCCCATCGAAGTTACGTGCTACTGACGCGACGATTTCCTGCGGATTGACACGCTCCGGGCTCAGGCTCAAGTGCCCCGATTCGATGCGGGCGATGTCGAGAATGTCGCCGATCAATTCCAGCAAGTCTTTTGCCGAGTTGTACGCCACATCGATGGCTGGACGGTCCGGGTGATCCTGTTCGATACGCTTGAGCGTCAATTCGAGCATGCCGATCACTGCATTCATCGGGGTGCGGATCTCGTGGCTCATGGTGGCCAGGAATGTGCTTTTGGCCCGGTTGGCTTCGTCGGCGCGTTCTTTCGCACAACGCAGATCATCGAACAGTTGCCGCCGTTCGCTGATGTCGATCCAGCCACCGATGATGCCTTGCACTTCGCCGCTAGAGTCACGGTAAGGGAGAATCCAGTGATAGATCGTCAACCGGCGTCCACCGATGTGCAGTTCACGATCGAGAATCAGGGGGGTGCCCTCGGCCACGACGCGCTGATAGTCGGCCTGATATTCCCGGGCTTCGAAGGCGTTGCTCATAGTGCCTTGAATGACACTTTTGCCAATGACGTCTTCGCGTTTTGCACTGAAGGCTTGCAAGTAGCTGTCATTGCAGCTTTGGAGCAGGCCCTGGCGATCACGTACATAAATCGGATGTGGCGTGCCGTTGACCAGTGAACGCATGAATTCGAATTGATCGTTCAATGCACGCTCGGCCGCTTTGCGTTGATTGATCTGGCGCCGCATGTTTGCGTTCCAGGCCATGGAAATTAACAACAGCACGCCTGCGCCGATGACGATTTGATAGAACACCCTATGATAGGTGCGCCAGGTGCTTTGTGAGGATGCTGAATAACCACGCCAACGACTGTTGATAATCCCCAGTTCCTCCGGCGAGATGCTCAACAGCGCCTTGTTGAGGATGGCATTGAGTTCCTTGGCGTCGCGACCCGTGGCCAGAGAGAATGCCGCTTGCTCGGTGCCGATGGTGGTGCTGATTTGGAGGCTGTGCTCGAAGAGCCGCGATGAGATGAAGTAGTTGGCGATCACCAGAGAGCTCACTGCACCTTCTGCCTGGCCCTCGGCAAGCATTTCCACGGCACTGAACGTGTCCGGCATTTTGATGAGTTTTATCTGCGGGAACTCGGTACGCAAAAAATCTATCAGTGGATTGCCTTGGGCGATGGCCAGGCGCTTGTCATGAAGCTGCGTAAGATTGGCAGGGCTGTCCGCGGCTTTGCGCGTCAACAGGACATTGGAGTTTTGCAGATAGGGTCGACTGAAATTCAGCAGCCTTTCCCGTTTTGCGCTGGGCAGCAGTGCGGCGATCAGATCGGCCTGGTTGTTTCTGATCCGCTGAATCATGTCGCTGTCGCTTCGGCTGCGCTGGATCTCGAAGCGCAGACCGGTGCGCAGCCTGATGAGTTCAAGCAAGTCGGCGGCAACGCCGCGGAAGTTGCCGTCACTGTCGAAAAACGTCAATGGCGCAAGTGCTTCATTGACGACTACGCGGACCACCGGGTGTTGCGCCAGCCAGCGTTCTTCGCCGTAACTGAGCTCCAGCTTGTGATCGGTGAGCAGGATGTCGCTGCCGGCGCTCCAGCGCTTGGCGATGTTTTCTCGTTCGCTGACAGGGATCGCGATGAGCGTCGTATTGATGATGCCGAGCAGTTCCGGGTTGTTCTTGTGCACCGCAAAACTGAATCCGTGGGCTTCGTGTTTGCCGAAGTTGGCCATGCGGATGTTGTTCAGGTAGCCCTTGTTGATCATGTAATGGGTCGAAATGGTATCGCCGAGAAACACGTCCGCCTGGTCGAAGGCTACGGCGTTGATCGCATTCTGATAGGAGGGATGGGATGTAATGATCGCCTTCGGGTAGAGGGCCTTGACCTCCTCCAGCGGCAGATAGTGATACACCATGCTCAGGCGCAGACCGGCAAGGCCGTCAGTCAGTGATCGGGTTTCGCCTTCGCGTGTCACCAGGACCGGTTGGTCCACCGCGTAGGGCATGGATAATACGATGTCGGCATTGCTTGCTTCGAATCCATTGGCGGTGCCGAGCAAGTCAACCTCGCCGTTTTTGAGGGCTTCGATTGCGGCTCCCCGGGATGAGAAGCGTTGAACCTTGATGGGCAAGCCAGTGGCCTTGCCGAGTATGCCCGCATAATCGGCAGTGAAGCCTTCATAGTCGTGGCCGCTGAGGGTCAGGTCGAACGGTGGATAATCCGGTGCTGAGGTACCCAGAACCAATTCACGTTTGTTCCTGACCCATTGTCGTTGCGATGGATCCAGTTGGACTTCCAGATTTCCGGCCGTCGAGCGGCTGAGCAAGACGTAATCCTCACCATCCTGCGCCGCGAGCAATGAGGTGCTCAGGCATAAGCCTGCTGTCGTGAGTATCAGAAAATCCTTTAAACGACTGAGCATCCTGTTTCTCACACCAAAGCGTTACGTTTTGCCATTTCGATAAGTTCAACCAGGGATTTGGCCTTGAGCTTTTGCATGAGACGTTTTTTATAAGTGCTGACAGTTTTGTTGCTCAGAAACATGCCTTTGGCGATCTCCTTGTTGGTGCGGCCTTGGGCAAAAAGTTGCAATACCATCAGTTCCCTATCGTTTACTGATTTGAACAGTTCGAGTTCGGCGTAACGCGCTTCATCGCCGCGAACCGGGTTGAGCGCTTCACTTGGGAAATAGTTGTAACCTGACAATACTGCTTTAATGGCACTGATCAGTTCGCTCAGGTCTTCCTGTTTGCAGACATATCCAGAAGCACCGGACTGCATGCAGCGAATACCGAAAAGTGTCGGGCATTGTGCCGTTAATACCAATGTTTTAAGTGGGGTACTCATTGCGTTGAAGCGGGCCAGTACTTCCAGGCCATCCAGCTTGGGAATGCTGATGTCGAGAATGACCAGGTCGGGCATGCATTCGCGAACCATCTGCATGGCGTCGACCCCATTATCAGTTTCGCCAACGACTTCATAACCTTCGTGTTCCAGCAGCATACGGACGGCAAGTCGGATGACAGGGTGATCGTCGACAATAAAAACGGAGTTCATAATAAAATTCCATGCAAGCTCAAATAAAGCGCGCACCTTAGCTCAGATACTTAGTATACGCAGTAACTGAGGTAGTCGTAGCGCCATTATAGGAATGTTCCTACATGCAAAAAGGAATAGGCCTACGTGTCAACTAGGTTTTTTATAAGGATCAATAAACTTTGTTAGGGTTTAGTTGTAATATTTAGTGCTGGTTTTTTGTTGTTTTTTTGTTATGGGATCAGGGTCAATAAATTTCTGAATTCGGATTGTTTCAAAGGCTTGATCAAGTAGCCCAGCAACGGGAGTCCATGGGTGTTTGCCATGTGTTCAAGTTGGTCCAGTTCGGCGGGTGTCAGGCTACTTAGAAGTATTGCCTGTTTGATCATCCCTTGATGACTGGCGAATTTGACCAGATCAAGGCCACAGAGATCGGGAAGACATTGGTCGCACAAAAGAATATCGAACGGTTGTGTGGCGGTGAGCATTAGTTGCAATGCACCTTGGGCACAGTCAGTGGTGGTTAGCTGGGTGAAGCCGTAACTCTCGAGCAGGTACTGAGTGGCTCTGAGCTGGAACGGGTGATCTTCCACCAACAAGATGCGCAGATTGTCTTTGATCATATTATTCACGCTTTTTCTATCGAACAAAGTAGGCGTGATTGTTCCGTGGGAAACGCGGATAAATCGATCAGTTCACTCGACAGGAGCTGTAGGGGATTTCCGCGAACCTTGAGCGCACTTGCAGTTTTCGGGGGACATCAGCCATTAAGGGGGGCGTAATGGCTGATGTCCCTGTTCCTGTCAGTGGCTAGAGCTACCGGTCATTTCCAGTGCCATGTCGCTGGCATAGCTGTCGGTCATGCCGGCGATGAAGTCGATCATGCGCAGGAACGACGCGTGTAACGGGCCGTTGGGGTCGGGTGCATTGTTGCCCAGCAGGTCGAGAACCCGCCGACTCTTGAACGATGGCGTCCGACCGCCGTGTTGCTCAAGTGCCGCGCCGCAGAAAGCGTTAAGCAGGATTTCCAGCGTGGTGTAGGCGCCGATTTCGTGCAGGGTCTTGCGCTTGTCCTGGAAGATTTTCTTGCGCGCCATGTCCTTGGCGTTCAGAACGCAGCGTTTGGCGGGGCCGTGCATGTGCTCGACCAAGTCGCCGTGCAGGGTGCCGGCCAGCAGTGCGTCCTGTTGCTCGACAAAGGCCCGGGCCGCCGCATTGGTCAAATGCTCGATGGCTTTGCCTCGCAGGATCGCCAGTTTGCGCCGACGAGAATCCTGCGGACCGAGCTGGCGATAGGTTTCCGGCAGGTCATCGCCCACCAGATTCAGCAACAGGGACTCGACTTCGGTGTATTCCAGCAGCTCCATTTCCAGACCGTCTTCGAGATCGATCAACGCGTAGCAAATGTCATCGGCGGCTTCCATCAGATACACCAGCGGATGACGCGCCCAGCGTTGCTCTTCGAGTTGCGGCAGGCCGAGTTTGTGAGCGATCTGTTCCAGTAGCGGCAGCTCGCTCTGATAGCAACCGAATTTGTGTTTTTTGTACCCCAGCGAGTCGGCGTGCCGGGCCGTCCATGGATACTTCAGGTAGGTGCCGAGGGTCGCGTAGGTCAGACGCGTCCCACCGTCGAACTGGTGATATTCAAGCTGCGTCAGCACTCGGAAACCTTGGGCGTTACCTTCGAAATTGAGGAAGTCACTTCGTTCCGCTTCGCTCATTGCGTCCAGCCAGCCACGGCCGGCGGCTTGCAGGAACCAGTGCCGAATCGCATCTTCACCGGAATGCCCGAACGGCGGATTGCCGATGTCATGTGCCAGGCAGGCTGATTGCACCACCATTCCAAGGTCACTGGGTTCGCACCAGTCGGGCAGGGCGCCGCGGATGGTTTCGCCGACACGCATGCCCAGTGATCGACCGACGCAGCTCACTTCAAGGGAATGGGTCAGACGGGTGTGGATATGGTCGTTGCTCGAAACCGGATGAACCTGGGTTTTGCGCCCGAGGCGGCGAAACGCACCCGAAAAAATGATGCGGTCATGGTCTTTGTGAAAGGGGCTGCGACCGAGTTCTTCCGGACTGTGCAGCGGTTTTCCAAGGCGTTCACGGGTAAGCAGGGTGTGCCAATCCAAGGCTGGTTCTCTCCGTCAGGTGACTGATTGCTTTAGCTTCCCGGTTCGCATCATGACCTGCAAGGGAAAAACACGCCTACCTGCAGGTGCAAGACTTGCCGGCGATGGTGGTGCATCGGGCGCTGCAACGTCGAGTCAGCTGTCGCCATCGCCGGGCGGTCTCGGCTCCTAGAGCCCGACGGCATCGATATCGATCAGCAGCAAGCGTTCGCCATTGTCGAAAAATTGCCCGGCGGTGAGGCAGTACTGATTGCTGGTGGCGTCGCGGTAAGTGTTGGAAAGGGTCAGTCGACGCTCATCCCAGCCCTCGGCCAACAGATGATAGAAATAGGGGCGCCACGACCAGTTGTGGCCCAGATAACGGTCATCGGCGACCCAGCCGTTATTGCGCCATTCAAGGTTTGGTGTCAGTTGGGTTCCGTGCCGGTCGCATTGGTAGAAGCGCAACAGCCAGGGAAAGGCGTCCAGTTGGGGCAGGGCGCTGAGCGGGGCGCGGTTTTGTGCCCAGGCTTGAAGGATCGCCATCAGTTCGCCAAGTTGCTGGCGCATGTTCATCAAGCGACCACGCTCGGCCAGCTTTTGCTGAACATAACGCTGGCGCAGTTGTGCAAAGCGCTCGACAAAGGCGTCGGTGGCGAAGAATTCCTCTTGCGCCCCGGCAAACAGAAAACCCTGCACGTAGCGTGAGCCGCATTCCAGGGCAAAATTCAGTTGGGCTTCGGTTTCCACGCCTTCGGCGATGATCCAGCAACCGGTTTTCTCGGCCATCAAGGCCAGGGCCTTGACCACGTCAGTGCTGGGCCCACCCAGCGCCGCCGCCTGGAACAGGCGCATGTCGAGTTTGAGAATGTCTGGCTGCAACGCCAGAACACGATCGAGTTGAGAGTAGCCGGCACCGAAATCGTCGATGGCGATCCGTGCGCCGGCCTGACGGTAACGCGTCACCACTTGGGCCAGACGCTGGATATCGCCGCCCAGTTCCGTGATCTCGAAGACGATTCGCCGTGGATCGATGCCCTGACTGCTCAGTTGCTTGAGGCTCGGCAGCGGCTGGTCCGGACGCAGGCGGCTGATCCAGCGGGGTGAAATGTTCAGGCTCAAGAACCAGTCGGAAGGCGCTTCATGCAGACGCCTCAAGGCGTCATCGCGCAATTGGCGATCCAGCCGACGCAGGATGATGGCGTTTGTTCGCGGGTCGGCGAACAGCGGACCCACTGACGCCAATTGACCGTCGGCTTGCCGCAGTCGACCCAGTGCCTCTACACCCGCGATACGGCCGGTAGCGGTATCGATGAACGGCTGAAAGCAAGCGAGCGGTTGCCCGTCGATCACGAGGCCTCCTTAGCAGATCTTGTTTTTGGAATGAGCCTGATCACCGGGTGGGCGAACAGGACTGAACCCCTCTATAAAGAGGCTCAGCCCGTGCGTGTTGCAAGAATGCAGCCAGATAACGATGGTTTACTGTTTACGCGATGAGCCTTGCAAGATCAGCTTGATCAGGGGCACCAATGTGGTGCCAAGGCGAACCAGCCGGGTCAGGCTGCTCAGACCCCCGCCGTTTTTTGCGCCCTTGCCAGTCAGGAAACCGAGCAACGTTACGGCGGCTACGCCCCAGAGCGGAGCGTGCTTGATGCCGAAGCCGTCCTGCAGGCTTTGCGTCATCCCGCGCACACGGTTCAGGGGTTGTAGCAGTTGCGCGGACTCGTGGCGGATTTCCTGGCGATGCATTTCCATGCGCAGGCGAATCAGCGCCTTGCGCATCTCTGTGCGCGTGCTGTTTCGAGGCAGTTCAGGCAGGCTCATGGCAGCAGGCGCTCCCGGTCATTGGCCAACTCTTCCAGAGTGCCGTGGAAGGGAGAGGACTCATCGAAGATCGCCGCTTTCAGGCGCAGGCCACAGAAGAGGGCGGCGAGGGCGTAAAACACACAGAGCCCAATGATGGCCGGCAGGCGATAGGTGTCCCAGAACAGGATCAGCACCAGCGTCGACAACCCCACCAGCAACAGCAACGCAAACACCAGCGCCAACCCGGCAAACAGCAACAGGCTTACGGTGCGGGCTTTTTGTTCCTGCAGTTCGATGCCGAACAGCTCGACATGGCTGTGCAGCAGGCCCAGGAACGCAGCGCCCAGGCGCCGCGGTGAGGAGCTTTGCCCCGTCTCGGACGAACCGGATTCACCGATTGCCATATCAGCGCCGCGTCGCCAGCAGGCCAATCAGGAAGCCGACGCCGGCCGCGATCCCGACCGATTGCCATGGGTTGGCCTGGACATAATCCTCGGTGGCGGTGACGGCTGCCTTGCCGCGGTCACGCAGGGAGTCTTCGGTCAGTCGCAAGGTTTCGCGGGCACGCAGCAGACTGTCGTGGATCTGGTCGCGCAGCTCGTCGGCCTGATCACCGGCCAGGGTGGCGGTGTGTTCGAGCAACCGTTCGGTGTCGTTGACCAGAGTCTGAAAATCGCTCATCAGGATTTCTTGAGCAGTCTTTGCCTTGATGCTGGCCATGGGGGATCTCCATAAGTGGCTTCTGAAACGTTCGAGTATGAGCCTTGGATGAAGGTTCAGTACAAATGACTGGTACAACTTTTGCTATGTCGTGGTGCGTCAGTCTGCGCCGTTGCGCTGTCGCTGGGCATGATTTCAGTAAAACCTTAACTCAAACAATCAAAACCCGTGAAATTGTCCCGGTCATCGTTGGCCATGACGAACCCTGTGCGCCAAATCGGTTCATTGGGGTGACCTGCTCGATGAGGGAAGGTCACAACTTGGTGCATGGATTGCCCGCACGAACTGCTTTGGTGCTTTTTTCAGCCTTAAAGGTCTGCCAAATCCATGGAAAATCTGCAAAGCGCTGTGGACAGTCTGGTCCATAGCTCCAATACACTGTTCATACTGATCGGCGCCGTCATGGTACTGGCCATGCACGCCGGTTTTGCCTTTCTTGAAGTCGGAACGGTTCGCCAAAAAAACCAGGTTAATGCGTTGTCGAAGATCCTCAGCGACTTCGCCGTTTCAACCCTGGCTTACTTCTTTATAGGCTATTGGATTTCCTACGGCGTCACTTTCATGCAACCGGCCGCGGTGATCAATGCCGATCACGGTTATGGCCTGGTGAAGTTTTTCTTTCTGCTGACCTTTGCGGCGGCGATCCCGGCGATCATTTCCGGGGGCATTGCCGAACGCGCCCGGTTCGTCCCGCAGTTGTGCGCGACCGCCTTGATCGTAGCGTTCGTCTATCCCTTTTTCGAGGGCATGATCTGGAACGGCAACTTTGGCTTGCAGGCCTGGTTGCTGGAGCGTTTTGGCGCAGGTTTCCATGATTTTGCCGGCTCTGTGGTGGTCCATGCCATGGGCGGTTGGCTGGCGCTCGCGGCGGTGCTGTTGCTGGGGCCGCGTAATGGCCGTTATCGCGAAGGACGCCTGGTGGCGTTCGCGCCTTCGAGCATTCCCTTTCTGGCGTTGGGTTCATGGATCCTGATCGTCGGCTGGTTCGGTTTCAACGTCATGAGCGCCCAAACCCTGCAAGGTGTCAGTGGATTGGTGGCGGTGAACTCATTGATGGCCTTGGTTGGCGGCACCGTGGCGGCATTGATCGTCGGGCGCAATGACCCTGGCTTTCTGCACAACGGTCCATTGGCCGGGCTGGTGGCCATCTGTGCCGGTTCCGACCTGATGCACCCGGTGGGCGCGCTGGTGACCGGTGCGATTGCCGGTGCGTTGTTCGTCTGGTGTTTCACTGCCGCTCAAAGCAAGTGGCATATCGACGATGTGCTGGGTGTCTGGCCCCTGCATGGCCTGTGTGGCGCGTGGGGCGGTATCGCTTGCGGCATCTTCGGTCAGGGTGCACTGGGTGGGTTGGGTGGGGTGAGCCTGATCAGCCAGTTAATTGGTACCGCGTTGGGCGTTGGCGTGGCATTGACCGGTGGTTTTGCGGTGTATGGCGTGATCAAGGCGCTCCATGGTCTGCGGTTGAGCCAGGAGGAGGAGTATTACGGTGCAGACTTGTCGGTACACAAGATTGGTGCCGTCAGTCAGGATTGAGACTGCTGAAATTCACGTTTCAAGGCAGAGGATTCAATGGCTCGACGGCTTTTCGGGGCAGGCCTAGAATAAGCACTTCATTTTTTAGGTTGAGCGCTCATGCTTCCTGAATGTCAGTTGTTCGGCACCCTCGGGTGCCATCTCTGTGAAGTGGCCGAAGCCATGCTGATGGAATTTGTTGAGCGCGGCTTGCTGGTGGAACTGGTGGATATCGCTGAGGACGAGACCTGGTTCGAAGCCTACAGCCTGCGCATTCCTGTTTTACGGCGGGTCGATAACGGCGCGGAGCTAGGCTGGCCGTTCAGTGCCGATGAGGTGGTGGCGTTCCTGCGATAAACGTTTTTTTGCGATGGCCTGTTCCCGCCTGTCGATCTTCGCGAATGATCCCCTTGGCTTAATCAATGCGATTCGGATACTGTATGCGCATACAGTTATCCGGATTGCCGACCTTGTCACCCCTGACTTCAGGGTCTGAGCAGGCGAGCCCGGGCGTGAGAGGGATGAATCGTGGTCAATGTCGAACAATTGAAAAGCAGCGTGAACCGGATGTCGGTGGACGTAGTACGCGAAGCGGTTCTCGAACTGCGTCTTGATGGTCTGGTGACGGAAGGCAAAACACCCTTCAATAAACTGCATTTCAATACCTGTTTTGCAGAAATCGAAGCCTTGTTTCAGCGCGCTGGCTATCACCGGCAACTGGACGTCGTGGGCTACCAGGGTTTGTTGTATGCGCTTTATGACCCGGCGCGCTGGGAAGCGGTCGATGTGCTGCGCTGGCTCAAGGAATACACAGAAGCCGCAGCGCGCAAGCAGATTCCTGCTTGAGAATCTCTTCTAGGCTCACTCCTGTCTCTGTCGGATAATGCCGCCCTGCATTGAGGGTTAGAGCTTTCGTATGTCCACTTCAACTTTTTCGGCTGCACACCACCAGGCGAGCACGCTCTATTTGCCCCCCGGCCCGTGGAAGACCGTGCTCGACTGCTTGTGCGAGCACTTCAATGCCATCGGGCGTGAACAATGGCTGGATCGAATTGCCCGCGGCCGCGTCCTCGACGGGCATGGTGTGCCCATCTCCGTTGACCTGCCTTACAGGGAAGGCCTGAGAATTCACTATTTTCGCGAAATACCGGACGAGAAAACGATCCCGGTGGTCGAGTCGATTTTGTACGCGGATGAGCACCTGGTCGTGGCAGACAAGCCGCACTTTCTGCCTGTGACTCCGGCGGGGGAGTATGTGGAGCAGACCTTGCTCAGACGGCTGATTCGTCGCCTGGATAACCCGCACCTGGTGCCCTTGCATCGAATTGACCGGCATACCGCCGGGCTTGTGTTGTTTTCTGCCAACCCGCAGAGCCGATCGGCGTATCAGTCGTTGTTTCCTGCGCGGCAGATCGAGAAACGGTACGAGGCCATTGCCGGGGCATTGCCTGATCTCTCATTTCCCTTGGTGCACAAGAGCCGTCTTGTCGATGGCGAGCCTTTTTTCCGCATGCAGGAAGGGCCGGGCGCCAGCAATACCGAGACAGCCGTCGAGGTCAGGGAGAAAAACGGGGATCTCTGGCGTTATGGACTTTACCCGGTGACAGGCAAGAAGCATCAGCTGCGGGTACACATGACGGCGCTGGGTGCGAGCATTTGTAATGATCCGTTTTATCCTCGGGTGCTCAAGGATGTCGAGGATGACTACGCCAATCCTTTGAAGCTGCTGGCCCAAGGACTGAAATTTGTCGATCCGGTCACGGGGCAGGAACGAGAGTTCGAGAGCGCCATTACCCTTCAATGGTGATGAACCAGGGCGTTTTATTTAGCCGTGCCTGCAAAAAATATCGAATTTAAGGGCCGCTCTACAGTCAGTTGATAAGGCCTCGCGATCTTGGCTTTCAACGACCTCGGCATAGCAGCCGGATCGCCCGGTAGCACCGAGACCTATCGTGCAAGGAACCCCCCCCCATGAAACGTACCGCTTTCGCTGGAATATTCATTTGCGCTGCAATGTTGGCCTCTCCTGCATTCGCCGCAGACAACAATCTATGCACCGCCAAGCTTCAGGAGCTCAAGGACAAAGTCACGAGCCTGCCAGCCACCTCTGAAAACACCACCATGGAAATCAGGCGGTTGTTGGCCAGTGCCGAAGCGTCCAAGCTTGCCGGGGATAACACGAAATGCGTTACCGAAGCGACGCAAGCCTTATCACGCGCGGATAAGCTGAGCAACGAACCGAATCCGTAATCGCGTCAATCCGATTCGGCTTCATGAATTTGATGCAGACAAAAAAATGCCCCGACGAGTCGGGGCATTCTTGTATCAGGTGTCCGCTGCGCGAATTACAACTCTTTAACGGTACGAACCTGATCCTTATTGATGCGGGTCTGTTTGCCATCCAGTTGTTCGAATTCGTAGAAGCCCGAATCCTTGTCATAGTGTGGCGTGTCGACGGCCTGGATTTCGCGACCGTCGTTCAAGGTGATTACTGCAGGTGACGCGCAACCGGCCAGGGTAGCTAGACCCAGTGCGAGCATGAAAGTGGCCAGGATCCGTTGAGTCATGGGTGTATCTCCGAAAATGAATTCTTTTGGTTACTGAGCTTGAGACGTATGCGGAACGTGCAAGTTCCTTGATAGGTTCAGTCTGACACAGTGTTGTGCGCGCTTAACAGTTCCGGTGTGTTGAGATTGGCCAGACGTGGATCATTATCAGGACACTGCAATGCGGTAGCGCCCAGTTTGCGCATAAGTCGGCCCGGGCTGCGCTCGCCGTCGTTCCAGGCGCTTTCGAAGTCAGCGCGAAGTGCCACGGGAATGACGCATAGCAGAGGTTCCCAGTGCTCGCCATGGCGCAGCATCAACGGCTTGTCGGGATGCTGGTTGGCGGTTTCGCGCATGCTGTTGAGCAGGGCGGCATCGATGCGTGGAACATCACACGGCAAGACCAGCAGATGTGTATGGCGAGCGGCTTTCAATCCTGCACGAATGCCGGCCAACGGCCCGGGAAAGTCACCTTCGTCGTCATGCACCAGTTGATCGGCATAAGGCGCGTATTTTTCCGGGTTCCGGTTGCAGGAGATAATCAGGTCATCGCTCAGTGGCCGTGTCTTGCGATGCAGATGTGCAATCAGCGGTTCACCGTGCCAGTCCAGCAACCCTTTATCCTGCCCTCCCATGCGCTGGCCGCGACCGCCTGCCAGGAGCAGAATGGAGCAGGGCGGCAACTGATTCGAAGTCATGGCAGTTCTCCATCAGGCATGGGAGGGCGGCGAAAAAATGAGGCGCTGTGATATAACACCGGGCTGTTTCTCCTACAACTGGACGAGCCTATGAAAGCCAAGGCTGATGTACCTTTCGCGCCGCTCAACATTGCGGTGCTGACTGTCAGCGATACCCGTACCCTGGAAACCGATACCTCAGGCCAGGTCTTCGTCGACCGCTTGACGGCTGCCGGCCATAACCTGGCCTCCCGGGTATTGCTTAAAGATGACCTCTACAAAATTCGCGCGCAAGTCGCCAACTGGATTGCCGATGATGTGGTGCAGGTCGTGCTGATCACTGGCGGCACCGGTTTTACCGGTCGCGACAGCACCCCGGAAGCGGTGAGCTGCCTGCTCGATAAACAAGTCGATGGCTTCGGTGAGTTGTTCCGGCAGATTTCGGTGGCGGACATCGGCACCTCCACTGTTCAGTCCCGCGCCCTGGCCGGTCTGGCGAACGGGACGCTGGTCTGCTGCCTGCCAGGCTCGACCAATGCGGTGCGCACGGGTTGGGATGGCATTCTTTCCGAGCAACTGGACTCGCGCCATCGCCCCTGTAATTTCGTGGCTCATTTGAAACAGGCGGCACCCTGTGAATCCCGTGGGTAAACCGGGCAAGAGCGGCAGCCTGATGCCGGTCGAGGTGGCGCTGGCACGCCTGCTGGAATTGGCCGACAACTCCCGGATTCACGAGCGTGAACGCTTGCCGTTGGCGCAGGTGCAAGGCCGTGTGCTGGCGGACGATTTGGTGTCGACCCTTGATTTGCCCCCGTGGCCCAACAGCGCCATGGACGGTTATGCCTTGCGCCTGGCTGACTGGACGGGTGAGCCGTTGGTTGTCAGTCAGAAGATATTTGCCGGGCAGGCACCCGAACCATTGCAGCCGGGTACCTGTGCCAGAATCTTCACGGGTGCCCCTGTACCGGCGGGTGCTGACTGCGTCGAGATGCAGGAAAACGCGGTCATCCAGGCAGATGAGCGAATACATTTCACCGAAACCATGACCCTTGGGCAAAACATCCGTCCACAAGGCCAGGAAACCACCATCGGTGAACTGATTTTGCCGGCGGGGACTCGTCTGGGGCCGATCGAGCAAGGCCTGGCGGCTTCGCTGGGGTGTGCCGAGCTGGTCGTGATTCGTAAGGTTCGTGTCGCGGTTCTTTCCACCGGGGACGAATTGATTGAACCAGGGCAGGCGCTGGGGCCTGGCCAGATCTATAACAGCAACCGTGTGTTGCTCTGCAGTTGGTTACAGCGTTTGGGTTGCGAAGTGATCGATGCCGGTATTCTGCCGGATGACCTGACCGCCACGCGCGCGCGCCTTGGCGAGTTGAAGGATGTCGATCTGATTCTCTCGACGGGGGGCGTATCGGTAGGTGAGGCGGACTTTTTGGGCATTGCCCTGCGGGAAGAGGGTGAGCTGGCATTGTGGAAACTCGCCATCAAACCCGGCAAACCACTGACATTCGGGCACTTCCGTGGCGTTCCGGTCATTGGCTTGCCCGGCAATCCGGCATCAACCCTGGTGACCTTTGCCTTGCTGACACGGCCCTATCTCCTGCGTCGTCAGGGGGTAAAGGAAGTCGAGCCGTTGAAAGTGCAGGTACAGGCAGGATTTGACTGGCTCAAAGCCGGCAATCGACGCGAGTATTTGCGCGGTCGCCTGGAGAATGGTCGGGCGATCATCTACAGGAACCAGAGTTCCGGGGTGTTGCGCAGCGCCGCCTGGGCCGATGGACTGGTTGAGGTGCTCGAGGATCGTACGCTTGTCGTAGGTGACAGTGTGTACTTCATACCATTGAGCGAAGTCCTGGGCTGACCCGGTGAACAATCTTCGTCTTGCAAGCCCGGTTGATCGAACCGGGTTTTGCGTTGATGAGGCTTTAATTCGCCAGAAGCAGTGTCACGAGCTGCTCGAAACGACTATTGGCGATCCAGCCGAGAAGCCCGAGGACTACGGCTGTGCCGCCAGCCGAATAGGCGAGTCGGTGCTTGATGGATTTGAGGTCACTGCGAATGTCTTCCATGTCCCTTCGGATGCACTTGAGGCGTGTTTCCAGTTCAGTGACGCGAGGTTCCATATCAACTTCTCCGTTGGGTTTCATGCTGTTTTTGATTTCAGCCGGCTGGTTGGCCTGTTTCTCTGCGAGTGGTGCGACCGGAAACACCGATAGGCTGGAGTGATGGCTCTGCATGGCACGTCCTTGTGTTTGTGCTGCTGATCACTAAAAACCGAAGGCACCAAAGTGGACCAATCACACTTTCTGGTCAATTGAGCCGATTCCTCACGTTTTGTAAGAAAAATCCTGCTACATAGGGCTCAAGTCGACTCGACTGGAAATAATTCAATTTCTTGCGACTTTTATCGGTAGCGTCGCGGTCAACATCTCCCATAGGCCAATCAATCCCGGGAGTGACACCGATGAGCGAACGCAAGGCGCTGTTGATATTGCATGGTAAGCAGGCGCTCAACGAGGCAGTGCGTGCTGCCGTCGAAAGCAAGCGCGAGCAGGGTTGGGAACTGGCTGTCCGGGTGACCTGGGAGGCCGGTGACGCACAGCGGCTGGTGGATGAAGCACTGACCGCCGGCTACCGGCAAATCATTGCTGGCGGTGGCGATGGCACGTTGCGTGATATTGCCGAGGCCATGGCGGCGCATTCGACCGGGGCCAGCCTGGTGCTGATGCCTCTGGGAACCGCCAATGATTTTGCCCGCGCCGCCGGTATTCCACTGGAGCCGGATCAGGCGCTGGAACTTCTGGAGCGTGAGCCCAGTGCCATCGATCTGGGGGACGTGGGCGGGCAAGTGTTCTTGAACATGGCCACGGGCGGTTTTGGCAGCCAGGTCACCGCCAATACCTCGGAGGAGCTGAAAAAAGTCCTCGGTGGCGCTGCGTATCTCTTCACGGGTCTGTCACGTTTCAGTGAGTTGCACGCGGCTTATGGCGAGTTGCACGGGCCGGATTTTCACTGGAGTGGCGAGCTGTTGGCGTTGGGCATCGGTAATGGCCGGCAGGCGGGAGGTGGCCATGTGTTATGTCCGCAAGCGCTGGCGGACGACGGTCTGCTCGATATCAGCATTTTGCCGGCACCGCAGGAACTGGTGGGCACCTTGAAAAACCTGCTGGCCGATGGCTTTGGTATCGACAACATGTTCGTACGGGCACGCCTGCCTTGGGTCGAGATCAAGGCCTCCGAAGGCCTGCACATCAACCTCGATGGCGAGCCGCTGGAAGGTGACAACCTGCGATTCTCGGCTCGACCGGGGGCGCTACGGGTGCATCTGCCCGAGCATTCGCCGTTGTTGGGCGCCAGTGTTAATCGTCCAGACTGATGATCTGCTCGCGCACGGCGAATAAAACAAGGCCTGCCACATCGAAGATCTGCAAGCGTTTCATGATCTGCGAGCGATGGGTTTCGACAGTCTTGACGCTCAGGCCCAGGCCGTTGGCGATTTCCCGGGTGGATTTTCCTCGAACAATCAAACGAAGGATTTCCAGCTGACGGGGCGTCAGGTTGTGCGAATCAGCGGATTCCGTCTGGTTTTTCTGGGTTCGGGTCAGCGCCTGGTTGATAACCGTATGGGCGATGGCCGGGCTCAGGTAACGTTCGTTGTTTCGCAACGCCTCCAGCGCCTGTTCCAGTTCAGTGGCTGTGGTGTCCTTTAGCAGGTAGCCATGGGCACCCGATTCCAGCGCCTGCATGATCAGTGCCGGGTCGGTGTGCATCGACAGGATCAGCACCTTGGCCTGTGGGCGTATCCGCTTGAGCTGCTGCAAGGCTTCAACGCCGCCGGTTTGCTTCATGGAGATGTCCAGCAGCACGATATCCGGGGACAGATGCTCGACCATCGCGAGCAATTGCGAGCCGTCATCGGCCTCGCCAATGACCGCGTAGCCAGGAAGGTCGAGCACCAGGGCGCGTACGCCAGCCCTGATCAGCGAGTGGTCATCCACCAGAAGTAAGTTACAAGTCAATGTATAACCTTTTTCGTACTGGCCCGTTCGAGCGCGCGAGGTGCCCAAGGGAGGAGAGCTTCGATTTGAGTGCCTTTGCCCGGTTCGCTGGTCACGGTCAGTGTGCCACCCAACTGAGCGATCCGTTCCGACATCCCGGCCATACCACGTTGCCCCTCGCGACCGGGATCTGTAGCCGGCGCAAACCCCAGGCCGTCGTCACTGATCAGCAGCGACAGGCCTTGCGGCAAGCGCTGGAGGCAGACCAGAAGGTTTTTCGCTTCGGCATGTCGCAGTATGTTGGTGATCGCTTCCTGAGTGATTCGAAAAGCGGCCACTGCCATCTCTTCCGGGATGCCCGTCAGGCGTTGATGGCATTCAAGGCTCCAGTGAACCGACGTATTGGTCAGCGTCTTGAGCAAATGTGCACGCAGGCTGGCTTCCAGCCCAAGGCTGGTCAGTTGTCGGGGATTGAGGATGGCCGATACATCGCGAACTTTGGTCAGGGTTTCGTCCAGCGTATCGCAGAGCACCGAGCATTGTCCCTGCAGGTCTTCCGGCATCCGGCGCCTGAGCCAGTCACTTTGAAGCTTTGCTGCCGTCAGCAACTGACCGATGTCGTCATGCAGTTCGCGGCTCAGTCGATGACGCTCGTTTTCCTGAACCTGTAGCAAGCGGTCGGCCAACTCCTGAGGCTGGAATTTGATCGACTTGCGCGACAGGTGATACTGCATCCAGACGCAACCCAGTGCCGCTATGTTGAGCACCAGCAAACCTGGTGGCAGATACGCGGACAGGCTGTAGATCAGCAGATTGCCGAGCGTCGAGGCGGCGCACAGAGCAAGGGTGAACCGACTTGCATTTTCTCTGGAAGGTGGCCACTTGGCGATGGACTTGAGGCTGGCGTGCATAGCGGATGGAGCCAATGGATGTTCGCTGCGGGCAGACCGGTCATGCAAGCTGACGAGTCAATGTTTTTTAGTATCAGGCATCGATTTCAACGGGGCGTATTCTGAATAAGAAATCCAGTCTGGAACTTGATCGGATTACGACCGTCTGCAATCACGTTGCCATTACTTGACGCAAACTATTGGGCGGCATAATACCACTTAAGATACCGTTGGTCGCGTACGCGATAGATGTCCCTTGAGTCAGGAAACACGAGTCCAAACCCTGGCTCCAGCCAGCAAAAAGGAGGCTGTTTCGTCGGCGCATGGGGGGGGCGTTTGTCTATAGGTTTTTGTCATTTAATATCAGGCAAAACCCTAGGCTGTCGGCTGTCGAGGAGATTAGTTATTTGTTGGGGGTTGTCGCTTAAATATGCAATAGCCAGTTGCGATGTGTGTTTGCTCAAGTTACTGAGTCGTCATCGGGAAAAAAAGAAATACGGGGCGTTCTGTCGTTTTAAGTCTGTTCAGCATAGGAAATGATTGTGAAGGGTTTGGAGTTAATCGGTGGCCGAAACTGACTTTGTCCAACCTGACAGGCAAACGCTTCAATCAGGGTGGTCTGTTCACTTTCATCAAGGCTGAGCTGGCCGGTTTTCTGGTCGATGAGTTCGAGTTGCCAGGCAATCAGTGTCAGGCAGTCTTTCAGCGCGCTCAGGGCCTCGTCATGCAGATCCATATGATTCTGCGCATGATTGAGCAAGCCGTGTATGTGTAAGGAGAATTCTGAAACAGCGGCCAGCGCCAGGGCATCGGCCTTGTTGGCCAGCTTGAGGAGGGTACTGAGCATGCAGTCGATCGCGTCCTTGTCATTGCTGATCAGTTGCAAATGACTCAGGCATTCCTCGGTCTTGGCCAGGAGTGTTTCAGCTTCGACGAGAAATTCAGGGATCCGCTGTGCCCATTCATTGCGATTGTTCGGCATGCTTATCTCCACAACGTCATGACTAATGAGGGGATGTCGCGCGTGTCGATCAGGACGGACAGCGTCCCGACGTAACCGTTTGGTCGCGGGATCGCGCTACGACCGGCTGGAGTGCGGGCAGTAGTAATCGAAAGGGTGGCTGGCCACTTACCTGCAATCGCACACACAAGCCTGACTCCATTCATGCAATGAGAATGGCGTCACATTAATGGCTATTGGATATTGCGAATATCAGGTTTTACCTGATTGATGCTAGGGGAATCCCTTACGCAAAGGAACCGAACGCGAAAGCTGTGGTCGCGTTGCAGGAGTGTAGCAGATGAAATCACAACGCCAGTAAAGCATGATGTTAATGTGACATCAATGCCTGTGCGTGGCATTTTGCAAGGGGTCAAGCTCCGGCAAAAACAGCCGATAACCCTCCAATAGTGAATTCATCAGAACAAGCCCAGGAGTCATTGAATGGCCGGCATTCTCGATACGGTAGACCAACGTACGCAACTGGTGGGTGAGAATCGCCTGGAAATTCTCATGTTCCGGCTGGCCGGACGGCAATTGTTTGCGATCAACGTCTTTAAAGTGCAGGAAGTCCTGCAACTGCCGAAGCTGACCCTGATGCCTCAGCGTCACCCGTTCGTTTGTGGCGTGGTCAACCTGCGTGGCCAGACCCTGCCGGTGATTGACCTGTCCCAGGCCATCGGCATGCGTCCACTGGTGCCAGGCCCGAACAGCACGATCATCGTCACCGAGTACAACCGTTCGGTACAGGCATTCCTGGTGGGGGGTGTGGACCGTATCGTCAATATGAACTGGGAAGCCATTCTGCCGCCGCCGACCAGCGCCGGTCGTCAGCATTACCTGACCGCCATCAGCAAGGTCGATGATCAGTTGGTGGAAATCATCGACGTTGAAAAAGTCCTGGCGGAAATCGTCCCGTACAACGCCAAGGTATCCCGCGACAAGCTCGACGATCCGGTGCTGGAGCGTGCCCGTGGTCGTGAAGTGTTGCTGGTGGATGACTCGAATGTGGCCCTGTCGCAGTTGCGTGACACCTTGGGGCAGTTGGGTGTGAAGATGCACATTGCCAGCGATGGCTTGAAGGCGCTGAACATGCTCAAGGGCTGGGCCGATACCGGCGTTAACATGACCGACAAACTGCTGATGGTTTTCACCGACGCGGAAATGCCGGAAATGGACGGCTATCGCCTGACCACCGAGATCCGCAACGATCCACGTCTGCGAGGCCTCTATGTGGTGTTGCACACGTCTTTGTCCGGCAGCTTCAACGACTCCATGGTCAAGAAGGTTGGCTGCGATAATTTCCTCTCCAAGTTCCAGCCCGACAAACTCGTCGACGTGGTGCGTCAGCGCCTGATGCTTGACGCCGTGCCGGCCTGACCGCGCCCGCAAACAACCTGTGGAGCCGGCTGAGTCTGTGACGTCGCTTTATCCGGCGAGCCGCTCCCACTGTTTTTTGGCCTTTGATTCAGCGATCAAGCTCGTATAGGGTGGCGTTTTTACCTCCCAGGGAGCTGGTCATGTTGCGTCTGAGCGCGCTTTATCGTTATCCGTTGAAATCTGGCAAGGGTGAGCCTTTGCAGCAGGTCAGCCTCGACAAACTGGGGCTGGACGGAGATCGACGCTGGATGCTGGTCGACGAGGCCAGCGGGCGCTTTCTGACCCAGCGTGCGGTGGCGCAGATGAGCCAATTGTCAGCGTTGTGGAATGCTGAAGGCGGCTTGACCCTCAGCGCCCCCGGCCACCCACCGATCGATATCGCCTTGCCCGCAAGCGACGCCGAACTGCGTGGTGTCACCATCTGGCGCGACACCCTGCGTGTGCCCGATGCCGGCGATGAAGCGGGCGCATGGGTCAGCCAATTCATTGGCAAACCGACGCGCCTGGTACAAGTGCCATTGGATCGTGCGCGCATGACCGAGGCCGGTTATGGCAAGGACGACGATCAGGTGGCGTTTGCCGATGGGTATCCGCTGCTGCTGATCGGCCAGGCATCGCTGGAAGACCTGTCGCAAAAAGTCGGACGTGAGCTGGAAATGCTGCGTTTTCGGCCAAATCTGGTGATCGAAGGCAGCGAGGCGTATGCCGAGGATAGCTGGAAGCGCATTCGCATCGGCGATGTCGAGTTCCGGGTGGTCAAGTCGTGCGCGCGTTGCATTTTGACCACCATCGATCCGCAGACCGGCGAGCGCAGCGCAGATCGCGAACCCTTGGCCTCCCTACAGAAGTACCGGTCTGAAGCCGATGGCGCGATGTTCGGCCAGAATCTGGTCAATGACGGCAATGGCCGGCTGCAAGTCGGTATGCCGGTGACCATCCTCGAGTAACGGCGCTCAATAAAAATGCCCGAGTCCTTGGACACGGGCATTTTTTTGCTGCTGTGAAACCCGGGGGTTAGCCGCGGTATTCGCACAGGTAAGCGGTGGTGACGGCCACTTTCACCTTGAACTTGCTATTGGCCGGAACGTTGAACTGTTCACCGGCGTTGAAAGTTTCCCATTCGGTGCTATCCGGCAGTTGAATGGTCAACGCGCCGGACACCACGTGCATGATTTCACGCTGGCTGGTACCGAAGTCGTAGTTACCCGGAGCCATGACACCGATGGTCGCCTGACCTTCAGCGTTGTCAAAGGCGATCGACTTGACGTTGCCGTCGAAGTACTCGTTGACTTTAAACATGGGCGATTCCTCGAAAAGGGCTAAAAAGGGCCGGCCAGTATGCACAAGGCCCAACGCCGAGTCACCTCTCTAAAGGGGAAGAACCAGTGGCAGCAGCCGTGCGGTATTGCGCGCATCTTCCAGCGCCCGGTGTTGCTGGCCGGTGAACTGCAAACCCGCCAGTTGCAGGGCACCATTGAGCCCCAGCGGACGCTCCAGGCGTCGGACCTTGGCAAAGCGCTGCTTGAGGTTCATGTGTTGCACCTTGGCCAGTGCACTGTCGATGTGCAGGCGCTGCCATTCCTGAAGCAGCTGTTTGCGATCGTAATCGCCCCAACTGGCCCAGCCTTCAAGGTGCGTGCGATGTTGGCCGAGCCAACGCTCGAACGATTCCCATACCTCGTCCAATGGCTGCGCGGCATCGATATTGGCCTGGGTTATGTGGGTCAGTTCCCGGCAAAACGATGTCAGTAACGGACGCCGTGCCGGTTTGACGAAGCGCTGGAAGTGGTCCAGCTCCCGGCCCTTGCGGTCCACCAGGCTGGCGCCGATTTCGATGATTTCCATTTCCGTGATGGGCCAGCCACCTTCATCGGTGGTGGCTTCCAGATCAATGACCAGCCAGTGAGGCATTGCAGGGTTCCTGGTATCCGCGTCCTGATAGGGCTTGAGCGTAGCCAAACCCGGCGGATCCGCCTAGCGGCTTATTCGACCTCCAACAGAATCTGCCGGTTTTTCACCTGATCGCCCACCTGCACCTGCAAGCGCTTGAGGACGCCGTCGATGCCCGACTTGAGCGGATGCTCCATCTTCATGGCCTCCAGCACCACCAGCAATTGGCCTTTGCTCACCGGGCTGCCTTCATGGACCAGCACATCGACGATCGCTCCGTCCATTGGCGCCTTTAGGGTACCGGAACTGACGCTGGCCAGACTGCTGACCAGCGCCTGGGTCCGGTCTGTCAGGCTCAAACTGCCCGGGCGGGTGAACAGGCAGAGTTGCCGGGCTTCCAATCGGTAGGCATGGCGCTTGCGGATGCCGTCGATTTCCAAAGTGGCCCAGCGTCCGTCGCATTCGATGATGTTCAGATCCAGGCTGCGGGTCGCGATCCGAATCCGGTAGGCCTTGCCCGGCATAGCCTTCAGCTCTACCGACCACGTTTGATCCTCCAAACCCAGACAATACTGGAGCGGCACACTGGCGTTGTTGCGCCAACCGGCCAGCGGGGCGCGATGCGATTGAGCAGAGGCCTGATAGAACAGCGCCGCGGCAATCGCCAGTTCCTCGGCGCCGGGGACGTGTGGGTGAAGGCAGGTATGGTCGGCGAAATGCTGCGCGATGAACCCGGTGCTGAATTTGCCGCTGATGAATTGTGGATGATCCAGCAGGCTGGCGAGCAAACGCTGATTGCTCTGCACTCCCAGCAGCACGGTGTCCTGCACCGCTCGCAGTAACTTGCGCCGGGCTTCCTCGCGGGTGGCGCCATGGGCGATGATCTTGCCCAGCATGGGGTCATAGAAAGGGCTGATCTGTTGGCCTTCGATCAGGCCATGGTCGATCCGTGCACCGCTTTGCGCGGCCGGTTCCCAGGCGTCGACGCGCCCGGTCTGCGGCAGAAAACCCTGGGCCGGGTCCTCGGCATACACCCGGACTTCCATGGCGTGGCCGTTGAGTTGCACCTGTTCCTGACGCAGCGGCAAAGGCTGCCCCTCGGCGATATTCAGTTGCCAGGCCACCAGATCAAGCCCGGTGATCAGCTCCGTCACCGGATGCTCCACCTGCAGCCGCGTGTTCATTTCCAGAAAGAAAAACTGTCCGCGCGCATCCAGCAGAAATTCCACCGTACCGGCGCCGACGTAATTCACCGCGCGTCCCGCCTTGAGCGCCGCTTCGCCCATGGCCTGGCGCAACTCGGCGGTCATGACCGGGCACGGGGCTTCCTCGATGACCTTCTGATGGCGGCGTTGAATCGAACAATCCCGTTCGCCGAGGTAGATCAGGTTGCCGTGCTGATCGCCGAACAATTGAACTTCGACATGCCGTGGTTCGATCAGGGCCTGTTCGAGGATCAGTTCTTCGCTGCCAAAACCGTGCAGGGCTTCGGAGCGCGCGGTGCGAAGCTGCTCCGGCAAGTCGCCGGCCGTGTGTACCAGGCGCATGCCGCGTCCGCCACCGCCAGCGCTGGCCTTGATCATCAGCGGATAGCCGATGCGTTCGGCTTCGCGGCTCAGGGTTGCGTCGTCCTGTTCGGCACCTTGATAGCCTTTGATGCACGGCACACCGGCCTCGAGCATGGCGATCTTCGACAGGCGTTTGCTGCCCATCAACTCAATCGCCTCGGGGCTGGGGCCGATGAAGGTAATGCCGGCGTGCTGACAGGCGAGGGCGAAACCGGCGTTTTCCGAGAGAAAGCCATAGCCGGGATGGATCGCATCCGCGCCCGTGCGCCGGGCGGCCTCGATGATGGCCGGGATATTCAGATAAGACTGTTGCACCGCAGCCGGGCCAATGTTCACCGCTTCGTCGGCCATCCGCACATGCAGCGCATCGGCGTCGGCATCGCTGAACACGGCGACGGTGCGGTAGCCCAGGGCCTGGGCGGTGCGCTGGATGCGGCAGGCGATTTCACCGCGGTTGGCGATGAGGATTTTCTTGAGTGCGGGCATGGGTTTTTCCCTTGGTTTTGCGGTGAAAGTGCTGGCCTCTTCGCTGGCAAGCCAGCTCCCACAGGGTTGTGTGTGGCACAAATCCACCGTGGAAGCTGGCTTGCCAGCGATGTTTTTCAGGAGGCCCACCCCGGTTTACGCTTCTGCACAAAGGCCATGGTGCCCTCGATGCCTTCTGTTCCGGTCACCGCCTCGCTGAACCACTCGGCCGCTTGATTCAGCAGTTCAGCCGATGGCTGCGCGGCGCTCGCCAGCAACAGCTTTTTCGTCGCCGCATTCGCTCCCGGCGCACAACACAGCACATGGGCCAACACCTCATCCAGGCGTTCGGCCAGTGCTTGTGGATCGTGCTCGACAAAATGCACCAGCCCCATCCGCCGCGCCTGGGTCCCATCGAATCGCGCCGCCGTCAGGGCCAGTCGCCGGGCCTGGGTCAAACCAATGCGCTGGACCACGAACGGCGCGATCTGCGCCGGCAGCAGGCCGAGGCTGGTTTCCGGCAGGCCGAATTGCGCCTGATGATCGGCCAGGGCGATGTCACTGACACAGGCCAGGCCGAAACCGCCACCCAACACTGCGCCTTGCAGCACGGTGATCACCACTTGTGGCGCATGCTGGGTTTCTTCGAGCAAGGCACCGAAGGCGCGGTTCAAATCGCGGTAAGCATCCTGGCCTTGGGCGCGGGCATTGGCCATGTCCTTGATGTCGCCGCCTGCACAGAAATGCCCGCCGGCGCCGCCAATGACCAAGGCGCGGGTCGCCCGGTCATCGTGCACCGCCGCCAGCACCGCGCGCAGTTCGCTGACCATCTGCAAGCTCATGGCGTTGCGGCTGTCCGGGCGATTGAGGGTGATGTGCAGCACGCCGTTATGCGGCTCCAGCAGCAAGGTCTGGCAAACCGGCAAGGTCGTCATTTCTTTTTCCCCGGCAGAATGCCCATGAGTTTGCAGATGATCCCCAGCATGATTTCGTCAGCACCGCCGCCGATCGACACCAGCCGTACATCGCGGTAGGCGCGGGCCACCGGGTTGTCCCACATGAAGCCCATGCCGCCCCAGTATTGCAGGCAGCTGTCGCTGACTTCGCGGCCCAACCGGCCGGCCTTGAGCTTGGCCATGGACGCGAGGCGAGTGACGTCATGACCCTTGATGTATTGCTCGGTGGCCTGATAAACCAGCGCTCGCAGGCATTCGATTTCGGTTTGCAGTTCGGCCAGGCGAAAGTGAATGACCTGGTTGTCAATCAATGCACTGCCGAACGTCTTGCGCTCCTTGCAGTAGTCGATCGTGCTGTCGACGCAGTACTCCAGCCCCTTGATCATGTTCGCCGCGCCGAACAGGCGTTCCTCCTGGAACTGCAGCATCTGCATCATGAACCCCGCACCTTCATGGCCGATGCGATTGCGTTGCGGCACGCGCACGTTGTCGAAAAACACCTGGGCGGTTTCCGAGCTGCGCATGCCGAGTTTGTCCAGGTGCGAGCTGAGGCTGATCCCCGGCGTGTTCATCGGCACCATGATCAGCGATTTATTGATGTGCGGTTTGTCGTCCGAGGTGTTGGCCAGCAAACAAATGAAGTCGGCGCTCGGCGAATTGGTGATCCACATCTTGCTGCCGTTGATCACGTAATCGTCGCCGTCCTTGCGCGCGGTGGTCTTCAACCCGGCCACGTCGGAACCGGCACCGACTTCGGAGACGCCGATGCAGCCGACTTGCTCGCCGCTGATGGCCGGACGGAGGAATTCGTCGCGCAATTCATCGGAGCCGAAACGCGCCAGGGCCGGGGTGCACATGTCGGTCTGCACGCCGATGGACATGGGAATGCCGCCGCAATGAATGGTGCCGAATTCTTCGGCGGCGACGATCGAGTAGCTGTAGTCCAGGCCCATGCCGCCGAATTTTTCCGGTTTGGATATCCCCAGCAGGCCAAGGTCGCCAGCCTTGCGGAAAATCTCGTGAATCGGAAAGCGTCCGGCCTTTTCCCATTCTTCGACGTGGGGATTGATCTCGTTGTCGACGAATTGGCGGACGGTGCGGCGCAGGGCTTCATGTTCCTGGGTGAAAATCATTTTTATTGTTCTCCCTTTGGTCGCCGGCCTAGAACCGTGCGACACCAAAACTGTTGGCGTGCAGCGGCCGTACCTCGGCCTCGTGACAGATATCCAGCAAGTAACCGAGCAAGGTCCGGGTATCGCGCGGATCGATCAGGCCGTCGTCCCATAGGTTGGCGCTGCCGTAGAGCGCCGTGGACTGACTGTCGAGTTTCTGCGCCGTGACCTGTTCCAGCATGTCGAGCATTTTCGGATCGGGTACCAGGCCGTCCTTGGCCTGTTTGGCCTCGGTGACGATGCGCAGCACTTTGCCGGCCTGGGCACCGCCCATCACCGCTGTACGGCTATTGGGCCAGGCGAAGATGAAGCGCGGGTCGAGGCCGCGGCCGCACATCGCATAGTTGCCGGCGCCATAGGAACCGCCGACGACGATCGTCAGTTTCGGCACCCCGGCGTTGGCCACCGCTTGAATCATCTTGGCGCCATGCTTGATCACGCCTTGTTGCTCCGATTCGGTGCCAACCATGAACCCCGTGGTGTTATGGAAAAACAGCAATGGCGTCTGGCTCTGGTCGCACAGCTGGATGAACTGCGCAGCCTTGCTCGCACCCTGGGGCGTGATCGGGCCGTTATTGCCGATGAAGCCGCAGGCGCGGCCCTGGATTTTCAGTTGGCCGCAGACGGTTTGCTGGTCGAACTCGCCCTTGAACTCGAGGAAGTTCGAACCGTCGGCGATACGGGCGATGATCTCGCGGACGTCGTAGGGCTTTTTCGGATCATCCGGGATCAGGCCGAGCAATTCATCGATGGGGTAGAGCGGTTCTTCCCAGTGACGTTCCGGTAGCGCAGGCAATCGGTCGTTCCACGGCAACAGGCTGACGATCTCGCGCGCCTGACGCACACCGTCGGCATCGTTTTCCGCCAGGTATTCAGCGGTGCCGGCGATTTGCGCGTGCATCTCGGCGCCGCCCAGTGCTTCGTCGGTCGCCACTTCACCAGTCGCCGCCTTGAGCAGCGGCGGGCCGGCGAGAAACAGCTTGGCCTTGCCCCGTACCACCACCACGTAATCCGACAATCCGGGTTGATAAGCACCGCCCGCCGTTGCCGAGCCATGCACCACGGTGATCTGCGGCAGGCCCATGGCTGACATCCGCGCCTGATTGGCAAAGCTGCGCGCGCCTTCGACGAAAATATCCGCCGCGTAGTTGAGGTTGGCGCCCCCGCTTTCGGCCAGGGTGATCACCGGCAGTTTGTTTTCCATGGCGATCTGTTGCAGGCGCAGGGACTTTTTCAAACCGCTGGGGGAAATGGTCCCGCCCTTGATCGCGCTGTTGTTCGCCACCACCAGAGTGCGCACGCCGGACACGTAACCGATGCCGGCGATCAGGCCGCCACCGGCCGAGCTGCCATCCTTGTCGTCGTGCAGTTTGTAACCGGCCAGGCTCGCCAGTTCGAGGAAGGGCGCGCCGGGGTCCAGCAGCAGATTGAGGCGTTCGCGGGGCAGCAATTGTCCGCGCTTGTCGAACTTGGGCTTGGCCTCGGCTGCCTTGTTCAACAGGTTCTGCTCGAGTTCGCGGACCTGCTCGATCCCCACCAGCATGGCCGCGCGATTGCGGGCGAACTGTTCGCTGTGGGGATCGAGTTGCGACTGAATCACCGGCATGGGTTATTCCTTATCCTTGAGTACGTCTGGAAGGTACGCACGGTGAAAGCCGTTGTACGACTCACTGTGGGTCGCCTGGTGAATCGGCCATGCGCGGCCACCGAGACTCGCGGCGCCATCGATGCGCAGGGTACTGCCACTGATAAACGCCGCCGCCGGGCTGAGCAGGAAAACGATGGCCGCGCTGACCTCCGACTCGGTGCCGATCCGCTTGAGCGGCACGTGTTCGCGCAAGGTCGGGATCACCGCCTTGAACGCGCCTTCATAGGTGTCCATACCACTGGACGCGATCCAGCCCGGCGCCACGGCGTTGACCCGCACCCCGGCGTAACCCCACTCGAACGCCGCGGTCTTGGTCAGGTTGTCCATGCCGGAACGCGCGGCGCCCGAGTGGCCCATGCCCGGCATGCCGCCCCACATGTCGGCGAGCATGTTTACGATGGCGCCGCCGTGTTTGCTCATGGACTGGTTGAACACTTCCCGGGCCATCAGGAAACCGCCGACCAGATTGGTGCGCATCACCGTTTCGAACCCCTTCTGATTGATCGAAGCCAAGGGCGACGGGTACTGCCCGCCGGCATTGTTGACCAGACCGTGGATCGGGCCGTGCTTGCGGATCAGTTCGCCAACCAGGTGCGTCACTGCATCTTCCTCGCGAATATCGCAGGTGCTCCAGTCGGCCTTGCCGCCGTCTTCGGTAATTTCGGCAGCGACGGCTTTCAACTTGTCGGCCTTGCGTCCGACCAGCAGCACGTGCGCGCCGAGGGCGGCCAGTTCATGGGCGGTGCAACGGCCAATGCCACTGCCGCCACCGGTGACGATGACGGTAAAACCTGCAAACAAATCGGCTTTGAAAATCGAATCGTAGGCCATGGTGGCAGCCCTCTAGTTGACCTGGTCGGCGATGCGCTGAGGCACCGGAATCTGGATTTCCAGCAGTTGCTGGGCGAATGCCTTGCCTTGTGGGTCGATCCGCAGGCTGGCGACACCGCCGCCCCCGAGGGCGTTTTCCAGGAGGAAGTTCAGGCTGTGGGAGGCGGGTAGATACCAGCGCTCGACACGGCCGTGGATCGGGTCCAGCACATGGCTCATCCAGTCGACGAGCACCGCCGGGGTCAAGGCTTCGGCGATCCAGGGCAGGTACTCGGGGTCGCGGGCCATCACGCCGATGTTGCTGTGGTTGCCCTTGTCGCCCGAACGGGCCACCGCCAGTTTGACCAGCGCCACGCTGGCGTCGGCCATGCCCGCAGGCTTGGGTGGTTCGAGCGGCACGGGCAAGTCGGCGCTGTCGAGCAGATCGACAGCGGGCAGGGCGCACGGATGGCGCTGGCCCATGAGATCAATTTCCAGCGTGCAGGCGGTTTTGTCGATCAGGAACGAGAACAGGCGGATCAGCGGGTACACGGTGGGGCGGCCGCCGACAATCCCGGTCAGGCCCGGTGCCATGCCGGTGGCGGCCTGGGCGATTTCCCGGGAGAACACGATCAATGCCTGTTTATTCGGGTGGCGCACGGCGAGTTTGATCACCACTTCGCGGCTGTCGCGACGCTGGCCATGGGGGCCGTAAGTGGCCTCGCTGCCGAGCAGTTCGATGTTGACCTCGCTATAGGGCGCCCAGCCGCGCTGGCTGAAGATCTCCGAGGTCTTGTTGATGATCGCTTCGCTGACCCGCCGAGCCTTGTCGACCGCATCGATGCCGGCGATCAGGCAACTGGCGGTGCAGCGAAAACCATCCGGGTAGGTGGCGCTGACTTTGTATTGATCGGTCGGCGGCAATCCCTTCGCACCGTGCACCTGCACCGCGTTTTTGCCTTGCTGCACGAGTTTGACCCGGGTGAAATCGCAGACCACGTCGGGCAGCAGATACGCCCTTGGGTCGCCGATTTCATAAAGCATTTGCTCGCCCACCGTCAGCGGGGTGACCAGCCCGCCAGAGCCTTCGGGTTTGCTGACGATGAACTGGCTGTCGGCGCTGACTTCGACGATGGGAAATCCGATGTGCTCGTAGTCGGGCACGTCGCGCCAATCGGTGAAGTTGCCGCCGGTACACTGGGCGCCGCATTCGATGATGTGGCCGGCCAGGGCCGCCTGGGCCAGTTTGTCGTAGTCATGCCACGACCAGCCGAACTCATGAACCAGCGCGGCGCTGACCACCGCGCTGTCGACCACGCGCCCGGTGATCACGATGTCCGCCCCCAGGCGCAGGGCTTCGACAATGCCCGGTGCGCCAAGGTAAGCGTTGGTCGAGACGCACAGGGGCGGCAGGGGCGCGCCGCTGAACATCTCATGGATGCCGCGAGTGCTCAGCTGTTTGAACTGCGGTTGCAGGTCATCGCCCAGCAGGACGGCGATCTTCAGTGCAACGCCGGCCTTGTCGCACGCCGCTTGCAGCGCGGCGGCGCAGGCCTGTGGGTTGACCCCGCCGGCATTGCTGATGACACGGATCTTTTGTTCGCAGAGTTGCTTGAGCAGCGGACTGAGCACTTCGATGAAGTCGCTGGCATAGCCCGCCTGGGGATCTTTCATCCGTGCGCCGGCCATGATCGACAGGGTGATTTCCGCCAGGTAGTCGAAGACCAGATAGTCCAGGCGCCCAGCTTCCACCAGTTGCGCGGCGGCGGTCGAGGTGTCGCCCCAGAACGCGCTGGCGCAACCGATGCGGATCGTTTTTGGCGCAGTCAACTCCATAACCACCTCCGACAGAAGTGTTTCGAGACTACCAAGCAAGCGCTTGGTTTGTAAACGGCTAAAATAACTTCTGCCCGAGCGCTTGCTTGGTCGCGGGCAGCAGCTTAAATTGCCCGCGCAACCCCGCTGTTTTAGCGGTGATCTCGACTGTAGGAGAAAACGGGTGGACGAGCAAAAAGCCCTGAGGGTCATGCATGAACTGGTCGAAAACGGCCAATTGACCGATCCGGACAGTGCCCGCGGCAAGCTCCTGCAAGTGGCGGCTCACCTGTTTCGCAATAAAGGCTACGAACGCACCACGGTGCGTGATCTGGCCGGTGCCGTGGGCATTCAGTCAGGGAGCATTTTTCATCACTTCAAAAGCAAGGAAGAAATCCTGCGGGCGGTGATGGAGGAGACCATTCGCTACAACACCGCGCTGATGCGTGCAGCCATCGCCGACGCCAGCAACGTGCGCGAGCGGGTGCTGGCGCTGATCCGTTGTGAATTGCAATCGATCATGGGCGGCAGTGGCGAGGCCATGGCGGTGCTGGTCTACGAATGGCGCTCACTGTCCGAGGACGGTCAGGCCAAGGTCCTGGCGTTGCGCGATATTTACGAGGACATCTGGTTGCAGGTACTGGGGGAAGCGAAGAGTGCCGGTCTCATTCGCGGTGATGTGTTTGTCACGCGACGCTTTCTCACCGGGGCACTGTCCTGGACCACCACCTGGTTTCGCGCCGGTGGCAGCATGAACCTCGATCAACTGGCCGACGAGGCGCTGATTCTGGTGCTGGGGGAAAAATAATTAGATTGCATTGGTCGGCAGGAAACTGGCTAATTGGGTGAAACCGCCTAGCTTGAATGCATTGATGCAGTACTTTTTTGGAGTGGTAGTTTTGATGTCTTCGCCAATTCGGACGGCTTCGCGGCTTTTGCTGATTGCGCTTGCTGCGTTATGGATGATGCCGTCCCAGGCTGCACAGTTGGTGCGTATCGGTGCGGCGCACTTTCCGCCCTACACCGTGCGCCCGGAGTCCGGTGCCGACACCGGTTTGCTGCCGCAATTGGTCGAGGCGCTCAACGCCCTGCAAAACGACTATCAGTTCGTCCTGGTGCCCACCTCCATTCCTCGGCGTTTCGGTGATTTCAAACAAGGGCGGGTCGATATGGCGATCTTCGAAAACCCCGACTGGGGCTGGAAGGACATCCCCCACACCAGTGTCGACATGGGCCTGGAAGACGCCGAGATTTTTGTCGCGCAGCGCCAGCATGAAGGTCAGCCAGTGCGCCAGCAAAACTACTTTGCCGACCTGACGGGCAAGCGTCTGGCGATGTTCAGCGGCTATCACTACGAATTTGCCGGTTTCAATGCCGATCCCAAATTCCTCGCGCAGAACTACAACGCTACGCTGACGTATTCCCATGACAGCAACTTGCTGATGGTGCTGCGCGGGCGCGCCGACATCGCCCTGGTCACGCGCTCCTATCTCAGCGACTATTTTTTGCGCAACGACAAGGTCGCCGATCAATTTCTGGTGTCCGAGCGCGTCGATCAGGTCTATCACCATTACGCGATCCTGCGCCCGGCCTCGCCCATCAGCAGCGAGGCATTCGGCAAGTTGTTGCAAGGGCTGCGGGATAACGGTCAGATGCTGAGGATATTCGATCCGTACAAAATTGCGGTGTTGCCGGTCCCGGCGACACAGAGCGCGCCGCAGCTCGCGAATTGACCGACCCCGCTTGAATTTCACGCCCCGGAACCCTTCACTTCGTTGAGCTGCCACAGGCCAGATATCTATGTTCATGTGAGCAGCGAACGCCTTTCATATCGCCAGTTAACGACCTCGACGCGCCCAGTTACGTTTGGCCAAAAACTGCCAATATCCTCTATTTGCAGCTTCAAGAAATAAAACGGTATCCAACACCGGTTTCGGTGATGAGGTGTCGTGGCTGGGAAGGGTCAGCCTCGACTTTCTTTCGCAGGCCACCCATGAATACTCGAAGGTAAGGCGTATCAGTGGTGTGCGATGGGCCCCATACCGCGTTGAGCAGTTGCTGGTGTGTCAGGACCCGGTTCGGATGCGAGCAAAGAGGGACCAGCAGACGGTATTCCAGTGGCGTCAGGTGTAACGGAATGCCTGAGCGTTCCACGACGCGGCGTTCGACATCGATTCGCACGTCACAATGCGCGTACCGAAGGCAAATCGGCCCTCCATCACCGTGGCCAACCAGCGCCCGAGAGGCCAGGCCAGAATACCCAGCACCAGCAGAAAGGCCACGAGCAAGCCCCAGGCTTGAGTAGTCGCAGGAAGTCCTCCGGAAAAAGCAGTGCGCAGACGAGGTAAATCAACAAACCCGCCGCTATCAAGCCGCCGAAAAGCTAGAAGCCAGTCATGACCGCCTCCTGTTAAGCGCGGCACAGCCACGAGCAAGGCCGCCGAAGACGAAAAAGAACAGTACGCCGAGCACTAAAAAGACGAAGTCCATGGCATTCCCTCCAGCGATGGGTGAAGCCTAGTCGGCCTTTTAGTAAGTTGTTAAAAGGATTGGGGGCAAAAGAAGAAAGATCTTATAAAAATCCAATTAAATAGTGCCGTTTGAGTGTCGTTGCGTTTCCCCTCAAGACTGAAGTCACAAGACTGTCACTTTCCATTACCTGGGGAATACACCACACAGAACATATCCTTCGTAACCGTGCACGAGATGTCCCATGAACATAAAAGGACCGCAGGCATAAAATGGAGTAGTCAGAGATTGATTCTTGTAAAGTTCGCAGACGGGCAGTTTGAGTGGAATGGGTACGACCACCGCCCAGAGTGTTACACCGCACCAAGCTCGCGTGGTCACCTCTTTGTTGAACTGTTGGTGGGTTTCCTTTTCTGGTACTGAAACCGTGACCCCGACACAACCAACAAGGCATAGAAACATTGTTGTCATGGCCGTGATTTTTTTTAGAAGATTCTGAAGAGACATCGTTGAGCTTATCTAATTGCGCAGGTGTCCTGCTGGAGGGGAAGGCGAGCAAGATTGCCTCTCTTAAAGGCCCCGGAACGCAACACTAACAAGGCTGCCAATAAATTGATGTCAGACACTTCCTAAATTGACGTTACAAATTTTGGTTATAAACCTGCGCTCGTTGCTTCCAGGCAATTGACTATCGATAACTCTCGGATCAGCCTTCCGGCTCCATTTTTTCAAGCGGAGTCATCCGATGCCCTTCCTGACCATAGACGGACAAGCCCTTTACTATATTGATCAAGGCACTGGCCCGGCGGTGCTGCTGGCCGGCAGTTACCTGTGGGACCAGAACATGTGGGCGCCGCAGATTGCTGCGTTGTCGCAACAGTATCGGGTGATTGCGCTGGACCTGTGGGGCCATGGTGAATCCGGGCGACTTCCGCAGGGCACACGGTCGCTGGACGATATCGCCCGTCAGGCGCTGGCGTTGATCGATCATCTGGAAATAGAACGCTTCACGCTGGTGGGGCTTTCGGTCGGTGGCATGTGGGGCGTGCGGTTGGCGTTGTCGTCTGCGCAACGACTCAACGGCCTGGTGCTGATGGACACCTATGTCGGCGTCGAGCCGGAGCCGACCCGGCAATACTATTTTTCGCTGTTCAAAATGATCGAGGAAAGCGGCGAAATATCGCCGCAACTGCTCGACATCGTGGTGCCGATCTTTTTCCGTCCGGGCATCGATCCGCAGTCGGCACTGTACCGGGACTTCCGCGCCAAACTCGCCGCGTTGCCGCCTGAGCGCCTGCGCGAAAGCATCGTGCCGATGGGGCGGATCACCTTTGGCCGAGAGGACCTGTTGCCACGCCTGGGCGAATTGAACGCCGCGACGACGCTGGTGATCTGTGGCGATCAGGACAAGCCACGCCCACCCGGCGAAGCGCGGGAAATGGCCGAGCTGATCGGTTGCCCGTGTGTGTTGGTGCCGGACGCGGGGCATATTTCCAATCTGGAAAATCCGCAGTTCGTCACTGAAGTGTTGCTCGGTTTTTTAGCCGAGAGACACTAGTCGGTTGTAATGGCCCCATTGCTCGCGAAGGGGCCGATGAGGTCACTTGGGCCCGAGAATCTTCACCAGTTTGTCCGGCGACGGCGCACCTTGCTGCTGTTGCAGCTCGCCCTTGTCGTCCATGTAGAAGATCGCCGGCGTGGCTTGCAACTCCAGGTCTTCCATCAACTGCATGTTCGCCGCGAGTTTCGCTTGAATCGCCGGTGGTACATCCTTCAACGCCTTGAGCGAACTGCCCTTGCCAGCGGCTTCGTGGTCCGCCAGGGCTTTTTGCGGGTCCTTGGCGGCGAGCAGTGCGGCGGACTTGCCCGGACTGTCTTCGCGAATGATACCGACCATGATGTGGCGCAACTGCACCTTGCCAGCCTTGACCCATGGCCGCGCCTGTTCCCAGAACAGGTTGCAGTAGGGGCAGTTCGGATCGCTGAACAGGTAGACGATGCGCGGGGCACTCTTGTCGCCGTCGCCGATCCAGCTGCTCGCCTCGAACTTGCCCCAGACTTCCTTGGACATTGGCCCGTAGACCAGTTTCTGCAACGGCGCGCTGCTCAGGTCATTGCCCTCGGCGTCGTACAGATTGCCCAGCAGCACGTGCTTGCCATCCGGCGTCAGGTACAGCGCCATGCCGCGGTTCTGATATTGCGCCGCATAACCGCGCAGGCCATCGGGAGCGTCGAACTGGCCGACGATTTTCGCGCCTTTGGCTTCGATCTTCTTGATCGCCTCGGGCAGCTCTTCAGCCTGCACCGATGGCAAGTGCAGCAGGGCGGCACCCAGGCTCAGGGTCAGCAGGTGGCGGAGGCGGGGCATGGCAGTTTCCTTGAAGAGGTGGCAGGAGCGGTATCGAAATTTTCCAGTGCGCGAGCCAGGCTGGCTTGCGACAACTCGCCCAGATGGCTGCCCAGCAGGCGACCCTCAGGGCTATAGAACAGCGTAGTCGGCAACGCCATGGAGCCGACGGCATGGCCCAAACGGCCGCTACCGTCGAACAGCACGTTGGACAGGCTCAGGCCCTGGGTTTCCAGAAAGGTGCTGACACTTTGCATGCTTTCCGCCTGATTGACGAACAAGAAGGTCAGGTCCGGGCGTTGTTGCTGGGCGCTCTCGAGCACAGGCATTTCCCTGCGACACGGTGGACACCAGGTGGCCCAGAGATTGATGACCAGCGGACCGCCCTTGTAGTCGGCCAGTTGCACGGTTTCACCGGCGGCGTTGCGCAGGGTGATGTCCGGCAGGCGCGTGCCTTGTTCGTAGATACTCAAGGAGAACGTCGCCAGCAGCCAGAAGGCCAGGCCACTCGCCACGCCAAAGCCCAATGGGCGGCGCAGTCCCGGACGGCGCCAGGCGCGGTACAGCGTGGCAAGTACCAGCGCGATCACTCCCGGCCAGGCGAGGAAACCGCCGTCGCGCAGGTCGATGATCTGCCAGGGATCGTTGCGATAGTGCATCCAGTAAACGGCGACGAAACTGATCCGCGCCGCGAGCATGCCGATCAGGAACAGACTGAACAGCACCGACTCGGGGTTTTCGCCACCGCGCTTGGCCACCCGCCAGCCGACGAATGTCGCCAGTGCCAATGCACTGATCAGCAGTAGATGGTTAAGCGCAATGGCAAAGGTGCCGAGGGTGAATGTCAGCATTAACGGGCGTCTCGGGTGGTGGTCCAGCGTTGCAGGAAAGTGGTGGCATCGACCTCGCCAGTGATGCGTTGGCTGCGACGCTCGTTGCCATCGGCACCGATCCACAGCAGGCTCGGTGGTCCCGGCACTTTATAGCGGCCGAGCAATTGGCGACTGGCGGCATTGTCGGCGGTGACGTCCAGGCGGAGCAAGCGTACGTCGCTCAGGGCTTGGAGTACGTCAGCTTTGGCGAACACCTGTTTTTCCATGACCTTGCACGACACGCACCAGTCCGCATAGTAATCCAGCAGCACCCACTGGCCCTGAGCCTGCGCCGCGTCGAGTTGACGTTGCAGTTCGGCGGGGTCCTTGATGGTGGTGAAGGCGTCGTGGCCGACCGGGTTTGTGGCGCCGCGCGCGTTGGCGACGCTATAGACCTGCAATGGCTTGAACAGATCATCCGCGCCACCCGCCGCACCGATCATCAACAGACTGCCCCACAACCCGAGCAGCAGTGAACTGGCGCCGAACAGATGAGCGACACGGCCAAAGCCTTCCGACTGTTTCCAGGCGCTATACGCCGCAATCAACAACAACGCCCCACACAAGCCGACCCACAGCGACTCATCCAGCACCGGGCGCAGCATCAGCAACGCGGTGGCGAGGAACAGGAAGCCGAAGATGCCTTTGAGCAGGTTCATCCAGGCGCCAGGTTTGGGCAGGAAGCGATTACCGACGGTCACCAGCAGCAACAGTGGCACGCCGATGCCGATGCCCATGGCAAACAGGATCAACCCGCCATGCAGCGCGTTACCGCTTTGTGCGATGTAGAGCAGGGCGCCGGCCAGCGGAGCGGTCATGCACGGGCCGACCAGCAGGCCCGACAAGGCCCCCAGTACACCGGCACCGACCAGACTGCCACCACGCTGATTGCGCGAAACGTTTTCCAGGCGATCGCGTACGGCCACCGGCAGCTGCAGTTCGAAGAAGCCGAACATCGGCAACGCCAGCAGGACGAAAATCGCCGCGAAACTGCCGAGCAGCCACGGGTTCTGTAACAGTGCCTGCAGGTTCGCACCGAGCAGCGCCGCGAGCACGCCCATCGCCGCATAGACCAGCGCCATGCTCACCACATAACTGCTGGCCAGGGCAAAACCGCGCTTGGGCGAGGCGCCGCTGCCGACGATCAGCCCGGCCAGGATCGGCAACATGGGCAGCGAGCACGGGGTAAAGGCCAGCAGCAGGCCCAGGCCGAAGAACACCAGAAGGCTCCAGCCGAGTGCCCGCTGCTGCAGGCCATTGGCCAAGGCTTGATCCGCGGCTTCGTCTGTCGCGACGCTGGCAACTTTCCCCCCCAGATCGACGACTTGGGTCTGCGGCGGATAGCACAAACCGGCATCGGCACAACCCTGGAAACCCACCTTGATCTGGCCGCTGGCACCGGCGGGAATCTTCAGTTCCAGGCCCTGGCGATAGACCTGCTGATCACCGAAAAACTCGTCGCTGTGAGCTTCGCCTTCCGGCAGCGCTGGATGCTGTTCAGCAGGCAAGCCATCGAATTTCAGGCGCTTTTGATACAGGTAATAGCCATCGGCAATCTGCCAGAACAGTTGGGTTTCACCGGATTCCAGGCGTTCAGAGGTGAAAGTGAAAGCTTTACCGACCGGAAGAAAGTCGGGTTTGGTCTCAAACGGATTGGTTCCCGCCTGGGCCAGACCCGAGAGCAAGAGAAAAAAAAGTAAAAACAGACGACGCATGAATAAGCCTTGGTTCTGTGCAAGTGCATGCACAATGGGCGGTGGCGATTAACCGATGATTAACCACTGCGGTGAGGCCCGATCCTGAGGGAAAGGGCCTCGTTGCAGGGTCAGTCGTCCAACAAACCGGGCCACGACTCGTCGTCGACATTGATGGGGCGGGACTGCGCGCGGTTGAGCGGCATGTTGTAGCGGATGTATTGATGGTTGGTCAGGAAAATATAGAGGTAGCTGTCGGCCAGCGTGCGGTCGTTTTGCACAGCGGTGATTATGCGGTGTTTGTACGGCTCCAGCCCGGGCCACGAACTGGCGTTGATGGTTTCATGTTTTAGGCGTTGTTGTTTGTAATCGTAGGTGAGGGAGTGCCCGTCATTCATGAGAAATCGAAAGCTCAGGCTATACCCGGGTCGAGGCCACCAGGTTCCGGCGACGATGCGGTAAAAGTACGGCAGTAGCGGCGCCCATATCGTTTTGGCAACGGGTTGAGTGCGCCTGACTTCGTCCAGATCCTGATCGTACTTACAGACCATGGGCGTGCCGTTTTCGTCATAGAAGAACCATAGAATGTCATCGTCAGAACCGTTTGCCGTGCCGTCAGGGAGCCCTGTGGTCGTAAATCCGAAGCGCAGGTTTTTTACGTGAGTGTGAAACTGTCCCCAATTGCCGGCGTTGACTTCGGCGGGATATCCCTGCGGTACGTTGTTGGTTCCGATATCAAATCGGGTATAGGTATTGTTGTCTTTGAAGAAGAAGTAGCAGCGGTCCTTACCGGATCGCCAATCCACGGCAACCACGTTTTCAAGTTTCGGCATGATCTGAATCCTTTCAGATAAATGTGTTTCATTAGTTGGACAATCTCGGCTTGTCTTATATCGAAGCCGGGTTTGAAACTACCGTTTTATATGAATTTTTATAGGGGATTTTGATGGCTGTTTGTTTCGCTTTTCACGCTGGCTAATTTGCCTTGAAAGTGGATGGATTGTGTTGAGGTCCGGATGAACGTCCTGCCGTCAGCTCCGCGCTGTTCGTCGGCCAGTGCCCTTGCCATAATTACCGCTTAATCCTCAACTGTTTGACTCGCCTTTTTACTCGTGGAGTTGCCATGCACGTTCTGGTTTGCGAAGACGATGAGTTGATCGCCAGCGGCATCGTCGCCGGCCTCTCCGCCCAAGGCTTGACCGTGGAGCACGTGGCCACGGCGTCCGCCGCACGGGCGATGCTCAAGGTCGCGGAGTTCGATGTGATGGTGCTCGACCTCGGGTTGCCTGACGAGGACGGTCTGAAGTTATTGCAGCAACTGCGCCACAACGGCCTGGAGTTGCCGGTGTTGATCCTGACGGCCCGGGACTCGGTCACCGACCGCGTCGACGGCCTGCAGGCCGGTGCCGACGACTACCTGCTCAAACCTTTTGACCTGCGTGAACTGGCTGCACGCCTGCACACTTTGTTGCGTCGGGTGGCGGGACGCAGCGTCAACCTGATCGAACACGGTGCCCTGACCTATGATCCGAGCAGTCGCGAGACCACGCTCGCCGGCCAGCCGGTGGACCTGTCGCGTCGTGAACAGTCGCTGTTGCAGGCCCTGTTGCACAACCGTGGCCGCGTATTGTCGACCGAGCAGCTCAAGGACAGCGTCTACGGGTTCAACGACGAACTGGAAAGCAACGCCCTCAATGTCCACATCCATCACCTGCGGCGCAAACTCGGCAATGGCATTGTCGAGACCGTGCGCGGCCTGGGCTATCGCCTGGGACCGGCTGATGGTGGAGAACCTCAGAAGTGATGAGTTTGCGTTTGCGCCTGAGCCTGACGCTCGGTGCCGCGTTTGCGTTGATCTGGGCGCTGGCTGCGGCCTGGATGCTCAGCGACCTGCGCAATCAAATGATGTTTTCCCTCGACCAGCGGCTGGTGGCCTCGGCGCGGATGGTGGCCGGGTTGATGGAGCAGTTGCCGCCCGTGCCGAGCAAGGGCGAGGGCACCCATTTCAGCGCCGAACAACTGAATATCCCCGGTGGCATGGCCTGTCAGGTCAGTTCGTTGCGCGGGGAAATTCTTGCCCGTAGCCACAGTGATCCGGGGCAAACCCTGGAAGCGGAGAAAATGGGCTTCCACGATCAGATGATCGATGGTGCGCCGTGGCGCAGTTTCACCTTGGCCCGTGGCGATCTGCGGATCACCACCGCCGACCGGCAGATCGAGCGCGAGGCGTTGAACATGTCGATCCTGCTGGCCGCTTCCGTGCCGGTGGGCGTGGCGCTGCTCGTTTGCCTGTGCCTGCTGTGGCTGGGGATCGGCCAAGGGCTCGCGCCGCTCAATCGCATGCGCGATGCGCTAATGCGGCGCAGCCCTGATTCGCTCGAGCCCTTGCAGGTCCAGCCTTTGCCCAGCGAACTGCAACCCTTGCTGGATACGCAAAATCAGTTGTTCCAACGAATCGGCAAGACCATCGAGCGTGAGCGCCGACTGACCGGCGATGCGGCTCACGAGTTGCGCAGCCCTTTGACCGCGATCAAGACCCACCTGCAGGTGGCGCGCATGACCGAGGGTGCCGCGCGGGATCAGTCCCTGGCCCGGGCCGAAGAGGGGGCCGACCGCCTGCACCGGACCCTGGAGCAATTGCTGTTGCTGGCACGGGTCGAAGGCAGTCTGTCGTTCGATGACGGCGTGCAATGCAGCGCCGAGCAAGTGGCGAAACTGGCGATACAAGATGCGGCCGGCGGTGATCGCGAGCGTATCCGGTTCGAGGTGCCGGCCAGGTTTTCGCACGCCCCGGTGCAAATGCCCGCCGTGCTGTCGATCGCGGCGTTGCGCAACCTGCTGGACAACGCCCTGCGCCATACCTCTGGTGAAGGTCCGGTGGAGTTGAGTTTGCAAACCAACGGCGATCGCGTGCAGTTCGTGGTGCGGGATCACGGGCCGGGCATTGCTCAAGACGATCTGCAGCACTTGACCCAACGCTTCTGGCGCAACGGTCAAAGCACCGGCTGCGGCCTTGGCCTGGCGATTGTTCAGGCCATCGTCCAGCGCTGCGGCTGCACCCTGCGTTTCGACAGTCGACCGGACGGGTTGCGGGTTGAGTTGACGATGCCGTTGCAACCGGTCTGATAAGCACAGCGAGCCCGCTCCCAGAAGGTTTAGAGTCGCACAACAAAACCATCGAACACCTCAGCCCTGGTTGGGTGACCCACGGTTGTAAACGAATCTCGCCCTGTTGCAGGACATACCCTTTGGCATCGCGATGGCCGCAAGCAATGGCAAGGTGGCGTTCTGTGAAGTGCACCGGAGTGGTTTCGTCGCGGTGGGGGGCAGGCGCGGTTTCAAGGCCGGCACCGACCGGGCGGACGATGGGCGCGGTTGGGCTGCTCATGGGGCCTGAATGTCCGCCTGATCGATTTCGACGACGTGGCCGGGCCCCACGTCGAACAGCACATAAAACTCGGTTTCCGGCTTCTTGAAGGTCAGGGTCGAATCGGCTCCGAGCCTGCCGGGCACGAGAATGGTTTCGTCGTAACCGATCACATCCAGGGTCACGCCAGGCGCGCCGCTGCCATCGGAAAAACCGCCCGTGCACTTGATCTGCCCGGCGTCGATGGCTTTGCATTCGCAGATCGGGTTATGGGCCAGGGCGCTGGCGCTGAACATCAGCAGTGCGGCGCTCACCTGGCGAATAAGGTCGATCATGGTGTACCTCTTTGTGTGCTCAGCCAGGCGAGGGTGGCGGGGGAGGCCTGGCTCAGAGGAATGGATGCCTGGTGCATCGCGCCGTCCCAACCTTCCATGGTGATCCACAGTTCCGCGTCGGCCCTGGTTCTGGCCGGGATCGGCAACATCGCGCTCATGCGGTAAGGCGTGCCGACGAAAATCACCCCGGCGGCGCGCAGGCTGCGCGGTTTGCCGATGCGCAGGTAAGTCGCCTTGACCTGTTCGCGGCAGCGGGCGCACAGCGCCGCGTTGAAACTCTTCATGTGGCCGGCCGGGCCATCGAGCTGCGGGGCCTCGTTATGCAACTCGGCCAGGCGCAGGCTCCACGGGCCGACGGTGACTTCGCCGATGTCCCGTTCGCCCAGGCCGGTGTCACCCCGGGACAGCGCAGCGTCGGCGAAATACTCGGGCATGAAACCCAGCGGCACCAGCAACAGCAGAACGTTGAGGTGAAAGCGCCACTTGTGCCAGAAACGGCTCAGCGGCGAACGCGGTTTTTCAGCGGCGACCGGGTTCATTGGCTGACCTGCCTGGACTCGTGGCGGATGGCCGCAGCCGTCTGGCTGCGTGACGTTTTGTGGTTGCGCTTGAGGGCATTGGCCGTGGCCAGGGCGGTTCGCTTGGTCCAGATCAACAGGCCGCTGAGCACCATCATGCTCAGCAGCAGGCCGAAGAAAAACCAGATCAGCTTGATCCAGATCCCGCCAAAGTCTCCGGTGTGCAACGGCCGCATGGACTCGGTCACCCACTCCAGGCCCGAGCGGTCCGAGAGCAGGCGTGTGGCGGCGACATCGCCGGTATAGGGGTTGATGTCCGCGGTCTGGTACATCAACGGATACCCGCTGCGACCGCCCACCGACAGATAGCCGTAGGCATTGTCGGGCAGGCTGACAAAACCCTCGTCGAGTCCGGGAATACGTGCCCTGGCCTGGCGGATCGCGGTCTCCAGGCTGATCATCGGTGCCGGCGAACCATCGGCGCTGAGCGGTACGCTTTCACGGGGTACCACGGCGGTGACCGGTTCGGTGGAGATCGAGATCTGGTTATCGAACAAGAACGCCTGGATCAGGAACCAGGTACTGGTGATGGAAATCACTGCGATGAACCAGATCGACCAGATGCCGCTGAGGCGGTGGAAATCGCCCCAGAAAATGCGCGCCCCGTGACGAATCCGCAGGGTCGGGCGAAAAAAGCCTTTCCAGAAACGCTTGTACACCACCAGCCCGGTCACCAGGGACGCCAGCATCGGCAGGCTGAGGAACGACACCAGGTACCAGCCCCAACTGTAGCCATGGGTGAACGGCACCAGCCACCAACCATGCAGCGCTCGGGTAAAGGCCTTGAAGTCAAAGGGCGGGGCCGTGCCTTGAATGGTGCCGGTGTAAGGATTGACGTAGACCGTCGCCGAACGCCCGTCGGGGTAGCTGACTTCCACGTCCAGGGCAAAGTGCGACTCGTCGGGCCGGCTGATGCTTTCGATCAGTGTGTCGGGCTCGGCCTTCTTGATGGCGGCGACAATCTGGTCGTAGTTGAGCCGGGGTGCATCGTCAGAGGGCTGGCTGGCGCGCATGGGCGGGTTGGCCAGCCAGAGAATTTCCTGACTGACCACCGCCAGGGTGCCGGTCACACAGACGATCAGGACAAAAAACCAGATCGGCAGCGCCAGCCAGCTGTGGACCAGAAACCAGAGTTTGGAACGGGATTTCTTCGACATGATCAAGGGTCTTGGTTCGATGAGAAGGCCTCTGCCACGGGCTTCGCAGCGATGAGGTCGATCCGGGTCCGGACGCGGCTTTTACCGGCGCGACAGGACTGCATCTAGATAAGACGGATGAGCATGGGAAATCCCGAAGAGGGATATGAAAGAAAATGTTTCGTATTTCGAGGGGCGTTTCTATCGGGAGACTTGTTGCCCCCACGCCACACATGAAATCACTAACCCTGCTGAAACATCTCCTTCGCCCGCTGTTCGATCTGTTCCTGGGTCAGATCTTCCTTGCGCGAGGCCAAAAACCACAGATGGCCATAGGGGTCTTTCAACGTCCCTGAACGGTCGCCATAAAACTGATCCTTGACCTCCGACACCACAATGCCGCCCGCCGCAATGGCCTGGTTATAGGACTTGTCCACATCGGTCACATACAAATGCAGCCCCACGGACGGCGATTGGTCCGGATTGCTCAACGGGCCTTGGTCGCACGGTGTACCGAGCATGATCGGGCAGTCGCCGATACGCAGTTCGGCGTGACCGATGCCGCCGTCGGGCATGGACAGGCGCATGACCTCAATGGCGCCGAAGGCTTTCTTGTAAAAATCGATGGCTTCGGCCGCTTTTTTGATGCCCAGGTACGGGGTGATGCTGTGATAGCCCTCTGGAATGGGTTTGACGCTCATGATCGTTCTCCCTGATTTGTTGTAGATGGAAGATCTCGTTTCGCTGCTGTTCGGCAGGACTCCCAGTGTAGGTCCTGACGAAAAAGGCGATGTCTTGTGTTTGATCTTCAGCACTCGCCAAGTTCACAAAAAGATCGCAGCGTTCGGCAGCAGCGCCACTGTCCGGCAATCAACAGTGAAGCAACAGATTGCCTTGACTTCGGCATTGTCGAACCCGCCAGAACCCGTTGAAGTGCCCGAAAAAACGGGCTCTCGCAGTCAGGCACAGAAGCTGCAATGACCTTCGGTAAACACTGGTATCGAGAGTCTTGTATGTCTGAATCTGCCGTTTATCCGATCAACCCGCCGGCCGCCCACCGGATCGCCAGCGAAGCCGAAGCCCTGCGCGTGGCCGAGCAAATCGCCACGATTCTGCTGGAGCAGGACGCCGAACGTGATCGCACCCGCCAGGTGCCCGCCGATATCGTCGATCTGTTCTCCAACAGCGGCCTGTGGGGCATTACGGTGCCCAGGGAATTTGGCGGAGCGCAGGTGTCCTCCGCCGTGCTGGCGCAGGTGATCGCGATCATCTCGGCGGCCGATCCATCCCTGGGGCAGATCCCGCAAAACCACTACTGCCTGCTGGAAGACATTCGTCTGCAAGGCACCCCGGAGCAGCAGGCGCATTTCTTTGAGTTGGCACTGCAGGGGCATCGGTTCGCCAACGCCTTGTCGGAAACCGGCGGCAAGAATGTGCAGGACATTCAGGCGACCATCCGCCGTTACGGCGACGGCCATGTGATCAACGGACGCAAGGGTTATTGCACGGGGTCGTTGTATGCGCACTGGCTAGCGGTGCTGGCGCTGGATGAAGAGCAGAATGGCCAGCTGGCGTTCGTCCAGCGCGGCACTCAAGGGCTGGTGATCGTGGACGACTGGGACAGCATCGGCCAGCGCACCACCTCCAGCGGCACCGTGCTGGCCGAAGATCTGCACGTCTCGGCGTTCAACCTGTTCCCGACTTATCGCTCCTACGAAAACCCGACCCTGGCCGGCCCGTTCGCCCAGTTGACCACGGCCGCCATCGATGCCGGCATTGCCCGCGCTGCCCTGCGCGACACCATCGCCTTCGTCCAGCAGTTCGCCCGGCCATGGATCGACGCAGGTGTGGAAAGGGCCAGCGAAGATCCGCTGACCATCATTCAGGTCGGTGGCCTGGACATTCGCCTGGAAGCCGCCGAAGCCTTGCTGGAAAGGGCAGGACGGGCACTGGACGCGGCGCGCCCGGCACCGGATGAGGACAACGTGGCCCTGGCGTCCCTGGCCGTGGCCAGGGCCAAGGTGCTGACCACCGAGATCGCCATTGAAGCGAGTAACAAGCTGTTTGAACTGGGCGGTACTCGTTCGACCCTGAAGAAACACAATTTCGACCGCCACTGGCGTAACGCGCGGGTGCATACCTTGCACGATCCGGTGCGCTGGAAATACCACGTGGTCGGCAACTGGCTGCTCAACGGCGTGAAACCGCCGCGTCATGACTGGTCGTGACCATGGCTGAATTGTTCAAGAACCTTTATTGGGCCGACATCGGCCAGGCCTGTCTCGACACCCTGAGCATGCTCGGTGCGGCCCTTGGTTTCACCGTGTTGCTGGGTTTGCCGCTGGGGGTGTTGCTGTTCCTCACCGGCAAGCGCCAGTTGCATGAAGCGGTCGGGGTTTACCGGGTGCTGTCGGTGATCGTGAACATGCTGCGTTCGCTGCCGTTCATCATTTTGCTGATCGTGCTGATTCCCCTGACCACCTTACTGGTGGGCACGTCCCTGGGCGTGCCGGGGACCATTCCGCCGCTGGTGGTCGGTTGCACGCCATTCTTCGCGCGGCTGGTGGAAACCGCATTGCGTGAAGTTGATCGCGGGGTGGTCGAGGCAACCCAGGCCATGGGCGCCAACACCTGGCAAATCATTCGCTTCACCTTGCTCCCCGAGGCTCGGGGAGGGCTGCTGGCGGCGGTGACGGTCACGGCCATCGTGCTGGTGGATTACACGGCAATGGCCGGGGTGATTGGCGGCGGTGGTTTGGGTGACCTGGCGATCCGCTATGGCTACCAGCGGTTCCAGACCGACGTGATGGTGGTCACCGTAGTGCTGCTGTTGATCCTGGTCCAGGCCCTGCAAATGAGCGGCGACCGACTGGTGGCGCGCTACAGCCACCGATAAACATTCTTTTCAAAACCAACAATCGGCCCCACGTCCGCCCCACGACGGCCACTCTATCTGCCTAGGAGCACAACATGAAAAAGACCCTGGCCGTTCTGGCTGCCTTGATTTCGCTGAGCGTTCACGCCAACGAAAAACTGACCGTCGGCGCCACGCCGGTGCCGCACGCGGAAATCCTCGAATTCGTCAAACCGACCCTGGCCAAGGAAGGCGTAGACCTGGACATCAAGGTCTTCACCGATTTCATCCAGCCCAACCAGCAGCTGGCGCTGAAGAACCTCGACGCCAACTACTACCAGTACCGGCCGTTTCTCGATGACTACAACAAGACCCGCCACACCGACCTGGTGCCGGTGGTCGGTGTGCACATCGAACCGTTCGGGGCCTATTCGACCAAGATCAAAAACATTTCCGAGCTCAAGGACGGCGCCACCGTGTCAATCCCCAACGATCCGGTGAACACCGGTCGCGCTTTGGTGCTGTTGCACGAAGCGGGACTGATCAAGCTCAAGGACCCGAGCAACACCCTGGCGACGCAACGGGACATCGCCGAAAACCCCAAGCACCTGAAAATCCGTGAGCTGGAAGGCGCGCTGCTGGCGCGTTCGGTGAGTCAGGTAGACCTGGCGTTCGTGTTCGCCAACTACGCGCTGGAAGCGGGGATCGACACTAACAGTGCGTTGATCGTTGAGAAGGGCAAGAGTCTGTACGTCGAATTCCTGGTGGCGCGACCAGACAACATCAACGACCCAGGCGTGCAGAAACTGGCCAAGGCGTTGAACTCCGATGAGGTTCGGCAGTTCATTTTGACGCGCTACAAGGGGCAGATTGCGCCGGGGTTCTGATTCTCTATTGAGGGCAAGGACGCCATCGCGGGCAAGCCACGCTCCCACAGCTTTTTGGGTCGTTCACGAAATGTGCAAACAACTCAAACCCTGTGGGAGCGTGGCTTGCCCGCGATGGCCTCGCCACAATTTCAGATCTGTCCCGGATGCCAATAGCCGCGCCCCCGAGCACATCGGCAACCGTCATTCGCAGCAGTCGGCGCAAGCGCCTGTTAGATGGACAACTGCATCAAGCGCTCGCCCTGCACGTTTTCCGTCGGTCGTCGCTTGTTCACCGCCAGTTCGCCGATCTTGATCAGGCGCGTGCGGGTCACGTTGCGGCTCAGGCCCAGCAGCGCGGCGGTGTGCACCTGGTTGTAGTGGCTGAAGCGGTAGGCCGCCCGCAGCAAGGCGTCCTCGACTTTTTCATGCAGCGCGCCGGCCTGTTCCTCGAACAGCTTTTGGAATGCCCGGTCGAGCAGGGCCTCGGCTGAGTCGTCGACTTGGGCGTGGTGATCGTCCTGACGCTCGATGCGCATGTTGGACAAGCGCAGGTCATCGCGTTCGATGATGCCGTTACGGCAGATCAACAGGGTGTGGTGAATGACGTTTTCCAGCTCTCGGATGTTGCCCGGCCAACTGTAGCTGCGCAGTTTCAGTTCGGCTTCTTTGCTGATAGTGATGCTGCCGTAGCCGAGGCGCTGACTGTAGGCGTCGATGAAGTGACGGGTCAGGGGCAGGATGTCGCCGGGGCGATCACGCAGCGGGCTCAGCTCCAGGCTGACCACGTCCAGCCGGTAGTACAGATCCTCGCGGAAATGCCCGGCGTTGATGGCTTTCTCCAGTTGCACGTTGGTCGCTGCCAACACCCGCACGTCGATGGGAATGCTCTTGCGCGAACCCAGGCGCACCACTTCGCGCTCTTGCAGCACCCGCAACAACTTGACCTGAATGGCCATCGGCAAATCACCGATTTCATCGAGGAACAGGGTGCCGCCGTCCGCCTCCTCGAACCAGCCGGCCTTGGCGCTGAGGGCGCCGGTGAAAGCGCCTTTTTCGTGGCCGAACAGCTCGGCCTCGACCAGGGATTCAGAGAACGCACCGCAGTTCACCGCCACAAACGGCCGGTTGCGCCGGGCGCTGAGGTTGTGGATATGGCGTGCCACCAACTCCTTGCCGGTGCCGGTTTCGCCAATGATCAACACACTGGCTTCGCTCGGGGCGACTTGTTGCAAGTGGGCGAGCAAGGCCTGGGATTTCGGGTCTTCGAACACCTGGGCCGTGGCGCGGATCGACGTGGCCAGAGCGGGCGAGGGCGGTAAGGTCAGCAGTTGCATGGGGCACGCTCCTTGTTGGGCAGTTATGAATAGAAAGTCGGAATCGGCAAGGCCTGGTTCAGCGCCCAGTCACCCAGTTCATGGAGTTTGTAATCCACCGGGTCGTGCAGGGTTTGCGTGCGCAGGTTGCGCCAGTGGCGGTCCAGGCGCAGCGAGGCGTGGGTCGAGCGTGCGCCGGTGACTTCGAACAAGCGGCTGCACAGTTCCAGGCCATTGCGCGTGGCGGCGACCTTGGCCGTGGCGATGGCGGTGGCCAGATGTCCGCGCTCTTCGGCGCTCAGGTTCGGGCCTTTGGCCCAAGCCTTGTCGAGCAAATCAGCCGCGCGCTCCACCAACAGCCGCACCCCTTCGAGGGCCACCCAGAATTCGCCGTAGTGGCCGAGTACATAAGGGTCTTGGCTGACTTCCCGGGCGCTGGATTTGTGCCATGGCCGAGTCTCGGTCAGTGTGTATTGGCGCGCTTCTTCGAACGCTCCCTCGGCAATGCCGAGGAACATATGGGTGAACGTCAGCTGGGCAATCAGTGGGCGCAGGCAAGCGAACGGCGTGCTCAACGGACCTGGATCGAGCAGCAGTTCTGATTCTTCGACCCGCACCCGTTCAAAGGTGGCGCTGCCGCTGTCGGTCTGGCGCTGGCCCATGTTGTTCCAGTCATTGTGCAAGGTGATGCCGCTGCGACCGCTGGGGATGGCGGCGATCAACAGTTTGCCGCCGGCACTTTCGTCCACCGCCGAAGCGATCAGCATCTCCGAATCGCTGGCGCCGGAGCAGAAGCTCTTCTTGCCGGAAAACTCGCGCCAGCCATCGAGTTTTTTCACCACGGTGCGGGTGTCCAGCGGGTTGAGGGCATTGCCCCAGAACCAGTTCTTGCGCGCCGTTTGTTCAAACCATGGCTGCCATTGTTCGGGACGGGCGAACAGGCGCACGGTGGCGAGCATCAGGTGATGGAAGCCGAACACATGGGCAATCGAACTGTCGACTTTGGCGAACTCACGCACGATGGTCAGGGTTTCGCTCCAGTTGGCGCCGAGGCCGCCGAACCGGGTGGGAATGCTTAACGCGAGCAGCCCGCTGTGGCGCAGCGCGTCACGCTCGGCCTTGGGTGTACCGCCGCGTTCGTCGCGCTCGACGGCGGTCAGGGCAAATTCGGCGGCCAATTGACGGGCGGTCTGCAACGGGGGGATCAGGGCGCTTTGCGGCTTGGCAGTCACGCTGTTTTCCTTTTCAAAAGACGCAGATCCCCTGTAGGAGCGAGCCTGCTCGCGATGGAGGACAACGATTACACGGGATGTCTGAATGACAGCGTCATCGTTGACGACCATCGCGAGCAGGCTCGCTCCTACAGGTAGTGCGTGGGTCAGGCCTTGGTTTTGGCCGGCAACACATCATTGGCGATCATTTCGCCAAACGGCCCGGTGAGATTGGTGACGCCACGCCCGGCGAGACTCGCGTACGGCTCGGGCAGCAGCGGGAAGACCAGTTCGGCAAAGCGATACGCTTCTTCGAGATGCGGGTAGCCAGAGAAGATGAAACTCTCGATCCCCAGGTCCGCGTACTCCTTGATGCGCGCGGCGACCTGCTGTGGGTCGCCGACCAGCGCCGTCCCGGCACCGCCACGCACCAGGCCGACGCCGGCCCACAGATTGGGCGAGATCTCCAGGTTGTCGCGCCGCCCGTCATGCAGCGCGGCCATGCGCCGTTGGCCCTCGGAGTCGAAGCGCGAGAACGACTTCTGTGCGGCGGCAATGGTTTCGTCGCTGATGTGTTCGATCAGTTTGTCGGCGGCTTTCCAAGCTTCTTCGGCGGTTTCGCGGACGATGACATGCAAACGAATCCCGAACTTTACGGTGCGCCCGTGACGGGCGGCACGTTCACGGACATCGGCGAGTTTCTGCGCCACGGCGGCCGGTGGTTCGCCCCAGGTCAGGTAGACATCGACCTGCTCGGCGGCCAGGTCGTGTGCGGCATCGGACGAGCCGCCGAAGTACAGCGGCGGATAAGGTTTCTGCACCGGTGGATACAGCGCCTTGGCGTTCTGTACCCGCAGGTGTTTGCCTTCGAAGTCCACCGATTCGCCTTGCAATACCCGGCGCCAGATCTTCAGGAACTCGTCGGTGACTTCATAGCGTTCGCTGTGATCGAGGAAGCTGCCGTCGCCACGGTTTTCGTCGGGATCGCCGCCGGTCACGACGTTGATCAGCAAGCGGCCACCGGACAATCGATCCAGGGTCGCCGCCATGCGCGCCGACACGGTGGGCGAAATGATCCCCGGGCGGATCGCCACCAGATAACGCAAGCGTTCGGTGAGCGGCACCAGGGCTGAAGCGATCACCCATGAGTCTTCGCAGGAGCGTCCGGTGGGAATCAATACGCCGTGGTAGCCGAGGCTGTCCGCGGCCTGTGCCACTTGTTTCAGGTAGTTGAGGGTGACCGGGCGTGCGCCCTGAGTGGTGCCCAGGTAATGCCCGTCGCCGTGGGTCGGCAGAAACCAGAAAACATCCATGACGAATTCCTTAAGCGATTTTCAGCAGATTGTTGGTGTGCACGCCGAACAACGGCGCCGCGCGTTCTGCAGCCAATTGAATGCGGGCCCTGAGCAGTTCGCTGGTGATCTGGTAATTGGAGAAATCGGCTTCGGTGGCATAGACGCCAATCGGCAAGGTCAACGCCTGGAAAAAACTGAACAGGGGGCGCAGCTGATGATCGAGCACCAGCGCATGACGTTCGCTGCCACCGGTGGCGGCCAGCAGTACCGGGGTGTTGACCAGTGCATTCAGATCGATCAGGTCGAACAGGTGCTTGAGCAGGCCAGGGTAGGAACCGCGATAAACCGGCGCGGCGACAATCAGCAGATCGGCATTTTCAATCGCTTGCAGTTCGGCTTCGACGTCCTCACTCAGTTCCTGGCGAGACAGCGCCGCGCCCAATGGCCGGGCGATGTCACCCAGTTCGATCAACTGGCTCTCGATCGGCAGTTGCTCGGCTAGCTGCGCCAACAGCGCTTGGGTCAGCACCAGGGTGCGGGAGGGACGCCAGGTGCCGCCGGAGACGGCAACGACTTTCAATGGACGCGACATGATCAGTTCCTTTTTAAACAGTTGCTGTGGGAGCAGTGAGTCATCACTGGGCTTTTCCCCATTGAGCAAGAGCTGTACCAATCCCTCGAAGCCACGTTCTACGGGGCTTGCGGCGACTTGATCAGGCCGCGCTGTTGATTTCCAAGGGCTGTTTGTTGATTGACTGTTGCCTGGCGAACAGTTGCGTGAGCAACAGTGCGTCAGGGGATGCAGTTGTTATAAAGGCTATTTGTTATTCCTCAAAAGATCGTTGATTGATATTTATAGATCTTTTTTGAATATAAGAGCTGCTACAGGTTGGCAGCATCAGGAAAACTCGATAGCGACTATCGAGAGCGATGATTTTTACCCGCGCAAAGGCGCGAGTAGCCTGTGTTCATTGCCCCGAACCCAGATGCCAGGACGCCTGAACATGAAACCTCTGATCGCCACTTTGTTGCTGCTGACCGTCTCCGTTCTCGCCGGATGCGCCAGTCAGCCTGCTCCGGAACTGAGGCCCTACACCGCTGAAGAAACTCAGGAACTCGCCCTGGAAGCATTGAATCGCCGGGGTCTGTCCTTCGATGAATACCAGGCGAAAAAAGCCGAATTGCTCGGTGTGCCGCAAAAATCGTTCGGTTTCGACAAACAAGGTGAGATGAACGCCGGACGCGCTGTACAGCTGCACGGTCGCCCGAGCTAAGCGAAAACTGTACTGCCGGAAGTTTTACCCAACTGTCCGTGGGTTTCCCCCGGGGTGTGCGTTAGGGTCGTTACCTGATTGACCCTGATGGACTGCCTCCCATGACACTCTCGCTTGATCTGCTGCTGGGCTTCGCCCTGTTCGCCCTTGTCACTTCAATCACGCCAGGCCCAAACAACACGATGTTGTTGGCATCCGGCGTGAACTTCGGCTTTAACCGCACCATTCCTCACATGCTTGGCATTACCTGCGGTTTTTTCGTGCTGGTCGTGGCGGTGGGCTTTGGCCTGGGCGCGGTGTTTCAGACGTATCCATTGCTCTACGCCGTGCTGCGTTATGTCGGTGCCGCGTATTTGCTGTACCTGGCGTGGAAAATCGCCCATTCCGGGCCAGTCTCGGATGGCGAGCAGGTTGAAGGAAAACCCATCAGCTACCTGGGCGCCGCCGCGTTCCAGTGGGTCAACCCCAAGGCCTGGATCATGGCCATCGGTGCCATCAGCACTTACACGCCGATGCAGGGTTACTTCACCAATGTCATCGTGATTGCCGCGGTATTCGCCCTGATCAACCTGCCGAGCGTGGGCGTTTGGGCTGCGTGCGGCACGCTGTTGCGCAACGTTCTGAAGGACCGTCGCTGGTTGCGCCTGTTCAACTGGGGCATGGCCGCGTTGCTGGTGGCTTCGCTGTATCCGCTGTTGCTCGAAAGCTTTCGCTGACGCATTGCTTCAACCGGTCGACCGATGCCTGTTAAGCTCGCTTTTCAGGAGCGTTCCTACGCACTTTTAATGAAGTGGTACTTCTTTAACAGCATCCGATCAGGTATTGGTAACGTTCTGAAACCGGGCGCCGCTCACGAGGCTGCGTGTTGATGTTTACAGTGACGAGCCTCCTGATCCCGGAACACGCTCTGCGAGTCTTTTATGAATAAACGTCCGTTGTATTTCGACTATGCCGCCACCACGCCGGTGGATGAGCGGGTCATCAAGGTCATGGTCGAGTGTCTGGGTTTCAGCGGCAACTTTGGCAACCCGGCATCCAGCTCCCACGCATTCGGCCAACAGGCCCGGCAAACCGTTGAGCAGGCACGGCGCCAGGTCGCCGAACTGGTCGGCGCCACGCCTGAACAGATCGTCTGGACTTCCGGCGCAACCGAATCGAACAACCTTGCCCTCAAGGGCGTTGCCCAGGCCCGCGGCGTTGCCGGCGGCCACATCATCACCAGCCAGATCGAACACAAGGCCATCCTCGATACCGCAAGACAATTGCAGGACGCGGGTGTGGCAGTGACCTATCTGGTGCCGGACGCCGACGGCCTGATCACCGCGCAAGCCGTCAGCGAAGCCCTGCGCGAGGACACCTTCCTGGTGTCGCTGATGCTGGTCAACAACGAGCTGGGCACGGTCAACGACATCCCGGCCATTGGCCAGGTGGTGCGTGATCGCGACGCCTTGTTTCATGTCGACGCGGCGCAGGGTGCGGGCAAAGTGCAGATCGATCTGGCGCAATGGCCGGTGGATCTGATGTCGTTCTCGGCGCACAAACTCTATGGGCCCAAAGGCATTGGCGCGCTGTATGTCGGGCCGCGCGCGCACCGGCGTTTGCAGGCGCAGATTCACGGGGGTGGTCACGAGGGTGGCCTGCGTTCCGGCACCCTGGCGACCCACCAGATTGCCGCCATGGGCGCGGCGTTCGCCCTGGCGGCGGCTGCGTTTGATGAAGAAAAAGCCTTGATCGTGCGACTGCGTGAACGCCTGCTCGATCAATTGCTGGGCATTCCCGGCGTGCGCCTTAATGGCAGCCCGACCCGGCGCATCCCTCATACCCTGAGCCTGACCTTCAGTGAAGGCGAGTTCAATTCGGCGGCGTTGCTCGCGTCGATCGCGTTTTCCGCGACCTCGGCCTGCAATTCCGCGAGCAATGCTCCGTCCCATGTGCTGCTGGCCCTGGGGCATGACGCGCGTTTGGCGAGTCGCACCATTCGCTTGAGCCTGGGGCGTTTCACCACCGAGCAGGATATTGATCAAGCGGTACAACTGATTAAAACGGCCTGCGCCAGTGCACCGGCATTCTGGCAGTAGCGCCTCGAAGCGCCGACACCGATCGGCGCTAAACAATAATGATGAGTGGTTAGCAGGAGTCATGATGAGTACGCAGTCTTCGATCAATGGATCGGTGCCCCAGCGCCTGGCGCAAACCCGTGAACTGATGAGCCGCGAGGGTATTCACGCCCTGCTGGTGCCGTCGGCGGACCCGCACCTGTCCGAATACCTGCCCGGCTACTGGCAGGGCCGGCAGTGGTTGTCGGGCTTCCATGGCTCGGTCGGCACCCTGATCGTGACTGCGGACTTTGCTGGCGTCTGGGCCGACAGCCGTTACTGGGAGCAGGCGACCAAGGAGCTCAAGGGCAGCGGCATCGAACTGGTCAAGCTGCAACCGGGCCAACCGGGGCCGCTGGACTGGCTGGCTGAGCAAACCCCGGAAGGCGGTGTGGTCGCGGTCGACGGTGCGGTGATGGCCGTGGCCTCCGCACGTACGTTGAGCGGCAAGCTGGAGGAGCGTGGCGCTCGTCTGCGCACGGATATCGATCTGTTGAGCGAGGTCTGGAACGACCGCCCGAGCCTGCCGAATGCACCGATCTATCAGCACTTGCCTCCGCAGGCGACCGTCAGCCGTGGCGAGAAACTGGCCAAACTGCGGGAAACCCTGCTGGCGCGCGGCGCTGACTGGCATTTCATCGCCACCCTCGATGACATCGCCTGGCTGTTCAACCTGCGCGGCGGCGATGTGTCGTTCAATCCGGTGTTTGTTTCCTTCGCCTTGATCAACCAGCAGCAGGCCACCCTGTTCGTGGCGTTGAGCAAGGTCGATGCCGAACTGCGTGCGGTCCTTGAACAGGATGGCGTGACCCTGCGCGATTACAGCGAAGTGGCCGACGCGTTGCGGGCCGTTCCGAAAGGGGCGAGCTTGCTGGTCGACCCGGCGCGGGTCACGGCGGGATTGCTGGATAACCTCGACAGCGGCGTCAAGTTGGTCGAAGGCTTGAACCCGACCACCCTGGCCAAGTCGCAAAAAAGCCTGGCTGACGCCGAGCATATCCGTCAGGCCATGGAGCAGGATGGCGCGGCGCTCTGCGAATTCTTCACCTGGCTGGACTCGGCACTCACGGGCAGCGAGCGCATCACCGAGCTGACCATCGACGAGAAACTGACCGCCGCCCGTGAACGCCGTCCGGGTTATGTGTCGCTGAGCTTCAACACCATCGCCGCATTCAACGCCAACGGCGCCATGCCGCATTACCACGCCACCGAAGAAGAACACGCGGTGATCGAAGGTGATGGTCTGCTGCTGATCGATTCCGGCGGCCAGTACCTGGGGGGCACCACGGACATCACGCGGATGGTCCCGGTCGGCACACCGACGGCCGAGCAGAAGCGCGATTGCACCCGTGTGCTCAAAGGCGTGATTGCCTTGTCCCGTGCGCAATTCCCGAAAGGCATCCTGTCGCCGCTGCTGGACGCGATAGCCCGTGCGCCGATCTGGGCCGAAAGCGTCGATTACGGTCATGGCACCGGTCACGGCGTTGGCTACTTCCTCAACGTTCACGAAGGCCCGCAAGTCATTGCCTATCAGGCAGCACCCGCACCGCAAACCGCGATGCAACCGGGCATGATCACCTCCATCGAGCCCGGCACTTACCGCCCGGGCCGCTGGGGTGTGCGGATCGAAAACCTGGCGATGAACCGCGAAGCGGGCACCAGCGAATTCGGTGAGTTCCTGAAGTTCGAAACCCTGACCCTGTGCCCGATCGACACCCGTTGCCTGGAACCGTCGCTGCTGTCGGAAGAAGAAAAGCAGTGGTTCAATGCTTACCACGCCGAAGTGCGCAAGCGCTTGAGCCCGTTGCTCGACGGTGCGGCACTGGAGTGGTTGAACACCCGTACCGCGGCTATTTGACCGCCTGCAGTTCGGGCGCCGCTTGCAGCGCCTGGCTCATGTAGTCGACAAAGGCTTTGACCCTGGCGGATTGGCGACGATTCGCCGGGGACACTGCATGTATTGGAAGTGATTGCGCGGTGTACTCGCGCAGAATCGCTGTCACTCTGCCGGCTTTCAGATCCTCGCTGAACAGCCACACCGGTGACATCGCAATACCCAAGCCACCCAGCACCATCTCGCGAATCGCCTCGGAGTTGTTGCTTTGGGCGTTGCCCTTGATCCGCACCTCGTGAAGTTGTTCGTCGCGCTCGTAAACCCACAGGTTCTGACTGTTCAGCAGGTTGAATAGCAGGCAGTTGTGTTCGCTCAATTGCTGTGGTGTTTGTGGTTGACCGTGTTGCTTGAGGTAGGCGGGCGTTGCGACGGTTACCCGGTGGGTGGTACCGATGTGACGAGCGATCAGGCCACTGTCATTCAATGGCCCGATCCTGAACGTCACGTCCAGGCCTTCGCTGACCAGGTCCTGGTTCTGATCATTCAATTGCAGGTCGATTTCAATCTCTGGATATCGCTTGAGGAATGCCGGCAGGCGCGGAGCAATCTGCAAGCGCCCGAAGCTGACCGACGAGCCGATGCGCAGATGACCGGCAATCGTTTCTCTGCCGGATTGGAAACTGTGCTCGGCTGCATCGACGGCGGCGAGGATTTGTCGGCACTCGCTGTAGTAGCGCTGGCCTTCATCGGTCAGGGATAACCGACGGGTACTGCGTGCGATCAGCTTTCCACTCAGCTCGATTTCCAGTGCGCGCAGTACTTTGCTGATGGTCGGCTGGGTGGTCTGCATTTCCCGGGCGACGGCGGAAAAGCTGCCGCGTTCGACCACCCGGACGAAAATCGCCATTGCATGGAGTTTGTCCACGGGATTTCTCATTGATGCCAGATGGGAATGATCACTATAGCTATTCGGCGTCTTATCGGCATGAGTGGCTTGTTGGAAGATGGCTCCACCACCTTTGACGGGAATAGCCGAAATGAATGACTCAATGCATATGCGCGCGCTGATTGTTGACTCTGCTAATGCCCCCCTGCGCCTGGCTTCGATTCAGCGACCGGTGCCTGGAGCGGGACAGGTACTGGTGCGGATCGCGGCCAGCGGGGTCAACCCGCTGGACGGGAAAATCCGTTCGGGCCAGGCCGCCCACGCGCGCCAGCCACTGCCAGCGGTACTGGGTATGGATCTGGCGGGCACCATCGAAGCCTCAGGCGGGGACGTCAGTGACTGGCTGCCCGGCGATGAGGTGTATGCCATGGCGACGGGAATCGGCGGCGCCCAGGGTTCTCTGGCTGAATACGCGGTGGTCGATGCGCGTCTGCTGGCGCGCAAGCCGGCCAATCTGAGCATGCGCGAAGCGGCGGGATTGCCATTGGTGTTGATTACGGCGTGGGAAGGATTGGTCGACCGCGCTCGGGTGCGTGCGGGTCAGAAAGTGCTGATTCACGGTGGTGCAGGAGGTGTCGGGCATGTGGCGGTGCAAATCGCCCGCGCGTTCGGTGCCAAGGTGTTCGCCACCGGGTCGACGGGACAGCAGGAAATCATCGAAGGCTTGGGCGCGACCTTCATTGATTACCGAAAGACGTCGGTGGAGGCCTACGTGGCTGAGCATACGGACGGGGAGGGTTTTGACATTGTCTATGACACGGTAGGCGGTGAAGCCCTGGATGCGTCATTCAAGGCGGCACGGGTCTATCACGGTCATGTGGTGAGTTGTCTGGGTTGGGGGCAGCACAGCCTGGCGCCGCTGTCCTTTCGCGGGGCAACCTATTCCGGCGTGTTCACCTTGTTACCGTTGTTGACAGGGAAGGGGCGTGAGCACCATGGCCGGATCCTTCAGGAGGCGGCGAGGCTGATAGAAGCGGGCAGTGTGGTGCCCATTCTCGATCCGCACTGGTTCAACCTGGAATCCGCCGAGGCCGCCCATGAGCTGCTCCTGTCGGGAGCGGCGCAAGGGCGGTTGGTCATCGATATTTAACCCAGGGCTTCCACGACGAAGTCCAGACGGTCCTGGCCGAAGAACAGCTGATTATCGACAAACATGCTGGGTGCGCCGAAAACGCCACGTTGCACCGCTTTCTCAGTGTTGTCCTTGAGCACGGCCTTGATGTGCTCATCGGCGGTCAGGGGCAGCACTTCGTTGGGGTCAAAGCCGTTCTCGGTCAGCACTGCCGCAACGGTTGTCGGTTCGTCGAGGCTGCGACCGTCGACCCAGAGCGCCTTGAACAGGCAATCGATGAATGCGGCAAAGCGCTCTGGATGGCGCAGCTGCATTCCGGTGACGGCGCGCATGAGCATCAAGGTGTTGATCGGGAAGTGCGGGTTGAATTTCAGTGGCACGCCGTAGCGTCTGGCATAACGGTCAAGGTCCTGAAACATGTAGCGGCCCTTGGCCGGGACGGTCGCTGGCGAGGCGTTGCCGGTTGCCTTGAACACGCCGCCGAGCAGGATCGGAATATAGGTCAGCTGGCTGCCGGTCCGCTCACAGATCTTTGGCAACTGTGTGTACGCCAGATAGGTGGCCGGGCTGCCCAGGTCAAAATAGAACTCCACGGTTTTGCTCATGGTTGATGCTCTCTGCTTATTGTTATTCGGGAGGGCTTACCAGCGTTCGCTCCAGGGGCGCAGGTCCAGTTCGAAGGTCCAGGCGTCGCGTGGCTGGCTGTGCAGGTACCAGTAGTTCTCGGCAATGTGATCGGGATTGAGGATGCCGTCCTGGTCCTTGGTCGCGTACTTTTCGGGGAAGTTGTCGCGGATGAAATCGGTATCGATGGCGCCGTCGACGATGATGTGGGCGACATGGATGTTCATCGGCCCTAGTTCGCGAGCCATGCTTTGCGCCAATGCACGAATCCCGTGCTTGGCACCTGCAAATGCGGCAAAGCCTGCGGCACCACGCATTCCAGCAGTGGCTCCGGTGAAGAGGATCGTGCCCCGTTCCCGTTTGGCCATGCGTTTGGCCACTTCACGGGCATTGAGAAACCCTGAGAAACAGGCCATTTCCCAAATCTTGAAATACTTGCGGGCGGTTTCTTCGAGAATACTGCAAGGCACGTTGGCGCCGATGTTGAACACGAACGCCTCGATGGGGCCAATTTCGCTTTCGATCTGCTCGACCAGTGCGATCACGTCATCTTCCTTGCGTGCATCGCAGGCAAAACCATGGGCCTCATCACCATTGGCCTTGATGGCATCTACCAGCGGCTGGAGTTTTTCCGCACTGCGCCGGGTGACGCAGGCGATGAAACCTTCCTGTGCAAAGCGTTTGGCGATGGCGCCACCTGTGGCATCACCTGCCCCTACAACCAGTACGACCTTCTTGTTATTCATGGGTAGCCCTTTGATAAACGATCGTTAACTGAACGAACGTTATGCTACGATCGGGCCAGCGTCAAGGCGATCAACTCAGGGGGAAGGCAATGCGTTACTCGGCCAATCACAAGCTGGAAACCAAGGAAAAACTGCTGCAAAGCAGCTCGGTGTCGGCCAAGAAGTCTGGTTTTTCCAGTGTGGGCGTGGACGGCTTGATGAAAGCGATCGGTTTGAGCGGGGGCGCGTTCTACAACCATTTCTCGTCGAAGGACGAGCTGTTCGCGTCCATTGTCGAGCGTGAGTTGCGTCAAAGCCTGGAACGACTGGGGGCTGATCAGGACCGGGATAAACTCGAGCGATGCTTGAAGCATTACTTGAGCATGTCCCACGTCGATCATCCGGAAACCGGTTGTGCATTACCGGTCCTGGGTGCCGAGATCGCCCGTTCCGACGTAGTGATACGGCAGCAGGCAGAGCACTGGATCTGCCTGCTTCAGGAAAGCTGGGCGCAGGTGCTGGAGAGCGACAGCCTGGCTTGGGCCATTCTGTCGCAGTGCATCGGGGCGTTGGTGGTGGCTCGGATGCTCGTTACTCCGGAGCTGCAGCGCAGGGTGCTGAAGTCCAGTTATGATGAGACCAGCCGCCAGATTGCAAGTCCGAGAGCCTGACACGGCGGCTTCAAGCTATTTGCAGATGACGATCATGCTGCGGCTTGTATACCCGGCCGGATTGAGGCCAAAAGGGTAATCCCCCGGTTCTTCCACGACATCCCCTGACTTGGCGATGACTTTGTAGCCTTTGGGGGCGCATGAGTTCGCGGCACTCGCATAACACTTGTCCCAGGAAGACGACAGCCCGGAACAGTTGATATGCAGTCCTTTCTTGCCGTGTTTGATCTGGGTTTGGGATGTCGCCGCGCAGCCCGCAACTGCAAGTACGGCGATCAGTATCAAAATTCGTTTCATTGCTGTCCTTGTAGCGTCCCGGGTCTTTTGCCCGGGTTCGGCTGTAATCGCTTTCGCATGAAGCGTTCTGATATCCCTGTCTTGAAAAGTCCATGTTTGTCACTGGGTTGCGGGCCTAAACATGGCCTAATTGAGCGGTAAATACCAGAGTCTCGTCAATTCCTGTATCAATCTGCCGCAACAGCGGGCTTTGCGGTACTGCCCATCGTCATGGTGGCACCGACGGAAGCCAGAATGATGCACAGGATGGCCATCCACTGTGACAGCGACAAGTACTCGTGGAGGAACAGCAACCCTGAAAGGGCGCCAATAGCGGGTTCAATACTCATTAATGTGCCGAAAGTCCTGGCCGGCATGCGTGTGAGGGCGACCATCTCCAGGGTGTAAGGCAGTGCGGTGGAGAGAATGGCGACGCCGAGGGCGATCGGGATCAGTGAGGGGGTCAGCAGCGCGGCACCCGCATGAACAATCCCGATGGGGGCTACGAACAGCGCAGCAATCATTACCCCCAGCGCGGCGGTTTGCACACCATTGTCGGCACCGGCCTTTTGGCCGAAAAGAATATACAGCGCCCAGCAGGCACCGGCCCCCAATGCATAACCGGCCCCTACCAGATCGATGCTCGCTGTGGTTGCTCCTGTGGGAATCAATAGCAGGAGACCGACAGCTGCCAGGGCGATCCATAAAAAGTCGATAGCTCGGCGTGAAGCGTAGATGGCAACCGCCAATGGCCCGGTGAACTCCAGCGCCACCGCGATCCCTAGCGGAACCGTGCGCAAAGACATATAGAAGAGGAAGTTCATTCCGCCCAGCGCCATGCCATAGACGATGACAGTGCGCAGAGATTTTGCCGTGAGCTTCGCCCGCCATGGTCGGAGCAACAGCAGCATGATTACGCTGGCAAAGATCAGGCGCAGGGTGGTGGTCCCTTGTGCGCCGACAACAGGGAACATGCTTTTGGCCAGGGAGGCACCGGACTGGATCGATGCCATGGCTATTAATAGCAGGCCGACCGAAAACAGGGTCGAGGCAAGGCTGCGAGGCTGATCATTCATTGAGTGGCATCGTCCGAAGGTAGAGAGCTTGGGGTATTGCTCTTGGTAATGGGCAATATACTGCGCAATCGTTGCAGGCACGTCTATATATAAGCGGTGATTTTGTCTGTCTGATAGAAAACCCAAATCAGTGCTTGACGGCAGATTCTGGAAGCCTATAATTCGCCCCACTTCCGGCGCAGTCGAAACGGAAAACTCCTTGATAAACAATGAGTTACGCAGTTTTCGGCAGCGGGTTGCTTCAGGTCATCGAAGTCGAAAGGAAGTTGAAAAAGAGGTGTTGACAGCAGCGAGTAACGCTGTAGAATTCGCCTCCCGCTGACGAGAGATCGAAGGCGCAAGTGGTTGAAGTTGTTAAGGAATCCTTGAAAACTTCTGAAAATAATCACTTGACAGCAAATGAGGCTGCTGTAGAATGCGCGCCTCGGTTGAGACGAAAGATCTTAACCAACCGCTCTTTAACAACTGAATCAAGCAATTCGTGTGGGTGCTTGTGGAGTCAGACTGCTAGTCAACAGATTATCAGCATCACAAGTTACTCCGCGAGAAATCAAAGATGTAACCAACGATTGCTGAGCCAAGTTTAGGGTTTTCTCAAAACCCAAAGATGTTTGAACTGAAGAGTTTGATCATGGCTCAGATTGAACGCTGGCGGCAGGCCTAACACATGCAAGTCGAGCGGATGAAGAGAGCTTGCTCTCTGATTCAGCGGCGGACGGGTGAGTAATGCCTAGGAATCTGCCTGGTAGTGGGGGACAACGTCTCGAAAGGGACGCTAATACCGCATACGTCCTACGGGAGAAAGCAGGGGACCTTCGGGCCTTGCGCTATCAGATGAGCCTAGGTCGGATTAGCTAGTTGGTGAGGTAATGGCTCACCAAGGCGACGATCCGTAACTGGTCTGAGAGGATGATCAGTCACACTGGAACTGAGACACGGTCCAGACTCCTACGGGAGGCAGCAGTGGGGAATATTGGACAATGGGCGAAAGCCTGATCCAGCCATGCCGCGTGTGTGAAGAAGGTCTTCGGATTGTAAAGCACTTTAAGTTGGGAGGAAGGGTTGTAGATTAATACTCTGCAATTTTGACGTTACCGACAGAATAAGCACCGGCTAACTCTGTGCCAGCAGCCGCGGTAATACAGAGGGTGCAAGCGTTAATCGGAATTACTGGGCGTAAAGCGCGCGTAGGTGGTTTGTTAAGTTGGATGTGAAAGCCCCGGGCTCAACCTGGGAACTGCATTCAAAACTGACAAGCTAGAGTATGGTAGAGGGTGGTGGAATTTCCTGTGTAGCGGTGAAATGCGTAGATATAGGAAGGAACACCAGTGGCGAAGGCGACCACCTGGACTGATACTGACACTGAGGTGCGAAAGCGTGGGGAGCAAACAGGATTAGATACCCTGGTAGTCCACGCCGTAAACGATGTCAACTAGCCGTTGGGAGCCTTGAGCTCTTAGTGGCGCAGCTAACGCATTAAGTTGACCGCCTGGGGAGTACGGCCGCAAGGTTAAAACTCAAATGAATTGACGGGGGCCCGCACAAGCGGTGGAGCATGTGGTTTAATTCGAAGCAACGCGAAGAACCTTACCAGGCCTTGACATCCAATGAACTTTCCAGAGATGGATTGGTGCCTTCGGGAACATTGAGACAGGTGCTGCATGGCTGTCGTCAGCTCGTGTCGTGAGATGTTGGGTTAAGTCCCGTAACGAGCGCAACCCTTGTCCTTAGTTACCAGCACGTAATGGTGGGCACTCTAAGGAGACTGCCGGTGACAAACCGGAGGAAGGTGGGGATGACGTCAAGTCATCATGGCCCTTACGGCCTGGGCTACACACGTGCTACAATGGTCGGTACAGAGGGTTGCCAAGCCGCGAGGTGGAGCTAATCCCACAAAACCGATCGTAGTCCGGATCGCAGTCTGCAACTCGACTGCGTGAAGTCGGAATCGCTAGTAATCGCGAATCAGAATGTCGCGGTGAATACGTTCCCGGGCCTTGTACACACCGCCCGTCACACCATGGGAGTGGGTTGCACCAGAAGTAGCTAGTCTAACCTTCGGGAGGACGGTTACCACGGTGTGATTCATGACTGGGGTGAAGTCGTAACAAGGTAGCCGTAGGGGAACCTGCGGCTGGATCACCTCCTTAATCGACGACTCAGCTACTCCATAAGTTCCCACACGAATTGCTTGATTCATTGAAGAAGACGATAGAAGCAGCCCGAAATTGGGTCTGTAGCTCAGTTGGTTAGAGCGCACCCCTGATAAGGGTGAGGTCGGCAGTTCGAATCTGCCCAGACCCACCAATTTTGTGTGGGAAACCTGTAGAGATACGGGGCCATAGCTCAGCTGGGAGAGCGCCTGCCTTGCACGCAGGAGGTCAACGGTTCGATCCCGTTTGGCTCCACCACTACTGCTTCTGAAGTTTGAAAGCTTAGAAATGAGCATTCCATCGAAGGATGGTGAATGTTGATTTCTAGTCTTTGGCTAGATCGTTCTTTAAAAATTTGGGTATGTGATAGAAAGATAGACTGAACGTTACTTTCACTGGTAACGGATCAGGCTAAGGTAAAATTTGTGAGTTGCTCTTAATTGAGTAGCGCGAATTTTCGGCGAATGTCGTCTTCACAGTATAACCAGATTGCTTGGGGTTATATGGTCAAGTGAAGAAGCGCATACGGTGGATGCCTTGGCAGTCAGAGGCGATGAAAGACGTGGTAGCCTGCGAAAAGCTTCGGGGAGTCGGCAAACAGACTTTGATCCGGAGATGTCTGAATGGGGGAACCCAGCCATCATAAGATGGTTATCTTAAGCTGAATACATAGGCTTAAGAGGCGAACCAGGGGAACTGAAACATCTAAGTACCCTGAGGAAAAGAAATCAACCGAGATTCCCTTAGTAGTGGCGAGCGAACGGGGACTAGCCCTTAAGTGGCTTTGAGATTAGCGGAACGCTCTGGAAAGTGCGGCCATAGTGGGTGATAGCCCTGTACGCGAAAATCTCTTGGTCATGAAATCGAGTAGGACGGAGCACGAGAAACTTTGTCTGAATATGGGGGGACCATCCTCCAAGGCTAAATACTACTGACTGACCGATAGTGAACTAGTACCGTGAGGGAAAGGCGAAAAGAACCCCGGAGAGGGGAGTGAAATAGATCCTGAAACCGTATGCGTACAAGCAGTGGGAGCAGACTTTGTTCTGTGACTGCGTACCTTTTGTATAATGGGTCAGCGACTTATTTTCAGTGGCGAGCTTAACCGAATAGGGGAGGCGTAGCGAAAGCGAGTCTTAATAGGGCGTCTAGTCGCTGGGAATAGACCCGAAACCGGGCGATCTATCCATGGGCAGGTTGAAGGTTAGGTAACACTGACTGGAGGACCGAACCGACTACCGTTGAAAAGTTAGCGGATGACCTGTGGATCGGAGTGAAAGGCTAATCAAGCTCGGAGATAGCTGGTTCTCCTCGAAAGCTATTTAGGTAGCGCCTCATGTATCACTGTAGGGGGTAGAGCACTGTTTCGGCTAGGGGGTCATCCCGACTTACCAAACCGATGCAAACTCCGAATACCTACAAGTGCCGAGCATGGGAGACACACGGCGGGTGCTAACGTCCGTCGTGAAAAGGGAAACAACCCAGACCGTCAGCTAAGGTCCCAAAGTTATGGTTAAGTGGGAAACGATGTGGGAAGGCTTAGACAGCTAGGAGGTTGGCTTAGAAGCAGCCACCCTTTAAAGAAAGCGTAATAGCTCACTAGTCGAGTCGGCCTGCGCGGAAGATGTAACGGGGCTCAAACCATACACCGAAGCTACGGGTATCACTTAGGTGATGCGGTAGAGGAGCGTTCTGTAAGCCTGTGAAGGTGAGTTGAGAAGCTTGCTGGAGGTATCAGAAGTGCGAATGCTGACATGAGTAACGACAATGGGTGTGAAAAACACCCACGCCGAAAGACCAAGGTTTCCTGCGCAACGTTAATCGACGCAGGGTTAGTCGGTCCCTAAGGCGAGGCTGAAAAGCGTAGTCGATGGAAAACAGGTTAATATTCCTGTACTTCTGGTTATTGCGATGGAGGGACGGAGAAGGCTAGGCCAGCTTGGCGTTGGTTGTCCAAGTTTAAGGTGGTAGGCTGGAATCTTAGGTAAATCCGGGATTCTAAGGCCGAGAGCTGATGACGAGTGTTCTTTTAGAACACGAAGTGGTTGATGCCATGCTTCCAAGAAAAGCTTCTAAGCTTCAGGTAACCAGGAACCGTACCCCAAACCGACACAGGTGGTTGGGTAGAGAATACCAAGGCGCTTGAGAGAACTCGGGTGAAGGAACTAGGCAAAATGGCACCGTAACTTCGGGAGAAGGTGCGCCGGTGAGGGTGAAGTACTTGCTACGTAAGCCCACGCCGGTCGAAGATACCAGGCCGCTGCGACTGTTTATTAAAAACACAGCACTCTGCAAACACGAAAGTGGACGTATAGGGTGTGACGCCTGCCCGGTGCCGGAAGGTTAATTGATGGGGTTAGCTAACGCGAAGCTCTTGATCGAAGCCCCGGTAAACGGCGGCCGTAACTATAACGGTCCTAAGGTAGCGAAATTCCTTGTCGGGTAAGTTCCGACCTGCACGAATGGCGTAACGATGGCGGCGCTGTCTCCACCCGAGACTCAGTGAAATTGAAATCGCTGTGAAGATGCAGTGTATCCGCGGCTAGACGGAAAGACCCCGTGAACCTTTACTATAGCTTTGCACTGGACTTTGAATTTGCTTGTGTAGGATAGGTGGGAGGCTTTGAAGCGTGGACGCCAGTTCGCGTGGAGCCATCCTTGAAATACCACCCTGGCAACTTTGAGGTTCTAACTCAGGTCCGTTATCCGGATCGAGGACAGTGTATGGTGGGTAGTTTGACTGGGGCGGTCTCCTCCTAAAGAGTAACGGAGGAGTACGAAGGTGCGCTCAGACCGGTCGGAAATCGGTCGTAGAGTATAAAGGCAAAAGCGCGCTTGACTGCGAGACAGACACGTCGAGCAGGTACGAAAGTAGGTCTTAGTGATCCGGTGGTTCTGTATGGAAGGGCCATCGCTCAACGGATAAAAGGTACTCCGGGGATAACAGGCTGATACCGCCCAAGAGTTCATATCGACGGCGGTGTTTGGCACCTCGATGTCGGCTCATCACATCCTGGGGCTGAAGCCGGTCCCAAGGGTATGGCTGTTCGCCATTTAAAGTGGTACGCGAGCTGGGTTTAGAACGTCGTGAGACAGTTCGGTCCCTATCTGCCGTGGACGTTTGAGATTTGAGAGGGGCTGCTCCTAGTACGAGAGGACCGGAGTGGACGAACCTCTGGTGTTCCGGTTGTCACGCCAGTGGCATTGCCGGGTAGCTATGTTCGGAATAGATAACCGCTGAAAGCATCTAAGCGGGAAACTAGCCTCAAGATGAGATCTCACTGGGACCTTGAGTCCCCTGAAGGGCCGTCGAAGACTACGACGTTGATAGGTTGGGTGTGTAAGCGCTGTGAGGCGTTGAGCTAACCAATACTAATTGCCCGTGAGGCTTGACCATATAACACCCAAGCAATTTGCGCTTAAGAGCCAGATTGCGGTGTGTGAAGACGCAATGAACCGAAAGTTCGCAACCATTCACAAAAGCCGCACAAACTATCGCATACCCAATTTGCTGAAGCGTCGAAAGACGGTTCGGTACCCGAATTTCTTGACGACCATAGAGCATTGGAACCACCTGATCCCATCCCGAACTCAGCAGTGAAACGATGCATCGCCGATGGTAGTGTGGGGTTTCCCCATGTGAGAGTAGGTCATCGTCAAGATTAAATTCCAAAACCCCTATCTGCGTATGCAGGTAGGGGTTTTGTTTTTGTCCGCAGGAAAGTGTCGCTTAAAAAGGGATAGTCTGATGGCTATCCCTTTTTCATCCCAAAGCGCTAGTGAAACTTCGGCAACACGTAGTCCGCAATCTCTTGAATAATTTCTGCGACGGGTCGTTCACTGCGCCGTAGATGCAGGCCAACATGCTGTACCCCGGCTTCGCGCAATGCCTGAAGTTCGTCAATCAACGCCAACCGCCCACAAGTGCCGCCGAACCGTACTCGTCCCATGGGGGCGTGGGGATCGTCTGCGAGATCCAGGTGAATGAAGCTGACATAAGGTTTGTTGCCGCCAACCTCGCGCCACAACCCGACTCTGCGACGATGTTCGTCTGGCGTGCCTGGATAGGCGAGCCAACCGTCCATGTGTTGACCAATCCATGTTGGAGATTGTTGGCCAAGACCCGCAACGAGCAACGGTGCTGACTCACCTCGCTCGGGAAGCAAGCGAGCCCCCTCGGGTAAATGACCTTCCCCTTGGCTGCGCAGCAATTCAACGGTATCGCGGAAGATTTCACCGCGCCGATCGTAATCCACGCCAAACAACGGATACTCCATCGGGCGGTCACCACTGGCCACGCCCAGCAGCAGGCGCCCGTCACTCAACTCATCGACACTGTTAGCCGATTTCAACGTCAGCCAAGGCTGACGCAGCGGCAGTACAACCGCCGCCGTACCCAGCATGATGTTTTCGGTAATGCCGGCCAGGTACCCGAGATAGGAAAAGGTTTCGAAAACCTGTGCCGCATCACCGAAATGCGGGTCATAAATCGGCACATCACGAACCCAAAGGGCACGAAAACCCGACTTGTCGGCCAGGCGCGCCATGGCCGCGTGCTGCCTCAGGTCCGGTACGCCAAAAGGTCGACCTTCGGCCATCCGCAGACGTTGACCGCCGCTGGACCAATCGTTGTCGAGTGGCAGTTCCAGTCCGATGGAAAACCCATTCGGCCCAAGCAATCGTTGAAATCGTGGATGCATGTATAACTCCCAAAAAACAGAACGGAATGACATGCACCCAGTATTCACGGGCTAATCAGCAAGAAAAATGCACGCAAGGGAATATCAGTCTTGAGTAAGACGCACGAGTCAGCGGCAACCGAGATCACTTTGCGACGCTCAACGACTGCCCTTAGAGGAAATCGCACTAAAGTGACCGGGCAGTTTTTGTTATGGTGCAGCTCGTTTTTTAATGGACTGATTTCAAGCCCACGGATCGGCACTTCCTCTTCAAAGAGTTGCTCCAGAAATGCCCGAACCGATACCGATCAAGGACCACGAAAATGAGACGCGCCTGGTCAACAAAAGGCTGATCGCCTGCGCCTTGTTTGTCGTCGCGATTACCTGCGCGCTGGTGGTACGCATGTATGTCCTGCAAGTGGTCGAATTCGACTATCACTCCACGATCTCCGAAAACAATCGTGTCCACGTCCTGCCAATCACCCCGACTCGCGGGTTGATCTATGACCGCAATGGCGTGGTTCTGGCGGACAACCGGCCCAGTTACAACCTGACCATCACCCGCGAGCGCGCTTCGGACGTCAAGCAAGAACTGGACGAAGTGATCAACCTGCTGCACTTGCCTGCCGAAGACCGCGCACTGTTCGATAAAGCGATGAAGCAGGCGCGGCATCCGTTCGTACCGGTCACGCTGTTCTATGAGCTCAGCGAAGAACAGATTGCGGTGCTCGCGGTCAACGAATTCCGCTTGCCTGGCATCGATGTCGAACCTCAGTTCGTACGCCACTATCCATTCGCTGAACACTTCGCTCATTCAATCGGCTACGTCGGTCGTATCAACGAGAAAGAATCCAAGGCCCTGGACTCGGTCGAATACCGTGGCACTCAATCCATCGGCAAAACCGGGGTCGAGAAATTCTACGAGTCGGAACTGCATGGCCATGTCGGTTACGAAGAAGTTGAAACCAACGCTCAAGGGCGCGTATTGCGAGTGCTCAAGCACACCGACCCGGTTCCGGGTAAAAACATCGTCCTGAGTCTAGACGTCAAACTTCAGGAAGCCGCCGAGCAAGCCCTGGGTGACCGCCGTGGTTCGGTGGTTGCGCTTGATCCGTCGACGGGTGAAGTGCTGGCCATGGTAAGCAAGCCCAGCTTCGACCCGAATCTGTTCGTCACCGGCATCAGCTTCAAGGAGTACGCGGCGCTGCACGATTCTATCGACCGGCCGCTGTTCAACCGCGTGCTGCGCGGCCTCTATGCGCCGGGCTCGACCATCAAGCCGGAAGTCGCGATTGCCGGCCTCGATGCGGGCGTGGTCACACCGCAGACTCGAGTTTTCGACCCGGGCTACTACCAACTGCCGGACTTCGATCACAAATACCGTAACTGGAACCACAGCGGTGACGGATGGGTGGACATGGACGCGGCGATCATGCGTTCCAACGATACCTATTTCTACGACTTGGCACACAAGCTGGGCATTGATCGTCTGCACGACTATATGGCGATGTTCGGTCTCGGTGAAAAGGTCTCGCTGGACATGTACGAAGAGTCTCCCGGCTTGATGCCGTCCCAGGCCTGGAAGCGCGCCACGCGCCGCCAGCCTTGGTTCCCGGGTGAGACGGTGATCCTCGGCATTGGCCAGGGCTACATGCAAGTCACGCCGCTGCAACTGGCCCAGGCCACCGCGCTGATCGCCAACAAAGGGGTGTGGAACCGCCCGCACCTGGCCCGGACTGTGGACGGTGTCGCACCGGTGGATGAGCACCCGATGCCGAATATCCTGCTCAAGGATCCCCGTGACTGGGAGCAGGTCAACCATGGCATGCAGATGGTCATGCACGATGCCCGAGGAATTGCCCGGGCAGCCGCAGTGGGGGTGCAGTACCGCATCGCCGGCAAGAGCGGCACCGCGCAAGTGGTGGCAATCAAGCAGGGTGAGCGTTACAACCGCGCGAAGACCCTGGAGCGCAACCGCGACAACGCCTTGTTCGTCGGTTTCGCACCGGCGGAACACCCCAAGATTGTCATTTCGGTGATGATCGAAAACGGCGAGGCCGGTGGCCGCGTCGCCGGTCCCGTGGTGCGGCAGATCATGGACGCCTGGCTACTTGATCAGGACGGTCACTTGAAGCCGCAATACGCCGCGCCGAGCAAACCGCCGGGCGATCCTCACGTCTGAAAGCCATCGCGATCCACCTGTCGAAACACAAACGCCCTACGGCACTTGCCATAGCCCTTACGTTAACGTAAAGATTGCGGCAGGGCGCCGTTGTACCAAGGCGCAGGGCGGACCGACCCGGAGCGCTTGATGACTCTAATAAAAACAAACTCCCCCAAATTGCACCGCGAAGCCCGGCTGGCCCGGGAAAAGCTGCATCTGGAAGGCGAAGTGCCGGACGGCGTCCTGCGCGCCGAAATCGATGCCTCGTGGCGGCGCAGCCTCAGCCATGGCGTGCATTTCAACGCCAAGCATGAACTGGCGCTGGAATCGACGGCCAGCCTGGATGTTCTGCTGGCAAGCAACCGGCTGCTGATCGATGCGGCACTGCCGGCGATCGATTACCTGGCCGAACGCCAGGGCAAGGAAGGGCTGATCATTCTCGCCAACTCCGAGGCGACCATTCTCGCGGTCGAAGGACGCGCCGACCGTCTCAAGGGCAGCGGTCTGCAAGACATCACCCTCGGTGCCTGCTGGAGCGAAGCCGTACGCGGTACCAATGCCCTCGGTACGGCGCTGGTGGAAGCCCGGCCGACCCTGATCGATTGCGGCGAACATTACCTGGATCGCCTCAGTGATTTCTCTTGCACCTCGGTGCCGATCCATTGCCCTCAGGGCGACATTCTCGGCGTCCTCGACCTGACCCGCGAAGGTCCACTGGGCCGCGCCCACGACAGCACCGCGTTGCTGGCCATGGCCGTCAGCCAGATCGAAAGCCGAGTGTTCAACGCCAGCTATCCGGACGAAATCGTCCTGGCCTTCCACAGCCGTCGGCAGTACCTCGAATCTCCCTGGCAGGGTTTGTTGGCCGTCAGCCTCGGCGGGCAGATCCTCGCGGTCAGTGCCCAGGCCTGCCAGTTGCTGCATGCCGAGCGCTCGGCGCTGGTGGGTCGACGGTGCGAAGAGTTTCTCGGCGTCGATGGCTTGCAACTGTTGGCGCGGCTGCATCAGGGCGGCGTTGGCAGCCTGCAGACCGCCAAAGGCGAGTTCTTCTACAAAACCCTGCGTGCGCCGCAGCGTTCGATCAACGTCAGCACTCCGCCGCGCAGCGTCGCAAAACCCGCCAAGACCCAGCCGGACCTCGAATCACTGGCCGGCAACAACGTGCGTTACGCCCGGGCGTTGCGCATGGCCCGCCAAGGCCTGGCCAACGAACTGCCGGTGTTGCTGTTGGGCGAAACCGGCACCGGTAAAGAAGTCATCGCCCGCGCCCTGCACATGGCTGGCAGCCGCGCCGAAAAGCCCTTCGTGGCGGTAAACTGCGCGGCCATTCCTGAAGGTCTGATCGAGTCCGAACTGTTCGGCTATCGCGAAGGCGCATTCACCGGTTCGCGGCGTGGCGGCATGATCGGTCGCTTGCAACAGGCCCATGGCGGCACGCTGTTCCTCGACGAAATCGGTGACATGCCGCTTGCATTGCAGGCGCGATTGTTGCGCGTGTTGCAGGATCGCAAAGTCGCGCCGTTGGGCGCTGGCGAAGAACAGGACATCGACATCGCATTAATCTGCGCCACCCACCGCGACCTCAAGCGTCTGGTGGAAGAACAACATTTTCGCGAAGACCTGTTCTACCGGGTCAACGGCATCAGCGTGATGCTCCCGGCCCTGCGCGAGCGCGATGACTTCAGCGCGCTGGTCAGCCGTTTGCTGGCCAGACTCGATGCGCCCACAGTGGTGCTGCATGACGACTTGAGTCGTTTGCTCGGCGGTTACCACTGGCCAGGCAACATCCGCCAACTGGAGATGGTCCTGCGTACCGCGCTGGCCATGCGCGAACCGGGGGAAACCGTGCTGACCCTCGATCACCTGCCCGACAGCATGCTCGACGACCTGAACTCCAGCGAACGACCGCAGTCCGGGAGTATTCGCGAAAACGAACTGGAGATGATTCGCCAGTCCCTGGATAGCCATCAGGGCAACGTCTCGGCCGCCGCGGACGCCTTGGGCATCAGCCGCGCGACCCTGTATCGCAAGCTCAAACAGTTGCGCTCGTGATGCAGCGCCTGATCGTTCGGCTGATCGACAGCCAGAACCCCGAAGCTCTGCAATCAGCGCTGCGCTGGCTCTACAGTTTCGTGCGGCCCCATCGGCTGGCGATCGCCGGGCTGCTCGGCTTGTCGGTCTGTGCGTCGGCATTGGTGCTGGTGCAACCGTGGCTGACCAAGCTGTTGATCGACGACGGGTTGCTCGCGCGCAATTTCCCGATGCTGGTGCTGATCGCCGGGTTGATGATCGTCGCCGGCTTGCTCGGCACGGCGTTGTCCGGGATCAACCGTTATCTGCACACGCGGCTGTCCGGGCGCATGCTGTTTGCACTGCGTGATGACCTCTATCGGCATTTGCAGACCCTGTCACCCAGCTTCTACGGCCAGCGGCGCATCGGTGACCTGATGTCGCGCCTCGATGGCGACGTGGCGGAGATCCAGCGTTTTGCCGTGGACTCGCTGTTCTCGGCGGTGTCCAGCGTGATTGGCCTGGTGGTGGCGCTGGCGATGCTGCTGACCCTGTCGTGGAAACTGTCGCTGCTGGCGCTGGTGCTGATTCCCCTGGACGTGCTCTGGCTGCGCTGGATGCGACGCAAGGTCGAGCGTGATGTGCGGCAGTTACGCGAGCGCTCGGCAGACATGTCCTCATTCATGGTCGAAACGCTGCCGGTGATGAAATTCATCCAGTCCGCCGGTCAGCAGCAGCGCGAAGCACGGCGCCTGGAAAACCTCGGCCAGGGCTACATGAGCCAGTTGCTGCGCCTGCAAGTCACCGAGTTTTTCACCCAGGCCGTGCCGGGCACGCTGACGTCCCTGTCCCGCGCCTGCGCCTTTCTGATCGGCGGATACTGGGTGGTGCAGGGCACTTGGCAACTGGGCGCGCTGATCGCGTTTTCGACCTACCTGGGCATGGCCGTCGGGCCGGTGCAGAGCCTGCTCGGGCTCTATGTCGCCATTCAGCGAATGACCGTCAGCCTCGGGCGCGTGATGGAACTGCGCGGCGAACAGCCGACCGTACTGACACCCGCGACGCCACAGCCGCTGCCGTCCTCTGGCGATCTGCGTTTCGATGACGTGCACTTCAGCCATCCGGGTCGATCGACCACCCTGCGCGGCATCCAGGCATCCATACCCTACGGTTTGAAAGTCGCCTTGAGCGGCGGCTCCGGCGTTGGCAAATCGACCTTGATCGACCTGCTGCAACGCCACCATGACCCGCAATCCGGTCGGGTGTTGCTCGGCGAAGTGGACTTGCGAGAACTGGATCTGTTCCAGCTGCGTCGGCGTATCGCCGTGGTCAGTCAGGACATCGTGCTGTTTCGCGGCAGCCTGGCCGACAACCTGGCCTATGCGGTGCCGGATGCCAGCCGCGAAGCGATTGCCGAAGTGGCCCGGCTGGCGCAACTCGATAGCCTGATCGCCTCCTTGCCCGAAGGCCTCGACAGCCCGCTGGGTGAGCGCGGGCAGCAGTTGTCCGGTGGGCAAAAACAACGCATCGCCATTGCCCGAGCACTGTTGCAGGACCCTCTGATCCTGGTGCTCGACGAAGCCACCTCGGCGGTGGACGAAGCCACCGAGCGCGAAGTGATCGAGGCTATCGACCGCCTGTTCGCCGGGCGCACACGGATACTGATCAGCCATCGTCCTTCCACCCTGGCCGATGCCGATCTGCGCTTTGAATTGCTCGACGGCGTATTAATTTCCAAAGCGGTGCTGCATGAAGCCTGAGTTGCGTATTGGCGTGGTGGACAGCGGTCACTCGGCGGCGCAGCAGGTGCAAGTTATCGCCGGGCGGCGCTTTGCGCTGGTGGAGGACGGACTCACCGAGAGCGATTTGCACGGCGATCCCCTGGGCCACGGCAGCGCGGTCATCGAAGCCATCGGCCGCCGTGTGCCATCGGCACTGTTCTGCGTGGCCCAGGTGTTCGATCAGCGTGGGGTGACCAGTGCCTTACAAATTGCCACGGCGATCGACTGGCTGGTGGCCCGGGATGTACGGCTGATCAATTTGAGTCTCGGCCTGCGTCAGGATCGCAGTCTGTTGCGTGCTGCTTGCGCGGCGGCGGTGGCGAAAGGCGTTTTGCTTTGTGCGTCCAGCCCTGCCCAGGGCGAAGGCGTGTTCCCGGCGAATTATCCACACGTGCTGCGCGTGACCGGCGATGCGCGCTGCGCCGAACTCGAATGGTCGTGGCTCAACACCACACAGGCAGACTTTGCCGCCTGCGTGCACGGCACTTATCCAGGGCAGTCGGGCGCCAGTCTCGGTTGCGCGGCGTTGAGCGGGCATATCGCTGCGTTCCTGGTGGCCCACCCCGAGGCGAGCAATGAACAGGTGATCGACTACCTGCAACACAACGCTCGCTATCGCGGACCTGAACGGCGCCTCGGGCCATGACCGCGATTGTGGTCTTAGGCGCGGGCCCGGCCGGTGCGGCGGTGGCACTGGGGCTGCGGCGCCTCGGCTATGCCGTGACCCTGGTCAGCGAGTGGCGCCGGTTTGCCGCGCTGGAAGGCGTATCCGTGCGGGTGCTGGAGGCCTTGCGCGGTGCAGGGCTGCATCACGCTTTGGAGGAGGCGGCGTTGCCTTCTCAACGGCAGGTCAATTGGAACGGCCAGCAACACGCACAAAACATCGAATTCCTGTTGGATCGCCCGACCTTCGATCGCGGCCTGCGCCAAGACTTGCGCGCGGCTGGCGTGCTGTTGATCGAAGGCCGGGTGCTGGGCGTGCAGTCATTCCCCGATGGGCATTGCATCGACATCGAAGGCCGCGAAAGCCTGAGCGCAGACTTTCTGGTCGAAGCCCGTGGGCGTCAGGCACCGGCGCTCGGCAAGGGCCTGCGCGGGCCGGAGACGGTCAGCCTGCTCAATCGCTGGCAAGGCACCCCGGGCGACACCGCCAGCGCCGTGGAAAGCCTTGAGGACGGCTGGGCGTGGATGGCGCGGCGGGCCGACGGCCAGTGCTACTGGCAATGGACGGTGGACGTGGCCAGCGCCGGGTTGCCGGGCAAGGCGCAGTTGCTGGCGTACTGTCGCCAGCGGCGTCGGGATTCGGCCGTGGCTCGGGCGTTTTTTGCCGGCGAAGCGGAGGTTGATCTGAACCTGCACGCCCGCAGCAGCACAGCCATCCTGAGCCCGCAGGTGTGTGGCGATCACTGGATACGGGTCGGCGATGCGGCGATGGCGGTGGATCCGCTGTCGGGCAATGGCATCTTTCAATCGCTGTCGTCGGCATTGCAGGCGCCGACGGTGATCAACACCCTGTTGTGCAAACCCGAACGGGCTGCGCTGGCCCGGCGTTTTCACCAGCAACGGGTGGAACAGCTGTTTTTGCGTTTCGCACGGATCGGTCGGGATTTTTATGCCGATGAGCAGCGCTGGTTGAGCCAGCCGTTCTGGGAGGCGCGGCGACAGTGGCCGGATGCCGAGATCGCCCATGCCGAGGCGGATTTCAGTGCGCTGCGAATCGAGCGGGCGCCGGTGTTGCGCGACGGGTTTGTCGATGAGGCCGAAGTGGTGATCACGGCGGATCAGCCGTTGGGGATCTGGCATGTACAGGGGATTGAGCTGGCGCCATTGATACGGCGGTTGCGCACCGAGCCGGCCGAGCAGGCGCTGGCCGGGCTGACGGTGGAGCAGGGGAGGATGGTTCGCAGTTGGTTATTGGCTCAAGGCTTCAAACCCTGAAATTTGTGCTGTCTGGACCGGCCCCATCGCGGGCAAGCCCGCTCCCACAGTGATTTGTGTGAGGCCAATGAATTCAGCAACGCCACAAAACCTGTGGGAGCGGGCTTGCCCGCGATGGCGGCCGAAAGGGCCCCGCTATTACAGCTTGATCAACACCGACTTCAACTCCGTGTAATGCTCGATCGCCGCATAACCCATCTCGCGCCCGACCCCCGACATCTTGTAACCGCCGAACGGCAACGCCGGGTCCAGCGCGCTATGGCAGTTGACCCACACAGAACCGGACTTGATCCGCGGAATCATCCGGTGCACCGCCGCCAGGTCATTCGACCAGACACTCGCGCCCAAGCCGTAAGGGCTGTCGTTGGCCATGCGCAGCGCATCAGCTTCGTCATCGAACGGAATCGCCACCAGCACCGGGCCGAAGATTTCTTCCTGCACCAGTGAGTGCTTCTGATCGACGTCGACGATCACCGTTGGCTTGACGAAAAACCCCGGCCCGAATTGCTCGCCGCCGCAGGCAATGGTCGCACCGCTTTCCCGGCCTTTTTCGATATAGCCATACACCCGCGCCTGCTGGCGCGCAGAGATCAGCGGCCCCATCTCGACGCTCGGGTCCAGGCCGTTGCCGAGTTTCATGGCATTGGCGATGCCGGCGATGTCCGCCACCACATTGTCGAAATGCTTGCGCTGCACATACAGGCGCGAGCCGGCGCAGCACACCTGGCCCTGATTGAAGAAAATCGCGCTGGCGGCGCCGGCGGCGGCGCTTGGCAGGTCGGCATCGGCCATGACGATGGTCGGCGACTTGCCGCCCAATTCGAGGGTGACCCGGGTCATCGAGTCCATGGCAATCTTGCCGATCTGTTGGCCCACGGCGGTGGAGCCGGTAAAGGTCAGCTTATCCACCAGCGGGTTGTGGGTCAGTGCGGAGCCGGCGGTGATGCCCGTGCCGGTGACCACATTGAACACGCCTTCGGGATAACCGGCTTCCAGTACCAGCTCCGCCAGCTTCAATGCGGTCAGTGGCGTTTCATCGGCAGGCTTGAGCACCACGGTGCAACCGGTGGCCAGGGCCGGACCGAGCTTCCAGCAGGCCAGCAGCAACGGGAAGTTCCAGGCAACGATGGCACCGACCACACCCACCGCTTCGCGACGGATAAAGCTGTGGAACTGATCGTTGGGCATCAGCGGCAACGACACCTCGACGCTGGAGCCTTCGATCTTGGTCGCCCAACCGGCCATGTAGCGCAGGAAGTCGATGGCCAACTGCACATCCATCACCTGTGCGACGGCAGCGCTTTTGCCATTGTTCAGGCACTCCAGCTGCGCCAGCAGCTCGGCGTCGCGTTGCATCAGGTCGGCGAGTTTCCACAACAGGTTCTGCCGCTCCCGGGGGCGGGTACGGCTCCAGGCCGAGTCATCGAACGCGTGACGCGCGGCGAGCACGGCGCGGTCGACATCTTCCGGCGTGGCCCGTGGCACCACACAAAGCACTTCGCCAGTGGCCGGGTTGTGCAGGGGCATGGTTTGGCCGTCGGCGGCCTCGACCCAATCACCGCCGATCAACATGCGCGGTGCGCGCTGGATGAAGGCCGAAGTGGCGGGGAGTAGATTCGGGAGGGACATGGCAAAGCCTCTTGTTGTTCGTGAGAACGAGACTTTCGCAATGGCTGTGCCAACTGCCCCGGGAAGGCCTTACGGCCCGCTGTTGGCGGGAGTTGGATAAAGCCCGGGACGGGCGGCAGCGGGGGAATTGTCGCAAATCGCGACGTTGGCTGAGACGCACGCGACGGATTGGTCAGCCCCGGCCAGCGATGAGGCCAGGGCGTGTCCGGGCAGGGCTATTGGGAATCAGACCTTCTCATTGATTCTTTTGGCATCGCGTGCAGCCACGATTGCGGCATCCGTCTGCGGCGTCCCCAGTTCACCTTTACGCCATAACTGGTGTGAGAAATAGCCGTCGATGGCTTCAGCGCTTGGCGCGTTGCCCTTTGGCAGAAACAGGGCCGCCATATCAATAGTGTTGGCGAAGTTGTCTTTGGTCAGGTTGTACTTGCCCAAATGGCTGCCTCCCCAGCCTGCATCGGCCGCGACCAACTCGATGGACGTGTCCCGGTAACCGCTCGCCGCCATTTTCAGTGAGCTTGAGGCATTGAGCAGTGAGTTCAGTTGATCCATGTCTGAAGCACTCAGCTCGTTGGCGGTGTTCAGCACTTTGAGGTTGCCATCGGCTTCAATGGTAAAGCCGAATTTCTTGTTGGCGAGATCCGGAAAAACATCACTCAAGGCCGACTTGAAGTCTTCGAACGCCAGTTTCAGCGACTCGTGCGCATTTTTGTGCTGTTCGGCAATTTGCGGGAAGTCAGCTGCCTGGGAACGGCCGATCCAGGTCTCGATGACTTCCATTGTCGGGCTGATTGTCTGGGCTTCATCGCTGGGATGGTAAACCGCCGCCGGATTGAGGTTGACCGCCGTCTTTTGGAGGTCTTCGCTGAGCGATGTCTTTGTCAATGGTTGCGCAGTTTTGCTCAACTCAGCGGCTGATGGCTGGATAAAGACAGAGTTTAAAGAGATTGCCATGTCGTCATTCCCTGATCATTGGTCGTAAGTCGTTTATCGACGAGTTGAAGCCAGGCTTGAGCGATTGCGTTTCGACAGACGTTACTGAATGTGTCGGGAGTGTATTGGGAGGTGACTGCAAACATAGGCATCTATGCTTGTCTCAGATTGCAACAGCTGTCGCGAAACTGGACGCCGGGGCTTGGGGTAAATGCCGACGCAATGCGGTGATAAACCCGTAACTGTTTGATTAAAAAGATTATCGGCAAGCTGGCACGCTCCGTGTATTGCTCATCGCAGACGTTTCTACTGCCTCCGTCAGCGGCTCGCCGCCGGCGGCAGAAACCCAAAAAACGATAAGCCACAAAAATAAGAAAGCACCGTGCGAGGTTCGACGTTGATGAAGAGAAAACTCCGATCAGGCATGAGCGCCAGCCTGCTGGCTGTAGCCGCTTGTATAGCACTGCATTCGCCTCACAGCCTGGCAGCCCGCGACGCCCAGACCATCCTCAAGGAAACCTGTCAGGGCTGTCATACCCCCGAAGCCGATAACGCCCTGAGCCGCATCAGCCACCAGCGCAAGACGCCGGAGGGCTGGTTGATGAGCATCGCCCGAATGCAGACCATGCACGGTTTGCAGATCAGCGATGAAGACCGCCGGACGCTGGTCAAGTACCTGGCCGACACCCAGGGCCTGGCACCGAGCGAGACCGACGGCGTGCGTTATGCACTGGAACGCCGGCTCAACACCGCCGAGAAGTTCGACGAGCAGACCAGCCAGATGTGCGGTCGCTGCCACTCCGGTGCGCGGGTTGCCCTGCAACGACGTCCGGCCCAGGAATGGGAGCGTCTGGTGAACTTCCACCTCGGCCAGTGGCCGTCCCTGGAATACCAGGCCCTGGCCCGCGATCGCGACTGGTTCGATATCGCTCGCAAAGACATGGTGCCGCTGTTGGCCAAGCGCTATCCGCTGGACAACCCGGCCTGGAAGAAATGGCAGAGCGTGGCGCCGAAGTCCGATGCACTGGTGGGCGACTGGAGCTTCAGCGGTCATTTGCCGGGCAAGGGTGAACTGGCGGGTGTGATGAGCGTCAGCGCCGACGGCAGCGACACCTTCAAGGTCAGCGTCAAAGGCCAATACGCCGACGGCACCCCATTCAACGGCGACGGCAGCGCGATCCTCTACACCGGCTACGAATGGCGCGGCAACGTGACCATCGACGGCGTGACCATGCGCCAGGTGTTCGCCGCCCAGGGCAATGCGATGCAGGGCCGGATGTTCGAGGCCGAGCACGATGAGCGTGGCCTGGACTTCGTCGCCGCCAAACAGGGTTCCGCCCGTTTGCTGGCGGTGCAGCCGGGTTATCTGAAGGCCGGCAGCGAAAGCGAAGTCACCCTGGTCGGCAGCGGTCTGAGTGGCAAGCCAAATTTCGGCAAAGGCGTGGAAGTGCTCGAAGTCATCGAGCAGAGCCCGCAGCGGATCAAGGTCAAACTCAAGGCCGCCGCCAATGCCCAGCCGGGTCTGCGCGCGGTCACTGTCGATACGCTGAAAGGCCCGAGCCTGTCGGTGTACAGCCAGATCGCCGAAGTCAAAGTCGTGCCTGAGTTCTCGGTGGCGCGGATCGGCGAGGGCGGCGGTTCGACGCCGAAAGTCCAGGGCCGATTCGACGCCGAAGCCTGGGGCAAGGGCGCCGATGGCAAGCCGTATCGCATCGGCGTGTTCCCGGCGCAGTGGAAGGTCGAGGCCTTCGACGACCGCGCCAGGGAAGACGAAGACGTCAAGTTCGCCGGCACCATGCAGGCCGACGCGGGCGTGTTCACACCGGGCGATGCCGGACCGAATCCGGCGCGCAAAATGTCCACCAACAACGCCGGCAACCTCAAGGTGATCGCCGCCGTCGACGACGCAGGGAAATCCCTGACCGGCGAAGGCCACATGATCGTGACTGTGCAACGCTGGAACAACCCACCCATTCCGTGATGTTGAAACGTGAGCTGCACTGACAGCAAAGGCTTCAGACACTATTCGGAATGACCGCAAGCCCCGCAGAACGGGGCTTGCACAGGAGGTTTGCCATGGGCGCTATCTTGAATCTGGTCGAACGCAACCTGCACGAAGTGCACGTTGATGCCGACCGCATGCTGTTCCATATCCCCAGCAGTTCGCTGTTCGCCAGCGATGAACTGACGGGCACCATCATCGATACCTTGCGCGGCCCCGGCTGCTCGTCGGACGACCTGATCGAGCGGCTGGCTACGCGTTTCAACGGTGAAGAAGTCACTGAAACACTGCGCGAGCTGATGGCCCTGGAACTCGTCAGCGACGGCTCGCCGCTGACCCCGGACATCGCCACCAAACGGGTCGAGCGCACGGCGATCAACACCGTGGTGCTCAACGTCAACACCGGCTGCAACCTGAGCTGCACCTACTGCTACAAGGAAGACCTGGACAAGCCCTCGGCCGGTAAGAAAATGGACGTTGAGACCGCCATTGCTTCGGTGGAGATGCTGCTGCGCGAATCCCCGGACGAAGAACGTTTCACCGTGGTGTTCTTCGGCGGAGAGCCGCTGAGCAATCGCAAGCTGATCGAGTACATGGTCGATTACTGTGAAAAGCGTTTTCGCGAGGCCGGCAAGTTCGTCGAGTTCGTGATGACCACCAACGCCACGCTGCTCACCGAAGAAACCGTGGACTACCTCAACGCCCACCGTTTCGGGCTCTCGGTAAGTATCGACGGGCCGAAAACCGTGCACGACCGCAACCGCATCACCGTGGGCGGGCAGGGCACCTACGACGTGGTGCGGCGCAAGGCCGAAATGCTGCTGTCGCGCTACAACAGCCGTCCGGTCGGCGCGCGGGTGACCCTGACCACCGGCGTCACTGATGTCGAAACCATCTGGGATCACCTGTTCAACGAACTGGGTTTTGCCGAAGTCGGTTTCGCCCCCGTCACCTCAGGCGACATCAGCACCTTCAACCTGACCAGTGACGAGCTGATCGAAGTCTTCGCCAACATGAAGAAGCTCGGCCGACGTTACCTGGAAGCGGCGCTGGAGCACCGCAACATCGGCTTCTCCAACCTGCATCAGTTGATCACCGACATCCACGAAGGCCACAAAAAAGCCCTGCCTTGCGGCGCGGGCCTGAAGATGCTGGCGGTCGATCACAAGGGTGAGTTGAACCTGTGCCACCGCTTTACCGGTTCGAGCCTGCCGACCTTCGGCAACGTACACAGCGGCGTGAAACAGGTGGAGTTGAACGACTTCCTGTCCCAGCGCCTCGACCGTACCAACACCGGCTGCGAAGACTGCCAGATCCGTAATCTGTGCTCCGGTGGCTGCTACCACGAAAGCTACGCCCGCTACGGCGACCCGACCCATCCGACCTATCACTACTGCGAACTGATGCGTGACTGGGTCGACTTCGGCATCGAGGTCTACACCCGGATCATGGCTCATAACCCTGCGTTCATCAGCAGCTACATCACTCCGCGCAAGGCTCACTGATATGAAACATCTCAAGGCAATCAATAACAAAGCGTTGAAGCTGGATCAGGCCGCGGACGAAAACCGCATCGAAGAAGTGGTGGCGATGAGCTCGGTGGCGGGCTGCGCCTCGACCACCGACCCGGGTTGGGAGATCGATGCATTTGGCGGTGTGTCGTCGCTGTGCCAGCCGATGGAAGCCGACCTGTATGGCTGCTCCGATCCGTGCTGGTGGCCGGCCCAGGTGCCCGACATGATGAGCACCTATCCGGACTGGAACAAGGATGCCCAGGCGTCCAACGAAAACTGGCGCAACCTCGGCACTGTCTTCCCCAAAGACAAGTGATCAGATAAGAAGAAGGATTCCAGCATGCACAGCATCAAAGCCTGCGGCCTGGCCGCTTTCGCCCTCCTGAGCACCTGTTCGCTCAGTGTTCTGGCCGATGAAAACACCGCATTGCAAGACGGTCACGAATACATGTTGACCACCAATTACCCGAACAACCTGCACGTGATCGACCTGTCCACGGACACCTTGTACAAGACCTGCAAGATGCCCGACGCCTTCGGTCCCGGCACCGTGCAACTGTCGCCGGACCGCAAGACCGCCTATGTACTGAACAACCACTATGCGGATGTCTATGGCGTCGAACTGGACAGCTGCAAGCAGGTGTTCCACGCCAGCATCACCCAGAAGCCGGGGGAGAAAGCGCGGTCGATGTTCGCCTTTACCCTCAGCCACGACGGCAAGGAACTGTTCACCGTCGCCAATCCGACGTTGATGCTCAACGACCGCTACGAAGTGCAGCAGCCGCGGCTCGACGTGTACAAGACTGACGCCGGCATGGACGCCAAACCGGTGCGCAGCTTCCCGGCGCCGCGACAGCTGACCATTATGCAGAGCGGTGACGACGGCACGCTGTACGTGGCGGGGGCGGATGTCTACAAGGTCAACGTGCAGACCGGAAAATTCGACGTGCTGATCCCGAGCCGCCACTGGAAGCGCCCGAACTACAGCGCCCCGGACGTGCTCTACGTGTGGAACCAGCAGACCTATCGCCATGACTTCTCGCTGCTCTACACCGCCGCGAAATTCAAGGACAAGAAACAGGACCCGGCCACTGCCGAATACCTGTATGGCCTGTTCAGCATCGACCTGAAAACCGGCAAGACCGAAACCACCGACTTCGGTCCCCTGACGGAAATCTACTTCAGCGGCATGCGCTCGCCCAAGGACCCGAACCTGATGTTCGGCGTGCTTAACCGCCTGGCCAAGTACGACATCAAGCAGAAGAAACTGCTCCAGTCCGCCACCCTGGATCACTCTTACTACTGCATTTCCTTCAACAAGGACGGCAGCAAGATCTACCTGGCCGGGACCTTCAACGACGTGGCGATCTTCGATGCCGACAGCCTGAAGCAGATCGGCAGCATCAAGATGCCAGGTGGGGATATGGCGATTACCACGGCGCAGGTGTTTGTGCGGTAATCACGGCGCCTGAGCTGCCTTCGCTGGCAAGTCAGCTCCTGCAAGGATTTCGGTGGATCACACATTTGTGTACGCCGCTGAACCCTGTAGGAGCGAGCTTGCTCGCGATGGGGCCCCCACAAACACAGCAAAAATAGGCAGAGTCAAATCCCCGGCACCGGACACCCCAAATCCCCTTCCTGACACTTCAGATACGTCTTGAACGTCTCGACCCGCGCCTTGGTCAATTGCGTGATGCAGTTGCCGTAGACCAGCGGATAGACACTCCCGCCTTCCACCCCTGACGCCGAAAACTTGCACTCGGCATCCCTGAACGCAATCCACGAACGCTGTGCGCCCACCAACAGTTTCTTGCTGTCGGGATTGGCCTTCAGTCGAGCGGTGATTTGCTGGTAGAGCGCATTCAGCTCCTTGTCAGCCGCGGCGTGCTGTTGCGACGCGCACTGGTTCATTGTCGCCTGGTCGGAGGCGTTGTCGCAGTCCACGGCATGGGCCATGGGGGTCAACATCAAGGGTGCCAGCGCCAGAAGAAAGCGTGGATGCATGTCAGAAGCTCGCTATGACAGGGAAAAGAGCGGTGCAGTTTAGCGCAGTGCAATCTCCAGCCCTCTACGTCTGCCATTCAGGGTGTTTTTTCACCGCGTCACAGGCAAGCCAGGGCACGTCGTGGGACGTCCAGATGTGCGCCTGAGGCGTCATTTCCGGATCGTCATCCAGTGTGGCGACACGAACGATCACGTGGGGCTGGGCCAAACGTTCCGCCATCAAATGCGAGCCGCAGACTGAACAGAAATGCCGCCACTTACCCGGTGAGGACTCATGGCTGCTCAGCCGATCCTGGCCCTTGATCCAGCGAAAATGCTCGCGCATCACTCCGGCAGTCGACGCAAAAGCCGCCGCGTGTGCCTTGCGGCAGGTATGGCAGTGACAATGGCTGATGGGCATGTCGAGGCTGTCGACTTCGTATTGGATGGCTTTGCACAGGCAGCTTCCCTGCAGTTTGTTCACGGTGCCTCCCGGTGGCATGGCTGGATTCTGCGTTGTGGCGGGCAACGTTAGCAGGTTTGTTCGACGCCAACCGCCACCGTCAAAGCAGAACTTATCGCCACGAATACAGCCGAATACTTCGGGCAACGTTGATCGCCACACAACTTTAGGGTTGGACAAGTGGTCTTACAGGCCTACTGTTGTTCAGTACAGGAGGTGACTTATGAACCCAGCATCAGATCGCATCGAAAGGAAGATCCTGCTCAAGGCGCCGCGTTCACAGGTCTGGCGCGTCATAGCCCATGCCGAGCAATTCGGGAAATGGTTTGGCGTGGCGCTGGACGGAAGGCGTTTTGTCGCCGGCGAGTGGACCCAGGGGCAGGTGACGTACCCGGGTTATGAACATGTGTTGTGGAATGTGTTGGTCGAACGGGTCGAGCCGGAGCGGCTGTTTTCGTTTCGCTGGCATCCATACGCCGTGGAGCCGGGCTTCGATTACTCCCAGGAGCCCACCACACTGGTGAAATTCGAGCTCGAAGACATGGAAAACGGCACGTTGCTGAAGGTGTCCGAGTCGGGATTCGACCACATTCCCCAAACTCGCCGACTCAAGGCGTTCCGCATGGACAGTCGTGGTTGGGATGAGCAAATGAGCAACATCGAGCAGTTTCTTATCGCCAAGGCTCACGAACGCCAAGTGGAGTGATGGCACCCGGATAGCTGCAAGTCAGCCACTGGTCGCGTCACTCGCGGCCTCCGAGCTCGATGTCCGACGTCTCTCAGGGATTTCGGAAGGGCCGCTATAGCGAATGTCCTACAAGTGTTAGTAGATATGTCCTCTATCGCAGATTGGATCCCATGCGTATTCTGGCCCCATCCACTGAAGCACAGGGAGTGCTCAGGATCATGGATGATCGGCCTGCATGGAATGCTGACGACAGGGAGTCGTAATGGTCTTGGAAGAACCCGCCTCGGCGGGTTTTTTTATGAGCGCAAGAAAAGTACTGGCTGCGGGGACCCGGTTCCCGCAGCCATTTCTGTCAGCGTCGATCCAGTTTCGCCGCAGCACGTTCGGTGATTTCTGCGCGCAGCTTCAATGAACCGGCAGCGCGTTTGCGGGCTTCTTCCAATACGCTGGCGGGCGCCGTTTCCGGACTGCCTGCGGCGAACGGCGGCGCCGGGGCGTATTCGAGCTGCAATTGCACCAGTTCGGCGGTGTCCTTATCGAACAACTCCGCCGCCAGGGTCAGGGCGAAATCGATGCCGGCGGTGATTCCACCACCGGTCAGCAAATTGCCGTCGCGCACCACCCGGTCTTTCACCGCAATCGCCCCCAGCGGTGCCAACAGTTCGTGATAGGCCCAGTGGGTGGTCGCACGCTTGCCCTTGAGCAGGCCCGCCGCACCGAGCACCAGCGAACCGGTGCAGACCGAGGTGACATACCGCGCGTTGGCGGCCTGGGTCTTGATGAAATCCAGGGTCTGCTCATCCTCCATTAATGGCCCGACGCCACTGCCGCCCGGAATGCAGATCACATCCAGCGCGGGGCAGTCGTCAAAGGTGACGGTCGGTTTCAACATCAGACCGGTGCTGGCGGTGATCGGCATCAGGTCCTTCCAGATCAAATGCACCTTCACATCCGGCAGCGAGGCCAGCACGTCGTAAGGGCCGGTCAGGTCGAGTTGCTGAACCTGTGGAAACAACAGAAAACCGATCTGCAAGGTCATGGTGTATTTCTCATGAAATGGGTGGACGGCTTCACTGTAGGCTCGTAGGATTTGGCGCATACGCCAATTACCCCACGAATTACGCCAATCATGCCCAAGACCATTCATGTGCTCGCCTTCACCAACGTGCAATTGCTGGACGTCACCGGGCCGTTGCAGGTCTTTGCTTCGGCCAACGACATCGCCCGTCAGCAAGGCTTGCCGCCGCCCTATGCGCCGACGGTGATCGCCAGCGGCGGCGGGGCGGTGATGTCGTCGGCGGGGTTGGCCTTGCTGGCCGAACCGTTGCCGGAGCAGGGCAGCGACACCTTGATCATCGCCGGCGGCTGGGGCGTTTATGCGGCGGCTGAAGATCTGCCGCTGGTGGCGTGGGTGCGCGAGCATGCAGCGGGGTGTCGGCGGGTTTCATCCGTATGCACCGGGGCGTTTTTGCTCGCGGCCAGTGGCTGGCTCGATGGGCGGCGTGTGGTGACCCACTGGACCCGTTGCGAGCAGCTGGCGCAGCAGCATCCGCAATTGCAGGTCGAACCCAATCCGATTTTCATCAACGACGGTCCGGTCTGGACCTCGGCCGGGGTCACCGCCGGCATCGACCTGGCGCTGGCCATGGTCGAGCAAGACCTCGGCCGTGGCATGGCCCTGGAAGTTGCCCGGCAACTGGTGGTGTTCCTCAAGCGGCCCGGCGGTCAGTCGCAATTCAGCGTGACCCTGTCCTTGCAAAAAGAAGGCAACCGGTTCGACGAGCTTCACGCCTGGATCAGCGAAAACCTGACCAAGGACCTCGGCATTCCGACCCTGGCCCAGCAGGCCGGCATGAGCGAGCGCAGCTTCGTGCGCCATTACCGCGCCGACACCGGCCAGACCCCGGCACGGGCCATCGAGCAGATCCGCGTCGAGACCGCGCGACGGCTGCTCAGCGACACCGGCGTGCCGATCAAACGGGTCGCCGTGCAATGCGGGTTCGGCAGCGAGGAAACCCTGCGACGCAGCTTTCTGCGCGCCATGGGCGTGACACCACAGGCCTATCGTGAGCGGTTTTCCGTCAATGCCGGGACAGATCCAGTGCTGCCTTGAACGGGATGCTGGCGTTGCCACTGTAGTCAGTCCGTTCAAGGCTGCCACACACTCTTTTCCCCACTCAACTTCCGATCCAGAAAACACGCCGAGCTGATCAACGCCAGGTGCGTCAGCGCTTGCGGCGTGTTGCCCATGTGCCGCGCCTGGCTGTCGAATTCTTCCGCGTATAACCCCAGCGGGTTGGCGTAGCGCAGCAACTGTTCGAATTCCAGATGGGCCTTTTCCACGCGGCCGGCCCGGGCCAGGCATTCGACGTACCAGAACGAGCACGCGGCGAAGGCGCCTTCGGTGCCGGGCAGGCCGTCGATGGGGTTGTCGTCATTGTGATAGCGATAAACCATGCCGTCGCGCACCAGGTTCTTTTCGATGGCATCGAGGGTGGCCAGCCAGCGTGGGTCCTTGGCGCTGACGAAACGCACCAATGGCATCAGCAGCATCGAGCCGTCGAGGGCGGTGCTGCCGATGTGCTGGACGAAATGCCCGCGTTCCTCGTGCCAGAAATTTTCCCAGATATCGGAATAGATGGCCTGCCGCGTCTGGTCCCAACGGGCGAACGGGGCGGGCAGGGAGCGTTTCGAGGCGAGGCGGATCGCCCGGTCCAGCGCCACCCAGCACATCAGGCGCGAATGCAGGAAATGATGCTGCTCGCCGCGCATTTCCCAGATGCCGACATCGCCCTGCTGCCAGGTTTCGCAGACCTGATCGACCACTTCTACCGTGTGCTTCCACCCTTCGTGGGAAATGGCTTCGCCGTACTTGTTGACCAGGTACACCGCGTCCATCAGCTCGCCGAAGATATCCAGTTGCACCTGTGCATACGCCAGATTGCCGATGCGCACCGGAGTTGCACCACCATGGCCGGACAAGTGGGTGAGTTCGATTTCCGGCAGTTCCTGACGGCCGTCGATGCCATACAGGATATTGAGTTTCATCGCGTGGCCTCGACAGTCACTGACCCGCCCGCGCAACCAGCGCATGTAGGCGTTGGCCTCGTCGACGAAACCCAGGCGCATGAAGGCGTAAACGGTGAACGAGGCGTCGCGGATCCAGGTGTAGCGATAGTCCCAGTTGCGTTCGCCGCCAACGCTTTCCGGCAGGCCGAAGGTCGCGGCGGCGAGGATGGCGCCGTGTTTGCGCGAGGTGAGCAGCTTCATCGCCAGTGCCGAGCGATTGACCATTTCCCGCCAGCGACCGCGATAGCTGGACTGCCTGATCCAGTCGCGCCAGAACTTGAGGGTGCGCTCAAGACACAGATCGGCGGCGCCCTCCCTGAAGCGCGGATCGTCGATGGCGCCGAGCAGAAACTCGGCGGTCTGATCCTGTTCGAGGGTGAATTCGGTGACCGCCACGTTGCCGTCGATCCTTAGCGGTTGGTCCGTGGACAGCCGCAGTGACGGTTGATCGGCGGCGCTGAAAATCACGTCTTTGCCGTCCAGTCGTGCGAGGGTCTTGGCGCGGGCGTAGTCATGGCGTACGGCGCAGCGCAGGCGAAACGTCGCCCGGCCACTGACCACCCGCACCCGACGCATCAGCATCGGCAAATCATCTTCGGTGTCGCCGATGGGCAGCAGATCGGTGATTTCAACAACAGCGCGGTCACTGAGCCAACGGGTTTGCAACACGTTGGTGTCTGGCAGGTAAATCTGCTCGCGACGCGCATCGGGCAAATCCGGGGACAGCTGGAAAATGCCGGCCTCGGGGGTGTCCAGCAGCGAACAGAAAATCGACGGACTGTCGAACTCCGGCCAGCAGAAAAAATCCACGCTGCCCTTGTCGTTGACCAGCGCGGCGCTGCGCATGTCACCGATGATGCCGTGGGCGTCGATGGGGCTTTGTCGTTCCGGGTGATGATCAGGCATAACCGTGAAACTCCGGGAGTTGAGCTCCTATGCAACTGACTGGCCCGAACGCCCTGGAGTTCATTCGATGGGAGAGCAGGGTGTCTGTGGCCTTCACATTCAAGCAACAAATTGCCGCTTCCCCCTCAATCTGCCGTTGTGGCACTTTGCAGGCCCCTATCGAGGCCGGACCCCATGGCGAACCCCTACCGCGAACTGTTCAACGCCCCTGGCAGTCGTGCCTTCGTGCTCGCGGGGATGATCGCGCGCATGCCGATTTCCATGACCGGCATCGGTCTGATCACCATGCTCTCGCAGTTGCAGGGCGGCTATGGGTTGGCCGGGGCAGTGGCGGCGACTTTTGCCCTGGCCACGGCGTTTTGTGCGCCGCAGGTGTCGCGGCTGGTGGACCGTTTTGGCCAGCGGCGAATCTTGCCGGTGTCGGCGTTGGTCGGGGGCGGGGCGCTGTTGATGGTGTTGCTCTGCACCCGCTTGCAGGCGCCGCACTGGACGCTGTTCGTGTTCGCCGCGCTGGCCGGTTGCATGCCGAGCATGTCGGCGATGGTGCGGGCGCGCTGGACCGAGGTCTATCGCGGTCAGCCGCAACTGCAAACGGCCTATGCCCTGGAATCGGTGCTGGACGAAGTCTGCTTCATTGTCGGGCCGCCCTTGTCGGTCGGGCTGTGCGTGGTGGCGTTCCCCGAGGCCGGGCCCTTGGCAGCGGCACTGATGCTGGCGATCGGCGTGACCGCGTTTGTGTTGCAACGCGACACCGAGCCCGCGCTGCATCCCCATGAAGAACATCACCAGGGGTCGATCATCCGTTCAAGGGACATTCAGTTGCTGATGCTGTTGATGGTCGCCATGGGCACCATCGTCGGCGTGGTGGATGTGGTCAGCGTGGCCTTCGCCCAGCAACAGGGGCAACCGGCGGCGGCGAGCGTCGTGTTGTCGGTGTATGCCATTGGTTCGTGCCTGGCCGGGCTGGCGTTCGGCGCATTGCGCTCGAGCGTGCCGCTGCCGCGCTTGTTCCTGTACGGCGGCGTGGCGACGGCGGTGACCACCTTGCCGCTGCTGTTGGCGGTGAACATTCTCGGGCTGTCGCTGGCGGTGTTCGTCGCGGGGCTGTTTTTTGCGCCGACGCTGATTGTCGCCATGGCCCTGGTGGAGCAAATCGTGCCGCCGGCCAAACTCACCGAAGGCCTGACCTGGCTGGTCACCGGGTTAAGCATCGGCGTGGCAATCGGCGCCGCCAGTTCGGGGTGGCTGGTGGATGCCTTCGGGGCGCGCAGCGGATTCTGGGTGGCGATTGCGGCGGGGGTGGTGGTACTGGGGTCGGCGGTGCAAAGCCACCGTCATTTGAAAGGATGATTCACCCGTGGGAGCTGGCTGGCGATGGCGGCATCGCAGACGGCAAAAAATGCCCGCCTCTCACAAGGCGGGCATTTTTCATTTCGGTTCACCCGCTCAGAAGTTGTACTTCGCGGTCAGTTGCAGGTTGCGCGGTTCGCCGTCGAACGTGGTGCCGAAGTTGCCCAGGCCTGTCAGGTAGTGCTTGTCGAACACGTTGTTGGCATTGACGGTGAAGCTCAGGTGGTCGTCGTACTGATAGCGGGTCATCAGGTCCACCAGGGTGTAGCCGCCTTGTTTGAGGGAAGTGGCGCCTTCGGTAGGGCTGGAGCTCTGGCCGTAGAACGCGCTCTGCCAGCTGATGCCGCCGCCGACGGTGACCTGGTCCAGTACGCCGGGCAGGCGATAGGTGGTGAAGGTGCGCACGACGTGTTCCGGTTTGGTGGTGGCCAGCGGAAAGCCGTAGATGCGCTGTTCGTCCTTGTCGCGGGTACGGGCGTAGGTGTAGCCGGCCGAGACGTTCCAGCCTTCGGCCAGTTCGCCGGCCAGTTCCAGTTCGACACCCTTGGTGGTCGCGCCGGAGGTCGGTTTGTAGATGTCTTGGCCGGTGTTCGTGTCGGTGATGACGTATTGGGCGACGTTGTCCTGCTCGATGCGGAACAGGGCCAGGCTGGCGTTGAGTCGGCCATCGAGGTAGGCCGCTTTCAGACCGGTTTCATAGCTGTCGCCTTCGACCGGGTCCAGGGTCTTGCCGCTGGCGTCTTTGTTGATTTGTGGCTGATAGATGTTGGTGTAACTGGCATAGACCGAGTAGGTGTCGTTGAGGTCGTAGACCACACCGGCATAAGGCGTGACGACCCCGTGTTCCTTATAGCCGGCGTGGGTGTCGGCTTGACCGGCGTCAGCGTTGTAGCGGTAATCCTCGTTGTATTTGAAGGTACTCAGGCGGCCGCCGAGGATGAACGACAGGTCGTCGGTCGGGCGCAGGCGCGTGGCCAGGTAAATGCCGTTCTGGCTCTGGGTGCGCTCGTATTTGCCGTTTTTCGGGAAGTCCTGGTACGCCAGGTCGCCGTTCCAGTCATAGATGCTGCCCGGGACCAGGCCGGTGGCGCTGGTGTCGTAGGTCGCACCGGTCTGACGGGAGTGGGAGGTCATGAAACCTGCCACCAGTTCATGCTCACGACCGCCCAATGTAAACGGGCCGGTCACGTTGACGTCTGCGGTGTTCTGCACCCGATGACCTTCCCAGCGGCCCCAGTAAAGGAACATGCCTTCACCGGTGGCGCGGTCCGGGCTGCCGCCGCTGGCCGAGGCCAGGCGGGTGTCGTGGTCGGTGGTTTTCTGGTCGAGGCTGAGCTTGAGTTTCCAGTCGTTGGCCAGTGCCTGTTCCAGGGCGGCGAAGTAGGTGGTGCTGTCGAAATCCCGACGGCTCCAGTCGGCACCCGGGTTGAAACTGCGCGGGAAGTCGGTACGGCCGCCATCGGCGAAGTACACCGCGTTGCCGGTCCAGGAGCTGCCGCGCGGGGTGGCACTGGACTTGTCGACGCCGAAGGTCAGCAGGGTGTCGTCGCTCAGGTCGGCTTCGAGGATGCCGTAGAACAGGTCTTTTTTCTGGCTGTAGTGGTCGATGTACGAATCCTTGTCCTGATAGGCACCGACAAAGCGACCACGCACGTTGCCCGAATCGGTCAACGAACCGGAGATGTCGCCTTCGGTCCGATAGTTGTCCCAGGAACCGGCGGTGGCGCTGATCGACGCCTTGAAGTCCTTGGTCGGCTTCTTGCGTACCAGGTTAACGGTGGCCGACGGGTCGCCCGCGCCGGTCATCAGGCCGGTCGAGCCCTTGATGACTTCGACCCGATCCAGGCTGGCGGCGTCGTCGCTGTTGTTCGGGTTTTCACCGTAGACGCCGTCGTAAGGGATGTTGACGCCGTCGTACTGAAAGTTGGTGATGGCAAAGCCGCGAGCGGAGAACTCGGTACGGTCACTGTCGTACTTTTGCGCCGAGACCCCCGGGGTATTGCGCAGCACATCACCGACGCTCTTTGCACCCTGATCGTCCATTTGCTGGCGGGTGATCACGGTGACCGTCTGTGGGGTTTCCCGAATGGTCAGCGGCAGCTTGGTGGCGGTGGTGGTCGCGCCGGTGGTGTAGGAGCCGGTGTCTTCGGTGACCAGCCCCAGGGCCTGGCCGGAAATGGTGGTCGCGCCCAGTTGCAGGCTGGAGGCACCACCGGACGTCAGCGTGACGCTGTTGCCATTGATCTGGAACGAAATACCGCTGCCCTTGAGCATTTCGGCCAATGCCGCGGAAGGCTCCAGCGACCCGGACACCGCGCGGGATTTGAGGCCGGCCACTTGATCGGGGCTGTACAGGATCTGCAGGTTGGTCTGCATGCCCAGTTCCGTCAGGGCACTGGACAGTGGTTGCACGGCAATACTGACTTTTACCGGTTGCGCATTGGCCATCGAGCTCCCCAGCAAGGTGGCGGTCAGCAGAATGCCGGTCAGCAGGGTTCGATGCAGGGTCGGGCGCTGAACGGCCAGCGCGAGAGGTGTGCGGCGTGAAAGGGATCGCATTACTTGCCTGTGCTCCTGAAAAGGGTCGTGCGGAGTTTTTGTTAATGGGAATTATTATTAAGACGGGGCGTGGGCGCGAAACCGGAAAAGAAATTTCAGAATGATGAATGGCCGAGGTTTTTAGGTTCAGGCGGGGCGAAAAACAACCTGTAGGAGCGAGCCTGCTCGCGATGGACGTCTGGGCGCCGCGTATCGTCAGGTTGTCTCGCGTAATCGTTGACGTTTTTCGCGAGCAGGCTCGTGCCTACAGAAAGCGATGCGTGGGGCCACGACTATTTCCGAGCAGGGCAAAGCATTACTTTAAATCTATATGAGAATTACTATAAATTACGCACCTCAAATTGCCACTATCGTGCCACTGTCTGCTTCAGTGTCCGATCAAGTCGCTCAAGGACAGAAACCGCACCCGTGCGGACGGGAGTCATGTTGGAAAACTACTATCGCGAGCTGGTGTGTTTCTTGAACGCCAAGCTCGGCAACCGTCAGGTGGCCGAAGATGTGGTGCATGACGCTTACCTGCGTGTCCTGGAACGCTCCAGTGACACGCCGATCGAGCAGCCGCGGGCGTTTCTCTATCGCACCGCGCTGAACCTGGTGATCGATAATCATCGGCGCAATGCCTTGCGCCAGGTCGAATCGCTGGAAGTGCTGGACAGCGAAGAACGCTATGTCAGTCCTTCGCCCCTTAACAGCCTTGACCATGGCCAGCGCATCGACATGCTCCAGCGCGCATTGGCCGAACTGCCACAGCTGTGCCGCGAGAGTTTCCTGCTGCGCAAGATCGAAGGACTGACCCACCCGCAGATCGCCGAGCACCTGGGTATTTCCAAGGCCATGGTCGAAAAGCACATCGTCAATGCGATGAAGCACTGCCGGGTGCGCATGCGGCAATGGGATGCGCATTGATCGGCCCGTTGCCCCGTCCGTTTCATAAAAACACCTTGCAGCCGCTGCGCAACAGGGCCCTTAAAAGCGCTGCAACGCTTGTAAACTGAACCCTTCCTGAAGAACCCCACAATTCCCCCTGCAAGATTCTGTAACAGGTTTACTCTCCAAAAACCGGGGCGTAAGCTTCGCGCGTTTTCATCAATAGCGGAGACCCACAGTGGGTACTTGTTCGAGTGACAGTAGTCGGCCGGTTTCGATAACCGGCACCTTCCCGGCAAGATAACGCGCATTTTTTTATGCCGTTGTCTCGCCGTAAAGCGAGCAGCGGCATCCCGATTCCGGCCGGCCCAGGCTGGATTCCCGACGTCCTCTCATCGACGCTGACCCGTGCGTGATGTTCGACCTTGTGTCGTCATCGCGACGCATCGACACGCCTGCTCGACGGTTTCCTGGCCGACCCTGGGGGAACTGCCATGAACCTGACCCTGCTCAAGGAATTCTTTGCCGGATTCCTGCGCACCCGCCACATTGCCCGGCACTTCCGTCGCCTGGCGCTGCTGGAAAATTTCACCGACACCACGGTCAGCCGTGAGGTCCCGCCCACCCTGGCACAAACCCTGGTCAACGCCGCGATCAGCGATACCGGCCACTTGCTGGAGAGCCTCGGCAGCCACACCGACGGTCTGAGCGAACTCGAAGCCGAAGCCGTGCGTGAGCAGGTCGGCCTCAACGAAGTCGAACACGAACAACCGCTGCCATGGTGGGTTCACCTGTGGCACTGCTACAAAAACCCGTTCAACCTGCTGCTGACCCTGCTGGCGGTGATCTCCTGGCTGACCGAAGACATGAAGGCCGCCACCGTGATTTTTTCGATGGTGGTGCTCTCGACCTTGCTGCGCTTCTGGCAGGAAACCAAATCCAACCAGGCCGCCGACGCCCTCAAGGCCATGGTGAGCAACACCGCCACTGTGCTGCGGCGGGATCTGGAGGACCACGGTGCCCAGCGCATCGAGCTGCCGATCAAGCAACTGGTGCCAGGCGATCTGATCGTGCTCTCGGCGGGTGACATGATTCCCGCCGATTGCCGGGTGCTGAGCGCCAAGGACTTGTTCGTCAGCCAGGCGGCCATGACCGGTGAATCGATGCCGGTGGAGAAGTTTCCACGCCAACAGGACAACGACACCTGCAACCCGCTGGACCTGGACAACATTCTGTTCATGGGCACCAACGTGGTGTCGGGCACGGCCATGGCGGTGATCCTGACCACGGGCAACAGCACGTATTTCGGCGCACTGGCGCAGCGGGTCGGCGCCACCGACCGTGCACCGACCTCGTTCCAGACCGGGGTCAACAAAGTCAGCTGGCTGCTGATCCGCTTCATGTTCGTGATGGCGCCACTGGTGTTGTTCATCAACGGCTTCACCAAGGGCGACTGGACCGAAGCGCTGTTGTTCGCCCTGTCGATTGCCGTGGGCCTGACCCCGGAAATGCTGCCGATGATCGTCACCTCGACCCTGGCCAAGGGCGCGGTGTTCCTGTCGCGCAAGAAAGTCATCGTCAAACGCCTCGACGCCATCCAGAACTTCGGTGCCATGGACGTGCTGTGCACCGACAAGACCGGCACCCTGACCCAGGACAAAATCTTCCTGGCGCGCAATGTCGATGTCTGGGGCAACGATTCCGACGATGTGCTGGAAATGGCGTACCTGAACAGCTACTACCAGACCGGTCTGAAAAATCTGCTGGATGTGGCGGTGCTTGAACACGTGGAAATCCACCGCGAACTGAAAGTCGGCACGGCGTTTCGCAAGGTTGACGAGATCCCGTTCGATTTCAATCGCCGGCGCATGTCAGTGGTGGTGGCCGAGCGTGACCAGCCACACTTGCTGATCTGTAAAGGGGCGGTCGAAGAGGTGCTGGCGGTCTGCTCGCGGGTGCGCCATGGCGAGATTGACGAAGCACTGAGCGAGGAACTGCTGGCGCGGATTCGCCAAGTGACCGCGACCTTCAACGCTGAAGGGCTGCGGGTGGTTGCCGTGGCCGCGCGGCCGATGGTTGAAGGGCGTGACGCCTACAGCCTGGCGGATGAACGGGACCTGACGCTGATCGGCTACGTCGCCTTCCTCGACCCGCCGAAAGAAAGTACCGCGCCCGCGCTTAAGGCGTTGGCCGCCCACGGTGTGGCGGTGAAAGTGCTGACCGGCGACAACGAACTGGTCACCGCGAAGATCTGCCGTGAAGTCGGCCTGGAGCAACAAGGCCTGCTCATGGGCAATGACGTTGAGCGCATGAGCGACGCGGAACTGGCGGTGGCGGTGGAGCACACCAATGTGTTCGCCAAACTCACGCCATCGCACAAGGAGCGCATCGTCCGTCTGCTCAAGGGCAACGGCCATGTGGTCGGCTTCATGGGCGACGGCATCAACGATGCGCCGGCCCTGCGCACCGCCGACATCGGGATTTCGGTGGACAGTGCCGTGGACATCGCCAAGGAGGCGGCGGACATCATCCTCCTGGAAAAGAGCCTGATGGTGCTGGAGGAGGGCGTACTGGAAGGTCGGCGGACCTTCGCCAACATGCTCAAGTACATCAAGATGACGGCCAGTTCGAACTTCGGCAACGTGTTCTCGGTGCTGGTGGCCAGTGCATTTATTCCGTTCCTGCCGATGTTGCCGATGCACCTGCTGGTGCAGAACCTGCTCTACGACATCTCGCAGATTGCCATTCCGTTCGATAACGTCGACGCGGACATGCTGAAAAAACCACAGCGCTGGCAACCCGCCGACGTCGGGCGGTTCATGCTGTTTTTCGGGCCGATCAGCTCGATCTTCGACATCACCACCTTTGCGTTGATGTGGTACGTGTTCGACGCGAACACCCCGGACCATCAAACCCTGTTCCAGTCGGGCTGGTTCGTGGTCGGGCTGCTGACCCAGACGCTGATCGTGCACATGATCCGCACGCCGAAGATCCCGTTCCTGCAAAGCCGCGCGGCGATGCCGTTGATGGTGATGACCGCGGTCATCATGGCGGTGGGCATTTTCCTGCCGATGGGACCTCTGGCGCACTACTTCAAACTGCAGGCGCTGCCATCGCTGTACTTTGTATTCCTGCCGGTGATTCTGCTGGCGTACATGGGCCTGACCCAGGCGGTGAAGGGGTTCTACATCCGGCGATTCGGCTGGCAATAAGGCTGTCAACCGCAGGCGCCGGGCAAGCCCGGTGCCTGCGGGAGAACGCGCCGCCAACGGGGTACGGGATTTAGGAAAAGTCCTACAGAAAGCTCGACAGGTCTTCCGTAGCCTTGCGCCCTCACTCATCTGACACCTTTCTGGGGGCGCACGTTGTCGAACAAGTCCTTACGCATCCTGATCGCTGACGAGCAACACTTCAATCGGCTGAGAATCGAGCGCTGGTTCAACCAACTCAGTTACTTTCGGATAGCGCCAGTGCAAAATCTCGACGAGTTGCTGAGCCTGGTGGAATACGGTGGCGAGCCCTTCGACCTGTTGGTCATCAATGCCGCGCTGCCGGGCGGGAAGCTGGATCTGTTGGATTACTGCCTCGACAACCGACAGTTGGATCGCGTGTTGATCTACGACGGCCAGCAGGCGCAACTGCCACCTGTCCCAGCCTGCGAGCGGCAGAAAATTCAGGTCAGCCATGCCTCGCTGCCGGATCCGGGGACGATCCAGCGCCTGATGGCGATCATCGATCCACGCCTGCCGTTTGTCGGCACTGTCATTTCTGTCAGGTAGTTTGCAGAGGCTTTTCATGCAACAGTCTATGCGCAGCTACTGCGTCCAATTCGAGCTTTGCTCATGGGTAATCAGTGCCTAATCGTCGTGTTGTTGCACAGGGAGTAGCCATGAAGTCAGTGCTGATAGTGGACGATCACCCGGTGATTCGCGGCGCACTCAAAATCGTACTCAAGCAAGAGGGGTACAAACGCATTTACGAAGCGGCCAGCGGTAACGAAGTGCTGCCGATGATCCGTAAGCACCGACCGGAACTGGTGGTATTGGACCTGAACATTCCGTCCCTCGACGGGCTGGATGTGCTGGCCAGGATCAAGGGCGGTGAGGTGCCTTGCCGGATCGTGGTCTTCACGTCCCAGGAGCCGGAGTTTTTCCAGGACCGGTGCATGCGTGCAGGGGCCTCTGCCTTCGTCGCCAAGACCAATGACCTGCAGCATTTGCATAAAGCCGTGCACGCGGTGATGTCCGGTTACACCTATTTCACCCGCTTACCCTCCAGTTCAGTGTCGTTGAGCACACTGCAACGCAGCGAGAAACAGATGATCGCCAATCTGTCGGACCGTGAGCTGTCGATCTTCCAGCACCTGGCCAGGGGGATGAGTAACAAGGCCATCGCCGAAATCATGCATTTGAGCCACAAGACCGTCAGCACCTATAAAACCCGTTTGACGGACAAGCTCAACGTCGATTCACCGGTGCACCTGCGCGATCTTGCCCGGCGCAATCACCTGATCTGAATGAACATTTTTCGACGCCCGCGCGACCTGAGCATCCTTTTGCTACTGGGACTTTGTCTATGGGCATCGAGTGCCTGCGCGCAGCCGAAAACGTTGACCTTGCTCGGGCGCTCAAGCGTGGAGGGCGACAGCATCAAGCTGTCCGCGGCCGATTCGCGCTGGCTGCAGCAAAAGGGGCGGCTGGTGCTGGCCGTCTCGGCTCCGGATTATCCGCCCTTCGACATCACCACCACCGGCCATGCGCTGGAAGGGGTGACGGCGGACTATGCCGGTGTGCTCCAACAACTGTTGCAGGTGCAGATCGACGTTCAGCGCTACGAGTCCCGGGAGGAAGCGGTCCGGGCGCTCAAGGAGGGGCATGCGGACTTGTTGGGCACGGCCAATGGTTATGAGGCTCAGGACCCGCAGTTACAGATGTCCAGTGCCTATGCCGTCGATCAACCGGTGCTGGTGACCCAGACTGATGCGCCTCGGATAACGGACCCGACGCTGGCCGGCAAGCGACTGGCGATGCTGTACCACTATTTGCCCGAACACAGCGTGCAGCAGTTCTACCCCGACGCGAACGTTCAGCTCTATCCCTCGACGCTGGCGGCAGTGGGTGCCGTGGCCTTCGGTCAGGCGGATGCGTATCTGGGCGATGCGATCAGCGCCCATTACCTGATCAGCAAGAACTACCTCAACAACGTGCAGTTGGCCGACTTCTCGCGCATGGAGTCCGGCCGTTTCGCTTTTGCGATGACCCGCGACAACCGTCCGTTACTGGGCATCGTCAACCAGGCGTTGGCCGTGATTGCCACCAATGAGCAGATGAACATTTTGCGGCGCTGGGGGGCGGGGGGGGTGTCCATGCCGGGCACTCAGTCTCTGCAATTGAGCGCGGCCGAGCAGCGTTGGCTCGACCGGCACCCGCGTGTGAATGTGGCGATCAATGCGAACATCCCGCCGATCACGTTCACTGACAGCGAGGGCCGGTTTCGTGGCATCGGTGTCGATGTCCTGGCGAAAATCGGCCTGCGCACCGGCATGCAGTTCGACATTCACGTCATGCATTCGGTGAGCGAAATGATAGAGGGCATCAAGAGCGGCCAGATCGACATGCTGGCCGGGATCGGCCTCAGTTCTCGACGGGAAGAGGCGCTGCTCTTTACCCGGCCATTCCTGACCAGTCCTTCGGTGCTGGTGACACGGGTAGCACCGGGCAGCCCAAAAACCCTGGATGAGATGGCCGGAAAAACCCTCGCGCTGACCCAGGGCAACATCGCCAGCGAGTACATTCGGGAGCACTTCCCGCTGATCCGCTGTGTGGATGCGCCCTTGTCGGCGGAGGCCATGGAAATGGTCGCCCAGGGCAAGGCCGATGGCAGCATCAACTCCTTGATCGGCGCCCGTTACCAGATTTCCCGGCAATATCGCGATCGTCTGCAAGTGACCAGCACGGTGGGCACCGACCCCGCTCGCAGCACCCTGGCCACCAGTCGCGAAGCCACCGAGTTGCATTCGATCCTGGACAAGGCGCTGCTGAGTATCCCCCCTGAAGAAATCGACGAGATGATACTGCCCTGGCGCAATGACCTGATGGTCGAGCAGAGCTATTGGCTGCGGCATCGGCAGACCATTTTCCAGGCGTTCGCCGCCGCTGGCGTCTTGCTCTTGATCGCTTTGGCAGGGATCGTCTGGCAGCGTCGGCAGATCCGGCAGCGTCAACAATTGCTGGCGCAACTGCAGGACGCCAAGGACGCCGCGGACGACGCCAACCGGGCCAAGACCACGTTTCTGGCCACCATGAGCCATGAAATCCGCACGCCGATGAACGCCCTTATCGGCATGCTCGAACTGGCGCTGAAACGGGCGGATGAAGGCGTCACCGACCGTTCGGCCATCGAAGTGGCATCCAATGCCGGCCAACAATTGCTGGCATTGATCGGTGACATTCTGGACATCGCCCGTATCGAGTCCGGGCATCTGTCGCTGACGCCGGAGCGCACCCGCTTGCAGGCGTTGGTGCTGTCGGTGTGTCGGATCTTCGAAGGCCTGGCGCGGCAGAAAAACCTGCAATGGCGGGTTGAGCTCGACCCACAGAGCGACTGTGATGTGCTGATCGATCCCACGCGTTTCAAGCAAGTGCTGTCCAATCTGTTGAGTAATGCGATCAAGTTCACCCCTCAAGGCGAGGTCAGTCTGAAACTGCGGGTGGATCCGCTGTCATCGCAGCGTCTGGCGGTCAGTGTGCAAGTGCAGGACAGCGGTATCGGCATCAGCGCCTTCGATCAGCAGCGCTTGTTCAGTCCCTTCGTACAGGCCGGCAATGGTCAGCAATCGGGTCGGCAGGGTTCCGGGCTGGGGCTGGTGATCAGCCGCACCTTGTGCGAAATGATGGGTGGTCGCTTGCAGCTCGAAAGCACCCTCGGGGGCGGTACCCGTGTCGACATCAACCTTGAACTGGTCGCCCTGCAACCGCTGCCCGCCAGCGCGCTGGAGGAGCGCGCCGTGCAGGCACCGACACGACCGCTGACGATATTGGTGGTCGACGATTACCCGGCCAATCGCCTGTTGCTCTCGCGGCAGTTGAGCTGGCTGGGGCATCAGGTGCTGGAGGCCGAGGATGGCCAGCAAGGTCTTGAGCAGTGGAGCGAGTTCGAATTCGACCTGGTCATCACCGACTGCAACATGCCGGTGGTCAGTGGTTATGAGTTGGCGGGGGCGATTCGCGACGAGGAGCGGTGCCAGGGATTGTCGCCGACGGTGATCCTGGGGTTAACGGCCAATGCGCAACCCGAGGAGAAAATTCGCTGTATCGAGGCGGGGATGGACGATTGCCTGTTCAAGCCGATTCGGTTGGAGGATCTGAGCGCCTGGTTGGCCGCAAGGTTTTTGAGCGAGCCGGCCGCGCCGGTCAAAGCGCCTTCATCCGGCGAGATCGACTTGAGCGGACTGGAGCGCTATGTGGGCGCCGATCATGAGCTGATTACCCAGTTGTTGCACGATCTGGCAGTGACCAATCGCGATGATCGTGAACGCCTGCTGCAGGAGCATGCCAGCGGTAATCACCATGGCTTGCAGGAGCTGGCGCACCGGATCAAGGGCGGAGCGTTGATGGTCCGGGCCATGAATCTGGTCGAGTGCTGCGAACAGCTGGAACGTGCGTGTGGCGAGGGCAACGCGTCACTGATCGACGTCGCCGTCGATCAGTTGCAGCAAGCCATGAGGCGCCTGGAACAAGGCCTTGAGCAGGGCTGACGCTTAGTCCCAGTGTGGCGCGATGCCTTTGGGGCTGGTCAGGCGATGGCCGCGATCCAGACTGGCGATCAAGGCCATGTCGGCATCGCTCAACTTCAGTTCGCAAGCCTTCAGGTTGCTTTCAAGGTTGGCGCGTTTCGTGGACGAAGGAATCACCGCGTAACCCGATTGCATGGCCCAGGCCAGGGTGACCTGCGCCGGAGTCGCCTGCAGGCGCTCGGCTATCTGCCGGATGACCGGGTCCTTGAGCACTTCGCCGTAGGCCAGGGTCATGTATGAGGTGATCTGGATGCCATGGCGCTGCGCGAACTCGACCACTTTGCGGTTTTGCAGATAGGGGTGCAGTTCGATCTGGTTAGTAGCGATGTGCTCGGCGCCGATGGCGGCGATGGCTTGTTTCATCAGGTCGATGGTGAAGTTCGATACCCCGATCTGCCGGGTCAGGCCCAGTTGCCTGGCTTCGAGCAGGGCGCCCATGAATTCCTCCACCGGTACCTGATCTTCCGGCGACGGCCAGTGGATGAGCGTCAGGTCCAGGTAGTCGGTGCGCAGTTTGCGCAGGCTCTCCTTGAGACTGTCGATGAGGCGCTCCCTGGCGAAGTTGGCCACCCAGATCTTGCTGGTGATGAACAGTTCTTCACGGGCAATGCCACTGGCGGCGATGGCCTGGCCGACCTCGGCTTCGTTCTCGTAGATTTGCGCGGTGTCGATGACCCGGTAGCCCAGTTCGAGGCCGGTGCGCACCGAATCGATGACCACCTGGCCTTGCAAGCGAAAAGTACCCAGGCCGAATGCGGGGATAGACATGAAAGACTCCAGAGGTTGCAGTGGGAATGGGCGCGAGTATCCGTATTCGCTTCCCTGGGAAAAACCGCTGCAATGGCAAAGCAATGTTTACCGGAAATCATCAATCGGACAGTCTGCTGTAGCGCGAGGACTGATCTGGCGGCGTGGGCGTCAGCTGAGTAATCATCGTTCCGCTAGTAGAACGATCAAGCTGTTTTTCACCGTCTAGCGCTTCATTGGCGATGTTTTTAAGCTATGTCCATGGTTTCACTCACCTCTTCAGGAGACACCATGAAAAACATCATCGGTATCTACACCAGCCCGCATATGCACTGGGTCGGCGACGGTTTTCCGGTCCGTACGCTGTTTTCCTACGACAACCTGGCCAAACACATCAGCCCGTTTCTGCTGCTGGATCACGCGGGGCCGGCTGAATTCACCCCGACCACCGAGCGACGTGGCGTGGGTCAGCACCCGCACCGGGGTTTCGAAACCGTGACCATCGTCTACAAGGGCGAGCTGGAACACCGTGATTCCACCGGCAGTGGCGGCAAGATCGGCGCCGGCGATGTGCAATGGATGACCGCAGCTTCCGGCATTCTCCACGAAGAGTTCCATTCCGAAAGTTTTGCCAAAAGCGGCGGCACCCTGGAGATGGTGCAGTTGTGGGTCAACCTGCCGGCCAGGGACAAAATGGCCGACCCCGGTTACCAGACCCTTCTTGACGCTGATATCCCAAGCATCGCCCTGAAGAACAACGCGGGCCGTCTGCGCTTGATTGCCGGTGAGTTCGAGGGGCAAACAGGCCCGGCGCGCACCTTTACGCCGATCGACGTTTGGGACCTGCGTCTCAATGGCGGCCAGGCGCTCACGCTTGACCTTCATGAAGGTCGTAACACGGCGTTGGTGATCTTGCGCGGCACGGTTCAGGTCAATGGTCTGGAGTCGGTGGGCGAAGGCCAGTTGGTCCTGTTCGAGCGCCAGGGCGACCAGCTCAGCCTGCAAGCGAGTGCCGATGCAGTGGTGCTGTTGCTCAGCGGTGAGCCGATTGACGAGCCGATCGTTGGTCACGGTCCGTTCGTGATGAACACCGAACAGGAGATCCACCAGGCTTTCGCCGACTTCCAGTCCGGCCGCTTCGGTCGCATGCACGGTTGACGGGAAGACCCGCGACATCGCGCTGAGCATGGGCACGTACATCCGGCAACCCCCATAACCTGTGGCAACGGGCAAGCACGCTGCTGCAGGTTTGTGCACGTCAGGCTCCAGCTAAATCAATTGCTCCTACACTGTGGCCAATGCGATCTTGCGTTCATTGTTCCGGGCTGGAGTTGCTTGATGTTGTCTTTTCTTACCGAACATCCGCTGATTTGCGCCATGGCGCTGGTGTTGATCGATCTCGGGCTGTGGCGTTTGGTCAGTGCCAATCGCAATGGCTGGAAGCTGTTGGTGCGGGTCGTGATTTTTTCATTGTTCAGTCTTCTGTTGTTCAACGAAGGCTTGAATCCGATGGAGCCGGCGCCGTGGGCCGACAACGTGCCGTTGCATCTGGCGGCGACAGGGTTGCAGATCGGTTGGTGGCTGTTCGGTGCGCGCACCCTGACCGTGTTGATTGGCGCGGCGATGATGCAACGGGTCGGGCATACCGGGCGACTGTTGCAGGACCTGCTCGGCGCGGTGATTTTCCTGGTCGCGGTCATCGCGGCCCTGGCGTATGTGCTTGATCTGCCGGTCAAGGGCGTCCTGGCCACATCCGGCGCGCTGGCGATCATTGTCGGCCTGGCCTTGCAGAGCACCCTCAGCGACGTGTTTTCCGGGATCGTCCTCAACACCACCAAACCCTATCAACTGGATGACTGGATCTCCATCGACGGCACCGAAGGCCGGGTCATCGACATCGATTGGCGCGCCACGCGCCTGCAGACGTCCCTGGGCAGCATGGCGGTGATTCCCAATTCGCTGGCGGCCAAGGCCAAGATCGTCAACTTCAGCCGGCCCAGCGACATTTTCGGCATTTCGATCAGTTTGCAGGTGAGCCCCCATGTCCGGCCGAACAGGGTGATCGATGCCCTTGAGCGGGCGATGCAGGGCTGTCGCATGCTGTTGAACAAGCCGGCGCCGAAAGTGGCGTTGAAAAGCGCCAGCAGTGCCGGTGTCGAATACGAAATCAGCGGGTTTGTCGCCTCGATGAACGAGCAGCGCGAGGTACGCAATCAACTCTACGATCTGGCGTACCGGCATTTGCAGGCGTCCGGGGTCAACCTGTTGTCGAGCGAGGAACCCATCGCATCGACCAACCTTTCACGGCCACGGGCGCTGCTCGACAGTTCACCGATCTTCTCTACCTTGCGTCAGGAAGAGAAAGAAACCTTCAGCCAGAACATGAGCCTGCAAACCTTTCGTGCCGGCGAGACGATATTGGCGGCGGGGGAGGTCAGTGATCATTTGTTCATCATTGAATCCGGGGTGGTGACGGTCACCTTGAGCCGCCACGGTACGCCTTTCGAATCCGGGCGCATGGGACCGGGCGAAGTGATCGGCGAGGCGGGCATCCTGGAAGACAGTTCGGTGCCCGCCGCGTTCGCGGCGAAAACCCCGTGCGCGCTTTACCGCATCGAGAAGGAGTACCTCAAACCTTGTCTGGATGCCCGTCACGACATCAACGATGCGATGAAAAACCTGCTGGATTTCCGTTTGCACAAAGCGCAGACACTGACTCAGGACGTGCCGCAGGTTGTGCAGAAAACGGGTTTTTTGCATTGGTTGCGTAATCGGGTATGAAGGGTCGTTGCAGGATTCGTGGGGGAGGTTGACCTTTCTTCTTGCGCAAGTGGCCTCCTCGACTTCTGGAATATTGGCTATTTGTCCAAAGCGCTTCAGGCACTAACGTAGTCACACATCCACTTGCCCTGGAGCACATCCCATGCAACCACGTACCGATTTCTATACCGCCAGCCCTGACGCCCTCAAAGCTATGATCGCCCTGGAAACCGCGGTTTCCAAGCTGCCGCTGGAGAAGCCCCTGATCGAGCTGGTCAAGCTGCGTGCTTCGCAAATCAATGGCTGCGCCTTCTGCATCGACATGCACACCGCCGATGCGATCAAGGGGGGTGAAACCCCGCGTCGCCTGTTCGCCGTGACCGCCTGGCGTGAAGCGCCGTTCTTCACCGAGCGTGAACGCGCCGCGCTGCTGTGGACCGAATCCCTGACCCAACTGAGCCTGACCCACGCGCCGGATGCAGACTACGAAGTGGTCAGCGCCCAGTTCACACCCAAGGAAATGGTCGACCTGACCGTGGCCATCAGCACCATCAACAGCTGGAACCGCCTGGCGGTAGGCTTCCGCAAAACCCCTCAGGCCTGATCCTCAAGTCGTTGCCGATGCGCCTCAATGGGCATCGGCACTCGGCGCGGCCGGTGGTTGCACCTTGCGCATCAAGGGCACCATCGCCGTGGCGATGACGAAGCAGACCCCGATCATCAGAAACGCGTCGCCATAGGTTTGCGTCTGGGCTTCGCGATAGGTCAACAGCCAGAGCTGATGCAGGCTGGCAGTGACCCCGACATCGCCGCTCTGTCCCAGGGCGGCGAAGTTGTTTGCGACCTGCGACAGCCACTGGTTGAGGGCTTCGTTGGTGCTGTTGAGATTTTCCGCCAGCCGGGTGAAGTGCAGGTTGGTGCGGTCATTGAGAATGGTCGCACAGGCGGCGATGCCAATCGCGCCGCCCAGGTTACGCATCAGGTTGAACAACCCCGAAGCATGTTTCAGTCGCGCCGGTGCCAACCCGCCCAGGGTCAAGGTCACTGCGGGCGGCACCGCCAATTGCTGGGCAATCCCGCGCAGGGCCTGCGGCAGCATCAATTCCCTGGCCCCCCAGTCATGGGTGATCGGGCTGAAATCCCACATCGACAAGGCGAACAGCCCAAGGCCGGCCATCATGATCCAGCGCAGATCGACACGGTTGGCCAGAAAGGCATACAGCGGAATCGCCATGATCTGGAACACGCCGGTGGAGAAAACCGACAGACCAATGTCCAGCGCGCCGTAGCCACGCACCCGACCGAGAAACAGCGGCGTCAGGTAAATGGTGGCGAACAGGCCGATGCCGGTGACGAACGAGAAGAAGCAGCCGAGGGCGAAGTTGCGGTCCTTCAAGGCTCGCAGATCGACGATCGGGTTGGCCACGTGCAAGGTCCGGCCAATGAACGCCAGGCCTGCCAGGCCGCTGATCCAGGCGGTGGTCAGAATCGTGCGGTCACTGAACCAGTTCCAGCGCGGGCCTTCTTCGAGGGTGTATTCCAGGCAACCTAGGAACAGCGCGAGAAACACCATGCTTGTATAGTCGGCGCCCTTGAGCAGCGAGAGTTCCGGCTGATCGATTTTCACCAGGATCGGCACGGCCACGGCGACAAAAATTCCTGGCACCAGGTTGATGTAGAACAGCCAGTGCCAGGACGAAATGTCGGTGATCCAGCCACCGATGACCGGGCCCAGGGTCGGCGCCAAAGAAGCCACGGCGCCGATGGTCGCGGCGGCGATGACCCGTTGCTTGCCGCTGAAGAACACGAAGGCCGTGGTGAACACCATCGGGATCATCGATCCGCCGAGAAACCCTTGCAGGGCGCGGAAGGCGATCATGCTCTGGATGTTCCATGCCGCGCCGCACAACAGGCTGGTCAGGGTGAAGCCCACCGCCGAGGCGCAAAACAGCCAGCGGGTGGAAAACACTCGGGAGAGCCAGCCCGACAGCGGAATGACGATGATTTCGGCGATCAGATAACTGGTTTGCACCCAGGCAGTTTCGTCGGTGCCGGCCGACAGTCCGCCACCAATGTCACGCAGCGACGCCGAGACGATCTGGATGTCCAGCAACGCAATGAACATGCCGATGCACATGCTGGCGAAGGCGAAGACCTTGGTCGCCGTCGCCATGTTCGCCGCATTGAACGGTTGCGCCGGGGCGGCGAAGGCGCGGCTCATGGCGCGCTGGCCACGGCTGGCGCTTCAGGCTCCTTGCGGGTGTCCACTTCGGCGGTCACCGACAGGCCGGGGCGCAGGTGGCCGAGCACGCCGTCAGCCGGATCGAGGTGGATGCGCACTGGCACCCGTTGCACGATCTTGGTGAAGTTGCCGGTGGCATTTTCCGGCGGCAGCACGCTGAACTGAGCGCCGCTGGCCGGCGCGAGACTGTCCAGGTGACCGTGGAATTCCTGACCCGAGAGCACGTCGGCATGAATCACGACTCGCTGGCCGGGCGTCATGCGTGCCAATTGGTCTTCCTTGAAATTGGCATCGACCCACAAGCCGCTGGAGGGCACCACCGACAGCAGTTGCGAACCGGCCTGGGCATAGGCGCCGAGCCGTGCCCGGCGGTTGCCGATCACGCCGTCGACGGGGGCGCGCAGTTCGGTATAGCCAACGTTCAACTGCGCCAGATCACGTTCGGCCCTGGCCTGGATCAGCGCGGCGCGGGCCTGCTGCTTCTGGGTGGCGATCACGTTCAACTGCCGCTGAGCGGCCAGCAACTCAGCCTGGGCGCGATTGCTTTGGGCCTGGGCGGTCTTGAAAGTGGCGTTGGCCCTCTGCGCGCTTTCCACGGAAACGGCGTTGGTGCTGACCAGTTTTTTGTAGCGCGCGTCGTCATCCCGCGAACGGGCGGTTTCGGCGCCGGCGGCGTCGATGCCGGCGCGGGCCTGGCCGATGACGGCTTGCTGCAGTTGTTCGGTCGCGTCGAGGTTGGCTAGCAAGGCTTCCTCGGCCGCCACCGCACCTTCGGCCTTGGCCAGGTTGGCGCGGTAATCGCGGGAGTCGAGACGAATCAGCACATCGCCGGCCTTGACCTTCTGGTTGTCGGTCACCAGCACTTCGTCGATGTAACCCGCCACTTTCGGCCCGATCACCGTTACGTCGCCGCCGATGTAGGCATCGTCCGTTGCTTCGATGAAACGGCCGGTTGTCCACCAATGCGCGGTATACACGCCGGCCACTACCAGCGCCGCCACACCCAGCGTTGGCAGCAGCAGGTGCTTGAGCAGGGGAGACCGGGGGGTGTTCACCGGGATAGCAAGGTCGGGTTCAACGGAGGGCATGCCGGTCATGGAGAATTACCTGTCGGAAGCGGCTTTTAATTACGTGCGTAATATGACGTATGTAATATTTTGTGGCAAATGGTTTTTGCGGCCGGTCGTCAGGTGCAAGGTCAACGGAGGATTGAAGTCGGAAACGAGGACGGAGGAGCTGCCAGCGGCAGCTCCTCACAGGTGTAACGTGGGGGATTAAACGCGTTCGAAAATCGCCGCAATCCCCTGACCGCCACCGATGCACATGGTCACCAGGGCGTAACGGCCGTTGATGCGGTGCAGTTCGTGGATGGCCTTGGTGGCGATGATGGCGCCGGTCGCGCCTACCGGGTGACCCAGGGCGATACCCGAACCGTTCGGGTTGACCTTGGCCGGATCGAGGTCCAGTTCCTGGCTGACCGCGCAGGCTTGTGCGGCGAAGGCGATGTTGGCTTCGATCACGTCCAGGTCAGCGACGGTCAGGCCGGCGCGCTTGAGTGCCAGGCGCGTGGCCGGGATCGGTCCCAGGCCCATCAGTTCAGGCTCGACGCCGGCGTGGGCGTAGCTGACCAGACGCGCCAGTGGGCGCAGGTTGTTAGCCTGGACCGCGTTGCCGGTGGCCATGACCAGCGCCGCCGCGCCGTCGTTCAAGCCCGAAGCGTTGCCGGCGGTGACCGAACCCTCTTTCTTGAACGCCGGCTTCATTGCGGCCAGCTGTTCCAGGGAGGTGGCGCGTGGATGCTCGTCGACGTTGAACAGCTTGGTGCCCTTGCGATCCTGGATTTCCACGGTCGCGATCTGCTCGCTGAAATAACCGTTGGCAATCGCATGGGCGGCGCGTTTCTGGTCTTCCAGCGCCAGGGCATCCTGCATTTCGCGAGTGATGCCGTTGCGTTCGGCGATGTTCTCGGCGGTGATGCCCATGTGGATGTTGTGGAACGGGTCATGCAGGATGCCCAGCATGTAATCGATGGCCTGGACGTTGCCCATGCGCGCGCCCCAACGGGCCGAAGGCAGCAGGTACGGGCCGCGGCTCATGGATTCGGCGCCGGCACCGATGGCGATTTCGGCATCGCCCAGCAGCAGCGTCTGCGCCGCGCTGATGATCGCTTGCAGGCCGGAACCGCAGAGGCGGTTGACGTTGTAGGCCGGGGTTTCTTTCGGGATGCCGGCGTTCATCGCGGCGACCCGGGAGATGTAGGCGTCACGGTTTTCGGTCGGGATCACGTTGCCCATGACCAGATGACCGACCAGCGCCGGGTCCACGGCGGCCCGTTGCAGGGCGGCCTTCACGGCGGTGGTGGCCAGGTCGGCGGGTGGTACGTCCTTGAGTGAACCGCCAAAGGTGCCGATGGCGGTACGGGCGGCGCTGACGACGTAGATTTGCGGAGTGTTCATGGCTGGTTTCCTTTCGGTGAATTCTTATCAGTACTGCGATTGAGCAGGGCGTTCAAGGCCGTTTTCGCTTCGTCGCTATTGAGGCGTTCGATGAACAGCAGGTTCTCTTCACGCAGGGTGGCTTGCAGTTCGGCCATGCCGGCCTGTTTCATCAGTTGTCGCGATTGCCGCAGGGCGTGTCTGGGCATTGCCAACAGCCGATGGGCCACACGGGTGGCCGCCGCCAGGCATTGCGCCCCGTCGTCGAACACCTCGTTGGCCAGGCCCCATGCCACCGCTTCGCTGCCGTCCAGACTGTCGCCCAACAGCAACAGGCGTGCGGCGCGGGCCTGCCCGAGCAGGCGCGGCAGCAGCAGGCTGGCACCGAACTCCGGGCACAGGCCCAGGTTGACGAACGGCATGCGCAGCTTGGCATTGCGGGTGACCAGCACCTGATCGCAATGCAGCAGCACGGTGGTGCCAATGCCGATCGCGGCCCCGCACACGGCCGCGATCAGTGGTTTTTGCAGATGGGTCACGGCGCGCATCAGGCGAAAGGCCGGGCTGTCCAGATGTGTAGGTGGTTGTTGCAGGAAGTCCACCAGGTCATTGCCGCTGGAAAAACAGGTCGGGCCACCGGTCAGGATGACCACGCCGACCGAGTCGTCCTCGTCCGCGGCGAACAACAGGTCGGCCAGGCGCATGTACATGGCGTTGGTCAGTGCGTTGAGCTTGTCGGGGCGGTCGATGGTCAGCGTCAGTACGCCATCGCGTTGTTCATGTTTGATCAGGTCGGTCATGGATGGCTCTTGCAGAGTCGGTTCGGCCGCCACTTTAAGCGGCAGGCAAACCCCGCAGCTATGACAAAACGGGTCAACCCACCTGATGCTTTTTGCCATGTGCCGTGACTTGGCCGGCAGTGCCAGTCGGTCCGCACACACCCATTCGGGGTATGGTGCCGCCTGGCGAATCGCCCAATAGTAGGTTCACCGCTCATCCAGAGCCGAACTCGCTTGATAAGGTGAATGTGCAATGCGCAAGACACTGAGGGTGATTTCCAGTCTGTTTGCTCTTCCGTTGATCATCAACGCCCAGGCCGCCGAAGTGGACGACAGCCATACGCTGCGGCTCTACAACTGGGCGGATTACATCGGTGAAAAAACCCTGTCGGACTTTGAAAAGTCCACCGGCATCAAAGTCATCTACGACACGTTCGATTCCTATGAAACCGTGCAGGCCAAGTTGCTCACCGGCCACTCCGGTTACGACCTGATCGTGCTCAACGCCTCCCTCGCACCGCCGCTGATCCAGGCCAGGGTCTTCCAGCCGCTGGATAAAAAGTTGCTGCCGGGCTGGAGCAATCTTGACCCGAAAGTCCTGCACGACCTGCAAGGGTTCGATCCGGGCACCGCCTACTCGGCGCCCTACACCTGGGGCAGCAACGGCGTCACGTACAACGTCGACAAAATCAAGGAGCGCATGCCGGACGCGCCGATCGGCTCGCTGGCGATGATCTTCGATCCGAAGATCGTTTCGCGCTTCGCCGACTGCGGCGTGACCCTGCTCGATGCCCCCACCGAAGTCATTCCCATGGCCTTGAAATACCTGGGACGTGACCCGAGAAGTGCGGCCCCGGCGGACCTGAAAGCCGCCCAGGACTTGCTGCTGTCGGTCAGGCCGTACATCCGCAAGTTCGACTCGGTCAATTACCTCACCAGTCTGCCCAATGGCGACGTGTGCATGGCCATGACCTGGTCCGGTGACTACGCGACGGCCATGGCCCGCGCCGAAGAAGCCAAGAAGCAGAGCAACCTGGCGTACTTCATTCCCAGGGAAGGCTCGCTGATCTGGTTCGACAACATGTACATCCCGGCCGATGCGCCCCACGTCGCCAACGCCCACAGGTTTCTGCAATACCTGATGCAGCCGCAGGTGATGGCGGACGTGAGCGACTTCATCAATTACGCCAACAGCAACGCGGCGGCCACGCCATTGCTCAATGCCAGCGTGCGAAACAATCCGGCGATTTATCCCGATGAAGATGTTCGTCAACGGTTGTTTCCGCAGAAAACCCAGGACGCGAAAGACATGCGAGCCATGACACGCGTCTGGAGCACCGTGAAAAGCGGGATTTGATCGTCCAATCGTTTTGTTTGAGGTTCTTGTATGGCTACCCCAACTAAAAAAGTGTTCTCGACCGTCGAAGCGGCTGAACTGGTCAAGGCCGACAAGGCCCATCACATGCACGGCTATCACGTCTTCGACGAGCATGCCGAGCAGGGCTCGCTGAACATCGTCGCCGGCGACGGCGCCTATATATATGACACCCAGGGCAACCGTTTTCTCGATGCCGTCGGCGGCATGTGGTGCACCAACATCGGTCTGGGCCGTGAAGAAATGGCCCTGGCCATTGCCGATCAAGTACGGCAACTGGCGTATTCCAACCCGTTTTCCGACATGTCGAACAACGTGGCGATTCAGCTGTGCGAAAAACTCGCCAGCCTCGCCCCCGGCGACCTCGACCATGTGTTCCTCACCACCGGCGGTTCCACGGCGGTGGACACGGCGTACCGGCTGATCCAGTACTACCAGAACTGCCGCGGCAAGCCGGAAAAGAAACACATCATCGCGCGCTTCAACGCCTATCACGGCTCGACCACCTTGACCATGTCGATCGGCAACAAGGCCGCCGACCGGGTGCCGGAGTTCGATTACGCCAACCCGCTGATCCATCACGTGTCCAACCCCAACCCGTACCGCGCCCCGGACGGCATGGACGAAGCGCAGTTCCTCGAGTTTCTGGTCAAGGAGTTCGAAGACAAGATCCTGTCGATCGGCGTGGACAAGGTCGCCGGCTTTTTCGCCGAGCCGATCATGGGCTCGGGCGGGGTGATCATTCCGCCCAAGGGTTATCTCAAGCGCATGTGGGAGGTGTGCCAGCGCTACGACATCCTGTTCGTTGCCGACGAAGTGGTCACTTCGTTCGGGCGCCTGGGCAAGTTTTTCGCCTCCCTGGACGTATTCGATGTGCAACCCGACATCATCACCACCGCCAAGGGCCTGACCTCCGCCTATCTGCCATTGGGGGCGTGCATCTTTTCCGACCGCATCTGGACAGTCATCGCCGAACCCGGCAAGGGTCGCTGCTTTACCCACGGCTTCACCTACAGCGGTCATCCGGTGTGCTGCACGGCGGCGCTGAAGAACATTGAAATCATCGAGCGGGAAAACCTGCTGGCCCATGTCGACGATGTCGGCGGCTATCTGGAACAGCGCCTGGCCACGCTCAAGGATTTGCCGTTGGTGGGGGATGTGCGTTGCCAGAAGTTGATGGCCTGCGTGGAGTTCGTCGCCGACAAACGCATCAAGGCGTTGTTCGCCGACGACATCAACATCGGCGAAAAAATCCATGTGCGGGCACAGGCCAGGGGCTTGCTGGTGCGGCCGATCATGCACCTCAATGTGATGTCGCCGCCGTTGATTCTCAGCTATGACCAGGTCGACGAAATTGTCGAGATCCTGCGGGTGTGCATCCTCGAAGTGGCGGCCGAGCTGGAGCAGAGCGGCCAGTATTTCGGCCAATGAGTCTTTCCGTCAGGTTTTTACCAAGGGCCTGCTCACCCGCTAGACTGCGGGGCATGAGCAAACCAGACGACGACACACTGATCGCAATGCCCTTCGGGGCGTTGCACAAATGGCATGGGGGCATGCGCGAGGCATTCGCCCATGTCGACGAGCCTGACGCCCTGCAATACCTGGCGTCCGCCTTGGCGCAACTGGTGTCCATCGAGTCGATGATGATCAGCCTGGAGCGCAAGGACCGCGCGCCCCGGTTGCTGCATCAGCGCGGTATTGCCCAGGAGTACCAGGTCTCGATTCTCGACCGCTATTTTTCCGGGGGCTACCTGCTCGACCCGTTTTGCCTGGCGGTGGAGCATGGCCTGGCGCAAGGCTTCTATCATCTGGAGGAAATCGCCCCGGACAACTTCTTCGACAGTGACTACTACAAGTCCTATTACCTGAAGGCGGGTTGTTCGGAAGACAGTTACTACATCGTCGATACGGGCAACGACACCAAGATCTCCATCAGCCTGTTCCAGGGTTTCGGGGGTGAATGCCTGCGGGTCGATCAGCTGAACCTGCTGCGCGCCGTCGAACCGCTGGTGCGCGAATTTGTCAGCGAGTTCAGTCAGCGTGGCCTGCTGCGCAGTCACGAAATCCAGAGCAATAACGATCAAGGCCTGCGCGATGATCTCAAGCACCGGGTGCAGTCGGCATTCGAGCAATTCGGGTGCGACGTGCTGACCGAGCGCGAGCGGGAAGTGGCGCACATGGTGCTACGCGGCCACTCGGTGAAATCCACCGCCAGCCAGATGGGCATCTCCCCGGAAACCGTGCGCATGCACCGCAAGAATCTGTACCTGAAACTGGAAGTGGGGTCGCAGTCGGAGTTGTTCGCGTTGTTTATTGAGTGGTTGCGCAAGCACTGACTACAACGCAGAGCCCATGTAGGAGCGAGCTTGCTCGCGAAGAACCCGAGAGCACCGCGTTCATCCAGAAAGCGCGCGCCATTATTCACGTCCATCGCGAGCGAGCTCGCTCCTACAGGTGTTGCATCAGTCTTCGCGTTTTACGACCAGGGTCAAAATGTCATAGCTGGCCACCAGTTCACCCAACTGGTTGGTGACTTCCACGTCCCACGCCACCACCCCTTGCGGGACGCCTTGCGGGCTCTTTTTGCCCTGGTCGATTTTGCGTTTGCAGGTCAGGCGTGCCTGGATGGTGTCGCCGATGCCCACCGGGTTGATGAAGCGCAAGGTGTCCAGGCCGTAGTTGGCCAGTACCGGGCCGACGCCTGGGGATACGAACAGACCGGCGGCGGCCGACAGCACGAAATAACCGTGGGCGATGCGCTTGCCGAACTGCGATTCCTTGGCGGCGATGTCGTCGAAGTGCATGTAGAAGTGATCCCCCGATAGGCAGCCGAAGTTCACCAAATCCGCTTCGGTGACCGTGCGGCGGTGAGTCAGCAGCGACTCGCCGATCTGCAGGTCCTGGAAGTAACGGCGGAACGGGTGCACCTCGGTTTCGATGACGTTGGCGCCACGCACGTATTCACCGGTCACCGCCGCGAGCATGGTGGGCGAACCTTGTACCGCCGCGCGTTGCAGGTAGTGCTTCACCGCACGCAGGCCGCCCAGTTCTTCACCGCCACCGGCACGACCGGGGCCGCCATGCTTGAGTTGCGGCAGCGGCGAGCCGTGACCGGTGGATTCGCCTGCGCAGTGGCGATCCAGCACCAGTAAGCGCCCGTGCAACGCAGCGGCCACCGGAATCGCCTTGGCGGCGATCTGCGGATCCTTGGTTACCAGGCTGGCCACCAGGCTGCCTTTGCCGCGTGCGGCCAGGGCCAGGGCTTCGTCGAGATCGTCATAGGCCATCAAGGTGCTGACCGGACCGAAGGCTTCGATATCGTGGGCGCCGCCCTCGGCGTGCGGGTCGCGGGCTTGCAGCAGGGTCGGGGCGAAAAACGCGCCCTGGCTGACGTTCTCACCGCGTGGTTCGAAGCCGTCACGGGCACCGAACAGCATGTCGCTGCTCTGCAACAGGGCTTCCAGGCGCTCGGCGACGTCTTTCTGTTGATCGTGGGACGCCAGCGCACCCATGCGCACACCTTCCACCGACGGGTCGCCGACCACCACTTTGGCCAGGCGATCGCGCAGGCGGGTGGCCACGGCATCGATGTGTTTGGCCGGGACGATGGCACGGCGAATGGCGGTGCATTTCTGCCCGGCCTTGGTGGTCATTTCCCGGGCGACTTCCTTGATGAACAGCTCGAACTCTTCGTCGTCCGGGGTGACATCCGGGGCGAGGATCGCGCAGTTCAGCGAGTCCGCTTCGGCGGTGAACGGCACCGAGTTGCGAATCAGGTTCGGGTTGACCCGTAGCTTGGCCGCGGTGTCGGCCGAACCGGTGAAGGTCACCACGTCCTGGCCTTGCAGGCGGTCGAGCAGATCACCGGTACCGCCGATGATCAGTTGCAGGCTGCCCGCTGGCAGCAAGCCGGATTCGTCCATCAGGCGCACCACGGCTTCGGTCAGGTAGCTGGTGGCGCTGGCCGGTTTGACGATGCATGGCATGCCGGCGAGGAAGCTCGGGGCGAATTTTTCCAGCATGCCCCAGATCGGGAAGTTGAAGGCGTTGATGTGCACCGCCACGCCGCCACGAGGCACGAGGATGTGGGTGCCGGCGAAGGTGCCCATTTTGCTCAGCTGCAGGGCCGGGCCTTCATGGACGACGTTGCCCGACGGCAGTTCCCGCGAACCGAGGCCGGCGTAGGTGAAGAGCGTGCTGTTGCCGCCTTCGATGTCGATCCAGCTGTCGGCGCGGGTGGCGCCGCTGTGGTGGGAGATCGCGTAGAGCTGTTCCTTGCGTTCGGCCAGGTACAGGGCCAGGGCCTTGAGGCGCTGGGCTCGCTGCTGGAAGTCCAGCGCCATCAGGCCGCTGACACCCTGGCGACGGCCATGTTCGATGGCTTCGGCGAAGTCCGGGCGTTCTTCGTGGGTACGGGCGATTTCATGGCCGTCGATAGCGCTGCGCAGCACCTGGGCGCCGTGTTGGCCGATCCAGCGGCCGGCGATGAAACTTTGCAGGGTGGGGGCGTGCAGTGCAGGTGAAGAGGACATCACGATTGCTCCAGATTATGAAAGGTGTTGGCGCGGCCGCAACCGCGCTTTTCAGGGATTACCAAAGCGCCAGGGTGTAACCGACAATCAGCCGGTTCTCATCGATGGCGGTTTTCAAGCCATTGCCGGAACGGAAGGTCACGTTGCGCCAGCGCAGGCTGACGTCCTTGAACACGCCGCTCTGAATGACGTAACTGATGTCGGTGTCGCGCTCCCGCTCGCGACCGTTGTCGACGCTGCCGGCCTTGACGTGGCGACCGTCGGTGTAGCGCGTCATGAAGGTCAGGCCGGGGATGCCTTGCGCTGCGAAGTCATAGTCGTAACGCAGCTGCCAGGAGTCCTCGTCCGCGCGGGTGTAGGTGTTGTAGGTCACCAGGTTGACCACGTACGGGTCGCCGCCGTTGAGGAACGGAAAGGCACTGTCGCCAGACAACTGCTGGTACGTGGCACTGACCTTGTGGGCACCGTGGGACACGGTGAACATGCTGTTGAAGTTGCGGTTGTCGATACGCCCGGCCCGCTCGGCGCCGTCACCCCGGCTGTCGAAATAGCGCAGGTCGCTGCGCAGGTTGAAGCCGTTGCCCAGCGGCTGGGTGTGCACCAGTCCGACGAACTGCTGGCGATAAATCTGATCGAGCTTGCCGTAGTAGTAGCTCAGGTTCAGTTGCGGGCTGAAGGCGTAGGTGCCGCCGGCAAAGTCGAAGTGATCACTGGTGGCGGTGCCGTAGCCGATGTCATCGTTGCTGGAGGAATCTCGCAGGTTGGTCTTGGTCAGGCGCCCGGTGTTCACCGTCAGGCCACTGATTTCCTGGCTGGTGAGCAAGCCGCCCTCGAAGGTCGACGCCAGCAGGCGGGTGTCGTTGTAGGTTGCCACCGGCAGCAAGGGTTGCAGGGTGCCGAGCTTCAGCACACTTTTGGACACTCGCAGCTTGCCGGTCAGCCCCAGTTGGCTGTACTCGTCCGCCGGTTCATGGCTGTTCGGGCCGTAGGGCAGCAACCCGGTACCCCGGCGATCCGGGCTGGAATCGAGCTTCAGCCCCAACTCTCCCAACGCGTCGAGACCGAAGCCGAATGTGCCTTCGGTGAACCCGGACTCGATGCGCGCGGTGAACCCCTGGGCCCATTCTTCAGCCTTGGATTGTGGTGCGTTGTCCTGACGGAAATCGCGATTGATGTAGTGGTTGCGCATTTCAATGCGGGCCTTGCTATCGTCGATGAAATCGGCCATGGCGCTGGTGGCGACCATGGGCAGACTCAATGCGGCGGCCAGCGAAAACAGTGATTCGTAGGATGCGGTACGCGCGGGCTTCATTATTTTTGTTCCCTGCCATCAGATCGATTGTCGTTTAGTGATTGCTGGCGCCGGAGGCACCGATGCCGGTCATTGAACGGATGAACTGCGCCAGATAACGGCCGCGTTCAAGGGCGGCACGGGGCGAGGCATCGGTGACCGAAAACACCCAGGCACTGAAGAAGGCCAGGCTCATGGAAAACAGCGCCGGGTTGGAGTAAGGGAACAGGGCCTTGTCGTGGTGCAGCACGTTGACCCATACCGCCGGGCTCAGGATCAGCAGGACAATCGCCGAGACCAGCCCCGCCAGACTGCCGGTCACTGCGCCACGGGTGGTCAGGCCTTTCCAGTACATCGAGAGGAACAGCACCGGGAAGTTCACCGACGCGGCGATGGCCAGGACCAGCCCGGACAGGAACGCAATGTTCTGCGACTCGAACAACAGACCGAGGATGATTGCCAGCACGCCGATGCACAGCGTGGCCATGCGCGACACGCGAATTTCCTGCTGCTCGGTGGCCTGACCCTTGCGCATCACGCAGGCATACAAGTCGTGGGACACCGCCGATGCGCCGGACAATGCCAGCCCCGCGACCACCGCCAGAATGGTGGCGAAGGCCACGGCCGAGATGAAGCCGAGGAACAGGTTGCCGCCCACGGCTTGCGCCAGGTGTACGGCGATCATGTTGCCGCCGCCGATGATCGCGCCGCTGGCGTCACGGAACGCCGGGTCGGTGCCGACCATGACGATCGCGCCGAAGCCGACGATGATCAGCAGCAAGTAGAAATAGCCGATGAAACCGGTGGCGTAGAACACGCTTTTACGCGCTTCCTTGGCATCGCTGACAGTGAAGAAGCGCATCAGGATATGCGGCAGGCCGGCGGTGCCGAACATCATGCCCAGCCCCAGCGAGATCGCATCGATCGGGTTCGACAGCAACCCGCCGGGCGCCATGATGGCGTTGCCCTTGGCATGCACGGCGGTGGCGCCGGCGAACATCGCTTCGGTGCTGAACCCAAAATGCTTGAGCACCATGAACGCCATGAACGTGGTGCCGAACAGCAGCATCACGGCTTTGATGATTTGTACCCAGGTGGTGGCGAGCATGCCGCCGAAGGTCACGTAGAACACCATCAGCACGCCGACCAGCATGACCGCGTAGAGGTAATCGATGCCGAACAGCAACTCGATCAGTTTGCCGGCGCCGACCATTTGTGCCACCAGGTACATCAACGCCACCGTGAGGGTGCCGAACGCTGAAGTCAGGCGCACCGGGGTTTGTTCCAGGCGATAGGAAACCACGTCGGCAAAGGTGTATTTGCCGAGGTTGCGCAGGCGCTCGGCGATCAAAAACAGAATGATCGGCCAGCCCGCCAATACACCCAGGGCGTACAGCAAACCGTCATAACCATTGAGGAACATCATCGCGGAGATGCCGAGGAAGGACGCCGCCGAGATCATGTCGCCGGCAATCGCCAGACCGTTCTGAAAGCCGGTCATGCCACCGCCGGCGGTGTAGAAATCGCTGGCGGAGCGAGTACGCCGTGCCGCCCAGCGCGTCACGCCGAAGGTGAACAGCACGAACACCAGAAACATGCCGATGGCGTTCCAGTTCATTGGCCGGGACGCGCCGTCGGCGGCCACGGCGAAATCAGTGACTGCCGCCAGCGGCAGCAGGAACATCGCGAGAAGTCGGCTCATCGGGCGCACTCCTGCTTGAGTTTTTCATTCAGCGGATCGATCACGTTGTTGGCGCGATAGACATAGAAACCGGTCAATGCAAAGGCCAGCAGCACGATCACTACACCCACCAGCATGCCCACGCTGGTTACGCCGCCACTGAGGGATTGGCCGAGGGTAGAAGGGGAGAAAGCCACCAGCAGCACAAAGCCGTAATAGATCACCAGCATGGCCAGGCTCAGTGACCAGTACAGTTTCTGTTTGCGACGAACCAGCTGGATGAAATCCGGGTGCTGGCCGATGAGTTCTATTTCCTGGGGGGTCATGACGCGAGCTCCTTTGTTGTTTTTGTTTTGGGTGTAACGGTGTATTCGGGTTGATCACTGAACAACTGTGGGAGCGAGCCTGCTCGCGATGGCCGTGAACGATGACGCGTGTAGTCTGGATACACGCGTTGCTCTCAGGTTCTTCGCGAGCAGGCTCGCTCCTACAGGGGTGCGGTTGGGGGATTAGAGCTGATCGAAATCCAGCACCACCTTGTCGCTCACCGGAAACGCCTGGCACGACAGCACATAGCCGGCGGCCACTTCGTAGTCTTCCAGGGCGTGGTTGCTGTCCATTTCCACTTCGCCCTCGATGACCTTGCATTTGCAGGTCGAGCACACCCCGGCCTTGCACGAGTAAGGCAGTTCGGCGCCTTGGGCGTTGCCGGCGTCGAGGATGCTCTGGCTGTTGCGTGGCAGGTCGAAGGCCAGGGCGCGGCCGTCGCTGATCACGGTGATCTGGCTGACGGCGGCGTCGACCTGGCGCGCGGCTTCGCGGGCCTGACGTTTTTGCTGGCTGCCAGCGGCGGCGAACAGTTCGAAGTGGATGCGTTCAGGCGCCATGCCCTTGGCCTTGAGGCTGTCGCGCACGGTCTCGGTCATTTCCTGCGGGCCGCAGATGAAGGCGGCGTCGAGGGCTTTGACATCGATCCAGCGGCTGAACAGTTGCTCGCATTTCTCGGCGTTGATCCGGCCGTTGTACAGGTCGACATCCTGCTGCTCGCGGCTGAACACGAAAATCAGGTTCAGGCGTTGCAGGTAACGGTTCTTCAAATCTTCAAGCTGTTCGCGAAACAAGGCGCCGGAGCTAGAACGGTTGCCGTACAGCAGGGTGACGCGGCTGTGCGGCTCGGTTTCCAGGGTGGTCTTGATGATCGACAGGATTGGCGTGATGCCGCTGCCTGCCGCGACCGCCAGGTAGTGGCCGTGGCGCGCCGGATCGAGTTCGACGCAAAAATGCCCCGCAGGCGGCATCACTTCCAGGCTGTGCCCGGCCTTCAACTGTTCGTTGGCAAAGGCGGAAAAGCGCCCGCCGGCCACGCGCTTGATGGCGACACGCAGTTCACCGTCGTTGACCCCGGTGCAGATCGAGTACGAGCGACGCACTTCTTCGCCGTCCAGATGGGTGCGCATCACCAGGTGCTGGCCCTGGGTGAAGTGAAAACTGTCCTGCAGGTGTTGCGGAATGTCGAAGGCGATGGACACCGCGTCACGGGTCTCGGTGCGCACGTCCTTGATGGTCAGGCTGTGAAATTTACTCATTGTTGTTCTCCAGCTGGGACGGCCGATTGCCGCTCAGATGCACTTGAAATAGTCGAACGGTTCCCGGCAATCGACGCAGCGATACAGCGCCTTGCACGCAGTGGAACCGAACTCGCTGAGCACTTCGGTGTGGGCGCTGCCGCATTGCGGACAGCGGATCACCGGGCTTTCACCGAGCAGGCTGCGTTTGCTGGTGCTGCCCTCGGGCGGTGCGATGCCATAGGCGCGCAGGCGTTCGCGGCCGCCGTCAGTGATCCAGTCGGTGGTCCAGGCCGGGGTCAACCGACGCTCCAGCTGCGGCGCCTGGAAACCGGCCTGTTCCAGCGCCTGGCGAATATCGCCTTCGATCACTTCGGTGGCCGGGCAGCCGGAGTAGGTCGGCGTGACCACCACATGCAGATGGCCGGCCTGCCAATCGAGATCGCGGACGATGCCCAGGTCGACCACGCTGACCACCGGCACTTCCGGGTCCATGACCTCGGCGAGGATCGCCCACGCAGCAGCCAGGTCGGTCGGTTGTGCCGGCCGGGCGCCGAGGTCGCTGGCGATCAGCTCACCAGGTTGCATCGGGGTACGCTCGTGGCAGGAATTGCATCTCGGCCAGCAGGATGCCCAAGTGTTCGGTGTGCAGGCCCTTGCGTGCATTGAGGTAGAAATAACTGGGCGCGGCAGGCACGGGCAGGGTGGCGCTGGCGAAGATTTCGTTGACCTTGGCTTGCCAGGCGGCGGCGACTTGCGCGGTGTCCGGGGTGATGCCGGCCGCGTGCAGGCGCTGTTCGCTGTCGTCGGCGCTGGTCAGTTCGACGGTGAAACGCCAGACCTCGGGGATCGCCGCCAGCATGCGTTTGTGGCTTTCCTCGGTGCCGTCACCCAGACGCTCGACCCACTCGCCGGAGCGGCGCAGGTGATAGGTGACTTCCTTCACGGCTTTGGCGGCGATCCCGGCGATGCGTTCATCGCTGGACTGGCTCAGGCCGTTCAGCACTTGCAGGTGCCAGGCGTCATACAGGAACTGCTTGAGGATCGTCACCGCGTAATCGCCGTTGGGTTGCTCCACCAGCAACAGGTTGCGGTAGGCGCGCTCGTCGCGACGGAACGCCAGGTCGTCGGCGTCGCGGCCGTCGTCCAGCAGCTCGGCAGCGTAGTCCAGCCAGTTGCGCGCCTGTCCCACCAGGTCGAGGCCGACGTTCATCAGCGCAAGCTCTTCTTCCAGGGCCGGGGCCTTGCCGCACCATTGGCACAGGCGCTGGCCCTGGATCAGGGCGCTGTCGCCGAGGCGCAGCAGGTATTCGATCAGATCGGTCTTGTTATTCATGGTCGACCTCACATGTGCCCGACTTCGGCCGGCAGCTCGTAGAAGCTGGCGTGGCGGTAAACCTTGTCGTCCGACGGATCGAACAGCGGGTCTTTTTCATCCGGGGAGGAGGCGGTGATCAGCGCCGATGGCACGACCCACAGGCTGACGCCTTCGCTGCGACGGGTGTAGAGCTCGCGCGCGTTCTCGATGGCCATGGTGGTGTCGGCGGCATGCACGCTGCCGACGTGCTTGTGGTTGAGGCCGTGCTTGCTGCGCACGAAGACTTCAAAGAGGGTCCACTCGGACATTTCAATTACTCCACATCAGGTGGCCGAATCAGGCGGCGTTCTTGTTTTGTTTTTTGCGGGCGTGGGCGACGGCGGCTTCACGAACCCAGGCACCGTCTTCAATCGCCTTGCGGCGGGTGGCGACGCGTTCCTGGTTGCACGGGCCGTTGCCCTTGAGCACTTCGTAGAATTCGTTCCACTGGATCTCGCCGAAATCGTAGTGGCCGCGCTCGGCGTTCCACTTCAGGTCCGGATCGGGGCAGGTGCAGCCCAGCAGCTCGAGTTGCGGGATGGTCTGGTCGATGAAGCGCTGGCGCAGTTCGTCGTTGCTCTGGCGCTTGATTTTCCAGGCCATGGACTGGGCGCTGTTGGGCGAGTGTTCGTCGCTTGGACCGAACATCATCAGCGACGGCCACCACAGGCGGTTGATCGCGTCCTGGACCATGTCTTTTTGCGCCTGATTGCCGTGACGCATCATGGTCAGGAGGATTTCGTAGCCCTGGCGCTGGTGGAAGCTCTCTTCCTTGCAGATACGCACCATGGCGCGGGAGTAGGGTCCGTACGAGGTGCGCTGCAAAACCACCTGGTTGACGATTGCCGCGCCATCCACCAGCCAGCCCACCGCGCCCATGTCGGCCCAGTTCAGCGTCGGGTAATTGAAGATACTCGAGTACTTGGCCTTGCCGCTGTGCAGCTTGGCGATCTCTTCATCGCGGTCGGCGCCCAGGGTTTCCATGGCGCTGTACAGATACAGACCGTGACCGGCTTCGTCCTGAATCTTGGCCATCAATTGCAGTTTGCGTTTGAGCGTCGGCGCACGGGTGACCCAGTTGCCTTCAGGCAGCATGCCGACGATTTCGGAGTGGGCGTGCTGGGAAATCTGCCGGATCAGGGTTTGCCGGTAGGCATCTGGCATCCAGTTCTTGGCTTCGATCTTGATTTCTGAATCGATTTTTTCCTGAAAGGCGCGTTCCTGGTCGGACATTTCCGACAGGTCTTTGATGCGCTTTACGCCTGTTTCTACGAGCTGTGCGTACATTAGGGGTCTCCCGCCGTGAATCTGTTCGAGGGCATGGAGAACTTTATAAGCGATACGGAAATTAATATCAAACGGAAAATGATGTGTCGTATTTGTTTTTTGTATCGCTTTGGGGGAGGGAAGCTTGGTTTTGGGGGTATATCCATTTCTTCGGTAACGGCGGCTGGCGGTTTCGCCGTTCAGGCGAACCATTTGGAAGAACGTAACGCCGCCCCCTGTAGGAGCTCGCTCGCGATGGGGGATAACGATGACGCGGGCTGTCTGAATGCCCGCGTTGTCCCGGCGTTTTTCGCGAGCAGGCTTGCTCCTACGGAAAAGCTGATGGACGTACACCAAAAAAAACCAAAAAAAAGCCCCGCAAAAGCGGGGCCACAAGGGGTGCAGCAGTCATGCTTTCGGGCGCTTGTCCATCACGTGGCAAGCCTTGCCCTCGGAGCGTTTGATCGAGTGGAAAGGCTGCAAAACAATCCGCGAACTGATCCCGATATAGGTCTTGATGTGCTTGGTCAGCTCGCCGCAAACAGCCTTCTGCTGTTCATCGCTCAAGTGCTGATGTTCGGCCTTCAACTCGACATGGACATCGACGCTGTCCAGGTTGCCATTGCGATACAGATGGATCTCGTAGCACTCGGCCAGTTGTTTGACTTTCAGCACCTGTTCTTCGATCTGCGTCGGGAACACGTTGACCCCACGGATGATCAGCATGTCATCGCTGCGTCCGGTGATCTTGTCGATGCGTCGCATTGGCCTTGCGGTGCCCGGTAGCAGGCGCGTCAGGTCGCGGGTGCGGTAGCGGATCATCGGCAGGGCTTCTTTGCTCAGGGAGGTGAACACCAGTTCGCCCATCTGACCGTCCGGCAGAACCTCGCCGGTCACCGGGTCGATGATTTCCGGGTAGAAGTGGTCTTCCCAGATGGTCGGGCCGTCCTTGGACTCGGCGCATTCCATGGCGACACCCGGGCCCATGATTTCCGAGAGGCCGTAGATGTCCAGGGCGGTGATGCCCAGGCGTGTTTCGATGGCGCTGCGCAGTTCGGCGGTCCATGGCTCGGCGCCGAAGATGCCCAGGCGCAGGGCCAGTTTGTGCGGGTCGATGCCCTGGCGCTCGATTTCATCGGCGATGTTGAGCATGTAGGACGGCGTGACCATGATGATGTCTGGCTGGAAATCCTTGATCAGCTGCACTTGTTTCTCGGTCTGGCCGCCGGACATCGGGATCACCGTGCAACCCAGGCGTTCGGCGCCGTAATGCGCGCCGAGGCCGCCGGTGAACAGGCCGTAGCCATAGGAAATATGCACCTTGTCGCCGCGATGTCCGCCCGCGGCGCGAATCGAGCGGGCGACCACGTTGGCCCAGGTGTCGATGTCGTTCTGGGTGTAGCCGACGACGGTCGGTTTGCCGGTGGTGCCGCTGGAGGCGTGCAGGCGAACGATGTCATGCATTGGCACGGCGAACATGCCGTACGGGTAGTTGTCACGCAGGTCGGACTTGGTGGTGAACGGGAATTTCGCCAGGTCTTCGAGAGACTGGATGTCGTCCGGGTGCACGCCCAGGGCATCGAAACGCTGGCGGTACAGCGGCACGTTCTCGTAGGCGTGCTTGAGGCTCCAGCGCAGGCGATCCAGCTGATGTTGACGCAACTCGTCGATGCTGGCGGTTTCCAGCGGGTCCAGCACAGGATCAAGCACGGATTGGGCAATTGGCATGTTCATGACTTCACTCGAATTGTTTTTGTGTTCCAGCCCCTTTGCACAGGGGCTTTGAGTGCATGACCCAAGGATACCTCTCGGCTCCCCGGGAATCGCGGTTCTTTAGTGGGAGAGTCGCTCGATGATCAGCGCGATCCCCTGGCCGACGCCGATGCACATGGTGCACAGGGCGTAGCGGCCACTCCGTTCCTCAAGCTCATGCAGGGCCGTGGTCACCAGGCGCGCGCCGCTCATGCCCAGTGGATGGCCGAGGGCAATCGCGCCGCCGTTGGGGTTGACCCGTGGATCGGTGTCGCTCAAGCCCAGTTCACGCAACACCGCCAGGCCTTGTGCGGCGAAGGCTTCGTTGAGTTCGATCACGTCCATGTCCGCCAGGCTCAGGTTGGCCAGCTCCAGCACCTTGCGAGTGGCCGGCACCGGGCCGATGCCCATGATGCGTGGCTCGACCCCGGCAGTGGCCATCGCCACCACCCGGCCGCGAGCGGTCAGGCCGTGACGCTTGGCGACTTCCGGGCTGGCCAGTAACAGCGCGCAGGCACCATCGTTGACCCCGGAAGCGTTGCCGGCGGTGATGCTGCCGCCTTCGCGGAACGGCGTGCCGAGTTTGGCCAACTGCTCAAGGGTAGTGTCGCCGCGCGGGTGTTCATCCTGCTCGACCACTTTGGCCGGGCCTTTGCGCTGGGGGATTTCTACCGCGACGATTTCCTTGGCCAGGCGCCCGTTGGCCTGGGCGGCAGCGGCCCGTTGCTGGCTGCGCAGGGCGAAAGCGTCCTGGTCGGCGCGGGAGATGTTGAACTGTTCGGCCACGTTCTCTGCGGTTTCCGGCATGGAGTCGATACCGAAGGCCTTTTTCATCAACGGATTGATGAAGCGCCAGCCGATGGTGGTGTCGAAAATCTCCGCCTGGCGGGAAAACGCCTGCTCGGCCTTGCCCATCACCAGCGGTGCGCGGGACATCGATTCGACGCCGCCGACCAGCATCAACCCGGCCTCGCCACTGCGAATGGCGCGCGCCGCCGTGCCGACCGCATCCAGCCCGGAACCGCACAGGCGATTGAGGGTGGTGCCGGGCACGCTGACCGGCAACCCGGCCAACAGCGCCGACATGCGCGCGACGTTGCGATTGTCTTCGCCGGCCTGGTTGGCGCAGCCGTAGATCACGTCGTCGACGCTGCTCCAGTCCACTTGCGGGTGACGGCGCAGCAGTTCGCGCAGCGGCACCGCGCCGAGGTCGTCGGCGCGCACGCTGCTCAAGACTCCGGCGTAGCGACCGATCGGGGTCCGTACCGCATCGATGATCAGGGCGTCATTCATTCGGGTTCTCCTGCGTCAGCACCGGGCCGCGCACTTTGTAGGATTTGCCATGGAACAGGGCGATCAACTGGCCCTGTTGGTTTTCAATGCGTACGTCGTAGTTGCCGGTGCGACCCGAGCGGCTCTGCTCGGTGCAATCGGCGTTCAACGTGTCGCCCAGGCGCGCCGGGGCGATGTAGTCGATGCTGCAACCGATGGCCACGGTGGCTTCGTTGTAGCTGTTGCAGGCAAAGGCGAACGCCGAGTCGGCGAGGGCGAACAGGTAGCCGCCGTGGCAGGTGCCGTGGCCCTGGAGCATGTCGGCGCGCACGGTCATGCCCACCCGGGCGCAACCGGGGCCGGCGGACAGCAGGCGCATGCCCATGGCCTGGCTGGCGCTGTCACGCTGGAACAGGGCCTGGGCGCAATCGCTGGCCAGGGTCATGGCTTCGTGATTAGTCATGGAAGTTTCTCCCTTCGGCGACCCGACGGCGCAACAGCAACGATGGGCGATAGCGTTCTTCGCCGTAGGCGGCTTGCAGGTTGTCGAGCACGGTAACGATGTGTGCCAGGCCAATGGCATCGGCCCAGGCCAGCGGCCCTTGCGGGTAATTGACCCCGGCACGCATGGCCAGATCGATGTCGGCCGCCGAGGCCACGCCTTGCAGCAGCGCATCCGCCGCCTCGTTGGCCAGCATCACCACCGTGCGCAGGACCGCCAGGGCCGGGCTGTCGCTGAGCAGGCTGACCTTGAAGCCGGCCCGTTGCAGCAGGGCAACGCCCTGATCGAGGGCCCGTGGATCGATGCCCGCCGCGCAGCTGATGGCGATGCGTTGGGCCTTGCTGTAATCGAGGGTCAGATCCAGCAGGATCAGGTTGCGCAGGCCGTCTTCCCGGGCGCGCTGACAGGCCATGCGCCCGTCGCTCAAGGCCAGCACCGCGTCACCGACCCGCAGCAGGCCCTGGCCATCACGCTGGATGACATTGACGCCTTGTTCACGCAAACGCGCCAGCAAGCCTTGGGCAATGCCGAGGTCGCCTTCAGCAGCGCAAACCTCGACCGTTGCTTTGCTGCTGATTTGAGCGGCTTGCGGACGTTCGGCGCCTGGGGCGTAGCTGTAGAAACCCTGACCGCTTTTGCGTCCCAGGCGTCCGCCGTCCACCAGCTCTTTCTGGATCAGTGAAGGCAGGAAACGGGTGTCCTGGTAATAGGCGTCGAACACCGAGCAGGTCACGGCATAGTTGACGTCGTGGCCGATCAGGTCGGTCAGCTCGAACGCACCCATGGCAAAACCACCGGCCTCGCGCATCAGCGCATCCAGGGTCGGGCAATCGGCGGCGCCTTCCTGCAACAGGCGCAGGCTCTCGGCGTAGAACGGCCGGGCCACGCGGTTGACGATGAAGCCCGGCGTGGAACGGGTGTGCACCGGTTTTTTGCCCCAGGCTTTGGCGGTCTCGTACAGGCACTCGGCCAGGGTTGGATCGCTGGCCAGGCCGGAAACGATTTCCACCAGCGCCATGACCGGCGCCGGGTTGAAGAAGTGCAGGCCGAGCAGGCGATTGGGGTGATCAAGTTGTGCGGCGATGCTGGTGATCGACAGCGACGACGTGTTGCTGGCCAGGATGCAGTGTTCGCCGCAAATGCCTTCCAGCTGCCGGAACAGCGCGCGTTTGACCTCAAGGTTCTCGACGATGGCCTCGATGATCAGCTCGCAATCGGCCAGCGCTTCAATGGCTTCTACCGCTTGCAGGCGGGCGATGGTCGCGCTGCGGGCATCGGCCGAGAGCTTGCCGTTCTCGACCCGTTTGCCCAGTTGCCGGTCGATGCCTTCGATGGCCTGGGCGGCGGCGCCGGGGCGGTTGTCCAGCAGCAACACCGGGTGACCGGCCTGCGCCGCGACCTGGGCAATCCCGGCGCCCATGGCGCCGGCACCGATCACCGCGATGCGTGCGTTGACGTTCAGTGCGGTCATGGCTCAGCGTCCCTTGAAACTTGGGGTGCGTTTTTCCATGAAGGCGCTGACGCCTTCGCGATAGTCCTCGCTGCGCCCGGCCAGGCGTTGCAGATCGCGCTCCAGTTCCAGCTGTTCGTCGAAGCTGTTGCTCAGGCTGGCGTTGAGGCTGCGCTTGATCAGGGCCAGGCCGTAGGTCGGTTGCGTGGCCAGGTGTTGTGCAAGTTTCAGCGCTTCGTCGCGCAATTCAGCGTCTTCCACGCAGCGGTAGATCAGGCCCCATTGCTCGGCCTGTTCGGCGGTCAGGCGATTGCCAAGCAGGGCGAGGGCCTTGGCGCGGGCCATGCCGACCAGGCGCGGCAGGGTCCAGGTGCCGCCGGAATCAGGGATCAGGCCGATCTTGCAGAACGCCTGAATGAAGCTGGCCGAACGGGCCGCCAGTACCAGGTCACAGGCCAGCGGAATGTTGGCGCCGGCACCGGCCGCCACGCCGTTGACCGCGCAGATCACCGGCATCGGCAAGTCGCGCAGTTGGCGGATCAGCGGGTTGTAGAACTTCTCGATGGATTCGCCCAGGTCCGGCACGGCGCTGCCCGGTGCGACATTGCGGTCGCTGAGGTCTTGTCCGGCACAGAAGCCACGACCTTCGCCGGTCAGCAGCAGCACGCGCACGTCCGGGTTCTGCCGCACTTGCTTGAGCGCTTCCTTCACTTCGCCGTGCATCTGCGTGTTGAAGCTGTTGAGCTGGTCCGGGCGATTGAGGCTGAGCAGGGCAACGCCGGCCTCGATGGAAAACAGGATGTGTTCGAAGTTCATGGTCTTGGCGCTCTCTTGGGAGGTCTCGAATTCAGTGCTTACTGGCCGGTGAAGGTCGGCGTGCGTTTTTCCTGGAAGGCGGCAATGCCTTCTTCGCGGTCGCGGGTGCCGGCCAGCACGGTGAAGGCATGGCGCTCGAAGCGCAGGCCGCTGGCCAGGTCGGTGTCCATGGCCTTGAGCAGCGCTTCCTTGGCCAGGCGCACCGCCAGCGGGGCTTTGCCGGCAATGCTGCGGGCGATTTGCAGGGCGCGTTCGACGGTGAATTCCGGTTGCGTCACTTCGCTGACCAGACCGGCGCGCTGGGCCTGGCGCGCATTGATCGGTTCGCCGGTCAGGACCATCTGCATGGCCATGGATTTGCCGACGGCACGCAGCAGGCGTTGGGTGCCACCGGCGCCGGGCATGATCCCGAGGTTGATTTCCGGCTGACCGAAGCGCGCGTCCTCACCGGCAATGATGATGTCGGCGTGCATCGCCAGTTCGCAGCCACCGCCGAGGGCGAAGCCATTGACGGCGGCGATCAGGGGTTTGCTGAAGCGGGTGATCGCTTGCCACGAAGCCTGGCGGGGATCGTCGAGGATGCCGACCAGGTCGCGTTCGGCCATTTCCTTGATGTCGGCGCCAGCGGCGAAGGCCTTGCGGCTACCGGTGAGGACCACGGCGCGGGTCTGGGGGTCGGCTTGTGCGGCGCTCAGTTCGTCGGCCAGCTCACCCAGCAATTGGGTGGTCAGGGCGTTCAGGGCTTGCGGGCGCTGCAGGGAAATCAGGCGGACGCCGGGCTCGATCAGTTCGACGGCAAGGGTTAGAGGCATGGCGGATGCCCTCACGGTGCACGCTCGGCGGTGATGCCGGCTTGTTATTGGATCGGTCGCAGGAACCGGTTTTGCCCGAGTATACCCGCAACGTGATACGCAAATGCAATACAAAAATAGATTTAATGTGTCCTTTTGCCGTTGGTTCAGTCATTGCGTACCTGCCGGGAGAGGGCGTTGATATGCCTGAATGTCCCGATTTTATTGGCTGGTAATCCCGTCGTTGTGGCGGGTGAGTGGCGGCGTTGACCGGCCTTTTCAAGTGATACGGTTTTTAGTCTTTGTTCTGGTAAAACTGATGTGATACAAAATGAGCCATTATTTGCATCGCTTTGTGAAGGAGCCTGCCATGACCTGCTACAGCCTTGATGGCCTGACCCCGGTGGTTGACCCCAGTGCCTATGTGCATCCGTCTGCCGTGTTGATCGGTGATGTGATCGTCGGTCCTCATTGCTACGTCGGGCCGCTGGCGAGCCTGCGTGGCGACTTTGGCCGGATCGTCCTGGAGGAAGGCGCCAATCTGCAGGACACCTGCGTGATGCACGGTTTTCCCGACAGTGACACCGTGGTCGAGCGCAATGGTCACATCGGTCACGGTGCCGTGCTGCATGGTTGCCGGATCGGCGCCGATGCGTTGGTGGGCATGAATGCGGTGGTGATGGACAACGCGCACATCGGCCCGCGTTCATTCGTCTCGGCGGCGGCGTTCGTCAAGGCCGGTTTCGAATGCCCCGAGCAGTCGCTGGTGATGGGCGCCCCGGCCAGCGTCAAGCGCAGCCTCAGCGATCAGGAGGTGGCGTGGAAACAGGCAGGCACCCGTGAGTATCAGCAATTGGCCCGGCGTTGCCTGGAACAGATGCAGGTCTGCGAACCACTGAGCGAGCCGGAGCCGGATCGCCCGCGCATCAGCCACAGTGGTCTGCGGCCAAAGGGCACGATTTCGTGAACACCATCTTCCCCTGTGGGAGCGGGCTTGCCCGCGATGGCGTAGTGTCAGATGGCGTAATTTTGTTTGACCCGCCGCAATCGCGGGCAAGCCCGCTCCCACAGGGATTGGCGCTTTCGGTATATTCGTTTTCTTTTTTCGCTCGGTACGCCCATGTCGTCCCTGACACCTTTGAATCACTTGATTACCCGCTTCCAGGAGCAGACGCCGATCCGCGCCAGCTCCTTGATCATCACGTTGTACGGCGATGCCATCGAGCCTCATGGCGGGACGGTGTGGCTGGGCAGCCTGATTCAGTTGCTCGAACCGATCGGCATCAACGAACGGCTGATCCGCACGTCGATTTTCCGCCTGACCAAGGAAGGCTGGCTGACCGCCGAAAAAGTCGGGCGTCGCAGTTACTACAGCCTGACCGGCACCGGTCGCCGGCGTTTCGACAAGGCGTTCAAACGGGTCTACAGCACCAGCATGCCGGCCTGGGACGGTTCATGGTGCCTGGTGATGCTGTCGCAGCTGACCCAGGACAAGCGCAAACAAGTGCGTGAAGAACTGGAGTGGCAAGGTTTTGGTGCGATTTCGCCGGTTGTCCTGGCCTGCCCGCGCAGCGACCGTTCCGATGTCAACGCGACGCTGCTCGATCTCGGCGCCCAGGAAGACACCATCGTCTTCGAAACCACCGCCCAGGACGTACTCGCCTCCAAGGCCCTGCGCCTGCAAGTGCGCGAGAGCTGGAACATCGAGGAGCTGGCAACGCACTACAGCGAATTTATTCAGCTGTTCCGGCCGCTCTGGCAGGCGCTTCGCGAGCAGGAAAACCTGCAACCGTCCGACTGCTTCCTGGCGCGGATCCTGCTTATTCATGAGTACCGCAAATTGCTGCTGCGCGACCCGCAGCTGCCGGACGAGTTGTTGCCCGGCGATTGGGAAGGCCGCGCGGCCCGGCAGTTGTGCCGCAACATTTACCGTTTGATCTATGCCAAGGCCGAGGAATGGCTGAACAGTGCACTGGAAACCGCCGACGGCCCATTGCCGGATGTGGGTGAAAGTTTTTATCGACGGTTTGGCGGGTTGAAGTAACCCGTCGCCGTTCAGGGAGAGTCGCTGTTCAGGAGAACCTGTGTTTTGACGTAGACAATAAAAATAAGCCTGCGTGAGGCCTGACATGATTTCTACAATTGCACAGCGCCAGGATGGGTTCGATCAGTGGATCCATCAGATCAACCAGATCTGTGGCGCCTTCAATGCACAACCGCTGGGCAGCGGGTTTACCGGGCAGATCCGGGAATACCGCAGCGATGCCCTCAAGCTCAGCTTTGTCGATGCCTGTCAGGCGCGCCTGTACCGCACGCCGCAAGAAGTCGCGGCGGGCGAGGGCGGCAAGTACTTCGCAGTGTTCCAGCTCGATGGCTCGGCGGGCATGGCCCAGGGCGACGACAAGGTGCTGCTGTCCGCCGGCGACATCACACTGATCGATGCGTCGCGCCCAAGCGACTTCACCTACAGCGAAAACTCCCGACAGTTGTCGCTGATCCTGCCCTACCCATTGGTCGAGCAGACCCTGCGCTTCAATCAGGTCAAGTGCGGTCACCGCATCGCCGCGACATCGCCCATCGCGATGCTGTCGCACCGGCTGATCCTTGATGCTACCCGTCAGCCAAGCCTCAGCCGTCAGGAAAGCGAAGCGACCCTGGAAGCGATTGTCAGCCTGCTGCGCCCGGCGATCAGTCAGACCGACGACTGCACGGATCTGCATGAGCGCACCTTCCGCAAGACCCTGAGTTTTATCGACCAGCACATCCGCTCCGAAGAGCTGTGCCCGGAATGGCTGGCGCGGGAAGTGGGCATGTCCACTCGCGGGCTGTACCGGATGTTTGCCAAGAAGGGCCTGGTGGTGGCGCGCTACATCAAGAATCGTCGCCTGGACCTGTGCGCCGAATCCCTGCGCCAATCGGGCAAGGAGCAAAAGTTGTCGGTGCTGGGCTACTCATGGGGTTTTTCCGATTCGAGCTACTTCTCCACGGCGTTCAAGTCACGCTTCGGTATTGCGCCGGGGGAGTATCGCAAGCTGCATGCTTGAGGTCCTTTAACTGATTGCAGCGTTCGATGCCTGGACGTTCTAGGGTTTGAGCAATTCGCTAAACGCCTCCAGCTCGCCTTTCTCCAGATCGGAAACCATGACGAAGCGCATGTGGTTGGCTTGCCAGGACACGACATTGAAACCGCGGATCGTCTGACTCTGGCGCGGCTTGTCGGCCTCGGGCGCGGGCAGGATAAACACGTTGATGATGTGCTTGGCCCGGCCATAGCTCAGGGCCGCCGTGGTCTGGTGTTGCAGATAATCCAGACGCCCGCCCAGCAGGGGAAAGCCTTGCGCCGAGTAATCGAACACCGGTGGCGAGAAGTCGAGCTTGCCGGTGAACCAGGGCTTGACGGTGTGGCGGTCGGACGACACCACATCGTTCAGATGTTCGCCCATCAACGAGCGGACATGACTGGAGACCGCTTCGTCCATCAACGGCTGGTCGCTGCCTGGCGTTGCCACATACAGCACCATCGCCAAGGCCAGCGCCGCCGCTGAAAAAGCCGGTGCAAACCATTTTCGCCAGCGCTCCAGGGCTCGGGGTGCTGGCGCCTCAGGGGCTTTCAGGCGGGCAGCCAAGGACGCCGGTGCGGCGTAATACGGTGCCTTGTGCCTGACGCTGACCTTCAGCAGTTGCGCCTGATCATGTAGCCGCGCGCACGCAACGCACTCGGCCAGATGCCCGGCCACATTCGCCGCCGTCGCCGGATCGAGTTCCTTGTCCAGATAGCCATGCATCAGCGTCTGGCAAACCGTGCAGTCGAGTTCATTCATGGGCGTGCAACTTCAATAGTTCGAGCTTGAGCATGGCGCGAGCCCTGGCCAGCCTCGACATGACGGTACCGATGGGGACGTCGACCACCAGGGCGATGTCCTTGTAAGCCAGGTCTTCGAGTTCTTTCAGAACGATCACCTCACGAAACGCCGGTGGCAGGGCGCACAGGGCTTGCTGGACCAGCGCCGCATTTTCGGTGTGGATGGCCAGCAGTTCCGGGGTCTGGCTGTGGCTCATCGCAGCCTCGTTTTCATCGGATTCGTCGTCGAAAGCGACCCAATGCCGTCCGGCCGAGGCCTTGAGCCAGGTGTAGCTTTCGTTGCGCACGATGGTCAGAAACCAGGCCTTGGCGTTGCCGTCGACGAAGCGGTGCGCAAACCGCAAGGCGCGCAGGGCGCTTTCCTGCACGACATCGTGCGCGGCGCTGTCATTGCCCGTGAGCCAGCGCGCGAGGTTGTAAGCGGCGTCCAGGTGCGGCGCAAACAGTTCCTCAAATCGCTTCATAGTGGTTCCCGCACTGTCCCACCCCTATAACTGCGGTGCAGGGTCTTTTATTCCCGGGAAAATTTATTTTTTCGACCGGGAATAAAGACCCGTCCTGCAAGGTTTTACCTCGTGTCAGCTACATCACTGTAGTTCTCCAGCGAGGGAATACCGATGGACATTCAAGCAAAACATCCACTGCGCACCGACGCCCCGTTGAACCCCGACCGCCGGACACTGCTCAAGTGCTCGGCGTGGGCCGGGGCCGGGGTCATCTGGGCCTTGAGCGGCGGCATTCCCCGGGCCTTCGCTCTGGATGACACGGGGAATGTTTCCGACCCCAAGGCGCTGGCCAGCACCTTCCATTTCGTGCAGATCAGCGACTCGCACATCGGTTTCAATAAAGAGGCCAATCCCAATCCGGTGAAGACCTTGCAAGTGGCGATCGACAAGGTCATCGCGCTGCCCAAACGGCCATCGCTGATCCTGCATACCGGCGATATTACCCACCTGTCCAAACCCGCAGAGTTCGACACCGCCGCACAATTGCTCAAGGCCCTGCCGTCCACCGTGCACTATGTGCCGGGCGAACACGACACCCTCGACGAGGGCGGCGGCCAGCTCTATCTGGAGCGTTACGGCAAGGGCACCAAAGGCAATGGGTGGTACAGCTTCGACGACCACGGCGTGCATTTCATTGCCCTGGTGAACGTCTTCAACTTCCAGGCTGGCCATGAAGCGACCCTCGGCGCCGATCAACTGGCCTGGCTGGCCGACGACTTGCGTGCGGTGAGCAGCAGCACACCGATCGTCGTGTTCACCCATATTCCGTTGTGGACCATTTATCAGCCGTGGGGCTGGGGCACCGAGGATGGCGATCAGGCGATTGCCATGCTGCGCAAGTACGGATCGGTGACGGTGCTGAACGGGCACATCCATCAGGTCATCCAGAAGGTCGAGGGCAACATCACCTTCCACACCGCGCGCGGCACCGCCTATCCACAACCGGCGCCGGGCACGGCGCCGGCTCCGGGACCGATGACGGTGGCGGCGGATCAATTGCGCAATTACCTGGGGATCACCGATGTACGAGCGACCCAGGGTGAGCACCCCTTGGCACTGATCGATTCGACACTGGTTTAGCGGAGGGAATGGGAATGAACGCGCGATTGCTGGCCGTTATCTGCCTGCTGCTGTCGATGCCGGTGTGGGCTCAGGAGGTGAAAGTCGATATCAAGGCGTTCATGTTCGGGCCCAGGGATTTGAACGTGGCGGTGGGCACCAAAGTGACCTGGGTGAACGACGACGAGATTCCGCACACGGTGGCGGAAACCCACAAGCTGTTTCGCTCCGGGGCGCTGGATACCGGTGACAGCTATTCCTGGGTGTTCAATACACCGGGGGAGTATGAGTATTTCTGTGCACTGCATCCGCAGATGCTGGGGAAGATTGTGGTCAGCCAATGAACGGACCGAAGTAACCCTGTAGGAGCGAGCTTGCTCGCGATGGAGTATCAGCAACATAGGTGTCGCCTGACACACCATCGCGAGCAGGCTCGCTCCTACAGGGGGATGTACGTTATTTCGGTGCGTTGAGGTTCAGCGTCGGCGTTTCATCGAAGAAGTTCCACGGCTTGAGCAGCACGTGCACCCATTCGGTCGGCATGATCGGCCACTCTTCGGCGCGGGCGATGTGGGTGGTGCCGGTGGTCAGCCACACGACATCGTCGGTGTTTTCGATGGAGTGGTTGTCCTGGGTGAACTGCCCCAGTCCCGAGTCTTTGTCCGAGCGATTCGGGTACTTGCCTTCCGGGTATTTCTCCTCCGGGTTGTATTGCGTCACCCACAGTTGCTTGTCCATGAAGCTCAGGCGGTGATACAGCCATTCGTCCTTGCCGAAGTTGGCGCCCTTGGCCACCGGGTGCGTGCCGCCGGCATAGGGAATCAACTGATAGGACACCGGGTTGCCGACCTTGTTTTCCTTGCTGAAGTTGGTCAGCAGGCGAACGGTCGACGGGTCGAATTTCTGCGCCGCCTGTTGCTCGGTGCTGACCACTTTGGTTTCGGTCTGCATGGTGCTGGTGCGCGGTCCGCCACGGTCGTTCGGGGCAATGACCGGATTCACCTCCACCAGCGAGTTGCTTTCACCGTCCACGTCCATGTCGAGGCGGAAGTTGTAGATGTGCTGGTGGGTGGTGCCGACGATGTTGTGATCGAGCAGGGTGCCGTAACGGGTGTCTTCCTTGGCGGTGTCCTCGTGCATGGTCTTGGATTTCACACCCTTGACCGCTTCGATGCCGGTGGCGCCGGCGTCGATGCCGATGGTGCCGTTCTGCTGGAAGACCCAGTCGAAGATGTAGTCATAGTTGCCGACGGTGCTGATCCAGCGCACCACCAGTTCCCGGCGTTCGGTACTGAGGTTGGGCTGGCCCATTTCCTGGTGTTTGTACTCGGGGCCGGCGTAGCGTTCGAACACCGCCATGGCGCGCGGGATCGCCGTCGGGGCGCCGGTGTAGTCGGCGATGGTGGCGTCCAGCAGCACGGCGTTTTCCGGGGCGTCTTTGCCCCGGGCGATCGGCGAGGTCAGGGTGCCCATGCCGTAGTCGCCCGAGTCCAGGTAGGCCTTGAAGTACCAGCCGACATCCGGATCGCCATACGGCACGATCATGCCGCCCAGCGAGCCCTCGTACATGATTTTGCGTTTCTTGCCCTTGTCGTCATAGGTGACGGTGGACAGGATCGGGCCGACCCGCGAGTCGAGGCGAACATGGAAATCCCAGTTCTGCCAGTGAATGCTGTTGCCGGTGATGGTGTAGTTCTTGCCCTCGGGCTCGATGATCTCCAGCGGCTTGACCGACGTACCCTTGCGCCCACGCCCGTCATACGGCGTCGGCTTCATCGGCACCGGGATAAGCGCTTCGTCTTCGATCTTGATGAGTTTCTTCTGCTCCAGATCGACAATCGCCACCAGGCCTTCGATCGGATGCGCCCAATAGTTGCCGTCATCGGTATTGAGGTAGCTGACGATCTTCAGCAGGCGCTTGTCCTGGGCCAGGCCGTCCTTGCCGTCGAAGTAGCCGACGGTCAACGGTGTCGCGACGACCTTTTTCACATCGTTGATGCCGCGCTTGGCCAGGGCTTGTGCGTACTCCGGGCTGGTCTCGACGGCCGATTGCACCGTGGCGAAATCGTCCAGCAGCACCATGCCATGGGCGCCTTCAATCGGTTTCCAGGACTTCAGTTCCTTGCTGTCGAGATCGACCAGCGCTTCGATCACGTGCTTGCCGTCCAGCACCACGATATTGGCCTGGCGTGGCTGATCGACCTTCTGCCCGGTGTAGACGAAGTTCCACACCTGATCTTTCGGCGGCTCCTTGACCGAGACTTCGGTGAAGCGAAAACCGGGTTGGTAATGCTCGGACTTCTTGACGATGTCCACCGCCGCGGTGATTTCGTCCGCGCTCAGGGGGTTGAGCGGGTTAGGGCGGGTTTCGACGACAAAGGTCTTGTCCAGGCCGGACTGGAATACCTGGTTGATGAAGTCCTTGGACATGAAGGCGGTCTTGCCCTTGAACACGACCGGCACCGTCAGCGCCATGGGCTTGCCGTTGAGCATGGCCACTTTGCTGTTCGGCTTGACCTTGAGGTAGACCCCATCCTTGGCAATGGTGAACAGGTTGGAATAGTCGTCCCATTTGACCGTGGCGCCGAATTCCTCGAGGCCCGCCTGCAGCGGCACCATTTCGGCGTGACCGCCGTGGGCCTGGGCATTGTCCGCCCAGTAAGGCAGGCCAAGGGTGCCCAGGGTGATCGCCAGGGCGAGCCGGGCAAGCGGTTTTCTGTTTCGCAACGCAAGGGAGGTGAACATTCTGGGTTCCTTCGAAAAAGCCGGTGACAGCGCACCTGTACTTTGCTACAGCCCGGCGATGGCTGCTTTTGGATGCCTGCCAAAATCCTTTGGTTCTGTGCCGCCATCAGCTTTCCCGACTGGCGAGGGCTTGGCAAGCGGATATAGCGCTTTGCCATCGCGCCGCCGCTGGTTAACGGGAAGCGTTTATGAACCACATGGATCAACCGTAGCGGGCTTGCCAGCGATGCTTTTCAGGCCTTCAACACCTTCCCGCCAATGGCCACCGCCACCAGCAGCAGCGCCATCAAGCCAAAGGCAAAGCTCAAACTGCTGCCATGGGCGATGAAGCCGATCACTGCAGGCCCCGCGAGAATGCCGGCATAACCGAGGGTGGTGATGGCCGGTACGGCGATGCTTTGCGGCATGACCGTCTGCTTGCCCACTGCGGTGTACAGCACCGGCACAATGTTCGAACAGCCTGCGCCCAGCAACGCATACCCCAGCAGTGCCGACTCCCAGCCGGGCGCGAATGTGGCCAGAAACAGACCGGCCGCCGCCGTTAGTCCACCGAACACAATGACCCGCGTGGCGCCAAGGCGACGCACGATCGAATCACCGGTCAATCGTCCCGCCGTCATGGTCAGGGCAAACGCCGCGTAACCCAATCCGGCATAGGCCTTGTCGATTCCACGCTCCTGGGCCAGGAACACCGCGCTCCAGTCGAGGGCTGCGCCTTCGGCGAGAAATACGATGAAACACATCGCGCCGATGAACAGCACGATGCCGTGGGGAACGGCAAACGCCGGTCCCGAGCTGTCGCTGCCATAGGGCAGCAGATGCGGCGCGGCTTTGGCCAGGGCGATCAGCAGAATCACGATCACCACCAACGTCGCGCCCAGCGGTGAAATCCCGAGACCGAGCAGCCCGCTGACGCCGGCTGCGCCGACGATCCCGCCGAGGCTGAACAGGCCATGAAAACCCGACATCATGTTCTTGCCGCTGGCCCGTTCGACGATCACTGCTTGCAGGTTTACCGTGGAATCCACCGTGCCGAGGCCGGCACCGAAGATGAACAACGCCGCGATCAGGGCCGGAATCGATGACACCGTTGCCAGCAGTGGCAGCGCCAGACAGATCAGCAAGGTGCCGCCGGTGGCCACTTTGCGACAGCCAAAACGCGAGGCGAGCAGTCCGGCCATGGGCATCGCCAGAATCGAACCCACGCCCAGACACAGGAGCAACAGACCGAGGGTGCCTTCATCCAGCCCGGCCCGGGCCTTGGCATACGGCACCAGTGGCGCCCACGCGGCGATGCCGAACCCGGCGATGAAGAAGGCGATGCGCGTGGACATTTGTTCCAGTCGCCCCGGCACGAATGAGGTCTGGGTGTTGAGGTTGGTCATATCGATCCTTGGCCAAAAAAAACGTCGCGATTCCAAGGGACAGTGATCCGCCTGCAAGGGTTCGATCAGTGTCCGCCAGGCTTGCGCTCAAACAGGCTGACATCCTTGCACAGCCAGAGTGTGTTTCGCGATATGTTGAGGCAGTCCAATCATTCCAGCAGGGAGGGCGCCATGGCGCGGATGTACGATGCACGGGGCAATATCTATATCGTTGTGGCGCCCGAGGCGCTGCGCCAACAGGGTATCGCCGTACCCGATCAGGCCGGCCACGCCGCGCAAACCCGCGAGGTCTGGGCGTTGGCGGCCATTGCGGCGTACTGTGGCTGGGCCCCGGGTACGCAACCACCTGGTAGCAAAGACCATTGCAGCGATGGTCTGTTGGTCGGCCCGTTCCAGTCGTCGCCGCCGTTTGATCTGCTGATCGTCAACACCGACGGCACACTGGCCGAGCGCAGTGGCAACGGGCTGACGATTTTCTCCCAGGCGCTCAGCGACCAGGGGTTTTTACCCAGCGATGACCCTTGCGTGCTCAGGGTCCACCACGACAAATCCGACACGCCTTCACCGGGCCAGACGTCCGTGAAAGCCGCGCAAGTCGAGGGTGTCCGGGGTTTCTGGCTTGACTTGGGCCAACCTGGGTTCGGGCCGGCGGCGGTCAGCGCGACAGGCGTTGACACGGTGCTGTTGAACGGGCACGAACTCAGCCACATTCAACAACTGTCAGCACTCAATGGCGCCTGGTCGCGCAGCCAGTTCGTGCGGCTCGGCAACCCGCACTGCGTGACCCTGGTCGACAGTGCCGATGCCTTACCGGGCAATGAGCAGATGCGCGAGCCGGCGTTGGGCGAAGGGCTGACGCGGATCGCCTACGCCATGCCGACCGGCGCAGGGAAACCTTGCCCGGCGGGGATCAATCTGCAATGGGCGATGCGGCTGTCACCCGGCCACATCGCCGCGCGGGTGTTCGAGCGCGGGGAGGGGCCGACGGCGTCCTCGGGCACCAGTGCCAGTGCGGTGGCGTGTGCGGCATGGCGGGTTGGTTGGGTCGATGCGGGGGAGGTGAAGGTGACGATGCCGGGTGGGACGGCGCCGATTCTGCTGGAGGAAGAACAGGGCGCGTTGAGTCGGGTGAGCCTGTTTGGGACGGCACAGTTAATTGACTGATCCCGAGACAGCCATCGCCGGCAAGCCGGCGATGGTGTCGACCCGAATTCAGCCCAAGCCATCACCGAACTCAACCACCGGCATCGTCCGCTTCATCAACACCTTACCCCTGCGAACCGAATAAAGCGGCAGGCCCTGGCTGCGGATCACCTCGTAATCGCTCTCCGCCGACAAAATCAGCAAGTTCGCCGGCCGCCCGGGCTCCAACCCGTAACGATTACCCAGGGCCATGGCCTTGGCGCTGTTATCGGTCACCAGGTCCAGCGCGCTTTGCAGGTTGCGGTAACCGAGCATGTGGCAGATGTGCAGGCCGGCTTCGAGCACCCGCAGGATGTTGCCGTTGCCCAGCGGATACCAGGGGTCGACGATCGAGTCCTGGCCGAAACACACGTTCATGCCGGCTTCGAGCAATTCGTTGACCCGGGTCACGCCACGGCGTTTCGGGAAGTTATCGAAGCGCCCTTGCAGATGAATGCTTTCGGTGGGGCAGGAGACAAAACTGATCCCGGAATGCCCGAGCAGGCGGAACAGTTTGGCGCAGTAGGCATTGTCGTAGGAGCCCATGGCCGTGGTGTGGCTGGCGGTCACGCGCGAGCCCATGTCGCGGCTGCGGGCTTCTTCAGCCAGCACCTCGAGAAAGCGCGAGTGCGGGTCGTCGGTTTCGTCGCAATGCACATCCACCAGGCAACCGGTGCGCTCGGCCAGGTCCATGAGGAACTTCACCGAACTCACGCCTTGATCGCGGGTGTATTCGAAATGCGGAATGCCGCCGACCACGTCGGCGCCCATGTGGATCGCTTCTTCCATCAGGTCCCGGCCGTTGCGGTACGACTCGATGCCCTCCTGGGGGAATGCGACGATTTGCAGGTCGATCAGATCACGGCTTTCCTCGCGCACTTCGAGCATGGCCTTCAGGGCGGTCAGTTGCGGGTCGGTGACATCGACGTGGGTGCGTACATGCTGGATGCCATGGGCGGCGAGGGTCTGGATGGTTTTCTTGGCGCGGGTCTTGGTGTCTTCCTGGGTAATGGTCGCCTTGCGCTCGCCCCAGCACTCGATGCCCTCGAACAATGTGCCGCTCATGTTCCAGCGGGGCTCGCCGGCGGTCAGGGTTGCATCGAGGTGAATGTGCGGCTCGACGAAGGGCGGTACCACCAGGTTGCCACCGGCATCCAGATCGTCGGGGCCCAGGGTTGGGGCCTCGGTTTGTCGGGCGATGTGGCTGATCAGACCGTTTTCCAGGTGCAACTCATGCAGGCCTTCCTGGTGACGCAGCCGGGCGTTGATGATGTGCATCAGGAGCGTCCTTTTCGATAGGCAATGACTCTACGTTAGCGCGACGAGGGCAATCCCTGCCAGCGTCATTGATCTTGCCTGTGCAAATGTCGGGCGAGCGTGCTTGCGATTGCGCTGGATCAGTCAATTGCGTGGCGTGGTTGATGCCATCATTGCTGGCAAGCTCGCTCCCGCAAGGGCCATTCCTTCAGGAAGACGGGGGCTGCGGCAAAAAGCGCATCAGTGCGGCGACAATGGCTTCGGGTGCATCTTCCTGGACCAGATGACCGGCGTTGGGAATGGCGTGAAATTGCGCTCCCGGAATCATCTGTTGCAGGGCGCGCCCGCGTTCGATGGGGATCCATTGATCGTCTTCACCCCAGAGAATCTGCACCGGGCAGCGGATCGTCGGGTACAAGCCCTCGGCCTCGCGGGTGTAGCGCTCGTCCATCTGGGCGATCTGCCGATAAAACGCCGCTTGCCCGGGGTCGCCCACCCACGGTTGCACGTAAGGGTCGAGCTCGTCATCAGGGATATCGCGCTTGATCGCCCCGCGAATATAGGTCGGTACGATGGCGCGCTGAATGTAGTCGGGCAGCCCGCTGAACGCGGCCTCATGCTGGCGAACATGCTGCACGAACGGCGAACCCCAGGGCGTCAGCGCCACCGGGTCGATCAGTGTCAGGCTGCGGTACTCCTTGCCGTTCAACAGGTGGGCGCGCAGGGCGGTCGCGCCGCCAAAATCATGGGCCACCACATCGGGACGATCCAGCCCCCAATGCTCCAGCAGCTGCGCCAAGAGTTGATTTTGCACACCCAGCGACACATCGCCGTCGACCTTCTCGGATTGCCCATAGCCCAACAGATCGAAGTAATGCACCCGGTGCGAGGTGATGAAGTGCGGTGCAATCCGGTGCCAGACATAAGAAGAGAAAGGCGTGCCATGCACGAACACCAACGGCGGGCCGTCGCCCCTTACCGCGTAGCGAACGGAGTGACCATTGAAGCGGTAGCTCTGAGCCAGTGGCCAGTCTGTCATTGGGCGTGTCCTCTTGGCGTGTGAACGCCAAAAAGCATAGGCATAAAAAAACAGCCGTTGAAGGCTGTTTTTTGTATCACTGACGAAACGCATTTCCCCCGTAGGAGCGAGCCTGCTCCTACGGGGGGCTGGTTTACTCGCCGCGATAGATGCAACCGCTGGTGCAGGTCTCGTGGATACGAATCGCACTGAGTTCCGGCAGCAATGGCTTGAGTTCGGCCCAGATGAATTTGGCCAACACTTCGCTGGTCGGGTTTTCCAGGCCAGGAATGTCGTTCAGATAGTTGTGGTCCAGACGCTCATACAGCGGCTTGAAGATCGCCTTGATCTCCGAAAAATCACGAATCCAGCCGGTGTGCGGATCAATGTCGCCACTCAGGTGAATCGCCACTTTGAACGAATGGCCGTGCAGGCGGCCGCACTTGTGGCCGTCCGGGACGTGGGGCAGGCGGTGGGCGGATTCGAAGGTAAATTCTTTGAAGATTTCCACAGTGTTTTCAGCTCTGTTCAGGTGGCGATCGCCGTGGCGATAGGGGCAGGCGGCGAGTTTAACAGCTTGTCCTGACTAAAGGGTCAGCAAGCGCTCGCCGAGGCGACCGTTGGCGGCCAGTTCAAGGAATTCATCACCCAGGCGACGGCTTTCATCCATCGCCGCGCGCCAGTATTTCTGCCGGCTCGGGGCGTCGCCCATGAAGCGTTTGAAGTCATTACGATCCGGCAGTTTGCCGTAGGGCAAACGCGACAGGTATTCCCTGGACGGTGCCAGCAACAGCACATTTTGCAGGCGCGCAGGGCAGGCGCGGCGCCATGGCAGGGTCTTGTCGAACCAGCCCGGAATCACCCGATCGGTGAAATGCGGGTAGAGCACGATGTCGTCGCCGCTGTAGGGCAGGTCGAGGTGGTAGTCCAGCAGGCCGCCATCGCGGAAGGTCCCGGCGCCTGCACCTGGCAGGTCGCGCACGCCTTCCATCACCATCGGAATCGACCCCGAGGCGAGCAGGGCCTGGCGCAGATTGCCGGCGTTCAGCGTGACGAAGCGCGACGGGAAATCGTTCAGCGTGTTGACCGGCGGAGCCAGGCGCGGATCGTGGATGATCACGCGTTCGAAGTGCCGCGACAGGCGCGCCCGGCCGCGCAGGTTGTCGGCGATCACCGACGACAGGCCCAGGCCCAGGCGGCCGCGATGATCGTCCGCGAGCAGGCCGTGGCTTTTGACCAGCATGATGTTCAAGCGGTAATGGGCGTTGTCGAGCAGGGCGGCGTCGCGGCCGTCTAGCAGGTCATCGAGCATGCGCCGCGAGCTCTGGCTGATCTGCGCCATGGTCACGCCTTTGGCGAAATTCTGCTCGGTGTAGAGATGGCCGAGGCGGCGGATGCCTTCGGCGGCATCCGGCAGGCAGGCGCTGGCGAAGCGCCAGGACCCGACTGATGCTCCGATCAGCGAGCGCTCCCGCGGCGCCGCCGGCAGCCATTCGCCGAACAACGCCAGGTCCAGCCCCTGGATTCCCAGCGCCTTCGGGCCACCGGCGGCACCCGGTAGCGTGCCGACATCAACGGCGTTCAGGCCGTTTTCACGGACGCGCGCAAAGGCACGGGGGCCGGCCTTGAGCGTCAGGGAAGGGAACTTGATGTGGATGGCGGTCATACCGGTCTCGATGTCGGGCAAGCGTGGAAGTATAAGCAGGTTCCATCACGGCGCTAATCCTGTAGGAGCGAGCCTGCTCGCGAAAAGCGCGAGGACAACGCGAGCATTCAGACAGCCCACGCCATCGTTATCCTCCATCGCGAGCGGGCTCGTTCCCACAGGGTTTGCACCCGTGTCTGCTTGCCACTGCAACCCAATGATGGCCATTCAGTTTCAATTAAGTTCAGGTCGCTAAGGTGGAACCCGTGTGCAACACCCAGGAGCCGGACAACGCCTTGAGGTTGCACGACGCTGGTACCATTGTGCCTTTCGAGAAGCTCAACGCCGTGGCATCGACCGGGATCTGGAATTAAACGCGGGCGGCGGCCAGTGACTCAAGGATCATCAGGATTCGAAATGACGCTGCTTTCTTTTTTACATCGGCGCGCGGGCATTCTGGCGCTGGTGTTGCTGGCTTTCTGCTCGGTGGTCATGGCTCGCGATCTGGACCAGGACGAAGCCCTGCGCTTGCGCCAGCAAGGGATCATCCTGCCGCTCGAGCAAGTGTTGCAGCAGGCGCTGGACCGTTATCCCGGGGCCAGACTGCTGGAAGCCGAGCTGGAAGAGAAACACGATGTCTACATTTATGAAGTCGAGTTGCTGACGGCGGCAGGCGTGGTTCGAGAGCTCGATATCGACGCTGCCACGGGCCGGTTACTCAAAGACAAGGAAGATTGATCGATGCGTTTGCTCCTGGTGGAAGACCATGTGCCCCTGGCCGACGAACTGATGGCCGGCCTCAATCGCCAAGGGTACGCGGTGGACTGGCTGGCCGACGGTCGCGATGCGGTCCATCAGGGCAGCACTGAGCCTTACGACCTGATCATCCTCGACCTCGGCCTTCCGGGGTTGTCAGGGCTCGAAGTGTTGGCCCGCTGGCGTGCCGAGGGTTTGCCCACGCCGGTGCTGATCCTCACCGCCCGCGACTCCTGGGCCGAGCGCATCGAAGGCCTCAAGGCCGGCGCCGACGATTACCTGACCAAACCCTTTCATCCCGAAGAATTGCACTTGCGAGTCCAGGCGTTGCTGCGCCGTTCCCACGGCCAGGTCAATCAGCCAACCCTCAAGGCTGCGGGCCTGCAGCTGGATGAGGGGCGTCAGTGCGTGACCCGCGACGGTGCCGAGATTCAACTGACCGCCGCCGAATTCCGCTTGCTGCGTTATTTCATGCTGCACCCGGAACAGATCCTTTCCAAAAGCCACCTCGCCGAACACCTCTACGACGGCGAGACCGAACGCGACTCCAACGTGCTGGAAGTCCACGTCAATCACCTGCGGCGCAAGCTCGGGCGCAGCGTGATCGAGACTCGTCGCGGCCAGGGTTATCTGTTCGGTGGGCAAACCCGGTGAGGTCGATCCAGCGCCGCTTGAGTCTGGGCTTGATCAGCGTGATGGTGATTGTCGGCCTGGTGCTGGCGCAGACCAGCCTGTGGCTGTTTGAAATGGGGTTGCAGCGCTACCTCGAAGCCGGGCTGCGCAACGACAGTGAAAACCTGTTGGTGGCGCTGGTGCGTGGTCCGCAAGGTTTGCAGCTGGACGAAAGGCACCTGGCACCGGCCTATCAACGACCCTTTTCCGGGCATTATTTCCGCATCGATTTTGCTGACAGCCATTGGCGTTCCCGTTCGTTGTGGGACCAGGAACTGCCACGTCTAGAACATCCCGGCCTGGACAGCGACTTGCAATTGGGACCCGAAGGGCAGCAGTTGCTGGTGCTGCGCTCGGACTATCGCCGCCTGGGCCAGTCGATCTCCATCAGCGTGGCGCAGGACTACACCCCGGTGCGCGAGAGCTTCCGGCGCATGCAGCAGGTGGGGTTGGGGCTCGGGCTGGCGGGATTGTTGCTGATTCTGCTGCTGCAACGAATCACCGTACGGCGCGCCTTGCGCCCGTTGGAAAAGGCCCGCGAGCAGATCGCTCAGTTGCAGCAGGGCCAACGCTCGCAACTCGATGATCAGGTTCCGGTGGAACTGGAGCCGCTGGTGGCGCAGATCAACCATCTGCTGGCCCACACCGAAGACAGCCTCAAGCGTTCGCGCAATGCCCTGGGCAACCTCGGCCACGCCTTGAAAACCCCGTTGGCCGTACTGCTGAGCCTGGCCTCAAGTGCACAGCTGGACGCGCATCCGCAGCTGCGCAAAACCCTCAAGGCGCAACTGGAGCAGGTGCAGCAACGGCTCAATCGCGAACTCAACCGTGCCCGTCTCGCCGGCGATGCACTGCCGGGAGCATTGTTTGATTGCGATGCCGAACTGCCGGGATTGCTGGCGACCTTGAACATGATCCATGGTGAGCACCTGACGCTGAGCGCTCACGCCCCCGAGGGCCTGCAGTTGCCGTGGGATCGTGAGGACTTGCTGGAATTGCTCGGCAACCTGCTGGACAACGCTTGCAAGTGGGCGGATGCCGACGTGCGACTGAGCGTGCTCGAAACCGTTGAAGGCTTTGAACTGAGTGTGGAAGACGACGGGCCGGGGATCCCCGAAGATCGCCGCAAGCAGGTGTTCAGCCGCGGTACTCGGCTGGATGAGCAGACTGACGGGCATGGCCTGGGTTTGGGGATTGTCCGCGACATCGTCGAGGCGTGGGGCGGGGTATTGCAGCTGCAGGAGAGCGAGTGGGGCGGGTTGAAAGTGCTGATCGAATTGCCCAAGCGCCTCTGAAACCAGACGGGGACTCTGTGGGCGGGCCTGCTCGCGATGGCGTGTCAGTCACCGAGGTGGCAACTGATACGCCATCGTGAGCAGGCTCGCTCTTACAGGGGGGCGGGGTCAGACGCGGAACTGATCCATCAGGCTCTGCTGCTGATTCGCCAGGCTATTGAGCGACTGGCTCACCCGCGCCGACTCGTTGGCCTGACCCGACAGCGATTCCGTCACGTCACGAATGGTCGCCACGTTGTTGTTGATCTCCTCGGCCACCGCGCTTTGTTCCTCGGCGGCGCTGGCAATCTGCAGGTTCATGTCACTGATCACCGTCACGGCATCGCCGATCTGGCGCAGCGCGGTCACGGCCTGGCCGACCTGATCGACGCTGCCCTGGGCCAGGCGATGGCTGTTGCCCATCGAACCGACCACATCCTGAGTACCGCTTTGCAGTTGTTCGATCACCAGGCGGGTTTCTTCCACCGACTCCTGGGTGCGCCGCGCCAGGTTACGCACTTCATCGGCGACCACGGCAAAACCACGGCCGGCTTCCCCGGCACGGGCCGCTTCGATGGCCGCGTTGAGCGCCAGCAGGTTGGTCTGTTCGGCGATGGCGCGGATCACTTCCAGCACCGAACCGATTTTCTCACTGTTGGCCGCCAGGCCTTCGACTTGCACCATTGCCGCGCTCATGTCGGCGGCGAGGTTGTCGATACTGGCGGTGGTACGGTCGATTACGGTCAGGCCCTGACGGGTCGCCTGATCGGCATCCCGCGCAGCCTGTGCCGCTTGTGCGGCGCTGCGGGCAACGTCTTGGGCGGTGGCGCTCATTTCGTGGGAAGCGGTCGCGACCTGATCCACCTGCCGGTATTGCTGCTCCATGCCGGCGCTGGTCTGGGTGGCGATGGCGGAGGACTGGTCTGCGGTGCTGCGGGCGTCCTGCACCGAGCGTTTGACCTCGGCGATGATCGGCTGCAGCTTGTCGAGGAAGCGGTTGAACCAACCGGCCAACTGGCCCAGTTCATCCTGTTTGTCGTAGGCCAGGCGTCGGGTCAGGTCGCCTTCGCCGCTGGCGATGTCTTCGAGCATGTGCGCCACGCCGAGGATCGGTCTGGTCACGCTGCGAGCCATCAGCCATACCAGGAGCAGACCCATCAACGCCGCCAGAACGCCCAATGCGAGTTCCGTCAGGGTGCCGGCGGTGTTGCTTTCATCCAGTTGCTTTTTCAGGGCTTCGGCGGGGCCAACCAACACTTTTTCCGGGACGTCGAGCAATACGCCCCAGGTTTTGCCACCGGGAATCGGCTGGAACGGCGACAGCACCTTGAGCTGTTGCTGGCTATGCAGGCTGGCGGTCTTGCTGCTGGCGGCGAGCATGCGTACCAGCTCGGCACCGTTGGTCTTGTCCACGGTTTCCAGGCGCTGGCTGAGTTTGCTGGCGTCGGGGCTGTAGCCGGCGAGCAAACCGGCCGGGCTGAGAATGCTGACGCTGGTCTGGCCGTCATAGAGCTTTTTGCTGGCGCTCTGGCTGATCGTTTGCAGGCTGTTGAGGTTGATGTCCACCGACAGCGAGGCGATGAGCTTGCCGTTGAGTATCAGCGGGAAAACGATACTGGTCATCAGCACGTTCTGGCCGTCGATCGTATAGAAGTAGGGCTCGATCACGCAGGGCTTGAGGGTGGTGCGCGGGCAGGTGAACCAGGCGTTGGCCGCTTCGCCGCTGGGGCCGGTGCTGGTATCGGCGATGTCTTTTTCCGGCAGTGGCATGGAGGTCAGCTGGCCTGGCGTCGGTTGCGACCAGTACAAGGCAAAACGCCCCTTTTCATTGCTGCCGACGTCACTCTGGCCGGCAAACAGTTCGTCCTTGCCATCCAGGCCGTTGGGCTCGAACACCAGGGCCAGGCCGAGCAGTTCAGGGTTGGCTTGCAGTGTCGACTTGACCTGGCGGGTCAGGTCTTCGCGCAAGTCGAAGGCATCGAGAAAGCGCTTTTCGGCCTGGTCGCGCAGAAACAGCACCTGGCGTGAAAAACCGTTGCCATATTGATAGGCGTCCATGAACTGCTGGCGAATGCCCAGCGCCTGGTTTTCACCCTGGGACTCGATCCGTGCCTGGGCGGATTCGGTCAGCATTTCCATGCTCGAGGCTTTCACCAATTCCGAGCTGTTCTCCATGCGATACAGCGAAAGACCCACCAGCAGGGTCACGATGCCCGCCAGGCAAAGCCCGGCCAGCAGGGTGATTTTCCATTGAATGGACAGTTGCTTGAGTGACATGGAGACGTCCTTATTCGATAAATATCTGCGACTTTGAACTGTAACGGCCGGGTTTCTGGTTTCTTTATCCCGTCTATCGTCGATCTCCCTGTAAAAGCGAGCCTGCTCGCGATGGTCGTCAACGATCACGATGGAAACCTGATACCCCTCGGTGCTCTCATGCGCTTGGCGAGCTGGCTCGCTCCTGCAGGTATTCATATGCCGGTACATCTGCGCAGGGCTTGGACGCTTTGACACGAGGGTGAGTCTGCGGCACAGTGCGCGCCCTCTAATAAAACCCATTCCTTTATCCGCTGGCGGCTCACGCAGACTGCCGGACGGACTCTTTCCTATTGTCTCGAGGTAATGAAATGAATGCAGTGATTGCCGCGGTCGGCATCATGCTGATACTCAGCCTGTCCCGCGTGCATGTGGTCATCGCGCTGATCGTCGGTGCGCTGGTGGGTGGCCTGACCGGCGGCCTGGGCATTGACGCGACGCTCAAGGCCTTCAACAGTGGCCTGGGCGGCGGGGCGACGGTGGCGCTGTCCTACGCATTGCTCGGTGCGTTTGCCGTGGCCATCGCCAAGTCAGGCCTGGCCCATGCCCTGGCCGACAAGGCGTTGGCGATGGTCGATCGCCAGCACGCCAGCGGGGGTGGTCAGGTCAAGTGGTTGCTGATCGGGTTGCTGTGGGTGGTGGCCATTGCCTCGCAGAATATTCTGCCGATTCATATCGCCTTTATCCCGTTGCTGGTGCCGCCGCTGCTTTATGTACTGACCAAGCTGCAACTGGATCGACGTTTGATCGCCTGCGTGATGACCTTCGGCTTGATTACGCCGTACATGTTCCTGCCGGTGGGCTTCGGCAATATCTTCCTCAATGAAATCCTGCTGGCCAACGTGGCCCGCAGCGGCGTGGACATCACCGGCATCAATGTCACCCACGCCATGGGCATTCCGGCGCTGGGCATGGTGGCGGGCCTGCTGATCGCGTTTATCAGTTATCGCAAGAAGCGCGTCTATGACCTGGCAAAAATCGAGCAAGTCGAGCAGGTCGCGGTGCAGTACAACCCGCTGAGCCTGATGGTGGCCGGGGTGGCGATTGCCGCCGCCTTCATTGTGCAACTGCTGCTGGACTCGATGATCATCGGTGCACTGGTGGGCTTCCTGATTTTTTCGGTGTCGGGCATCGTCAAATGGCGCGACACCGATGACCTGTTCACCGAAGGCATGAAGATGATGGCGATGATCGGCTTCATCATGATCGCCGCCTCAGGGTTCGCCGAAGTGATGAAGGCCACCGGTGAAGTGCAGACGCTGGTCGAGTCGTCGGCGTCCTGGATCGACCACAGCAAAGGCATCGGCGCCTTGTTGATGTTGCTGGTGGGACTGTTGGTGACCATGGGCATCGGTTCGTCGTTTTCCACCGTGCCCATTCTGGCGGCGATCTTCGTGCCGCTGTGCGTGCAATTGGGTTTCAGCCCGCTGGCAATCGTCTGCATCGTCGGCACCGCCGGCGCACTCGGCGACGCCGGTTCGCCAGCCTCGGACTCGACCCTAGGCCCGACCTCCGGCCTGAACATCGACGGCCAGCATCACCACATCTGGGACACCGTGGTCCCGACCTTCCTGCACTACAACCTGCCATTGCTCGCGTTTGGCTGGGTGGCGGCGATGGTGCTGTAAAACCGCAACCCCTGTGGGAGCCAGCTCGCTCTCACAGGGGGGCTCCAGTGCTCCCGATGAACGTGTTCAACTTTTGACCTGGCCTGCCGTTAACGCCTTTAACCACGCCAATAAAATCAAAAAAGAGTGAACGCCATGCGCATGAGCCTGAAGGCCAAAGTCCTGTCCCTTGCCGTCCTCCCGGTGTTGCTCTTTGCGCTGGTCATCAGCCTGACCACGTTATTCATCTTGCAGGCACAGGCTCGCCACGAAGTCGAAGAAACCCGCGAACGCCTGCTCAGCGATGCCAAGGCCACCCTGCAAAGCTACGTTGCCGTGGCCATGACCGCGATCAAACCGCTCTACGACGCGGCAACCCCAGGCGATGACGCGGCGCGGGCCCAGGCGATCAAGCTGCTGTCGAGCATCGCTTACGGCAAGGAAGGCTATTTCTTCGGCTACGACTCCAACACCGTGCGGCTGTTCAAGGCCAACAGCCCCGAAGGCGTGGGCCAGAGCTTCAAGGACAACCGCGACCCGAACGGCGTCTACGTCAACCGTGATCTGGTGAAGGTCGCCAAGGACGGTACTCACTACCTCCAATACAGCTCGCCGCTGCCCAGCAACAACCAGGTGCTGGTGCCCAAGCTCGGATACACCGAATACCTGTCGAAATGGGACATGGCGGTGGGTACTTCGGTCAATCTGGACGGCATCGAGGCGCAAGTCGCGGTGGTTGAGGCCAAGGTTCAGGAACGCATGGAAGGTGTGGTGCTGAGCATCGTCGGCGTCGCCGTGGTGGTGCTGCTGGTGATCGCCGCGGCCGGGATGCTGCTGGCCAATACCATTCTGCGTCCGCTGAACCTGATGAAAGCCAACCTGGACGACATTGCGGCGGGCGAGGGCGACCTGACCCGTCGCCTGACCATCACCAGCCAGGATGAGTTGGGCCAACTGGCCGGTTCGTTCAACCGTTTTGTCGACAAGATCCACGGCCTGGTGCGCCAGATCACCGAAATGACCACGCAGCTGACCGGGTTGGTGCATCAGGTTTCCGATCAGGCGCACCGTTCTGACCAGGCCATGGAGCGTCAGCGTCACGAGACTGATCAAGTCGCCACGGCGATCAATGAAATGTCGGCGGCCGCTCAGGAAGTGGCCAAGAGTGCGCAAAACGCGGCGGTGGCCGCCCAGCAGACCGACGAAGAAGGCCAGGCGGCCAAGCGTGTGGTGGCTGGCAGTATCGTGAAGATTCATGCGTTGGTGGACGACATTCGTAGCAGCGGTGTGTCCCTCGACAGCTTGCAAAAAGACGTGTCGTCGATTGTCAGCGTGCTCGGGGTGATCCGTTCGATTGCCGAACAAACCAACCTGCTGGCGCTCAATGCGGCCATTGAAGCGGCGCGCGCCGGTGAGGCTGGTCGCGTTCGCAGTGGTGGCCGATGAAGTGCGGGCACTGGCCAGCCGCACGCAAATCAGCACCCAGGAAATCCAGGGCATGATCGACCGCTTGCAGGCCGGCACCCAGTCGGCGGTGGAAGCGATGCGCCGTTCCAGTGAGGCCGGCGACGGCACCTCGGCCCAGGCCAACGAAGCGGGCGCGTCGCTCGATACCATGGCCCAGTTGATTGCTACCATCAATTCGATGAACGCACAGATTGCCAGCGCCGCCGAAGAACAGACCGCCGTGGCCGAGGAGATCAACCGCAGCGTGCATCAGATCGCGGTGGCGGTGGACAACGTCGCCGATGAAACCCAGCTTGGTGCGCAAACCTCGCGCAGTCTGGCGGAGCTGGGGCAGCGCTTGGGCAATCTGGTCGGGCAGTTCCGCATCTGACCAGCCACCCTGACCCAAGGAGCCAGCCTGCTGGCGATGGACTCAAGGGCGACGCGTTGAATCAGGTCACCCGCTTGATCGTTGACGACCATCGCGGCGATGCGGCGACCCGACAAGCCAACTCCTACAGGGGACGGTCTCGGTCACGTAATAGTTATAGGAACCGGCAAGCAGGCTTCTACAAGAAAGCCTGCTACGGCCTGTCCCAATACGGCACTGCACCAAAGCATTCGACAAAGAAGTCGATCACCGTCCTGACCTTCACCGACAGGCGTCGGCTACCGGGCCAGAGCACGGCAATCTGCTGCGGCTCGAGGCTGTTGGACACTTGATAGTTCCCCAGTACCGGCACCAGCGTGCCGTTGCGTACCGCCTCACCAATCAACCACGACGGAAACATCACCAGCCCCAGCCCCTGTTCGGCGGCTTGGGTCAGGGTATCGGCGTGGTTGCCGGTGATCGGTCCCCTCACCGAGTAGGGCGTCCACGTTTGCTGGCCCTTTCGGAAAAACCAGCGCTGCTGGCCGGTGACGCCCTTATAGGCCAGGCATTGATGGGCCGCAAGATCGTCGGGATGTTGCGGCGTGCCGTACCTTTGCAGATAAGCAGGGCTTGCCGCGACCTGGAAACGGTGGGGCGCAAGAATCCGCGCCTGCATGCTCGAGTCGTGCAGCGGCCCTATGCGAAACAACAGGTCGGCGCCTTCCTGCAACGGGTCGACGTAACTGTCTGTCTGCTGGATATCCAGTTGCAGCTTCGGATAACGCGCGCACAACTGCCCCAACCAGGGCGTCAGGTGGCGTTGGCCGAACACCACCGGTGCGTTGATCCGTACCAGTCCGCTGGGTTCGCTTTGTTGTTCCTGCAGGGCTTGCTCGGCTTCCTCCAGTTGCACCAGCACCAACCGCGCATGATGACCGAGCATGCGCCCCGCTTCGGTGGGGGTGACGGCGCGGGTGTGGCGGTAAAGCAATTGCTGGTTCAGGGCCTGCTCCATCAATTGGATCTGCCGGGAGATCGAAGAGGGCGCCAGGCCCTCACGGCGCGCCACTTCGGAAAAACTGCCATGGTCGAGTACCGCGACAAACAGCCGAAGTGCCTTGAATCCGAGTTCGTTGAAGCCGTGCATGAGCGACCTGCTGTGCGTATTACGCAAAAGTGTTGTCGGCATGCTCCCATTTATCGCACAGATGCGCCAATCGATAATGCCCGCCTGACGTTTTGATCCATTTCACGGGGGCTCTTTATGCAAACTTCTTCAATCAATCACGCGGACGTTGTCACAACGCCGGCGACCGGATCGGGGCAGCGGTTGTTGCTGTTGCCGCTGGTGATCCTGGCCGGCATGGGCCTGTCCGTGGAGGCCGGGTTGCTTGGACCGCTGGGTGCACAGGTCGGGCACTTGTGGGCGACCTTGAGCATTTTCGGTGTCGGCTCGGCGATTTTGTTCTTGCTGCTGTTGTTCAGCGGCCGGCAACAGGGGCCTGCCTTGGGCGAACTGCCGCGCTGGCAATTGATCGGCGGTTTTCTCGGGCCGATCTACGTGGTGGTGCTGACGCTGGCCACGCCGCATATCGGTATTGCCATGACCATGATCGCGATCCTGTCCGGGCAAGTCGGCAAAAGCGTCTTGATCGATCATTTCGGCTGGTTCGGCGCGACTCGCAAAAAGGTCAACGGTGAACGTTGGCTGGCCTTGCTGCTGATTGTGGCGGCACTTGTTCTGATCGCCCGGGGTTGATGATGAATCTGATTATTTTGTTGGCGGTGGTCGTGGCCGCCGGTGCGGTGTTGAGTGTGCAAGCGGCTATTAATGGTCGACTTGGCGAAACGGTCGGGGTGTTGCGCAGCAGTTTGCTGACGTTCGTGGTGGGGGCGGTGAGTACCGGGTTGCTGATCCTGTTTTTTGAGCCAGCGCATGCGGTGAGTTTGCTGGACGTGCCGAAATGGCAGCTGAGCGGTGCGTTGTTCGGTGTCGTCTACATGATGGTGATGGTGGGCGCGGTGCCACGGGTGGGGACTGCGGTGGCGACGGTGGCGGTGATTGTCGGGCAGTTGGGGATGGGGATGCTGATTGATAATTTCGGTTGGCTGGGGAATCCGGCGATCGAGTTGTCCGGGAGTCGGGTGCTGGCGATGGGGCTTTTGGGGTTGGCCCTGGTGTTCATGTATCGCAGTAGTGTGCGGTGTCAGGGGTGACCTTGGCGGCCTCTGGGCCGACCAGGTTTTGGGTTGGTTGGGGACATATCCGTTGCTGCGGTAACGGCGGCTGGCGGTTTCGCCCTTACGGCGACTTACTTTTTTTTCAAACGCCAAAAAAAAGATAAGCAAAAAAAGGCTCGCCCCGAGCGTCCGGCCCCTCGCTGGGGCTCGGCGTTCCTTCGCTGCGGTATCCATCCGGGGACACTGCCCTCCGGTTGGCTTCGCTTCAACCTACATGCAGCGTGTTCGACTGCGTCGAACGGCGCTGCGCGCCACTCCCCGGATGCACACCTCCACTCAGCCTCCCGAAGGGGCGGGTAGATCAAAAGCTGCAGGCGAGCTAACGCTCGGCCTGATGAGTGGTGAGGAGCGGGTGGGTGTATGCCGACTTGCTTTTCCGTAGGAGCGAGCCTGCTCGCGATGGACTTGAGGACAGCGCGGGGTACCAGACTCCCCGCGTTTTCGTTGACGACCATCGCGAGCGGGCTCGCTCCTACAGGGGCGCTAGCGAATGAAGTGGATCTTGCCCGGCCTGCCGCACTTCGAAATAGCGCGAAGGCGGCCTCATAGCCAACCAATCTCTCGCGATTGCACGTGTTCGCCTTAACCAACTCCTACACTGGTAACACGGGTTGTTCTTATCGCCCCGACGACCACTACCTCAGGAGTCAGGCTCATGATCAACAGTGACAGTATCTGCGATTGCCCGAAATGTTCGTGCAAGCTGGGCGCGCATCCGATTGCGCGCCACGGCAAGCACTATTGCTGCGAGGCCTGCGCCAAGCACCACGAGCACGGTGAAGAATGTTCCAGCAAGGGTTGCAAGTGCGCCCACGCCAAATAGTTCGTTTACGTTGAAAGTGGAGCCTAGTCGGGCTCCACGTCCAGTTTCAGGCTGTCATCGTCGAGGCGTTCGGTGTGTCGGACGGTGCCCGACAGGCGGCGTCCTTCGACCCTGAGCACGACAGTCCTGGCCCGCTCGAGATCTTCCGGCAGCGGCGGCGGAACGCGAATCGCGAAGCAGGTCGGGTCGTTCATGACCTGTTCCAGGCCAACCCGGCACTCGGCGCTTTTGGTGATGCGGCCAAACAGCGTATCCAGACCATAGTCGAGATGCGCAGGGCTGCTGATGAGTGTCATGTACTTGGCCCCCTCTAATCCTGTCGCGTGCCGGGTATCAGTTAGCCGGCCGCCACTTGACGTTTTCCACGCCGAATTTCTCTGCCATCGGCTTGCTGGTCTTTTGCACCTTTTCCCGGCCAAAGCGCGGTATCCGGCCGACTCCCGCGTCGCAGCTCGCCCAATGCCAGGCTTCTGCGTTGTCCATTTTGTCCAGACGGATAATGAACGATTTGGGGACGCCATGAAGGGTGTATTCAATGACGAAGAGTTTTGCATTGTTCATATAGCCCGTATTCCTCCCTGTGGTACATAAACGGATCACGGGCCGAACGGAAAATTCACTTGGATTGGCGGACGGTGGCAGCCGCTGGCGGCAAATTCAAGGCCTCGTTACCATTGAGCCTTTCCCAACCCCAATGATTGCTGCCCATGGCCCTTGCCGCACCGCCGGATTTGAGTGACACCGATGTCCCCGTGCAACCGCTGGCGCGCACTTATCCGCGCGGGTTGTTCATCGAGCCGCATGAGCATGTCTGGGGGCAGTTGCTGTATGCGATGAGTGGCGTGATGTGGGTCGAGACGCCCCACGAGGCACTGGTGGTGCCGCCGCAACGGGCGGTCTGGCTGCCGCCCGGCGTGCCCCATGGGATTCGCGTGGTCTCGGACCTGCAGATGCGCAACATCTACCTGCGTCCGTCGCTGGCGGCAACACTCGATGCCAGTGTCCAGGTCATCGAAGTCGGCGGGTTGTTGCGCGAGCTGATCGTCGGCCTGGTGGAGCAGGGCGACGACGGTGCGCCCGAGTATTACGAAGCACTGGTGGGGCTGGCGCTGCTGGAGCTCAAGCGGGCCCGGCGCTCACTGCTGAAGATCCCGCTTCCGGATGATTCTGACCGGCGACTGATGAACCTGTGCCAGGCCGTCATGGCCGCGCCGTCGCTGGACATCGCTTTCGAGCAACACGCGGAAAACGCCGGCGCCAGCGTGCGGACCCTGGCGCGGTTGTTCAAGGACGGCCTGGGCATGGGCTTTGCCGAATGGCGGCGACAGGTGCAACTGGCGACGGCGGTGGCCGAGTTGATTCAGGGGGTGCCGGTCAGTGCCATCGCCCGTGAACTGGGTTATTCGCCCAGCAGCTTCAGCGACATGTTCCGTCGGGAACTGGGTGTCGCGCCGTCGCAGTTTTCGGCCAGTCAGCATCCGGGCTGACGTTTTCAGGGCCAGGGTTTGGCCGAAATTCAGAAGCACTTGGCCGGTACTCGTTGGCACTGCGCACTAGACTTTCGGGCATATCCCAATGGCCCACGGAGTCTGTCATGAACTACCTCATTTCACTGGCGATCGGCCTGGGTGTCGGTCTGCTCTACGGCGCCCTGGATTTTCGTTCCCCCGCACCACCGGCGATCGCACTGGTAGGCCTGCTCGGCATGCTGGCCGGTGAAAAGCTCTGGCCGATGGGCCGCGAGCTGGTGGCCGGCTGGATCTCCTGAAACCCTTCTGATCATTCGATGGAACCCCCTTATGAAAGCATTACAGTTCGACAAAACCGGCGACCTCTCGGCCCTGCGCTACGTCGAGGTTGCGACGCCCGTTCCCGGCGCCGATGAAGTGCTGGTCGAAATCAAGGCGGCCGGGCTCAACCCCAGCGATGTGAAGAATGTGCTGGGACGTTTTCCCTACACCACGTTGCCGCGCATACCCGGTCGCGACTTTGCCGGCATCGTCGTTGAAGGCCCACAGGCGCTGGTCGGTCAACAGGTCTGGGGTACTGGTCGCGAACTGGGGTTTTTCGCCGATGGCTCCCATGCGCAATTCGTCAAACTGCCGGCCAATGGCGTTGCCCTCAAGCCCACGCATTTGAGCTTTGCCCAGGCCGCCAGCCTGGGTGTGCCCTACACCACGGCATGGGATGCACTGGAGCGCAGCCTGGTGACCGCCGAAACCCGCTTGCTGGTGATCGGCGGCGGCGCGGTGGGCAGTGCCGCGCTGGCATTGGCCAAGGTGCGTGGCGCCCAAGTGTTGGCGGCAGCGCGGCGGCCCGAGCAGGTCAAGGAGCTGCAGGACCAGGGTTTTCAGACGCTGCAACTGGACAAGCCCGAGGACCTGGGCGCTCAGGTGAATGCCGTCTTCAAGGGCGGCGCCGACGTGATTTTCGACACCACCGGCTTCTGGTTGCCGGCGTCTGTTGCGGCATTGGCCACCTTCGGCCGTATTGCCATCATTGCCGCACCGGTGGATGGCATGGTGCAGCTACCGGCCCTGGCGCTGTATCGCAAGGGCGGTTCGGTGGTAGGTATCAACTCGTTGCTCTACGGCGTACAAGCCTGCGCGGCGATGCTGGATCAGTTCGGTCAATTCTTCGATCAGGACTTGTTACCGTTGCCCCAGGGGCTGTTCGAGTCGCCATTGGCAGAAGGTCTGGAACGTTATGCAGAGGTCAACCAAGGCGGCGGTGACAAGGTGATCCTGTTGCCGTAACACTGACCCATGCGGGAGCGGGCTCGCTCCCTCCGGGGCTGCGGCGGTGCAATGCACTGCCAGAAGGGTGCTCTGCTAGAATCGACGGCACTTATCCTGCGAGGTGCCCCCATGAGCGAGCCGATTCGCCTGACCCAGTACAGCCACGGCGCTGGATGCGGTTGCAAGATTTCTCCCCAGGTGCTGGAAGTGATTCTCGCCGGCAGCGGGGCGCAGAATCTGGACCCCAGGCTCTGGGTCGGCAACGCTTCGCGCGATGATGCGGCGGTCTATGCCATCGACGAAGAGCGCGGTGTGGTATCGACCACCGATTTTTTCATGCCGATCGTCGACGATCCCTTCGATTTCGGCCGCATCGCCGCCACCAATGCCATCAGTGATATCTACGCCATGGGTGGCGACCCGTTGATGGCCATCGCCATTCTGGGCTGGCCGGTCAATGTGCTGGCGCCGGAAATTGCCCGGGAAGTGATTCGCGGTGGCCGTTCGGTGTGCGATGAAGCAGGTATTCCGTTGGCTGGCGGGCATTCCATCGACGCACCGGAGCCGATCTTTGGCCTGGCCGTCACCGGGCTGGTGGAAAAGCGTCACATGAAGCGCAACGACACGGCGACGGCCGGTTGCCTGCTTTACCTCACCAAGCCCTTGGGCATCGGCATCCTCACCACCGCCGAAAAGAAAGGCAAGTTGCGCAATGCCGACATTGGCCTGGCCCGGGACTGGATGTGCACCCTGAACAAGCCCGGCAGCCGTTTTGGCAAGCTGGACGGGGTGACCGCGATGACCGACGTCACCGGTTTTGGTCTATTGGGGCATCTGGTGGAAATGGCCGACGGCAGCCAGTTGACCGCCCTTATCGAATATGACCGCGTGCCGCGTCTGCCGGGTGTCGAGTATTACCTTGAGCAGGGCTGCATTCCCGGTGGGACCTTGCGTAACTACGACAGCTACGCCAGCAAACTGGGGCGATTGCAGGCGTTGCACAAAAATGTGTTATGCGACCCGCAGACCAGCGGAGGCCTGTTGATCGCCGTGACGCCCGAGGGTAATGACACTTTTCTGGCGACCGCTGCGCAAATGGGCCTGAACCTTGCGCCCATCGGTGAATTGGTCGAGCGACAGAGCCATGCAGTCGAGGTCTCCTGATGTTCGCCGACTGCACCGATTACCGCGATATTTTCCTCAACGACCGGCCGCTGATGGATGCCCGTGCGCCAGTCGAGTTTCTCAAGGGCTCGTTTCCCGGTGTGGTCAATTTGCCGCTGATGGACGATCACGAGCGGCAACGGGTTGGCACTTGCTATAAGCAACAGGGTCAACAAGCCGCCATCGAACTGGGCCATCAACTGGTGTCCGGCGCAATCAAGGCCGAGCGCATCCAGGCCTGGGCCGACTTTGCCCGGGCTCATCCTGATGGGCTTTTGTACTGTTTTCGCGGCGGGTTGCGCTCGCAGATCGTGCAGCAATGGCTCAGGGACGAGGCGGGTATCGACTACCCGCGAGTCGCGGGTGGCTACAAGGCCATGCGCAGTTTTCTGCTCGATACCCTTGATCAAGCGGTGGCCCAGTGCGATTTCGTGTTGTTGGGGGGCATGACGGGCACCGGCAAGACCGAAGTACTCCTGCAACTGAGCAATGGGCTGGACCTTGAAGGGCACGCCAATCATCGCGGTTCCAGTTTCGGCAAGCGCGCCACGGGGCAACCTTGCAATATCGATTTCGAAAACCGCCTGGCGGTGGATGTGCTGAAGAAGCGCGCCGCGGGCCTCGAGCAATTCGTGCTGGAAGACGAGAGCCGCGCGATCGGCAGTTGCGCACTGCCTTTGCCGCTTTATCAGGGCATGCAGCAGTTTCCGATGGTCTGGCTCGAGGACAGCCTGGAGGGCCGGGTCGAGCGAATCCTGCGCGATTACGTGGTGGACCTGTGTGCAGAGTTCATCCGGGTGCGCGGCGAGGAAGGTTTTGCGCTGTTTTCCGAGCGGATGCTGGAGAGTTTGAATAACGTGCACAAGCGCCTGGGCGGCGAGCGCCATCGACGGATGCTGATTCTGATGGAAGATGCCTTGGCGGAGCAGGGTCGCAGCGGCTCGATGGATCTGCACCGGGGCTGGATCGAGGGGTTGCTGACCGAGTATTACGATCCGATGTATGCCTTTCAGCGTGAAAAGAAGGGCGCGCGGATCGAGTTTGCCGGGAATCGTGAAGCGGTATTGGGGTATTTGCGCGAGCGCGGTAGTCAGCGAGGGTGACGGTGGTCTTGCCGGCCTCATCGCGGGCAAGCCCGCTCCCACAGGGGCCGTGGCGTACACAAAAGGCCCGATCAGGCCCTGCTCAACTCAGGTCGGGCAGGTCTGCGGCCCGTTATCCAGCCCTTGCTTGTAGCTGTGGCTTTGCAGGCTGGCCTTGCCGTTATGCCAGGTCAGGGTCAGCACAAAGAGCGAGTCATAGTCGCTGGACTCCCAATCTTCGGTGATCTTCTGTTTCTTGCCGACCGCTTCCCCGGCGACCTTGTTGATCAACTCCGGCAGGTAGCCGTGGGACCACGCGGTGTAGATGACCGAGTTGTGATACTTGTCCTGGAGCAGTTCATCGGCCAGGTCGCTGGTGTCATTGGCCGAGAAATTGATGTTGACCGGCAAGCCGAGCTTGATCGCGCTGGGACTGATGGTCATCAATGGGCGGATGTAGCTGTAGGAATTGTTCAATTCACCTTCCTCGACATTGCGCGTCGGGTTGGCGGCAAACACGTAGTTGGCCTTGCCGAACTTTTCCGGAAGCAAGGTGGCCAGTTCGATCGCACGGTTCAAGCCCTGGCAATTGAGCTGGCCCAGGCCCCCGGCAGGTTTTTCCGCATGACGCAGGAACACCAGCGTCTGGGTACCATCTGCCGGTTGGGCACGGCTTTCGCCAGACTCCAGGGATAGAAACAACGCGCTGGTCGCCAGCAGGGCGGGCAGGAATAGATACGCGCGGTGTTTGAAGCGATGGGAGAGTTTCAGAAAGTTCTTCATGGAATAAAGGATTCTTCAGCGCATTCGGTTAAGGCTGACAAACCTCTACACCACGAATTTCCTGCGTCGGGTGTTTTCCATGTCGTCGAGCCGGTCCGTTTCAACAAGGGCATTGCTCAGAGTCCGTTGATGCCCATTTGGTTCGATTCCGGCGGAGTGCACAGCAATCTACCGGCAACCGTGAACGGACAGGAGCGAAGGTTATCGACAGGATGTTGCTGAATTATGGATACGGTACAGGTTATGGGGCTGACCAAGGCTGCAATTCCTTGATCTTCAACATCAGTGATATTGATAACGACAGCGTAACGCCTGCATTAATATCACTACTTTCAATTTTCTCGTGGATCCTTCCCATGACCGATTTGTCTGCGTTTCCCATCACCCAAAAATGGCCTGCACGGTACCCGGAGTGGATTCAGCTGTACTCCTTGCCGACCCCCAACGGCGTCAAGGTTTCGATCATGCTCGAAGAGATCGGCTTGCCTTACGAGCCGCACCGCGTCGGGTTTGACACCAACGATCAAATGTCCCCCGAATTCCTGTCGTTAAGCCCCAACAACAAGATCCCGGCCATCCTCGATCCTAACGGCCCCGAAGACCAGCCGTTGCCGTTGTTCGAGTCAGGTGCGATCCTGATTTATCTGGCTGACAAGAGTGGACAATTGCTGGCCCGGGAAGGGGCTGCGCGCTACGAGACCATTCAGTGGCTGATGTTCCAGATGGGCGGCATCGGGCCGATGTTCGGCCAACTCGGCTTCTTCAATAAATTCGCCGGCAAGGACTACGAAGACAAGCGTCCCCGTGACCGCTATGTCGAAGAAAGCAAACGCCTGCTCGGCGTCCTCGACAAACGCCTTGAAGGTCGTGACTGGATCATGGGCGAGCGCTACACCATTGCCGATATCGCGACCTTTCCCTGGGTGCGCAACCTGATCGGTTTCTATGAGGCTGGCGATCTGGTCGGCATCCAGAACTTCCCCAACGTCACCCGCGTGCTGGAAAAATTCCTGGCGCGGCCGGCGGTCAAGCGCGGGCTGGAAATTCCAAAACCCATCGCCAACTGATTTCCGCAATCCCCCTGTAGGCGCGAGCAAGTTCGCTCCCACAGGGCGGGGCGGGTGTTTGCCCAAGGATTGTTGCCATTGCAGTAACGCATTCTTGAGCGTTGGGTGTTTGTGCCCTGCACCCCGCAGGGCATAAGCTTTGCCCCCTTACGACTTTCGTCTTGCCCTCCGATTTCCAGGAATGCCCATGTCCAGTCAGTTCCCCGAAGCTCGCCCACGCCGTCTGCGCCGCAATGCGAGCCTGCGCAGTCTGTTCCAGGAAACCGAATTCAGCCTCAACGACCTGGTGCTGCCGATTTTCGTCGAAGAAGAGATCGATGACTTTGTACCGATCAAAAGCATGCCCGGTGTGATGCGCATTCCCGAATCGAAACTGGCCGGCGAGATCGAGCGTTATGCCCGGGCCGGGATCAAGTCGGTGATGACCTTTGGCGTGTCACATCACCTGGACAGCAGCGGCAGCGACACCTGGCGCGACGACGGTCTGGTGTCGCGCATGTCGCGCATCGCCAAGGACGCCGTGCCGGAAATGATCGTCATGTCCGACACCTGTTTCTGTGAGTACACCGACCACGGCCACTGCGGTGTTCTGCACAATCACGAAGTCGATAACGACCAGACCCTGATCAACCTCGGCAAACAAGCCGTGGCGGCGGCCCGTGCCGGTGCCGATGTGATTGCACCGTCGGCAGCGATGGACGGTCAGGTCCAGGCCATTCGCCGGGCACTCGACGAGGCCGGTTTCAGTCAGACGGCGATCATGGCCTATTCGACCAAATTCGCCTCGGCGCTGTACGGACCGTTCCGCGAAGCCGGCGGCAGCGCACTCAAGGGCGACCGTAAAAGCTATCAAATGAACCCGATGAATCGCCGTGAAGCGGTGCGCGAATCACTGCTCGACGAGCAGGAGGGCGCCGACGCGCTGATGGTCAAGCCGGCCGGTGCGTACCTGGACATCATTCGCGATATTCGTGAGGTTTCGCGTTTGCCGCTGGCGGCGTATCAAGTGAGCGGCGAGTACGCGATGATCAAGTTCGGCGCGCAAGCCGGGGCGATTGATGAAGACCGCGTGGTGCGCGAGAGTCTTGGTGCGATCAAGCGGGCGGGGGCCGATCTGATCTTCACGTACTTCGCGATGGACCTGGCATTGGCCGGGATCTGAAACTCACCCGGCCCCCCGCAGGAGCCGGGAGTGTTTCGGGTTCAACCAATGAACGGCCGGATCCCGTGATCCCGGAAGTACCGCTCGATCACCTTGGGATCCGAACAGGTTTCGGCAATCGCCACATAGGTATCCGGCCGTAACAGGTAAAACCCGTTACGCCCCAGGCCTGCCGTTTCAAACGCCGGCCGCCAGTCGAACACATGCAGCGGCAAATGATGCTCGATGCACCAGGCGATCATTTCGTCGCTGGTGTCGCCATACACATGCACCTGCCAGTTCGGGCATTTGAGCGGTTCGAAATTGTCCCCCTCGCCGTCGTGTGCCCAGGGCAGGCGGTCGCCACCATGGACCTGCCCGGCGACGCCTGTGCTCAAAGGCATGCCGCGGTAGTTCAAGGTGATCTGCGACACCGTGCGAAACAGGAATTCACGGGATCTCTCGAACGAGGCCATTTTCGGAATCAGTAAGGGCGCCAGGCGTGTGCGCAGCAGGTCGGCCATGGGGCCTTCAGCGGTGACGAAGCTGAACACCCGGTCGGTGGTCGCCACCAATTTTCGGGCGAACGCAATGCGCTCGGTTTCGTAAGTATCAAGCAGTTTGGCCTCGGCGCCGCCGCTCAATACGGCGGCGAGTTTCCAGGCCAGGTTGATGGCATCGCCAATCCCGGTGTTCATGCCCTGGCCACCGGCGGGGCTGTGCACATGGGCGGCGTCGCCCAACAAGAATGCGCGTCCGGTGCGGAAGTGATCGGCCACCCGATGATGCACGCGGTAGGTCGAAAACCAGTTCACCTGTTCGATCTGCACCTTCAGATGCTCGATGGCCCGGCTGCTGACGTCTTCGAATCGCAGCGTTTCAGCACGCTCGGCGCGCTCATCGCGAACGGTGCCGATCAGGCGTGCGCGACCGCTTCCTGCCAGTGGGAACACCGCGAGAAAGTCCGCCTCATCGAGGTCCACGTGCAGTTCGCCGTTGAACGTCGGGCCGCTGGCCTGCACATCGGCCACATAGAAAATCTGCTGGTAGGTCCCGCCGGGAAATCCGGTGTCCAGGGCCTTGCGCACGACTGAACGGGCACCGTCGCAACCGGCCAGGTAACAGGCCTGGCAGGTTTCCTGCTGACCATCGGGCAGACGCAACGTGGCGTTGATGCCGTCAACGGTTTCCTCGAAAGCCTCAAGCTCGGTGTCGCGCTCCACCGTGATGCCAAAGGATTCGAGGCGTTTGATCAGCAGCCGTTCGTGTTCGTCCTGGGGGAATATTTGGAGGAAGGCGTAAGGTGTCAGGCCCTCGCCGATGTGGGTCAGCGGCAAGCGTGCCACGGGTTCACCCTTGACCCAGAAATTGGCGGCCTCCACGCAATGGCCCTTCTGCACGACACTGGCACTGAGGTCGAGTTGGCGGTACAGCTCCAGCGTACGTGCCTGCACGGCCAGCGCCCGCGAGGTGGTGCCGGGCGCCGACGTCTTGTCGACGATCCGCACGCGGACGCCCTGTGTGCTTAGCCAGAGTGCCAGTACCAGCCCGGTCGGGCCGGCGCCGATGATTAACACATCGCTTCGGTGCATGAGCCTGTCCTCCTCGCGGTGTGGAGCAAGTATGGTTCAGCCGTGGCGGGCGGCCAGGCTGGCTGCCCAACGGAGAAGGCCATTGCTCAAGGTCATAGCCTCAGACAGGCCATTGATCGTATGGTTAGCCCGGCATAACGGATTTTCTGGAGCAGCATGCAAGCCCATCGATTGATCATGAGCATCGTCGCATTGCTGGTGCTGGCCGGTTGCGGCAGTCAACGCACGCAGCAGGCGCCGGCGCGTACACCCGCCGAGGTCAAGGTCGACATCATGCGACTGTTGCCGGCCAAAACCGGCGACCGCCAGGGTTGGGCCACGGACATCCAGGCGGCGTTTGCCGCGCAGAACATCGAGACGACCACGCAAAACCTGTGCTCGGTGCTGGCTGTCACTGAGCAAGAGTCGACCTTTCAGGCAGACCCGAGTGTGCCTGGCCTGGGCAAAATCGCTCGCGACGAGATCGATCGCCGAGCGGCCAAGGCCCACATCCCCGGCCTGTTGGTCAGTGCGGCGCTGCAGGTACGCTCGCCCAATGGCAAAAGTTACAGCGAGCGCCTCAATGCGGCGCGTAGCGAAAAAGAACTGAGCGCGATTTTCGATGACTTCATTGGCATGGTGCCCATGGGGAAAAGTCTGTTTGGCGGCCTCAACCCGGTACACACCGGCGGGCCGATGCAGGTCAGCATCGAATTTGCCGAGCAGCATGCCAAGGCCTATCCCTACCCGGTGGACGGGTCGATCCGCCATGAAGTCTTCACTCGGCGCGGCGGCATGTACTTCGGTATCGCCCATTTGCTCGGATACCCGGTGAACTACCCGCAACCGCTCTATCGCTTCGCCGATTTCAACGCCGGTTGGTATGCCAGTCGCAATGCCGCGTTCCAGAACGCCGTGAGCCGTGCCTCGGGCATTGCGCTGGCGCTGGATGGCGATTTGGTCAATTACGGTTCGATCATGCCCGGCAGCACCGAAGTGGCCGTGCGCAGCCTCGGCAAGCAACTGGGCATGCGCAATACGACGATCAGGGATCAACTGGAAGAGGGCAAGAGCCTGGCGTTCGAGAACAGCTCGTTGTATCAGCGGGTCTTCGCGCTGGCGGACCGTGCCGAAGGCCGGCCATTGCCTCGGCAAGTGTTGCCGGGAATTGTCCTGCAGAGCCCGAAAATCACTCGCAAACTGACCACGGCCTGGTTTGCCAAGCGGGTTGATGAGCGTTATCAACGCTGTATGGCGCGGGCGGGTTGAAGAACAAACGATCGCAGGCGGTTTTACGCATTATCCCAGGCATAAAAAAACCGACTGATCAGGCCGGTTTTTTTGTCGAGGACTGCGGTAAAGCCATTCATTCAAGCGATGTGGTTGCTGTTCAGACGATCGGAACCATCGGCAGCGACGGTGTTGCCTTGCAGACGATCCGAGCCATCGGCAGCAACGGTGTTGCCTTGCAGACGATCCGAGCCATCGGCGGCGACGGTATTGCCTTGCAGACGATCCGAGCCATCGGCAGCAACGGTGTTGCCTTGCAGGCGATCCGAGCCATCGGCGGCGACGGTGTTGCCTTGCAGGCGATCCGAGCCATCGGCGGCAACGGTGTTGCCTTGCAGGCGATCCGAGCCATCGGCAGCAACGGTGTTGCCTTGCAGGCGGTCGGAGCCATCAGCAGCCACCCGATTCTGGATCAGGCGATCGGAGCCACCTTCCGCCACGCGACTTTCAATCAAGCGATCCGAGCCGCCTTCGGCGACGACAGGTTGAGCAGAGGTAGCGGCGAAAGCGTTTACTGCAAAAACCGAGAAAGCGATGCTGAGAAGAGTCTGGCGTTTCATGGTGGTGTGCTCCGGGTCTTATTGGGTGGGTATGGAGCAGATGTTACGCCGCGCAATTTTTATGAGAACTTCATTGGCATGATGGTGAACATCGACGGGATTGATAGGGCCAGCGGCATACCCCTGGCGGGCGTGATGATGCAGTCGTCGGATGGCTCCTGCGCGGTCAAGAGCGGCTTCTACACTGGATAGCGTCGCAAGGAGGTGTTTATGTATCAGCTCTACGGTCATCAGAATTCGGGCGCAGCCGCCATCGAGGCGGCACTGGAACTGTGTGAGATCCCTTATCGTTTCATTGACGTCGAGTCGTCTTCGCAGGCCGCCCTCGCGTTGGAGAAGCTCAACCCGCTCAAGCAGATTCCGACCCTGCAATTGCCCGACGGCAGCGTCCTCACCGAAAGCGCGGCGATCCTGATTCACCTCGGGCTGACGTTTCCCGAGTCGAATCTGTTGCCGGACAACCCGGCCGATCGTGATCAGGCCATCCGTGGTCTGGCGTACATCGTCAGCAATTGCTATGCGGCCATCGGCATCATCGATTACCCCGAGCGCTGGTTGGCCGAGGCAGATGAATCGTCTCGGCAAAACCTGATGGCGGGCACCCGTGCACGGTTGCATTGGAGTTGGGAGGTGTTTGCCGATCAGTTTTCCGGCGAGCTGTATCTGGGAGACGAGACACCGGGAGCGCTGGATGTGCTGGCGGCGGTGGTCAGTCGATGGTCAGGCAGCCGGGAACATTTGCGCACGGCCCGGCCGGGGTTTTACGCCTGGCTGGAACGCATCGACCGACACCCGACGCTGGCGCCGGTGTTCGCCCGGCATTGGCCGGCCTGAGCACTGCAAAACAAAAGCGGGAGCGAGCAAGCTCGCTCCCGCAGGGGATGGGTGGTGTGTTTGAGTTATTCCCCGCGAATGTACTGTTCCAGCTGACGAATCAGTTCCGCCTGTTCCGCGATGGCCTCCTTGACCAGGTCGCCAATCGACAGCAAACCGATCAGTTTGCCGTCCTCCACCACCGGCAAGTGGCGCAGGCGTTTGTCGGACATGATGCCCAGGCAGGTATCGACGGTTTGATGGGTGTCCACGGTAATCACCGGTGAAACCATGATGTCGCGTACCGGCGTACCCACCGAAGAGCGCCCGTGCAGCACCAGTTTACGCGCGTAGTCACGCTCACTGATGATGCCCAGCACTTCATCATTCTCCACCACCAGCAAGGCGCCGACGTTTTTCTCTGCCATCTTCATCAGCGCTTCCAGCACCATATGACCAGGTTTGATCTGGTGCACTTCCTGATTCTTCTGATCTTTCAACTTGAGTAGTTGCGCGACGGTTTTCATGGCGGTTTCTCGGGTGTTGTCGTTGTTATTGAAGAATCGTAGACGCCGGCGCGCAGGGCAAGAGAGAAAGCGGCAGATAAACGGCAAAAAACGTCATTTGGTGGTTTTTCTTCGGTAATCCCCGGATTCCTGCCCGGCAAAATACCTGTGGGAGCGGGCTTGCCCGCGATGAGGTCAAATCAGTCGACATCCATGTTGAATGTCAGGCCGCCATCGCGAGCAAGCTCACTCCCACAGGTCCGTGGTGGCGTAGAATCACCACCCTGAATCAATGTTGAGGTTTTCAGTGGTGGATTTACCGCAGGGCTTTGTCCTGACCCGGCATTGGCGCGATACACCGACCGGTACGCAAGTCGAGTTCTGGCTGGCGACCGACAGCGGTCCCCGGCGCATTCGCCTGCCTCATCAGCCATCGGTGGCGTTTATTCCGGCCAGCCAGCGCGAGCAGGCCGAGGCACTGCTGCACGACGAAAAAAATGTCGAACTGCGGGAATTGGCCTTGCGGGATTTCGAGCACCGTCCGGTGCTCGGGTTGTATTGCTCGCAGCACGGGCAATTGATGCGCCTGGAAACGGCCCTGCGCAGGGCCGGGGTTGAAGTGTATGAAGCTGACGTACGCCCGCCGGAACGCTACATGATGGAGCGGTTCATCACCGCCCCTGTGCGCTTTGGCGGTACGCCGGATGGCGAGGGCCTGTTGTTCGACGCACAGATGAAACCCGATCCGCACTACCGGCCAAGCCTCAAGCTGGCGTCCCTGGACATCGAAACCACTGCCCAGGGCGAGTTGTACTCCATCGCCCTGGAGGGCTGCGGCGAGCGGCAGGTGTACATGCTCGGCCCGCCCAATGGCGAACCCGGCGAGGTGGATTTCGAGCTCGAATACTGCGACTCGCGCACCCTGTTGCTGAAAAAGCTCAATGACTGGTTCGCCCGGCACGATCCCGACGCGATCATTGGCTGGAACGTCGTGCAGTTCGATCTGCGGGTGTTGCATAAACACGCCAGGCAACTGGGCGTGCCGCTGAAGCTGGGGCGTGGCGGCGAAGAGATGCAGTGGCGTGAACACGGCAACGGCAACCATTATTTTGCTTCCGCTGCCGGCCGGCTGATCATCGACGGCATCGAGGCGCTGCGTTCGGCGACTTGGAGTTTTCCGTCGTTCAGTCTGGAAAACGTCGCGCAAACCTTGCTGGGCGAGGGCAAGTCGATCGACAACCCCTACCAGCGCATGGACGAAATCAATCGCATGTTCGCCGAGGACAAACCGGCCCTGGCCAGGTACAACCTCAAGGACTGCGAGTTGGTCACCCGAATTTTCGCCCACACCCAACTGCTGACCTTTTTACTGGAACGGGCCAGTGTCACCGGGTTGCCGGTGGATCGCATGGGCGGCTCAGTGGCGGCGTTCACCCACCTCTACATGCCGTTGATGCACCGCCAGGGCTTCGTCGCGCCAAACCTCGGTGGGCGCCCGCCGCAAGCCAGCCCCGGCGGGTTTGTCATGGACTCGCAACCGGGCCTGTACGAGTCGGTGCTGGTGTTCGACTACAAAAGCCTTTACCCCTCGATCATCCGCACGTTCCTCATCGACCCGGTGGGCTTGATCGAAGGGCTCAAGCATCCCGAGGACAGCGAGTCGGTGCCCGGTTTCCGGGGGGCACGTTTTTCCAGAACCCGGCATTGCCTGCCCGCCATCGTGGCCCGGGTCGCCGAAGGCCGGGAAACCGCCAAGCGCGAGCACAACGCGCCGCTGTCCCAGGCACTGAAGATCATCATGAACGCCTTCTACGGGGTGCTCGGTTCCAGCGGTTGCCGGTTTTTTGATACACGCCTGGCGTCGTCCATCACCCTGCGCGGGCACGAGATCATGCTGCGCACCCGTCAGTTGATCGAAGACCAGGGCCATACGGTGATTTACGGTGATACCGATTCCACCTTCGTCTGGCTGCGCCGTGCCCACGGCCAACAGGAAGCGGCACAGATCGGCGAAGCGCTGGTGGATCACGTCAACCAGTGGTGGCGCGAGCATGTGCGGCAGGCATATGGCCTGGAGAGCGCGCTCGAACTGCAGTTCGAAACCCACTACAAGCGGTTCCTGATGCCGACCATTCGCGGTGCGGAGGAGGGCAGCAAGAAGCGTTATGCGGGGTTGGTGACGCGCGCCGATGGCACCGACGAGATGGTCTACAAAGGCCTGGAAACCGTGCGCACCGACTGGTCGCCGCTGGCCCGCCAGTTCCAGCAGGAGCTGTACCTGCGCATCTTCAATCGCAAGCCCTATCAGGATTACGTGCGCGACTATGTGCGCAAGACCCTGGCCGGAGCGTTCGATGAGCGCTTGATCTACCGCAAGCGCCTGCGCCGCACCCTCGATGATTATCAACGTAACGTGCCGCCGCATGTGCGGGCAGCGCGTATCGCCGATGACTACAACGACCGGCAGGGGCGTCCACGCCAGTACCAGAACGGTGGCTGGATCAGTTACGTGATGACCGTCGCCGGCCCTGAACCACTGGAAATCCGCAGCGCGCCCATCGATTACGAGCATTACGTCAGCAAGCAATTGCAGCCTGTGGCCGACGCGATCCTGCCGTTCGTCGACGACGATTTTTCAACCCTGATTGGTGGGCAACTGGGCCTGTTTTGAGTCCATCAGCGACAACGTCCAGTCATCCAGAATGCCGTGGAAGTATTGATTCAGGGCTTGATGGAACAGGCTGTCATCAGGTGCGACCTGGGCGAACAGCGTCATCGACGAATGAAATTTCAGGTCATCGGGATGGCCGAAGATGTCCCTCACCGAGCGCTGCTGGATGTTCAGCACCTCTTGGGTGCACGTGCGCAGCCGCGCGCCCAGCAATGGGTGCTCGAGATAGGCTCGGGCTTCTTCGCGCGAACCGATCGCGAAGCGTTTGGACATGTCGCTGCCACCCAGCCCGGCAAACTGCGGAAAGATGAACCACATCCAGTGGCTACGCTTGCGGCCGGCATTCAATTCGGCCTGAGCCCGGTCGAACACCGGGTCCTGCGCCTGAATGAAGCGCTGCAGGTTAAAGGTGTCCAGCCGATCGGTGCTTCTCATGCGCAAGTCCTCTGACAGACTGCGATGGCTCAGACCATGGCCAACCGCTGTTTGCGTTGTGGCGCTCGAAACGCTTGGTCCAGCGCCTTCAGATCCCCAGGTTCAAGCACTAACTGCGCCGCGCGTGCGTTGAGTCGCACATGCTCGGGCCGTACCGCCTTGGGGATGGCAATCACCCCGTCCTGGCGCAAAAGCCATGCCAGCGCCACTTGGGCAGGCGTGGCATCGTGACGGGCGGCCACTTGCCGGAGGGTGGTGTTGCCCAGCATGCTCCCGCCCTGGCCAATGGGGCAGTAGGCCATGACCGGCATCCTGCGCTGCTGACACCAGGGCAGTAAATCAAATTCTATGCCGCGCCCTTCCAGGTTATAGAGCACTTGATTGGTGGCGCAGGCCGGCGCGGCCAGTTCCTGCAAATCATCGACGTCGAAGTTGGACACGCCCCAGCGAACGATCTTGCCCGCCGCGCGCAGTCTCTCGAAGGCCTCGACCGTTTCCTCCAGAGGGTACTGGCCGCGCCAATGCAGCAGGTACAGATCGATATGGTCGGTGTTCAGGCGCCGCAGACTGCGTTCGCAGGCCTGGGGAATGCCTTGGCGGCTGGCGTTGTGCGGGTAGACCTTGCTGACCAGAAACACCTCGTCGCGCCGGCCGGCGATGGCTTCGCCCACCACTTTCTCGGCGCCACCCTCGGCGTACATTTCAGCGGTGTCGATCAGGGTCATGCCCAACTCGATCCCCAGGCGCAACGCCGCGACCTCCTCGGTGTGCCGGGAGTGGTCCTCGCCCATTTGCCAGGTGCCCTGGCCGATGACCGGTACGCTGACGCCGGCCAATTCGAGAGTACGCATGCAAATCTCCTGTAAACACCCAAGCCATATTGCTATTGGCACTCAGCATAGCTTTCGGGTTCCGCGCTTAGATCAAAAGATCGCAACTTGCCGGTGATCGATTGGTGACGGCATGACTGCACTTTTGCGAAATCAATGGCTCTACTTTTGGGCAGCCTGCGGCGATCCCCTCTGCCGGCCCATGCCCAAGTTCAAGAACCCATGGCTCGAGCGTTACCTTTCCGTACCCCCTCAATCCGCCGCCATTGCCTGATGCTGGTTGGCCTGTCGACGTTCCTTGTCAGTGGATGCAGCCACCAGGACGGCAACGACCTCTGGACTCAATTGCGCGAAGGCAAACCCCAGGAATTTCTGCAAACCAGTGTCGACCGCATGGCCACCCTGACCATGCGCGACAACCTCGACAGCCTCTATCTGCTGATGAGCAAGCTGTACCTGCGCAACCCCGACGAGCTGAAAAAATCCGGCTTCCTTGACGCACGCATCGCCGGCAAGCAAGTGCGCATGGCCATCGAACAGCAGCAGCCGCTGCCAACGCTTGGCGGTAAAAAGGACCTCGCGGCGCTACGGTTTGCCATGAGTCCGAAATTTCTGGGCGACCGGGTCGGTGCGTTCATCTATGCCGTCGGCAGCATGCTGGTCACCGCCCACGGTAATCGCCTGGAGTTCTACATGACGGACGCTATCAACCCGACATTCGTCAGCAACGCTGCACGCAACATCGAGATTGCGACCTGGATCCTGAGTCAGCGGCAAAACAAAAACGGCGAACCCATGCTGTTTTCCAACGAAATCTCGGAAGAGGGCAGCAACCTGAGTTTTGCCGTGGAGTTCGGCAAAATAGTCGCGCGCCTGGATTTGTTGACGCAGATGCTGGACGAGCGCTACCGGCGCATCGGCCTCAATTACGCCCAGAGCCTGTTGTTCCTGAATTTCCTGCCGGTGCAATAGATCGGCGGTGACTCTCCAACAAGGGTGATAGTGCATATAGGGAATAAAGATAGATCGCATCGATATAAGTGGTTATAAGAAAAATCGCTATGCTGCGGGCCAGATTTCCCTTGCAGTCTTTGTGGACGTATCGATGGATTTAGTGAATATCGGGTTGGTCGTAGCCGGGCTGGTCGTCGGCTTCATCGTCGGCATGACCGGCGTGGGCGGCGGGTCGTTGATGACGCCCATTTTGCTGTGGTTCGGCATCAACCCGGCAACGGCGGTGGGCACCGACTTGCTGTACGCGGCCATCACCAAATCCAGCGGCGTGCTGGTTCACAAAAAGAACGACAACATTGACTGGGCCATCACCGGCTGGTTGACGCTGGGCAGTGTGCCGGCAGTGGCGTTGACCCTGTGGTTCCTCAGCAGTCTGCACAGCGCCCCCGAGGCGATGAACGCCATCATCAAGCAGGCGTTGGGTTTTGTCCTGTTCGCCACGGCGCTGGCGATCCTGTTCAAGAAGCGCCTGCTCGATTTCGCCCACAAGCGTGCCGGCGGCAACTACAACCCCAGCGGTACGCGGTTGAATGTCCTGACGGTCGTTACCGGCCTGGTGCTCGGCACCATGGTCGCGCTGACCTCCATCGGCGCTGGCGCGCTGGGCACCGTGGCGCTGTTCATTCTCTATCCGCTGCTGCCGACCCGCCGCCTGGTCGGCACGGAAATCGCTCACGCCGTGCCACTGACCCTGGTCGCCGGTCTTGGCCATGCGAGCATGGGCAACATGGACTGGCATGTACTGGGTTACTTGCTGGTGGGTTCGCTGCCGGGGATTTACCTGGGCAGCCATCTGACTGGTCGCATCTCCGATGAAGTGCTGCGTCCTTGCCTGGCGACGATGCTGGTGCTGATCGGTTACAAACTGGTGTTCTAAAATGCCGCACCGACAAAAAGCCCCTGATGGTCAGGGGCTATTTCGTTTCTACTGAATAGCTGGTTTTCGTAAAGGAAGCTTCCTTCCGGCTTTAAAGACGCTTCCTACATTCATCTTTTTTTTGCCTTGCTAGTGTGCCCGCCAGTTTTCGCGAGCACGAACCAGGGACGGTTTGGACATCGCGCTCTTTTCCTCCTTTGCTTAAGGATAAGCGTATGTTCCGGTCGGCCAATGCAGCGCATTTCGTGTTGCAGATTCCTGCTATCCGTCACGACTTCAAGGTGCTGGCCTTCAAGGGCACTGAAGCCATCAGCACGCTTTACAGCCTCCACATTGAACTGGTCAGCGAGTACCCGGACTTCGATCTGGAAAGCTTGCTCGGCCAACCCGCGTTTCTGCAATTCGGCCTTGATGGCGAAGGCATACATGGGCATATCGAAGATGTGCTGATGGGCGAGTCGGGTAAACGCCTGACTCGCTATCACCTGACCCTGGTACCGGCGCTGCACTATTTGCAGTTCAGTCACGACCAGCGGATTTTTCAGGGCATGAACGTGCCGCAGATCATCACCCAGGTGCTCAAGGGCCATGGCATTCAGGCCGATGCCTTTGCCTTCCATGTCAGCACCAGCGCGTCGCGCGAGTATTGCACTCAATACGGGGAGGACAATTTTACGTTCCTCCAGCGCCTGTGCACCGAGGACGGCATCGCCTGGCATCACCAGCACTCGGCGGACGGTCATTTGCTGGTGTTCACCGATGATCAGGTGTTCCTGCCCAAACTCGGGGCCACGCCTTATCAGCAGGACTGCGGCATGGTGGCCGAGCATCCGGTGGTCAGCCGCTTCAGCGTGCGTACCGGCACGCGCACCAGTACCGTCACCCGGCGTGACTACGACCTGAAACGCCCGAGCCTGTTGCTCGAAAGCCGTTTCAGCGCCGAATCCACCCCGGAACTGGAGGATTATCGCTACCCGTTGTTGCTGGGGAACGAAAAGCGCGGCGACCACCTTGCCCGTCAGGCGCTGGAGCGGCATCGCAGCGACTATGAACTGGGCGAGGGTGAGAGCGATCAGCCACACCTGCGTTGCGGCCATCTGTTCGACCTGACGGACCACCCCCGGGAAAAGTGCAACGACTTGTGGCTGTTGCTCAGTGTTTCCCACGATGGCCGACAACCCAATGTGCTCGAAGAGGCGGTCACCCCTGACGTCAAGGCCGTCGACGGTTTCACCCAAGGCTACCGCAACACGTTCCGCGTGATCCCCGCGCAGGTGGTTTTCCGTCCACCGCTGCCGCCGCGCCGCGCTCCATTGGTCAGCCAGACGGCGCGGGTGACCGGGCCTGAACACGAAGAAATCTACTGCGATGAGTTCGGCCGGGTGAAGTGCGAGTTCCCGTGGGATCGTGCCGAATTCAACAGTGAACGCAGCAGCTGCTGGATCCGCGTTTCATCGAGTTGGGCCGGGGAAAACTTCGGTTCGGTGACCCTGCCGCGCATCGGCATGGAAGTCGTGGTGACTTTTCTGGAGGGCGATCCGGATCAACCGCTGATCACCGGCTGCGTGGCCAACAAGGTCATGTCCGCGCCTTATCCCTTGCCCGAGCACAAGACCCGAACCGTGCTGCGCAGCCACAGTTCGCCGCACACCGGTGGGTACAACGAACTGATGATCGAAGACCGCGCCGGTCAGGAAAAAATCTACCTGCGGGCCGAGCGCGATGTCGAGCAACTGATCCTCAATGACAGCCACAGCCTGATCCGCCGCAACCGCGTCGAGCAGGTTGACGCCAACAGCACCAGCCTGATCAAGGCGGATGAACGGCACACCACCGACGGGATGCGCAGCACCGTCATCGGCACCCACGACCTGCTCAACGTCGGCAGCAACAGCAGTACCACGGTTGAAGGCACCTGGGTGATCCAGGCCGGTCCACAGGCGCGGGTCACCGCCAGCCAGGTGGTGATCGATGCCGAGGCGAGCCTGACGCTGTCGGCCGGCGGCCATCACCTCGTGATCCATTCGGGCGGGATCTTCAGCAGTGTGGCCATTGTCGAGGGCGGTGTGCCGATGGCGGGTGTGGCGGCGCAGGCCGCGTTGTCGGCGGCTGCCGAAGATGTGGTTGTTGAACCAATTCCGATGGAAGCCCTGCTCAAACAAGCCATCGTTTTTCGCGAGGCCGATACCGGCATTTGTCCTATATGCGATGCCGCCCGGAGGGCTGAGGCATGAACCCGGATAACTCGCACAAAGGGCTACTCCTGCTCGACGGAGGCCGTTATGCGGACGCGATGAGTTGGCTGCACGAGCACTACGGCGCGGACCATCCCCAGTCGCTGTTCAACGGCACCGCTTACGCGCCGATTAGCGCCACCGGGCCTTTTTTGCTTAACGCTTCACTCGGCAGTGCAGCGCATAACGCATGGTGGAGCGGTGCCGATCTGCAGCATGGCGTGTGGCTCGCTTCGCAAAAAAACGCTCAGCAATTGCTTCCGATGCTGCGACGCCGGATACGGATTTTTGATGAGCAGCGACAGGAATTCTGGTTGCGTCTGGCGGATGGCCCGGCATTGACCCGGGCCTGGCTGGCAGGTGCGCAATGGCCGAAAGGTTTTTGGTGCGGCGTCGAAAGCGTCTGGTTACGACACGGCAACGGGGCTGTCTGCGCTTGGGAAAACCGGCATCCGGAACACGATTTGGCGCCACAGCCCAAAGGGCTGGTCGCGCAAATAACCCTGTCTGAGTCACTGCTGCTGGCGCTCAGTCTGCCAGCCCATCCGGAGACAAACCGATGAGCGCCCGCGACAATAACCGCTTTGGCACTTGCCCGCTGCTCGCTGCCGTTCTGCCCCTGCGTTACGCCGTTGGCCCGACAATGGCTGTTACTACGGATGCTTATGGTTTGCCTGCGCTGAATGGGCAGTTCCCCGAGCTTGGGCCGCGCCATCCCGACCTGACGGAACATCCCCTCAACTACACCTCTCGTTTGCTGCGTGACGGCTGGCTCTACGTCTGGGAAAGCAGGCCATCCCGACTGGTGGAGTATCAAGTCGAAAATGCTTTGCTCACGCAAACCCCGCGCGCGGGCAAAGTCATCGACACCCGGGTCAAACCGCATTTGCTGCTTCGGGCCGGTGACCCTGCCGGGCTGGTGTGGTCCCCCGTGCGTTGGAGCGAGCCGCAATACGTCGCAGCCAGGACCGATGCCGCCGTGCGTCAGCGCATCATGCGCAGTGTTGTCCCAGGCGTGGCACCGTTCAGCGGTCCGGTCGAAACCGTCGCCCGGCAAATTGGCGAGTACGCCAATGCCACACGCTACGGTTGGAGCGCCCAACCCGAAACGGAGCACGCACCTGATTGGCTGAAAATGCAACGGCAGATGAACGCGTGCGAACAACAGACCTTCGCGATGATTGATGATGCGTGGGGCGTGCTGCTCGACCTCGCCGCGCTGATCCGTGCCCGCAAGACCGCATTCGACAGCCATCAGGAGCATCACGCCGACGATTGGGCGCTGGCCGGTGTTCTCAAGTCCCTGAGCGAAAGCGACCATCAGTTGCATGCACAACTGCCTTCCATCACCCGCTACGACGAACTCCAGCGAACATGGAAGGATCAAGAGGCGCAGAACGAGCGATACACCGCCGACATGCGGCGCCTGGCTCAATTTTGGGTGGCGTGGTTCAACACTCAGCGAGTGAGCGGCCCATCGAGCATGGACACGGCTTGCGGCCATTTCGACATTACCCAGGGGATTGCCCGTGAAGCCTTGGAGCTGCATTTCGCCGCGGCCTGCCTGGGGCCGGCGAATACCAGTATCGGGGCTGAGGCCATCACCCTAAGCCTGCAAGGCGACAGCGCCGGCAAGCCATGGCTGCTTTGGGCGTTGCTCGGGCTAACGTCACGATTGGGCATTGGCGAAATCAAATACCTTGTGGATTTCAGCGATCTGGCGCGCGACAACAAGGCAGCGGTGCAAGAGGGCGCCGACAGACTGGCCAGGGCCTTTGCTCATGCTGATGGGCTGAACAAAGCCGCCGACAAACTCAAGCAGCACAATCCGGCAGCCAGTATTGAAGCACTGTTCCTGGCCGTCGCCCCCGTCGCCGCTCTGCAACTGCACCAGACGGACAATGCCACCGGCAACGCCGGTCCACTGTACATGGCGGCGGCGCTGGCCCGCAGCGATCAGCGCATCCAGACATTGAGCGTCACGTCGCGCCAACTGGGTGAGTGGTACAGCGATCTGATGGGCACTCGCCATACCCCGCCCGCTCATTTGAACCTCGCCTCGTTGGCCAGCGGCGTGGCTGCGGGTATCCCGTTCATGCATCTGGTGCCGGTCAGTACAAGACTACCGCCGCTGCCGGTGAATCTCGCAGCGGGGGCGGATCTCAGCAGTGTGTTTGATTTGAAAGGGGCGCTGAGTAAGGCGCCGATCAAGGTTTTGGTGACGTTGGTGGCGGGGGGGAATTTTGTTTGGGCTGGGAATGCGTTTACTGATAATAAGGCGACCAAGAGTGGCTTGGTAGCGGTCGGAGCAGGACTTGGCACTGGTGCAGCCGTTGCTGCCGTCGCTCAGCGAGTGGCAGAGGTTAATTGGGCTTCGTCTGTTAGCCAGAGCGGGAAGGCTTCAGTACCCGCGAGGCTACTTCTTGTTAGAGCGCTGGGCGTTGCAGCGGCCGTTGCAGTAGCGCAGGCAGTTGTTCTCAGCCTTGATGCCATTGTCTATGGCATGGAAGCATTTGAGGCGTATCAGGCGGGCGACTTTGATTCCATGGTTACGAATCTGGCAATCGTCGGCGCCGAAGTGTCCAGCGTTGTGCTCTATGTAAAGCTCTTTCGGGCTTACCTTGCCGCTCAGGTGGCTGTATTGCTAGGCGAGGCTTCAGCCATTTCAGCGGGAATGGACGTTGTGCCGCATGCAGGCATAAAAATACTGGGCCTCACCGTAGTGATTGTCGCGGGTGTTATCGCCCGGCTCTACACAACAGACTCACCCTTGGAGCAGTGGGTAAAACGCGGTCGTTTCGGCATCCGCCCGGACGACGCCTGGTCAAGCAGCTACAGCCTGTCCATGGATAGGCTCTACCCCATTCTTTTCCCCATCAGTTTTGAAGCTTGGCGATTGTCGGAAATGCACCCTTATCAGGGCCAAGTCACTTCCACCTATCTGATGTTGAAACTGCCCGGGGAAGATGTATCGCTGACCGAGGGGATGATTCACTTCAAGGGCATTGAAGTCTGGGGCGATACCATTGGCTACCATCCTGACAAGATCAAAAAGGTCGAATGGACAGGCAAAGACTTTGCTCGACATAGCGGAAGTCGCATTCCCGTTTCAAAAGGCATTACCCCTTATCGCCGTGTGTACCACGAAGATGGAGTACGAGACTTGAGGCGTATCGAGGGTGAGTTGATCTATTCCCCACAAGAAGGTCTGACGCTGCCAGCAGTTACCATCGTGGAAAGAGCATGGATATGAACAAACTGGAACAACCAGGAAGCACTAATCCGTCCACGGTATTTCTGGAAGCCGGAAAGCCCACGGGCGAACAGCCAATGGAGCTGTTTATTACCGATGAGCACACCGAGCATTATTTGGCGTTGCAATCAGGAGGTGATTCGGGTCGGGGATTGTGGTCAGGAGTTGTGGGGGGGATGGGAGCGATTCCTTCGATAGGGCTCGGACTTTTCAGTTTCTTACAGAGTGGTGAACCGGACGGGTTACTTATCATGCTTTGGATATGTATCCCTCCCTGCATGGCCGCATTTTTATGGGAAACCATGCGTCCGTTACCGCTGCCCATCCTGTTCAACCGCCGCACCCGCGAAGTGTATTTCGATCACGACGGCGAACTGTTCCACACCCCATGGGATGGCATCTCAGCTGTAGCCAACGAATTTCAACTCGTCGGCACCCATATCGGTGGCATGCAAAGCGCTTCGCTGGAAATTCGGGTGTGGAAATTTGAAGAACCGCAAACAGCGCTCATGGTCAGCCTCGGTGCACCCTTTGGTAAAAGCCTGGAGATGCAAAAAGGCTTTTGGGAGTACATCCGCTCGTATATGAACAACGGCCCATATTTCGATGAGCAGGGAAATCACAGTGAGTCGGATGCTTTTGTAAAAAGCCAGTTGGACGTGAAGCCCAATATGAGCGGCTGGTTCAAGGACACCCTCGATGGCATCAAAAAGACCAGGGACGAAAATGCTGGAAATAACTACTTGGGTGGCACTGATGTAGTGATGGCTGTGTGTACATTTCTTCTTTACCCCTGTTTTCGAATCCAGGAACTCACCTACAGCGTTGCCAAACGCCGCTCCAGAAATCTCTGGCCCAAACTTGTCACTGATCGACTGAAAGCCAACGGATGTACCACACGCCTGGTCGACCTGGAACGAGAGCTCGTCGTTGGCATATCGAGCCTTGGTTGAGTCATCCCCAAGTAAAAGGGCTGACGCTACCAGCAGTCGTCCTCATGGAACGAGCATGGATATGAACAAACTTGAACAACCAGGAAGCACTAATCCGTCCACGGTATTTCTGGAAGCCGGAAAGCCCACGGGCGAACAGCCAATGGAGCTGTTTATTACCGATGAGCACACCGAGCATTATTTGGCGTTGCAATCAGGAGGTGATTCGGGTCGGGGATTGTGGTCAGGAGTTGTGGGGGGGATGGGAGCGATTCCTTCGATAGGGCTCGGACTTTTCAGTTTCTTACAGAGTGGTGAACCGGACGGGTTATTTATCATGCTTTGGATATGTATCCCTCCCTGCATGGCCGCATTTTTATGGGAAACCATGCGTCCGTTACCACTGCCCATCCTGTTCAACCGCCGCACCCGCGAAGTGTATTTCGATCACAACGGCGAACTGTTCCACACCCCATGGGATGGCATCTCAGCTGTAGCCAACGAATTTCAACTCGTCGGCACCCACATCGGTGGCATGCAAAGCGCTTCGCTGGAAATTCGGGTGTGGAAATTCGAAGAGCCGCAAACAGCGCTGATGGTCAGCCTCGGTGCACCCTTTGGTAAAAGCCTGGAAACGCAAAAAGGCTTTTGGGAGTACATCCGCTCGTATATGAACAACGGCCCATATTTCGATGAGCAGGGAAATCACAGTGAGTCGGATGCTTTTGTAAAAAGCCAGTTGGACGTGAAGCCCAATATGAGCGGCTGGTTCAAGGACACCCTCGATGGCATCAAAAAGACCAGGGACGAAAATGCTGGAAAAAACTACTTGGGTGGCACTGATGTAGTGATGGCTGTGTGTACATTTCTTCTTTACCCCTGTTTTCGAATCCAGGAATTCACCTACAGCGTTGCCAAACGCCGCTCCAGAAATCTTTGGCCCAAACTTGTCACTGATCGACTGAAAGCCAACGGATGTACCACACGCCTGGTCGACCTGGAACGAGAGCTCGTCGTTGGCATATCGAGCCTTGGTTGAGTCATCCCCAAGTAAAAGGGCTGACGCTACCAGCAGTCGTCCTCATGGAACGAGCATGGATATGAACAAACTGGAACAACCAGGAAGCACTAATCCGTCCACGGTATTTCTGGAAGCCGGAAAGCCCACGGGCGAACAGCCAATGGAGCTGTTTATTACCGATGAGCACACCGAGCATTATTTGGCGTTGCAATCAGGAGGTGATTCGGGTCGGGGATTGTGGTCAGGAGTTGTGGGGGGGATGGGAGCGATTCCTTCGATAGGGCTCGGACTTTTCAGTTTCTTACAGAGTGGTGAACCGGACGGGTTATTTATCATGCTTTGGATATGTATCCCTCCCTGCATGGCCGCATTTTTATGGGAAACCATGCGTCCGTTACCGCTGCCCATCCTGTTCAACCGCCGCACCCGCGAAGTGTATTTCGATCATGACGGCGAACTGTTCCACACCCCATGGGATGGCATCTCAGCTGTAGCCAACGAATTTCAACTCGTCGGCACCCACATCGGTGGCATGCAAAGCGCTTCGCTGGAAATTCGGGTGTGGAAATTTGAAGAACCGCAAACAGCGCTGATGGTCAGCCTCGGTGCGCCCTTTGGTAAAAGCCTGGAAATGCAAAAAGGCTTTTGGGAGTACATCCGCTCGTATATGAACAACGGCCCATATTTCGATGAGCAGGGAAATCACAGTGAGTCGGATGCTTTTGTAAAAAGCCAATTGGCCGTTCGTTTCAAAATGAGCGACAGCTTCAAACAAACGTTGGCGCAGTTGAAACAAGCAAAAAAAGACGCTGGAGGGAGAAATTATCTAACCGGTAGTGATGTAGCAAAATTGATATTCGAGCCAATGCTCTTCCCCCAAGACCGAATTCAAGAGTTCACCTACAGCGTTGCCAAACGCCGCTCCCGCAACCGGTGGCCCAAAGTCGTCTCTGAGCGCCTGAAAGCCGAAGGCCCTGTCACACGCCTGGTCGACCTGGAACAAATGCAAGGATTTGGCGTAGCGAGCACCAGTTGAGTCATCCCCAAGCAAAAGGGCTGACGCTACCAGCAGTCGTCCCCATGGAGCGAGCGTGGAAATGAGCAAATTGGAGCAACCCCGAAGCAGTGCTTCATCCACCGTTATCCTCGAAGCCGGAAAGCCCACGGGCGAGCAGCCAATGGAGCTGTTTATTACCGATGAGCACACGGAACATTATTTGGCGCTGCAATCAGGAGGTGATTCGGGTCGGGGGTTATGGACTGGAATATTAGGGGGAGTGGGTGGAGTCGCCGGTATAGGTCTGGCCGTATTGCTGATGCTTATCGGGAAATGGGAGGGAGTACCTACTGGTCTGATTATGTCAGCGGCATTTTTCCTTGTTCCCTTCCTGTGGGAGACATTACGGCCCTTACCTCTCCCCATCCTGTTCAACCGCCGCACCCGCGAAGTGTATTTCGATCACGACGGCGAACTGTTCCACACCCCATGGGATGGCATCTCAGCTGTAGCCAACGAATTTCAACTCGTCGGCACCCATATCGGTGGCATGCAAAACGCTTCGCTGGAAATTCGGGTGTGGAAATTTGAAGAGCCGCAAACAGCGCTGATGGTCAGCCTCGGCGCACCCTTTGGTAAAAGCCTGGAAATGCAAAAAGGCTTTTGGGAGTACATCCGTTCGTATATGAACAACGGCCCATATTTCGATGAGCAGGGAAATCACAGTGAGTCGGATGCTTTTGTAAAAAGCCAGTTGGACGTGAAGCCCAATATGAGCGGCTGGTTCAAGGACACCCTCGATGGCATCAAAAAGACCAGGGACGAAAATGCTGGAAAAAACTACTTGGGTGGCACTGATGTAGTGATGGCTGTGTGTACATTTCTTCTTTACCCCTGTTTTCGAATCCAGGAACTCACCTACAGCGTTGCCAAACGCCGCTCCAGAAATCTCTGGCCCAAACTTGTCACTGATCGACTGAAAGCCAACGGATGTACCACACGCCTGGTCGACCTGGAACAAATGCAAGGGTTTGGCGTAGCGAGCGCCAGTTGATTCATTCCCAAGAGGAAGGGCTGATGCTGCCTCGTTGTCATTGATTCATCAGCGCCCAACTGTCGTGTCCGGTTCTTTCCATGACCACCCGTTAAATCGAGAAGACTGCAGTCCGACGCGCCTCGATACGTTCTGGCTTCAGGACTGCTGGCCGGGGGAGCCTGAAGAGGCATGAGTTTAGCCCGGCCTGTTGCGCTTCGACCGCCCTGACCTAAGCTTTGGACAAGGCGAACAACATTTGCGGAGCGTCACCCGGAACGATCGCCGCGATGCGCAATCATTAGAGCGTGGATATCAAAAGGAGATGCGCATGCTCATCAGGTCACTGACCCTGGCTACCCTGCTGGCAGTTGCCGGTCCCTTGTTCGCCGCTGATGGCGACTCACCGCTGGACATGGACAAGGGCAGGTCCCGGCCACTGATTGTCATCGCTCCCAGTACGGTCGACCCGACGTGGGTGAGCCTGAAAAAGTCGCTGGAAGAGCCGGATAACAAAAAGGGGTTCACCGAGCGAAACCTGGTGTTGTACACGGTGCTCAATCTGATGGGCCAACGTGATGGCAAAGACCTGGGGCCACAAGACACGGCAGCGTTGATTCGGTCACTCAAACTGGGTGCCGGGGCCAAGACCAAGGTGATTCTGGTGGGCAAGGACGGCGAAAAGAAGCTTGAACAGTCCGGGCCCGTCGAGTTGAAAGAAGTCTTTGCTGCTGTCGATCAGTTGCCGGCGGCCGAGAAGGAAACGCCAGCACCCACGGTAGCGCCGGCAGCCGAACCGGAGCCAAGCGCCAAGGGCGCAAAAGGCACAAAATCCGGTAAGCCGGCCAAACCAGTCAAGCCCGCCAAGCCGCTAGAAATGCCGGATGATTGACTTTCCCCCACTCGGTGGCGAGTGAGCAGGCCCCCTCGCCACAGCTAAGCTATGTGGGGATTACTGGCTCATCGCACTCAATATTTGGTGAGCGATCTTGACCCGTTCCGCGATCGGGTAGTTTTTGTTTGCCAGGATCACGATGCCAATGTCTTTCGACGGCACAAACAGGGCATAGGCGCCGAAGCCACCGGTCGACCCGGTTTTGTTCAGCAGCAGGTTTTCCTGCTGCGGTTGAGGCGGGTTGAGCCACTGGACCTTGTGCGCCTCCATGGCCATCTGCGACGAGTTGCCGGCCAGCAATTGATCCAGGGTGACCGGGTACTGATAGAGCTCCCATCCCAGGCCCTGGGTCATCTCGCCGACGCGGTAGTAGGCGGTGTGGGTGAGGGCGATAGCCTGTTGCAATGGCTTTTCCAGCGAGGCGGGATGCAGGTTCGCTTGCACATAGCTGATCAAGTCCGAGGCGCTGGTTTTCACCCCGTAAGCCTCGGAGTCCAACGCGCCAGGCCCCACGCGTACGGGCTTGTCGTCCTTGTTGTAGCCCTGGGCGTAAAGGTTCATTTGTGCCTGGGGCACGTTGAGGTAGGTGTGCTTGAGGCCGAGTTTGGGCAGCAGCGTGTTGTCCATCAGTTCATCGAATGGCTGGCCCATGCTTTGGGCCGCGAGGTAGCCGAATAAACCGAGGCTCGGATTCGAATACAGCCGGTGGGTGCCAGCGGCGTAGGTCGGTTGCCATTGTTTGAAATAGCCGAGCATCTTGTCCGCCGAGTCCGCTGCGTCGGGGAATTGCAGGGGCAGACCGCCTGCGGTGTAGGTGCCCAGTTGCAGCACGCTGATGTGATCGAACGCACTGCCGCGCAATGCGGGCCACACCTGGCTGGCCTTGTCGGACAGCGACAACTTGCCGCTGGCCTGGGCGTAGGCGGCGAGGGTGGCGGTGAAGGTTTTGCTCAGGGAGCCGATTTCGAACAGGGTGTTTTCAGTGACCGGTTGCGCGCTTTCTTTCGATGCTACCCCGTAGTTGAAGTAGTGCGGCTTGCCGTTGACGGTCACCGCCACAGCCATTCCGGGAATGCCCTGGGCTTGCATGACCGGGCGCACGGCGGCATTCACCAACGTCGCCATTTGATCCTGTGCGAGGCATTGGCCAGCCGCGAGCGCCGCCACGCAAACCGCGAAAGTTTTCAGTCTGTCCATGTGGGTGTCGTCCGTCATCGATTCAGTTGCGCGTCATGTTAGGGGGTTAATTGCTCCGTTCCGAATGGTTTTTGGGCCCTGCCGACCATAGGCGGCAGGGCGGGTCGTTGGAGGGCATGCACCCGCTAAATCAACGCATCAGGCACGGCCGCTTGTTATCGAATGTCCACCCTGGAATCAGAAACTGCATCGCCACGCTGTCATCCCGCGCACCCAGCCCCATGCCCTTGTAGAGTTCATGGGCCTTGGCCACCTGATCCATATCAAGCTCGATGCCCAGCCCCGGTTTCTGCGGCACCTGCACGCAGCCCTCGACGATTTGCAGTGGGGCTTTGGTCAGGCGCTGGCCGTCCTGCCAGATCCAGTGGGTGTCGATCGCCGTGATTTCACCCGGTGCGGCCGCCGCGACATGGGTGAACATTGCCAGGGAAATATCGAAGTGGTTGTTGGAGTGCGAGCCCCAGGTCAGGCCCCATTCATGGCACATCTGGGCCACGCGAACCGAGCCTTGCAGGGTCCAGAAATGCGGGTCCGCCAACGGGATGTCCACCGATTGCAACTGGATCGCGTGGCCCATTTCCCGCCAATCGGTGGCAATCATGTTGGTCGCGGTCTTCAGGCCCGTGGCGCGGCGGAACTCAGCCATGACTTCGCGTCCCGAGTAGCCGTTTTCCGCGCCGCAGGGGTCTTCGGCATAAGCCAGTACCCGGTGCTGGTCGCGGCACAATCGAATGGCCTCTTTGAGGGACCAGGCACCATTCGGATCGAGGGTGATGCGTGCGTCAGGGAAGCGTTCTGCCAGGGCCGTCACCGCTTCGATTTCGGCATCGCCGCTGAGCACGCCGCCCTTGAGCTTGAAATCCTTGAAGCCGTACTTCGAATGAGCTGCTTCGGCCAGGCGCACCACGGCGTCGGTGGTCATGGCTTTTTCGTGACGCACCCGGAACCAGTCATTGTCGGCATCCGGCTCGCTACGGTAGGCAAGATCGGTTTGCTGGCGGTCGCCGACATAAAACAGATAGCCGAGCATTTTCACTTCATCACGCTGCTGGCCTTCGCCGAGCAGGGCGGCGACGGGTACGTCCAGATGCTGACCGAGCAGATCGAGCAGCGCCGCCTCCAGCCCCGTGACGGCGTGGATGGTAATGCGCAGGTCGAAGGTCTGCAGGCCACGACCGCCGGCGTCGCGGTCGGCGAAGGTCTGGCGAACTTGATTGAGCATCTTCTGGTAGGTGCCGATCGGGCTGCCGACCACCAGGCTGCGGGCGTCTTCGAGGGTCTGGCGAATGCGCTCGCCACCCGGTACTTCGCCGACGCCGGTGTGGCCGGCGTTGTCCTTGAGGATCACGATGTTGCGGGTAAAAAACGGCCCGTGGGCGCCGCTCAGGTTGAGCAGCATGCCATCGTGGCCAGCCACCGGAACAACTTGCATGCTGGTGATGATCGGGGCTTTGGCGGTTTCTTGTTGGGTCATGTTCTTATCCTTTTAAGCCGTGTTCTTGAAAAGTCATCAGGCGTGGTGGGGCGCCGGTTTGGCCGTTGTGGTGATGGAAGCGGCCTTGGGTGTGTTGCGTGCGGCAAAGACGATGATCGCGGCGATGATCGAAGTCGCGGCCAGGCCGTACAGGCCGCCCTGAATGGAGCCGGTGCGTTCTTCCAGCAGGCCGAAGGTAGTGGGCGCAACGAACCCGCCGAGGTTGCCCACCGAGTTGATCAACGCGATGACGCCAGCGGCGATGCGCGCATCCAGATAGGCCTGGGGAATTGGCCAGAACAGCGATGACGCCGATTTGAAACCCAGTGCGGCGAAGCAGATTGCGACAAAGGCGAAGACCGGCCCGCCGGTGGTGGACATGAACATCCCGGCGGCGGCGATCAACAGCGCGGCGGCGACCCATGCTTGCTGGTGTTTCCATTTGGCCGACAGCGAGGCAAAGGCGTACATGCCGACAATCGACAGCAGCCACGGAATCGAGTTGAACATCCCGACCTGGACGTCGCTCAAGTCGCCCATTTTTTTGATGATGCTCGGCAGCCAGAAAGTGGCGGCGTAGATGGTCAGCTGGATAAAGAAGTAGATCAGGCAGAACAGGATGATCTGGCGATCCTTGAGCAGTTTGCCCAGGGACGGTTTGATCGGCGTCGCGGCTTCGCGGGCCAGTTGCTCATCATCGATGGCCTGGACCAGTGCGTCTTGCTCGTCCCGGGTCAGCCATTTCGCGTCGTGGGGCCTGGAATCGAGCCAGAACCAGACAAACACACACAGCCCGACCGAAAACATCCCTTCAATGAAGTACATCCACTGCCAGCCGTGCATTCCGAAGCCGGTGATTTGCAGGAGCAAACCGGACAGCGGGCCGGAAATCAGCGACGCAACGGCCGAGCCACTGAGGAAAATGGCGATGGCCTTGCCGCGTTCCACACCGGGCAACCAGCGAGTGAAGTAGTAGATCACGCCAGGGAAAAACCCGGCTTCGGCCACACCCAACAGAAAACGCAGGACGTAGAAGTGGGTTTCGTTCTGGATGAACGCCATGCCTGCGGCGACCAGGCCCCAGGTCAGCATGATGCGGGTCAGCCAGAGGCGAGCGCCGACTTTCTGCAGAAGGATGTTGGAGGGCACCTCGAACAGTGCGTAGCCGATGAAGAACAGACCGGCGCCCAGGCCGTAGGCGGCAGCGCCGATGCCCAGGTCGTGTTCCATGTGGGCACGGACGAAGCCGATGTTCACGCGGTCAATGTAATTGACGATGAACATGATCACGAACAGCGGCAAGACGTGACGTTTGACTTTCGAGATGGCGGACTTCAGCACCGAATCGGCGCCATCGTCCATGGCTGATATGGATGTTTTCACTGCGTTTTCTCCCACTCGTTATTTTTATGCGGGGTGCGGCTGGGTGCTGCGTTGTTGATAGACATCATACAACTGCATTTTTTCATGCTGCAATAGGTTTTTCCGAATAAAACGGCGCTATAGCGCCTATTTTTATTCCTTGGTCGGTGGTTTTTGGCGGATTGATTGAAGGATTTTCGACGTGTTGTTGAGTGTTGTCATACAAGTCAGGCGGTGTTTTTTGAGTTTTAGGGTGAGGGCAGTGCTACGATTGCGCTAGTTCTGCTTTTGGATGATCGCCATGCAAGAAGATCTCGATGCACCTGCCCGCAAGCGCAGCCACAACCTGGCCCATGACCTGGTGGCCAAGCTGACCCAGAGCATCCTGCTCGGGCAGATGTTGCCTGGCGCAAAGCTGCCGTCGGAGAACACGATTGTTCAGGAGCACGGTGTCAGTCGTACCGTGGTGCGGGAGGCGATTTCGAAGTTGCAGGCATCCGGCCTGGTGGAGACCCGGCACGGCATCGGCACCTTTGTGCTGGAGCGTGCGCCCGAACAGGGCCTGCGACTGAATGTCGATACGGCGCTGGGGGTGCGCAGCATTCTGGAATTGCGCATGGGCCTGGAAACCCAGGCCGCCGCACTGGCTGCCACTCGGCGTAGCGATCAACAGGTGGCGCAAATGCGCGAGGCGCTCGACGACTATCAGCGTCTGCTGGCCAACAATGACAGCTGTGTCGAAGCGGATCGGCGCTTCCACCTGCTGATCGCCGAAGCCACGGGCAATGTGTGCTTCACCGAGATCATGCAGCATTTGGGTAACGCCATGATTCCGCGAACCCGGGTCAACGCCGCCGAGCGCGGTGCAGTGGACCTGAGCAAACTCGGCGAACTGGCCAACCTCGAGCATGAGGCAATTCTCAACGCCATCAAGCGCCAGGACCCGGACGCGGCGCGGGCAGCGATGTGGCTGCATTTGACCAACAGTCGCGACCGGTTTTCTGCCAGTTGATTTCTCAAATCGCTGATCAAGCGCGAGCCGCCTGAACCATCGGTCTGCGCTCCAGATTCAACGCCAGCACACTGATCAACACCACAACCGCTCCAACCCCGACCATCAGCGTCGGCCTTTCACTCAGCGCAAACGACGCAATGGCCATTGCCATCGGCGGTACCAGATACAGCGTCATCGTCGCCCGACTCAAATCCACATGTGCCAGCACATAGGCCCAGGCCAGATACGCCAAGGCACTGGGGAATATCCCCAGGGCAAGCACCGCCAGCTGCACGCGCAGCGGCGCCAGGGCGACCTGCTCCACAAGGCCGGGCAGAAAAACCAGTAACAGTAACGTCCCGGACCAGACCGTGTAACAGACCAGGGTCAACCCGTCATAACGCCCGGTGTGATGCTTTTGCAGGGCGAAATACAGACTCCAGGACAGCGCCGCCAGCAGGATCAGCAAGCCGTGGGCGTCGATGCTGCCCAGGCCATGGTCGCCCGCCACCACAATCAACACGCCGAGCAGGCCCAATAAAACGCAGCCCCAGCGCCAGAGGCTGACCCGGTCCTTGAACGCGAAGCGCGCGAGCAAGGTGCTGAACAACGGCGTGGTTTGTGCCAGCACACTGGAAGCGCCAGCGCTGACGCCTTGCTGGCCGAAGTTGATCGCCACGTGATGCAGGCTGACCGCAAAGAAACCCAGCCCGAACAGCAATGGAACATCGCGCAACCCGGGCAGGCGAATGCCCCTGCACAACGCAACCACGACCATGAACACCGATGCCAGCAGGAAACGCAAAAGCGCCAGATGCACGGGGTCGTAGGCGAGCAGGCCGATATGGATGCCGGTCGGGGAATACCCCCAGCAGGTCACGACAAACGCCATGGCCAGGATGATCTTCAAGGGTGAAACGGGGGCGTGTGTGAGCGGCTTCATGGTCGTGCACCGGTAGGCAGGTGCTCTGAGTATCTGAACCTGAAACATTCGCCACAACTGACTTATACTGTGCTAACCGTTCACTTTAGGTGATGTATGGAGCTGGCGCAGATTCGCATGTTCAAGACCGTTGCCGAACTGGGCAGCATCGCCCGTGCGGCAGAAGTGCTGCATTGCGTGCCGTCGAACATCACGGCGCGGATCAAGTCGCTGGAGGCGGAGTTGGGTGTCGCGTTGTTTTTGCGCGAGGGTCGCGGGTTGCGCATCAGTCCGTCGGGTCAGACCTTTCTGGCCTACGCCTCGAAAATCCTGGCGTTGACCGCGGAGGCTAAGCGGGCGGTGGACCCCGCGGCCGAGCCTTCCGGGCCGTTGCGCATCGGCGCCATCGAGTCCTCGGCCACCGGTCGCTTGCCGCGACTGCTGGCCAAATTCCACAAGCGCTTCCCGCAAGTGGCGCTGGAACTGACCACAGGCACCTGGGGCCAGTTGCTGGATGACACCCTCAATCATCGGCTCGACGGTGCGATCGTCGCGGTGGATGTCGAGCGTTCGCACCTCAAGCGCACGCCGATGTACCGCGAAGACCTGTTGCTGATTGCCTCGACATCGCTGGGGCCAGTGCGTGACATGGCGGATCTGCATGACAAGACCGTCTTCATGTGGCCCCAGGGTTGTCCGTATCGGGCGGCGCTGGAACATTGGTTGTTGCGCCAGGGGCAGGCGTTGCCGATTGTCAGTCTGGCCAGTTACGGCGCGATTGTCGGGTGCGTCAGCGCCGGGGCCGGCGTGGCGCTGGTGCCCAAAGGTGTGTTCGATCAATACGCCAAGGGCGCGGGGTGCGTGGGTTACGAGTTTCCCGAGCTGACGGCGATCGAGAACTTGTTCTACTGGCATGAAAACGCCGGGGTGCACCCGGCGCGAGAGGCGTTCGTGGCAATGTTGCGCGAGGAATTTGCTTAAGCGAACTGGTAGCCGTGAACGCGGATTGATCAGCTCGTGCGCACATCCCGCATCAACAACCCGAAACTCAAATCCACCGCATCCGGAATCGGCAGGTACACCGTATGCCCATCCCCCGGCGCGACCTCGATCGCTTCACCCCGGATGTTGTGCAATTGATGCAGATCGAAGTGGAAGTTGCCCTTGGGTGTCATCAACTCCATGTGATCGCCCAGGCCAAACCGATTCTTCACCTTCACTTCCGCCAACCGCTCACGTCGCTCGCCGGTCAGTTCACCGACGAACTGTTGCTGCTCCGACACCGAGCTGCCGTTCTGGTAGTTCTGGTACTCGTCATGCACATGCCGACGCAGAAAGCCTTCGGTGTAGCCGCGCTGAGCAAGGGATTCGAGGTCGGTCATCAGGCTGCGGTCGAAATCGCGGCCGGCCACGGCATCATCGATGGCCCGTCGGTAGACCTGCGTGGTCCGCGCACAATAGAAATGCGATTTGGTCCGGCCTTCGATTTTCAATGAGTGCACACCCATCTGCGTCAGGCGCTCGACATGCTGTACGGCGCGCAGGTCCTTGGCATTCATGATGTAGGTGCCATGCTCGTCTTCGAAGGCGGGCATCAGTTCGTCGGGGCGATTGGCCTCTTGCAGCAGGAACACCTGCTCGGTGGGGGCGCCGAGACCCAGGGTCGGTTCCGGCTGAAACTGCTGGACGATCTCGCCCAGCGTGTTTTCGGTGGCCTCCTGCGCCGAGTACTTCCAGCGGCAGGCGTTGGTGCAGCTGCCCTGGTTGGCGTCGCGCTTGTTCAGGTAGCCCGACAGCAGGCAGCGGCCCGAATAGGCCATGCACAGCGCACCGTGCACGAATACCTCCAGTTCCATGGCGGGAACCTGTTGGCGGATTTCGGCGATTTCTTCCAGAGACAGTTCCCGCGAGAGGATGATCCGGCTCAAGCCCTGCTGTTGCCAGAACTCGACACTGGCCCAGTTCACTGTATTGGCTTGTACCGAGAGGTGAATCGGCATCTGCGGGAAGTGCCGGCGCACCAGCATGATCAGGCCGGGGTCGGACATGATCAACGCGTCCGGCGCCATGGCGATCACGGGTTCCAGATCCTTGAGGAACGTCTTGAGCTTGGCGTTGTGCGGCGCGATGTTCACCACCACGTAAAAGCGCTTGCCCTGGGCCTGCGCTTCACGAATGCCGAGGGCCAGGTTGGCGTGATCGAATTCGTTATTACGCACGCGCAAGCTGTAGCGTGGCTGGCCCGCGTACACGGCATCGGCGCCGTAGGCGAAGGCATAACGCATGTTTTTCAACGTGCCGGCGGGGGCGAGCAGTTCCGGAGCAATCTGGTTCATGGTGGGATCGATCGCAAAAGCCGCCGAGCGTATACGCCTTGCTCCGAGGGTTTATTGATCTGGATCTATGCTTGATGAAAAAACGATGGCACTCGCGCGAGCCATGGTGGCCTAAGCATCAGGGCGCAACATTGCGTTCCGGCGGACTGACATGGATCGGACATGAACGAAGAGACATTACAAGACAAGTCACTGACGGTGTTGCTGGGGTTGGTGAGCATCGCCTTCATCTGGATTCTGTTGCCGTTCTACGGCGCGGTGTTCTGGGCAGTGATCCTCGGCATCCTGTTTGCGCCATTGCAGCGTCGGTTGCAATTGAAGTTCGGCTGGCAGCGCAACGTCACGTCGTTGCTGACGCTGAGCGTTTGTCTGGTGATCGCGATCCTGCCGGTGATCATCCTTGGTGCCTTGCTGGTTCAGGAGGGGGCGGCGCTCTACAACAGAATCGAAAGCGGCGAGTTGGACATTGCAGGCTATGTGACGCACTTCAAACATAGCCTGCCGCCGTACTTTCAGCACTTGCTCGATCGGTTCGGGGTCGGCGAGTTGAACGGCCTGAGGGAGAAGATCATCAAGAGCGCGGTGACGGGCAATGAGTTTGTCGCCACGCAGGTCTTCAGTTTTGGCCAGGGCACTTTCGATTTTGTGGTGAGTTTTTTCATCATGCTCTACTTGCTGTTCTTCTTTCTGCGGGACGGTGCCGAACTGGCGCGCAAGGTTCGCTCCGCCGTACCGCTGCAGGAACACCAGAAACGTCGTCTGCAACTCAAATTCAACCGTGTGGTGCGGGCCACGGTGAAAGGCAATCTGCTGGTGGCGATCACACAAGGTGCATTGGGTGGTTTGATTTTCTGGTTTCTGGACATCCCGAGCGCGTTGCTCTGGGCCGTGTTGATGGCGTTTTTGTCCCTGTTGCCAGCGGTGGGGGCGGGTATTGTCTGGGCGCCAGTGGCGGCATTTTTCCTGTTCACCGGGGCGATCTGGCAGGGCGTGGTACTGGGGGTGTTCGGGGTTTTTGTGATCGGACTGGTGGACAACGTGCTGCGACCGATCCTGGTGGGCAAGGATACCAAGATGCCGGACTATCTGATTCTGATCTCGACCCTGGGCGGCCTGGCGATTTTCGGCCTCAACGGTTTTGTGATCGGTCCACTGATTGCCGCACTGTTCATGTCGAGCTGGGCGATCTTCATCGAAACCAAACCGCGGGTTCAGCTGCCTTAAGCGCTGAATTTGCCCGTCTGGCCAGTGCCGATACGCTCAGACAATGCCTGGGCGGCCGGCAGCGACGTGAGCGGGCCGCTGATCTGTTCGCCGTCCTGTACCAGGTACCAGCAGGCGAGCAGTCCCAGCTCCCTGAGAGGGGCGGGAACGGCGCTGCCGATAACGGACATAATCTGAACCTGAGACATCATCAGTACCTCCATCGATCTATGGAGATACCTTACGGGGCGGGCGCTTTTGCGGACAATCACGGTTTTCGATAGTGGTCATTGACGCCAGTGGGTGCAAATGACCGTTTGTCGGTCACCGCACCCATCAATGTTCCTGCTGGCCGGCCGGCGATAGCGTTTTTGAACGCGTCATCGCCAGCAAGCGGGTCCCTGCGGACTGTGTCAGTAGTGACCGTAACGCGGGCCATAGTAGCCATGCGGAGGGCCATAGTAACCACGCGGAGGGCCGTAATAACCACGGGGAGGCCCGTAGTAGACCGGTGCCGGACGGTAGTAGATCGGTTGCTGCACATAGACCGGAGCCGGCTGGTAGTAAACCGGTGGCGGTGGTGCGGCATACACTGGTGCGGGTTGGGCGTAGACCGGCTGTGCATAAACCGGTTGCGGCTCGACATACACCGGCCGGTTGGCGTTGATCAGGGCCGAGCCGACGATGGCCGTACCGACGATTGCTCCAAATACCGCCGCGTCATTACCACCACCATGGGCTTGCGCCTGTCCTGCGATAGCGAGCGCGCCGATCAGCAAGGCTACTGTGGGGATTTTACGGATCATGATAATTCCTCGGTTCTTCGCCCCGGCGCTTGCGTCTGCAATAGACCCAAGGATCGTCGCGGGGATACTTCTAAGACAGCGTTTTTTTGAAAATCAGCACAGCCGTTAGGTAAATTTTGTGTAAGGTCTGTGCCGGCTTGCTTACGGTCGCCCGATGCCGGACGCAGGCCCTGGAATATGATTGATCAGAACACCCCGGACTGACTAAGCCCATCCATCTGAAAGTGCACTGGAAGGATATTCACATGCAGATGAACCCCAACAGAGACACCCAGCTGTGCATGTCCCTCTCCGGACGCCCCGGCAACTTTGGCCTGCGATTTCACAACCATCTGTATGAACAACTGGGGCTGAATTTCTACTACAAAGCCTTCAGCAGTCACGACTTGCCGGGCGCTGTCGGCGGTATTCGTGCCTTGGGCATTCGCGGCTGTGGCGTGTCGATGCCGTTCAAGGAAGCCTGCATTGCGCTGGTCGATGAGTTGGACGCGTCCGCCGCCGCCATTCAATCGATCAACACCATCGTCAATACCGACGGTCATCTCAAGGCCTATAACACCGATTACATGGCGGTTGCCCAACTGCTGGAAACCCACGCAGTGCCCAAGGACACCACCTTTGCCCTGCGCGGCAGCGGCGGGATGGCCAAGGCGGTGGCCAGTGCCTTGCGCGATGGCGGTTACACAAGCGGCCTGATCGTGGCCCGCAACGAGCGCGCCGGCCGGGCCCTGGCTGAGTCCCTGGGTTATCCGTGGCAAGCGGAACTGGGGGAGAGGCGGCCGCAAATGCTGATCAATGTCACGCCGGTCGGTATGGATGGCGGCCCGGAGGCCGGGCAGTTGGCGTACGAGACCGAGGTCATTGTGGCTGCTGATATCGTCTTCGATGTGGTGGCGATTCCCTCGGAAACGCCGCTGATCGTGCGTGGTCGTGCCGAGGGCAAGCAAGTGATCACCGGACTGGAGGTGATCGCGCTCCAGGCGTTGGAGCAATTCGTCCTTTATACCGGTGTGCGGCCGACGGATGAGCAATTTCAGCAAGCGGTGGCGTTTGCGCGCAGTTGAAGGTCTTTTGCCTGCCTTAAAACCAGATCAAGGAGGTATCCATGCATCCCCCCATTCTCAACCTGAATCAGGTCGAACTCGAGCCCTTGCCCGAAGCCTTGGCGCCCACCGGTGAAACCGCCGGCCGCTATCGGCAACGCATGGCCCGCGTGGGTCAGCAACTGGGGGCTCAAAAGCTCGGTTATCGCCTGTACGTGCTGGAACCGGGGATGCGTGGCAGTCCGTTTCACAGTCATCGGGTCAATGAGGAGATGTTTTACGTCGTGGCCGGGGAGGGGGAGATCCGCCTTGGCGCCGAACGTTTCCCCATTCGCGCTGGCGACGTGATCGCCTGTCCGCCGGGCGGTCCTGAAGCGGCGCACCAGATCATCAATACCAGCCTTGCAGAACTGCGTTACCTGGCGGTCAGCACCCAGCAGTCACCGGAAATTTGCGAATATCCGGACTCCGGCAAGTATGCGGTGATGGATGACTTCAATGTCGATGCCCAGGGTAATGCTTCGGGGTTTGTCGCGGTTGCCCGGCAGGCGGATGGGGTGGATTACTGGGACGGGGAGTGAACGACTCCTGGATCAAGTCGGCAAAGGTGAATTTATCGCGAGGGAGCAAGCTCCCTCGCCACAGGGTGTTTGTTCAAGTTATCAATGACGCTCACTCAAAGCGTGCCAAACGCTCTTCCAGTGCCGCAATCCGCGCCTCGAGCTCTTCGATCCGCTCAACCGAAACAGCGCTGCCACCACCACGTTCGACCGGGTTCTGCCGCGCCGCGAGAATCGCGTCGATGTCCGCCGGGTCGCCCAAGGCATGCATATACCGGTCTTCCCGCTGTCCGGCCTGGCGCGGAATCAGCAGGGCCAGGCCACGGGCAATCAAGCGTTCAAGCTGATGCACCACCTGCTCGGTATCTTCGAAGTCATGCATGCGGCCGCTGCGGGTCAGCAGCTCATTGACCGTTTGCGGGCCGCGCAGGAACAACAGTCCCGCCAGCACCACCTGAGCCGGCACCAGTTCCAGTGCCTTGTCGACCCTGTGCTCCCAGCGATCCGCACGGCTGCCCATCACCAGTTTGGTGAAGCCGCGTGCCTCAAGGGCGCGCAAGCTCTGACCGACCTGGCCCTGGGTCAGGTTCATCACCGGTTCACGGCTGGTCTTCTGGTTGCAGGCGATCATCAACGCATTGAGGGTAAGCGGGTAGGTTTCCGGGCTGGTGGCCTGTTTTTCGATCAGAGAGCCCAGAATACGGATTTCCGTACTGTTGAGTCGCGGCTCGTCATGGGTCGTCTCTTGCTCGGTGATCATGGTTCTGCGTCCTTACCCGGTTCAGGTTTTCACTTGCGTGGATGCACTTTAGATTGGTGTGCGTCAATGGCAATAGTATTTGCGAACTATCTGGTCTTTTAATGAAGCTTTAACGCAATACTAACGAATTTTTTACAATTGGATGGGCACCGTATGCGGGGCCATGGACAGGATGTCCTTGAAGTGGGGGATTTACACGTTTCTTGCATCGACAATGTCACCGGCCTTAAGCAATGGAAGATGGAGCAAGGCATGAAGTTGATGTTGGTATCAGCCAAACAAGATGTGCTCAATAGCACACGATTCGTATGACTATTTTGATTACCGGCGCTGCCGGATTCATTGGGTTTCACACCGCCCGGCGTCTATGTCTGGACGGCCATGAAGTGGTTGGCATCGACAACCTCAATGACTATTACGACGTCACGCTCAAGCGCGCACGACTCAAGGAACTGGAGTGCTTGCCGGGCTTTCGTTTCGAGAAAATGGACATTGTCGATAAGCCGGCGTTGATGGCGTTGTTTCGCGATCATCCGTTTACCGAAGTGGTGCATCTGGCCGCCCAGGCGGGTGTGCGCTACTCCCTGGACAATCCCGACGTCTATGCGCAATCGAATCTGGTGGGTTTCCTCAATGTGCTGGAAGCCTGCCGACACCACAATCCCGCGCATTTGATCTACGCTTCCAGCAGCTCGGTGTACGGCAGTAACAGCAAAATGCCGTTCAGTGTCGAGGACGCGGTCGATCATCCCATTTCCTTGTATGCCGCGACCAAGCGCGCCAATGAGCTGCTCGCCGAGAGCTATTGCCATCTATACGGATTGAAGGCCAGTGGGCTGCGTTTCTTTACGGTTTACGGACCGTGGGGGCGGCCGGACATGGCGCTGTTCAAGTTTACCGAGGCGATGCTCAAAGGCCGACCGATCGATATCTACAATCAGGGCCAGATGGCACGGGACTTCACGTACATCGACGACATCGTCGAAAGCGTCGCCCGATTGCGCACACGACCACCGGTATCGACCGGGGCGGGAGAAGGCGTCAACCGGTTGTTCAATATCGGTCGCGGCCAGCCAGTGGCGCTGCTGGAGTTCATTGACTGCCTGGAAGCGGCGCTGGGGATGCAGGCGCAACGTAACTATCTACCGCTGCAGGCTGGCGATGTGGTCAAGACCTGGGCCGACGTGTCGGCCCTGGCAGAGTGGGTCGATTTCAGTCCGCAGGTGCCGGTTGGCACTGGCGTCGGGGAGTTTGTGAAGTGGTATCGCCAGTTCTATCAGTTATGAACCATTCTCCTGTGAAAATAAAAGAGCAAGGCAAAAGAGCGCCTCTATGAGCAATGACATTTTTGTATCGGTACTGATCCCTGCGAAGAACGAAGCGAACAATCTCAAGCCCTTGCTTGAAGAAGTCCGCGTGGCGCTGGCGGATGAGTCTTATGAAATCATCGTCGTCGACGATGGCAGTACCGATGCCACCTTGCACGAACTGCAGCAGGCCAAAAACAATGGTCTGAGCCAGTTACGCATCCTGCATCATGATCGCTCGCTGGGCCAAAGCACGTCGCTGTACCACGCGGCACAGGCGGCTCGCGGGCAGTGGCTGGCCACGCTCGATGGCGACGGGCAGAACGACCCGGCGGACATCCCGGGCATGTTGGCACTGGTGCGTAACCCGCGTGGCAGTGGCGACTTGCAGCTGGTGGCGGGGCACCGGGTCAACCGCCGCGACACCGCGAGCAAGCGCTGGGCTTCGCGTTTCGCCAATGGCCTGCGCAGCCGCCTGCTCAAGGACGCCACGCCCGACACTGGCTGTGGCTTGAAACTGATTCAACGCGCGGCGTTTTTGCGCCTGCCGTACTTCGATCATATGCATCGGTACATTCCAGCGCTGATCCAGCGCCACAATGGCCGAATGGTCGTCCATCCCGTCAACCACCGGCACCGCACCGCCGGCGTGTCCAAGTACGGCAATATCGACCGCGCCCTTGTCGGCATTCTCGACCTCTTCGGGGTGTGGTGGTTGATCAAGCGTACTCGCCTGAATACTCAGGCTCGGGAGGTTCAGGAATGAACCTTTCCCGCGAATCCTTGTGGTTGGTGGTCGGCTTTGCCGGCCAGCTCGCGTTCACCGGCCGTTTCGTCCTGCAGTGGCTGTACAGCGAATACAAAAAACGCAGCGTGATCCCGACCAGCTTCTGGTACCTGAGTATCGTCGGCAGTGCCCTGCTGCTGATGTATGCCATTTACCGGCAGGACCCGGTGTTCATTGCCGGCCAGGCTTTTGGCTTTATTGTTTATCTGCGCAACCTGCAACTGATTGCAAAAAGCAAAAACCTCAAGGAGTAAGTCATGCGCAGATCGTTGTCGCCCAGGGTCGAATGCCTGGGGTTGATGTTGCTCGCCCTGCTTTTGGTCGGTGCCGGTCTGGGCCTGCGTCAAGTGCAGAACGTCGATGAAGAACGTTTCCTCGGCGTGGCCCTGGAAATGCTGCACAACGGTTCTTGGCTGATTCCCCATCGCGCCGGGGAGATCTATGGCGATAAACCACCGATCTTCATGTGGACGGTGGCGTTCTTCGCCTGGCTGACCGGCAAACCCAACCTTGCCCTGTTCATACCCGGGCTTTTTTCCGCGGTGACCGTCACGGCGATGGTCTATGACCTCGGGCGACGGCTGTGGAACCAGCGCATCGGACGCATTGCCGCGCTGTTGTACCTGGCGACCTATCAGACTTACAGCATCCTGCGTACCGGGCAGATCGACAGCTTTCTGATTCTGTTCACTTCCCTGGGCCTGTACGGCCTGGCCCGTCATCTGTTGCTGGGGCCGGCATGGCGCTGGTTCTACGTCGGCTGTGCGGGCATGGGCATCGGCGTGATCACCAAAGGCGTGGGCTTTCTGCCGGCGCTGATGCTGATCCCTTATGCCTATGCGGTACGCAAGGATTGGTCGGGCGTGGTGACCATGCCGGGCCAGGCGCGCAAATGGTGGCTCGGGTTGCTGGTAATGCTGGCAGCGATTGCGGTCTGGCTGTTACCCCTGACCTTGTCCATCGTATTCAATGGTTCCGCTGACGAGGTGGCCTATGCCCGGGAAATCCTCCTGCGCCAGACCGCCGGACGCTACGCCGCTTCGTGGGACCACCGGGAACCGTTCTGGTACTTCTTCACCAATGTCATTCCGCAATACTGGCTGCCTTTGGTACTGGCCTTGCCATGGCTGGTGCCGGCCTGGCGCCGTCAGCTGCAAAAGCGTGACGGTCGGGTGCTGGTGCTGCTCGGTTGGGTTGCGCTGGTGGTGCTGTTCTTTTGCATCAGTGCCGGCAAACGCAAGTTGTACATCTACCCGGCGCTACCGGGACTGGTACTGGCGGCGGCGCCGCTGATTCCCTGGCTGCTGCAACGCTGGTTCAAGCAGCGCCCGCGCCTGCGCCGGGCATTTCCGGCCCTGGTGGCAGGCTGGTTCGTGTTGTGGTTCGCCCGTGGGTTTATCGAGCCGATCACGGACGGCGCCAATCCACACGTCGCCATCATGGAGCAAGCCGCGTCAATGACTCACGGTGCTGACCTGGTACTGGTCAACTGGCGCGAGGGACATTGGTTGTACGCCCGTCAGCCGATCGTGCATTTCGGTATGGCCGAGTCGACGGTCGAGCAGGCTGCACAATGGCTGCGCGATCACCCCAACGCTTATGCATTGGTCCCGGACGAGTTGCTCGGCCAGTGCTTCGCCCCTGAGGCTGCCCATGAACTGGGCGAAACGTCCCGTGCCGAGTGGTCGATCGTCGGCGCCGATGCCGATAACGGCAAATGCCATCCGGAGCAGCCTGGGCATGTCTATCGTTTCACTTGGGACTGAGAAAAATAATAATGAGCAAGGCAAGGAAAGCGGGACTGTTGGTTGTCGTTGTCGCGTTGGCACTGGTTATCACTACAGGAGTGCGTTATGCCTGGTTCTCGCAGTTGTACGGACACTGGCACAACCAGTGGTACGGCAATCAGGCACCCGACAAAAATATCTGGCTGCCTGACTATAAGGCGGTGATCCAGGCCAAACCTGTGGAGGGTGTCACCAATTTGTCCGGCGTCGCTTACGATTACGATCGTGATCGCCTGCTGGGAATCACCAATGGCGCGCCCATGGAAATCGTGGTGTTGAGCCGCGACGGCGACTTGCTCGGGCGCTACCCGCTGATCGGCTTCGAAGACACCGAAGGCATCGCTTACATCGGCGGTGGACGGGTGGTGATCGCCGATGAAAGATTGCAGCAACTGGACATTGTCACCTTGCCCGACACCCCTGCGCCGATCCATGTCGAGCAAGCACAATTTGTTGCCATCGGCGTCAACCTGAGCCCGCACAACAAAGGGTTTGAAGGTGTGACGTACGACCGCGCCAATGATCGTGTCTTCGCCATCAAGGAGCGTGATCCGCGGCAGCTGTATTCGGTGACAGGCATGCTCGCTTCAATGGGCGGCCCTCTACAGATCCGCATCAAGGACCTGACGTCCTGGGTCAACCGCAGTGTCTTCAGTCGAGACCTCTCCGAGGGCTACTTCGATCCGAAGAGCGGGCACCTTTTGTTGCTCAGTGATGAGTCCGCCAATATCACCGAGCTGGACGGCGAGGGGAACTTCGTCAGCATTCTCTCCCTGCGCAGCCAGGCGGGCGATCTTAAGCATTCGGTGCCGCAAGCCGAGGGTATGACAATGGACGCCGATGGCGACCTCTACGTCGTCAGCGAGCCTAACCTTTTCTATCGCTTCAGCAAGACCAAAAACGCTCAAGTAGCTGCTGCGGAGTAACCTGGATGGGGTTGAGCCTGTTGCGTTTGTCGAACCGCAACATCGCCTTGCTTGCGGCCATAGCCATTGCGCTGCTGTTTTTCTGGGGCCTGGGCAGCGTACCGTTTTTGAGTGTCAACGAAGCTCGGCGCGCGGTCACCGTCCGCGAAATGCGCGAAGCGGGGAGTTGGTTGCTGCCTTATATGAACGGCGATCTGTACCTGTCCAAGCCGCCGTTTTTCTATTGGGTCGGTCTCGTTTCGACCGCCATGGTGGGCAGCTTGTCCGAGTGGAGCATGCGCCTGCCTTCGGCGCTGGCCGCGACCTTGTGCTGTGTCGGCACTTATCTGTACGGCCTCAGGCAGGCGGGGCGCCAGGCGGGGCTGTTTGCGGTGGTGTTCCTGGCCGCGAACGGGGCATTCAGCCTGTTCGCCCGCCGCTCTGAAATCGAGATGCTGCTGACCCTGCTGTGTTTCGGCGCGCTGCTGGCAGCCTGGCAATTCATATTCCAGCAGGGCCGGGCCGTTTGGAGTCGACTCAGCTACGTTCTCATAGGCTGCGCGTTGTTGACCAAGGGGCCGGTGTGCCTTCTGTGGGTGACGGCGCCGATTCTGGCTTATGCCTTGATCTATCGCGATGCCCGGGCCAAAGCCTATCTGTGTGACGGTTGGGGCTGGCTCCTTGCAGTGGTTCTGGGCGGTTCCTGGTATCTGGCCGTGTCCATCAATCAGGGTTGGGGTGTCTGGGCGTCGATCATCAGCGAAGACATCGTGAAGAAGATCGACGGGCAAGGCGCCGAAGCCTGGTACGCCTATCTGTTGTACCTGGCCGGTGACTTTTTCCCGTTCTGGCTGATTGTCTTCGTGCAGCCGCGAAAGTTCTGGGCAATGATCCGTTCGCGCCGCGAGGCGGCCATGTTGCTGTGTTGCAGTCTGCTGCCACTGCTGGTGTTCTCTTTTTTCACCGAAAAACACGGCAAGTATTTGCTGCCGGTTTACCCGTCCATGGTGCTGCTGCTGGCCATGCACTGGACGGCCGTGCTGGACGACGCGAAGGGTCGCTGGCGTGCCTGCCTGGCCACGGTTCCCTACGTGATGCTGGCCGGGTTCGTGGTGTTTTATGCGTTCGTCGAAGCGCGGGTGCTGTCTCACCGCGTCGGTGGCCTTGAGCAGGTCGCCGCGCTGGCGGCAGGGCAACCGGGCCAGAAGGCCTACACAATCGGTGAGCCGGATATCCGCCTGGTCTACTACATGGGCCGACCGGTTGCGCCGCTGACGATTGATCAGTTGCAAGGGGACGACCGACCAGCGGGGCTGCTATTCGTGCCGGAGCCACTGAATCCACAATTGCAAAACCTGGCATCGTGCAAGGTCGGAGAAGTCGATGCGTATCTGAAACCGGGCCGCTCGGCGCTGTTGGTCCGCATGGGCGGCGATTGCCACTGATCGGCAAGGCGAGTTGCCGATCGTGACGCAACAAAAGACAAGCCGCTGAGCGGGCGGTCATGGCTATAATCGGCGCACGTTTCTCTCCGTCATCACACGAGACTGCCATGACCATTTCCCTGTACGACGCTTCCGTTCCTGTTTTCAAACAAATGCTCAACGCTTTGAGTGACGTGCTGAAGAAGGCCGAAGCCCACGCGACTGAAAAGAACATCGACCCGAATGCGTTCCTGCAAGCGCGCCTGTACCCGGACATGTTCCCGCTGGTGCGTCAGGTGCAGATCGCCGTTGACTTCGCCAAGGGCGTTTCTTCGCGTCTGGCCGAAGTTGAAGTTCCGAAATACGAAGACACCGAAACCACCTTCGCCGAACTGCAAGCGTTGCTGACCAAGGTTCTGGCTTACATCGGCGAGATCAAGCCGGAGCAGATCAACGGCAAGGAAGGCATCGAAATCGTCACGCGTCCAGGCACCCCTAAAGAGAAGCGCTTCAGTGGCCAGGCATACCTGCTGAGCTATGGCTTGCCGCAGTTCTTCTTCCACGTCACCACCGCTTACGCCTTGTTGCGTCATAACGGCGTGGAAGTGGGCAAGCGCGACTATATGGGCGCGTTCTAAACCGTCCAGATACAAAAAAGCCCCCGCAGCCTTGGGTTGCGGGGGCTTTTTCATGTGCGCGCATGTACTCGCTACACCACGAACCCCGTGGGGGCGAGCTTGCTCCCACGGGGATTTTTATCAGGCCAAACGCTCGGCTTTCTGCTCTTCACCCAGGCAAGCCGCCGCCGTGAACAGCACATCAGTGGATGAATTCAAAGCCGTCTCCGCCGAGTCCTGCAATACGCCGATGATGAAACCGACCGCTACCACCTGCATCGCGATTTCACTCGGGATGCCGAACAAGCTGCACGCCAGTGGAATCAACAGCAAGGAGCCACCGGCCACGCCCGAGGCGCCACACGCGCAGATCGCCGCGACAACGCTGAGCAGGATGGCGGTCGGGATGTCCACGGCAATGTTCAGGGTATGCACCGCCGCCAGCGCCAGTACGGTAATGGTGATGGCCGCACCGGCCATGTTGATGGTGGCGCCGAGCGGGATCGACACTGAGTAGGTGTCTTCGTGCAGGCCCAGGCGCTTGCTCAATTCCAGGTTGACCGGGATGTTCGCTGCCGAGCTGCGGGTGAAGAAGGCAGTGATGCCGCTTTCACGCAGGCACATAAACACCAGTGGATACGGATTGCGACGCAGTTTCCAGAACACGATGGCGGGGTTCATCACCAGCGCCACGAACAGCATGCAGCCGAGCAACACGGCCAGCAGATGTGCGTACCCGATCAGGGCACCGAAACCGGAGGTGGCCAGGGTCGAGGCCACCAGGCCGAAGATCCCCAGCGGTGCGAAGCGAATCACCACTCGCACGATCACGGTGACGCCATTGGACAGGTCGCCCAGCACTTCGCAGGTGGTGTCGCCGGCGTGGCGAATGGCGATGCCCATGCCGATGGCCCAGGCCAGAATACCGATGAAATTGGCGTTCATCAGTGCGCTGATCGGGTTGTCGACCACGCTCAGCAACAGACTTTGCAGGACCTCGCCGATACCACCGGGCGCGGTCACCGCGACGTCATGGGTCGATAGCACCAGGCTGGAGGGGAACATCATGCTCGCCACTACTGCGACCACAGCGGCGGCGAAGGTGCCCAGCAGATACAAGAACAGAATCGGCCGGATATGGGTTTCCTGGCCGTGCTTGTGGTTGGCGATGGACGCCATGACCAGCACGAACACCAGAATCGGCGCGACCGCTTTCAGCGCGCTGACGAAGACCTTGCCGATAAACGCCGTGGACTTTGCCGCTTCCGGCGCGAACAGGGCCAGGGCAATCCCGGCGATCAAGCCGATGATGATTTGCGTGACCAGGCTGGTGCGTTTGAGGTGTTGCCATAGAGAAGGGGATGAAGCGGTCATAAAACGGCATCTCTGATTTTTTGTAAGTGCATGGTTTCGCGGGTTTGCAGCAACAAGCCGGGCAGGCCGCAGGCAGGAAACCGTAAGGAGAAACGCGGGGGTGTAATGTCATTCAACGTGTAGAAACCTTGTGGGAGCTCGCTCCCACAGGTTTTGTCACTTGAATGAACAGCATCGACCACAGGGTGTACGTTTTTCAGGGCGCGGACTTTATCACAGCGCAGGGCCGATCCTTCAGGCCTGTGACGAACTGACGCCCTGGCGATCAACGCGATTTGCAGGTTCGTGCAACCGCATCCGGAAACACTCTGTTAAGATTCGCCATCCTCTTTTTCATGTCTGCCAGTGGGCCTTCGGGCTATCGCTGGTGTTGTCGTTTTTTGGAGTTTTGCATGCGGTTGTTGCCCATCCTTCTGTTGTCCGCCGCCGGTTTCACGGTGTTGACCACGGAGTTCATCATTGTCGGCCTGCTGCCGGCCATCGCCCGCGACCTCGAGGTCAGCATCCCGCAAGCGGGCTTGCTGGTGACCCTGTTCGCTTTCACCGTGGCCGCCTTCGGGCCATTCCTCACCGCGTATTTCGCCCGGTTCGAGCGCCGCAAGCTGTTCATCAGCGTGCTGATCATGTTCGGCCTGGCCAACACCCTCGCGGCGTTGGCGCCCAATATCTGGGTCATGGCGGTTGCTCGCTTGATTCCGGCGTTGGGCTTACCGGTGTTCTGGGCGCTGGCCAGTGAGACGGCCGTGGACATTGTCGGGCCGGATTACGCCGGACGCGCCATCGCCAAAATCGGCTTCGGCATTGTCTGCGCCACCGTGTTCGGTATTCCGGTGGGCACCCTGATCTCCGATGCATTTGGCTGGCGCAGTGCTTTCGGCATCCTCGCGGTCATCGCGTTTGCCAAGGCGCTGCTGCTGTTCATCTATCTGCCGAAAACCAGTCTGCATCAGCATCAGGTCAGTTTCCGTTCACAGTTCAAGATTCTGCGCAGCCCCGTGATGGTCGGCCACGTACTGCTGTCGATCATTGTGTTCAGCGGCATGTTCACCGCTTATACCTATCTGGCGGACATCCTCGAACGTTTGGCCGGATTCGATGGCACGGTGGTTGGCTGGTGTCTGATGGGCTTTGGCGCGGTCGGGTTGATCGGTAACTCACTGGGGGGGCGTGCGGTGGATCGGCATCCGCTGATCGCGTCGATGATGTTTTGCGCGTTCATGATTGCCGGGCTGGTGGCGCTGGTGCCGAACATCCATTCGCCTGTCGGTCTGGCGGCGGCGATGGGTATCTGGGGCATCACTCAGGCGGCACTGTTTCTGGTCAGTCATGTGCGTTTGATGAAAGCCGCGCCCGAGGCGCCAGCGTTTGCCGCCTCGCTGAACATCGCCGGGGCCAACCTGGGGATTGGCCTGGGCGCCATGATCGGCGGCCGGGTGATCGACAGCGTCGGCCTGCAAGGCCTGGGGTTTGCGGCTGCCGCTTTTATTATGGCGTCGATCCTGTTGGCGCTTGCCCTGATGACTTTCAAACCCCGCGAAGTCTTCGCCTGAGGCTTCACAGTTCGGTAAACAACTCGCGGCGGGCACCTTCGGTAATGGCGACAATGCCGGGGTGCTTGACCTTGCGCTCCACCGAAATGGCATAGAACGACTCGCTCACCGCGTCGGTCTGGCCAATCACCTCCACGCCGTATTGGCGCCGCACTTCATCGGCGATCACGCTCGGGCCGATGAAAATCCCGCTACCGGACTGCCCGAAGGCTTGCATCAAGGCGCTGTCGTCGAATTCGCCAACGATGCGCGGTTGGATCTGTTGCTCGGCGAACCAGCGTTGCAAGCGACTGCGCACCACGGTTTCCGGTCCGGGGATCAGCAGCGGAGCGCCGTTGAGGCTAAGGGGGAAGTCCCCACCGTAAAGCGCTGCCAGCTCAGCGGTCGCGAAAAAACTGATCCCGCATTCACCGAGTTTCTGGCTGTAGCCCTTGATGTCCAGGTGCGACGGCATCGGGCTGTCGGAGATCACCAGATCCAGACGCTGGATCGCCAAATCGGCGAGCAGGCGTTCCAGCTTGTCCTCGCGACAGGTGATGCGCAGGGGGTCGCTCAATTCCATGGTGGGCGCGATCAGGCGGTAGACGATGGATTTGGGGACCACATCGGCCACACCGACCCGGAACAGAATCTGCTGTTCATTGGGCTGCGCTCGCAGCATCAATTCCAACTCTCCACCCAGCTGAAACATCTGTTCAGCGTAGGGCAGGGTTTGCCGGCCAGCCTCGGTCAGCTCCAGTTGCCGACCGACCCTGCGAAACAACTCGATGCCGTAGGTTTGTTCCAGCAGGGAGATCTGCCCGCTGATGGTCTGGGGCGTCAGGTTCAGTTGCTCGCAGGCGCGCACGATGCTGCCGGTCTTGGCCACGACCCAGAAGTAATGCAGTTGTCGATAGTTGAGCATGGGAACCTACAGTTCGTAAAAACCGAAGTATATACGCTGAAAATACGAATTTTCCTGAAGTGTTCATCTCCCTAGAATGCGTCGCTATCAACGGGCCATCGTCTCGGCGCCGTTTGTTCTATTGAAGGAGGCAACATGAAGCTTAAGACCATGGCATTGCTGATCACGTCTTTACTGGTACTGGCCGGCTGTGACCAGGCCGAAAAAAGTGCCCAGCAACTGATGGGCAAAGCCGCCGAAAGCGCCAAACAGGCCATCGACGACACCCATAAAGCCGCCGAACAAGCGCTGAGCGATGCCACTGGCGGGTTGATCAGCAAAAAAGAATCAACGGAAAAAGACGCGGAAAAAACCGAATCTTCCTCCCAGGAAATCTAAACCGTCTTACAGCGAGTCAGGACTGACCCATGGAATACCTTTTACAACTAGCTGCCAGCCCCACCGCGTGGGTTGCCCTGGCCACCCTGGTGGTGATGGAAATCGTGCTTGGCATCGATAACCTGATCTTTATCTCGATCCTGACCAACAAGCTGCCTGAGCAACATCGACAGAAAGCACGGCGCATCGGTATCGGCATGGCGCTGATTCTGCGACTGGGCTTGCTGAGCACCATTGCGTTCATCGTCCAGTTGACGGCGCCTGTGATTGAAGTGTTTGGCCAGGCCTTCTCCTGGAAAGACATGATCCTGATTGCCGGTGGCCTGTTCCTGTTGTGGAAAGCCACCACCGAGATCCATCACAGCATGGACCCGGCCCCGGAAGATCCGACGTCGGCGACCTCGACCGTGACCCTGGGCTTTGCCGCGGCGATTGGTCAGATTCTGATGCTGGACATGGTGTTCTCCATCGACAGCATCATTACCGCTGTCGGCATGACCGAACATTTGCCGATCATGATCATCGCGGTGGTGGTGTCGGTGCTGGTGATGTTGCTGGCGGCTGATCCCCTGGCCAAGTTCATCAACGACAACCCGACGGTGGTGATGCTGGCCCTGGGCTTCCTGATCATGATCGGCATGACGCTGATCGCCGAAGGCTTCGGCGCCCACGTACCGAAAGGCTACGTCTACGCTGCCATGGCGTTCTCGGCTGCGATCGAGGTGTTGAACATGATGTCCCGCCGCGCCCGGCAGAAGCGGGTCTCCGCGGAAGCTTGATTGGCGCTGAACGAAACGGCCGCCTGCACTCGAAAGAGTCCAGGCGGCCGTTTTTTTGTAGGGCCCCAACGCTTCGGTTAATGGGCAGTGGCGTGGCGCGTGGCCGGTTTTTCGGCTTTCACCAGGGGCGCCGGTTGTGCAGGGTGGTGATGGTGTCGACGAGTAATGCGCAGAACGCCCCATAGCATGGCGGTGGCAACGGCCAGCCAGCCGGAAATCAACATCACGATTGTCATTGTCAGGCTCATCGATGCCTCCTCTTTGCCCTGCGGCGGGCACACACGACTTGCAAGTGACAGTCTAGACGCTGCGGTGTTGCAGGCTATTGACCAAAGGTCGAGCCGGATCAACCAGTTCGCTCTATCGAATGCAATCAACTACCGGTTAAGGCTATACCGCTGTCGCGAGGCATCCTATGATCGACGGCCAAGCCGGGAGTGCGATTGCCTGGCGTCTGAACGAAGAGAGTGATGATGGTGCGGGTAATTTCTCGAATTCTATCGGCGGCACTGATTGTGGGGTGCGTGGCTGGTTTGGCAGGTTGCGCGGGCAGTGTCGCGCCTGAGATCAAGCGTCTGCCGGAGCGCGTCGAACTCGGCGGCCGGTTCTATAAGGGCGTAGCCAATCAAAGCGGGCCGCAAGTGTTGGCGAGCATGCTGTCCCAACAGGGCGTTGTGATTACCCCGGGCTTGCTCGAAAAGCCGTTGCATTTGCCGGGTGCCGAAGCGCAATTGCAACAGAACATGCAAAGCCTCGCCCGTGAATACGGGATGATGGTTTATCCCCTCGACAGCAATCTGCCTGCCTTGCTGACTCAGGTCGCTGCCGGATATCCGGTCATGGTGCGCTTCACTGAGGGTTCTGCGCTGTGGGCCGAGCCGCGTTATGCCATTCTCGCCGGGTACAACCGGCAGAAACAGACGGTGCTGCTGCGCGCCGGCATGAGTCAGAGGACGATGATGAGTTTCAGTTCGTTTGAGTCGTCTTTCAAGGATGCCGGTGGCTGGGCGGTTTTGATTCAGGCGCCGACACAGGTTCCGGCCAGCGTCGATCGGCAGCGCTGGTTAAAGGCTGCGAGCGACCTCGCTCAGGCCGGCCAGGAGCAAGCGGCCGCCAGGGCGAAAAAAGCGTTGGGCGCACAGTAAGCCCGTTCGTCACCCCCATGGCACCACTGCGCATTGCCAGCCTCTGATGATTGAGGCCCGAGTTTCTCGGGCCACGACCAGGAGGCGTTCATGGCTCATTTCAATACTCCCGCCGGTCCGCACTCGTCTGAGCATTCATCCGGCGACGAGTTGGGGTTCGACCCCGACTCTCCGGATCTCGCCGACCCTCAGGTCGATCCCATCGGTCCGGCAAAGGCGCCACGGGATGTAAAGCCGGGCGACAATCCCAAGGCTCCGGCAAAGCCTTACGATCCACTCGGTGATCTGAAACCCTAGGTCTCATTGCCAGGTCTCATTGGAGGTGCGTATGTCTACTGATTCGAGCTTTGACGATAAACGTCCGGAAAACGTCCCGACAACCCCGGAGCAAGATGTGGATCCGGTGATGGATCCGGATAGCCCGATGAGGGATCCTCTGGCTCGGCCAACCGTGGTGTCCACCGAACATCCGAAACCCTGGAGAGACCCGAGTACCGGCGACGGGATTCCGGATGATGACCAGATGCCGCTGCCCAATGATTAAGGCAGAAAGCAAAAGCCCCGAATGATCGGGGCTTTTGCTTTCGACTGTCGTGCAGTTATTTCGACGCTTCAACCACGCCGCTTTGGCGATGCTTGAGGTTTTTTTCGGATTTGTATTGCAGGGCTACAGAGGGTACGTCTGCGCTGTGGCCGGTTTCGACCCAATTGCGGATGCGAGTGGCGTCGGCAAAGTGTGTGTACTTGCCATAGGCATCGAGGATCACCAGTGCTACCGGACGATTAGCCATATGGGTCACCAATACCAGGCAGTGACCCGCTTCGTTGGTGAAACCGGTTTTCGTCAGTTCGATGTTCCAGTTCGGCTTGCCCACCAGATGATCGGTGTTGCGGAAACCCAGGCTGTAGTTGGGTTTGCGGAACGACACGGTTTTTTCCTTGGTGGTGCTCAGTTGTGTCAGCAGCGGGTACTTGTGAGCGGCGACCAGCAGTTTGCTCAGGTCGCGGGCTGTGGACACGTTGCGTGGCGAGAGGCCGGTTGGCTCGACGAAATGCGTATTGGTCATGCCCAGGGCCTTGGCCTTGGCGTTCATGGCGGCGATGAACGCCGCGTAGCCACCCGGATAATGGTGCGCCAGGCTCGCAGCGGCACGGTTTTCCGAAGACATCAAGGCGATCAGCAGCATCTCCCGGCGCGGCATCTCGCTGTTGAGCTTGACCCGGGAGAACACGCCTTTCATTTCCGGCGTGTTGCTGATGTTGATGTTGATGTATTCGTCCATGTTCTGCCGGGCTTCGACCACCACCAGGCCGGTCATCAGTTTGCTCACCGAAGCGATGGGGACAACGACGTCGGGATTGCTGGCGTAAATGACTTTGTTGGACTGCAAGTCGACCAGCAATGCGCTGCCGGAAGCGATCTTCAGGTGTGAGGTGTCTCGAGGCGCGGCGGTGGTTTCGCCAGCGCTGGCGATTGGCGTGATGAAAGTCCCTGTAACTGCAAAAAATAGGCTCAGGATGGAAAGACGGATTTTCACGCTGGCAGACTCATAAAATGTTGATAAGCCGTTTTGTAACGGGCTATTTCGTAAAAAGCGCGACATTCTGGAGTATGGCTGAATAACTGTCGATGGTTGTTCCGGGAAGTGGTTAAAGTCCTTTGAAACATGAAAAAAATGTCATTTTCCGGCAGGTGGTCGGCCTTTATTCGCGGGCAAAAAGAACCCCGCCATGGGCGGGGTTCCTTGAGTTGTTGCCAGCGCCGAAAACGGGACTCAGCTGTGCAGGGTTTCAGCCGCGTACAGTGTGTTTTCCAGCAGGCATGCGCGAGTCATCGGACCGACGCCGCCGGGCACTGGAGTGATCCAGCCGGCGCGGGGCAGGGCGGTTTCGTAAACCACATCGCCGACCAGCTTGCCGTCCTCCTGACGGTTGATGCCGACGTCGATCACGATCGCGCCTTCCTTGATCCATTCACCCTTGACCAGGCCCGGCTTGCCGGCGGCCACCACGACCAGATCCGCGCGACCAATGTGGCCGGCCAGGTCCTTGGTGAAGCGGTGGGTGACGGTCACGGTGCAACCGGCCAGCAACAATTCCATCGCCATCGGGCGACCCACGATGTTGGAAGCGCCGACAATCACGGCATTCATCCCGTACAGATCGGCGCCGGTGCTTTCCAGCAAGGTCATGATGCCTTTAGGGGTGCACGGACGCAGCAGCGGTATGCGTTGGGCCAGGCGACCGACGTTATACGGGTGGAAGCCGTCGACGTCTTTATCCGGACGAATGCGCTCCAGCAACTTGGACGCGTCCAGGTGTTCCGGTAGAGGAAGTTGAAGCAGAACACCGTCAATTGCCGGATCGTCATTGAGGCGATCGATCAGATCGGTCAGCGCTTCTTGAGTGGTTTCGGAAGGCAGGTCATAAGCTTGGGAGAGGAAGCCGACCTCTTCACAGTCTTTACGCTTGTGCGAGACATAAACCTGAGAGGCAGGATCGCTGCCGACCAGGATCACCGCGAGTCCGGGCGTGCGCAGGCCTTGCTGGCGACGCTCGTTGACCCGTTGGGCGATCTGCTGGCGCAGGCTGGCGGCGATCGATTTGCCGTCGATTAGTTGTGCAGTCATTGCGCGTGATTAACCATCGAGAGGGGAAAAAAAGAGAGCGCATTCTCGCATGTCATGAGGTGAGGGCAAAGGCGCTTGGTCTGCAAATTCCCCTAACTCCTTTAATTAAATGAATTTTTTTTAAAAAGGATTTGACGACCCTCGGGGGGCTCTATACTATTCGTCGCACTTGTCGGGCACAGCCTAGCACTGGTTAAGAAGGTCGAGCGGAATCAAGGTTTTGCGAGGCTGGAAAGCATTTAGTTTGTAGTCCTCCAAGGTTACAGATTAACAAGGCGCCCGTAGCTCAGCTGGATAGAGCATCCGCCTTCTAAGCGGATGGTCGCAGGTTCGAGTCCTGCCGGGTGCGCCATTAGGCAGCTTTGGCACAAGTAGCGCGATATGGTGGGCGTAGCTCAGTTGGTAGAGCACGGGATTGTGACTCCCGTTGTCGTGGGTTCGATCCCCATCGTCCACCCCATATTTCGAAAGGCGCCAGATTAAAAGTCTGGCGCCTTTGCTTTGACAGCTTCAACCCGCGGATGTGGTGGAATTGGTAGACACACTGGATTTAGGTTCCAGCGCCGCGAGGCGTAAGAGTTCGAGTCTCTTCATCCGCACCAAATAAAGCTTCAGTCATGCCGCTTGGCTTGTTTGGGGCTGACTAAAGAAGTTGTTTGGCTTCTTTGTCATGCAATATGGTGGGCGTAGCTCAGTTGGTAGAGCACGGGATTGTGACTCCCGTTGTCGTGGGTTCGATCCCCATCGTCCACCCCATATTTCGAAAGGCGCCAGATTGAAAAGTCTGGCGCCTTTTTTGTTTCAGTGGTTCGAGTATTCAGCGGCTGCAGGTTCTGGGTCGCAGGGGCAGGGCGTTTCGTCGTATTTATGTTTCTCGATGATGCTGCGCTGCTCGCCGGCCTTGCTCGCAAGATCGGCTGTCAGGGAGATGATTGGCCGCCTCTTCTATATATAGAAGGGTCGGCGCAGAGCCCTGGCGTGATTGGCTGTATTTGCCACCGGGGCGAGGTGCATCCGTGCATTCGCACCTATAAATTGCCAGCTGCTTTTTTACCCGTTTTCAGTAGGGTGACTTCTTGAGTTTGACCCACTAGAATGCATGCCCTTGATTCTGGGGTCGGAAACGGCCGGCTAACGTCTGTGCAACGAGGAATATCCATGCAAGTTTCTGTTGAAAATACTTCTGCTCTTGAGCGCCGCATGAGCATCACCGTGCCGGCTGAGCGCATCGAGACTCAGGTCAACAAGCGTCTGCAGCAGACTGCCCAAAAGGCCAAGATTGCTGGCTTCCGTCCAGGCAAAGTGCCAATGAGCGAAATCAAGCGCCGTTTCGGCGCTGAAGCTCGCCAGGAAGCTGTAGGCGACGTGATCCAGTCCTCTTTCTATGAAGCTGTGGTTGAGCAGAAGCTGAACCCGGCTGGTTCGCCTTCGATCGAGCCTAAGTCGCTCGAAGCTGGCAAGGACCTGGAATACGTTGCTGTTTTTGAAGTGTTCCCTGAGTTCACCGTTGCCGGTTTCGAAGGTATCACCGTAGAGCGTCTGAGCGCTGACGTGGCTGATGCCGATCTGGACAAGATGCTGGACATCCTGCGCAAGCAGAACACCCGTTTCGAAGTGGCCGATCGCGCTGCTCAAAACGAAGACCAGCTGAACATCGATTTCGTAGGCAAGGTCGACGGTGAAGTGTTCGCTGGCGGCTCCGCCAAGGGCACTCAGCTGGTTCTGGGTTCCGGTCGCATGATCCCTGGTTTCGAAGACGGCCTGGTTGGCGCCAAGGCCGGCGAAGAGCGCGTTCTGAACCTGACCTTCCCAGAGGACTATCAGAACCTGGACCTGGCAGGCAAAACCGCTGAGTTCACCGTTACCGTAAACACCGTTTCCGAGCCAAAACTGCCAGAGCTGACCGAAGAGTTCTTCGCTCAATTCGGCATCAAGGAAAGCGGCCTGGAAGGCTTCCGCACCGAAGTTCGCAAGAACATGGAGCGTGAGCTGCGTCAGGCGATCAAGTCCAAGGTCAAGAATCAGGTTATGGATGGTCTGCTGGCCACCAACCCGATCGAAGTGCCTAAGGCTCTGTTGTCCAACGAAGTTGACCGTCTGCGCGTGCAGGCTGTTCAGCAGTTCGGCGGCAACATCAAGCCTGATCAACTGCCGGCCGAGCTGTTCGAAGAACAAGCCAAGCGTCGCGTAGTACTGGGCCTGATCGTCGCTGAAGTGGTCAAGCAATTCGACCTCAAGCCTGACGAAGCCCGCGTTCGCGAGATGATTCAGGAGATGGCTTCGGCTTACCAAGAGCCTGAGCAGGTTGTGTCCTGGTACTACAAGAACGACCAGCAACTGAACGAAGTCCGTTCGGTTGTGCTGGAAGAACAAGTTGTGGATACTGTTCTGCAGAAAGCTAGCGTGACCGACAAATCGGTCTCTTACGAAGAAGCGGTCAAGCCGGTAGAAGCTCCACAAGCCGACTGATTGTTTTTGCGGTAAGAAGTACACACCATAAGCCAGCCTTCGTGCTGGCTTATGCGTATTCAAGACATAACTATTTGGGAGTGACTGCAGAGCATGTTCCGTAATTCGTATATTCAGCAGAACTCTGATATCCAGGCCGCAGGCGGCCTGGTCCCGATGGTTGTCGAGCAGTCTGCTCGTGGCGAGCGCGCCTATGACATCTACTCGCGTCTTCTCAAGGAGCGAGTGATTTTTCTGGTAGGTCCGGTAGAGGACTACATGGCCAACCTGATCTGTGCGCAACTGCTGTTCCTTGAAGCGGAAAACCCGGACAAGGACATCCATCTCTATATCAACTCCCCGGGTGGTTCGGTGACGGCGGGCATGTCGATCTATGACACCATGCAGTTCATCAAGCCAAACGTGTCGACTACCTGCATTGGCCAAGCGTGCAGCATGGGTGCGTTTCTTCTCACGGCTGGTGCCCCTGGCAAACGTTATTGCCTGCCGAACTCACGTGTGATGATTCACCAGCCATTGGGCGGTTTCCAGGGCCAGGCTTCGGATATCGAAATCCATGCCAAGGAAATCCTCTTTATTCGTGAGCGTCTCAACACGCTGATGGCCAAGCATAGTGGTCGCACTCTTGAAGAAATCGAGCGAGACACAAACCGCGACAATTTCATGAGTGCGGAAGCCGCGCGTGAATACGGGTTGATCGATGAAGTGATCAGCCAGCGCCCTGCTTAAAATAAGCAGCTCAAAATAAGGTTGGTCGGCAGGTCCGATCACCTGCGGGCTTGAAAAAGCCCGCAATAGCCTTCATCTTGTGTTGCAAGCCTATCGGATTTGGATCGAACGAATGACTGACACCCGCAACGGCGAGGACAACGGCAAGCTGCTCTATTGCTCCTTCTGTGGCAAAAGCCAGCATGAAGTGCGCAAATTGATTGCCGGCCCCTCGGTCTTTATCTGCGACGAGTGCGTCGACCTGTGCAATGACATCATCCGTGAGGAGGTGCAGGAAGCCCAGGCCGAAAGCAGCGCGCATAAATTGCCTTCGCCTAAAGAAATCAGCGGCATCCTTGATCAGTATGTGATTGGTCAGGAGCGTGCAAAAAAAATTCTGGCCGTAGCGGTGTACAACCACTACAAGCGCCTGAACCAGCGTGACAAAAAGAATGACGATGTCGAACTCGGCAAGAGCAACATCCTGCTGATCGGCCCGACAGGCTCGGGTAAAACCCTGCTTGCCGAAACACTGGCCCGCTTGCTGAACGTTCCGTTCACCATCGCCGACGCAACCACCCTCACCGAGGCGGGTTATGTGGGTGAAGATGTCGAGAACATCATTCAGAAGCTGCTGCAGAAGTGCGATTACGACGTGGAAAAAGCCCAGATGGGCATTGTCTACATCGATGAAATCGACAAGATTTCGCGCAAGTCTGACAACCCGTCGATTACCCGGGACGTTTCCGGTGAAGGCGTGCAGCAGGCCCTGCTCAAATTGATCGAAGGTACAGTCGCTTCCGTTCCGCCTCAAGGTGGTCGCAAGCACCCACAGCAGGAGTTCCTTCAGGTCGACACCCGTAACATCCTGTTCATCTGCGGTGGTGCATTTTCAGGTCTGGAAAAGGTTATTCAAAACCGTTCCACCAAGGGCGGCATTGGTTTCAACGCGGAAGTGCGCAGCAAGGAAGAAGGCAAGAAAGTCGGTGAATCCCTGCGTGAAGTCGAGCCTGACGATCTGGTCAAGTTCGGTCTGATCCCGGAATTCGTCGGTCGTCTGCCGGTTCTTGCCACACTGGACGAGCTCGATGAAGCTGCTTTGATGCAGATCCTCACCGAGCCGAAAAATGCTCTGACCAAGCAGTACGCCAAATTGTTCGAGATGGAAGGCGTGGACCTGGAATTCCGGGCAGACGCACTGAAATCGGTTGCGAAACGCGCACTGGAACGCAAAACCGGCGCTCGTGGCCTGCGTTCGATTCTCGAAGGTGTATTGCTCGACACTATGTATGAAATCCCCTCGCAGTCTGAGGTGAGTAAAGTAGTGATCGATGAAAGCGTTATAGAAGGCAAGTCCAAGCCACTGTATATCTATGAAAACAGTGAGCCTGCTGCCAAGGCCGCGCCAGACGCATAAGCGTCACGCAGCCGGTACAAAGAAGGGGCCTTCGGGCCCCTTTGCTTTTGTGGCGGTGGGCTTGTCGGATCGCTGCGCCGCTGGGAAGGCGACATGCCAGCCCGCCTGCCTGTTTTTTCGCTGTCTCCGAGCCCCACAGTTGCCGCCGTAAGAAGCGATCTTTTAAGTCGTACTTTTATCCGCTTGTTTTTTTCCAGATCAGCCCCCATCTTGGTTTCAAGCTTACTTCCATCTGTTTACGGCCTTATGGCCGCCGTAGAGGCGAAATCATGAAGACAACCATCGAATTGCCTCTCCTGCCATTGCGTGATGTCGTGGTTTATCCGCACATGGTTATCCCGCTGTTCGTGGGGCGCGAGAAATCCATCGAAGCCCTTGAGGCTGCGATGACGGGCGACAAGCAAATCCTTCTGCTGGCACAGAGAAACCCTGCTGACGACGATCCCGGCGAAGATGCGCTTTATCGCGTAGGTACGATTGCCACCGTTCTGCAATTGCTGAAGCTGCCTGACGGCACGGTCAAGGTTCTGGTCGAAGGCGAGCAACGCGGCGCCGTGGAGCGTTTCAGTGAAGTGGACGGCCATTGCCGTGCCGAAGTCTCCTTGATCGACGAAGTCGACGCGCCTGCGCGCGAGTCGGAAGTGTTCGTGCGCAGCCTGCTGTCGCAGTTCGAACAATATGTGCAGCTGGGCAAGAAAGTCCCGGCTGAGGTCCTCTCGTCGCTCAACAGCATCGACGAGCCCGGGCGCCTGGTCGACACCATGGCCGCGCACATGGCCCTGAAGATCGAGCAGAAGCAGGAAATTCTCGAAATCATCGATTTATCGGCCCGGGTCGAGCACGTTCTGGCGCTGCTGGACGCCGAGATCGATCTGCTGCAAGTCGAAAAACGCATTCGCGGTCGTGTCAAAAAGCAAATGGAGCGCAGTCAGCGCGAGTACTACCTGAATGAGCAGATGAAAGCCATTCAGAAGGAGCTCGGCGACAGCGACGAGGGGCACAACGAAATCGAAGAGCTGAAAAAGCGTATCGATGCCGCTGGCCTGCCAAAAGACGCGCTGGCCAAGGCTACAGCCGAACTGAACAAGCTCAAGCAAATGTCGCCAATGTCCGCGGAAGCGACCGTGGTGCGCTCGTACATCGACTGGCTGGTTCAGGTGCCGTGGAAGGCTCAGAGCAAAGTGCGTCTGGATCTGGCGCGCGCCGAAGACATTCTCGACGCCGATCACTACGGTCTGGAAGAAGTCAAAGAACGAATTCTCGAATATCTCGCCGTTCAAAAGCGCGTGAAAAAAATTCGTGGCCCGGTGTTGTGCCTGGTGGGGCCTCCTGGGGTGGGCAAAACCTCCCTGGCGGAGTCGATTGCGCACGCCACCAACCGTAAATTCGTGCGCATGGCCCTCGGCGGCGTACGTGATGAGGCGGAAATTCGTGGTCATCGCCGTACCTACATCGGTTCGATGCCAGGAAGATTGATTCAAAAGATGACAAAGGTGGGCGTTCGCAACCCGCTGTTCCTGCTCGATGAAATCGACAAGATGGGCAGCGATATGCGTGGCGACCCGGCGTCGGCTTTGCTGGAAGTGCTCGATCCTGAGCAGAACCACAATTTCAACGATCACTATCTGGAAGTCGATTACGACCTGTCCGATGTGATGTTCCTGTGCACCTCGAACTCCATGAACATTCCGCCCGCGCTGCTGGACAGGATGGAAGTGATTCGTCTGCCGGGCTACACCGAAGACGAGAAGATCAACATCGCGGTCAAATACCTTTCGCCCAAGCAGATTACGGCCAATGGCCTTAAGAAAGGCGAGCTGGAATTCGACTCCGAAGCGATCCGCGACATCATCCGCTACTACACCCGCGAAGCCGGTGTACGGGGGCTGGAGCGGCAGATTGCCAAGGTTTGCCGCAAGGCGGTCAAAGAGCATGCACTGGAAAAACGCTTCTCGGTGAAGGTCACCGCAGACATGCTGGAACACTTCCTGGGCGTGCGTAAGTTCCGCTACGGCCTCGCTGAACAGCAAGACCAGATCGGTCAGGTCACCGGATTGGCGTGGACGCAGGTGGGTGGCGAGTTGCTGACCATCGAGGCCGCCGTCGTACCGGGCAAAGGCCAGTTGATCAAGACCGGTTCGCTCGGTGATGTGATGGTCGAATCGATCACGGCTGCCTTGACCGTGGTCCGTAGCCGCGCGAAGAGCTTGGGGATCCCCCTGGACTTCCACGAGAAGCGTGACACGCACATCCATATGCCGGAAGGGGCGACCCCGAAGGACGGCCCTAGCGCCGGTGTAGGCATGTGCACGGCGCTGGTTTCGGCACTGACCGGTATCCCTGTGCGCGCGGATGTCGCCATGACAGGTGAAATCACCTTGCGTGGTCAGGTGTTGGCAATCGGTGGCCTGAAAGAAAAACTGTTGGCCGCTCACCGTGGCGGGATCAAGACTGTGATCATTCCGGAAGAGAATGTGCGCGATCTGAAGGAAATTCCCGACAATATCAAGCAAGATCTACAGATTAAACCGGTTAAATGGATTGACGAGGTCCTGCAAATTGCGCTGCAATACGCGCCGGAGCCCTTGCCTGATGTGGCTCCGGAGATAGTCGCGAAGGATGAAAAGCGCGAGTCGGATTCTAAGGAAAGAATTAGCACGCATTAGTACGTATTTGCCTGAAGGGCTTCCTTGACAGCTTTTTAGAGCCCTTGTTATAAAGCGGCTCTTAAGTGTCTGTAGGCCATTCAGCACTCGTTTTTGCTTTCACCAAAAAAACTTAGAATCATACTCAAATAGATATAAGGGGACTTAGAGTGAACAAGTCGGAACTGATTGATGCTATCGCTGCATCCGCTGATATCCCGAAAGCTGCTGCTGGCCGTGCGCTGGACGCTGTAATCGAATCCGTCACTGGCGCTCTCAAGGCTGGCGACTCTGTTGTTCTGGTTGGTTTCGGTACTTTCTCCGTCACTGATCGTCCAGCTCGCATTGGTCGTAACCCGCAGACCGGTAAGACTCTGGAAATCGCAGCAGCCAAAAAACCAGGTTTCAAAGCCGGTAAAGCTCTGAAAGAAGCTGTCAACTAAGTTCGATTCAGGTTTTTGCCTATCCGGGTCGGGGTCATGCCTGACCTGGCAGCGGAGCGGTAGTCCAGTCGGCAGATGCCGGTCCGAGACGCCGAGGCTCGCAAGTTCGAGTCATCGGTCCGCTCCGCCAGTTACGAGAAGGCGCATCCTCGGATGCGCCTTTCTTCTATCCGGATTCTACCCACGCTCCACGGTTGCCTAATTTTGAAGTTCAACCGTTTATGGGGGACGCATGCTGCAGAATATCAGGGACAATTCACAAGGCTGGATTGCCAAGACCATTATCGGGGTCATTGTTGCACTGATGGCTTTGACTGGTTTCGACGCCATTTTCAAGGCCACGACGCACAACAATGAAGCGGCAAAGGTCAACGGCGAACAAATCAGCCAGAACGAGCTGAGCCAGGCGGTTGATATGCAACGCCGTCAACTCATGCAACAGCTGGGCAAGGATTTCGATGCTTCCTTGCTCGACGAAAAAATGCTGCGCGAATCGGCCCTCAAAGGCTTGATCGACCGCAAACTGCTGCTGCAAGGCGCAGAGAGCTCGAAATTCGCTTTCTCCGAAGCGGCGTTGGACCAGGTCATCCTGCAAACACCTGAATTCCAGGTGGATGGCAAGTTCAGTCCTGAGCGTTTCGATCAGGTTATTCGTCAGCTCGGCTACAGCCGTCTGCAATTCCGTCAGATGCTGGCCCAGGAAATGCTGATCGGTCAATTGCGCGCCGGCGTTGCGGGCAGCGGTTTTGTCACCGATGCACAGGTCCTGGCTTTCGCCCGTCTGGAAAAACAGACCCGCGATTTCGCTTCCCTGAACATCAAGGCTGACCCGGCGGCTGTGAAGTTGACCGACGATGAAATCAAAGCCTATTACGACGAACACGCCAAGGAATTCATGACGCCAGATCAGGTGGTCATCGATTACCTGGAGTTGAAGAAGTCCTCCTTCTTTGATCAGGTCAGCGTCAAGGACGAAGACCTGCAAGCGGCGTATCAGAAAGAAACCGCGAACCTGTCCGAGCAACGTCGGGCGGCGCACATTCTGATCGAAGTGAACGACAAGACCACTGAGGCGCAAGCCAAGGCCAAGATCGAGGAGATCCAGGCCCGTCTGGCCAAGGGCGATAAATTCGAGGCTCTGGCCAAGGAATTCTCCCAGGATCCTGGGTCGGCCAACAACGGTGGTGATCTCGGCTACGCGGGGCCGGGTGTCTATGATCCAGCGTTCGAAAAAGCATTGTATTCACTGGCCAAGGATCAGGTTTCCGCACCGGTTCGCACCGACTTCGGTTTCCACCTGATCAAGCTGTTGGGTGTGGAAGCGCCGGAAGTGCCGACCTTCGCCAGCTTGAAAGACAAGCTGACTCGCGAACTGAAGGCCCAGCAGGTCGAACAGCGCTTCGTCGAGGCAACCAAGCAACTGGAAGACTCTTCGTTCGAGGCGTCCGATCTGGCTCAGCCGGCGCAGGACCTGAAGCTGACCGTTCACACCTCCAAGCCGTTCGGCCGTGAAGGTGGCGAAGGTGTTACGGCCAACCGTGCCGTGGTGACTGCAGCGTTCAGCCCTGAAGTACTTGATGAGGGTGCCAACAGCACTGCCATCGAGCTCGATCCGGAAACCGTGATCGTGTTGCGCGCCAAGGAGCACCTCAAGCCTGCGCAGCTGCCGCTGGAAAGCGTCGCCGGCCCGATCCGCGAGCAATTGACCAAGGAGCACGCCAGTGCCGCCGCCAAGACCAAGGCTGACGAGTTGATCGCCAGTCTGCGTGCTGGCAAGACGCCGTTGGACAAGGCGATCGACGGGCAGAACTGGAAAGTCACCGCCGGCGCGACTCGCGCTCAGGAGGGGGTTGACCCAACCGTGCTGCAAGCGCTGTTCCGGATGCCGAAGCCTGTCGCGAAAGACAAGCCGGCCTTCAGTAGCGTGACGTTGCCTGATGGCAGCCTGATGATCGTGCGGCTGAACAGTGTCAACGAAGCGGCAACGCCAACCGAAGAAGAGAAGGCTCAATACCGTCGCTTCCTCGCTTCGCGCGTTGGCCAGCAGGACTTTGCGGCTTACCGCAAGCAGCTGGAAAGCCAGGCGGACATCAAGCGTTTCTGATGCCCGACTGAGTTTTGCGCTTATCAAGAACCCCGGCCGAAAGGTCGGGGTTTTTTGTTTGTGCAGTTGTCATCAATCTTCCGGGATCTTTTGCCTAATATCGGGATCAACGGACCTGTAACTGTTTTAAGACACAATCGTTGCGCCGCTAAGCATCGATCTGTTGCACAATACGCCCCGAACCGATTTCCTCAGGATGTTCAATGTTTAAATCATTTCCCATGCGTGTTGCCGGGCTGGCGCTGGTGCTGGCCGTTGCGGCCGGGTGCTCGTCGAAAAAAGCCGCCATCTATGAGCATGAGAACTTCGCCGACTCCGGTACGTTTTCCCGTAACTATCCGGTGACTGATGCGCAATCCTGTGAAGCCGCCCGTCGGGCGTTGCTCAGCCAGGGCTATATCATCACCAGCAGTGATCCGAAACTGGTCAGTGGTCACAAGAGCTTCCAGCAGACCGGCGAGACCCATATGGAGATCAGCTTCAGTGTGGTGTGTACCGATGATGGTAGCGAGGGGCACCACGCGACCATGTTCGCCAATGCCCTGCAGGACCGCTATGCATTGAAGAAGACCAACAACTCCGCCAGTCTTGGTGTCGGTGTGTTGGGTTCGGTGTCGATGCCAATAGGCTCGTCTGACGATTCGATGGTCAAGGTCGCCAGCGAAACCGTATCGTCGGCCAAGTTCTATGAGCGTTTTTTCACGCTGGTCGAACTGTTCCTGCCACCGGAGGCGAAGAAGGCTGCACACATCACCGAAAAACCGAAAACCGATCTGGGAGTGCCTGAAGCCAAGGCTGCTCCGGCTCCGTTAGCAGCGACCCCGGCACCGGCAGCAGTACCTGCACCCGTAGCGGCCCCAGTGCCCCCAGTGCCCGCTGAAGCCACTCCCGCAGCCTCTGAACCGGTTGCGCCGCCGGAAACCGCGCCAGTTGCGGCGACCCGGAGCGAAGAGCCGGCCGCGTCCTCGGAAACCATTACGCCGCCGACCCATTCAAGCGACATGCCGCCGCCGACAGAACCGATTCCGGCGATGCCTGTTACCGGCCAATAGCGGGTTGCAGCGTCGCGGGAGTGGAAAACCGCTCCCATTGCGCTGCACAGATTGACCCACGTCAAACCAGGCTGCCGTTCTGCGGTCTGTCTCGAAAAAAACGCTGATAAATGCCTGACCGCCTGCTACGTTTTATCGTAGAGCGAAGGCGTGTCGTGGCTGCGTCATTTTTCTTTCATGCGCGGACTTTATGCTCAAGTTGCTGGTCATTTATTCAGACAATTTTCAATGAGCCGTGGGGGATTCAAAATGGACGATTATCAGGAAGAGCTGCTCGAGTATCAGGCCTTTGAGCTGGACCCGCTGGAACCAGCCGAAGACGCGACCGAGCTGTAAGCGTCAGGCTAACTGACGGTGGCTGCGGCGAAATTCGCCGGGGGTCTGACGGTTCCAGCGCTTGAATGCGCGTTGAAAGGCTTCGGCTGAGGCAAAACCCAGCAGATAGGCGATTTCTCCGAATGCCAGTTCGGTGTCGCGAATGTAGGTCATGGCCAGGTCGCGACGTGTGTCGTTGAGAATTGCGCGAAATTGCGTGCCTTCTTCGGCAAGTCTGCGACGCAAGGTCCAGGTGGGCAGCTTCAGGCGTGCCGCCACTTCTTCGAGGTCGGGTTCCCGGCCGCCATTGAGCAACGGCCCCAGCAACTGAGTGATACGTTCACGCAGGCTGCGGGTGCGTGTCAGTTGCTCCAGTTCCCGCTCGCACAGTTGCAGCAAGTGACGCCAGGTGCTTGGACAATGTTCAGGGTTGCGCTGAGCGAGACTCTCCAGGCCCAGGCGCAGCTGATTGTGTTCGCAGCCGAACTGGATCGGGCAGTCACCCAACACTTCATAGTCCGCGCGGTAATCGGGGGCTTCGAATTCGATCTCGATGCGCTCGGCACGCAGTGGAGCAGGGCTGACGCTGGACAATTGCTGCAACCAGCCGGCAATGATCGAGTCGACCACAAACCGGTTATAGCTGTTGTAAGGGCTGATCGAGTAGAACCTCAGCCAGGCACCCTGGGGGTCTTCGTGAAAGCTCGATTGTCCGCGATAGTTGGAACCATACAAGGCTTCAAAACGGATCAGGCAACGTGCCGCTTCGCGCACGGTCGGCGCCTGGGAGGCGGTAACTCCGGCGAGGCCCGCCTGGCTCAAGCGACTGTACCGGCCCATGCGCAGTCCAAGTGCCGGGTTATCGGTCAGCTGAATAGCGCCATGGCCCAGGCGCATGTAGCGGGGTATCGAGAGTCGTGCACACGCTTCGCCGAGTCGGGCTGCGTCGAGGCCGTATTGTTCGAGCAAGGGTTGCGGGTCCACACCGTGGCTGCGTATGGCGTCAGCCAGGCTGTGAACAAACCCCACTGACAGATCGCCCAGACGCATCGGAAGGGATTTCATGCGCTACAACCAGAGGTTCAGCAAGCGCGCACCATGCGCGTTGGTATCGATGAACTGCTGGCCGCTGCTGCTGATGAAGCTTTGTCCGGCGCTGCCCTGATCCCAGAATTGCCCGCGCAGAAACACGCTGACCCCGGCGGAGGCCTGACTGGCCGGTGCCTGGGTCGTGAGGGTCAGGTGCTGCCACGCCTGGCCTTCGCTGAGCTCTCCTGGCTTGAGGTTGACAGAGGGTGGCGTCGACGAGCCCCGGTATCCTCGCCACGGTTGATCCCAGGTGCCGCGCCCTGCCAAATAGGCGGGAACCGCAACCAGTTGCACGTGCAGCTCGTCGAGCTTGCGATAATTTTCCGGATACCAGCTGTCGCGACCGATCAGCACGCCCAAACGTCCGGCCGGTGTGTCGACCACATTGAGTGAATGCTCGCCACTGGCCTTGATCCCATCCTGCTTGGCAAACATCGGGTGCATCTGGCGCTGCGGTTGCCCGATTGGCAGGCCATCGCGGCTAAACACCACGCTACTGTTGTAAAGCGCACCGTGGCCGATTTTCAGGGTGCCATCGATGATGCTCGGCTCGGGCAATACAATGGAGCCTGCCACCAGCGTCACGTTGAATTCTTTCGCCAGGCCGCCAAACAACGCCTGGTAATCCTTGGCCATGCCTTTTGCTTTCATACGCAGGTGAGCATCGTCCAGGCGGTTGCCGCCTTCGGCGCTGATCAAGGCACGGACAAATTTCAAGGGGTTGCTCGCGGCCAGCCAGTTCATGGCTTCCTTCAACGTGCTGGCCTGGTACAGCTCATCCTTCTCGCCGCTGACCATCAGCCAGGTGCCGACATGCTCCGGCAGGACCACGATGGTTTTTTCGTTCAGCAATCCCTGGTCTTTGGCTTTCTGCAAGTAGGCCGCGAGTTTGCGGTGCAGGCGTTCAGGGCTCTGATAATCGGTGGGAAAGAGTTCGGGCTGGATGCCCAGCAGATTGCCGCGATCGGCAGGCGTGCCCTGATCGACGGCCAGGTTGATCCGCAAGTCCGAGAGGTAATGCCCCACCGGGCGATCCGCGGCCCACATGGCGTAGGTCGTCAGGACAGCAATCAGCGCCATGGAGAAGGTCAGGTACAAAAGTTTGCGCATGGGGAAACAGTCAACGGCCGCGAGCAGGATTCGGCGACTAGGGTATGGCCCATGCCGGCGCTTGCCAAGGGGGGCTGCGCATTTGGATCAATAAGTTGTCAGTTATGGTCATTGAGTGACAACGACTCGGCTCTTAGTCTGTCGAACATGACTGACGGGGGCCACGAGAGCTTCCGCATTTTTCCCGTGATCGCTCGATGTGGAGTTTCCGATGACCGCCGCCCATTACCCGCACCTGCTGGCCCCGCTGGACCTGGGTTTCACCACGCTGCGCAACCGTACCCTGATGGGGTCGATGCACACCGGCCTTGAAGAGAAACCGGGTGGGTTCGAGCGCATGGCGGCCTATTTCGCCGAGCGTGCCCGTGGGGGTGTCGGTTTGATGGTCACCGGTGGCATTGGTCCGAACGATGAGGGCGGGGTGTATTCCGGCGCCGCCAAGCTGACCACCGAAGAAGAGGCGCTCAAGCACCAGATCGTGACGCGCGCGGTGCACGAGGCGGGTGGCAAGATCTGCATGCAGATCCTTCACGCCGGCCGTTATGCCTACAGCCCGAAACAGGTCGCGCCGAGCGCCATTCAGGCGCCGATCAACCCGTTCAAGCCCAAAGAGCTTGACGAGGAAGGCATCGAGAAGCAGATCCGCGATTTCGTCACCTGTTCGACCCTGGCGCAACAGGCCGAATACGACGGCGTCGAAATCATGGGCTCCGAAGGTTATTTCATTAACCAGTTCCTCGCCGCCCACACCAACCACCGTACCGACCGCTGGGGCGGCAGCTACGAAAACCGCATGCGCTTGCCAGTGGAGATCGTCCGCCGGGTGCGTGAAGCGGTAGGGCCGAACTTCATCATTATTTTCCGCCTGTCGATGCTCGATCTGGTGGAAGGCGGCAGTACCTGGGAAGAAATCGTGCAGTTGGCCAAGGCCATCGAGCAGGCCGGTGCGACCCTTATCAATACCGGTATCGGCTGGCATGAAGCGCGGATTCCGACCATTGCCACCAAGGTCCCGCGTGCGGCCTTCAGCAAGGTCACGGCCAAGCTGCGTGGTTCGGTGAATATTCCGCTGATCACCACCAACCGCATCAACACCCCCGAAGTCGCCGAGCAGATTCTGGCCGAAGGCGATGCTGACATGGTCTCGATGGCGCGGCCGTTCCTCGCCGACCCGGACTTCGTCAACAAGGCCGCTGAAGGCCGCGCCGACGAAATCAACACCTGCATCGGTTGCAATCAGGCGTGCCTGGACCACACCTTCGGCGGCAAGTTGACCAGTTGCCTGGTCAACCCGCGTGCCTGCCACGAAACCGAACTCAACTATGTGCCGGTCAAGCAGATCAAGAAAATCGCCGTGGTCGGTGCCGGCCCTGCGGGTTTGTCCGCCGCGACCGTAGCGGCCGAGCGTGGCCATCAAGTGACGCTGTTCGATTCGGCCAGCGAAATCGGCGGCCAGTTCAACGTCGCCAAGCGCGTACCGGGCAAGGAAGAGTTCTACGAGACCCTGCGTTACTTCAACCGCAAGTTGCAAACCACCCACGTCGAAGTGTGCCTCAACACTCGCGTGGATGTGGCAAGACTGGTCGAGGGCGGTTACGACGAGATCATCCTGGCGACCGGTATCGCCCCTAGAACCCCGGCGATTCCAGGCGTCGAGAACGCCAAGGTCCTGAGTTACCTGGACGTGCTCCTCGAGCGCAAGCCAGTGGGCAAGCGTGTCGCGGTGATTGGCGCCGGTGGTATCGGTTTCGATGTGTCGGAGTTCCTCGTTCACCAGGGCGTGTCCACCAGCCTGAACCGCGATGAATTCTGGAAAGAATGGGGCATCGATACGCACCTGGAAGCGCGCGGCGGTGTCGCCGGGATCAAGGCCACGCCCCATGCCCCGGCCCGTGAAGTGTTCCTGCTGCAACGCAAGAAGTCCAAGGTCGGCGACGGCCTTGGCAAAACCACCGGCTGGATTCACCGCACCGGTTTGAAGAACAAGCAGGTGCAGATGCTTAACAGTGTCGAATACCTGAAGATCGACGACCAAGGCTTGCACATCCGCATCGGCGAAACCGGCGAGCCGCAAGTGCTGCCGGTGGACAATATCGTGATCTGTGCCGGCCAAGACCCGTTGCGCGAGTTGCAGGAAGGCCTGGTCGCGGCAGGGCAGAACGTGCATTTGATCGGTGGCGCCGACGTCGCGGCGGAGCTGGATGCCAAGCGTGCAATCAATCAGGGTTCGCGGTTGGCGGCTGAGTTGTAATAGCAGCCCTGCGGCGAGGGCGCGAACGCCCTCGTCACCCGTCAACTGCTAAGATGCCGGCTCTTTTCCCTGGGCCGGCATCAATGCTTTCTCCTCCCGCAAACTGGCGACCCCAAGCCCCCCTCGAACCACTGCAACTCGACTGGCTCAGCCGCGCCAGAATCGAAGTCGCCATCCTGCGCCTGGATCAGATCGACCCGCTGATCAGCGGTAACAAATGGTTCAAGCTCATCGAACACCTCAACGCCGCTGACCGGGCGGGTGCCGAGGGCATCATCAGCCTCGGTGGCGCGCACTCCAATCACCTTCACGCACTGGCCGCCGCCGGCAAGCGCCTGGGTTTTTCCACGGTCGGTCTGCTGCGCGGCCACCCTCAGCAAACGCCCACCGTGAAAGACTTGCAGGCGTTCGGCATGCAGTTGCACTGGCTCGGTTATGGCGGCTATCGCGCGCGGCACGAAGCGGGTTTCTGGCAGCCGTGGCAATCCCTGTACCCGACATTGCACCCGGTCCCCGAAGGCGGCGGTGGTTTGCCAGGCGCGCGGGGCTGCATGCAGTTGAGGGCGCAGGTCACTGCGCAACTGGCCCGTGTCGGCTGGAGCGACTACGACGGTTGGTGGCTGGCCTGCGGAACGGGTACGACCCTGGCCGGCCTGGTGCTGGCTGAAACGGGGGATCATCCGGTTTACGGCGCGTTGGCGGTGCCCGACGATCATGGGGTCGCGCAGGCGGTCGAGAGGATCGTTGCAGAAGCGGGCGAAACCACGGCGGTTTATCAACTGTTCGACGCCAGTCGTGGCGGTTTTGCCCGCGTCGATCCGCCGTTGCTTGAATTCATCGAAAAGACCGAGCGCGCCAGCGGCATTCCTCTGGAACCGCTGTACACAGGTAAGGCGTTGCTGGCGCTCAAACAGCAAGTCGAGGCGGGCCGGTTTGCTTCCGGGACCCGACTGATCTTCATCCATACCGGAGGCTTGCAGGGCCTGCGAGGGTTCGGTTCGCAGCACTGAAGGGCAACAGAAACCAGTGTGGGAGCAAGCTTGCCCCCACACTCAGGTATTGCGGGTCTCAGGAATTGCGGCTCACTCGTTTGGGCATCATCCGCAGCAAGGTGTTATCGCCGACCACGTAGTGATGATAAAGCCCGGCCAACGCGTGCAGGCCAATCAGCCAATAGCCGATGGTTGCGCCAAGTTCATGCCAACCCTGGATTTGTTTGGCCAGTGCTTTGTCTTCAGCGATCAGCATGGGCAGGTCGATACCATAAAACATCACTTGATTGCCTTTGGCACTGGTGACCAGCCAGCCGAGAATCGGCATGGTGATCATGAAGAGGTACAGCGCCCAGTGCATCAGCCTGGCCATCACCGTCTGCCACCGAGGGGAGGCCGGGAAGATTTGTGGCGCCGGGCCCAGGCTGCGAGCAAACAAACGCAACCAGACCAGAACGAACACGGTCAGGCCGAGCATGAAGTGCGATTCCACGATCAGTGTTCGCCCGCCACTGCCCTTGGGGAAAATCCCGCGAAATTCTATGCAGGCATAAACCAACGCCAGCAAGACCAACATCAACCAATGCAGCGCTATCGAGACGGTGCTATAGCGCGAATCGGAATTTTTCCATGGCATACGGTGTTCCTCACAGGTCAGCTCAAGCCACCGTTCTTCTTCGACGGTGTGCTTTACTGTAATCCTGTTTCACGGTGTTTGCCTGTGGCGATGGGTCACGGGAGCACTGGTTCAGCTGATTGACAGCAAAAAGCGCCAGTTCCGTTCACACACTGGCGCTGCATTTGGAGGCGTGGCAATCAGCTGGTTTGCGGCATCTCACCGTTGGCCAGTCGCTTGTTGATATCGGCGATCACGGCCGGCAAGTCGGTGATGGTGTCGATCATGTAATGCGGGCGCGAGCCTTCGAACAGCGCATGGATACGCGTGCGTTCGCTGTCCAGTTTATCGCTGTCCAAGGCGCGATAACCCTCGTAGTCCAGGCCCAGGGCGTTGCCCGAACAGATCAGCGCCACGGTCCACATGCCAGCGCGGCGACCTTCGAGAATGCCTGGCACGGTGTCGTCGATCTTCACGCAGGCGGCGACATCGTCGATGCCCAGGGCAATCACGTTGGCCAGTGCCTGTGCCGGCCATGGGCGGCCATTCGGCACTTCGTCGGTGGCGACCACGTGATCGGCTACGTAACCGTTGGTGGCGGCCAGTTCGACCACCTTGTCCATGACCTGCTTCGGGTAGCCGGAGCACGAGCCGATCTTGATCCCTTGCCGGCGCAGGTTGGCGATGGTGTCCAGGGCGCCCGGGATCAGTGCCGAATGCTCGGCGATTTTTTCGATCTGCAGCGGCATGAAGCGTTCATAGATGGCGGTGACGTCATCGTCGGTGGGCGTGCGGCCAAACACGTTGCGGTAGCGCTCGGCGACTTCCGGCTGATTGCACAAGGTGCGGATGTGGTCCCACTTGCCCATGCCCATCGGGCCACGGGCTTCATCGATGGACACCTGGACGTCGAACTCGGCGAAGGCTTCGACAAAGATCTGCGTCGGCGCGAAGGAGCCAAAATCGACCACGGTGCCGGCCCAGTCGAGGATGGCGGCCTGGAGTTTGCTTGGATGGGTGTAGTTCATGGTGATCAAGTCCTGTGGCAACTGGCTAATAGGGGCGATGTGGTTACTGTGGGGAAGGCGGTATGGCTTAGATCTCTAACACTTCCATCTCACGCAGCACGTCGCCAATCGCCGCCACCGCTTCGCGCATCTGCGCCGGGGTGACGTGACCGATGCAGCCGACGCGGAAGGTTTCGACCTGGGTCAGTTTGCCGGGGTAGAGGATGTAACCCTTGGCCTTGACCCGTTCGTAGAATTCCTTGAACTGGTAGCGTGGATCTTTCGGTGCGTGGAACGTGGTGATGATCGGTGCCTGGATGGCGGCCGGCAGGAAGCTGCGCAACCCAAGCTTGCCCATCTCTTCCATCAGTGCCTCGCAGTTGGCGGCGTAGCGCCGGTGCCGGGCCGGCAGGCCGCCTTCTTCGTTGTATTGCAGCAGGGCTTCGTGCAGCGCCGCGACCACGTGGGTCGGCGGGGTGAAGCGCCATTGGCCGGTCTTGGCCATGTAGGAGTGCTGGTCAAACAGATCCATTGCCAGCGAGTGCGAGTTGCCGGCAGCGCTGGCCAAGACTTCCTTGCGAGCGAAAACGAACCCCATCCCCGGCACGCCTTCCAGGCATTTGCCCGAAGCGGCGATCAGTGCGTCGAACGGAATCTGTTGCGCGTCGACCGGCAGCGCGCCAAAGGAACTCATGGCGTCGATGATCAGGCGTTTGCCGTGTTGCGCAACGACCCGAGCGATTTCCGGCAGCGGGTTGAGGATACCGGTGCTGGTTTCGCAGTGAATCAGCGCGACGTGGGTGATGCTGTCATCGGCGCGCAGCAGGCGCTCGACGTCGGCGGCGGTGGTGGGTTCGTCTTCGGCGGTTTCGAAGGTGCTGAACGAGCGGCCGAGCACTTCGCAGATTTTCGCCAGGCGTTTGCCGTAGGCACCGTTGATCAGTACCAGCACTTTGCCGTCTCGCGGTACCAGCGTGCCGATGGCCGCTTCGACCGCGAAGGTGCCGCTGCCTTGCAGGGGCACGCAGTGATGACTGGCGCCCCCGTTGATGATTGCCAGCAGTTGTTCGCAGAGGCTGGCGGTCAGTTGGTTGAAGCGTTCATCCCATGAACCCCAGTCGACCATCATCGCCTGACGGGTGCGTGCCGAAGTGGTCAGTGGGCCAGGGGTGAGCAGGATGGGGGCGGCAGTACTCATTCTCGTGTCCTCGCAATCGATGGGATGAAGCTACGGGGCCTAAATTGCAATTTGCCGTGTTATCAATCAAATTGTTTGTTGTTATGCCAGCCATCAGTGAGGCTTATTCATGAATCTGTTTCAGCTGCGTGCTTTCGACGCCGTGGCCCGCGAGGGCAGCTTTACCCGGGCGGCCGCACGGCTGTTCATCAGTCAACCGGCGGTCACCGGGCACATCAAGGCGCTGGAGGAGCACTACCAGATCAGCCTGTTGCGCCGCACCGCGCGACGGGTGGAGTTGACGGAAGAGGGCACCAAACTGGCGGCGATCACCCGGGCCATGTTCGGCCTGGCCGAAGAAGCACAGGCGATGCTGGAGGCCAACCGGCAGTTGCTGACCGGGCGCCTGGAAGTGGCGGCGGACGGCCCGCATATGGTTATGCCGATGCTCGCGAGCCTGCGGGCGCGTTATCCGGGCATCACGGTGAACCTGCGCCTGGGCAATGCTCAGGAAACCCTGGCGGCGCTGTTGTCCGAACATGCCGACGTGGCGGTGCTGACCGAAGTCGAGCCGCGCAAGGGGCTGCATCTGCAAGCGCTCAGCGAGTCACGCATTTGCGCACTGGTGCCCAACGGTCATCCGTGGGCGCAACGGTCCAATGGCGTGACACTCAAGGAACTGGATCAGGTGATCATGGTGTTGCGTGAGCCGAGTTCGATAACCCGGCGCACCTTTGATCAGGCGTGCGCCCATGCCCAGGTCAACCCAAGGGTGTTGCTGGAGCTGGACAGTCGCGAAGCGGTGACTGAAGCGGTGGCCGCCGAGTTGGGCGTGGGCGTGGTGTCTTCGGTAGAGGTGAGCCACGACCCCCGGGTGACGGCGGTGCCGATCATTGGCGAGGGGTTGGTGAACCGGCACATGATGGGGTGCATGGAACGGCGCCGGGATTTGCGTTTGATCCAGGCGTTTTTTGAGTTGGTGCCAGGCCGATAAACCGCGATGGGGCCAGACCTGCTTACCTCAGGCTCTCGCGCACCATTTCCAGAAACGTCGCCACCACCCGCCGCGAACTCTGCTCGCGCAAGCACACCAGCGTCTCGGTCAACCGCCGTTTGCAATCGGTAATCGGCAATGCACACACACGCGAATCCGCGCCGAATTCGGCTGCCGACACCACGCCGACACCAATCCCCACCACCACCGCTTCTCGCGCCGCCTCCCGCCCTTCGACCTGAATGGCCGGGCGGATGCGAAAACCGGCGCCAGCCATTTCTTCTTCCAGTGTTTGTCGCGTCACCGAACCGATTTCCCGCAGCACCAGCGGCGTATCGTCCAGGTCCGCCAGGCAGATGGACTTACGATCGGCCCACGGGTGATTGCGCGACACGAACGCCACCATCGGGTCGTTGCGCAGCGGTAACGAGAGCAGACGTTCATCACTGACATCACGGCCCAGTAACGCCAGATCGGCTTGATAGTTGAAGAGCCGCAATAGCGACTCATCGGTGTTGCCGGTTTCGATCTTCACGCTGATCCCCGGATAACGCTCACAGAATCGGGCGATCTGCGGCAGCACATGCACCGGCGCGTCCACCGCCAGAACCAGGCTGCCGGTCTGCAAGGCCTGGGAGTCTTGCAACAGTTCCTGGGCTTCGGCTTCGATCACGAACAGTTTCTGCGTGACGCCGAGCAAGCGTTCGCCCAGGTCGGTCAGGCGCACTGAACGCTTGTTGCGGTGGAACAGCAGCACACCGTAGCGCTCTTCGAGTTTGCGCACCTGATCGGAAATGGCTGGTTGCGTGAGAAACAGTCGTTCGGCGGCTTTGGTAAAGCTCCCGTGCACGGCTACGGCGTGGAAGGCTTTGAGTTGGGCGTGGGAAACCGACATGTGAATCCTCAATAACAAGCTGAGCTTATTTTTGAAATACGATAAATCGATTTCACTTATTAATCAGTAATTGTTTTTATCCACCTCAGCCCCGGTGACTGGTCAATCGAACAGCAGCGGGTGCCATGAGCCTGTGCGTGCAACAACAGGACTCATCTGACCGGAATCGCCCACAGGGACAAGGTGATTTCGCAGTGCTCAACAATAAAAACACAGGCGTTTTCTTTCAATTCTGCCGGCACACTCACACCCTGAGGTCAGAACCACAATGAACAAGCCCATCGGCACCATCAAACGTTGGCGCGTGCAGATCTTCGCGATCACCTGGCTCGCCTACGCCGCTTTCTACTTCACTCGCAAAGCATTCTCTGTTGCAAAACTCGGGATTGGCGAAGACTCGATGTTCATGCTCGACAAAATGGCCATGGCCAACCTCGATGCAATCTATCTGACCGCTTACGCCATCGGGCAATTCACCTGGGGCATCCTGGCCGATCGCTTCGGCCCGCGGGTCGTGGTACTGGGCGGCTTGCTGATTTCTGCGGCCGCCGCGCTGGTGATGGGCAGTTTCGCCACGTTGCCGATTTTCGCCACTTGCATGTTGATTCAAGGCCTGGCGCAGTCCACCGGTTGGTCGGGGCTGTGCAAGAACCTCGGTAGTTTCTATCCCGCCGAGCAGCGCGGGCGGGTGTTGGGCCTGTGGAGTTCCTGCTACGCCTTTGGCGGTCTCGTGGCATCGCCCTTTGCCGGTTGGTGGGCCTATACGCTCATCGGCAGCTGGCATGCGGCGTTCATTTCCAGTGCGGCGGTGGTTGGGCTGGTCGCCGTGCTGTTTTTTATTTTTCAACGCAACAAACCCGAAGACGTTGGTTTGCCGGCTGTGGAGCCCGAGCCCGAGCTGACCGCTGAAGAGGCACAGGCTCAAAGCAAAATCAGCGTCCTGGAGCCGTTAAAGGAAATTCTGCGCAATCGTACGGTACTGGTGCTCGGCCTCGCGTACTTCATGCTGAAGCCGGCGCGCTATGCGATTCTGCTCTGGGGCCCGGTGATTGTGTTCGAACAGATGCCCTCGGTGGGCAAGGTCGGCGCGGCGATCATTCCGACGGCGTTCGAACTGGCCGGGTTGCTCGGACCGATCATGATCGGCCTCGCCTCCGACAAAATGTTCGGCGCCCGACGTATGCCCGCCTGTGTGCTCAGTCTGCTGGCGCTGACCGTGTCGCTCGCGCTGTTCATGGGTGCCCTGCACACCGGCAGTGTGCTGCTGGTAGTGGCGCTGCTGTTTGTCATGGGGCTGACGCTTTATGGACCGGATTCGATGATCAGCGGCGCGGCCGCCATCGACTTCGGTACTGCCAAGGCCGGTGCGACCGCCGCCGGTTTCGTCAACGGTTGCGGCTCGGTCGGGGCGATTCTTGGCGGGTTGCTGCCTGGTTATTTCGACACCGTGACGGTGTTCATTGTCTTCGCTGGCTGCGCGATGTTCTCCGCACTGGTGTTGATCCCGCACTGGAACAGCCGCCCCGGTGGTTTGCGAACCCACTATCCCCTCGTGCCTAACCGGCCAATAAGCGTCAAATCCCTGCGTACCTGAACCCTGTCCGTCGCCGCCTGCTGCGTTTGCGGCAGGCTGGCGTGCGGACTATCGAATGGAGAGTGATCCCATGAGACCCTTTTGGCTGGAGCAGGCCTTGAAGACCGAGACGTGCGAAACCTGTCCGGCGCTGCAAGGCGACACCCGCGCCGCCGTCTGTATCGTCGGCGGCGGTTACACCGGGTTATGGACCGCCATCATGCTCAAGGAGCAAAACCCCGGCCTGGAAGTGGTGCTGATCGAAGCCGATATCTGTGGCGCCGGCGCCAGTGGCCGCAACGGTGGTTGTGCGCTGTCGTGGTCGGCCAAGTATTTCACCCTCGAACGCCTGTTCGGCGCTGAAGAAGCGGTGCGGCTGGTCAAGGAATCCGAGCGCAGCATCCACGCGATCGGGGCCTTCTGCGAACGGTATGCGGTGGACGCTGACTACCGCCTCGATGGCACCCTCTACACCGCGACCAACCGTGCTCAGGTCGGCTCGACCGACGCGGTGATCGCCGCGCTGGAGCGAAACGGCATCAACTCGTTCAGTCAGCGATCGATGGCTGATGTACAACGCATGGCCGGTTCTACCAGGCACCTGGAAGGCTGGTTTTCCCCGGCCGCCGCCAGCGTGCAGCCAGGCAAACTGGTGCGTGGTTTGCGCCGGGTGGCCTTGCAGCTTGGCGTGCGGATTCATGAAAACACCGCCATGACCGGGCTGGAGGAAGGTAAGCCGGCCGTCATCCAGACCGCCAATGGCAGCGTTCGCGCCGATCGTGTGGTGCTGGCGATGAATGCCTGGATGGCACGGGCATTCCCACAGTTCGAACGCAGCGTGGCGATCGTCTCCAGCGACATGTTGATCACCGAACCACGACCCGATCTGCTCGACGAAATCGGTTTGACCAGCGGTGTCACCGTGCTCGATTCGCGGATTTTCGTGCACTACTACCACAACACACCCGACGGCCGGATCATGCTCGGCAAGGGCGGCAATACCTTCGCTTACGGTGGTCGCCTGTCACCGGTGTTCGATCAGCCATCGCCCTATGCCGGTCTGCTTCGCAGCAGTCTGACGGACTTCTTCCCGGCGTTTGCCGACGTCAAGGTCGACGCAACCTGGAACGGCCCGTCGGATCGCTCGGTCACAGGGCTGCCGTTCTTTGGGCAGATGAGTGCCAGCGGGAACCTGTTCTACGGTTTTGGATATTCCGGCAGCGGCGTCGGGCCATGCCACATGGGCGGGCAGATTCTGGCTTCGATGGTCCAGGGCCTGGACAATCCCTGGACGCGCTCGCCACTGGTCAACGGACCGCTGGGCTTCTTCCCGCCGGAACCGATTCGCTACCTTGGCTCGCTGATGGTGCGCAACGCCATTCGCCGCAAGGAGCGCGCCGAGGACCACGGACGGCGGCCCCGGCATCTGGACGTGCGCCTGGCCAGGTTCGCGGCGGCGGCCGGCAAGGCTGACAAGGGGTGAGGCTCAGGACCCGGCGTCGGTGGGGTCGATCAACCAGTCGAGCAGCAGTCGGCTATCGCTCCGTGGCTCATGGCGTCGGGCGGATCGAGGCGTGGAGCGGTGTCCGGTGCTGGCGCAGAACACCGGGCGGTCGGGATCGCTGTCGAGGAAACTGACCCATCCGTCTGTGCCGGCCATGGGCAAACCGCCAGGATCGATGCGGGCACCCGTCACCGCAACGGGCAGCCAGAGGCCGATGCCATCTTCGGTTTCATTGTCCGTAGCAGGCCACAAACTCACCTGTATGCGACCTTGCTCATCCAGCGCCGACTGCTGCCCGGTCTGGCCCAGCACCCGCGCTGGCTGATAACCCGGGATACGCGGCCTCGTCTGTTCGAGCGCCGGACGAAACACCGTTGACCAGGGAATCGCGCTGAACTGATTGCGGTAACGCCTGGGCGCGCCCGAGGTGCCCTGCTGCAGAATCGAACCCTGCTCTCCCTGATGACGCGCCTGGGTCACCAACCATTGATCGTTGAAACCGGTTAGTGGGTGCTCAGTCACCTGCACGATGCAGCCGCTGCGCAGTTCGCCGTGATTACTTTGGCCGTGAATCTGCATTTGCCGGCATCGCAAGCGCTCCAGATGCCGGCGAGCAAGTTGATCGCGGTAGCGCTGTTCGGGAGCGGGGCGGGCCGTGGGCGCCATGGCTTGGCTAAACACATGATTGGCCGCGCCGTCGTCGGTGTCCATGGCGCCGCGGTCTCGGGCATCCAGCCTTGGCGAAGAGGGCCGTGAATCGTGACGCTGGAACAGCTCGCTGATTCGCCATGGGTTGCTGTCATCGGGTGCATCGCTCCGGAACGGCATCAACAACGGTTCCTGAGGGAAACTCAGGCTGTCGTCGGCGAACACCAGAACGTGCCCGTGGCGGTGGTGTTCGAAGTGATAGTGAATGCCTTCCTCCTCGCACAGCCGTTGCAGCAGGGCCAGGTCGGTTTCTTCGTACTGAATGCAAAACGGTCGCAGAGGATAGTGGTCATGGGTCAGTTCGAAGCGATAGCTGTCATCGGGTAGCTCATGTTCGGCCAGCAACTGCTGCAGGATCATGGGCACGCTGGACGGCTCAAAAATGCGTCGGCAACGATGTCGGTCCAGCGATTGCAGGGCGGGGCCCAGCACCAGTTTGTAGCCGACCCGGTGCGGGCCGCGATGTTCGCGACTGACGTTGTGCAGTACGCCGTGAATGCCCTGGCCCTGTCCAAGGCTCAGGAACGCCGCTTGGTGCAGTAGTTGTTGCAGCGGCATGGCCGGCGCCAGGCCAATCACTTCAATCTCGAATCGATAGGGTTGGTTGAGGGCTTCTTGGCCACTGAACTGCACCACCTGCAGGCTCAAATCGTCGTCAAGCAGTGTCAGGGTGAAGAGACTTTCCTTATCGTTATGCATCGGACGCGCTTCTGCCATGGAGTACGGCTGCAGAGGGTACGAAACCACAGCCCTTAATGGTCATCGCAAACAGGAGTTTCAGAATCGCCCTACAACTGCCGGTGAATATGTCGATTCGAGGTCGGAATTTTTGGTCGATTGCCAACTTTAGGCCGGGTAAACTGGCGCAATGCGTCGGCCAATAGATGTCTCGGCGCCACAGACAAGAGAGTGAGTAATGGGCGCACAGTGGAAGGTTAAACACAAAGAAGCGGCAGCCAACGCCAAGGGAAAGATCTTCGGCAAACTGGTGAAAGAAATCACCATTGCTGCGCGCAACGGCGCTGATGTCGCCACCAACGCACACCTGCGCCTGGTGGTTGAACAGGCCAAGAAAGCTTCGATGCCCAAGGAAACACTGGATCGCGCCATCAAGAAGGGTGCGGGCCTGTTGGGCGAAACCGTGCAATACCATCGCGTGACGTATGAAGGCTTCGCGCCGCATCAGGTGCCGCTGATCGTTGAATGCGTGACTGACAACATCAACCGTACCGTCGCTGAAATCCGCGTGGCATTCCGCAAGGGCCAGTTGGGCGCTTCCGGTTCGGTGGCCTGGGACTTCAACCACGTGGGCATGATCGAAGCCTCGCCGGACACCCCGGACGCCGATCCGGAAATGGCCGCCATCGAAGCGGGCGCTCAGGATTTCGAGCCGGGCGAAGACGGCGCGACCCTGTTCCTGACCGAGCCTGCGGATCTGGACGCAGTACAGAAAGCCCTGCCGGGGCAAGGCTTCACCGTACTGTCGGCCAAGCTGGGCTACCAGCCGAAGAACCCGGTCAGCGGCCTGAGCGACGAGCAGATGGCTGAAGTCGAAGCCTTCCTCGAAGGCCTCGATAACCATGATGACGTGCAAGACATGTTTGTCGGGTTGGCGGGTTAAGTTGTATTTCCAGTAACACCGCCATTGCGGGCCAGCCCGCTCCCACAGTATTTGTGTCGTTCGCAAAAATGCGTACGACGCTGAACCCTGTGGGAGCGGGCTGGCCCGCGATGGACCGCGCAGCAGTCATCAATCTTTCAGCAATTGAATGACCTCGTCGAACCCCGGTCGCGCCAGTACATCAGGCTGACAGCAGCGCTGCTGCAGATCCTCCAGCCGCAGACGCTCCTCGGCGCTCAACCCCGAGTCGATCCGCTCCAGCAATTCCCCCAGCAGAACCCCGAACGCTCGCACTTCGATGCGTTGCAGTGCACGGCTTTCCAGGGTGTCTTGCGTGGCATGGAAAGACGCCGCGCCAAAGTCCCCCAACAGGCAATCACCCTGCGCGTTCCACAGAATATTGTGGCCGTAGAGGTCGCCATGGGTGATGCCCTGGCGGTGCAAGTGCTCGGCGACCGAGGCGATACCACGGGCAATGCGCAAGGCGACATCGGCCGTGAACCGGGTATCTTCGGCGTAGACATCGCGGCTGCAGGTCGCCAGGCTCGGCAGCGCGGCAAGGTTGCGGTAGCTGGGCTCGATCAGTTGCATCACCAGCCCGGCGGTGTCTTGCGGGTGATCGACCACCCGGCCTTCGACCCGGATCAGGTTGGGGTGAAGGCCAGCGGTAATGCAGGCGTTCATTTCATGCAACGGCGAGCCATCACTGGTCATTTCGCCCTTATAGAGTTTAACCGCGACTGGCGTGTCCGCGTGGCCCGGTCGTGCCCATGCCGCCCGATGAATCAACCCCGAAGCACCTTCGCCCAGGAGCTGCTCCAGACGCAACTGCGACCAGGGAATGCTCGCAGTGGCTGCCAGGGCGGCCGCGTCGGCTTCGGTTTCCAGTGGGTTACCGGCGTACGCCAGCCAGGTCAGGCTCGGCAGCGCGAGCAGCCATTCGGGTAATTGGCTGATCTGGTTGGCGGCGATGCGGATCAGCTCCAGCCGATGGCAATGGCGCAAACTTTCCGGCAAGCGTTGCAGTCGGTTACCCGCCAGCATCAGTTTTTGCAGGTTGGGGCGTTCGCCCAGCTCCGTCGGCAGTTCGCCGATGCAGTTGTCGGTCAGGATCAGCCAACGCAGGAGCGGTGGCAACGCAGCGCCCGGCACGTGCTCGATGCGGTTGGCCTTGAAGCCGATCATGGTCAGCGCCGCGCACTGGCCCACGCAGGCCGGCAGTTCGGTGAACAGATTGTCCGAGCAGAACAACACGCGCAAACGGGTCAGGCGATGCAGGTCGTCCGGGAGGCTGCTCAAGGCATTGCCACTGAGGTTGAGCACTTCCAGGGAGTCCGCCAGGTCGAAGATTTCCCGGGGGAATTCTGTCAGGCCGCAGCTGAGGTCCAGACGGGTGATGCCTGCCAGTGTGCCGGCGCGCAATTGTGCAAGGGTGTGCATGAACGGGGCTCGCCATCGATCAAATGAATGGGCGGCATGATAACGGGAATGAGTGTTGTCGGTCAGACCGCTTTCGCGAGCGAGCCCGCAGTCGATCGAGTTGTTTAATCAAGCGCGGGCGAAATGCGGGAGCGAACGCGCCAGCCGCCCAATCGAATACGAGCGATCAGGCCGGCTCCCGGACCTCCACCAACTGCCCCAGGCGGCTGCGGGTACGTGCCAGGTCGATGGCATCGCCGTCCAGGCTTTCGCGCAATGAATGCTGCCCCATCAGCACCAGATGCTTGTCTTGATCGTACAAAACGTCCACCAGATTGATGAAGCGTTGCTGAGCGGCGATTGAACAGTCGGCCAGGTTGGGCAATTCGTCGATGATCCAGTGATCGAAGCGTCGGCACAGCTCCAGGTAATCCATGACCGCCGTGGGCTGCTCACACAGATCGGTGAAGGTAAAACCGATGGTACGGTCTTCGCAGTAACGAGCGGGCAGGTGGCGAGGGCCGACCGGCAGCGCAATGGCCGGCGCGTTGGCGGGTGGCAGGTTGGATGCCTGACGCTGCGACGCTGTGCCGGGCCAGATGTATTGACCCTGGGTAAACAGTTGATGCGTGTGAGTTCTGGCCTGGCTGCGGTAGTCGTGTGGCCCGCCGACCTCCATCACCTGCATGCGCGCATTGATCAGGTCGATCACCGGTTTGAAGCGCGCGTGGTACAGCGGATTGGGCAACAGACCCTCCGGTGGGTAATTGGAGGTGACCAGCAGCAGAATGCCTCGACGGAACAGCGCTTTGAACAGACGCTTGATCAGCATCGCGTCGCCGATGTCATGGACATGGAATTCGTCGAAACACAGTACTCGGCAATCGCACAGCAAATCATCCAGGGTGGTCGCCAGCGCGTCCGGTTGATCGCGATGGCTGAACATACCCTGATGCAACCGGGCAAAAAACTCGTGGAAGTGCAGGCGCTGTTTTTGTTCCAGGGGAATAGCCTGGAAGAAGCCGTCGAGCAGCCAACTCTTGCCGCGACCCACGGCGCCATGCAGATAGAGGCCGGGCAGGGGGTGCGCTGCGCTGCCCAGCAGTGCGGTGGCGTGTTGCGCCATGCAGTCGATCACGCGCTGTTGACTGTGACTGAGGGTGTAGCCCTGCGCATGAGCCTTGCGGTGAAAGTAATCGTGGATGACCCGGCCTGTTGCGGTTCCATGGGCGTGCGCAGCCGAGGCCTTGCCGAACAGGCGGCGCAGCGATGGCCAGCGCGGTGCGAGACGCAAACGGTTGGGCGGTCGAACGGCCACTGTGATGTCACCCCATAATCTTCAGGCCGGCTCCCGCGCGGCGGCGCCATAGTGTACCCAGAGGGGAGAATTTGCTTCCAGTCATGTCGCTGGAATGCTGGTTTTTTTGGACGGATTACTGCGGCGTGTACAACTTATTTCGAGTTGGAGTTCTGCAGAAAATCGATACAGGCCCTACAAAATCAATTCAATTGGGCGTGGATACATTTTTTCGGGGCCGTCAGGTGGTCCACTGCAACGCTAAGATCTACGTGGGCAACGCTGAAAAAGAAAGCGTAGGCGAAACCCGGCAGACGCTGCCAGGCCAGCGTCTACGGAATTGATGTGGCGCTCAGAACTGAGTTGTCTGTTTGAGCATCTGCGCCGCCGGCGTATCCGCCGGGCTGACCATCGCATAGTTGTAGCCGCCCCCTGACCAGTACTCGGCCTGCAAGCCGTCATCACGGCGACTGCCCCGTGGCAGCAGGAAGTTTTTCGGCCCCGGCGGGCGCACGTAGAAGCTGATCTTATGTCCGCCTTGATCCTCGTAGACCACCATCGCCGCCGGCCCTTGCTCGGTGCTGAGCAAACGCCCGCTGACCGGTTTGAACCCGGCGCCCGAGAGATCGGGCAGGCGATTGGCCTGGGTGAAGTAGCGGTCGAGCCAGCCTTGCATGTCGCCGTCGGCACTGACCTTGTAGTCGGCTGGCAAGATGCCTTGCTGGGCAATCAGCCGGTAGGCCTGAAGGGCATCGGTCATGGGCAGCGGGGCGCTGGCGAGGGTCATCTCCCGTGCCTGCCAGCCGCTGACCCCGCCGATGCCGACGGCGATCAGCAATACAGCGGCGCTGGCCAGGTGACGACGGAACTGGTGTTTGAGGCGTTGACGAATCCTCACAGGATCGAGGTCCGGGTTGGCCGGTTGCTGCAGGGCGCCGCTCAGCGCTGCCCGCAGTTGCTGGGCGTCTTTTTGCCAGGCGCGCACCTGCTCGGCAATGGGCGCGTTGCCAGAGAGATAAGTCTCCACCAGGCGTCGGTCGTCATCGCTGAGTTGGTGGTCGACATAAGCGTGCAGATCGCGCTCGCTGGGGGGCATGCTGATCATTTGAGTCTCCGCAGGGAAGGGCGGTTGATTTCGCCATCGCTGAGTTGGCGCAAGGCCTGGCGGGCCCGGGACAGGCGGGACATCACCGTGCCAGTGGGGACATCGAGAATCTCGGCGACCTCTTTGTAGCTCAGGCCTTCCACCGACACCCAAAGCAGCAGCGCGCGCTGTTCGGTGGGCAGTTGATCGAAGGCGTTCAGTGTCGATTGGGCGATCACCGTTCGCTCTGTCGAGGGCTGCGCATCGTCGCGACCGGTGAAGAACTCGAGCATTCGCGCATAGCGTCGGGAGCGCCGGTGAGCGTCGAGGAACTGCCGATAGAGAATCGAAAACAGCCAGGCACGCAGGTCTCCGTCGGGCCGCTTGTCGCCCCAGGCCGACAGTGCCCGTTCCAGGCACGACTGCACCAGATCGTCTGCATTGCCGGGATTTCGCGTCAGCGATACAGCGAAACGGCGCAGCCTGGGAATAATTTCCCGCAATTGTTCGTCGATATCATTCATCAAGTTCTGACCAGTCACTACGCTGTGGTGAGTGTCCAGCAAGACGCATGGCAATCGAGGTTATTCCACGCCGGAAAAAATAAAAACCGAACGATGGAATAAACCCTCGGGGGGATCGTCTGTCTGGTTCTTCTCACTTGTGGCCGATGGCCCTGGAGTCCTTCATGGTAGATCGATCAACACCGCCCACCCGGCCACCCCTGAGTACCGCGAGCCTGATGATGCGCCTGGCGGGCATTGCCGTGGTCGTTGCCGCCGTGGCCGGGGCGTTTGCCTACGTCAACGGCACCCTCGACCCACAACGCCTGACGCCGAAAAAGCTGATCAATGTGCTGGAGACCAACAACGGCGTGCACCCAGGGTTCCGACGCAATCACTCCAAAGGCGTGTGCGTGATCGGCCATTTCGAGAGCAGCGGCGAAGCGCGCAGTTATTCCTCGGCGCAGGTGTTCAATGAAGCGCGGACCCCGGTGGTCGGGCGTTTCGCCTTGCCTGCAGGCAATCCTTATGCGCCGGACAGTGCCGTGCCCATCCGCAGCCTGGCGTTGCGCTTCACCCAGGCCAACGGCCAGCAGTGGCGCACCGGGATGAACAGCATGCCGGTGTTCCCGGTGGGCACGCCCGAGGCGTTCTATCAATTGCAACAAGCCCAGTCGCCTGACCCGGCCACCGGCAAGCCGAACCCGGCGGCGGTGCCGGCGTTCTTCGGCTCGCACCCTGAAGCTGCACCTTTCCTGGCCTGGATCAAGACCGCCAAGCCATCGGCCAGCTACGTGACGGAAACCTATAACAGCGTCAACGCGTTTTACCTGGTGAACGCCGCCGGGCAACGACAGGCGGTGCGCTGGAGCATGGTGCCGGTGGCTCAAGATGCACCGGGCGCGACGGCCCCGGAGGGCAGCGATTATCTGGAAAAAGACCTGGTTCAACGCATCGCCGCTGGACCGTTGCGTTGGCAGTTGAACATCACCCTGGCCAACCCCGGCGACCCGGTCAACGACGCGAGCAAGGCCTGGCCCGACGGGCGCAAGGTGTTGAACGCCGGTACCCTGGTTCTGGAAAGCACCCAGCCGCAGCTCAGTGGCGAGTGCCGTGACATCAACTACGACCCGTTGGTATTGCCCGCCGGGATCGAAGGTTCCGACGACCCCTTGCTCGCGGCTCGTTCGGCCGGTTACGCCACTTCCTACCTGCGTCGCACCAGCGAAGTCAGCCAGTTACCCGCCGCCAAACAGGAGGCCAAGCAATGAGCGCCCAACCGAACCATTTCGCTCCCCTGGCGCGATTGCTGCACTGGCTGATGGCGCTGATGATCATCGCCATGCTGTTCATCGGTGCAGGCATGGTGGCCTCGGTGTCCGAGCGTCATGAATGGCTGATTCACCTGCACAAACCCTTGGGTGTCGCCATTCTGCTGTTGGTGATCGTGCGTCTGCTCGTGCGGTTCTCCACGCAACAGCCGCCGTTACCCGCGGACTTGCCGGGCTGGCAAGCGCTGGCGGCCAAGGCCTCCCACGTGCTGCTGTATGCCTTGATGCTGATATTGCCGCTGCTGGGCTGGGCGATGATTTCGGCCTCGGGCGAACCGGTGATGCTCAGCAAATCGTTGCAATTGCCATCGATCCTGCCGGCCAATGCCCAGGTGTTTGCCTTCCTGCGCAAGGCCCACGGGTATCTGGCTTATCTGTTGTTCTTGACGGTGTTGCTGCATTTGGCGGCGGCGTTGTTTCACGCCTGGGTGCGTCGGGATGACGTGCTGGACAGTATGTTGCGGGGCAAGGATCGCGGTTAGTCATAACCTGAAAAAAGATCGCAGCCTGGGGCGTTGCCGCAGGCTGCGATCTTTTGATCTGAAAAAGCAATCAGCGCAGCGTATCAACCATCTCGGCCACCGTGGTCAACACATCCTTCCCCAACTGCTTCGACCGCTTGCCCGACCAGCCTGTCAGCGGGTTCGGATGATCATCGTTATCCTTGAACGGCATTTCCAGGGTCAGCGACAGGCAATCGAATTTCTCACCCACGCTGTTGCACGCCAGCGTCATGTTGGCCTTGCCCGGTTCGTCGCGGGTGTAGCCATGTTTGGTCTGGAAGTCCTTGGTCAGGTGCTTCAGGTGATTGCGAAAGTGCTCTTCCAGTTTTTCGATTCGCGGTGTGTAGCCTGGATTGCCTTCGCAGCCCGCGGTGAACACGTAGGGGATTTCCTCATCGCCGTGGATGTCGAGGAACAGGTCGACGCCGTACTTTTCCATCTGTTGCTGTACGAAAAAGACTTCGGGGCTGATTTCCGGGCTGGCGCTCTGCCAGGCGCGGTTCAGGTCCTGGCCCATCGCGTTGGTGCGCAGATGACCATGGAAGGCGCCGTCCGGATTCATGTTCGGCACCAGGTAAAGGTCGGCGCTGGCCAGCAGTTTGTTCAGTTCGGGGTCGTCGTGTTTTTCCAGGCGTTCGATCACGCCTTCCATGAACCACTCGGCCATGTGTTCGCCCGGATGTTGCTGAGCGATCATCCACACCTTGCGCTGGCCTTCGGCGCCCGAGCCTTTGCGCAACAGCTGAATGTCCCGACCTTCGATGCTCTTGCCGGTGGCCAGCAGTTCTGTGCCGGCCTTGGTCAGCGCCTGCTCGATCAACCAGTCGTGACGGCCACGGCTGTAGGGTTCGAAGTAGGCGAACCAGGCGTGGGTCTGGGTCGCTTCAAGACTGAAACGCAGGCAGTCGCCTTCGAAGATGGTCGGTATGCGAAACCAGTTCACATGATCGTAGGACGCCACCGCCTGATAACCGTCCCAAGCCTTGTTGTAAGAGGACTTGCTGGCATTGTTCAGGCGAAACCAGTGCTCCTGTCCGACATGCAGGCCACTGGCTTTGAAGTGGAACCATTGAAAATGCTGGCTGCGGGTGTCGGGCTTGATGGCCAGCAGCGCCTGCAGCGGGTTGCTGATGTCCAGCACTTCAATGTTGCCGCTGTCAAAGTTGGCACTGATGTCGAGAGAGGATTTAGCCACGGTTGGGTTCCTGTTTAGATTTTATGGCGGCTACTGTACACGCAAGAGAAGGGGGTTAGGAGCGGCAGAAAAAACGTTTCACCCTTCCTGCGGATGCACTGATCCGCGGCCCGTGTCCGCCACGAAGCGCTCCTTCTCAGCGTAGCGATCATCCGTGTTACCACCAGCACTGTTTTGAGGCTATCGAGTTGCAGAATGGGGGTATTTCTACGCGTTCTTTGTTTGGTGCGCTCCATGCAGCCTGCCCCTCTATATAGCCAGCCCCGATCTCAATCCGCTTTGGCGCCGTGGGCATGAGGTGTGCGACCTGACCGGTTACGGGCGGATTCGCATATCGTGGTGTATTGAGGTCAGGAGGACGAGGGTGGTGCATCCTCGCCTGCATACCCGCTTCAACCTGATGGTGACGGCAAGACAGGTCATCGCAGAGACAAGGAACGAGGGGGGGCAGGCGGATGATGTAAAGCGGGGGGGGGGCGTCTTCCTTGACGCTGTCGCAGCTTAGAGACTGTGGAATTGATTCTCAAGTGCTATTTTTCGGTGGTTCGCCCCAATGATGTCGGGCTGCCCATGCCAGCGGACATTCTTTTGATATCGTGCGCGCCATTGCGTGTATGCGGTACTTAAAGAGTTGATCAGCCTGAAGCCACAGGCCAGAAAACGGGCAAAAAAAGACCCGGCAATAAGCCGGGTCAAAAACCGTGATTAGCCTGATGAGGAGATAGACCAAAAGTCCGACCTGAGGTCCCTTGATCCATCGACTGATCTCGCGACCAGATGTTGCAATAATAATCATTCTCGTTTGCGGGTCAAGCTTTTTTTATCTTGGGATCGGAAAGTTCTTTCCGGTCCTCTGTCAGCGCCTTCCTCTTAGGCTTTCTGGTGCCCCTCCAGGGAGCGGGCGACCATGGCTTTGGCCATATCGATCATATGCACTGCCGAAAACGCCAGGTCCCGACTGGCGCCCTGGAGGTGATTGGCTGACTCGTAGGCGATGGCTGCGGCACAACGCAGCAGATCGGAAGCATGGACCAATGCCTCTTCTCTGCTGATGTTGCGATTCACATCAAAGAAGCGCTCCTCGACCTCATTCTCTGAAACCGCCGGCTTCAAGTAGTAGTCCAGCGCCCGTTGGGCGGCAGCGGAGCCTTGGGGCGAGGTGAGGGAGGTGTCGATTTGCAGGTCGGGCAGTTCGTTGGCCGGTTGTTGGGTCATGGTGATGGCAAGCTCCGTGATAGGTTCAGATCCGTGAGCTCATCCTAGTACGATTTGTATTTGTGACCATGGGTTTAATACTACAATTTGTGTTTTGATGGCCGGAGTTGCCCCAGTATCGTGCCGCCCATGGATAAATGGATCGAATTGGTCAAGGCCAAGATGAGTGAACTCAAAATCACTCAGGAAATACTCGCCGAGCGCCTTGGGATGTCCCAGGGTGGCATTGGCCATTGGCTGAATAAACGTCGCGAGCCGGGTGTCGAGAACATGAATCGAGTGTTGAAGGCGCTCGGCATGGACTTTCTGGAAGTGGCGCTGGTGATCCGCGAAACCACGGACGCGAAGGACGACGAAGTCTCCCTGACGCAAAAGTACAATCCGTACTTTCGTTACCCGGTCAGTGACTGGAAGGCAACCGCTGAAGTGCGCGACGGAGAACGGGCGCAGTACCGTTTCGAATTGTCGGACTACCACGCCCAGGGCTCGGCATTCTGGCTGACGGTGACCGGCGACGCGATGACCGCCCCCAGTGGCCTGAGCATTGGCGAAGGCATGTTGATTCTGGTGGACCCGGACGTGGCTGCGGAGCCCGGCAAACTGGTGATCGCGCAATGGCACGACAGCACCGAGGCGATCTTTCGCAAGCTGATCGAAGAGGGCGGGCAGCGTTACCTGGTCCCGCTCAATCCGACGTATCCCAAAGCCCTCTACACCGACGACTGCCGAATCATCGGCGTGGTGGTTCAGGCGACAGCCAAGTTCTGACCGGATCGGTCCTCGCCAGGCGCAGGACCGATCTTCATTTCACGCTTCTTCCAGTTCGACCAGCGCACTGCCTTCGCTGACCATCTCGCCTTCCTGGCAATACAGCGCCTTGATCACCCCGGCGTGTGGCGCACGGATGCTGTGCTCCATCTTCATCGCTTCGAGCACCACCAGTTGCGCACCGGCTTCGACCGTTTGCCCGGCCTCTACCAGTACGCGCACGATGCTGCCGTTCATGGGCGCTGTCAGCCCGCCCTGATGGCTGTGACTGGCTTCGACGGCGCCGATCGGGTCATAGGCTTCGATGCGGCGCAACTCGCCATCCCATTGCAGATAGACCCGCTCACCCTGGCGGATGGCCCGATGCTGGCGACGCACGCCGTCGTGCTCGGTCAGCAATTGCTCACCCTTGAGCCGCGCGCTCTGGGCGTTGATGTTGCCCAGCGTCAGCGCGCGGTCCTGGCCTTCACAACTCAAGTGCAGGGTGATTTCCGATGGCAATCCGGCGCGGAAACCGTTGCTGTCGGCCCAAGGCGAACTCGGGTCATCGACGCGCGGTGAACGAGGCTGGCTCTGGGCAAATGCCTGGGCGGCGGCTTGCCAGAAGTCGTCGCTGAGCGCCACCGGCGCCGGCAATAGTTGCTCCTGGTAACGCGGAATGAACCCGGTATCCAGTTCCGCCGCGGCAAACGCCGGATGGGCAATGATTCGACGCAGGAAGTTGATGTTGGTCTTGAGCCCGCCAATGGCGAATTCATCGAGCATGCTCAGCAAGCGCAAACGCGCCTGTTCACGGTCCTCGCCCCAGGCAATCAATTTGCCGAGCATCGGGTCGTAGAAGGGTGAAACCTCATCGCCTTCCTCAACGCCGCTGTCGACACGACGCCCCGGCCCCTCGGCCGACTCACGATACAACTCCAGGCGTCCGGTCGCCGGCAGGAAATCATTGCCCGGGTCTTCGGCATACAGCCGCACCTCAATGGCGTGGCCGATCAGCGGAACCTGATCCTGGGTCATGGGCAGTGCTTCACCCCTTGCGACACGAATCTGCCAGGCCACCAGGTCGAGGCCGGTGATGGCTTCGGTGACCGGGTGCTCGACTTGCAGGCGTGTGTTCATCTCCATGAAGAAGAACTCGCCGCGCGCATCCAGCAGAAACTCCACGGTGCCGGCGCCGACATAACCGATGGCCTGGGCCGAGCGCACGGCCGCTTCGCCCATGGCACGTCGCAGTTCCGGGCTCAGGCCTGGCGCCGGTGCTTCTTCCACGACTTTCTGGTGCCGACGCTGAATCGAGCAGTCACGTTCGTTGAGGTACAGGCAGTTGCCGTGTTGATCGGCGAACACCTGGATTTCCACGTGGCGCGGTTTGAGCAGGTATTTCTCCACCAGCATCCGCGAATCGCCGAACGACGATTGCGCTTCACGCTGGGCCGAGGCCAGGGCTTCGGCCAGTTGGCTGACGTCCTCGACCACTTTCATGCCCTTGCCGCCACCACCGGCCGTGGCTTTGAGCAGCACCGGGTAACCGATGCGTTCACAGGCCGCGCGGAAGGTCTCGAAGTCTTGAGCTTCGCCGTGATAACCGGGCACCAGCGGCACGCCTGCGGTTTCCATCAAGGCTTTGGCGGCGGACTTGCTACCCATGGCGTCGATGGCCGACGCGGGCGGGCCGAGGAAAATCAGGCCGGCCGCTTCGATCGCGCGGGCGAACCCTGCGTTCTCCGACAGAAAGCCATAGCCGGGGTGGATGGCCTGGGCGCCGCTGGCCTTGGCGGCGGCGATCAGTTTGTCGATTTGCAGGTAGCTGTCGGCGGCTTTGCTGCCACCGAGGTCGACGCGAATATCGGCTTCGCGGCTGTGGCGGGCGTCACGGTCAGTGGCGCTGTGCACGGCCACGGTGGTCAGGCCCAGGGCCTTGGCGGTGCGCATGACCCGGCAGGCGATTTCGCCACGGTTGGCCACCAGCACAGAGGTGATAACAGGTGCGCTCATCAACGGGGCTCCTTGGTGGTGGTTTCGGACTGCCAGCTCGGCGGACGTTTTTGCAGAAAGGCGCGCAGGCCTTCCTGGCCTTCAGGGCTGACGCGGATGCGGGCAATGGCGTTCTCGGTGTAGCGGCGCAACGCCGGGTTCAGCGAGCCATCGCCGACTTCACGCAGCAGATCCTTGCTGGCACGCATGGCGGCGGGGCTGTTGAGCAACAGGTTGTCGATCCACTGTTCGACCTTTTGCTCCAGATCGATCAGCGGATAGCTCTCCGACAACAAACCGAGTTCCCGCGCCCGTTGCCCGCCGAAGCGTTCAGCGGTCAAGGCATAACGTCGGGTGGCCCGTTCGCCGATGGCTTGCACCACGAACGGGCTGATCACCGCCGGTGCCAGGCCGATGCGGACTTCTGACAGGGAGAATTGCGCGTCATCGGCACCGATGGCCATGTCGCAGCAACTGATCAGGCCCAGCGCGCCACCGAAGGCCGCGCCTTGCACCACCGCCAGGGTCGGGACTTTCAACTTGGCGAGGTTGTACATCAACTCCGCCAGTTCACGGGCGTCGTCGAGGTTGGTGTGGTAATCGAGTTCGGCCGATTGTTGCATCCAGGCCAGGTCGGCACCGGCGCTGAAATGCTTGCCGCGGCCACGCACCAGCAGAAAACGCAGGCTGGCGTCATTCGATACCTTGTCCAGCGCGAGGATCAGTTCGCGGATCATCTCGGCGTTGAACGCGTTGTTCTTCTCTTCGCGGCTGAGCCACAGGGTGGCGAAACCCCGAGGGTCGGTCAGCAATTGGAGGGTGTTGAAGTCGCTCATATTCTTCCGTTCTCCACGGCACTTTGTAGGAGCGAGCCTTGCTCGCGATGGACTGAAGGGCGGCGCGTTTATCCAGAACACACGCGTTATCGTTAACGTCCATCGCGAGCAGGCTCGCTCCTACAAAAAGATCACATCCGGAACACGCCGAAGCGGCTCGGTTCGATTGGCGCGTTCAACGACGCGGACAACGCCAGGCCCAAAACATCGCGAGTCTGTGCCGGGTCGATGACACCGTCGTCCCACAAGCGGGCGCTGGAATAGTAGGGGTGGCCCTGTTCTTCGTATTGGTCGAGGATCGGTTGCTTGATCTCGGCTTCCTGCTCGGCACTGAAACCCTGGCCACTGCGCTCGGCTTGCTCGCGCTTGACCTGCACCAACACGCCAGCCGCCTGCTCGGCACCCATCACGCCGATGCGCGCATTCGGCCACATCCACAGGAAACGTGGGTCATAAGCACGACCGCACATCCCATAGTTACCGGCACCGAAGCTGCCGCCGATGATCACCGTGAATTTCGGCACTTTGGCGCACGCCACGGCGGTCACCAGTTTTGCGCCGTGTTTGGCGATACCGCCGGCCTCGTATTTCTGACCGACCATGAAGCCGGTGATGTTTTGCAGGAACAACAACGGGATGCCGCGCTGGCACGCCAGCTCGATGAAGTGCGCACCTTTCTGCGCGGCTTCGGCGAAGAGGATCCCGTTGTTGGCGAGGATCGCGATCGGATAACCGTGCAGGTAAGCAAAACCGCACACCAGCGTCGTCCCGAACAGCGCCTTGAATTCGTCGAACACCGAGCCGTCCACCAACCGGGCAATCACTTCGCGCACGTCGAACGGTTGCTTGGCATCGGCCGAGACCACGCCGTACAACTCGTCGCTGCTGTAGAGCGGGGCGATCGGTGTGCGTTGCTGAACTTCGCCTTGTTTGCGCCAGTTGAGGTTGGCCACACTGCGGCGCGCTATGGCGAGGGCGTGTTCATCGCTTTCGGCGTAATGGTCGGCCACGCCCGAGATCTTGCAGTGCACATCGGCCCCGCCGAGGTCTTCGGCGCTGACCACTTCACCGGTGGCGGCTTTCACCAGCGGTGGGCCGGCGAGGAAGATCGTCGCTTGCTCACGGACCATGATCGCTTCGTCGGCCATCGCCGGCACATAGGCGCCGCCAGCGGTGCAGGAACCCATGACCACGGCAATTTGCGGAATGCCCATGGCGCTCATGTTGGCCTGGTTGAAGAAGATCCGCCCGAAGTGCTCGCGATCCGGAAACACTTCATCCTGGCGCGGCAGGTTGGCGCCGCCGGAGTCCACCAGGTAGATGCACGGCAAGCGGTTTTGCTGGGCGATGGTCTGGGCACGCAGGTGCTTTTTCACGGTCAGCGGGTAGTACGAGCCACCTTTCACCGTGGCATCGTTGGCGACGATCATGCATTCGACGCCTTCCACGCGGCCGATCCCGGCAATCACGCCAGCGGCGGGAACGTCTTCGCCATAAACCCCGTAGGCGGCCAATTGGCTGATTTCGAGAAACGGCGAGCCCGGATCGAGCAGGCGATTGATGCGCTCACGGGGCAGCAGCTTGCCCCGCGAGGTGTGGCGTTCTTGCGCTTTCGGGCCGCCACCTTGCGCCACTTGGGCGAGCAGGGTGTGCAGGGCGTCGACCTGTTTGAGCATCGCCGCGCTGTTGGCGGCGAACTCCGCCGAACGGGGGTTGAGCTGGGTATGCAGGATAGCCATGGACAGCTCCGTTTAGCGGGTTTCGTTGAACAGTTCGCGGCCGATGAGCATGCGACGGATCTCACTGGTGCCAGCGCCGATTTCGTACAGCTTGGCGTCACGCAGCAGACGACCGGCCGGGAATTCGTTGATGTAGCCGTTACCGCCGAGAATCTGGATCGCGTCGAGGGCCATTTGCGTGGCGCGTTCGGCGCTGTAGAGGATCACGCCCGCAGCGTCCTTGCGCGTGGTTTCGCCACGCTCGCAGGCCTGGGCCACGGCGTACAGGTAGGCGCGGCTGGCGTTGAGTTGGGTGTACATGTCGGCCACTTTGCCCTGGATCAGCTGGAATTCGCCGATGCTTTGGCCGAACTGCTTGCGGTCGTGGATGTACGGCACGATCAGGTCCATGCAGGCCTGCATGATCCCGGTCGGGCCACCCGAAAGCACCACACGCTCATAGTCGAGGCCGCTCATCAGCACTTTCACGCCGCCATTGAGCACGCCGAGGATGTTTTCTTCCGGCACTTCGACGTCATCGAAAAACAGTTCGCAGGTGTTCGAACCGCGCATGCCGAGCTTGTCGAATTTGTTGCTGCGGCTGAAGCCTTTCCAGTCGCGCTCGACAATGAAGGCAGTGATCCCGTGGGGGCCTTTTTCCAGGTCGGTCTTGGCGTAAATCACATAGGTGTTGGCGTCCGGACCGTTGGTGATCCAGGTCTTGCTGCCGTTGAGCACGTAGTGATCGCCGCGTTTGTCGGCGCGCAGCTTCATCGATACCACATCGGAACCGGCGTTCGGTTCGCTCATCGCCAGGGCACCGATGTGCTCGCCGCTGATCAGTTTCGGCAGGTATTTGGATTTCTGTTCGTGGTTGCCATTGCGGTTGATCTGATTGACGCAGAGGTTGGAATGCGCGCCGTAGGACAGCGCAACCGAAGCCGAACCACGACTGATTTCTTCCATGGCCACCACGTGGGCCAGGTAACCCAGGCCAGCGCCGCCATACTCTTCCGGCACGGTGATGCCCAGCAGGCCCATGTCGCCGAACTTGCGCCACAGGTCGGCGGGGAACAGGTTGTCGATGTCGATCTGAGCGGCGCGCGGGGCGATCTCTTTGGCGACGAAGGACTGAACCTGATCGCGCAGCATGTCGATGGTTTCACCGAGGGCGAAGTTCAGGGATGGATAGCTCATGGGTCACCTTTTGGCTTTTTTGTTGGGTGGGGAGGGCAGCGATTCAGCTCTCACCTTTACGTTAACGTAAGCCTGTGACGAATGGCTGTCAATCGCCCTTTACGTTAACGTCAACTTGAGCGAGAGTAGAGCTGTTCTTACAGACTGGCGTCGCACTCTGTGGCGAGGGAGCAAGCTCCCTCGCCACACATGCCGCGCACCAACAATAAAGATAATAGGGGTCGTCATGGATCAACCCAGTGCACATCCGCAGCGCAGCTACACCCGCGGTTCCCAGGACAAAGCCTTGCTGGCGATGACCATCGGCCAGGCGTTCGACAACACCGCCGCGCAGTACCCGGACGGTGAAGCGTTGGTCGTGCGCCATCAGCAGCTGCGCTACACCTGGCGGCAATTGGCGGATGCGGCGGACCTGCACGCCAGAGCCATGCTGGCGCTGGGCCTGCAGACCGGGGACCGCCTGGGGATCTGGGCTCCGAATTGCGCTCAGTGGTGCATCAGTCAGATCGCCAGTGCGAAAATCGGCGTGATCCTGGTCAACATCAACCCCGCCTACCGCAGTTCCGAACTGGAATACGTGTTGAAGCAATCCGGCTGCCAATGGCTGGTCTGTGCCGGGGCGTTCAAGTCCTCCAATTACCACGCCATGCTGCAAGGCCTGGTGCCGGAACTGGCGGAGCAATCCATTGGCAAGCTGCAGAGTGATCGCTTGCCGGCGTTGCGCGGCGTCATCAGCCTTGATGCGCAGCCACCCGTCGGTTTCCTGCCCTGGTCGCAGCTGAGCGATCTGGCGGCCGGGGTGTCGGTCGAGCAATTGCACGAGCGCCAGGACAGCCTGCATTTCGACCAGGCGGTGAACATCCAGTACACCTCCGGAACCACCGGGTTTCCCAAAGGCGCGACCCTCAGTCACTACAATATTCTCAACAACGGTTACATGGTCGGTGAAAGCCTTGGCCTGAGCGCCGCCGATCGCCTGGTCATTCCGGTGCCGCTCTATCACTGCTTTGGAATGGTGATGGGCAATCTGGGTTGTATCACCCATGGCAGCACCATGATTTACCCCAGTGACGCCTTCGATCCGCTGCTGACCCTGAACACCGTCGCCGAAGAGAAAGCCACTGCGCTGTACGGCGTGCCGACCATGTTCATCGCCATGCTCGATCAGCCTCAACGTAACGATTTCGATCTGTCGACCCTGCGCACCGGGATCATGGCGGGCGCGACCTGTCCGATTGAGGTGATGCGGCGGGTCATCAGCGAAATGCACATGAGCGAAGTGCAGATTGCCTACGGCATGACGGAAACCAGCCCGGTGTCCTTGCAGACCGGGCCGTCAGATGACCTGGAGTTGCGCGTGACCACCGTCGGCCGCACCCAGCCGCAACTGGAAAGCAAAATCATTGATGAGGCGGGCAACCTGGTGCCGCGCGGCACTATCGGTGAACTGTGCACCCGCGGTTACAGCGTGATGCTCGGCTACTGGAACAACCCCGAAGGCACCGCCGAAGCGATCGACCAGGCGGGCTGGATGCACACCGGGGACCTGGCGAGCATGAATGACGAGGGTTATGTGTGCATTGCCGGGCGCAACAAGGACATGATCATCCGTGGCGGCGAGAATATTTACCCACGGGAGTTGGAAGAGTTCTTCTTCACCCACCCGGCCGTGGCCGACGTGCAGGTGATCGGGATTCCTTGCTCGCGCTATGGCGAGGAGATTGTTGCCTGGATCAAATTCCACCCCGGTCACAGCGCGACCGAGCAGGAACTGCAAGCCTGGTGCAAGGAGCGCATCGCGCACTTCAAGACGCCGCGTTACTTCAAGTTCGTCGAGGAGTTTCCGATGACGGTGACCGGCAAGATCCAGAAATTCCGGATGCGCGAGGTCAGCATCGAGGAGTTGCGTAGCAAGCAGGGCTGACCAGGCCTTGTGTAGGAGCGAGCAGGCTCGCTCCTACAGGAGAGTGGTGAAAAACACAAATGCCAGACAGCACAAAGGGGAGCCGAAGCTCCCCTTTAATTTTCGTTGCGCGTGCTCTTTTTTTATTATTGAGGGGCGGTCTGTTGTTGTTTTTGGTGACCGTGACCCTTTACCGCTGTTTTTGTCGATCCCCATCCGGGATCAAGAGCAAACGTATTTTTTTGAGCGCTGATCTACTTTCTCGCTGAGCGATCCAACCGATTCGGGAGCTACCTGAAGGTAGTTTTATTGTTCTCTGCCCGGTTGCGGGTAACTTCGCAAAGCACCCTGAAAAGCACATCTTCTCCAAAAAAATCTGTTAGCTGCGTCTCTGCCGTGTTGTTTTTGTTATGTCAGAGTCGTTACGTCTTGTTTTTATTGGTTGTGCCGCTTTTTTTATTCTTGTTATGCCATAGAGATAGCAGGTGTCGTGCCAACTTTTAAAAAACCTTTTAAATCAATGGCTTAAGAAAAGCGTAAGGTTTTTCCCTCAGGCAAACCCCGACAATTTGTTTCCGTGTTACTCGCTTTTGCCCCACGCTCAGCCGCAGCGGTAACACCCGGACACAACCGCGCCCTCACTGAGCGCTACGTGCCTTGGCCACGCGCGAACCGGTAGGCCGCCCCAGCACTGTGCAGATTTGCTGGCCAGCGAGGATCAAGGCGTCCAGGTCGATTCCCGTGTCAATACCCAGCCCATTGAGCAGGTAAACCACATCTTCCGTGGCGACGTTACCGCTGGCGCCCTTGGCGTAAGGGCAGCCGCCGAGGCCCGCGATGGAGCTGTCGAATACCGAGATTCCTTCAAGCAGGCTGGCGTAGATGTTGGCCATGGCCTGGCCGTAGGTGTCGTGGAAGTGCCCGGCCAGTTTGTCCCGTGGCACGACGGCGGAAACCACGTCGAACATCTTGCGGGTGGCGCCCGCGGTGCCGGTGCCAATGGTGTCGCCCAGGGATACCTCGTAGCAGCCCATGGCGTAGAGTTCGCGGGCGACCCTGGCCACTTGTTCCGGTGCGACGTTACCTTCATAGGGGCAGCCCAGCACACAGGACACGTAACCACGCACGGTCACGCCGTGTTGTCTGGCCGCCTCCATGATCGGCACGAAACGCTCCAGGCTTTCGCTGATCGAGCAATTGATGTTGCGTTGGGAAAACGCTTCTGAGGCCGCCGCAAACACCGCGACTTCCTTGACCCCGGAAGCGATGGCGTCTTCAAACCCGCGAAGGTTGGGGGCGAGCGCGCCGTAAGTCACCCCGGGTTTACGCTGGATCTGCGCGAAGACATCCGCAGAGCCCGCCATCTGCGGTACCCATTTGGGCGAGACGAAACTGCCGACTTCTATATAGCCCAGACCGGCAGCCGTCAGCGCGTCGACCAGTTGTACCTTGTCGGCAACGCTGATGGGTTGGGCTTCATTTTGCAGACCGTCGCGCGGGCCGACTTCGACAAGGCGTACATGGGTAGGGAGGGACATGGGGTTCGACCTGTGCTGATTGTTCGGAGAACCCTGTAGGAGCGAGCCTGCTCGCGATGGGCTCCCAGGCACCGCGTTTATCCAGCCAACACGCGTTATCGTTAACGACCATCGCGAGCAGGCTCGCTCCTACAAGGGGGCGGGTTTTATTGAATGACTTCCTGGCTTTTGAGGGTCTGCTCCAGCGCCTGGACGCAGCGTTCTTCCGCCGTATCGAGTTCGAGTTTCATCTGCTCGATGTCCAGCAGTTGCTGTTCCAGCTGTTCCCGACGCTCGCTGATTTTCGCCAGCATGCTGTGCAATTGCTTGGTGTTACCGCTGGAAGGGTCGTAGAGCTCGATCAGTTCGCGGCATTCGGCCAGGGAGAAGCCGATGCGCTTGCCTCGCAGGATTAACTTCAGGCTGACCTTGTCGCGGGGCGAATAGATGCGTTCCTGACCTCGCCGCTCGGGGCTGAGCAGGCCTTGCTCCTCATAGAAGCGAATCGCCCGGGTGGTGATGTCGAGCTCGCGGGCGAGGTCGGAAATGCTGTAGGTCTGGCTGCTCATGGAAGCGCTCGCAAAAGGTCATGGCGCTAAGCTAATGGCAGGTTGACGTTTACGTCAAGGGGCGGGTTCTGCGCTGTGATCACTGGCGTCTTCGCGGGCAAGCCTCGCTCCTACAGGTTACTCCGCCAACTGTAGGAGCGAGGCTTGCCCGCGAAGAACCATAGCGCGGTGTAACGCCTTACACCTTTTCGAGCTTCTTCTCATGCGCCGTCACCTGCTGGCACAACTCGATCATCTGCTCGCGCATCCAACGGTTGGCCGGATCCTGGTCGGTGCTTTCGTGCCAGTACAGGTGGGTTTCCACCGGCGGCACATCGTTGACCGGTAAGCTGAAGGCGTGCAGATCGTTACGGCGGGCGAAGCGCTCCGGAACGGTCATGACCATGTCGGTCTGCTGCAGCACTTGCGATGCCATCAGGTAATGCTGTGAGCGCAGGGCGATCTTGCGCTGGATGCCCATCTTGCCGAGGGCCAGGTCGACATGCCCCAGACCGCTGCGACGGCTGGAAATATGGATGTGGGTCAGGCCCAGATAATCATCGAGGGTGAATTTTTCCTTGCCCGCCAACGGATGCCCCTTGCGCATGGCGCATACATAGCGGTCTTCCATCAACTTGACGTGGCGCACTTGCGGGTCGGTGTTGAGCGGCGCATCCACCGCAAAATCGAGGCGACCGGCGGCCAGTTCCTTGGTGGTTTCGCGGCGCTTGGACAGGAAACTCTCGATGATCACCGTGGGGGCGAGGCGGCGCAGGCGCTGGAACAACGGCGGCAGGATCACCGCCTCAGTCAGGTCGGTCATGCTGATGCGGTAGGTCTTGACCGCCTGCAACGGGTTGAAAATGCGGCTTTCCTGCACCGATACCCGCAGCAGGGAAAGGGCGTTGCGTACCGGGCCGATGATGTTCTGGGCCATCGGCGTCGGCACCATGCCCTGGGCGGTGCGCACGAACAAAGGGTCGTTGAAGGTTTCGCGCAGGCGCGCCAGTGCGTTGGATACCGCCGGTTGGGTGATCCCGACAATCTGCCCGGCGCGGGTCAGGTTGGCTTCGGTGTAGATCGCGTCGAAGACGATGAAAAGGTTGAGGTCGACCTTGCTCAGATTCATTACGCGGCTCTCTTATTGTGTGGGCGGCTGGCCTTGAAGATCAGTCGATCATATATCGGTGATGAATGTTAATACACGCCGAGAATAGGCTAGGTAAATTTTCGTAGCTGTTCTAGCATCGATTGCATGATCTAAACAACCTCCCCCAAGAAGGTATCTTGCTCATGGATTTCGCTTATTCGCCCAAGGTTCAGGAACTGCGTGAGCGCGTGACAGCGTTCATGGACACCTACGTCTATCCCGCTGAAACCGTGTTCGAGCGCCAGGTCGCCGAGGGCGACCGCTGGCAGCCGACCGCGATCATGGAAGAACTCAAACTCAAGGCCAAGGCGGAGGGCCTGTGGAATTTGTTTCTGCCTGAGTCAGAGCTCGGTGCCGGCTTGACCAACCTCGAATACGCGCCCCTGGCCGAAATCATGGGGCGCTCGCTGCTGGGGCCTGAGCCGTTCAATTGCTCTGCGCCCGACACCGGAAACATGGAAGTGCTGGTGCGCTACGCCAACGAAGAACAGAAGCAACGCTGGCTCGAGCCGCTACTGCGCGGCGAAATCCGCTCGGCATTTGCCATGACCGAACCGGACGTCGCATCGTCCGACGCCACCAACATGGCCGCCCGTGCCGTGCGCGATGGCGACGAGTGGGTGATCAATGGCAAGAAATGGTGGACCTCCGGGGCCTGCGATCCACGCTGCAAAATCCTGATCTTCATGGGCCTGAGCAACCCTGATGCCCCGCGCCATGCACAGCACTCGATGATTCTGGTTCCGGTGGACACCCCCGGCGTGAAAATCGTGCGTCCGCTGCCGGTGTTCGGTTACGACGACGCGCCCCACGGTCACGCCGAAGTGCTGTTCGAAAACGTGCGCGTGCCGTACGAAAACGTCCTGCTGGGTGAAGGACGCGGCTTCGAAATCGCTCAGGGTCGCCTCGGCCCGGGCCGGATTCACCACTGCATGCGTTCGATCGGCATGGCCGAACGTGCCCTGGAATTGATGTGCAAACGTTCGGTGAACCGCACGGCGTTCGGCAAACCCCTGGCGCGACTGGGTGGCAACATCGACAAGATCGCTGACTCGCGGATGGAAATCGACATGGCACGCCTGCTGACGTTGAAAGCGGCGTACATGATGGACACCGTCGGTAACAAAGTGGCGAAAAGCGAAATCGCACAGATCAAGGTGGTGGCGCCGAACGTGGCGTTACGGGTGATCGACCGGGCGATCCAGATTCACGGCGGGGCAGGGGTCTCCAACGATTTCCCGCTGGCCTACATGTATGCGATGCAGCGCACCCTGCGCCTGGCCGACGGCCCGGACGAAGTGCACCGAGCGGCGATCGGCAAGTTCGAAATCGGCAAGTACGTACCAAAAGAAATGATGCGTAGCGGGCAATAACAGGCACCGAGTCATCGTTCATCGCGGGCAAGCCCGGCTCCCACAGGTTTAGTGTGAACCTTGTGGGAGCGGGCTTGCCCGCGATGGCGTCGGCCCATTCAACACATCTACATCAAATTCAATACACCCAAACTTCAACACGCCGATTCTTGATCCGCCCCTCATCGGCGCTATTGGCCGCCACAGGCATTTCGGCGCCAAACCCGCGAACGTCGCGCAGCACCACGCCACTTTTAACCAGTTCCCGCCGCACCGCCATGGCCCGCAGCTTTGACAGCAGGTCAGCGCGGGCCGGGTCGCTCTTGGCATCGCCAAACCCCACCAGTGTGACCTGCCGATCGGTTTTGCCGCGCTGCTTTATATAGTCGAGCACCCGTGACAGATCCTGTCGCGCCTTGTTGTCCAGGCTGGCGCTGCCTTCCTCGAAGCGAAAGTTCACGGTCAGGCGCTGGGCGTGGCGGCTGAGTCCCTGGTAGGCCTCGGGCATCAGTGCGTTGGGTGTGACGGTCATGGCCTGCACGGTCTGGGCGATAAACCCGTTGGCCGCGACAATCGCCTGGCCCTGGCTGCTTTGGGCGAACGCTACCAGCGCGTTGGCCCAGGGATTTTTCCCAGCGGGCGGCAGGTAGAGGAACAAGCGGCGGGACAGGGGATAGTCTTCCGTGGCGATCAGACTGTTGAGCGGCAGCATGGCCTGGGATTGGCCGTCGACAATCGCCACCGGTTTGGCCGAGCGCACGTACGGCAGGCCAATGAAGCCGATACCTTGTGGGTCGAGGCTGACCGCGTCCGACAATTGCTCGCTGGATTCGAAACGTTTCGCTGCACCGCTCAGGGTTTTCCCGCGACGGCTGAGGACCAGTTCCTTGAAGGTGTCGTAGGTGCCGGAGTGATCATCCCGCGCATACAGATGAATGGCCCCGCCACGGCCGCCGAGTTCTTCCCAGGTTTTGACCTCGCCACTGAAGAGGCGTGCCAGTTGCTCGGTATCGAGTTGGTTCAGCGGGTTTTGCGGGTGAAGGATAATGGCCAGGCCGTCGATGGCGATGACCTGCTCGGCGGCCGCGCTTTTCAGATCACCCAGGGATCGGAGGTCAACCAACTCGCTGTCCTTGATCGGGCGCGATGAAGCGGCCAGATCGGCCCTGCCGGCCTTCAGTGCGCTGAAGCCGGTGCTGGAGCCGTGGGCCGCGAGTTCGACTTCGACCCGGCGCCCTTGCGGGGTTTCACCGACTATTCGCAGTTCGTTGGCCTTGTCCGGCGCTTCGCTGTGCACCTTGAGCAAGCCCTGTTCGCGCAACAGGCCTTCGACCAGCGCCGGACCGAGTGCCGCACCGATGGTGTTGGAACCCTGGATGCGCAGCACCGGGCCATTGTCGGGCAGTGGCAAACTGTTGGCCGAGGTCATCAGCGGCAAGCAGGTGCACAGCATCAACAGGAATAAACCGCGCAGCGTCATGCCGGCACCTTGAATGGCTAAAGGAGGTGCCGGAAGATTAAGTCAGTAGGGTTTCAGAGAGATGACAGTTTCTGAATGCGGGAGCAATCCCGCTCCCACATGGCCGCATGAAGTATGCGATCAGCTCAACTCAAGCCAGATCGGCGCGTGATCGGAGGGTTTTTCCATGCCGCGCAGTTCGTAGTCCACGCCCGCGTTCTTGACCCGCGGCAACAACCCATGGGACGCCATGATCAAGTCGATGCGCAGTCCGCGCTTGGGCTCGTCTTCAAAACCGCGGCTGCGGTAGTCGAACCAGCTGAATATATCGGTCACCTCCGGGTTCAGGTGACGGAAACTGTCCACCAGGCCCCAGTTTTTCAGGCGGGCCATCCACTCGCGCTCTTCCGGCAGAAAGCTGCATTTACCGGTTTTCAGCCAACGCTTCATGTTGTCCGGGCCGATCCCGATGTCGCAGTCTTCCGGGGAAATGTTCACATCGCCCATGACCACCAACGGCTGGTCGTTACGGAACTGGCTTTCCAGCAACTGCTGCAGATCGCTGTAGAAGCGTTCCTTGGCCGGGAATTTGGTCGGGTGGTCGCGACTTTCGCCTTGAGGGAAATAGCCGTTCATGATGGTCACCGGCACGTCATTGGCGTCGGCGAACGTGCCCCAGATAAAGCGCCGCTGGGCATCTTCATCATCGGTGGCGAAGCCTTTGTGCAGCGCCAGCGGTTCTTTGCGCGACAGCAGGGCGACGCCGTAGTGACCTTTTTGTCCATGGAAATACACGTGGTAGCCCAGGGCTCTGACTTCATCGAGCGGAAACTGGTCGTCATGGACCTTGGTTTCCTGCAGCCCGATCACGTCGGGCTGGTGTTTGTCGATCAGCGCCGCCAGCTGATGGGGACGGGCACGCAGCCCGTTGATGTTGAAGGAGACGATCTTCATGGTCGGCAGTCCTGGCAAAAGGGCGATGCTAGCTGACATGTCGGCATCGGGCCAGTGTTGGGATGGAGTGGGTGCAGCCGGCTTTTATATTGACTGACTGATCGGCGAGTCTGGTCTATACCTGTGGGGGGGAACTGTGTTGCCACCCAAAGGCTCCTACCAACAAGAGCACAGCCATTCGAGCTGTGCCGGGGAGAATGACCGTCATGCCCGAAACGTCCACCGCCATCGCCGATATTCACATGCTCGACAGGGGCTATTCCCGCGAAGCACGTTCCCTGTTGTACCAGGCTTACCGGCACGAGCCGACGTTCGGCTACCTGTTCGAAGCCGAGCGTCCCGGCTATGAACAGCGGGTGCGCGCCACGGTGCGCGAGCTGGTCAAGCAGCACTTTCTCCAGGATTTGCCGGCCATCGGCCTGCTGGTCAACGATCGCTTGATCGGCATCGCCCTGATCGCACCGCCGCAACGGCGCCTGGGCATCACTGAAAGTTGGGCCTGGCGCCTGCGGATGGTGCTGAGCACCGGGTTTCGCTGCACCCGTCGCTACCTTGAATATCACGATGCGGTGATGGCTTGTGTGCCGTCCGACTCGGTGCATTTGCTGCCATTGCTGGGGATTCATCCGCAATTCCAGGGCAAACACTTCGGCGAACAACTGCTGCAAGCGGTGCACAACTGGTGCGCGGTGGATGAACATTCTCAGGGCGTGGTGCTCGACACCGGCAATCCTCGATATCTGGAGTTCTATAAGCGACAGGGTTACGAGGAAATTGGCGAGGTCGCTGTAGGACCAATCCGCGAGCACGTGTTTTTCCACGCCAATCCTCAAGTCGTGCAAAGCGCAACGGCATAATCGTCGAACTTTTGGGGCGCACCGGGCTCTATCACGCTCCCATGTTCATCAAGCATGCTCGTGATAGCATCCGCGCCTATGAAGTTTCCAGGAAGAATTACCAGTGGCGTGCTGATGCTGATTTCCAGCTGCGCGGCGCTGGCCCAAAGTGAATTGGATGTGCGGATCAAACCGTCCAACGATGAACTGAAAGCCAATATAGAGGGCTATGTCGGCAGTCTCGGCGATCGTGACGAAGAAGCCTTGCTGCGCTTCAGTCGGGGCGCCGAGGAACAGGCGCGCAAGGCCGCCCAGGCCTTGGGTTATTACCAGCCGCACATCGACAGCGACGTGAAGGGCGGCAAGACGCCACGCCTGATACTGAACATCGACCCCGGCGAACCGGTGCATCTGCGCAACGTCACCATCCGCATCGACGGCCCGGCCGCCTCGCTCAAATCCTTTCGTGTGCCCAATGACCATTCGCTGAAAACCGGTGCGGTGCTCAACCATGGCCATTATGAAGATGCCAAGCGGCTGATCCAGAACCAGGCCTCGCGCTATGGCTTTTTCAGCGGGCGTTTTACCCGTTCGACATTGTCGGTGGACCCGCGAGCCGGCGTGGCCGATATCGAGCTGGTCTATGACAGTGGTCCGCGTTACGCCCTGGGCAAGGTCAGTTTCGAAGGCGATACGCCCTTCGACGAAGACCTGCTGCAACGCATGGTGCCGTTCAAGGCAGGCGCGCCGTATGACTCCGAGCTGATTGCCGAACTCAACCAGGCCCTGCAATCGAGCGGTTATTTCGAGGGCGTGCGAGTGGACGCGGCACCGACCGCCTCCAGGGACAATGTGATCCCGGTGGACGTCCGGCTCGAAACCCGCAAGCCGCGGACCATGGGCCTTGGCCTGGGTTACTCCACCGATGTCGGCCCGCGGATCAAAGCCAACTGGACGCGGCATTGGGTCAATCCGCAGGGGCACAGCTATGGCTGGGAAACCGAGGTCTCGGCGCCACGGCAAAACGTCGGGGTGTTCTATGACATTCCGCTGGACCCGCCACTGACGGACAAACTGCGTTTCGCCGGTGGTTATCAGAATGAGGAAATCGCGGACAGGGACAGCCTCAGCAAACTCCTGACCATCGGTCCCGAATGGCACAGCAAGTTGCCCAGTGGATGGCAGCGGGTGGTGTCACTCAAGTGGCAACGCGAGGAGTACCGGCTCGGCGACGACTCGGGACTCAGTAACCTGCTGATGCCCGGCGTGAGCTATTCGTACCTCAAAAGCGATAACCGCATCGACCCGCACAATGGTTATCGCCTGCAATTCGAAAGCAAGGTGGCCAAGGAAGGTCTGGGGTCGGATAACAACCTGGTGTACGGCACGGCGCTGGTGAAGGGCTTGACCACGGTGTTCGACAAACACCGCTTCCTCGGTCGGGTGCAAGTCGGCGGCAGTGCCACCAACGGCTATAAGTCGGTACCGCCATCGCTGCGCTTCTTCGCCGGTGGCGATCAGAGCGTGCGCGGCTACGACTATCAGAGCCTGTCCCCGGAAAACAATGAGGGTGACCGCATCGGGGGCCGCTACATGGTCGCCGCCAGCGCGGAGTATCAATATTCCATTGCCGAAAAATGGCGTGTCGCCACGTTCATCGACCAGGGCAATTCCTTCAATACACTTGAACTGCCGAATCTGAAGACCGGTGTCGGTATCGGTGTGCGCTGGGTGTCGCCAGTGGGGCCGATCCGCCTCGACCTGGCCCACGCGCTGGATGACGATGGCGGCATTCGACTGCACTTTTCCATGGGGCCCGAGTTGTGAAGCGTGGTTTGAACCTATCGCTGCTGGCGATCCTGACGCTGCTGATGCTGGTCACCCTGACCCTGGCCACGGTGCTGGGCACGGCGGCGGGCAGCCGGTGGGCGCTTGGCTTTGTGCCGGGTTTGACCCTGGACAACTTCCAGGGGCGGCTGGGCGGGCAATGGAGCGCCGATCGCGTTGTGTGGCAGCAGGACGCCAGTCGGGTCGAGCTGAGCAAGGTGATTTTTGCCTGGTCGCCGCTGTGCCTGACGCGCATGACCTTGTGCATCGAACAATTGAAGGCTGATCAGGTCAGCCTGCAATTCCCGCCGGGCGGTGAAGAACAAAGCAGCGGGCCGATCAGCCTGCCGGATTTGAAATTACCGGTGGCGCTAGAGTTGGGTGACGTGCAAATCGGCAGCGTGCGGTTCAACGGCAGCGAGCAGCTCAAGGGCCTGCAACTGACGGCGCACTGGACCGAGAAGGGGATGCAGATCGACTCGGTAAAACTGCAGCGGGACGATCTGAACCTGAATTTGACCGGGCAGTTGCAACCCGGCGGCAACTGGCCGCTCAGCGCTGAAGGCCAATTGACCCTGTCGACCCCCGCGCCCTGGACGCTGGCCCTGAAAATCGACGGCGATTTGCTCAAGACCCTCAACCTGAAAGCCGACAGCAGCGGATACCTCAACGGCCAACTGACCGGCCAACTGCAACCGCTGGTGGAGAACCTGCCGGCCAAGGTGCGCATCACCGCTGACGGTTTCAAGCCCGGCGCCGACCTGCCGGACACCCTGCAACTCAATCAGCTTGAACTCACGGGCGACGGCGACCTGAAAAACGGCTACGCGCTGCTCGGCAAGGCCACGTTGCCGGCCGAACAAGGACCTGTAGCGCTGATGTTGCAAGGCAAGGTCGACGCCAATGGCGCGCAGATCGCCGCGCTCGACCTGACGGCCAGCGACAAGCAAAACCTCAAGCTTTCCGGGCAAGTCGACTGGAGCAAAGGCCTGAGTGCCGAGGCGAAAATCGATTGGCTGGACTTTCCGTGGCACCGCCTCTATCCGCTGATCGATGAGCCGCAAGTGGCTCTGCGCAGCTTCAATGGCGAAGTTTCCTACACGGACGGTAAGTACCTCGGCCACTTCAACGCCGCGCTGGACGGCCCGGCCGGGGCGTTCAGCCTGACCAGTCCGTTCGCGGGTGACCTGACGAAAATCTACCTGCAACAGATTCAACTTACGGCCGGCCAGGGCAAGGCTGAAGGGCATCTGAACCTGCAGTTCGACAATGGCATCGCCTGGGATACCGCGCTGGATTTGTCGGCGATCAACCCGGCGTACTGGGTGGCGGAATTGCCCGGCACCCTGGCCGGCCCATTGCGCAGCCAAGGGGAAGTCAAGGATGAAAAACTCAGCCTGAGCGCCGACCTCGATTTGAAAGGCAAACTGCGTGGCCAGCCTGCGGTGATCCAGGCCAAGGCCAATGGCGGCGGCGAGCAGTGGAACTTCGATGCGCTGCAGATTCGCCTGGGCGACAACAGCATCAGCGGCAAGGGCAGCCTGCAACAGAAGGTCGCCGGGCAGATCGATATCAAGCTGCCGCGTCTGGCCCAGCTCTGGCCGCAATTGCGCGGCCAGCTCAATGGCCGGATCGATGTCGCCGGTACGCTCAAGGCACCGCAAGGCAAGCTGGACCTGCAAGGCACTCAGCTGGCGTTCGCCGACAATCGGCTGCAAAGCCTGAACCTGGACGCCACCCTCGACAGCGCCCAACGGGCGAAAATCGACCTCAAGGGCAGCGGGATCCAGGCCGGCGATACTTCCCTTGGCACCCTGACCGCCAGTGGGCAGGGCGATATCAAAAACCAGAAACTGACCCTCGATCTGCAAGGGCCGAAGCTGAAACTGGCCCTCGGTCTCGACGGCAGCCTGGACAAAGGCAACTGGCGCGGACGCCTGGCCAGCGGCGATATCCAGGCCGGTGGCCAGGACTGGAAGCTGCAGGGCCCGGCAAAACTGGAGCGGCTGGCGGACGGCAAGATCAACTTCGGTGCCCATTGCTGGCAGTCCGGCCCGGCCAGTTTGTGCGGCGAAGACCAGCGCCTGATGCCTGATCCGAAACTGCGCTATCACCTCAAGCAGTTCCCTATCGAAAGCCTCGCGCAGTGGTTGCCCAAAGACTTTGCCTGGCAGGGCCGACTCAACGCCGACGTGCAACTGGATCTTCCGGCCAGCGGCCCGAACGGCCAGGTCAGCCTCGACGCCAGCGGTGGCGTCTTGCGCATGCGCGAGAAAGACCAGTGGCTGGACTTCCCGTACCAGACCCTGAAGCTCACCAGCCAATTCACGCCCAAACGCATCGACACAGACCTCAACTTCGTCGGTGGCAAGCTCGGCGAACTGATGATGCAGGCGCAGATCAACCCGCTGCCCAAGAACAAACCCCTGAGCGGTTCCTTCCGCTTGAGTGGCCTGGACCTGTCGGTGGCGCGACCGTTTGTGCCCATGGTCGAAAAGCTGACTGGCCGTTTGAACGGCAGCGGCACGATTTCAGGTGGGCTGCTGGCGCCCCAGGTCAATGGCAATCTGTTGCTCAGCGATGGCCAGGTTTCCGGGCCGGAACTGCCAATGGAGATCGAGGCATTGCAACTTCAGGCCGTCATCGTCGGCGAAACCGTGCAATTGAACGGTGGCTGGAAAAGCGGTAAGACCGGCCAGGGCAGTTTGAGCGGTAGCGTTGCCTGGGGTCAGGCGCTGGTGGTGGACCTGGCGCTCAAGGGCACGCAGTTGCCGGTCACCGTCGAGCCTTACGCCAAGCTGGAAGTGGCGCCGGACCTGAAGATCTCGATCAAGGACGACAAGCTCGCGGTTTCCGGGAAAGTGCAGGTGCCCAAGGGCGAAATCACCATTCGCGAGCTGCCGCCATCGACGGTCAAAGTCTCCGGTGACACGGTGATCGTCGGCCAGCAGACCGAACAGGGCAAGCCGCCGATGGCCACGCTGATGGACATCGATGTGGTGGTCGGCGAGGACAAACTGAGCTTCGCCGGGTTTGGCCTCACGGCCAATCTGCAAGGTCATGTGCACATCGGCGACAACATGGACACCCGGGGGGAACTCTGGCTCAACGACGGCCGCTATCGCGCCTACGGTCAGCGGTTGACCGTGCGCCGGGCGCGGTTACTGTTTGCCGGGCCGATCGATCAGCCTTACCTCGACATCGAAGCCATTCGCAAGACCGACGACGTGATCGCCGGCATTCGCTTGAGCGGCAGCGCCGAGCAGCCGACCACGCAGATTTTCTCCGAGCCGGCCATGAGCCAGGAACAGGCGCTGTCCTACCTGGTGCTGGGCCGTCCGCTGAGCAGCAACGGCGAGGACAACAACATGCTCGCCCAGGCGGCCCTCGGGTTGGGGCTGATGGGCAGTTCCGGGGTCACCAGCGGGCTGGCCAAGAACCTGGGTATTCAGGACTTCCAGCTCGACACCCAGGGCAGCGGCAACACCACCAGCGTGGTGGCGAGTGGCAACCTTTCCGAGAAGCTCAGCCTGCGCTATGGCGTGGGCGTGTTCGAACCGGCAAACACCATTGCCTTGCGTTACAAACTGAGCAAAAAGGTCTACCTCGAAGCCGCTGGCGGCGTGGCCAGTTCGCTGGACATCTTCTACAAGCGGGATTTCTAGGTCCCGTTTTCTCCAATACGTGCTCTGAACCTTCGCTGGCTTGCCAGCGAAGGCATCACCGCGTTCGCCGTTAATATCCGACGCCGTTAGTCAACTAATTACAAAGCATGCTAACTATTGCGTTGACATTCGCTGCCTAAGCAGTAATATCTCGACATACATTCACTGCCTAGGCAGCTAACTGGTGTCCAGATGAAACATTTCACCCCAGACGATTTCCACAATTGCCACCTTGGCTTGCTGCTCGGACGCGCTGCGTTGCTCAAGGACCGGATTATCGACACGCACATGGAGCCCCACGGCATCACCGCCGCGCAGTTCAAGGTGCTGATCATCATGGCCCAGTTCGGCGTCGATACCCCGGCCGAGCTGTGCCGGCACCTGTCGTTGGACAGCGGTTCGATGACCCGGATGCTCGATCGTCTGGAACAGAAAGGTTTACTTGCCCGCCAACGCTGCGAAGCCGATCGCCGGCAGATCCAGCTGGTGTTGACCGAAGAGGGCCAAAAACTGGCTGCTCTGTTGCCGCACATCGGTGCCGAAGCCATGAACGAACTGGCGAGCGGCATCACCCCTGAAGAGTTGAAGACCCTGGAACAGATCCTGAAGAAAATCCTGGTGGCAGCCGGTGACGCGATCACCTTGCTGCGGGTAGGTGACAAATGAGCAGCAAAACCCTGCGTACCGGTTTGAGCCTGGTGCTGTTGGCCTTGACCCTCGCCGGTTGTGCCAATTACAGCGGCCTGAATACCGAAGGTGTCAGCCTCGAGGCGAAAAACCTCAAGGCCGGGCAATCCCTCAGCGGTGTGAAGCTTTCGCCGGCGGCCTGGCCGAAGAGCGACTGGTGGACAAGCCTCGGCGACCCTCAGCTCGACGGCCTGATTCGCGAAGCCCTGCACGACAGCCCTGACATGCAGATCGCCGACGCCCGTGCCCATCAGGCCAGCGCCGCCGCATACGCCGCCGATGCCGCGCGGATGCCGACTATCGATGCCAGCGCCGGCGTGACCCGTTCGCGTCTGGCCCGTGATCAAGACCCGAGCGGGCAGGGCGACAACTACTCCACCCTGCGTAACATCGGCGCCAGTTTCAATTACAACTTCGACCTCTGGGGTGGCCAGCGAGACGCCTGGGAAGCCGCATTGGGCCAGGCCCGTGCCGCTGAAATCGATCAGCAGGCCGCACAGTTGACCTTGTCCGCTGACGTGGCCCGCGCGTACAGCGATCTGGGGCAGGCGCACATCGTTTATGACTTGTCTGCCGAAGACCTCAAGCGCACCCGGCAGATGCTCGATTTGAGCCAGCGCCGCCTGAGCGCCGGGATCGACAGTCAGTACCAGTTCCAGCAGACCGAAAGCCTGGAGGCCACCTCTGAAGCGAACCTGATTGACGCCGAGAAACGCCTGCAAAGCGCCAAAATCGCCCTGGCCGTACTGCTGGGCAAGGGCCCGGACCGCGGTAACGAGATCGCCCGGCCGAAAGTCCTTCAGGCCAGCGCCGTGGCGTTGCCATCGGTGCTGCCGGCCGAGTTGCTCGGTCGTCGCCCGGACCTGGTAGCGGCGCGCTGGCGGGTTGAGGCAGCCAGTAAAAACATCGACGCTGGCAAAACCCAGTTTTATCCCAACTTGAACCTGAGTGCGGCGGCCGGTGCCCAATCGTTGTTGGGTGACGCGATGTTCGGTTCGGCCAGTCGTTTCTTCAACGTCGGGCCAACGATTTCACTGCCGATCTTCGATGGCGGCCGCCTGCGCGCCGACCTCGACTCCCGCGACGCCGATTACGACCTCGCGGTGGCGCAGTACAACAAAAGCCTGGTGAAGGCGTTGGGGGATGTCAGCGACAGCATCAACCAGTTGCGTGACATCGGCCGGCAAATCGCCGCCCAACAACACGCCACTGACATCGCCCAGGACTCTTACAACACCGTGGTCCAGCGGTACGGTTCCGGCATCGGTAACTACCTGGACGTGCTCAGCATCGAGCAACAACTGCTCCAGGCCCAGCGGCAGCTGGCCAACCTGAATGCCGAGCAGATCGACTTGTCGATCCAACTGATGCAGGCGCTGGGTGGCGGGTTTGCACCCGACAACCTCGCGTCTGCCAACACATCGCCAGCCACGCTGAGCCACTAATTCAAGGTATTTGCCATGGCCACTGCCGATACAACTCAAACTGCTGAAAACACTCCAGGCAATCCCAACTCGGGCAAGCGCAAGTTCATGCTGCTGATCCTCGCGGTGGCGGTGGCGCTGAGCGGTGCGGGCGTCTGGGCCTACCACGAGTTTTACGGTCGCTGGAGCGAAAGCACCGACGACGCCTACGTGAATGGCAACGTGGTGGAAATCACTCCGCTGGTGACCGGCACCGTGGTCAGCATCGGTGCCGATGATGGCGATCTGGTGCACGAAGGTCAGGTATTGGTGAACTTCGACCCGAACGATGCCGAAATCGGTTTGCAAAGTGCTCAGGCCAATCTGGCCCGTACCGTGCGTCAGGTGCGCGGCCTGTACAGCAACGTCGACGGCCAGAAAGCCCAGGTCAATGCCCAGCAGGCAGAAGTGCAGAAAGCCCAGGACAATTTCAATCGCCGCAAGAACCTCGCGGCGGGCGGGGCTATTTCCCAGGAAGAACTGTCCCACGCCCGTGATGACCTGACCTCGGCGCAAAACGCCTTGGCCGATGCGAAGCAGCGACTGAAAACCACCAGCGCCCTGGTGGATGACACCGTGGTGTCGTCGCATCCGGACGTGATGGCCGCCGCCGCGCAATTGCGTCAGGCGTACCTGAACAATTCGCGCAGCACCTTGATCGCGCCGGTCACCGGTTACGTGGCCAAGCGTACCGTGCAGCTTGGCCAGCGTGTGCAGCCGGGCACGGCGCTGATGGCGGTGATCCCGCTGGATCAGTTGTGGATCGACGCCAACTTCAAGGAAACCCAGTTGCGTGACATGCGCATCGGCCAGCCAGTGGAAATCGAAACCGACCTTTACGGAAGTGCCGTGAAATACAGCGGCACCATCGACAGCCTTGGCGCCGGGACTGGCAGCGCGTTTGCCCTGCTGCCCGCGCAGAACGCCACCGGTAACTGGATCAAGATCGTGCAGCGCGTGCCGGTGCGGATTCACGTCAACGCCGATGAGCTGGCCAGGCACCCGCTGCGGGTCGGCCTGTCGACCGTGGTCGATGTGAACCTGCATGACCAGAGTGGCCCGGTGCTGGCGCAACAGCCACCGCAAAAGGCGTCGTTCAGCACCACCATCTATGACCGTCAGCTGGCCGAGGCCGACGCGATGATTACTCAACTGATCCACGACAACAGCGCGGCAGTCAGCAAAACCGCGCAACGCTGATTCGCCTGTGTACAGCACGCCGCCCCCCTGTGGGAACGAGCAAGCTCGCTCCCACAGGGTCAGCTGCGCCTGTAACAGGCGCAGCGCCAATCCCGCTGCAAAAAATTCAGCTCCAAAGGATTCGCGATGAGCAATAACGCGTCTTTTTCCCCGCCCAGCCTGCTGCTGAGCACCATCGGCCTGTCGCTGGCGACCTTTATGCAGGTGCTCGACACCACCATCGCCAACGTGGCGCTGCCGACGATTTCCGGCAACCTCGGGGTGAGTTCGGAGCAAGGCACCTGGGTGATCACTTCATTTGCCGTCAGCAACGCCATCGCCTTGCCGCTGACTGGCTGGCTCAGTCGGCGTTTCGGTGAGGTGAAGCTGTTTGTCTGGGCGACACTGCTGTTCGTGCTCGCCTCGTTCCTGTGCGGCATTTCCACGTCCATGCCGGAATTGGTGGGCTTTCGCGTGCTGCAAGGCGTGGTGGCGGGGCCGTTGTATCCGATGACCCAGACACTGCTGATTGCGGTTTACCCTCCGGCGAAACGGGGGATGGCATTGGCGCTGTTGGCGATGGTCACGGTGGTGGCACCGATTGCCGGGCCGATCCTCGGCGGCTGGATCACCGACAGTTATAGCTGGCCGTGGATTTTCTTCATCAACGTGCCGATCGGTTTGTTCGCCGCATGGGTGGTCACCCAGCAGATGAAGACGCGTCCGGTGGTCACCAGCCGCCAACCCATGGATTACGTGGGTCTGATCGCGTTGATCATCGGCGTCGGCGCATTGCAGATCGTCCTCGACAAAGGCAACGATGCCGACTGGTTCGAGTCCAGTTTCATCATTATCGGCTCGGTGATTTCCGTGGTTGCCCTGGCGTTTTTCGTGATCTGGGAAATGACTGATGAGCACCCGGTGGTGAACTTGCGGCTGTTCGCCCACCGCAACTTCCGCTTTGGCACCATCGTGTTGGTGCTGGGCTATGCCGGATTCTTCGGGATCAACCTGATCCTGCCGCAATGGTTGCAGACCCGCTTGGGTTACACCGCGACCTGGGCCGGTTTTGCCGTGGCGCCATTGGGCATTCTGCCGGTGCTGCTGTCGCCTTTCGTCGGCAAATACGCACCGCGATTCGACATGCGGGTACTGGCGGGCGGGGCATTCCTGGCCATCGGTCTGAGTTGTTTCATGCGCGCCGGCTTCACCAATGAGGTGGATTTCCAGCACATCGCCCTGGTGCAGCTGTTCATGGGTATTGGCGTGGCACTGTTCTTCATGCCGACCCTGACCATCCTGCTGTCGGACCTGCCGCCGAGCCAGATCGCCGACGGCTCGGGCCTGGCGACGTTCTTGCGTACGCTGGGCGGTAGTTTCGCGGCGTCGTTGACCACCTGGATCTGGATCCGCCGCGCCGACCAGCACCATGCCTACCTGACGGAAAGCATCACCCCGTTCGACCCGGCCACCCGCGAGGCATTGCATCAATTGGGCGGGGCAGGGGCCAAGGCTTATACGCAGATGGACCAAATGGTGATCAGCCAGGCGTACATCATGTCCACGGTGGACTATTTCACGCTGCTGGGCTGGATGTTCATGGGGTTGATCCTGATCGTGTGGCTGGCCAAGCCCCCCTTTACCGCCAAGGCCGGGCCGGCGGCTTCCGCCGGACATTGATACAAGCACAATCCCTGTAGGAGCGAGCAGGCTCGCTCCTGCAGGTTATTTGTTGTGCAAATTAGTTGGCGGGGGCAGCCAATTGCGGCGGTGGGGCGAAATCGAACGGCGCCAACGCAAACCCATGATCATCCACTTGCAACGCCCACCCTTGACGATCCCAATCCCCCAAGACAATGCGCCGGGCGGCTTGATCGCCCAGTTGCAGCTTGTGCACGGCGGGGCGATGGGTGTGGCCGTGAATCAGGGTTTTCACCCCGTATTCCTGCATGATTCGCGGAATTTCTTCGGGGGTGACATCAACGATGTCGTTGGCCTTCATCCGCGTTTGCGCGCGGCTTTCACTGCGCAGCTTGCGCGCCAGTTTATGCCGCGTGCGCAGCGGCAGATGCCGCAGGATGAACAACGTGACGGGGTTACGCAGGTAGCGACGCAGCTTCATATAGGCTTCGTCGCGGGTGCAGAGGCTGTCGCCGTGCATCAATAGCACCGGCTCGCCTGCCAGTTGCACGACACTCGGATCCTTCAGCAAGGTGCAGCCGGCCTGTTTGCAAAAGGCCTGGCCGAGCAGGAAGTCGCGATTGCCGTGCATCAGAAAAATGGCCGTGCCGCTGTCGCTGAGGTCGCGCAGGGCCTGGCAGATGGAGCGCTGGAACGGCGTCATGGCATCGTCGCCAATCCATGCCTCGAAAAAGTCGCCCAGAATGTACAGCGCACTCGCCGAGCGGGCGCGTCCGGCGAGCAAATCCAGAAACGCCCGGGTGATGTCCGGGCGCTCCTCTTCCAGATGCAAGTCTGAAATCAGCAATATCACTCAATGATCTCGGCTTTCTCGATGATCACGTCGTCTGCTGGTACGTCCTGGTGGCCGGCCTTCATGGTGGTGGAAACACCCTTGATCTTGTCGACAACGTCGGTGCCTGCAACGACTTTGCCGAACACGGCGTAGCCCCAGCCCTGAGTGGTCTTGGCGCTGTGGTTCAGGAAGCTGTTGTCAGCCACGTTGATGAAGAACTGGGCGGAAGCCGAATGCGGCTCCATGGTGCGCGCCATGGCCACGCTGTACTTCTCGTTCGGCAGACCGTTGTCGGCTTCGTTCTGGATGCTTGGGCGCTTGTCTTTCTTTTCTTTCATGCCAGGCTCGAAACCGCCGCCCTGGATCATGAAGTTACCGATGACGCGGTGGAAAACAGTGTTTTCGTAGTGACCGGCTTTGACGTATTCGACGAAGTTGGCCACGGTGATCGGGGCTTTCTCGGCGTTCAGTTCCAGGACGATGTCGCCATGGTTGGTGGTCAGTTTGACTTGGGTCATGATTACTACTCATTCAGGGAATTCGTGGATTTCGGGACATTGCGGTCCCTTCACCGGTTCAGCCGTTTTCGGCCAAGGTGCGCAGTTTAGCGTGCCAGACGCGAATTTCGAGGCTGTTTTTCATTTACGCCCCATTAAATGCGACCGTTTGCAGGCCTGCTCTGTCAGCTGCTTGACGGCATCGGCTATGATAGCGGCTTTGTTTTGTCCGGCCTTTATTACGGCCACGCACTTGTACGTTCAAGGATCCTATGAGCAAGCCCACTGTCGACCCTACCTCGAATGCCAAGACCGGCCCTGCTGTGCCGGTCAATTTCCTGCGGCCGATCATCCAGGCAGACCTGGACTCGGGCAAGCACACGCAGATCGTCACGCGTTTCCCGCCTGAGCCCAACGGCTACCTGCACATCGGTCACGCCAAGTCGATCTGCGTGAACTTCGGCCTGGCCCAGGAGTTCGGCGGCGTCACGCACCTGCGTTTCGACGACACCAACCCGGCCAAGGAAGACCAGGAATACATCGACGCAATCGAAAGCGACGTCAAATGGCTGGGCTTCGAATGGTCCGGTGAAGTGCGCTATGCCTCGCAGTATTTCGACCAGTTGCACGACTGGGCCGTCGAGCTGATCAAGGCCGGCAAGGCCTATGTCGACGACCTGACCCCTGAGCAAGCCAAGGAATACCGTGGCAGCCTGACCGAGCCAGGCCGCAACAGCCCGTTCCGCGACCGCAGCGTCGAAGAGAACCTGGACTGGTTCGCCCGCATGCGCGCCGGCGAATTCCCGGACGGTGCACGTGTGCTGCGAGCCAAGATCGACATGGCCTCGCCGAACATGAACCTGCGCGACCCGATCATGTATCGCATCCGTCACGCCCACCACCACCAGACCGGTGACAAGTGGTGCATCTACCCGAACTACGACTTCACCCACGGTCAGTCGGACGCCATCGAAGGCATCACCCACTCGATCTGCACCCTGGAATTCGAAAGCCACCGTCCGCTGTACGAGTGGTTCCTCGAGAACCTGCCCGTGCCGGCCAACCCGCGCCAGTACGAGTTCAGCCGCCTGAACCTGAACTACACCATCACCAGCAAGCGCAAGCTCAAGCAGTTGGTCGACGAAAAGCACGTCAACGGCTGGGACGACCCGCGCATGTCCACGCTGTCGGGCTTCCGTCGCCGTGGCTACACGCCGAAATCGATCCGCAACTTCTGCGAGATGATCGGCACCAACCGTTCCGACGGCGTGGTCGACTTCGGCATGCTCGAATTCAGCATCCGCGACGACCTCGACCACAGCGCCCCGCGCGCGATGTGCGTACTGCGTCCGCTGAAAGTCGTGATCACCAACTACCCGGAAGGCCAGGTCGAGAACCTCGAACTGCCATGCCATCCGAAAGAAGACATGGGCGTGCGCGTCCTGCCGTTCGCCCGTGAGATCTACATCGACCGTGAAGACTTCATGGAAGAGCCGCCAAAAGGCTACAAGCGCCTGGAGCCAAACGGCGAAGTGCGCCTGCGCGGCAGCTACGTGATCCGTGCCGACGAAGCGATCAAGGACGCCGACGGCAACATCGTCGAGCTGCGTTGCTCGTACGACCCGGACACCCTGGGCAAGAACCCCGAAGGCCGCAAGGTCAAGGGCGTGGTCCACTGGGTGCCGGCCGCTGCCAGCGTCGAGTGCGAAGTCCGTCTGTACGATCGTCTGTTCCGCTCTCCGAACCCGGAGAAGGCTGAAGACAGCGCGAGTTTCCTGGACAACATCAACCCTGATTCGCTGCAGGTACTCATCGGTTGTCGTGCTGAACCCTCGCTGGGCAATGCACAGCCGGAAGACCGTTTCCAGTTCGAGCGCGAAGGTTACTTCGTCGCCGATATCAAGGATTCGAAACCAGGTCAGCCGGTATTCAACCGTACCGTGACCCTGCGTGATTCGTGGGGCCAGTGATTCTGCGTCAAGGAAATTTAAAGTGCTGACGATCTACAACACGCTCACCAAGAGCAAAGAAGTCTTCAAGCCGCTGGATGGCAACAATGTGCGCATGTACGTCTGCGGGATGACCGTGTATGACTACTGCCACATAGGCCACGGCCGCAGCATGGTCGCGTTCGACCTGGTGACCCGCTGGTTGCGGTTCAGCGGTTACAACCTGACCTATGTGCGCAACATCACCGACATCGAAGACAAGATCATCAATCGTGCCCGCGAGAACGGCGAGCCGTATGACGCGCTGACCGAGCGCATGATCGCCGCAATGCACGAGGACGAGGCGCGCCTCAACATCCTCAAGCCGGACATGGAGCCACGTGCCACGGACCACATCCCGGGCATGCTGTCGATGATCCAGACCCTGATCGACAAGGGTTACGCCTACGCCCCGGGCAATGGCGACGTGTACTACCGCGTCGCGAAGTTCATGGGTTACGGCAAGCTGTCGCGCAAGAAGGTCGAGGACCTGCGCATCGGTGCGCGGATCGAGGTCGACGAAGCGAAGGAAGATCCGCTGGACTTCGTGCTGTGGAAAGGCGTCAAGCCGGGCGAGCCGAGCTGGGAATCGCCGTGGGGCGCCGGGCGTCCGGGCTGGCACATCGAGTGCTCGGTGATGTCCACCTGCTGCCTCGGCGAGACCTTCGACATTCATGGCGGCGGCAGTGACCTCGAGTTCCCGCACCATGAAAACGAAATCGCCCAGAGCGAAGCGGCCACCGGCAAGACCTACGCCAACGCGTGGATGCATTGCGGCATGATCCGCATCAATGGCGAGAAGATGTCCAAGTCCTTGAACAACTTCTTCACCATTCGCGACGTGCTTGCCAAGTACCACCCGGAAGTCGTGCGTTACCTGCTGGTGTCGAGCCACTACCGCAGCGCGATCAACTATTCGGAAGACAACCTCAAGGATGCCAAAGGCGCACTGGAGCGTTTCTACCACGCGCTGAAGGGCCTGCCGAGCGTGGCTCCGGCTGGCGGCGAAGCGTTCGTCGAGCGCTTCACCACGGTGATGAACGACGACTTCGGCACGCCTGAAGCCTGTGCGGTGTTGTTCGAGATGGTGCGCGAGATCAACCGCCTGCGCGAGACCGATCTCGATGCGGCAGCCGGTCTGGCGGCGCGCCTGAAAGAACTGGCCAGCGTGCTGGGTGTGTTGCAGCTTGAGGCTGACGACTTCCTGCAGGCCGGTGCCGAAGGGCGCGTGGATGCCGCTGAAGTGGAGGCGCTGATTGCTGCGCGTCTGGCGGCACGTGCCGGGAAAGACTGGGCCGAATCCGACCGCATCCGCGACCAGCTCACCGCCATGGGCGTGGTGCTGGAAGACGGCAAGGGTGGGACGACCTGGCGTCTGGCTGACTGATTGCTTGATCCGTAAAAAACAAAACCCGCCTTGTGCGGGTTTTGTTTTTTGTGGCGGGCGTTAGCTCAGGAGTCCGGTGCTGACCGCGACAATCAGGAAGATTCCGAGCACCGCGCGGTAGATGACAAACGGCCAGGTGGAGAACTTCTCCAGAAAGCGCATCAGGCCCCAGATGGCGAAAAACGCCGAGATGCTGGCGATCACCAGGCCAAAAAACAGGTGCGCCCAGGCTTGCGCGGGAAGATCAGCATGGAACAACACCCACAGCTCCTTCAAGCCGGCCAGGGCGATCGCGGGCAGCCCCAGCAGGAAGGAGAACCGCGCGGCCTCTTCACGTTTGAAATTGAGGAACAGCGCCGCCGTCAACGTTGACCCCGAGCGCGACACGCCGGGAATCAGCGCGCCGATCTGGGCAATGCCAACGATCAGTGCATCACGCAGGCGCATTTCGCCAACGGTGCGGCGATGCCGGCAACTGAGTTCGGCGGCCGCGAGCAAAACCGCCATGACCACGCAGGAAATCCCGATCACCATCAGCCCCCGCAACGGCGAGTTGCAGGCATTGAGCGTCGAGGACAAGGCCACGCCGGCAATACCGATGGGAATGGTCGCCAGCACGATGGCCACCGCGAGGATGAACCACTGGTTGTTGTAATCGCGTTGGCGTACCGCGCCGACACTGCCGCTGACAACTTGCCTGACGTCACGCCAGAAATAACTGACCACCGCCGCCAGTGCGGCCAACTGCATGGCCGCGGAAAACGCCGAGCCGGGATCGGGCCAACCGAGCAGGGCGGGCACGATGCGCATGTGCGCGGTGGAGGACACGGGCAACAATTCGGTGATGCCCTGAACGATGCCCAGGAAGCCGATTTGCAGGTAATCCAGCGAGGCAAAGCCGATATCAAGGCCGGTAGAACAGATGTTGGTCAAAGCACTTTTCCTGTGAAGATCAGGAGGAGGAAGGGTCTGGAAAAAAAGGAGTGGGGCGAAAAGCTGAAACATTTCGTCACAGTCTGGTCGCTGCGGTCAATGGGGGGAGTGAGTGGTTTTTGCGGTGACCGGGTTGGCGCCTTCGCGAGCCTGCTCGCGATTGACTGCGCAGCAGTCAGCTTTCCAGGTGGCGCAAGCGCTTGTAGAGCGTATTGCGACTAACCCCCAACCGCCGCGCCAGATGCGAAATATTCCCCCCGGCAGCCTTCAGTTCCCGGTTCAACGCCTGGGCATCATTCAGATCAACCCCCAACGGCTCTGGCGCCTCCACCGGCTCCATCTCCAGGTCGACGAAGAAATCATCCGGCAAATGCTCCGGCCGCACCGGTTGTTCCTCGGCCATGGCCAGCGCCACCTGCATCACGCTGCTGACCTGGCGCAGGTTGCCGGGCCACGGATGACGGCTGAACAGCTCCAGCACTTCAGGGCTCAGTCCCGCCCACTGGGTGGGTTCCCGATGCTGCTCCCACAGGCGTTTGAACAGTGCCTCTTTGTCGCTACGCTCGCGCAGCGGCGGCAACTCCAGGGTCAGGCCGCCGATGCGGTAGTACAAATCTTCGCGGAAACGCCCCAATTGCACCTGCTCCCGCAAGGAGCGGTTGGTCGCGGAGATGATGCGGATGTCCACCGCAAACAAGTCACTGCTGCCCACCGGTTGTACGCAGCGCTCCTGCAACACCCGCAGCAAGCGTGCCTGGGTCGGTAGCGGCATGTCGCCGATTTCGTCGAGGAACAAGGTGCCTTTGTCGGCCTTGCGAATCAGGCCGATGCTGCCTTTCTGGTTCGCCCCGGTGAACGCGCCTTTCTCGTAGCCAAACAGCTCGGATTCCACCAATTCGGCGGGGATCGCCGCGCAGTTGACGGCAATGAACGCTTGTTTATGGCGGGAGCTGGCTTGATGCAGGGCCTTGACGAAGACTTCCTTGCCAACCCCGGTTTCCCCGTGAATCAACAGCGGAATGTCTTTCTCCAGCAAGCGCTCGGCCTGGCGCACGGCCTTTTCCACGCGACTGTCGCCAAAGTGCAGGGTCTTCAGGCTGATGGTGGCGGGTTTAGCGTCCGCCACGGCGCTCTTGGGGTCAGCACTTTTGCTTTCAGAAAACAGCCGCGGCTGAATCGGTGACTGCTTCGGCCGTTTCAACAGGCACTGGAAACGGTTGCGTCCGCGAGTCTGCAGGGCGAAGGGCAGGCCCTCTGGCTGATTCAGCAGTTCCAGCAGCGAGACGTTGAACAGGCTCTCCACACTGATTCGCGACAGGCGGATGCCCAGCAGGTTGTCAGCGCGGCGGTTGGCGGACAGCACCTGGCCACTTTCATCGAAAATCAGCAACCCGGCCCACTGGCTGTCGAGGTTGTTCAGGCCCGTGTTGAAGGTCAACTGGAAATGCTGGCCGTGAAACAGGTTGAGGATCAGCCGGTTTTCCACGGTCTGGCTCATCATCTTGACCATGCCCAGGGTGTGGGACGGCGGCAGGTAGCTGTCGCTGGAGACATCCAGCACGGCAATCACTTTGCGCTCGGCATCGAAAATCGGCGCGGCGGAACCGGTCATGAAGCGGTTGGCCTTGAGAAAGTGTTCATCGTGTTCGATGTGCACCGCTTGTTCGCAGGCCAAAGCGGTGCCGATGGCGTTGGTCCCGCTGCAGTGCTCCAGCCAACTGGCGCCGGCGCTGAAACCGCGGGTCAGGCTCGGCTCGATGAAGCGCTGGGTGCCCCATGACGTCAGCACCTGGCCTTGATTGTCGGCGAGCATGATCAGGCAATTGGAGTTGCTGAGGATGTTCTCGTAATACGGCAGGACTTCCTGGTGGGTGGTCTGCACCAGCGAGTGCTGGCTCTCGAGCAACTGCGCGATGCCTTCGGCGGGCAACTGATCGAACGCCGGAGCGCTTTGATGACTGAGACCGAACGCGCGGCAGCGGGACCAGGAGTCCTGGATGATGGCGTCGTGGGACAGCGGCAGGGCAGGTAGGGCCATTACAGGTCAGCCTCTGATTTACGCTTTTTATTGTTGTTATAGGTTTTCCTTGTGGGAGCGAGCCTGCTCGCGATGAGGGAGTGTCAGTCGACATGAATGTTGGCTGATCCAACGCTATCGCGAGCAGGCTCGCTCCCACAGGTTTTGCGTCCGTTTCAGGGTGCGTGAAACGGTCTGTAGAGTGTTGTTCACTAATGTTCATTGTCAATCGGTGAACTGTTCAATTGTTCACTTTCGATTGTTCATTTGTGTTCAGCAACGAACGTGACTCGGTAGTCACATTCAAGGATTTCAAGCCAAATCAACGGCTTGTGATTTTTGGCACAAATGTCGCTATGTAGCTCCGGTCGCTTGACTCCAAAAATAAAAAAGGCCGAGCCATGTCATTAACCCTGGAGCATGTCAGCCGTACCGTCGAGGGCCAGACCTGGATCGACGATGCGTGCCTGAGTTTCGAACCCGGTTCCTTCAACGTTTTGCTGGGTCGCACGCTGTCCGGCAAAACCAGTCTCATGCGGCTGATGGCCGGGCTGGACAAGCCTGACACCGGGCGCATCCTGATGAATGGCGTGGATGTCACCCAACGCCCGGTGCGCCTGCGCAACGTGTCGATGGTCTATCAGCAGTTCATCAACTACCCGACCATGACGGTGTTCGAGAACATCGCTTCGCCGTTGCGCCAGGCCCGCGTGTCCAACGAGCAGATCCAGAGCAAAGTGCTGGAAACCGCCAGGATGCTGCGCATCGAGAAGTTTCTGCAGCGTTATCCGCTGGAGCTCTCCGGGGGCCAGCAACAGCGCACGGCCATGGCCCGGGCGCTGGTCAAGGACGCCGAACTGATTCTGTTCGATGAACCGCTGGTCAACCTCGACTACAAACTGCGCGAGGAACTGCGCCAGGAAATGCGCGAGCTGTTCAAGGCCCGCCACACCATCGCGATCTACGCCACCACCGAACCCAACGAGGCGCTGGCCCTCGGCGGCACCACGACCATTCTTCACGAAGGTCGGGTGATCCAGAGCGGCAAGTCTTCCGCTGTCTATCACCAGCCGCAGACCGTGCTGGCGGCCGAGCTGTTTTCCGAACCGCCGATCAACCTGATGCCGGGGCGCATCGCCGGTAATGAAGTGAGTTTCGCCAATTTCGTGCATTTCCCGCTGAACGTCGATTTGCGGCCGGTGGGCGAGGGCGAGTTTCGCTTCGGCGTGCGGCCCAGCCATATCTCGCTGGTGCCGAGCAACGACGACGACCTGGAGTTGGCGGTGACCGTCGAAGTCGCGGAAATCAGCGGCTCGGAAACCTTCCTGCACGTGCGCAACGAGCATTTCCTGCTGGTGCTGCACTTGCCCGGTGTCCACGAATACGACGTCGATGCGCCGATCCGCATCTACATCCCGACCCATAAACTGTTTGTGTTCGATACGCAGGGGCGGCTGATCCAGGCGCCGGGCCGGCGTGTCGCGAGGGTTGCCTGATGGCCGAAATCCGTTTGCAGAACCTCGCCCACAGCTACACCAAAACCCCGGGCGGACCCGAGGATTACGCGATCCGCGAGATGGACCACATCTGGGAGCAGGGCGGTGCCTATGCCTTGCTCGGCCCGTCGGGGTGCGGCAAGTCGACCTTGCTCAACATCATTTCCGGGTTGCTCAGCCCGTCCCAGGGCCATGTGTTGTTCGATGGCAAAGCGGTCAATGACCTGACCCCGGAGAAGCGCAACATCGCTCAGGTTTTCCAGTTTCCGGTGGTCTACGACACCATGACGGTGTTCGACAACCTGGCTTTCCCGCTGCGCAATCAGGGCATGGCCGAGGCGAAGATTCACACCAAGGTGCAGGAAATAGCCGAAGTGCTCGACCTGCAGAACCTGCTGAGCAAAAAAGCACGCAACCTCACCGCCGACGAAAAGCAGAAAGTTTCCATGGGCCGTGGGCTGGTGCGTGATGACGTGTCGGCGATTCTCTTCGATGAACCGCTGACCGTGATCGACCCGCACCTGAAGTGGAAGCTGCGGCGCAAGCTCAAGCAGATCCACGAGCAGTTCAACATCACCATGGTCTATGTCACCCACGATCAACTGGAAGCCTCGACCTTTGCCGACAAGATCGCGGTGATGTACGGCGGGCAGATCGTGCAGTTCGGCACGCCACGGGAATTGTTCGAGCGGCCGAGCCACACCTTTGTCGGTTACTTCATCGGCAGCCCGGGGATGAACCTGATCGAGGTGCAGCCGCAACCGGGCGGCGTCGGTTTTGCTTCGACCCATTTGCCCTTGTCCGCCGCCATGCAGCAACGCATCGCCGAGACCCAGTGGAAAACCTTGAAAGTCGGTATCCGACCCGAGTTCGTCCATGTGTGGGAAGAGCCATTCGATGACGCGATGCGGGCTCATGTCGTACACGTCGAAGACCTTGGCACCTACAAGATCATGACCCTGAACCTCGATGGCGCGCCGCTGAAAGTTCGCCTGGCCGAAGACAAACCGGTGCCTGAAGGCACGGCTTACATCAGTTTTCCGGGGCAGTGGCTGATGGTCTACGCCGACGAATTCCTGCTGGAGCCCCATGCCGTCAACGAAACAATGGCCAATGAAGAGGCGCAGCCATGAACAAGGTGCAGAACAACAAGGCCTGGTGGCTGGTGCTGCCGGTGTTCCTGCTGGTGGCGTTCAGTGCGGTGATCCCGATGATGACCGTGGTCAACTATTCGGTGCAGGACATATTCGACCAGTCCAGCCGCTACTTCGTCGGTGCCGACTGGTACAGGCAAGTGCTGCTCGATCCGCGCCTGCATGACTCGCTGCTGCGCCAGTTCATCTACTCGGCCTGTGTGTTGCTGATTGAAATTCCCCTGGGCATTGCCATCGCCCTGACCATGCCGACCAAGGGGCGCTGGTCGTCGCTGGTGCTGATTATTCTGGCGATCCCGTTGCTGATTCCGTGGAACGTGGTGGGCACCATCTGGCAGATCTTCGGCCGCGCGGACATCGGGCTGCTGGGTTCGAGCCTTAATGCCATGGGCATCAGCTACAACTATGCGGCGAACACCATGGACGCCTGGGTCACCGTGTTGGTGATGGACGTCTGGCACTGGACGTCGCTGGTGGCGCTGTTGTGTTTCTCCGGTCTGCGGGCGATTCCGGACGTGTATTACCAGGCGGCGCGGATCGATCGGGCTTCGGCCTGGGCGGTGTTCCGGCACATCCAGCTGCCCAAGCTCAAGAGCGTGCTGCTGATCGCGGTGATGCTGCGGTTCATGGACAGTTTCATGATCTACACCGAACCGTTCGTGCTCACGGGCGGCGGGCCGGGTAATGCCACGACCTTCCTCAGTCAGACATTGACCCAGATGGCCGTAGGGCAATTCGACCTGGGCCCGGCAGCGGCGTTTTCGCTGGTGTATTTCCTGATCATCCTGTTGGTGTCGTGGCTGTTTTATACCGCCATGACTCACTCTGACGCCAACCGCTGAGGCCCGCCATGAGCAAGAGAAAGCTGATTCCGCTGCTGCTCTACATCCTGTTCCTGCTGGTGCCGATCTACTGGTTGCTGAACATGTCCTTCAAGAGCAACACCGAAATCCTCGGCGGCCTGACGCTGTTTCCCGCGGATTTCACCCTGCATAACTACAAAGTGATCTTCACCGATCCGAGCTGGTACACCGGTTATCTCAACTCGCTGTACTACGTGAGCCTGAACACGGTGATCTCCCTGAGCGTGGCGCTGCCGGCGGCCTATGCGTTCTCGCGTTACCGTTTCCTCGGTGACAAGCACCTGTTCTTCTGGCTGCTGACCAACCGCATGGCACCGCCGGCGGTGTTCCTGTTGCCGTTCTTCCAGCTGTATTCGTCGATTGGGCTGTTCGACACCCACATAGCCGTGGCCCTGGCGCACTGCCTGTTCAACGTACCGCTGGCGGTGTGGATTCTCGAGGGGTTCATGTCTGGCGTGCCCAAGGAAATCGACGAAACCGCCTACATCGATGGCTACAGTTTTCCCAAGTTCTTCGTGAAGATTTTCATCCCGCTGATCGGCTCCGGCATCGGTGTCACGGCGTTTTTCTGTTTCATGTTTTCCTGGGTCGAACTGCTGCTGGCGCGCACCCTGACGTCGGTGAACGCCAAACCGATCGCGGCGGTCATGACCCGCACGGTCTCGGCGTCAGGCATCGACTGGGGCGTGCTGGCGGCGGCGGGGGTGTTGACCATTTTGCCGGGCATGCTGGTGATCTGGTTTGTTCGCAACCACGTGGCCAAGGGCTTTGCCCTGGGCCGGGTATGAGGAGCTGATGATGGAATGGATGAGTTGGACGATTCCCACCGCAGCGTTCTTCGTCGTCATTGGCCTGATTCTGGTGGGCATGACGACCTGGGAATTGCGTTCGCCGAGCATTCTTCGGCGTGGTTTTCTGCCGATTGCCACCACCCGTGGCGACCGGCTGTTTATCGGTCTTCTCGGTAGCGCCTACCTGCATCTGCTGGTCATCGGCGTAACCGACTGGAGCATCTGGGTCGCCTTCGCGTCGTCCCTGGTGTGGCTGTTGGCTGTGATGCGGTGGGGCTAGTCGAATCGCTCGGCAATGTTGCTCCGAAACTTAAACAGGAGGTCTCTATGTTCGACAAAAACAATAAGCTGCGACATAGCATTTCATTGGCAGCCATGCTGGCACTCAGCGGTTTGAGCGCCGCGGCCTGGGCCGATGCCTATGAAGACGCTGCGAAGAAATGGATTGGCAGCGAGTTCAAACCGTCCACCCTGACGGCCGATCAGCAGCTCGAGGAGTTGAAGTGGTTCATCAAGGCCGCCGAGCCGTTTCGCGGGATGGACATCAAGGTCGTTTCCGAAACCCTGACCACCCACGAATATGAATCCAAGGTGCTGGCCAAGGCCTTCACCGAGATCACCGGGATCAAGGTGACCCACGACCTGCTGCAAGAAGGCGATGTGGTGGAAAAACTGCAGACCGTGATGCAGTCGGACAAAAGCATTTATGACGGCTGGGTGAACGACTCGGACCTGATCGGTACGCACTTTCGTTACGGCAAGACTGAAGCCATCACCGACCTGATGGCCAATGAAGGCAAGAACTTCACTTCGCCGACTCTGGACCTCAAGGACTTCATTGGTACTTCTTTCACAACGGCTCCGGACGGCAAGCTCTATCAACTGCCCGATCAGCAGTTTGCCAACCTGTATTGGTTCCGCGCCGACTGGTTCGAGCGCCCGGACCTCAAGGCCAAGTTCAAGGAGAAATACGGCTACGAGCTGGGCGTCCCGGTGAACTGGTCGGCCTATGAAGACATCGCCAAGTTCTTCAGCGAAGACGTCAAGGAGATCGACGGCAAGCGTGTCTACGGGCACATGGACTACGGCAAGAAAGACCCCTCCCTGGGCTGGCGTTTCACCGATGCCTGGTTCTCCATGGCCGGTGGCGGCGACAAGGGCTTGCCCAACGGTTTGCCGGTGGACGAGTGGGGCATTCGCGTCGAGGATTGCCATCCGGTGGGCTCCAGCGTGACTCGCGGTGGCGACACCAACGGCCCGGCGGCGGTCTTCGCCACCCAGAAGTACGTCGACTGGATGAAGGCCTATGCGCCACCGGAAGCGGCGGGCATGACTTTCTCCGAATCCGGCCCCGTGCCTTCCCAGGGCAACATCGCCCAGCAGATCTTCTGGTACACCGCGTTCACGGCCGACATGACCAAGCCGGGTCTGCCGGTGGTGAATGCCGACGGCACGCCGAAATGGCGCATGGCACCGTCGCCGCGCGGCCCGTACTGGGAGGAGGGCATGAAGCTGGGGTATCAGGACGTGGGTTCCTGGACGTTCATGAAGTCCACGCCGGAGAAGCAAAAACTCGCCGCCTGGCTCTATGCGCAGTTCGTGACGTCGAAAACCGTGTCACTGAAGAAAACGATCGTCGGCCTGACGCCAATCCGCGAGTCGGACATCAACTCGCAAGCCATGACCGACCTGGCGCCGAAGCTCGGTGGCCTGGTCGAGTTCTACCGCAGCCCGGCCCGCGTGCAATGGACGCCGACCGGGACCAATGTGCCTGATTATCCTCGCCTCGCGCAGTTGTGGTGGAGCCACATCGCCGAAGCGGCCAGCGGCGAGAAAACTCCACAGCAGGCACTGGACGGTCTGGCCAAGGACCAGGACGCAATCATGTCCCGCCTGGAACGTTCGAAAGCGCAGACCACCTGCGCGCCGAAGATGAACCCGGAACGCGACGCGCAATACTGGTTCGACCAGCCGGGCGCACCCAAACCGAAACTGGCCAACGAGAAGCCTAAAGGGGAGACCGTGAGCTACAACGAACTGCTGAAGTCGTGGGCGGATGCGCGCAAGTAAGTGACAGGAGTGTGAAAGGCGAACGGCACCGAGAGGTGCCGTTTTTTGTTTGTGCCACTGCTTTCGTCGGCATGCCGGCGCTTGCGGATGCCGAGTCGGACGCAGCCCCTGGATTGATTCACGATCACTTACAGGCGCTGGCTTGCCAGCGATGGCGTCGTGTCGGTCAGCACGGAATGGTGAGGGCAGCGCTGCCCGTCCAGCAACGTCCAGAATGCAAAAACGGCACCCGAAGGTGCCGTTTCTGTTTGCTACCGATAACGCTAAGCGATCAACCCGCCAGGCCCGATTGCTGAACCAGGCTCAGCAGCGGTTGTGGGTACAGGCCGAGGAAGAAGGCCAGTACCGCGATGGCCAGCAGCATCACGCCGCCTGCTTTCTGTTCCCAGTGCAGTTGCGCATCGTGGCGACGCAGGTTCGGTTCGATCAGGTACAGGGTGACCATCACACGCAGGTAGTAGAACACGCCGATGGCGCTGCCCAGTACCAGCGAGCCGACCAGCCACCACTGATGGGATTCGACACCGGTGGCGATGATGTAGAACTTGCCGATGAAGCCCGCGGTCAGCGGGATACCAGCCAGGGACAACATCATCACGGTCAGTACGGCAGTCAGGTACGGACGGCGCCAGAACAGGCCGCGGTATTCGTACAGGGCGTCCGCGTCACGGCCTTTGTACGGCGAGGACATCAGGGTGATCACGCCGAAGGCGCCGAGGCTGGTGATCACGTAGGTGACCAGGTACACGCCGATAGCTTCCACGGCCATGCCTTTGCTCGCCACCAGGGCGATCAGCAGATAACCGAAGTGGGCGATGGACGAGTAACCCAGCAGACGCTTGAGGTTGCTCTGGGTCAGGGCCAGCAGGTTACCGAACAGGATCGACGCGATGGCGATGATGGTCAGTACGTTGCTCAGCACACCGCTGCTTGCCGCTGGCGAGATCTGGAACAGACGCACCATCACGGCAAACACGGCGACCTTGGAAGCGGTTGCCAGGAACGCTGCGACCGGCGCTGGAGCACCTTCGTAAACGTCCGGGGTCCACAGGTGGAACGGTACCAGCGACAGCTTGAACGCCAGGCCGATCAGCATCATGCCCAGGCCCAGTTGCGCCAGCGAACTTGGCAGACCGGTAGCCGCCAGCGCCTGACCGATACCGACGAAGCTCAGGGAGCCGGAGTCAGCGTAGAGCAGGGCCATACCGAACAACAGGAACGCGGAACCGGCTGCCGACAGCACCATGTACTTGATGCCGGCTTCCAGCGAACGCTTGTTGAAGAAGGCGTAGGCCACCAGACCGTAGACCGGCACCGACAGCAGCTCCAGACCGATGAACAACCCGGCCAGGTGCTGCGCGCTGACCAGAACCAGGCCACCGGCGGCGGCCATCAGGATCAGCAGGTACAGTTCTTCACGGTTGCCCGGGTAACCCGAACCGCCCTCGCCGAGGTAGGCGTGGGCGAGGGTGACGCAGGCGAGGGTGGCGACCAGGATCAGCGCCATGTACAGGCAGGCAAAGGTGTCGATTTGCAGCAATGGCGTCACGGCCAGGGGCGCGACTTTCAGGGCTGGCAGGATCGACAGCAGTGCCAGGTTCAGACCCGCCACGGAAATCAGGAAGGTCTGCGAGTGGTTGCGGCGCCAGGCGATCGCCAGCATCGCCACGATGATCGTGGCGCTGGTGATCAACAACGGCGCAAGCGCGATAAAGTGTTGAGTCGTGAATTCCATAGCGCTCTTACCGTGCCGAAGCGAGTTGAGTGAAGGCGGTGCCGAGCCACTGCTGCACGCCATGCATCGTCGCGGCAGAGGTGTCGAGGAACGGTTGCGGGTAGACGCCGATGTAGACCAGCAGCGCTGCCAGACCGACCACCATGATCAGTTCGCGAGCATCCATGCCCTGCAGGACCGCGTCCGATTTGGACGGACCGAAGTAGGCACGGTGGATCATGATCAGCGAGTAGACCGAACCGAACACCAGGCCGGACGTCGCGATCACGGTGACCCATGGAGCGCTGGCGAAGGTGCCGATCAGGATCAGGAACTCGCCGACGAAGTTACCGGTACCCGGCAAGCCCAGGGACGCGGCTGCAAAGAACAGGCTGATGGCCGGCAGGTAGGCGATCTTCGACCACAGGCCACCCATTTCACGCATGTCGCGGGTGTGGGTGCGTTCGTATAGCTGACCGCTGAGGATAAAGAGTGCCGCGGCCGACAGACCGTGCGCCAGCATCTGAATCACCGCGCCCTGCAGCGCCAGTTGGCTGCCGGAGTAGATGCCGATCAGCACGAAACCCATGTGGGAAACGGACGAGAAGGCGATCAGACGCTTGATGTCGGTTTGCGCGAACGCCAGGAACGCACCGTAGAAGATCCCGATCAGACCCAGGGTCATGGCGATCGGCGCGAACTCGGCCGACGCATTCGGGAACAGCGGCAGGGCGAAACGCAGCAGGCCGTAGGCAGCGGTTTTCAGCAAGATACCGGCCAGGTCCACGGAACCTGCGGTCGGCGCCTGGGCGTGAGCGTCAGGCAGCCAGGAGTGGAACGGTACGACTGGCAGCTTGACCGCGAAGGCGATGAAGAAGCCGAGCATCAGGACGTACTCGGTGGTCATCGACATCTTGGTTTTCAACAGGTCGGCGTAGTTGAAGGTCATCACGCCGGTGTTGTTGAAGTTGACCAGTACCAGACCCAGGATCGCCACCAGCATGATCAGGCCGGAAGCCTGAGTGAAGATGAAGAACTTGGTCGCCGCGTAGATCCGGGTTTTCTTGCCGTCCGAAGAACTGTGACCCCAGAGCGCGATGAGGAAATACATCGGCACCAGCATCATTTCCCAGAAGAAGAAGAACATGAACAGATCGAGGGCCAGGAACACGCCGACGACACCGCCCAGGATCCACATCAGGTTCAGGTGGAAGAAGCCGACGTGGCGCTGGATCTCTTTCCACGAGCAGAGTACCGAGAGGACACCCAGCAGGCCGGTCAGCAGGATCATCAACAGCGACAGGCCGTCGAGGGCCAGGTGCACGTTGATGCCGAAGCGCTGGATCCAGACGTGCTTGAACTCAAGCGACCAGGTCGGATCGGCGCCAGGCGCCGGGGCAAATGAATAATCACCGTGGGCCCACAGCCAGAGGCCGAGAGCGAGTTCCAGGGTCATGGTCAACAGCGCAATCCAGCGGGGGAGGGTGGCGCCGAAGCGCTCACCCATCCAGCACAGCAGGCCGCCGATGAAGGGGATCAGGATTAGCCAAGGCAGAATCATGACGGGCTCAATTCCTTTCGCAAGTTCGCAAGGTTCATATCAGACCGCTACCAGCACGACGGCGCCAATGACCAGCACGGCACCAGCAGCCATCGAGGCGGCATACCAACGCAGTTGACCGGTTTCGGTACGGCTCAGGGCGGTGTGACCGCCTTTGGCCATGCGCGGGATCAGACCGATGGTCTGGTCGAGCGGGTCTTTGCGCAGGATGTGGCTGATCGCCAGGTAAGGCTTGACGAACAGTTTGTCGTAGATCCAGTCGAAGCCCCAGGCAGCGAACCACCAGGCCGACAGGAAACGGCCGATGCCGCTGTTGGCGATGGCGGTCACGAAGCGACGCTTGCCGAGGAACAGCAGCGCGGCCAGCAGGATACCGGCCAGGGCGATGGCGCCCGAAGCGAGTTCCAGACTGTGCTTGGCTTCGCCACCGGCATGGCCGACGCTTTCCGGCAGCACGCCGTGCAACGGTGGAACGATCATCGCGCCGACGAACGTCGACAGGACGATCAGCACCGACAGCGGCAGCCAGTGAGCAATGCCGTGACCGGCATGGGCTTCGGTCTTCGCTTCACCGTGGAACGTGATGAAGATCAGGCGGAAGGTGTACAGGGAGGTCATGAACGCGCCGACCAGACCGGCGTAAAGCAGACCGTGGTTGCCGCTGGCGAACGCTTCCCAGAGGATTTCGTCCTTGGAATAGAAGCCCGCAGTCACCAGTGGCAGGGCCGCCAGGGCCGCGCCGCCAACGATGAAGCTGGCGTAGGCCAGAGGCAGTTTCTTCCACAGGCCACCCATCTTGAAGATGTTCTGCTCGTGGTGGCAGGCAACGATCACCGCACCGGAGGCAAGGAACAGCAGGGCCTTGAAGAAGGCGTGGGTCATCAGGTGGAAGATCGCGCCATCCCAGGCGCCGACGCCCAGGGCCAGGAACATGTAGCCGATCTGGCTCATGGTCGAGTAGGCGAGGATACGCTTGATGTCGGTCTGTACCAGTGCGGCGAAACCTGCAAGCACCAGGGTCACGCCACCGACGATGCCCACCAGGTGCAGGATTTCCGGCGCCAGGGTGAACAGGCCGTGAGTACGGGCGATCAGGTAGACACCGGCGGTCACCATGGTCGCGGCGTGGATCAGTGCCGAAACCGGAGTAGGACCGGCCATCGCGTCCGCCAGCCAGGTTTGCAGCGGCAGTTGCGCGGATTTACCGACAGCGCCACCCAGCAGCATCAGGGTCGCCAGGACCATCCAGAAGTTGCCGGCCTGGAATTTCTGCGGTGCCAGCACCAGCAGTTCCTGGATGTTCAGCGTGCCCAGTTGAGCGAACAGGATGAACAGGCCGATGGCCATGAACACGTCACCGATACGGGTCACGATGAAGGCCTTGAGTGCCGCGTTACCGTTGTTGCGGTTGCTGTAGTAGAAACCGATCAACAGGTACGAGCACAGGCCCACGCCTTCCCAGCCGAAGTACAGGAACAACAGGTTATCGCCCAGTACCAGGAACAGCATGCTGGCGATAAACAGGTTGGTGTAGGCGAAGAAGCGCGAGTAACCGTCTTCACCGCGCATGTACCAGGACGCGAACAGGTGGATCAGGAAGCCGACGCCCACCACCACGCCGAGCATGGTGATCGACAGGCCGTCGATGTAGAGGGCGAAGTCAGGCTTGAAGCCTTCGACCGCCATCCATTGCCACAGCACCAGGGTGTAGTGACCACCCTCGGGTGGCGCGACATTGAATTGCCAGATCACGTAGGCCGCGACCACTGCGGACAGGCCGATGGAGCCTACGCCGATCAGTGCCGAGAGGTTTTCCGAGAAGCGTCCGCGGGAGAACGACAGCAGGAGAAACCCGATCAGGGGAAATACGAAAGTCAGAAAGATCATGTTCATCCGCGCATCTCACTGGCAGCGTCGATATCGAGCGTGTGGAAGCGGCGATACAGTTGCAGCAGGATCGCCAGGCCGATACTGGCCTCGGCGGCAGCCAGGCTGATCACCAGGATGAACATGATCTGTCCATCCGGCTGCGCCCAGCGGCTACCGGCAACGATGAACGCCAGCGCGGAGGCATTCATCATGACCTCCAGGCTCATCAGCACGAAAAGGATATTGCGGCGGACCATCAGGCCGACCAGACCGAGGCAGAACAGGATGCCGGCGACCGCCAGACCATGCTCCATGGGGATAGCAGGCATCGTCATTGCTCCTTGGCTTCGTTGCGGCCCAAGTGGAACGCCGTGACGGCTGCGGCGAGCAGCAGCATCGAGGCGAGTTCGACCACCAGCAGATAAGGACCGAACAGGCTGATGCCCACGGCCTTGGCATCCACGGTGGTGTGGCCGATGGCCTGACCGCTCTGGTGGGAGAACAGCACATACAGCAGTTCCACCAGTAGCAAGGCGGCGAGGGCGACCGGGCCGCCCCATATGCCGGGCTTGAGCCAGACGCGCTCTTGCTGAACCGAGGCCGGGCCCAGGTTCAGCATCATCACCACGAACACGAACAGCACCATGATGGCGCCAGCGTAGGCGATCACTTCCAGCACACCGGCAAACGGCGCGCCGAGGGCGAAGAACGTCATCGCCACGGAGATCAGCGAAATGATCAGGTAGAGCAGGGCGTGCACAGGGTTGGTGTTGGTGACCACGCGAAGCGTGGACACCACAGCGATACCCGATGCGAAATAGAAAGCGAATTCCATCTTTCTTCCTTAAGGCAGCAAGCTCTTCACGTTGATCGGTTCGGCTTCATTCTGCGCGGAGCCTTTTGGCTTACCGGCAATTGCCATACCTGCAACACGATAGAAGTTGTAATCAGGGTTTTTGCCGGGGCCGGAGATCAGCAGATCTTCTTTCTCGTAAACCAGGTCCTGACGTTTGAACTCGGCCATTTCGAAATCCGGCGTGAGCTGGATCGCGGTGGTCGGGCAGGCTTCCTCGCAGAGGCCGCAGAAAATGCAGCGCGAGAAGTTGATGCGGAAGAAGTCCGGGTACCAGCGACCGTCTTCGGTTTCAGCTTTCTGCAGCGAAATGCAACCGACCGGGCAAGCCACGGCGCACAGGTTGCACGCTACACAACGCTCTTCGCCGTCGGGGTCGCGGGTCAGGACGATACGCCCACGGTAGCGCGGTGGCAGGTAGACCGGTTCTTCCGGGTACTGCAGCGTGTCGCGCTTGCGGAAGGCGTGGCCGAAAATCATCACCAGGCTGCGAAGCTGGGTGTAGAGGCCATGCACGATGTCAAATATGTACTTCATGATTCTCTATCCTCACTGAGCCGCGACGGCGGGCGTGTTGAGCAACACGATCGCAGCGGTCACCAGCATGTTGACGAGGGTCAGCGGCAGGCAGAACTTCCAGCTGAAATCCATCACTTGGTCATACCGTGGGCGCGGAATCGACGCGCGCAACAGGATGAACATCATGATGAAGAACGCGGTTTTCAGTGCGAACCAGATGAACGGGATCTGCGGCAGGATGCCGAACGGACCGTGCCAGCCACCGAAGAACAAGGTCACCAGCAGCGCCGAGATCAGCACGATGCCGATGTACTCGCCGACGAAGAACATGCCCCATTTCATGCCGGCGTATTCAATGTGGTAACCGTCGGCCAGTTCCTGTTCCGCTTCCGGCTGGTCGAACGGGTGACGGTGAGTCACGGCCACGCCAGCGATGAAGAAGGTCAGGAAACCGAAGATCTGCGGAATGATGAACCACAGGTGCTGGGCCTGGTAATCAACGATGTCGCGCATGTTGAACGAGCCGACCTGAATCACGATGCCCATCAGCGACAGGCCCATGAACACTTCGTACGACACGGTTTGCGCCGAAGCCCGCAAGCTGCCCAGCAGGGCGAACTTGTTGTTGCTCGACCAGCCGGCGAACAGCACCGCGTAGACCGACAGACCGGCCATGGCGAAGAAGAACAGGATGCCGATGTTCAGGTCCGCCACGCCCCAGGTCGGGGTGATCGGGATGATCGCGAAGGCAATCAGCAGGGCGCTCATGGCCACGACCGGTGCCAGGGTGAAGATCATCTTGTCGGCGAACGGTGGCGTCCAGTCTTCCTTGAAGAACATCTTGATCATGTCGGCGGCGATCTGGAACGCACCGAACGGACCCACGCGGTTCGGACCGTAACGATCCTGCCAGAGGGCGAGCAAACGACGCTCGACCCAGCTCAGCAGTGCACCGCAGACCACCACGGCCAGCAGAATCACCACGGCCTTGAGGACCGCGATGATGATGTCGATCACTTCAGGAGTGAACAAGGTCATTGAGCTGCCTCCTGCAGACCGTCAACGGATTTGCCAAAGATCGCTGGCGGAATGCCGGCGATGCCCGCTGGCAATGCCACCAGGCCGGCGCCCAGTTCTTCATTGATGCGCAGTGGCAGACGCAGGGTCTGGCCAGCCACGTTCAGGCTCATCAGTGCGCCGTCGTTGACACCCAGGCGGTCGGCTTCGGACTTGGCCAGGGCGACGTAGGCTGCCGGGATGCGTTCCTGAACCGGCGCGGCTTTCGAAGAGGTTTCTTCGCTGCCGAACAGGTGGAAGAACGGCACAACCTGCCAGGTGCCCTGGGCCGGGTTGAACGCGCGCGGAACGTTGGCGAACCATTTCAGCGAATCACCGGTGCTTTCGATCAGGCGGGTGCCCGGGTCGCCAGCGCGGATGTGACCACCGACTTCATCCTGGAACTTGTTCCAGGCTTGCGGCGAGTTCCAGCCCGGAGACCAGGCGAATGGCACTTGCTGACGGGGTTCGACCGAGCCCGAGTAACCTTCCATCGAGAAGGCGAACGCGGTGTCTTTGTCCTGCGGTGTACGGGGCTCGTGCACGCTGATGTCGGCGCGCATGGCGGTACGACCGGAGTAACGCAGCGGTTCGCGCGCCAGTTTCAGGCCTTTGATGCGGAACGCGGCGGACGGTGCCGCGTCGACGATGGCCGCCAGTTGCGGGGTGCTCGAGGCGACCGCAGCGGTGACGTGGTCCAGCTGCGTCCAGTCGATTGGCTGGTTCAGCAGGGTCGAACGCAAGGCATGCAGCCAGCGCCAGCCTTCGTGAACCAGGATGCTGGCGTCCATGTATTGCGGGTCGAAAACCTGGAAGAAGCGCTGGGCACGGCCTTCCTGGCTGACCAGGGTACCGTCGCCTTCGGCGAAGCTCGCAGCCGGCAGGATCAGGTGCGCACGATCGCTGGTGGCGGTCTTCTGATGGTCGGCCACGATCACCACTTTCGCGGCGGTCAGGGCGGCATCGACCTTGGCTTTGTCGGTACGGGTGTACAGATCGTTTTCCAGCACGACGATGGCGTCGGCCTTGCCGTCGATCACCGCTTGCAGGGCTGCATCGACCGATTCGCCACCGAGCATGGCCAGGCCGAGGCTGTTGGCCTCTGGCACGATCAGGCTGATGGAACCGTTCTTCTCGCGCAGTTTCAGGGCCTTGGCGATGTTCGCGGCGGCTTCGATCAAGGCTTTGGAGCCCAGGGAAGTACCGGCGATGATCAGTGGGCGCTTGGCCGCGAGCAGGGCGTCGGCGATACGCTTGGCCAGCTCAAGGGCTTCGGCGTCCAGGCCTTCAACGGCAGGCGCGCTGGCGTCGAGGGCGTGAGCCACGGCGAAACCGATGCGAGCCAGGTCGTCCGGCGCGGCGTGAACGCACTCTTCGGCCACGTCGTCGAGCTTGGTTTCAGCCAGGCTGGCGATGAACAGCGGGTTCAGCGCGTGCTGACCGATGTTCTTCACCGCGGCGTCGAGCCAAGGCTGTACGCGCATGGCTTCGGCCATGTCTTCGGCCTTGCCCTTGACCGATTGGCGCAGGGCCAGGGCCATGCGTGCAGCGGTCTGGGTCAGGTCTTCACCGAGGACGAACACGGCGTCGTGGTCTTCGATATCGCGCATGTTCGGTACTGGCAGCGGGCTGTCTTTCAGCACTTGCAGGACCAGGCGGATGCGCTCCAGTTCGGAGGATTCGATACCGGAGTAGAAGTGCTCGGCACCGACCAGTTCGCGCAACGCGTAGTTGCTTTCGAGGCTGGCGCGGGGCGAACCGATACCGACGATGTTGCGGCCGCGCAGCAGGTCGGCGGCTTTATCCAGGGCTTCGTCGAGGCCTAGCTTGGTGCCGTTGGCCAGCAGTGGCTGACGCGGACGGTCCTCGCGGTTGACGTAGCCATAGCCGAAACGGCCACGGTCGCACAGGAAGTACTGGTTTACCGAACCGTTGAAACGGTTTTCGATACGACGCAGCTCACCGTAGCGTTCGCCCGGGGAGATGTTGCAACCGCTGGAGCAGCCATGGCAGATGCTCGGCGAGAACTGCATGTCCCACTTGCGGTTGTAGCGCTCGGAGTGAGTCTTGTCGGTGAACACACCGGTCGGGCAGACCTCGGTGAGGTTGCCGGAGAACTCGCTTTCCAGGGTGCCGTCTTCAACGCGACCGAAGTACACGTTGTCGTGGGCGCCGAATACACCGAGGTCGGTGCCGCCGGCGTAGTCCTTGTAGAAGCGCACACAGCGATAGCAAGCGATGCAGCGGTTCATTTCGTGGGAAATGAACGGGCCCAGTTGCTGGTTCTGGTGGGTACGCTTGGTGAAGCGGTAACGGCGCTCGTTGTGGCCGGTCATTACCGTCATGTCTTGCAGGTGGCAGTGACCGCCTTCTTCACAGACCGGGCAGTCGTGAGGGTGGTTGGTCATCAGCCATTCGACAACACTGGCGCGGAAGGCCTTGGATTCTTCATCTTCGATGGAGATCCAGGTGTTGTCGGTGGCAGGGGTCATGCAGGACATGACGATGCGACCACGGGTGTCGTTCTCGTCGGTGTACTGCTTGACCGCGCACTGGCGGCAAGCGCCAACGCTGCCCAGGGCAGGGTGCCAGCAGAAATAAGGGATATCGAGGCCTAGCGACAGACATGCCTGTAACAGGTTGTCTGCCCCATCGACTTCGAGCTCTTTGCCGTCTACGTGGATAGTGGCCATGGTTCAAAGTTCTTCGTTGGCCCGGTGTCAGCGGGCGTGGCTAATGGAATCTTGTTGTTCGTCCGAATCCAAACAGCCCTTGAAAGGCGTCATCGAACGAAAGACGAAGGGCACGGACCCTTCGCCTTTTTAAGCATTTACGCGCCGACTACGATCGGCCTTGCCAGAGGCGGGACGGCGGCGCTGGTGGGCGCGATGCCGGCTTCGAACTCTGGACGGAAGTATTTGATTGCGCTGCCCAACGGCTCCACGGCGCCCGGTGCGTGAGCACAGAAGGTCTTGCCTGGGCCGAGGAAACCGACCAGACCCAGCAGGGTCTCGATGTCGCCTGGCTGACCCTGACCTTTCTCGATAGCCATCAAGAGCTTGACGCTCCATGGCAGGCCATCGCGGCAAGGGGTGCAGAAACCACAGGATTCGCGAGCGAAGAACTGCTCCATGTTGCGCAGCAGGGACACCATGTTGACGCTGTCGTCGACCGCCATGGCCAGGCCGGTACCCATACGGGTGCCCACCTTGGCGATGCCGCCAGCGTACATTTGTGCATCCAGGTGCTCCGGCAACAGGAAGCCGGTACCGGCGCCGCCCGGCTGCCAGGCCTTGAGTTTGTAACCGTCGCGCATGCCGCCGGCGTAGTCTTCGAACAGCTCGCGCGCGGTCACGCCGAATGGCAGTTCCCACAGGCCAGGGTTCTTGACCTTGCCGGAGAAGCCCATGAGCTTGGTGCCCATGTCTTCGCTGCCTTCGCGGGCCAGCGATTTGTACCAGTCCACGCCGTCGGCAATGATCGCCGGTACGTTGCACAGGGTCTCGACGTTGTTCACGCAGGTCGGTTTGCCCCACACGCCAACGGCGGCCGGGAAGGGCGGCTTGGAGCGCGGGTTGGCGCGGCGGCCTTCGAGGGAGTTGATCAGTGCGGTTTCTTCACCGCAGATGTAACGCCCGGCGCCGGTGTGGACGAACAGCTCGAAATCGAAGCCGCTGCCCAGAATGTTTTTACCCAGCAGGCCCGCGGCCTTGGCTTCTTCCACGGCACGGTTGAGGTGCTTGGCGGCGGTGGTGTATTCGCCACGCAGGAAGATGTAGCCACGGTAGGTTTTCAGTGCGCGGGCACTGATCAGCATGCCTTCGATCAGCAGATGGGGCAGTTGCTCCATCAGCATGCGGTCTTTCCAGGTGTTCGGCTCCATCTCGTCCGCGTTGCACAGCAGGTAGCGGATGTTGATGGATTCGTCTTTGGGCATCAGGCCCCACTTCACGCCAGTGGGGAAGCCTGCACCGCCACGACCCTTGAGGCCGGCGTCCTTCACGGTCTGGACGATGTCGTCCTGGGCCATGTCAGCGAAGGCCTTGCGGGCAGCGGCGTAACCGTTCTTGGCCTGGTACTCGTCGAGCCAGACGGCTTCGCCGTCGTCACGCAGACGCCAGGTGAGCGGGTGAGTCTCGGCCGAACGCTTGATGCGGTTGGCCGGGCCGAAGGAAGTCAGGGTCATACGTAGCCCTCGAGCAATTTGGCGACGCCTGCTGGCTGCACATCACCGAATGTGTCGTCGTCGATCATCAACGCCGGTGCCTTGTCGCAGTTGCCGAGGCAGCAGACCGGCAGCAGGGTGAAACGACCATCGGCGGTGGTCTGACCCAGGCCGATGCCGAGCTTGCTCTGGATTTCGCTGACCACGGACTCGTGGCCGCCGATGTAGCAGACCATGCTGTCGCAGACGCGAATGATGTGGCGGCCAACCGGTTGACGGAAGATCTGGCTGTAGAACGTCGCCACGCCTTCAACGTCGCTGGCCGGAATGCCGAGGATCTCGCCGATGGCGTACAGGGCGCCATCTGGCACCCAGCCACGTTCCTTCTGGACAATCTTCAGGGCTTCGATCGACGCCGCGCGCGGGTCTTCGTAGTGATGCAGCTCGTGCTCGATGGCCGAGCGCTCGGTTTCGCTCAGGGCGAAACGGTCTGTCTGGATAAGCGTGCTGTTCATGCTTAGCGGTCCACGTCGGCCATAACGAAATCGATACTACCCAGGTACGCGATCAAGTCCGCGACCATGCTGCCTTTGATCACCGAAGGGATCTGCTGCAGGTGCGGGAAGCTTGGGGTGCGAATCCGGGTGCGGTAGCTCATGGTGCCGCCATCGCTCGTCAGGTAATAACTGTTGATGCCCTTGGTCGCTTCGATCATCTGGAAGGATTCGTTGGCCGGCATCACCGGGCCCCACGAAACTTGCAGGAAGTGCGTGATCAAGGTCTCGATGTGCTGCAGGGTGCGCTCTTTGGGTGGCGGCGTGGTCAGCGGGTGATCCGCCTTGTACGGGCCTTCCGGCATGTTGCGCATGCACTGCTCGATGATCTTGATGCTCTGGCGCATCTCCTCGACGCGCACGATGCAGCGGTCATAGGCATCGCCGTTGGCGGCCAGCGGCACTTCGAATTCGAAGTTCTCGTAGCCCGAGTAAGGACGCGCCTTGCGCAGGTCGAAGTCGCAACCGGTCGAACGCAGGCCGGCACCGGTGACACCCCATTCCAGGGCTTCCTTGGTGTTGTAGGCCGCGACGCCGATGGTACGGCCACGCAGGATGCTGTTATCGAGGGCGGCTTTCTGGTATTCGTCCAGACGCTTTGGCATCCACTCGACGAAATCCTTCACCAGCTTTTCCCAGCCGCGTGGCAGGTCGTGGGCGACGCCACCGATGCGGTACCAGGCCGGGTGCAGACGGAAACCGGTAATGGCTTCGATCACCGTGTACGCCTTCTGGCGGTCGGTGAAGGTGAAAAACACCGGGGTCATGGCGCCGACGTCCTGGATGTAGGTACCCAGGAACAGCAGGTGGCTGGTGATCCGGAAGAACTCGGCCATCATGATGCGGATGACATCGACCTTCTCGGGTACCTTGATGCCGGCCAGCTTCTCGACCGAGAGCACGTACGGCAGGTTGTTCATCACGCCGCCGAGGTAGTCGATACGGTCGGTGTACGGAATGAAGCTGTGCCAGGACTGACGCTCGGCCATCTTCTCGGCGCCACGGTGGTGGTAACCGATGTCCGGTACGCAGTCGACGATCTCTTCGCCGTCCAGCTGCAGGATGATGCGGAACGCACCGTGCGCCGAAGGGTGGTTCGGGCCGAGGTTGAGGAACATGTAGTCCTCGTTCGGGCCGGAACGCTTCATGCCCCAGTCTTCAGGCTTGAAGCGCGCGGCTTCTTCCTCAAGCTGTTGCTTGGCCAGGGTCAGGCTGTACGGATCGAATTCGGTGGCGCGCGCAGGGAAGTCCTTGCGCAGCGGGTGACCTTCCCAGGTCGGCGGCATCATGATGCGCGACAGGTGAGGGTGGCCTTTGAAGTCGATACCGTACATGTCCCAGACTTCACGCTCGTACCAGTTGGCGTTCGGCCAGATGCTGGTGACGGTCGGCAGGCTGAGGTCGCTCTCGGAGAGGGCAACCTTGATCATGACGTCGCTGTTACGTTCGATCGACATCAAGTGATAGAACACAGAGAAGTCGGCGCCGCTCGGCAGCCCTTGACGCTTGGTGCGCAGACGCTCATCCACGCCGTGCAGGTCATAGAGCATGACGTACGGCTTGGGCAGGTTGCGCAGGAAAGTCAGGACTTCGACGAGTTTGGCACGGGCAACCCAAAGCACCGGCATGCCGGTGCGCGTAGGCTGGGCGGTGAACGCCTCGGGGCCAAAACGGTTGTTCAGTTCGACGACCACATCCTGGTCGTCTGCCTTATAAGGCGGGATGTACAGAGCACTGCCTGTAGTCATGATTTTTTTATCGCTTTCGGTCAACGTAAAGAATGAAGCCAGCTTCTCGTTTCTTTGAAACAGCAGATCTGGATCAGACTTCGTCGGGGCTGCGCAGGTTGGTTACCTGAATACGCTGTTCGCGGCGCTTTTCCTTCTCGGAAGGCATCTCGGCGCGGTAAACGCCTTGATCGCCAACGACCCAGGAAAGAGGGCGACGCTCCTGGCCAATCGACTCCTGCAACAGCATCAAGCCTTGCAGGAAAGCTTCAGGGCGGGGCGGGCAGCCAGGCACGTAGACGTCCACGGGCAGGAACTTGTCCACCCCTTGAACGACAGAGTAGATGTCGTACATGCCACCGGAGTTGGCGCACGAACCCATGGAGATGACCCATTTAGGTTCGAGCATTTGCTCGTACAGACGCTGAATGATCGGCGCCATCTTGATGAAGCAGGTACCGGCGATAACCATGAAATCCGCCTGACGCGGTGATGCCCGGATAACCTCGGCGCCAAAGCGCGCGATGTCGTGGGGCGCCGTGAAGGCGGTGGTCATTTCCACATAGCAGCACGAAAGGCCGAAGTTATACGGCCACAGGGAGTTCTTGCGCCCCCAGTTGATCGTGCCGTTAAGCACGTCTTCGAGCTTGCCCATGAAAATGTTTTTGTGGACTTGATCTTCTAACGGATCGGAAACGGTTTCCCGTTCGCCAATCGGATACTGCTCGTTAGGAGCATCGGGGTCGATCCTGGTGAGATTGTATTGCATTGCCAAAGCCTCATTGTTTCAGCTTCGCTTGCCGCTTGCGCCGAGCTTCCGGAGCCCAGTCAAGGGCGCCCACTCGGAATAGGTAGACAAGACCTGCCAACAGAATTGCTATGAAAACGAGAGCTTCGACGAATCCGGTCCAGCCGCTTTCGCGGACGGACACAGACCATGCAAAGAGAAAGAGGGCTTCGATATCGAAGATCACGAAGAGCATCGCGACCAGATAGAATTTGGCAGAGAGCCGCAAGCGGGCGCCACCTGTAGGTAGCATGCCGGACTCGAACGGTTCGTTTTTGCTGCGGCCCCAGGCTTTTGACCCGAGGAGGCTGGAGACGCCGAGCATGAAGGCACAGAGGCCGACTACGCCCAGAAGGAAAATGGCAAAGCCCCAGTTGTGGGCCATGAGTCCTGTCGCTTCGGGCATGCTGGTAATCCTTAACAGAGAGCAAAGGTCTCTGAGCTTGAAAAGAAACAACGCAGTGACGATATGTCGCAGCAATCAATCCCGCTGATTTTATGGCTAAACACCCAGCAAGTAAAATTCCTATAGCGAAATTATTTATAGGAATAAGGACATGGCGAGCGGCAAAAGCGCTGTAGCCCTTGCGTTGCGGGCATTAGGTGGCATTTCGTCAATTATGTTTTGTAGGGAGTGTAACGAACACAGCCTTGGATGAATGATAATCAATATTGTTTGAGATGGTTTTTAATCTGTTTAACGGGTCAGTGTTCGTTAAGTTGTCTTATATGTACGTTACTTGAAGTAGCGGCGGTGATCTTTTTAGCGGATTTTTCCGATGTTGATGCCGCTCTGGATCAGTATTTTTCCAGATCGCCACCAGCCCCTGTAGGAGCGAGCTTGCTCGCGATGGTGGTCAGCGATGACGCTGGGGGGCCTGACACCCCGCGGCGCCCTCAGGGTCATCGCGAGCAGGCTCGCTCCTACAGAAGGGGGCGTTCATTGAAACGCAGGCAAAAAAAACGCCCCGAACCAGTCGGGGCGTCAGATGTGCAGCGCTGCGGTTTGCTTTCTATGCGTTCCGCAGCGGCTGGTATTTCAGGTGAAGCAGATCAGTGGAACTGTTCTTCTTCGGTCGAGCCGGTCAGCGCGGTTACCGAAGACGAGCCACCCTGGATCACGGTGGTCATGTCGTCGAAGTAGCCGGTGCCCACTTCCTGCTGGTGAGCCACGAAGGTGTAACCCTTGGCGGCGTCGGCGAATTCCTGCTCCTGCAGTTTCACGTAGGCAGTCATGTCGTTGCGGGCGTAGTCGTGCGCCAGGTTGAACATGCTGTGCCACATGTTGTGAATGCCGGCCAGGGTGATGAATTGGTGCTTGTAGCCCATGGCGGACAGTTCGCGCTGGAACTTGGCGATGGTCGCGTCGTCCAGGTTTTTCTTCCAGTTGAAGGAAGGCGAGCAGTTGTACGACAGCAGTTGGTCCGGGTATTCCTTCTTGATCGCTTCGGCGAAGCGACGAGCTTCTTCCAGATCAGGCTTGGCGGTTTCGCACCAGATCAGGTCGGCGTACGGCGCGTATGCCAGGCCGCGAGCGATAGCCTGGTCGAGACCGGCGCGCACTTTGTAGAAGCCTTCCTGGGTACGTTCGCCAGTAACGAATGGCTGGTCGTACGGATCGCAATCGGAAGTCAGCAGGTCAGCAGCGTTAGCGTCGGTACGAGCCAGGATGATGGTCGGAGTACCGGCAACGTCAGCGGCCAGGCGAGCAGCGATCAGCTTCTGTACGGCTTCCTGGGTTGGAACCAGTACCTTGCCGCCCATGTGGCCGCACTTCTTGACGGAGGCCAGTTGGTCTTCGAAGTGAACGCCGGCGGCGCCCGCTTCGATCATGCTCTTCATCAGTTCGTAAGCGTTCAGTACGCCGCCGAAACCGGCTTCAGCGTCAGCCACGATTGGCGCGAAGTAGTCGATGTAGCCTTCGTCGCCCGGGTTCTTGCCGGCTTTCCACTGGATCTGGTCAGCACGACGGAACGAGTTGTTGATGCGCTTGACCACGGTTGGAACCGAATCCACCGGGTACAGCGACTGGTCCGGGTACATCGATTCGGCGGAGTTGTTGTCCGCAGCTACTTGCCAGCCCGACAGGTAGATCGCCTGGATGCCGGCCTTGACTTGTTGCACAGCCTGGCCGCCGGTCAGGGCGCCCATGCAGTTGACGAAATCTTTCTCAGGACGGAAGGCTGGCTTGGCACCTTGGGTAACCAGGTTCCACAGCTTTTCGGCGCCCATTTTTGCAAAAGTGTGCTCAGGTTGAACCGAGCCACGCAGGCGGACGACGTCAGCAGCGGAGTAAGTGCGTGTCACGCCTTTCCAGCGCGGGTTTTCAGCCCAGTCTTTTTCGAGGGCTGCAATTTGCTGTTCGCGTGTCAGTGCCATGGAGATAAACCTCGTCGCATAGGTCTTGGGGTGGAAAATTCCTGCTCCTGCCACGTACGCATCCTGAAATTGGCGTAAGAGGCTGCTCGCTGACCAGAAGCTTAAGCGGTCAAGTCGGATTCGGCGGGGGAGGCGACGGGATGAACGATGGGCTCGAGGGGAAGTGAGCAGGTACGGGCGAACTGCGGGCGCATTCTGGCGTCGTGGGCCTTGGTGCGAACATCAGTGTGGTGCCGGGTTACCTAATTACGCTTCCGTCCCTCGGGACAACTTCGTTCCAGTCGACAACCTCGTCAAACACACCTTGTGGGCGGTACAGACACGAATCGGCTTGCGTGGGGTAAGTTGCAAGCGGCGACTCGAAGGCCCTTGCCGGGGCCTCTGATTAGCGGGAGCGAGGCCATCATGCCTTCGGTTTTTTAGCTCGTCAAACACTTTGTAGTGCTTTTTTTTAAGCACTACATCTTTGGTCTAATACGACTTGTCAGTCAGTTTTCGGTGACTTAGTCCAAAGTGTCGACTTTCACCCGTAACGTCATGTCATCCCGGCCTTGAGTCGAGTAGCTGCGGGTAAGGCCTTGTTTGTCGGCCTGTGTCTGGCCGTTTACGCCAGCCAGCAGGATCCATTCGCCCAAGTGCCCGGTGACAGTTGTGTCGGTACTTTGTACGTTCACTACATCGGGACGTTCCTGACTCATGCGGTCATGGTTGGTGCTGATCGACAGGTGAACGATGTCACCGGTGACGCTGGCGGTGACATAGAACCCCTGAGTGACGTTGCGGTATTCGGTCTGGCTGCGCAGGTCGCCGTAGGAGTCGGTCTGGCTGCTGGTGAGCGGTACGCTCTGGCCGACCTGGATCAGTGCTGGCGTGCCTTCGCTGGTCTGGACTTGCTGAATGCCGCCATTACGGCTGGCGGTGTTGTAACTGATGATGCGGGTCTGGTTGGGCTTGGCGCCGTTCACTGAATATCCCTGGTCGCCCTGGGTGTTGTTGTCACTGGTATCGACAGTGATCAGCAGGCGTTTTGGCGCGGTGTCGAGCTGGGAAAGAAGGGCTTTAAGTTCGTCGATCTTGCGCTGATCAGCGTTGACTATAAGCTGATTCCCGTAAGCGCTGACCTGGCCGTCCTTGCCGATGAAATCCTGTGCGACCGGCAACATATCGGCGCTGGTGTGGTAGTTCAATGGCACGATTTCGGTGGCTGCCATGACCGAAAAACTGCAGGTCACCAACAGCGTGGTGAGCAGGGTGCGTAGGGACATATCCGTTATCTCCGCAATCAAAGGCTTGATAGTGCCACTTTGTCGGCCCGCAATGGGGCAAGTTGAATCGTAGACAGCAAAACGCCCCGGCATCCGAACATGGCGAGGCGTTTTTGGTGTTTGCGTGTTGCTTTTGTGGTGAGGGAGCAAGCCCCCTCACTACAGGTCTCAAGCTGAATGGCGAACCATGTCGACATGCGGAATCCCTGCTTCCAGGAACTCCTCACTGACCATGCTGAAGCCCAGGCGCTCATAGAACGCCGTGGCTTGGACCTGGGCGCTGAGCATCTGTTGTTTTAGCCCGCGCTTTTCGGCTTCGCCGATGACCGCTTGCATCAACGCATCGCCGACTTTCAGGCCGCGCCAATCCTTGAGTACCGACACCCGGCCAACATGACCGTCAGGCAGCAGGCGGGCTGTACCGATTGGAAAGTCGCCTTCGAATGCCAGGAAGTGCACGGCAGTCGCGTCGTCGGCATCCCACTCAAGCTCAGGTGGAACGCATTGCTCGGCAACGAACACCGTCTCACGAATGCGCCGGATCTCGGCGTTGTCCTTCTGCCAGTCTGCGACACGTACGTGAATCTTATTCATCGGCAAACCCCAGGCTACCTTGCTTGACCAGCTCGCACAGCAGGCTGCGGCCATCTTCATCGCTCAGCCACTGACCAAGGTTGTCGCTGTGCAACGCATCGGCGGCGCAGATCATCTTCAGCAGCTCGCGCAGTTTGCCCGGCAGATAACGGCTCTGGCCGCTGGCGAACAGCAGCAAGTCATCATCGACTTCCGACCAGGCCAGACGCGCGCTTGGGTTGCGGATCAGTACGGCGCCCTGTTCGAGCGCGCTGAGGACGTCTTCCTCTTCGACGTCTTCCGGGCCGACGACCAATTCCGGATAGCGTGGCTCGGTCATGAATTGGCCGAACCAGGTCAGCAGCAGGCGCTCGTCGCTCATGTGTTCGGCCAGCAGGCCTTTCAGGCGGTCGAGGGCGTCGTGCTGGATCTGGTGCGGATCGACCGCAGGCTGGGCGTCGGCGTCGGTGTAGCGCTCTTCGTCAGGCAGGAACTGGCTGAGGAAGTCAGTGAAGTGGGTCAGCACTTCAGCAGCGCTCGGTGCGCGGAAGCCGACGGAGTAAGTCAGGCAGTCATCGACCGCGACGCCGCAGTGGGCCAGGCGTGGTGGCAGGTAGAGCATGTCACCCGGTTCCAGGACCCATTCATCGGTCGCTTCGAATTCGGCGAGGATGCGCAAGTCCGCGTGCTGCAGCAGCGGGCTTTCGGAGTCGCACATCTGGCCGATCTTCCAGTTGCGCTTGCCGTGGCCTTGCAGCAGGAACACGTCGTAGTTGTCGAAATGCGGGCCGACGCTGCCACCTGGTGCCGCGTAGCTGATCATTACATCGTCAATGCGCCAGCTCGGCAGGAAGCGGAAGTGCTCCAGCAGTTCGCCGACTTCCGGAACGAACTGGTCCACGGCTTGTACCAGCAGGGTCCACTCGCGTTCCGGCAGCTTGCTGAATTCGTCCTCGGCAAACGGGCCGCGGCGCAGTTCCCAGGGGCGCTCGCCGTGCTCGATGATCAGGCGCGATTCGACTTCTTCTTCCAGCGCCAGGCCGGCCAATTCGTCGGCATCGAGCGGGCTTTCGAAGTCCGGGATGGCCTGACGGATCAACAGCGGCTTTTTCTGCCAGTAGTCGCGCAGGAACTCCCGTGCCGTGATGCCGCCCAAAAGTTGAAGAGGAATGTCAGGATTCATGTGTAACCTATTGAAAAAATGCACTTTTCATACGGGAATAAAAACGCCCGGCGCGGCCGGGCGTCTTAAAAGGGTCTAGCGGTCGATCAGATGCGTCTGGCTTGCTCTGCAGCGTTACCGATGTAGTTCGCCGGGGTGAGCAATTTCAGTTCGGCCTTGGCGGTGGCTGGCATGTCCAGGCCGTCGATGAAAGTCTGCAACGCTTCAGGGCTGATGCCCTTGCCGCGGGTCAATTCTTTCAGCTTCTCGTACGGGTTTTCGATGTTGTAGCGGCGCATCACGGTCTGGATGGGCTCGGCCAGGACTTCCCAGCACGCGTCCAGGTCGGCGGCGATTTTCTGCTCGTTGAGCTCCAGCTTGCTGATGCCTTTGAGGCTTGCTTCGTACGCGATCACACTGTGGGCGAAGCCGACGCCGAGATTACGCAGAACGGTGGAGTCGGTCAGGTCGCGCTGCCAGCGGGAGATTGGCAGTTTGCTCGCCAGGTGCTGGAACAGTGCGTTGGCGATACCCAGGTTGCCTTCGGAGTTTTCGAAGTCGATCGGGTTGACCTTGTGCGGCATGGTCGACGAACCGATTTCGCCAGCGATGGTGCGCTGCTTGAAGTAGCCCAGGGAGATGTAGCCCCAGATGTCGCGGTCGAAGTCGATCAGGATGGTGTTGAAGCGGGCGATCGCATCGAACAGCTCGGCGATGTAGTCGTGCGGCTCGATTTGCGTGGTGTACGGGTTGAAGCCCAGGCCCAGCTCGTCTTCGATGAAGGCGCGGGCGTTGGCTTCCCAGTCGATCTCAGGGTAGGCCGACAGGTGTGCGTTGTAGTTGCCGACGGCGCCGTTGATCTTGCCGAGCAGCGGAACGGCAGCGACTTGAGCGATTTGACGCTCCAGGCGGTAAACCACGTTCGCCAGCTCTTTGCCCAGGGTGGTCGGCGAAGCCGGTTGACCGTGGGTGCGTGACAGCATTGGCACGTCAGCGAAACGGATGGCCAGTTCGCGGATGGCTTTGGCGGTCTGGCGCATCAGCGGCAGCATCACGTCATCGCGGCCTTCGCGCAGCATCAGGGCGTGGGACAGGTTGTTGATGTCCTCGCTGGTGCAGGCAAAGTGGATGAACTCGCTGACCTTGGCCAGTTCCGGCAGCTTGGCCGCTTGCTCTTTGAGCAGGTATTCGATGGCTTTTACGTCGTGGTTGGTGGTGCGTTCGATCTCTTTGACACGCTCGGCGTGCTCCAGAGAGAAGTTTTCCGCCAGGGTGTTCAGCACCGCGTTGGCTTCGGCGGAGAACGCCGGCACTTCGCTGATGGCAGGGTGAGCGGCCAGGCGCTGGAGCCAGCGTACTTCAACCAGAACGCGGGCACGGATCAGGCCGTACTCGCTGAAAATTGGGCGCAGGGCCTGGGTTTTGCCGGCGTAGCGGCCGTCAACAGGGGAAACCGCAGTGAGCGAAGAGAGCTGCATGGGGTGTTCTCGGACAGTCGGGCAACGAAATGGGGCGCGTATCATACATGAAAAAATCCGCCGGTCCGTTGCCAACTGACCAGCGTATTACGCGTTACTGACTACAAAGGGGTGTTGCGGATACGCCTCAGCTAGCGCGCATCAACGGATAAAGCTCTTTCAGCAATTTGCGTCGGCTGATCACCAACTGCCAGCGATGGCCGCCCAACTGCCGCCACAGGCGTGCCGAGCGAATGCCGGCCAGCAATAGCGCGCGAATTTTCGACGCGTTGCTCGGTTGCTGCAGGTTGCGCATGTCGCCGTGGACCTGGATGCGTTGGCGCAAGGTGCTCAGGGTGTCCTGGTACAGCGCGCCACATGCGGCGATCACGTTTTCATGGGCCGGGCCGAAGTGTTCAACCTGGGACTGAATCTGGGGCAGGCGTTTGCCGATGATGTCCAGCATGTCGCTGCGCTTGGCCAGTTGGCGCTCAAGGCCGAGCATGGCCAGCGCGTAGCGCAGTGGTTCGCGCTGCAGGGTGCTCGGATCGCGTTCCAGGGCGCCGATCAAGGCGCGATAGCCTTCGCGCAGATTGATATCGTCGCCGCCGTAGACTTCCAGGGTGTCCTTGGGGTCGCGGATCAGCAGGCTACCCAGCATGCAGGTCAGGCCGGCCTCGTTGGTCTGGCCGGTCTTGGCAATTTTATCGACCAGCACGGCGGCGAGAAACACGCCGCCCAGTGCCGTCAGTTGCTCCTGGGTCGGGCTCATTGGGGCTGCCCTTTGCCGGTGCTCTTGCTGGTCCAGGGTTCCGCCACTTCGATCACTCCGCCACCCAGGCAGATTTCACCGTCATAGAACACCACGGACTGGCCCGGAGTGACCGCGCGTTGCGGGTCGTCAAACGTGGCTCGGTAACCGGTGACGGTTTTTTCCAGGGTGCAGGGCTGGTCGCTCTGGCGATAGCGGACCTTGGCGGTCAGTCTGCGCGGCTCGCTCAGGTCGATCGGATTGACCCAGTAGATGTCCGAAGCGAGCAGGGCGCGGGAGAACAACCACGGGTGGTCATTGCCCTGGCCGACGATCAGTTCGTTATGTTCCAGGTCTTTGATCAGCACGTACCACGGCTCGTCGCTGGCGTCTTTCAGGCCGCCGATGCCCAGGCCCTGGCGCTGGCCAATGGTGTGATACATCAGGCCATGGTGGCGGCCGATGACTTCACCTTCGGTGGTCTTGATCTCGCCCGGTTGTGCCGGCAGGTACTGCTTGAGGAAGTCGCTGAAGCGACGCTCGCCGATAAAGCAGATCCCGGTGGAGTCCTTCTTCTTCGCGGTTGCCAGTTCGTATTTCTCGGCAATCGCGCGTACTTCCGGCTTTTCCAGCTCGCCGACCGGGAACAGGGTCTTGGCGATCTGTTCGCCGCCGACGGCGTGCAGGAAGTAGCTCTGGTCCTTGTTCGCGTCCAGGCCCTTGAGCAATTCGGTGCGACCGTCGATGTCACGGCGGCGCACGTAGTGGCCGGTGGCGATCAGGTCGGCGCCCAGCATCATGGCGTAGTCGAGGAACGCCTTGAACTTGATTTCGCGGTTGCACAGGATGTCCGGGTTCGGCGTGCGGCCGGCCTTGTATTCGGCCAGGAAGTGCTCGAAGACGTTGTCCCAGTACTCGGCGGCGAAGTTGGCGGTGTGCAGCTTGATTCCGATCTTGTCGCACACAGCCTGGGCATCCGCCAGATCATCCATGGCGGTGCAGTATTCCGTTCCATCGTCTTCTTCCCAGTTCTTCATGAACAGGCCTTCCACCTCATAACCCTGCTCGATCAGCAGGAGGGCGGAAACGGAAGAGTCCACGCCGCCGGACATGCCGACAATGACGCGCTTCTTTTGTGTGTCAGAAGGGGCTGGATCACGCATAGGGATTCAATGAGTGTCTTGAAAAAGGACGCGATTCTAACAGGCTGGAGCCCGCAAGGCTAAAGAGAAGGGCGGATCAATTCGAGACCGAAGTGTTTGCCGTCCAGATAGTCGTCGATACAGCGGATAATCAGCTCGCTGCGCCAGCTGTCCCTCTGCTCGATTAATTCGTCGCGGGTCAACCACTTGGCGCCGACGATACCGTCGTCCAGCTGGTAGTCCGGGTGGTGTTTGAGCGGCTTGGCGATGAAGCAGACCCGTTGGTAGGTCACGCCGTTGCTGGGTGCGGTATAGAGATAAATGCCCAGCACGCCGGTCGGCTCGACGTCCCAGCCGGTTTCCTCGAGGGTTTCGCGCACGGCGGCCTCGGTCAGGGTTTCGTTCGGGTCGAGGTGGCCGGCGGGCTGGTTGAGCACCACGCGTCCGTGCTTGAGTTCCTCGACCATCAGGAAGCGGCCGTTGTCTTCGACGATGGTGGCGACGGTGATGTGGGGTTGCCAGTCCATGAAATGCCCTCAATTTTCAAAAGTTGAAACACTATCCCTGTGGGAGCTGGCAGGCCAGCTCCCACAGGGTTTTGAGTCGATCATAAACCCCAAAAACACAAACCCCGGCACGGGGCCGGGGTTTGTGATGTTCCTTGCAGCCTTAAACCAGCGCAGCAATCGCCGCGTTGAACGTGGCGCTCGGACGCATGGCCTTGCTGATCAGATCGGCATTGGCGTGGTAGTAACCGCCGATGTCCACTGGTTTGCCCTGAACGGCATTGAGCTCGGCAACGATGGTTGCTTCGTTCTCGGTCAGGGTTTTGGCCAGGGTCGCGAACTGCGCTTGCAGGGCCTTGTCTTCGGTCTGGGCAGCCAGGGCTTGAGCCCAGTACAGCGCCAGGTAGAAGTGGCTGCCGCGGTTGTCGATGTTGCCGACTTTACGCGATGGCGACTTGTTGTTGTCCAGGAACTGGCCGGTGGCCTGGTCCAGGGTCTTGGCCAGAACCAGCGCCTTGGGATTGTTGTAGGTCACGCCCAGGTGTTCCAGGGACGCAGCCAGTGCCAGGAATTCACCCAGCGAGTCCCAGCGCAGGAAGTTTTCTTCCAGCAGCTGTTGAACGTGCTTCGGTGCGGAACCGCCAGCGCCGGTTTCGAACAGGCCGCCGCCCTTCATCAGCGGAACGATCGACAGCATCTTGGCGCTGGTGCCCAGTTCCATGATCGGGAACAGGTCGGTCAGGTAATCGCGCAAAACGTTGCCGGTCACCGAGATGGTGTCCTTGCCTTCGCGGGTGCGCTTGAGGGTGTACTTCATCGCGTCGACTGGCGCCATGATCTGGATGTCCAGACCGGTCGTGTCGTGATCCTTCAGGTAAGCCTGAACTTTCTCGATCACTACGCCGTCGTGAGCGCGCATCGGGTCCAGCCAGAAGATCGCTGGTGTTTTGCTTGCGCGGGCACGGTTGACGGCCAGTTTGACCCAGTCCTGGATCGGCGCGTCTTTGGCCTGGCACATGCGGAAGATATCGCCGGCTTCAACCGGTTGTTCCAGCAGCAGGGTGCCTTTGGTGTCGGTCACACGGACAACACCGTTGGTCTTGATCTGGAACGTCTTGTCGTGGGAGCCGTACTCTTCGGCTTTTTGCGCCATCAGGCCAACGTTCGGCACGCTGCCCATGGTGGTTGGATCGAAAGCGCCATTGGCCTTGCAGTCTTCGATCACTGCCTGGTAGATGGTGGCGTAGCAGCGATCCGGAATCACGGCCTTGGTGTCGTGCAACTGGCCGTCGGTGCCCCACATTTTGCCGGAGTCACGGATCATGGCTGGCATCGAGGCGTCGACGATGACGTCGCTCGGCACGTGCAGGTTGGTGATGCCTTTGTCGGAGTTGACCATCGCCAGCGATGGGCGAACAGCGTAGACCGCTTGAATGTCGGCTTCGATCTGGGCTTGTTGCTCGGCGGGCAGGGCCTTGATGCGAGCGTACAGGTCGCCGATGCCGTTGTTCAGGTTAAAGCCGATCTGCGCCAGCACGTCAGCGTGCTTGGCCAGTGCGTCTTTATAGAACTCGGCAACGATCTGGCCGAACATGATCGGGTCGGAAACCTTCATCATGGTCGCTTTCAGGTGAACCGACAGCAGCACGCCTTTGGCTTTGGCGTCTTCGATCTCGGCAGCGATGAAGCTGCGCAGAGCGTTTTTGCTCATGACCGCGCAATCGATGATCTCACCGGCTTGCACGGTGGTTTTTTCTTTCAGGACGGTGGTGGTGCCGTCTTGAGCGATCAGTTCGATTTTCACAGCGCCAGCGGCGTCGATCAGGGCTGCTTTTTCGCTGCCGTAGAAATCGCCGGTGGTCATGTGCGCGACATGGGATTTGGAGTCAGCAGCCCAGACACCCATTTTGTGCGGGTGCTTGCGCGCATAGTTCTTGACTGACAGCGGAGCGCGGCGGTCGGAGTTGCCTTCGCGCAGAACCGGGTTCACGGCGCTGCCCTTGATCTTGTCGTAACGGGCCTTGGCTTCTTTGTCGGCTTCGGTGGTCACGGTTTCCGGGTAGTCCGGCAGAGCGTAGCCCTGGGCCTGCAACTCTTTGATCGCGGCCTGCAGTTGCGGAACCGAGGCGCTGATGTTCGGCAGCTTGATGATGTTCGCTTCAGGCGTAATCGCCAGGGCGCCCAGTTCGGCGAGGTGGTCGGCTACGGCTTTGTCGCCCAATTGCTCGGGGAAGCTGGCCAGGATACGCCCTGCAAGAGAGATATCGCGGGTTTCAACGGCGATATCAGCCGAGGCGGTGAAGGCCTCTACGATAGGCAACAGTGAATAGGTGGCGAGGGCGGGAGCTTCGTCGGTGAAGGTATAGATGATCTTCGAGCGGGTGGGCATATTCGGATTAACTCTCTCTTCTTTGCTAAAGCGTGCGCAGAAACTCGAGGGCGCCGGGTAAGCGCGTTCGTTCAAAGTCATCCATGAGCCGAATATCGAGGTTTCGTTGCTGTGATGTTGGGTGCATCAGTAGAGCGACAAGCAAGCGGGCTGCGGTAACAGACCGGCTTATGCGGCGGAAAGGCTCATCATGGAGCAGTTCAGTCGTCGTGACTCTGTGGTCAGCGGGCAGCATTATACATAGGTAGCTGGCAATCTGTTGATGGTTCATACGCGACGATTGTCGTCCATTGGTCTAAAGGTCGCAGGGGCGTGTCGGGCGTAGAGTCATTCGTCGTGCTGTAGTTTGGCGCTTTTCCCTTTGCTTTCAGGCTTGTAGGCCGCCAGTTGTGCAGCTTTGCGGCACGTGGATGGAACATAGGGTTTGCGCGCAGATTTAACTGGGTTACGCTCGAATGAAGCCAGATGTTCAATCCAATCAATGGAGTTCAGCATGGGTTACAAGAAGATTCAGGTTCCAGCCGTCGGCGACAAAATCACCGTCAATGCAGACCATTCTCTCAATGTTCCTAATAACCCGATCATTCCCTTCATCGAAGGCGACGGCATTGGGGTTGATATCAGCCCCGTCATGATCAAGGTTGTCGATGCTGCCGTGAAGAAGGCTTACGGTGGCGAGCGCAAGATTTCCTGGATGGAAGTGTACGCCGGGGAAAAAGCGACTCAGGTTTACGATCAGGACACCTGGCTGCCCCAGGAAACCCTGGACGCGGTCAAGGACTACGTGGTTTCCATCAAGGGTCCGCTGACTACCCCGGTCGGTGGTGGCATTCGTTCGCTGAACGTGGCGCTGCGTCAACAACTCGATCTCTATGTCTGCCTGCGTCCGGTGCGCTGGTTCGAAGGCGTGCCGAGCCCGGTCAAGAAGCCTGGCGACGTCGACATGACGATCTTTCGCGAGAACTCCGAAGACATCTATGCCGGTATCGAGTGGAAGGCCGGTTCGGCCGAGGCCACCAAAGTCATCAAATTCCTTAAAGAAGAAATGGGCGTTACCAAGATCCGTTTCGACGAAAACTGCGGTATCGGCATCAAGCCGGTGTCCCTGCAGGGCACCAAGCGTCTGGCGCGCAAGGCGCTGCAATATGTGGTCGATAATGACCGCGATTCGCTGACCATCGTGCACAAAGGCAACATCATGAAGTTCACCGAAGGTGCCTTCAAGGAATGGGCCTACGAAGTGGCCGCCGAAGAGTTCGGCGCGACCCTGCTCGATGGTGGCCCGTGGATGCAGTTCAAGAACCCTAAAACCGGCAAGAACGTCATCGTCAAGGATGCCATCGCCGATGCCATGCTCCAGCAGATCCTGCTGCGCCCGGCCGAGTACGATGTCATCGCGACCCTGAACCTGAACGGCGACTACCTCTCCGACGCCCTGGCGGCGGAAGTGGGCGGTATCGGTATCGCGCCAGGCGCCAACCTGTCCGACACCGTGGCGATGTTCGAAGCCACCCACGGTACTGCGCCGAAGTACGCCGGCAAGGACCAGGTCAACCCGGGTTCGTTGATTCTGTCCGCTGAAATGATGTTGCGCCACATGGGCTGGACGGAAGCGGCTGACCTGATCATCAAAGGCACCAACGGCGCGATTTCCGCCAAAACCGTGACCTACGACTTCGAACGCCTGATGGACGGCGCCACGCTGCTTTCGTCTTCGGCCTTCGGCGATGCCCTGATCTCGCACATGTAAGCGAATCCAGGTTGCAAAAAAAATACGCCCGGCTCAATTGATCCGGGCGTTTTTCATGGCCGGGGCGGTCAGCTCAGAGCCGTGCCTTGGGTGCTGGTGGAGGCGGTAGTGGCGGTCGCGGTGGTGGTTTTGGCCAGGGCGTCGTTGATCTCGACCGCATGCAGCCCCTTGGGCCCCTGGATGATGTTGAAGGTCACAGCCTGTCCGGCCTTCAGGGTTTTATAGCCATCCATTTTGATGGCCGAGTAGTGGGCAAACAGATCTTCTGTCTTGCCGTCCTCGTTGATGAAGCCGTAACCCTTGGCGTTGTTGAACCACTTGACCTTGCCGACTGCCATACACATATCCCTCTGCAACAGACTCCATCACTGGAGTATCATCCAGTTCATCCGCAGTCGCTTTTTAGAAAAAAGTTGACTCCGCGGACCTTTTTTACCCACTGTGGGCTCTATTGGTTGTAACACCGTTTTGCTGATAGTCAAGGTGACCCGGCAGTCGGAGTTGAAATTGGCCATAGCTGCCCCCACCACTGTATTTGCACAACTGACGAACCTTTCTTTCCATGCATGCAATCAGCCAGATTCGACTAACATTCAATCAGGATCGCCCTGATTTACACGACGACGATTCCGCAGGCATTGCTGTTCAGGAGGCCAAGCCTGCTCTACAGGCGCCGCCGATGTACAAGGTGGTTTTGTTCAATGATGACTACACACCGATGGATTTCGTCGTCGAAGTGCTCGAGGTGTTTTTTAACCTGAATCGCGAGCTGGCGACCAAGGTCATGCTGGCCGTCCATACAGAAGGGCGGGCAGTATGTGGAGTGTTTACCCGCGACATCGCCGAGACCAAGGCCATGCAGGTCAACCAGTACGCCAGGGAAAGCCAGCATCCGCTACTCTGTGAAATCGAGAAGGACGGTTAATCGCCGGACACTTGGGTATGAGGTGAAGCTATGTTAAACCGCGAGCTCGAAGTCACCCTCAATCTTGCCTTCAAGGAGGCCCGTTCGAAGCGTCATGAATTCATGACCGTCGAGCATCTCCTGCTGGCCCTATTGGACAATGAGGCTGCCGCCACCGTATTGCGTGCCTGCGGCGCAAACCTCGACAAACTCAAGCACGACCTGCAGGAGTTCATTGACTCCACCACGCCGTTGATCCCCGTGCATGACGAGGACCGCGAAACCCAGCCAACCCTGGGCTTCCAGCGTGTACTGCAACGTGCTGTGTTTCATGTACAGAGCTCGGGCAAACGTGAAGTGACTGGCGCCAACGTGCTGGTCGCGATCTTCAGTGAGCAAGAGAGTCAGGCAGTGTTCCTGCTGAAACAGCAGAGCGTTGCCCGTATCGATGTCGTCAACTACATCGCCCATGGCATTTCCAAGGTGCCGGGGCACGGCGATCACTCTGAGGGCGAGCAAGATATGCAGGACGACGAGGGCGGTGAGTCTTCTTCTTCAGGCAACCCACTGGATGCTTATGCCAGTAACCTCAACGAACTCGCGCGCCAGGGTCGTATCGATCCGTTGGTCGGTCGTGAGCTGGAAGTCGAGCGCGTTGCGCAGATCCTGGCGCGTCGTCGCAAAAACAATCCGCTGCTGGTAGGCGAGGCGGGCGTGGGTAAAACCGCGATTGCCGAAGGTCTGGCCAAGCGCATTGTCGACAACCAGGTACCGGACCTGCTGGCCAACAGCGTGGTTTACTCCCTCGATCTGGGTGCCTTGCTGGCCGGGACCAAATATCGCGGTGATTTCGAGAAGCGCTTCAAGGCGTTGCTCAATGAACTGAAAAAACGTCCACAGGCAATCCTGTTCATCGATGAGATCCACACCATCATCGGTGCGGGTGCAGCGTCCGGCGGCGTCATGGATGCTTCGAACCTGCTCAAGCCGCTGCTGTCGTCGGGTGATATCCGTTGCATCGGTTCGACGACCTTCCAGGAGTTCCGCGGTATCTTCGAGAAGGACCGTGCCTTGGCTCGGCGCTTCCAGAAGGTCGATGTGTCCGAGCCTTCGGTGGAAGACACCATCGGTATCCTGCGCGGCCTGAAAGGGCGTTTCGAGACCCATCACAATATCGAATACAGTGATGAAGCCCTGCGCGCCGCTGCCGAACTGGCCTCGCGCTACATCAATGACCGGCACATGCCGGACAAGGCCATCGACGTCATCGACGAGGCGGGTGCCTACCAGCGCCTGCAGCCGATCGAGAAGCGCGTAAAACGCATCGAGGTGGCTCAGGTCGAGGACATCGTCGCGAAAATCGCGCGGATTCCGCCAAAACACGTCACCAGTTCCGACAAGGAGCTGCTGCGTAACCTTGAGCGTGACCTGAAATTGACGGTGTTTGGTCAGGATGCCGCGATCGACTCCCTGGCGACCGCGATCAAACTGTCCCGTGCCGGACTCAAGTCGCCTGACAAGCCTGTCGGTTCGTTCCTGTTCGCCGGTCCTACCGGTGTCGGTAAAACCGAAGCGGCGCGCCAGCTCGCCAAGGCCTTGGGTGTCGAGCTGGTTCGTTTCGACATGTCCGAGTACATGGAGCGCCACACCGTATCGCGTCTGATCGGTGCGCCTCCGGGCTATGTCGGGTTCGATCAGGGCGGTCTGCTGACCGAAGCCATTACCAAGCAGCCTCACTGCGTGCTGTTGCTCGATGAAATCGAGAAAGCGCATCCGGAAGTCTTCAACCTGCTGCTGCAGGTCATGGATCACGGTACGTTGACCGATAACAACGGGCGCAAGGCGGATTTCCGTAACGTGATCGTCATCATGACGACCAACGCCGGTGCCGAGACCGCAGCCCGTGCCTCGATCGGTTTCACCTATCAGGATCACTCTTCCGATGCGATGGAAGTGATCAAGAAAAGCTTCACGCCGGAATTCCGCAACCGCCTGGACACCATCATTCAGTTTGGTCGCCTCAGTCACGAGGTTATCAAGAGCGTGGTGGACAAGTTCCTCATCGAGCTTCAGGCGCAGCTGGAAGACAAGCGTGTGCTGTTGGAGGTTTCCGATGCGGCCCGCAGCTGGCTGGCGGCCGGTGGTTACGACGCAGCAATGGGTGCTCGACCAATGGCTCGCCTGATCCAGGACAAGATCAAGCGTCCGCTGGCAGAGGAGATTCTCTTTGGCGAACTGGCCGAACATGGCGGTGTGGTGCACATCGACATCAAGGACGGCGAGCTGACCTTCGAGTTCGAGACCACGGCCGAAATGGCCTGACGTTAAACCGCTGCAAAGCAAAAAGGCGCCGATTGGCGCCTTTTTGCGGTCTGTCAGATTTACGTCTGCCCCTTGTGGGAGCGAGCCTGCTCGCGAATGCGTTATAGCAGTGAAAGAGATGCTGGCTGACACGACGCTTTCGCGAGCAGGCTCGCTCCCACATTGGTTGCGGTGGGCTTCATATTTCGGACATACAAAAACGCCCGGCATAGCCGGGCGTCTTGTATTGACTTGATTAGCGAGCGCGGTAAGTGATGCGCCCTTTGCTCAAGTCATAGGGCGTCAGCTCGACGCGCACTTTGTCACCGGTAAGAATACGAATGTAGTTCTTGCGCATCTTGCCGGAAATATGCGCGGTTACGACGTGCCCATTTTCCAACTCCACACGAAACATGGTGTTGGGCAGGGTGTCGACGACAGTGCCTTCCATTTCGAAGCTGTCTTCTTTCGACATGCAGTAAAGCCCTCGGTGTCCAATGAATGGCCCGGTGCAACTGCGCCAGGCAAAAGCGGCGTGCATTGTGCCCGAAAAGTGGGGTTCAAGCCAAGGGGTTTAGGCCGTGCTCTAGTTCAGGGCAACCCAACGCTGGTTAATCAGCAATTCAATGGGTCGATATTGCGTCTTGTAGCTCATTTTTTTGCAGTTCTTGATCCAGTAACCCAGGTAGACCGCGTCCAGCCCCAGGCGCCGGGCCTCGCCAATCTGCCACAGGATCGCGAAACGCCCCAGGCTTCGGCGGTCTTCTGCAGGCTCATAGAAGGTGTAGACCGCCGACAGACCGTTCGGCAGAAGGTCGGTGACAGCGATGGCCAGCAGCCGCCCGTCGAGGCGAAATTCATAGAAACGCGAGAAAGGCAGGTCACGTACCAGGAATGTCGAAAATTGATCGCGGCTCGGCGGATACATGTCGCCATCGGCATGACGCTGTTCGATGTAGCGCTGGTAAAGGTCGAAATACTCTTCGCTGAAGCCTGGTTTTGCCGGGCGTACCTGCAAGTCGGCATTGCGTTTGAAAATGCGCTTCTGCTGACGGTTGGGGGTGAATTGTCCTACGGGGATGCGTGCAGGCACGCACGCATTGCAGTTTTGACAATGCGGCCGATAGAGGTGATCGCCACTGCGACGAAAACCCATTTCCGACAGGTCCGCATAGACATGCACATCCATGGGCTGGCTAGGATCGAGGAACAGGGTTGTAGCCTGCTCCTCTGGCAGATAACTGCAAGAGTGGGGCTGAGTGGCATAGAACTTCAAACGCGCCAACTCGGTCATGATCAACCCTCGGGATAAACTTTTAATTAGGGGGCGTCTCTAAGTGTAAGCCACGCGCGCGAAAGTCGCTCAGCAAACCCAGGTCGCACGGCTGGACTGGCCCAGGTACTGCGACAGATAGCCGGCAAACGCGCTGCGGGGAATCGCTCGCGCACCGAGGCTATGCAGATGGTCGGTCGGCATCTGGCAATCGATCAGCACGAAACCCCATTCTTTCAGGTGTTGCACCAAGGTGGCAAAGCCATACTTGGAGGCGTTGTCGGCGCGGCTGAACATGGACTCGCCGAAAAACAATTGCCCCATTGCCAGGCCGTACAGCCCGCCAACCAGTTCACCCTGATCCCAGACCTCCACCGAATGCGCATAACCGCGCTTGTGCAGCTCAAGATAGGCGTCCTGCATGGCTTGCGTGATCCAGGTGCCATCGGCGTAGTCGCGCGGTGCTGCGCAAGCACGGATGACGGCGGCAAAATCCTGGTCGAAGGTCACCTGATAGCGTTGTTGGCGCAGCAATTTGTTCAGGCTGCGCGAGACGTGCAGTTCGTCGGGAAAAAGTACGGTGCGCGGGTCCGGCGACCACCAGAGAATCGGCTGGCCTTCCGAGAACCAGGGAAAGCAACCGTGCCGGTACGCCCGGATCAGCCGGTCGGCGGACAGATCGCCGCCGGCGGCCAGTAGACCATTGGGGTCGCGCATGGCTTTATCCAGCGGCGGGAACGTCAGGGTATTGCGTTGTAACCAAGTCAGCATGGCGTCCGGGCTTGCAGAGAGGGGAGGGTAGTGGCGATTGTCGGCCCACCACCCAGTGTGCCGTCAAGCGGCGGGAATGTCGTCGAGGTATTTTTCCGCGTCCAGTGCCGCCATGCATCCTGCTCCGGCGGAAGTGACGGCCTGGCGATAGACGTGGTCGGCCACATCGCCGGCGGCAAATACCCCGGCGATGGCCGTCGCTGTGGCATCGCCTTCGCTGCCACCCTTGACCAGCAGGTAGCCGTCACGCATTTCCAGCTGGCCGGTGAAAAGGTCGGTGTTGGGCTTGTGGCCGATGGCAATGAACACGCCGGCGAGCGGCAGCTCCTGGGTGTCTCCGGTGTGGCTGTCACGCAGACGCGCACCGGTGACGCCACTGGCATCGCCCAACACTTCATCCAGATGCTGGTTCCAGTGCAGGCGGATATTGCCATTGGCGGCTTTCTCGAAGAGTTTGTCCTGAAGGATCTTCTCCGAGCGCAACTTGTCCCGACGGTGAATCAGATGCACTTCCCTGGCAATGTTGGACAGGTACAACGCTTCTTCAACCGCCGTATTGCCGCCACCGATCACGGCGACGACCTGATTGCGATAGAAGAAGCCGTCGCAAGTCGCGCAAGCCGAAACCCCTTTGCCGGCAAACGTTTCTTCCGAGGGCAGTCCCAGGTATTGCGCGGAGGCTCCAGTGGCAATAATCAGCGCATCGCACGTGTAGGTTCCGCTGTCTCCCGTGAGTTCAAACGGGCGCTGTTGCAACTTGGCCGTGTGGATGTGGTCGTAGACGATCTCTGTGTCAAAACGTTCGGCGTGTTTTTGCATGCGCTCCATCAGGGCAGGGCCTGTGAGGCCTTCGACATCGCCGGGCCAGTTATCGACTTCGACGGTGGTGGTGAGCTGGCCACCTGCCTGTATGCCGGTAATGACAACGGGTTTGAGGTTGGCGCGGGCGGCATACACGGCTGCGCTGTAACCGGCGGGGCCGGAACCCAGAATGATCAGGCGGTGATGCTTCGCTTCGCTCATAAAAACACCTCATAAGCCTTTGTCACAAAAGAGAATGCGTGCTCAAATTGAGTCGCACGTGATGTGCTTTTGACTATGCTGCAACCTAAGGTTTCAAGCATGGCATCGGACGAACAAACCCGTACAATGCGTGGCTGTCACAGTGTTTGTAACAAAATAAGCAGTGCGTTTCGTGTTTATAAAAACCGAGGCGCAATGTTAAAAGTAGTACTTGTTACGCCCGTTAACTTTTTACCTGCCTGGATTGGGCAGTTTTTTTGGCAGTTTTTATAGTCATTCAACAGATGGACGCGCCATAGGCGCAGGAAAAGAAGCGTTTTGAAGAAATCCACCGCAGCACCTAAACCAGCCGTCGTTCCGCTCTGGCGCCAGCATTTGCACTACCGACTCAAGGAAGGTGCATTGATCGCCATTGGTGCCTTGTGCCTGTTCCTGATGATGGCCTTGTTGACCTATGGCAAGGACGATCCGGGGTGGAGCCACAACAGCAAGATCGACGACGTACAGAATTTCGGCGGGCCGGCGGGCTCCTATAGCGCCGATATCCTGTTCATGGTGCTCGGTTATTTCGCCTACGTCTTCCCGCTGCTGCTGGCGATCAAGACCTACCAGATATTCCGTCAACGCCACGAGCCATGGCAGTGGAGCGGCTGGCTGTTTTCCTGGCGGCTGATCGGCCTGGTGTTTCTGGTGCTGTCCGGCGCTGCGTTGGCGCACATCCATTTCCATGCCGCGACCGGGTTGCCGGCCGGTGCTGGCGGCGCGCTGGGGGAAAGCCTCGGCGATCTGGCAAAGAACGCCCTGAACATCCAGGGCGGAACGCTGCTGTTCATTGCGCTGTTCCTGTTTGGCCTGACGGTGTTCACCGACCTGTCCTGGTTCAAGGTGATGGACGTCACCGGCAAGATCACCCTCGACCTTTTCGAACTGTTCCAGGGCGCGGCCAATCGCTGGTGGGCGGCCCGTACCGAGCGCAAGCAACTGGTCGCGCAGTTGCGTGAAGTCGATGATCGCGTGCATGACGTGGTCGCGCCGACCGTCACCGACAAACGCGAGCAGGCCAAGGTCAAGGAGCGCCTGATCGAACGTGAGCAGGCGCTGAGCAAGCACATGTCCGAGCGCGAGAAGCAGGTACCGCCTGTGATCGCGCCGGCCCCGGTCAAGGCGCCCGAGCCAAGCAAGCGCGTACAGAAAGAGAAACAGGCGCCGCTGTTCGTCGACAGCGCCGTGGAAGGCACCTTGCCACCGATCTCGATTCTCGACCCTGCGGAAAAGAAACAGCTCAATTACTCACCGGAGTCCCTGGCGGCGGTCGGTCACTTGCTGGAAATCAAACTCAAGGAATTCGGCGTCGAAGTTACCGTGGACTCGATCCATCCGGGTCCGGTGATCACCCGTTACGAAATCCAGCCGGCGGCCGGGGTCAAGGTCAGCCGTATCTCCAACCTGGCCAAAGACCTGGCGCGCTCCCTGGCCGTGACCAGTGTGCGGGTCGTGGAAGTGATTCCCGGCAAGACCACGGTCGGTATCGAGATCCCCAACGAAGACCGCCAGATCGTGCGTTTCTCCGAAGTGCTCTCGACGCCCGAGTACGACAATTTCAAATCGCCGGTCACCCTGGCCCTGGGCCATGACATCGGCGGCAAGCCGGTGATCACCGACCTGGCGAAAATGCCTCACCTGCTGGTGGCCGGTACCACCGGTTCCGGTAAGTCGGTGGGCGTGAACGCGATGATCCTGTCGATCCTGTTCAAGTCCGGCCCGGAAGACGCCAAGCTGATCATGATCGACCCGAAAATGCTCGAGCTGTCGATCTACGAGGGCATTCCGCACCTGCTTTGCCCGGTCGTCACCGACATGAAGGACGCCGCCAACGCCCTGCGCTGGAGCGTTGCCGAGATGGAGCGGCGCTACAAGCTGATGGCGAAGATGGGCGTGCGAAACCTGTCGGGCTTCAACGCCAAGGTCAAGGAAGCCCAGGACGCCGGCGAGCCGTTGAGCGATCCGCTGTACAAGCGCGAAAGCATCCACGACGAAGCGCCGTTGCTGCAAAAGCTGCCGACCATCGTGGTGGTGGTCGACGAATTTGCCGACATGATGATGATCGTCGGCAAGAAGGTTGAAGAACTGATTGCCCGTATCGCGCAGAAGGCGCGTGCCGCCGGTATTCACTTGATTCTTGCGACCCAGCGTCCGTCGGTGGACGTGATCACCGGTCTGATCAAGGCCAACATCCCGACCCGCATGGCGTTCCAGGTTTCGAGCAAGATCGACTCGCGCACCATCATCGACCAGGGCGGCGCCGAACAGCTGCTGGGCCATGGTGACATGCTGTACATGCCGCCGGGCACCAGTCTGCCGATTCGCGTCCACGGTGCGTTCGTTTCCGATGACGAGGTACACCGGGTGGTCGAAGCCTGGAAACTGCGCGGTGCGCCGGAGTACAACGACGACATTCTCAACGGTGTCGAAGAGGCCGGTAGCGGCTTTGAAGGCAGCAGCGGTGGTGGCGACGGCGATGATCCCGAAGCTGATGCGCTGTACGACGAGGCGGTGCAGTTCGTTCTGGAAAGCCGTCGCGCGTCCATTTCCGCGGTTCAGCGCAAGCTGAAAATCGGCTACAACCGCGCTGCGCGCATGATCGAAGCCATGGAAATGGCCGGGGTCGTGACGTCCATGAACACCAACGGCTCGCGTGAAGTCCTGGCCCCCGGCCCGGTGCGCGACTGACCTGATTTTTGAAGGACGGCGTCTTGAGGCGCCGTCCGCACTCCCACGAATATTATGAGGACTCCCATGCGTCTTATCCGCATGCTGTTGCCGGTACTGGCCTTGACCACGCTCTCGGCCCACGCCGATGAAAAGGACGTGGCGCGTCTGACCCAACTGCTGGAAAAATCCCAGACCCTGACCGCACGTTTCTCCCAGTTGACCCTCGATGGTACAGGCACCCAATTGCAGGAAACGGCCGGTGAAATGTCCCTGCAACGCCCGGGATTGTTCTACTGGCACACCAATGCGCCAGCCGAACAGACCATGGTCTCCGACGGCAAGAAAGTGACCCTGTGGGACCCCGATCTGGAGCAGGCCACCATCAAGAATCTCGACCAGCGCCTGACCCAGACCCCAGCCTTGCTGCTGTCCGGTGACGTGTCCAAGATCAGCCAGAGCTTCGACATCAGCGCCAAGGAAGCCGGCGGCGTGATCGACTTCACCTTGAAGCCGAAAACCAAGGACACCCTGTTCGACAGCCTGCGTCTGTCGTTCCGCAATGGCCTGGTCAATGACATGCAATTGATTGACAGTGTCGGTCAGCGCACCAATATCCTGTTCACTGGCGTGAAGGCCAACGAGCCGATCCCGGCTTCGAAATTCAAGTTCGACATCCCCAAGGGTGCGGACGTGATCCAGGAATAACACACAACACCCTTGTAGGAGCGAGCCTGCTCGCGATGGGCGTTAACGATAACGCTGGCGGCCTGACACCCAGCGGTGCCCTTGAGTCCATCGCGAGCAGGCTCGCTCCTACAGTGGGGACGGTGTTCAATTGAGGTTTCAGAGGTAGTGATGGACCTGTTTCGCAGTGCCCCGATTGCCCAGCCATTGGCCGCCCGTTTGCGCGCGACCAATCTGGACGAGTACGTCGGTCAGGAACACGTGCTCGCTCGCGGCAAGCCATTGCGCGAAGCCCTGGAGCAGGGTGCCCTGCATTCGATGATCTTCTGGGGGCCGCCGGGCGTGGGCAAGACCACCCTGGCGCGTCTGCTGGCGGAAGTCTCGGACGCGCACTTCGAAACGGTGTCGGCGGTGTTGGCCGGGGTCAAGGAAATCCGCCAGGCCGTGGAAATCGCCAAGCAACAGGCCGGGCAATACGGCAAGCGCACCATCCTCTTCGTCGATGAGGTTCATCGCTTCAACAAGTCGCAGCAGGATGCGTTCCTGCCGTACGTCGAAGACGGCACGCTGATTTTCATCGGCGCGACCACGGAAAACCCGTCTTTCGAACTCAATAACGCCTTGCTCTCTCGTGCCCGCGTCTACGTGCTCAAGAGCCTCGACGAAGCGGCGCTGCGCAAACTGGTGCGGCGTGCGTTGACCGAAGAGCGTGGCCTGGGCAAGCGCCAGCTGACCTTGAGCGATGAAGGCTTCCAGATGCTGTTGTCGGCCGCCGATGGCGATGGCCGGCGCCTGCTCAATTTGCTGGAGAACGCCTCGGACCTCGCCGAAGACAGCAGCGAGATCGGCGTCGATCTGCTGCAAAGCCTGCTGGGCGATACCCGTCGGCGTTTCGACAAGGGCGGCGAAGCGTTCTACGACCAGATTTCCGCGCTGCATAAATCCGTACGCGGCTCCAATCCCGATGGCGCGTTGTACTGGTTCGCGCGAATGATCGACGGTGGATGCGATCCGCTGTACCTGGCCCGGCGCGTGGTGCGCATGGCCAGCGAAGACATCGGCAATGCCGACCCGCGGGCGCTGAGCCTGTGCCTGGCGGCGTGGGAGGTGCAGGAGCGCCTCGGCAGCCCCGAAGGCGAACTGGCGGTGGCCCAGGCCATCACCTACCTGGCCTGCGCGCCGAAAAGCAACGCGGTGTACATGGGCTTCAAGGCCGCGATGCGCAGCGCCACCGAGCACGGTTCCCTGGAAGTGCCACTGCACCTTCGCAATGCCCCGACCAAACTGATGAAACAGCTGGGCTATGGCGACGAATACCGTTATGCCCACGATGAGCCGGATGCCTATGCCGCCGGCGAAGACTATTTTCCGGAAGAACTCGAGCCTCAACGCTTCTATCAGCCCGTACCACGTGGCCTGGAATTGAAGATTGGCGAGAAGCTCAATCACCTCGCACAACTGGATCGTTTAAGCCCCCGGCAGCGGAGAGAATAGTGGTTCCCCTGATCATTGCGGTTTCCGTCGGCGGGATGGCCGGCACGCTGTTGCGCTTCGCCACCGGTAACTGGATCAACGCTAATTGGCCGCGGCACTTCTATACCGCGACGCTGGCCGTTAATATCGTCGGCTGTTTGCTGATCGGCTTTCTATACGGTCTGTTTTTGATCCGCCCGGAGGTGCCGTTCGAGGTGCGCGCCGGGCTAATCGTCGGCTTCCTCGGAGGGCTGACGACTTTTTCATCCTTTTCACTGGATACGGTGCGCCTGCTGGAAAGCGGGCAGGTGCCGCTGGCCCTGGGCTATGCTGCCATCAGCGTATTCGGCGGGCTGCTCGCCACCTGGGCTGGCCTGTCCTTGACCAAACTTTGATAACGAGAGACCGACATGCTCGATTCCAAACTGTTACGTAGCAACCTTCAGGACGTAGCGGACCGCCTGGCATCCCGTGGCTTTGCCCTGGATGTTGCGCGCATCGAAGCGCTGGAAGAACAGCGCAAGACCGTCCAGACCCGCACCGAAGCCCTGCAGGCTGAACGTAATGCGCGCTCCAAATCCATCGGTCAGGCCAAGCAGCGCGGCGAAGACATCGCGCCGTTGATGGCCGACGTCGAGCGCATGGCAGGCGAGTTGAGTGCCGGCAAGGTCGAGCTGGACGCGATCCAGACTGAACTGGACTCGATCCTGCTCGGTATTCCAAACCTGCCGCACGAGTCGGTGCCAGTCGGCAAAGACGAAGACGACAACGTCGAAGTGCGCCGCTGGGGTACGCCAACCGCATTCGATTTCCCGGTTCAGGACCACGTGGCCCTGGGCGAAAAATTCGGCTGGCTGGACTTCGAAACCGCCGCCAAGCTCTCCGGCGCCCGTTTCGCCTTGCTGCGTGGCCCGATTGCCCGCCTGCACCGCGCCCTGGCCCAGTTTATGATCAACTTGCACGTCACCGAGCACGGCTATGAAGAGGCTTACACACCTTATCTGGTCCAGGCCCCGGCGCTGCAAGGCACTGGCCAGTTGCCCAAGTTCGAAGAAGACCTGTTCAAGATCGCCCGCGAAGGTGAGGCCGATCTGTACCTGATCCCGACCGCCGAAGTGTCCCTGACCAACATCGTGGCCGGCGAAATCGTTGATTCGAAACTGCTGCCGATCAAGTTCGTTGCCCACACCCCATGCTTCCGCAGTGAAGCCGGTGCATCGGGCCGCGACACCCGTGGCATGATCCGCCAGCACCAGTTCGACAAGGTCGAAATGGTGCAGATCGTGGAGCCATCGACCTCGATGGAAGCCCTGGAAGGCCTGACCGCAAACGCCGAGAAAGTCCTTCAGTTGCTGGAGCTGCCATACCGCACCCTGGCGCTGTGCACCGGCGACATGGGCTTCAGTGCAGTCAAGACCTACGACCTGGAAGTGTGGATCCCGAGCCAGGACAAGTACCGTGAAATTTCGTCGTGCTCCAACTGCGGCGATTTCCAGGCCCGTCGCATGCAAGCACGTTTCCGCAACCCGGAAACCGGCAAGCCTGAACTGGTCCACACCCTGAACGGTTCCGGCCTGGCAGTCGGTCGTACCCTGGTGGCGGTGCTGGAGAATTACCAGCAGGCCGACGGTTCGATCCGTGTGCCTGAAGTGCTGAAACCGTACATGGGTGGCCTCGAGGTCATCGGCTAAATGAACTATCTGCCGCTGTTCCATAACCTTCGCGGCAGTCGTGTGTTGGTCGTCGGCGGGGGGGAGATTGCCTTGCGCAAATCCCGCCTGCTGGCCGATGCCGGTGCGCTACTGCGGGTGGTCGCACCTGAAATCGAAACCCAATTGAGCGAACTGGTCGCCCTCAGCGGTGGCGAGTGCGTGCTGCGTGGGTACGTCGAGGCGGACCTGGACGGTTGCGGGCTGATCATTGCCGCCACCGATGACGAATCGCTGAACGCACAAGTCTCCTCCGATGCCCATCGGCGTTGCGTGCCGGTCAATGTGGTGGACGCGCCGGCCCTGTGCAGCGTGATCTTCCCGGCCATCGTCGACCGCTCGCCGCTGGTGATTGCCGTGTCCAGCGGCGGCGATGCGCCAGTCCTGGCGCGTTTGATCCGCGCCAAGATTGAAACCTGGATTCCCTCTACCTACGGTCAACTGGCCGGTCTGGCGGCACGCTTCCGTAATCAGGTCAAAGGCCTGTTCCCGGATGTGCAACAGCGCCGGGCGTTCTGGGAGGACGTGTTCCAGGGTCCGATTGCCGACCGGCAGCTGGCCGGGCAGGGCGCCGAAGCCGAGCGTTTACTGCAAGCGAAAATTGACGGTGAAGCACCCGTGGCGACCGGTGAGGTGTATCTGGTCGGCGCCGGCCCCGGTGATCCCGACTTGCTGACCTTCCGTGCCCTGCGCCTGATGCAGCAAGCCGATGTGGTGCTGTACGACCGCCTGGTGGCGCCGGCAATTCTCGAACTGTGTCGGCGTGATGCCGAGCGGGTTTATGTCGGCAAGCGTCGCGCCGATCACGCCGTGCCGCAGGATCAGATCAACCAGCAACTGGTGGACCTGGCCAGGCAAGGCAAGCGTGTGGTACGGCTGAAAGGCGGTGATCCGTTCATCTTCGGCCGTGGCGGTGAAGAGATCGAGGAACTGGCAGCCCAAGGCATCCCGTTCCAGGTCGTGCCGGGCATCACGGCGGCCAGCGGTTGCGCGGCGTACGCCGGGATTCCGCTGACTCATCGTGATTACGCGCAGTCGGTGCGGTTCGTCACGGGGCATCTCAAGGACGGTTCCACCGATCTGCCGTGGGCCGATCTGGTTGCGCCGGCGCAGACCCTGGTGTTCTACATGGGTCTGGTAGGCCTGCCGATCATCTGCGAGCAGTTGATCAAGCATGGTCGCGACGCCGATACCCCGGCGGCATTGATCCAGCAGGGCACCACGGTCAATCAGCGGGTATTTACCGGCACCCTGTCCGATCTGCCACGGCTGGTGGCGGAGCATGAAGTGCATGCGCCGACGCTGGTGATCGTGGGTGAGGTGGTGCAACTGCGCGAGAAACTGGCGTGGTTCGAAGGGGCTCAGGCGCAGGTCTGAAAACCGGGTTGCGCCCTTCGCTAGCAGGCTGGGTCCCACAGGGGGGTTGTGAACGACACAAATCCTGTGTGGGACCCAGCCTGCTAGCGATGGGGGCCTGAAAAACGGCACAACTTCAGGCCTTGCGCCAAACCCCTTTACCGCTCAACCGCTCCCGATCATGGGGCGCGGTGAAATCCTGTTCCGGGCCTTTGGGCACGATACCGGTCGGGTTAATGGTCTTGTGGCTACCGTAGTAGTGATGCTTGATGTGGGTGAAATCCACCGTCTCGGCAATCCCTGGCCACTGATAAATCTCCCGCAGCCAGTTCGACAGGTTCGGATACTCGGCAATCCGCCGCAGGTTGCACTTGAAGTGCCCGTAATACACCGCGTCGAATCGAATGATTGTGGTGAACAGACGGATATCCGCTTCGGTCAGGTATTCCCCCGTCAGGTAACGGTTCGCCCCCAGCAATTGCTCCAGTCGATCCAGTTCGGCGAACAATCCATCAAACGCTTCTTCATAAGCCTGTTGCGATGTGGTAAACCCCGCACGGTACACGCCGTTGTTGACCGCCGGATAAATCCGCTCGTTCAGCGCATCGATCTCGCTGCGTAGTGGTGCCGGGTAGAAGTCCAGGTCGTTGCCGGTCAATGCGTCGAACGCGCCATTGAACATGCGGATGATTTCCGCCGATTCATTGTTGACGATGCGTTGCTGTTGTTTGTCCCACAGCACCGGTACGGTGACGCGGCCGGTGTAGTTGGCGGTATCGGCGGTATAGCGCTGGTGCATGAAGTCGAAGTGATCGAGTTTGTCGCCGGTTGAGCCGTGGGACTTGTCGAAGGTCCAGCCGTTTTCCAGCATCAAGTAGCTGACCACCGATACGTCGATCAGCTTTTCGAGACCCTTGAGTTTGCGCAGGATCAGCGTGCGATGGGCCCACGGACAGGCCAGGGAGACATAAAGGTGATAACGACCGGCCTCGGCCGTAAAGCCGCCGACACCCGTCGGTCCCGGCTGGCCGTCGGCCGTGACCCAGTGACGGCGCTGCGCCTGTTCACGCTGAAACGCGCCGTCCTTGCTGCTTTCGTACCACTTGTCCTGCCAGCGGCCCTCGACTAATAAACCCATGCTCAGACTCCTCAACCAATAATCGTTGGAGTCGAGTCTATTCCCATGAGTTCGAACAAAAAGCGCAAAGGTTGGGCAGTTATGATCGATTAAATCGATTTGTCCCGGGCATCCCAGTAACGCTGTGCGGTTTCGAACGCTTGCTCGCGACTTTGTCCGAGGCCGCGCAACGCCAGGGCCATAGTGGAAATCAGGGCCATCTGCGGATAGCTGTCGACCACATCCCCTCGCCAGACGGCTTTGAGGTGCTCGGGGTCGAGGCTGGCCGGTTTGACATGGCGCTGGCTCGACAGCTGCGGCCATTCCTCGTCCCAGCTCTCGCCGCCCGTGGTGCCATACAGGTGGCTGTCGGCATCCGGGTTGATCTCGATTTCGCCACCATCGCCCTTGATCACAATCGCGGTGTCGCCGAGCAGGCCGCTGGCATCGCGGTGCACCGCCTGATAACCGGGATGGAAAATACTTTGCAGGCCGCAGCGTGCACCCAGCGGGTTGAGAATGCGCGTCAGGGAATGGATTGGCGAGCGCAGGCCCATGGTGTTGCGCAAGTCGATCATCCGTTGCAGCTGCGGCGCCCAGTCCACCAATGGCATGAACGCCAGGCCGGCGTTGTCGAGCGCCTCGCCGACCTGCTGCCAGTTGCGGCACAGCGGGATCTGCAAAGCCCCCAGCAATTGTTCGCTGTACAGGCGACCGGCCGTGTGGGCGCCGGCGCCGTGCATGAAGATGCGTACGCCGTTCTGCGCCAGGCATTTGGCCGCCAGCAAATACCACGGCAAATGACGCTTCTTGCCAGCATAGGTCGGCCAGTCCAGGTCCACCGCCAGTGAGGGTGGCTGCAAGCGCTCACGCAAGGCTTCGGTGAAGCCTGCCATTTCCTCGGCGCTTTCTTCCTTGTGCCGCAGCAGCATCAGGAACGCGCCGAGCTGGGTGTCTTCGACCTTGTCGTCGAGCACCATGCCCATGGCTTCGCGGGCTTCCTCGCGGGTCAGGTCGCGGGCACCGCGCTTGCCTTTGCCGAGAATCCGCACGAATTGGGCGAACGGGTGTTCGGCGGGGGTTTCGAGGGTCAGCGCTGGGTAGTCGGTCATAAGCAATTCGTCGGTTTGGGCAGGCCCGCCAGTTTCGCGGCGAGTTTGGCGGGGGTGCCTTTGAACAGTCGGTTCAGGTGCAGGCTGTTGCCCTTGGTCGGGCCGAGTTTCAAGGCGGTGTATTTGATCAGCGGACGGGTGGCCGGCGACAACTGGAATTCGGCGTAGAAACTGCGCAGCAGTTCGAGAATTTCCCAGTGCTCGGGGCTCAACTCAATGTCTTCGGCCGCCGCCAGGGCGCTGGCGACGTCGGCAGACCAGTCACTCAACTCGACCAGAAAACCGTCCTTGTCCAACTCGATGGTACGGGCGCCGACTGTCAGGGAATTCATAGCCACGTGTTGACCTTGTCGTGTTGGATCGACAGCTCGACGAAGGCCGGGTAATCGATGGCCCTGGCCCAGTCAGGAACGTCGATGGCCCGGGCCTGGGCATCTTCGGCCAGCACGTAGAGTTTCAGGCCACGGGTTTGAAGCGTGGCGAAAGGCACTGTGCCCGGCTGCAAGGCATAAGCTGCGTCGCCGGACAACAGCAACGCGTCTGTGGCGCCGATGATGCGCAGGCAACTGCTCAGGCGCGAGTCACCGAACGGGGAGTGAGACAACACATGCAAAGTCGACATCAGAGGGTGATCACCTGGTCGTAACGGTCAATGAGGGCGGTGATTTCGCCGGCTGTCAGCGGTCCGGCTTCTTCCAGCGACAGGGCGCCAGGGTCCAGGCCACGTTCGGCGGCGCTGTCGGCACAGAAAAACAGCGCTTCGACGCCGAACATCGGCAGGGCCTGCAGGTTGGCGCTCAGGTCTTTCTGTTGCAGGGATTTGGCGTCCTGTCTGGCGGCGAGCTGGAACACGCCGTCGTCGAGAAACAACAGGCCGATGGGCAGGTCGAAGGCACCGCCGGCCAGCACGATGTCCAGCGCTTCGCGCGCGCCGGGGCCGGACCAAGGCGATTGGCGACTGATGATCAATAAGGATTTGGCCATCTCAAGCGCCTCCGAAACAGATCAGGCGGTCGGCGTCCTGAACGGCGTCATGCAACTGACCCAGGCCGGACAATTCCCATGGCGCGTCGACGGCGACGGCTTCACGTTGATAGCGCCTGGCTTCTTCTTCGTTCAGCACACCACGGCGCAAGGCGGCGGCGATGCACACCACTCCATCCAGCTGGTGCTCGGAAACAAAGGTGCGCCATTGCTTGGGCACGTCCTGCTCGTCCTGGGGCGTGACCACGCTGCTGGAGGCGTTATACACGCCGTCCTGGTAGAAAAACAGCCGGACAATTTCATGCCCGCCGGCCAGCGCGGCCTGGGCGAACAGCAGGGCACGGCGCGAGGAGGGTGCATGGGCGGCGGAAAACAGCGCGATGGCGAACTTCATGACGGACTCGATCAGCGAAACTGCGGCCATGATAAAGCTTTATCGGCGGGGCGGCGAAGGGCGTTTTCGCGGGGACCGGGTTGCCGCCAATCGCTGGCAAGCCAGCTCCCACAGGTAATGCGTCGATCACAGAATCGTCGTTCGCCGCAGATCTACTGTGGGAGCTGGCTTGCCAGCGATAGCGGACAGCAGTCAACGCGGCATATACCCCAACTGCCAACGCCGCGGGATCTTCAGCGACAGAAACCCCAGTCCCGCAGCGAGCAGGCCGCTGGCGAACAGCGCCTTGAGCCCCAGATGATGTTCGAGCACGGCGCCCAGTACCGCACCGGCGAACATGCCGGTCCACGGAATCAGTTGCACACGCCAGCCGTTACGGCGCTCACCGAGCATCCAGCGACCCAGTCCGCGTCCGAAGCGCGACAGGGCGCCGGTGACATAAGTCAGGCCCACTGGCAAACCATTGACCTCTTCCACGGCGGCGTTGAGCATGCCCATGGCAATAATGGCCGCGAGCAGGGCTGGCAGCTGTGAATCAAAAGGCCAGGTGGCGGCAGCACAAAGCAACGCGGCGATGATCAGCAACAGCGGCAGCGCCCGGCGCCCACCCAGCCGGCTGACGATGATGCCCAGCGCATTGCCGACAATGAAGGTGGCGACAAGCAGCGCCAGGCGCAAGGTCAATCCCGCATCGCCAGCGCTGATGGCTACCGCCATCCGGGTGGTGTTGCCGCTCATGAACGAAACGAAGTCACCGCTGGCCATGAAACCGATGGCGTCGGTCATGCCGGCCAGCACCGAGAGCAACGCCACCAGGCTCAGACCGATGCGCCCGCGCCATTTCTGAGTGTGCAAATGTCTGGAACTGGCGTGGGTACTTGAAGACGAAGGCAGCATCGGCAGCGGCATCCTTGAGCGAGACGTTAGGGGGTTAATCCATATAACTCGCAATATTCCTGCCAGTCTAGCCCGGCCATTTCCGCGACTTCCCTGTGCACGTCCAGCCGCTGGGCCTGATAGTCCTCGGGTGTGGCGGCGGTCAACAGCAGCGTCAATTCCCAGGCAAACAGACCGAGACGCTCGGCTTCGGCCTCGAAGGCTTCGTGTAAACGCTCGTCGCGATACTGCGCGAGGGTCTCGCCCTTTACCTGAGCGAGCAATGGATTCAGGTTGTCGAGCTCCACACGCAGCTCGGGGCGTTCTTCGAGAAACCGCTTCAGTGCCTGTTCGTGTTGCTGCCCGGATGCCGCCATGGTCACTCCTTGGGTAGGGATTGCGAAGCCTGTTTTTTGCTGGCCTTGGCCGCTGCCGCCAGGCACTCCAGGGCAAACTGCTCGGTGTAGGTCATCTGGATCGGTGTGGTTTCACCCTTGACGGTTCTTTCGCCGTCGAGGATGTAACGGATGCGCTTGTCAGTCACGCCGATTCGCTTGGCGATCCAGGAGGGGGTCTGACCGATCTGACTGATCAGCTTGTCGGCGTATTCAGTGGTGGGTTTGTAAAACTCGGCGTTGGGTGTCATTGGGCTTCCACAATAGAGGTCGATGCGACGCGAAGGGCGCGACAGGGTGCGCGATTCGTCGCGCGGTGTCGCGGTATAAATGCAGTAAAGCAGAACGAAACGCCGTGCCACGGTGATACAGTCCGCTTTTTCCTGATGAGCGACTGCAATGCGAATTCTGATGGTAGCGCTGGCCGTGACGTTGCTGGCCGGTTGCGCGGGCTCGGTGATGAGCGATGCCCGCAGCAAACCTCCGTACAAAACCCTCAACTCGGACAAGCCGGCCAGGGATGTCGCCCAGTGCGTGCAGTTTTCCTGGCAGGACGAAGCGGTGTTCGGTGTCGATGCGGCGGCTTACCTGCAGCCAGGCGAGAAGGGCGGGACTACCGTCTACACGCGTTCGGCGGAGTCGTTCGTCGACGTGACCACCGATGCCTCGGGCACCGTGTTGAGCTACTACGCGCAGCATGATGACTTTGTCGCCAAGCGTCGGTTGGCGGCCTTGGCGACCTGCCTGTGACTTGATGCACGCCTCCCCTATAGGAGCGAGCCGGCTCCGGGCGGCGTTCCGACGATGGACTCAAGGGCAACGCGTTAAGTCAGCCTGCCCGCGTTATCGTTAACGTCCATCGCGAGCCGGCTCGCTCCTACAGTAGGCGTGTTGATTCAGTTGTTCAGGCGCTTCTGAAAAAAGAAGTGCTTATACCCCGGTGGGTAGTCGGCAATGTGCCCGATCTCGCTGTAGCCGCATTTCTTGTAGAACTCCGGTGCCTGGAACTCGAAGGTGTCGAGCCACAGCCCGATGCATTTCCTCTCCCGCGCCAGGTCTTCGGCCATCTGCATCAGCCGGGTTCCCATGCCCTGACCCCGCGCCTGCTCCGGCACCGACAACAGGTCGATGAACAACCACTGGTAGAACAACCGGGCATAGAGCCCGCCGAGGATTTCGTCGTTGTCATCGCGCACCAGCAATGCAATGTGCTCGGGTACGGCACCTTCGGCCTTCGAGGCGTTGTAGGCGCGCAGTGGCAACAGGATGGCCTGGCGTTCTTCTTCCGTGGGGTTTGGCGACAGCTCGATTCGCAGGGTCATGGCTATGTCCTTATGGCAGTGAAGTCGCAGACTATCTGGGTCGTGGCGATTGATCCATCCCCGGCACGCGTGGAACCGTAGCCCGCGCGCAGATGTCTAGCCTCAGAGAGCGTCATTTCAGAACGCCGCCCATGAGGACACTCCGTGAATATTTTCGAAGCCTTGCGCGAAAGCCACGAACGCCAGCGCACCTATGCCAAAGCGCTGATTCGCACCAGCGGCGACACCCCTGAACGGGTCGAAGCCTATAAACAGCTCAAGTCCGAACTGCAGGCCCACGAAACCGCCGAAGAGCGGCATTTCTACATCCCGTTGATGGAATTCGACAACGGCGTCGACCTCAGCCGCCATGCGATCGCCGAACACCACGAGATGGATGAAATGATGGAAGCCCTGGACGAGACCGAGATGTCCAGCCCGGCCTGGCTGGCAGTCGCGAAGAAGCTGTCCGAGAAGGTCCATCACCACCTCGAAGAGGAAGAGCAGAAGTTCTTCCAGATGGCCGGCAAGTTGCTCGACGACAAACAGAAAGAGACACTCGCCGGTGCCTATGTGAAGGAATACAAGGCACAGCTGGTTTGAGGGATCAAACGCCGCGCGTTTTGACCTAAGATGCACCATCTCGAAAAAACAGGACGCGTTGTCATGTCGAACACAGCGGAGCGGGTCAACATCCTTGAGTCACAGGTGTTGTCCCACGACTGGTACCTGCTGCGCAAAATCACCTTCGATTATCAACGCAACAATGGCGAGTGGCAGCGCCAGACCCGCGAGGTCTATGACCGTGGCAATGGCGCGGCGATTCTCCTGTACAACCGCGAGAAGAAAACCGTGGTCCTGACCCGGCAGTTTCGCTTGCCGGTGTTCGTCAACGGCCACGATGGTCTGTTGATCGAAGTGGCGGCGGGGCTGCTGGAAGGTGCTGCGCCGCAAGAACGCATTCGTGCCGAAGCGGAAGAAGAAACCGGTTACCGCGTGCACCACGTGCAGCCGGTGTTCGAGGCCTTCATGAGCCCGGGCTCGGTGACGGAAAAACTGCATTTTTTCATCGCCGAATACGATGCGGCGTCGAAGGTCAGCGAAGGCGGCGGGCTGGAGGAAGAGACGGAAGAACTGGAAGTGCTGGAATGGGCCTTCGATGAAGCGCTCGAGGCGTTTTATCGTGGCGAAATCTGCGATGCGAAGACCATCATGCTGCTGCAGTATGCGGCGATGAAAAACATCTTCGCGGCTTAAGCCTTAACCCTTCTTTGGCGAGCGAGCTTGCGAAGCGGCCCCAAAAAAATCTCGGGGCCTGGCGAATATTTGCCAGCGCTGCGCACGGGAGCGGGAGCAAGCTCCCTCGCCATCCATAGTGTTTACCCGAACAGGTCAGCGGTCATTCCGGCTCCGAGCCATTGAGCACCTTCCAGCGTCAGCAGCTTCTCCTTCGCCTCAAGCCCCCCGGCAAATCCCGTCAGCTTCCCCGACGCACCAATCACCCGATGGCACGGCGCGACAATCGAAATCGGGTTCTTGCCATTCGCCGCGCCCACCGCCCGGACCGCACTCGGGTTGCCGATCTGCTCGGCGATCTGGCTGTAGCTACGGGTCTCGCCGAACGGAATGGTCAACAGCGCTGCCCAGACCTTTTTCTGGAACTCCGTGCCGACAAACTCCAGATCCAGCTCGAAATGATGGCGGCCGCCGGCGAAGTATTCGCGCAGTTGTTGCGCCGTGCGCAGCAGAATCGGATTGTTCGGCGCTTCGCACATCGGGCCGAGCCGCACCCGGCCGGGCTTGTCGTTTTCCCAGAGGATGGCCACCAGTCGCGAGCCGTTCGCAACCAGCTTCAACTCGCCGACCGGGGACGCCAGGGTGCTGCAGGTGTAAGTCATGCCGAGGGCCACGCCGAGTGGTTGAACGGGCGTTAAGGATACTGTCTCGCCGGGGAGGCGCAATACGCAATCGCGACCATACTTGCCTACGGCTCCTGAAGCGTTCCCCTGTTCAATAACAAGAAGAGACCGACTGATGAAGTACGAACCTTTTGCCAAATCGCTGATAGCGACCTCATTGGCACTCAGCTGCCTGATGGCCCACGCCGCCTCCGTAGCCCCGGTCGCGGCCGAAAACGGCATGGTGGTCACTGCCCAGCATCTGGCCAGCCATGTGGGCGTGGATGTGCTCAAGAGCGGCGGCAATGCCGTCGACGCCGCCGTGGCGGTGGGGTACGCGCTGGCGGTGGTCTATCCCGCCGCCGGTAACCTGGGCGGTGGCGGTTTCATGACCATCCAACTGGCTGACGGTCGCAAGACCTTCCTCGATTTCCGCGAAAAAGCCCCGCTGGCCGCCACCGCCGATATGTACCTCGACAAAGAGGGCAACGTTGTCCCGGACCTGAGTACCCGCGGCCATCTGGCCGTCGGCGTGCCCGGCACCGTGTCCGGGATGGAACTGGCCCTGAGCAAATACGGCACCAAGCCACGCAAGGAAGTGATTGCCCCGGCGATCAAACTGGCCGAAGACGGCTTCGTGCTGGAACAGGGTGACGTCGATCTGCTGGACTACGCCACCGACATGTTCAAGAAGGACATGAAGGATTCCGGTTCGATTTTCCTGAGCAACGGCGAGCCGATGCAGGTCGGACAGAAGCTGGTGCAGAAAGACCTCGGCAAAACCCTGCGGACCATTTCCGAGAAGGGCGCCGACGGCTTCTATAAGGGCTGGGTCGCCGACGCCATCGTCACCTCCAGCCAGGCCAACAAGGGCATCATCACCCAGGCCGACCTGGACAAATACAAGACCCGCGAACTGGCGCCGATCGAGTGCGACTACCGTGGCTACCACGTGGTCTCGGCCCCGCCTCCGAGCTCCGGTGGCGTGGTGATCTGCCAGATCATGAACATCCTCGAAGGTTATCCGATGAAGGATCTGGGCTATCACTCGGCCCAGGGTATGCACTATCAGATCGAAGCGATGCGCCACGCGTACGTGGACCGCAACAGCTACCTCGGCGACCCGGACTTCGTGAAGAACCCGATTGCCCACCTGCTGGACAAGCACTATGCGACCAAACTGCGTGAAGCCATCAATCCGCAAAAGGCCGGTGTGTCCCGCGAGCTCAAGCCTGGGGTCGCGCCCCATGAAGGCAACAACACCACCCATTACTCCATCGTCGACAAATGGGGCAACGCAGTGTCGGTGACCTACACCCTCAACGACTGGTTCGGTGCCGGGGTCATGGCCAGTAAAACCGGGGTCATTCTCAACGACGAAATGGACGACTTCACCTCGAAGATCGGTGTGCCGAACATGTATGGCCTGGTCCAGGGTGAAGCCAACGCCATCGCCCCTGGCAAGGCGCCGCTGTCATCCATGAGCCCGACCATCGTCACCAAGGACGGCAAAGTGGTGATGGTGGTCGGCACGCCCGGCGGCAGCCGCATCATCACCGCAACCCTGCTGACCATGCTCAACGTCATCGACTACGGCATGAACATCCAGGAAGCGGTCGATGCACCACGTTTCCACCAGCAATGGCTGCCGGAGGAAACCAACCTCGAAGCCTTCACCACCAGCCCGGACACCGTGAAGATCCTCGAAAGCTGGGGCCACAAGTTTGCCGGGCCACAGGACGCCAACCACCTGGCGGCGATTCTTGTCGGCGCGCCGTCCCTGGACGGCAAACCGGTAGGCAAGAACCGCTTCTACGGCGCCAACGATCCACGGCGTAACACCGGGTTGTCGCTGGGTTATTGAGTCTTGTGTTTGGACGGGGACGGACTTATGTTCATCCCTGTTCCACTGACTTCTCAAGGAAGGAACCATGACTACCGCATTGTTAATCATCGACGTCCAGCAGGCCTTGTGCTCCGGCGAGTATGAGTGCTTTCAGATCAAGCGAGTCATCGACAGCATCAACGGCCTCAGTGCCAAGGCCCGAAACAAAGGGCTCCCCGTGGTGTTGATCCAGCATGAAGAAAAGGGCAGCCCCCTGGCGCATAACGCCGAAGGCTGGCAACTCGCCGAAGGGTTGCAAACCGCGCCCCAGGACCTGCGCGTACGCAAGACCACTCCGGATTCGTTCTACCAGACCCACTTGCATGACCAGTTGCAGGAGCTGGACGTCAGCCGCCTGATCATCTGTGGTCTGCAAACCGATTATTGCGTCAACGCCACCGTGCGCCAGGCATTGAAACTGGGTTACGACGTCGTGCTCGCGGCCGACGCCCACTCCACCGTCGACAACGGCAATATGGCCGCTGAAGACATCATCGCCGAACACAACAAGGATCTGGCGCACCTGACCAGCGCCGTTGCCCGGATCGACGTCGTCCCGGCCAACGATATCCGACCCTGAAACCACCACATTCTCTTTGGGAGCGAGCTTGACTGGCCGAATAACTCCGGCCCCCTTTTGAGCGCGCCACGACATCTCGGCCCTGGCTGTCGCGACCGAGCAGCGTTCAAACGCCTGAATCGGTTCCCGCTTCAACGTCCGGGCAGGTTCAAGCCGACGCGTAATTGCTCGTATTGCTCCTCGGGCATTTGAATCAGCAGGGGCGCCTGGCTTGGGTCGAGCCAACTGAACAGCCGAGAGATATCGGCTTGATCCATGGCAGTGCAGCCCTGCGTCGGCGAGGCGGGGCTGCGCCAGATGTGGAAGAAAATGCACGAACCCGCAGCCGGGGCGGCCGGTGTGTTGTGTTCGATGACGATGCCTTTTCGGTACAGCTCATCCATGCTGCGCATGTGCTCGGAGCTGGACCAGTCCTTCGGTGTGGTCGCACCGTCGACGATCTGGTTGTAGCGATGGGAGTGGCTGTCATCCACGCATTCTGTGGTGGCGGTCAGCGCGAGGTAAGGCAGCCGGGTTTCAGCCGTGGTGTCATAGCCAAACGCCGTTCCCAGTTTGAATATCCCGGCCGGCGCTTTTCCATCGCCTTCCTGTTTGATGGGCCCGTCGCGCTGATCAATAGGGCCCAGGCCCTTGCCCCAGGCCAACCCGTTTTTGCCCAGCACCACATCAAACGCCGCCTGGTATTTGCGAAAGCGGTTGCCCTGTCGCTCATAACGCTGCGCGGTCGCGTGGGTGTCGGTCCATTTTTGGCTGGTGACCACAATCAGTTGATTGCTGGTCTTGAGAACGTCCCCCAGCGCAAGCGGCGTAATGGGGAAATCCATGACGTCTTTCAGCGTCGCATCGCCGCTGTAGGTGAAGTGCCACCACTCGGCCGAGTAGCCACTGAAGCCTTCTTTCTCCATGGCACGGGTGAGTCGCTGGCGATTGGCCTTGGCCGCAGCGCTGATCTGCGTTGAGTCGGTGTGCGCGCGTTCATCGAAGCAGTCGAAACCGGTGCCCATGTCCACGGCGCCGTCGTGCCAGCGCTGGTCGTACGGTGCCGTGCAATCGACCGCAGTGGCAGTGGGCGTCCAGGTGTCGGCGGGCAGGGCGTCCGGGCCGGTCATGGTCAGATCGACGGTGCTGCCTCGGGAGTGATTGGACACCCGGGCCACATAGCCCAGGCGCCAGAAGTCCTGCTTGTCCACCCGTGGGTAGAACTCGGCTTTACGCGGGTCGCCCGGCTCGGTGGCGAAGCGCCCCATGTCGGCGACCGCGCGGCTGGGTCGATAGCAGTCGAAAACCTTCAAGCCGTAGCCTTGCGCCTGCAAGGCCGCTTGCACCCGGGACAGGGCCTTGGCGGCATTCACCGACAGCAGGCACTCCGGCGCCGCATAACCGTCGAGCGGGTGCCCGGTGAAGTTGTGGGCGCTGGCGTAGCGGATGTCCTGCGCGATGCCCGGATCGATCGTGCGCAGGTACACCATGTGTTCGGGCCTCACCGCCTCGCCGGCGCTGGCCATGTGTGGCAGGCCAAGGCTTAAAAGCAGGAGCAACGTTCGAACGGCAAAGGGCATCGGGCTGGGCCTCCGAAATGCATGGCAAGTCAGCCCATCATGGCGTGAATCCCGCCGCACCTCCATGCAGTTGTTGATCGGCATGATAGGACGAGCGCACCAGCGGCCCGGAAGCGACGTTCTTGAAGCCCATCCGCGCGCCTTCCTCGGCGAACCAGGCGAAGGTGTCCGGGTGAACGAAGCGCTGCACTGGCAAATGACTGCGCGAGGGTTGCAGGTACTGGCCAAGAGTGAGCATGTCGATATCGTGCTCGCGCATGCGCTGCATCACCTCCATGACTTCGGCGTCGGTTTCACCCAGGCCCAGCATCAGCCCGGACTTGGTCGGTACGTGCGGCACCCGCTGCTTGAAATTCTGCAGCAGGTCCAGCGACCACTCGAAATCCGAACCCGGCCGCGTGGCTTTGTACAGACGCGGAACGGTTTCCAGGTTGTGGTTGAAGACATCGGGTGGCTCGTTGGCGGTGATCGCCAGGGCCACGTCCATGCGCCCGCGATAGTCCGGCACCAGGGTTTCCAGTTGTATGCCCGGCGTCCGTTTACGGATCTCGCGCAGGCAGTCGACAAAGTGTTGGGCGCCGCCGTCGCGCAGGTCATCGCGGTCCACCGAGGTGATCACCACGTACTTGAGGCGCAACTCGGCGATGGCCACGGCGAGGTTGGTCGGTTCATCGACGTCCAGCGGTTTCGGCCGACCGTGGCCCACGTCGCAGAACGGACAGCGGCGGGTACAGATGTCGCCCATGATCATGAAGGTCGCGGTGCCGCCGGAAAAACACTCGCCCAGGTTCGGGCACGAGGCTTCTTCACAGACACTGTGCAGCTTGTGTTTGCGCAGCAATTGCTTGATGCGTTCGACCTCGGGAGAGATCGGCATGCGTACACGTATCCAGTCCGGTTTACGCGGGAATTCATCGGTGGGGATGATCTTGACCGGAATCCGCGCGACTTTATCCGCACCGCGCAACTTGGTACCGACTTCCACCTTGGCCGGGCTTTTGCCGGGCGATTCCACGGGTGTGTTCATATATTTTTCCAAGGTCTGTCAGACAAGAACCGGACCTGTAGGAGCGAGCCTGCTCGCGATGGTCGCTAACGATAACGCGGGCTTGCTGACGAAAACGCATCAGCTTTACGTCCATCGCGAGCAGGCTCGCTCCTACAGGGTTTTGTGTCGGGCGATCAGTCGCGATACACCGGGAAATCGCTGCACATCGCCGCCGCCTGCCGCGCCACCTGGGCTTCGACATCGGCATCGCCGAGGTGGTCGAGGATGTCGCAGATCCAGCCCGCCAGCTCGATGCTCTGGGCTTCCTTGAAACCACGGCTGGTGATGGCCGGGGTGCCAATGCGCAATCCGGACGTCACGAACGGCGATTGCGGATCGTTGGGCACGGCGTTCTTGTTCACGGTGATGCCGGCACGGCCGAGGGCGGCGTCGGCGTCTTTGCCGGTCAGGCTCTGGCGGATCAGGCTGACCAGGAACAGGTGGTTGTCAGTCCCGCCGGACACCACGTCATAGCCACGCTCGATAAACACTTTCGCCATGGCCTGGGCGTTGCGGATCACTTGTGCCTGATAAGTTTTGAAGGCGGGCTCCAGCGCTTCCTTGAAACACACGGCCTTGGCGGCGATCACATGCATCAACGGCCCGCCCTGACCACCTGGGAACACGGCGGCGTTGAATTTTTTCTCCAGTTCCGCATTGGCCCTGGCCAGAATCAGACCGCCACGGGGGCCGCGCAGGGTCTTGTGGGTGGTGGTCGTCACCACGTCGGCAAACGGGATCGGGTTCGGATACAGACCAGTGGCCACCAGCCCGGCGACGTGGGCCATGTCGACGAACAGGTAGGCACCCACCTTGTCGGCGATCTCACGGAAACGCGGGAAGTCCAGGGTCTTGGAGTAGGCGGAGAACCCGGCAATGATCATCTTCGGCTGGTGCTCGACGGCCAGACGCTCGACTTCGTCGTAATCGATCAGGCCGGTGGCGGTGTCGATGCCGTACTGCACGGCGTTGTACAGCTTGCCGGAAAAACTGACCTTGGCGCCGTGGGTCAGGTGCCCGCCATGGGCCAGACTCATGCCCAGCACGGTGTCGCCGGGCTGTAGCAAGGCCAGATAAACCGCCGCGTTGGCCTGGCTGCCGGAGTGCGGCTGGACGTTGGCGTAATCGGCGCCGAACAGTTGTTTGGCGCGATCGATCGCCAGTTGTTCGACCACGTCGACGTGCTCGCAGCCACCGTAGTAACGCTTGCCCGGATAACCTTCGGCGTACTTGTTGGTCAGGCCGCTGCCTTGCGCTTCCATCACCCGTTGGCTGGTGTAGTTTTCCGAAGCGATCAATTCGATGTGGTGTTCCTGCCGCGCATCTTCGGCGTTCATCGCCGCCAGCAGTTCGTCGTCGTAGCCTTTGATCTGGTCGTGTTTGCTGAACATGGTGAAGTCCTCTGGTTGTTCTTGAATAGGGGCACTGCTCTTCTGTAGGAGCGAGCCTGCTCGCGATGGTCGTTAACGATGACACAGGGAACCAGATGCCCAGCGGCGCTCTGGAGTCCATCGCGAGCAGGCTCGCTCCTACAGGGTTATGTTTTGTGGTCAGGCGTACTCGGCAATCGACGGGCAGGCACAGATCAGGTTGCGGTCGCCGAAGACGTTGTCGACCCGGCCTACGGGCGGCCAGTACTTGGCGTCGATCAAGGTGTCCAGTGGATAAACCGCCTGCTCCCGGCTATACGGATGCGACCACTCGCCCACCAACTCCGCCGCCGTGTGCGGGGCGTTTTTCAGCGGGTTGTCGTCCTTGTCCAGGGTGCCGTTTTCCACCGCGCGGATTTCTTCGCGGATGCGGATCATGGCGTCGCAGAAGCGGTCCAGTTCTTCCTTGGATTCGCTTTCGGTCGGCTCGATCATCAGCGTGCCGGCCACCGGGAAGGACATGGTCGGGGCGTGGAAGCCGAAGTCGATCAGGCGCTTGGCCACGTCGTCGACGCTGATGCCGCTGCTGTCTTTCAGTGGACGCAGGTCGAGGATGCACTCGTGGGCCACCAGGCCGTTGCTGCCGGTGTAGAGCACCGGGTAGTGCTCTTCGAGGCGACGGGAGATGTAGTTGGCATTGAGGATCGCCAGCTGCGAGGCGCGCTTGAGGCCGGCGCCGCCCATCATGCGGATGTACATCCAGGTGATCGGCAGGATGCTCGCGCTGCCGAACGGCGCGGCGCACACCGCGCCTTGCTTGCGCGCCATCTGCGCGTGGCCTGGCAGGAACGGCGCCAGGTGCGACTTCACACCGATCGGGCCGACGCCCGGGCCGCCACCGCCGTGGGGAATGCAGAAGGTCTTGTGCAGGTTCAGGTGCGAGACGTCGCCGCCGAACTTGCCCGGTGCGCAGAGGCCGACCATGGCGTTCATGTTGGCGCCGTCGATGTACACCTGGCCGCCGTTGTCATGAATGATGCCGCAGATTTCGCGGATGCCTTCCTCGAACACGCCGTGGGTCGACGGGTAGGTGATCATCAGCGCGGCGAGGTGTTCGCGGTGCTCGATGGCCTTGGCGCGCAGGTCTTCGATGTCGACGTTGCCACGGGCATCGCAGGCGGTCACGACCACGCGCATGCCGGCCATGTTGGCGGTGGCCGGGTTGGTGCCGTGGGCCGAGGACGGGATCAGGCAGATGTCGCGACGGTCTTCGCCACGGCTCTGATGGTAGGCACGAATGGCCAGCAGGCCAGCGTACTCACCCTGGGAACCGGCGTTCGGCTGCAGGGAAATCGCGTCGTAACCGGTGGCGGCGCAGAGCATCGCTTCCAGTTCGTCGGTCAGTTGCTGGTAGCCGGCGCTTTGCTCGGCCGGAGCGAACGGGTGCAGGGCACCGAACTCGGCCCAGGTCACCGGGATCATTTCGCTGGCGGCGTTGAGTTTCATGGTGCACGAGCCCAGCGGGATCATGGTGCGATCGAGCGCCAGGTCCTTGTCCGCCAGTTTGCGCAGGTAACGCATCAGCTCGGTTTCCGAGTGATAGCGGTTGAATACCGGATGGCTGAGGATCGGCGACTGACGCACCAGCGCGGCCGGGAGGGTCGCTTGAGTCGAAGCGGCGAGGGCGGCGAAGTCCGGCAGGGTTTTGCCACTGGACAGCAAGGCCCACAGGGTTTCGACGTCGGCCTGGGTGCTGGTTTCGTCGAGGGACAGGCCCAGACGCTCGGCATCGACCACGCGCAGGTTGATCTGCCGGGCGTGCGCCTGTTCGTGCAGTTGGGCGGTGTTGGCGCCAGTGCTCAGGGTCAGCGTGTCGAAGAAGTGTTCCTGCTCAACGTTCAGGCCCAAAGCGCTCAAGCCCTTGGCCAGAATCGCGGTCAGCTGATGCACACGGTTGGCGATCTGCGTCAGGCCTTTCGGGCCGTGATAGACGGCGTACATGCTGGCGATGTTGGCCAGCAGCACCTGCGCGGTGCAGATGTTGGACGTGGCCTTCTCGCGACGGATGTGCTGCTCGCGGGTCTGCATCGCCAGGCGCAGGGCCGGCTTGCCGAAACGGTCCACCGAGACGCCGACCAGACGGCCCGGCATGTCGCGCTTGAACGCATCCTTGGTGGAGAAGTACGCCGCGTGCGGGCCACCGAAGCCCAGCGGCACGCCGAAACGTTGGGCGCTGCCGATGGCCACGTCGGCGCCGAATTCGCCCGGCGGGGCCAGCAGGGTCAGGGCCAGCAGGTCGGCGGCCACGGCCACCAGGGCGTTGGCGGCGTGGAAACGCTCGGTCAATGCGCGGTAGTCGAACACATCACCGTTGCTCGCCGGGTATTGCAGCAGGGCGCCGAAGAACGGCGTCACGTCGCTCAGTTCGCGCTCGTCGCCGACCACCACCTCGATGCCCAGCGGTTCGGCACGGGTGCGCAGCACGTCGAGGGTCTGCGGGTGGCAATGCACGGAGGCGAAGAACTGGTGGCTGCCCTTGTTCTTGCTCAGGCGCTTGCAGAAAGTCATGGCTTCGGCGGCGGCGGTGGCTTCGTCGAGCAGCGAGGCGTTGGCGATCGGCAGGCCGGTGAGGTCGCTGATCAGGGTCTGGAAGTTCAGCAGCGCTTCGAGACGACCCTGGGAAATTTCCGGCTGGTACGGGGTGTAGGCGGTGTACCAGGCTGGGTTCTCCAGCAGGTTGCGCAGGATCGGCGACGGCGTGTGGGTGCCGTAGTAACCCTGGCCGATGTAGGTCTTGAACAACTGGTTCTTGGCCGCGATGGATTTGATCATCGCCAGGGCGTCGGCTTCGCTCAGGCCGTCTTCCAGGCCGAGCACGCTGGTGCCTTTGATGCTGTCGGGAATCACGCTGGCGCTCAGGGCTTCGAGGGAATCGAAGCCGAGGCTGTTGAGCATCGCTTGCTCGTCGCCGGCGCGCGGGCCGATGTGGCGGGCGATGAATTCGTTACGGGTGTCGAGGAGGGTGGTCATACGGAATCCTCACGCGTCGGTCTGGTCTTGGATCAGGCGTTCGTAAGCGGCTTGATCGAGCAAGCGGGCGATCGCCGAAGCGTCAGCAGGCTGGAAGCGGAAGAACCAGCCTTCGCCCAGCGGATCTTCGTTGACCAACTCAGGGTTGGCGTCGAGCGCCGAATTCACTTCCACCACCTCACCGTCCAGCGGCATGCCGATGCTGCTGGCGGCCTTCACCGACTCCAGCACCGACACTTCGGTGCCGGCGTCGAAGCCGCCCAGTTCGGGCACCTGTACAAACACCACATCCCCCAGCGCTTGTTGGGCAAAAGCGGTAATGCCAACGGTGACCGTGCCGTCAGCTTCGGTGCGCAGCCATTCGTGGTCGACGGTAAAACGCAATTCGCTCATGTCTACTCCTCATTGTTCTGGCTCATTCGCTGCAGGTGGCGAATGACGATGGGCAGGCTCGTTTGGGTGGCGAGCGTGGCTGAAGGAGTCATAGCAAGGGCGGTGCCAGAACCAATTAATTGTTTTAAATCAATGGCTTGATATGGTTTATGGCAGTTTCGTGGAGGTCTCGTGTATTGAAATCAATACAGGCAGGCAAGGAACAGGGGGTGAAGTCCGGGCGAGACGGGTTGAGCTCGTTCTGTCTTGATTTCGATACGTTGTATCGATTTGTATACATTGTTGAATAGCACTCGAACCCACAGGGATTTTCAGTGTTGCTGAAACCGGCGGTCAGGCCTTGTTGGGAATCCCGTACTTGCGCAAGCGAATGGCGATGGCGCTGTGGGAGGTCTGCAAGCGCGCCGCGAGCAATCGACTGGACGGATAGCTGCGATACAGCTGCTCCAGCAGGTTCTTTTCAAAACCTTCGACAGCCTCTTCCAGGCTACCCACTTCGCCATCGTTCTGGCGTTCCACTGCCGTGCGCGCAATGTCGAGGTCGTCGAGGTCGACCAACGGGTTTTCGCAAATGGCCGCCGCGCGGAAGATCACGTTTTGCAGTTGCCGCACATTGCCCGGCCAGCGATTGCCGAGCAGGGCGGGAAAGGTGCTCGGCGCCAGGCGGCAGACCGGTCGCTGGATCTGTGCGCACGCTTGCTGCATGAAGTGCTGGGCCATCAGCAGGATGTCATGGCCGCGCTCGCGCAGCGGCGGCACTTGCAGGTTGAGCACGTTGAGGCGGTAAAACAGGTCTTCGCGAAAGTGACCTTCGCTGACCATTTTTTCCAGGTTGCGATGGGTGGCGCTGAGGATCCGCACGTTGACCTTGACCTCGCGATCGCCGCCCACGCGACGGAAGCAACCATCGCTCAAAAAGCGCAACAACTTGGCCTGCAGGTACGGCGACATTTCCCCCACTTCGTCGAGGAATACCGTGCCCTGGTCGGCCAGTTCCAGCAGCCCGAGTTTGCCGCCGCGCTGGGCGCCGGTGAAGGCGCCGGGGGCGTAGCCGAACAGCTCGCTTTCGGCCAGGCTTTCCGGCAGTGCCGCGCAATTGAGCGCCAGGAACGGCTTGTCGCAACGGCCGCTGATGGCGTGGCAGGCGCGGGCCACCAGTTCCTTGCCGGTGCCGGTTTCGCCCTGGATCAACAGCGGCGCATCGAGGGCCGCCACCCGCTGAGCCCGGGCCTTGAGCGCGCGGATCGGCGGCGACTCGCCCAACAGCGCATCGAAGCCTTCGGCGTGATCGTGATGCAGCGCCGACAGGCGTTCGCCGATGCGGTTCGGTTGATAGAGGGTGAGCAGGGCGCCGGCGTCGGTGATCGGCATGGCGTCGAGCAGCAAGGTGTGGCCGCCGAGGCTGACTTCGCGCATGGGCAGGCGGAAGCCCTGGGCGATCAATGTCGATTGCAAGTCGGGATCATCGAACAGCGCGACCAGCGCTTCACCGGCCGGCTCGCGGCCGCACAGGGCAATCAGCGCCGGGTTGGCCAGCAGTACATGACCACGTTCATCCACCGCCAGCACCGGGTCGGAACTGGCGGCGAGCAAGGCATCCAGTTGCAGGCGCCGGCGTTGCCCCGGAAGGATGTCGACCAGGGTCACCGCTTGCACGCCGCGCACGCCGAAGAGGGCTTCGCGCAACTCCTCCAGGACTTCGGCGCCGAGGGTCGGGGCATCGATGTAGACGTTCGGCGGCACCATCTCCACGGCGTCGAGGTTGAAGCTGCGTCCGCCCAGCAGGGCCAGGACTTCCTGGGTGATGCCGACGCGGTCGATGAAGGTGACGTGGATGCGCATAGGTGGCCTTGAGCGGTGATGAAGCGAAACGTTGCGTCGATGAGTATGGCGGGCGCTGTTTGAATTTGGCGAGCCGTCAATGCTTCTCGGCTGCAGGCGTTTTGCGGGAACAGGCCGCCAGGTCTTCGAGAAACGCCTGCAAAATCGGCGGTGGAGCCGCGCCGCGACGGGTGATTACGTCGAACGGCGACATCAGCTGCAAACTGGCGGGGGCCAGTTGGTGCATCTCGCCGGTCTTGATCCACTGCGCGGCGAAATGTGCCGGCAGAAAGCCCAGGTAAGCGCCGGAGATGATCAGAATCGCCAGGGCTTCGATGTTGTCCACGGTCGCTGCCGCCTTGCTGACGCCCAGGTGTTCCAGGTCGTATTGCTGCATGTAGCCGCGCACGACAATGCGGCTCGCGGCGATCTCTTCGAGCAATTCCTCACCTTCGGCCAGGTTGCCGAACAGCGGATGCCGCCGCCCGCAATACAGCCCCAGCGCTTCCTGGTACAGGGGCGAATGCAGCAGCCCCGGCACGTGGATCGGGAAGTGCCCGATGGCCAGGTGCAAGCGCCCGTCGAGCACGCGCTCTTCCAGTTCGGCGGGGGTGCCGACGTACACGTTGAGGTGCACATCGTGCCCACGGGAGACGAAGCGCTGGGTGGTGCGCGGGATCGGCGAGTCGGGGTCGGTGATGGTGGTGTCGATGATCCCCAGGTTGAGCTTGCCGCTGATGTGCTGCTTGAGCACGTCGGCGTCCATGCAGAAATTTTCCACCGCCGAGAGCAGGCGCTGGGTGGCTTCGTGAATCGCCACGCCTTGCTCGGTCAGACGAAAACCGCTGCGTCCGCGCTGGCAGAGCTTGACCCCGAGCCGGGTTTCCAGATGGGTCATCTGTTCGCTGATGGTCGACTGGCCGGCGTTCAGCGCCGCCTGCGCGGCCGAGAAGCCGCCGCAGCGGACAATGGTGGCAAACACCCTGAGCAGTTTCAGGTCGACATCATGCAGTTGAATCACTGGGACCTCCCGCGTGTGGATGCATCGGTAATGCCGATATGAGTATCTGATGTTTAGCATTTTTTCCACGAAAAGCTGCGCCCATAGTCTTTCCAACGGCGGTCGCCTTGCAGTCCGCCAGGCCGAAAACAAGAAGTGGAGAGGCTAGACATGTCGAACAATGGTTATGAATCCGGTCGCCTGAACCTGCCATTCGTGGGTCATTGCACCTTTGGCAAATCCCCGGTGTGCACCGACTGGGATGCCCTGGATGCCGACGTCGCGGTGCTCGGCGTGCCCAATGACATGGGTACCCAGTGGCGTTCCGGCGCACGCTTCGGACCACGCGGGATTCGTGAAGCATCGACGCTGTTTTCCTTCGGCCATGCCGGCGCCTACGACCACGAAGACGACGTGATGTACCTGACCGCCGCCGACGTGCGCATGGTCGATGTGGGGGATGCCGACATCGTCCACACCGATATGGAAACCAGCAACAAGAACACCGAATACGCGGTACGCAAGATTCTCGATGCCGGTGTGATGCCGGTGGTGCTCGGTGGCGACCACTCGGTGCACGCCCCGGTGATCAAGGCTTTCGAAGGCCGTGGCCCGATCCACATCATCCACTTCGATGCGCACCTGGATTTCGTCGACGAGCGCCACGGCGTGCGCTACGGCCATGGCAACCCGCTGCGCCGCGCCTCGGAAATGAACCACATCGTCGGCATGACCCAGATGGGCATCCGCAACGTGTCCTCGTCCAACCGCGACGACTACGAAGCGGCCCACGAAGCCGGCTCGAAAATCCTTTCGGTACGCGATGTGCGCCGCCTGGGCGTCGAAGGCGTGCTGGCGCTGATCCCGCAGAACATCAACTACTACATCACCATCGACATCGACGGTTTCGACCCGTCCATCGCTCCTGGCACTGGCACCCCGAGCCACGGCGGCTTCCTCTACTACGAAGTGCTGGAAATCATCCAGGCCCTGGCCAAGCGCAGCAAAGGCAACATCGTCGGCATGGACCTGGTGGAAGTGGCACCGGTGTACGACCCGACCGGCATGACCTCGATCCTCGCCGCGCAACTGCTGCTCAATAGCATCGGTTTCATCTTCCACGAGCGGGGCAAGGTGCGTGCGGCCCAGAGCGAAGCCACTCCAGCCTGATATCGAAACCACCAAACCCGGCAGGACCTGACTGCCGGGCGGAGAGAATAAAAATGGACACGATCGTCAAAAGTTACCTGCAAAAGTTCGGCGTCAGCGAGGCCACCCAGACCTTCCTTGGCAAGGTCCAGAAAATGTTCATCGGCGGCGCCTGGGTCGAGGCCAGCGATGGCCAGACGTCCGAAGTCATCGAGCCGTCCACCGAAGGCCTGATCACGCGCATTCCCATGGGCACCACCGCTGATCTGGACCGTGCCGTGCAAGCCGCCCGCGCCCAGTTCGACGGCGGCGCCTGGCGCCAGGCCAAACCGGCCGAACGCGAGCGGATGATGCAACGCCTGGCCGACCTGATCGAACAGAACGCCGCCGAACTGGCGGAAATCGAATCGATCGACATGGGCAAGTCGGTCGCCTTCGCCAGGGACGTCGATATCCAGGGCACCGTCGATACCTTGCGCTACTTCGCCGGTTGGGCCACCAAGCTGCACGGGCGTACCGTCGAACCGTCGCTGCCGGGCAATTACCTGGCCTACACCCGCAAGGAAGCGGTGGGCGTGGTCGGTGCCATCGTGCCGTGGAACTTCCCGCTGCAAACCATGGCCTGGAAACTGGGCGCGGCCCTGGCCACCGGTTGCACCGTGGTGGTGAAACCGGCCGAGTTGACTTCGCTGTCGGCCCTGCGCTTTGCCGAACTGGTGCAGGAAGCGGGTATCCCGGACGGGGTGATCAACATCGTCACCGGGCGGGGAAGCGTGGTCGGCGCGGCCATGGCCACCCACCCTGGCATCGACAAACTGACCTTCACCGGATCGACCCCGGTCGGCCGTACCGTGGGCCGCGCCGCTCTGGATGACATGAAGCGCCTGACCCTGGAACTGGGTGGCAAATCACCGGTCATCGTGTTCGCTGACGCCGATATTCCGGCGGCGGCGCAGGCGGTCGCCAACGGGGTGTTTTTCAACTCGGGACAGGTATGCGACGCGGGTACACGGGCCTATATTCACAGCAGTGTCTATGACCAATTCCTGCGCGAGCTGATCGCCTACACCCGCACCCTGAAGATCGCGCCAGGGATGGACCCGGACTGCTTCATCGGCCCGCTGGTCTCGGCCCTGCAAAAGCAGCGCGTGACCGAGTACATCGAGACCGGCAAGCAGGAGGGCGCCCAACTGGTCTACGGCGGCCAAACGGTCGAGGGCCCAGGCTTCTTCGTCGAGCCGACCATTTTCGCCCATTGCCGCAACGACATGCGCATCGTCCAGGAGGAGATCTTCGGCCCGGTGCTGGTCACCGCACCCTTCGACGATGAGGAACAGGTACTGGCGCTGGCCAATGACTCGCCCTATGGCCTGGCGGCGGCCCTGTATTCCAATGACCTGGGCAAGGTGCACAGCCTGATTCCGCGCCTGAAGGCAGGCTCGGTCTACGTCAACGCCCACGGCACCCTCGACCCGTCGATGCCGTTCGGCGGCTACAAGCAGTCCGGGTTCGGCAAGGACCTGGGCGCCGAGCAGTTGGACTACCTGCTCGAGACCAAGGCGGTGTGGATCACGCTGCCGGGCTGATGCTGATCAGGCAAGACAAGGAACAATGCCAAAGTTGAAAGCAATTGCACATTTGAAATTCGGGAACGGCAAGGACGCGCCCCGGGAGTCGTTCACCCGAAAGAATGCGGTTTTTTCGTCATGATCTTCCAACAATAAGAGTCCATCATGAACACAAACGCCAAGTCCGCCCCGAGCGTGTCGGTCCTCGACGACAAAATCGTCGTCGAAAGCCATTCGATCGATTTCATCCCCGAGCACGAGCGCACCGACAAACTGTCGAGCCAGGGCCCGTTCTGGTTTCTCGGCAACTTCACCTTCTTCACCATGACCATCGGCTTCGTCGGCCCGAGCGTCGGCCTGACCGCGCTCTGGACCACGCTGGCCGGTACGCTGGGCATCATGTTCGGCACGCTGTTCATGGCCTTTCATGGCTCGCAAGGCCCGCACCTGGGCCTGCCACAGATGATCCAGTCCCGTGCGCAGTTCGGTTATCGCGGGGTGATTCTGGTGCTGTTGGCGACGCTGTTTGTGTTCGCCGGTTTCAACATCGTCAACCTCGTGCTGATGATGCAGGGACTGCACACGCTATTCGGCTTCAACCCCGCCGTGATCGCAGTGGCGGTGACGATACCGGCAGCCGTGCTGGCGATCCTCGGCCATGACTGGATGCACCGCAGCTTCAAATGGGCGCTGTACCTGTCGTTGCCGCTTTACGGTCTGGTGACCCTGGCGGTGCTGATGGGCTGGGTGCCGGATGCGGCGTTGCCGGCGCTCGGCGCCGGTGAAGTGGCCCCGGCACCACTGGGATTCAACTGGACCGGTTTCATCGCGCAATTCGCGGCCGCGGCGAGCTACAACATCGCCTACGCCCCGTACGTGTCGGACTACTCGCGTTACCTGCCGAAGAACACCTCCAGCGGCAAGCTGATTGCGGTGGTGTTCCTGGGCGCTTCGCTGTCCGGTGCCTGGATGATTTCCGTGGGGGGCTGGCTGGCCGATCACTTGCACTCCACTGACGTGCTGGTGGCCCTCGGGCAAGTCGGCAGTACCGTGTCGCCGCTGATGGGCACGGCGGTCGTGGTGATCACTATCCTGGCGTTCCTGCCGGTGATCGCAATGAACATCTACAGCGCCAAGCTCACCACGCTGACCTGCGTCGACTCGATCAAGCATATCGAACCGACCCGCAAAGCGCGGATCCTGGCTATCGCCTTCGTGATCCTGTTGCAATTGGGTGTGGCCCTGAGCATCCAGAGTTCCGGCAAGGGCCTGTCGGTGCTCGGCATCTACCTGGTGGTAATGCTGTACTTCCTGGTGCCCTGGACCTCGGTCAACCTCACCGACTACTTCTTCGTGCGCAAGGGCCGCTACGCCATCCCGCACTTCTTCATGCCCCACGGCAACATCTACGGCAGCTGGGGCCTGCGTGGCATCGCCGCGTACGCCATCGGCTTCATCTCGATGATCCCGTTTTTCTACATCTTCGACGGCGTCGAACAGCGCGAAGTGTATGTCGGCCCACTCGCCAAAGCCCTGGGCAGCATCGACATCGCCTGGCTGGTCGGGCTGATCGTATCGGGGGTGGCCTATTACGTGCTCAGCCGCTCGATCGATCTCAAGCGCGAAGAAGCGGTCATCCAGCACATCGAGAAGATTTCCCCGCAATTCACCACCGGCGACACATTGACCAAACCGTCGAAGCCCGTTTTCAACGAATCGACGGTCCGGAGATAAATCATGGCTACGCAAAAATACGACTACATCATCATCGGCGCAGGCTCGGCAGGTTGTGTGTTGGCCAACCGCCTGAGCGAAGATCCGGCCACCTCGGTGCTGGTCCTGGAATTTGGCGGCAGCGACAAGAGCGTAGTGATCCAGATGCCCAGCGCATTCTCGATCCCGATGAACACCAAGAAGTACAACTGGCGCTACGAAACCGAGCCGGAAACCTACCTCAACGGTCGTCGCGTCCACTGCCCTCGGGGCAAGGTGCTGGGGGGGTCGTCGTCGATCAACGGCCTGGTGTACATCCGTGGTCATGCCTATGACTTCGACGAGTGGGAGTCCCTCGGCGCCCAGGGTTGGGGCTATAAAAACTGCCTGCCGTACTTCAAGCGCGCCGAGAGCTATGAGTCCGGCGGTGACAACTATCGCGGGCAAACCGGACCGCTGCACACCACCAACGGCAACCATATGAAGAACCCGCTGTACGGGGCCTGGGTCGAAGCCGGTGCGGAAGCGGGCTACATCAAGACCGATGACTGCAACGGCTACATGCAGGAAGGATTCGGCGCGATGCACATGACCGTGAAAAACGGCGTGCGCTGTTCCACCGCCAACGCCTACCTGCGCCCGGCCATGGACCGTCCGAACCTGACGGTGATCACCCATGCGATGACCCGCCAGGTCATCCTCGAGGGCAAGCGCGCCGTGGGCATTATTTATGACCACGGTGGCCAGACCCACCAGGTCTATTGCAACAAGGAAGTGCTGATCTCGTCCGGACCGATCGGCTCGCCGCACCTGCTGCAACGTTCGGGCATCGGCCCGGCCGAGGTCCTGCGCAAGGCCGGGATCGCCGTGCGTCATGATCTGCCGGGGGTAGGGGAGAACCTGCAGGATCACGCCGAGGTGTACATCCAGTTCGGCTGCAAGGAACCGGTGACGCTCAACAGCAAAATGGACCCGCTGAGCAAATTGATGATTGGCTTGCGCTGGCTGTTGTTCAAGGACGGCCTGGGCGCCACCAACCACTTCGAGGCTGGTGGCTTCATCCGCTCCGACAAGGGTTTGCGCTGGCCGGATATTCAGTTCCACTTTTTGCCGGCGGCCATGCGTTACGACGGCAACAAACCGATCAAAGGCCATGGTTTCATGGTGCTGACCGGGCCGAATAAACCGAAGAGCCGCGGCTATGTACGCGTGCGTTCGGCCGACCCTTATGAGCATCCGGAAATCCGCTTCAACTACCTGGAGCGCGAAGAGGACCGCGAAGGCTTCCGTCGCTGCATCCGCCTGACCCGCGAGATCATCGGCCAGCAAGCCATGGACCGCTTCCGCGATGGCGAGATTGCCCCCGGCGCGCACCTGACCAGCGATGAGGACCTTGATGCGTTCGTGCGTGACAACCTGGAGAGCACCTATCACCCTTGCGGTTCGTGCCGCATGGGCGAGGACGACATGGCCGTGGTGGATTCCGAGTTGCGCGTGCATGGCATTGCCGGGCTGCGGGTGATCGACTCCTCGGTGTTCCCGACCGAACCGAACGGCAACCTCAACGCACCGACCATCATGCTCGCCGAACGGGCGTCGGACCTGGTGCGCGGACGCAAGATGCTGCCAGCGTCGGATGTGCCGGTGGGACTGGTCGAAAACTGGGAAAACAGCCAGCGGTCGACCCTGCCGGGGCGTAATGTGCGGGTGTAATAAAACCCTGTAGGAGCCAGCCTGCTGGCGATGGACCCGAGAGCGCCGCGTTTATCCAGCCCGCACGCGTTATCGTTGACAACCTTCGCCAGCAAGCCAGCTCCAGCAGGATCGAAGCATTCGCGCAGCTTCACGCCGCGTGCGGGCAATTGTTTGCTAGGCTCCAGAGTCCTTGAGACCGCAAAGGAGCACCCTCATGGCTATTCAGGCCCTGCGCGCCGACGCTTCCCACATCGACAAGATCGCCCCGTTATTCGACGCCTATCGCGGCTTCTACGGTCAGTCATCGAACCTGCCGCAATCCCGTGACTTCATTGCCGAGCGCATCGCCCGCGACGAATCGGTGATCTTCTACGCCGAGGACGCCAGCGGCGAAGCCCTGGGTTTCGTGCAGATGTTCCCGACCTTTTCCTCCATCAACGCACACCGCACCTGGTTGCTCGGCGACCTGTTCAGCGCGCCCGCCGCTCGCGGCAAAGGCGTCGCCACCTTATTGATGAACACCGCCCGCGACTATGCGCGGTTGAGCGGCGCCAAGGGCATGACCCTGGAAACCGCCACCGACAACCACACCGCGCAGCGCTTGTATGAGTCTTTGGGGTATGTACGAGATCCGGGTTACTACACCTACTGCCTGGACTTGAAGCAGGGCTGAGCCCGGCGCTTCAAGTCGCGGATGAGCCCTAACCGAACACCGGCCGGAAGAAACTGCGCTCATAGCTGAGGATGCAGCGGGTTTCTTCGGCGTACTTGAACGCGGCAATGCACGCCGGGTCGTTCATCGACTGTTGGCGATAGGTTTCATAGGCCGCCAGACTGGGGAAGGTGAACATCGCCAGGGCAATATTGCTGGCACCCTCGGACGGCAGGAAGTAGCCGTGATGCTGACCACCGAATTTCTCCACCAGTGGAATCCACAACTTGCCGTAGTGCTCGAACGCGTCGAGCTTGTAGGGGTCGAGTACGTATTTCAGGTAGCAGGTGACCATCAGTTTTCTTTCCTTGTAAAAGTGCGGGACGGGATGCAAAGGGCAACAGTCTGCCAAGGCCTGCGTCAGACTGCCATCAGCGATTTGCGGCCAGGAATGCGCCCTCATCTGCAGGGTGGCGTTTATGCCGGTTCCCGCAGGCACCCGCAACAAACCCTTCGATAAAAGCGTTGGACATGGTGAAATGGCCGCCCCTTTTCGCCGTGCGTCATTCCGGATCTGGAGCTGTACATGAACAAAGCTGCGGTGCTGACCGTCTTCTTGCTGCTTCAGGCAGGTTTGTCGGGTGCGCAGGCCCAAGCGGCCGGCGATGCCGAGGCCGGGGGCAAACTGTTCAAGCGTATGTGTGGCGGCTGCCACCAGATCGGAGAATCGGCGCGGGCGTTTTTTGGCCCGCAGCTCAACGGTATCGTCGGACGCGCGGCCGCAAGCACCACCGACTACCAGTACTCCGACGCCATGAAGTCATCGGGCGTGGTCTGGACCCGGGAAAAACTCGCTGCGTATATCGAAGATCCAAAGGCAGTGGTTTCCGGCACCCGGATGATTTTCTGGGGCATCAGCGACCAGGAAAAAATCGACGATCTGCTGGCGTATCTGGAGACCTTTCCAGCGCCGTGACCGGCCTGAGAAATTGCACTCCACTTGAACACCTGCTTGCATTCGACCTGACTACCGATAGCATCGGATTTGCCCCGCACGGTTTGTAACCATGATCGACAGGGAACGGCCGAAAGCCGGTATTCAGCCCATCAAAAAAGGACGACGGATGCTTATGGTGATTCACCATGGGGTGACTGAATGGGCTACCTTGTTGAGTCATTTACTCGTTGCTCAGGGAGAGCGCCATGGCTGTAGAAATCAAGCTATCGGAAAACGTGACTGCAGAAGAGCGGTCAGGCATTTTGACCCCGTTGCTGGCCCATAATCTCGCCAACCCTGTGATCGCATCCCCCGCCAAACTCCTCTTCCTGCCCGGAGCCTCGGGTAACACCCGGTTTTGGCTTCCGGTTGCTGAGCGCCTGGTCCACCCGGCGCAGCGGGTCCATATCGGCTGGCCCGGCTTTGGAGACACTCCGCCCTTGGCTGGCGTGACCGGCATGGATGATCTGGTGGCTCGCGTGCTGGCCGAGATCGACCGACCCACAGCGCTGGTGGCGCAGTCTATGGGCGGTATAGTCGCTGTGCGTGCAGCGCTTGAGCGCCCTGAACTGATCACGCACCTGACGCTGACCGTCACCTCTGGCGGGGTGGACATGTCTGCTCTGGGCGCGCATGACTGGCGCCCGGATTTTGCTGCCGCCAACCCGACACTGCCGAGTTGGTTTCTCGACGACCAGACCGACCTCACGCTCCGGTTGGCCGAGTTGAGCATGCCAGTCCTGCTCCTCTGGGGAGATTCTGATCCGATCAGCCCCGTTCGCGTCGGCCAGCGCCTTGCTCAACTGTTACCCCGCGCGGAACTACACGTCTTCCCTGGCGCCGATCACGATCTGGGTTTTACTCACGCAGCCGAAGTGGCCAGGTTGATAGAGGGACATCTGGTCTGATGGTGAGCCGAGCACGGGTTGCCACCGCTTTGGATTGATTGTCCGCCCCCGGCCAGGAGCGGACACTCAAAAAGCGTCCTGAACTACCAGGTTCTCATGTCATGAAATCATCCAGCTGTCGTACCATCGGCACATCGACAGAACGGAGGTTGATATGGGAAATGGTCAGGACAAACGAGTCGTTGTCATTGGTGCAGGCATAGTTGGCGCGTCATTGGCGTATCACTTGGCAGGTAAAGGCGCGAATGTCACCTTGGTAGAAGCTGAAGATATAGCTTCGGGAGTGACTGGCAGCTCATTCGCTTGGCTCAATGCCTCACACCCCGAACCTGACCCAATTGCGCAACTGCGCGGTTCTGCCATCAAGGAGTACCGCCGACTCGAAACGCAGCTGCCAGGCCTGGAGATAAGATGGACAGGTGCCTTGTCTTACAGCGTGATGGCGATTGGAGCGCTGCCGATCTCAGGTCACCAAGCTTCGGCAAACCTGGTGTCTCGATCGCAGATTCTCGACCTTGAACCAAATCTAAAGAACCCTCCCCAGTCTGCTCTGTATGCGGCTGAAGAAGGAGCGCTGGACGCAGTGGCAGCTACGCATGCGTTGATCGCAGGTGCCCAGACGTATGGGGCGAAGATTCTCACTCAGACGCGAGTGCTCGGTTTTGTAACCCAGAGTGCAACGGTGACCGGAGTCGAAACAACAATAGGCATCATCGATGCCGATATTGTCGTACTGGCAGCCGGGACAGGCATCACGAAGCTGACAGACATGCTTGGAGTGTCCCTGCCAATAGAGGCCTCGCCTGCCATTTTCATTCGTTACAAGTCGCAACCCAACCTCGTGCACACCCTCATCTCCAGCCCTGAAATGGAAGTGAGGCAAAGTTCGGATGGTGCGTTACTGGCGGCAGAAGATTACCTGGACGACGCCATGGATAATCAGCCGGCAGCGATAGCGCTTCGAACTTCCAAGACAATCCAGAACGAACTCCATGGTGTTGTTTCCATAGATCCGGAACGGGCTTGTGTCGGACTCAGGCCCATGCCTGCCGATGGCCTCCCCATCATCGGTTATCTACCCAAAGTGGGTGGCGTCTACGTTTGTGCAATGCACCCTGGAATTACTTTGGCGGCGACAGTGGGACGCCTGGCCAGCGAGGAGATCATCGATGACAAGGCGTCCAGTGCCCTTTGCCCATGCCGGCCCGATCGATTTTTGCAAGCGTAGGGGATCCTCTTGTGAGGCAGAAATCGGCCGATTCTGTTGAAAAAGTCGGCCATGGTTTCCACGGGAGAAAAGTACGCGCTTGAGATTGAATTCTTTACTTTGAGCAGAGGATTCCGGGCTCAGATTTCGCGTAGCTGCGCGCAAAAAAAGCATTTTCAGGAGTCAGTGCGCGGGCACTCTGGAGAACCGACTTTTTCAACACAATCGGCCGATTGCTGCCTGTAGCAACGGGCAGCTTGCGACCCAAAGCTGGCAGTGGCGACAGGAAGAAATCGGCCAGAAGCAGTCGTTGGCTGCTGGCGACGTGACTCCTCATTTATGCTCGGAGGCTTTAGAGTAGCGCGGCCTATTCATAGGGATATTGTTACTTAATCCAACTTGCACGAAGAGCAATAGCAGGGAATGTATGAGAGGGCATGGAGCTTTGGCGGTGTTTCGGTTTTTGCTGGTTGTTCTGGCGCTGCTGGCGCATTCACATGTATATGCGCTGGAGCCTGTTGCCGTTGATGCAAATCTCGATGGCCTGTCGCTGGTTGGTCACGCCGAATTTCAGCGCGATCCACACAATTACGAGTCGCTGCAGCAACTCGATCCCTTCGCGTGGAAGCCGCTGACACAAGCTGATCTTTATCAGGGCATCACCCGCGACGGGTTCTGGTTGCGGCTAACGCTGCACAATCCAGGCGCGGATGCACAGCCTTGGGTGCTTGTTGATGACACGGCATGGATTGATTCCATGACGGTTTTCGTGACAGCCCCTACCCCATGGCAGCAGGAAGTCGGCGATCGCCTGCCATTTTCCAGCCGCGCTCTGCCTTCGCCCCTACCTGCGATCATGCACAGCATCGCCCCTGGCGAAACACAGCAGGTTTTCGTGCGGCTGCGCTCAGTGTCTGGCGACGATATGCGATTGACCTTGCGCCTGTACCAGCCTGCTGCGTTCATGGCGGCCCTGCAGACCTATACCGCCATCTACACAACACACTTGGGCGTATACATCACGCTGGGTGCCATCTGGCTGCTGTTCGGTATCGTGCTGCGTCAGCCGACCTTTATCACCTATGCCGCCTTCGTCACGTGTACTGGCTTCGCGTGGTTCAACTTGCGCGGCCTGCTCGCGCAGCATCTTGCACCGGATACAAGTTTCTGGACGAACGAAGGCCTCGGCCTGCTGGTCAGCGGCGCGCTGTGTTTGTCCTTCCTATTTACCCGCAAGGCACTGCGCCTGAACTCCGTTGCTCCGATACTCGACCGCGTGGCCCTGGGGTTTGCGTTGGCGAATGCCGTGGTTGCGATCTTGTGTGCGTTGCGCGCATTGCCTCTCGATACACTTTTTCTCATGTACCGCTTCTTCAACGCCACCGCGATTATCAATGCGTACTTTGCTTTTGTCAGTTGGAGGCGTGGTACACCGCATGCAATTTGGCTGCTGATTGGCTGGGCGACCTTCGGTCTCAGTGCGCTCAGCGTCACCTGGGCCTGGTACGGTATCAAGGGCGGGCTTCCGGAAATCAACATGATCGCACCGATGACGATGACTCAGAGTGCCGCGCTGATCGAAGTCCTATGCTTCGCCATCTCTCTCGCCCTGTGGATACGTACCCAGCAGCAGGAACGTCTCGCTGCTGAGCATTCGGCAAATACTGATGGCCTTACCGGGCTGAATAACCGCAAATGCGTCGAGCGTCGTCTGGACGAGCTGATAAAACAGCCTTCTACACCGGATACACTGTGGCTCGGGATTGTTGATATCGACTTCTTCAAGACGGTCAACGACACCTATGGCCATGCTGCCGGCGATGCTGTACTGCGTAGCTTTGCCAAGATTTTACGCGCCAACTCGCGCCAGACTGATATCGTCGGCCGTTTCGGTGGAGAGGAGTTCGTCCTGGTCCTTGAGCGTATTGATCGCGAAGGCGCTGAACGCATGACCAATCACCTGCGTGAAGCCTTCGAGGCGACGCCGACCGAATTCGAAGGCCAGATCATTCCGCACACGCTCAGCCTGGGGCTCGCTGCCCATGCCGGCGAGACCGACTCGCAGCGCTGGTTCAAGCGCGCCGACGCTGCGCTCTATGAGGCCAAGCACTGTGGGCGCAACCGCGTTTGCATTGCAGGCGGATAAGGCCTGATTCGTTGAGATATCTGGGCGCCCACTTCTGGCCGATTGCTTCCCGTCACCACAGGCAGAAATCGGCCAAATTCTTGGTCCTGCGATAGATCAAAGATGCTTTGCTTCGCCTTAGCGTGTGGGTACCGTACATCGTCGGATCAAGTCCAATGGCTGTTACCCATGCTTTGACTATTCGAGCGTATTGCCTGGTGGAGAGTTGATCTGAGCCATGCAATCGCCCATGGCGGACTATCAGAGATGTCCCGAAGTTAGGGGGAATTCGTCGTGTCAGGAGGTAGTGCCTCGGGGGCTCCGGACATCAAGAATTTGAATCGGTCAAAGGTGTTCATCCGCCGCACTGACACTGATTTTAGCTTCTTGGGCGAAGCGAAACAGACCTACACCTAGGAAGAATGTGGCGACTATAAAAAGAAGGCCGGCACCATAGGCGTACTTGAAGCCCATGAACTCAGTTAAAAATATCATAGCGAGCAGCAGGGTGGCGCAAAGTCCGCCGCGCAGAGAAGACAGGATTCCAGCGTTCAATAAGTTAGCCCGCCGCCTCAATCTCTCCAGATCAGCCCTGAGATGCGCACGCCTCGGGTCGTCTTCGGGGATCGCATTGAGTACCCGTGTACGGTCGATGACAGCTGATAATCTCGAAGTCATTAACGAAACGAACGCAGCTATTGCACCGAGGAAAAACGTCGGGGCTGTTGCTTGTGAAAAGATCTGCGACAACCGCACAGCGTCAGGAATGAATTCGTTCAATTTAGGGATCACCCAATAGTAATAGTTTGAGTATTTGCAATTCTCCATTTGACATATTCGCGGTCAAAAGGTGGGGTGCACCCTGTTATCAGGTAGGGGACTCAGTACAGTCTTGGGGGTCGAGTTTTGCTGACAACAGGGCACCAACGTCAGGCTAGGCCTGCAAGTTGGTCGGAGCGCCCTGTCGTACAGCGTAGAGCAGCTCAGGAGACTTTCCACAGTGAGTATGCGGACAGTCTGGAAGAACCGACTTTTTCAACACAATCGGCCGTTTTCTGCCTGTCGTGATCGGCTCAAAACGACCCATTGCAGTCGGTCGAATCGGCAGAAATTAGCCGTTTTTTGCCTATCGCGAATGATCGATTTGGGTCGACTACTGCCCTTCGCGACAGGCAGCAATCGACTGTGGATTCAACCGGTCGGCGCAACAGAAACTCTTTGATGCACTCGCGCGACCAACCTCAATCCTCAGTAAAGTTGTCCCAAGCTACGGGCTGTCCTCGGTAAACATTTCTCATAACCGTCCGCCCGACTATCTCGTCAAAGTATTTTGGGGACAGGCCATATCCAGGCCTAATGCGGCGTATATCGTCACGCGAGATCCGCTGACCTGCTACTACATCCTTAACGAAATAGAGTGAGCGCCGGAATATGGCACTCGATCTTTCGGTCTCAGGCCTCGAAAAATCACCGACGCCAAGTGATAGCCATGCGTTCTTTGTATCATCAACAAGTTTCCGAAGCTCGTGAGGTTCAATCGAGAACTCGCTATCCGGCCCCTTATCATCACGACTAATTGTAAAATGCTTTTCGATAGCTGTTGCACCTAGCGCGACAGAAGTAACAGCGGCCACATTGCCTATCGTATGGTCCGACAACCCAACTTCAACTCCAAACTTATCCTTAAGGTTAAGTATTTTACGGAGATTTGCCTGCTCAATAGGAGCGGGATAGCTACTAATACAATGGAAAATCAATATGTTTTCACAACCCGCGGAACGAGCAGTAGTAATTGCCTCAAGAATCTCATCTTCCGTTGCCATACCAGTGGACATCAAGACTGGTTTTCCAGCTTTTGCAACCCGCTTGATAAGCGGTAGATCAGTAAGTTCGAATGATGCAATTTTATAGGCGGGCGCATTCAAACTCTCTAGTAGGTCAACTGCAGTTTCATCGAAAGGGCTTGAGAAACACGTTATTTCTAATGCCCGGGCGTAGTCAAAAAGCTCTCGATGCCACTCAAATGGTGTATGCGCCTCGGCATACAAATCATAAAGCTTATAACCATCCCATAAGCCACCACTTACAACAAAGCCGGGGGCAACGCAGTCAATCGTCATCGTGTCCGCAGTATACGTTTGGAGCTTTATTGCATGGGCTCCGGAATCCCGGGCGGCCTTTATTGACTCCTTTGCTCGTGCCAGAGATCCATTATGATTGGCTGACAGTTCGGCAATCACGTAAGGCTGCATTGAATTGCCGATTTCTCTTCCATTAATCTCAAACGTCATAGTTTTTCACTCACACCGAGGCGCCTATCAAGCCGAACGACTTCTGTTTGTATCTCAGAATCCCATCCGGCGAAATCAATGGGAAGATCGGAAACACGGTGATAAGTGCCTCTCCGTCGTTGCGGTACAGCCGTAAACCCCAAAGAAATTATTTCTTCTATATTTTCCTTGAAAAGCAGTTCAATCTCGGAAACTAGTCTCTTATAGGTTTTCGAGAAAGAGGATTCATTCTTGGTGAAATTAACATACCGCTGATAAATTATCGGCCCCGTATCCACACCTTCATCTATAAGGTGTATAGAAACCCCGCTTGGAGTAGAGTCAAAGAAAGACCAAAAATTTGGATGCGCCCCGCGATTCCATGGCAAGTATGAAATATGAAGATTAATTATAGGGGCGGAAGAACTATTTATGACGTATTTTTTTAGGATGTGCCTGTACCCATAGCTGACTACCAGTTCAAATCCTTCGGTTGATTCAATTATCTTGTCAGTATGCCATACTTCACAATTGGCTTCGGCCAATTCACTTATCAATGAGGTTTGATCTGGAGCGTACCCTAAAAATAAAATCTTCAACCGAGGAGAAGCCACCTGGCTGACCAACTCTACACTTCCCTTCATGCTTTTCCCCTGTTGTTGCCCGGCTGTGATTTTTCAACGAAATTGATAATTGTAATATGCTACACCATAACAAAACCCTACTCCTCTCCACGGGCCGCTTATGGCCGCTTTCTGCCTGTCGCGGTGCCGCTGACCAACTCTGCATGTACACCATGTGCACCCGGACAACATCCGGCCAAAGCCAGCACTGGATCAGGGAGGAGCGTCATCTGTACATAGGTGAACTTGCCCGGTTGTCGGGGTGCACTGCCAAAGCCCTTCGTTCGTATGAGCAACTGGGCCTGCTGAGCCCTCAGCGCCTTGGCAGTTAAGGGACAGAGTCAAGCGCTGGCGTCATGTCAATCGAAGGTGACAGCACAGGAGCAGGCACTTCCAAGGTCATCGGTTTTGTGAAATCACACCACCCATGTATTGATTTAAATCGCGAAAATCCTTAACGCTCCATGAGTGCGGCGATAGCTTTACTCCATTCTCACGCAAGGTTCTTGGAATTAAATCGCCATTTGGGCGAAGTATTATCGAAGATACAATCACGCCCGGATAATCATGTAATCGCTTTTTGAAAGCGGAGGTTGTTAGATCAGGTGTAGGCGGATTGCTTTTATTAGCCAGCGGTCCTGTTGCTTTGAGATCCATTCCGTGGCACATGCTGCATCGCTGTAGATAGAGATTTTTTCCATTAGCATTATCCGCGAAGGATGGCGATGTTTGAGTCAGCGATAAAATTCCTAGCGCAGCGATGAATAATCTTTTCATAGTTTTATCTTCCTTGATGGGATCCGCGTCGATTGGACGAGATTTGGGGCGCGGGAAAGATATCAGCCATCGCGTCGGCCTACACCGTCATTTCTGATGCCCATTAAACCAGCACGTTTTCCCGGCGCATCCCGGTGACCATTCTTGGCCAATTTCTGCCTGTTACGACCTGCTGAAACCGACCGGAGGCTGAGGGTTGTTTGATCCGAATCAAGCTGAATTGCCCAGGACACGCCGATAGTCCAACTATGCTGATCGGAGCATTGCATTGCATTGCATTGAGTTGATTCTGTATTCACTTTCGCTGTAAGCGCTGTGCTACCGGGCCGGGCACCTCCTGCAGCTTGCTGGCGTTTTTCTCCCTCCTCAGGCATCGCGAAAACAGGGTGAAAATTATGGTGGCGCTGACTAAGAAACCTTCGACAGCCAAGTCGAGCGACACCGATGTCGGCATGCTTTGCGAACTTCGATCACGGGCCGAGCGAGTTGCAGAAGGTCAATCGCTGCGTGAGCGTGTGCCGCGAAGCAGTCATGCCACCTGGCTGCAACCCGCCAACCGCCGCGACCCCGTCGCGATACTCGAACAGTCGAGCAAGGGCCGCTTGCCAGAGCTCCTGCCCATTCGCTATGGCCGCATGCTGCACAGTCCGTTTACCTTTATGAGGGGCTCGGCGGCACTCATGGCCCACGACCTCGCGACCACGCCCAGCACCGGCATCCGGGTCCAGGCCTGTGGCGACTGTCATCTGCTGAACTTCGGTTTGTTCGCCACCCCCGAGCGCAACCTGGTCTTTGACATCAACGACTTCGACGAAACCTTGCCCGGGCCCTGGGAGTGGGATTGCAAACGTCTGGCGGTCAGCTTTGTCTTGGCTGCACGCGATATTCAACTGTCCGCCGCCGAGGCCAGGGACTGCGTTCTCGAATGCGTTTGTGCCTATCGGCAACGCCTGCGCGAATACTCCCGAATGAGTCCTATGGAGGTCTGGTACGCGCGTCAGGAGGTGGACAGCATCACGGCCATGGCTCAAAAAGGACCCATCAGAAAGAATCGCGAGGAGATCGCCGAAAGGGCCCACGCACATGTAGCAGAGCATCTGTTTCCGAAAATTGTCTGCGAGGAAAGCGGTCACTATCGCTTCATTGAACATCGGCCGACCCTTTTTCATGTCGCTGAAGCGGAATTCGAAGCGCACGTTCATGATCGGCTTTCCGACTACCGACAATCGCTGCCCGATGAGCGTCGGGTGCTGTTGGATCGTTACCGCCTGGAAGACTTCGCCATGAAGGTGGCAGGCATTGGCAGCGTCGGAACCCGGTGCTATGTCGTGCTGCTTGTCGACAAGGACGGACATCCGCTGTTGCTGCAATTCAAGCAAGCCTGCCGCTCCGTCCTGGAACCCTATTGTGGCAAGAGCCAATATCAACGACAGGGCCAGAGAATCGTCGTCGGCCAGCGGCTGATGCAGTCCGCCAGCGACATCTTTCTGGGGTGGGTGCGCGGTCGGCATCAGCATGATTTTTTCGTTCGCCAGTTGCGCGACATGAAGTACACCGCTCCGGTGGAAAAATTCTCGGCTGTGCAGCTTAAACGCTATGCGCAGGTGTGCGGATGGACACTGGCCAGGGCACATGCCAAGTCCGGAGACGCAGCGAGCATCAGCGGTTATCTGGGTGGGAGCGATACCTTTGACCTGGCTCTGGCGGCGTTTGCCCAATCCTATGCGGATGAGACCGAGCGCGATCATGCGGCCCTGGTGGAAGCTGTACGCGCCGGGCGGATACACGCGCAGATCAACGAGTAGCCCGCTCTGGTCAATGAAACCCGCTTGCTGGAGAGAACGCGAGCAGTAGATGCGCTGCCTGGGACGTTGACCTGCACGCTGAGAGCGCTTCAGGACTTGTGATCGTTGTCAGCTTTCAAGTGAGCTATCTGATAAATATGATTAACAACCGCGAAGAAGAAGCCCGTGGATAAGCCGCACATGAGTATGCCGATCAAGCCCTCGGTCGGCCCGAACAACCGCCACGGTTTCGCGAGCGTCACGTCTCCGTAACCAATCGTTGCGTAAGTCACCCCGGAGAAGTAGAAGGCCGTTTCAATATCGGGCAGACATTTTTGCCACAGATAGAACATCCCCCAGATCGAGATCTCTAGCATATGGAGCAGAATCAGGTAGGAGGCCACCCACACCAGTCTGCCAATAATGGCCCAGAGGTGATGTAGATGCAGCGTTTCCAACCGAGCCAGAGCCTTCAGTAACAAAGCCAGGCCGATTGCATGCACCACCACGGTAATGGCCGCCAGCCCCCATGCGAAGACGATAATTGAAGGCATCGGTGTTCCTCATGGAGGCTGTGACAGGGATCGATTGCCGCCTCGCAGAGGCTCTGGCGAAAAGCATCCCATCGGCGGGTCAACGCAAAGGACCTTGACCCGTTGTTGGGCTGACGCTCTTGAGCATAGTGCACTGAGAATCCCGGCAGTTTCCTCGGTGACCCATGCACCTGACAGCGCCGTCAAGCCCATGCAATTACACACAGCCGACTCTTTTGCATTTGCGCTCACTGACGCAACGGCGCGCAATGATCCTGTTCAGGTTGCGCCGCCGTGTACCACACGTAATCAGCGTTCTCGGCGCTCACGGTCTTGCCCGCTTCGGCCAACACCAACACCACGTTGCCCTGGGCGGCGCCGAGGTCTTTGAGGTGCAACGGCACCCCCAGGTCCTTGCGCACATGGAACGCCCCGGCCAGCAACAGGGCAGGGGTTGGCGCGGCCAGCAGGCGTTCGGCCATGCGCCGGTCGCGCTGCTGTTGCACAGCGAGCATGGCCGGCAGCAGCGCTTCAGGTAGCAACCCGCAATGGGACCCTCGGATGTCGTCCAGCAGCGTGGCTTGAACCTGCGGCCTGGTGGAGGCGTCGCCACTCAGCGTCGGGCGCTGTTGGTAGATCTGCAGGATCTGCGACCGGTCGAGGTTGGCCGCCAGCAGCGGGTAGGGTTGACGCAACGCGTAGTTGACCACTGCCCCGTAAACCCCCCAATCCCAATTGGCTTGCCAGGCCAGCGCCTGATAAGGATCGGCCGGCGGGTGACCGGCACGGCTGGCGGCCTGCGCCGCATCGACCCTGGCTTGTTGGTCCGGGTTGAGCATTTCCATCAGCAGACTGCCCTGGGGACGTTGCGCCGCCAGTTCGCGCAGCAGCCAGAGTTGCAGCGCGTGGTGATCGGGGTTGTCGTGTTGTTCACCCACCAGCACCCGGGGCGCGCCAGCCAGGTGCTCGACCAGTTCCTGCGGGGTCAGGGCGCGACCGGTGGCCAGTTCGCGGATCACCCCGAAATCGGCGTGATCCCGGCCTTGCGGAGCAATCGGTGCCGGTGGTGCTGCGGCGTGATGGGATTGGCAGGCAGCCAGCAGGCTGAACAGGCAAAGCAACAGAATGCGCATCGGTTTTCCTTATCAGGGCCCTTGATTCACCACCTGAGGATGGGTGATCAGCGCGCGATAATCAAAGGATGGCCACGTTCCGGGTGGCGCTGAATCAGGACCTGCAAGCCATAGACCGCTTCCAGCGCTTCGGCGGTCAGGACTTCGTCCGGGGGGCCGTAGGCGTGGGGGCGACCGTCCTGCAACAGCAGCAGATGATCGCAATAGCGCGCGGCAAGATTGAGGTCGTGCAGGATCACCAGCACCGCCGCGCCGCGCCCGGCGAAATCGCGCACCGCTTGCAGGGTGGTGTGCTGGTGCAGCGGGTCGAGCATTGACGTCGGTTCATCGAGCAACAGGGTCTGCCCCTCGGCGCCCGGCCACAATTGCGCGAGCACCCGCGCCAGGTGCACGCGCTGGCGCTCACCCCCGGACAGGGCCAGATAACTGCGTCCGGCCAGGTGCAAGGCGTCGGCGGCGCTGAGCGCCTCGGCGACGATTTGCGCATCGCGCACCCGGCCACTGGCATGGGGCAAACGGCCCATGGCCACGACTTCATTGACCGAAAAGGCGAAGTTCAGGCTCGAACTCTGGGGCAACACCGCCAGTCGTCTGGCCCGCTCCTGACCTGGCCAGTCGCTCAGCTTTTGCCCGTCAAGGCTGACCGTGCCCTCGCTGGCCGCAAGCTCATCGCACAAGGCCGCGAGCAGGGTGCTTTTGCCGGCGCCGTTCGGTCCCAGGACGCCGAGGACCCGGCCCGGATGCAACTGAACATCGATGCCCGCCAACACGGTGCGACTGCCGCGCCGTACTGCCAGGTTGTTTGCGCGCAACATCAGGAACGCCCCCGCACCAGCAAGTACAGGAAGAAGGGCGCACCGATGAGTGCCGTGACGATGCCGATCGGCAATTCGGCCGGCGCCAACAGCAAACGGGCGACCAGATCGGCCAGCAGCAACAGGCTGGCACCGGCGAGCAATGACGCCGGCAACAACACCCGATGATCCGGACCGACCAGCAGGCGCATCAGGTGCGGAACCACCAGGCCGATAAAGCCGATCAACCCCGCGGCGGCCACGGCGGCACCGACGCCCAGCGCCGTGCACAACACCAGTTCCAGTTTGATCCGCTCAACGTTGAACCCCAGGTGACGCGCTTCCGATTCGCCCAGCAGCATCGCATTGAGTGCCGCAGCGCGACGGGGCAACCACAACGCCACGCCCACGGCCACGATCAGCAACGGCCACAAGCGTGAGTAACTGGCACCGTTGAGGCTGCCCAGGTTCCAGAAGGTCAGGGTGCGCAGCGTGGCGTCATCCGCCAGGTAGGTGAACAGCCCGACCCCGGCGCCGGCCATCGCCGTCATGGCCACGCCTGCCAACAGCAGGGTCGCGACGTCGGTCTGGCCATTGCGGCGCCCGAAGCGATACACCACCGCCGTGACGATCAGGCCACCGACGAACGCACTGACCGACAGCAGATAAGGTTCGATGGCTGGCGGCAGTCCACCGATCAGGCTGCCGCCGACAATGGCGAGGGCCGCGCCCAGCGCCGCACCGCCGGACACGCCGACCAGCCCCGGATCAGCCAGCGGGTTGCGAAACAGCCCCTGCATGGCCACGCCGGACAATGCCAGCACCGAACCGACCGCGATGCCGAGCAAACTGCGCGGCAGACGGATTTGACCGAGAATCAGCTGCGCCTGCTGGGTATCGGCGCCGTCCAGGGGCAGCCCGAGTAGCCTAAAACCCGCCAGCCAGGTTTCGCCCAGCGGCAGGCTGACGGGCCCGAGGGCCAGGGACAGCCAGAACACCAACAGCAGCAACAGGGCCAGGCCTGTCAGCAACGGACGCGGCCGGATAATCGCCGTCATCGTCGGGCCCCGGCAGTCCGGGCCAGGCACGCATCGGCGCAGAGCAGAAGGGGTTTCACAGGCATCAGGGACTTCCTTGGTCGATCAAAGACGTAGACGGTGGCGGCAAGGTCAGGCACCACCGGTGACTGATTGCTGAAAAGATCAGACTTTACTGGCGGCCAGGTAAGCACCCAAACGCCGCCCCATTTCCTCGCCCAGGGCCTGCAAGCCACTGAGCGGACGAACCATGACCTCGAACTCGACAATTTTTCCCTGTTCGTTGAAGCGGATCAGGTCGATGCCTTTGAGCTGTTTCTCGCCGACCCTGGCGCTGAATTCCAGCACCACATTCAAGCCGTCGGCGGTGGCCAATTCGCGGTGGTAGGCAAAGTCCTGAAAGACGTTGAACACCGTGTTGAGAATCATCGAGACCACCGGTGCGCCCGGGTATGGCGTATGGGCCATTGGCGAGCGGAAGATCGCATTCGGGTCGAGCAACCCGGGCAGGGCACTCAAGTCGCCGCTGCGGATCATCGCGTGCCACTGGTCCAGGGACGCGGCGGCGTCGGCTTGCAGTTTCAGTCCAGACATTTTCAACTCCTGTTTTTTGTTGTTGTTCAAACCTTGCCTGATGCGGTTTCTCGACGGCGCCGGGTAATGGCCTCGACGGCATCGTCCGCCCACACACTGTAGATCGCCGGGCCGGGATGAAAACCATCCCGTGCCATCGAACCGGCCACGGGCGCCAGGCGGGTGGTCAGCATCGTACAGTGATCGTTGCCAGTCGCCAGCCCGGCGAGCCGTGTATTGAAACGCTCCGCCCGATTGCCCAGGTACCAGCGCAGCGGCTGCGGCAATGCGGGAAACAGGTGCATGGGTGGAAGAGGGGACATGACGATCTGCGTCGCCGCGAATTTATCGCGCAGCACATCGATCAACTGCTGTTGCAAGGTGATCCACTGATCGACCGACAACGTGCTGGTGACATCGTTGACGCCAATGGACAGCAGCACCACATCGAAGGGTTGCGGCGGGTGCTGTTCGAGCAGATCCAGCAGCGCCCGCGAGTCCAGGCCGGAGCGCGCCCAGAGCTTCCAGAGCACCCGATGATCGTTGGCCAGACGGCTGACCACTTGACCGCTCAGGGCTTCAGTCTGAGTCGATGCGCCGACACCGGCAGCGGCGCTATCACCCACAATCAGCACACGAAGGTCTTTGCCGGAGCCCGCCACACCTTCGCGCTCGCCCTCGGCTTCCGGAAGCTTTGGCGTGACCCGACGGGTGTGTGCACCCTGCATGAGCAACAAGGGGCCGAGCAGGATGTTGGCCAGCGTTTCAATCTTGCTCATACCGAGGCTCCTGAGAGAAGAGCCATAGATTCGCTTAAAAATCGCCCACGAAAAAGCCCGGCTGATCAGGCCGGGCTTTTTGCGGATATTGCAGTGAGGCGATGTGTTCAGGCGACAGTGTTGCCTTGCAGGCGATCAGAGCCATCGGCAGCGACGGTGTTGCCTTGCAGGCGATCAGAGCCATCAGCGGCGACAGTGTTGCCTTGCAGGCGATCAGAGCCATCGGCAGCGACGGTGTTGCCTTGCAGGCGGTCGGAGCCATCGGCAGCGACAGTGTTGCCTTGCAGGCGGTCCGAACCATCGGCGGCGACGCGGTTTTCGATCAGGCGGTCCGAGCCACCTTCAGCCACACGGCTTTCAATCAGACGATCCGAGCCACCTTCAGCGACAACAGGCTGAACAGAGGTCGCGGCAAAAGCGTTAACGGCGAAGATCGAAAAAGCGATGCTGAGGATGGTTTGGCGTTTCATGATCGTGTGCTCCAGGGGTGTTGTTTGTTGGGTATGGAGCCCATGTTACGCCGCGGATTTTTTAAGAGAACTTCATTGAGTCAATGGTGACTATCGACGCAGTCAATGAATGGGCCAAGGCACTTTGTGCAGGCACCGGCTTGCCGGCGATGGTCATCTCAAGGGCACCATCGCCCTCCCGCTGGATACCGCTGGCTTCATTGCTCAGTGATACAAAGCTCCCCGGTGGCGCGTATCAGTGCCTGGCCATGCAGCGCATCCTTGATCAGGCCGGAACGCTGGGCGGCCAACCAGGCCGGGCAGTCCGGGTCCACGCGATAAGGCGCGAAATCGGCGTATTGCTGCAGCAGTCGGTTTTGCAATTCGTCCAGTTGTGGCCTGATTTTATTGAGGTCCGGCCGTGGCACGTCAGGCGCCTTGCTCGCCGCTTGCCACTGCGCCAGCAAGCCGTACTGCACCAGTTTGTTGGCTTCGATCTGGGCGGCGATCAACTCGGACGCGTCCTCCGGGTCCACTTTGTGTTCGATCGCCTGCCGGCGGGCATTGGCGATGACCAGCGTCTCCCGGGCGGTATCCTGGATCGGCTTGCCACTGTCCCATTTGGTCAGTGCCACCTGATCAGCAAGATTCAAGCGCTCGTTGATCGTGGCCAGCAGCGGTTGCAACGCATCGGGTGCCGGGGTGGGAGCAGCGGCCTGGGTGCCACTGGCGAGAGCGCCAAGCAGGGCTCCCGTCAGCAGCGGTGAAAGGCGCGAAAAGTGGAGCATAAGCAGACCTCATCGGGAGCGGAGTTCATACAGAGGTCTTATGTAGCACAGGCGCGACGAACGGACGAGTGGTCACGGCGCAATCAAGCGCACTGAGGCTCGGCCAGCCGCCGCTCAATCTGCGCCAGCTCCCAGGTGCTGAGCAGACTCACCGGGTCGGTGCCGTAACGCTGCCAACCGGCGAGCGTACGACCGTCCGAGCTGAGGCAATGCAGGCAGTGGCGCAGTTGATGCGCCTCGACCTCCAGCGTCAGGTGCCAACCCTCGATGTCGACCTGCACCTGGCCGGCCACGGCTTGTTCGTCCAGGCGCGTTAACGTACGAATGCCTTGGGCGACGTCACGCAATTGCTGATAAACCTCGCGAGCGGTCAAGGGGGGCACAAGTGTCTCCGACAGATACAGGGCAGGGGGGAATGGGGTGGCACAGGATAATCGATCAAGCACAAAACAGGTGCCCATGAAAAAGCCCGGCTGATCAGGCCGGGCTTTTTGCGGGTATGGCGGTGAGGCGATGTGTTCAGGCGACAGTGTTGCCTTGCAGACGGTCGGAGCCATCGGCAGCGACAGTGTTGCCTTGCAGGCGGTCGGAGCCATCAGCGGCGACAGTGTTGCCTTGCAGGCGGTCGGAGCCATCAGCGGCGACAGTGTTGCCTTGCAGGCGGTCCGAACCATCGGCTGCGACGCGGTTTTCGATCAGGCGGTCCGAGCCACCTTCAGCGACAACAGGCTGAACAGAGGTCGCGGCAAAAGCGTTAACGGCGAAGATCGAGAATGCGATGCTGAGGATGGTTTGGCGTTTCATGATCGTGTGCTCCAGGGGTGTTGTTTGTTGGGTATGGAGCCCATGTTACGCCGCGGATTTTTTAAGAGAACTTCATTGAGTCAATGATGACTATCGACGCAGTCAATGACTGTACGGCGGCGCTTTAGGCAGGCGCCGGTTCGTTTTATCAAGCGCCCCCGGTACAGATATCACCGCGCAATCGCCAACTACGAGTGTCCGTCAACAACCTGCCGCGCATGACACCTGAATCAATCCGGCTGCTCGTCATCCGCAGGCACCAACTTCCAACTGTCATCCGGATCAAACAGCTTCATCGACTGCGCCAGCTTTTCACCTTCCGGCCCCAGGTCTTTCTCGAATACCTGACCGTCATGGCTGATCATGAAACTCATCACGCCGCTCTCGCCGTACTTCGCCGGCCAGGCGATCAGTGCAAAGCCCCGGCTCATCTTGTCGCCGATCAGGTAGCTATAGGCACCGCCGGGTGCCGAAGGACCCTGGCCATCGAGGATGCGGAATCGGTAGCCATGCCAGTCCTGGCCGGCAATGGTCTTGCCGAACTCGGGGCCCAGCGGGCTGATCTGACCACTGTTGTCGTCCGCCCAGTAGAGCCCGTCGTGCTGGCCCGGGGTGCTGAAGATTTTCTGCGCGTATTCAAGTGCGCCGTCACCGTCACGGTCCACCGATGCGTAGTCCATCTGCGCGTCGTGATAAGCCAGCGCCGATTGCACGGCGGCGAGTTCGTTGCGACCAATCTGACGAGCGCGGATTTCGGCGTTGCCAGCCTTGATGTCGAAGCGCCAACCTTGCGCGCTTTTGACCAGGGGAATAGGCAATGTCCAGTGGTCACGTCCTACCGACAGAATCGCCTTGCCGTCGCTGGTTTTTTCAATGCGGTGTTGCTCGCGGTATTGCTTCAAAAACGCATCCACGTCCTTGCGCTCCGCGCCTGCGCGCGGGATGTAGGTGCGCCATTCGTTGCCCAGCAGCTCGGTCAGGCGTTTCTGATCGGCGTGTTTTGTGCCCAGTGCTTCGACGAACGCCTGGGCAGCCTTTTCCGGAGTTGGAAATGCCTGCTGCGCCATGGCCATGCATGACCAGGCCAAGCCGGCCGTGATCGCCAGGGCACTGCCAAGCAAGCCCTTGAGAGTCGGTACTCGAGGATGGTTATTCAACGGCGGCCCCCCCTTTGACGCGCGGGTGGAGTGGACGGCCGACTGATTTGTTGACCGGCTGAACGCGAAGCGCTGGGACGCTGGACGGATGCCTGACTGGCCCGGCCACGACTGGCTTGCAGGTTGGCCTGGGACGGCGAGCGCGCGCCGGCGAAGGCGTTGTCGCGGGCACTGCCCCGGCTGGCGGGCTTCGCGGCCGGCCGGTTTTGCGTGGTCTGGCGTGCCTGTGCATTGCCCTGTGCGCGTTGATTGACCTGCGCCGTCTCTCTCCTGGACGTCTGATTCTCCCGAGTATTCCTGGCCGCGCCCTGGCCTCTGTCAGCTGCTTGCGGTCGATCTGTGGCCCTGGACCTGTCGGCTGCCTTGGGCCGGTCTGCCCCGGCTTGCAACCGATTGCCCGAGTCTCGCGCCTGGGCTTCGCGGGCCCGATCCCGGGCTTCGAGGTTGCTGGTGGCCGGTCGTTCGATGCCGTGTTTGTCCATCGAACTACGGGCCCTGTCACGCGCCTGGGCACGCTGGGCATTGTCCCCCCGATAAGCCTCACGTTGATTGGCACCGTCCAGTTGACGGCCGTACTGTTCGCGGCTCCTGGTGTCTCGATAGGGCACGCCATTGCGATGCACGGGGTTGTGCTGCCAGCTGTTATTGGTGATTCGGTTGTTGCCATTGATGTTGTTGTAGCGATTGACGTTGATGTCGACGTCGTTATTGCCCCAGTCGCATTCCCCCCATAACGCGCCAATGATCGCCACACCGGTCCCGAACGCCAGCCCGGCCATCAACGCCTGACCGGGGTAATAGGCCGGTGGCGGTGGATAGTAGGCTGGCGGCGACGCTGGATAAGGCCAGGTGCCGTAGGTGGTGGTCGGGTTATAGGTGGGTACGTACACCACCTGCGGATCAGCGGGCTGAATGATGATGGTGGAGCTGCTGCTGGCAGGGGGCGGAGCGGACGCTGTGGTCGTGGGGGCCGCTGCCGGGGCGGGTGCGGCCACGTTCTGGATGGTCACGTTCTGATACTGGTTGCTCTGCAGGTTGCCGGCGGCTTGTGCCTGACGACGCAAGCGTTGCACCCCCTCCATGACATCGTCCGGTTGTGCCAGGAAGGCATCACCCAAGCGCTGAACCCACACCGGGTCCTGTCCCAGCGTCGCCAGGACCTGGGGGAAGGCGACCAGCGCCTGCACACTGGGGTCCCACGGCTGGTTTGCCACTTGCTTGACCGCGTCATCGCCCTTGGCGTCCGGACTGGCTTTCGACCAGGTGACCGCTTCGGCGACTTCCCCAGGGTAGGTAGTAGCCATCAACACCTGTGCCAGCAGTGGGTCCGGGTAAAGCGCGATGGGCGCCAGCATCTGATCCAGTTGCTCCTGGGTAAACACGGCATCTTTCGCGGGCGCCGGGATCGGCGTGCCGGGGGCAGGGTTGGCGGTGGTGGTGGCGGTCTCTGCGGTCTGTGCAATGCAGGGCGCGCCGCTCAAAAACAGCAGCGCTGACAACGCATAAAGAATTGGAAGGCGCATCGCAGCCCCCTGTGATCTGGCAATTGGAAAGGAGTGGATCAATGCCAGGGAGGTGACAGCTGACTTTGCAAGCCACAGACCTCGATGCCGTTCAGTAATAGTAGCAAACAAAAAATATCTGCCACTGAGATCGGCGCGCAGCCAGGGGGCGATTGCCTGCGCGGTAAGCAGGTGGGCGCCAGATGGGGCAGTCGGCCGACTACCCCCGAAAATCCACGAAGGTTATTCACGCGGAAAAATGGCGCCTCAGCCGTCCGTTTTCACCTTGGGAATGTACGCGGCACTGCCGGATTCATGGGCGTGAAACAGGCGGGCGCCGTTGTTGGGCCTGGTGGTGATCAACTGATGATCGGCAGTCAGATAACCCAGCGGCAACCGATTGATGTCTTCGTACTGTTCGAAAATGATCGTGCGTTCGGGATTCCAGCGCTCGCCACTTTTCTTCTCCAGCCACGCCATGAGCGCTGTGCTGTCACCGGTTTTTGGCAGGTCCGAGTCCGGCAGTACGTAGTAGAACGGTGAGCCGTGGTTTTGCAGGTACATGGGCAACTTGTTGTCGACGTCTACCAGCACCAGGCGCCATTCGTTCCACGGCGCCGTTTTGCTGGCTTCGGCACGCACATCCCTGGTGAACTGCATGACGCCGCCGTCTCCGCCGTTGGTCCAGGGGTAGACGACACCCAGAATCAACCATAAAAAAACCGCCGCACCGGCAATGCCCTTGGTCCAGCCGGGGCCGCTGACTTTACCGGCAGCCTCGCGTTCGGCCATGCGCCGGGTGACCCACCAGGCCGCCAGCAATTGGGCAAACGGCACCAGCGGCAATACGTAATAACTGCGCCGGCTGCCACTGGCGGTGAAGAACAGGAACAACAACCCCAGGCCGCCGATCAGCCAGCGAACGTTGGGCTCGGTGTGCTTCCAGCTGCGCACGGCCACCCACAGACCGAGTATCCAGCAGGGCGCCCAGGGCAGGGTGTAGACCGGCAGATAAAGCAGATAGGTGTAGATCGGGCCAAATTGGTCGAAAGGCTGAAAGAACCGGACCACGTTTTCCCGAAAGACCAGATCCAGCCCGCTCTGTCCGTAGCTAGGTGTGCCGTAACGATGCGACAGCAGGAACGGCAACATGTAGAACGCGCCCGCAATCAGTATCGCCAGGCACAGACGTGGATTGAGGTGGTTTTTCCAGCGCCCTTCGCCCAGCAGGTGCGGCAGCAGGATCAGCCCGGGAAGAATGAACCCGATCAAACCCTTGAACAGCGATGTCAGCGCCAGTATCAGAAAAAATACGAGATAGCGACTCAGGCGCGTGTCGTTGGGGCCGCGCCAATACCACCAGACCGCGCCCAGGACACCGCAAACCGTGAGGATGTCCGCCGTGGCGACCCGAGCCCAGAACACGAAAAAGAACGTCGTTGCCAGAAACCAGCCAGCGATCAGGCCCGTACCTTTGCGATACAACTGTTCGCCGATCAGGTAGACCAGCCAGACACTCAGCCACGCCGACAAGACCGAGGGCAGGCGTAGGGACCAGTGCCCGAGGCCGCCCATCAAATGGGCCGTGGCCGTGATCAACCAATAGGAGGGCAGTGGCTTGTCGTAATAGGGCATGCCCTTGAGATAAGGGTCGAAATAATCGCCAGTTTGCAACATTTGCAGGGCGATGTTGGCCCAGCGGGTTTCCGGGCCCCAAAGCTCTCTGGCGCCCAGCCCGAAAAGCAACAAGAGCGCGGACACGCCCAGCAAAAGGTACAGCGCACCCTGATCACTTTTCAGAAAGCTGACTAACGATTTTTTCATGAGTGGTTCGCACGTTGCGCTCACCGTGACGTCGGCGAAGCGGCTGAATCGTCAAGGCTATCGGTTGAAATGTGATGAAATTGTCAGTAGATCGCGAACAAATCATTCGTTGCGATTCAAGTCCAGTTAACACATGCATTAATGCAGGGCTGTGAACAACGGCATGAACAATTGTTCATGTAAGAGCGGTGGAACGGGGGAGGGTGGTGGCGTGTTTCACTTGATTGACCCATCACGGCATCGAGTGTGCTGCGATGGGGCTGAAGCAAAATAGTAGGCAACTAACGCGTTGGCATGACCATGGCCCATGCCATGTTCGGATTTGAGTAAGGCCACCAACTCCATGTGCTTCTTGCTGCTGACTGATTCGAGCAGATTCAGCCAGTGAGTGATGGGGTGCCCGTACCTTTTTTCAATGGAGGGGAAGTAAGACGCCGGCCCTTTGATCTTTGAGTCTTCGGTCATGAGGCAAACTCTTTTTTGGCTTGGGTGATGGCAAACCCTGCGACTGGCCGAATTCGAGCGAAGTTAGGCAACGAAGGCTGAAATGCAGCGAACAAGAAATAACCGGCGGACCAGGCCGGACTTTTCTGCAGGGTACTCTCTCGTAAAGGACAATTCCTTCCGACTTTAAAGACTCTTCCTACATCTATCTGCTTTTTGCCTTGGTAGCGTGCGTGCCAATTTTCGCGAGCACGAACCAGGGACGGTTTGGACATCGCGCTTCTTTTCCTCCTGCTTAAGGATAAGCGTATGTTCCGGTCGACCAATGCGGCGCATTTCGTGCTGCCGACTCCTGCTATTTGTCACGACCTCGACTATCTGGCCGACCAACCGTTAACCGACCATCCTGACATCGTCGAACTGCTGACGGTGTCGACCCAACAATCACCGTTGAGCCGCGTGCAACGTGCAGCGGAGCTGGCACATGAGCGCTCGACCCAGCTACCGGGAGACGTGCCGTGACAGCCCAACCACCGCTCCGAGGCGCGGCCAACATTGCCGCCATGGCCAAGAGCGCCCAAGACATCCGTTCGCCCATCGGCCTGTGCCCCTTGATGAGCGAAAAAGTGCAGTTGCTGCCGCTGCGCTATGGACTGGTCGAGCACCTTGACCCCTCATCCGAACTGACCCTGCCGTTCAAGCTGAACAGCCAGCCCCTGGGCATACGCCTGCTGCGCGACGGTTACCTGTACATCATCGACAACGGCACCGGCTACCTGCATGAATACCGCGTTGAGCAGGGGCAGATCAGCAAGCTGTTGTGGCAGGGCCCGGAAGTGGCGGGCGATACGCGCACCACGTCGGTTGGCGAGCCTCATTTGGTCTTCGCCCGGCAACACACCTTGTTTGCCAGCTATTCGGAAATCCAGTGGACGGCCTTCAAGTGTTCGCAAGTGCTCAAGGACGCCGCCGAGCGTGAGCGCTTGATGCAACGCATCGAGCTGGCCAAAGCCTGTCCGGACCGGGGCGGCGCCGATTTGCTGAGCCGGCGCCAGGCCCAAACCTGGCTGGCCGAGGTTGCGGAAGCGGACGCGCCCGCCCAGGGCCACGAGTCATTGCCTGAGGGCGCCCATCCGCAAGAGCGCCAGCCTTACGTTTGGGAAGACAGGCCGCTGTTCAAGGCCACGGTGATCGAAGCACTCACCAGTCAGGTACTGGGGAGTTATCAGAACGACTGCCTGTTCCTGGTCTTGCGCGATGACTTTGGCGTGATGCGCGATCTGGCCAGCGCCCAACTGAACGTCGCGGACTGGATCGAGCAGTGGAGCGCCGACGACGCGGCCCAGCGCCAGTACCTCACCGGCGCCTACATCCAGTCCTTGTACGAGGTGACACCGGCGCGCCTTGAGGCGCTGGCCACCCGCGATGCCGATGTCAAAGCCTTGATAGAAGACACCGACGCTGCGCAGCAGGCCGCCCTTGAAGAGTATCTGCGCATCCGGCGTGACCATGACGGGCCGCCGATCCATGGCGATGAGGCCCATTGGCGCAAGGCCGCGACAAGCGATCCCTATGCGCGAGCCACCGTCAACCTGCAGGACGCCTTGGGCGCAGTGCTGTGGCAAAAACATCAGAGCACCATTGCCAGACTCCACGGGCAAACCTGGGAAGCATTGCACGGCGAGGCTATCGGCCAGCGTGGCATTGATCATCTGGTCAATCGGGCGGAGATGGAAGCATCCGTCCGCCGGCAGCAAACGCTGCTCAGCCACTGGCACAAGCGTCTGCAGGTCATTCGCGAAGACCGCTTGAACATGATCGTCGCCGGCCATTTTCACCGTGCCGCCTGGTATTACGACTTCCGCAACGATGCCCAGATCCGCCATCGCCTGGAAACCGAATTCGTCTGCGTGGCGGCCCTGTGCGGGAACCGCGAAGCCACCGAAAAACTGGCCGCCTACCTACAAAGCAACCTGCTCACCGTCGTGCCGGGGCTGGACACCTTGACCCAGGTCGATCAGCTCGACGTGAGCAAGAAACTCATGGACCTGAGCAGTTTCTCGATCACCCTCGGCACGGCGCCGGAAAACCTTGCCAACGTGCAGGTGCTGAGCAATCAGTTCAGAAGCCTGATGAACGAGCGGTTGCCGAATTTTGAGGACCTGAATACGCGATTCAGGGGGCTGCAGAGTTTGTTGGATGGGGCGTATAACCCGGCGAGGCAATTGAAGATTGCGGACAGGCTCGATCTAGCGCTTCGAGATTTCCGCCAGGGAGCTTCAATTGACCCCAACAGCTTCATTCGTGACCTAGGCGTACCGGCACGTTTGCAACTTTTACGCGAATTTTCCCGCAGCGGCTTGACCCTGCGGGCGGCGTCGACGGCCGAAATCCAGGCGTTCAACCAGACCCGCGATGCCGCGCTCGACCTGCGCCGCCAGCTCAAGGACACCTACAAACAGCGCCATCGCGAGCTGGCGCGGCAAATCTATGGCCTGACCGAGCCCGGTGGCGAGCAGAGGCTTAACCAGCGGATCATCAGTCTCAAGACCGCGTTGGTCCCGCTGGAAGACCAGCTGAGCCGGGCCCTGACCGTCGGCGCGGGTGGGCCCTGGCAAATCGGCACCGTGATCGATGGCATGGCCCCGGCGCTGCGTGACGAAATGGTGCGCACCGTGCGTGATTTTCGCGCCACGGGGACGTTTGGCCAGCCTCTGATGAGTGCGTTGAAGTCCGGGGGCGACGGGATTGCGTTGTTGCTGTTTGTTTATCAGGGGCAGAAGTTTGTAGAGGTGTTGAGTGCGCTTGGTAAGGATACTTATCGCTCGTTATCAAGCCTGGGAGCACTTGTTGAGGCGTTCATTGTAATGTCAGCTGCTGGCTTTGCCGCAGTACAAGGCCTGTCCGTGACGATCTTGCAAGCACATATCGCGCAAATGGACAGCGCTGCCGGCAAACTCAATACCATGAGCCGTTTAGGTCGCTGGAGTGGTATCGCAGGAGTTGGGGCATTTGGATTTGGTGTCTTGGCTGCCGCCATTGATCTGGGAAAACATACGCAGCAATGGGCTAAAGCTCTGGCCCAGGGCAATCACCAGGCCCTGGCGGCCACGACCCTGCAAATCGCCGGCGACGGCATCCTCGTGGGCACCAACACCTGGGGCGCCAAACACACGACGTCGATCATCAACCAGATCCTCAAAAACCCCACCGAACTGCGGGCGCTGGCCTGGGCCGAAGCCAGTCCACGGCTGCTGAGCATCGCTGCCAGGGCCAACCTGGTGGGGCTGATCGGCACGGCCCTGCAACTGGTGGGCGAAGGTTTGTACAACTACTTCAACCTGGACGAACTGCAAAAATGGCTGCAAGCCAGCGCCTGGGGCAAGGCCAATCTGCAACGCAGTCTGGCCGAGGACTGGAGCGCGTTGGCCCGGGTGGTGCAACAGCCCACCTGCGAACTGGTGCGCGAGGGTGAACGCACCTATGTGCAACTGCGACTGCCCGGCGTGCGCACCCGGGAAATGGACAGTCGTCAGCTGCATTTGCAGGCCTATCGTCAAACCCGCGATCTGAATCGCCCTCGGCCCCACAGTCGGCAGTTACCACCGGCCCGCTGGCAGGAATGCAGCGCGGCATGGGCGGCGGTTGCCGTGGTCGCCAGCCAGGAAGAGGAGGCCCTGACCCTACACCTGCCCATCGGCAAAGGTATACAAAAATGGGATTTCGCCCTGGCGATCAACATCGGTTACCAACTGGAGCCCGGGCGCGACTTGCTTCACCGCACCTGCTTCGTCCTGAGCGACCTGCGCATCGCCACAGTGCGGGGGGTACGTTTGCCGACTGAGGGCCGATTCAAGCTTGAGGCCGTGGACAGCTTGCCCCGTGGTACGGGCGATGCCCCTTACTGGGGGTTCACCCGAGACGAAATGGCGACGGTCGATGTTTAGCCAACTGTTCAAACGCAAAAACAAACCGGAAACCACCAAGCCGGCACCGGACATTCGCAGCCAACGGCCCAGCGCCGGGGAGCTGCGGGTTCGGGGCTTGAATGAAACGCTGTTTCTGGCGCCGTTGCCGGTGTACACCGGGCAGACGCCAGTCTCTCGGCGTAATTTTTCGGCGATGAATGAGACCTATCTGGAGTTGGGGGGGAGCAACTACGGGATGGTTGAACAGGGAAAGAGATTGGCAGTGTTTATTCTGATGATCTTGTTTATGGCTTTTCTAGCTCCCTGTTTAGTGGTTTTGTATTGGGTGCTTTTTTATCCAGAAAACATTCGTGAGCCGTTAAACGAACTTATTAACGCAATCAAGGTGTTTTCCAGTTATGCGCTTTTGTCCGTATTACCAATCGGAGCAATGGTCTACGGCATACTCTCCAACGTCCGCACCCTGGCCAAAAGCTACCCGGTGCGCTTCAACCGCCAGCGTCGCGAAGTCTGCTACATCGACGACACCACCCACCGCGTGCTGATCGTGCCCTGGGAAAGCGTGGTGGCCTGGGTCGCTCGCAGCCAGGGCGTCACCAGCTACGGCGTGATGCGCGATTACACCTTCGGCATGGGCCTGGAGGACGAAGCGCACGACACCGTGCAATTCATCCTGTCGGCCCAGCCCAGCGATGCCCATGCACTGGGCATGTGGACGGCCATACGCAACTACATGGAAGAAGGGGAGTTGGTCGATACGCCCAACCCCATGCTCGCTGCGTTAAGCATCACCTTGAGCGAAGACGAGCTCAAACCCTATGAAGGGTTGCACACGTTTGAAATCGAGCGGCTTGACGCCCGGTTCATGGGCGACCTCGATGACGGCATGGATGACGCCTACCGAAAGCGTTATGGGTATCCCCAACCGACGAGATGGCCCCTGCGCTGGTGGTACGTCCGCCGCGTCCTGACCTTTTGGAAAATGCCCTACCTGATCGCCGAGTGGGCCCACCGTAAGGGCCGCCCGACCCTGCCGAAAAGTGTGCAAACCTGGTCCCGACCACTGCCCCCCGAGCAATGGGCCCAACCCAGCCCGGCGCTGCAAAAAGCCAACGCACTGGTGAAAACCGCGATGGACAAAAAAGGGGCGAACTTCATCGATGCCTGCAAAGCGGCGGGGCTGCATTGAGCGCGCTGTGGCAAACGAGAAAGTGGACTCACTGGTGGTTCACCCGAGACGAGATGGCGACAGGCGATGTTTAGCCAACTGTTCAAACGCAAAAACAAACCGGAAACCACCAAGCCGGCACCGGACATTCGCAGTCAGCGGCCCAGCGCCGGGGAGCTGCGGGTTCGGGGCTTGAATGAAACGCTGTTTCTGGCGCCGTTGCCGGTGTACACCGGGCAGGTGCCGGTCTCTCGGCGTAACTTTTCGGCGATGAATGAGACTTATCTGGAGTTGGGAGGGAGTAACCGGGGGATTGTCGAGCAGGGGAAGATCCTTGCGTTTGGTATTTGGCTTGTTTTGTTTACAGCCTTTGTTTTTCCGAGTCTCGTAATTATTCATGGAGTGCTTTTTTATCCAGAAAACTTCACGAACCCGCTCCAAGATCTACTCATGTTTTTGAAGGTTTCGACGCTGGTTTCTCTGGGGGCGATTTTCCCTATCGGCGCCTTCATCTACGGCATGCTCTCCAACGTCCGCACCCTGGCCAAAAGCTACCCGGTCCGCTTCAACCGCCAGCGCCGCGAAGTCTGCTACATCGACGACACCACCCACCGCGTGCTGATCGTGCCCTGGGAAAACGTGGTGGCCTGGGTCGCTCGCAGCCAGGGCGTCACCAGCTACGGCGCGATGCGCGATTACACCTTCGGCATGGGCCTGGAGGACGAAGCGCGCGACACCGTGCAATTCATCCTGTCGTCCCAGCCCAGCGATGCCCATGCACTGGGCATGTGGACGGCCATACGCAACTACATGGAAGAAGGGGAGTTGGTCGATACGCCCAACCCCATGCTCGTTGTTCTGGGCCTGACGCCAACCGAGGACGAGCTCAAGCCTTATGAAGGCCTGCATACGTTTGAGATAGAGCGTAAAGGGGCACGTTTCATGGGCTCATTAGACGATGGCGCCGAGCACCTGAGCGCCGAACAGCGTCACCGTTACGGTTATGGCAAGCGCACGCCATGGCCCCTGCGCTGGTGGTACGTCCGCCGCGTCCTGACCTTCTGGAAAATGCCTTACCTGATCGCCGAGTGGGCCCACCGCAAGGGCCGCCCGACCCTGCCGCAAAGCGTGCAAACCTGGTCCCGACCACTGCCGCCCGAGCAATGGACCAAGCCCAGCCCGGCGCTGCAAAAAGCCAACGCACTGGTGAAAACCGCGATGGACAAAAAAGGGGCGAACTTCATCGATGCCTGCAAAGCGGCGGGGCTGCATTGAGCGCGCCGTTGCAAACGAGGCAGGCTCGGTGTACTGCCTTTCGATGAGATTCGAATAGTACGTATTCGTGATTTGCAAAAGACGGTCAAGGCGTGCGGCGGTTTGAGGCGGTAAGCGTCCGGCAAGAAAGGACGTCTTTCTGGGTAACGCATCCGCGAGGGCAATGGTAGACGGTGGCAGCGCGTCGGGAAGTATGAGATCGAACCGGGATTTTGAAGTGATCAGCGACTATGTGTTTGCGCCATGTGCTGCTGTCTGGAGAACCAACGAACACGAAAAAGCCCGGCTGATCAGGCCGGGTTTTTTGCGGATATTGCGGTGAGACGATGTTTTCAGGCGACGGTGTTGCCTTGCAGGCGGTCGGAGCCATCGGCAGCGACGGTGTTGCCTTGCAGGCGGTCGGAGCCATCGGCAGCGACGGTGTTGCCTTGCAGGCGGTCGGAGCCATCGGCAGCGACGGTGTTGCCTTGCAGGCGGTCGGAGCCATCGGCAGCGACGGTGTTGCCTTGCAGGCGGTCGGAGCCATCGGCAGCGACGGTGTTGCCTTGCAGGCGGTCGGAACCATCGGCAGCGACGGTGTTGCCTTGCAGACGGTCGGAGCCATCGGCAGCGACGGTGTTGCCTTGCAGGCGGTCGGAGCCATCGGCAGCGACAGTGTTGCCTTGCAGGCGGTCGGAGCCATCGGCAGCGACGGTGTTGCCTTGCAGGCGGTCGGAGCCATCAGCGGCGACGGTGTTGCCTTGCAGGCGGTCCGAACCATCGGCGGCGACGCGGTTTTCGATCAGGCGATCCGAGCCACCTTCAGCGACAACAGGCTGTACAGAGGTCGCGGCAAAAGCGTTAACGGCGAAGATCGAGAATGCGATGCTGAGGATGGTTTGGCGTTTCATGATCGTGTGCTCCGGGGTGTTGTTTGTTTGGTATGGAGCCCATGTTACGCCGCGGTATTTTTAAGAGAACTTCATTGAGGTGATTGTGAACATCGACGGGATTGATAGGGCGAGCAGAACACCGCTGGTGAGCGTGATGAAGAGGCGAAGCCTATGCAGCGGCACATTGATTACATTGGGTATCAACTGTAATTCGCGATCATGCCGTTATCAGTAAAGCCAATCAGAAATAGAGTCCGCCTGACGATGTTGTCTTCTGCGCAGTTAAGGTGCCTCTCATGATTCAGAGCATGATCAAAACGGCGGGGCTGGCGGCCCTGCTTGTCGCAAGCGCGGCAATGCCACTCGCCCAGGCCCAACCCTTGCCACTCGATAAAGTCGGTGCCTTGCATAATGAAGACGTGGAATGGCGCAACTTTCCGGCTTTCCCGAAAGAAGTGAAACTCGCTGTAATCGCCGGCGACCCCAGTAAACCTGCACCTTATGTAGTGCGAGTCAAAGTGCCCAATGGCATCAAATTAATGCCCCATACCCATCCGGAAGATCGTATCTACACCGTCATGTCCGGTGTGTTCTACATCGGCTTTGGCACTGTTTTCGATCCAGACAAACTGGTGGCCTATGGTCCGGGGAGTGTGGTGATACTCCCGGCCAATACGCCGCACTTTCATTGGGCGAAATCAGGGGAGTACATCTCGCAAGTCTACGGAACGGGGCCGCTGGGGCTTGAATACATCGATAGCCATGATGATCCGCGCAACGCGTCGAAGTGACAACGCCGCGCCCAGGTCAATACCCCTGTAGGAGCGAGCCTGCTCGCGAAAAACCCGAGGGCGTCGCAGGTGCCCGATTGCCAACGAAGCGGGCGCCATCAGGCAGCCCGCGTTTTCACACAACCTGGTGCACCACGGAGACACGCCCGGTGCGCTAGGCTGGGTATTCGATAATCCGGGATTACGTAGTGGGCAATTGCGCCGACCAGTGTTTCATCTCTTCGGCAATGAAATGGTTAACCAAGTCGCTATACAACTTTTCGATCGCATCCGGGCTCAGGCCTTCGGCCTCTGCCCATTCGCGGCGGGTCGCGAGCATGGCATTGAATCGCTCCTGGGCCCGCACCGAGGCCGCCGAGGTCTTGAATTTCGAAGCCGCAAGCACGTACTGGAAACGCTTGCCCAACAGCTTGATGACGGCCCGGTCGAGGGCATCGATCTCGCGTCTGATGTCCTCCATTCCGGCGCATTCTGAGGGTTGCAATTGATTGGAAACGTCCATGTGAGTCACTCCCTTTGCTGAAATAAATTGTGAAACGGCTGATGTGTTATTCAGGGTCTGCCTTTCCCGAGTGTCTCGAGCCGGTTACCTACCGATAAGCTCTCTTGCAGTGTCTGCCAATTGGCTACCTACCCGTGCTTTTAGCGTTTCTATGAAGCGGGTTATCTTCGCATCGACAAACTGTCGGGACGTGTAAACGGCATAAACATTGCGCTCGTAGGTATGGTACTCCGGCAAAACACGCACGAGTTTTCCCGAGCGCAGATCGTCGATGGCCGAGAATCCGGCCAATAAGCCAATCCCCGCTCCGGATCGAACGGCGACTGCCATTGCATCCATATCATTTACGCTAAAGCTCGGCCCGGTGGGTACGAAAGTGGCGGTGCCGGATTTGCTTCTCAGTTGCCATTCATCCCGTGCGTAATCAACGGTTCCCAGCAACAGGCACTGATGATCGTTGAGGTCTTCAGGCGTCGCCGGCGGTGCATGTTGTGCCAGGTAGGCAGGGGACGCGACCAGCACGCAATGACTGACCCCAATCTTTTGACTGACGTACGCTGAATCCGGCAGCGTTCTGGCAATCAGAATTGAAACATCCAGTTGGTCTTCCAGCAGGTTCGGCATCCGTTGGGATAGCAGCAAATCTACTGTGACTGCCGGAAACTCCTTGCGGTACTCAAGGACGGCGCTGGTCACCAGATGACGCGCAAGGCCGGGCACGCTATGCACCCGTAGCGTGCCCATGGGTTCCAGGATCGAATCACTTGCTTCGGCTTCAGCGTTTTCGAGGTCGGCCAGGATTGCCGTACAGCGCTCGTAAAATCGTCGACCGGCGTCAGTCACGGAAAGGCGGCGAGTGGACCTTTGCAGCAGGCGGGCATCGAGCATTGTTTCGAGCGCAGAGACGGCACGGGACACATTGCCGACCGTCGAGTCCAGATGGTTGGCCACTGCAGTGAAGGTGCCCATCTCAACGACTTTTACGAACACAGACATATTTGAAAATTTGTCCATCCCTACCGTCCTTTTCTACCGGTTTAACGCTCAAATTACAGAGAAAATCCACTGAGGCTGTTCAGTGCTCGTGAGCGCAACGCCACCACCCACCGACCCCGCATCATGGACGTTGAATGTTGAGGACACAACTCGACGACGGCGCGTGATCTTCCCTCTGCACACAACAATGATTCCCTCGTGGCTATCTAAATCAAACCTGTCGCCCTCCATAGACTTGATTGCACGGGCCGCCTGAACCGGCTCTGTCGTAAACCACCGAAGCGAGGATTTACGCAACGCGCTTCGGCCCGATTCCTGACAATCAAGTGAAGGCCACATCGATGAATACGCCATACGACGCGCTCTATCTTTTCATTGGGGGTGAGTGGATCAGCGCTGAAGGGCGCGACACCGCAGCCGTCATAAACCCAGCTACAGCAAGTGAAATCGGACGTGTGCCGCTGGCCACTTCAGCCGACCTTGACCACGCCCTTGAAGTCGCCCGGCTCAGCTTCCAGACGTGGCGCCAGACGGTGCCGGATCAACGCGCAAAAATTCTCAAACGTGCCGCTGATCTTATCCTGGAGCGAGCGCCGCACATCGCATCCCAGATGACGCTGGAGGAGGGCAAACCCCTTGGCGAAAGCATGGACGAGGTCACGCGTGCAGCAGAGTATTTTGAATGGTTCGCCGAAAGCGCCCGCCGCATCGATGGCCGCGTCGTGCCGGCCAACCGCCCAGGCGTGTTGCAACTGGTGAAGCGCCAGCCTATCGGCCCGGTCGCAGCCTTCACGCCCTGGAACTTTCCGGCCATTACTCCGGCTCGCAAGTTGTCAGCTGCTTTGGCGGCAGGTTGCAGCGTCATTCTCAAACCCGGTGAAGAGAGCCCTTCCACGGCGCTGGCCCTTGCTCGCGCCCTTGATGATGCGGGCTTGCCCAAAGGCGTTTTGCAAGTCGTTTTCGGTGTGCCCGATCAAGTCTCCAGCCACCTGATTGCCTCGCCGATCATTCGCAAGGTGACCTTTACCGGTTCCGTACCAATTGGGCGACTGCTGTCGACCAGGGCAGCCGCAGGCGTCAAGCCAATCACTTTGGAACTGGGTGGCCACGGCCCTGTGCTGGTGTTTGAAGACGCCGACATTGAAAGGGCGGCAGTGGAAGGCGTGGCGAATCGGTTCCGGGGGACAGGGCAAGTCTGTATCTCGTCAACACGCTTCCTGATCCAGCGTGGTGCTTATCAGGCGTTCACTGATCACTTTGTTGCGGCAACCAACGCCCTGAGAATCGGCAACGGCCTGCATCCCGATACTCAGGTCGGGCCACTCGCCAACCCAAGGCAATTGTCAAAGATGGAAGAACTGGTGGCTGACGCCGTCGAGAAAGGCGCGCGGGTGCTTGCCGGTGGCGAATGCCTGCCAGGACAAGGCTTTTTCTTCCAGCCCACCGTTTTGGCTGATGTGCCCATGGACGCTCGGGTCATGCATGAAGAACCCTTCGGCCCGATCGCGATTTTGATGCCCTTCGATACGTTGGCCGACGGCCTGGAAGAGGCCAACCGCCTTCCCTACGGGTTGTCTGCCTACGCCTTTACCGCCAACGCCCGGACCGCCATTGACGTCGCAGATGGCCTCGAGGCCGGAATGATCGGGATCAATCAATACCGAATTGTTGCTACTGAGCTTCCCTTTGGCGGCATGAAGGAGAGCGGTCATGGCTCAGAGGGCGGCATTGAAGGCATCGAACACTATCTGACCAACAAATTCATCAGCCAGATTTAAGGACGCCCGAAATGTCGAACATCAATTTCAGCAGCCCTCGTGAAGCGGCCAGAGCGTTCACCCCAAAGCTGGCGCAGTTCGTCGACGCTACGCTCTATCCGCAAATCTGGAGCGATCCGGCACTGTCTCCACGTGACCGCAGCCTGATAACGGTGGCTGCATTGATTGCCGGTGGTCACTCCGAAGAGCTGCCTGCGCACCTGCGGCGCGCGGTCAGCAATGGGGTCACCCATGACGAAATATCCGCAGCGATCACCCACCTGGCGTTCTATGCAGGTTTCCCGGCCGCCATCACCGCGTCCGCCATTGCCAATGCCACATTCACTCAATCGCAGGCGAAGCAACCATGAAAGCCATCACCATTGAAGAATTCGGCAACCCCGACGTACTGAAGTTGAGCGATGTTCCCGACCCGCTAGTACGCCCTGCCGACTTGCTGGTGCGGGTCTATGCGGCCGGTGTCAATCGCGCGGATCTGACGCATCGCACCGGTGGCTACGGGCGTCCTGATTTCGGAGATTCGCCCATCATCGGGCTTGAGATCGCAGGCGAGGTCATCGAAAAAGGCAATGCCGTCGTTGGTTTCGAAGTGGGGGATCGGGTGATGGGCGTGGTGGGTGGCGGGGCGTATGCCGAGCTGGCACGCATTGACTACCGCATGGCCATGCCAATTCCTGCTCAACTGGATTACGTGCACGCGGCGGCGATTCCCGAGGTGTTTGTCACCGCTCATGAGGCGCTGATGCATCTGGCTCGACTCAAGCCAGGTGACTCGGTCTTGATTCATGCCGCCGCGGGTGGTGTTGGCTCCGCTGCGGTGCAGCTCGCTTACGCCACAGGTGCGACGGTTTATGCGACAACCGATGGCAGCAAGTTATCCCGCGTCGAGCATTTGGGTGCCGATGTTGCCATCGACTACAAGAACAGTGATTTCGCCGAAGTCATCGCCAGCAAAACCGATGGCCGGGGTGTCGATGTCATCATCGATTTCGTCGGCGAACCTTACTTCGCCCGCAACCTGGCGTCACTCGCTAACGGCGGGCGGCTGATCCAGGTTGGCATCCTTGGCGGTGGCGGGAAGGTCGCCCTGGAGCTGGAGCATATTCTCTACCGTCACTTGCAAATCATCGGCACGGTCATGAAATCCCGTACCCCGCCGGAGAAGCACGACATGATCAAGCGATTCCGCGAGCATTGGCTTGAACGGTTCGAAGGGGGAGGATGCCTGGAGCCGGTAGTCGACAGTACCTTCCCCCTGTCACGCGCCGCAGATGCCCATCGCAGGATGGAGTCGTCCGAAAACGTCGGGAAGATCATTCTCACAATGCAGCCTGCGGACTTGCTCTAAGTCTGGTCTTCTGCGAGAAGTGCCTGCCAAAGTTACCTTGCGTAATCCAGGCAGGCATTCACTTGTGAAGTGTTTCTATTGTCGGGTCTGGCTTTTCCTGCCGAATCAGACGCAGATCCGGTTTGCTGACGTCCCGCGCTTGCCGTTCTATTGTGGACGTTGCAGGGCCGCGACGGTTCAAGTTGCCGGTGACGTTGGCGTTGCTGGAAGTGGAAAAGGGCGCGATTGAGCCGCGATGGGTTTCGTTGTTGGAATGAGGGGGCGGCAGGTTCGGTAAATCTGCATCTGGAAGCCTCTGCCGATACTCAAGTCTCAGGCCGTCTGCCGGCGTATAGCGAGAGGCGCAGCGCCAAACCCGATGAATGTGACCTCCACCACCCGGCTAACCCAGCGGGACAACTCGGGTCCTACCAGCAGGCCCTTGGCGCGTGAGGCCAGCGCGGCATACAGGCTCAACGACGACACTGAAAGCGCCATGAAAATCGCGGTCAGGATCATGAATTTACGCTGAACAATCTGACGGCGAAAAAATCGAATGGAGGTTCGATCACCATTCAGTTCGGTGGCTGTGACTTGAAGACCGCCAATTGCTTGTCGACCATGAAAGGCTGGATTTGCACCGTGCGATTGTATCGGCCAAAAGCGGAGGTTCTCAGTGACGCGTGGAAGTTTCCCGATGCCAGACAGGTTAACTAAGCTCAGAATAATGGGGACGCCCATTAGCCGGTCTCGAGTCAAGGCTAAAAGCCAACTTGCCCTGCAGCTCTTGCTGCGGGGTTTTCTCCTATCACTAAACCCGACTGGTTGAACCCGTCGTATCCGTTTCCTCATCGCTGGCTACGACCGAGTCGTGCCTGACACCCATGTGGATCAAGCGGTAGCGATACACCCAGCACCGCCCTGGCAGTCAACTGCCCCAGAGAAACGTTGGTGCCGCCAAATGTCCAAAAAGATGTCACAGATCTGTGGTTCGTGCAAAAGCACGTCCAGTCTCGACGGGCTCATTTGGCAGACGACCCGGTTACAACACACTCAGGCGGTGACAGCCGGCCGCCACTCAGATTTTATGGCTTACGCCAGTCCCTTTTTGGTTGATCGGCCATCACCTTAACTCGCCCTTCAGGCGAAACAGCGCTTGGCATCAAAAGGCTGTTTCTCCTTCAAAATGTGGTAACTCGCCCGCGCCAGTTTGTGCGCCAGTGCTTTGGTAGCGACCACGGCGTTGGTCTTGGCTTTCTTTTTCTCAAAAAAGCGTTTGGCGTCCGCACTGAAGCGTCGCGCAAAATTGGCCGCTTCGATAAAGGCCCAGATCAAGTAAGCGTTCCCGTTCTTGGTGTTACCTTCGCCCTTTTTCTTGCCGTTGGAGTAATGCGCACTCTTTACGCAGCGGGCATAAGAGGCGAAGTTGCCGACATCGGCAAAGCGCTCGATATCGCCGGTTTCCAACATGATGACCGTGGCCAAGACTTCGCCAACTCCAGGCATTGTTTTCAATAAACAGAACTCGGGGCGCAGGCTGACTTCATGCAGCAATCGCTCCTCGAGAACATCAATTTGAGTCTGTAATGCCTGGACAATGGCGACATTGGCTTTCATCGCCAAAGCCACCTCCGTGGACAGGCCCAGCCTGTCCACGGAGGTGGCTGACAGGCTTTTGACTTCATTACAGGTCAGGCGGTGGCCAGACTGACGCGCCATGATGTTTTCAGCGGCCAGAATGTGCTGTGTCCTGTTGCGTACCAATTGAATCCGTTTACGTGCCAGATCGCGCAGCGCTCGCTCTTGTGGCGGATGGATATAGCCAGTGGGCAATATCCCCAGCCTCAGTAAATGCGCCAGGAACGCTGCATCATCCTTATCGTCGGAATGCTTTAAACCGTTGTAGCGTTGCATCGCCACCGGGTTGGCCAGTTTTACCTCGAAGCCTGCCGCCTTCAGGCCGTCGACCAGCCAATACCAGTTGTACGTAGACTCGACCACGACGCCGAGCAATTCTCTACGATGTGGTTCGAGTAACGGGAGGATTTGCGTCAGCTCATTGGGGCAGCGTCGGCTGATCAAAACTCGGTCCGTTTCGTCGGTAACCACAACAACGCTGTTGTTCGAATGCAGGTCTATGCCACAGAATTTCATCACGGCCTCCTCACAGCAAAAGTCTAAGTTCGCACCTTGAATTTTGCGCCACCTCCGTGAGATGGGGAGGCCGGCCAGATGATTCTCAGATTTATATAGGAAAAAATAGATCCGTTCCCATTTTCGATGGATGTATCAGTCGTCTCTGTCGTCACGATCGCGATAACGATAATGACGGCCATCGCGGTCATGGTCGCGATGGTCATAACCCTGATCATAGTCATCCCTTTGGTCATATCCGTGGCGATGATCATGATATCGGCCATACCTTTCTCCATCATCCCAGTGAGGGCCGCAGCCTGCCAGCAAGAGCGAGCTGGAAATGGCCAGGATCATCATTACTGCGCGATTCATTTGCATGTCCTAAAGGTCAGGGGATGAGACGGTGGCTGCCCGAAAATTTCATTCGGACAGCGTTTAACCCAGGGTATGACTACTCAATAACTTAATGATTCCGTTGAGTAATACAGAGAGGTGTGTCATCACCCGGCGGAGTGCGCAGTCGATAAAAGCCTTGCCGTCAGAATGGCCGGGAGTCCTGAGCAGATGTCAGGGTCGTAACTACCGATATGCCGAAAAAAAACCGATAAATCCAATATTCTGCAGGGGCCCGCCCGGCAGTTCGCACACTCAATGTGCCTGCGAAATCAGGGGCGATTTAAAAAGCCCTGCTCTAGAATGGCCCCCAAATGAGCGTGGATCGCTTGTCAAGTACTCATTCAAAGGATGAACACGATGGGCCGCATCGACCATATCTGCCTGATGGCGATCTATAACGACTGGATGAACGCAAAGGTTTATGAAGCGGCCAGAAGTCTGACAGATGAAGAGCTGTCAGTGGACAGGAAAGCATACTTTGGTTCTATTCTCGGGACGTTAAACCACCTGGTGGTCGGGGACACAATCTGGCTGAAGCGATTTGCCCAGCACCCAGCGAATTACTTGGCTCTGGAGCCGATTCGACAGCTTCCTGACCCCCAAAGCCTCGACCAGTTACTGCTCTCAAATATCCGAGAACTTTCGACATATCGCGTTTGGCTCGATCAGTTAATTGTCGAGTGGTCTCGCTCCATTACCGAGTCAGATTTAGATTACACCCTCAATTACACAAGCATGAAAGGAGCTCCCGCTGACAAGTGCTTTTATGGCTTGGTCATGCATTTCTTCAACCACCAGACTCATCACCGAGGCCAAGCTACGACTTTGCTGTCACAAGGTGGTGTCGACGTCGGCGATACTGATCTGGTAGCCCTCATTCCTTACGAGTCCCGCGCATAATCTAATATCCAAGCACTAGACCGGGATTTTCATGTCATGCCGGTCAACCAGCGTGGCCATCTCAAATGACTGAAATGGGGGCGGATTTATGTAGTGCGTGTGACCTAACGGAATTTGAACATCCTCTCGTATGGGGCCTGGCGACAAGGCGTACAGATAACGGGCACGATCTTGGCTGTGCAAGGGGATGCTGGCTTATTGTGATCTACACTCCCGGGGCGGGTGAGTTGGCGCTTCGCCGCAGGAGTTACTCAGTCGCCAGGTAAAGAGACAGCCAGAGTTTCAGTTGGGGCGCGGTCTGGGTGGTGCATGCCAGTCGACAGCAAAACGTTGCTCAGAACAAACGAGGTGAAAATGAACAGGAAGTCTAACCGGGGCTGGACAATAGCTGCGGCACTCGTCGTGGTGGGTTCAACGTTTTTCATGGGGTGTGCGAGCAAGAACGACCCCATCGCACAGGCAGACAAGGCGGACGTGGCCAAGGGCGTACCCGCGCCGAGCCTCGAGCAAACCAAGGCGATCGCCGAGGAAGGCTTTATTTACGGCTTGCCGCTGGTCATGAACTACGCCGTGATGAACGAGTTCGCGGTGGACACCAAATCCAGCCAGTTCAAGGCCCCCTTCAATCAACTGCATAACGAGCATCGGGTCGCGACACCCGCTGATACCGCCGTCATCACGCCAAACAGTGACACCCCCTACTCGATACTCTGGGCCGACCTGCGCGCAGAGCCTCTCGTGATCACCGTGCCGGCAGTCTCCAAAAAGCGCTACTACTCGGTGCAGCTAATCGACGGCAACACCTATAACTACGGCTACATCGGCAGCCGGGCAACTGCAAGTGCCCCCGGGAGCTATCTGATTGCAGGCCCCGATTGGAAAGGGGCGACACCGCCTGGCATCGATAAAGTGTTCAACTCCACGACTCCCTTCTCACTGACGCTGATCCGGACCCAGTTGTTCAATCCAGCCGACATGCCCAATGTCGAGAAGGTTCAGGCGGGTTACAAGGTCCAGCCGCTTTCAGCCTTCCTCCATCAACCAGCGCCGCTCGCGGCCCCGAAGATTGATTTCGTACCGGCCACCACGGCTGGTATCAAGGACAATTTCTTCGAGTACCTGTCGGCCGCGTTGGAGTATGTGCCGCCATCGGCCGACGACAAGGCGATTCGGTCGAAGCTGGCCAGCATCGGCGTAGGCCCCGGCCGGCGCTTCGAATTCAAAGACCTCTCGCTCGAACACAAGGCGGTGGTCTTGTTGGGGATGAAAGCTGGCGATGAGAAGGTCGACAAGTTTCTCTCCAGCGGCATGAAAAACATCAACGGCTGGAACGTCGGCGCGTTCTTTGGCGACCAGGCGTTCTACAAGGGCGACTGGCTGATGCGTGCCGGCGCCGCGAAGGGCGGCCTTTACGGCAATGACGCCGTTGAGGCGATGTACCCCTATACCCGCACCGACGGTAAAGGCCAGACGCTGGATACCAGCAAGCGCAATTACACGCTGACCTTCCCGGCGGGCAAGCTGCCGCCAGTGAATGCCTTTTGGTCGGTGACCCTGTACGACGGCAAGAGCCAGTTGCTGATCAACAACCCGCTCAACCGTTACCTGATCAATTCGCCGATGCTGTCGGCCATGAAGAAAAACGCGGATGGCTCACTGACGCTGTACATCCAGAAGAACTCCCCCGGCAAGGCAAAGGAAAGCAACTGGCTGCCGGCGCCTGACGATACGGTCTATCTGGTGATGCGTCTCTACTGGCCGAAGACCGCACCGCCTTCGATTCTTCCCGCTGGCGAAGGCAGCTGGCAGCCACCGGCGCTGGTGGTTTCGAAGTAGTGCGACCTATTGCCGACACTCGCTGCAGGTTGGTGTCGGCAGGTGCTGCTTGTCGCCAATAGCTGCCGATCATGAAGGGCAGCTATTGGTTTAAAACAGACATTCACGAAGGACCGGCAGTCATGCGGCCACCCTCACTTGTCTGTCGCCATTACATCTGTCTGCCGTTGCGCGCAGCGATCGCCACGGTGGTCGGCGAGTCAGCAAGTGAAACGAACTGTCGTGTCGCGCCATCCAGCGCATCGATGCACCCCGCCTCGATGTCGTAGACCCAGCCGTGCAGATTCATGCGCCCCTGCTCGAGCGCGAGAGCCACCGATGGATGCGTACGCAGATTCGCCAGTTGCGCGATCACGTTCTCGCGCACGAGGCCATCGAGTTTCGCGCGGGGCGTGTCGAACTCATGCGCCGCGTTAATCGCTTTCGCGGCGTCCGAGTGACGTAGCCAGTTAGCAACCGCCGGAAGATGATCCAGACACGTGCAGCGTGAAATCGCGCCCATCGCTCCGCAGTCTGAGTGACCGCAGATCACGATGTCCTGTACGCCGAGTACTGCGACCGCATATTCGACGGTGGCCGAGACGCCGCCGGGTTCTGGACCATACGACGGCACAATGTTGCCGGCGTTGCGAATCACGAACAATTCGCCCGGTTCGCGCTGTGTAAGGAGTTCGGGCACAACACGACTGTCTGAGCAGGTGACGAATAACGCCTTCGGATTTTGTGTCGTCGCGAGCTGCTTGAAAAGCTCGACGCGTTGCGGATAAACCTCGCGCTGAAAGCGCAGAAAGCCGTCAATAATGTCACGCATGGAATCCTCCAAACCCGAATAGCGGATGGTGGCACGAGCAATCGATATGCCATCGCGCCGCAGTGGTCGTCATTATCGCAGACCTCATGCGCGTTGGCTTTACTCGATCAACGATGCACTTCGAGACACGACCAGCGCAGCGGGTGTCCGATGCCTGCTGGCAGCCGCCATTGATCTTTCGCCGGCCCGAAACCGGCCAAATGCAGTCATTCAATGTCCTAAAAATGAGGGTTCGTTCAGACGCTGCCAGTGTCATGAGGGGCACCCGTACAACTTGCAGACATGTGCTGCGCCAATTGACGCAGAAAGCAGAAAGCCCGCGTTTGCGGGCTCTCTGGTCAGTTACCAAGGTAAAGTTATCGCTATAGCCTCTCACCCGGTAACGGTCTACGCATACTGGGCGTTAACCGTACACTTCTTCCACTCGGCGGGCTTTTGCGGCGAAGGCCACCAGGACTACCAAGACCGCGGCAAGTACCAACGAGGAACCTACGGTGCCAAAGTCCAGGCCGCCTTTTTCATGGGGCTTGGTCAGGAAGTCGCCGAGGGTCGCACCGAACGGACGGGTGAGGACAAATGCCATCCAGAACAGCAGTACACCGGAGATACGGGTGTAAAACCTGGCCAGCACCACGGCGATGATCGCCGAACCAATCAGCAGTGCGCCACCGGCAAAGCCCAGGCCGGAGTCATCCGCCAAATAGTCACCTAGCGCCGTACCCAGAGTGTTGGAAATCAGAATGGCGGCCCAGTAGAACAACTCGCCCCTAGTGGTGTGGATGCTGTCTACCGACAGGCTTTTTTCGCTCAGGCGCCAAACCGCGAAAATCGTGATCAACAGGCTGATCAGAATCAGCGAGCCCGAGGCATAGCCCAAGCCGAGGGTGCGGTCCATAAAGTCCGACATTGTCGTGCCCGCGGTACTGGTGGAAAGAATCACGATCCAGTACAGCACCGGATTATGATTCTTGGAAAACAGCTGCAAACCAAGCGTCACCAGAAAGGCGCTGATCAGGATCAACGAACTCATGGCGTAGCCTACATTCAGGGTCATTGACAGCAGATCACCGGCGGTTTCGCCGAGGGTGGTGGCACAGATTTTCATAACCCAGAAAGCCAGGGTTATTTCCGGCAGCTTGTTCAGATTGATATGGGTGCTCATTAAGAAAACACGCTCCTGATGAGGTGAGGGTATATGGGTATCACGCAGAGGAATCAGCCATGAGTGCATGGAGACAACCAGCAAGCTGTACCGCGATGTTATGGGCGGGCGCAGGTTGCGCAGCGAAAAGGTCAAAAAACCGTTAAAACAAAATAAAAACGCTATTTAACAAGAATCGCTATTGGCGCTGAGTACACTCGATCATTGATTTGGAACTGGAGCAAAACATCGCATGGCCATTTATTCTTCGTGTCACTTCGCCATGAACCTTGAAAACAAATTGTTTGCGGGAGCGTATATTTAGTTTCAGGGCAAGCTATGCGCCAAGGCAAGATGCTGCTGGACTGCGGTCAACGAATCACCCGACTGTTTGACATCTGATCGAATCTCATCCCTTGTACATCCCAATTTTTCAGTCCAATACCTAAGTTCAGTTCCATCCAAAATATTAACTATGATCGCGTCATTACCATGATTGGTTCTTTTCTTTTTCATTTTGCTAGCTATGCCATTTTAATGATGCAAAACACGAGTTTGCACTCAAGAAATTCCGTTGATTTTTATGAGGTACATATGAGTTGCGCGCACTGCCAATGCCAGTCCTGATTAATGTTTTGACGTGGTGATGCCCATGCGCTCAGCCGAGATTGATTTACTTCCAATGTCGAAGTCTATGGTTTAAGGGCCACTCATGAAAAATTAACAAAACTTAAAGAACATGCCTTTTTAACCAGGCCGAAACACATAATCCACATCGCGAGCCAAGCCCTTGCTTCACCGGTTCCCCTGCGCCAACCCGACCCTCTAGTCGACTCGCCCGCCAGCGGCGGTATAACGGATAACGTTGTCCCCCCCGATTTTTGACCAGGACAAGCGAGGCTGTACTTGCGTGAAAGAAAAGATACAAGGCAATACTTAGCTGAGACTGAGGGATAGTGATGTGTCTGCCTAAGGTGCCTTTTGAGGGACACTGCGAAGTTGTTATCCACGTGGCTGCCTGTTTGCATTTGACCGGCACGCTTGGTAACCATGATTGGCAGAGACAGTCAATTTTAGCCAATGCTGACCGGCAGATAAGGGGCGTTTCCGATTCTCGCGACGCGCAGCAAACGGTCAAATGCAGTCAATCAGATAGGTTTAGGGAATCAGGGGGAAAAATGGTGACGACTTTATTTAGTGCAGTGAAGAAATAGATCCGCCCCCATTTTCCCGTCATCAATCAACGACAGGTTGCGAGGGGAACCTGCGGATATGGATTTGCTTGAGCACGCCGTTTGCCTGTATGCGCCGATAGCCTTCCTCATAGATCTTCAACGCCCGCAATCCGTCAGGGTGGCTCAGGCTGAAGCCTATGGTCGCGGTTACCACTCCACAGCTGAAGGCAAACCGAACAGCGTCTTCTGTGCCCGCCAGTTTGGCCTTCTGCTCTTTTGCTTCCAGGTCACTGGTCACTATCAAGGCGGCAGACAGGCGGCGAGCAGCGAGCTTCTGAAGGTTCTGCCCATCAGATTCGGCGCTCTCGAACACTATTCCCGCGGACCGTAGCGCTGTGGCTTGGGTCGAGTACTCGTAATCTCTGACCGAGCCCACTACCGTGCCGGGCGGCAAGGTGCATGTGCCTTTGCTTGGCTTGGGCAAGGGCGCGTTCACCTGTTCGAAAATGTCATTGTTAACCGTATAGATGGGTTGCGCGGCCAGTTTGACCTTGCCCTCGAATTCGGGCGACCAACTCATGTTGAAGCAAGCCATGTTCGTGCCATTGAGCACCATGTACTTGCAACGGGCGTAGGGTACGACTTTGAGCTGAACGTCGACCGCCATTTCCTTGAAGGCGGCGACCACTACGTCATTGGCGTAACCCGTGCCGTCATGCTCCGACCATGGCGGGGCTGCATCCTCTGCCAGGATCGTCATCGTCTCACGCGTTTCCAGCGCAGCGACGGTGCTAGGAGCCAGCAGATAAAGAAGGCACATCAGCAGCATCGGTCTGGACTGCCACTTGCTTGAGTTCATCTTTGCTGAATGCATGTTTCCTCATTGAACGGTCGTCCCTCATAACAGTAGGTCGATACCTCGAGCACAGGTCGATCGCAGCCCCACTTCCCAGTCGACGATCAATAGGCGCCAATGGCTATTGATGGAAACGCCCGGCCAGACTATGCAGATACTTGGCCTTGTTCAAGAACCGGAGCCATTTTCACCCTGGCGACCCGCAACGACGGCCTGCTTTTTTGGCCCAAACCAACGTCCGTCTGTTGTCTGGTCGCCAAACCCGAATCGCCATTTGGGTGACGGCGCAGACTACAAACGGCATGGAATCCACGCGGTAGGTGAGCCATTCCGAGCTTTTTGTAGGACCCACGACGACGAAACCTCAGACCTTTCGCCCCCCACGCCAGAAATCCAAACCCAACCCTCAAATGTTCATTGCCCCTGGCTCGTAACTCACCGAAGCTATCCCTATCAATCCTCACGCCGTCGAGATGGACCTCCACCCCATGCAAACCCCCGCCCAACCCCAACGCCCCCTCTGGAAAACCTACCTCCTGTTTCTCGCCCCCATGGTCCTGTCGAATTTCCTTCAGGCCATGTCCGGCACCGTCAACAGCATTTACATCGGCCAAATGCTCGGCACTCAGGCCCTGGCCGCCGTGTCCGGCATGTTCCCCATCGTGTTTTTCTTCATCGCCCTGATCATCGGCCTCGGCGCGGGGGCGGGGGTGTTGATCGGGCAGGCCTGGGGCGCACGGGAGAAGCATTTGGTGAAGGCCATCGCCGGGTCGACCTTGTTGTTGGGCTTGTTGATCGGTCTGGTCGCGGCAGTGGTGGGGAGTGTGTTTGCGCGGGCGTCGCTGGTGGGGTTGGGGACGCCAGCGGATGTGCTGGACGATGCGGTGGCGTATGCCCATGTGATGTTGTGGTTCATGCCGACGCTGCTGGTGTTCGTGCTGTTCACCCAGTTGCTGCGCGGGGTGAGCGATACCTTGTCGCCGCTGCTGGCGCTGGTGGTCTCGACCTGTATCGGGTTGGCGCTGACGCCGGCGTTGATTCGCGGCTGGGTGGGGTTGCCGCCGATGGGGATTCAGAGTGCGGCGTTTGCCGGGTTGGTCAGTAACCTGGCGGCGATGGGCTGGCTGGCGTGGCGCCTGATTCGCAGGGGGCATCCGTTGGCGCCCGACCGGGAGTTATTCGCGGCGATGAAGCTGGACTGGGCGATCCTTGGCAAGGTGCTGCGCATCGGCTTGCCTACCGGGTTGCAGATGGTGGTGTTGTCGCTGTCGGAGCTGGTGATCCTGGCGCTGGTGAACCAGCACGGTTCCCAGGCGACGGCGGCGTATGGCGCGGTGACGCAGATCGTCAATTACGTGCAGTTCCCGGCGCTGTCGATTGCGATCGCGGCGTCGATCCTCGGCGCGCAGGCGATTGGGGCAGGGCGCATTGAACGCATCGGCTCGATTTTGCGCACGGGGCTGATGATCAGCCTGTGCCTGACCGGCGGCCTGGTGGTGTTGAGCTATGTGCTGTCGCACTGGTTGCTGGGCCTGTTCCTCACCGAAGAGGCGACGCGAAGCATGGCCGAACACCTGTTGCACATCATGCTCTGGAGCTTGCTGGTGTTCGGCTTCCAGGCGGTCATCGGCGGCATCATGCGCGCCAGTGGCACGGTGATGGTGCCGGTGGGGATTTCCATTGTGTGCGTAGTCGGCGTGCAGTTGCCGTCGGCGTACCTGCTGGATGCGCGGTTCGGGCTGCCGGGGGTGTGGATGGCGTTTCCGCTGGCGTACCTGGGGATGCTGGCGTTGCAGACGCTGTACTACAAACAGGTGTGGAAGCACCGGAAGATTGAGCGGTTGGTGTAGGTATGTCGGAATACGCCTGACGTCTGGCGCATCGCGAATGCTGGCGATCCGCCACAGCGGGTGTGAGGTGGAATAAAGCGCCGTTCTTTGCTTTAGTCCATCTGTTGCCGGCTGGCGTGCGCTGGCCACCTCAACCCCTGAGGAGGCGCTGGCCCGGAGCGTTCCATGAACTTTCGATTCCCTCGTTTCACCCTCGTGGCGGCCCTCTTCGCGGCGGGCGCCCAGCCCGTCGCCGAGGCGGCGGAGTACGCCGATGTCAACACCACGGCCAGTACCATCAGCTTTACCTATGACCAGATGGGGGCGAGCGTGTATGGCACCTTTTCCAGGTTCGAAGGCAGCCTCTATTTCGACACGGTCAGGCCCGAATCGGCCCATGCCAGGTTGATCATCGAGCTCGACAGCATCGATGCCGGCAGCAGCGACGCCAACAGCGAATTGAAGAAAACCGCCTGGTTCGATACGGCGGTTTATCCGCAGGCGATTTTTGAGTCGATCGGCGCCAAAGACCTGGGCAACAACCGCTATCAGATCACCGGCCACCTCACGCTCCGGGGGCAAACACGGGAGGTGGCGGTGCCGGTTCTGCTGAAGGCGGAGAACGCCATCGGCATTTTCGACGGTCAGTTAACGCTTAAACGCAGTGACTTCAACATCGGCGAAGGGGAGTTCGCCAGCGGTGTGGTTTCCGACGACATCAACATCCGGTTTCGCATGGTCGCGCCGCAACGCAGCGATCAAGCAATGCCCGTTACTGAAGGGAGATAGTCATGCCAAAAAAAATCATCATCGCCTTTGATGGCACCTGGAACCTGCCGGATCAGGCACCGGAAATCGACGGCGACTCCAGCACCAACGTCGTTAAGTTACATGATGCGATCCTGCCCGCGCACAAGGACGGCACGGTCCAACTGGCGGTGTATATCCCCGGTGTGGGCACCGATTGGTACGACAAACTTGAAGGCGGCGCCTTCGGAGTGGGCCTGTCGAAGAAGATCAAGGAAGGTTACCTGGCCCTGGCCAAGAGCTACGAAGACGGTGATCAGGTGTACATCATCGGCTTCAGTCGTGGCGCCTATTCTGCGCGTAGCCTGGTGGGGCTGATTCGAAACGTCGGGTTGCTGACCAAAAGACACGTCAATCGTATCGATGAGGCCTACAGCCTGTACCGCACCCGTGACTCCAGTGCCGACACCGAAAACGCCCAGTACTTTCGACAAAGTTACTCGCGGGAAATCGAAATCCACTTCCTGGGCGTCTGGGACACGGTCGGGGCGTTGGGTGTTCCGTTCAAATCGGCCGAGTGGTTCAACCACAAATATTACGAATTTCACGACACGGAGCTCAGCGGGATTGTGCGCAATGCCTTTCATGCCGTGGCCATCGATGAACATCGGGAAAATTACGAGTGCACGTTGTGGGACCCGATCGCCAAGCCCAATCAGGTCATGGAGCAGCTGTGGTTCTGTGGGGCCCACGCCAACGTCGGAGGCGGTTATGCCGATAACAACCTGTCGGATATACCGCTGCGCTGGATGGCCAACAAGGCCATGGACTGCGGGTTGGAGCTGGACCCGATGAAAATTCCCCGGCAACCCAAAACCCTGCCTGATATCACCGACTCCTACAGTGATTTCCTCGGTGGAACCTACCGCTTGCTCAATGCCCGGTATTTTCGGCCCGTCGGCACTAAAACGTTCGGCGAGGAATGCATCGATGACAGCGTGCAGCAGCGCGTAACGACCGTGGCCACGTATCGGCCCAAGAATCCGGTAGGAGTGTTTTTATCGGGTGATTACCGGCCTGTGAACAAGATCAGTTGATTCAGGGTGGCAATGGAAGCGGGGGGGCGGCGTGCGGCTGATTGAGCATGTCAGCCCCGATACCGCAACGCCTCCAGCCGATCGATCAACGCAGGCCAGTAAGGCGCCCGGGCACGTTATGATAGGCAGCCCCGCGATCAACGCTTCACCCCAGCCCCCGGAGTCAGCCCGCGCAATGCCCCAGATCAGCCACTTCAAAACCCCGTGCCCCGAGCACATCAACAGCCAGATCCTGCAGATGGTGGTCGATAACCTGACCGACATCAGCATGGTTGCGATCCCGCCCAGCAACCTGTTGTACAACGTCTACCAGTATGCGATCGGCTATGAGGTGCACTTGTATCTCGAAGCATTGAACGGGGCGAAAGGGATTGATGTGGAGTTGCTGGTCGCCACCGATCTGGACGATCCGGACAAAGTCATCGGCTTTTTGCTGTACTTGCCGGTCAAGGACGATCCCGAGGCATGCGGAGTGGCCTATATGGCGGTGGATGCCAGCCATCGGCGCCAGGGCGTTGCGCGCAAAATGCTGCGGGAGATGGTCGGTCGTTACCCCCATGCCGAACTGACCTGCGCCGTGGCCAAGGTGCCGTACTTCGAAGCGATGGGCTTTCAGGTCGTGGGTGTGCGCGCTACCCAGGTGCTGATGAACACCCGCGACCACGGCAGCGACGGCCTGATGGCGCTGCTGGATGTGGCGTCAATCTACAGCTCTCTGGAAGTGCGGCAGATTCACACCTACCTGCTGCAAAAACATGGCAAGCGCGCCATGCTCGACGCGGAAAAACAGCGTGACCGGCACCTGGACCAATTGACGCGCAAGGCCAACGAGTTTGTGCGCCAACGCTTGGGGGACGCCGCCGTGCCGGCCATTGGCCCACGCTTGCGCCTGGTCTGACGACCCGATCGAAACGGTAGGAGCGAGCCTGCTCGCGAAAAACGCACGGACACCACGGGCATTCAGACGTCCGGCGTTATCGTTGACGTCCATCGCGGGCCGGCCCGCTTCCACAAGGGGCGGATTTCAGGCAGCACAGAGCCCGGCCATTTGCCGGGCTTTTTCTGGTCTGGAAGTGGCGCAGTTAAAAAAGAGCCTCAAAGCTCTTTGATGGGGAGGAAGTGGAGCCATTGAGGCTCAAGATGCGCATGAAGCAGGCGGTGAGCTTGATAGGGGTTCAGTACACTCACCACCTGCGCAACGGCTTGGGCAAGCAAGCGGCTGCGCAGATTCATCGTAGGAAGTTGGGGGTTCGACCTCAAGTACCGCTAGTCGAATCCCCTCATAATTGTCAGCTTTTTGTTTTCCCGGCGGCCGGCCATCCGGCCTGCTGCAGGGCGTCGAGCAGCGCTTCCGGATCCAGTCCCGGCACGGCATGCCCATTGCCTTCGGCGCTGTCGGCGGCCAGCAGGGCGTTGATAATGGCTTCCTCCACCGCTTCGGTGGCCGCCAGGAACAATTCGCTGATGTGATCGTTATTGACCATGCTCAGGTTGCCCGTGGTGGGCGCGCGTTTGCTCTCGTAGGCGGCGGGTGGCACGTGCGGGTTGCCGGTGGAAAAGGCGATAAAGATGTCACCGCTATGGTCTTCGTTGCCACCACCGGTACGGGCCAAACCGAGGCTGGCCCGCTGGGCCAGGCGTGTGCACTGGTGCGGCAGCAACGGTGCATCGGTGGCCAGGCACACCACGATCGAACCCATGCCCGGATGCGGCAGCGACGCCTTGAGGAACGGCGAATCCACCTGTTCCATGTAGCGCCCGACCGGGTAGCCATCGACGCGCAACTCTCCGCGAATGCCGTGGTTGGCCTGGACGATGGCGCCGACCGTCCAGCCGCCCTGGGCACTGTTCAGCCGTCGCGAAGCGGTGCCGATGCCGCCCTTGAATTCATGGCAGATCATGCCGCTGCCACCGCCGACATTGCCCTCGGCCACCGGGCCACTCTCTGCTGAGCGCAGGGCTTGGGCCACATGCTCGACCTGCACGTGGAAGCCGTTGATGTCATTGAGCAAACCGTCGAAGGTCTCCAGCACCACCGGCATGTTCCAGTAGAGCCGGCCGTCGTCCGGTTGCTGCTCACGGTCCAGCACGATCAGCGCATCCCGCACCACGCCCAGGCTATGGGTGTTGGTGAAGGCGATCGGACTGGTCAGCAGACCCGCCTCGCGGATCCACTCCAGACCGGTTACGTCGCCATTGCCATTGAGCACATGGACGCCGGCAAAGCACGGTTGCAGGCTAGTCGAGCCGGCACGCGGTTCGATCACGGTGACACCGGTAAGGATGTCACGACCCTTGGCACTGCGGCCGCGCACATTGCTGTGGCCGACGCGCACACCGGGGACATCGGTGATGGCATTGAGTGGGCCGGGTTGCAGTTGGCCAAACTGGATATTGAGGTCGCGGGCACGTGGTTTCATCGGTTTACTCATCTTCGAATTCGTGGGTTAAAAATGTCTGACTAACAGCGGTGATCCACTTGTGGGAGCGAGCTCGCTCCCACAGGATTAGTGGTGTGGTTACTGGCCGTTCTTGACCTTGCTCCAGATCCGCGTGCGCACCCGTTCGGTGGCCGGCGGCAAGGGTTGCAGGGTGAACAGGGTGGCCAGGGCCTCGGCCGACGGGTAGACCGCAGGGTTGTTGCGGGTTGCCTCGGCCACCAGCGCCGTCGCGTTGCGGTTGCCGTTGGGGTAGTTGAGGTGATTGCTGACCGGGGCAATGACGTCGGCACGCATCAGGTAGTCGATGAACGCCAGCCCCTGTTGCGGATGCGGGGCATCCTTGAGCAACACCAGGGTGTCGAACCACACCGGCGCGCCTTCCTTGGGCAGGCTGTAGGCGATCTTCACGCCATTGCCGGCCTGTTCGGCGGTGGCCTTGGCCTCCAGCATCGCGCCGGACCAGCCCACCGCGACGCAGATGTTGCCGTTGGACAGATCGCTGATGAATTTCGACGAATTGAAGTAAGCGATGTGCGGACGCAGCTTGAGCAGCAGCGCTTCGGCCTTCTTGTAGTCCTCGGGGTTGGTGCTGTTGGGCGGCAGACCCAGGTAGTGCAGGGCGACCGGCAGCATTTCCGAGGGCGAATCGAGCATCGCCACGCCGCACTGGCCGAGTTTGGCCAGGTTCTCTTCCTTGAACACCAGATCCCAGGAGTCCACCGGCGCCTTGTCACCCAGGGCGGCGCGGACCTTGTCGACGTTGTAGCCGATGCCGTTGGTGCCCCACAGGTACGGCACGGCGTACTGGTTGCCCGGATCATTGTTGGCCAGTTTCGCCATCAGATCCGCGTCCATGTTGGTGAAATCCGGCATCCGGGCGTGTGGCAGCGGGGCGAGGGCGCCGGCCTTGATCAGGGTCGGCAGGCTAAAGTTGCTGGCCACCACGTCGTAGCCGCTGCGGCTGGTCAGCAGTTTTCCTTCCAGGATTTCGGCGCTGTCGAAGGTGTCATAGACCGGCTGGATACCGGTGTCACGCTTGAAGTCATGCAGGGTGTTCGGGCCGATGTAGTCGTACCAGTTGTACACGTGCACGGTCTCGCCATCGGCGGCGACCGCCGACAACGAGATCGCCAGACAGGCGCCAAGCCCCAGATTGAAATACGAGCGGTGACCACTCATGATGCGGCACTCCTGGCCTGCTGCAGGCCGGTGATAATCAGGAGTCTGCAGCGTATCGACCGGGGTGGCCGTTACCCATTCCCATCATGGGTTACTCGAAAGGGGTAGTGCGTGGACGCGTTGTTGAAAGAGTTACCGCTGCACCAGGGGCTGGCGCGGGTATTTGGCGCCGTGGGCCAGGAGGGATTCTGGCGGGCGCTGGTCGACACCCTGCGTTTGCTGGTGCCGCTGGACAACGCGCTGGTCGCGGTGATGCAGGCCGGACGGGTGCCCAGCCTGCTGATCGATTTCGACTCGCGGGACGCTGCCGACGAGCATGAAGAACTGGCGGATTACCGCGCCGGCATGTACCTGCTCGATCCGTTTTACCTGGCGGTGTGCGCGGGCATCGCCGATGGCTTGCACAGCCTCGACTCGGTGGCACCCGACCAGTTCCAGCAGAGCGAGTACTACCTGAGTTACTTCCGCTCGGTGGTTGGTGGCGACGAATTGCAGTTCATGCTCAACGTCGACGGCGCCGTGCTCGGTTTGTCCCTGGGACGTTCCACACGCTTTAGCCTCCAGGAGCAGGGTCGCCTGCTGTGCGTGCGCGATTGGGTGCTGGCCGCCATGCGTCGACATACGCAACTGTTGCCGCCGCAAGGGCCGGCCGGCGAGGCGGTGGCCGGTGATCTGGCGACCTTGCTGGACCGCTTCGATGCACGCCTGTCGGCACGGGAAATCGAAACCGCGCGCCTGATTCTCCAGGGCTTCTCCAGCAAGGCCATCGCCCAGCACATGGGGATCTCGCCGGAGACGGTGAAAGTGCATCGGCGCAATCTCTATCACAAGCTCAATGTGAACGGACATGGCGAGCTGTTTGCCCTGGTGTTGCGGCCACGCTGACGCTTTCGCTTTTGCAGGCGCCGGCTTGCCGGCGAAGGCGGTGTTTCAGCTTTGCAGTGTGAACACCAACGCCTTCAGCCCGCATTCGATATCGGCATCCGGAAATTCCGGCGGATTTTCCAGCCGTTCGATGAATTGCAGGCTCGGCGCTTCGCGGGTGACGCCGTCGATCAGGAAGTCGGCACCGAAGGCCGGGTCGTTCATGCAGGCCAGAACGGTGCCGTTTTCAGCGAGCAATTCCGGCAGGCGGCGCAGCACGCGCTGGTAGTCCTTGGTCAACAGGAAGCTGCCTTTCTGGAACGACGGCGGGTCGATGATCACCAGGTCGTAAGGGCCTTTGCCGATGACTTTGCCCCAGGACTTGAACAGGTCGTGGCCAAGAAAGGTCACCTTGCCAAGGTCATGCCCATTGAGCCGGTGATTGTCGCGACCGCGGCTCAGGGCCGGGCTGGACATGTCGAGATTGACCACGTGGGTCGCGCCGCCCTCGATGGCGGCAACGGAGAAGCCGCAGGTGTAGGCGAACAGGTTCAGCACCCGTTTGCCCTCGGCGTTGGCCCGTACCCAATCGCGGCCGTAACGCATGTCCAGGAACAGGCCGGTGTTCTGTTTGCGCCCCAGGTCCACCCGGTACTTCAAACCGCCTTCGACAATCGTCAGCTCGTCGATTTCTTCCCCGAGCAACCATTCGGTGGTGCTTTGCAGCAGGTAGCGATGCTGCAGCAGCAGGGTGTGCGCGCCGGATTGCGCCCAGGCGTCTGACTGTGTGAGTTCCAGCAGAAGCTGTTTCAACGCTTCCAGTTGCGTCGCTTCCGGCTCCTTGAACAACGCCACCAGCACCACGCCTTGCAACCAGTCGACGGTCAATTGCTCCAGCCCCGGCCAGCAGCGGCCGCGGCCGTGGAACAGGCGGCGGGTTTCGGCGGGAGGCGTTGCAAGTGCCGTCAACAAGTGGTCGTGAAGGGTGGAAAGGGCGTCTGCGTTCATGGGTCTGGGTCGGCAATTTGCGGGGGCGGCATTTAACCATAGTTGCGGCACGGGCGGATCACCCAAACCCTGTAGGAGCCGGCTCGCTCCTACAAGGGATCGGGTGGGGTAGTTATCACGATTTATTTAACTTTACGTGAGGATTTGGCGACCTTGTGGCTCCCATACTCGGCCCCAACGAACAACAACAGCCGGGAGCCCGTCATGTCGCCGCTACCTGCCTCACCCAGAGCCAGCCATCCACGATGGCTAAGGCTGACCCACTGGCTCAACGCCCTGGCGGTGCTGGTCATGGTCACCAGCGGTTGGCGCATCTACAACGCCTCGCCGATCTTCGATTTCAGCTTTCCCAAGTCGATCACCCTCGGCGGCTGGCTCGGGGGTGCGCTGCAATGGCACTTCGCGGCCATGTGGTTCCTGGCGATCAACGGTCTTGTCTATCTGGCGTTCAACCTGTTCAGCGGGCGCCTGAAACGGCGCTTTTTCCCGGTCTCGCCCAAAGGCGTGCTGCATGATCTTTGGGCCGCGTTGCGGGGCAAACTCGGTCACGCCGACCTCAGTCATTACAACCAGGTGCAGCGCGTGGCCTACCTGTTCGTGATGGTCGATATCACGCTGCTGGTGCTTTCCGGGCTGGTGTTGTGGAAGTCCGTGCAGTTCCCGCTGTTGCGTGAACTGATGTGGGGCTACGAAGGCGCACGACGTGTGCACTTCTTCGCCATGGCGCTGTTGGTCGCGTTCGTGGCGGTGCATCTGGTGATGGTCGCACTGGTGCCAAAAACGCTGGTGGCCATGATCGTTGGTCGTAAGGAGCACGTATGAAAAAGCGCATTCAAGGATCGGGACTGGACGAGTCGTCCATCCTGACCGACGCCCGGAAAATCCTCGCCCCGCAGATCGAAGACCGCTCGCGCCGTTCGTTCCTGCTGCGCGGCCTGACCCTTGGTGGCGTGGCCATGCTGTCCGGCTGCAACCTCACCGACAACGAAAGCGTCGACACCGCCTTGTCGTCGATGTCGCGCTTCAACGATCGGGTGCAGGGCTGGCTGTTCAACCCCAACGCCATGGCGCCGACCTATCCGGAATCGATGATCACCCGGCCGTTTCCCTTCAATGCCTTCTACGGCATTGAGGAGGCACCGACGGTGGACGAGGAGAGTTATCGCCTTGAAGTGACTGGCCTGGTCGCGGATAAACGCAGCTGGCGCCTCGAAGAGCTGCGCGCGATGGCGCAGACCGACCAGATCACCCGGCACATATGCGTCGAAGGCTGGAGCGCGATCGGCCGTTGGGGCGGTGTGCGCTTCAGCGATTTCCTCAAGCGCGTGGGCGCCGACACCGACGCCAAATACGTCGGCTTCAAATGCGCCGACGACTACTACACCAGCATCGACATGGCCACGGCGATGCATGCACAAACCCTGCTGACGCTGACCTACGACGGCGCGGTATTGCCACGCGAATACGGCTTCCCGATGAAGCTGCGCATGCCCACCAAGCTTGGCTACAAGAACCCCAAACACATCCAGGCGATTTTCGTCAGCAACACCTACAGCGGTGGCTACTGGGAAGACCAGGGCTACAACTGGTTTGGTGGCAGTTGACGGGCGCCCAGCCATTTCCTTTGTACACACCCCACGCATCAAGGAGTTTCATCATGAAAAAGTTGACCACCGTTGTTCTGTCCATGTGTCTGGCCGTCGGCGCCGCCAGCGTGTTTGCCGCCGATACGATGAGCAATGACAGCATGAGCAAAGACTCGATGTCCAAGGACGCCATGTCCAAGGACACGATGAAAAAAGACGCGATGACCAAGGATTCGATGTCCAAGGACACGATGAAAAAAGACAGCATGTCCAAGGATGCGATGTCCAAGGACGCGATGAAAAAAGATGCCATGTCCAAGGACAGCATGAGCAAGGACACGATGAAAAAAGATGCCATGTCCAAGGACAGCATGAGCAAGGACACGATGAAAAAGGACGCCATGTCGCAGTAAGCCCGGACAGCTGTAAACCCTGTGGGAGCGAGCTAGCTCGCGATGGCGGTGTGTCAGTCAAGATCAATGTCGACTGGTAAACCTCATCGCGAGCAAGCTCGCTCCCACAGGTTTTTTCACCCGTCCCGACAGGGTATGACTTGAAGTCATGCCCCCATGCCATTGCCTGGTTTCACCCTTTGCCTGTATCAAAAATGAATTTCCGCCCACTCCGCTGCTCCTACCTGTAGGCAGCGGCGTTGAGCCCGCGAATTCATTGAAGCAATCAGGGAGCGGCACGGTCATGAGTCGAGTACCGACAGCGGGCGAACACCTTCCTGGCGGGTTGATCCTGGTGGTTGAGGATGACCCGCTGATTCTGGAGTTTCTCTGTGAAATCCTGCAGGACGAAGGCTTTGTGGTGCAGCCGCAGATCAGTGCGGACGCTGCATCGCAGTATCTGGAGCAGCATGCGCAGGATGTGCGGATGTTGCTGACCGACATCACCATGCCGGGCAAGCTCAATGGCGCGGACCTGGCCAACCTGTTCGGTGATCGCTGGCCGGACAAGCCGATCATGATCATGTCCGGCTTCGAGACCCCCGAAAGCTCGGGCGTGCGGCATGCGGTTTCATTCATCAAGAAACCCTGGGCCCTCGGGCAGTTGCTCGACTGCGTACAAAACGCATTGCAGGCTAATCCGCCGCCGCATTGATCCTGTACATTGGCCATCACACCCGCCAGCTCCGTTAGACAGGAAGGTCCGCCTTGTCCGCTCAAACCTGCGTTTTCCATCACCCGTACCGTGCCTTTCTGTTTGATATGGACGGCACCGTACTGACGTCCATTGCCGCCGCCGAGCGCGTCTGGGCGACCTGGGCCAAGCGTCACCGCGTCGATGTCGAGACCTTTCTGCCGACCATCCACGGTGCCCGCGCCATCGACACGATCAGCCGTCTGGCGTTACCCGGCGTCGATGCAGAAGCCGAAGCGGCGTGGATCACCCAGGCGGAACTCGAGGATGTCGACGGGGTGGCTGAGGTGGTGGGTGCGGCGGGGTTTCTCAAGTCATTGCCGGCCCATCGATGGGCTATCGTCACCTCGGCCCCCAGAGCGTTGGCATTGCGCCGCATGGCCGCCGCCGGGATTCCCGAGCCGCAGGTGATGGTCACGGCCGAAGACGTCAGCGCCGGCAAACCTGATCCGGCCGGTTATCGATTGGCGGCCCGGCGACTGGGTGTCGAGATCACCGAGTGCCTGGTGTTCGAAGATGCCACCGTTGGCATTCTTGCGGCCGAAGCGGCGGGGGCGGATTTGCTGATCGTCACGGCCACCCATGATCAGCCGATTCAGACGGCGCACGCGACCCTGGCCGGTTATGACCGGATTGTGGCCAGACTGAACGGCGACCTGATCCAGCTGCAGCTTTTGTGAGTGATAGCGCCTTCCAATGAAGAAAGGCGCGCCAGCAGGTTCTGCTGAAGGGCCGTCAGGTGAGCGTTCGCGCCGCTGCCGGCGTCGCCTCGCCAGTCGGGTTGCGGGTGCTGGCCTTGAGCTACTTCTGCGCAACGCCTTGCTTGATGTCCCCACAGAAAATATCGACATTGCCGTCGGTCGCCGCAGTGCGCACGACGATGGAGTATTCACCGGCCAGCAGCACGGACAATTCGACGGGGGCGCTTCGGCTGAACGCCCAGCCGCGTACGGCCTGGCGTTCAGTGTTGACTTTGTCGTTCATGGCGTAGGCGACAGGCCCGGGTTTTGCGCAACTGCCCTTGTTGATGAACGAATAGAGGCGCAAGGGCAGCACCGCTCCGGTTGGCACACCACTGATGAAGAAGCTGAGGCCGGTTTGTTTGCCCCAGTCGGACAAGGCGACATTGCCGATCTGACCAGTGTTTTGCCGGGTGGCAACCAATGTAACGGACACGCTCTTGTTTGATGAAGTAGCGCAGCCGAACAGACTGGTCATGACCATGAGCGCGGTAAGTGAGTTTCTGAATTTCATTGCCAACCTCCTGCATAGAAGAACCGCAATGGGTGATTAAGGGGTATAGCTCATTAATCGCGGTCCGGGGCTGCAATGCTGTCCACTCAAGGTCGAACACTGACTTGTGGCGAGGGAGCAAGCTCCCTCGCCACAGATTAACGATTACGACGCTTGCTTCAGCACCGGCGTGCGCTTGCCCAGTTTCATCAGCCAGAAGTAGCTCAAGGCCGGCACCAGCAACCCGACCAGCCAGGCCAGGTCGACGCCGTCGAGCGCCGTGGCCACTGGGCCGACGTAGAGCGTGGTGTTCATGAACGGAATCTCCAGCGCAATCGCCAGCACAAAACTGCCGCAGGCAATCCAGTTGACCCGGCCATAGATCCCGTTGACGTCAAAGATGTCATCGATCCGGTACTGACCTTTGCGCAGGCAGTAGTAATCCACCAGATTGATCGCCGTCCACGGGATCAGGAAGTAGCTCATGAAGAAAATGAAGTTGAGGAAGAAGGTGATGAAGTCGTCCTGACTGATGGTGCACAAGGCTGTGGCCACCAGGCTGATCACCAGCATGAACAGGCCGCGCACCCGGGGCGTCACTTTCAGGCGGGCGAAGGGTTCAATCACGGTGATGGTCGACATGAAGGCGCCATACAGGTTGAAGACGTTGATCGACACCTGGCCGTAGACGATGAAGGCGAACAGCAGCAGCGCGCCGCTGCCGAACAGGCCGGCGACATGGCCGCCGACGTTGCTGGAAAAGTCGCCGATGCCGACACTCAGGATCGCCCCGAGAATCATCATCCACGCACCGCCACTGACCGTCCCGGCGTAGCTGTACCAGAACACCTTGGCGGTCGGCGTTTGGCTGGGCAGGTAGCGCGAATAGTCGGCGACATACGGCGCATACGACAGCTGCCAGGTGACGGCAATGCTCACGGCCACCAAAAATTTCGACAGCGAGAACCCGGTCGGCAGCCACTGCTCGGGCGGAATCGACAGTTGCAGGGCGAAGAGCGTGGCAGCGACGAACACCAGCAGCGAAAGGATCGACAACAGCTTCTGCAGGCGGTGAATCAAGCGGTAGCCGTAGAGCGCGACGACGAAGCACAAGGCGCCGATCAGGTAGATGTTGCCGTTGGCGGGCAACGGGCTCACCGACTCCAGCGCCTGGGCGGCGAGCAGGGTGTTGCTGACGAAGAATCCCAGGTAGATCAGCATCACGAACAACAGCGGCAACACCGCCCCGAGCACGCCGAACTGGGCCCGGCTCTGGATCATCTGCGGGATGCCCAGTTTCGGTCCCTGGGCAGAGTGGGAGGCCATGAATATCGCCCCGATCAGCGAGCCGATGATGATCGCCAGCGCGCTCCAGAACAGGTTGAGCCCCATCACCACCGGCAGCACACCCGAGGCGATGGTGGTGATGTTCATGTTGGCGCCGAACCAGATGAAAAACAGTGAACCCGGCTGGCCATGACGTTCGGCTTCGGGGATGAAATCGATGCTTCTTTTTTCAACTTGCATGGCGATCACTCCTGAGTCCGGACGAGGTGGGTGTGCAGGCGGGCGATGGTGCTTTGCAGTTCGTGGGGCTGGTGGGCGAACAGGTCCGGGTGCTCGGGACTCAGGCTCACGTAGTCACGGTTTTCCAGGGCGCGCCGGCATTCGCCGGTGGTGAGGATTTCCAGGGAGTAGACCCAGTTGGCCATGATCAACAGCGCCGAATAGTGCCCGGCCTGGGTGGTCGTGGTGCAGGCGTCGCTGACCAGGCGAATGTGATAGCCGAGGGCAAAGGCATCGAACACCGTGGTCAACACGCAGACATCGGTCAGCACGCCGCCGATGATCAGCGTGTCGACGTCCAGTGCCTTGAGCCGGGCATCGAGGTCGGTACGGTGGAAAGCGCTGTAGCGGCCTTTATCGACGACGGCTTCATCGGGTCGCGGGGCGAGGCTTTGGATGATCTCCACTTGCCGCGTGCCGGCGCGATAGCCGCTCGGGCCGCCATCGGCCGCGCGGGGTTCGCCCGGTGGCAGATCACTGCCGTCGGCCTGGTTGATATGGCGGGTATAGATCACGGGGACCCGCTGCTGGCGGGCGCTTTCGAGCAGTGTGGCGGTGTTGGCCAGCACCGAATCGAAGTGTTCGAGGACGAAACCGTCCTCCTGTTGCATGTCGATGATCAACAGTGCGTTTTTATTGTTCATAGAGCAAACCTGATCATGGGCCGGACACTGTTGCGTCCAGCCAGCCCGATAACCATCGGGCCGAAGCACAATGCACCGCAAACGCGAGGCTACCGCCTGACGCCGAGGTACGTGGATTCCTGTTGGGGAGTGCTCAGTGAACTATTTGCCAGAAGCCGTTCTGCTTGGCCGAAACACTGGCGCGCAGACGCTTGAAATGCAGGTGCGAAGCGGTCCATTCACCGCGCAGGTAAGCCCGCGCGGCGCCGGAGGGAAGGGCGAGTGACTGGAGACGACCATTGAACATGGAAATCGACCCTGTAGGAGCGAGCCTGCTCGCGAGAAACTTAAAGGCACCGCGTTGATTCAAAATGCACGCGTTATCGCTGACATCCATCGCGAGCAAGCTCGCTCCTACATAAAGCAACTCAGAGGACTCAGCGGAACGCCGGGACCACGTGCTTGATAAACAGCTCCAGGGATTTCTTCTTCTCGGCGTGCGGCAAGCTGTTGTCGCACCAGAAGCTGAACTCGTCGACGCCCAGTTCCTGATAGTACTTGATGCGTGGAATGATCTCTTGCGGGGTACCGATCATGGCGGTCTTGTGCAGGCTGTCCAGTTCAAACTCCGGACGACCGGCGAATTTCTCTTCCGGGCTTGGCGCCAGGAAGCCGTTGACCGGGGTTTCCTTGTTGCCGAACCAGGCATCGAAAGTGCGATAGAACTTGGCGATCGCCTTGGCCCCGACCTTCCAGCCTTCGGGATCATCGACGGCGTGAACATGGGTGTGACGCAGCACCATCAGTTGCGGGCGTGGCACGTCCGGGTTGTTGTCCAGCGCGGTCTGGAACTTGTTCTTCAGGTCCAGGACTTCTTCGTCGCCTTTCATCAACGGCGTCACCATGACGTTGCAGCCGTTGGCCACGGCGAAGTTGTGCGAGTCCGGGTCACGGGCGGCGATCCACATCGGCGGGTTCGGCTTCTGAACCGGCTTGGGCACGCTGGTGGAGGTCGGGAATTTCCAGATGTCGCCGTCATGGGCGTAGTCGCCTTGCCACAGGGCACGAACCACCGGAACCATTTCCCGTAGCGCCTGGCCGCCGCTTGAGGCGGGCATGCCACCGGCCATGCGGTCGAATTCAACCTGGTAAGCACCACGGGCCAGGCCCACTTCCATGCGCCCGTTGCTGATCACGTCCAGCAATGCGCATTCGCCGGCGACCCGGATCGGGTGCCAGAACGGCGCGATGATAGTGCCGGCGCCGAGGTGGATGGTGGTGGTCTTGGCCGCCAGGTAGGCCAGCAGCGGCATCGGGCTCGGCGAGATGGTGTATTCCATGGCGTGGTGTTCACCGATCCAGACGGTGCTGAAACCACCGGCCTCGGCCATCAGGGTCAGCTCGGTCAAGTCTTCGAACAGCTGGCGATGGCTGATGCTTTCGTCCCAACGTTCCATGTGTACGAACAGGGAAAATTTCATGACGCTTACCTCGGATCTTTTGTTGTCGGCCTGTCGACTGCGGGCCTGTTGCCTGGAATGAGCGCAGGGCTCCCCGGTGTTCTCGCCAGTGTAAAGCGCGTTCCTGAGCACGGCTGTTCGGCTGATTGATTATTGGTATACCATAATACGGAATATCTGCAAAATATTTCTCTCAGACGGTCACATACCAAGAGTCATTCGGCTTATGCCTATCTGTCCCTGGGCACGCAGGAGGGCGGTTATGTGTTCCGGCGCGGACAACACGGGCATTCAGACGGTCGGCGTTATCGTTGACGTCCATCGCGGGCAAGCCCGCTCCCACAAGGATTTGCGTAGATCTGTAGGAGCGAGCCCGCTCGCGAAAAACGCGCGGACAACACGGGCATTCAGACGACCCGCGTTATCGTTGACGCCCATCGCGAGCAGGCTCGCTCCTACAGGGATTTGCGTAGATCTGTAGGAGCGAGCCCGCTCGCGAAAAACGCGCGGACAACACGGGCATTCAGACGACCCGCGTTATCGCTGACGTCCATCGCGGGCAGGCCCGCTCCTACATGGATTGTGGAGTCAGGCGAGAACAGGCAGGGCGCCCATCTTGCCGTGGCAATACACCAGTGGTCCGGCGTTCTGCCGGGGCACGATCAGGTTCTTCACCGCGCCGACCATGATCGCGTGGTCGCCCCCTTCATATTCGCGCCACAGTTCGCATTCGATGACCGCCGTGGCGTTGGCCAGGATCGGATTGCCCAGCTCGCTCAATGTCCACTCGATGCCTTGTGCCTTGTCTTTGCCCTTGCGCGCGAAGGCATAGGCTTCGCTTTGCTGACCGCCGGAAAGCACATGAATGGCAAAGCGTTTGTTCTTGATCAGAACCGGGTAGGAGTCGGAACTGTAGTTAGGGCAGAACAGCACCAGGGCCGGGTCCATGGACAGTGAACTGAACGCACTGGCCGTCAGGCCGACGATTTGCCCGTCGTCATCGAGCGTGGTGATCACGGTTACGCCGGACGGGAACGAGCCCATGACTTGTTTGTAGATGGCGGCATCGATCATTGGACTGTCCTCGGGTGTGGTGCGTGGTTTTTATGAGTTTGTAGGTCTGATGGTATACCGTAATACAGCGTTTGCAAGGGTTTTTTCTACCGGCCGATAAACGTACACCTCCGGTCTTTAGGTCAATAAATACGGGGCTTTCAGCTAGGCGGAGAGTGGTTTTTTGCGGCAGGATTGCAGATCAGATGGGCTTGCAAAGACCGGATCAGTCTTGTGAAAAGTTTGGAATACCATAATATGGTGTTCATCTGAGGGGCGGCCAGAGAGTCCCCCCGGTTTGGCTTCATACAAAGATAAGAACAGACAAACTCGAGTTCATGCATATGTCCCAGATGTCCCGGCAAGACCCGTTGATCGAGAATCACACGGTCGACTACGTTCCACTCGCAGAGCGCCACGGGAAGGCCCGCGATCTGTTCACCCTGTGGTTCAGCACCAACATTGCACCACTGCCTATCGTCACCGGTGCCATGGTGGTTCAAGTGTTCCATCTCAATGTGTACTGGGGGCTGTTGGCGATTGCCCTGGGGCACATGGTCGGCGGGCTGGTGATTGCCCTCGCGTCGGCCCAGGGCCCGCGCATGGGCATTCCGCAAATGGTGCAGAGCCGGGGTCAGTTCGGTCGCTATGGTGCGCTGCTGATCGTGTTCTTTGCCGCCCTGATTTACGTCGGTTTTTTCATTTCCAACATCGTGTTGGCCGGCAAATCGATCGTCGGCATCGTGCCTTCGGTCCCGGTGCCCGCCAGTATCCTGATCGGTGCCCTCAGCGCCACCGCCATCGGGGTGATCGGTTACCGCTTCATCCATACCCTCAATCGTATTGGCACCTGGGTGATGGGCAGCGCGCTGCTCGCCGGTTTCCTCTACATCTTCGCCCATGACTTGCCGGCGGACTTCTTCACCCGTGGCGGTTTCAACCTGTCCGGCTGGTTGGCCACGGTATCCCTGGGCATCATCTGGCAGATCAGCTTCTCGCCCTATGTATCGGACTACTCGCGCTACCTGCCGGCGGATATCGGCATCAAGCGTCCATTCTTCGCCACCTACCTGGGCGCGACCCTGGGCACGATCCTCTCGTTCACTTTCGGCGCGGTGGCGGTCCTGGCAACCCCTGAAGGCACTGAAGCGATGGCTGCGGTCAAGCAATCCACCGGTTGGCTGGGGCCGATTCTGATGGTGCTGTTCCTGCTCAACATCATCAGTCACAACGCCTTGAATCTGTACGGCGCGGTGCTGTCGATCATCACTTCGATCCAGACCTTCGCCAGTCAGTGGACGCCGAGCATCAAGGTGCGCGTGGTGTTGTCGAGCGTGGTGCTGGCGGGGTGCTGCGTGGTCGCGCTCGGCGCTTCGGCGGACTTCATCTCACAGTTCATCGGGCTGATCCTGGCGCTGCTGTTGGTACTGGTGCCGTGGGCCTCGATCAACCTGATCGATTTCTATGTGATCAAGCGTGGGTGCTACGACATTGCCTCGATTTTTCGTGCGGATGGCGGGGTCTATGGGCGGTTCAATTTGCATGCGATCGTGGCGTATTTCATCGGGATCATCGTGCAGCTGCCGTTCGCCAATACATCGCTGTATGTCGGGCCTTATGCCAATCTGGTTGAGGGCGCGGATCTGTCGTGGCTGGTGGGGTTGGTGGTGACGTGTCCGCTGTATTACTGCCTGGCGACCCGTGGGCAGGTTCGGCAGCGCGAGGTGGCGCGGTTTGGTTTTACTGACTGATTGTTGATTGGCGGTGTTTGTCTGGAATGCCCGGCTTTTGGCCGGGCATTTTTGTTCTGGTGATTCGTGAATACAGGCAGCCTGGTGCCGACCTGTTGTTTGTTTTCGGAGTACCTACCCATTCCTGCGGTAACGGCCACTTATGGTTTTGCCCTGATGGCGAGTCTCTTTTTCAAAAGCCAAAGCGAGGCGGCCTGACAGCCGACCTGATTTTCGCGGATACCGCCAATCCCCTGTGGGAGCCAGCCTGCTGGCGATGGACGTCAACGATAACGCGCCCTGTCTGAAGGATCGCGTTATCCGGGGGGGCATCGCCAGCAGGCTGGCTCCCACAAGGGGATCGCAGACAGACCTGTAATCAGGTCGGCTGTCAGGCCGCCTCGCGTTGCTCTGGCTATTGAGGATCTTGCCCCATCGCGGCGGGCCCACCGAACGCCAGGGTTTGATAACTTGGCCCCGGGTGGCGTTGCGCTTTTCAAAGTGACCCGCTGTAAGAGCGGAACCCCAAGTGGCCGTTACCGAAGGAATGGACAGGTACACACACTGAAAAAAAAAGGTCACCACAACCCGACGTTGTGGTGACCCGAGGGTGACAAATATCTAGCGCTCCACTGGCATGGAGCTCAAAACATCAATGCGCCCCAGCCGCCTTGTTCAGGTCGCTCTCAGCCCATTCGGTATAGACACAAGCATCCGCCGTCGCCCAGCGCACGCGCACCGGATCGCCCGCCTTCATGGGCATTCCGGCCGCAGACAACGCCTTGACGGTCATCGAGGTGCCGCCCGAGGTCACTACGCTGCAGGTCTGGCTTTCGCCCAGGAACAGCACTTCCACGACCTTGGCCGAGACTTCATTCCAGCCGGCGGCCAGTGGCTCCCGGGCTGCTTGCTCAACGCTCAAGGCCAATGCTTTTTCCGGACGCACCATCAGCAGCACATCCTGATGGGTTTGCAGCCCGGCGGTCAGGCGGATCGACAGCGACTGCCCTTCAAACGAAGCCGCCGCATTGCCCTGGGCCTTGAGCTTGAGGAAGTTCGAGTTGCCGAGGAACGAGGCGACGAAGGCATTCGGCGGGTTCTGGTACAGGTCATAGCCGCTGCCCAGGCCAACGATCTTGCCGTGGCTGAAGATCGCGATGCGCTGGGACAAACGCATGGCTTCTTCCTGGTCGTGGGTCACGTAGACGATGGTGATGCCCAGGCGTCGATGCAGCTGGCGCAGTTCATCCTGCAAGTCCTCACGCAGTTTTTTGTCCAGTGCGCCGAGGGGTTCGTCCATCAGCAGGATGCGTGGCTCGTAGACCAGTGCCCGTGCGATGGCGACCCGTTGCTGCTGGCCGCCGGAGAGTTGCGAAGGCCGGCGATGGGCGAATTGCTCCAGCTGCACCAGCTTGAGCATGGCATCGACCCGGCGTTCGCGCTCGGCCGTGGCCAGTTTGCGAATCGTCAGCGGAAAGGCAATGTTGTCGCGCACCGACAGATGCGGGAACAGCGAGTAGCGCTGGAACACCATGCCGATGTCGCGCTTGTGCGGCGGTACATTGACCAGTGACTGGCCGTTGACCAGGATCTCGCCGCTGCTCGGCGTTTCGAAGCCGGCGAGCATCGACAGGGTGGTGCTTTTGCCGGAGCCGCTGGAGCCGAGGAAGGTCAGGAACTCACCGTCCTTGATGTCCAGCGAGATGTTGTCCACGGCGGCGAAGTCGCCGTAGTACTTGTTCAGGTTGCGCAGGCTGACCAGCGGCTGGTCGTTTTGCTGGGCGCTATCTTTGATCACTGCACTCATGTCGTTCTCCTGCGCGCTCAGGCGCTGATTTCGTTGCGCCGGCGCAGTGCGGCGGCGATCACCATGACCAATACCGAGAGGCCGATCAGCAGCGTCGAGGCGACGGCGATCACGGGCGTCAGGTCCTGGCGCAGGGTGGTCCACATTTTCACGGGGAGGGTTTGCAGGGTCGGGCTGGCCATCATCACGCTCAACACCACTTCATCCCACGAGACGAGGAAGGCGAAGAGGGCGCCGGCCACCATGCCGGGACGAATCGCCGGGAAGGTCACCTTGAACACCGCTTGCAGGCGCGAGGCACCGCAGATGACCGCGGCATCCTCGATCGACTGGTCGAACAGCTTCAGCGAGTTGATGATCGAGATGATGGTGAACGGCAACGCGACGATCACATGGCTGACCACGAACGCGAACATCGTCCCGGTGTAGCCCAGTTTCAGGAACAGCGCGTACACCGCCACGGCGATGATCACCAGCGGCACGATCATTGGCAGGGTGAACAGGCCGTAGAGCATTTCCCGGCCAGGGAAGCGGCCGCGCACCAGGGCGAACGCCGTCGGCAAACCCAGGGCCACGGCGAAGAACGTGGTCAGCACCGCGACCTTGAGGCTGGCCATGGCCGCGTTCATCCAGTCGGCGTTGGAGAAGAACTGGACGTACCATTTGAGCGTCCAGCCCGGTGGCGGGAACACCAGCCATTGCGACGATCCGAACGACAGCAGCACGATGAACACGATCGGCAGCAACAGGAACAGGCCGATCAGCCCGGTGGTGGCGTACAGGCCGAAGCGCATCCGGCGGCTCATGGCATTGGGGGTCAGGAGCATGACGGCTTACCTCGCGTTACTGGCGCCAACCGGGGATTCCGGCTGAAGCTTCAGGTAGAAGTAGAACAGCACCAGCGTAATGACGATCAGCAACGCGGCGCCGGCGCTCGCCAGGCCCCAGTTGAGGAACGACTGCACCTGCTGAATGATGAACTCGGGCAGCATCATGTTCTGCGCACCGCCCAGCAGGGCCGGGGTGACGTAGTAACCGAGCGACATCACGAACACCATCAGGCCCCCGGAGAACAGGCCCGGCCGGCACAGCGGCAGGAACACCCGGAAGAAGTTGGTCCACGGACTGGCACCGCAGATCGAACCGGCCTGCAGAATCATCGGGTCGATGGCCTGCATGGTCGCCTGCAGCGGCAGCACGATGAACGGGATCATGATGTAGCTCATGCCGATCACCACGCCGGTCAGGTTGTGCACCATTTCCAGGGGCTGGTCGATGATGCCCATGGCCATCAGCGCCTTGTTGATCACCCCGGAGGCTTGCAGCAGCACCAGCCAGGAGTAGGTGCGGGCGAGGAGGCTGGTCCACATCGACAGCAGCACGATGTTGAGAATCCAGCGACCCCAGCCGCGCGGTACCAGGGTGATCGCCCAGGCCAGCGGGAAGCCCAGCAACAGGCTGAACAGCGTGACCAGGCCGGCCACCGAGAAGGTGTTGAGCAACACCCGGGCGTACGCCGAGTTGGCGAACAACTGTTCGTAATTGCCCAGGCCCGGCACCGGTTCAAGCACGCCACGCAAAAGCAGGCCAATCAGCGGCGCGAGAAAGAACAGGCCCAGGAACAACAGCGCCGGGATCAGGTTGCTTGCACCACGCCAGCGCTGCGCCAGGGTCGGGGATTGCGTCATCGCAGCGGCCTTGCCGGCAGCGCCGGAGGCGCTCCCGACGGGCGTGGATGGACGGGACGCGGTTACCGTCATTTTCATTTGACCAGCCATTCGTTCCACCGTGTCGCGATGGCCGGACCGTTCTTGGCCCAGTACGCGAAATCAAGAGTGATCTGATCCTTAACGTAGGCCGTCGGCAGGTTAGGGGCGAGCACCGAATCCAGGCGCGCGACGCTGTCGACGTTGACCGGGGCGTAGGCGGTCAGGTTGGAGAAGTCGGCCTGGCCCTTGGCACTGCTGGCGTTGGCCAGGAACTTCATCGCCGCGTCCTTGTTTTTCGAACCTTTTGGGATGACCAGGATGTCGGCCATGACCAGGTTCTGCTTCCAGCTTACGCCCACCGGGGCGCCGTCTTCCTGCAGGGCGTGAATCCGGCCGTTCCAGAACTGACCCATGCTCGCTTCACCGGAGGCCAGCAACTGTTGCGACTGCGCGCCACCGCCCCACCAGACGATGTCTTTCTTGATGGTGTCGAGTTTCTTGAAGGCGCGATCCAGGTCCAGCGGGTAGAGCTTGTCGGCCGGCACGCCGTCAGCCAGCAGTGCCAGTTCGAGGACGCCTGGGCTTGGCCATTTGTAGAGGGCGCGTTTGCCGGGGTAGGTCTTGGTGTCGAACAGTGCGGACCAGTCCTGGGGTTTGGCGGCGCCGAGCTTGCCTTCGTTGTAGCCGAGGACGAAGGAGAAGAAGAACGAGCCGACACCATGATCGGAGACGAAACGCGGGTCGATCTTGGTGCGATCGATGACTTTGAAATCGAGGGGTTCGAGCAAGCCTTCAGAGGCGGCGCGCAAGGCGAAGTCAGCTTCGACATCGACCACGTCCCATTGCACGTTGCCGCTTTCGACCATGGCTTTGAGCTTGCCGTAGTCGGTCGGGCCATCCTGGACCACGGTGATGCCGCTGGCCTTGCTGAACGGATCGGCCCAGGCCTGCTTCTGCGCATCCTGGGTGCTGCCGCCCCAGCTGACGAAGTTGACGCTTTCAGCCGCCATTGCCACGTGACTGGCCGTGGCCAGCAAACCCGCGAACAGTACTGCGGTTGCACGTTTGTTCAACACCATTTTCACGCCCTCATTTGTTGTGTTTTTGAGCGGGCTTTGTATTGCCCGCCTATCGGGAGCAGTAGGTCCATCTGGCCTCTAAAGGCGACCGTGCCAAGGGCTGTTATTGGTGCTTTCCCTGCCGGGCGCACTTGGCCAAATCGTTCGGTCTATGGAATATCATATTATGGTATTCCAAACTTTGTGCAAGCATTTTGCCTTACCGGCTATCTGCCGAAGCGGTTTTTTTTGGAAAACTTCGGTGCCTCTGATCGCCACAATCCCATGTGGAAGCGAGCTTGCTCGCGATGAGGGCAGGGCAGTCGATTTCAATATCGATTGGCATACCGCTATCGCGAGCAAGCTGCTCCCACCGGGGCAAATTCCCCTCGGGTCACTGGGTAAACGCAATACTCTCCACCACCTCCAGGTCGTACCCGGTCAAACCGGCGTATTTTAACGGCGGCCCCAGATGCCGCAGCTTGCCCACGCCAAGGTTCTGCAAGATCTGCGCCCCGGTGCCGACTTCCGAATAGATCCGCGACTGCGAACGGCTGAACTGCCGTGGCGGTTGGGTCAATTGCGGTACGCGCTCGAGCAACGCTTGCGAGGATTCGTGATTGGCCAACACCACGACCACGCCACATCCTTCTTCAGCCACTCGCTGCAATGCCGCCCACAACGTCCAGTTGGACGGCCCGCTGTACTCGGCGCCGACCAGGTCGCGCAACGGGTCGATCACATGCACGCGCACCAGCGTCGGTTGTTCGCGACGCACGTCACCCATGACCATTGCCATGTGCACACCGCCTTCGATGCGATCCTCAAAGGTGATCAGACGGAAGGTGCCATGCACCGTTGGCAGTTCGCGCTCGCCGATGCGTACGACCGTGTGCTCGGTACTTAAACGATAGTGGATCAAATCGGCGATGGTGCCGATCTTGATCCCGTGTTTGCGCGCGAACACTTCCAGATCCGGGCGACGGGCCATGGTGCCGTCGTCGTTCATGACTTCAACGATCACCGAGGCCGGTGTGAAACCTGCCAGGCGTGCCAGGTCGCAACCGGCCTCGGTATGCCCGGCGCGGGTCAGGACGCCGCCTTCCCGGGCGCGCAACGGGAAGATGTGACCCGGCTGCACGATATCGGCGGCACTCGCGCCCTGGGCGACGGCGGCGGCGACGGTACGCGCCCGATCAGCGGCGCAGATGCCGGTGGTCACGCCGACGGCGGCTTCAATCGACACGGTGAATGCCGTGCTGAACACGCTGCCATTGCTCGGCACCATCTGTTCCAGGCCAAGGCGCTGGCAGTGCTCGTCGGTCAAGGTCAGGCAGATCAGCCCGCGTGCTTCCCGGGCCATGAAGCTGATGGCTTCGGCGCTGCAACGGTCGGCGGCGAGCAACAGGTCGCCTTCGTTTTCCCGGTCTTCGTCGTCAACCAGGAGCACCATCTTGCCTTGGCGGTAGTCTTCGATGATTTCTTCGATGCTGTTGAAGGCCATGTCAGGATTCTCGGTGTTTGTTGGAAATATATTGTGGTATACCATAATACAAAACAACCGGAGAGGTCACTATGAAGGCGTACTGGATTGCTCACGTGGATATCACCGATCCCGTTCAATACAGCCAATACACCCAGCGGGCGCCGAAGGCGTTTGCCGAATACGGCGGACGGATATTGGCGCGTGGTGGGCGCAGCGAGGCGATGGAAGGGCGGCCGACGCCGCAACGCAGCGTGGTGATCGAGTTCGATTCCTATGACCAGGCCGTGGCCTGTTATCGGTCGGATCTTTATCAGGAGGCCAGGGGGCACCGCGAGGGTGTGGCTCTGGCCGAGGTGATTATTGTCGAGGGGGTGGTGCCGGTTTGATGGGTGGACACCCTTCAGCTGTCCCCCGGATCGACTGTAGGAGCGAGCTTGCTCCGACAAGGGCGCTAGCGAATGAAGTGAATCTTGCCGGTATCGTCGTTGCCGATGTAGATGCCGTAGACCCCGGCCTGCCGCTCTTCGATATAGCGCTCGAGAATCTGCCGGATCGCCGGGTAATAGATGCTGTCCCAGGGAATGTCCTCGGGCGCGAAGAATTTATAGTCGAGGGTTTCCGGCCCGTACTGGCCGGTGATTTCCAGGGCGATGGCGCGGAAGATGATGTACACCTCGCTGATCTTCGGCACGCTGAAGATCGAGTACGGCGAAAGGATTTCCGCGCGTACGCCGCTTTCCTCCCAGACCTCGCGCAACGCCGCCTGCTCGGTGGTTTCGCCGGCTTCCATGAAGCCCGCCGGTAGCGTCCAGGTGCCCGGACGCGGCGGGATCGCGCGTTGGCACAGCAAATACTTGCCGTCCTGCTCGATGATGCAGCCGGCGATGATTTTCGGATTGACGTAGTGGATGTAGCCGCAGCCGCGGCACATCAGGCGCTCGTGCGTATCGCCCGGCGGCAGCTGTTGACCCAGGTCAGGGCTGCCACACTTCGGACAAAAGCTCGGGCTGAACATGATCAACGACCTATGCGGGGTTCTTTGAGGGCGATGGGCTGGGTGATCTCGGGGATCGCCCCGGTCTCTTCCTGCTTGCGCTTGAGGTAGTCGAGGGCCACGGTGGCGGCGGCGCGGACGTGGTCGACGCAGGCCTGGTGAGCGGCCAGCGGATCGCCGCTCTTGATCGCCTCGACCATGCGTTCCATTTCCTGGTTACTGGCGCCACGACGGTTTTCCTGAGACACCGAGGTCGCGCGCAAGTAGCTGATGCGCGCCTGCAACTGGCGCAACTGGGTGGCCGCGACGTGGTTGCCAGAGCCTTCGAGCAACACGTCGTAGAAGCCTTGCACGGAGTCGATGACCTGTTGCAGTTCACCTTCCTTCAGGGCCTGGCGGTTTTCTTCCAGGGCTTTTTCCAGGGCCTTGATGTCCTTGGCCTTGGCACGCAGGGTGAACAGCTGGACGATCAGGCCTTCGAGCACGCAACGCAGCTCGTAGATATCGACCGCGTCGGCCAGGGTGATGATCGCCACCCGTGGGCCCTTGGCGTCGGCGAATTCCACCAGGCCTTCGGATTCCAGGTGGCGCAAGGCTTCGCGCACGGAGGTACGGCTGACGCCCAGGCGATCGCACAGATCGCGTTCGACCAGACGGTCTCCCGGCAGAAGCTGGAAGTTCATGATGGCGCTTCGCAATTTATCCAGCACGATTTCGCGCAGGGTAACGGGGTTGCGATTGACCTTGAAGCTGTCGTCGAGTGGCAGGCGTTTCATGGGGTCCGCTCTGATTGTGGCTGTCCATGCAAAAAAAGCACTTCGATTGCAGCAATCTCCGTGCTCGTCAGATCAAACAGCCAAGGGGTTAACTGGAGGCCTCGGCATCGGCTTCGGCGAAGGCTTCTCGGGCGAGCCGGAAACTGTCGACGGCGGCGGGAACACCACAATATATGCCGACCTGAAGCAGAATTTCGCGTATTTGCTCACGACTTAAGCCGTTACGCAAGGCGCCGCGCACATGCAGCTTGAGTTCGTGCGGCCGGTTGAGCGCCGAGATCATCGCCAGGTTGATCATGCTGCGCTCCTTGAGGGACAGACCCTCGCGACCCCAGACATGACCCCAGCAGTATTCGGTGACCATTTCCTGCAGGGGGCGGGTGAAGTCGTCGGCGTTCTCGATGGAGCGATTGACATAGGCTTCGCCCAGCACCTGGGTACGGATCTGCAAGCCTTTCTCGTACTTCTCGTTGCTCATTGCATGTGTCTCCTGTGGGGCTCAGATCTCGAGGCTGTGCTGTTGGCCGCAGCGCGGCTCCTGCCGTTTGGCCAACATGACTTAGAGCCCACCCATCAGGGTGTATTTAAGTTCAAGGTAGTCCTCGATGCCGTACCTGGAGCCTTCACGGCCCAGGCCTGAGGACTTGATTCCGCCAAACGGCGCGACTTCGGTGGAGATCAGCCCTTCGTTGATCCCGACCATGCCGTACTCCAGCGCTTCGCTCATGCGCCAGGCACGACCCAGATCACGGGTGTAGCAGTAGGCGGCCAGGCCGAATTCGGTGTCGTTGGCCATGTGCACGGCCTCGGCTTCGCTGTCGAAGCGGAACACCGCCGCCAGCGGGCCGAAGGTTTCTTCCCGGGCGACTTTCATCTGCGTGGTGACGCCGGCCAGCACGGTCGGCTGGAAGAAGCCGTTGCCCAGCGCATGGCGTTCGCCGCCGCACATCAGGCGGGCGCCTTGGGCCAGTGCGTCCTGCACGTGGTCCTCGACCTTGGCCACGGCGCGTTCGTTGATCAACGGACCTTGAGTGATGCCCGCCTCGAAACCGCTGCCGACCTTGAGCTGCGATACGCGCTCGGCCAGCCGCGCGACAAAGGCGTCATGAATGCCGTCCTGCACCAGGAAGCGGTTGACGCAGACGCAGGTCTGCCCGGCATTGCGGAACTTGGCAATCAGCGCGCCTTCCACGGCACGCTCCAGGTCGGCGTCGTCGAAGACGATGAACGGCGCGTTCCCGCCCAGTTCCAGCGAGACCTTTTTCAACGTCGGCGCGCACTGCGCCATGAGCAATTTGCCAATCGCCGTGGAGCCGGTGAACGACAGTTTGCGCACCAGGGGGCTGGCGGTCAGTTCGCCACCGATGGCAATGGCGTCGCCGGTGATTACGTTGAAGATGCCCGCAGGAATACCAGCCTGTTCCGCCAGCGCGGCCATGGCCAGGGCCGAGAACGGCGTTTCCGGCGCTGGCTTGACGATGCACGGGCAGCCAGCGGCCAGTGCCGGGCCGGCCTTGCGGGTGATCATCGCCGCCGGGAAGTTCCACGGTGTAATGGCCGCGACCACGCCAATCGGTTCTTTGCTGACGACGATGCGTGCATCGCCCTTGTGGCTGGGAATGGTGTCGCCGTAGATGCGTTTGGCTTCTTCAGCGAACCACTCGATAAAGCTGGCGGCGTAGAGGATTTCGCCCTTGGCTTCAGCCAATGGCTTGCCCTGTTCGAGGGTGAGGATTTCAGCGAGGGCGTCGGCGTTTTCCAGCATCAGGGCGTGCCAGCGCTTGAGCGTGTTGCTGCGTTCCTTGGCAGTCAGTGCACGCCAGGCCGGCCAGGCATTATTGGCAGCGTCGATGGCCTGGCGTGCATGTTCGGCACCGAGGTTCGGCACGCGGCCGATGAGTTCACCGGTGGCCGGATTGAAGATGTCCTGTTGCGCGCCGTCGGGTGCATCCAGCCATTGGCCGTTGATGTACGCCTGCTGGCGGAACAGTGATGAGGCTGCTGGGCTCATGCCGGCTCCTGAGAAAATTAAAAGATCTGCGCGGCCCCTTGTAGGAGCGAGCCTGCTCGCGAAAAACCCGAGAACGCCAAGGGCTGTCAGGCAGCACGCGTTATCGTTCACGACCATCGTCGGAGCGCCGCCCGGAGCGGGCTCGCTCCTACAGGGGTTTGTGTGAAGCATCAGCCCAGCGCGGGCAGCGGCCCCAGCTTGCCTTTGTGGTAGACCATCGGCGTCACCGGTTGCGCGGGCAGAATCAGGTTCTTCACTGCGCCGACGATGATGGCGTGATCGCCGCCGTCGTATTCGCGCCACAGTTCGCACTCGATGATTGCCGTGGCCTTGGCCAGTAGCGGGTTGCCGAGTTCGCTCAGGTGCCAGTCGATGCCTTTGGCCTTGTCCTTGCCTTTGCCGGCAAAGGCATAGGCTTCGGCGGTCTGGTCGGCGGACAGCAAGTGAATCGCGAATTGCTTGCTGTCGCGCAGCACCGGGTAGGTGTCCGAGGCATAGTTGGGGCAGAACAGCACCAGCGCCGGATCGATCGACAGCGCACTGAACGCGCTGGCGGTGATGCCGACGATGCCACCGTCGGGGTCCAGGGTGGTGACCACCGTGACGCCGGACGGAAACGAACTCATCACGTCTTTGTAAATGCCGGGTTCGATCATTTCTCTGGACTCCTAGCGCATCACGAACGGGTCAGGCATTGGCGCCTGGGAAAGGTTGATCCACACCGTTTTCAGCTCGGTGTAGGCCAGCACCGAATCGATGCCGCTTTCGCGTCCATAGCCACTGTTCTTGAACCCGCCGATCGGCGCCATGGCCGAAACCGCGCGGTAGGTGTTGACCCAGATGATCCCCGAACGCACGTCACGGGCCAGGCGATGGGCACGGCCCAGGTCACGGGTCCAGATGCCGGCGGCGAGGCCGAACTGCGAGTCGTTGGCGATCGCCAGGGCTTCGGCTTCGTCCTTGAAACGGATGACCGAAGCCACCGGGCCAAAGACTTCTTCCTGCATGATCTTCATCGAGTTGCGGTCGCATTCGAACAAGGTCGGTTCGTAGAACCAGCCGTCTCCGAGATTCTGCGGACGCTTGCCGCCCAGGCGCAGCTTTGCACCTTCGGCAATGGCATCGGCGACCAGGCCTTCAACCACCGCCAGTTGCTGCGCCGTGGCCATCGGGCCCATTTCGCTGCTGTCTTCCTGCGGGTTGCCGATGCGGATGCGCTGGGCGCGCTCCACCAGGCGCCCGACGAATTCGTCGTAGATCTCGTCCTGCACCAACAGGCGCGAACCCGATACGCAGCTCTGTCCGGAGGCGGCGTAGATCCCGGCGATGGCGCCGTTGATCGCGCTGTCGAGGTCGGCGTCGGCGAAAATGATGTTCGGGGATTTGCCGCCCAGTTCCAGGGACAGCTTGGCGAAGTTCTCCGCGCTGCTGCGCACCACATGCCGCGCCGTCGCCGCACCGCCGGTGAAGGCGATTTTACGGATCAGCGGATGGCGGGTGAGGGCGGCGCCGGTGCTTGGGCCATAACCGGTGACGACGTTGACCACGCCCGGCGGAATCCCGGCTTCGAGGGCCAGGCGCGCCAGCTCCAGAATGGTCGCCGAGGCATGTTCGGACGGCTTGATCACGATGGTGTTGCCCGCCGCCAGGGCCGGGGCGAGTTTGATCGCGGTCAGGTACAGCGGGCTGTTCCACGGAATGATCGCGGCGACCACGCCCATGGCTTCATGCACGGTGTAGGCAAACAGGTCCGGCTTGTCCAGCGGCAGGGTGCCGCCTTCGAGCTTGTCGGCCAGGCCTGCGGTGTAGTGGAAGAACTCCGGCAGATAGCCGACCTGGCCACGGGTTTCGCGGATCAGCTTGCCGTTGTCGCGGCTTTCCAGCTGCGCCAGTTGTTCCTTGTTTTCGGCGATCAAGTCGCCCAGGCGCCGCAGCAGTTTGCCGCGGGCGGTGGCGGTCAGGCCACGCCAGGCCGGGCTGTCGAAAGCGCTCTGCGCGGCCTGCACGGCGCGCTCGACGTCGGCTTCGTCGGCATCGGGCAGTTCGGCCCAGGGTTCGGCCAGGGCCGGGTTCAGGCTTTCGAAGGTCTTGCCGGACAGGGCATCGACCCATTCACCGCCGATGCACATCTGGAAGCGTGCGAGTGTCATGCAACGATCCCCTTGATTTGGTTTGGTCGGGAGTGCGCTTTATCGAGAAACTCCAGCAACAGCTGGTTGACCAGGCGCGGCGATTCTACGGGCATCATATGCCGCTGCTCGGCGAGGACGGCAACTGCCGCGCCGGGAATGCGCTCGGCCAGTTGCCGGGCCATTTCCGGCGTCGAGCCAGGGTCCAGTTCTCCGGTGGCGATCAGGGTCGGCACCTGGATGCCGGGCAGGTCCTCGGCGCGGTACATGTCCTGGGTTGCAAACAGCTCATAGGTGGTCAGGTAGCCCTGGGGGTCATTGCCTGCCAGCGTCTGGCGAATCGCGGCGATCTGCGCCGGATTGGCCGCCTGGTATTCGCGGCTGAACCAGCGCGACAACGCCGCTTCGGCGTTGGCGTCCGGTCCATGCTCGGCGGCCTGGCTGGTGCGGGCGATCACCCCGGCGCGCTGTTCAGCGCTGCGGTTGAACACGCTGTTGAGCACCACCAGGCTTTGCAAACGTTGCGGGTAATGCAGGGCAAAGGCCCGTGCCACCAGCCCGCCCATGGAAAAACCGATCACCGCCGCCTTGGGCAATTGCAGGTGATCGAGCAGCTCCAGCAACTGGTCGGCATAGCCGAGCAGGGGCGTGCCGCTTTCCGGGCGCGGGCTGGCGCCATGACCGAGCATGTCGTAGGCGATGACCCGGTACTGGGAGGCCAGGCCAACGATCTGGCCGCCCCACATTTCTTTGTTCAGGCCCACGCCGTGGATCAAGACCACGGGCTGGCCTTGGCCGGTCGCCAGGTAACTGGTGCCAGCCGGGGTGAGTTCAGCGGTGAGCCGAATCATGGAGCGCTCCTGCAAACCTTTTTGTTGTAGTGACCGACCGTCTTACTGGGCTTTTTCGGCCGCCAGTTCTTCCAGGTCGATGTAACGGTTGCCGATGCGTGGGTGCAGGCGGCCGCCATCGGCGCAACCCAGGACGACGACTATTTCGTCGGCACGCGGCGCGTCTTCGATCTGCATTTCCAGGGTGATGTAGTGCGAACGCAGGCCTTCATCGTCCTTGTGCATCATCGGGATCTGGATCGAGGTGCCCGGGCCGCCGCGCTTGTTGGTGAAGCTCAGGTAGCTCTTGGCTTTCACGGCTTCGCGGTAATGGTTGCCAAAGCGCAGGGTGTGGATCACGGCCGAGGCGTGTTCGATTTCGCCGTCGGCGCCGACCACGGCAGCCTTGCCGTAGGCTTCGATCTTCTCGGCACCGCCGATCAGGCCCACCAGGCGTTCAACCATCATGGCGCCAAGGTCGGAGCAGTTGGCGCGGATTTGCGGTTTCAGGTCTTCGACAAAGCCGTTGCCCACCCAAGGGTTTTTCATCACCACGGCCAGCCCGACCATGGTCACAGGCTTATCACTGGCCTTGCCGCCTTCGATAAAGGTTTCTTCGATGTAGCTGACGATCTTGCGGATTTCAAAACTCATGAGCGGCTCCATTTCAGAGTGAAAAGTGTCTGTGCGTCTGATGGTATACCATAATACCGTTAGCGCAAGACCCTGAATGGAGTTTCTGGTCGGAAGGTGCGCAAACCCGCCAGCCATTGATCGGATGCCGGTCTTGAACAGTTGAAAAAGGGGAGCAGCCATATCCCTGCCATGCCGATCGGTGGCAGGCGATTGCGGCGCTGCGTTGGGCAATGCGTTGAAGTTAACGGTGACGTTACGCGACGAAGCCTGAGCGCGGCGTCGAAGGACCCGCGTCAGGCTTCAATGTATGGCCGGTCAGTGATCAGGCCGCCATGCCGTCGCCGAGCGACTTCTTATAAGAAGCCTTCATCGACTCCATTTGTGCCCCCAGTTCATCCAGTTGCGCTTTGCCCAAGAGTTTTTTGGCCTGAGGAAACATCTCCGTTTCTTCTTCTTCGATGTGATGCTCAAGCAACTCCTTGACCACCTTGGCGCGTCCGGAAAACTCCACGCTGGCCGGGTCTGTGGCCTTCAGGTCAGGCAGCACCAGGGAGTCGACCGTGCGGTGCTCTTCCTTCGCCTCGTAGTACATTTTTTCCTGTTCTTTACCGCCGGCTTTTTTGTAGGCCGGGTAGAGAATTTCTTCTTCAAGCTTGGTGTGGAGGGTGATCTCCATTTCCAGCTTGCCAATCAGCTCGGCGCGTTTTTTTACCGCGCGCTCGGTGGAGTCGTTCAGCTGGGTCAGGATGGCTTTTACTCGTTCATGGTCGGCTTTCAGGATGTCGATGGCGTTCATGGTTCAGCCTCTGCTGTCACGGGAAGTCAGGACCGGTCGTTGCCGGCAATCTCTGTGGTTGCCCCAGGACAGGAGCATGAGCTGTGCCAATCTGGTTGCGCGAAAAATGCCATTGAGATCAATGATTTGGCGCAGGAAGTGGCGAAAAGCCTCATGCAGCTTGCCCGAGCGCTGTCGTGCCGGCATTGCAAATCGCGGACAGGGGCGCTGGGGCGAAGGTGTTGGCGCAGCATTCTGTATTGCCACCGGTCCATGGCCTGGGAAAGCCGATGGAATTTTTCGTAGCCGGCCAAATCTCCTGTTCAACGAGCAGCGTTTCGTTTAATCGTCACTGGATGTCAGGGACAGTCGAAATGCATGGCCCAGGAGAATGACCTCATGACCGTGTTCACACTTTTGTCCGGCACATCCTCGACACTGACTGATTCAAGTCATGAACGGTGCCGCGACCTCTACGGCGTGTTGTACAGCAAGGCTCCCGATGCCGGATCAAGGGCGGAAACCTTCCTGCGCCAACAACTGGCCCGCGCCGCTGAGCTGCCTTGTGACTTGCCCGAAACGCCGGAGCAATTGTCGGCATGGGCCGAACGGCATTGTGCCGAGGTGGCACGCGACTATGCCCGGTACATCGAGGAGCGCCAGCAGGGCGGCGCACGGCGCTATTTTCAGAACAAGGCTCACGCGCTGTATTTCCTGCAACGGGTAGCGCCGACCAAAGAGGTCGATGGCGCCTGGCTGGAGGGGGGGGTGGATGGCTGGCAGGACCAACGGTTCGACGGTCCGGTCAGCACCTGCATTCCGATTACTGTCGGATCGAGGGCAGGACCGTGAACGAGTGGCTGTCGGCGGCCGGGCAGGTGGAGGACTTTCTCGGCGCACTGGAGCGCAAGGGTTGGATCAAGCGCCATTGTCCACCACAGGAAAGTTGCTTCTGGAATTTGATCGAAGGCAGCACCGCCGCCATGTTCGGCGTGTTCAGCGGATACGAGAAGCAACTGCTGCGCGACTGGATGGCCGGTGACTGGCAAGACCCGAAACGTCAGCCATCACCGCGTCGCAAGCACGACGAGAACCACGCCGACGCCGGGTGGGCAGATGATCCGGAACTCAAGGTATTGCAGGACACCCTGAGCGAGCAATCGCCACGGCAACAGCTTGAGTCGTTGATTCCGTGGCTCTCGGCGCAACGTCATTGCCGTCCGGCCGGGCTCTACGCCACTCGACGCTTCATTGAATTGCGTACCCGTCGGCGCTGACCCCTTTGCACAGACTCAAGGAGCGCCACATGTCAGCACAACAAAACGCCGATCAAGGCTTACTGGAGTGGGGCAGGCGCCTGCTCGCCGAGCATTATCGTTTCGTCACCCCGACCCCGCTGACCCACCAAAGGGTTCTTCAGCGCCTGGCGACACCGCTGGCAAGGGACCTGCGCGATGTTTTCGGGTGGTCGATGCCGTTCGATCACCGGTTGTTTGCGACGGAGGCACTGGCGGCGCTGGAGCAGGCAGGCATCGTCGAAAGGGAGGGCTCGCTGTGGCGCAGCACTGTGCGCTGGTCAACCCTGGAAGGATTGCTGTTCGCCCATTCGGCGTACCCGACGACCCAGACCGACTCGGTGTTTTTCGGTCCCGACAGCTACCGCTTTGCCCGGTTGATCGAAGCGCATTTGCAGCAGTGTTTCGAGCCTGTGCGGCGCGTGGTGGACATCGGTTGTGGTGCCGGCGTCGGCGCGTTGATCGTCGCCCGCGCCCGACGCGAGGCGTGACCATGAGCCGCCTCGGGGGGTGAGGCGGTCAGCAGATCAATGCATCTTGCTGTGGTCCATCATCTTGTTGTGATCCATGGTGCCCAGCGCCCTGGCTTCAGCTTCGACGTTGATCGTTTCTTTCTCGCCCTTGGCGTTTTCCACGACCAGGGTCAGCGGCACTTTGCTGCCTTCCTGAACCTGGGCATTCAAGTCCATCAACATGACGTGGTAGCCGCCCGGATCGAGGCTCACCGGTTTGCCGGCCGGCAGCTCGACGGACTCGACCTGACCCATTTTCATCACGTCGTCTTTCATGCTCATCTGGTGGATTTGCACGGTCTTGGCGACGGGCGACTGTACGCTCAGCAGTTTGCTGTCGGTGTCCGCCTGCAGGGTCATGAAGGCCCCGGTCGAAGGCTGGCCAGCCACCGTCGCGCGGACCCAGGCGTCGTTGACCAGGGTTTGCGCCGATGCTTGCCAGGCCATGCCGATCAGGGACAGGCCCAGGGCCAGTTGTTTAAAACGCTTTGCGTACAACGAAGTCATCAGCAGACCTCCATGACGGTGAGCAGGTCTTCTGCGCACTCTTTTGCGGTAAGGGACGCGGACAGCCCGAGGCGCAAGTTGCCTCTGGAGTCGAAGACGTAGCTGGTCGCGGTGTGGGAGAGGGTGTAGGTGTCGCCGCTCGGGACCTTTTCATAAAACACGCCGAACTCCTTGGCGGTGGCGGCGGTTTCTTCCAGGGTGCCATAGAGCGCCTCGAAGCTCGGGTCGAAGGCCTTGACGTATTTGTCGAGCATTTGCGGGGTATCGCGCTCGGGGTCCAGGGTGATGAAGATCACTTGCAGGCGTTCGCCGTCGCGGCCCATCAGTTTCTTGGCCTGGGCGGCGCGGGCCAGTGTCGTCGGGCACACCGCGGGGCACTGGGTGAAACCGAAGAAGATCATCGGCATCAGGCCACGGTAGCTGCCGAGCATCCGGGTCTCGCCCTGGGCGTCCTTGAGCTTGAAGTTACGCCCCATGATCTTGTCGCTCAGATCCTTGCCGTATTTGAACGACAGCTTGCTGCTGTCATCACAGCCGGCGAGCAGGCCAAGGCTCAGCAGGCCCATGCCTTGAAGGACTGTGCGACGGGTATACAACGTACTCATGGAAAAAAGCTTCCTGTGTCACCACTGAAAAACCACAGTGCCTGACGTATCAGGCGAAAAAAAGCGCGTGGATGTTAACAAACTGTTGCCCTGTGGCGCTCAATCGGTCGCCCGCCGGTCATGCGCCAAATGGTCGCGGCCAGCCGTTCACAACCCGGCTAATCGCGCCTTTGCGGACACGGTGCAGATGCAGCCGCGTGCGCGATTGATGGTCGGAGATCCCGATGACGACAACGACTCAATGGTTTTAACGGGCGGGCACTAGCCGATGGATTCGGCGTGTTCGTCTACTTCTTTTTTGCGGTGCCTTCAGTGTTGGACATTTGAGTCAAGCTCAAATGCCGGGGTGTGTTCGGCTATATAACGAGCCCGCTCTAAGCGAGATAAGGTATCTGTTTGTATAAGCCCGAATTGTTGCAGGAATTGATAATTACTTTCACGGGAAACCGGATCAATGTTTCGGTGCGAAAGTGTTATAAGTTTTTCGCCTTAGGGCCTGCCATGTAATAAAAATAAACCGTTATAAAACGGTGTATCACTCTGCGCATTCAAAAGATTGCGACTTAGAGCCTTTTTTTCTTATCTGCCATTGACTTACGACTGTTCGCTTTTGACGGCCCGACTTCAGGGGATGCCCTGCTTTCTGCGCATTGAGAGACGAGGCAGTTCTATTAAAAAACAGGGGAACGAACAATGTCTTTGAAGTGGAATTTGGTGGCGCTGGCTGTTTCACTGGGTGTTAGTCAACTAGCGTCGGCCGCTGGTGTGGAAGACCAAGCGACTGCCAAGGGGTTTGTTGAAGGCAGCAGTTTGAACCTCCTACTTCGCAACTTTTATTTTGATCGTGACGGTAAAAATACGGCGGGCGACAAACAGGACTGGTTGCAAGTGACACAAGGCAACTTCACTTCCGGCTTCACCCAAGGCACCGTCGGCTTTGGTGTGGATGCTTACGGGTATTGGGGGGTGAAGCTGGACGGTGGCAAAGGCAATGCGGATTCCGGCAACTTGCCGGTCGACAGCAACGGCCGGCCGAAGGATGATTTCAGCAGCGCAGGCGCGTCGATCAAGGCCCGGTTCTCCAAGACTGAACTGCACTATGGCAACTTGCAGCCCAACAACCCGGTCCTGGCCACGGCGGGTACGCGCGCCACGCCTCAAACGGCGACCGGTTTCAACCTGTTGAGCAGCGAAATCGAAGGGTTGAACCTCGACGCCGGGCACTTCACCGCCAGTAACGGTTCGACCACAACCAACAATAGCCATGACCTGTATGCCGGTTATGCAAACGTGGCGGCCAAGAGTATTGACTACCTCGGCGGCAAGTACACGCTGACCGATAACTTGTCCATGAGCTTGTTTGCGTCGGACCTCAAAGACGTCTGGCACCAATACTATGGCAATGCCAACTACACGATCCCGTTCACTGCCGATCAGTCACTGAACCTGGACTTCAATATCTACCGCACCCTCGATTCCGGCCAGTCCAAAGCCGGCGCCATCGACAACACCACCTGGTCGATGGCTGCGGCGTACTCTTTCCTGAGTGCTCACACCGTTACACTGGCGTTCCAGAAAGTTCATGGCGACACGCCGTTTGACTATGTGGCCGTTGGTAATAACAAGTCGGGTGATTTGGCCGACTCCATCTTCCTGGCCAACTCGGTTCAGTACTCTGACTTTAACGGCCCTGGCGAAAAATCCTGGCAGGCCCGTTACGACCTGAACATGGCGGCCTATGGCGTGCCCGGGCTGAGCTTTATGACGCGCTACCTGAACGGCGACAATATCGACGGCACCCACATGCCGGTCGGCAGCGCCTACCAGGCCTATGGTTATGGCTCTGACGGCAAGCACCACGAAACCAACTTCGAAGCCAAATACGTGGTGCAGACCGGTCCAGCCAAAGACTTGTCGATGCGGGTGCGTCAAGCCTGGCACCGCGGTAACGCCGATCAGGCGGAAGGGGATTACAACGAAACCCGTCTGATCGTGGATTACCCGATCTCGATTTTCTAAGCGCAAGACCGCCGGTCAGGCCCGATGGGCGCACCGCGTTGACGGCCAGTTTCAGCCCTGCTGAAGCTGGCCGTTTTGTTTACATAAAGCGCTTCCCTGGATGCACTTTTAAAGCGCCGTGGCGGGCGACGTGCACCAGTGCGAGGCGATTTGTCGGGTGATTCAGCGTCACCTGTCACCCGCCGTCGGAACGCTTCCATCCTGCCGGGAACGCCTCTGACCCAACCTCGCAAGGCCATTTCCATCGCGTGATGGACCCGTTTCGCGTGTCGCGCAAAGCATCCGTCACCCACTGGCACAAAGGCTGCATTAATCCCCTCAAGTCCATCTGAAAAAGAGGGACAGCCCTCTCGGTCAACGACGATCGACTGGCCGCACAGGTCGTGGGCTACATCGGTGGATCAGGCATAGCCGTCTGGTTTCAACACCGCAAAAGAACAGGCAAAGACGCCTGGAACCGCAAGGTTTCAGGCGTTTTTTTTTGCTTTTTTTTACCGTGATTGGCTTTGGCAGGTGTCGTTTATGAATTCCAATGTAGCCACGTTGAACAAGCTGCAAACGCTGGTCGTGATCGGCAACGGCATGGTCGGACATCATTGTGTGGAACAGTTGATCGAGCGCGGAGCCCTTGATCGCTATCGCTTGCACGTCTTCAGCGAAGAGCCGATGCGCGCTTACGACCGTGTGCACCTTTCCGAATACTTCTCCGGCCGCGACGCCGAGTCGTTGGCGCTGAGCGATGCATCGTTGTACCAGACGCCCGGCGTCACCCTGCACCTGGGGGTGCCGGTGCTGGAAATCGACCGCGAGCGTCGTCAGGTCATCACCGCGCAAGGGTGTGTCAGCTACGACAAACTGGTCCTGGCCACCGGCTCCTACCCCTTTGTGCCGCCGATTGAAGGCGCTGAAGGCGATTCGCGCCTGGTCTATCGCACCCTCGAAGACCTCGATGCCATTCGAGCGGCGGCGGGCAATGCCCGGCGCGGCGTCGTGGTCGGCGGTGGCCTGCTCGGTCTGGAAGCGGCCAACGCGCTCAAGCGCCTGGGCCTTGAAGCCCACGTCGTGGAGTTCGCCCCGCGCCTGATGCCGGTGCAACTGGACGATCTGGGTGGCCTGGCGCTCAAGGCACAAATCGAACGCCTGGGCGTCGGGGTACACCTGTCCCGCGCCACGCAATCGATCAGCGCCGGTGAGGACTACCGCTATCGGATGAATTTTGCCAACGACGAATTTCTCGAAACCGACCTGGTGGTGTTCTCCGCCGGTATTCGCGCCCAGGATGCGCTGGCTCGCCAATGTGCGCTGGAGATCGGCCCCCGCGGTGGCGTGGTGATCGACGACACCTGCTTGAGCTGCGACCCGAATATCTATGCCATCGGTGAGTGCGCATCGTGGAATGGCAGCCTGTTCGGCCTGGTCGCGCCCGGCTATCAAATGGCGCGCAGCGTCGCCGCGCGGCTGTGCGATGACGTGGCCGAGCCGTTCCAGGGCGCCGACATGTCGACCAAACTCAAACTGCTGGGCGTCGATGTCGGCTCCATCGGCGACGCCCACGCCCATACGCCGGGTGCCCGCAGCTACCAGTTCATCGACGAGACCAGCGCCGGCTACCGGCGCCTGGTGGTGGACGCCACCGGCAAGCGCGTGCTGGGTGCGGTGCTGATCGGCGACAACAGCTACTACGACACCCTGCTGCAATACATGCAGAACGCGATTGCCTTGCCGTCCGAACCGGCCGCGCTGATTCTGCCGTCGTCCGAAGGCGCGCCGACCCTGGGGCCGGGCGCCTTGCCGGAAGCGGCGACGATCTGCTCTTGCCACAACGTGACCAAGGGCGCCATCTGCTCGGCCATCGACGGCGGTTGCACCGACCTGGGTCTGCTCAAGTCACAGACCAAGGCCTGTACCGGCTGCGGCGGTTGCGCCGGTCTGCTCAAGCAAGTGTTCGAGCATGAGTTGACCGCCCGGGGCGTCAGTGTCGACAAGAGCCTGTGCGAGCACTTCGCCTACACCCGCCAGGAGCTGTATGCGCTGGTTCGGGTGGAAGGGCTCATCACCTTCGACGAACTGCTGGCCAGACATGGCCGGGGTCACACCGGTTGCGACGTGTGCAAGCCGGCCGTGGGCTCGATCCTCGCCTCGTGCTGGAACCAGCCGATCATGGACCCGTCGCTGGTGCCGTTGCAGGACACCAACGACACCTTCATGGCCAACATGCAGAAGAACGGCACCTATTCGGTGGTGCCGCGCATTCCCGGTGGCGAGATCACGGCCGACAAGCTGATTGCCATAGGCGTGGTCGCGAAGAAATACGACCTCTACACCAAGATCACCGGCGGCCAGCGCATTGACCTGTTCGGCGCCCAGTTGCATGAGTTGCCGGACATCTGGGCCGAGTTGATCGAAGCCGGTTTCGAAACCGGGCACGCCTACGGCAAATCGACCCGTACGGTGAAATCTTGCGTCGGCAGCACCTGGTGCCGCTACGGCGTGCAGGACAGTGTGCAAATGGCCCTGACCCTCGAGGATCGCTACAAGGGCCTGCGTTCGCCGCACAAGCTCAAGTTCGCCGTCTCCGGTTGCACCCGCGAGTGCGCCGAGGCGCAAAGCAAGGACGTCGGCGTGATTGCCACCGAGAAAGGCTGGAACCTCTACATCGCCGGTAACGGAGGCATGCGTCCACGTCACGCCGAGTTGTTCGCCACCGACCTGGACGACGCGACCCTGATCCGCTACATCGACCGCTTCCTGATGTTCTACATCCGCACCGCCGACAAACTGCAGCGCACCTCGGTCTGGCGCGAAAGCCTGGAGGGCGGCCTGGATTACCTCAAGGATGTGATCCTCCACGACAGCCTGGGCCTGGGCGCCGAACTGGAGTCGCAGATGCAGCTGGTGGTCAACCGCTATGAATGTGAGTGGGCCAACGCCCTCAAGGACCCGGAAAAGCTCAAGCGCTTCCGCACCTTCGTCAACGATAAACGCCCGGACCCGGACATTCACTTTGTCCAGGAACGTGGTCAACGCCGGCCGATCATGGCGGCCGAACTCAACCTGATCCCTGTTACCGAGGAGACTGTCTGATGACTCAGTCCAATACCCAACGCGTTGAAACCGGTGCGTCAGCTGTCTGGCAATCGGTGTGCAATCAGCAGGATCTGGTGAATGACTCCGGTGTGGTGGTGTGGCTGGACGGCGCGCAAGTGGCGCTGTTCTACCTGCCGGGCGTCGAGGGCAAAAACCTCTACGCCATCGACAATCACGACCCGCAATCGGGGGCCAATGTCATCGGTCGCGGCCTGGTCGGCAGCCTCAAGGGCGATCTGGTGGTGGCGTCGCCGATCTACAAGCAGCATTTCCGCCTGGAGGACGGCACCTGCCTGGAGTACCCGCAACAGCGTCTGCGGGTCTGGCCGGTGCGGTTGAATGATGGGGTCGTGGAGGTCGGGGTGGCCTGACAACACACTTTTGTGGGCGTTGCGGCGCGGCGATCCGACTTGCCAGCGTTAGAGGTATTTGTCCGTGACGGCGCCTTCAGAGGCGCTGGACACGGTCTTCGCGTATTTGGCCAACACCCCGCGTTTGTACTTCGGCTCCGGCCGCACCCAACGGCTCTTGCGTTCGGCCAGTTCGGCATCCGGCACATCGACCGTGATCTGTCGGGTTTCGGCGTCGATGGTGATGTTGTCACCGTTTTCGACCAGCGCAATCGGCCCGCCGTCAAACGCCTCGGGCGTGATATGCCCCACGACAAAACCGTGTGAGCCGCCGGAGAAACGGCCGTCGGTGATCAGCGCCACCTCCTTGCCCAATCCCTTGCCCATCACCGCCGAGGTCGGCGAGAGCATTTCGCGCATGCCCGGTCCGCCCTTGGGGCCTTCGTAACGGATCACGATCACTTCGCCAGGTTGCACTTCACCGTTGAGGATGCCCGCCAGCGCATCTTCTTCGCCGTGGTAGACCCGTGCCGTGCCTTCAAAGCGCAGGCCTTCCTTGCCGGTGATCTTGGCCACGGCACCGGTGGGCGAGAGATTGCCGTGCAGGATCACCAGGTGCGAGTCCTTCTTGACCGGTTGGTCGAAGGGCAGGATCACGTCCTGGCCGGCCGGGTAGTCGGGGACGTGCGCGAGGTTTTCGGCCAGGGTCTTGCCGGTGACGGTCAGCACATCGCCATGCAGCATCCCGGCTGCCAGCATGCGTTTCATCAAGGGTTGAATGCCGCCGATGGCCACCAGTTCGCTCATCATGTATTTGCCGCTGGGGCGCAGGTCGGCGACCACGGGAGAAACCTTGCCCAGCTCGACGAAGTCATCGAGGGTCAGTTCGACATCGACCGCATGGGCCATGGCCAACAGGTGCAACACGGCGTTGGTCGAGCCGGCGAGGGCGATCACCACGCGGATGGCATTTTCGAAGGCCTTGCGGGTCATGATGTCGCGCGGTTTGAGGTCAAGCTTGAGCAGTTCCATGACCTGCTGGCCGGCCCGGAAACTGTCCGACGCCTTGTCGCTGCCGATGGCCTCCTGGGAGCTGGAACCGGGCAGGCTCATGCCCAGCGCCTCGATGGCCGACGCCATGGTGTTGGCGGTGTACATGCCGCCGCACGAACCGGGGCCGGGAATGGCCACTTCCTCGATCTGTTTGACCTGGATCTCGCTGATATCGCCGCGCGCGTGCTGGCCCACGGCCTCGAACACGGAAATGATGTCGGTGTGCCCGGCGCCGGGGCGGATGGTGCCGCCATAGACGAAGATCGACGGCCGGTTCAGCCGCGCCATGCCGATCAGGCAGCCCGGCATGTTCTTGTCGCAACCGCCCAGGGTCACCAGTCCGTCGAAGCCTTCGCAACCGGCCACCACCTCGATGGAGTCGGCAATCACCTCACGGGACACCAGCGAATATTTCATGCCTTCGGTGCCGTTGGCGATGCCGTCGGAAATGGTGATGGTGTTGAAAATCACGCCCTTGGCACCGGCGGCATTCGCGCCTTTTTCGGCTTCGATCGCGAGTTTGTCGATGTGCATGTTGCAAGGTGTGACCATGGCCCAGGTGGAGGCAATGCCGATTTGCGGTTTCTTGAAGTCTTCGTCGGTGAAGCCCACTGCACGGAGCATGGCGCGGGCGGGTGCGGCCTCCACGCCGTCGATGACTTGAGAGGAGTGTTTGCGCAGATCGTCTTTATCGCTCATGGGCGGTTCCTCACAGGCTCGACGGATGACCAGTGAGTATAGTCGCCCCTGCACCGCAAGCCTGGCGCCTGCTGATCCATCAACCGCGGGTTTGCCGTGTCGTGATATTCTTCGCGCCAACTTGGTTTGACCTATTCGGTTTTCCTGTCCTTGAGACGGGCGAACGGAATCACTGTCGCTCAAGTAGCTGAATCCAAAAAAGATAAAAAGTCAGTTCAGAAGGGACATATAACTGGGGTCGATACAGTCGGCCTTGTGTGCCCACCCTCCGGATGTCATGCGCGAGAACCTGCGGCAGCCTGCCTGAATGCCGTAAATCAAGGCTCGTGAGTGAAGCTGGAAGGGCGGATTGCGTTTTATCATAGGTGCTACAGATGTTTAAAAAAGTGAACACGGCCCTGCTGGGGCTGGCCCTGTCGTTGGGGATGACGACGGCCCAGGCCGAAGAAGCCAGGAAAGTCGACGTGCTGCTGATTGGTGGCGGCATCATGAGTGCGACCCTTGGCGTGTGGCTCAATGAGCTGGAACCCGGTACCTCGATGGAAATGATCGAGCGTCTCGATGGCGTCGCCCTGGAGAGCTCCAACGGCTGGAACAACGCCGGTACCGGTCACTCCGCCCTGGCTGAATTGAACTACACCCCGGAAGACGAGAACGGCAAAGTCTCGATCCCGAAAGCCGTTGAAATCAACGAAGCTTTCCAGATCTCCCGTCAGTTCTGGGCCTGGCAGGTTCAGCAAGGCGTGCTGAAAAACCCGCGTTCGTTCATCAACTCCACGCCGCACATGAGCTTTGTGTGGGGCGATGACAACATCAAGTTCCTGAAAAAGCGCTACGAAGCCCTGCAAGCGAGCCCGCTGTTCGCCGGCATGCAGTACTCCGAAGACCCGGCGGTGATCAAGAAGTGGGTTCCGCTGATGATGGAAGGGCGCGACCCGAACCAGAAAGTCGCGGCCACCTGGTCTCCGATCGGCACCGACGTGAACTTCGGCGAAATCACGCGTCAATTCGTGGCTCACCTGCAAACCACGCCGAAATTCGACTTGAAGCTGTCCAGCGAAGTGCAGGACATCACCAAGAACGCAGACGGCAGCTGGCGCGTCAGCTACAAAAACCTCAAAGACGGCAGCCAATCCGAAACCGACGCCAGGTTCGTGTTCATCGGCGCTGGCGGCGGTGCCCTGCACCTGCTGCAGAAGTCCGGCATTCCTGAAGCCAGGGAATACGCAGGCTTCCCTGTGGGTGGCTCGTTCCTGGTGACTGATAACCCGGCCATCGCCGAGCAACACCTGGCCAAGGCCTACGGCAAAGCCTCCGTTGGCGCACCGCCGATGTCGGTTCCGCACCTGGACACCCGCGTCCTGGACGGCAAGCGCGTGATCCTGTTTGGCCCGTTCGCGACCTTCTCGACCAAGTTCCTCAAGGAAGGTTCGTACCTTGACCTGCTGACCACCACGACCACGCACAACGTGTGGCCAATGACCAAGGTCGGCATCAAGGAATACCCGCTGGTCGAGTACCTGGCCGGTCAGTTGATGCTGTCGGATGAAGACCGCCTCAATGCCCTGAAGGAATACTTCCCGAACGCCAAGGCCGAAGACTGGCGCCTGTGGCAAGCGGGCCAGCGCGTGCAGATCATCAAGCGTGATGAAGCCGCCGGTGGCGTGCTGAAGCTGGGCACCGAGATCGTCGCTTCCCAGGACGGCACCATCGCCGGCCTGCTGGGCGCATCGCCAGGCGCTTCGACCGCTGCACCGATCATGCTGTCGGTACTGCAGAAAGTCTTCAAGGACAAGGTCGCGACCCCGGCCTGGCAAGAGAAGCTGCATCAGATCGTGCCGAGCTACGGCACTGCGCTCAATGCCAGCCCCGAGAAAGTGGCGCAAGAGTGGGCCTACACCGCCAAGGTGCTGGAACTGACTCCGCCACCGGTGATCGGTCAGGTTGCTGCTCCGGCTGTCGAGGCTGAAAAGCCGAAGGCGCCAAAGGAGAACGCCTCGACGGATATGGCGTTGTGATCCGCAGGTCCCGTCGTTGTGAACGGGACGCCCGGATGAGCTGATCCGCGATAAAGAAAGCCCGCTGAACCGGTGACGGTCAGCGGGCTTTTCTTTGGGATTTTAATGGCATTGCGGCAGGGCAATACCTGTAGGAGCTGGCCTGTCGGGTCGCCGCATCGCAGCGATGGTCGTTAACGAGAATGCGTGTGGCCTGGTTATACGCGGCGCACTGGACTCCATCGCCACCCGCAGGTTGTGCGTTTACCGGGCTCGCGTGCAGAGCCTTGTTCTGGGCGGACTTTGATCTGATCCGTATTTTTCTGCGCTTTCTGCCTCTGTAACGTACTCAGCTGGCGCGCCACAATAACGGTACGGTCGGCAGTCGCCGCCGTGATTGCACCGTACTTTCAAGCTGGAGGAAGACTTATGGGCAAGATGGCATTTTTTCTCGGTGGCTTTCTGATACTGACGATCCTGATCGGCGTGCTGGCCACTATTTCACCGGTTTAACGCTGCCAGTGTCATGACCCCCCTGCCTTGATCTTGAATACCGCAATATAAAAATGTATACAGCGATCACGTGCGCGGTCTTAAACAAGGAATGACTCATGACCATGGCCCTGAGTGGTAAAGAAGCGGTAGGCGAACGTTACGACCTGGAATCGATGCGCCATGCGCAGCAAATGACCTGGAAGGCGATCGATCAGATTGCCCGCGTCATCACTCCGGGCATGCGCGAGTCCGAGGCGCAGTTGCTCGGCAAGCAGGTGTTGTCCGAACTGGGCATGGATCGAATCTGGCATCCACTGCTGGTGCGCTTCGGTGCCAATACGCTCAAGACGTTCAAGCAGCGTTCCGATGGCGACCCGCAATTGGGCGAAGAGGACATTTTCTTCATCGACATGGGCGTGGTCTGGCAGGGCCACGAAGGGGATGCCGGCGCAACATTCACCACCGGTTCCGATCCGCAAATGATCGCCTGTGCGGCGGCGGCCAAGGATCTGTTTGACCGGGTCGAAAGCTTTTGGCGCAGCGAGCGGGTGTCCGGCGTGGCGCTTTATGACTATGCCGCCGCTCAGGCAACGGCCATGGGCTGGAGGCTCAATCTGGACATCAAGGGTCACCGGGTCAGCGATTTTCCCCATGCGATCTACCGGGGTGGCGACCTCGGGGATCTGGATCAATGCCCGAATACCGGCCTGTGGATTCTGGAAATCCAGATCGCCCATCCCGAGCGTCCCTTCGGCGCGTTCTATGAGGATTTGCTGATTTGACCGTCGAGTGAAGCGGCGTCCCGGGAAATTGCGCTATTGTCGCTGGCCAGCACTGGAGCGATTTACAAGGGACGAAGCACATGACATTGACTGTCGAAAGCCTGGTCAGCATTGCAATGACCAACCCCATCAACGCTGAATTGACCGCACGTTTGCCTGCACTGGGTTTGTCCGAGTGCATGCTCACGGCCGGTTGCCTGTTCCAGGCTGTATGGAACCATCAGGCGCAGTGGCCGGCCGCATGGGGCGTGAAGGACTACGACGTTTTCTACTTCGACGAGGATCTGTCCTGGGAGGCCGAGAATGAGGTCATTCAGTGCGCGCAGCGTCTGTTCCGGGACCTGGACGCCAACGTCGAGATCAGGAACCAGGCTCGCGTGCACCTGTGGTACGGCCAGCGGTTTGGCGGTGCCTATCCTCAGCTTCAGTCGGCCAGGGACGGAATCGATCGCTACCTGATCGCCGGCACCTGCATCGGTCTGGATGTTGAAACCGGCGAGCTCTATGCACCCAACGGCCTGGCCGACACCGAGCACGGCCTGCTGCGTATCAATCGCAAGAATCCCAAGCCGGAGCTGTTCGCGCAGAAGGCGAAAAGTTATCAGGCGCGCTGGCCCTGGCTCAGGATCGTTGAACCTGATATGCCGTGACCCTTTGCGCAGGCGAGAAGCGCTGGCAGCGCCTCCATCGAACCTCTGCCGGCGACTTCAGATCCGCGCCAGCGCCTGAGCCAGATCCCCACGCAGGTCTTCGACATCTTCGACCCCCACGGATAAGCGCACCAGCGCATCGCCGATACCCAACTGTGCACGGGTGTCGGCGGGGATGGTGGCGTGGGTCATGATCGCCGGGTGCTCGATCAGGCTTTCCACACCCCCCAGGCTTTCGGCCAGGGCAAAGATCCGGACGTTTTCGAGGAACCGCCTGGAACCGGCCAGGTCGGTGTTGAGGTCGAGCGAAATCATCCCGCCGTAACCGCGCATTTGTCGCCGCGCCAGCTCGTGCTGCGGGTGCGATGCCAGGCCCGGATAGTAGACGCGCGCCACCTGTGGCTGGCGTTCCAGCCATTGCGCCAGCTCCAGCGCATTGCTGCAGTGACGTTCCATGCGCAGCGCCAGGGTCTTGACCCCGCGCAGGGTGAGAAAGGCGTCGAACGGGCCGGCAATCGCGCCCACTGCGTTCTGCAAAAAGCCCAGGCGCTCGGCCAGTTCGGCGTTCTGCCCGACCACGGCGATACCACCGATCACGTCGGAGTGGCCGTTGAGGTACTTGGTCGTCGAGTGCAGCACGATGTCGAAACCCAGCTCCAGCGGGCGCTGGATATAGGGGCTGGCAAAGGTGTTGTCGGCCACGCAGATAATGCCCCGTGCACGGCAGATTCGGGCGATGGCGGCGAGGTCGGACAGGCGCAGCAAGGGATTGCTCGGCGTCTCGACCATGACCATCCGGGTGTCGTCTTGCAGTGCTGCCTCGAACGCCGCCAGGTCGGTCAAGTCGACGAAGCTGAAGCGATGCCCGGCGCTGCGCTGGCGCACCTTGTCGAACAGGCGGAAGGTCCCGCCGTACAAATCATTGCCCGAGACCACGTGCGAGCCGGCGTCGAGCAGTTCCAGCACGGTGGAGATCGTTGCCAGCCCGGACGCGAAAGCAAAGGCCTGGGTGCCCCCTTCGAGATCGGCCACGCAACGCTCCAGTGCCCAGCGCGTCGGGTTGTGCGAGCGTCCGTAATCGAGGCCTTTGTGCACGCCGGGGCTTTGTTGCAAATAGGTGGAGTTGGCATAAATGGGTGGCATCAGCGCCCCGGTGGAAGGGTCCGGCGCCTGTCCCGCGTGGATCACCCGGGTGGCGAAGCCCTGTGGCGCGGCGTCTTTATCGTGCTGACTCATGCTAGGGATCTCCGTAAGTGATTGAGCATGTCGAACCGGGTAATCAGGCCATGAAAGCCCGACGCGTCGGCGATGATGGCCACCAGGCCGCGGTCGAGCTCTGCCTGCAGCTCGGCCAGGCTGGCGCCGGGCGGCAGGGTTTGCAGTTTGTCGGTCATCGCGCCGGCCACGGTCAGGCGAAATTGCGAGGCGTCCTGGTGCACACGCAACAGAATGTCGGACTCGTCGATCACCCCGATCAGCCGCTGGCCATCGACCAGCACCGGCAGTTGCGACACATCCGCCAGGCGCATGCGCTGGAAGGCGGTGAGCAGGGTGTCATCGGGGCCGACGCTGATCACCCGGCCATCTTCGAAACGCCGCGCGATCACGTCGCGCAGGTCGCCGTAGCGCTTGCTCTGCAGCAGGCCCTGATCGGACATCCACTGGTCGTTGTAGACCTTCGACAGGTAGCGGGTGCCGGTGTCACAGACGAAGCTGACCACCCGTTTCGGCTCGGTCTGCTCGCGGCAGTATCGCAGCGCCGCGGCCAGCAACGTACCGGTCGAGGAGCCGCCGAGGATGCCTTCGGCGCGCAGCAGTTGCCGGGCATGATCGAAGCTTTCCTCGTCGCTGATCGAGTAGGCGTGGCGCACACTGGAAAGGTCGGCAATCGAAGGAATGAAGTCCTCGCCGATGCCTTCCACCGCCCAGGAGCCGGGCGTCGGCAGGGTGCCATCGCGGCTGTATTGGGCCATCACTGAACCGACCGGGTCAGCCAGCACCATCTCCAGGTCCGGCTGCACCCGTTTGAAGAAACGCGTCAGCCCGGTCAGCGTGCCGGCCGAACCGACGCCGACCACAATGGCGTCCACATCATGCTGGGTCTGCGCCCAGATCTCCGGGGCGGTGCTGCACTCGTGGGCCAGTGGGTTGGCGGGGTTGTTGAACTGGTCGGCGAAGAAGGCGTCGGGGATGTCCTGTGCCAGCCGCGCGGCGACGTCCTGGTAGTACTCGGGATGGCCCTTGCCGACGTCGGAGCGGGTGATGTGCACTTCGGCGCCCATGGCCTTGAGGTGCAGGACTTTTTCCGTGGACATTTTGTCCGGCACCACCAGCACCACCCGGTAGCCCTTGGCGCGACCGACCAGGGCCAGGCCGAGGCCGGTATTGCCGGCGGTGGCTTCAACGATGGTGCCACCGGGCTGCAGGCGGCCATCGCGCTCGGCGGTATCGATCATCGCCAGCCCGATACGGTCCTTGATCGACCCACCGGGGTTCTGCGATTCAAGCTTGAGGAACAAGGTGCACGGGCCGGTATCGAAACGGCTGACACGCACCAGCGGCGTGTTGCCGATCAGTTCGAGTACGGCGGGGCGGGAGTCGTTTGGCATGTCGTCACCTCCTGTGGAAATTCGCACTGGAAAGACAGAAACCAGCGGCGCGTCATCGCACCATTTGCGGCAAATCTTCGTTTGGACCATAGGCCGGGATTGCCTCTGCCGCAACCTGAGGCGGCCAGTCGGTCATGTCGTCTGCGCGTGTCAACGGTCCCCGACTGTGGGGGAAATTCCTGTGTTTGGGCGGTTTTTGGGGGGAGAGGGGAACTGCGCTCGGGCGTTGGTTTTACCGCAGGATTCGTCGTCTACAGGGTTGCCGCGATCATGACCAGGTTCAACGCCTGCATGAACGGCGTGATCGTCGCCAGGCCTGTGGCCTGTAGGGCGATCATGATTATCGTCTGCGCCGGATTCAGCGCCAGAGCGGCCAGCAGCTGAATGTCCGTGGCGACCTGCTCGGCAATGCCGATGACCGTGGACGTTGTCGAGCTCAGCAATGACGTGGCCGACAACGTCGCCAGGACGATCACCCCTGCCACGGCAAGGATGAATACTGCCACCCATGCTTGCGCCCCCATGTCTACCTCCGCTGCCGATTGTGCCGATGCGCACCATCAGCCAAAGCAAGGGGCGGGCCAATGCCCGGCAGCGGCTAGCGAAACCGCTGCGCAATGGCCTCGGCAAACGGATAGAGCGAAAAGTAAGGCCGGGCTTCGTCGATGACCCGCTGGAGCGACGGCCGCTGGGTCAACCGTTCGAAATACCCCTGCAAGTGCCGGCAGTCCGCGGGAAACGGCAGCAAGGTGCTGGCATAGAAAAGGGCCGGGCAGGCGGCGCAGTCGGCCAGGCTGAAGTCCGGGCTGGCCACCCAGGTGCGACCGGCCAACTGGCGCTCGAGCATGCCATAGGCGGTCATCAGCGCGGCGCGCTCGCGGGTCAGGTCGCCATGGGTCCCACGCAGGCGATCGGCAACGATCTGTTGCATCGGGGTCTGCACATGAAGGTCGAAGAAGCGGTCCCACAGGCGCACTTCCAGCGCGGTGTCCCAATCAGCGGGAATCAGCGGGTGCCGGCCAGCATGGAAGTGGTCCAGGTACTCGATGATGACACTCGACTCCGCCAGGTTGCGCTGGCGCGCGTGATCGCGGATGACCGGGAACTTGCACGGCGGCCAGAGCGCCTGGAGCACTGAGCGGTCCGCCTCGCTGGTGAGGTCGATGATTTTCTTTTCGAATTCGATGGCCTGTTCGTAGAGCGCGACCAGCACTTTGTGGCAGTACGACGACAGCGGATGGTAGTAAAGAGTCAGCGGCATCTTTCAGCTCCGGCTTGCAGGGCGACCCTTGCAGTATTGGCCAGGGTCCGGCAACACGCCTCTGTCACGCCTCGAAATGTTTTAAGCGTTTCGCCGAGCGCCAGCCGCCAACACCGCCATCCGTCACTTCCCAACCTTGATACCCATGGCCATTCATCGGGCGCGCCCTCGTGCGTGCGGAAGTTGGCGGCGAAAAAACCGAATAACGATAAGAAATCACCGGGAACACCCCCAGGGCAGCGGACACGTTCAGGAACGTCGGTTTCTCGCTGCGCAATGGCCAGTCGAACACCGAAGGCGGCCTCGACGTTGATCAGAGCCGCTTCTTCGTCAACGACACGCGGTCGCTGTTGTAAGTCTAGGGGGACTTTTTCAGGCGGTACGCCAGCGCGGGCCGGGTCAGGCCCAGCAGGCGGGCCGCCTCCGAGACGTTGTGCTGGCTGCGTTCCATGGCTGCCTGAATCAACGCATCCTCCACGCCGTCCAGGCCGATACCGCTGTCGATGATGGTGTCGATCCAGTCCTGGTCGCTGGCAAGCGCCGATTTGACCAGGCGTCCATCGCTGGCCAGGCCAATGCTTTCGGCCAGTTGCGGTGAATGCGGGAAGAGGGCGTCGACGGTGATGCTCTGGTTCTCATCGGTGATGATCACGCCGCGCTCCATCAGGTTTTCCAGCTCGCGGATATTGCCGGGCCAGTCGTAGTGCAGGCACACCTGCAGCGCCCGGTCCGACAGGCCCAGGGTTTTTTTTTTGTAGCTGGCGTGGAGTTTTTCCAGGAAGTGTTCGATCAGCAGCGGGATGTCTTCGCGGCGTTCGCGCAAGGCCGGAATGCGCACCGGGAACACGTTCAGACGGTAGAACAGGTCCGCCCGGAAACGCCCTTGCTTGACCGCGTTTTCCAGGTCTTCGTGGGTCGCGGTGATGACCCGCACGTCGACCTTGCGGGTCTGCGAATCACCGACCCGTTCCAGCTCCTCTTCCTGCAAGACCCGCAGCAGCGAGGCTTGCGCGCGCGGGGTCAATTCGACGATTTCATCGAGGAACAGCGAGCCGCCATTGGCCCGCTCGAAACGCCCCATGCGCGATTGCTGGGCACCGGTGTAGGCGCCTTTTTCCACGCCGAACAGTTCGGCTTCGATCAGGTCGGGCGGGATGGCGGCGCAGTTCAGCGCGACAAAGGGCCCGCCGGCCCGTTCGCTGCGCAAGTGCAGGCTGCGGGCGATCACTTCCTTGCCCACGCCGGTCTCGCCCAACAGCAACACCGAGGCCTTGCCCAGGGCCACCTTGTCGATCAGTGCGCAGGTCCTGCGGTACACCGCCGACTGGCCGATGCCGTAGAACTTGCCGGCTTCAATCTGCAAGCGCTGGCGCATGTTGGCCACTTGCACCTGCAGCGCTTGCAATTCATCGATGATCGGGTCGCTCTGGAAGTAACGCATGATCTCTTCGGCGTCGTCCCACTGCTCGGCGGGCTTGCCGATGATCCGGCAATGCGCGTCGCCGCAACCGCGGCAACTGACCTCCTTGTAGATGATTTGCCGGCCGAGGAAGAAGGAGCTGTAGCTGATGGCATAACCGAGCAGCATCCAGCACACCGGCTGATCGGAGTGGAGGTTCTCGGTCCGGCAGTTTTCCACTTCAAAGGAGTCCTGCCATTCGATATCGGCGTAGAACTGGCCGTTCTCCAGATCGATGTCGATGGTCTGCGGGCGCACGTTGACCATGCCCTTGAGCGAGTGCAGTTGGGGGCCGGTGAAGAACATGTCCACATCACTGCCCTGGGGCCGCAACTTGCGCGCCAGCTCCGCATCCTTGAGCCCGGACTGATAGCCCAGGCGCAGGAAAAATCCCTTGGCGCGCTCGACGCCGAGCATCTCGATCAACTCGCGTCTGCACGATGCCATCATCGAAACCTGGATCAACAACATGCGTTGTTCATCCAGCCAGATTTTCCCTTCGCTGCCGAGAAAGCGAACCTGGTCGCTCAGGTCCTTGAGCGACGGCGGGTGCTGGGTAGCCTTGTACGTGGTGATCATTCAGTGCGCCCCTGATTTGTAGTTATTGGGGTGGCGATGCGGTCCGCTCAGGCTTTTGGCGGATTGTTCCAGGCATCGTAGCGACCTCGGTTTTTCAGGCAAGGCAAGGTCGCTTTTTCTTTTTCTAAGCGGCCTGAAAGCGGACCAAAAGTCAATCGCCGGATGATCGCTCATTTGCTCGAAGGGGCCGGGGGCGATTGATCAAATGATCAATTTGCCGCTGCCGAGGTCTTGTCCGGCAGCCGCTCTTGAACCCTGCCTGGTGGTCGGTGCGCGCGTTTAACTGTTTGTTTTTAAACAAATAAAAAATCGATTTCGAACGATTTTTCGTCGCTGGCACCCTTGTTGCTCCGTACCCCCGACCATAACAAGGGAGTACCCGAGCATGAGCCAACCTGGCAGCACTTTCGATCAGATGCCGCGCTACATCCGTGTACGCAGCGAGCCTGACGCTACCTTCGTCGAATTCGATTTCGCCATCGGCTATCCCGACCTGTTTGTCGAGTTGGTAATGCCGCATCAGGCGTTCCAGCAGTTTTGCGAAAACAACCGCGTGCAGCACATGGACGCCCAGATGTCCGAGGCCCTCGACGCCGATGCGCAGAAGTGGCGCTACGGCGAAACCCGCGACGCTGATCAGGTCGCCGCCCCCCCAACACAACAAAAACCACAGGAGTCCACTCCATGAGTGTCGAGATCAAGACGACGACCGTCGAGACGATCCGCAACACCTTCAGCCACACCCGTCGCCGCTTTGGCGACAAGGTGGCCAGCCGTTATCAGGAAGCCAGTTTCGACCTGGAGTCGGCGACCAATTTCCATTACCGGCCGCTGTGGCAGCCAGACAAGTTGCTCAACGACGCCACCCGCACGGCGGTGGTCATGGCCGACTGGTACGCCGTCAGCGACCCGCGCCAGTACTACTACGGCGCCTATGTCCAGGCCCGGGCCAAGATGCAGGAAAACGCCGAGCACGATTACGCGTTCTGCGAGAAGCGCGACATGCTCGCCGGTCTGTCCGGCGCCAATGTCCAGTTGATCAGCACGCTGTTGTTGCCGCTGCGCCACGCCGAGATGGGCGCCAACATGAACAACAGCAACATCGCCGCCGATGGCTTTGGCACCAGCGTGACCCAGATGCACATGTTCCAGGCCATGGACCGCCTGGGCATCGCCCAATACCTGTCGCGCATCGGCCTGATGCTCGACGACGGCGATGTCCTGCTGCTGGCCCAGGCCAAGCAACAGTGGCTCAAAGACCCGGCATGGCAGGGCATGCGCCGCTACGTCGAGGACACCCTGGTGGTGCGCGACTGGTTCGAATTGACCGTGGCGCAAAACCTGGTCAGCGACGGCCTGGTGTACCCGCTGCTGTTCCACAAACTCGACGAACAGCTGACGGCCAACGGCGCCGGCCAGGTAGGCATGCTGACCGAATTCATGCGCCTGTGGTTTGCCGAGAGCCAGCGTTGGGTCGATGCCTTGCTCAAGACCGTGGTCAACGAAAGCGCCGCCAACAAGACGCTGGTGCAAGGCTGGGTCGATCACTGGAGCCATCGCTCGGTCGAGGCGCTGCAAGCGCTGGCGGCCCTGGGTCTCGATCCATCGGCGCTGGATGCGGTGTGCAGCGAATTCGACTCGCGCTTGAAAAAACTCGGCCTGACAGGAGCCCAAGCATGACTTCCCTCGTTTACATGAACCTGCAGGACACCGACTACGCGCGCTCGATCGTCGACGCCATCGTCCAGGACAACCCCCATGCCGAGATCCAGCACCAGCCTTCGATGATCCGCATTGAAGCCCAGGGCCGGCTGGATATCCGCCGCGAGACGGTCGAGGCGCTGACCGGCAGCGTCTGGGACATTCAGGAAATGCTGATGTACGTGATCACCCTGGGCGGCAACGTCGTGGAAGAGGACGACAGTTTTTCCCTGTACTGGAACAACTGATCCATCGCCGACAGCCGTTTGATCCATCACAAGAATTCGGGAGTGCCATCATGGCCGTGAAAAAACGCCTTAATGCCAAAGAAAAATACCGCTGCATGACCCGTGACCTGGACTGGGAGCCGAGCTACCAGACCCACGAGGACATCTACCCCCATGAGCGTTTCGAAGGGATCAAGATCACCGACTGGGACAAGTGGGAAGACCCGTTCCGCCTGACCATGGACACCTACTGGAAGTACCAGGCCGAGAAAGAGAAAAAACTCTACGCGATCTTCGACGCCTTCTCGCAAAACAACGGCCATACCACGCTGTCGGACGCCCGTTACGTCAACGCGCTGAAGCTGTTCCTGTCCGGTGTTACGCCGCTGGAATACCAGGCCTATCAAGGTTTCGCCCGGGTCGGCCGGCAGTTCAGCGGCGCCGGTGCGCGGATCGCCTGCCAGATGCAGGCCATCGACGAACTGCGCCACGTGCAGACGCAGATCCACGCCATGAGCCACTACAACAAGCACTTCAACGGCCTGCATGACTTCGCTCACATGCACGACCGCGTGTGGTTCCTCTCGGTGCCCAAGTCGTTCTTCGAAGATGCGCGCACGGCCGGTCCGTTCGAGTTCCTGACGGCGATTTCGTTTTCGTTCGAGTACGTGCTGACCAACCTGCTGTTCGTGCCGTTCATGTCCGGCGCGGCGTTCAATGGCGACATGGCCACGGTGACCTTCGGTTTCTCCGCGCAGTCCGACGAGGCGCGGCACATGACCCTCGGTCTTGAGGTGATCAAGTTCCTGCTCGAACAACACGAAGACAACGTGCCGATCATCCAGCGCTGGATCGACAAGTGGTTCTGGCGCGGCTACCGCCTGCTGACGCTGGTGGGGATGATGATGGACTACATGCTGCCGAACAAAGTCATGTCCTGGTCCGAAGCCTGGGGCGTGTATTTCGAAGAGGCCGGCGGTGCATTGTTCAAGGACCTGGAGCGCTATGGCATCCGTCCACCCAAGCACGTCGAAGAAGCCAACATCGCCAAGGATCACGTCAGCCATCAGGCCTGGTCGATCTTCTACCAGTACAGCCAGGCAACCAACTTCCACACCTGGATGCCCACCGACGAGGAACTGGACTGGCTCTCGGAAAAGTACCCGGACACCTTCGACAAGATCTACCGCCCACGCTTTGAGCACTGGCGCGCGCTGCAGGAAAAGGGCGAGCGCTTCTACAACCCGACCTTGCCGATGCTCTGCCAGATCTGCCAGATCCCGCTGTCGTTCGGCGAGCCGGATGACCAGACCACCCTCAGCCATCGCAGCGCCGAGCACGAGGGCGAGCGCTATCACTTCTGCTCCCAGGGTTGCTGCGACATCTTCGAATACGAGCCGACCAAGTACATCCAGGCCTGGTTGCCGGTGCATCAGATTCTGCAGGGCAACTGCGGTGGTGCGGACGTCGAGTCGGTGGTGCGCGATTACTACAACATCAATCCCGGCCAGGACAACTTCGAATACCTGGGCTCCACCGAGCATCGGCGCTGGCAGGACTGGCACCCGAACGATCGCAACAGCGCGCCGGCCACCTCGAAACCCTAACCCTTGTGGGAGCGAGCCTGCTCGCGATGGCGGTTGAACATCCACCTGTGTCGGTGGCCGTCAGATCGCTTCGCCGGCAAGCCGGCTCCTACAGATAACTGACAATAAGAAGGAAACGATCATGCCTGTGACTGCCATCGGCGCCTATGACGCCCAACCCCTGGACCGCCAGGAAAATTTCCATGGCCTGCAGCTGGTGTACCTGTGCTGGGAAAGACACCTGATGTTCTGCGCCCCGTTTACCTTTCCGTTGCCGCCTGACATGCCGTTCAGCGATTTCATCGAGCAGGTGGTCAAGCCTTCGATTGCCCGGCACCCGGATGCGCCTCGGGTCGATTTCGCCCAGGCCCTGTGGCGCCTCAACGATCAGCCGTTCACCCCTGACCTTGGGGCGAGCCTGATCGCCAACGGCATCGATCACAAGAGCCTGCTGCACCTCGACACCCCTGGCTTGAACGGCCTTGCCGGCACCTTTAACTGAGGACACGGAGATGAGCTACCAAGTAACCATCGAACCCACTGGCGAGCAGATCGAAGTGGAAGAGGGCCAGACCATCCTGCAGGCCGCCCTGCGCCAGGGCGTCTGGCTGCCGTTTGCCTGCGGTCATGGCACCTGCGCCACCTGCAAGGTCCAGGTGCTCGAAGGCGAAGCGGACCTGGGCGCAGCCTCGTCCTTTGCGCTGATGGACATGGAGCGCGATGAGGGCAAGGTGTTGGCGTGCTGTGCCATTCCGCAGAGCGACATGGTGATCGAGGCCGATATCGATGCCGACCCGGATTTCCTCGGGCATCCGGTCGAGGACTATCGCGCGGTGGTCAGTGCGCTGGTGGACCTGTCACCGACCATCAAGGGCGTGCACCTCAAGCTTGACCGGCCCATGGCCTTTCAGGCGGGGCAGTACATCAACCTGCAATTGCCCGGCATCGAAGGCACGCGGGCTTTTTCCCTGGCCAATCCACCGAGCCGTGCCGATGAAGTTGAACTCCATATACGGCGGGTCGACGGCGGCCTGGCCACGGGCAAGATTCACGACGACTTGAAGGTCGGCGATACGGTGGATCTGTCCGGGCCGTACGGCCAGTTTTTTGTGCGCACCTCGCAAAGTGGCGACCTGATCTTCATCGCCGGCGGCTCCGGTTTATCGAGCCCGCAGTCGATGATTCTCGACCTGCTGGAAGCCGGCGACAGCCGCCAGATCGTGCTGTTTCAGGGCGCGCGCAACCGTGCCGAACTCTACAACCGCGAACTGTTCGAGGCGCTGGCCCGGGAGTACGCCAACTTCACCTATGTGCCGGCGCTCAGCCAGGCGGACGAGGATTCCGACTGGACGGGGTTCAAGGGCTACGTGCATGACGCCGCGAAGCAGCATTTCGACGGTCGCTTCAACAACCGCAAGGCTTACCTGTGCGGGCCGCCGGTGATGATCGATTCGGCCATTACCTGCCTGATGCAGGGGCGGTTGTTCGAGCGCGACATCTTCATGGAGCGCTTCTACAGCGCCGCCGACGGCAGTGAGCAAACCCAGCGTTCGGCTTTGTTCAAACGCATCTGACACAGCCCTTGACCCACTGTGGGAGCGAGCCTGCTCGCTCCAACCAGTAATGGAACCTGCCTTCTCGACACCCCGCGAGCGGGCAGGGCGTGCCTGACCAATAACAACAATAAAGGTTGAAACGAATGACTCGCAGAACAAACAAGCTACTCGTGATCTCCACCCTGGCCAGCGTCAGCGCGGCGCTCGCTGCCCCGGTGCACGCCACCGAAGGCGGAGGAACGTCCTACCCCTTGGGCGCGGAAAACTACATGTCCGGGGCGATGCCCCCACCGGGCTTCTACGGGCAACTGTTCGTCAATCACTATGAAGCCGACAACCTGCGCGGCAACGACGGCAAGAAACTCCCGGTGGATTTTCGCGTGCGCGCCAACGCCATCACCCCACGGCTGATCTGGGTCAGCGATTACACCCTGTTTGGCGCCAGCGTGGCGCTGCACGCGATCGTCCCGCTGGTGGACCTCAAGGTCGATCTCAACGGTCAGTCGCAAAGCAAACAGGGTCTTGGGGATGTGATCTTCGGACCGGCACTGGGCTTTCACCACAGCGAGAAATTCCACAGCATCCTCGCCCTGGACATGATCGCCCCCACCGGTCGTTATGACAAAGGCGACCTGGCCAACATCGGGCGTAACTACTGGGTGATCGAACCGGTCTATGCCCTGTCCTACGTCGACCCGAACGGGCTCAACCTCGATGCCAAGGTGATGTACGACTTCAACCGCGAGAACCCGGCCACCGACTACCGTTCGGGGCAGGAGTTTCACGTCGACTATGCCGTCGGCTGGGGGCTGGGTAATGGTTGGGTGCTGGGCGTGGGTGGCTACTATTACCGACAGACCACCGATGACCGCCAGAACGGCGAGACGATCGAAGACAACAAGGGCCGGGCGCTGGCCATCGGGCCGTCGATCAAATACACCAGCAAGGAGGGCTGGTTCGTCACCGGGAAGTGGGAGCAGGAAACCGAAGTGCGCAACCGGGCGCAGGGCAATGCGTACTGGATGAAACTGACCGTGCCGTTCTGACACGGTCTGTGATCAACGCATAATCCTGTGGGAGCGGGCTTGCCCGCGAAGCGGTGTATCAGACGCAATTTAAGTCGTCTGACACCCTGTATTCGCGAGCAAGCTCTCCCACACCCTTTATCGGCCGCCAGACAGCGGCGGGGTGCGCGGCGGGATCAGGCGCTTGGACCCGGTCGATTCGAACGCCGAAGCAAAACGCAGCAGCGCCGAATCGTCATAGGCACGACCGGCGAAGGTCAGGCCGACGGGCATGCCGATGTCGGGCATCACACCCATTGGGACGGTAACCGTCGGCACGCCCAGGTGGCGGATGGCGAGATTGCCGTTGGCCACCCAAACGCCGTTGCTCCAGGCGATATCCGCTGACTGCGGGTCGACATCGGCATTGGCCGGCGCCACGTCGGCGACGGTCGGGAACAGCACCGCGTCGAGCCCCAGGCGATCCATCCATTCTTCCAGGTCGATGCGCCGGGTCTGTTCAAGACCACGCAGGCCGTCAGGCACCGTGCTGATCTGGTCCCACGGCGTAATGCCGCGTTCTGCCATCTTCACGTATTCGTCCATGCCGGCGGCCAGGTCGCCCTCACGGTTGGGCAGCGTGCCCGGGTCGTGCGGGAAAATCAGCGGCCCGTCGACGTCGACCAGACGGTTGAGTTTCGGATCGCCGTTGGCCTGCAGGAAATCATCGAAGGCCCAGGCCGTCAGGTCCCACAATTCGTGATGCAGGAACTCTTTGGAGACAATGCCGCGGTTGAACACGGTCGGCGCACCGGGACGATCACCTTCGCAATTGGAAACCAGCGGGAAGTCGACTTCGAGTACTTCGGCGCCAGCAGCTTCCAGGGCCTCGCGCGCTTGCTGCCACAGCCCGATGACCGAATCACGGGTGATGATGCGTTGCCCGGTCGGCCCGCCGATACCCGGTGCATCGCTGGTGCCGGCTTCGGCATCGGCGTTGATGTACATGCGCGGAACGCCGAAACGCTTGCCTGCCAGTGAGTCGGACTTTACGGCAAGTTCCTGATAGGAAGCCGGACGCACCGAGGCAACGCTCGGAATCGGCACCCAGGGTTGCAGGCGCCACAGGTCGCCACGGGTGTCGGGATCTTGCGCCACCACCACGTCGAGGACCTCAAGCAGGTCGGCCATGGTTCTGGCGAACGGCACGACCACGTCCATGGTCGGCGTCAACGGCCAGTTGCCGCGCACCGAAATCACCCCGCGTGAAGGCGTATAGGCGCACAAACCGTTGTTCGACGCCGGCCCACGGCCACTCGACCAGGTTTCTTCGGCCAGGCCGAAGGCGGCGAAGCTGGCAGCGGTGGCCGTGCCGGCGCCGTTCGACGAACCCGAGGCGAAAGGCGCGGTGAGGTAGTTGGCGTTGTACGGGCTCTCGGCACGGCCATAGACGCCCCGCTGCATGCCGCCATTGGCCATCGGAGGCATGTTGGTCTTGCCCAGGCAGATCGCCCCGGCACCGCGCAGGCGCTCGATGGTGAACGCGTCGCGATAGGCAATCAGGTCCTTGAAGGCCGGGCTGCCCGAAGCCGCCGTGAGTCCCTTGACCAGGTAACTGTCCTTGGCCGTATAGGGAATGCCATCAAGCGGACCCAGCGTCTGGCCCTTGGCCCGACGGGCATCGGAGGCCTGCGCTTCAGCGAGTGCTTCGGGGTTGCGCACCACGACCGCATTGAGGGCGGTGGGCGTGTCGGTGCCGTCGTACGCATCGATCCGGGCGAGATAGGCCTGGACCAGCTCAACCGCCGTGGTCTGGCCGGACTCCAGCGCAGCGCGCAGTTGGGCGATGGAAACTTCAGTGACCTCGATCATACCGCCACCGCCGCTTGCTGATGGGCGACACGGTGATGGCGGCCATCGCACAAGGTCCTGGAAACAGCGACATCGCTTTTCTGAAAATGGGTGTTCATATCGGTTCTCGTTGCACGGCGTTCCGCGACGCGGGCTGTTTTTAGGGCTGAGCGCTGTATTTTGCACCAAGTCGGGAGGAGGGCAATCGCTATCGCTCCGGACTCGGCAACGTCTGGGAATGACCAGGTATCAGGCAAAATAAAGCTGCCTTGGGAGGCAGCAGAAAAAACAACACGCGTTATGGGGTCGAGCGTGGGTGGAGCAGCGCCTAGTACACCTGCGGCACAATGATTTCCGGCGGCGTGGGATTGCGCGAGTAGTCTTCCTGGCGCACGCGTTCAGGCAGTTCGATGGCCGGCATTTCCACTTCTTCATAGGGCATTTGCCCGAGCAGGTGGTGGATGCAGTTGAGTCGGGCCTTTTTCTTGTCGTCGGCTTGCACCACCCACCAGGGCGCTTCGGCGATGTGGGTGCGTTCGAGCATGATTTCCTTGGCCTTGGTGTAGGCCTCCCAGCGCCGGCGGGACTCCAGGTCCATGGGGCTGAGTTTCCATTGCTTGAGCGGGTCGTGAATGCGGCTGAGAAAGCGCAGGTGCTGTTCCTGATCGGAGATCGAGAACCAGTATTTGATCAGCTGGATCCCGGAGCGGGCGAGCATGCGTTCGAACTCCGGCACGGTGCGGAAGAACTCTTCGTACTGGTCGGCGTTGCAAAAGCCCATGACCTGTTCTACCCCGGCGCGGTTGTACCAGCTGCGGTCGAACAGGACGATTTCACCCGCGGCCGGCAGGTGTGAGACGTAACGCTGAAAGTACCACTGGGTGCGTTCGCGGTCGTTGGGGGCGGGCAGGGCGGCCACCCGGCACACGCGAGGATTGAGTCGCTGGGTAATGCGCTTGATCACGCCCCCTTTGCCGGCGGCGTCGCGGCCTTCGAACAGGATCACCACCTTGTGGCCGGTTTTCACGACCCAGCTCTGCAACTTCACCAGTTCGCCCTGCAGGCGGAACAGCTCGCTGAAATAGCGTCGCCGCTCTTGCTTTTCGGGGGTGTCGCTGAGGTGATCGTCAAACAGCGCATTAAGGTCGTGTCCGTCCTCCATCAGTTCCAGTTCCAGTTCTTCGTCACTGTGATCGAGCAGTTCGCGATGAATGCGTTGCATCAAGGTGTCGTTGGTCAAAAGCATGATGGGAACTCCCGACGAAGGTGGAAGTGCCGATGCTAGCCCTGGGGATGTGACGACCTGGTGACGATGGGATTCAGCAGAAAATGATCCCGGTGTCATCTGACTGTCACCGAGCCCATGGCAACATCTTCGCACTCCGCGTTGAGCGGCCCGCGGGCTGTCGAATTTGCCAGGGAACCCCCACCATGAAAGGCGATGCCTCACTCTTTGCCGCTATTGATCTGGGCTCCAATGCGTTTCGCCTGATGATCGGCCAGTCGGTCAAGCGCAATCAGCAATTGATGATCCAGGAAGTGAAAACCCTGCGCGAGCCTGTTCGTTTGGCCGAGGGTTTCCAGGGCGGCGCGCTGGACGAACTGGCGCTGGACCGAGGCTGGCAGGCGCTCGCGCGCTTCGGCAAAAAACTGCGTGGCTTCGAGGCCGGGCGAGTGCGGGCGGTGGCGACCAGCGCGGTTCGCCAAGCCGATAACGCCCCCTTGTTTCTGGCCAGCGCAGAGCGGCACCTCGGGTTTCGCATTGATGTCATTTCCGGGCACGAAGAGGCCCAACTGGTGTACGCCGGCGTTGCCCATACCCTTCCTGATACCCAGCGCATGCGCCTGGTGGTGGATATCGGCGGCGGTTCGACCGAACTGATCCTGGGCCAGGGCGCACAGCCATTACTCACCGAGAGCGTTGCCGTTGGCAGCGGCACCGTGGGCGCGCGTTACTTTCCGGGAGGCGCGATCAGCGCACGGGCGTTGCTGGAAGCCGAGCGTGTCGCCACCCTGCAATTTGAAAGGGTGGCGCGCCGTTACCGTGCCAAGGGTTGGCAGCAGGTCATCGGCTCTTCAGGCACGGCACGGATGCTGGCCAAGGTGCTCAAGGCCAACGGGCTGAACGACGACGGTCAAAGCGGCGTGACCTATGGCGGTCTCTTGCGCCTGTCGTTGCGCCTGCTGGAAGTCGGGCATGTCAAGCAGCTCAAGCTGGCAGGTTTACAGGCTCATCGCTTGAGCATCCTGCCGGGTGGTCTGGTGGTCATGTTGGCGGCGTTCAAGGTGTTTGGCGTCTCACACATGACGCCGTCCGAGCCAGGGTTGAGGTTGGGTGTGCTGCATGGGCTGATGTCGAAACACTGATCCCCTCGGTCCCCCTGTAGGAGCTGGCCTGTCGGGTCGCCGCATCGCAGCGATGGTCGTTTTCCTGTGGGAGCTGGCCTGCCAGCGATGGTCGTCAACGATGACGCGTCTGGCCTGGATGAATGCGGCGTCCTGGAGTCCATCGCCAGCAGGCTGGCTCCTACAAGTCTCGTTCTCCTGTGGGGGCTGGCCTGTCGGGTCGCCGCATCGCAGCGATGGTCGTCAACGATGACGCGTGCGGTCTGGTTAAACGCGGCGTCCTGGAGTCCATCGCCAGCAGGCTGGCTCCTACAGGTCTCGTTCTCCTGTAGGGGCTGGCCTGTCGGGTCGCCGCATCGCAGCGATGGTCGTCAACGATGACGCGTGCGGTCTGGTTAAACGCGGCGTACTTGAGTCCATCGCCAGCAGGCTGGCTCCTACAGGTCTCGATCATCAAAGATGATCGGCATCGATCACGGCCTTGGCGAACGCTTGCGGATCTTCCTGCGGCAGGTTGTGGCCGATGCCGCCGTTGATCAGGCGAAATTCGTACTTGCCGGTAAAGCGCTTGGCGTAATCCTCGGGGGCAGGGTGGGGCGCGCCGTTGGCATCGCCTTCCAGGGTGATGGTCGGCACTCCGATGGACGGCGCGGTGGCCAGTTTTTGTTCCAGGGCTTCGTAACGGGATTCACCCTTTACCAGCCCCAGGCGCCAGCGGTAGTTGAACACGGTGATGTCGATATGGTCCGGGTTTTCCAGCGCCTTGGCGCTGCGGTCGAACGTGGCGTCATCGAACGCCCATTTCGGCGAAGCCGTTTGCCAGATCAACCTGGCGAAATCGTGGGTGTTTTTCTCATAACCGGCACGGCCGCGATCAGTGGCGAAGTAAAACTGGTACCACCACTGCAATTCAGCCTTGGGCGGTAGCGGGTTCTTGCCGGCCGCCTGGTTACCGATCAGATAACCACTGACCGACACCAATGCCTTGACCCGTTCCGGCCACAGCGCCGAGACGATGTCGGCCGAGCGCGCGCCCCAATCATAGCCACCGAGCACGGCTTGCTTGATCTTCAGCGCATCCATGAAGTCGATGACGTCGCTGGCCAGCGCCGCCGGTTGACCATTGCGCAGGGTTTTATCGGAGAGGAAATGCGTATCGCCATAACCCCGCGCATAGGGCATCAACACGCGATAGCCCTTGGCGGCCAGCAAAGGAGCGACCTCGTCATAGCTGTGAATGTCGTATGGCCAGCCGTGCAGGAGAATCACCACCGGTCCGTTGGCCGGGCCCGTTTCGGCATACGCGACATTCAGCAGCCCGGCGGTGACATGCTTGAGCGGGCCGAACGGAGAGGGCGTCGTATAAGTCGCACCGGCTTCGGTCTGAGCGGCGACGGTCGATTGCGCGTGGGCCGTACCGAGCGTGCCGAACAGGCTGAGGGCGAGGAGCGACGCGCCGACCAGGTGACGGCGGGTTTTCCCGTTTTCGTGGTTCCGCAGTGCCATCGTCATGGGGATGTCTCCGTTGCAAGCCATTGGTCAGGGGTTCTGGATGATCCCCTTCAAACCTTGCCTGCATTTGAGCGCGGCGATGTATCTGGCCTGTGTCGGTGGGCAGGCCAGATGCAAGCGGATGTATCGCGATGTCACCCGGATACACTGTGATACATCATTGCGCAGGCGGGCCGACGTTGTATTCCTCGTCCGTGACTTTTTCCATCCAGACCACACTCACACCGTCCAGCGCTTCCTGGACGCCGATGTGGGTCATTGCGGTGGTGGCGCTGGCACCGTGCCAGTGCTTGTGGTCAGGCGGGCACCAGATGACATCGCCGGCGCGGATTTCCACGATCGGTTCGCCTTCGCACTGGGTCCAGCCGCAGCCGGCGGTGACAATCAGGGTCTGCCCCAGCGGATGGGTATGCCAGGCGCTGCGTGCGCCGGGTTCAAAGGTGACGCTGACGACGGAAACCCGGGCGGGTGCCGGAGGGGCGTTGAGCGGGTCCATGCGCACGGTGCCGGTGAAGAAGGCTTCAGGGGCTTTTATCGAGGGCTGCGAGCCTACGCGCTTGAGGATCATGATCGGGTCCTATTGATAAATGAACAGGTGCGCCCGGGTTCAGTCATCCGCAGGGGTGGTCGACGCTTTGATGACGACCCAAGGGGGCATTCAGCACAGCCGTATCAATCTGCGCCTGCCTGCGCGCGAGCGCAACGTGCGCACCCGGTCATTCTGTCTGGAATGGCAAAAAACACCGTCGAGGGTGTTGCGTTTAACCTTGTTTAATAATAACTGGCTGTTTTCAAACAAATATTTTCTGTTTGGGCTTCACAGCTGCAAAGAAAGTTGATAAATTTCCGCCCACTCTCGCACAGGGCCTCACGGGCCTCTAAGTTGCAGATACAGGGGCGTCGCCAAGCGGTAAGGCAGCAGGTTTTGATCCTGCCATGCGTTGGTTCGAATCCAGCCGCCCCTGCCATATTCCTTGCTCATCCAGGTTCAACTCAGTCGGCAGCCAAGACGCGGGTTGAGGATGATCATGAAAAAACGCCAGTCCGAATCGGTCTGGCGTTTTTTTTGCCCGCGACAAAAGCCTCCTCTGACGATCCTTCGTTTCCCTGCGGCCACCGATAATGGCCATTACGATCCCCTTTTGGCCAATGCCACGCTATGAAGCGTCCAGCCTGTCAGCAAGAATCGGAGCCAGGCTGCCGACCCGGCGCCCCTCGAATCCATAACCAGAATCTTTGATCTTCCTTGCCCTTGGCTATTTGCGGGCCACTGCCGTCTCAAAACATAAAAACCAGAGCTGACATTGGGGAACTGATCCATGGACACTATGAAACGCATTTTGGGCGCCACGGTTTGTGGGCTGACGTTGCTGGCCAGCGCCGTGCACGCCGAACAGCGCGAGTTGAGGGTGTACAACTGGGCGGACTACATCCTGCCTTCCGTGCCCAAGGACTTCGCCGCGCAAAGCGGCATCAAAGTCACCTGGGACACCTTCGACACCAACGAGTCCCTGGAAGCCAAGCTGCTGACCGGCAACTCCGGGTACGACCTGGTGGTGCCGTCGAACCAGTTCATCGAAACCCAGATCAAGGCCGGGGTGTTCCAGAAGCTGGACAAGTCCAAGCTGCCTAATTGGAGCCATCAGGACCCGGCATTGCTCAAGCTGTTGGACAAGAACGACCCCGGCAACCAGTACGGCGTGCCCTACATGTACGGCACCGTGCTGATTGGTTTCAACCCGGCCAAGGTCAAGGCCGCGTTGGGCGAGAACGCGCCGGTGGACAGCTGGGATCTGGTGTTCAAGCCCGAGAACATGAAAAAACTCAAATCCTGCGGCGTGGCGATGCTCGACTCGCCGTCGGAAATCCTGCCCCTGGCCCTGCATTACCTGGGGCTGGACCCGAACAGCCAGAACCCGGACGACTACGAAAAAGCCAAGGCCCTCATGTTGAAGATCCGGCCTTACGTCACCTACTTCAACTCCGCCAAGTACATGACCGACATCGCCAACGGCGACATTTGCGTGGCCATCGGATACTCCGGCAGCTTCTATCAGTTCGGTAATCGTGCCAAGGAGGCGGGCAACGGCGTGGTCGTCGATTGGCGCTTGCCGAAGGAGGGCGCGCCGATCTGGTTCGATACCTTCGCCATTCCTAAAAGCGCGAAGAACGTCGAGGAAGCCCACGCGTTTCTCAACACCTTGCTGGACCCGAAAGTCATCGCCCCGATCAGCGACTTCCTCGGCTATCCAAATGCCAACAAGGATTCGATTGCCCTGATCAACAAGGACATCACCGGCAACCCCAACCTGACACCCACCTCCGAAGCCCTGAAAACCTTGTATGTCGTGCAGCCGTTGCCGCAAAAGCTTGAGCGGGTGCGCACTCGGGTCTGGACCAGCATCAAGTCGGACAAGTAGCCGAGCCACGGTGGGAGCGAGCCGGCGCGCTCCCACATTTACCTGCCGGCGTAGGGCGTTCGAGTCAGGTGACGTGTGGTGTGTGTTCAGCGCGGAAACAGCAAGGTCACCGCCGCGCGAAAGCCCCAGCCTTGAGCCCCGTCTTCCGGACTGTCGAGCCAATAACGTGGCCCGGCCTGGATCGTCAGTGGCTGGCCGCCGATTCTCAGCAGTTGAGTGACGGTCAAGTTGATCGGTACCGACCACTGCCGGGTTTGCCAGTCGTAGGTCGATTCGGTGTTCACCCCGAACGTGGTGTAGGTGTGGGTGGTGTAAGAAAGGAAGGGCTGGAGGAAGGTCTGGTTGACCTTGTCCTTGTTATCCGGCGGACTGTCTTCCAGGCCCCAGATATGGTTGGCGAGAATGCCACGGGTCCAGCCATTCGACTGTTTGAGCGCGACGGCTGTCGGCCCGAGGCCCCATTGCTTGCTGCTCAGCAGCTTGTCGCTGCCGGTGGGAATCAGCAGTGCAGGCCCCACGCCCAGTATCCAGCCGCTGTCGGTGGGTTTCTTCGGCGAAAAGAAAAAACTCTGGGTCACATCACCGACACCCGACTGGTCTGCCGCGCCGTTGGGTGCCAGGCCATGCTGGTCGATGACGGGCAGGATTGTGCGCGAGATCAGGTTCCAGTCATCATTCAGACTGAAGGGCAGCACCGGCTGAATATTGGTGACACTGTGCATGCCATCGCCCGTCGGGCCAAGCTTCTGATCCCAGTTGTATTGCACGGGTAGGCTGTACATCGCCGCGACCGGGTTGAGTGCCTTTTTGGCCAGTTCTGCCGAATCGTCGGCCAGGCTCAAGCCGCTATGCGTCGAGGCCACCAAGGTCCAGAACAGCGTGAGTTGTACTCGTGACATGTTCATTCCTTGTTGGCAATTTTTCGGGAGCCTGGCACAAGCCTTTTTGGCCGCCTGAAGCCAGCGCCTGTCGCTTGCAGCGATTCAACTCTAGAACGTGCAGACGGCTTCGGAAAACACCACTCGTCCGAACTGCGCATTGGCATCGAGGGGGGTGACGGCCAGCAGTTGATCCAGGCGAATCTCCTGTTGACCGTCATCCGTCTCGAGGAGGATGAACTCTTCCTTCTCGCTCGAGGTGCGCGTGGTCAGCGCCTTGGCCACCAGGCGTGCGCCGTCCTTCAACTCGATATCCAGTCGATAACCGCGCATGCAGGCGATTTCCAGATAGTCATAGAGGTCGCAACTCATGGGCTGGTATTTGTTCATGTGGGTTCTCCTGAGAGCGCTGCGGTTCGATTGAGCATAGACAGGCTGCGTCCGTCTTGTCTCGGTCGGCGTCATCGTCGGTACAAGTACCAAAAAGCCTGCCTGTTAAAGAGTGCCCGGCAAGACAAACCGACACCGGTTCAAGGTTTCCCGGTATCTGAGCAGGGGCGCTGTGGTGAGCGATCGTGAAATAGACTCACTCCGGGTGACTGCGCCGGTGCCCGGTTTCGCGGCGACCTGTGGCACGGCACCTGGGAAGCCGAAGAGAGTGAACTGCGCCGCGTCGATCCACACTCGGGCGAAGTCCTCGAAAGCCTGAAGATGCCGTCGGGTATCGGCGTCTCGGGGCTTGAGTCCGATGGTGGCGCGCGGTTTTTCTGCGGCGGTGGCACGAGCGGGAAGGTGAGGGTGGTGCGACGGCCTTCATGAGGGTCGAGTCTGCGCCGGGTCAGGGCAATTGTGGGTGTGAGTCTGCTATTTCGTACCCACTCGTCCTCGGACGGTGAATAGTCCTCGAGCGTCTGGGCGCCAGCGAATGAATGGGTGTTTAAAGGCGTCCTGCCATTTGGGCTTCTTCCGACATTGTTCCAGGAGATTTCCCGCCGAAGCGCCGGAGCCGTCCGGTTTTTGTGGTGAGGGTGATTGATTAGAGTGTTCGAGACTAACGGAGAATTGACGCCTGAATACTGGCTAATTAGCATTGGGCCACTATTACGCCATCACTTTCCATTTCGAGGGATCGAACATGCAACCACCCGCCCTTGTGGCGAGGTTGGGCCTGGCCCTGCTATGCCTTTCTCCACTCAATACCGTCCATGCCGCTCCCACTCCCGGTGATACCGACCTGATCCGTGAGCGTCAGGATCGCTTGCTCGAAGAGCAGCGCCGGCGCCTTGAAGAGCTCAAGGAGTTGCCGGGCAAGCCCGCCAAACCGGTTCAACCGGCAGCCCCGGTCGACAGACGTTGTTTCCCCATCAAGGACATCGAACTCAAGGGTGCCGACAGCCTGTCCGCTGCCGAGCGCGAGCGTTTGCTCAAGCCGTACATCGGCCAGTGCCTGGGCGTTGCGCAGCTCAATGAGCTGCTCAAGGTCATCACCGACCACTACATCGAAAAAGGCCTGGTCACCAGTCGCGCCTACCTGCCGCAGCAGGATCTGTCCGGCGGGCATCTGAAAGTGCTGGTGGTCGAGGGCCGGCTCGAAGGGTTGAAGGGCGCGCAGGGCAGCCAGCTGTCGGAGCGGGAACTGGGGATGGCTTTCCCCGGTAAGCGCGGTGATCTGGTCAATCTGCGGGAAATCGAGCAGATGGTGGATCAACTGAACCGCTTGCCATCGAATCAGGCGCAGATGGAATTGTCCCCGGGCAAGAACGTCGGTGGCAGCGAAGTGTTGGTCAAGAACACCCCGCAGAAGCCTTGGCGTGCCGGGTTGTCCCGCAGCAATGACGGCCAGCGCAGCACCGGTGAGCAGCAATGGGGCACTACCTTTGACTGGGACAGTCCGCTGGGCCTGGCCGATCAACTGATGCTGCGCGGCGGTCACGATGCAATGACCGATCACCAGCACACCTCCAGCAACGCGATGCTCTATTACAACGTGCCGTGGGGCTGGTGGAACTTCAGTTACATCTACAGCCAAAGCGAGTACCGCTCGCAGATCGCTGCCAATGGTTACAACTTCAAGCAGACCGGCGACAGCGAGAACCATCAACTGCGCGCCGAGCGAGTGATCCATCGCGATGCGGTGAGCAAGACCTCGCTCAACGCCGGCTTGTCCTACCTGCGCACCAATAACTTCATCGAAGACAGCAAGCTCAAGCTGAGCAGCAACCGCATCAGCGAAATGCAGTACGGCATCAACCATGGACGTCGGGTCGGCAGCGCTTTTATTAACCTCGACCTCGGCATGCAGGAAGGTATCGGCGCGCTGGATGCCCAGGGCAATCACCATCCGGGACCGGGTGAGCCGAACGCGCGCTACCGCAAATACACCGCCACAGCGACATACCAGCAGCCGTTCAAGGTCTGGGGCGAGTCCTTCAATTTCACCAGCCTGATGACTGGCCAACGCAGTGAGGATGTGCTGTTCAGTCCGCAACGCACCAGTCTCGGCGGGCTGTCCTCCATTCGTGGCTACAAGGACCAATCACTGTCCGGCGACAGCGGTGGGTACTGGCGCAACGACTTGCGCTGGACCCGCCCCGTCACCCTGGAATGGCTGCACCCGGTGTTCGCCGAGTACGGCACCAGCCTCGGTTATGACCAGGGAGTGATCAGCGCCAATCGCTACAACGGCGATCAGCACGGGCGCATGTCCAGCAACTCCGTGGAGCTGTTCGCCCGAGGTCAGCATGTGGCCGCCAGCGTGACCTTTGCCCACTCCCTTGAGCGCCCGGACGCCCTGACCGAGCGTGAAGCACCGATCTATTTCAGTGTGGATTTTTTCCTCTGATAACGACTCTTTGAGACCTCGACATGGATGTTCGCCACTTCGCTTTTCTTGCTCGCCAGCCATCTGCCGTGGTGAAAACCCGTGAACGCTTCTGCGGCATGCCCAAACGCGGGCTGGCGTTCCTGTTGGCCAACGTCATGTTCTGGCAACCGGTCTGGGCGCAAGCCGACGGCATCGTGGTCGCCACGCCCGGCACCACGCTGGATCATGCTGGCAACGGTGTGCAGATCATTAACATCGCCACCCCCAATGGCAGTGGCCTGTCCCATAACCAATTCGTTGAATACAACGTCAGTGCCCAGGGGCTGATTCTCAACAACGGCTCAACCCAGACGTCGGCCACGCAGTTGGGCGGCATCATCATCGACAACCCGCACCTGAAAAACAGTGGCTCGGCGCAGGCGATCCTCAACGAAGTCATTGGTGGCAGCCCCAGTCAGTTGCGCGGTTACACCGAAGTCGCGGGGCAGTCGGCACGGGTCATCGTTGCCAACCCCTATGGCATCACCTGCAACGGTTGCGGTTTCATCAACACCCCGCGGGTCACGCTGACCACCGGCAAACCGGTGCTCGATGGTGGTGGACGCCTGGACCGCTTCCAGGTCGATCAAGGCAGTGTGTCGATCGAGGGTGACGGCCTGAACGCCGACAACATCGACCGTTTCGAAATCATTACCCGCAGCGCGAAAATCAACGCCGAGATCCAGGCAAAGAACCTGACCATCGTCACCGGCCGCAACGACGTCAACGCCGACAGCCTCAACGCCACCGCCCGCGCTGAAGACGGCAGCGCCAAGCCACAACTGGCCATCGATTCCTCGGCACTGGGCGGCATGTATGCCGGGGCGATCAAGCTGGTGGGCACCGAGGCCGGTGTCGGGGTGAAGCTGGCCGGCAACCTGGCGGCCAGTGGCGGTGATATCCAGATCGACGCCAATGGTCACCTGAGCCTCGTGCAGACCTCGGCTGCCGGTGCAGTCAGTGTCAAAGCTGCAAGCCTGGAGACTCAGGGGGCGGTGTATGGCGGCAGCTCCGTCAACGTTCAAACTCAAGGCAACCTGACGATTCAGCAAACTGTTGCAGCCCGGGACAGCGTTGCCCTGAGCGCCGGTGGGCAGTTGACCAATAACGGCATCATTGAAGCCGGGGTCAATGCCGATAACAGCCGCAACGCCAATGGCGATGTCAGTCTGAGCGCGCAGACGCTCGACAATACCGGCAAAACGGTGGTGGCCAGCCGCAACCTGACGGTCAATACCGCGCAGACGTTGACCAACCAGGGCGGTACGTTGAGCGCCGCGCAAGCCGCAAACATGACCGCCGGAACTCTGGACAACCAGAACAACGGCCGGGTGTTGAGCAATGGCAGCCTCAACCTCACGGCCAATCAGGTGCTCAATGGCAGCGGTCTGATCACCAGTACCGGCCAACTCAGTGCAACCCTTGGCCACCTGAACAATCGCAATGGCGAATTATCGAGCCTGGCCACCGCGACGCTGCGCATGGCGACTCTGGATAACGTGGCGGGACTGGTGAACGCCGGTCAGGTTTTGAGCATCACCGCCACGGGGTTGGTGAACAACCAGAACGGCAAACTGACCAGCCTCGACAGCCTGAACGTCAACGCCGGTAAGGTCGATAACAGCAACAAGGGTCGGATCGCCAGCAACAAGGCCCTGACGGCCACCATCAACAGCCTCGACCAACACGATGGCGGACAACTCACCAGTGGCACGTTGCTGACCCTGGATCTGAATCACGGCGAACTGAACAACCAGAACGGTTTAATCAACGCCCCGGTGCTGGTGCTGAAAAATCTCGCGCAGGTGGACAACCGCAGCGGCGAAATTTCCAGCGCCCAGGCTTTCACGCTGGCGGCCGACAGCCTGGACAACAGCAACGGCAAACTGGTCGGCAATCAGGCAGTGACCCTGCGCGTGCAGCAGGCGCTGACCAATCTCAAAGGTCTGATCGCTGCGGCCAACGTCGACGTACAGGCCGGCAGCCTGAACAACAACGGCGGCACCCTTACCAGTCGGGCCGACGTCGCCCTTCAGGTTAACGGGCAGCTCGACAATCAGGACCAAGGACTGATCAACGCCGCCCACAACCTGAGCATCACCGCCGCCGGCTTGAATAACCAGAGCGGCGGCTCGTTGCTGGGCAGCGCGATAGCCATCGATTTCAGCGGTGCCATGGGCGATCTGAATAATGCCAAAGGCCTGATCACCACCACCGGTCAGTTGAGCATCCGCAACCTGCGGGACCTGAACAACCAGGGCGGCGAACTCTCCAGCAGTCAAAGTTATACGTTGACCGGGCGTAATCTGGACAATAGCGACGGCATGCTTTTCAGCCGTCAACAACTGGACGTCACCGCCGAGACCACCACCAACCTCAATGGCCTGATCTCTGGCTGGCAAGGCGTGAGCCTTTTGGGCGGCAGCCTCGACAACCGCAATCGCGGCACGTTATCGAGCCGTGACGGTGACGTGCTGGTAGATCTCACCGGCGCGGTGCGTAACGGCAATGAGGGGGCCTTGGTCAGTCACGGTACGCTGAAGGTCACGGCGGCCAGCCTCGACAACAGCGAAAAAGGCATTCTATCCAGTGGCGGTGCGCAAACCTTCGTCATTGCCGGGACACTGGATAACAGTCAGGGTGGCCTGATCGACAGCGGTGCCGGTCTGGGTATCCAGGCCACCTTCCTCAACAACGCCAATGCCACCATCAATGCTCAGCAAGGCATCAGTTTTACCGGTACGGACCTGAACAACGGCGCCGGCAGCCTGGCTGGCAATGGCGCGGTCACCCTTGATCTGCTCGGCACCTTGACCAATACCAACGGCCAATTGGCCAGTCTCGGCCCGCTGGTGATTACCCGCGCCAATCAGATCGACAACCAGGGCGGCAAGCTGGCCAGCCAGGGACTTCTGAACCTGTTGACCGGCGGCCTCGACAACCGCAATGGCGGTACTGTTGCAGCCAACAAACTGCTGACCCTCACTGCCAGTGGTACGGTGCAAAACAGTGCGAACGGTCTGATTTTCAGTCGCGACGCTGGCCTGACCTTGAATGCCGCCAGCCTCGACAACGCCAAAGGCAGCCTGCAAAGCCAGGGCGATCTGACAGTAAAAACCAGTGGTGCCATCGATAACCAGAGCGGGCGCATCGTCGCCAAGGACGGTAACCTCGACATCACCGCTGCCAGCCTCGACAGCCGCGGCGGCGTGCTCTCCAGCCTGCAAGGCGCCTTCAGCAGCCACATCACGGGTGTACTGCGCAACGGCTATGACCTGAACAACAATCGTCAGGGCGGGATCATTCAGGCCCAGAGCCTGGACCTCAAGGCACTGGCCGGCATCGACAACTACGGCGGGCGGATCACCGCGCAAACCGGTGATGCCATCGTCGATGCCGGCACCAACGGCAACTTCGACAACCGCAATGGGGGTCTCTACGCCAAGGGGTTGGTCAGCGTCACGGCTAAAGACTTCGACAACAGCGGCGACAACGACGGGCAGATTGCCGGGCAACAGGTCGATCTGAGCCTGCGCGGCGCATTGAACAACCGCCTGGGCATCATCGAAAGTGAAAGCACACTGACCATCACCGCTGCCAGCCTCGACAACCATAACGGTCAACTTCGCGCGCTGGGTAGCAATGGCAAAACCTCATTTACCATCGGCGGGCTGTTCGACAACCGCAATGGCACGGTGGAATCCGCCAACAACGACCTGACCCTCGGTGCTGGTGGTTTGTTGAACGTCGGCGGCAATGTGCTGCATGTCGGCACCGGCATTTTTGATATCGCCACCGGACTACTGGGCAGTGCCGGCGGCAACTTCGTCACTCGCGCTGGCCTGACCCTGACCGCTGACGGCTGGACCAACAGCAGCGTGATTCAGGCCGATCGGCTGACCGTCAACATCAACAGCCTCAACCAGACGGCCAGCGGTCAACTGCTGGCCGTCAGCACACTGACCGGTAACGGCGGTAACTGGAATAACGATGGCCTGATCGCGAGTGACGACAGCCTGAGCCTGACGCTCGGTGGCACGTACTCGGGCAATGGCCGGGTCAGCAGCCTGGGAACGTTTGGCCTTAGCGCTGCACAACTGAACGTCAGCGCGGCCGCCAGCATTGCCGGTGGGGGGGACACCACCGTGTCAGTGGGTGGCCAACTGAACAACGCCGGTCGCTTGACGTCTGCTGCCAACCTTACCGTGAGCGCCGGCGGCCTCTATAACACGGGGACCCTGGGCAGTGGCCAAGGGTTGACTGTGACCACCGGGTCGGTGGTCAATGATCACGGGCTGATCTTCAGCGGCGGCAACATGAGCCTGCGGGTCAATGCGCTGAACAACAGCTACGCCAACATCTACAGCCTGGGCAATCTCACGATTGACCGTAACGGGCAAGGCGCCCAGGCCGACAGTATCGTCAACAGTTCGGCGTCGATTCAAAGCGACGGCAGCATGAGCCTGGCGGCGAGTACGATCCAAAACATCCGCGCAGTGCTGACCACCAGCAATCAGGGCATCTACACCGCCAAAATTGACGAAATCACCTGTATCGAAGGGGTCAATGCCGGTGATTGCAGCGGCAAACAAAACCATGCCTGGGAGATCGTGCAGCGCGACAAATTCGAAGTCACTGAGGCCAGTGCCGCGTCCAGCATCACGGCGGGCGGGAACCTTGCCCTGAGCGGTGGTGACCTGCTGAACCAGAGCAGCACCATTGCCACCGGCGGCAATCTGAGTGCCTCGTTGGTCAACCTCACCAACAGCGGCATCGAGACCGGCGAAACCGAGACCACCCGGGTGTTTCGCTCCGAACGCACCCGCAACGCCAGCGGATGGTACAGCGCGGCCAGTAATTTCACCGACAAGTACTGGTTCGAAAGCGCGGGCTATAACCCCAACGACTTGGGTGGTCTTGAGGCCGGATTGGCCAACTTTATCGGCATGACCGAAATGGAGTATCCGAACTTAGGCAGCTCCACGAAAATCGCCTCCAGCGACCAAAGCTACGCCGCCGTGATCCAGGCTGCGGGCGCGGTCAACATCAACGCCCAGAACAATATCGATAACAGTGTCGTACGCCCTGGCTACACCTATGTGGGCAGTGGTCCGCGCACCGGCACCGGTGCTTCGGGCAGCCAGTTCTCCACCCGCATCACCCTGAACCAACAACTGCCGCCCGACCTGGCTCAACAGCAGGTCAACCCGGTCAGCCTGCCCGGCTTCAGCCTGCCCACCAGCCAGAACGGCCTGTTCCGTCTGAGCCAGGAAAGCAGCACCACCCCGACCGGCACCGGCCCACAAAGCTGGACCCTCACCGGCGCCACCGTCACCTCGTCCACCAGTACACCGGTCACGATCAACCGCGTGAAAGGCCTGCCGAGCAACGCCGGAAAGTCCCAGCCGCACAAGTACCTGATCGAAACCAACCCGGTGCTCACCGACCTCAAGCAATTCATGAGCTCGGACTACCTGCTGTCCAACCTCGGTTACGACCCCGATCAAAGCGCCAAACGCCTGGGCGATGGTCTTTATGAGCAACGCCTGATCCAGCAAGCCGTGGTTGCCCGTACCGGCCAGCGCTTCATCGATGGCCAGACCTCCGACGAGGGCCTGTTCAAGTACCTGATGAACAACGCGATCGCCAGCAAACAGGAGCTCAACCTGTCGCTCGGCGTCAGCCTGACCTCCGAACAAGTCGCGGCCCTGACCCACGATATTGTCTGGATGGAAAATGCCGAAGTGAACGGCGAGCAAGTGCTGGTGCCGGTGCTGTACCTGGCCAACGCCAACAACCGCCTGGCCGCCAACGGCGCGCTGATCCAGGGCAGCGACGTGACCCTGATCGCCGGCAAGGATCTGAACAACGCCGGCACCTTGCGCGCCTCCAACAACCTGTCGGCCACCGCCGGCAACGACCTGGTCAACAGCGGGCTTGTCGAAGCGGGCAATCGCCTCGACCTGCTGGCGGGCAACAACCTCACCAACAAGGCCGGCGGCATCATCGCCGGTCGTGACGTATCGGTGGCCGCCACCCGGGGCGATGTGATCAACGAGCGCACCGTCACCACCCACGAAAGCAGCAGTGGTTATCGCAGCGAGCGCACCGACTTCGTCGACAACGCCGCGCGCATCGAAGCGGCCAACAGCCTGACGATCAACGCCGGGCGCGACATCAACAACGTCGGCGGCGTAGTGAAGAGCGGTGCTGATACCACGATTACTGCCGGTCGCGACGTCAACCTCACATCAGCCGAACGGATCGTCAGCGGCGAGCGCGGGCGGCATCGGGATCAGACCATTACCCAATATGGCTCAGACGTGGATGTGGGGCGGGACCTGAAGGTCAACGCCGGCCGGGATATCACCGCCATCGCCAGCCAGATCGAGGCCAAACGCGATGTGAGCATGAGCGCTGTTGGCGATCTGACACTGGCTTCGGCGGCGGATGAGCAGCATTCGTATAGCAAGACCAAGAAGGTGACGAGTCAGGAGGATCATGTCCGTCAGGTGTCTACGACTGTCACTGCGGGGGGCAACGTTGCCTTGAGTGCGGGTCAGGATCTTAAGGTCACAGCCAGTCGGGTGAACGCAGGCAATGAGGCGTATGTATACGCAGGCAATGATCTGAGTCTGAACACGGCGGAAAACAGTGATTACTCCTACTACTCGAAAACCAAGAAAGGCTCGTGGGGTAAGAAAAAGTCGACGATGACCGAAAGCGGCAATGAAGAAGCCGTTTCGTCGGTTATTCAAGCTGAAGGAAAAACCACTTTAGTCGCGGTCAATGACATCAATATCACGGGCTCGACCGTGAACAGTGACAAGGGTGCCCTAGAGGTTCTTGCTGGCAACGATGTCAATCTGAATGCCGCACAGAACAGTCAGTTCAGTGCGTCCGCGAAGTCCAAGTCGGGCGGTTTTGGTCTGTCCAGCACCAGCAAGATGAGCAGTGACTCCTCCAGCAGCACGTCATTGACGGGGTCGACGCTCAGCGGAAACACCACGCTGGTTCAGGCGGGTAACAACCTGGTGGTGTCCGCCAGTAACGTGGTGTCGACCGAAGAGACCAACCTACAGGCACGTAATGACATTCGCATCGAAAGCGATGTCGAGCACTTCAGCGCGCAGCATAGCCAATCGACCAAGAAATCGGGCTTGATCAGTTCCGGCGGGATTGGTGTCACCTTGGGGTCGTCCAAGAACACCTATAAGCAGGACACCGAGAGCCAGACCCAGAAGGCCAGCACGGTCGGCAGTGTGCTGGGTAATGTGAATATCACCGCCGGTAAGGACCTTACAGTCAAGGCCTCGGATGTGGTCGCTGGTAAGGACATTAGTCTGATCGGGAAAAATGTCAGGATCATCGACGCCGCGAGTGACAGCTCTACCCGGACTAGCCAGGAGAGCAAAAAAAGTGGCCTGACACTTGCCTTGTCGGGTGTGGTGGGAGAAGCCGTCAACACTGCGGTGCAAACCGCCCAGGAAGCCAAGCACGAAGATGACACTCGTCTTGCCGCGCTCCAGGGAATCAAGGCTGGTTTGTCTGGGTATCAGGCTTGGCAGGGCGCTCAGGCATTAGAGTCTGGCGCGAAGGAAGGTAGTTTTGTGGGTATTGCCTTGTCTCTGGGGGCGCAAAAATCCAGCTCCAAGCAGGTCCAGGAGCAAAGTGTCAGCCAGGGAAGCAGTTTAACTGCAGGAAATGATCTGCATGTCATTGCTACCGGTAATGGACAACCGGGCGCTGCAACGGGCGACATCTCGGTCATTGGCAGTAAGCTGCAGGCGGGGCACGACGTAGTGCTGTCGGCTGCTCGCGACATTGATATGCGTGCGGGGGCCAATACGCAAAAGCTGGATGGTTCCAATAAGAGCGGTGGTGAGGCTGTCGGTGTCAGTTTGGGGGTGGGCTCCAGCGGAGCAGGCCTGAGTATCTTTGCCAACGCCAATAGTGGTACCGGCAAGGAAAAGGGTAATGGAACCGTATGGACGGAAACTACCGTCAATGCGGGCAATCAACTGACCCTGAATAGCGGTCGGGATACCACCTTGGAAGGTGCGCAAGCCTCGGCGCAAAAAGTGGTTGCTGATATCGGTCGCAACCTGACTATGAGCAGTCTGCGAGACAGTGACCGTTTTGACTCCAAGCAGGCCAATGTCAGCGGTGGCGCTAGCTTCACCATCGGCAGCATGACGGGTAGTGGTTCGCTCAGCGTCAGCCAGGACAAGATCAAGTCTAACTTCAATAGCGTGCAAGAACAGACGGGCCTGTTTGCTGGCAAGGATGGTTATCAGGTCACCGTAGGCGAGCATACCCAGCTCAATGGCAGCGTGATCGGAAGTACTGCCAGCGCCGATAAGAACAAGCTGAACACAGGTACTCTGGGTTGGACGGACATAGGTAATAAAGCCGACTTCAGTAGCCAGCATCAAAGTGTCAGTGGAGGTACTGGTGGGGATGCGGGCTCGATGTTCATGGGCAACATGGGCAGCATGCTGCTGGTAGGGGCAAACAACAACGGGCATGACAGCAGTACCACCTATTCGGCTGTTTCGAACGGTGAAATCACCATTCGCGACAAAGATCAGCAACAGCAAGATGTGGCATCGCTGAGCCGTGACGTCGAACACGCCAACAATGCTTTGAGTCCGATTTTCGACAAGGAGAAAGAACAGAACCGCCTGCGCCAGGCGCAGCTGATTGGTGATATCGGCAATCAGGCGATGGACATCATTCGTACTCAAGGGACGATTGAAGCCGCGAAGGCGCAGAAGGATCCCCTGGCGGTCGAGGATGCCCGCCAAAAGCTGATTAAGGAGGGGAACACCGATCCAAGTAAGGAGCAGATAGCTACCCAGATCACCAATACAGTCATGCAGCAGTATGGCACCGGTAGCGATCTGCAAAGGGCTGCACAGGCTGTGACTGCTGCGATTCAAGGATTGGCGGGCGGGAATATCGGCCAGGCCATAGCGGGAGCATCGGCGCCTTATTTGGCCGGTGTCATCAAGGACAGTACAGGCGACAACCTTGAAGCCAGGATCATGGCTCATGCCTTGCTCGGGGCGGTGTTGGCTAAATCCCAGCAGAACTCCGCTTTAGCTGGAGCGGCAGGGGCAAGCATTGGCGAGCTGGTTGCTAGTCAGCTCTATCCGGGCAAGACCAGCGATCAACTGACTGAGGCTGAAAAGCAGAAGGTTTCGGCGCTTTCGACCTTGGCCGGTGGTTTGGCGGGCGGGCTTGTTGGTGGAAGTTCAGCAGATGCTATCGCTGGCGCGCAAGCAAGTAAAAACGCGGTAGAGAATAATTATCTTAGTGTTGAAGAGGCAAACGTAAAGAAAGCTCTAACGCTTAAGGAGCGTGAGGGCACGATTACGCCCGAAGAAGCACAGAAGTTAGCAGATACAAAAAAACTAGATAAGGATAGGGATGCGGCTATTCAAGCGGCGTGTACCGCTGGAAATAAAGCGGGTGCGGAGTGTGCTCGTTTAGTTGCAATGGCCAAGCAAGCGCTTGTAGAGTACGGCGACTCTGTAAGCTACTCGTTGCTCTATAAAGATATATACCCTGAAGACTCCGCGAATGTTGAGGCTGTTCTGCAAGGCTTGGATTCGGAAAGTATAACTAGAGATGCTGCTATAACGGCAATAGTGAAAGAGTCAGGATTGTCGAGAGATGAAATTGAAAGTCGTTATGATCTCGTAATGTCACTCCAGGCTGCAACGGCGGCCCTAGCGGGGCTTTATGGGATTAGGTCTCTATCTGCGGCGGCACCATCGACTTCAAAAGGTGCAAAAGATGTGGTGCCTGACCTCGATACGCTTCGTGCAACGCACACGGCAGAGATTGATAGCGTCAGCACGTTCAAGACGTATGGCGTTGATCGAAGAACTGCTGATAGCTATTTGTCCACATTCCAAGGACAGCAGCTTTTAAGAGAGCTTGGCGCCGCTGACCCAACCGCCGACATAAGCAAAATATATGCACGGGCAGTAGACCAGTTGGGGTCTGGATCAGGTACACCGAAACTGCTAACGACAAATTCACCGTTGGTTAAAATTGTTCCTCAAGGGCAGACGGTTTCCCCATATTCGCCATTTTTCACGACAGCGGCTGATCTAAATGCGGCTTCAAAATCTGGGTATAGCCTTGCTGATTATTTTGGTTTACCTGTAAGGAGTGAGGCGCAGTTGTATGATATCTATCAGATTTCTCCAAGTGGTCCGGCGACCGTCTTTGTGAGCAAAGTTGCTCCAACGACTGAGCTCGGAGGGTTGGTGTCAAGACCTGGCGGCGCGATACAATATGTTGTGCCAAATCGTGCCTCGTGGTCACTGCCTACGCACATAGGAACAATTGGAAATTAAAGGAGACTGAAAATGGATCAAGTACTCTTAGCCAAGAGCGCAGAGAAATTGGAGCAACTTCTTGCTCAATATTCGTCTGTTGATGCCGAGGTCAGAGATTTGTCTGATGCACTGTCAAAATTGATCAGCGATGCTTGTACAGGGAAAATTGTGGCTCCTATTGAATGGCGGGACGTTCCAGGGGCATATAATTTTACCGAGGGTGGTCTACGGAAATATGATGATCTTGAAACGGCTTATGCCGAGTTTAAAGTAGAAATAAGCGGAGGCGAGAGTCCCGTGCTAAGACGTCTTCGTTTGAATGCGGCTACCAAGCCGTAAGGTCCGCTTGTTGGGATGGTGGAGAGCATCTCAAGTGGTCTCCTGCCAGCAAGCCGATCCTTGGATTTGAGAGCCATCGCCTGACCTTCATTCGTCCCCGAAAAGCGCCTGGCCATGGCGGTGACGTGGACAAATCTGAACAGCCGATCACTCTCGTCTACAGAGAGTCGTTGATTACGTACAGATCTGACTCTGGAAAAAGTGGAAAAAGGGGACACCCATTAGCCGGTCTCGAGTCAAGGCTAAAAGCCAACTTGCCCTGCAGCTCTTGCTGCGGGGTTTTCTCCTATCACTAAACCCGACTGGTTGAACCCGTCGTATCCGTTTCCTCATCGCTGGCTACGACCGAGTCGTGCCTGACACCCATGTGGATCAAGCGGTAGCGATACACCCAGCACCGCCCTGGCAGTCAACTGCCCCAGAGAAACGTTGGTGCCGCCAAATGTCCAAAAAGATGTCACAGATCTGTGGTTCGTGCAAAAGCACGTCCAGTCTCGACGGGCTCATTTGGCAGACGACCCGGTTACAACACACTCAGGCGGTGACAGCCGGCCGCCACTCAGATTTTATGGCTTACGCCAGTCCCTTTTTGGTTGATCGGCCATCACCTTAACTCGCCCTTCAGGCGAAACAGCGCTTGGCATCAAAAGGCTGTTTCTCCTTCAAAATGTGGTAACTCGCCCGCGCCAGTTTGTGCGCCAGTGCTTTGGTAGCGACCACGGCGTTGGTCTTGGCTTTCTTTTTCTCAAAAAAGCGTTTGGCGTCCGCACTGAAGCGTCGCGCAAAATTGGCCGCTTCGATAAAGGCCCAGATCAAGTAAGCGTTCCCGTTCTTGGTGTTACCTTCGCCCTTTTTCTTGCCGTTGGAGTAATGCGCACTCTTTACGCAGCGGGCATAAGAGGCGAAGTTGCCGACATCGGCAAAGCGCTCGATATCGCCGGTTTCCAACATGATGACCGTGGCCAAGACTTCGCCAACTCCAGGCATTGTTTTCAATAAACAGAACTCGGGGCGCAGGCTGACTTCATGCAGCAATCGCTCCTCGAGAACATCAATTTGAGTCTGTAATGCCTGGACAATGGCGACATTGGCTTTCATCGCCAAAGCCACCTCCGTGGACAGGCCCAGCCTGTCCACGGAGGTGGCTGACAGGCTTTTGACTTCATTACAGGTCAGGCGGTGGCCAGACTGACGCGCCATGATGTTTTCAGCGGCCAGAATGTGCTGTGTCCTGTTGCGTACCAATTGAATCCGTTTACGTGCCAGATCGCGCAGCGCTCGCTCTTGTGGCGGATGGATATAGCCAGTGGGCAATATCCCCAGCCTCAGTAAATGCGCCAGGAACGCTGCATCATCCTTATCGTCGGAATGCTTTAAACCGTTGTAGCGTTGCATCGCCACCGGGTTGGCCAGTTTTACCTCGAAGCCTGCCGCCTTCAGGCCGTCGACCAGCCAATACCAGTTGTACGTAGACTCGACCACGACGCCGAGCAATTCTCTACGATGTGGTTCGAGTAACGGGAGGATTTGCGTCAGCTCATTGGGGCAGCGTCGGCTGATCAAAACTCGGTCCGTTTCGTCGGTAACCACAACAACGCTGTTGTTCGAATGCAGGTCTATGCCACAGAATTTCATCACGGCCTCCTCACAGCAAAAGTCTAAGTTCGCACCTTGAATTTTGCGCCACCTCCGTGAGATGGGGAGGCCGGCCAGATGATTCTCAGATTTATTTTTTCCATTTTTTCTTCTTTGCTACGCTGAAAGCCTCCATGGAAGGAGGAGTCAGACATGCCCAGAATGGGACGTATTGTATTACCAAACTATCCGCACCACGTTGAAATACAAAACGCCCGATGCGATGCATCGGGCGTTGGGGTGAAACAGGTGTAAATCTATTTTAGGACTAGACAGGTTAGAAAAATAAATCTGAGAATCATCTGGCCGGCCTCCCCATCTCACGGAGGTGGCGCAAAATTCAAGGTGCGAACTTAGACTTTTGCTGTGAGGAGGCCGTGATGAAATTCTGTGGCATAGACCTGCATTCGAACAACAGCGTTGTTGTGGTTACCGACGAAACGGACCGAGTTTTGATCAGCCGACGCTGCCCCAATGAGCTGACGCAAATCCTCCCGTTACTCGAACCACATCGTAGAGAATTGCTCGGCGTCGTGGTCGAGTCTACGTACAACTGGTATTGGCTGGTCGACGGCCTGAAGGCGGCAGGCTTCGAGGTAAAACTGGCCAACCCGGTGGCGATGCAACGCTACAACGGTTTAAAGCATTCCGACGATAAGGATGATGCAGCGTTCCTGGCGCATTTACTGAGGCTGGGGATATTGCCCACTGGCTATATCCATCCGCCACAAGAGCGAGCGCTGCGCGATCTGGCACGTAAACGGATTCAATTGGTACGCAACAGGACACAGCACATTCTGGCCGCTGAAAACATCATGGCGCGTCAGTCTGGCCACCGCCTGACCTGTAATGAAGTCAAAAGCCTGTCAGCCACCTCCGTGGACAGGCTGGGCCTGTCCACGGAGGTGGCTTTGGCGATGAAAGCCAATGTCGCCATTGTCCAGGCATTACAGACTCAAATTGATGTTCTCGAGGAGCGATTGCTGCATGAAGTCAGCCTGCGCCCCGAGTTCTGTTTATTGAAAACAATGCCTGGAGTTGGCGAAGTCTTGGCCACGGTCATCATGTTGGAAACCGGCGATATCGAGCGCTTTGCCGATGTCGGCAACTTCGCCTCTTATGCCCGCTGCGTAAAGAGTGCGCATTACTCCAACGGCAAGAAAAAGGGCGAAGGTAACACCAAGAACGGGAACGCTTACTTGATCTGGGCCTTTATCGAAGCGGCCAATTTTGCGCGACGCTTCAGTGCGGACGCCAAACGCTTTTTTGAGAAAAAGAAAGCCAAGACCAACGCCGTGGTCGCTACCAAAGCACTGGCGCACAAACTGGCGCGGGCGAGTTACCACATTTTGAAGGAGAAACAGCCTTTTGATGCCAAGCGCTGTTTCGCCTGAAGGGCGAGTTAAGGTGATGGCCGATCAACCAAAAAGGGACTGGCGTAAGCCATAAAATCTGAGTGGCGGCCGGCTGTCACCGCCTGAGTGTGTTGTAACCGGGTCGTCTGCCAAATGAGCCCGTCGAGACTGGACGTGCTTTTGCACGAACCACAGATCTGTGACATCTTTTTGGACATTTGGCGGCACCAACGTTTCTCTGGGGCAGTTGACTGCCAGGGCGGTGCTGGGTGTATCGCTACCGCTTGATCCACATGGGTGTCAGGCACGACTCGGTCGTAGCCAGCGATGAGGAAACGGATACGACGGGTTCAACCAGTCGGGTTTAGTGATAGGAGAAAACCCCGCAGCAAGAGCTGCAGGGCAAGTTGGCTTTTAGCCTTGACTCGAGACCGGCTAATGGGTGTCCCCTTTTTCCGAGAATCATCTGGCCGGCCTCCCTGACGTGTCGAGTCTGCGCCGGGTCAGGGCGATCGCGGGTGTGAGTCTGCTATTTCGTACCAACTCGCCTTCGAGCCGACACAGCTGTGTTTCTGCTTTCGCACCGTAAACGGCGTATCCAGCGTCCCGAGGGCTATCGAAATCCACCGGGAAAACGAACTCTTTGAATCAGACCAGAACAATGAAGAGCCACAGTTGGAACAGAACTGGCGCAGGACTCCCTCGGACGATGAATAGCCCTTGAGCGTTTCTGCGCCAGTCACGATCGAAAGCGCCGACGCAGGAGCGCTCCCATAGGTCGCGAACGCGGCGCCATGGCCTTTTCGACACTGACTGCAATGGCAATGCGTGACGGCTTTGAGTTCGCCCGAAACGCAATATTTAACGGTGCCGCACAGGCAACTGCCTTGATGCAATTCATCCATGTTCGGTGGTTTCCTCAGATTGTCGCGCGCACTGTAGCGGCCGCCGTCAATCCTGGCGAATAAGTGCGTGTTTAAAGGCGTCCTGACATTTACTCAGCATCCCACCGTCCTGAAAATGTACGCCTATGTACAGGCCGTGTACGCAATGGAACCTGAGGTGTACAGTTGAATGGAATTCTCAGGTAAAGGCGCCAGCCAAGATGTCGCAGACAGGAAAGGTGAAAACCAAGGCTCAGGACGCAGGATGGCGGGGCTCCGTCGATGGCTGGCTGGACGCTGCCTACGATGCGTTGAAGGAGTCCGGTGTCGACGCGGTGCGGGTGATGCCGCTGGCCAAACGCCTGAATTTGTCGCGCACCAGCTTTTATTGGTTCTACGAAGATCGCGAGCAGTTGCTCGCGGCGCTGCTGGCCCGTTGGCGGGACAAGAACAGTGGCGGCCTGATCGCTCAGTGCGAGGGTTATGCCGAGAGCATTTGCGAGGCGATCCTCAACGTCTTCGAGTGCTGGTTGAACCCCGAACTGTTTGACTCGCAGTTCGAATTCGCCGTGCGCAGCTGGGCGCTGCAATCGGCTGAAGTCGCTGCGGAAATTGCCTTGGCCGATGAGGCGCGCATCAATGCCCTGGCCGCGATGTTCCGTCGTTTTGGCTACGAAACCGAGGCCGCCGACGCGAGGGCCCGGACGATCTACCTGACGCAGATCGGCTACATCTCGATGAAAACCAATGAGGACATCGTGGTGCGTTTTCGCCGCATCCCGCAGTACGTCACCGTGTTTACCGGCAAGGCACCGAAGCGGCGTGAACTGGATCGTTTCTTTGGCAAGTTCGGTTACGCGGAAAAAGAACCCGGTGTGTTCGGTCCGCTGGTTGAAACTTTCGAGGAGCCGGCGGCCGATGAACAATAGAACCCTGGGCATCATTGGCGGCACTGGCTGGCTGGGCCGCGCAATTGCCGAGGCGCTGCTCGACAGCGGTTTCATCGAGCCTGCCAGGTTGCTCGTTTCCAACCGCTCGGGCCGCAGCACGTTGCGACCGGACGTGCGGGTGCTGGCCGACAACCAACCGTTGGTGGCGCTCAGCGATGTGCTGGTGCTGTCGATTCGTCCGGAGCAGTTTCGTGATCTGCGGATAGACGCCAGCGGCAAACAGGTGATTTCCCTGATGGCCGGGATCCCGGCCGCCGTCATCAGCGCCGCTACCGGTGCGCAGACGGTGGTGCGGGCCATGCCGAATGCGGCCGTGGAGATCAGGCAGTCGTACACCCCGTGGTACAGCAGCGGCAAGCTTGGCGACAGGGATCGTCAGTGGCTGCAGCAGTTGTTCGAATGCGTCGGCGCGGCGGATGAAGTGCCGAACGAAGACTGCATTGATTACCTCAGCGCGTTGTCCGGCACCGGGCCGGCGTTTCCCGCCTTGCTGCATCAGGCGCTGGCGAGTCAAGCGGTGGCGGCGGGTATTCCCCATGACATTGCCCAACGTGCCGCCCGAGGCGTGGTGGTCGGAGGCGGGCAGATGCTTGCCAGTCGTGATCCGGGGCAAATGATCGAGGCACTGATGGCTTACCGGGGTGTGACGGCGGCGGCTTTGCAGTCGATGACCGAGCAGGGCATCGATGCCATCGTCGGGCGCGCATTGCAGGCCGGTGCGGAGGTTGCGCGGCGGGGGATGTAGCGAATTCCGATATAGGTTCTGTGGCGAGAGAGCAAGCGCCCTCGCCACAAGTGAATCGCAGGGTCAGAGATCCTTCACCAGCCGCAACGCATCGTAGATCGCCGCGTGGGTGTTGCGCGCGGCGACGGCGTCGCCAATCCTGAACAGCTGGAATCGCCCCTGAGGGTGGGTGACGATGTTTTGCGCCTTGCCGGCGATGAGGTCGTGCTGTTCCACCGCGCCGCCGTTGCTCGAATGCGGGCGAAGTTCGAAGTACAGATCGTCCAGGGGCAGGGTGCCGTGGTTGATCACCACCTGATCGACGATCCGCTGCTTGTGCACCTGGCCGTAATCGCTGCCAAATGTCGCGAGCAGGCGGCCGTCGCGTTTCTCAACCGTCTCGACGCGGTAAGTCACGGTGAAGGTGACGTCCAGGTCCTGTAGGCTGCGCATGTACGGCACCAGGTTCATGGCCATGACTTCCGGCGCGAACGAACGGTCAGGCGTCACGATCTCCACGGTCGCGCCGCTTTTGGCGATGACTTCGGCCGCCTGCAACGCGGCATGGTCACCGGCATCGTCGAAGATCAACACGTGGCGGCCGGGCTTGATGTCACCGGAAATGATGTCCCAGGTCGACACCACCAGTTCGTTGCCCTGGGCCAGCACCTCGGTGTGGGGCAGGCCGCCGGTGGCGACAATCACCACGTCCGGCTCGTGGGCCAGCACCGTGTCGGCTTCGGCCCAGGTGTTGAAGTGGAACTTGACCCCCAGACGCTCGCACTGGGCCATGCGCCAATCAATGATGCCGATCATTTCCCGGCGTCGCTCATTGAGGGCCGTCAGGCGGATTTGCCCACCGGGTTGGTCGGCGGCCTCCAGCACTGTCACTTCATGCCCGCGCTCGCCCGCGACCCGCGCCGCTTCCAGGCCCGCAGGGCCGCTGCCGATCACCAGGACTTTGCGCTTGACCGCCGCCTTGGGAATCTCGTGGGGCATGGTGGTTTCCCGGCCGGTCGCCGGGTTGTGGATGCAATAGGCCGCGCCGCCCTGATAGATGCGATCCAGGCAGTAGTTGGCGCCGACGCAGGGGCGAATGTCTTCCTCACGTTTTTCGATGATCTTGCGCACGATGTGCGGGTCGGTCATGTGCGCCCGGGTCATGCCCACCATGTCGACCTTGCCCGAGGCAATCGCATAGCGCGCAGTGGCCACGTCCGGAATCTTCGCCGCATGGAAGGTCGGAAATCCAGTGGCCGAGCGAATTTCCCCGGCGAAGTCCAGGTGCGGTGAATTGCGCATGCCCTGGATCGGGATGACATCGGTCAAACCGGCGTCGGTGTCGATATGGCCGCGCACCACATTGAGGAAGTCCACCAGCCCGCTGTCCTTGAGCAGGTGCGAAACCTGCAGGCCTTCACTGGCGTTAAAGCCCCCCGGCAGTTGCTCGTCACCGGTGTAGCGCACGCCGAGCAGGAACTCTTCGCCTACCCGCTGGCGAATGCCCCGCAGGATGTCGAAGGTAAAACGCATGCGGTTTTCCAGCGAACCGCCATAAGGGCCGTCGAGTTCGTTGGTCAGCGGTGACCAGAACTGGTCCATCAAATGCCCGTAGGCCTGCAGTTCCAGGCCATCCATACCGGCCGCTTTCATACGTTCGGCTGCGTCCACGTAGTCCTTGATGATCCGCTCGATGTCCCAGTCTTCCATTTTTTTCGGGAAGGAGCGGTGCGCCGCCTCGCGGTGGTGGGAAGGCGACACCACGGGCAGCCAGTCGGCCTTGTCCCAGCGGGTGCGCCGGCCCAGGTGGGTCAACTGGATCATCACCGCCGCGCCGTGTTCATGGCACTCGTCGGTCAGGTCCTTGAGCCATCCGACCACTTCGTCCTTGTAGGCCAGCACGTTGTTGAACACCGGCGGGCTGTCGCGCGAGACCGCCGCGGAGCCGGCGGTCATGGTCAAGGCAACACCGGCCCTGGCACGTTCGACGTGATAGGCGCGATACAAGTCCTTGGGCATGCCGTCCACCGGATAGGCCGGTTCGTGGGAGGTGGTGATGATGCGGTTTCTGAGGGTCAGGTGCTTGATCGTGTACGGCTGCAGCAAGGGATCGCTGGACATGGTGGTGCGCTCCAAAGTGGGCTTCATCAGGCTCGGCGACTTGAAATTAGGATAACTGTACAGGTGTGTCAATGTTTCATGACGCTGGTGTACATTTTACTTGCGCGGGGTAAAAGTCGTGGCTAAGATCGGCCCACAAGGAGAGGGGATCGATTGAACCGACCTGCCGCGCAAGGCTGCATTTTTCACGACCGTAAGGCCGTTCTGATTAAGACAAACCTGCCAATGACAACCAAAACAGGAAGACGCTTGATGAACGCTCATTCGCCGTATCGAAAAACACTCTGTGCCGGATTGATCAGTGTTGCGCTCGCCGCCGGCGCTGCGCTGGCGCAAGCCGCGGAACCTGCACCGGTGCGTATTGGCTGGGTCAACTGGTCGGACACCGAGATCACCGTGAAGCTGGCCACCACGGCCCTGGAGGACCATCTCAAGCAACCGGTGAAACTGGTCATGGCCGACATCGGCATCCAGTTCCAGGCGTTGGCCAACGGCAATATCGACCTGATCCCGATGGTCTGGCTGCCGAGCACCCACAAGGCGTTCTACGACAAGTACAAGGACAGGCTCGAAGACCTCGGTGTGCTTTACGAAGGGCGAATCGGCATGGCCGTGCCCACCTCGATACCGGTCAGCGAGGTGGCAAGCGTCGAGGACTTGAACAAGCCCGAGGTCAGGGCGAAATTCGACGGCAAGATCCTCACTTCAGAGGTGGGCAATGGCCAATACAAGCTCACGGTCAAGGCCATCGACGAATACAAGCTCGACGGCTACAAGCTGGTGGCGTCCTCGGAAACCGGCATGCTTAACGAGCTGGACCGCAACCTCAAGCGAGACAAATGGTCGTTGGTCAATGCCTGGAGCCCGCACTGGATGTTCTCCAAGTGGTCGCTGCGTTACCTGGATGACCCCAAGCAGATCTTTGGTGGCGCCGAACAGATCCACGCCATGGCCCGCAAGGGTTTCAGCCAGGAATATCCCGAGGTGGCGTACTTCTTCGCCCACTACTCGATTCCCCGGGCCGACCTGGAAGCACTCATGATGCAGTCGCGGCAGAGTTCTCCCGACAAGGTCGTTGCCGACTACTACGCCGCCAACAAACCGCGCTTCGAAGCGATGTTCGAGAGCAGCGAGCAGCGGGTTAGCAGTCGGCAGCCTTGATGGCGCTTTCGTCGCCACGCCGGCTCCGGCACTCCTTTACGGCGCCCCGAATAACATCGTCCAGTAAACCCCTTCGTCACTGCGCGCGTCCGTGGCGTAGGCCGCGCCGACCTGGGTGAACATCGGGTTCATCAGGTTGGCGCAATGGCCGGGACTGGCCAGCCAGCCGGCCATGGCTTTGCCCGGTGAGCCCTGGCCGGCGGCGATGTTTTCGCCGATCTGCCGGCCACGGTAACCGGCGGCTCTTGCCCGGTCGGCGGGCATGTCGCCATCGGGGTCCTTGTGCGCGAAGTAGTTACCGTAGGCCATGGCCTTGCTGTGGCCTTGCGCCGCCGCGCCAAGGCTGGCATTCCACGACAGTGGCCGTGCGGCGGCAAAGCGCTGGCGCCCGCAGAGGCGTGGTTTTGCGCGGGCGGCATTGACCTGCGCGAGCAAGGCTTTGCTGACCGATCGCGTATCGTTCAACTGACGGTCCAGCACGGGTTGCGCCATCACCACTTGCCATTCGCTGCGGCTGCGACTCACACCGATGTCGGCGTACTGGCTGTCCAGCAGCGCCGAGCAATGCTCGCTCTGAAACAGATCGAACGCCTCTTCGGCATCCTGCGCACCGACCACACGGATGGAGCGCACGGCCACCGCTTGATAGCCATTGGATTTCAACCGGTCGCGCAAGCCACCGCCGTAGCCCACGGGCAGGGCCAGGCTGGATTTCAGCGCCAGTGGCGACAGGCGTTGAGCGGGACGTCGCTCACAGCGCTGGGGGTGGGCTCGATAGTCGTTGATCGCTTCCACCAATTCTCGCTCGGCACTGGCGTGGGCGGGACTGGCGATCAGGGGAAGCAAGGTAAACAGGCACAGCGAAGAAAAGCGCAAGACAAGGGCGGTTTGGCGCATGGTGCGGACAGCTCTGATGAGATGACAACGATGAGAGGAGGATTTGGCGCCGCTCTAAGACTGGCGCCCCGGGACTTGGTTCACGGGGCGGGCAGGCATTTTGGCGGATGGGGAGGAGCATCCGACGGACGTAGTGGATGATGTTTTTTTGCCTGTACGGGGCTCAGACGGCCTGGGGATCGGTGTTCTGCGCAGCCCCGGTCGGCCGAAGCTTGAAGCGGCAGACATGACCGCCCCGGACCATGCATTCGCTGTGTTCGACTTCACCACCGCCCAGTGCCCCGATCAAGGCCAGGTCCAGCTCGCAAACCACAGGATGTGCGGCGGCCAAACGGTGGAACACGCAGTTATGCGCGACGATTTCCGGTTCGCCGGATGAGCGAAAAAACACCTCGGCTTCATAACCCGCCTGGTTCATGTGCTGCACGATCGTTGATTCTTCAACCACGTGCTGTTCACGGTCCCGGGCCAGTTTGTGGCCCAGGCTGCGCATCAACGCAGCCAGAGCCTCGGGGCCGATGAGGTCGGCCACTTCATCGATCAGTACGCTGGCCAGCATCTGATACTGGCGGGGGAATTGCTCCCTGGCATAGTCGGTGAGTCGATACAGCTGCTCGGGGCGCCGTCCCGTCGGGCGGGTGGCGCCGCGCAGCACCAGGCCGTCACGTTCCAGCGCCGCCAGGTGTTGGCGAATCGCCGTGCGGGTGACCGCCAGATGCTCGGCCAACTCGTCAATGCTCATGCCGCCCCCATGGTGCAGCAGTGCATTGAGCAGGTCCTGCTGTGTTCGGCCCAGTCCTTCCAGCATGGTGTGTCCTCGCGCGGTGTCAGAACTTGTCGGGGAATTGCTTGACCAGTGCGGCGGTCAACGCGTCGGCCAACGCCAGGATATGGCTGCGCATCATCTGCCAGGTACGCGCTTCGCCGGCGTAATCGTGAGCGGCGAACTCATCGATCTGGGCGATGTGGTGCCCGCCATGGGCAGACAGCATATTCACCAGCGTGGCCTCGGGCAGATTGGGGTTGGCCGACGCCAGGAACGCTGCGATGGCCTTGGCATTGCTGGTCAACTCGGCCACGGCGGCCTGCTTGCCCTTGGTGTCTTTGCCCACCGTGGCGTCGCTGTAGTGTTTCACCGCGCCCCAATGACCGGCAAGCAGCTTGAGCAGTTGATCGGCTGCTGGCTGGCCATAGAGCGGGGCGATGCTGTTGGCGATTTTGCTCGCGTTATCGACGACCTGGTCAGCCGCGATTTTGGCTTGTGCGTGGTCGGCGGCCTGATTGGCGAGCGCGTAGTTCCTGATCCAGAAAACATGCTCGACCCAGAGGTCGCGCAGGGCCAGGCGCGTGGTCAGCGCGGGGCTGTCGGCAGTAGCGGCAGAGGCGACAGGCGTTTGGCTCCAGGCCGGTTGCGCGCAGAAAGCCAGCAGGATCAGAGCCAGGATTTTGATATTCATGACGGCACCCTCGTGTGGTGGGAACGTTCGACAATATCAATATAGGCATAAAAATATGTTTTTATTGGGCGGTGACGAAATCTCGGATCAACGGTCGCGCTGCCTGTCGCTACAAACCATCCCCCAACGCCTTCAGATACGCCGGGCTGTCGCTGATCGAGTTGTGTCCCGTGCCTGCAATTACCTGCAGCGAAGCCACGCCCCGGGCGAAATGGCTGTAGAGCAACCGCGTGCTTGAGCCTGGTACCACTTCGTCATGCTCGGCCGCGATCAGCCGCGTCGGCACCGCGATGCGTGCGGCATAGCGCCAGGACTCGAATTTGTCCTTGAGCAGCCACTTCACCGGAAACCAGCGGAACTGCCGGGCGGCGAGGCCCTCAAGGCTGTTGTAAGGCGTGATCAACACCAAACGTGCCGCCGGGCGTTGGCTGGCCAGGCGCACGGCCACCCCCGAACCGAGGCTGCGCCCGACCACCGCCACATGCCCATGGCTGGCCTGCACTGTGTCGAACAAGGCCAGGGCGTCGCGGGCAATGGCCTCTTCCGAGGGCGAGCCAGTGCTGCCGCCGTAGCCTCGGTAATGCAGCAGATACAGGGCGTAGTCGGGGAAGGCCTGGCTGAACTCTGGCAGGTTGCGCGAGACGTCCTCGGCGTTACCGCCAAAATAGATCATGGCGTTGGGGCCGTCGTGGGCCCGGACGGAGACCTGCAACTGCGCGTCGCCCACGGGCAGGGTGAGCACTGAGGCGGCAGTCCCGACGGCACGGGGTTGCGGGTAGTAGATCAGCGCGCGTTGAAACACATACAGCGCCCCGCAGAGCATCAGGTACAACGCGGCCAGGGCGACGATAAGCAGCATCAGGTTGCGTGACATTCGGCTAACGTTAGTGGACGACATTGATGGCTCGGGGGTGAACACGGCTACGCTGGATCGCTGCCAGAGTGTAGTCAATCGCCAGCGGGGCACGCCGACCGTCTGCCGAGGTCATGCTCATGCAGCATCCAGAGGGGTTCACCCGCAGGAAACTACTCACGCTGGCTGCCGGTGCCTCGGCGGTCTTCACGTTCGGCCCGGCCGCCGCGCCATCAATGCCGTCGACCGCAACAGGAGGCAAGACCATGCAGACCCGCGCCATTCCGTCCAGCGCCGAACCATTGCCTATCGTTGGGTTGGGCACTTATCGCGGCTTTGACGTGGCCCCCGCCGATGCCGCCTACAAGCAATTGCCCGCGGTGCTGCGCGCGCTGTTCGAGAAGGGCGGGACGCTGATCGACAGCTCGCCGATGTACGGTCGTGCGGAGCAGACGACCGGCGAGTTGCTGTCGATCCATGAGCCGCGCTCGCCGGCATTTCTGGCGACCAAGGTGTGGACCCGTGGCCGCGAAGAGGGCATTGCGCAGATGGAGCGGTCGTTTGCGTTATTGCAGACCGATTGCATCGACCTGATGCAGATTCACAACCTGCTGGATTGGCAAATCCACTTGCCGACCTTGCGGCACTGGAAGGAACAAGGGCGTATTCGTTACATCGGTATCACCCATTACACCCCGTCGGCGTATGACGAAGTGGAGGCCGTACTGAAAACCGAGCCACTGGATTTCTTGCAGATTAATTACACGCTGGGCGATCGTGGCGTCGAGAAGCGCATCCTGCCGTTGTGTCGCGAACGGGGCGTGGCGGTGATCTGCAATCGGCCGTTCGGTGGCGGGGGCCTGCTCGAGCGCCTCAAAGGCAGACCGTTGCCTGGCTGGGCCGCCCAAGTCGGGGCCAAGAGCTGGCCGCAACTGGCGCTGAAGTTTCTGTTGTCCCATTCGGCGGTGACCTGCGTCATCCCCGGTACCGGCAATCCGCGCTACATGGCGGAAAATGCCGGAGCCGGTTTTGGTCCGACGCTCACCGATGCACAGCGTCATCAGTTGATAGCACTGGTGGAGTAGCGGCGGGCGGCACGCTCTGGAAGCTCTCCTATACTGTTCGCGTCAACCGTCTTCCCCGTGCCGTTGGAACCGCAGTTGGCCCTCTGACGGCTTCTCCATCCAACACTGCAAGGAGTTCGAAAATGTCCATCCGCATTGGCGACGAAGCACCGGATTTCACCGCCGAAACCACTGAAGGCACGATCAACTTTCACCAATGGATTGGCAATGGCTGGGCCATCCTGTTTTCCCATCCGAAGGATTTCACCCCGGTCTGCACCACCGAACTGGGCTACCTGGCCAAGCTCAAGCCGGAATTCGACAAGCGCAATACCAAAGTCCTCGGACTGAGCATCGACCCGGTCAGCGACCACAACAAGTGGGTCGGTGACATCGAGGAAACCCAGGGCACTGCCGTCAACTATCCGCTGATTGGTGACGAAAACCTGGTGGTGGCCAAGCTCTACGACATGATCCACCCGAACGCCAGCGGCGGTTCGCGCACGGCGGTGGACAACGCCACGGTGCGGTCAGTGTTCATTGTCGGCCCGGACAAGAAGGTCAAGGCCATGCTGATCTACCCGATGAGCGCCGGGCGCAATTTCGACGAAGTGCTGCGCCTGCTCGACTCGCTGCAACTCAATGCCAAACACACCGTGGCCACCCCGGTGAACTGGCGTCCGGGTGAAGACGTGATCATCCCGACATCGGTCTCCGACGAGGATGCGAAGAAGAAATACCCTGACGGCTTCAAGACCCTGAAGCCTTATTTGCGCACCGTGGCGCAACCGAAGTAACCGCTTCGGCAGCACGGTCACCCCGAAGCGGGCCTTCGGGGTGACCGATGGTCGGTACGACCTTCCTCCCCACGTTCTTCAGAAATTCGCTATCCGGTCGATACAGCGTCAAGGACATGAGCTTTTTCGAAGGGAGCGTGAAGATGAGCCGTCTGCGTATTTCTATCGCAATGGGGCTGCTGGTCAGCCTGAGTGGAACCTGTTTCGCCTCGCCAGGCGTTATCGCTTTGCGTGGGGCCATTGTGGAATCGCCTTGCCCGGTTTCGACGTCGGCTGAAGGGTTCGCCCTGCATGGCTGTCCTGCCAGGACTGCCGGCCAGGACAGCAGTGCCCACAAAGTGCAGCCACTGCAATCAGTGCGCTCAATCGACGGTTCGACCGCCCAGGTCAAGCTGATCGGCGAAAACAGGGCAGAGGGGGGTGTGCTCCGTCAGCAGTACGCCTTGGTGGACGGCAATGGACGGGCGCTGACCTCGGGCAATTACGTGGTGACCCTGACTTACCCGTAATGCTGTTCATTCAAGAGATAGAGCGAGCAATCAGTAACCTTTGGCGAGGGTGAACAACGCGGCGCGGTCGAGAAACTCGCGGCGATTGATCAGGCCGTGGGCGTAGTCGTCATAGAGCTCCAGCAATGGCGGGGCAAAGTCTTTCGCGCTGAGACGGGTCATCGATGCGCTTCCTTTTCGGCGAATTGAACACGATCCTGGTGGGGCCTGCTGGCGGGAACGAACTTAATGAGGCGGAAAACATGGCCATGGCAGGAGACGCGAACCCTGTGGGAGCGGGCTTGCCCGCGATAGCGGTATGTCTGATACGTGGATGCCGGATTTGCCGCCATCATCGCGGGCAAGCCCGCTCCCACAATGTGCGCGGCGAAGGTAGCGTGTTCATTTCAGGCACCGCGCGCCGACCTTCGCCACTTGTGCATCCTGCTCGGCCTTGACCCCGGACACCCCGACCGCGCCAATCACCTGGCCGTCGACGATGATCGGCACGCCGCCTTCCAGGGACGTCAGTAAGGGTGCCGACAGGAAGGCATGGCGCCCGCCGTTGACCATGTCTTCATAGCCCTTGGATTCGCGCCGGCCCAAGGCCGAGGTGCGGGCCTTTTCGGTGGCGATGTAGGCGCTGATGGGCGAGGCGCCATCAAGGCGTTCGAGGGCCAGTGGATGGCCGCCGTCATCGACCACGGCAATGGTCACTGGCCACTGGTTGTTTTGCGCCTCCTGCCGGGCGGCAGCGAGGATCTGGCCGACTTCGGCCTGACTCAGCATGGCTTTGCTTTTCATGGGGTTCTCCTGGGCTCGTTAAGGCAGGGCGGCTTCGACCAGTTCGATCCAGTGCCGGACCGGGGTTCGACCGGCGCCATCAAGGTGCGACTGACAGCCGATATTGGCAGTGACGATCACCTCGGGATAGCCGCTTTCCAATGCATTCATCTTGTTGTCGCGCAGTTGCCGCGCCAGCTCCGGTTGGGTCAGCGAGTACGTGCCCGCCGAGCCGCAGCACAAGTGGCCGTCGGGCACGGTCGTCAAATTGAAACCCAGGCGCGTCAGCAGCGCTTCCACCGCGCCGCCGAGTTTTTGCGCGTGCTGCAACGTGCACGGGCAATGGAACGCCAGGCGTTGGGCACTGTGTATGCCGAGTTGCTCAAGGGGTTCGTCACGCAACACTTCAATCAGGTCCTTGGCCAGCGCGCTGACGGTTCTGGCCTTCTCGGCATAGGCCGGGTCGCTGCGCAGCAGATGGCCATAGTCCTTGATGAAGGCACCGCAGCCGCTGGCGGTTTGCACGATGGCCTCGGCGCCTTTTTCGATGCTCGGCCACCAGGCGTCGATGTTGTGGCGGGCGCGATCCAGGCCAGCGGCCTGGGCGTCCAGGTGATAGTCCACGGCGCCGCAGCACCCGGCCTCGCGGCTCGACGTGACGCTGATCCCCAATCGATCCAGAACCCGCGCGGCGGCCGCGTTGGTGTTGGGCGCAAGACCCGGCTGTACGCAGCCTTCGAGCATCAGCACCTGCCGGGCATGGCGGGTGGTGGGGCGCGCTTTGCCTGGCGGCGCGCTGCGCGGCAGTTTGCTTTGTAGTGTGCCGGGCAGCAGCGCGCGAAACACCTGGCCGCCGCTGACCAGTCCCTTGAACAGCTCCGCATGCGGCACCAGCGTGCGCAAACCTTCGCGAAGCAAGCGCTGGCCGACCGGGCGCGGCACCGCCGCGTCGACCACCGCGCGGCCGATGTCCAGCAAGTTGTGGTAGTCGACCCCGGACGGGCAGGTGGTTTCGCAGTTGCGGCACGACAGGCAACGGTCCAGGTGTTGCTGGGTCTTTTGCGTGACCTCGTTGCCCTCCAGCACCTGTTTGATCAGGTAGATGCGCCCCCGTGGACCATCCAGTTCATCGCCAAGCAGTTGATAGGTCGGGCAGGTGGCATTGCAGAAGCCGCAGTGCACGCAGGTGCGCAGGATACTGTCGGCTTCCTCGGCACGGGGCAGTTGGCGGGCGCTGTCGCTCAATGTGGTCTGCATGGTTCAAAGCTCCGCATACAGGCGACCGGGGTTGAAGATGCCCCGGGGATCGAGTTGCTGCTTGAGGCTCTGATGCAGGCGCATCAGCGCAGAGGGCAGCGGCTGGAACGGGCTGTCGGTGAGCCCGTGGCTGAAGCAGGTGACATGGCCGTCGACCTCATCGACGACCTGGCGAATGAACGCTGCTTCGGCGTCGGACTTGAGCCAGCGCTGTGCGCCGCCCCAGTCGATCAACTGGCGGCCGGGCAACGACAGTTTCGGCGTGTTGTTCGGCAGCGACAGGCGCCACAGGGGCTGGTCTTCGTCGAAGAAACTCAAGCGCTGCTCATTGAGTTCGGCCCAGTAAGAGGCGTCCAGCAACTCCCCGCCCAAGCGGTCGTGGGCCGCCGCCACCGAACCTTCACCGCCCTCGAGTCGCAAGTGCAGGCACCGGCCGTCATGGCACGCGGCACTGATCGGCAAGGGTTGCTGGCCCCATTCAGCCAGGCGCAACAGGGCGCGTTCGCTGTCCATTTCCAGGCTGATGCTCAAGGCTTTCCGGGGTTTGGGCAGGACCTTGAGCGAGACTTCGGTGATCACCCCCAGGGTGCCGTAGCTGCCGGCCATCAGGCGCGACAGGTCGTAGCCGGCGACGTTTTTCATGACTTCGCCGCCAAAGCGCAAATGCTTGCCGTGGCCGGTGATCACCCGGGTGCCGAGCACGAAATCCCTGACCGATCCCGACCAGGGGCGACGCGGTCCCGACAGGCCACAGGCAATCATGCCGCCCACGGTGGCGCCATCGCCAAAGGCGGGCGGTTCGCACGCCAGCATCTGCTGCGCGGCGTCCAGTGCTTGCGACAATTCCGCCAACGGCGTGCCGCAACGAGCGGTGATCACCAGTTCGGTCGGGTCATAGCTGACGATGCCCCGGTGCGAACGGGTGTCGAGTATTTCACCCGCGGTCACCCGTCCCAGGAATCCCTTGCTGTTGGAGCCCTGGATGCGCAGGGGCGTGGCGTTTTGCAGCGCCTGATTGACCTGTTCGAGCAGCAGGCTGCTGTCGTCGCAATCGCCGATGCTGTGCATCAGAATCGCTCCAGGTCTGGGAAGGGCACCTGTCCGGCGTGCACGTGCATGGCGCCGAACTCGGCGCAGCGGTGCAGGGTCGGAATATTCTTGCCGGGGTTGAGCAGGCCGCTGGGGTCGAACGCCGCCTTGATTGCGTGAAACAGGGTCAGTTCATCACTGTTGAATTGCGCGCACATTTGATTGATTTTCTCGCGACCGACACCGTGTTCCCCGGTGATGCTGCCGCCGACCTTCACGCACAGTTCCAGAATCCTGCCACCCAGTGCCTCGGCGCGGTCGAGTTCGCCCGGTTGATTGGCGTCGAACAGGATCAGCGGATGCATGTTGCCGTCGCCTGCATGAAACACGTTGGCGACCCGCAGGCCGTATTCCGCCGACAGTGCGGCGATGGCGTGCAACACGCCGGGCAACGCGCGGCGCGGAATCGTGCCGTCCATGCAGTAGTAATCCGGAGACAGACGGCCCACCGCCGGGAAGGCGTTCTTGCGCCCGGCCCAGAAACGCACGCGCTCGGCCTCGTCCCTGGCCTGGCGGACTTCGGTGGCGCCGGCTTGTTCTAGCACTTGGCGTACGCGCAGGCAGTCGTCATGGACATCGGCCTCAACGCCGTCGAGTTCGCACAGCAGGATGGCCTGGGCGTCGACCGGGTAGCCGGCGTGGATAAAATCCTCGGCGGCGCGGATGGCCAGGTTGTCCATCATTTCCAGGCCACCGGGAATGATGCCGGCGGCAATGATGTCGCCGACGGCGTGGCCGGCTTTCTCAACGGAATCGAAGGCCGCCAGCAGCACTTTCGCGGTTTGGGGTTTGGGCAGCAGTTTGACCGTGACTTCGGTGATCACCCCGAGCATGCCTTCAGAGCCGGTGAACAAGGCCAGCAGATCAAGGCCGGGCGAGTCCAGGGCGTTCGAGCCCAGGCTCAGGTATTCGCCGTCGACGGTAAGGATGTCGACCTTCAGCACGTTGTGCACGGTCAGGCCGTACTTCAGGCAATGCACGCCGCCTGCGTTTTCGGCAACGTTACCGCCAATGGAACAGGCGATTTGCGAGGAAGGGTCCGGCGCGTAGTACAGGCCGTAGGGGGCGGCGGCCTGGGAAATGGCCAGGTTGCGCACGCCGGGCTGGACCCGCGCGGTGCGCGCCACGGGGTCGATGTGCAGGATCTGATTGAAGCGCGCCATCACCAGCAGCACCCCTTTTTCCAGCGGCAGCGCCCCACCGGACAAACCGGTGCCGGCACCGCGGGCGACCACCGGCACCTGACGCTCATGACACAGGCGCAGCACGCCCTGGACCTGCGCGATGTCACGGGGCAACACCACCAGCATCGGCGTCGTACGGTAGGCCGAGAGCCCGTCGCACTCGTACGGCTTGAGTTCTTCCTGCTGATGCAGTACTTCCAGGCCCGGCCACTGCGTGTGCAGCGCCTGCAACAACCCGGCCTTGTCCACGTCCGGCAGCACGCCATCGACGCGTTCATCGTAGAGAATGTTCATGGTCGCTTTACGATACTCCCTTCGTGAAAAGCCCGGACGATGCCCGGGCATTTCGAGGCTGGCCAGGGCCTTGGGCGATCAATGGCCGCCCACCACCATATGGCTGAACGGCGCCACATAAGCCTGCAATGTCACCAGCCCGCCGACCAGGATCGCCAGGACGATCGAGTGGAAGAACACGTAGCGCAGGATTTCCCCTTCATGGCCGTACCAGCGGGTGGCGGTGGAGGCGACCACGATCGACTGGGCATCGACCATCTTGCCCATGACCCCGCCGGAGCTGTTGGCGGCGGCCATCAATACCGGGCTGAGCCCCAGTTGCTCGGACGTGACCCGTTGCAAGCCGCCGAACAGCACGTTGGAGGCGGTGTCCGAGCCGGTCAGGGCGACGCCGAGCCAGCCGAGCAGGGTGCCGAACATCGGGTAGAAAATCCCCGTCGCGGCGAACGCCAGGCCCATGGTGGCGTCCAGACCCGAATAGCGCGTGAGAAAGCCCAGGGCGAGCATGGCGGTGATGGTGATCAGCGAATAGCGCACCACCCACAGCGTTCGCAGGTACTGGCTGATCAGCTGCGGGATGCTGTAACCCATCAGCAATCCGCCGAGAATCGCCGAGAGCAGGATGCCGCTGCCGGTGGTGGTGAACCAGGTGAACTTGTACACCGCGTCCTCGGTTTTCGGTGCCGGAACCACCGGCGGCACCTTCTCGATCTGCTGGTGGATGGTGGTAAAGGTCAGGACCGGCGCGAACAGTGGATTGGCTTCACTCAACGGCTTGCCCTGGGGGTCGAGCTTGGCCGAATGGGTGGCCGGATCGATCGCCGGGCGCGTGTCGAACAGGTTCTTGAAGCCCTGGGTGCCCCAGGCGAAGACGAAGAGGGTCAGGATGATCCACGGCATCCACGCGCGCATCACCGCTGGCTTGGCATCGCTGGCAAAGGTCGCGGTCGGTTCGGGTTTGGTCTCGTGTTCGGTATCGATTTTCGAGTTGTCGACCCGTCCGGACAGGGCAGCAGAGGTGTGCACCGTGGCCGGTTTCCAGACCTTGAGGAAAGCGGTCAGGCAGGCCATGGAAATCAGCGCGGCGATCACATCCACCAGCATGGGCCCGTGATAGTTGGACACCAGGAACTGCGGCACGGCGAAGGTGACCCCGGCCACCAGGATCGCCGGCCAGATTTCCAGCATCTTGCGCCAACCGGCGAAGGCCCAGATCAGCCAGAACGGCACGATCACCGAGAAGAACGGCAGTTGCCGGCCGACCATCATCGACAGCTCCATTTCATCCAGCCCGGTGACCTTGGCCAGGGTGATGATCGGCGTGCCGAGGGCACCGAAGGCCACCGGCGCGGTGTTGGCGATCAGCGCCAGGCCAGAGGCCGCCAGCGGTGAGAAGCCCAGGCCGATCAGAATCGCCCCGGTCACCGCCACAGGCGTGCCGAAACCGGCCGCCCCCTCGAAGAACGCGCCGAAGCAGAAGGCGATCAGCAACAGTTGCAGGCGGCGGTCGTCGGTGATTCTCGCCAGGGAATCCTGCAGCACTTTGAACGAGCCGTTTTCGGTGGTCAGCCGGTGCAGGAAGATGATGTTTAGCACGATCCAGCCAATCGGCAGCAGACCATTGGCGGCACCGTACAACGCGGCCGACCCGGCCATGTTGGCGGGCATGCCGAAGGCGAAGATCGCGATCAGCAAGGCGGAGGTGAGGGCAAGCAGCGCCGCCAGGTGCGCCTTGACGTGAAAAAACGCCAGGGAGGCCAACATCACCACCACCGGCACGGCCGCCATGAGGGTTGAAAGCACCGGGTTATTGAACGGATCGTAGACTTGCTGCCAGACCATGTTCCACCTCTGCTTTTTATTGTTGGAAGAGCAGACCCCTGAGGGGAGGTGGCTTTCAGTATAGGAGGCATTACGCCGCTGTCAGGGGGAGCCTCCGGTCCTGCGGAACAGCGCTATTTGTCGTGGCTGAGCTAGCATGGCGGATAGGGTCCACATCCAGTACGGAGAGGAATGCCGCAATGACTGAGCGCCATCTGATTCACAAGGAAACGCTGTCGAATGGATGCAGCATCGAGGTCAAGGCCGAAATCCTCAGGGACGGCTCGCTGGGGATGTTCATCGGTGTTTACCGGCCGGACGGCACGGTCATTGAAGAGAACCCTGATCCCAAGCCGCACATGCTGGACATGGAAGCGGCGATGGATTGGGGCATCGATATTGCCAAGGGCATCGGCAACAGTCAGAGGACGTTGTAGAGGTGGGTGCCGCACCGTTGCGCAGGGCACAAAACCCGTAGGAGCGGGCAAGCCAGCTCCTACGGGTCGGTTACAGGTCGTAGAGGGTCGGTGGCCTCAAGGCTGTTGCAGCGTTGCGCCGGTCACTCCCGTCGCTTTGGCCTTGGGTTTGGAGAACTTCCACGCGTCACCCGCCGGCGCCGTGCCCTTGTCATAAGGTTTGCCCAGCAGCATGTAGACCAGCCCGGCGCCCATCACCACCAGCGTGGTCAGGATCATCGAGTAGTTGATGTACCACGCGGCATCTGGCGAGCGCGGCCAGACCATGTTGACGATGGCGCACACGCCGTAGACCAGCGCAGCCAGGTTCACCCACAAGCCCCAGGCGCCGAGGGTGAATTGACCGTTCGGACGCCAGCCCTTGGCCCGGGCGATTAACGCTGCGACCACGATCAACTGGAAGGCCACGTAGATACCAATCGCGGCGAAGCCGACGATGGTGGCCACGGCATCGGCCATGAACATGCCCAGGCAGACAATTGCTGCCGGCACCAGGCCACTGACCAGCAGGGCGAACGACGGCACATGGTTGGCCGACAGGCGCTTGAACAGCGAACTGCCGACGATCATTTCGTCGCGGGCATAGGCGAACAGCAACCGGCTGGCCGCCGCTTGCAGGCTCAACACGCAGGAGATGAACGACACCATGACCACGGCCATGACCAGGCGGGAACCGACCGGGCCGAAGGCATTGGCCAGGATGGTGGCGACCGGGTCGGTGTCTTCACCGGCCAGGACCTTGGCCATGTCCGGCACCGAGAGAATCAGCGCCAGGCAGGCAAACATCGCCGCCGCACCACCGATGTAGATGGTCATGCGCATGGCTTTGGGAATGCGCTTGCCCGGGTTCGGCGTTTCTTCGGCGACATCGCCGCAGGCCTCGAAACCGTAGTACTGGAACAGGCCGGCCAACGACGCCGCGAGGAATGCCGGCAGGTACGAGCCATTCACCTCGAGGTTGAAGGTGTTGAACAGCACGCTGAGCGGCTGGTGACGTTCGAAGATCAGCAGGTAGCCGCCGACCAGAATCGCGCCGACCAACTCGCACAGAAAGCCGAACATCGCCACCCGCGCCAACAGTTTGGTGCCCACCAGATTCAGCGCCGTGGAGAGCAGGATGATCGCCAGGGCGATGAGGATGTTGGACTCGGGACCGGGCTTGAAGCCGAGCATGATCGCCAGGTAAGGCCCGGCACCCACCGCGACCCCGGCGATGGTCGCGCACAAGGCCCAGGCATACACCCAGCCGACCATCCACGCCCAGCGCTTGCCCACCAGCCGGCGGGCCCAAGGGTACACGCCGCCGGAAATCGGGAATTGCGATACCACTTCACCGAAGATCAGGCACACCAGCATCTGCCCGGCGCCGATCAGCAAGTAAGACCAGAACATCGGCGGGCCGCCGGCGGCCAGGCACAAACCGAACAGGGTATAGACGCCGACGACCGGCGACAGGTAGGTAAAGCCCAGGGAGAAGTTCTCCCACAGGCTCATGCTGCGATTGAAATCCGAACTGTAGCCGAGGGCGCGGAGCTGTTCCGCATCCTGGTCGTCGCTGACGCTTGCACGCGCGTTAGGTGAGCCACTCATGTTATTTCCTCATTATCAATGGCAGTGATTGGGTTCTGACCTTTGTTTCGCCACGGCTCCCTTGCAGGAGCGAGCTCGCTCCTGCAGGGATAAAGGCGTTATTTTTCTTAAGCCTGCTTTGTCACTTCGCTGTCGCGCCCGTCGTCGTATTGCGACAACCACTGCACCGCCGCATCGCGATAACGGCTGAAGCCCTTGTAGTCGACCAGTTGCTGATCCAGGTCGCGCAGCACCCGGTGCATGCGCCGGGCCCAGGCCGGGTTGGTGGCGATGTCTTCGAGGCTGAGCAGGTAGGTGCGGATCGGGAAGACGATGGCGTTGCTGCGCGGCAGGCGATGCAGCGGTTGCAACTCAATGCGCAGGTAAACCAGTTTGCCGGCATTTTCCGCGGTCACGATGGTCCGGTCCGGTGCCCATTCCGGCAGGCTTTCGGCCGAGACCTCGAGGCGCGGGTTGACCGTCAGCGACCAGTTCAGACGCCGCACCGGATGCCCGGTGCGCAGGCGCAGCAGGAACTTCAGCGCACGGTTGAGCATGCCGATTTCTTTCACCAGCGGCACCGGGCCGTGGAATTCTTCCCAGCTCATGCCGAGGTTGAAGCGCAGCGAATAATCGGCGCGCTGGGTGGCGATGCCCGCTCCCCAGTACAGTGTGCCGTCGCGCTCCTCTTGCAACACCCAGTCGCCCTGGGCCTGGCGGGTCACGTACTCCATCGGCTCGTAGGGAAGGGTGGCCGGGTCACCGAAGGTGAAGCGGTCGTCAATGTCCAGCAAGCGGTTGGTCCAGTGCCACTGGCGGCCTTCACGCTCCAGGCTGAAGTACTGCGGGTAGTCCCGGGCGTAGGATTCCATGATCAGTTCGAGCAAATCCCATTGCGCCTCCATCATGTGCGGCGCCGAGACATAGTGCATGCCCGGGTCTTTCTCCAGGGTGATCGCCCGGTCGCGGCATTCGCTGATGTAATGCTCGTCGATATCGAACGCGGCGCGGAAGGCACCGTCTCCCACCGAGACATGGGGCTCGAGGTTCATCGAGTACATGTAATTGTCATCGGGAAACGGGAAGGGCGCGCGGGCGATGCATTCCGGGCTGTTGGCGAAAGTGTAGTCGTCGCGGTAGGTTTCGTCGGGATTGAATGGGATGTTCATTGTTTTTTTTCTCCGTCGATCAGAGGTCGATGACCAGGCGATTGCATTTGGCGCGGGACACGCAGGGCATGATTTTCTTGCCGCTGGTTTTGTCCTCGTCGGACAGCCAGTCATCGGTGTGCAGCAGCTCGCCGTCGAGCTCCAGCACCTCGGTTTCGCAGTGGCCACAGGCGCCGCCACGGCACAGGTAAGGCATGCTGTAACCGGCGGCTTCCACGGCTTCGAGCATGGTCTGGTCGGGCGAGACCTCGATGGTCGCGCCACTGCGGCCGAGGGTAAAACTGAAGGCTTCGCCGCCACTGCTTTGCTCCAGGAAACGTTCGAAGTGCACGTGGCTGTCGGTCCAGCCCAATTCGCGGGCGCAGGCCAGGGTGGCATCGATCATGCTGTCCGGGCCGCAGGCGTACACGTGACTGCCGAGCGGGCGATCGGCCAGGACCCGGCCGATGTCCATGCGCGCTTCGATGCCCTTGCGATACAGGTGAACCTTGTCGCCGTAGGTCGCCTGCAGCTCTTTGCCAAGTTGCGCATGTTCTTCGCCGCGCACCGCGTAGTGCAGCTCGAACGGCACCTTGCTCAGGCGCAACTCCTCCAGTTGGGAAATCACCGGGGTGATGCCGACGCCGCCAGCGATGAACAGATGCAGGCGTGCCTGTTTGATCAGCGGAAACAGATTGACCGGCGGCGTGACTTCGATCAGATCGCCTTCATTGACGCTGTCGTGCAGGGCCACCGAGCCGCCGCGACCGCTTTGCACGCGACGTACGGCAATCTGGTAGCTGCTGGTGTCGTAGGGCGAGCTCAGCAGCGAGTAAGGGTTGCGCAAGGTGTTGCGGTCGTTGGCGATCAGCACCACCACATGGCTGCCACCGGAGAACGCCGGCAAGTGCTCGCCGGTCGGTGAGACCAGGGTGAAGCGCTTGATTTCCGGGGTCACCGATTCGATTCGGGCCACGCGCAGATTTAAAGTCCCAGTGTTCTGGCTCATGTGTCGAGCTCCTCGGCGGGCGGCAGTTCGCCCGGTACTTCGGCATCGGCCTTGACCGCCTGAAACGCTGCCAGCCGCCGGGAATAGTGATCGCGCACCACCAGCGTCAGGCCGCAACCGGGGCAGTCGTAGACACGTTGGGTGACGTTTTCGGTATAGGTGTCGCAGTGCACGCACCAGACCCTGCGCACCAGCGTGCCGGAATGTTCGCGCAGCACTTCATCGCGATTGAGGTCGTAGCGGGTGGCCACTTGCATGGCGCTGCCCAGGAAGCTTTCCGACCCGGCGAGGTACAGACGGGTGCCCATTCGCGCATCGAAGAGCAGGTCGTTCAGGTCATCGATCAACGCCTGGTTGCTGGCGTACAGCTTCAATTGATGGCCTGGATGCTCCTGCAATTGAGCGACAAAGTCCTGCCCGGAAAAGGATTCGCGGGAATACAGCAAGGTGATGGGCCGGTCCAGGCCGGCCATTTCGTCGAGCAGGCGCAACATGGCGCGCCCGCCACTGCCTTGCCCCGCAATGATGTGCCGCGTACCGCCCGGCAGCGGTTGCAACTGGTCATAGACCGGTCGGCTTTTGATCCCGGTGATCAGCATTCTTGTTTTTTCTCCTGACTATCGGCTCGGCTGATGAAAGCCGGCTGTGATGCAACGCCCAACGACGGTGGGTTGCGATAGCAGGAGCACAGGGCGTGCCAGTTATTCAAGTTATTGAAATTAAAGGGTTTTATTGTTTGTCGAGGATGGCTTTGGGGTAAAAATAACGATGGGTGTAGGCATTTTTGCAGCATTCAGGCGGGAAGCCACATCACCCCCTGCAGGCGTGAGCGTGCACCCACAGGGTTGTGTGTTGCGGGAATCAAGGCATCAGTCACGCTGCAATTTGCGAATCAACGTACCGATATCGATGCCCAGATGCTGCGCCGCCTTGCGTTTGCTGCCGCACAGTTCCACCGCCTCGAGGATGACCTGGCGTTCGAACTGCTGGACCTGAAGTTTGAGGTTCTGCTCGGCGCTCTGATCGGTGGCGCCCTGAACGACGGAGGGCTTCAGTCGTTGCGCTTGCAGCAGCTCCGCGGGCAAATGATGCTCTTGCGCCTCGTCGTCGGCGAGAACCGCCAGGCGTTCGAAGATGTTGACCAGTTCGCGAATATTGCCCGGGAAGTCATAGCTCATCAGACGCTTGCGGCAACCGGCCGACAGGCTCAGGGAAGGCTCGCGATCACCGTTGATGCGGCTGAGCAGGATGTCGATGAGAAACGGCAGGTCATCGCGATGCTGGCGCAGTGGCGGGATTTCCACCGGCAGCACGGCCAGGCGATAGTAAAGATCGGCACGAAATTCACCGGTGCTCACCAAGTGGCGCAGATCCTTGTTGGTGGCCGCGATCACTTGCACTTGCACGGTTTTGCTCAGGGGCGAGCCGACCGATTGAATGGTGCTGTCTTCGAGAAACTTCAGCAACTTGGCCTGTACATGCAAGGGGATCTCGCCGATCTCGTCGAGGAACAGCGTCCCCCCGGAGGCCGCCTCGATGTAGCCTTGCTTGCCGCCCTGCAGCGCGCCGGTAAAAGCGCCGCGCTCGTAGCCGAACATCTCCGACTCGAACAGGCTCTCGGGAATGCTCCCGCAGTTGACATGAATGAACGGTCGATCACCCCAGCCGGCCGCACGGTGAATGTGTCGGGCAATGGCCGTCTTGCCGACGCCGGGCTCGCCCAGGAGCAACAGTCGCGCGCGCCGGCGGAACGCGCGCACGCCGGTGTCGGCGATGCTCGACAGTTGAGGCGAGAGGTGCAGGGCGTTGTCCTGCGGGTCGCGCAGGCCTTGCGGTTCCGCCGGTCGATTGCCGAGTGATGCCCGCCGTTGCGGCTGGCTGCCGTCGAAGTCTTTCTGGGTCAGCATCCGGAACGGTTTTTCGTAGGCCCCGGTGGGGATGGCATGGGTGCTGCTGAGCAGCACGCGGCCTTCCCGGGAACGGGTCAGGGCGCTGTTGCCTCCGCGATTGAGCGCAGCCAGCAAGTCGTCGTAATTCAGGGCCGAGCGCTGGAAGAAATCGCGCTCGGACAACCCGATGGCTTGCTGTTTCGACAAGCGGTTGACCCGCTCGGCGGCGAGGTTGAGAAAGCGCACCCGACCTTCGCCGTCAGTGATGATCAGTGCTTCGCTGAAGCTGTCGAGCAAAGCGTGCAGTGCCGGGGTTTCCAGCAAGGCACCCAGCACTTCACTGCTGGCATTGACCGAAGAGCGCATGCCCATCTGCAACGAGGGCGGCAGGTTCGAGTCCTTCATGGATGCAAATCCTGGACGCGACGCCCCTGGCATTCGCGAAACACCGCCACCCGCCACGCCACGCCCTCACGGACCAGGATGCGCGAGCAGTGCACATTGAAATTCCGGTCGCGCCCATGCAAATCAGGTAGCGGCAGGCTGTGCCAGGTGCGTTCGGGCAAGGCCATGTCCAGCAGCAACTGTGCGATCCCGGCGCCATGGGTGATGCCGAACGTGTCTTCGAACGCCGCATTGCGCCACTGCGGCTGCAGGTGTTCATCGATCACCAACACGGCGTCGGGCACGGCATCGAACACCCGGCGCAACGCTTCGATGCGCTGCTCGGCGTCGTGCTGCATGCGCAATTCCTGGCTGACGTCGCGAATGCTGCCCCACATCCGCAGCAGTTGCCCGTTGATGATGGTTGCCCGCACATCGTTTTCGACGTAGGCCGGCGAGCCATCGTGGCGACGGTCCACCGAGAGGGCGCAGTCGACGCTGAACCCGGCCTCGATCAAGCGCCGCACGAATGCTTCGTTGGCCGGGCTGCGAGGCCAGTACAGGCGGACGGGCTGCTGATTGAAATCGACATCCGACGGCATCTCGTAGACATCGGCCATGGCGCGGTTGCACAGGCGCCAGTGGGAGTCGTTTTCAAAGACCTGGCGGACAATTTCGTCCGGGGTATTGTTGATGTTCACCGCTTCGGCGAATTCGATGCACCAGTACGCCACCTTTGCGCTCTGCAGCATCTGGCTCATCACTTCGTTGGCATTGTGCATTTCCCGCAGCCGGTGGCCCAGCGATCCGAGGGGGATTTTCACCAGGTGCAGGCGCGCCGGTTGCACGGTCCGCCATTCCAGCAGGCCACTGGCGATCACGTGCAGCAGGCCGCCATTGTGGCGAATCAAGGTGAGCTCCAGGCTCGGGATGAGTTCGTCGGCAGGCGGGTTGGCGAACAGCGACTGCAAGGCACGCACCGACTCGACGCTGAAAATGCGTTCGATCGGTTGCGCCAGCAGTTCCTCCAGCGCATAGCCCAATTGATCGCTCAGGCTGGCGGACAGGTTGAGCAGTTGCCCGTCGGCGCTGACGGTGCTTGCGAGGGGCTGGGCTTTCTTGGCCAGCAAATTCAGGATATCCATGGATGGATCGGCTCGATATTGGCGTTTGAGTATTTGGATACGGCACATTGCATGCCAATCGAAACGCTTATAAACATTGATGTTTACGAAGGCCTGTCTGGCTGAGTGCTGTGATAATGCAGCAGTTTATGCATATTTACAGCACTTTGCCGGGCCGGACACGCTATCCGATGAATGACCCTGTCGCGGCTGATCGCTGGAGCGGTGAGGGCGATAGCATTTTTCCATCCAGCCAGGTGTTTCCCAGGATGAAATCGGTCTAAAAACGCCGCCCCATTGCCTGAGTGCTTTGCTAATCTGAAGTTGTAGGTGAAAACGCAGACTGATGCGCAAGCGGTTAGCGAGGAGGCGTGGGGCGCGCTCCGAAGGGTACACGGTTAGAAAGATCTCCGCGCTGAGATCCAGCCCTTATGCCGTGTGAAGCAGGACAGTGTTTAGTTGCATCATGGTTACATGACTGTTCTGTGGGAGGCCTGATAAACCTTGTAAGCCAGAGACCAGCGCTGGCCACCTACTTAACCTCCGAAGCCCGCCTTGAGCGGGCTTTTTAATGCCGTTCACGCATTCCTGCAGGAGCCAGGCATAGGTAACGCAATACCTGTAGGAGCGAGCCTGCTCGCGATGGACTCAAATACGCCGCGTTTAACCAGGCCACACGCATCATCGTTGACGACCCTCGCCAGCAGGCTGGCTCCTACAGAGGGATGTACCCAGGCATAGGCAACGCAATTCGACTGGCAGGGCTCGCCGGCTGTGCTAGCGTCTTGAGGTCAACCCTCATTCGCGAGCTCCCTCCATGGACGAGACTATCGTTAATGTCACCACTGCCAAGTTCAACGCCCTCATCGCCATCGTTCAGGCCTACGGGGCCGCTTTCGCGGTCAAGATTCTCACCGCTATCGCGTTCTGGATCGTCGGGCGCTGGCTGATCGGCTTTGCCGTCCATATGGTGCAAAAGGCCCTGGGCAAGCAGAAGGTCGACCCGACCGTGTTGCGCTATGTGGGCTCGGCGATCACGGTGACGCTGAACATCATCCTGGTGATCGGCATCCTCGGTTACCTCGGCATGCAGACCACCACCTTCGCCGCGCTGCTCGCCGCGGTCGGTCTGGCGATCGGCATGGCCTGGTCGGGGTTGTTGGCCAACCTGGCGGCTGGTGCCTTCATCATTGTCCTGCGCCCGTTCAAGGTGGGCGATTTCATCTGCGCTGGTGGGGTAACAGGCACGGTCACCGAGATCGGCCTGTTCGCCACGGCGATCAATACCCCGGACAACGTGCTGACCCTGGTGGGCAACAACAAGATCTTCAGCGACAACATCCAGAATTTCACCCACAATCCCTTCCGCCGTGTTGAACTCAAGGCACAGCTGTCCGGCGCCGCCGACTGGAAGGCGGCGGCGGCCTTGCTCAAGGAGAAAATCGCGACCCTCCCCAACGTGCTCGCCGAGCCGGCGGTGGATGTGGAGATCCTGGAGTTCAATCTGGTAGGGCCCGTGTTGGCGGTGCGTCCTTATTGCCACAATGAGTACTATTGGCAGGTGTATTTCGACACCAATCGCACCATCAAGGATGCCCTCGGCGAGGCGGGCTTCCCGGCACCGATGCCGGCGCAAACGGTGATTTTCCAGCAGGGCGCTACCTTGCCCGGAGCACTGACCAAGGAATGACGGCGTCAGTTCGATTGCGGTCATGGGTACCGGGTCGCAATCGACTTCATGCGGAGCAGGATCAATAAATGCAGGATGTTCGCCCCAACCCAACGCTGACCCTGGAATATTGTGTCGAACGTCCGATATTCATGGATTTCTTGCAACACGCGAACCGTACACCCGATGCTACCGCTGTCATCTCCCACGATGCATCGTGCAGTTATCATCAACTTGAGCGCATAAGCCGGGGCATTGCCGGCTTTCTGATCGAAAAGGGCGCCCGCGAGTCAGACCGGGTGGTCATCGTTTCCAATCGCTGCGCGGGCCTGGTCTACGCCATGCTCGGCGCGTCGCGGGCCGGGTTGACGTTCAGTGTCGCCGACATGGCCTATCCCGCTGCGCGCATCGACCAGATCATACGTATCCTGCAGCCCTCGTTTGTGTTGCTTTGCGGCGGGGCGACCTTCGATCCCGGGCCTGTACAACCGGGGCAGGGCACTGCTCATCCGCAGGTAGTGCAGATTCCCGAATCGCCTGACGAATCCCTGCAAGCGTTTGCCATTGCTCCAGATGATTTGCCGGACGTCGACCCGGCTCATCCGGCCTACATCACCTTCACATCGGGCAGTACCGGTGAGCCGAAGGGGATTGTCACCCACCATGCGCCGCTGGTTCATTTCATCGAGTGGCATACCCGGCATCATTCGCTATCGGAAAACGATTGCTTTTCCCTGTTGTCCGGACTGGGTCATGACCCCGTCTACAGGGACGTCTTCACGCCGCTGTCCATCGGCGCGAAAGTGGTCATTCCGGCGCAGTCGCTGGTTATCGATCCATCGGCCCTGGCCACATGGCTGCATGAACATGCCATTTCGGTCATTCACCTGACGCCGCCCCTGGGCAAGCTCATTGAAGCGGGCGCAAAGATCAATGGAAACCGATTCAACGATTTGCGCTACCTGTTTTGGGGTGGCGACGCCCTGAGCGATACCTTGTACGAACAGATGCGCGTCATTGCGCCCGATGCAAAGAGCGTGAACTTCTACGGTACGACGGAAACGCCACAGGCCATGGCGTTTCACCCGCTCGATCCCGCCGCCGACAATTCGCGGATACCGCTGGGCAAAGGCATAGACGGGGCACAACTGCTGGTCGTGAATGACGCCAGTCAGTTGGCCGGCATTGGAGAAGTGGGGGAAATCCTGATTCGCAGCCCTTATCTGTCATTGGGTTACTGGGGCGACGCGGCGAAGACCCGGGATAGTTTTGTGGTCAATCCCTTTACCCGTCTCCCGGATGACATTTGCTACAAGACCGGCGACCTCGGCACCTACCTTCCCGATGGCAGTGTCATGTTTCTGGGGCGGGGTGACAGTCAGGTCAAGATTCGCGGGCACCGAATCGAACTGACTGAAATCGAGGGCGCCATTTCGCGCCATCCTCGAATCAAGCAGTGCGTTGTGCTGGCGGCGAATGACCGTTCCAGCGTGAGGCTGGTGGCCTATTGCGTTTCAACCCAGCCTGTTTCGTCGGTTCAATTGCGCGAGCATGTCAGCAAGGCACTTCCCGACTACATGGTGCCGGCGTTGTTCGTGTTTCTGGACGCCATTCCACTGACGCCCAATGGCAAGATCGATAAGCGGGCGCTCACTGCAGCGGGCGCTTCGACGCAAGCGGCGTCCCCGGGCTCGGACCAGAATCTGTCGCCGATCGGGCTCAAGCTGGCGGACGCCTGGTCTGCAATCCTCGACGTCCCGCATATCGACGCCAACCTGTCGTTCGTGGAGCTGGGCGGCGATTCGCTGTCGTTCGTCCAGGCGTCAATGGTCCTTGAGCGGTTGATCGGGCATCTGCCCGAGCGATGGGAAATGCTGCCGGTCCGTGATCTGGGTGAGTTGGCCAATACCGCCAGACCGTCGAGGCTGGCCGTTCGGGCAATGGAAGTTCCCGTGTTGCTGCGGGTCATGTCCATCGTGATGATCGTTGTCGGGCATTTTCAACTGTTTAAGGATTGGGCGTTCTTCGGCGAAACGGCGGTGTTGTTCGTCGTGTCCGGTCTCAGCCTGGCGAGGTTTCAATTTCAAGCCATCAATGAACGCGGTAACGCCAGTACGCTCGTCAAGTCCGTGGCCACTATCGCAGTGCCCACCGTCCTGTATACGTTGTTGACCCAGGTGCTTTTCGACAGGTTTCACTGGCAGTCCGTGTTGATGATTTCCAACTGGTTTGCCCCCAATGACATCGGCTACTTCACCTATTGGTACGTTGAAGTGCTGTTGCAGATGATCGTGATTATCGGGCTAGTGTTGTCGTTCGAGCGCGTCAGGCAAATCATCCTTTCCAATCCGTTCCGTTATTTGCTCATGGCGTCCTGCCTGTTGGCGGTGGCTGATCTGTTGATCAGTCTGTATGTGTTTGATGCTTCAGCGCTCGATAACCGGGTGCCGCAGCATTTCCTGGCGATCATGGTGCTCGGCATGGCCATTCACTATGCCGACTCCACCCGGCGCAAATGGATGGCCAGCGCGGTGGCGGTCATTGTGGTGGGCGGGCGAGATTTACTGGAGTTCTACGGGCATGGCTTGCCTGCGGTTGGCATGAGCGAATACATCGATGTGGCGGTGCCGGCGGTGCTCGCGGTGATCTGGATCCGCTCGGTGCCCGTGCCAGGACTCATCGCGCGTGGGCTCGCCGCCATCGCGGCGTCAACGCTGTACATCTATCTGACGCACTTCCAGTTCCAGTCCGTGGCCCGTCGCCTCAATGACAGCCCTGTACTGGCCGTGGTGATCGCCATCGTCGGCGGGATCGTGGTCGGTTACGCCTGGAACAAGTTCGTGCGAATCGTGTTGATGCGCTTCAACGGCGCCGAGAAGAAGCGCCGTGCGCAAAAGATTGAGCGGGTGGCCTGACGCCGATGTTTTCGTCAGGTCGCCACTTCACGACTATCCTGATTTCCATGTTCTTGATGCCGTTGCGCTTCGTTAACCGGAGCCAACTGTTGCCTGGATGATGGGTACCTTCTGGCAGGGAAGGGTCTTTCGGCGTTCCACAGGCTTTTCTGGATGAAAAGCGGTGGTTGCACGGATAAATGTGGCAGCGATGAACACAAGGGTCGAACTGGCAAGAGACGAAGCGGCTCCAGGCGTCTTGGTACAAACACTGGAGCAGGCTATCGACGCCGTGGTGGTCGTGGATGCACAGGGCCTCGTGGTGTTTTTCAATGCCGCTGCCGAACGCTTTTGGGGCTGTTCGCGCATTGAGGCGCTGGGCGGTAACGTCAGTGCCCTGATTCCCCGGGGGCTTGACCCCAACCCTGACGATTCTGCCAGCGAGCACCCGGACGGCGGCGTCCATCACCTGGCAGGCGGCAGTCTGGATACGCGGATCGTGCGCCAGGATGGTCAGGAGCGCTGGGGCGTGATGTCCGTCTCGACAATCGTCATGCATGACCAGTCCCTGCGTGCGGTCTTTCTCAAGGATGTCACGCACCTGCGCGTGCAAGACCTCGAGCATCGGTTGCTATCGATGTCGATCAATGCCACGCATTCGGCGACGTGCATCGTCGACGCCCATCGACAGCTTATCTACGTGAATGACGGACTGATCCGCTTGCTGGGGTATTCTCGCGAGGAGGTGATCGGGCAATCACCCTTGCTGTTCTTCGTGCCCGACGCTCGCGCCGAGACGCAAGCGGAGCCGGAGCTGGAAGCCATTCTCTGTGGCCAGCCTCACGAGTTCAGCGCCCTGATCAGCAAACGCAGCGGACAGCGCCTGTGGGTGCATGTGTCCTCGACACCCGTCTTCGACGCTCAAGACCAGCTCGAACACGTCGTGATCGTGCTGACGGACATTACCCAGTCGAAGTTGCATGAAGTGCTGCAGAACAAAGTCATTGGCGCATTGCTCAAGGAGGAGTCTCTGGAGAGCGTGCTGACATTGTTGTGCCATGAAATTGAACGCATCGCCCCCGAAGTCATCGTGTCGATCCTCAGTGTTGATCCGCAAGGAATTCTGCATCCCCTGGCCAGCCCCGGCTTGCCGGTCGAATACTCCAGGGCCATCGAGGGCCTGGCCATCGGCCCCACGACGGGGTCCTGCGGTACGGCCGCCTACCGGGGCGAACCGGTACTGGTGACCGACATCAACAACGACCCGCTGTGGGCGGACTACAAGCAGCTGGCACAACAGTCCGGTTTGCAGGCCTGTTGGTCAATGCCGGTGCGCAACGGTGCCGGGCGCATCGCCGCGACCTTTGCCCTGTATTTCCGGGAAAGCCGTGGACCGGACCCCTTGCATGGCCACTTGGTCAAAGCGGGCACGCATCTGTGCATGTTGGCCCTCGAACGCGAGCAAGCCCGCCAATCCATTCGAAAAATGGCCTTTTACGATGGATTGACCGGTCTGCCCAATCGCAGTTACCTGCTCGCCCAGGCACAACGCACCCTGGGCGAAATGGCGCGAGAGCAGGCGGAGCTGGCCGTGCTGTTTGTCGATCTGGACCGCTTCAAGCAAATCAACGATGCGTTGGGCCATGCCTCGGGTGACGAGTTATTGCGCGTCACGGCGCACCGGCTGCGCAGCCTGTTGCGAGAGTCCGACCTGGTCGGGCGTTTGTCCGGCGACGAATTCGTCCTGGTGCTGCCACGCATGAACGCGACACAGGTCGCGACTTTTCTGGAGCGGATGATGATGCTCCTGAGTCGCCCGATGACGATCGCGGGCATGTCGGTGGTCGTTTCGGCCAGCATTGGCATCAGCCTGTTCCCCGGCGATGGGCGTGACATGGAGACCTTGCTGCACCGTGCCGACATTGCGATGTATCAGGCCAAGCGCATCGAGCGCGGCAGCTTCAGCTTTTTTGTCGAAAAGATGAACCGGATCGCTCAAGACCGATTGGTTTTGGAAACGGCGCTGCGCAACGCCATGGCCACCGGCAACCTCGAGTTGTTCTACCAGCCGCAGATCGACCTCAACAGCGGCAGGCTGGTGGGTGTCGAGGCGTTGGCTCGCTGGGCGCATCCGGCCCTGGGCGACATCTCGCCAAGGCAATTCATACCGCTGGCCGAGGAGTGCGGGCTGATCAATGAACTGAGTCAATGGGTGCTGCAAGCGGCATGCGAACAACTGGCCGTCTGGCGTCGACAGGGATTGGCGATTGCGTCGCTTTCGATCAACCTGTCGCCGATCAACTTTCATAACCTCGATCTGGCCGAACTGATTGCCGGCCAATTGCAGCGATACGGTTTGCAACCCGCCGACTTGTGCGTGGAAGTGACCGAGGGCGTGGTGCTTTCCAACAGTCCTGGCACCTGTAAAACCATCCGCGATCTGCACGCGTTGGGGGTGCGGTTGGCCATCGATGATTTCGGCACGGGCTATTCCAGTCTGGGGTATTTGCGGCATCTGCCGATCAGCGAGCTGAAACTGGACAAGAGTTTTGTCGACGACCTGGAGCACGATACGTCTTGCCGGGCACTGAGCGAGTCGGTCATCGGCATCGGCAAGAGTCTGTCGTTGACCGTGGTGGCCGAAGGCATCGAGTCCGCCGTCCAGCGTGACATCCTCAAGGCCCAAGGGTATGAGGTCGGCCAGGGCAATTTCTTCTCGGAGCCACTGCCTGGCCAGGCGTTCGTGCAATTCATTGATTCGGTGAATGCGGGCGCGATGGCGTGGAACGGGGCAGGGTCACTCTGCGTGGGGGCGGGGTTTTCGAGCTGATTCAGGGACGGCCTGACGATGGCACTGTAAACTGGCCGCCCGGTTTCGACCGACCCTTTACCCCCTCGAGCAAGAGTTTCCCATGGCCAATCAAGACATCACCTTCGTTCCTGACCCCGATGCAGATTCCATCTCCTCCGACGTTGCCGGTTTTGGCGGCCTGCTGGTCTCCACCCAGATCCCGACCCGTGCCGACGGCAGCCTGGAGCTGGGCGACATCACCCTCCAGAGCGAATGCACCCTGCAGGCGCTGAAGGTTGCGCTGGAGCGTGCCGGCAGCTCCATGGACCGGGTTCTGCACCTGACCATCTACCTCACCGACATGGCCGACCGGGCTGCCTTCAACGAGGTTTACCAGCGCTTTTTCGCCAAGCCATGGCCGGTGCGCGCCGCCGTGGGCGTAGCCGCCCTGGCGGTCGAAGGCATGCGCGTGGAAGTCACCGCGATGGCCGCCAAGGGCTGATCCCTTCCAGCGACACTCAACCCTGTGGGAGCGGGCTTGCCCGCGATGGCGGTGGGTCAGACAACCAAAATGCTGGATGTACCGCCCCCATCGCGAGCAAGTCCGCTCCCACATTTGATCTGCTGTGTTTTGAAGAAAGTCAGCAAGTGAGCACCACCCGGCAGCATACGGGTGCCGGTCAGGCGTTTCGCCGCTACAATGCGTGCCTTGATCGTGACAAGCCAGACTAAAAACACATGTCCCTACCCAAGCATCACCTCGAATTGCTGAGCCCCGCCCGCGACGTCGCCATCGCCCGCGAGGCCATTTTGCATGGCGCTGACGCCGTGTACCTGGGGGGGCCAAGCTTCGGCGCCCGCCACAATGCCTGCAACGAGGTGAGCGATATCGCCCGGCTGGTGGAGTTTGCCCATCGCTACCACGCCCGGGTGTTCACCACCATCAACACCATCCTGCACGACAACGAGCTGGAGCCGGCGCGCAAGCTGATCCACGAACTCTACGATGCCGGTGTCGACGCGCTGATCGTCCAGGACCTGGGCGTGATGGAACTGGATATCCCGCCGATTGAACTGCACGCCAGTACCCAGACTGACATCCGCACCCTGGCGCGGGCGAAGTTCCTCGATCAGGCCGGTTTTTCGCAACTGGTGCTGGCCCGCGAACTGAACCTGCAGGAAATCCGCGCCATCGCCGACGAGACCGACGCGGCGATCGAGTTCTTCATCCACGGCGCGCTGTGCGTGGCTTTCTCCGGCCAGTGCAACATTTCCCACGCGCAGACCGGCCGCAGCGCCAACCGGGGCGATTGCTCCCAGGCCTGCCGTCTGCCGTATACCCTCAAAGACGAAAAGGGCGGGGTGATCGCCTACGAGAAGCACCTGCTGTCGATGAAGGACAACAACCAGAGCGCCAACATCCGCGCCCTGGTCGAAGCCGGCGTGCGCTCGTTCAAGATCGAAGGGCGCTACAAGGACATGGGTTATGTGAAGAACATCACCGCCTATTACCGCCAGCGCCTGGACGACGTGCTTGAAGACCGCCCGGACCTGGCCCGCGCCTCCAGCGGCCGCACCGCGCACTTCTTCCTGCCCGATCCGGACAAGACCTTCCACCGCGGCAGCACCGACTACTTCGTCAGCGAACGCAAGATCGACATCGGCGCCTTCGATTCGCCGACCTTCACCGGCCTGCCGGTGGGCGTGGTGGAAAAAGTCGGCAAGCGCGATCTGCTGGTGGTCACCCACGAGCCGCTGTCCAACGGCGACGGCCTCAATGTGCTGGTCAAGCGTGAAGTGGTGGGTTGGCGCACCAACATCGCCGAGCCCAAGGGCGAGTTCGAAGAGGACGGCGAGAAGCGCTACCGCTACCGCGTCGAGCCAAACGAGATGCCCAAAGGCTTGCACCAGTTGCGCCCCAATCACCCGCTCAGCCGCAACCTGGATCACAACTGGGCCCAGGCGCTGCAAAAGACCTCCGCCGAGCGCCGCATCGGCCTCTCGTGGGTCGCGCGCCTGCGTGAAGATCGCCTGGAGCTGACGGCCACCAGTGAAGAAGGCGTCAGCGCCAGCGTTAACCTGGACGGACCGTTCGGGGTGGCCAATAAACCGGAACAGGCCCTGGAGCAACTGCACGATCTGCTGGGCCAACTGGGCACCACCGAGTACCACGCCACGGACATCAAGCTGGACGCACCCCAGGCCTGGTTCATCCCCAACTCGCAGCTCAAGGCCTTGCGCCGCGAAGTGATCGAAGCGCTGACCGTGGCGCGCATTGCCGCACACCCACGGGGCGCTCGCAAAGCCGAGACCACTCCACCGCCGGTGTACCCGGAATCGCACCTGTCGTTCCTGGCCAACGTCTACAACCAGAAGGCCCGTGATTTCTATCACCGTCACGGCGTGAAGCTGATCGACGCGGCCTACGAGGCCCACGAAGAGACGGGCGAAGTGCCGGTGATGATCACCAAGCACTGCCTGCGTTTTTCCTTCAACCTCTGCCCGAAACAGGCCAAGGGCGTCACCGGCGTTCGCACCAAGGTCGCGCCGATGCAACTGGTGCACGGCGATGAAGTACTGACACTGAAGTTCGACTGCAAACCGTGCGAAATGCACGTGATCGGCAAGATGAAGGGCCACATCCTGGATCTGCCGCAACCGGGCAGTGTTCAGTCAGTGGTTGGCCACATCAGCCCTGAAGACCTGCTCAAAACCATCCCGCGCGCGCCTCACTGAGTGACGGGCGAGCACGACGCCATGGCGTCCTGCTCGCCGCCGACTCAGGCCGGTTCGCCGCGTCGGTTGGCCAGGGCGATCAAACACGCAGTCCCGATCAGTCCCCATGCCACCATGAACGTCACGCGCATGCCGCTGGCAACCGCCTCGGGAGGCGCGGCATTGATGTCGATCGAATTCGATGCCAGCGCAAACACCGCGCCCAGCACCGAGGCCCCGGTGATCAGCCCGAGATTGCGCGACAGGTTGAGCAACGCGGAGACCAGACCCCGTCGGTCCGGCGCCACATTGCTCATGACAACGGTATTGTTGGCGGTCTGGAACACCGCGTAACCCAGGGTGATGATGACCATGGGTGCGAGGTAGCCGGCGATACCGAATGTCCTGGGCAGCGCCGACAGCGTGAAGCAACCCAGCCCCAGGGCGATGAGCCCGGCCAGGGTCATGCGCCGCGCGCCGAAGCGATCGGCCATGCGCCCGGCGGGCACGCCGGCCAGTGCCGCCACCAGTGGCCCGACCGACAACACCAACCCGACCCCGACCGCATCCAGTCCGAGCGCCCGGGCCAGGTAAAACGGCCCGACCACCAGCGTTGTCATTATCACCGTCGTCACCAGCAGGCTCATGGCCAGGCTGGCGCTCAACTGCGGATCGCGGAACATCCCCAGGCGAATCAGCGGCGCAGCGACCCGGGCCTCCACCCGAATGAACAGGCCGACGCCCACGCACGTGACCAGCAACAGGGCGATGTTCAACGGACCAAAGTGGCCGCGGCCGAGGGTCATGGCCAATGCATAAGCGCCCAGTGTCAGGCCCAGCAACAGGCTACCCAGCGGATCGAAACCGCTGCCCACGGTGTCCGCCTTGCGCTGATCGGCTGGCAAGTAGCGATAAGCAAGCAGCAGCGTCACCAGGCCCAGCGGCAGCATGATCAGAAACATCGCCCGCCAGCCGAATCCGCCGATCAGCAGGCCGCCGAGCGAAGGGCCCATTGCGGTGCCAATCGCCGACATTGTCCCGAGCAAGCCCATGGCGCTGCCGGTCCTCTCCTTGGGCACGGTCTCGCTGACGAAGGCCATGGTCAGGGCCATCATGATCGCCGCGCCCAGGCCTTGCAGGACCCTCGCGCCGATCAGCAGGCCGAGGGTCGGTGCCAAGCCGCACAAGACCGAAGCCAGGGTAAAAACGCCGATCCCGCCCAGGAGCAGGCGCCGCCGTCCGGTCAGATCGCCGAGCCGCCCGACACTGACGATCAGCGTGGTGATGGCCAGCAGATACGCGAGGACGATCCACTGCACCTGTTGAAAGGAGGCCTCGAACACCTGGGCCAGCGTCGGCAAACCCACGTTGGCGATGCTGGTGCCGAGGGCGGACAGCAGCATCGACAATGACAGGCTGGCCAGCGCCCACCTGACGGATCCTGTTCGTTGCGCGCCCTCTGTCATGGTCGTTGTGGAATTCATGGGGTCCCCTCTCGTGGCCACTCCCGATTGGAGCTATCGGAAATCTACGCCCGCGCCTAACATGGCGAAAGACGCACCTTTTGCACTTAATACATGCGTTCAACGCCCTATAAGCTCGCCACGAGGCATTGCATGTCCAGCGCCGATTTCAACTTGCTGATTACCCTTGATGTGCTGCTGGCAGAAGGCAGCGTGGCCCGCGCCGCCAAGCGCTTGCGCCTCAGTCCGTCAGCGATGAGCCGGGCGCTGGCGCGATTGCGCGAAACCACTGGCGATCCGCTGCTGGTCAGGGCGGGACGCGGTCTGGTGCCCACGCCTCGGGCACTGGCCTTGCGAGAGCAGGTCAGCCAACTGGTGCAGGAGGTCGAAGCGGTGCTGCGTCCGGCCGAGCAACCGGACCTCACGCAATTGGTTCGCACGTTCACCCTGCGCACCAGTGAAGGCTTTGTCGAAAATTTCGGCGCCAGGCTGATTGCGCGCATCGCCGAACAAGCGCCCGGTGTGCGCCTGCGCTTCGTGCACAAACCGGACAAGGACAGCACGTCACTGCGCGACGGCACGGTGGATCTGGAAACCGGGGTGGTGGGGAAGGGCGCCGGTCAGGAATTGCGCACCCAGGGTCTGTTCCGTGACCGTTTCATCGGCGTGGTGCGTTCGGGGCATCCGTTGAGTCAGGGCCCGATCAGCGCTGCGCGTTTCGCTACGGGCCGTCACATCGGCGTGTCCCGGCGCGGTCTGGACAAGGGGCCAATCGATGACGCGCTGGAACGGCTCGGATTGGAGCGCGAGGTCGCCACCATCGTCGCCGGCTTTTCGACGGCACTCTCGCTCGCCCGGACCAGTGATTTGATCGTCAGCGTGCCGGAGCGCCACACGGCCGACCTGCGCGAAGGCATGCACAGTTTCGAACTTCCGGTGTCATTGCCTTCTTTCACCGTGGCCATGCTCTGGCACCCTCGACTGGATGCCGATCCGGTGCATCGCTGGTTACGTGAATGTCTTCGAGTGGTTTGTTCGGAATAGAAAGTAAGCGGAGAAACAATAAGTTTAAAGTGTTGGTCGAACGCACGTTGTATTGAGGGGCGGTGTTAAGCTTCTGTTACTGATTTTTGTAGTTATTAATTTTTTGTCATATCGACGGATGGATTTGTTATAAATCCCGTTTGAACTTTTGGCTTGAAGTGCGGTATGCGCAAATATCATTTGTTGCAGGCGCTGATACGGAAATCTTCGCCAATACATTGAATGGCGCAACGCTATCAAGGTGGCGATTCACTAGTATCGTCGATGTATTCAATGATTTATTTTACGAGCAAGATTAAGTTGATGATTTAAAAAATAAAATTATTGATTTTAATGCGGCTTCAGACTGTCGCGTCGTTGGCTTGATGTAGCGGGACTGCAATGAAAGTTGGGCGACGAAGTGCTGTTGTCGCCTATCTGGAAAAAAATCAAAATAAATCGAGCGCTTTTCTTCAGCGGTGCTAGTGTTGGTCACTTCAATAAACCGCACTTGTCGTTCTGTAGAGGACGTGCGTCATGTCGATTCCAAATATTCGAATCGCGATACTCGGTAATAGAGTGCCAAGTCTGAACCTTCCGGAACTTGAACACTTTTCCGATCTGGGCAGCTTGTTGGCGGCCCGCGCGTTTGATGTGGTACTGCTGGACATGCCCGCCGCTTATGCGGGGAAAGTGCTGCGCAAGCTGCGCTCGATCCCGCCTTATCGATACACCCTGATTTACTGTTGCCGCGACCAGGATGGCTGGTGTGAAGCCTTGGGCGATGGTGCGTGCCCTGTCGAGTCCAGTGAGATCAAGCAGCTTTGGGTAGCCTGGCAGGAGCGCTTCAGGCTGTTCGAACAGGGGGCCACCCCCGAGCGATTCGAAAGCCGGGTATTGTCCTGGTTGTGGTTGCGCGACAACGCCCATGTGTACGCGTTGCGCGACCCGGAGGTGCCCCAGCATTACCGTTACCCGCTACTCGAAGCCCTGGCTGACAACGAGCAGATCAACGCATTCGTCTGGCTCGGCTTGATGGTGCAGCAGGACTGGCTGGAAGACGGGGTGCTGGTCGATCGCGTTCGCCTCTGTTCAGACTGTGGCTCGGGCCGACTCAATTACATCGACGTATGCGCCGAGTGTCAGGCCCTGGACATTTCCCGGCAGCCCTCGTTGCACTGCTTCACCTGTGGGCATGTAGGGCCACAGGAATCCTTTCTCAAAGACGGTGTGCTGCTGTGCCCCAACTGCTTGAGCCGGCTGCGTCACATCGGCACGGACTACGACCGGCCGATGGAGAACTATCGCTGCCGGTCATGCCAGGCGTTCTTTGTCGATGCCGAAGTGCAGGCGCGCTGTCTGGACTGCGGCTTGTCCCATACGCCGGACAAACTGCGAGTCCGCGAGGTCAGGGATTTCCGCCTGAGCGAGGCCGGGCGGTTTCGCTGCCGTCAGGAGTTCAGTGATCGTTCGGTGCAGAACTTCGGTCGACTCAACCTGCTGGGCGGCAAGGATTTCTATGATCTGCTGAGCTGGCAGATCCAGGTCGTGCGCCGATACCCGTCGCCGACCTTTTCGGTGATCGGTCTGCGCTTCGTCAACCTGGCCGGCACGTTGTCGCACCTGGGGGAACAGCGCGGCCATGCCTTCATCGACAGCGTGGCCGATCGCTTGAAGGAAACCGTGCGGGAAACAGACCGCTGCTCGCGAAGTACCGAAGAGTTCTTCTGGATCATGCTGCCCCATACCGATGGCAAAGGCCTGGAGTGCGTCAAACAACGCCTGAGCCGGATCGCCGAGCTGTTTTCCGCGCCAGAGGTCAGCGACCTCTCCCTGCGTGTCGTCAGCATCACGGCGCCCGACGATCTGCTCGATCAGGAAAACGGTGAACTGCTGCTGGCCCGTTTGGCCGGTGAGTTGGTGTGACACCCATGAACCCCTTGATGGAACAACTCTACAACGCACTGGGTGGGCTTGCCGGGGCGGATGGTCTGAGCCGGTTGTTCTACATGCTCTTTCCATCGTTTCTGATTTTTGAATTGCCGATGATGATCCTGGTAATGCTGGGGGTGTTGCGCTGGTTCGCCCGTCGACGTTCCCGCGTGCCGAAGATCAGCCTTTATCAGCCCAGGGTCTCGTGCATCATCACCTGCTACAGCGAAGGAATGGACGTGCAGACCACGCTCCTGAGCCTGTGCGAGCAGACCTACGGTGGCCACATCGAGATGATTCCCGTGGTGGACGGCGCCACTGTGAACCAGCCGACGCTGGCCGCCGTGCGCAGTTTCAACGTCGACCCGCAGTTGTACCCTCGGCGCCATTTACGCCCGATCGCCAAATGGCAGCGGGGCGGGCGGGTGTCGTCATTGAACGCCGGCCTGTCGCTGGCCAGCGGCGAAATCGTGATGGCCCTCGATGGCGATACGTCCTTCGACAACAACATGGTCAGCGCCATCGTGCGGCATTTCGAAGACCCCGCGGTGCCTGCGGTGGCCGGCAGCCTGCGGGTACGCAACGTCTGGGGCTCCTGGGTCACGGCGATGCAGTCGCTGGAATACCTGCTGTCGATCCACATGTCGAAGATCGGCCTGGCCGAATGGAATCTGGTCAACAACGTGTCCGGGGCCTTTGGTGCTTTCCGCCGCAGCTTCCTGGTGAAAATCGGCGGCTGGAACACCCACACCGCCGAAGACCTGGACCTGACGCTGCGTATCAAGAGCTACTTCAAGCGCCATGACCTGAAAATCCCTTTCGAGCCTGAAGCGATTGGTCACACCGACGCGCCGGCGACACTCGGGCAATTCCTGATGCAGCGATTGCGCTGGGACGGTGACCTGTTCTTCCTGTACATCAGGAAGCACAACCGCAACATCAGCCCGAAGTTACTAGGCTGGAAAACCTTTCTGATGATCCTGTTGACGGGCTTCTTTTTCCAGTTGGTGCTGCCATTCATCATCTTCATCTACACCTTGCTGGCCATCTTCATCCTGCCGGGCATGACCCTGTTGTTTCTGTTTTCGCTGATCTATCTGTTGTACCTGACGATCACCCTGCTGATGTTCGGCGCCATGTTGTTGATGGTCTCCGACCGCCCTCGACAGGACATGACCCTTGGCCTGCTAGTGCCGTTCTTCCCGCTGTTCATGTTGCTCCTGCGCTGCTGGAGCGTGGTCGCCATGCTCAACGAAATGTTCCGCCGCGGGCATGAAGAAAGCTCGATGGCGCCCTGGTGGGTGCTGAAACGAGCCACGAGGTTTTGATATGCGTTCAATCCTTCCGGCCCTGTGTTTGCCCCTGCTGGTGGCCCTGTCGTTGACCGCGCAGGCGGCGCAAGCGGAGAAATGGTCCCAGGCCAGTTATGTCTGGGACAGCGAAGCGTTGCTCGAACCCGGTCAGCGGCCGGCTGAACTGGATGCGCTGCGCAACGCCGGGATGGACAAGATTTACCTGGGCCTCAAGGCCGCGCAGATCAAAGACCTGGGCACCACTCGCCATCGCCTGGAGCAATTGCTGCGGGACGCGGCGGGCAAGGGGGTACAGGTCAGCCTGCTGCTGGGCGACCCGAGCTGGATCGAACCGCCGGAACGCCATCAGCTCACCGATCTGCTGGCGAAACTCAAGGGGCTGGCCTTCATCAGCCTGCACCTGGACCTGGAAGTCGAGCAACTGGGCATGCCCGTTCCGGACCAGCGCCTCAAAGACTGGCTCGAAACCTTGCGCGTAGCTTCTTCGGTGAGCCCATGGCCGGTCGAGATTTCCAGTCACCATCGCTGGTTCGCTGACCCCAAACCCGGACAAACCTGCGTGCCCTGTGCGCTTCCCGATGCGGGAGTGCGGCAGGTCAGCCTGATGATTTACACCCGCAACCCCAACAACAGCGCACGAATGGCAGAGCAAATCGCCAGGCGCTGGCCCGACCTGCAATTTCGCCTGGCACAAAGCACGGAGCCGCAACTGGATGCCACGGAATCCTGGGCCGGCGCTTCGACCGAACAGTTGCAGCACCAGAGCAGCGCCTGGCGTGAACAACTGCAACCTCTCGGGATTGCCGGCATTGACTGGCAAGCCTGGCGAGACTTTCCAAAACGGTGAACCCTCATGAAGATTCGTTTTGATAGTCGTAAGGAGCTGAGCCCGACTCAGGAGCAGGGATTGAACGTGCTCTATGCACCGGGCAAGCGCACGGCGTTTCGCGTGCGCTGGTATTTGATCCTGTTTCTGGTCGCCAGCCCGTTAATCTGGCTGGGTGGCAAGCTGGCCTACGGCATGCTGATGATCGACGCGCCGGCTCAGTTGCGCTTGCCGATCATCGAAGTGCGCGCGCGGGACAGCGGTCGGGTCGAGCAACTGTTGGTCAAGGCCGGCGACCAGATTGGCGTCGATCAGCCACTGGTCAATCTCGACAACCCCGAATGGCGCGCCCGGTTATCGCAACTGGCGGCCCTGCCGACCAACACCACACCGGTACGCAATACCAAATTGGGCGGCAGCGAGCGTCAGCTGCTCAATACCCGCATAGGCCGGGCACAGGCGCGCGTGAAGGTGCTGGAAGATCTGGTGTCGCGTGGCGCCGTTTCGCCGGGGGAAGTGTTGACGGCCAAATCCGAACTCGATGGTTTCAGGGCCGACCTGTTGGCGTTCGAGCGCCGCGAGCAACTGGCCAATCAGGCGCCGTTGAGCGTCGAGCGAGATGTCATTCAACAGAACGCCGAGCAGCAGTGGCTGAAGACGCGCCTGGCTGCGCTGCCGATCAAGGCTCCGCAGGGCGGACGCGTGGCGGAAGTCATGGTCAATCCCGGTGAAAACGTCGGTGCCGGGACCTTGCTGATGCGCATCGAACGACAGGAAGACCCGCTGCTGTGGATTTACCTGGAGCCGCAGAACATCAGCTACGCCGCGATTGGCCAGGCGTTGCGCGTTCGCATGCCCAATGGTGACTGGCTGCAGGCCCATGTTGTCCAGGCAGTGGACAGCGCCGGGCGCACGCCGACAGTGTTGCGCGGACCGTTTACGGCCAGCGAAATGGGTTTGCAGGTCGCGGCCCGGTTTGATCACCCGCTGCCGGCGAAGTGGCGAATCGATCAACTGCCGTTGAATGTAAGGTTTCCCACCGACTGGCAACAGATGTTCGCCGACAGCCGTGAACTCATCGAGCAAGTGGGGGACCTGATTGCCATGGGTCGGGCATCGGTCGTCGCCCAGGAAAGTCGGTGAAAGGCCACGGCGATCAGGCATCGCCGACCTGACGGGCACTTGGCCTGGGGCGGCCTCTCAGACGTACTGATGACGGCGTGCAGTGGCGGCGATTTCGGTCGCCTGCAGATGCTCGGCCAGCACATCGTTCAAGAACCGGAACTGATCGTTGAGCCCGACCACTTCGTTGTTGAAGTGATTGGCGGCGGCCGGAATCAGCAGCGCTTCGAATTTTTTGTCGAATACCAGGGTCAACACTTTACGAGACTCGAAAGGTTGCGAGTAATAGTTGTTGCCAAACACCGGGAAGCTCACGGACAGGGTGACTTCGTTGATCATGACGTGCGCTCCTCGGAGAGGACGAACCAGCCGAATGCACTCAATGTGAAGGCCGTCAGGGCCAGACAGGTCAGGAGATGGATCAGCATGGTACGGCCCTCCGCTACAGGGTTTCGTGTTGGGTTGGAGTTGATCCTACGCTGACGGTGGTGGGGTGGAAGGCATTCGTGGCGATGATGAATATCGATGCAAGTGATGGTCGAAGCCGGCGGGCGAAGCCGGCCTTGGGAACAAGATCCGTGCCGAGCCGACCATGGCTGACACCTATACTCAATTAAGGGGCTCTTGAACACTGAACATCCCGTTGGGAGCCGACTTTGGGAACTGCGATCTTGAACCTGCGCTGGTTGATCGTCGTCATACTGATGCTACTGGCGGGGTGCGCCACGCCACCGCGTGCGCCAGTGGCACCGCCCATCATTATTTCTCCCAGCACCTGGCAACAAGTGGATCGGGAGATCGTCCAGGCGTCGCAATCGGCGACCGAGCAGACAAAAATCTACGCCCACGGTGCCATGGATTACTGGCGCACGCGGGTCTATGAGTTGACCGAGCAGAACTTCATTCCCTGGTTCAGCAGTTACTGGACCCAGGAATGGCTGTCGATGAAGGTCAGCTGGTACACCATCAACGCCAAGGGCGAGCAGGACGCCACGGAAAAGCGTCTGGCCGCTTATCTGCTGGAGCAGTATCAGGAAAAGGTCCTGGCGCCGGTGGCGGTGGAGATCGACCCGAATGCGATTCTCAGCCTGGCGGCGGCCTTTTACGTGGACATTCTCAAGGAAGAACTGCAGAAAATTTCCCAGCGCCATGGCGTGCCGATCGCGCAACTCAATGGCCGTATCCAGAAAATCCCGGCCATTGCCCTTGGGCCACCACCGGCCCGGGACGCCTCGCTTTATCAGGTCGTTTACACCGATTTGAACACGTTGCCGGCGTACTCCGCGCTGGTCGACAAGATCCACAAGGCGGGCGGTAATAAAGGCGTTGGCTCGACCGACACCGCCATGGCGCCGGTAGCCAGGCGCGCAAGCCAACGGATGGAAGCCGAAATGGCCCCGCGCGGGGCGGCCAGTGCAGTGGCGGCGGCCGCCGGCAAACTCGCCGGGGGATTGATTACCGTGGGGGTGGCGGGGGTTCGCGCATTGATTCAGGCCGCCGACCGGCCGGACAGCGAAGCATTGATCCGCAGCAGTCTGGGCAACACCTTCGACAAAGCCTGGATCAAGCTGGTGCAGGACCCGAACACCGGTGTCATGGCCGGGACCCTGTACATGGCGGCCCAAATCGAAGGCAGCCTGGCACAGAGCGCTCAACCGCCGGTCGGTTCAAGCGTGGGGTCTGTCGATTGGAGCCCGACTGAATCGACTACTCAGCATCTCAACCCATGACCCAAGGAGAACAACCCATGTCTTATGTCGATGGTTTTATCGCGGCAGTGCCCACCGCCAATCGTGAGAAATTCAAGAAACACGCCGAAATCGCCGCCATGATTTTCAAGGAAAACGGCGCGTTGAGCCTGGCCGAGTGCTGGGGAGAGGACGTGCCGGAGGGCAAGGTCACCTCGTTCCCGATGGCGGTAAAACTCAAGGAAGACGAGACCGTGGTGTTTGGCTGGATCATCTGGCCGGACAAGGCCACCCGCAATGCCGGTATGGAAAAAATGATGAAAGACCCGCGCACGCAGGCGGACGTCAATCCGATTCCGTTCGATGGTCAGCGCATGGTGTTCGGCGGCTTCGAGCTGCTCGTCCAGGCCTGAGGCGGGCTCCGGGGTCACTCCGCCGTCGGGGTGATCCTGCAGCTCTTGCGATGGCGGATTTCGTCATCGGTCGGCCGTACCCTGATGAATTCGAAACGCGGCTCGCCTTCGCTGTAGTGCACCAGCCAGCCCCATTCCAGTTCGAACTCATCCTGGCCGGGCCTGGGCGGCTCGGCCCACCATGGTTCCTTGCTGATGATCTGTCGCATGACCCCTCCGGTTGAATCGCTCGCCTCAACTATAGACCCGTGGCGAGGGCGCTTGCCGACGCGTCACAGGTTGTACACTCATGCGGTCTCCCGCCGAGGTGTCCTGCATGAATGACGAATCCCGCGAACCGTTCAAACGACTGTTTTTTGCCCTGGATTGCGCCCCCGCGCAACGCAAGGCCATCGCCCAGTGGCGTGGTGCGCTGCAACTGCGCAGCGGGCGGCCGGTGCCGGTGGAGAACTTCCATCTGACCCTGAAGTTTCTGGGTGCGGTGGCGGTGGGGCAGATTGCGGACATTTGCACGGCGGTCGCGTCTGTACGCATACCCGACGCGCGTTTGACCGTGGCGCTGGATCGACTGGATGTCTGGCGCAGGGCAGGGGTGTTGGTATTGGCGCCGGAACAGGCACCGCCGGCGCTGTTGCGCCTGGTGTATGACCTGGAACAGGCCTTGTTGCCGTTTGGACTGGAGGATGCGCCACGGGAGTTTCGTCCGCACCTGACCCTGGCCCGCGACTATCGGGCGTCGGTGCCGGAGTCCAGCTCGGCGCCGGATTTTTTCCTGCGTGCCGACCGCTTCACCCTGTTCGAATCCCATAAGGGCCGCTACCGGGCGCTGGCGGATTGGCCGCTGGGGGCTGCGTAGGCACTGCTACAAAAAAAAGGCGCCCGAGGGCGCCAACATTCACCTTAACCGAGGAGCCAGGTGAGTGATGCAGCGGTGGTAAGGCGCTGCATGAATGTCAATCGGAAAATCAGATTTCAACCTGCGCGCCCGACTTGTAGGCGCGAGCGATAGCGGCATCAGGTGCACTGAATCAGTTACCCAGCTTCACCTTGGTCCAGCCCCGGGTCATCACCCGCTGCACACCGATCGGCATGTCGGGAATGGCATACAGGGTCGCCATCACTTCCTGGGACGGATACGAACCCGGATCGTTGCGAATCGCTTCATCCACCAATGGCGTAGCAGCCGCGTTGGCGTTGCTGTAGCCGACGTTGTTGGTGATCTCGGCGATGATGTCCGGGCGCATCAGGAAATTCATGAACAGGTAGGCGTTCTCGACGTTGGCGGCATCACGCGGGATGGCGACCATGTCGTAGAAACTGCCGGCCCCTTCTTTGGGGATGCTGTAGTCGATCTTCACCTTGTCGCCGGCTTCCAGGGCGCGGGCCTTGGCTTGAAGCACGTCGCCGGAGTAGCCGACCGCCACGCAGATGTTGCCGTTGGCCAGGTCCGAGATGTATTTCGACGAATGGAAATACGCCACCGACGGACGAATCTTCATGAACAGCGCTTCGGCTTCGGCGATGTGTTGCTTGTCCTGATCGTTCACCGGGTAGCCCAGGTAGTGCAGGGCAGCCGGGAGCATCTCGGTCGGTGAATCGAGGAAACTGATGCCGCAGGCTTTGAGCTTTGCGGCGTTCTCCGGTTTGAACAGCAGGTCCCAGGAATTGGTCGGGGCATTGGCGCCGAGCACTTCCTTGACCTTGGCCGCATTGAAACCGATACCGATCGAGCCCCACATGTACGGGAACGCGTGGCTGTTGCCAGGGTCACTGGCGGAGGCGTTCTTCAGCAGGACCGGATTGAGGTTTTTCCAGTTCGACAGTTTGGATTTATCCAGTTCCTGATAGACCCCGGCCTTGATCTGCTTGGCCAGGAAACTGTTGGACGGCACGACGATGTCGTAACCGGATTTACCCGCCAGCAGACGTGCCTCAAGGGTTTCGTTACTGTCGAACACATCGTAGGTCACCTGGATGCCGGTCTCGTCTTCGAACTTCTTGACGGTGTCCGGGGCAATGTAATCCGACCAGTTGTAGACGCGCAGTACCTTGTCATTGGCCTGGGCGCCGGTGGTCATCGCGCCCAATAAGGACAGTGTCAGCAGAGTCCTGCCAAGCATTTTCATCGGTACAACTCCATTTCTTTTCTTATTCAAATACATAAAACAAAAATGCAGTGGTGCTTGTGTGCCCTGTAGGAGCGAGCGTGCTCGCGATGGACGTCAACGATGACGTGGGCTGCCTGAATTAACGCGGCGTCCTTGGGTCCATCGCGAGCAAGCTCGCTCCTACAGGTCGGCGGCACTAGGCCGTCGCTTCTACCATTTGCTTTTTAGGTTGTTGCCACGATTCGCTGGCAGTCTGGTCCATCGCTTCCTGGATCGCCCGCTTGCGGGTGGCTTCGGCACGGCGGCTGAAGTACCAGACCATGAAGGTCACGATCGAGACCGCCAACAGGATCAGGCTGGCCACGGCGTTGATCTCGGGCTTCACGCCCAGACGCACCGCCGAGAACACTTCCATCGGCAAGGTCGTGGAACCCGGGCCGGAGACGAAGCTCGCCAGTACCAGGTCATCCAGCGACAGGGCGAACGACATCATGCCGCCGGCTGCCAGGGATGGCGCGATCATTGGAATGGTGATCAGGAAGAACACCTTGAACGGCTTCGCACCCAGGTCCATGGCCGCTTCTTCGATGGACAGGTCCAGCTCGCGAAGGCGCGCGGAGACTACCACTGCCACGTAGGCGGCACAAAAGGTGGTGTGGGCGATCCAGATGGTCACGATGCCGCGTTCCATCGGCCAACCGATCAGTTGCGCCATGGCCACGAAGAGCAGCAACAGCGACAGACCGGTGATCACTTCCGGCATCACCAGCGGTGCGGTGACCAGGCCGCCGAACAGCGTGCGACCCTTGAAGCGGGTGACGCGGGTCAGGACGAACGCCGCCAGTGTTCCCAAAGCCACGGCCGCCAGCGCGGTGTAGCAGGCGATCTCAAGCGAACGCACCACCGAACCCATCAACTGGGTGTTGTCGAGCAGGCCGGCGTACCACTTGAACGACCAGCCACCCCATACCGTCACCAGTTTCGAGGCGTTGAACGAGTAGATCACCAGAATCAGCATCGGCAGGTAGATAAACGACAGGCCGAGCACCAGCATCATTTTTGAGAAGCCGAAACGTTTCATCCCCGTGCCTCCATTTCTTTGGCCTGACTGCGGTTGAACAGCAGGATCGGCACAATCAGGATCAACAGCATCACCACCGCCAGGGCGGACGCCACCGGCCAGTCGCGGTTATTGAAGAACTCTTGCCACAGCACGCGGCCGATCATCAGGGTCTCGGGACCGCCAAGCAGTTCCGGGATCACGAACTCGCCCACCACAGGAATGAACACCAGCATGCAACCGGCGATGATGCCGTTCTTGGCCAGCGGCACGGTGATTTTCCAGAAGCTGTTGAAGGTGCTCGAACCCAGGTCCGACGCCGCTTCCAGCAAGCTCTGGTCGTGTTTGACCAGGTTGGCGTACAGCGGCAGGATCATGAACGGCAGATACGCATACACCACGCCGATATAGACGGCGGTATTGGTGTTGAGGATCTCGATCGGGTGCGACGTCAGCCCGGTCCACATCAGGAACGCATTGAGCAGACCGTTGTTGCTGAGGATGCCCATCCAGGCGTAGACGCGGATCAGGATCGCGGTCCAGGTCGGCATCATGATCAGCAGCATCAGGACGTTTTGCGCTTCCTTGCTCGCCTTGGTAATGGCGTAGGCCATCGGAAAACCGATCACCAGGCACATCAGTGTGCTGAACAGCGCGACCTTCAACGAACCCAGGTAGGCGGAGAGGTACAGCTCATCTTCGCCCAGCAAGGTGTAGTTGCCGATATTGAGCAACAGCTGGAATTTCTGCTCGGCGTAGGTGTAGATCTCCGAGTAGGGCGGAATGGCCAGGGCCGCTTCCGAGAAGCTGATCTTCATGACCAGGAAGAACGGCAACAGGAAGAACAGGCACAGCCACAGGAAAGGAATCCCGATGACGAGTTTTCGTCCACTGGGCACCAGGCGCAGGAATTGCTGATTGAAGGTTCTCATGCGCGCAGTACCACGCCGCTGTCGTCTTCCCACCACACGTAGACCTGATCGTCCCAGGTCGGACGTGCGCCACGGCGTTCGGCGTTGGCCATGAACGACTGCACAATCTTGCCGCCAGGCAGCTCCACGTAGAACACCGAGTGGCCGCCGAGGTAGGCGATGTCATGCACCTTGCCGCTGGACCAGTTGTAGCGGGCCTCTGGCTTGGTGGTGCTGACCAGCAGTTTTTCCGGGCGGATGGCGTAGGTGATCGACTTGTCCTGCACCGAAGTGCTGACACCGTGACCCACGTAGATCTTCTGTTCCAGGTCCGGGCTGTGAATGATCGCGTAACCTTCCAGGTCTTCGACGACGGTGCCTTCGAAGGCGTTCACGTTGCCGATGAACTCGCAGACCATGCGGCTGACCGGTGCTTCATAGATGTCCACCGGGCTGCCGATCTGGGCGATCCAGCCCAGGTGCATGATGGCGATGCGCTGGGCCATGGTCATGGCCTCTTCCTGGTCGTGGGTCACCATCACGCAGGTCACGCCCACGCGTTCGATGATTTCCACCAGCTCCAGCTGCATCTGCGAACGCAGCTTTTTATCCAGTGCGCCCATCGGTTCGTCGAGCAGCAGCAGCTTCGGACGTTTGGCCAGGGAACGGGCCAGGGCCACGCGCTGGCGCTGACCGCCGGACAACTGATGAGGTTTGCGCCTGGCGTATTGGGTCATGTGCACCAGGCGCAGCATTTCTTCCACGCGGGCGTCGATTTCCGCGGCTGGCAAACGGTCCTGCTTGAGGCCGAAGGCAATGTTCTGCGCCACGGTCATGTGCGGGAAGAGTGCGTAGGACTGGAACATCATGTTGATCGGCCGCTCGTAGGGCGGCATGTCGGTGATGTCGACACCGTCGAGCAGGATCCGGCCTTCGGTCGGGCGCTCGAAGCCGGCGAGCATGCGCAGCAGCGTCGATTTACCGGAGCCGGAGCCACCGAGCAGGGCAAAGATTTCGCCCTGATGGATTTCCAGGGACACATCGTCCACAGCGGTGGTTTCGTCGAATTTCTTGGTGACGCGGTCGACTTTTACCAACACCTTTTTCGGTGCCTGGTGACCTTCAAGAGCCTTCCTGTAGATGCTGGAGGCGTTTGCCATTTGAAACTCCCAACAGGTTTCAGTCGTCGGGCCAACGCGGCCTGACTTAATAGTTGATTGCAAACCCTTGCCGGACGGTGCCAGTCAGTCGAAACGCTGGTCCCCTGTGGGAGCGAACTTGCTCCCACAGAGTCTTGCGTTTGACTCACTGGCCCGCACCGCTCGGGTTTATTCGGCGCCGCCGTCCTGGCTGCCTGGTAGTACTTGTTGTTATTGCAGTGTGTTGTTGTCGTGAGGGACCGGCGCGCACAAGCGCGCCCGCCGGGCTCACGGGGGCAGTGAAATCGTTGAATCGTGTTTGAGTTCGTCAGTCAGCGCCCATGACGCAGCGCTGCCCGTTGCCGGCACGCTTCGCCAAACGCCTGGAAAATTCTCAAGTAGGGCGGATTCGACAGGACCTGCCATTCCGGGTGCCACTGCACGCCGAGGGCAAAGGCCTTGCTGTGCTCGACCGAGATCGCCTCGATCAAGCCGTCCGGCGCAAGCGCTTCGGCGCGCAGGCCGGGGGCGAGTCGGTCGATGCCCTGGCTATGAATCGAATTGACCTGGAATTGCGTGGGCAGGTCCAGTGCCTGGAACACGCCGCCCGGTTGCACGTCGACGGTGTGCGCCGGTGCGTATTGCACCGCCAGGTCAGGGTGGTTGGCTTCGCGATGATCGAGGAAGCCGGGCAACTCATGGACCTTCTGATGCAGGCTGCCACCGAACGCCACGTTCATCTCCTGAAAGCCACGGCAGATGCCGAGCACCGGGACGCCAGCCGCAATGGCCGCACGAATCAGGGGAAGGGTGGTGCGATCCCGCTGGGGATCGTGTTCCGTGCCGGGAGCGCTGTCCGGGCCTTGATAGTGGAAGGGTTCCACGTTCGAAGGCGAGCCGGTCAACAACAGACCGTCGAGCTGCGGCAGCAGATCATCGATTTCGGTCAGTTCAGCCAGGGAAGGAATGACGACGGGCAGCCCCAGTGCCGCAACGCTGACAGCACGCAAGTACTTGTCGCCGCTGACATGGTAGGGGTGCAGGCCAATCTGTTTGACGCATGCAGTAACGCCGATCAATGGCTTGAATGCCATTTTTATCACCTCGAAGTTTCACACTTGAACGAGCTTTTCCGGAGCTTAGCCTTGTTGATTTTAATTAACAACTCTCATGTAAAAAATTCTAAACGCCGTACGTCTGAAGATCAGGATTTACCTGCGTTTGAGCGATGATATGGCACTCTCGTGCCGCTGAGAGGCCCTAAAATAAACGCTGAAAGGCTGAGTGTTCGCTATTGACTTCACTTTGCCTTTCGGATTGACTGGGCTCGTGAAAGGGCGGTGAACATAATAATTAACAGTAAAAAATAGGTGCATCATGTCGGTCCCTCTGCGTACCGTTCAACTCAACGAAGCAAACGCATTCCTTAAGAAATATCCTGAGGTTTTGTACGTCGACCTTCTGATTGCGGATATGAACGGTGTGGTGCGCGGCAAGCGCATCGAACGCACCAGTCTTCATAAGGTTTACGAGAAAGGCATCAACCTGCCGGCGTCGCTGTTCGCGCTGGACATCAATGGCTCGACGGTGGAAAGCACCGGCCTGGGCCTGGACATCGGCGACTCTGACCGAATCTGCTACCCGATCCCCGGCACCCTGAGCATCGAGCCATGGCAGAAGCGCCCGACCGCGCAACTGTTGATGACCATGCACGAGCTGGAAGGCGAACCGTTCTTCGCTGACCCGCGTGAAGTGTTGGCCAATGTAGTGCGCAAGTTCGACGACCTCGGCCTGACCATTTGCGCCGCGTTCGAACTGGAGTTCTACCTGATCGACCAGGACAACGTGAACGGTCGTCCGCAGTCGCCACGTTCGCCGGTATCCGGCAAGCGTCCGATGTCGACCCAGGTGTACCTGATCGACGACCTCGACGAATACGTCGACTGCCTGCAGGACATCCTCGAAGGCGCGAAAGAGCAGGGCATCCCGGCCGACGCCATCGTCAAGGAAAGCGCCCCGGCGCAGTTCGAAGTGAACCTGCACCACGTGTCCGACCCGATCAAGGCGTGCGACTACGCGGTCCTGCTCAAGCGTCTGGTGAAGAACATCGCCTACGACCACGAGATGGACACCACCTTCATGGCCAAGCCTTATCCGGGCCAGGCAGGTAACGGTCTGCACGTCCACATCTCGATTCTCGACAAAGAAGGCAAGAACATCTTTGCCAGCGAGGATCCCGAGCAGAACGCCGCACTGCGTCACGCGATCGGCGGTGTGCTCGAGACCCTGCCGGCGCAGATGGCCTTCCTCTGCCCGAACGTCAACTCCTACCGTCGCTTCGGCGCACAGTTCTACGTGCCGAACTCGCCGAGCTGGGGCATCGACAACCGTACCGTGGCAGTGCGCGTACCGACCGGTTCGGCGGACGCCGTGCGCATCGAACACCGCGTGGCCGGTGCCGATGCCAACCCGTATCTGCTGATGGCCTCGGTCCTGGCGGGCGTGCACCACGGTCTGACCAATCAGATCGAGCCGGGCGCCCCGGTGGAAGGCAACAGCTACGAGCAGAACGAACAGAGCCTGCCGAACAACCTGCGCGACGCACTGCGCGAGCTGGACGACAGCGAAGTCATGGCCAGATACATCGACCCGATGTACATCGACGTGTTCGTGGCGTGCAAGGAAAGCGAGCTGGCCGAGTTCGAGAACTCCATCTCCGACCTTGAGTACAACTGGTACCTGCATACCGTCTGACGGCGTTGGCGGCGTACACAAAATGTGTCTACGCCGCCAACCCTGTGGGAGCTGGCTTGTCGGATCGCCGCATCGCAGCGATTGGATCAGACGCCATCAATATTGGCTGTGATGCCGCCATCGCTGGCAAGCCAGCTCCCACAGGGATCGCATTTCATATTTTTTGATTGGGCGGGTATTCGCCCAACGATCACTCAATTCCCCTGCGTCGAGTCACAACAATGACAATTACTCGCAGCGACTGGGAGCAACGCTTCCAGTCCCTAACCATCGAAAGCCGTGCCTTCATCGACGGTCAGTACTGCGCGGCCGCCACTGGTGCCACGTTCGAATGCATCAGCCCGGTCGACGGTCGCTTTCTGGCGAACGTCGCCAGCACCGACGAAGCCGATGCCAACGCCGCCGTCGCCGTTGCCCGGCGTACCTTCGAGTCCGGCGTCTGGTCCAGGCTGGCCCCGGTCGAGCGCAAGCGCATCCTGATCCGTTTCGCCGATCTGATCCTGGCCAACCAGGAAGAACTGGCGCTGCTCGAAACTCTCGACATGGGCAAGCCGATCAGCGACTCCATGAGCATCGACATCCCGGCGACCGCCAACGCGATCCGCTGGACCGCCGAAGCCATCGACAAGATCTACGACGAAGTCGCCGCCACGCCCCACGATCAACTCGGCCTGGTCACCCGTGAACCGGCGGGTGTGGTCGCGGCCATCGTGCCGTGGAACTTCCCGCTGATCATGGCCAGCTGGAAGTTCGCCCCGGCCCTGGCGGCGGGCAACTCGTTCATCCTCAAGCCTTCGGAAAAGTCGCCATTGACGGCGATCCGCATCGCGCAGCTGGCGCTGGATGCGGGCATCCCCAAAGGCGTGTTCAACGTTCTGCCGGGCTTCGGCCACACCGTCGGCAAGGCGCTGGCGCTGCACATGGACGTCGACGTGCTGGCCTTCACCGGCTCCACGGCGATCGCCAAGCAACTGATGATCTACGCCGGGCAGAGCAACATGAAACGCGTCTGGCTGGAAGCCGGCGGCAAGAGCCCGAACGTGGTCTTTGCCGACGCGCCGGACCTGCGCGCAGCCGCCCAGGCGGCAGCCAGCGGCATCGCCTTCAACCAGGGCGAAGTCTGCACCGCCGGCTCGCGCCTGCTGGTGGAGCGTTCGATCCGCGATCAGTTCATCCCGTTGCTGGTCGAAGCCCTGCAAGCCTGGAAACCGGGTCATGCGCTCGATCCTTCGACCACCGTCGGCGCCGTGGTCGATCAGCGTCAGCTGGAGAACGTGCTGCGTTACATCGGCATCGGCAAGGAGCAGGGCGCTCAACTGATCGCCGGCGGCAGTCGCACCCTCGAAGAGACCGGTGGCCTGTACGTGGAACCGGCGATTTTCGACGGCGTGACCAACGCCATGACCATCGCCCGTGAAGAAATCTTCGGCCCGGTGCTGTCGCTGATCACCTTCGACACCGCCGAGGAAGCCCTGGCGATTGCCAACGACAGCATCTTCGGCCTGGCGGCCGGGGTCTGGACCAGCAACCTGAGCAAGGCCCACACCTTCGCCCGTGGCCTGCGCGCCGGCAGCGTCTGGGTCAACCAGTACGACGGCGGCGACATGACCGCGCCGTTCGGCGGGTTCAAGCAGTCGGGTAACGGTCGGGACAAATCGCTGCATGCGTTCGACAAGTACACCGAGCTCAAAGCGACCTGGATCAAGCTCTAAGCCCTTTTAAGCGGCGGTCGCTTGCACGTTGCCGGCGACCCTCGGAGAAACCTATGAAACAAACACATGTAAACAGCTACTACGCCGCCACCCGCAACTTCACCGGCGATTTTCCGGTGCTCGAAGAACTGGTGGAATGCGACGTCTGCGTGATCGGCGCCGGCTACACTGGCCTGTCCTCGGCACTGTTCCTCGCCGAAGCGGGCTACAGCGTCACCGTGCTGGAAGCCGCCAAGGTCGGTTTCGGCGCCAGCGGTCGCAACGGCGGTCAACTGGTCAACTCCTACAGCCGCGACGTCGATGTCATCGAAGAGCGCTATGGCGACAAGACGGCCGAAGTCCTGGGCAGCATGATTTTCGAAGGCGCCGACATCATCCGTCAGCGCATACAGCACTACGACATCCAGTGCGACTACCGCCCGGGCGGCATCTTCGCCGCGATGAACAAGAAGCAACTCAAAGGCCTGGCCGAGCAGAAAAAAAGCTGGGAGCGCTACGGCAACAAGAACCTGAAAATGCTCGACGCGGCCGATATCAAGCGCGAAGTGGGTTCCGAGGCCTACGTCGGCGGCTTGCTGGACATGCAGGGCGGCCATATTCACCCGCTGAACCTGGCCCTCGGTGAAGCTTCGGCAATCATTGGCCTGGGCGGCAAGATCTTCGAGCAATCGGCAGCGGTGGAAATCACCTACGGCGAACCGATCACCGTGCGCACCGCCAAGGGCGTGGTCCGTGCCAAGTACCTGCTGATCGCCGGTAACGCGTACCTGCCGCAAGGCCTGGACAACCGCGTGACCAGCAAGAGCATGCCGTGCGGTTCGCAGATCGTCGTGACCGAGCCGTTGACCGAGCAACAGGCGCGCAGCCTGATCAAAAACAACTACTGCGTCGAAGACTGCAACTACCTGCTCGACTACTACCGCCTGACCGCCGACAACCGCTTGCTCTACGGCGGTGGCGTGGTTTACGGCGCGCGCGAGCCGGACGACATCGAACAACTGATCCGCCCGAAAATCCTCAAGACCTTCCCGCAATTGAAGGACGTGAAGATCGACTACCGCTGGACCGGCAATTTCCTGCTGACCATGTCGCGCATGCCGCAATTCGGCCGTATCGAGAAAAACGCCTACTACATGCAGGGCTACAGTGGCCACGGCGTCACCTGCTCTCACCTGGCCGGCAAACTGATCTCGGAAATGATCCGTGGCGACGCCGAGCGTTTCAACGCGTTCGCCTCGCTGCCGCACATGCCAATGATCGGCGGGCGCACTTTTTCGGCGCCGCTCACCGCCATGGGCGCCGCGTATTACTCGCTGCGCGACCGGCTAGGGATTTAAGTTTTACCTCGCCGGCGGTCGCCCCGAAAAGGTGTCGCCGGCTTTTTAACCTGTGGGAGCGAGCCTGCTCGCGATGGCGTCAGCTCAGCCAGCATCGAAGTCGCCTGACACACCGCAATCGCGAGCAGGCTCGCTCCCACAGTTTGTACTGCATCAAGGCATAGGCCATTTTCGACCACCGTTTATCGAACCTGCTGAGCAACACCAACAAACGTGATTTAATAGCCGCCTTTCACGGTTCAGGGATAGGGAAAACGGCAGGATCCGCGCCTGTTTTCTACCCCCATTACCCTTAAGTCGTTCTTGCATAAGGCTGTCATGGATACGGGTTCTCGACTCAAATTAGTACGCGAAAGCTACAAACTGTCCCAGCGCGAGCTGGCCCGGCGTAGCGGCGTCACCAATGCCACCATCTCCCTGATCGAACAGAATCGCGTCAGTCCTTCCGTCAGCTCCCTGAAAAAGCTGCTCGAAGGCATTCCCATGTCCCTGGCGGACTTCTTCACCTTCGATCAACCCCCGCGCGAGCATCAATACGTGTTCCGCGCCAACGAACAGCCAGACCTGGGCCGCAACGGCCTGCGCCTGCTGCTGATCGGCGCTTCCGTACCGAGCCGGCAGATGCGCTTGCTGCGCGAGCAATACGCGCCGGGCGCCAGCTCCGGGGAAGAACCGATCGTGCACACCGAAGGCGAGGAGTGCGGGCTCGTCACGCGTGGCACGGTTGAATTGACGGTGGATGGGCAGATCAGCGTATTGAATGCCGGGGATGGCTATTACTTCCCGACGACCTTGCCCCATCGGTTCCGCAATATTGGGGCGGATGAGGCGGAGATCATCAGTGCGAACACGCCGGCGAACTTCTGATATGGGTTACTGACAGGCGTTACATTCACGGTGGTTAATAAAAAATCCGATGCCCGTTCAGGCGTCGGATTTTTTGGTTGCGGCTGGTCGGGCAAACTGTTGAGTCAAAGTTTCAAACACGGGTTTCGAAAATAGGGATTTGCGCCAGGTATTTAAGCGTCTCGCAATACTCGACTCTTCAACGATCAGGCGAAATTTTTGTACGTCCAGAACCACCCCCCGCCGTCTGGACCATCAAAGTCAACTTCAATTCCCATCCGGAAACCTGAAGTTAAATCACTCGAAACCCTCATGATGCGTTCGTAGCTGTGCCACGCGTTGTCCTGCCACATGGCATCCGGGGATACAAGCTTTCCAGAAGAGTGCCCAGCGCTCGTGAATTCAATATTTATATTGGCCCGATACTTGGGTGGATACCCCATGGCGACCATTCTGTATCTATCAATCATGATGTACCAAATTTGCCCATCTTTTCGATATCTGAATTCTACATCCGCTATGAATTGGTTTTTTCCAGCTCCTATCCCCCCTGTCGCAGTAATTAAACCTGTTGGCGCACCTTCCCAATAGTCTGAAACGGTGTGGGATTTGGGGCGAATGTATGAGCCGGTTTTTTTTAGATGTTCTTCGACGTCAGCTTCAACTTCATTGTTAATCAATTCTGATTCGTTCACGATGATCACCTGACTTGTTTCCATTTGTTGGGGTTTACTTAGTTGGTTTTGATTCATGACAGATGCTATGTGGGGATGCTTGTTGGCTGCTACTGTCATTAATGACAGTTCACTAGACCTTTTTGTTTGTTTTGATTTTATTGAGTGACATTTTACGAATATCCAGTGTGCCGCTATTACTCATTGGTGGGAGGACAGGGGGGGGCGCCATGGTTGATCGGTTTTTGGCCCCAACCACTCCGGCATAAACAACAAACCCCTGAACGGTCAGGGCTCTGTTGGTTGTGAAATGACCCAGGCCATCAACCCGCAGAACCTGCGGGTTATTTTGCAGCTAAAAGTCGTCACTACTCCTTCGGCACCTCAAACCCACGCTGCTCAATCACCCGAAACACATCACTCACATCCTGGACCATGATCCGGGCGATGTTGGTGATGGTGTTGATGTCGTTTTCGGCACAGTCGGGGAGGCTGGTGCAGGCCATGAGGTGCAGGTATTGGAGGACGGCGTTGAGGCGTTCGCTGACGCAGTTGTGCAGTTCGCGCAGCGGGGCGTCGCTGTCGATGAGCAGGACGGGGTAGTGGGTGGCGAATTGGGACATGGGGGTGAAGCGACGGGGTGGGTGTTGATTCGACATGGTGATAATCCTGATAAAAGAAGAATTGCCACCGCTCTGCTGCGAAACAAATGGGTGGCAGCTGTGCGCGGGTTCGCAGACCGGGGACCCACACCAAAAACCCGGCAGACCCGAAGGTCTCCCACGCACAACCGCCATAAAACTAATGCAACCAAAAGCGGCCGAATCATGCCTGACGGTTCTTAGGTGTCAATCCAGAGGGCTGCGAAACCCATCGCTATTTGTGTCAGCGGCGAGGCGAATATAGGCGTCCATTTTCATGCTCGCAACCGGGCTGTAGGACGCTTTGGCGAGCGTTTTGGCAAGGCTGATAGCCAATGTTTACGGGCTTTTGCGGTATTTCGGACAGTGCGCAGGGGCTTGGGAATTCGGGGGCAGGGTTTGGGGCCGCTTCGCTGCCCAACGGGGGCAAGCCCCTTCGCCACAAGAGGTAATTTCCTACAGGGTTTTCGGAAGTCCAAAATCAAAGGTACGTCCGACTGGGGCCGTCGTCTTCGACGGCTTCCATGTGGATTCGGTTGTGGGAAAAGACAAAGCTCCGATTGATCGGCAAAGCTGTTTGGTTGTGTAAGAACACAGTATGTGTGTGCGAGCTTGCCCCTACAGGTATTGCATTAGCTTTGCATCCCGGGATCGCGTGAAGAACCTCATTTTATTGGGGTGCAAAGTTCCACCAGCGTTCCGTCCGGGCAGCGCACGTAGGAGACGGTCTGGCCCCAGGGTTTGGTCAGCGGGGCGGCCACCTCGTGGGCCCCTGCGTTCAGGGCTTTGGCGTGGGCGGCGGGGACATCGTCGGTGACGAGGCCGACTTCCATGCCCAGCGGTTTCACGCTGGTGTGGGCGCTGATGTGACCGCCGTTGAAGTTCATGGCGGCCAGTTCGTCGGCGGCGAAAGCCAGGGCGGTTTCACCGGTTTCGAGTTCGCCGTAGGTGTTGGATTCGTGGAGGAATCGCGTGGTGAGGCCGAACGCGGTTTCGAAGAATTGCAATGAGGCGGGGACGTTGGCGACGTAGACGATCAGGTAGCCGAATTTCATGGGTGAACATTCCTTGTTTTGATATGGCGGGGGTAATGTAGCAGAGTCGCAGCGCTTGCTCGCAATGGGCTGGACAGTCGACATGGAGGTTGAATGTCAGGTCCTCATCGCGGGCAAGCCCGATCCCACAGGCTTCTTTGGAGGGGGATGCTTGTGATTCAACTGATCGACAGCAGCATCCTTTGCAGCATTTCATCGCAGCCGTTCAATTGCTCCAGGCTGACGAATTCGTCCGGTTTATGCCCCTGATCCATGCTGCCCGGCCCGCAGACCACGGTGGGTATTCCTGCGGCGTCAAATAGCCCGCCCTCGGTGCCGAAGGCTACGGTGCCGAACGCTCGGGAACCGGAAAACCCGGCGATCAGCTCCGCGGCTTCGCTGTGGGCTTCGGTTGCCAGGCCGGGATACGCCGATAACTCGCTGAAGCGAATCTCGCTCTGTTCGCTCACGGCGCGCATGCGCGGCAATACCTGCTGCTCGGCGTAGGTCTTCAGTGCCTGCGCCACCTCGCTCGGATCGTGTGAGGGCAGGGCGCGGATTTCAAAATCGAAGCGGCAATCGGCGGGGACGATGTTCAAGGCCTTGCCGCCGGCAATGACGCCGGTTTGAACGGTACTGAACGGTGGGTCGAAGCGCGCGTCGTGATGCTCGGGGGCTTTGAGCCGGTGGCCGATGCGTCCCAGTTCGCCGATCAGTTCGGCGGCGTATTCGATGGCATTGACCCCCTGCGGCGCATAGGCGGAATGGCAGGCCTGGCCGTGAATGTCGCAACGCATCGCCAGTTTGCCCTTGTGGCCAAGCACCGGTTTGAGCTCGGTGGGCTCGCCAATGATGCAGAGCATCGGTTTGATGGGGCGCTGTTCCAGGGCTTTGAGCAAGGACCGCACGCCGAGGCAGCCGACTTCTTCATCGTATGACAGCGCGATGTGCACCGGCCGCCGCAGGTTGGCCGTTACCAGCGCCGGAACCAGCGCCAGCACGCAGGCGATGTAGCCTTTCATGTCCGCCGTGCCGCGACCGTAGAGCTTGCCGTCTCGCTCGCTGAGTTCGAACGGCGCGACGGTCCACGGCTGGCCGTCCACGGGCACCACGTCGGTATGCCCCGACAGCACGATGCCCGGACGATCCGCCGGGCCGAGGGTCGCGAACAGATTGGCCTTGCTGCGCTGCTCGTTGTAGATCAGTTCGCAAGGCACATCGAAGCGCGCGAGGTAATCGCGGACAAACTCGATCAGCTGCAGGTTGGATTCGCGACTGGTGGTATCGAAAGCCACCAGGGTTTTCAGCAAATCGCGGCTGCTGTTCATCGGTCGTCTCCGGCGACGCCGTAGCCAGGGGATTTGTCGGGAGCGAGGGCGCGGTCGATGTAGTCCTGGACTTGTGGGCGATAGGCGTCCCAGAGCTTTTGCAACTGACCGATCGGGTTTTCGTCGGCCCAATCGACTCGCAGGTTGATGATCGGCCAGGTCAGTTCACCCACCACCACCATCGCCGCCGAATGCACCGGCCCGGCTTCGCCACCTGCGGCAATGGCCGCTTTCATCGCGGCGAGCAGGCGGTCGGCGAGTTGACCTTCGCCGTGCTCGAACGCCTGGACCATGGCCTCGATCACCGAACGATCGGCCAGCATGTTGCCCGCCGCCACGCATTGTTCGCCCGACACGGCATTGTGGTTGCCCAGGGTTTGCGCGCCGCTGAAGTGCGCGGTGCGGCCGAGGTGGTCGATGGCGGTGACCTGCCGATACTGGCTGTAACCGTTGCGGGTCAGCACCTTGTCCAGCGCGTCGGCCGGCGCGAGGCCCTGTTCCATGAGGGCGAGGACTTCCGGGCCGAGGGACGGCAGGGTGATGTTTTGCGTGGACACCGCGCCGACACCGGGCAACAGCCAGGGGCAGCGGGCGCCGACGGCGATGCTCGAGGAACTGATCGCGATGCCGAATTGACCGGTTTCGGGGCAGCGTGCGGCGATGGAAAAGGTCATAGGTGTGTTCCTTGGTGTGCCTTGTCGAATGGGGTGTCTGGGCGGACGCCATTGCTGGCAAGCCCGCTCCCACAGATGATTGTGTGGATGCGACGATCCCTGTGGGAGCTGGCTTGCCAGCGATGGCAGCCACTCGGTAAGCCTGCTTACTCGGGAATCACCGCAATCACATCAATCTCCATCAGCCACTGTGGCTGTCCCAGGGCCGACACCACCAGCCCGGTGGAAATCGGGAACACGCCTTTGAGCCACTTGCCCACTTCCTGGTAGACCGGTTCGCGGTAACGCGGGTCGATCAGGTAGGTGGTGGTTTTCACGATGTGGCTCAGGTCGCTGCCGGCCTCTTCCAGTAACTGTTTGACGTTGCGCATGGCTTGCTCGGCTTGCGCACGCGGGTCACCCAGGCCCACCAGGTTGCCTTCGAAGTCAGTACCGACCTGGCCGCGCACATAGACGGTGTTGCCGGCCCGGACCGCTTGGCACAGGTCGTTGTCCAGGCTCTGGTTCGGGTAGGTTTGTTTGGTGTTGAACATGCGAATGCGGGTATGGGTTGGCGTGGACATTTGACGCTCCTGACAGAAAAAGGCTTAGGCACTGACCGTGGTTTCAAGGGCAACCGGGGCCGCTTCGGCCTGCCGTTGCGCCGCATCGTGGTAGTCGAGGTATGAGCGCTGGATGGCGATCTGGTCAGCCACGTATTTGGCGTCGTGCCAGACGCCCCAGATAAACGACGAACCGCGTCGCGACTGCCACGGCAGACCGAGGAAATACACCCCGGGCTCGCTCGATACGCCGCGCTGGTGCTGCGGCTTGCCGTTGGCGTCGAAGGCGTTGACCTTCAGCCAGCTGTAATCGGTGGCAAAACCGGTGGCCCAGATGATTGAGGTCACGCCAGCCTTGGCCAGGTCCAGCTGCAGGATCGGATGGGTCACGCACTCGGGATCGGGGAAGGTTATCCGCGCTTCCGGTTCTTGCGGCAGGTCCAGGCCGTTGCGCTCGATGTAGGCATCGGCGGCATCGAGCAGTGCCAGATAGTTCTCATCGCCCCGGGCCAGGTTCTCGGCCAGGTTCGGCTGGAAAGTCGCCACACTGCCGTCGAACGACTGGGTCAGGCCGACCAGGGTCATGCCGCGATGGGCAAGCCCGCGAAAGTCCACGGTCCGCCCGCCATGGGCGCCACTGACGGCAATGGTCACGTGTTCCCGACCGGGCTTCATCGCCGCTTGATCCCATTCGCCCAGCACCCCCAGCCACCAGCAGAAATCACGGTTGCGGTAGGCGCGGGGAGGGCGATCGTGGGCGCCTACCGAGAGGTAGACCTGCTTGCCCGCACGCTGCAACTCGTCGGCAATCTGCACCCCCGACGAGCCGGCGCCGACGACCAGAACGGCGCCTTCCGGCAGTTGCCCAGGGTTGCGGTAATCAGCCGAGTGGATCTGTAGCAATGGCTGGTCTTTCGGCGCGATCGGCGGGATGACCGGGTTTTGGAAAGGACCAGTGGCGGCGACCACGCGGGCGGCTTCGATCACGCCTTCGGAGGTTTCGATGGTGAACCCGGGGCGACCGACATTGCGCTCGACCTTTAACACATCGACGCCGGTGCGGATCGGGGCGTTGAATTTTTTCGCGTAGGCTTCGAAGTAATCGGCCACCCGCTCTTTCGGGGCAAAGCTGTCAGGGCTCAGGTCGTCGAATGCCAGGCCGGGAAAGCGGTCGTGCCAGGCCGGGCCATTGGCCACCAGCGAATCCCAGCGGCCGCTGCGCCAGCGTTCGGCGATGCGGTTACGTTCCAGCACCAGATGCGGCACACCCAGTTTGCTCAGGTGCTCGCTCATGGCCACACCCGCCTGACCGGCGCCCACAATCAGCGTATCTGTTTTTATTTTTACAGTGGTCATCTCAATACCCTTTGAAGTTGGATTCAAACCGCATGTGGCCTGCCATCTCTTGGGGTCAAGACTAGGGATCACCCTGATATCGGTAAAATATTATTAAGCTGGCATTTGAGCATAAATAACTGATGCAGCGCCTTTGGCCCCGCAGCTTGGGGCGCGTGATTCCGCCCAGGGCAAACCGCTTCCACCCGGCGTCCCGAGTGGGCGATCAGGCAAGGGCCCGTCTGTCGCCAAGCTTGAACTGTCAGGGGGATATCGCGTCATAAAGGTCGCGATATCAACCCCCTACGGAAGCAATCATGCTTTTAAAAAACAAGAGTCTTGTAGCCGTCATGTCCTGCGCCTTGATGTTGGCGGCCGCCCCTTTACTCCCGAATGATCTGTCGGTCATCAACACCGCTTCCGCCAGGGAAGGGGGTGGACACGGCGGTGGCAATGGCGGTGGCAACGGTGGCGGTCATGGCGGTGGAGCGGGCGGTGGTGCAGGTGGCAGCCACGCCGGCTCAGACCACGCCGACAGCAATGGCCGTGCTAACGGGCTGGACAGCGACCACGCCGGCAAAGCCGTTCGCGACCATGGCATCAGCGGCAAGCACAATGGCAGTGAGCGAAATGATGATCGCGGTCATGGCAGCACGACCTCAGGCGTCGCTCATTCCAAAGACACCCGCGGCGTAACCAAGGCCACCGCGATCTCGGCTACCACGCCCGGTGATCACAACACCAAAGGGCTGAGTCATGCCGGGCCATCGGGAACAAAAAAATCCCATTGATCGGCAGTTGAAGCGATCAGCTTCAGCCCCAGAAAAGGCCCGCAGTCCTGCGGGTTTTTTTTCGTCTCAACGTTGCTCGTTGCCCCAGGGCGCTTCAGTTTTAGGGCCAGGACTCAACGTGAGTAAACCTTTCAGCCAATGGTCGGGGTTGGCCAAGCCACGTTTGGCAGTGTTTCGTATTCGGGCTTTGCGAACAGATAGCCTTGATAGAAGTTAATGCCCAGGGCCAGTAACTGCTGTAGTTCGGCATTGGTCTCTACGCCCTCTGCGATCACTTCAATGTTGAGCGCTTTGCATACACCGAGGATGCCTTGGACGATTGCCTGTCGCACCGGGTCAGTGCAGATGCTACGTACCAGGGCCATGTCCAGTTTGATGATGTCGGGTTGAAACTCTGCCAGCAAATTGAGCCCTGAGTACCCGGCACCGAAATCATCTATCGCCGTCTTGAAGCCTTTAAGACGATATTCTCGAATGATGCTTTTCAGATGTTCCTTGTCCACCAGTTCTTCGTTTTCGGTGATCTCGAAGATCAGTCTTTCTGTGGGAAAACCAAATCTGCGTGCAGCTTCAAGCGTCGCACGAATGCATGTGGCTGCTTGATATACCGCGTTGGGCAAGAAGTTGATGCTGACAAAACAGGGGATTTTCAGGCGTGAAGCAAGCTCGACAGCCTTGACGCGGCATGCTTGGTCAAAGGCATAACGGTTCTGTTCGTTCACCTTTCCAAGAATGGCGGCGGCACCACTGCCATCGCAACCACGTACCAAAGCCTCGTAGGCAAAAATACTGTTGTCACGCAGGTCTACGATTGGCTGGAACGCCATACTGAACTCAAAATCCAGTGCGTCGCCGTCTCTACAGGCACTACAAGGAGGGACTATGGGTGATTTCGTGTTCATTCGAGACCTGTTTTACTAACGATTAGTGTGTCGACCGAGCCAGGGTTTTGTACAAGCCGCAAGGCTGACTCAACGTGCCAATGTCGACGAGAAATTGCTGATTGCCTGTACGACTTGGCGAGCACTGTCCTGAATATCCAGTATCACTTGACCAGCCTCACCGGCTAATTTGACTCCTTGTTCCGCCTTGTCTTTACTCGCCTCCATCCTGGCCACTGCCCCTTGGGCCAATTCACGATTGTGCTGCACCACCTCGACAATCTTGAGGGTGGCCTGACTTGTGCGCGAAGCCAGATTGCGCACTTCGTCAGCGACCACCGCAAAACCCCGACCCTGCTCTCCGGCACGAGCCGCTTCGATGGCGGCGTTTAGCGCTAGAAGATTTGTTTGTTCGGCGATACCACGGATGGTCTGGACGATGCTGCTGATGACTTCCGACTGTTGACTGACATCGTTGATACCTTCGGCTGCGTGATTCAATTCGCCGGCCAGGCTTTGCATGACATCCACGGTCTCCTGCACCACTCGGGCACCTTCGAGTGCTGTATCGTCGGTTTTCAATGAGGTCTCATAGGCCATGCGGGCTGCTCGTGATTCAGCTTCCTGCTGGAGAACCTGAGTCGTGATATCGCTCGCAAACTTGACGACTTTGTAAAGGCTGCCGTTGGCGTCGAACACTGGGTTGTAAGTCGCACGTAACCAGACGGTGTGTCCCCGGTTGTTGAGACGCTTGAAGTTACCGGAGAAAAACTCGCCTTGATTCAGGCGCTCCCAGAACTGGCGATACTCATTGGATTCACTTTCGCTACGCTCACAGAACAAACGATGGTGCTTGCCAACAATCTCATCGAGGCGGTAACCCATCACGGCAAGGAAGTTTTCGTTGGCGCTGATGACCTCTCCCAGCCGGTTGAACTCAATGGTTGCCATGGAACGGTTAATCGCCTTGATCAGGCTCTCCTGCTCTTGTTCCTTCTGCACCCGGGCAGTGACATCAGCAGCAATCTTGACGACCTTGATCACCTGTCCAGAGGCGTCGCGAACAGGGTTGTAACTGGCCTCCAGCCAGATCTCACGTCCCTGTTTGTCCAGGCGCAGGAAGCGGTTGTTTATGAATTCACCCTTACTCAGGCGTGACCAGAAACCTTGATAAGCGACGCTGTTGGTGCATTGCGGTGTACAGAACAAGCGGTGATGCCTGGAGCGAATTTCCTCAAGGCGATAGCCCATTATTCTCAGGAAATTGTTGTTCGCGCCGAGGACCGTGCCATCAGGCTGGAACTCAATCAGCGCCATGGAGCCACCTAATGCGGCGAGGGTGGCTTCGCAGTCAGCCAAGCGCCGCTGGCTGAGGGCCAGCTTTTTTTTGATTTGCGAGTTGAACATACGTACCTCAGTGGATATGGACTGCTTGGCACTTTCATCAAGCTAACGCAAAAGTTATACACTGCTGTATTAATTGTACAAGAAAATTTGAGATTGAACACGAAGGATGGATGTTGATCGCGGGTCATGCATTAATCGGGCAGGGGGGATCGAGCGTCGGCAATTGATGGTGGGTCTGCGCAGCCGGGGCATATTCGACAGCGCACTCGATGCCTGAGCATTCTTGTGCGTAGGACGTTGTCTTGTATAGGTTTGTATCGAGCGGGCCCCGGAACAGACTGAGGATGGGCGCTGTTCTTTCTGTGACAGTGCCGCCCTTTCGAGTCGGGGCGGCTGTCTATCCATTGGGTATCGCCTGACGATCAATTTCCTCGGTAGGTGGAGAAGCCATAAGGGCTGAGAAGCAACGGGATGTGGTAGTGAGGAACGGTACCGTCCACTTCAAAAATGACGGGTACCTCCGGAAAGAAGCTGGACGTCTTGTGCGCTTTGAACCACTCACCGGTCTTGAAGGTGACACGGTAGGTACCTTTTTCCAGACCCCGACCTTCCGGATACAGCCCGGTGATACGACCTTGCTCGTTGGTTGCCGCGCTGTTGAGCATGCCCCAGTTTTTTCCATCCTGTTTTTCCAGCGTGACATTGACGCCAGGGGAGGGCAGGCCATCCTGCAAGTTGAGTACATGCACGCTCAATGGATTTGCCGCTGCTGATGCAAGGGCTGAAAGGGCACTCAATACAGCGCCAGCGAAGAAGCTTTTCAATACAGTCATGGGGATGTCCTTAGTTTTTAACGGCAGGTAAAACTTTGTTAATAGCAACCTCTGCACAACCTTCATCGTTTGCAGCCCCGCCCGCACCGGCCACGCCGATGGCGCCGATGACCTGACCCTCAAATTTCAATGGCACGCCTCCACCGAGCAGTAACAACTCATCAAGGGTGTTGAGGTTTTCAGCATCCGGATTCGCGCGAGCGCGTTCAGCCAGCAACCGCGTCGAAGTCTTGGTCGACAGGGCGGTAAAGGCTTTGCGTTGCGCGGCTAACGTGTTGTGCGGGCCGACATTGTCATCGCGTTGCACGGCAACCAGATTGCCGCCACGGTCGACCACTGCGGCAACGGCTGTGCGGCCATCGGCGTGACAGGCCGTCAGCGCGGCATTTAGCAAATCGTTGGCCATTGCCAGTGACACGTCCTTGCGCTGCACAACTTGATCCGGGGCTGCAACGGCGAATGCAGAGCTCATGGCGAGTGTGATCAGCAATGAAGTCGATAGGCTTGTACGCATGCTGTTTCCTTGGGTTGAGGCTGTCTGAGTCATTGCCAGACATCATGACCTGCGCACCCCGTCAGAATGATTGCCTGCGGATTACCAAGATGTAATGTGAGAAATCAGCGAAGCGGGCTAGCCTGTGCTCCAGTACTGGAGGAAAAAATGCGTATCCTGGTGGTTGAAGATGAAACGAAAATGGCGGATTACCTGCGCAAAGCCCTGACTGAATCGGGCTATGCGGTAGAGATCGCCCTTGACGGGCTGGATGGCCAGCATTTGGCACAGGAGAGTGAGTTCGATCTGATCATTCTGGATGTCATGCTGCCGGGGTTGGATGGCTGGCAATTGCTGCAAATCATCCGGCGTAAGTGGCAGACCCCGGTACTGTTTCTCACCGCACGTGATTCGGTGGATGATCGGGTCAAAGGGCTGGAGTTGGGGGCCGATGATTATCTGGTCAAACCCTTTTCCTATGCCGAGCTGTTGGCCCGCATACGCACCTTGCTACGCCGTGGCCCGCCTCGCGAGGTTGAGCATTTTGTGGCTGGCGACCTGAGCCTGGACTTGTTGCGACGCAAGGTCACGCGCAATGGAGAACGCCTCACCCTGACCAACAAAGAGTTCGCCCTGCTGCATCTGCTGCTCAGTCGTGAAGGGGAGGTGTTATCGCGTTCGCTGATTGCCTCACAGATCTGGCAGATGAACTTCGACAGTGACACCAATGTGGTTGATGTTGCCATCCGTCGACTGCGGGCCAAGGTTGACGATCCTTACGCGGTGAAGTTGATACACACGGTGCGAGGCATCGGTTACATGCTTGAGGTGCAATCCTGAAACTGTTTCCGCGCACCCTGAGCCTGCGCCTGGCGATCATGTTCGCCCTGGTCAGCACGCTGTTGCTGGGCTCCATTGGTTTTTATCTTTATCAATCGTTGCAGCGAGAGATTGCCTGGCGCGATGATCAGGCCCTGCTGGGGCGCCTGGAGCGAATGCAAGCCTTGATCAGCGATAGCGACAGCATCGAGCAGTTGCGAGGTCGGCCCAAGCTCTACGAAAACATGTTGGGCAATCGCGACAGTCTGCTATGGATCGTCGATGACAGTGGCAAGGTGTTAATCGAAATCAACCCAGTGCGAATGACGTTGCCGAAGTTACCCGCTGCACCCCACGCTCGCCTCGTTGACGATCACTCCTCCGAGCCCGTGCGACTTGCCTGGCAGGATGTCACCCAGGGTGGTCGCGGTTTGACCCTGATTGCTGGCAAGTTGCTGGGGGAGCGCGACCAGATGCTGGGGGCTTACCGGCTCAAGCTCTGGCTGGCCATGTCAGTCGGTGCGCTTCTGGCTTTTGCACTCGGCTGGTGGGTCAGTCAACGAGGCTTGCACCCCGTGCGCCTGCTGGCCAAGCGCGCAGCCGGAATCGATGTGCAGCATCTGCATCTGCGGCTGGATCAGTTCAATGAACTGAATGAGCTCAAGCAGCTCTGTAGCGCCCTCAATCAGATGCTTGCACGCCTTGAGGACGGATTCGCCCAGCTTTCACGCTTCTCGGAAGATCTCGCCCATGAGATGCGAACCCCGCTTGGCAACCTGATGGGACATACCCAGCAAGCCCTGAGGCGCAGTCGCTCTATCGAGGACTATCAGAACCTGCTGGTTTCCAATCAGGAAGAGTATGAAAGGCTGGCCCGAATGATCGACAGCATGTTGTTTCTCGCTCGCACCGAGCAGCCAAACGCTTGCGTAAAATTCGAGCAAATCAACCTGCACGATTTGATCGAGCAGCTATGTGAGTACTTCGAAGGCGTGGCGCAAGAGCGAGATGTGCAGCTGATAAACCGGACTCAGGATCAGTTGCCGGGTGATCCAGGCTTGATCCGTCGAGCATTGGCTAACTTGCTGGCCAATGCGCTGCGCTACGCCACTCCCGCCTCGGCAGTGACGGTCAGCAGCGAGGTTTCGCAGGACACGCTCAAAATCACGGTGCACAACCACGGCGAGCCGATTGCAGCAGAGCATCTGCCGCGATTGTTTGAGCGCTTTTACCGGTGTGACCCCTCACGCAATCAACCCGACGATTCCGGGGGGCTGGGATTGGCCATTGTTCGCTCAATCATGCAACTGCATGGCGGTCGCGTATCGGTTGATAGCACTGAAGCCGGTACGCGCTTTCACTTGGAGTTTCCCCTTGGAAACGCTTGAATATGAGTAGCGAAAGGCCAACCACCAAAGCCGAGCGTCTTCGCATTCCGGGGACGATCTGGGCGTTGGGCTTTGTCAGCCTGTTCATGGATCTGTCTTCTGAGCTGGTACACAGCTTGCTACCTGTATTTTTGGTTACGACATTGGGTGCGAGTGCATTGACCGTCGGGGTCATCGAGGGGATTGCCGAGTCGACCGCAATGCTCGTCAAGATATTCTCGGGTGCTATCAGCGACTTTATGGGGCGGCGCAAAGGATTGCTGTTGCTGGGGTATGGTTTGGCTGCGCTAAGCAAACCCCTTTTTCCTCTGGCACACTCGGTTGAAGTCGTCTTTACCGCGCGCTTTCTGGATCGCATCGGAAAGGGCATTCGTGGAGCACCGCGAGATGCCTTGGTCGCAGATGTTTCACCGCCCGGGATCCGGGGGGCCTGTTTTGGCTTGCGCCAATCGATGGATACCCTGGGGGCTGTTCTTGGCCCCGCTCTGGCCATCTTGCTGATGCTATGGCTTGCCAATATCCAGATCGTGCTCTGGTTTGCAGTGATTCCCGCAATAATAGCGGTGGCTCTGATTGTCGCAGGCGTCAAAGAACCCACACTCGCCTCCAGCGAACACGAATTCCGCTCTCCCATTCATTGGCGATTTCTTCACGACTTCTGCGCCGGGTATTGGTGGGTCGTCGTGGTGGGAGGGGTATTGACGCTTGCCCGGTTCAGCGAGGCGTTTCTGGTATTGCGTGCGCAGCAGACAGGCCTGTCGGTCACCTGGATTCCGCTGGTGATGGTGGTGATGGCACTTTTCTATGCATTGTCTGCTTATCCTGCCGGCTGGTTATCTGATCGTATGAGCCGTACGAAACTGCTCTGCATTGGCATGGGGTTACTCGTCCTGGCGGATCTGGTGCTTGCTCAGTCCGGTTCTGTCATCACTATGATGCTGGGCGTTGCATTGTGGGGACTTCATATGGGGTTCAGCCAAGGCATCCTTGCCTCACTGGTCGCTGATAACGCGCCCGGGCAACTCAAGGGTACGGCTTTCGGCATTTTCAATCTGGTCAGTGGTGTATGCATGCTGATCGCCAGTGTTTTAGCGGGCTGGCTGTGGCACAGCTTTGGCTCAGGCAGCACATTCCTCGCGGGGGCAATGATTGCCGCAACAGCTCTGCTCTTGCTGTTACTCAAGAAACAATAATAGTTCCGGCAGGGTGCAGAAGAATGGCGATCGGGTTGAGCAACTCACCAATGGCACAGCGCTCTTTGGCCACGGGTGGGGGTGGTGTGGCGAGCTAACAGGACTTTGCCATCCCAATCCCCGTCTGCCGTACCTGGAGGGCGTGGCGCAAGTCGTGCATCGCCAAAAGCAACAGCCAGCGTGCTGCGTGGCGCATTCACATCAGGCTGTGTAGACGTCAAGGTAATGAGGGACATGGAATGATAAATGCGCTCCTCGACCACCGAGCCCATCCACAGCGATGAAGTCCGTTCGTTTGTAAGCTCGAACTCGACGACCCATAGGCGAAGTACGAGGCGCGAACGGCTCAACGTGTCATCACTATTCGCTCGAACGAGGTTGAGACAAGGGAGGCGACCGCTGGCGAAAAATGGAATGACCGGGAGAGCTGCCGGGCCAGTCTGGACGTTAAACCAATTCAGTGCGTTCATTGGTGTCCAGTCCGCCGAGTCGTTCCAACCTTGTTTTTGCAGGCTATCTCGCAAGTCGTTCAGATCACCGGCCCACTGGAACGACATGGGCTCATTGGTGTCGCCCGTGAGGTCAATACGTCTCACCGGCACTTGCTGCCAGCCCGACGCCCACCAATCGGTGGCGGTCATGTTTGGAGTCGTTGCTTTGACAGCATAGCGGTCGATATCGGTGGCATGGCTGCGATAGATATTGAGTCCCCCCACCAGTATCAGTGCCGAACATCCGGCGGCAAGCAGGCCCTTTGGTTCCACGCGTCCAACCTGGCGTCGCAGGTAGGACAGTCCGAGCAGCGCCAGCCAGGCCGACCCGAATGCCAATCCCCCGATAACGTCGGAAAACCAATGCGCACCGAGGTAGAGGCGCGAGGAGGCGATCAGAAATATCAGGATTGCTGCGCCGAGAGCGACCACGAGGCGCCAGGCCGGGTGCAAATCACGCGCGATGAGAAAGGCGAGGAAACCGTAGAGCACGACGTTGACCGTGCTATGGCCGCTAGGGAAGGAAAATGCACTCCAGCCGGAGTAGAGAAGCTCACCGGGGCGAACTCGATGCAGCGCCACTTTGATGACCGAGTTGAGTGCTGAAGCGCCGGCAATCGCAATCAGCCAATAGGCCGCTGTACGCCAGGCGCGTTTCCACATGAGCCATGACAAGACAGCCAGCGTTACCGCAGCCACGACTGTAGTGTCGCCGAGCTCTGTAATGGCGATCATCACCGCATCGCCTGGCACTGTTCGAAGATCCTGGAGCACGTGGTATATCGCACTGTCGACGAGCAGCAACGGGTCGCCGGTGATGACATCTTCAAGGATGCCAAAGAAGAGCCAGGCTGCACCGACGAGAAGCACGGCTGACACTGCGAGAGTTCGTGCTTCGGGCCGCGAAGGATCGAGTAAATGGCTGAGACGGCGGCTCAACCAGGTGTCGTGAGCCCCGACCCGGCACTGCAGGCGGCCCAATGCGTCGATGGCACAGGGGATGCCGCGACGCAACATCCAGCGCACGATATACAGGAGTGCCCAGCCCACAGCGAGTAGCACGACCAGCAGGATCGCCAGCGGCCTGGCAGCCGCTCCAAGAATGCTGAATGTTGCGCCAACGAGTACACCGGACAGGATATGCGACGAAGCCCAAGCGAGCGCCGAGACAATATTGACGGCATAGAATCGACTGGCCTTCATCCCCAGCATGCCGGCGAGGAGGGGTATGACGGCGCGGACCCCCGGTACGAAGCGCGCGAAAAACACACTCTTGGCGCCGTGACGCTCAAAGAAGGCCTCGCTTCTCTGAATCAGTTCAGGGTGGCGGTTCAGGGGCCAGAAACCAAGAATCTCGCGGTTGTATCGATGCCCGAGCCAGAACGAAAGTCCATCACTGGCGATGGCACCTGACGTGGCGGCGACCAACAACGGCCAGAGCAGCAATACGCCGCTCGGGACCAAGGCACTGAGCGTGAGGATCACGGCAGTGCCGGGAACGACAGCGCCGATAATCGGGATTGACTCGCAAAGTGCCAGAAGAAACACCGCCAGGTAGGCAACATGTGGATTTGCCGTGAGGAACTCGATGATTGATGAGACCATGTACGTCATCATTCGCGGGCAACCTATGCAATGTCGGCCCTAAGGTGATCAAGGCGCGTGTCTTCCCGTCAGGGCGACTTCCGCATGTTTGAACTCAACGCATCCTTCGGCTGGTTTCTCGTGGTATTTGACGTTGCCAAACAGTTGATAATGGTCGGGAAACACTCCTCCCGGCAACATACGCATCACCGCCGAGATGAAAGTAAGGATCGATATATGCTTTTGAGCAAGCGCGAACAGGCACAACTTGAGCGTCGCCTGATTACCGCCCTTACCGAGGCCTGCGAAACGGCCAAGGCGGAGATAGTGGGATTCTCCTGGTTGACCCACGAGGTGGATTACGCGCTGTTCCCATCCAGTCTGATGGTTGTTTGGGTTTTCGACACCCACGCCAGCAGGAATCAAGCGCTCGCCTGCGGACAAGACAAACGCATGCTTGAGCTGACCACTCAGGCGCTACTCGCGGTGGGTATTCAAATCAGCCAAGTGATGGCTCACCTGCACTTCGACAGTGAAGAGCAATGTCGGCGGATGAACGCGGGTGACTGGCAGCAGCGCTTGGCGCGCAAACGCGTTATGAAGGGTTGAAGCATGGCCAAGGATATCGAGAACCCCTGTATTTCTGTTTGCCAACTGAACAGCGAGCTTTGCCTGAGCTGCGGTCGCACCAAGGAGGACATCAAAAAATGGAAGCGCATGAAGCGCCCGGAAAAGATGGCTGCCGTGCAGCGTGCGACGCTGCGTCTGAAAAGCCTGCAAAAAAAGAACGCTTGAATCTTTATACGCATCAATACCGAGCAACATCGATTGGGCTGGTTGTCGGAAAGTCAGCGTCCGGCGAAGACACCTGCCCTGGTGTCACATTCAGGGCATTGGCGTGCTCTGCGGCATTAGCTCAACACTATTCCTGACGCTGAAACCGGGCAGCGGGGAGCCCTGGCGGGTATCTTCAGGCTGCATCCGGGGCATTGTGGAGAGGCGCCCAACCACGGCTGGGCGCCATTTGACTCAGCCAGTGTGGTGGCTTCCACATGTTGCGCAGTCGCCCTCGTACGGGCCAGGATCATTCGTGGTTCCAGAACCCAAGCCCCAGCAGCGGCCGACCTTGTCCATGGCAGCACCCGCGACAGCCGCGCTGGCCGAAAATCCGCTGGGAGTATCCGAACGACAGACGTTGCTAACGTTGATTGAGGCGGAACACTGGCATATCGCCCGTGTCGCCGCCCGCCTGGGAATCAGCCGCAATACGCTCTATCGCAAACTGCGTCATCACGGTATTTCACGACCCGGTTGAATGGGGCGCGCAACTTCGCTGTAGCAGGGAGGGCGCGATTGTCAGCCTCAGTCGCTCACCGCCCACCACCATTCGTTCAGTCGATAGTTATCATCAAGGAATGCAAGTTTTGTTTTGCCGGAAAAAGAGGAGACTGGCGATACACCGAAGCGGTTTCTGAAGGAGCAAACGCGATGAGAACTTCCACCCTGCTGACGCTTGTCGCCTTTTTGAGCTGTGGTGTAGCAGCCATGACGCCTGCCTTCGGCGCGGGTCAGGAGTCTTGCCACTTTTTGCCGATGGCCGATAGCGCTGCAGGCCTGAAGCACGCGCAATCGGTGGCGGTGCTTTACAGCGAAAACACCGTCAACACCCAACAATACCTTGAGAGCTACCACGCCGTGGCGGTCAATGGCGCGAAGAACCCGCAGATGAATCCGCAAATCGCCAAGGCGTTCGTCGACAGTTCCGATCCGCAACGTGCGCTCAACGGGTTGATGGGGTCGCTGCAGAAGCAGTTCGCCTCGGTGACGGTCTACGACAACCTTGACGCCGCCGTACAGGCGCATCCCGATGTGGTGGTGATGCTCGACACCTTCAGCCGCCTGGTGTCCAAGCGCAATGACCAGGTCGAAGCGCGGTTTGTCGCCAGGTTCTACGATGCGAACCTGCAATACATCGGCCAGGCTGAAGGTTCACGCGCCAAGCAAATGCCCTCGGTGTGGGTGCATGGCAAAGCCGCTCCGCAGATCGCCGCACAAATCAACGAGCAAACCGAGTTGCAAGTGAATGCGCTGAAACAGTTTGATGCGTCGCTCAAGGCGCTGGTGATGACGGGCAACGTGGATCACGTTGCCAGCAACTGACGGCCGGTTGATCGGCCGTCAAGGCGTGCTCAGTGGCTGACGCGCAACCACAACGACACACACAGGCCGCTTCTGGCCCGTTCATCCGTGAAACCCAATTTCACCCGCGCCCCGGTACGGTCCACGATCGCCTTGACGATCGACAGCCCCAGCCCCGAGCCGGATTCATCGGTGCCCAGGCAGCGATAGAACGGATCGAACACCCGTTCCTGTTCCTCCACGACAATACCTGGCCCCGAGTCCCTGATCTGCAACAGGGCCTGGCCGTTATCCATTTTTAGCGTCAGGTCTACGCGGCCGTGCGCCGGCGTGTAGCGGATAGCGTTGTCCACCAGGTTTTTCACCACGGCCGTCAGGTCGATTTCGTTGATGCACACCCGCGCGTCTTGTTCGATCTCGACTCCAATGTCGAGGTGCTTGCGTTCGGCCAGCGGCAATAGATCTTCCAGCACGCGGCGATAGACCTCATGCACGGAGGTCGTTGATGCCCCGCAGGTCGCAGTGGACTGCGCCTTGGCCAGTGTCAGCAACTGGTCAATCAATTGTCTGCCGCGCTCGATGCCCCGTCGCAAGGGCACCAGCCGCTCTCGCGCCGGCTCCGGCATGTCGACGGCGGCCAGTCGCTCGGCTTGCAGGGACAGGGCCGTCAGCGGCGAGCGCAGTTCGTGGGCGGCGTCGGCGACGAAGCGGCGCTGGCTTTCCATGGACTGCGCGACACGGTTGAGCAATCGATTGATCGCCACCACGAAGGGGCGGATTTCGAGGGGCAAGTGGTGTTCGTCGATCGGATGCAGTTCCTGCTCGTCGCGATGGTCGATTTCAGACGAAAGCATGGCAATGGGGCGGAACAGTTTGCGCACCAGGTCGCTGACCACCAGCAGCAGGATGGGCAGCAGAACCAGGAACGGCAGGACACTGCGCCAGGCACTGGCGCGGGCGTCCTTGTCGCGGGCGCCGGTTTCCTGGGCGACGGCGATGCGCTCGCCCTGGGCGGTGGTCTTGACCAGGACGCGAAAGGCTTCGCCGGCAATGGGCACGGTCGACAGACCGTCGGGCAAGGTCGTGGGGAAGGGCAGCGGGGTGCCGGCATCATCGTCTCCCGAGGCTTTGCTGCCGTCGGCCAGGTACTGAAGAACGATGCGCGCCTCGTCGTCGTCCGCCGCGCCATTTTCCGGGTACTGGAGTGTCATGTGCTGGCGGTCGAAGAGCTTGGCCATCTGGCGCAAGGTGTCGTCCTGCATGTCGTGGGCTTCATCGAAGGCCGAAACGTAGGCGAAGACCCCGGCCACGATGGCGACCGTCAGGATGGCCAGCGACAGGGCCACGCTCAACCTGAGCTGGACCGACTCGCCTAAACGTTTTTTGAAACCATCCATCCCATACCCCTGACATTTTTGATGACGTGGCTTCCCAGTTTGCGACGCAGCGCATGAATCAGGAATTCCACCGCATTGCTTTCCACTTCATTGCCCCAGCCGTAGAGACGGTCTTCGAGTTCGCTGCGCGACAGGATGGCCCCTGGCCGGATCAACAACGCCTGGAGCAAGGCGAACTCGCGACTGGAGAGCAAAACCCCGGGATTTTCTTCCGTGCTGGCTTCCTTGGAAATCAGGTCCAGGGCCACGACGCCGTTGTCGAGTCGCGACAGGGCGCTGCCACCGTGACGGCGCAGCACCGCACGCATGCGCGCCAGCAGTTCGGCCATCTCGAAGGGTTTGAGCAGGTAATCGTCGGCGCCGCCATCGAGCCCGCGCAAGCGATCATCGAGGTTGTCGCGGGCGGTGATGATGAGCAGCGGCACGGGGTTGTTCTGGCCACGAATACTGTCGAGTACATCGAGCCCGTCCTTGCCGGGCAGGCCGAGGTCCAGCAACACCAGATCGTAGTGCTGGGTCTGCAACGCAGTCAGGGCCAACAGGCCGTTCTTGACCCAGTCGGCGGCGTAACTGGCATCCGTGAGGGCGCTCTGGATCACGTCGCCGATCATCGGGTCGTCTTCGACCAGCAGTATCCGCATGTTCGGCTCCGGTAAGAAAAGACGCGACGGTGATGGCCGTCGCGCCTGTAGTGAAGCACCTGTGTCCGGGTTTGTCCGCTATCGCCTCACGGAGGTAGCGGCCATCGGTCAGGGGGTGGCTTTCATGGCGTCGAAGGCCTTGAGCAGGTCATCCATGGCGATTTTGCAGTCGCTCTGGACCGGGCTGCTCTTGCGCAGCGCAGACAGTGCGCGGTCGATGGCCTTGTCCACCACATGCCAGTCGCTGGCGGCACGGGGCTTGATGCCGGCTTCGGCTTCATCCCAAGAGGTTTCCAGGTCCTTGATCCGGGTTTTCGCCGCAGGCAGGTCATTTTTGTCGACCAGCCCGACGACGTCGGCGGCAATGCTGCGGAACGCTGACAAGTCGCCCAGTTTGGAGCCCGCGACGGCCTGGTTGCTGACCGCGCCCGAAGCGGCACCGGCATTGGGTTTGTCCGCCGGTTTCGAGCAGCCGGTCGCGACGCCGAGCAGGGCAATGGCGCCAACAATGGCAAGGTGGCGAATGGCGTTTTGAACGTAGCGCATGAAGTGTCCCTGAATAGCTGTTGAAGGATTACGCAGTGGTGTGTTTACGGCTGCCGACGCTCATTTGCGCGACGGCCACCAGAATGACGATGACGCACAGGAACAGCGCGCTGGTCCAGCTCGCGCCCATGCCCAGGCCACCGTAGGTTTTGGCTTGCGTCAGCAGGTCGCCGAGGGAGGCGCCGAAGGGGCGGGTCAGGATGTAGGCGATCCAGAAGGTCAGCACGACGTTACCGCCCAGGCGCCAGGCGACGAGGGTGGCGCCAATCAATACGCCGAATATCACCGCGCCGAGGGTGAAGCCCAGGCCCAGTGCTTCAGTGGCCAGGTCGCCCGCAGCGGTGCCCAGGGCAAAGGTGCAGAGCACGGTCGCCCAATAGAACAGCTCGCGCCGTGGGGTGACGATTTCGCGGATGGAGAGGTTGTGTTCGGTCCGGTACCAGACCAGGAAATTGACCGCCAGCAGAACGGAAAAGACCGCGGTACTGGTGTACAGGCTGACGTCCAGCATGTCGGTGAGGATGTCGGTGATCTGCGTGCCGACGATGCTCACCAGCACCACGGTGAGCCAATAGATCCAGGGGGTGTAGGCTTTTGTGCGCAGTTGGCCGGTCAGCGCGATGGCCAGCAGGGCCGCCATGCCGATACTGGTCCAGCCCGCGCCGAGGCCTGCGTTGACGGCCAGAAAGTCGGCGCCGGTCTCACCGACCGTGGTGGACATGATCTTGATGACCCAAAATGACAGCGTCACTTCGGGCACCTTGTTGAGCCAGCCGGCGGGTGTCGGGTTCATGTCGATCGATTCTCCTGGGCAGCGCTGTTAGTGGCGCAGGAGAAAGGCTACCGACTGAAACTTAGCTGGGACTGAGCAAGGCAGGATCGAGCAATGCCGGGCACTTTGAATCAGGCGTGGCCCAGCGCGATGGCAAACGAGACCACGATCATGCAGGCGAAGGCGAAATTGAGATTCATGAGATGTCCATCCGGTGCTTTTTGTGATGGCGCTCATCTTGAACAGGTCACGCGCAAATAAAAAATTCGCCTTCGTGATTTGAAAGATCGAAACAATTGATATCTGGCCTCGTCCTGTTTGTGTTTATGGCACGGTTTGACTAATCTCGCAAAAACACGCAGCTAAACGCATAAGCAGGCAAAAACATGCATGATCGGCATTCCGCGGCCGAACTCCCTCATGTGCGCCGGCAGAAAATCCTCCTGATCCTCGAGCGCGACGGCAAGGTCATGGCCTCCGGGTTGAGCCAGCATTTCGCCGTGTCCGAAGACACCATCCGCCGCGATCTTGCCGAGCTGGACAGCGCCGGCCTGGTTCAGCGGGTGCACGGCGGGGCGCTGCCGCGACCCAAGGACACCGGCAAGGATTACTTCACCCGCATCAGCGAAACCGATGAGGTGAAAACCCGACTGGCGCAGCTCGCCGCCCAAAGGGTGGAGGACGGCCAGATCGTGATGTTCGATTCGGGCACGACCACGCTGCAGATCGCGCGTTCGCTGCCCTCGGACATTTCCATCACCGCCATCACGACTTCGCCGATGACTGCCATCACCCTGGCTGAATACAAAGGCATCAAGGTCATTCTCGCGGGCGGGCAACTCAACCTGGCGACCCTGTCCGTCAGTGGCCACGAGACCCTTCGCTTGCTACAGGGAATCAAGGCTGACCTGCTGTTCACCGGGGTTTGCGCGATTCATCCCGAGGTGGGCATCAGCTCGCTGCATTTCGAGGAGGTGCCGGTGAAACAGGCGCTGATCGACAGTGCCTCGCAGGTGATCGCCGTCACCACGGCGGACAAACTGGGCGCGGTCGAACCGTTCGTGGTGGCGCCCTGTTCGCGCCTGCATACGCTGATCACCGAGCGTCATGTGGCAACGGGCAACATCGATGATTACCGCAAGCTGGGCATCGAGGTGGTGCAGGTGGAGGCTTGAGCAAACTATGGGAGCAAGCTGGCTCCCACAGCTGATTCAGGTGTATTCCGTGGCTGCCTCAGCGCAGGCGTTCGAGCATTTGGTAGTACCACATGCCGGCGGCGAGCATCGGGTTGCCGAGCAGGTCGCCCATGGGGACGCGGATGTGCTGGCAGGCAGCGAAGGTGTCGAAGTGCTCCAGTTGTCCGGTGATCGCGCGGCCCATGATTTCGCCCATGATATGCGTGGTGGCGATGCCGTGCCCGGAGTAGCCCTGGCAGTACCAGACGTTGTCCGAGAGCTTGCCCAGTTGCGGGATGCGGTTGATCACGATGCCCATCGCGCAGCTCCACTGGTAATCGATGGCCACGCCCTTGAGCGCCGGGAATGTTTGCTCGATGCAGGGGCGCAACTCGGCGGCGATGTCCCGTGAGTCTTTGCCACTGTAGTTGGCGCCGCCACCGAACAGCAGGCGACCGTCCGCCGTCAGGCGGTAGTAGTCGAGCACGAAGCGACAGTCGTAGACGGCCAGGTCTTCGGGATTGATCTGCCTGGCCAGGTCGCCCAGCGGCGCGGTGGTGACGATGCCGCCCATGGCCGGGAAAATCTTGCCCTTGAGCTGGCCCGGTTCCAGTTTGTGGTAGACGTCGCCGGCCAGCAGCACCTGGTTGGCGTCGATGCGACCGTGGGCGGTGCGTACGCCAGGGCTTTTGTGCGGGCCATCGCCGTGAATGATCTCCAGCACTTCGCTGTTTTCGAAGATCAGCGCGCCCAGGCTCTCGGCCGCGCGGGCTTCACCGATGCACAGGTTCAGCGGGTGCAGGTGCATGTTGCGGGTGTTCTTGATTGCGCCGTGGTAAAGGTCGCTTTGCAGCAGGTCACGCACCTGGCTGCGGTCGAGCAGGCTGACCTCGTCGCCCATGCCACGGCGCACGGCTTCGTCGTAATCCTTGCGCAAGCCCTCCATGTGGCCTGGCTTGTAGGCCGCGTGCAGGTGGCCGTGCTTGAGGTCGCAGGCGATGCCGTATTTTTCTACCCGTTGCCGGATGATCTGGTGCCCACGCCAGCGCAGGTGCCAGATGAAGTCGTCGACGTCTTCGCCGAGGGTGCGGCGCATCTGCTTGCGCATGGCCTCGTCGCCCGAGAGGCTGCCGGTGACCTGGCCACCGTTGCGTCCGGTCGCGCCCCAGCCGATTTTGTGGCTTTCGACGATGGCGACTTTCAGGCCTTTTTCAGCCAGTTCGACGGCGGTGGCGACGCCGGTGAAGCCGCCGCCGATGATCACCACGTCAACCCGGTGTTGGCCTTGCAGGGTCGGGTAATCGGTGTCCTGGTTGAGAGTGGCGGTGTAGTAGGAATTGCAGCGTTCAGTCATGTTCATGGTCCGGAAAAAAGAGGTAGAGAAGTTGGCGCAAACCCCTGTGGGAGCGGGCTTGCCCGCGATGGCGGTGTGTCATTCACCAACGGCGGTGGCTGACATGGCCCCTTCGCGAGCACGCTCGCTCCTACAGTGGAAGTGCGTATGGCCGACCTGCAGGCTCACGCCTCAGTCAGATACCAGCGCCAGTCCTGCTCACCCACTTCGCCCATGAACTGCCGGTACTCGGCACGCTTGACCGCCAGATAAACCCCTAGAAATTCCTGACCCAATGCATCCCGCGCCCAGGCCGAGTTCTCCAGTGCCGTCAGGGAGGTCAGCCAGTCGGTGGGCAGCAACTGCGTGGCTTGCGCATAACCGTTGCCTTGCACCGGTTCGCCCGGATCGAGGTTTTCACGGATGCCGCGATGGATGCCGGCCAGAATCGCCGCCGCCGCCAGATACGGGTTGGCGTCGGCGCCGCAGATGCGGTGTTCGATGTGGCGGCTGTTGGCCGGGCCACCCGGCACGCGCAGGCTCACCGTGCGGTTATCGACGCCCCAGGTCGGTGCCAGGGGCGCATAGCTGTTGGCCTGGAAACGCCGGTAGGAGTTGGCGTTGGGGCAAAACAGCAACAACGAATCGAGCAGCGAGGCGAGCATGCCGCCGATGGCGGTGCGCAGCAGCGGGGTGCCGGCCGGGTCCTCGGAGGCGAACAGGTTGCGACCTTCGGCGTCGGCGATGCTGACGTGCATGTGCATGCCGGTGCCGGCCAGATCGTCGAAGGGCTTGGCCATGAACGTCGCCTGCATGCCGTGCTTGTGGGCGACGGCTTTCACCAGGCGCTTGTAACGCACGGCCTGGTCCATCGCCTGCAAGGCATCGCCGTGTTCCAGGGTGATTTCCACCTGGCCCGGGGCGTATTCGGAAATCGCCGTGCGCGCCGGAATCTCGTGCAGTTTGCACGCGGCATAGAGGTCGGCGAGGAACGGTTCGATCTGTTCCAGCTCACGCAGGCCATAGACCTGAGTGTGCCGTGGACGACCGCCGTCAGCGTCCAGCGCCGGTTGCGGACGACCGTTGTGATCGCGCTTGCTGTCGAGCAGATAGAACTCCAGCTCGCAGGCCATCACCGGGTGGTAACCCTCGGCTTTGAGGCCGTCGATGACTTTGATCAGCAGGTGACGCGGGTCGGCGATGCTCGCCGGCATGCCTTCTTGCGGGTGCATGCTGACCTGCACCGCCGCCGTCGGAATCTGCCGCCACGGCAAGCGCACCAGGCTGCCTTCGAGCGGGTAGGCGCGGCAGTCGATGTCGCCGACGTCCCACACCAGCCCGGAGTTCTCGACGTCTTCGCCCTGCAAGGTCAGGCCGAGGATGGTGCTGGGCAGCGGACGACCGCTTTCATACACCGCCAGCAGTTCTTCGCGGTGCAACAGTTTGCCGCGTGGCACGCCGTTGGCATCGAGAATGAACAGCTCGATCATGTCGATATCGGGGTTGTTTGCCAGAAAGCGTTGGGCATCTTCAAGGGCTGCGAATTTCATGGTTCGTCACTCACGTTGGCGTCCCGCGGACGCACGGATTCGGGCCGCGGCACGGGCACGGACAAAGATCCGTTGCGTGCTGGCAGCGATAGCAAAAAGGCTGGGGGCTCGATGCGTCGAAGACGCGATCAGGCGAGCAGGGAGCTATCCGGCGGGCGTGCGGAGTGACGCAGTTTTGAGCGGCGCAGGGCCATGGGGAGGTTGACGATGCGTTTCATCAGGCAATGCCGTCCGCGACCAGCAGCGAGGGGGTCAGGATCGAGACATCCAGCAAGTGGGGCTCTGACGGCGAAGTGCGCATGACTCATGTTTCCAGAAGGAAAACGTCGGTGGCCGGTAAACAGCCATCCGGGGATGGCTGGATACTAGGGGTGAACGGGGCACATGTAAATCTTTGATTCAGTGCAGCAGGTGCACGACCAGTCCGATCAGGCCACAACCGAACAACACTTCGATGACGCCGCGCTTGAACCGAAGCAAGGCAATGGCGGCGGCGATGGCGATCAGCAATGGAGGCCAGTCCAGTTGACCGGCGAAGCCCTTGGGCCACAGCACGTGATAACCAAAAAAGCACGCCAGGTTGAGAATCACGCCGACCACCGCGGCAGTGATGGCCGTCAGTGGCGCGGTGAATTTCAGTTCGTTATGGGTGGATTCCACCAGTGGACCACCGGCGAGGATGAACAGGAACGAGGGCAGGAAAGTGAACCAGGTCACCAGCGTGGCCGCGAGGGCGCCGGCGACAAAAGCCTGATCAGGGCCGAACACTTGATGGACATAGGCACCGATAAAACCGACAAAGGCCACGACCATGATCAGCGGCCCCGGCGTGGTTTCGCCCAGCGCCAGGCCGTCGATCATCTGCGTCGGCGTCAGCCAGCCGTAGTGGCCGACCGCGCCCTGATACACGTAGGGCAGCACCGCGTAGGCACCGCCGAAGGTGAGCAGGGCCGCTTTGGTGAAGAACCAGCTCATTTGCGTGAGCGTGCCTTCCCAGCCGAACAGGGCAGTGAGGGTCGCCATCGGCAGCGTCCACAACACCACGCCGATCAGCGCCAGGCGCAACAGGTACCAGCGACTGAAACGGGCATGTTCGGGGGGCGGCGTGTCGTCGTCGATCAGTGCCGGGCCGAAAGATTTTTTCGCCGCGCCGTGGCCGCCCGTACTGAATTTATCCGGGGCCAGGCGCCCGCCGAAGTAACCGATGATGGCCGCGCCCAGCACGATCAGCGGAAACGGCACGTTGCCGAGGAAGATCGCGGCGAATGACGCTGCGGCGATCGCCCACATCCAGCCGTTCTTCAGCGCACGGGAGCCGATCCGGTGCGCGGCTTGCAGCACAATCGCGGTGACCGCCGGCTTGATCCCGTAAAACAGCCCGGCCACCACCGGCACTTCACCGAAGGCGATGTACACCCAGGACAGCGCAATCAGGATGAACAGCGACGGCAGCACAAACAGTGCGCCGGCGATCACGCCACCCCAGGTACGGTGCATCAGCCAGCCGAGGTAGGTCGCCAGTTGCTGGGCCTCGGGGCCGGGCAGCAACATGCAGTAGTTGAGGGCATGCAGGAAGCGTCGTTCGGAGATCCAGCGGCGGCGCTCGACCAGTTCCTGATGCATGATCGAAATCTGTCCGGCCGGCCCGCCGAAGCTGATGAAACCGAGCTTGAGCCAGAAACCGAACGCTTCTCGCAAGCTGATCGGCGCAGGCTTGGTCAGTTCGAGTGCGCTGTTTGGGGAGGGCGTGAGGCTCAAGCGAATGTTCCTTGTGCTGGGGCGCTTTGAACCGGTGACTGTAGCCATGAAGCGGCGCTTTGAACAGTCGGTTTTGCCCGAGCGCCATCGTGGGCAAGCCGCGCTCCTGCAAGCTTGCTTTTCAGTTCAGGACAAAGTCCACCGGCTCCAGTTGTGGCGGCAGTTCCGTCACGCCCAGTGCCTCCAGGACGTCGCGCTCGATGTTGCGCACGATGGCGTCGGTGGGCAGGTCGTTTTCGTCGCGGCCGAACGGGTCTTCCAGTTCATCGGCAATCGCGTCCAGCCCGAAAAAGGTGTAGCTGACGATCGCGGTGAAAATCGGTGTCAGCCAGCCCAGGGGTTCGGCCATCGCAAACGGCAACAGAATGCAGAACAGGTAGATGGTCCGGTGCAGCAGCAAGGTGTAGGGGAACGGCAGCGGGGTGTTTTTGATCCGTTCACAGACCGCCTGGGCGCGGGTCAGGCTGGACAGGTGACCGGCGATGATGGTGTAGCGCCATTCGTTGATGGCGCCCGACTCGCTGAGTGCCGAGCACTGTTGGCCAACCTGCATCAGGACTTGCCCGCTGATGTCCTGGGTGCCGCCCTTGGGAATCGGCTGCAACCAGTCACCGCTGGCGGCCAGTTCGTTCTCCTTGCGCAACCGGGCGTTAAGCGCATGGGCGAAGCCGCAGAGGTTGCCGAGGATCGCGTGTCGTTCACGGGCGTCCTTGATGATCCGGGTTTCACGAATCATCGACCGGACTTCGACGATGATGTCGCCCCACGCCTTGCGCGCTTCATACCAGCGGTCATAACAGGCGTTGTTGCGAAAGCTCATGAAGATCGACAGCGACAAACCCAGCAGGGTGAAGGGTGTCGCACTGACCTTGGAAAAGTAGCTGGGGTGCAGCGTTTCGATCAGCACGATGGCCGAGGCCAGCAGCGTCACCATCAGGCTGCGCAGGGCAATGCGCTTGGCGATCGAGCCCTTGAGTGATGTCAGGACACCGATCAGGTTGGGTTTGGGTCTGACGATCATGGTCTTTCAGCCGCCTGTCATGTTCATGAAGCGAACCACCTGGACATCGTCGTTCACTTCGAAATGGTGCCGATAAGGTTTGAGTTTCATTGCCTCGATGATGGCGTGTTCCAGGCGTTCGGGCTGGCCGGGGTGGCTGCGCAAGACGGCCTTGAGGTCGACCGCGTGCTCGTTGCCCAGGCACAGCAGCAGGCGACCCTCCACGGTCAGCCGCACCCGGTTGCAGGTGCCGCAAAAGTTGTGGCTGTGGGGCGAAATGAACCCCAGGCGAATGTGCGGTGCTTCGGCCAGGCGCCAGTAGCGCGAAGGGCCCTGGGTCGACTCGGCGGAATCAATCAAAGTGTAGCGTTCGGCGATTTTTTCACGTACCTGGGCACTGGAGAAAAACGACTCGGCGCGGCTGTGTTCGTGGATGGTGCCCAAGGGCATTTCTTCAATGAAGGAGATGTCCAGGTGACGGTCGATGGCAAAGCTCACCAGGTCATTGATCTCGTGATCGTTGCGGCCCTTCATCACCACACAGTTGAGCTTGGTGTTGCGAAATCCGGCCTTGTTGGCGGCGTCGATGCCTTTGATGACCTGCGCCAGGTCACCGGTGCGGGTCAGTTCGCGAAAGCGTTGCGGGTCGAGGCAATCGAGGCTGATGTTGAGGCGTTTGACCCCGGCCTCGAACAGCGGATCAGCCAGCCTGGCCAACTGCGAGCCGTTGGTGGTCATGCACAGTTCGCGCAGGCCGGGCAGGGCGGCGATCTTCCGGCACAGTTGCACCACACCCGGGCGGATCAGCGGTTCGCCCCCGGTCAGGCGAATCTTGCGGGTGCCCAGGACGACGAAGCTGTGGGCCACCTGATAGATCTCTTCCAGGGTCAGCACTCGCGGCCGGGGCAGGAACTGCATGTCCTCGGCCATGCAATACACGCAACGGAAATCGCAGCGATCGGTGACCGACATGCGCAGGTAATCCACCCGCCGGGAGAACCCATCGACCAAGATTCGCTCTGACATGATTTCCTCATACGCATTGAATGAGTAGCCGCCAAACCTGTAGGCGCGAGCTCGCTCCTACAGTGACGAATGACGTGATGTGCGGATTTGTTGAGGGGAGGCTATGTGCAACTCGGGAGAACGTCCAATCACTATGAGTAACCGGCTGATCGACGGCATCTATGAAGAGTTTTATTTCTTCCGGTATTGGCTTTCTGGTTGTTTAAGTTATTGATAAACAAGAATAAAAAATTCTAATGGGTGTCGTCGATAGCGGGGGTGCAACGAGTGATAAGGCGATATTAACCGCGCATTCCTGTTCTTTTCTGCGTCAAACGATCGATGACCTCAATCAGGTCAAAGTCAACGACCGCCGCGTGCCTCGCTGTGGGAGCGGGTTTGTCGGTCATAACAGTCCGACAAGTTCCTTCGCCACAGAGGTCGTTTCAGGTCAGGCCCTTACTGCGCCCCGAACATCACCGTCCAGTAAATCCCCGCATCGCTTTTCGGATCGGTCGCATAGGCCGCGCCCAGATCACGGAACAGCGGGTTCATCACGTTGGCGCAATGGCCGGGGCTGGCCATCCAGCCATCGACCACCTTGCGCACGGTGTCTTGCCCGGCGGCGATGGTCTCGCCGATCTGCTGGAAGTCGTAGCCCGCCAGTTCCGCCCGGTCGCCCGGTGTGCGGCCATCCGGGTCCTTGTGGTCGAAGAAGTTTTTATTGGCCATGTTGCGCGCGTGCGCTTCGGCGGCGGTCGCCAGCGTGGCGTTCCAGGTCAGCGGCGCGGTGGCGCCGAAGGGCTGCGTGCCACATTGGCGCGCTTTGCTGCGAGCGATGTTGAGTTCGGCCAGCAGTTTCTGGCCTTCGGTCTGCCAGTCGCCCAGGCGTGCGCTGAGCAACGGACGGGCGACGACGATTCGCCAGTCACGGTCCTGATGGCTGACACCGACATCGACGAATTGCGGGTCCAGCACGATCTGGCAAAAACTCTCCTGTATCGCTTTCATCGCCGAGGCCGCGTCACGGGGCCCGGACAGGCTGATCGCCTGCACGTTCTTCATGGGGTAACCGGCGGTCACCATGGCCTGCTGCAAATTGCCGATGCTGGTGGCGGACAGCGCCAGGCGCGGGTCGGCCGACAGCGGCGGCAGCTCCGACGACACTGAACCGGCGCACCGTTGCAGCTGGCTGCGGTAGGCATTGATCGATTCGATCAGCTGTGACTCCTCACCCGCCATCGCGGTGGAGGCAGACAGCAGACCCAGTGACAACCCGGCAAAGCGCATTGCGGATGAAAGTGAACGCATGGAAATCCCCCTTGAGCTGACTGCGCCCATGATGCGCGAAATTACCCCATCAAAGGCAGTGGATTTTCCAGAATGTTGTGGGGGGGCATGCAATCCGTTCACTACTACACTGAATCGATATTGCCCATTGAGTTCTTCCCATCATGCGCCTCCACTGGATTGCAACCTGCCTCGCAATAACGCTGCTGGTCGGCCCGGCCTTCGCCAGCGATCAGGATCAAAAACAACAAGTCGCCAAAGACAAGGCCCAGGTCCTGGAGCAAAAGGCTGCGGATAACAGCGGTCCGGCACCGGTACCCAAGTCTCAAGCCATTACCCAACCTGAAGCCCAGGCAGTCGATCCGGCGGGCAAAGCACCCATGGACGACGCGATCACCTGTCTGGCCCGTTCGATCTACTGGGAAGCCAAGGGCAAGGACTCCACCGACATGGAGGCCGTCGCCAATGTGGTGATGAACCGACTGGGTCACGAAGGCTTCCCGGATACGGTGTGCGCGGTGGTCAAACAGGGCTCGGAAACCAAGAGCTGCCAGTTCTCCTGGTGGTGTGACGGCAAGTCCGACTCGGCTCAGGAGGAGGCCCCCTACGCGATCGCCAAGGAAATCGCACGCAAGGCGCTGAACAAACAATTGCCGGACCATACGGGCGGCGCGTTGTATTTCCACGACCGCACCGTCAAGCCCGATTGGGCGGACAAGTACGTCAAGACCGCTGAAATCGGCTTGTTCCGGTTTTATAAGCCCCGTGACGGGGATGCGAAATAATCCGATTAAGTTTTTCTGAACCAACGAAACTGAAACATTTCTGTTTTATCAGCTTCATGACGGAGTCACGCATCAGAAACGTCAGGGGCATCAACCTTGCGATTGCTGCGCAACAGCGATCGCAAGGCTTCCGGTCCGAGGGGCTTACCCTCAGAACTTCGCAAAATTCAACGCATCGACAATCGCCGAACCGCCAATCCCGGTCAGCGACAACAGCAAGGCCTTGATCAGCGGGTCTTCGGCATAGCGCGAGAATGAGCCGGTGTTGAGCGTCGCTACACGCTCGCGGATCATCTTGAACTTGCCGTAGCAGGGCGTGGTTTCCTGGGTTTCCAGCAGGTAGGCGTCGAGTCGTTGCAAGGCCCGGGTGCGGGCCTTTTCGGCGGCACGTCGCAGTGACAGCGCGGAACCGAGCAGCAACAGCGCCGTGACCAGGTAGGAAATGACCAGGCCGGGCGGTGTCGGCCAGTTGTCGAACAGGCTGCTGCGTGAGGCCACCAGGATCAACATGACCACCGTCGGCGCGTAGATCAGCCGATTGACGGCCGAGGTACGCTTGGCGATCAGCTGCATATCCACCCACTCATCGATACAGGGGTGCTTGAGCGTTCCGAAGATTTTCTTGTGCTCAGCCTGCAACGAACCCGGCCAGATCGCGTGATGCTCGCTGAGATGGCGGATAAATCGGGTCAACAACAGATTGGCGTCCATGACCCAGAACACCAACACCTGGAAGGTCAGGGTGGGAATCAGCCAACTCACCATCCACCAGATCGATTGACCGCGAACGGGCATGCCTTCCATGGGCCAGACGACAAACAGCACGCTGGTCACGACCACGTAAAACCAGGTCGCGAGTCCCGCCCGCAGCATGCGCGCACCGAATGAACCACAGATGCAATGCTCACCCCAGAACCTTGCAATGGAGATCATCTTGCGCCCGTCGGTGCAATTGACCTGGGCCGACGCACAGGGTTTTGACCAGTCTTCGCTGGCGCTCATCAACGGGAAAAATATCAGCAGCAACCAGTGACCCAGTTCATTGCACCAGCGCCGCAAGCGCCAGCCTTTGCCACGGCGCAGCAGACGTCGGACCTGACCCCACAAGGTCATCTCGTATTTGCGCATGTGCAGGCGCAAGTGAAAGGTGGTTTCGATCTCCGCGCGGTTGATGCGCAACTTGCGCCAGCCCCAGGTCAATGCCGAGATGGATATCAGCACCGCCAGCAAGCGCAACGCCACGGTCGGCCAGGCACTGATGCCTTCGAACAGAAACATCGGCTCGCCCAGGCCGTTGTCGGTCAGGGTGCTGCGCATCTGGTACGCCAGCATCAGCGCGAGGATGAACATCACCAGCGGAACCACGATGTACCACACCCAGGCGTCGTCGGAGGCAGGGGCTGGACTGGCCATCGGATCCTCGGCCAGCGCCAGTTTTCGGGTAGAACGCCGGGTCAGGTTCAATGACAGGATGCCCAGCAGGATCAACACGAAGGTGAACCAGAGAAACTCCGCGTGCCAGAAGCGCGTGGCGATGAAGGCGCACACGGCCGCGACCATGAACAGGCTGATCGGCACGCCGCGCACCCAGGCCAGCCGCGCGTCGTGATCGTCCTGCGGACCTTCGATCCGCCACCAGAGGATGAAACTGGCGATCATCAGCAAGGAGAACGTCAGCGGCCCGGCCCAGAAAAAGGACTGGGTTTGTTTGAAACGCTCGCGGATCGACGGGGACGGTTCGGGGTAGGGTGGTGGCGAGGGATCTTGCAGGCAGCGCAAGGCCATGAGGTCGTGGGGGCGGACGCCGCGATCGGATTGCAATTGGGTCGGCGCCTGGCAATTGACCGGGCCTGAGGCGCTAAGCCGGGTCGCCAGAGGAATGAAGCCACTGATGCCGACTTCATAAATGCCCGGCGAAAGCAGCTCTGATTTGGAATAGTCGAACTTCGCGCGCTTGGCATCGAACGACTGCGGCGCCAGCGCCGCCAGCACCGAGACAAATACCGCACTTTGCAGGCTGTCGCGGAACGGCGGCACGTCTTGTTGCAGGGCGCGCGTCAGGGTGAGCCCGTAAGGGGCCGCCAGGATCAGGTTGCGGGTGGTCTGCGCCTGGCCCCGTTGCAGCATGCGGGCATCGAGGTCGGTGGAAAAGTACAGTTTGTAGGGCATCCGGCTCTTGAGTGCCTGCAACACCAGCAGCTTGTCGTAGGCATCGACGCCCAGTATGCCGATGGCACCGATGCCGCTTTCGCCATTGCGTCGATAGGCCTCGTCTTCGCGGGCGATGTGGTCGGCCAGGCGCCGCAGGTAGTCAAGCTGAGAATTGCCGTCGGCCTTTTCCAGCGGGCTGAGGTCGATCGGGGGGCTGCCGGGTGTGTTTTTGCCGGCATCGGTGCTGGCGGTTTTGTCGGTGCTCGCCGACTCTTCCGGCAGGCGCCCATCCAGGCCGCGTAAATAGCTGAAGCGCAAAATCCATTGGTCGACCGCTTCACGCGGGTTCTTTTCGCTGTCATTGAGGTGCGCGTCGCGGGCCACTTGCAGCTTGAAGCTCTCGATCAGCGCACGGCTGTAGAAACTGTCCCACTCGGAAATCAAGGCGATGCGGTTGTCGCTGCGCCGTAGCGTGCGCGTGCAGGGTGAATCGACCCGGCGCTGGGTACCGTCGCTACAACGCACGCCGGCGGCCGGGTCGACGCGGCGCAACTTCAGCTCGTCGAGCATCAATTGGGTCATGGTGCCGTCGTCGCTGACGGTGCGCAGTAACTTCATGGGTGGCCGATTGACCAGCGGCGGCGACAGCCGTTGGTAGCCGCGATCCAGGGTTTCGTTATCGGCGGTGGCCAACGGTGAGTAGATTTCGACATTCGGCGAGGCCTTGCCGATGTCCTGATCCTGGAACATGTCTCGCAGCACCGTCGAGGTCGACGGCCCGATGACCTTCAGCACGGCGCGCTCCGGCTGTTCGGAGCAGCCTGTTGGCGCGCACGCCGCAGTGACTTTGTGATTCAGGGTCTGGCGCAGGGTTTCCAGGTTTTGCAACGGCGTCGGACCGAGGGCGTCCTGTTTCAACCAGAACACGATCGTGCGGTCCGCAGGTGGTGAGGCGCCTTCCAGCGCGGTCGGCGGATCGAAGGGGTTGGAGACGAACACTTCGTAGGGCGCGTCGACGACGGCGTTTTTCTGTGGCGCATCGGGGGACAGGTTGTCGGCCAGTCTCAGGCAGTGAATGTACTGCTCCTGATCCGGCACTCGATGGGAATTCTTGAAGCCGGCGAGCAAGGCGTAGCGAATGCGCCGGCGTCGCTCGACCTCATCGGCGTAGGGACCGCCCTCGACCAGCGCGACCATGATATCGGGCGCCTGCTTTGCGCCGGACAGTGGCGAAAGGTCGGGGCTGCACACGTTCTCGGCATCGGGGTTTTTGCTGTCGCCGAGCTTTTTGCGATAGCGCTCGACCGCGTCGAAAGGGTCCTGCCAGAGCCGTGCTTCGATAGGCAGTTGCGCCTGGAATTGCGCACCGATGGGGCGCGGTTCCAGGAAGGGTTCGCGGTTGAGGGCGAACATCGATACCACCAGACTCAGGATGACCGCACTGCCTGGCAACCAAAAGGCCAGATTCGTGCCCGAACCCTTGCTGTCCACGGCCTGTGCCTCTTGTTGTCGGCCCACTGCGTACAGTTATGTATAGACCCAAACAACCAAGGGGTTTGGCCTGAATGGACGATTATTTGCCCGATTTGCCGCTGACTGACCGCCAACAGGTGTTGATTCAGACAGGGTTGCGGCGCCAGAAGCATCGGGCCAGCAGCGCATCGAGACTGAACTTGCCAGGGCCTGACAGCAACAGTGGTACCAGCGCAGCGAGGTAAATCAGCGGCAGTTTGAAGTTGCCATAGCCTTTGTTGGTGATCGAGTAACCCTGGGCCAGGTCACTCAAGGTCGACCAATCGGTCGGCCAGTGAACAGCGGCGGTGGCGACGATAGTGACCACCATCAGGCTGATGGCCGAAAAGCGTGTGGCCAGGCCCACCAGCAAGGCGAGGGCGCAGATCAATTCCACCCACATCGACAGTTCCCAGTTCAACGTGGCCGGCAGGTGGTTGAACGGAAACAGGAAGCGGTCCTGGATGTCGGCGAACCAGTTTTCGCCATTGAATTTTTCCAGTCCGGATTCGAAAAACTCCCAGGCCAGAAACATCCGCAGGGTCAAAGGCGCGATCCAGGTGCCGGCGCGGTCAAGGTTCAGGTGCAGGCCTTTGACGGTGGATGAAATGAAAGTGCTCATGAACAGGGGTCTCCTACAGATCAGGGATGTCGGGCGACTGTGCGCCCGTTCGGCGCAAGGATCGGCTTGGCCAATCGACAGGTGCATTTGATCAACCGGGTGTATCTGCGGTGTGTCTTTGGGGTGGGGTTTTAAGTGCGGGGTGTGTCTGGGGCAGGGCTGTACACACTTTGATACGCAGCCATCCCGAGTCATCACCGCCCTCCTGTGGGAGCGGGCTTGCCCGCGATGACGGTTGCGCATCCAGCATTGAGGGTGGCTGACCCACCGCTATCGCGAGCAAGCTCGCCCACAGGGCATTGGCGGTGTGGTGGCGTGCGGTTAATTCGTCAAATTGGATCTGTTACCCGGTGCCGTTCATTCGTATCGTCCGCGCTTTTGACGCGTTGCGTCATGGGCAGGGGGAGTGACGATGAATTTCACATGGCGCAGGAAAACCGCCGGGCCCAACGTGGTGCCTGCCGTGGAGGCGCCGCAACCGACGGTCGTGGCACCCCCGGACGACGCGCTTCTGATCGCGCACCAGGCCGATCGACGTGATCGCGACTTCTTCCGTGGCCTGGCGCAACACCTGTTGACCTGCGGTAACTCGTTGTCGCCGGTCAGCGAATCCTTCTCGATGCTCAACCAGCGCCTCAAGCTCAATCACCAACGGGCGCAAACCGTGGCCCGCGCGGCCATCGACAATCGCGAGCAGGTCGGTCATCTGCAAGAACAATCGCGGATCATGGCCGCCGGGCTGGATGCGCTGGAAGGCGTGATCACTCATTTGGTCGGCCGGGCCAGTGAGATTGATCGCATTGTCGATTTGATCAGCGACATTGCCCGCAAAACCAACCTGTTGGCGCTCAATGCAGCCATCGAAGCCGCGCGCGCCGGGGACACCGGGCGCGGCTTCGCGGTGGTGGCCGGGGAGGTGCGCCTGCTGGCGGAGAAGACCGCCGAAGCAACCCGGGAAATCGTTAAGGAAACTTCGGCCATCCAGCAGGAAATCAGCCAGGCCAAACAGGCGATTTCACAACAGAGCCAGATTTCCAGTGCCTTCGGCGCGGTGATCGATAAAACCGCCGAAGCCATGGCCGGCATGTACAGCGAAGCGCAGCTGATGCAGCGGGAAATCGACCAGTCGCACCTGTTGTCCAACGTCGAGCTGGCCAACCTGCAGGAGCTGACGCTCAAGGTCACGGTGTATGACCGCCTGCTCAATCCCAAGCCCGGTTCGCCCTTGACCCTGCCAGATGAAACCGAGTGCCTGTTCGGCCAGTGGTATTACGGCGAAGGCAACGAGGCCGAGCGTAACGCGGATTTCCGGCGCATGGAGGTGCCCCATCGTCTGGTGCACAGCAGCGGCCAGGCGGCGATGCAAGCCCATGCCCGTGGCGAGCTGGAAGAAGCCTTGAAGCAGGTGGCTCAGATGGAGCAGGCGAATGCCGCCGTGATGCGCACGGTCAAGGGCTTGCTCCATTCGCGCCTGTAATCGGCGGTCTGAGGTCCCATGCCCCGCTGCACCTGCGGGGCCGTTTGCGTGGGCATCGAGTCAGTCCGATAACGCCAGGACCCGGCTGCGCAAATGTTCCAGGGTTTCGTCGTTGAGCACCGTGGTCGAGTCCAGTCCTTCCTTGGCCTGGAACAGGTTCATTGCGTCCCGGGTCTGCTTGCCGACGATGCCGTCGATGGCGCCAGGGTGCCAGCCCAGGTACGTGAGGTAGGTTTGCGCCATGCGGATTCGCAGGTCCGGCGTGCCGCCATAAGAGAACTTTTGATACGCGGCGCTGAGTCGCAAGTCGTAGTTGTTGATGGCGTAGTTGGGGCCGTTGTAACGACGGGCGAAGTTCGCCCAGTCCCTGGCCCGCAGCGCCGCGACCGATCCCCCCTCGATCAGTTGGTTCACGGTGCACAGCAGTTGTTCGTTTTCGGATGCAACCATGCGCTTGATCATCGCCTCGACATCCGCCGACCCCGTTGAGGCGAAATTGAAGCCCATCGTCTGGCCCAGTCCCCAGGAAGCGCTTTGCAGGGCCGCGTTGCGGTTCAGGCTGATGGCCTGATTCAGCCGATCATATTGATGCGCGCCCGTTGCGCCGTAGTTGCCGGGGGATTTGCTGCTGATATCGGGGTGTTGTGCGTCAAACGTCTGATGGGTCAGGCGGCTGAAGACGTGACGTTCGTAAAGGATTTTCGGGCGCCGGTCGGAAAAGAATCCGTTGCCGGAGGTTTCTACTGCTAGCACAGCCCAGAGTTGCGCAGCGCTGACTTTGGCCAGGTCCAGGGCATTTTCCATTCCTTCGTCGTCAAGCGCTGCGCCATGGCTGGTGAATTCATCGCTCATGACGGCCTCCGTCGAAAACAGGAAACGCGGGTACGCGCTTTAAGCGTAGGCGGGCCGGGCCCGGGCAGAGGGTTTTACGATCATCGGTGCCGGCCAGCGGCGGATGACGCTCAGGGACTTTTGCTATACATTTTCCGCCCGCCCATTGCATGGTGATACTGCTTCATGTCTCTCGCGCTCGAACGTCTAGTCGCTGGCACGCCGATCCCTTTCGCTGGTAATCGTGTCACTGTGGTCAGCCCCGAACTGGCGGCACGCTTCCAGCCCGGTGACCACCTGTTGGTGGAACAGGTCAGCGGTGAACTGCTGCTGATTCCAGTGGCTGACCAGCAGGCGGCGTCCGTCGCGATAGCCCGTGCCGAAGCGGCGTTTAGCGCAATGTCGTTGGTGTCGGATCAAGCCATCAGCACCTTCTTCGATCTGTTTGCCCAACGTCTGGAAAACCCGGAGTGCTGGGCCTTGATCGAGGCGGCCAACCTGGCTGACATCGAACGGGCCAAGGCTCGCGGTCGTTCGACCACCCGTTTGCTGGCCGATGAGCGCATGCGTCGCGACATGATCGCCGGCCTGCGCGCCTGGCGCGATGCCGCGGCCACCCGCGGCCAAGTGGTCAGCTGCGTCGAGCATGACGGCTGGAAAGTCGAGCAGGTGGTTTCGCCGCTGGGCATTGTCGCGTTCGTCTTCGAAGGCCGGCCGAACGTCTTTGCCGATGCCGCCGGTGTGCTGCGCACCGGTAACACTGCTGTACTGCGCATTGGCAGTGATGCCTTGGGCACCGCCCAGGCCATCGTCACTCACGCGTTGAATCCGGCCCTGGCCGACGCCGGCCTGCCGACTGGTGCGGTGTCGCTGGTGGAGAGCGTCAATCATGCCGCCGGTTGGGCGATGTTTGCCGACCGCCGTCTATCGCTGGCGGTGGCCCGGGGTTCGGGTCGCGCCGTCAGCCAGTTGGGCAGCATCGCGCAACAGGCCGGCACCGCCGTCAGCCTGCACGGCACCGGTGGCGCCTGGTTGATCGCCCATAGCGACGCCGACGCCACGCGTTTCGCGGCGGTGGTGTGCAACTCCCTCGATCGCAAGGTCTGCAATACCCTCAATGTCTGCCTGATCCACCGCGACCGCGCTGCGGAACTGGTGCCACTGTTTCTGGAGGCACTGCAACAGGCCGGCAAGGCGCGGGGCCAAGGCTGCAAGTTGCACATCGTCGAAGGCAGCGAAGCCTATCTGCCAGCGGAGTGGCAAAACGCGACCGTCGAGGTCTACCGCGCCGAAGGCTATCGCACCGAAGCACTGGCCGAGCCGCTGCCGGAAGATCAGCTGGGCCGCGAGTGGGAATGGGAAGAAACCCCTGAAGTGAGCCTGAAGATCGTCGACGACCTGGACAGCGCCATCGCCTTGTTCAATCGCTACAGCCCTCAGTTCACCGTGTCGCTGCTCAGCGAAGACGCGGCGACCCAGGAGCGTTTCTACAATGCGGTCAACGCGCCCTTTGTCGGCAATGGCATTACCCGTTGGGTCGATGGCCAGTACGCGCTCAACAAGCCCGAGCTGGGCCTGTCGAACTGGGAAAGCGGACGCCTGTTCGCCCGTAGCGCGATTCTCTCGGGCGATGGCGTGTTCACGATCCGTAGCCGCATGACCCAGACGAATCTGTCGGTGAAACGTTAAAAACGCCTGACGCGGCGGCCATTGTGGTCTGCCAGGCATAAACAAAGGGCCTGCTCCTTATCGGGAGCAGGCCCTTTTTTATGGGTATGTCAGTGATGACGCTTGCTGATCAGTAGAACCGGTCAATCACCCGAACTTCGTTCTGGTTCTGCATCGATGCCCAAGTCTGTTTCAGCGTTTGCAGAACATTACCGATGAAGTCCTTGTCGGCTGCCGCTTTCTTGCCGACATAGCCCTGGCCGCGACGGTACATCTTCAGTCGGGCGAGCAGGTTCTGGTTGTTCTGGTCAAACTCCGTTTCATGGGCATGTGGCGACAGGCAGTCGATATGAACCTGGCCCGACTTGCTGATCCACAGAATATGGCTGTCGTGGCTGTCTTTTTGCGCAGCGAACATACGAGCCAGTTCTTCGATAGTTGGTTGATTGTTCAGATTCATTTTAAAACCCCTTGACCATTTGGTGATCTTTCAAAGTTGATTCGCTAATACAAGTAGCCCATCGGTTAGTTGATCCCTGGCACCGAAACCAGGACGTCAGCAGTCGTCCGCCATATTCGACGGGGTCCCGCATCTGTTGCATGTAGTCGTGTTGAATAACTGCTACGCGTTAGCGTCACAACGAAGAGAGGCAGCGAATACCTTCATGCCACTGCCGACGTTTTCAGGGTCGGGCACAAGCTTCATGAGGATGGATCGCTAGCGCTTCTCGTCCTTGTACTGGACGTTCGGGCCAGGTCAGCTTCTTCAATCTGCCTTGTGGGCAGGGTGTATCCGGAAAAAACAGCTCGGCGGTCAGACGAGCTTGCTCAAGCGTGTTGCGTGTACTCCCGATCGGGGAGACGTCTGCATCATGCAAGGGCAAATCGAAGGCGTCAACGGTTTTGTAGTGAATATTTTTAGTCACTACATATTGTCTGACAAAGCTGTTTGGAATTAGCACAAAGGGTTTAGGGGGCTGTGGGGCGGATGGATCGCCAGGATCGGAGCCTTTGGCGGTTCTATGGGATTGGGCTTGGCACTGGCGAAGGTGGCGATTTTTCAAAGCGGTAAAGGGTGCATGGATAACCGCCAATCGACGGGTGATGTAGGCTGTACTCGCCACCCGTGAGATCGGGCATGACCGCAGCCCAGAACAGTCGCGCCGGTTGGTTCGCCTCGATGTGGAAAATCTGCCATTGACCGGGGAAACGGCTCAAGAGGGTGGAAACGACAAACTTCGCGACACCCTGGCCACGAAAGCGCCGGGTCACGAACAGGTAACCGATGTTGTGCTCGATACCGGGCCGATGGGTTTCATCGTCCACGGTCACGAACCCGGCCAATTCCCCGTCCACCCTGATGAGAAACGGCCGGGTCGCGGGTTTTCGCCAGTAATCGGTCAGGGGCAGGATGTTGAAGAAACCGTGTTCAGCCAGTTTCAACGGCAACCACTCGCTGAAGTCATAGGTATAGAACTGCATCAGGCATTCAAGGGTTTCCAGGTCGTCGCGCTGTGCGGCGTGCAGATTGATCGTAGGCATCACCGGTGGCTCCTGATATCCGTCAGTCAAGGATAGTTGGAACGGCGAATGAACCGTGGCGAGGGAACGGGCACCCTCGCCACGGTTGTGACGATGCCACTTCTGGCTGAATTCAGTTCCGGGACAATGGGCGTAAACCTCGGCCTACCAGAACTTGAACGTGTAGGCGACGATCAGGCGATTTTCATCCACATCGGTCGTTTCGCTGCCGCGATAGGTGACATTGCGCCAGCGCAGGCTCAGGTTTCGTAAAGGCCCGCTCTGGATCACGTAGGCAATGTCGGTATTGCGCTCCCACTCTTTGGCGGCAACGCCTCGAATCTCGAAATCATTGCCTCGCATGTAGCGGGTCATCAATGTCAGTCCGGGCAGGCCCACGGGGGCAAAGTCATAGTCATAGCGCAATTGCCAGGAATCTTCCCTGGCCCGGACAAAGGGTTGGTAAGTGCCGTTGTTCAAGGCCCAGGGATCGGCAACCGACAAATAGGGAAGTCCGGTGTCGCCACGTTGGTTTTGGTAACCAAGGCCCAGGGAATGGCCACGGCTGCTCACCGTGAACATGCCACCCAAATAGCGGTTGTCGACGTTGGTATGGCCTTCGTTATCGCTGCCGAAGTAGCGTAGGTCGGCCTTGAAGTTGACGCTTTCGGTCAACGCCGACTTGTATAAAAGGCTGGCGGCATTCTGGCTGTAATTGTCCTTCAGTTCGGCGCGGTAAAACGTGGCGCTGAGATTGGGCTGGAGGGCGTAGGTCGCGCCTGCGTAGTTGAAGCGGTCTGTGGGCACGCCGCCGGTAGAGCCATCGGCCGCCATGCGCATGTCTTCATAGTCTGACGAGTCGCGCTGATGGGCCTGGCGAAATTGTCCGGCGGTGAGGCTCAGGTTCTGGATGTCAGTGGAGACGACCTGGCCACCCTGATAGGTTTGTGGCAACAGCCGTGTGTCATTGCGGAACAACACGGGCATGACCGGTTCGTGGTTGCCGAGGGTGACCAGGGTCTTGGCGACTTTGAGTTTGGCGGTCGGCGCCAGGAAACTGTACTCGTCGACGGGCTCGCCGGTCCGTTGATTGCGCTGCAGGACACCCGTACCACTGCTGCCGCCGCCGGAGTCGAGCTTGACGCCGACCAGCCCCAGGACATCCAGGCCAACGCCGACCGTACCCTCGGTGAACCCGGAGTTACCGCGCAAAATGAAGCCTTGTGCCCAGTCTTCGGCCTTGCTCTGAGGCTTGCCATCATGGCGCGGTCCGTCGGACAGACCCGCATCCCGGTAATCGCGATTCATGTAGAAATTTCGTGTTTCCAGGCTCATGTGGCTGTCGGCGACCAGGTCTGCATGGGCCTGTGTCGCGAGCAATAACGCAGACACACAAGTGGCTTTCAAGGAATACCGGGCGCGAGTCGGCCCGGCCAGATGCCCTATGACGGGATTGGCTGTACGCATGATGTGATGTTCCTGCCTGCCGTGAGTTGTTTTTGTTGTTCAGCCAGCCCCTGGAAAGGGCTGTTCAGGGTTTTATGAACAATGACGCTTGGGCGAGGGCAGGAAGGTTGGGATCAGCCTATTGCGCCTCGTCGTCTTGCTGCTCGCTACCGAGCGATATGGCGGCCATGTCGCCCTGTAGCTTGTTGAGGTAATGCAGCAGGCTGACGCTGTCGTCGAAACTGAAGCCTTTCAATGCCTGCTGGTAAAACGTCTGGATCCTTTCCTGCAGAGAGTCCCAGAATGCCCTGCCGGTATCGGTCAACTGCACCAGGCGGGCACGTCCGTCATCCGGGTGGGGCACGCGCAGCACATGGTTGTCGCGCTCCATGCGCTTGAGTACACCGTCCAGGCTCTGGCGACTGACGAACAGGTATTCGGTCAGTTCAAAGAACGAAATACCCCCTTCATAACGTTCGCGTGACAGTGCGCCGAGCACGGCCCATTGCACCGTGCTGATGCCCATCTCTTTCTGGACTTGCCTTTGCAGCACGTTACCGGTCTGGAACAACCGGAAAAACAGCGTATTGGGTACGGATCGGGTATCGCTATTGTTCATCAATGTTCCTTGTCGGCTCCGTAAGGACGAGCGCGGCTGTATGAGCGCCCGGCCTGGCGGAGCAGGCAGGGCATCAGTTGGGGACAAATTCGCGCGCGATGATATTTTTCATGATCTGCGCGGTGCCGTCACCGATTTGCAGGCCAAGTACATCGCGCAAGCGCTGGGCGAACGGCAGGTCCTCGCCGTAACCGGTGTGCCCATGGGCCAGCAGGCACTGCTTGACCACATCGAATGCCAGTTTCGGTCCCCACCATTTGTTCATGGCCGCCTCGGCATTGTGCGGCAGCTTATTATCCTTGAGCCACAAGGCGTAATAGCACTGCAGGCGCGCAGCATGCACGTAGGTCTGCAATTCTGCCAGTGGGTGGGTCAAACCCTGAAAGGAAGACAACGCTTGGCCGAAGGCCTTGCGTTCGGTCAGCCATTGCCAGGTTTCATCCAGCGACTGCTGGGCCAGGGCCAGGCACTGCAGACCGATCAGGGCGCGGCTGTAGTCGAAGCCCTGCATGACCTGTTTGAAGCCCTTGTTTTCATCCCCCAGGCGATGGCTGGCTGGCACTTCAACGTTGTCGAAGAAAATCGACCCGCGGCCAATGGCACGCTCGCCGGCATCCTCGAAACGGGTAGTGCTGATGCCCGGCAGGTTCATGGGCACCAGAAAAGCGCTGATGCCGCTGGCGCGTTGCTCCACGGTGCCGGTGCGGGCGAAGACCACGGCGACATCCGCCTGATCGGCCATGGAGATAGACGTTTTCTCGCCGTTGAGCACATAGACGCCGCCTTTGAGTTCGGCCTTCAGGCGCAAGCTGGCAGCGTCGGACCCGCCGCCGGGTTCGGTCAGGGCAATACAGGCGACCTTGCGCCCGGCCGTCATTTCGCTCAGCCATTCCCGGGCGAGCGAGGATTCGGCGTATTGGGCGATGATCTGGCCGTTCAACGACGTCAGCAGTGGGATGTACGCGACGTTGAAGTCGCCACGGGCCAGTTCTTCGATGATCAGGCCGGCGGTGACACAGTCCAGGCCGCTGCCGCCGAACTCCTCAGGCAGTTCGCCACCAAGCAGGCCCATTTCGCCCATTTGGGCAATGACTTCGCGCTCGATGCGGCCGTCGCGATCCCGTTGGCGGTAACCGGGGGCGAGGACGTCAGCGCTGAATCGTGCAACGCTGTCGCGGATGGCATTTTGTTGTTCTGTGAATGCGAAATTCATGATGCTCTCCAGGCCATTCGGGTGCTGAACCGGCAGCGCCATGGCTGCCGGCGCAGGGATCATTTGTAGAATTTACGGAACTCGGGCTTGCGCTTTTCCTTGAAAGCGGCGACGCCTTCCCTGGACTCCTCAGTGTCGTAGTACAGGCTCAGGGCCTGCATGCCGAGGCCGCCGATGCCGCCGATGTTGGCGCTGTCGGCATTGAACGAGCGCTTGGCGATGGACAGCGCGGTAGGGCTCTTCTCGAGAATTTCCTCGCACCACTTCTGTACTTCTTCATCGAGCTGCTCGTGGGGCACCACAGCGTTGACCAGCCCCCAGTCCAGCGCTTGCTGGGCGCTGTACTTGCGACACAGGTACCAGATCTCGCGGGCGCGTTTTTCGCCAATCAGGCGCGACAGGTAGGCGGTGCCGTAGCCCGGGTCTACCGAGCCGACCTTGGGGCCGACCTGGCCGAACACCGCGTTTTCGGAGGCGATGCTCAGGTCGCAGACCACGTGCAGCACGTGCCCGCCACCGATAGCGAAGCCGTTGACCCGCGCGATCACTGGCTTGGGTACTTCGCGGATCAGATTCTGCAGCTCTTCGACCGGCAGGCCGATCAGGCCGCGGCCGTCGTACTGGCCTTCATGGGCGCCCTGGTCGCCGCCGGTGCAGAAAGCCTTGTCGCCTGCGCCGGTGAAGACGATGACGCCGATTTCCTTGTTCCAGCCGGCGCGGTTGAACGCGTCAATAAGCTCCATGCAGGTCTGGCCGCGGAACGCGTTGTAGCGCTCGGGGCGGTTGATGGTGATGGTCGCGACGCCGTTGAGTTCTTGGTACAGGATGTCTTCGTAGTTCATTGCATGCTCTCCCATATGAGTATCGTCTGGCTTAGCCAGCCATCGTCAGGCCGCCGGACACGCTGATGACTTGACCGGTGATGAAATTGGCATCGTCGCTGGCGAGCAGGGCGATGATTCCCGGATAGTCTTCTGGTTGGCCGAGTCGGCGCATCGGCACGGCATTCTTGAAGGCTTCCAGGAGCTTTTCCGGATTGCTGGAGGTTTCGGCCACGCTTTTGAGCAGCGCGGTGTCGGTCGGACCGGGGCAGACCACGTTGACGTTGATGTTCTTGGTCGCCAGTTCCCGCGCCAGGGTTTTGCTCAAGCCCACCAGGCCAGCCTTGCAGGCTGCATAGACGGCCTCGCCCGACGAGCCGACGCGGGCGGCATCCGAGGCAATGTTGATGACTTTGCCGCCACCGGCCTCGAGCATTTTCGGCAGCACCACGTGGTGCATGTTCAGGGCACCGGTCAGGTTGATCGAAATCAGCTGCTCCCAGAGCTTTGGTTCGGTCTTGAGGAACGGCATGAAGCGGTCGAACCCGGCGTTGTTGACCAGTACGGTCGGCACACCCAAGTCTTTTTCGATGGCCGCCACGGTCTGGGTGATGGCGTCGTAGTCGGCGATGTCGGCGGCATAGGCGACTGCTTTTCCACCGGCTTCGCGGATCAGGTCGACGGTGACCTGCGCCGCAGCGCTGTCGCGATCCAGCACCGCCACCCGGCTGCCTTCGGCGGCGAAGCGCTGGCACACCGCGCGGCCGATGCCGCCGCCCCCGCCAGTGATGATCACGGTTTTTCCACTAAGGCCTTTCATGGGGCATTCTCCAAGTCAGTTGAGTTGCGTGTGTCGAGTGTGTTGATCAGCGGCGCTTGGCCGGGTCGATGCGAATGTTCGCGGCCCGCTCGTGCAGCTTGAATTTCTGGATCTTCCCGGAGGGCGTGCGGGGCAGGGCAGGCAGCACCTCCAGGTACTCGGGCAAATAGTTGCGCGACAGGCTGTGTTCGAGCAGAAAGGTCACCGCGTCATCGAGGCTCAGCTCCGTATAGCCGTCATGCAGCGTGACGTAAGCGCAGACACGCTCACCGAGTCGCTCGTCGGGGCAGCCCACCAGGGCTGCCGCCGAAATGGCCGGGTGCTTGTAGAGCAGGTTTTCCACCTCAACCACCGGAATGTTTTCGCCGCCGCGGATGACGACATCCTTTGTTCGTCCGGTGATGCGGATGTAGCCCTGGGCATCCATACGGGCCAGGTCTCCGGTGGAGAACCAGCCCTGGGCGTCAACGCCGTAGAGATCGGGGCGCTTGAGGTAGCCCACGAACAGGCTCGCGCCGCGGACCTGAAGATGGCCTTCGCTGCCGGCGGGCAGCGCAAGCCCGGCATCATCGACCACCCGCACATCCATGAGCGGTAGCACCACGCCGTCGCTGTAGATGGCCCGCTCGGGATCGTCCTGCGGGCGCGTCATGGTGGAAGCGCCGGTTTCGGTCATGCCCCAGGCCGAGATGATTTTCGCGTTGATGCTGTGGCCAGCCTTTTCCACCAGGCTTTCCGGAATGGGCGCGCCGGCCGAGACAAAAAAACGCAGGCTCGTGAGCGCGTCACCATTGTCCGGTGCGAGCTCGATCAAATCGGCGAGAAACGGTGTTGAGGCCATCGTGAAAGTTGGGCGCTCGGCGGCGGTGATCCTTATGGCGGTGCGCGCATCCCAGACGTCTTGCAGTACCGCTGCCGCGCCGAGGTAGATGGGCATCATCAGGCCGTAGAGAAAACCGGTCTGGTGAGCCATGGGCGAGGCCATGAAGATGATGTCTTCGTGGCCAAGCCCCAGGCGCTCGGCATAAGGAATGATATTGCTCAGCAGGGTCCTGGAGGTGTGCAGCACCCCTTTGGGTTCACCCGTGGTGCCGGAAGTGAAGAGCAGCTGGAGAATATCGTCGGCCTGGGGGCGTCGTTCTGCGAACAGCGCCTGGGTATCGCAGTCCTTTTCCCATTCCCGCTCGAGCAGTTGCTGTTCAAAGCAGTTGTGACCGTCACCCCCTATCACCAAAACATGGCGCAGTTCCGGCAGGTCGGTGCGCAGGCCTTCGGCCATGCTGGCGTAATCGAAACCCCGGAAGTGTTTGGGCACGACCAGAAGATGACTGCGGGCGTGGCCGAGCATGAAGCGCAGTTCGCGTTCCCGAAAGATCGGCATCAGCGGGTTGAACACCGCGCCGATACGGGCACAGGCCAGGAACAAGGCTGTCATCTGCCAGCCGTTGGGCAACTGGCAGGACACCACACTGCCTTTTCCCACACCCAGGGCGGCCAGGCCGGCACCCATGCGGGTGACCACGGCATCCAGTTCGCCGTAGGTAAACGAGACAGGATTGTTCTCGCCAGCCTGGTAGCTCGACAGGGCGCGGCGACCTTGGCCTCGTGCAACCTGTATACCCCAGTAATCTGTAATGATCATGTCACTGATAGCGCTTGTGGAGGACGCTTCCGGATGACGATCTGGTGGTGTGGCTGTCCAGGTGTTCATTTATAAGTATCGACTCTTAAGGGTTGGAATTGTTGTTTTCTTACGATCTGGTATTGCCCTTTCGATGAGCTGAAGATAAGGCTTTCAAAATTAATATGTCAACATGTTGTCTTTAATTTTTTCTGTGGATATATTCGAAACCCATACCGAACAACAAGAGGTAGGTGACATGGCTTTCCTGAATATCCTTGTCGAGCAGCGTGCAGCCGTCGGCCTGATCCGTTTGAATCGCCCGGCTGTCCATAACGCCCTCAATGACACCTTGATGACCGAGCTGGGCCAGGCGCTGCTGGCCTTCGAGGCCGATGAGCGGATTCGGGCCATCGTCATTACCGGCAACGACAAAGCCTTCGCGGCCGGTGCTGATCTCAGCGAATTGCAGTTCAAGGGGTTTGCCGATGTGTACCTGGAGGATTTCGTCACGGCCAACTGGGAGACCGTCACCCGATGCCGCAAGCCGGTGATCGCCGCGGTTGCCGGCCTGGCGCTGGGCGGGGGCTGCGAGTTGGCGATGATGTGCGACATGGTCATCGCCGCCGACAACGCTCGATTCGGCCAGCCCGAAGTCAAGGTCGGCACGTTGCCCGGTGCCGGCGGCACCCAGCGCCTGACCCGCGCCATCGGCAAGGCCAAGGCCATGGATCTGTGCCTGACCGGGCGCTTCATGGAAGTCGATGAGGCCGAGCGCTGCGGCTTGATCAGTCGCGTGGTGCCCCTGGCAGACCTGCTGGATGAAGCCCTGGCCGTGGCCGCGCAGATTGCCGCTCACCCGGCGATCGCGGTGAAACTCAACAAAGAAGCGGTCAACCGTGCCTTCGAAACCACCCTGGCCGAGGGTGTGCAGTTCGAGCGGCGATTGATGCACGCCAGTTTCGCCAGTCAGGACCAGAAGGAGGGCATGCAGGCTTTCGCTCAGAAGCGCCAGCCGGTATGGACCCATCGCTGAGAAACGCGATCGATTGGCAAGCCGCATAACTATAAAAAGAGGAGCTGTCCGATGACTTCAGTCGTACAAATGACGCGCGAGGCGGGCGTGGCCTTGATCCGGGTCGACAACCCGCCGGTCAATGCCCTCGGTCACGCCGTGCGCGTCGGGCTGTTGCAAGCGTTCATGGCGGCCGAGCGGGACGGGCAGGTCGAGTTGATCATGCTCTATTGCGCAGGCAAGACCTTTATTGCCGGTGCCGATATTCGCGAGTTCGGCCAACCGGCCCAGGCGCCGATCCTGCAGGAACTGACCCTGGCCATCGAGAACGGCAGCAAGCCCTCGCTGGCGGTGTTGCACGGCTCAGTGCTGGGTGGCGGGCTGGAAGTCGCGCTGGGCTGTCACTACCGCATCGCTCACCGTGCCACCCGGTTCGGCCTGCCGGAAACCCGTCTGGGTTTGCTGCCCGGGGGCGGCGGCAGCCAACGCCTGCCGCGCTTGGTGGGTGTGCAAAGCGCGCTGGCCATGATCATCGGCGGCGAGCCGATCGAGGCAACCCGGGCACTGGAGCTCGGTCTTGTCGACGCACTGTTCGACGATGAGCCTCTGGTTGCAGGCCTTGCGCATGCGCGGCACCTGTTGGCCGAGCGGGTGGGCGTGCGGCGCGTCGGCCAGATGACGATACCAACGACGTCTGCCGAGGCCAGTGCATTGATTGCGGCCCGGCGCAGCGAAATCGGCCGCACCCAGGCTGATTCGTTCTCGGCACCGCGCTGCCTCGCTGCGATCGAAGCGGCGATCCATATGCCATTGATCGAAGGGTTGCAGCGCGAGCGCGCGCTGTTTCTCGAATGCATGGCATCGCCCCAACGTGCAGCGCTGATCGAAGATTTCTTTGCCCGGCGCCAGACAGCCAAGAACGGCCAACGCTGAACCTGCGGCCAGCCTGGTGTTGGCCTGACCATCGACCGAGGACTTTGCATGGACATCCACTACACACCCGCCGAGCTTGAGTTCCGCACCGAGGTGCGTGCTTTCCTTCGTGACGCGCTGCCGGCGGACATCGCCAATAGCGTTCGCCTGGGCAAGCGTCTGAGCAAGGACGACCACCAACGCTGGCAGCGCATCCTTGCCCGGCGTGGCTGGTACGCGGCCAATTGGCCGGTGACCTTTGGTGGCACCGGTTGGAGCGTGGTGCAAAAACACATTTTCGAGCAGGAGTGCGCCGCCTTCGGTGCGCCGCGCCTGATCTCCTTCGGCGTCAATATGGTTGCGCCGGTGATCATGAAATTCGGCAACCCAGCGCAGCAGGCGCATTACCTGCCACGCATCCTGAGCGGAGAAGACTGGTGGTGCCAGGGCTACTCGGAACCGGGTGCCGGTTCGGACCTGGCCAGCCTCAAGACCCGTGCCGTGCGCGAGGGCGACCACTATGTGGTCAATGGCCAGAAGACCTGGACCACGCTCGGCCAGCACGCCAACATGATTTTCTGCCTGGTGCGCACGGACAGCGAAGCCCGGCAGCAGCGGGGCATTTCCTTCCTGCTGATCGACATGACCACGCCGGGCATCAGCGTTCGCCCGATCATCACGCTCGAGGGAGAGCATGAGGTCAACGAAGTGTTCTTCGACAACGTCCGCGTGCCAGTGGAAAACCTGGTGGGCGAAGAGAACCAGGGCTGGACCTGCGCCAAATACCTGCTGACCCACGAGCGCACCGGGCAGGCTGGCATCGGCCAATCCAAGGCAGCCTTGGCGCACCTCAAAGCGGTCGCCCGGCAGGAGTTGCGCAACGGTCGGCCGTTGCTGCAGGACCCGCAGTTTCGCTTGCAGGTCGCCGAGGTGGAGATTGAGCTGCTGGCCATCGAGATGAGCACCTTGCGCATCCTCGCTGCTGCCCAGGCCGGCGGTGTGCCCGGTGCCGAAAGCTCGATCCTGAAAATCAAAGGCTCGGAAATTCGCCAGGCCATCAGTCACCTGTTGCGCAAGGCGCTGGGCGCCAAGGCGTTGCCTTTCGTCGAAGCGCAATTGACCGACGACTTTACCGGCACTTCGCTGCACAGCGACTACAGCGCCGCCCCCGCCAGCCAGTATTTCAACCTTCGCAAGCTGTCTATCTACGGCGGCTCCAATGAAATTCAAAAGAACATCATCGCCAAGATGATTCTTGAGCTTTAAGGAGGCACGCAATGGACTTCACACTCAGCTCCGAGCAGCAAATGCTGCAAGACACCGTGGCCCGACTGGCCCGCGACCACTACAGCTTCGAAGCCCGCGAAGGCTATTACCACAGCGAAGCCGGCATGAGCCCGGTGTTCTGGAACCACATGGCAGAACTGGGCCTGTGTTCGGTGCCGATTGCCCAGGAACATGGCGGCTTCGGTGGCAGCGGCGTGGACAACCTGCTGATCATGACCGAGCTCGGTCGCCACCTGTGCCTGGAGCCCTTCCTGCAGTCGCAGATTCACGCGGCCGGCCTGCTGCAACAACTCGGTGATGCCAGCCAAAAGGCAGACCTGCTGCCGCGGGTGGCCGAAGGCTCACTGCAACTGGCGGTGGCTCTGGAGGAACTGCAAAGCCATTACCAGCTGCACGATGTGCAGACCCAGGCGCGCCCGGTCGAGGGTGGCTGGTGCCTGTCCGGGCGCAAGATCTGCGTGGTGGGCGCGGCCAGTGCGGGATTGATCCTGGTGTCGGCACGAACCAGCGGTGATACACGTTGCGAACAGGGCATCAGCCTGTTTCTGGTCGAGGCGCAAGCCCATGGGTTGCAGCGTCGCGATTACCCCTGCATCGATGGCCCGCGAGCCAGTGATCTGATTCTCGACGATGTCTTTGTGTCCCGGGGTGCTTTGCTCGGTGACATCGGCGAAGCCTTGCCGGCGTTGCGTTATCAGCAGGGTCGGGCCATTGCCGGGCAGTGCGCCGAGGCCGTCGGCGGCATGCAGGAAGCCTTTCGCCTGACCCTCGACTACCTGAAGACGCGCAAGCAGTTCGGCACGCCAATCGGCAAATTCCAGGTGCTGCAGCATCGCATGGCCGACATGTGCGGCGAGCTGGAAATGGCCACCTCCATGGCCATCCTTGCCGCCTGTGTGGCTGATCAAGCCGACGGCGACGAACGTAGCCGGCAACTGGCCGCCGCGAAGTTCGTGGTAGTCCGCGCCGCACGCCTGATCGCCGAGCAAGCGATCCAGTTGCACGGTGGTATCGGCATGACCTGGGAGTACAGCCTGGCCCATCACGCCAAGCGCCTGGTGATGCTGGGTCATCAATTGGGCGATGACGATCACCATTTGCAGGCCTACGCCGAGCTGCTGCACAGCGCCTGACCGATCACTGCACTAACACGGGAACACACTATGAAAGTACTGGTTGCGGTAAAACGTGTGGTTGATTTCAACGTCAAGGTTCGCGTGAAGGCGGACCACTCCGGCGTTGACCTTGCCAACGTCAAGATGGCGATGAACCCCTTCTGCGAAATCGCCGTGGAAGAAGCGGTGCGCCTCAAAGAACAAGGGATTGCCACCGAGGTGGTGGTCGTCAGCATCGGCAGCAGTGCGGTACAGGAGCAACTGCGCACCGCGCTGGCGCTGGGTGCCGACCGCGCCATCCTGGTCGAATCCGCCGAAGATCTGACGTCCCTGGCCGTTGCCAAGCTGTTGAAAGCGGTTGTCGACAAGGAACAGCCTCAGTTGGTGATCCTCGGCAAACAGGCCATCGACAGCGACAACAACCAGACCGGCCAGATGCTTGCGGCATTGAGCGGCTACGGTCAGGGCACCTTCGCTTCGAAAGTCGCCATCAGCGGCGACAGCGTGGCCGTGACCCGCGAAATCGACGGCGGCGCACAGACGGTTTCCCTGAAACTGCCGGCCATCGTCACCACCGACCTGCGCCTGAACGAGCCGCGCTACGCGTCGCTACCCAACATAATGAAGGCCAAGAAGAAGCCGCTGGAGGTGCTCACCCCGAGTGCCCTGGGCGTCAGTTGCGCGGGCACCGTGCAGACCCTGAAAGTCGAAGCACCGGCCGCGCGTAGCGCCGGGATCAAGGTCAAGTCGGTGGCCGAACTGGTCGAAAAACTGAAGAACGAGGCGAAGGTAATCTAATGGCTATCCTGGTTATCGCTGAACACACCCACGCAGCACTGGCGGCTGCCACCCTCAACACCGTGACGGCTGCGCAGCAGATCGGCGGCGATATTCATGTGCTGGTCGCCGGTCAGGGCGCGGGCGCCGCGGCAGAGGCCGCGGCGAAGGTGGCAGGCGTGACGAAAGTGCTGCTGGCCGACAACGCTGCCTACGCGCACGGGTTGCCGGAAAACGTCGCGCCGTTGATCGTCGCGCTTGTTCAAGAAGCCGGGGCTGACAGCTACAGCCACATCCTGGCTGCCGCCACGTCCAATGGCAAAAACATCCTGCCGCGCGTCGCCGCCGCACTGGACGTCGACCAGATCTCCGAGATCATCGCGGTCGAAAGCGCCGATACCTTCAAGCGCCCGATCTATGCGGGCAACGCCATCGCGACGGTGCAGTCCTCTGCCAGCGTGAAGGTGATCACCGTGCGCGGCACCGGATTCGATGCCGCTGCCGCCGAAGGGGGCAACGCCGTCATCGAAGCGCTCGCCCTGGTCACCGACAGCGGTCAGTCGGTCTTCGTCAGTGAAGAATTGGCCAAGTCCGATCGCCCGGAGCTGACCGCCGCGAAGATTGTTGTGTCGGGTGGCCGTGGCATGCAGAACGGCGACAACTTCAAACACCTCTATGCGCTGGCCGACAAGCTTGGCGCGGGCGTGGGTGCATCGCGTGCCGCCGTCGATGCCGGTTTTGTACCCAACGACATGCAAGTCGGTCAGACCGGCAAGATCGTCGCGCCGCAGTTGTACATCGCGGTGGGCATCTCGGGTGCCATCCAGCATCTGGCCGGCATGAAGGATTCCAGGGTCATCGTGGCGATCAACAAGGACGAAGAGGCGCCGATCTTCCAGGTCGCCGACTACGGCCTGGTGGCGGATCTGTTCGACGCCGTGCCGGAACTGGAACGGGCGATTTGAGGAGGTGCTTGTGAATACGTTCAAACAGATCGGTGTGATCGGCAGCGGCGCGATGGGCCGGGGGATCGCCCAGTTGTTCGCCACCGCTGGCGTTCCGGTGTTGCTGTATGACAGTCGCAGCGAAGCGACGCAGGAGGCGCTGCAAGCCAATCGGGCCGTGCTGGAGCGCTCCGCCGCCAAGGGCAAGTTGAGCAACGAAGCGCTGGCGAGCGCGCTGGCTTGCATGCGCCCGGCCATCAGCCTTGAAGCCTTGGCCGATTGCGATTTATTGATCGAGGCGATTGTTGAAAACCTTGAGGCCAAGCAGGGGTTGTTCCGTGCGCTGGAACAAGTGGTCAGGGCCGACGCGGTGCTGGCGACCAACACTTCATCCTTGTCGGTGAGCCTGATAGCCAGTGCCTGCAAACATCCAGAGCGGGTGGCCGGGTTTCACTTTTTCAACCCGGTGCCATTGATGAAAATCGTCGAGGTGGTGCGTGGTGAACTGACCGACCCGCAGGTGGTTCAGCGCCTGGCGGCGCTGGCCGGGCACGCTGGGCATTTTGCCGCGACAACGCCTGATTCACCGGGCTTCCTGGTCAATCATGCCGGGCGGGCCTTCGGTCCGGAGGCCTTGCGTATCCTCGGCGAGGGGATTGCCACCCCGGCGCAGATCGATCGCATCCTCAAGGACAGCCTCGGCTTTCGCATGGGGCCGTTCGAACTGTTCGACCTGGTTGGCCTCGACATTTCCCATGCGGTGATGGAGTCGATACACGCGCAGTTTTACCAGGACCCGCGCTACACCCCGTCGGCACTGGTGCCACCGCGTCTGGCCAGTGGTTTGCTGGGGCGCAAGACCGGGCAGGGCTTTTATCGCTACCAGGACGGTCGTGTGGTCGAGCAAGCAGAGCAGTCGCCGCCGCAGGTGGCGATCACCCAGCCGTTCTGGCTGGACTGCGACGACTCGGCCATGCGCGAACGGATCGCCGCGGTGCTGTCCGCTGCTGGCGTGGTGCTGGAGCAGGGCGATCAACCGAGTGCGAACGCCATCTGCCTGGTCACGCCTTTGGGCGAGGATGCCAGCCGCGTGATCGCCCGCAAGCGACTGCCACCGCAACGCAGCCTGGCGCTGGAAACCTTCGTTGGTTTCGACACGCGTCGCGTGTTGATGCGCCAACCGGCGCTCGACTCACAGTTGCTGGCGCAAGCACGCCAGGCCCTGGGCGTCGATGGCGTGCCGGTGGAAGTCATCAATGACTCGCCGGGCTTCATCGCCCAGCGCGTGCTAGCCGGGATCGTCAACCTGGGTTGCGAGATTGCCCAGCGTCGCATCGCCGAGCCGGCGACCCTGGACCGTGCGGTGCAGTTGGCCCTCGGTTACCCCCATGGTCCGCTGGGTTTTGGCGACCATTACGGTGCGTTGCAGATCCAGCAGATCCTGCACCAACTGCATGAGCTGTATCAGGATCCGCGCTATCGGGTCAGCCCCTGGCTGCGTCGCCGGGTCCAGCTCGGCCTGCCCCTGACCACCCCCGAGGACCCAGCATGACGGCTTATATCTACGATGGCCTGCGTTCACCCTTCGGTCGCCACGGTGGCGCGTTGGCCGGTGTGCGTCCCGATGACCTGCTGGCCTCTGTGGTGCGCGCGCTGGTGGCGCGTAACCCGTTTGAGGTGCGCGACTATGAAGACTTGATCGCCGGCTGCAGCAGCCAGGCCGGTGAGGACGGGCGCAACCTGGCGCGCCATGTTGCGCTGCTGTCCGGCTTGCCGACGGCCGTTGGCGGTTTGACCGTCAATCGTCTCTGCGGCTCTGGCCTGGCGGCTGTACTGGATGCTGCCCGCGCCGTTCGCTGCGGCGAAGGCGAGCTGTTTATTGCGGGCGGCGTGGAGAGCATGAGCCGTGCGCCGTTCGTGGTGGCCAAGGCGACAAGTGCCTGGTCCCGTGACTTCCATGTCTACGACAGCACCCTCGGAGCACGCTTTCCCAACCCGAAGGTAGAGTCCGGGTTCGGTGCCGATTCGATGCCGCAGACGGCGGACAACGTCGCTCATGAACTGGGCATCACTCGCGAAGAAGCCGACACCTACGCCGCTCGCAGTCAGATGCTGTTTGACGCGGCGGTGCGGGACGGTTTCCAGGCCGGTGAAATTCTGCCGATCGAAGTGCCGTCAGGGCGCAAGCAGCCGCCGAAGATCGTCGACCGTGACGAGCATCCGCGTCCACAAAGCAACTTCGAAGCGCTGTCAGGCCTACAACCACTGTTTGACGGCGGCGTTGTTACCGCCGGCAACGCCTCGGGCATCAACGATGGCGCGGCTGCGCTGCTGATTGGCTCGCGCGCCATCGGTGAGAAGGCCGGCCTCAAGCCGCGCGCACGCATCCTGGCCGGTGCCGTGGCCGGTGTCGAACCGCGCCTGATGGGCCTTGGCCCGGTGCCGGCCTGCACCAAGGCCTTGCAGCGTGCAGGTTTGAGCCTGGCCGACATGGACCTGATCGAAATCAACGAAGCGTTTGCCGCGCAAGTGCTCGGCTGTGCCAGACAACTCGGCGTGGCCTTCGATGATTCGCGCCTGAACCCCAACGGTGGTGCCATTGCCATCGGTCACCCGCTCGGTGCTTCCGGTGCCCGTCTGGCCTACAGCGCGGTGCGTCAACTGGAACGCAGCAACGGGCGCTTCGCCCTGGTCAGCTTGTGCATTGGACTGGGCCAGGGCATTGCCTGCGTAATTGAACGCGTCGACTAACAAACATCACAAGAACGAACCCGGAGAATTACCCATGGCCAACAAGGCAAGCTTCAACTGGATCGACCCACTGCTGCTGGATCAGCAACTCACCGAAGAAGAGCGCATGGTCCGCGACAGTGCCCAACAGTTCGCCGCCGACAAGCTCGCGCCCCGGGTGCTGGAGGCTTTTCGTCATGAGCAGACGGACCCGGCTATCTTCCGCGAGATGGGCGAGACCGGCTTGCTCGGCGCCACCATACCCGAGATCTACGGCGGCAGCGGTCTGAACTATGTGTGCTATGGCCTGATTGCCCGGGAAGTCGAGCGCGTGGACTCTGGCTATCGCTCGATGATGAGCGTGCAGTCCTCCCTGGTGATGGTGCCCATCAACGAGTTCGGTAACGAAGCCACCAAACAGAAGTACCTGCCGAAGCTGGCCAGCGGTCATTACATCGGTTGCTTCGGCCTGACCGAACCGAACCACGGCTCCGATCCGGGCTCGATGATTACCCGGGCGAGAAAAGTCGAAGGCGGCTACCGCCTCACCGGGAACAAGATGTGGATCACCAACAGCCCGATCGCCGATGTCTTCGTGGTCTGGGCCAAAGACGATGAAGGGCAGATTCGTGGCTTCGTCCTGGAGAAAGGCTGGCAGGGCCTGAGCGCGCCGGTGATCCATGGCAAGGTCGGGCTGCGTGCATCGATTACCGGCGAAATCGTCATGGATAACGTGTTCTGCCCTGAAGAGAACGCTTTCCCTGAAGTGCGCGGTCTGCGCGGGCCGTTCACCTGCCTGAACTCGGCACGCTACGGGATCGCCTGGGGCGCGCTCGGTGCGGCTGAAGATTGTTGGCACACTGCGCGCCAGTACGTGCTGGATCGCATCCAGTTTGGTCGCCCCTTGGCTGCCAACCAGTTGATCCAGAAGAAGCTGGCAGACATGCAGACCGAAATAACCCTGGCCTTGCAGGGTTGCCTGCGCCTGGGGCGGATGAAGGACGAAGGCACGGCCGCGGTTGAAATCACTTCGATCATGAAGCGCAACAGCTGCGGCAAGTCGCTGGAGATCGCGCGCCTGGCGCGGGATATGTTGGGCGGTAACGGCATCAGTGACGAATTTGGCGTGGCCCGCCATCTGGTCAATCTGGAAGTGGTCAATACCTACGAAGGCACCCACGATGTGCATGCGCTGATCCTCGGTCGTGCGCAGACCGGTATCCAGGCGTTTTTCTGATGGTTGCCTGAAAAGCATCCCTTGGGTTTATTTGCCGGGCGTTTGCCCGGCTTGTAGAAGCGTCGGATATCCGCCTCGACAAGCCGGAGGTGCCTTACGCCTGCGCTGGCTGACCGGCCAGTGTTTTTCCTGCGATGTACCCAAACGTCATGCCCGGCCCCAGGGTGATGCCGCCGCTTGGGTAGTACCCGTTCATGATGCTGTTCATGTCATTGCCCACGGCAAACAGCCCCGGGATCGGCGTGCCGTGTTCATCGAGGGCGCGGGCGCAGGCGTCGGTGTTCAGGCCGGCGAAGGTGCCGAGGCTGCCGGGGACCAGTTTCACGGCATAGAAAGGCCCTTCGCGCAGGCTGCCCAGGGACGGGTTCGGCTCGTGCAGTGCTTCCCCCTGCGCTTTGTTGTACAGCGACGCTCCACGCTGAAACAGCAGGTCTCGACCTTGCTCTGCACCCTGGTTGAAGGCATTGACGGTGGCTTCGAGTTGTTGCGCGTCGATACCGCATTGGTGTGCCAGCTCACTCAAGGTCCGGGCTTTGAACAGGTAGCCGCCGCGTACATAGGGCGCTGTCGGAAACGGAAAGGGTTTCGACCAGCCCAGCCCATAGCGGCGCTGGGCGCGGTGATCGCAGATCAGCCAGGACACCGGGGCTTCTTGCGCACCTGAGGCGTTGAACAGCGCGCACATATAGTCGTGGTAGGAGTCGGCCTCGTTGACGAAGCGCCGACCATCCTGACGCACGGCGATGAAACCGGGTTTGGCCCGTTCCATCAGGTGGGGAAAACCACTGAAACCACCGTCCTCCCGTGGCACTCGGGATACCGGTGCCCACGCAGCGGCATGGGGCAATCCGGTTGCAACGCATCCACCCACGCTTTCGCCCAGGCGCAGTCCGTCACCGGTATTACCCTTGGGCGCCGCGCTCAAATGTTCGGTGCCATTGGGCGCGTGCTTGAACAACTGCGCGATGCGCCGCTGATCGTGGGGGAAGCCACCACAAGCCAGCACGACACCTCGCCGGGCGTGAACATCGATCCGTTGCCCTGCGGATTCAACACGCGCCCCCACCACCCGGTCGCCCTCGCGTAGCAGCGTGCGCACGGGGGTGTCAGTGAACAGGCGCACCTGGCGGTCCACTGCGCTTTTGAGCAGGCGGGCGACCAGGGCATTGCCATTGACCAGGTGCATGCCTCGACCATGCCGCAGCAGGTCGCGGGTATGACGCAACACCCGCCTGGCGCTGTAAAGCAGCGAAGACGGCGAGCGCCGGGCATTGAGGAAATGATTGAGGTCGGTGCCGCCGGCGATGCCCATTCCATACAGGCTGATGAGGTCGAGCGGGCGTCGCAGCTTGTTGATCCAGGGCCCGAGTCGACGACCGTCGAAGGGTTGTGCGCAGACCGAGCGCCCGCCTTTGGCGTGGCCTTCGCTGGCGTGAAAGTCCGGCATTTTGCTGCCGGAGAAAAACTGCACCTCGGTATGGCGCTGGAAAAATTCGACCATCTTCGGCCCTTGTTCGAGGAACATCTCTACACGCGCGTCGAGCGCTTCGTTGTGCAGTTCCCGACGCAGATAAATACGCGCTTGTTCAGGGTCTTCGACGATGCCGTCGGCGATGGCCAGCGGATTGCGCGGGATCCACAGCCAGCCGCCGGACCAGGCGCTGGTGCCGCCCAGTTGCGGCTCTTTTTCCACCACGATGACGTCCAAACCGAGTTCAGCGGCGGTCACCGCCGTCGCCAGGCCGGAGGCGCCGGAGCCAATGACCAGAACGTCACAAAGCAGGGGATTGCTGATGTGCATGGGGATTACCGCGAGAAAGGATGAGGGCCGCTTCGAACATCGAAGCGGCGCGACCGGGTTTACTTGAGCGGGGAGAAGTCTGTCGGGCGCAGCAGTCGTGATTCCAGGGTCACCACGGCGTCCAGTTCCTTGTTCTGCTGTGCGAACGCCTGCCAGCGCGGATCGGCCGCCATGGCGTTGCGGCGGGCCATGCGATCGTCAAGGCTGGTGTAGCCCCAGATGTGCACCACTTGATTGGCTTCGCCGATTTCAGTGGTGAAGAAACCGATCAGGTTGCCCAGGTGCTCTTGCTGGACGGCCAGTGCGGCGCTTTTGTACAGGGACAGCCAGTCGCCGAGCCTGGTCGGTTTAATCGTGTAGGTGCGCAGTTCGTAATACATGCTGTTCTCCAGTGCGGGATGGTTGTGTGGGGTGTTGATCGAGCCGGCCGGCGATGTCGCTGGCGGCGAGGTAGCCGAAGGTGATGCCGGGGCCCAGGGTGATGCCGGGGCCGGGGTAGGTGCCGTCCATGATCGAATTCATTTCGTTGCCGGCGGCGTACAAGCCGGGAATCGGTGCGCCGCTGCGATCCAGCACCCTGGCCTTGCCGTTGGTGACCAGCCCGCGGGCCGAGCCAAGGTCGCCGGTAAACAAACGGACGGCGTAGAACGGCGCCTTGCGCAACGGCTTGAGGCACGGATTGGGCTGGTGCAGCGGATCACCCATGTACCGGTTGTAGGCCGTGCTGCCCTTGCCGAACTGGCGGTCGACACCGTGTTCGGCATCGGCGTTGTATTGCGCCAGGGTCTGCGCCAGGGCGGACGCATCGATGCCGGCGATCCGGGCCAGTTCGGCAAGGCTGTCGGCGCGCAGCAGGTAACCGGCGTCAATCAGTGCGCTGTTGTCGACCGGCCGTGGACGGGCCAGTCCCATGCCGTAGTTGTTCATGGCGTCGCTGTCGCAGATCAGCCAGCAGGGCGCGTTGGCGCCGCCGTTGGCGAACATGCCTTCGACGAAACAGTGGTAGGAGTCGGACTCATTGACGAAACGGCGCCCGGCGCGGTTGACCGCGATCACGCCCGGCTTGGCGCGGTCGGTGACCAGGTGCGGAAAGCGTTCGACGCTGCCGTCGGCCTTGTGCAGCACCGAGACCGGCGCCCAGAAGAAGTTCGCCGAGAGGTGGTCGCCGATGGCCGCGTTGACCGACGCGGCCAGGCGATGTCCGTCACCGACGTTGGCCGGCGGTGACATGGTCCAGTGCTCCGAGTCGGTGGCCGGCCGCTGCCCGGCGGCCTGGTCGCCAGCGGCAAAACCACCCGTGGCCAACACGACGCCGCCGCGCGCCCACACCACACGGGTCGCGTCGCGCCAGGCAATTCGCACGCCCTTGACCGTTCCCTGTTCAACGATCAACGACTCCGCCGACGCTTGCAGCCAGAGGTCGACGCCATTGGCGAAGGCGGTGCTGGCCAGGCGCGCGATCAAGGCATTGCCCACGGTCAGGCGGGTGCCGCGTGGATGGCTGAGCCGGTCGACGGCGTAGCGCCCCATCAGTTTGAGACAGTGCCAGAGGGATTTTGCCGAGCGCTTGAAACTGAGGAAGTGTTGGATATCGACACGATTGACCATCATGCCGCCGAACAGCAGCATGCCGTCCGGTGGCCGTTTCAGGTGCTTGAAATGCTCGCCCAGCCGACGCCCGTCGTATTCGTCGATTTCCAGCGCTCGGCCGGTTTGTGTGCCACCGGGCAGGTCGGGGTAATAGTCGGGCGACAGCGGCCGCAGGCTGTAACTCAGTTCGCTGTGGGTTTCCAGGTAGTGCAGGGCTTCGCGACCCTGTTCGATAAAGGCGTCGATCAGTTCCGGGTTGTAGCCGGCGCCGATGACCTCCTTGAGGTAACGGCGCATCTGCTCGGCGGGCAGGTGATGCCCGGCGGCCCGGGCCTGATCGGTATCGTGCAGCCAGACCGCGCCACCGGAAATCGCCGACGTACCGCCAAATGCCTCGGTCTTTTCCACCAGCAAGACCTTGAGGCCCCGGCAACTGGCCGTCACGGCGGCGGCGAAACCGGCCGCGCCGCTGCCCAGGACAATCACGTCATAGGTCAGGTCGGCGTTGGCAGCGGGCAGGGAAGTCGTAGTGTTCATTGTCTATTGCCTGTTGAGGACGTGGCTGGATGTTCAGATTTCCAGCGGCGTCACGCCCATGAAATGACCGAGGTTGCCCAGTTGCGCCAGGGCCATTTCCGGCCCGGTCTGAATCGTGCAGCCCATGCGTCGGGCGCAGGCGAGAAAGGGCGTGACCTGCGGCGAAGTCACGACATCAGCCACCAGAGCGGTGGCGCTCAAGGTTTCCATCAGCGCACTCGGCAATGGCATCGGGCCGTCATCGGTGGCAGCGCCCATGCCAACCGGTGAAGCGTTCACCACCAGATCAAAGTGCTTCAGTGTCAGCGGATTGGCGCTGATCACAATCTCCGGGAAGGCGCTGCGCAACAGCTCGCCCAGCACTTCGACGCGCTCCTGGCTCAGGTCGCTGATGACCAGGTGGCTGACGCCGGCCTGGCACAACGAATAGGCGATCGCGCTGCCGACGCCGCCCGTGCCGATCACCAGCGCCTGCTTGTCCTTGGGATTGAACGCGTGTTTGCGCGCAGCATTGAGAAAGCCTTCGCCGTCGACGATATCGCCCACCAGCCGCCCGTCGGCCTCGCGGCGGATCACATTGACCGAACGCAGGGCTGCCGAGCGTTCGCTGAGGCTGTCCAGGCGGCTGGCCAACAGTTGTTTGTAAGGGACGGTCACCACGCAACCGCGCATGTTTTGCCAGCCGCGCAGGGTCTGGATGAAGTTCTGCAAGGCGGTCGGTGCGAGGTCGATGGCCAGCATCGCAACGTTTTGCTGGTGGTCGGCGAACCAGCGATTGAAGTTTTCCGGCGATTTCACCTGGGCGATCGGTGAGCCGACGATGGCGACCAATTCAGTCGAACCCTGAATCATGAGATGTACCCGCTTATTGGCTGTGTTGTGGGGCCGATACTGCAAGCGGGCCACAAGACGAACAATCAAAGCCTGGGGCGAATACGTTGATAATCGCAATGACAGTGCGATAATCGCAGTCTTTGCGTGATAAAGAGTCCGAGTCGATGAAACAGCCCACCATCCATTCGCGGGATTTGATCGTCGGCCTGCAAAAAGGCCTGGCGCTGTTGCAGCTGTTTTCCCAGGAGCATCCGCGCTTGAGCGTGCCGGAAGTGGCGCGCATGGCCGACATGACCCAGAGCGCCGCCCGGCGTTTTCTGCTGACGCTGGTGCATGACGACTTTGCGCAAACCGACGGCCGCTATTACTGGCTGACCGCCAAGACCTTGCGTATCGGCCAGGCCTATGTCGATTCAGCGGTATTGCCGCGCATGCTGCGGCCCATCGTCGAGCAGGTGGCGCGAACCACTCAGGAACATGTGTCGGTAGGCGTGCGTGACGGCGATGACATTGTGCATGTGGTGCGCAGCCGCTACAGCCACATCACTTCGATGTCGATTCGCCCGGGTTCGAGGGTACCGATGTATTGCACCGGCAGCGGTCGGCTGTGGCTGGCGAGCCTTGCCGAAGAGGCGCTTGCCGCCTATTTCGCGCGCAATCGGCCACGGGCCGTCACGCCTTACACCCTGACCGACGAAGCGCAGATCCGCAGCGAAATAGCCTTGGCCGCAGAGCGCGGTTACGTGCTGGTGGATCAGGAATATGAAGTGGGCATGCGGGTTTTGAGCGTGCCGCTGATCGATCGGGAAGGGCGGTTGCAGGCGACGCTCACACTCACCACGCACGCGTCGCGCATGACCATCGAGGACATGCGCGAGCGTTATCTGTCGGCGCTCTACGAAGGGCAGGCACTGCTGCGGCCGATCATGACACTCTGAGCGTGCGCCGCTTGCTCAAGTGAACACCCTTACAACGGCGGGGCCCCGGTGTTCGTCGAACCCCATGAACAACGGCGCTGTCACGCCGGTTTTGCTGTCCGCTTGCTGCCCGCCGTTGCTTTACGCTTGGCCGGCTTGCGCTTGTTTTTCCACGGTGTCGCGCCACGTCCGGCGGGGCTGGCCGGGCCGCTGATGGTCAGGCTCAGGCCGGCACAACGGCTGACCTGCTTGCTCATCCAGGCGGCTTGTTTGGTGACGAATTCTTCAAGGCTCATTTCGCCGCTTTGCACCATGTCCAGCGCCTGTTCCCAGATGGCCGTGGTGCCCGGATCGGCAATCGCCCGCGGGACTGCGTCGATCAGGCTGAAAGCGGCGGGGGTGGCAGCCAGCGCCTTGCCGTTCTTGACCAGGTACCCACGGTCGAGCAGGCCCTGGATGATCGAGGCGCGGGTCGCTTCGGTGCCGATGCCGGTGGTGTCCTTGAGTTTTTGCTTGAGCAGCGGATCTTCCACCAGTTTGGCCACGTTCTTCATCGCCTTGATCAGATCGCCTTCGGTGAACGGTTTGGGCGGTTGCGTCCACAGGTCCTTGAGCTGCACGTTGGCCACTGCGCAATCAATGCCTTCCTTGAGGTTGGGCAGTGTTTGCGGGGCCGGTGCTTCACGGCCCCTGGCCGGGGCAAGGGCTTCGGGCAACGCACGTTTCCAGCCGGGTTCGACGATCTGCTTGCCAACGGCACGCAAGGCTTCCCCGGCGCAGTCGAAGTCGGCCTGGGTCCGGTCGTATTCGTGATTGGGCAGGAATTGGGCGAGGTAGCGTGCGCGGATCAGGGTGTAGACCGCGCGTTGTTTGCCCGCCAGTTTTTCGAGGTTCTTCGCGGCGGCGGTGGGGATGATGCCGTGGTGCGCGCTGACCTTGGCATCGTTCCAGGCCCGTGAGCGCCGCTGGGGCTCAAGGTGGTCGTGCAAGGCGTTCAGCGCGGGGTTGGCCTGACGCAGCGCCGCCAGAATACCCGGCGCTTCGGTGTGCTGACTGAGGGGCAAATAGCCGCAGTCACTGCGCGGGTAGGTGATGACTTTATGGGTTTCATAGAGCGCCTGGGCGATGTCGAGGGTTTCCTGGGCGCCAAGCCCGAGCTTCTTCGAACAGACTTCCTGCAAGGTGCCCAGGTCGAACGGCAGCGGCGCCACCTCGCGCATGCGTTCGGTGCGCAGCTTGATCACCCGGGCGCTCGCTGCACCGGTCATCGCAGCGGCCGCTCGTTGGGCCAGCGCCTGGTTCAGGCAGCGATCCTGATCGTCGCAAACCTCGCTGGCCGCCCGCCATTGCGCGGTGAACGCGGTGCCGTCATGCAGCAGCTGGACATCGATGGCCCAGTAGGCGACCGGTACGAAGTTGGCGATGCTGCGGTCGCGATCCACCACCAGGCGCAGCGTCGGTGTTTGCACGCGCCCGACCGGCAACACGCCCTGATAGCCGGACTGGCGGCCGAGCAGGGTGAACAGCCGGCTCATGTTCATGCCGATCAGCCAGTCGGCCCGGGAACGCCCCAGCGCCGAATGGTAAAGGCTGAAGGTTTCGGCGCCCGGCTTGAGGGCGGCGAGGGCCTTGCGGATCGAGGCGTCGTCCAGCGCCGACAGCCATAAGCGGCGGATCGGCCCGCGATAACGGCAATGCTCCACCAGTTCCCGGGCGATCATTTCGCCTTCGCGGTCGGCGTCGGTGGCGATGATCAGTTCGTCGGCTTCGCCGAGCAGGCGTTTGACGGCCTTGTACTGACTGGCCGTGCGCGGTTTGACGGTCATTTTCCATTTGTCCGGAATGATCGGCAGGTCCGCCAGCACCCAGCGCTTGTAGCGTGCGTCGTAGGCATCCGGCGGCGCGGTTTCCAGCAGATGGCCGATGCACCAGGTCACCGTGACGTCCGTTCCCAGCCAGCAGCCATCGCCACGGCGCCTGGCACCGAGCACAGCCGCAATGTCTTTGGCCTGGGAAGGTTTTTCACAGAGGTACAGCCGCATAACCACCATCGTCGATCAGTGCCCGAAGAGGTGCACAGAATGGCGGGAGATGGACGCGGGGGCAATCTTTATCTGTATGGATGTACAGTTTTGCGTTGCAATGGTTTGCCTGATCCGTTCGGCTGCAAGGCGGCCGTGAGTGCGGAATTTGGGTTATACCTGATAGATCGTGGTCTCAGGTCATGGGGCTGCCGGGCAGCCCGTCGCGGGCAAGCCACGCCCCCCCAGGGTCAATCATCGTCATGAGGAACGAACTCCATGAAAAGCACCGGTCCCAGTCCTGTCATCACCATCGCCGAGCAACCCGGCTGTCTGCTGGTGAAGTTCCACGGTATCCAGGTGGCCGCGTCTTCGCGCGCCCTGGTGCTGCTGGAGGCCAATTATCCGCCGGTGTATTACGTGCCGCGAGAGGACATCGACGAGCAGTATTACGCCCGCACCGATCACACCAGCTATTGCCCTTACAAGGGCGATGCCAGCTATTTCAGTTTGCAGGTGCCGGGGCACGAAGGGGCTAATGCGGTATGGAGTTACGAAAACCCCAAGGTGTCGGTGGAGCAGATTCGCGGGTATGTGGCGTTCTATCCGGACCAGGTGACATTTGAGGTGGTCGAGCTCGACGAGTGATGTTCGCAATGCCGGTAGGAGCGAGCCTGCTCGCTCCTACCGTTAGTTACGGTCTTCCCTTAATTTTTGTGCAGGTCGACGTTGCGGGTCTCGCGCAAACAGATCAATCCCACCACCAGGCTGACGCCGGTGATCACCACCGGATACCACAGCCCGTAGAAGATATCCCCGGTGTACACCACCAACGCGAACGACACCGTCGGCAGGAAACCGCCGAACCAGCCGTTGCCGATGTGGTAGGGCAGGGACATCGAGGTGTAGCGGATGCGCGTCGGGAACAGCTCCACCATCAGCGCCGCCAGCGGCCCGTAGCACATCGCGGAAATGATGATCAGAGCGACAATCAGCGCGACGATCATCGGTTTGTTGATCTGCTGCATGTCGGCTTGCTGCGGATAGCCGGCGAGGGTGACGGCGCCGCGCAATGCCGCTTCGTCAAACCCGTCGATCTTCACGTCGCCAACGCTGACCTGCACAGTGCTGCCGGCCGGCGCCACGGCGCTGGTATAGGGCAAGCCCTGTTTGACCAAGAAGGTTTTGACCTTGTCGCACGGGCTGTCGAATTTGGCCTTGCCCACTGGGTCGAACTGAAAGGTGCAGGTGGCCGGGTCGGCCAGCACGGTGATCGGTGCCTGACGGCTGGCCTGGTCGATGGCCGGATTGGCGTAATGGGCCAGGGTCTTGAAGATCGGGAAGTACAGCGCGGTGGCCAGCAGCAGGCCGATCATCAGCACCGGTTTGCGCCCGACCTTGTCCGACAGCCAGCCGAAGAAGATGAAGAACGGCGCACCAAGGGTCACGCTGACAATTAGCAGGCCGTTGGCGACGGCAGGGTCCATTTTCAAGAACTGGGTGAGGAAGAACAGCACATAGAACTGCGCGGCGTAGAAGGTCACGGCTTGCCCGGCGTTGATGCTGAACAGGGCGATGAGCACGACCTTGAGGTTTTCCCATTTACCGAAGGAGTCGCGGATCGGCGACTTGCAGAGCTTGCCTTCCTCTTTCATTTTCACGAAGGCAGGCGACTCGTGCAGGCTCAGGCGAATCCAGGTCGAGATGCCCAGCAGGATGATCGAGAACAGGAACGGGATGCGCCAGCCCCAGACTTCGAACTGATCGCCCGTGAAGTAACGGCAACCGAGCACCACCAGCAGCGACAACAGCAGGCCAAGGGTGGCGGTAGACTGAATCCAGCTGGTGTGGAAGCCGCGTTTGCCGATGGGCGCGTGCTCTGCGACGTAGGTCGCGGCGCCGCCGTACTCGCCGCCCAGGGCCAGGCCCTGAAGCATGCGCAGCGCCACGAGGATGATCGGCGCGGCGATGCCGATGCTCGCGTAATTGGGCAGCAGGCCGACGCAGAAGGTCGCCAGGCCCATGAGGACGATGGTGGCGAGGAAGGTGTACTTGCGTCCGATCATGTCCCCCAACCGACCGAACACCAGGGCGCCGAACGGCCTCACGATGAAGCCGGCGGCGAAGGCCATCAGGGCAAAGATGAACGCCGTGGTGTCGTTGACCCCGGCGAAGAACTGCTTGCTGATCACCGCCGCGAGGGCGCCGTAGAGGAAAAAGTCATACCACTCGAAGACTGTCCCGAGCGAGGAGGCGAAGATGACTTTCTGGGTGTCCTGGCTGGTACGCACGCTGCGTAAGCTCTCCAGGGGCTGAACGTGTTCTGACATATCGGTATCCCTCACAGTGATTGTTTTTGTTGTTCCACTGTCGACGCCGGCTTTGTGGGCGGGCGCCGCTACTTCGATGTATCGGATGTACGCGTTTGTGCAGGGTTCACGGGTGTGTGACCCGTTCCTTTGTCTCGGTGATGCTCCTTGTGTGGGGGTTGAGGATCAGTTGTGCCGCTTTCTCGGCGATCATCAGCGTGGGCGAACAGGTATTGCCCGAGGTGATGCGCGGCATGATCGAGGCGTCGGCGATGCGCAGGCCGGGGATGCCGTGCACGCGCAGTTCGGCATCGACCACTGCGTGCGTGTCATTGCCCATGCGGCAAGTGCCGACCGGGTGGAAAATCGTGGTGCCGATCCGGGCGGCGGCTTCGTGCAGCTCTTCTTCGCTTTGCAGGCGGTCGCCGGGCAGGTATTCCACCGGTTTGAAGGCCTTCAAGGCCGGTGCGGCAACGATGCGCCGGGTCAGGCGAATGGCGTCGGCCGCGACGCGCAAGTCCTCCGGATGGCTCAGGTAGTTGGGTTGAATCAGCGGCGCGTCCTGCGGGTTGGCGGAGCGGATTTCCACCCGGCCGCGACTCTGCGGGCGCAGGTCGCAGACCGATGCGGTGAAGGCGGGGAAGGCGTGCAGCGGTTCACCGAAGCGCTCCAGCGACAGCGGTTGCACGTGATATTCCAGGTTCGCCGAGGTCTGCTCCGGCCCCGAACGAGCGAACGCGCCGAGCTGACTGGGCGCCATGGACAGCGGGCCGCTGCGGTCATACAGATAGCGCAGGCCCATGCCCATCTTGCCCCACAGGCTGCCGGCGATCTGGTTCAGGGTGCGGGCATTTTCCAGTTTGTAGATCAGGCGCAATTGCAGGTGATCCTGCAGGTTGCCGCCGACGCCGGCCAGTTCATGCGCGACGCCGATGCCCAGCCGTTGCAGGAGTGGGCGAGGGCCGATCCCGGAACGCTGCAGGATGCTCGGCGAGCCGACCGAACCGGCGCTCAGGACGATTTCCTTGCGAGCCTTGAAGGTCCTGGCCTGATCCTGCCAGCGAGCGACGACCGCTGCAGCGCGGCCATTGTCCAACAGCACGCGGTCGACTTCGACGCCGGTCAGCACGGTCAGGTTGGGGCGATGGCGGATGGGCTTGAGAAACGCCTTGGCCGCGTTCCAGCGGACCCCGGCCTTTTGATTGACCTGAAAGTAGCCGCAGCCTTCGTTGTCGCCCTGGTTGAAGTCATCGATGCTGGCGATGCCGCTTTGCTCGGCGGCGCTGCGGAAGGCATCGAGAATCGGCCAGGACAGGCGCTGGCGTTCGACCCGCCACTCGCCGGCACCACTGTGAAACGCCGAGTCGCCGGCAAAGTGGTTTTCGCTTTTCTTGAACAGCGGCAGGACGTCTTGCCAGCGCCAGCCCGGATTGCCCTCCGCAGCCCAGCTGTCGTAGTCGCCCGCCTGGCCGCGCATGTAGATCATGCCGTTGATCGAGGAGCAGCCACCGAGCACTTTGCCGCGTGGATAGCTCAGGGCTCGGCCTTGCAGGCCGGGTTGGGCTTCGGTCTTGAAGCACCAGTCGGTGCGCGGGTTGCCGATACAGAACAGGTAACCCACCGGGATGTGAATCCACGCATAGTTATCGCGGCCGCCGGCTTCGAGCAGCAGTACGCGGTGTTGCGGGTTGGCCGACAGCCGATTGGCCAGCAAACAACCGGCCGGGCCGGCCCCGACCACGATGTAGTCGTACTCATCAAGGGAAGTCTGCATCCCTGACCTCATGTTGTTGTTCTTGTTGATCCATCCTAGTTGTTAGCTTTCGTCAAAAGAATGTTAGTTTTTACGCAGCTGCTGTGCGTTTTTAAACACCTGTAAACAAGGACGATTCATGTTCGACTGGAATGACTTGCGGTTTTTTCTCGAATTACAGCGCAGCGGACGTTTGTTGACCGCAGCCCGGCGCTTGAACACGACCCACGCCACCGTCGCGCGGCACATCGAGGCCATCGAAAAAAGCCTCGGCACCGCGCTGTTCGTTCAGCATGCCCAGGGTTACGAGCTGACACCGGCCGGCGAGGCGCTGCTCAAGCACGCCGAAGCCATGGAGAACGTCGCGCTGCTGGCCCAGGAGGAAATCACCCAATCCACGGCGCCCTTGGGCAAGATCCGGGTCGGGGTCACGGAAGGACTGGGCATCATGTTCCTGGCCAGCCGCATGAATGGCCTGTTCGAACGCTATCCGGGGCTGGAGGTGGAACTGGTGGCGGTGCCCCGTTTCGTCAGCATCCTCAACCGCGAGGCGGAAATCAGCATCCACCTCGAACGACCGGCCGCCGACATGCTGGTCACCCGCAAACTCACCGACTATCGCCTGGCGCTTTACGCCAGCCAGGAGTACCTCGACCGTTCGCCGGCGCTGCGTAGCCGCGAAGACCTGGGCCGGCATGCGTGGATCGGTTACGTCGACGATTTGCTGTTCAGCCAGGAACTGATGTTCCTCAACAGCTTCTGCCGCAACCCGCGGGTGGTGTTCCACAGCACCAGCGTCATCGCCCAGCAACAGGCCGCGCGCGCGGGCCTGGGGATCGCGGTGCTGCCGTGTTACATGGCCGGCGCCGATCCCGGACTGGTGCCGTTGCTGCCGGAGGAGAGCATCCAGCGCAGCTACTGGATCAGCACCCGCCGCGAGCTGCACAAATCCGTGCGGCTGCGCGTGTTGTGGGACTACGTGGTGCAATTGTGTGAACGGGAACAGGGCTTGTTGCTCGGCCCCAACCCCCTCTAGGGACGGCTCCCAAGGGGACGCTAGGCAGTACTGATTGGCCGGGCATCCGGAATCGTCAGGGTTGCCTGCAACCCGCCTTCAGGTCGGTTGACCAGGGTGATGCGTCCACCCAGTCGATGGGCAATGGTGTTGACGATTGTCAGCCCCAGTCCCGCGCCTTGGGCGTTACCACGACTGTAGAAGCGTTCGAACACACGTGCGCGATCCGCTTCGTCGATACCCGGTCCCTGATCCAGGACACTCAGCGCGTAGAAACCATCGGCCTGACTCAACTGCACGGTAATAACGCCGTGCTCGGGGGAGAAGTTCGCGGCATTGGTGATCAGGTTGTTCAGCGCGATGTCGAGGGTGGCGGCGTCGGCGAAGACCTGGCAGGGGCGGTCACTGGCGTCGAAGGCCAGTTCCAGATGTTTGCTCAGAAGCCAGGGTGTGAGCTGGACCAGGCTGTCACGGACGGTTTCGGTCAGGTCGATAGCGTGCAGTGCCGGCGTCTGGTTCTTGGGTTCGAGGCGGGCCATGGTCAACAGCTGGTTGACCAGGCGGCTGGTGCGATCGACGCCGGCGATCAGGAACGCCAGGGACTCGTGGCGCTCCTCTTCGGTGCCGGCCTCCATCAGGTTCTGCGCGTGCACCCGCAAGACTGCCAGGGGCGTGCGCATTTCATGGGCGGCATCGGCAATGAAGCGCCGCTCTCGGCCGAGCACTTCCTGAATCTGCGCCAGCATGCGGTTGAGTGCCGCCTGCATCGGTTCGAGTTCGCTCGGCAGGGGCGTCAGGTGCAAAGGCTCGAGCGAGCCACTGTGGCGTGCCCGCAGGGTCTCTGCCATGTCGGCCAGGGGCTTGAGGCCCCAGCCAATGGCCATCCAGACCATCGCCGCGAGCACCAGGCTACCCAATATGTTCGGCCACAGGGTGTGACGCACGATGCGATCCACCAGATCCGCGCGTACGTCGTCGCGCTCACCGACCCAGATCCGCAGCTCATTCTGTTTGTCTTCGAGCAGGAAGGCGCGCCAGTGGCGGTTGTTCAGGTCCACCACGTCGCTGAAGCCCGGCGTGGCGGGCGGCGCGGTGAATGAGGGGGCGCTGACGGTGTGCACCAACACCTCGCCCTTGCGGTTCCAGACCTGGAAGGCGATTTTGGTTTCATAGGGATGGCCATCGACCTTTGGCTCCGCTTCGCTCAGGGCCTGGTTGAACGCCTGATACAGCTCGGCGTGTTGCTTACTGGCCAGCGGCATGCGCATCACGCCCTGCAGCATCCGGGCGTTCTGGGCCAGTTGAGCGTCATAGACCTCGGCAATTTCATGGTTGCTGTCATGCAGGTTGAGCACGCTGATCACGGCGAGACCGGTGAGCATCAGGCCAATGATCAGCGTCAGGGTGCGACGCCGGATCGAAGTCATCGACGCTCCTCCACCAAGTAACCGACCCCACGTATGGTGCGGATCAGATCGGTGGAGAATTTCTTGCGCAGGTGATGGATGTGCACTTCCAGGGTGTTGCTTTCGGCTTCTTCGTTCCAGCCGTACAGCAATTGCATCAGATGATCGCGGGTGATCACCCGGCCGGGTGGCGAGAGCAGTTCGTGCAGCAGTTGATATTCCTTGGGCGTCAGGGCGACCGGCTCGCCGTTATAGCTGACTTGCTGGGTGCCGGGGTTCAGGGTGATGCCGGCGTGTTCGATCAGCATCTGCGCGCGGCCGGCGCTGCGCCGCAACAAGGCCCGCAGGCGGGCCTTGAACTCGGCCAGGTCGAAGGGTTTGATCAGGTAATCGTCGGCCCCGGCATCCAGCCCGGCGATGCGGTCCTCGGTGGCATCGCGGGCCGTGAGGATCAGCACCGGCAGGTTGGAGCCGCTGTCGCGCAGCCGTCGCAGCACGTCGAGGCCGTCCATGCGCGGCAGGCCAAGGTCGAGGACCGCCAGATCGAAGGATTCACTGAGCAACGCATGCAAGGCGCTGTTGCCGTCCTGCAACCAATCGACCGTGTAGCCCTCACGGCTCAGGGCCTGATGGATGCCTTCGCCCAGAGCCACGTCATCTTCAACCAGTAGTAAGCGCACACGGACTCCTGTCAGCCGAGTTTTTTATTCACGTCCACCAGCAATGCCTCGATTTCCTTGCGACGACCGGCATCAGCGGTTTCGCGGCCCGGTCTGGGCGCCGCTTGCAGGGCTTTTTGCAAGGCTGCCTTGGCTTCGGTGTAACGCTTTTGACGGTAAAGGTGATCGCCCCAGAAGTACAGGCTGTCGATGCCATTGGGGTTCAGTTGCAACGCTGTTTTGAGCAACTGCTCGGCTTTGTCCGCGTCGCCGAAGCCGATCGGCCAGCCGGGTACGCGATCATACAGCGCGGCAAGGCTGGTGTAGGCCGAGCCTTGCTGCGCCTTGGGGTCCAGGGCCAGGGCTTTTTCCAGGTCGACTTTGGCTTCCTTGACCTTGCTCAGTGCGCCAAGCCCGCCCTGGGCGCCGGCCCAACTGCTGGTAACGATCCCGGACCAGATCCAGGCTTCCGCGACGCTCTGGCGCTCCTGGGTGAAGGTCGAGGCCTGGGCGGCAAGCTTTTCGAAAGCCGCGGTTCGCTGGCCCTCGGGCAGTTCGTACTGAATGTGTGCCCAGTTTTGCTGAATGCCCAGCAGACGTTGCTCGTCGGCGGCATCCAGTGCCCAGGCACTTTGGCTCAAGGCGCCCAGCAGCAGGTAAGCGGCGATTTTGTTCATGGTTTGAGATTCTCCTTGTCGGACTTCTGACTCAAGCTACGGATCAGTGGTAATTGCTTGCGCAGGCCTCGGTCCACCAGATTGGGCAGCAAGCTGTTGAGGCGCACGAAAAAACGTTCCGGCCAGCCCAGGTACAAATCGCGACGGTCACCGGCAATGGCGTGAATCACGGCGGCGGCCACGGTTTGCGGGTCGTCGACGTTGGACTTCAGGGCATCGTTGAGCGCCTGCGCCGCCGGGCTGTTCATGCTGGTGCGGGTGGCACGCGGGGCGACGTAGAGCACACTGACCCGGGTGTCCGCCAGCTCCCGGCGCAGGGCTTCGGAAAAACCGCGCAACGCGAACTTGGTGGCGCAATAGCTGGCGTAGCCGGGATAGCCGATGGAACCGTAGGTTGACCCGACGTTGACCACCATGGCGCTGGTTGCCTGCTTGAGCAGTGGCAAGAGGGTTTTCGTCAGGCAGATCGGTGCACCGACATTCAGCGCGAGCATCGCGTTGATCTCGCTGTCATCGAGTTGTTCGAGCATGGCGAAATGATTGACCCCGGCGGCATTGATCAACAGGTTGATGCCACCGATGCTTTCGGCCTCGGCCAGAACTTCGTTGCGGTCCGCGAGCGACGTCAGGTCAGCCGCGATCCAGCACAGGTTATTGGGGTAACGCTCGAGCAACGGTTCCAACGGTTGTCGATGCCGGGCCACGGCCAAAACCCGGGCGCCGCTGTCGCACAAGGCCGTGGCGATGGCCAGGCCTATGCCGCCGCTGGCACCGGTCAATACCACACGAGCTTCAGACAGGCGCATGGGCGTTCTCCTCGTCACGTGGCAAACCGCGGAACATGTCGGCGTAGAGCTTGTACACCACCTTGGAGGCGTGAATGACGGCGGCCTGATCGTCCGGGTCGTCCAGCGTGTTCATCAAGCGACGGTAGGTCTGCATGTGCTCGATATCCAGTGAACCGTGGGAACTGAGGTAGCTGAAGGCGCTTTCCGGTAAGTCCAGGCGTTCGCGAATACTGCCGGCGGCGTGGGTGGCCAGGGCGATGCTGGTGCCTTCCAGCACGTTGACCATGCCGAACAGACCCACCGGGTTGCCCCGGGCAATCAGGTCGTAGAGAAAGCTCACCATCAACTCGATGGGGAGCGAAGGGCGACCGTCGCGGACAGCGGATTTGTCGCCACCGCAGGCTTCGATGTCGTTGAGGATCCACTGTTCGTGGCCGTATTCATCCTCGATGTACTCGCACACCGCTTGCCGCAGCCATTCCAGGCGTGAGGGCAGGCGCGCGCCACAGGCCATCATCAGAGGCACCGTGTGGCGAACGTGGTAGTAGGCTTGCGTCAGGAACGCCCGGTAGCTTTCCAGGCTGACCTTGCCCTCCAGGGCATCGCGAATGACCGGTAGGTTGAACAGTTCATGGCGTTCCTGGTGGGTGGCTTCTTGCAGTGCGTCAAAAAAACTCATGATGCGGTGTCCTCTGAAAACGCAGATTCGGTCAGTTGTGCCCGGTATCGCTCGACAATGGCGTCGCGGCGGGGGCGGCCATTGGCGGTCAGCAGGCCATTGGCCGGGGTGAAGGGTTGATCCAGGCGGGTCCAGTGATGGACCCGGGCATAGTCGGGCAAGTCCGCGTTGGCCTCGGCCACGGCGGCGGCCAGTTGCTCGTCCGGGCAGTCGGGGCGATGGGGCCAGAGCAACGCATGGTTGTGGGGCATGGCTTCGCCGTAGACGAACGCCTGGGCGATATGACGACGTTGGGTCAATTCGGCCTCGACCCACTCGGGGTTCACGTTACGACCGAAGCTGGTGACGAACTGATGCTTCTTGCGCCCCTTGAGGTAAAGGAAGCCCTCGGCGTCGAATTCGCCGAGATCGCCACTGGACCACCATTGATCGGTGTGCGGTGCGTCCCCCAGGTAGCCGAGCAGCGTCGACCCCTTGATCAGCACTTCACCGTCGTCGGCCAGGCGAATTTGCACATGGGGCAGGGGCCGGCCGACGCTGCCGGGGCGACATGCCTGCGGCCGATTGAGGCAGACCACTGACGCGCACTCCGACAGACCATAGCCTTCGTAGACCGGTATGCCCACGCGTTGCGCCCGCTGCAGCAACTCCGTGGCAACCCGCGCACCGCCCACCGCGGCAAAACGCAGGTGTTGTGGGTCGAAGCCTTTCTGCTCGGCGGCGCTGACCAGCATCAACAGCAATTGCGGCACCAGAATCAGACTCTGCGGTGCACGGGCGGCCAGACACCCCAGCAAGCGCGGTACATCCACGCCGCTGGCGCCCTGAATGCCCAGGGTTTTCTGGCTGGGCAGGCTCAAGGTCGCCCCCGCGTACAGCGCCGCATAACAACCGATGTTTTCCAGCAGGATGGCCAGCGGCAGCAGGGCCAGGTGGTGCTGCGGCTGGCTGGGCCGGCTGGCCAGTTCCAGTTCGCGGGCCACCTGCAGAATGCTCTCGGCACTCAGGCAGACGCCTTTCGGTGTGCCGGTGGTGCCGGACGTGAAGGTCAGCTTGGCGGTGCCTTCGGGCATCCGCTCGGGCCCCTTGAAGGTGCGGCGCCAGAACTCGCCGGTGCGCTCATATCCGCTCGCTCGCAGGTCGCTGTCCAGCTCCGGCCCGGCGATCACAAGTTCGGCCTGGCTCTGCTCCAGACAATGGTTGCGTTGGGCGGGGCTGAAGAACGGTGGCAACGTCAGGCACGTCAGGCCTTCAAACAGTGCGGCCAGGTCCCAGAGCATCGCTTCGACGCCATTGTCCAGCGCCAAGGCGACCACCTTGACGTTCTCATCGCGCAGGCGCTGTCGGTGGCTCGTCACCTCGGTGTAGAGGGTGGCGTAGTCCAGCTTCGACTGATCGCCCCGCAAGGCGATGCCAAGGGGTTTTTCTTCGGCGTGACGGCGCAGGATCCGGTCGAATCGTTGCATTTCAGGCGACATGGTTGAACCCCTCCATGGACGTCGGCAAACCCAGGCGACCGAACAGTCCGATATTGCGCAAATGAATGAATCCGGCGCGGATATTGCCGACGTGCACCCAAGGCTTGCTCTCGTAATAGCTGCCCCAACTGTGTCGGTCCTCGCCCAGTCGCGCCGGGTCGGCGGCGCACAGGGTCACTGGCTTCAAACCGAGCCGGTGGAAGCTGTTGACCAGGCCAATGTTGCCGGTAAACGCCACCCATTCCAGGCCACCCATGGCCAGCAGGTAGGTGATGGCGATGATGCTCATTCGTGCGCTGCCGGTGTCACTGGCCGCCAGATTGCCCACTTCGACGATACCGGCCCGTTCCACCGGGCGATCAGCCGCGGCGCTGATCAGCGGGTCGATCGGTTCGTCCAGGTAACGCTCCAGAAACAGCTCTCCTTCATTGGCCAGGCGCACACCGGCCACTGCGCAGAGCTCACCCGCGTCATTGCTCATGCCGAACAGCTCCGGCATGAAATGGCGGATGTCGGCGCCGTGGGCCTTGCGGAAACGTTGCTGGATATAGGTTTCGAACGATTTGCGCTGGGGGTCATCCGGCAACGCTCTGGCCAGGCTCATCTGCGGTGTTTCCGCTTGGCCGAACTGCAGAGGCAAAGGGATGTTCCAGTAGGAATGGGGCATTGAAAGACGCCTCCCGGGGAAGATTGGGAGGAGTATCGGAAGCATTTCTTAACGGAGTCTGAAGGTGAGAAAAAAGTTAAATCACGTCGTCTTCAGGTTCGCTTAAGATTGGGCTGGCAGGGTAGCGCTCGATCAGGTTGTGCGAATGAGTCGCCAGCCTGGACTGACACTCACGAGGCCCACCATGACCCGCGATTCAACGGCACAACGTTACGGAAAACTGTCTATCACGCTGCACTGGCTGATGCTGGCGCTGTTTGTCGGCGTATACGCCTGCATCGAAATCAAGGGGTTGCTGCCCCGTGGCAGTACGGGGAGGAGTTTTTTTCTCGGGCTGCACGGTGTGTTCGGCTTGAGTATTTTTGCCCTGGTCTGGATCCGTCTGCTCGGACGGCTGACCCCGCGCCCACCCATCACGCCGGCGCCGCCCACCTGGCAGACCGGTGTTTCGCACCTGATGCATCTGGCGCTGTATGTGCTGATGATTGCCACGCCGTTACTGGCCTGGCTGATGCTGTCGGCAGGCGACAAACCGATGCCCTATTTTGAATTTGCCCTGCCGGCACTGGTGTCTGTCGATCCCGACCTGGCCAAACAGTTCAAGCACTGGCACGAGCTGCTCGGAAATGCGGGCTACTGGCTGATCGGCCTGCATGCGGCGGCAGGCTTGTTCCATCACTATTGGGTCCAGGACAACACCCTGACGCGCATGCTGCCCGGTCGCTCACGGGATGCGCTCAACCAGCGCCAACCCTGATCTCGAAGGCTGAACTCGCCACCCGTTCGCCATTGATCAACACATGCACCGCATGCCGGCCCGCATAGTGGCGACGGGTGGTCAGTTCCTTGATGTGCTGGCGGCGGGCGATGGATTCGGTGGCATTGCCAGGCAATGTCAGGGCCTTGAGCTTGAACACCTTCGCCGACGTGCTGCCGTTGGCCTTGACGTAGTCGACGGCGTAGTCGATCACCAGGCGCTGGCTGACCTCTGCCGTGGATTTGACGGCAAAGGACAGGGTGATTTTTTCCCCCAGGTCAATCACCGGCGGATTGACCTGCAGGTCGATGATCTCGACTTCAGGCTTGCCGCTGGCGCCGATGATGGCCAGTGCCCTTTGATTACCCTGTTTGATCAGGCTGCGCAGCGCGTGCCTGGCGATCCACGCCGTGTGTTTGTTATCCAGTGACCAGCTTTCGATCAGGTCCAGTACCCACTCGGGATGGTCCTTGGTGATGTCGTTGAGGTGATTGGCCACGGACTTGCGGACATACAGGCTGGGGTCGGCCTTGAGGTTGTCGAGAATGGCGGCGGCCAGGCGTGGCTCGGCCTGGATCGATTCCAGGCGAAACGACCACGGCAACCGTGGCCGGCAGCCTTCACTGGCCAGGCGCCGGACGTGTTCGTTGGCGTCCAGCGACCATTCATGCATCCGCTTGAGGGAACGCTCCAGATCGCGACGCAGGAAGTGACGGATGGCGAATTCCGAAGAGCCGAAGGCGGTGAAGTACTTGAGCGCGTCCATCGACAGTTCGAATCGCTCGGCGCCATAAGTCGCGACGTAGTGCGGCAGGCACATGCTGACGAAGCCGCTGTTCAGGCGCGGTGCGAGGGCGCGCAACACCGGCAGAGAGGCCTCGAAGTCCAGCGCCAGCACCGCGTGCAGGCATTCGCTGACACGGGCCATGCGTTGCATCACCGACAGTTCCGCCAGACCGGCTCTGGCCAGCTTCAGGAACGCCTTGGCGTCGAACCCGGGATGGACCGCGGTCATCTCGGTGGCAATGTGCTGGAGGCGTTCGGTGTTGAAGATTTCCTTGAGGGCGGGGGAGGATGAATCAGCAGCCATTGTGGATTCCTTTGCAGTCGTTATGCATCCGATACAACGCGTGAATGTTCATCGCGGGCAAGCCCGCTCCCACAGGATCGTGGGGCAGGCAAAATTTCAGCTCATCCGAAATCATTGTGGGAGCGGGCTTGCCCGCGATGAGGCCCGTGCCAACGCATCATTCCCTCGCCGCTTGCTCTTCCAGCTGATCCGACTCAAACAGCCGCGCCAGTTCCGCCCGTGCTTCCTGCGCTGTCTGCATGACTTTCACCGCATCGTCGTACACCGCATGCTGGGCTTCAAGCACCTGCTCATCGTGATGTTTGAAGCGCTTGATCCGCGCATCCGCCTGGGCATGGGTCAATCCCAGCCCGATCAAGGTCTGCCGGCTCATTTCCAGGCTGGAATAGAAGGTCTCGCGCACCGGCAGGGCGTCCACGTCCATCAGCCGATGCACATGCTGGCGGTTGCGTGCGCGGGCGATGATTTTCATCTCCGGGTAGAGCTTGCGCACCAGCTCGGCGGTCTTGATGTTGGTGTCCGGGTCGTCGGTGGCAATCACGAAAAACTCCGCTTCGCCGACTTTCGCCGCCTTGAGGATTTCCGGACGCATCGGGTCGCCGTAGAACACGGGCACGCCGCCGAAGCTGCGGGACAGTTCGATGGTTTCCACCGAGGTGTCGAGGGCGACGAACTTGATGTTCTGCGCCCGCAGGATACGCGCGACGATCTGCCCCATCCGGCCCATGCCGGCGATCACCACACGGGGAGCTTCGGTGTCGAAGTCGCGGAATTTCTCAGGCACCTCCACCGGTTGCACCTTGGGGCTGAACAGACGGTCGCACACCAGCAGCAACAACGGCGTCAGCGCCATGGACAGGGTGATGGTCAGCACCAGCAAGTCGTACAGATGCGGTTCGAACAGCCCCTGATCGCGACCGATCTTGAACACCACAAAGGCAAACTCACCGCCGGCCGCCAGGACGATGCCGAGGCGAACGGCGTTGACCTTGCCCAGGCCTCCGGCCAGTCGACCGACGACAAACAGCAATGGCAGCTTGCAGGCGATGAGCAACAGGGTCAGGCCCAGCACCAGGGCGGGTGCACTCAGCAGCAGGCTCAGGTTCGCGCCCATGCCGACACTGATGAAAAACAGCCCCAGCAGCAGGCCCTTGAACGGTTCTATCTGCGCTTCCAGTTCATGGCGGTACTCGGAGTCCGCCAGCAGCAGGCCGGCAAGGAAGGCGCCAAGGGCCATCGACACACCGACCAGATCCATCAACCATGCCGTACCGATGACGACCAGCAGCGCCGTGGCCGTGGACACCTCGGGCAAGCGGGTTTTGGCCACCACCCGGAACACCGGACGCAACAGGTAGCGTCCACCGATCACGACGACGGCTATGCTGCCCAGCACCCGCAAGCCGTGATTCACATCGTCGGCAGTACTGGTGTTGTGATCGACGCCGGCCAGCAACGGCACCATGGCGATCAGCGGGATCGCGGCGATGTCCTGGAACAGCAGAATGGCAAACGCCAGGCGTCCGTGGGGGCTGGTCAGTTCCTTGCGTTCGGCCAGGCTCTGCAAGCCAAACGCCGTTGAGGACAGCGCCAGGCCCAGGCCCAGTACGATCGCGCTGTTGAGCGGCTGACCGAACACCAGCAGCGCCACCACACCGATCACCGAGCCGGTCAACAGGACCTGCGCCAGCCCGACGCCAAACACCGACTTGCGCATCACCCACAAGCGTCGTGGCGACAATTCCAGGCCGATGATGAACAGCAGCAACACCACACCGAGTTCCGAGATATGACTGACACTCTGCGGATTGCCGATCAGGCCCAGCACCGAAGGCCCGATGATCACCCCGGCAAACAGATAACCCAGCACCGCCCCCAATTGCAGCCGCTTGGCCAGCGGCACGGTGAGCACCGCCGCGAGCAGAAACACGACAGCGGCTTGCAGCAGATTGCCTTCATGGGGCATGAGAAAAACTCCATTCACTCGGTACGGTGGGGGGGCAAGGATAAAGGCTGGGGTTGCCTCATATCTACCGTGGATCGATGGCGGATGTGCAAGTGACATCGTGGACTTGCCCGTGAGGGACCCTGTCAGCCAGGCGTGATAGTGGCTGACACGCTGGGCGGCTCTATTCAATTCTGCCGTGGCTCAACGCCTGATCGCCCAATCGGTACTGATTATTCCCGCTGCGCTTGGCCGCATACATCGCCAGGTCGGCAATGTGGATCAGCCGGTCCATGCTCGGCGCATGGTCGGGGAACACGGCCACGCCCAGGCTGGTGCCGATGTGGCGCTGGTCGTTGCCGATGGTGACGGGCGGGGAGAGCTCGACGAAGATTTTCTGACAAATGCTGCGGGCTTCGTCTTGCAGGCTGCGACCCTGAGGCAATCCCTGAAGAATGATCACGAATTCGTCGCCGCCGATGCGGGCAACGGTGTCGGTCGCACGCAGGATCTTCTGGAGGCGGGTCGCGGTGGTCATCAGTACGCGGTCGCCGGCGGCGTGTCCATAGTGGTCGTTGATGGCCTTGAAGCCATTGAGGTCGACGAACACCAGCGCCACCCGCGTGTCGTTGACCCGCGCCTGTTCCAGCGCTTCGGCCAGACGTTCTTCGAGCACCAGCCGGTTGGGCAATCCCGTCAGTGGGTCAAAGTGCGCGAGGTGGCGCAGGTAACTGGCGGAAGCCTTTTCTTCGGTAATATCGCGCACCACGCCCATCATCTTGATCGTTTTGTCGTGCTCGTTCTTCACCACGTTGCCGGTCTCGCGCAACCAGCGGATGGTGCCGTCGGGCCAGACCACACGATATTCCTCGTCGTGATTCTCACCGGTTTCCAGGCAACGCAACTCGCCGGCCCGGACCCTGGCCCGGTCATCCGGGTGCACGCAGGCGCAGAACAATGCGTACGACGGGGTCACTTCGCCGATCTTGAACCCGAACATGCCGTAGATCGCGTCCGACCAGTAGAGCCTGTCGGTATCGACTTCCCAGTCCCAGGTGCCGATGCGGGCAAAGTACTGGCTGCGTTTGAAACGCTCCGCGTCGCCTTTCTGGTGGATATTCTGTCCTTTGCAGAGGTTGTCGATCAGTGTGCGGCATTCGCTCAGTTGCTTGCGCAACGTGCGCTCGCGCCAGAGCAGCACGATGATCAGCGCGAGTATTCCCAAGCCAAGGGCAGTGTGGGTCGAGAGCAAAATCATTCTGGGGTGGCCATCATGGCGATGCGAACCGTCCGGGGAGGTTCGGTTATTTTAGTTCAGGATACTTCGGCAAACAGCTTTCAACGCCGCGCCTGACGGCAGCAAGGGTTGCCAATCGAGTGCAGATCTGGGAAAACGGCGCCGGTCAGGCCCTTGTCGGGCGAGAAAGCATACGAGTGAATTCAATGAATGACGAGCTTCAGGTGATTGACCTCCAACCGGGCGACGGCAAAGCAGCCGTCAAAGGCGCACTGATCACCACCCAGTACCGCGGCTGGCTGGAAGACGGTACGGAGTTCGACTCCTCCTACAGCCGGGGCAAGCCTTTCCAGTGCGTGATCGGCACCGGTCGCGTGATCAAGGGTTGGGATCAGGGCCTGATGGGCATGCAGGTCGGCGGCAAGCGCAAACTATCGGTGCCGGCTCACTTGGGCTATGGCGAACGCACCATGGGCAAGATCCCGCCGAACTCGAACCTGGTTTTCGAGATTGAATTGCTGGAAGTGCTGACCCGTGATGATTGATCGATGCAGCCGGTGGCACCCGCCGGCTCGTCACAGCACCAATGCCCCCCTCTGAATAAATCCAGTCAACGCCTTGCCAACCCCCGGGCTATCGGCGACTATGCGCGCCGTATAGGGGTAGGGGGTATAGGTATGTCACACATTCACGAACACAAAGACGACTTGCTCAAACGGGTCCGGCGTATTGCCGGTCAGGTTCAGGCAGTGGAGCGCGCGCTGGAATCGGATGCCGATTGCGCCAAGACCTTACATTTGGTCGCGGCCATCCGCGGGGCGGTCAATGGTTTGCTGGAACAGTTCATCGATGCTCATGCCCGTGAGCATGTCGCGCATCCGGGGCTCAGCGACGAAGCTCGCGCCGAAGGCCTGGAAGACTTGTTGCAAGCCATCCGCCGTTACTCGAAATAGAGGTCTGGAACCATGACACTGACACCGCAGGCCTCACGTTTTTCCCATGACCATGTGTTTTTGGGCGCCTCCCACGACGAAAACGCCCGCCGCACCTTATGGGTCGTGGCACTGACGTTTGTGATGATGATCGGCGAAATTGCCGCTGGGTACATGACCGGTTCGATGGCGTTGCTGGCCGATGGCTTTCACATGGCAACCCATGCCGGAGCCTTGGGCATCGCCGCGGCGGCTTACGGTTTCGCCCGCCGCAACGCCAACAATGCGCGTTACAGCTTCGGCACCGGCAAGGTGGGGGATCTGGCCGGGTTTGCCTCGGCCATGGTGCTGGGGCTGGTATCGATCGGCATCGCTGGCGAATCCATCCTGCGCCTGTTCCAGCCGACGACCGTGGCCTTCACCGAGGCAACAGTGATTGCCGTGATAGGGCTGGCGGTGAACATTCTCAGTGCCTTCCTGCTGGCGGGCGACCACAGCCATCACGGTCACCACGATCACGGGCACGGCCATGACCACGGCCATCATCACGACAACAACCTGCGTTCGGCTTACCTGCATGTACTGGCCGACGCCCTGACCTCGATCCTGGCGATTGCCGCATTGCTGTCCGGGCGCTATCTGGGATGGGTCTGGCTGGACCCGGCGATGGGGATCGTCGGCGCCATCGTAATCGCAAAATGGGCCGTGGGATTGATGCGCGATAGCGCCGCTGTGCTGCTGGACACCACGGACGAACACGTGGCAGAGGAAATTCGCGAGCTGCTCGAATCGTCCGACGATGTGCGGATCAGCGATCTGCATGTGTGGCAGGTCGGCCCGCAGGCACGGGCGGCCATCGTCAGTGTCGTGGCGGCGGCGAACATCAGCGCCGATACCATCCGCGAACGCCTGGCGCCGGTCCATGAACTGTCACACCTGACGGTCGAACTGCGCAACGTTTAACCAGGTTTCACGCGTTATCGTTGACAGCCATCGCCAGCAGGCTGGCTCCCACAGAAGTCACCCTGCGAAAGACGCAAAACGCACTTAAAACAAAGCCCCCCATCGGCAGGCCGATGGGGGGCTTTTGTGCATCAGGCGTCAGGTCAAACCTTGACGATCCAGCCTGCTGGCGCTTCGACGTCGCCGGTTTGCACGCCGGTCAGCTCTTTGTAGAGCTTCTGGGTGATCGGGCCGACTTCGGTTTCACTGTGGAACACGTGCAGATGGTCGTTGTAGCTGATGCCGCCGATCGGCGTGATCACGGCGGCGGTACCGCAAGCACCGGCTTCCTTGAAGTCCGACAGCTTGTCGATGAACACGTCGCCTTCGACCACTTCCAGGCCCAGGCGGGTTTTCGCCAGTTCGATCAGCGACAGACGGGTGATGCCCGGCAGCACGGATGGCGAGTTCGGGGTCACGAACTTGTTGTCGTGGGTGATCCCGAAGAAGTTGGCCGAACCGACTTCCTCGATCTTCTTGTGGGTCATCGGGTCCAGGTAGATTGCGTCGGCAAAGTGCGCTTTCTTGGCCTGGGAGCCTGGCATCAGGCTGGCCGCGTAGTTGCCACCGACTTTGGCCGCACCGGTGCCTTGCGGGGCGGCGCGGTCGTAGCTGGAGATCAGGAAGTTATGCGGCGTCAGGCCACCCTTGAAGTAGGCGCCTACCGGAATGCAGAAGATCGAGAAGATGAACTCGGGTGCGGTACGCACGCCGATGTTGTCGCCGACGCCGATCACGAACGGACGCAGGTACAGCGCGCCGCCGGTGCCGTAAGGCGGAATGAAACGCTCGTTGGCGCGGACCACTTCCTTGCACGCTTCGATGAACTGCTCGGTGGACACGTGCGGCATCAGCAGGCGGGCGCAGCTGCGTTGCATGCGCGCGGCGTTCTGGTCCGGACGGAACAGGTTGATCGAGCCGTCCTTGCAACGATAGGCCTTCAGGCCTTCGAAGCATTGCTGGCCATAGTGAAGGGCAGTGGAGCCTTCGCTGATGTGCAGCACGTTGTCTTCGGTCAGGGTGCCTTTGTCCCACTCGCCATTACGCCAGTGCGACAGATAGCGCTTGTCGGTCTTGATGTAGTCAAAACCCAGCTTGTCCCAATTGATGCTTTCGTTACCCATGACACCCTCTATCACTTAACAACCGCCGAAACGGTACAAGGCTTCTGACGTTTTTCCGGATGGGCACAACAATACTTCATTCCGGGCCGGTTTCGCAGCCCGGATTGCATTCCTTGCAGGAGCGAGCTTGCTCCAACAGGTTCGGGCTAGAGGTGCAACGCATGCCCCAGCGCGCGCAACGCCGCTTCCTGCACCGCCTCGCCGAGCGTCGGATGGGCATGGATGGTGCCACCAATGTCTTCCAGCTGCGCGCCCATTTCCAGGCTTTGCGCGAACGCCGTGGACAATTCGGATACCCCGACGCCTACCGCTTGCCAGCCCACGATCACATGATTGTCGCGACGGGCGACCACGCGCACGAAGCCGCTTTTCGATTCCAGGGTCATCGCCCGGCCATTGGCGGCGAACGGGAAGCTGGAAACGATGCAATCCAGCCCCGCAGCCCTGGCCTCGTCCGGTGTCTGGCCGACCACCACCAGTTCCGGGTCGGTGAAGCACACGGCGGCGATGGCGGTCGGGTTGAACTCGCGGGACTTGCCGCTGATCAGCTCGGCGACCATCTCGCCCTGGGCCATGGCCCGGTGAGCGAGCATCGGTTCGCCGCTGAGGTCGCCGATGGCGTAGACGTTGTGCATGCTGGTCTGGCAGCGGTTGTCGATCTTGATCGACGCGCCGTTCATCGCCAGGCCCAGCGCTTCAAGGTTCCAGCCCTGGGTGTTCGGCTTGCGACCGACTGCCACCAGCACCTGATCGGTTTCCAGGTTCAGGGTGTCGCCGTTGGGGGCAAGCACTTGCAGGGTATTTGATTTGGAATCAAAGCCTTGAACGTTGTGCTTCAAGTAAAGAGTCACGCCGAGCTTTTTCAGTTCGTCGTGCACAGGCTGGGTCAGCTCGGCGTCGTAGGCCGGCAGAATGCGGTCCTGAGCCTCGACCACACTGACCTCGGCACCGAGCTTGCGATAGGCAATCCCCAGTTCCAGGCCGATGTAACCGCCGCCCACCACGATCAGCCGTTTCGGGACTGATTTCGGCGCCAGGGCTTCGGTGGACGAAATGATCGGCCCGCCAATTGGCAGCATGGGCAGGTTCACGCTCTTCGAGCCCGTGGCCAGCACCAGGTGCTCACATTGAATGCGCGTGTCGCCCACTTCAACGGTCTTGCCGTCGATGACCCTGGCCCAGCCTTGAATGACCTGGACCTTGTTCTTTTTCAACAGCGCGGCGACGCCGGTGGTCAGGCGATCAACGATGCCGTCTTTCCACTCGACGCTCTTGCCGATGTCCAGGGTCGGCGCCGACACGCTGATGCCCAGGGCCGAATGCTGGTTGTGCTGTTGTGTCTGGTGAAACTGCTCGGCGACGTGGATCAGCGCCTTGGACGGAATGCAGCCGATGTTCAGGCAGGTGCCGCCCAGGGACTGGCCTTCTACCAGAATGGTCGAAATGCCCAACTGGCCGGCACGGATCGCCGTCACATAACCGCCGGGGCCGCCGCCGATGATCAGCAGCGTGGTGTGCAGAGTTTGCATGCATGCCTCTCTAATAATCAGTCCACGAACAGGGTGGCGGGTTGTTCGAGCAAGCCGCGCACGGCCTGGATGAATTGCGCCGCGTCCATGCCGTCGACCACGCGGTGATCGAAGGAGCTGGAGAGGTTCATCATCTTGCGGATCACGATCTGGCCTTTGATCACCATCGGCCGTTCGACGATCTTGTTGACGCCGACGATGGCCACTTCAGGCAGGTTCAGCACCGGGGTGCTGACGATGCCGCCGAGGGCGCCGAGGCTGGTCAGGGTGATGCTCGAGCCGGACAGTTCATCGCGGCTGGCCTTGCCATTGCGTGCGGCCGTGGCCAGTCGGGCGATTTCCGCCGCGCTGTCCCACAGGCTGCGGGCTTCGGCGTGGCGCACCACCGGCACCATCAAGCCGATGTCGGCCTGGGTGGCGATACCCACGTGCACCGCGCCGAGGCGTGTGATGACCTGGGCTTCGTCGTCGTAACGGGCGTTGATCTGCGGGAAGTCGCGCAGGGCAACGACCAGGGCGCGGACCAGGAAGGGCAGCAAGGTCAGCTTGCCACGGGTCGCACCGTGTTTTTCGTTGAGGTGCGCGCGCAGCTCTTCAACAGCAGTGACGTCGATTTCTTCGACGTAGCTGAAATGCGCGGCGCGTTGCGTGGCGTCCTGCATGCGCTGGGCGATCTTGCGGCGCATGCCGATCACCGGGATCTGCGCTTCATCGTTGCGCTGGGCGTAAGCGCTGCTGACGCTCGACGCATTCGACTGGCCCTGGGCCAGGTAGGCCTCGAGGTCATCGTGCAGCACCCGACCGGCCGGGCCGGTACCGCGTACCAGACGCAACGCAATACCCAGGTCCAGCGCATGCTTGCGCACGGCCGGGGACGCCAACGGACGCTCATTCGCCTCACGGGCCACCAGCGGGCCCTGGCACACGGCCGGGCGCGGCGTGGCGGCAGCGACCGGTTTGCTTTCGACCACGGCTTCCACTTTCGGGGCTGCAATCGGTGCTTCTTTTACAGCGGTCGCTGGCTGAGCCGACTCTTTAACGTTGCCCGCGCCCTCGACTTCAATGCTGATCAGCACACTGCCGACCGCCATGACTTCGCCTGGCTGGCCGCCAAGGGCGATGACTTTGCCATGCACTGGCGACGGGATATCGACCATCGCCTTGTCGGTCATGACATCGGCCAACACCTGATCCTCGACGACCATGTCGCCGACCTTGACGTGCCACACCGACAGTTCAACTTCTGCAATGCCTTCGCCAATGTCCGGCATTTTAATAACGTGCGTGCCCATTCAGACCTCCATGACCCGTTTCAACGCCGCGCCCACTCGGGACGGGCCAGGGAAATACGCCCACTCCTGCGCGTGCGGGTAGGGGGTGTCCCAACCGGTGACGCGTTCGATCGGCGCTTCCAGGTGGTGGAAGCAGTGCTCTTGCACCAGCGCCGTCAGTTCGGCACCGAAACCGCAAGTGCGGGTGGCTTCGTGAACGATCACGCAGCGCCCGGTTTTCTTCACCGACTTGACGATGGTTTCCAGGTCCAGCGGCCACAGGCTGCGCAGGTCGATGACTTCGGCATCCACGCCGCTTTCTTCGGCGGCAACTTGCGACACGTACACCGTGGTGCCGTAGGTCAGTACGGTGACATCCTTGCCAGGACGGGCAATGGCGGCAACGTCCAGCGGCACGGTGTAGTAGCCGTCCGGAACCTGAGCGGCGGGGTGTTTCGACCAAGGGGTCACCGGACGGTCGTGGTGGCCGTCGAACGGGCCGTTGTACAGGCGCTTTGGCTCCAGGAAGATCACCGGGTCATCGTTTTCGATGGAGGCGATCAACAGACCCTTGGCATCGTAGGGGTTGGACGGCATGACGGTGCGCAAGCCGCACACTTGAGTGAACAGCGCCTCGATGCTCTGGCTGTGGGTCTGGCCACCGTAGATGCCGCCGCCGCAGGGCATGCGCAGGGTCAGCGGCGCGGTGAATTCGCCGGCCGAGCGATAACGCAGGCGGGCGGCTTCGGAAATGATCTGGTCGTAGGCCGGGTAGACGTAGTCGGCGAACTGGATCTCCACCACCGGCCGCAGGCCGTAGGCGCCCATGCCCACGGCAGTGCCGACGATGCCGCTTTCGGAGATCGGCGCATCGAACACCCGCGAGGTGCCGTACTTGGTCTGCAAGCCTTCGGTGCAACGGAACACGCCACCGAAGTAGCCGACGTCCTGGCCGAACACCACGACATTGTCGTCACGCTCAAGCATCACATCCATGGCCGAGCGCAGGGCCTGGATCATGGTCATGGTGGTCGTGGTCATGGCGGTGTCCAACTGAATATTGTTGTTGTGATCGTTCATGTCAGATCCCCAGTTCCTGACGCTGGCGCTTCAAGTGCTCCGGCATCTCTTTGTAGACGTCTTCGAACATGGTCGCGGCGCTTGGAATCTGGCCGCCGGCGAGGGTGCCGTACTGTTCGGCTTCTTTCTGCGCGGCGATCACTTCGGCTTCCAGCTCGGCGCTGACGGCGGCGTGTTCCTCTTCGGACCAGTGGCCAACCTTGATCAGGTGCTGCTTGAGGCGCGCGATCGGGTCGCCCAACGGGAAATGGCTCCAGTCGTCGGCAGGACGGTATTTGGACGGATCGTCGGAGGTCGAGTGCGGGCCGGCACGGTAGGTAACCCATTCGATCATGGTCGGGCCGAGGTTGCGGCGGGCGCGTTCGGCGGCCCAGGCAGAAGCGGCGTAGACCGCATAGAAATCGTTGCCGTCGACCCGCAGCGAAGCGATGCCGCAACCCACGCCACGACCGGCAAAGGTGGTCGCTTCACCACCGGCGATGGCCTGGAAGGTGGAGATCGCCCACTGGTTGTTGACCACGTTGAGGATCACCGGCGCGCGGTACACGTGGGCGAAAGTCAGGGCGGTATGGAAGTCCGATTCGGCGGTGGCGCCGTCGCCGATCCAGGCTGAGGCGATTTTGGTGTCGCCCTTGATCGCCGAGGCCATACCCCAGCCCACCGCTTGCACGAACTGGGTGGCGAGGTTGCCGGAGATGGTGAAGAAACCGGAGTCCTTGACCGAGTACATGATCGGCAGCTGACGGCCCTTGAGCGGATCGCGCTCGTTGGACAGCAGTTGGCAGATCAGGTCCACCAGCGGTACTTCGCGGGCCATGAGGATGCTTTGCTGGCGGTAGGTCGGGAAGCACATGTCGTCGATGTTCAACGCCAGGGCCTGGCCGCTGCCAATGGCTTCTTCGCCGAGGCTCTGCATATAGAACGACATTTTCTTCTGGCGCTGGGCGACCACCATGCGGTTGTCATAGATCCGCGTCTTGAGCATGGCGCGCATGCCTTTGCGCAGGATCTCGACCGGCACGCCTTCAGCCCATGGACCGAGGGCATTGCCCTGGTCGTCGAGCACGCGAATCAGGCCCTTGGCCAGATCGGCGGTATCGGCCGGTTCAACGTCGATGGAGGGTTTGCGCACCGTACCGGCGTCGGTCAGACGCAGGTAGGAGAAGTCGGTTTTACAGCCGGGACGGCCCGAGGGTTCGGGAACGTGCAGACGCAGCGGTTCGTACGCTTGGTTCATGGCTTCTACGCTCGATCTTGTGAATTTCTTGTAGTGAGCTGACAGATTTCGTTCTGTGGAAGAAATCTTGTCCTACAAACATCATAGGCCCGGCCAAGAAGAATATTTCTCTCTGTTTCGTTGCGCTAAAGATCATTTGCAGATAAAAAATCTGCATAAACATAAAAAACAGGTGTTTTTATCTCATGCGCAAACTGGACCGTACCGATATCGGCATTCTCAACAGCCTTCAGGAGAACGCGCGGATCACCAACGCCGACCTCGCCCGCTCGGTGAACCTCTCGCCGACACCGTGCTTCAACCGGGTCAAGGCGATGGAGGAGCTGGGCCTGATTCGCGAGCAAGTGACCCTGCTCGATGCCGACCTGCTGGGGTTGCACGTGAACGTGTTCATCCATGTCAGCCTGGAAAAACAGGTGGAGGAGGCGTTGCAGCATTTCGAAGAGGCGATTTCCGATCGCCCGGAAGTCATGGAGTGCTACCTGATGGCGGGAGACCCGGACTACCTGATCCGCGTACTGGTGCCGACCATTCAGTCGCTGGAGCGGTTCATGATGGACTTTCTGACCAAGGTGCCGGGGGTGGCGAACATCCGCTCGAGCTTTGCCCTCAAGCAGGTGCGATACAAGACGGCGCTGCCGTTGCCGGCCAATGGAATGACGCTGGATAAATAACATTCGATGGCGTTGTTATTGTTGTTGAATCAATAAGTCACACCTGTACAACGCCAATCTACAGTTTGGGTCCATGTTTATCGGATAGGGCTCCGTTTATGTTGTTTCCTCCATTGTTAATTAATAGTTGAGGTACAAGATGAATTCCCTATTGGATAAAGTTGCATTGGCCAGTTCGCTGGATGTGAGTGCTGATGATCTGGATGCGCTCGGTCATATAAAAGAATACCGGCCTCCGGTTTTTGGGCCTTACTTTGAAAGTGCGGCGGTCATACAGTCGGTAGATCCACAATCGCTTCTGAATCACGGGCCGGCATCCGCCAGCGATGAGAACGACGTCGGACTAGCCGCCGGCTGGTGTCCGGGAGGAAGCTGGAGCGGTGGCGTATGCAAGCCTTTCAATAATAATCGTACGCACTGGATGAGCACTTATACGGGTGTGCGGAATTTGCCTATACATTCGGCCATTTTGCCGGGTACTCATAATTCGGGATTTGACCTGAAGGCCGAGTTCGCTCCTTCTATGGAAGTTTGCCAGGATGTTTCGCCTCATGAACAACTGAACGCGGGCATTCGAGTGCTGGATATCAGGGTTCACCACTATTCCGGATATCTGGCGGGTGATCCCCGACGATTCATGATTTATCACAGTACAACCAATGGTCGAACCATTCAGGGCGACATCATTAACGGAATCAAGTCCTTTCACTTCGGTTCGGGATGGGACCGTCGAAGAGAAATCGTGATTGTGAATTTCCATCAGTTCCGGAAATTTACCAAGGCTGCGCATGCAGAACTTATCGGTATTTTGAAGTCTTCTTTCGGCGACTCGATTATTTCCCCAACGTATAAAAATTTGAGTATGTCGCAGATCTGGGGCTTGCCGGGATTCAAAAATGTTGTCGTGTCTTATAACGCTGGCGAGCGAGACCTTAGTTTCTGGCCGGGCGTCAATCAACGCTGGATCGGTTCCAACACCCCGTCGGACTCCGCTCTCAAGGCCTTCATCGACGTGGTGGGTAAAGAGGCCAAGCCTGCGGGTGAGCTCAGGTCGATTCAGGCCGCCCGTATGGCGTTTCCTCTTTTTGAACCGAAAGACATATCGAGTTCACTGATGTCATGGTTCGCGGCCGGTAATGCCCATTCTCCTATCATGAAGTACTACATCATCAATACAGATTGGTCGCTCAGGCATCGACTGGTCGATAACATCATCTATTCGAATCAGTTTCGTGCACGTACGTTGGGGCTTGAGGATGTCGAACAGGCCCACCCGACTGTCGCACGTGCCAAAAGCCTGCCCTCGGCCCGCCACATGCTGTTCAGCATCAGTGACGAGCACTGGTCGCCGACGGTCTCACTGCCTCCCATCCTGAGTGCGGAATCACACAGGCTGCTGGTCCGCTCGGACGCCAGCGCTGAATGCGTACTGGATATGCGCAACAGTGATGTCCCGATGGCTCGGGTGACGCTGTCAGCAGGTGATGCCGTGGCCTTCGTCTGTCTCGACGGGAGCGAGCAATGGCAGTTACAGGTCCGCGACTGTTCGCCTGATGATCATTCGCAATCGATTCCTGCACCCTGCGATGGAGAAAAGTTTGTTCGATACACGTTGTCCTACGGCAACTATTTGCCCTTGGTGTATCTACCGGCCGTGGCGGCAGCGAATGGCGTCGTTTTGGTCGTCAGCGAGGCACCCTACGAAACCAGGATATGTCATGCCCGGGGGGCGGATGAAATCGAGCATGTCATTTCGGCGGGTCAGACGCTTGCATTCACCTACGACGAGCCTGCCGGCGGCTGGAGTATGGAACCGGTTTTGACCAACGCTACATCTGATTGATCGGGATTTTCAGGTAGACCACGCCATTGTCTTCCGCGGGCGGTAGATTTCCCGCCCGCACATTGACCTGGATCGCCGGCAGCAACAACGTCGGCATCCCCAGCCCCCTGTCGCGCCGGGTGCGCATGGCGACGAAGGTGTTTTCGTCGATGCCGTCATGTATATGAATGTTGCTTTTTCGTTGCTCGCCAACGGTGCTCTGGCATTGCGCTTGCCGACCTTCAGGCGGGTAGTCGTGGCAGACGTAGAGTTTCACACCGGCCGGGAAGGCCAGCAGCTTCTGGATCGAAGCGTACAGGTGATGCGCATTACCGCCGGGGAAGTCGCAACGCGCGGTGCCCACGTCCGGCATGAACAGCGTGTCGCCCACCAGGATCTGCTCGCCGTCGATCACGTAGGCCATATCCGCCGGGGTGTGGCCGGGGACGTGCAGGGCGGTGGCTTTCAGATTGCCGATCCTGAACGATTCGTCCGGGGCGAACAGATGGTCGAACTGCGAACCGTCCACGCAGAACTCCGGTTCAAGATTGAACAGCGCCTTGAACACCTCCTGGACCTTGCTGATCGACGCACCTATGGCAATCCGGCCGCCCAGTTCCCGACGCAAACAGGGCGCGGCCGACAGGTGGTCGGCATGGGCGTGGGTTTCCAGCAGCCATTGCACCCGCAACCGGTGTTCGCGAACGAACGCAATGATGCGGTCGGCCTGGGTGCTGGCGGTGCGCCCCGCGGCCGGGTCGTAGTCGAGCACGGGGTCGACGATTGCGCACTGACTGCCATCGGCTTCATAAACCACGTAACTGTAGGTCGAGGAGGCCGGGTCGAGGAAGGCTTCAATCAAGGCGGGCATGGTGGCTGTTTCTGTCTGGACGAGTATTGAGGGTAGTTTCATTTTCCCCGTGGTGGCGGCCTGCATGCTATTGAAGGCGGCTGTCCAGTCAGTAGCGGTTCCTGTGGCCCCCACCTCGGGGTCCGCAGGCCCTACACCTTAAGTTGCTGACCCTGCCGACGAGCGGTCTTACGCCGAACTTGTTGCGCAGCGCCGGCCGCTCCAAAGCAGCTGCAATTCGCCCCCAAGGCAGCGTATGGCGCCGCCGGTCCGCTTTCGATAATCGCCACCGACACCTCGTCACCAGTCGCGGAGCGCGCCATGCACAACAATAAGAACTTCAAGCATCGTCTTTTACCGGTCTTCATCGCCAGCCTGCCGGCCCTTGGCCTGAGCTCGATGGCCGAGGCCGAGATCATGCTGTACGACAAGGACCAGACCACGTTCTCCACTGACGGCTATATCAACGCCTTTTACGTGAACAGTGACGTAAACCGTGAAGGGGACCAGTACGACCGTCGGCAGGCGCGGGTGAAGATGGGGTTCCTGCCGAACTACCTGGGCTTCAACATGGGCAAACAGGTCGATGATCTCAAGCTCGGCGCCCGGGCTTCGTTCTGGGTGACGATCAACGACAGCCAAACCAACGGTACCGACACCGCCATCGATGTCCGCCAGTTCTACGGCACCGTGGCCAACCCGCAATGGGGCGAAGTGCTGATCGGCAAGGACTTCGGCCTGTTTGCCCGTTCCAACATCCTGCTCGATGAACTGCTGACCGGGTACGGCCAGGTCAGCGACACCCTGGGGCTGGTGGACGGTGGCGGGGTCTCGTTCGGCAACATCGGCACCGGTTATCCCTATCCTTTCCCGACGTCGCAGATCACTTACCGCACACCGGTGATGGACGGTCTGCGCGTGGCGGTGGGCATCATGGACCCGGTGGACACCAACGACAGCAGCCCGACCGGCAAGGCCTATCAGGAGAACCCGCGCACCGAGAGCGAAATCACCTACCAGTTCGACCTGGCCGGCGCGCAGATCTATAGCTGGGTCAACGGCAGCTACCAGACGTCCGACAATACTGACTCCACCGTCAACAGCGTCACCTCAAAAGGCGTCGGTTACGGGGTGCAGGCGAAAATGGGCGGGCTGACCCTGGTCGGTTCCGGTTTCCAGGCCAAGGGCATCAACCCCTTCTTCACCAACAATGCCGGGGAACCGACCCTGCGTAACGTCGACAGCGACGGTTATCTGCTTCAGGGCTCCTACAAACTGGGGAAAAACCGCCTGGCGCTGTCCTATGGCAAGACCAATGACGATGGCAACGGCGTGGTCGGCAGTGGCGCCGACTATGAAACCCGCGGCGTCGCGCTGTTCCATGACGTGAATGACAACCTCAAGCTGGTGGCCGAGTACAACCAGTTCAAAATCAACGGTCACGATACCAGCGCCCAGAACGAAGACACCGATACGTTTGCGGTAGGGGCTGTAGTCACCTGGTAAGGGGTTGATCGTCCAACCCTTCCCAGTGGCGAGGGCGCTTGCTCCCGCTTTGGGTCGCGAAGCGGCCCCTGCTTTTGGTCGCGCATCGGCCAGGCAGGGGCTGCTTCGTCGCCCGGCGGGGGCAAGCGCCCTTGCCACAACAGCCCCCGCCATCCACTCCCGGCTCTCATTCCATCGAAGCGCCTGACCCCTACCCAAGTAGCATAGGTCGCACCAAACAGGCTTCGTACACTCGTACCTCATACATGCGCACCTGCGGGAGGCGACGATGCAGCAGGTCCAGAACGAAGGTATCGTCAGCGCGATGTCCCAGGCCACCGATGCCCAACAGGTGGCGCAGGAGCTGGCGCGACAGTTATTGCATCCGCACCTGGGGTTCGTGCTGTTCTTCTGTTCCGCCGAGTACGATTTGCAGGCGCTGGGGCAGGCCTTGCAACAGAGCTTCGGCGGCATTCGCCTGGCGGGTTGCACCAGCGCCGGGGAAATCACGCCGCTGGGGTATGGACGCAATTGCGTGACGGCGGTCGGTTTCGATCACCGGCACTTCTCCATCGCCCTCGAACTGATCGACGAAATGGAGCGCTTCAGCCTGATCGACGCCCAGCAAATGGTCGAGCGCCTGGTCGGCGGCTGTCGCAGCAATACCCTGGCACCGATCAAGGGCAACAGCTTTGCCCTGACCTTGCTCGATGGCCTGTCCAGCCGCGAAGAAATGGTCCTGGCGGCCTTGAGCGCCGCGCTGGGCGACATTCCGCATTTCGGCGGTTCGGCCGGCGACGACAACTACCTGACCCACACCCATGTCTACTTCGACGGCGAGTTTCACAGCGGCGCGGCAGTCGTGGTGCTGGTCAATACGTGGCTGGACTTCGAAGTGTTCACCACCCATCACATCCTGCCCCGGGCGGAAAAACTGGTGGTCACCGGAGCCGACAGCGCGTCGCGGCGGGTCTTTGAACTCAATGCCGAGCCGGCCGCCGCCGAGTACGCCCGACACATCGGCGTGCCAGTGGCCGAGCTCGACCACCGGATCTTCGCTGCGCACCCCTTGGCGGTGCGGATCAACGAACAGTATTACGTGCGTGCCATTCAGCAGGTTCATGCCGATTTGAGCCTGAGTTTCTATTGCGCCGTGGAGAACGGCATCGTCCTCACCGCCATGACCCCCGGTCCCATGCTGCCGAACCTGCAGAGCCTGTTCGACGGCTTGCAGGAGCGTCTCGGTGATTTGCTGCTGACCATTGGCTGCGATTGTTTTCTGCGGCGCCTGGAGCTGGAGGACGACGGCAGCCTCGAGCAGATCGGCGCCTTTTTGCGCGAGCAGCGGGTGATGGGGTTCAACACCTACGGAGAACAGTTCAATGGCATGCACATCAACCAGACATTCACCGGCGTCGCCATTGCCCGAGGGCGGTCCCTCGGACTGCGCTGAACTGCGGGCGCAGATCGCCGGCCTGCAACACGACAACCAGAAACTGCAACGCATCAACGCCGCGTTGATCGAACGCATCGAGTCCGGGATCACCCGGGGCAATGATCCCTACGCCGCGTTCCAGCATTCGGTGGTGCTGGCCGAGCAGGTGCGAGAGCGCACCGACGCCTTGAACCAGGCCATGGCCGAACTCAAGGCCGGCAACCACTTGCTCAGCGAAGCGCGCTTGCGCGCAGAAACGGCTCATCAACACCTGATCGACGCCATCGAGAGCATCTCCGACGCCTTCGTGCTGTTCGATGCCCAGCAATGCATCGTCCTGTTCAACAGCCGCTTCAAGGCCTTCTGGAGCAACAGCCGGGTGCGGATCAGCGCCGGCATGCGCCTGACCGAGGTCAAGCGTCTGATGATGAACAACGGTCTGTTCACCGAAGAGCCGCGCGGGCAAGCCGACGAAAACCTGCTGTATCGCTTGCAGGATGGTCGCTGGTTGCAAGTCAGCGAGCGGCCCACCCAGGAAGGCGGGCGGGTGATTCTGTTCACCGACATTACCGACGTCAAACTCAGCGAAACCGTGCGCCGCGAGCAAGCGGTGGCGCAGAAGTCGCACCTGTTGCAACGGGCGGTGGACAACCTCTCCCAAGGGGTGGCGATGGTCAACGCCGACGGCATCCTGGAACTGTGGAACCGCCGGTTCCTCGAACTCAGTGGCCTGGCACCGGTAGCGGCCCATCGTCCGTTTGCCGAAGTCATCGCCGACAGCGAATTGACCCTGCTGACCCCGGCCAGCCGCGACGCCAACGGGCGGCCCACGCAGGAATGCGAACAACGCCTCTACGATGGCCGGGTCCTGGAGATTCGCACCCATCCACTGCCCACGGGCGGATTCGTCAACACCTTCACCGACATCACCGAACGCTACCAGCACGCCGAAGCCCTGAGCGAAAGCGAGCGCTGGATTCGCCTGATCACCGACCATGTGCCGGCGTTGATTGCCTATCTGAACGCGGACCTGGTCTACGAATTCACCAACAAGGTCTACGAAGAATGGTACTGCTGGCCACGGGGCGTGATGCTCGGCCAAAGCTTGCGTGAAGTGCACAGCGAACAGCATTACCAGCGCCTGGAGTCCTACGTGGCCAGGGCGTTGGCCGGCGAGAGCGTGACGTTCGAGGTCGCCGAAACCAACGTCAATAATCAGGAACGCTACATGTTGCGTTCCTACGTGCCCAATCGGCTGGCCAGCGGCGAGGTGGTGGGGATTTTCGTGTTGATCCGCGACATCACCGAGCGCCGCCGCACCGCCGAGGCGTTGCATCAGGCCTATCAGAATCTGGAGCTGCGGGTGCGCGAACGCACCGCGGAACTGACCACCCTCAACGACCAGTTGTTGCGTGAGATCGAGGAGCGTCGCCGGGTCGAATCACGCTTGCGCGAGGCCAAGCAGGAGGCCGAGCAAGCCAACCTGTCGAAGACCAAGTTTCTCGCCGCCGTCAGCCATGACCTGCTGCAACCCTTGAACGCGGCGCGGTTGTTCACCAGTGCCTTGCTGGAGCGCCGCGAGGCGGTCAGCAACGAGGTGTTGGTGCGCAACGTCAGCAATTCCCTGGAAGACGTGGAAAACCTGTTGGGCACCCTGGTGGATATTTCCAAACTCGATGCCGGGGTGATCAAGGCCGACATCGCGCCGTTCGCCCTGAGCGAGCTGTTGGACAACCTGGCGGCGGAATACACCCAGGTCGCTCGCAGCGAAGGCCTGGAGCTGCATTTCATTGCCTGTTCGGCACTGGTGCGCAGCGATATACAGTTGTTAGCGCGCATCCTGCGCAACCTGTTGAGCAATGCCATTCGCTACACCTACAGCGGTCGCGTGGTGCTCGGTTGCAGGCGCCATCACCAGCGCCTGTCGATTCAGGTCTGGGACAGCGGCATGGGCATTGACGAAAATCGCCTGGAGGAGATTTTCCAGGAGTTCAAGCGTGGCGATGTGCAACGTCCGGATCAGGACCGCGGCCTCGGGCTGGGCCTGGCGATCGTCGAAAAGATCGCCGGCATTCTCGGGCATCGGGTTCAGGTTCGCTCGTGGCCGGGCAAGGGCTCGATGTTCTGCGTCGAAGTGCCGTTAAGCGCCACCGCACCGCAGGCAGCCCCCGGTTTGCTGATGAGCGAACCGATGCTCGAACGGCTGCGCGGGGCGCGGATCTGGGTGCTGGACAACGATGCGACCATTTGCGCCGGCATGCGCACGCTGCTGGAAGGTTGGGGCTGCCGGGTGGTCACGGCGCTGTCGGAAGAGGACCTGGCACGGCAAGTGGACAACTACCACGCCGACGCGGACCTGCTGATCGCCGACTATCACCTGGACAACGATCAGAACGGTGTGGACGCCGTGGCCCGGATCAATGCCCGGCGCGGCTCACCGATCCCGGCGATGATGATCACCGCCAACTACAGCAACGAACTCAAGCAGCAGATCCGCGAACTCGGGCACACCCTGATGCACAAGCCGGTACGGCCGATGAAGCTCAAGACAGCCATGAGTCATTTGCTCGCTCGGCCGTGATTTCCCGGGTGTAGGCGCCCCCCCTGTAGGAGCGAGCCTGCTCGCGATGGTCGTCAACGATGACACGGGCTGTCTGAATGCCCGCGTTGCCCTGACGTTTATCGCGAGCAAGCTCGCTCCTACAGTGGTTGGGGTGCACCTGCGGGTGATTGGTGGGCTGTGACGCTCACCAATTCCTGTAGGAGCGAGCTTGCTCCGGGCGGCGTTCCGACGATGGTCATTATGCGCTCTTCAGGCAAGCCTCACCGCCGCAAATACGACCCGAAATCAATGTCCCCGGCACTCAGGATCGCCTGCACCCGGTTGTGCACGTTGAGCTTGCGCAGGATCGCCGAGACGTGGGCCTTGACCGTGGTTTCGGCGATTTCCAGGGTGTAGGCGATCTGTTTGTTGGACTCGCCCTTGGTCATGCGTTCCAGCACTTGCAATTGCTTGCGGGTCAGGGCCTGGAGCAGCTCCGGCGGGAAACTCGGGGTGTCGTTCATCCGCCGGTGCGTACCGGTTCTGGCCGAGCGGATAATGTCCGGAGGCAAGTAGACGTTGCCGTTGAGAATCTGCTGGATCGCATCGGTCATCTGGCTGCGGGGCGAGGATTTGGTGATGAAGCCCACCGCGCCGTAAGTGATGGCTTGCAGGACGATTTGCTTGTCTTGTTCGGCGGACACGATCACCACCGGAATGGTCGGTGCTTCGTTGCGCAGGTTGATCAAGCCATTGAGCCCGTGCATGCCGGGCATGTTCAGGTCGAGCAGGATCAGGTCCAGGTCATCGTGTTCCTGGGTCAGGGCCAGGGCGCTGTCCAGGTCGGCGGTTTCCATCACTTCGCTGCCGGCAAAGCCGTCGCTGATGACGTTATGGATGGCTTCGCGAAACAGCGGGTGATCATCGGCAATCAGAATTTTGTACATAGCCTTTCACCTCATTATTTTGATTATGGTGTGGCAACAACACGCACGCGTAAAGCTCAGGGAAAGGGCTCGGGCCGGGCCGGCGTCACCGGCAGGTTGGCCGCCTGCCAGGCGTCCACACCGTCACGGTACCAGTACAGTGTCTTATAGCCCAGGCTGGCCGCGCGTTTGACCGCGTTCCAGCTCAACCAGCAGTCGGAGCGGCAGTAAAAGACCAGTGGTTGCGTCGGGTCACCGGCGGTCAGTTTTTTCAGGTTGTGCGCGAAATAGTCTTGCCACTGTGGCGTCAGCTCACCATCACCGGTATTGGCCAGCCAATGGCTGCCGGGCAGGTTTTCGTGGGGCTGGTCTTCGATGAACTGGCCTTGCAGCCATGGGCGGCGGTAAACGTCGATCAGCAGCGGGCGTGGGGTTTGTTCCAGCAGGGTTTGCAGGGCCGGTGTGTCGACGAGGATCGCGCCCGGCAACTCATGGGGCGTCGGGCTGCGGTACAGGTCGATGCGATAGCCCTCTGCGGAAAACAGCGGGGCTTGAGCGTGGGCGTTGCCCAGCCACAGGCTCAGCGACAACGCAGCAAGAGAGAGACGCAGCAGGCGACGTCGGGCATGCGGCATGGGTTCAGTCCTTATCGTTATGGACCCATTACATGCCAGTCGCGCTGCGTTTGGAATGCGACGATAGACAGGAAAACCAGTACTAAAGTAGTAATTCTGGTCCTTGGGGAGGTCTGTCAGCCAGATTTGCGCAGGGCGGCGTGTTGCGGGTTGAACGTCAACACGGCCAGCAGCGAAAACAGCAGGGTCAACCCCACGCACACCGCCAGCGCCAGGGCATTGAAGCGTTCATACAAGGCAAACCGCACCAGTTCCACGGCATGGGTGAACGGGTTCAGGGCGCACAGCCAGTACAACCATTCACTGGACTCGCGCATCTTCCACAGCGGATACAGGGCCGAAGACAGAAAAAACAGCGGGAAAATCACGAAATTCATGACCCCGGCAAAGTTTTCCAGCTGGCGGATCGCGTTCGACAGCAAAAGGCCCAGGGCACTGAGCATCAGCGCCACCAGCAACAACGCCGGCAAGGCCCACAACAGGCCCATGGCCGGCGGTCGCACACCGTAGACCCAGGCGATCGCCAGAAACGCATACACCTGCAACAACGAAATCAGCGCCGTGGCCAACAGCTTGCTGCACAGCAGAAAGGTCCGGGGCAGGGGGCTGGTCAGCAGCACGCGCATGCTGCCCATCTCGCGGTCGTAGACCATCGACAGCGAACCCTGCATGCCGTTGAACAGCAGGATCATGCAGGCCAGGCCCGGAATGATGTACACCTCGTACGGAATATAGGTGTCGTAGGGCTCGATGATCGCGATGCCGAGGGCCGCACGAAAACCCGCGGCGAACACCAGCAGCCATAACAAGGGCCGCACCAGCGCGCTGAGAAACCGCGTGCGCTGCAGAACGAAACGCAGCCATTCGCGCAGCACGATGCCGCTGAAACATTGCCAGTACGCATTCATCGGGCGGCTCCGGAGGTGGTGAGACGGGTGAAGGCCGAATCCAGATCGCCGCCGTGTTCCAGGCTCAGGGCATCGGCCTGGCCGCTGGCGACCAGTCGGCCTTGATGGAGAATCAGCAAGTCGTCGCTGGGCTGCACTTCGTCGAGCAAATGGGTGGTCCAGAGCACGCTGATGCCCTGCTCGCGGCACAGGCTGCGAATGTGCTGGTTGAGCGCCAGACGACTGGCGGGGTCGAGTCCGACACTGGCTTCGTCGAGCAGCAGGAGGCGTGGCTCGTGGAGCAGGGCACGGGCGATTTCCACCCGACGGCGATGCCCGCCATTGAGTTCGCGTACCCGTTCGCGCCGGCGTTCGGTCAGGGCCTGGCGGGCCAGCTCCGCCTCGACCCGCAGGGCGCTCTGGCGCCGGGACAGGCCATGCAGCGCCGCGTGATAACGCAGGTTCTGCTCGACGCTGAGGTCCAGGTCGAGGGTGCTTTGTTGAAACACCACGCCCAACTGCCTGAGCGCCGGGCGTGGCGTTCTGGACAACGAGCAGCCACCGACGCGGATGTCTCCGTGCTGCACGTCATAGAGCCGGGTCAGCAGGGCAATCAGGGTCGATTTGCCGGCACCGTTGGGCCCCAGCAACGCCGCGAAGCGTCCCGGTGCCAGGCTGAAACTGACTTGGCGCAAGGCCTCTCGGGCCCCGTAGGCGAAGCTCAGGTCGCTGACCTCCAGGGCGTTCATGGGGTCACCACCACGCCCCAGGGATAGCGTCCGACCTTCACGGATTTGATGACCTTGAGGCTTTCGACATCGATCACCGAGACGTCACCGCTGACGCCGTTGGTGGCCAGCAACTGTTTTTGATCCGGGGTAAACGCCATCTGCCAGACCCGTCGCCCGACCAGCAGGTAGTCGAGAATTTCGAAGGTCTTGGCATCGATCACCGCCACATGGTTGGCCGGGCCCAGCGCGACGAAGCCGTACTTGCCATCGGCGCTGAGTTTGACGCCCACCGGTTGGACCTTGTCCGGGTGCACGCCCTTGATCTGGAAGTTCAGGGTCTTGAGGATCTTGCGGCTGGCCACGTCGAGAATGGTCACGGTGCCGCCGATTTCCGCTGAGGCCCACAGCTGCGAACCGTCCGCTGAAAACTCGACGAAACGCGGGCGCTGATCCACCAGGGTGCTGTCAGCCAGGGTCTGGGTGCTGGTGTCGATCCAGTGCAGCATGTTGGTGGTTTCGCTGGTGTTCACCGCCCACTTGCCATCGGGACTGACGGCCATGCCTTCGGGTTCGACGCCGACGTTGATCTGGCTGAGGACCTTGGAGGTTTCGGTATCGATCACCGTGACCAGCGCATCGTCTTCGTTGGACACATACAACCAGCGATTGTTGGGGTGCAGGGCGAATTGCTCGGGATCCTTGCCCGACGGCAGTTCCTTGATGATCTTGCGCGTGGCCACGTCCATCACCTGCACCCGGTCCGAGTCGCTGGCGCAGATGTACAGCAGCTTGTTGTCATGGGACAGCAGCAGGCCACGCGGACGCTGGCCGACGGGCAAGGTCTCGGTGACTTGCAGGGTCTGCATGTCGATCAGGCTCAGGCTGTTGTCCTTTTCGTTGGAGACCCAGGCGGTGCTGGCCGCGGCGTGTCCCGCAGCGAGCAGCAGGGCGCATGAAAGCAGGGTGCGGCGCATGGCAGATTCCTTATTGTTGTCGTTGTAGTGAAAAAAGGATCAGGGAAAGCGGCAGCTGACCTCGGGCTTGTCGTAGCCCAGGCTGTCCATTTCGTTGAAGGGGTGCAGAAAGCCATCCTGGGGCGAGGTGCTGACCAGCGCCCGGGGTTGCACGATGGGGATCGGCTGGCGCAACTGGCCGTTCCACGGCCGATAACTGAGCTTGCGCCCCTTGAAGCCGTCCAGCGGCAATTGATCGCTGATTTCCAGCTGACGGATCGCCATGGGCTCGGTCTGGCGCAGTTTGCTCACGGCGCTGGCAATGCTGCGCACGGCCATCCATGCGGCGAAATCACGGTCGTTCATCCAGCGCCCGGTCAGGGCTTCGAAACGTTTCTGTAACTGAGCGGCACCGTAGGTTTCCACGGTTTTGTGCCAGCCCACCGGGGTCAGGCCCTGGGTGCCCGCCACCGGGCGCGGATACCAGGTCTGGTACGGCACGTATTCACCAAAGTCGCCGCGTTCGTCGGCCACCAACACCACGTCGTATTCAGCGGTCTGGGTGAACAGCGGCATGTCGGCCTGGGCGCTGCGTCGTTGATCGTTGTCGAAACTCCAGGCTTTTTCCGCCACCAGTTGCACCCCAAAGCGTTTGGCCGCGCGGCGCAGGGCGGTGGCGTAGGCTTGATCGTCTGCGGTCGGGCCGACGATGAGCAGTGCTCGCTGCCATTTGCGCACCACCAGGAATTGCCCCAGGGCATCGGCGAGCATCGCCCGGCTGGGCAGGCTGTGCAGCACATTCGGCAAGCAATCGGTGGTGCGCAGGCTGTCGTCCGGGCTGCCGGCGTTGAACAACAGGCTGTCGGGAAGTACCGCGCTGAGCCGGCGCAGGGTCTCTGCCGGCGCATTCACCACAAACAGGCGCAGGCCCTGTTCGTGCTGGGCCTGGGCGGCATGGATCAACGCATCCGGGCTGTCGACGCTGGCACTCACCAGGCTGTAGCTGTGGTTGAGAAAGCGCCCGGTGCTGTTGCTGTCGGTGATCGCCAGTTCAGCACCGCGCAACCCGGCATCGGTCGGTTCGGGAATGACGTTCGACAGCAGCGGTCCCGGGTCGGGGCGATAGCCCAGGTAGCCGATACGCACCTGCAACGGCGCATCGGCGGCCTGGCTTTGAGTCGCCAGCCCCGCCGCGCAGGCAATCGCCAGCACGTAGAACAAGGCGTAGGGGGCAAGCTGGCGCATAGGGCACTCCATCACAGGTAGCGCCAGCATAGGAAGGCTGAAGGCCGGATGAAATATGCAGAAAGTACCAGCGAGGCAGTACCAAGGTAGTAGCTCGCACCGCGCGGTGCGGTTTTAGCATGGGCTGAAACGGCCATGACCCTGGAGGCAATCGATCATGCGAATTCTCAAAGCGCTGCTCCTGCCGTTTTTACTGGTCCTGAGCCTGATCGGTATCGACAAGCTGCACGGCCCACGCCCCGTGCCGTTGCTCGTCATGCCCGCGACACCGGGACGCTAGGCATGTCGGCCCTGTGGCGGATCAACCTCTGGGTGTGCGGTTTTTTCGCCCTGGTCACTTTGGCGTGCATGGGGTTGCTGGTGCATCAGGCACTGGCGGATGTGGAGCGTGAACTGCAATCCGCCGAAGCGGTGGTCGAGTACCTGAGTGAAACCGCCGAGCGCGATCCTGCCAGCCTGCAACCCCGGCTGACGCGCAGTTTGCGTCACGTGCGGGTGCGTTGGCTCGAGCCGGGCGAAGCGGAACGGCTGCCGGTGCAGGACGGGCTCGATGCCTGGCTCGGACGGCTGTTGTTTGCCGAGGCCCGACACAGTGAACGGGTTCTCCCATTGCAGGACGGCCGCCGCGTGCAGATCGTGGTCGATCCACGGGATGAGATCGACGAAGTCTGGGATTCCCTCCAACAATTGCTGAGCCTGTGTGGCCTGGCGTTAGGGTTGAGTCTGCTGACCATTCGCTGGGCCGTACGTCGGGGCCTGGGCCTGCTCGACGACTTGCTGCGCGCCCTGCAACAGGTCTCCGGCGGCCAGCTCAATGTGCGTTTGCGTGCGCAAGGCCTGCCGGAGGCGCGGCAACTGGCGACGCATTTCAACCGCATGACCGACGCACTGGAACAGGCGCGCGCCGACAACACCGAACTGACCCGGACATTGCTGGCGGTGCAGGAACAGGAACGCACACAACTGGCGCAGACCCTGCACGACGACCTCGGACAATACCTGGCGGGGATTCGCGCCCAGGCCTGCCTGCTGCGGCTGGTGGCGGATCAGCCAGACACCGTGGAACGCACAGTGCGTGAGCTCGAACACAACTGCGAACACCTGCAACAGGGCTTTCGGGCGCTGGTGCATGGCCTCTATCCGGTGGTGTTGCAACATTTGTCGTTGTCCGAAGCCTTTGGCTTGCTGGTCGAGCAATGGCAAGGTCGGCAGGGGATCGATTGCCAGTTGAGGGTCAGCGCACAGTTGCCGCCGTTGTCCGCACCGGACAAGACTCATCTCTACCGCCTGTTGCAGGAAGCCCTGACCAACATCAGCCGTCACGCCGGCGCCAGTGAGGTGCGGGTTCGCCTGCAACATCATGGCGGCCATCTGCGCTTGCTGATTCGCGATAACGGTCGCGGCGCCCGACAGCCACCCCGCTCGGGTGTCGGTTTGCATTCGATGTTCGAGCGCGCCCGCAGCCTGGGCGGCGAGTTGCGGGTGATCAGCCGGCCCGGCGCCGGTTGGGCGCTGGCCTTGAGCATGCCTTTGGAGGTGTCATGAATATTCTGTTGGTCGATGACCATGCGGTGGTCCGCCAGGGCTACGCGAGTCTGTTGCGCGCGGTGTTGCCGGCAATGGACGTGCGAGAAGCGGCGACCGGCGAGGAAGCGCTGGCCAGGGTGCAGGAAGCTGTGCCGAATCTGGTGATCATGGATTTCGGTTTGCCGGGGATCAGCGGCCTGGAAACCATACGACGCCTGCGTCAGCGCCTGCCACAGTTGCGGGTGCTGTTTTTCAGCATGCACGACGAGCTGCCCCTGGTGCGTCAGGCACTGGACGCCGGTGCCTCGGGCTACCTCACCAAAAGCTCGGCGCCGCAAGTGCTGATCGAAGCGGTGCGGCGGATTCTCGCGGGCCATGCCTACATCGAACAGCCCCTGGCCACCCAACTGGCCTGCCACCCGCCACAGGACGCCAGCGATCCGCGTTTGCAGAGCATGACCCAGCGCGAGCTGGAAATTTTCGTGATGATCGCCAAAGGCACCCCGGCCCGGATGATTGCCGAACAGCTGAGCATCAGCAGCAAAACAGTCTCCAATCACCTGACGTTGCTCAAGAGCAAGTTGCAGGTTTCGTCCCATGCCGAACTGGTGCACCTGGGCATCGACATGGGCGTGGTACGGGTGGCCGGCTGATTCACCGCCTTGTGCCTGTGTAGGAGCGAGCCTGCTCGCGAAGAACGTCAACGAAAACACGGGGAGTCTGATGCCCCGTGGCGCTCTCGGTTTTTTCGCTTGTGCCTGTGTAGGAGCGAGCCTGCTCGCGAAGAACGTCAACGAAAACGCGGGGAGCCTGATGCCCCATAGCGCTCTCGGGTTTTTCGCGAGCAGGCTCGCTCCTACAAAAGAGCAAGCATCGACATCTGCTCGCGAAGAACGTCAACGATAACGCGGGCGAGCCTGATGCCCCGTGGTGCTCTCGGGTTCTTCGCTTGTGCCTGTGTAGGAGCGAGCCTGCTCGCGAAGAACGTCAACGATAACGCGGGGAGTCTGATGCCCCATAGCTCTCTCGGGTTTTTCGCGAGCAGGCTCGCTCCTACAAAAGAGCAAGCATCGACATCTGCTCGCGAAGAACGTCAACGAAAACACGGGGAGTCTGATGCCCCGTGGCGCTCTCGGTTTTTTCGCGAGCAGGCTCGCTCCTGCAGAAGAGGGGGGGTTAGCGATTCCAGGTGGCCGGGCAGCCGCTGCAACCCTCCATGTTTGCATCCTGAAAATTCGCGTAGTGCTGGCGCGAGCCGCTGAGGTTGGCGCCTTCCAGGTTGCTTTCGCCCAGCTTGGCTTCTTGCAGGTTGGCATCACTGAGATTCGCGCCTTTGAGATCGGCCTTGCTCAGCCAGGTCATTTCCAGATCGGCGGCCCGCAGGTTGGCGTTGTGCAGTTTGGCCCCGGAGAGGCGGGCGAATTGCAGGTACGCGCCGCTGAGGTTGGCGTCCTGGAGCTGCGCGCCCTGGGCGAACAGGCCCCAGCCCTGGATCGCGATCAAGGTTGCACCGCTGAAATCAGCTAACCGCAGATTGCTTTGCTGCAGGCTGGCGCGAGTCAGGTTGGCGCCCTGCAGCCGGGCTTTTTCCAGATTGGCCAGGTCGAGGTTGGCGTGGCGCAGGTCGGCATCGCGCAGGTCGGCGCCGGCCAGGTTCATGTTGCGCAAGTCCTGATTGCTCAGGTTGGCGCCCCTGAGATTGGCACCGGGGCACTGGCTGTGTTCGGCGAGGGTGCAGCCGTTGATGACCAGCGGGGCGTCGTCGCCCTCGTCGGCCTGGGCCAGGGAAAAACTCAAGAGCAGTAGGAAGGGCAGGTATTTCATCGCGAGACCTCGGGTGTTCCTGTGGCGAGGGAACTTGTCGAATCGTCCCCCTCGGCGGCGCAGCAGTCACAAGACCTGAGCGCAGGGTGTGGCTGAAGGAATGCCGGGGCCGCTTCGCAGCCCGAGGGGAGCAAGCTCCCTCGCCACAAAGGCGGCCCCGCATTCTCGGAAGGCTTACTTCTGGGCGGTCTTGTTATCCCAGCTCGGAATCTTGAACACCCAGAACGACCCGCCCTGTGCCACGGGTTTGGTCAGTTCGGCCATGTCGCCGCCCCACAACGGTACGGCGCCGCCATAACCGACGGTCACGCCTATGTACTGCTCGCCATCCTGTTCCCAGGTGATCGGTGGCGAGACGATGCCGCTGCCGGTCTGGAACTTCCACAGCTCCTTGCCGGTTTTGGCGTCGAAGGCCTTGAAGAAGCCGTCGCCGGTGCCGGTGAACACCAGGTTGCCCTTGGTCGCCAGTACGCCGGCCCACAATGGCAGATGCTCCTTGTGCTCCCACACCACTTTGCCCGTGGTCGGGTTCATCGCCCGCAGGGTGCCGACGTGATCGTCGTACATGCGCTTGATGCGGAACCCCATGCCCAGATACGCCGAGCCCTTCTTGTAGCTGACCTCTTCGGTCCAGTATTCCTCTTTCCACTGGTTGCCCGGAATGTAGAACAGCCCCGTGTCCTGGCTGTAGGCCATCGGGTTCCAGTTTTTGCCGCCGAGGAACGGCGGCGAGACTTCCACCGGTTTGCCTTTGGTCTCGCCCGGCAGTGGCTTGGCCGGACGCTGGCCCTCGTTCTCTACCGGGCGTCCGGTCTTGAGGTCGATGTGGCTGGCCCAGGTGATGTTGTCGACGAAGGGAAACGCGTTCTGCAATTTGCCGTTGTTGCGATCGACCACGTAGAAGAAGCCGTTTCGGTCCGCGTGGCCGGTGGCCTTGACCGTTTTACCGTCCTTGTCCTTGTAGTCGAACAGCACCAGCTCATTGTTGCCGGAGAAATCCCAGGCATCGTTCGGGGTGTGCTGGTAGAACCATTTCACCTCGCCGGTACTCGGGTCGACGCCAACCTGGCCCGAGGTGTAGAGGCTGTCGTAGTCGTGGGGATTGCCGTCCTTGGCGGTGCGCGCCCAGGTGTTCCACGGCCCTGGGTTGCCAGCGCCAACGATGATGGTGTTGGTCTCCGGGTCGAAACTGGCGCTCTGCCAAGGGGCGCCACCGCCATGGCTCCAGGCCTCGACCTTGCCGGTTTCGGTGGTCGGGTCATTCGGCCAGGACGGTGCCTTGACGTCGCCGGTCGGGGTGCTGTCCTTGCCGTTCAAACGGCCCATGTGGCCTTCGACAAAGGGGCGCATCCAGACTTCTTCGCCTGTGTCCGGGTCGCGGGCAAACAATTGCCCGACGACGCCGAACTCGTCACCGGAGCTGCCGTGAATCAGCAGCACCTTGCCACTGGTCTTGTCTTTGATCAGCACCGGGGCGCCGGTCATGGTGTAGCCGGCGGCGTGGTCGCCGAACTTCTTGTTCCAGACCACCTTGCCGGTGTTCTTGTCCAGGGCGATCAGCCGCGCATCGAGGGTGCCGAAGTAGATCTTGTCGCCATAAATGGCGGCACCGCGATTGACCACGTCGCAGCACGGGCGAATGTTGTCCGGCAAGCGATGGTTATAGGTCCACAGGCGCTTGCCGGTCTTGGCGTCCAGGGCAAATACCCGTGAGTAGGAACCGGTGACGTACACCACGCCGTCGCTGACGATGGCCTGGGATTCCTGGCCGCGCTGCTTCTCATCGCCAAACGAGTAGGACCAGGCCGGCGTCAGCTTGAACACGTTCTTGTCGTTGACCTGGGCCAGCGGGCTCCAGCGCTGGGCGTTGGTGCCCATGCCGTATTGCAGCACGTCCTTGGTGGTCAGGTGATCGTTGGCAATGTCTTCCCAACTCACATTGCCGGTGGGGGCAGCGGGGGCTGTCGCGGCGTAGCTGGCCGCGCTCAGGGACACACTGCCCACCAGCAGAAAAGCCTGCACGGCGAGTGTCAGCGGGGAAAGGGCGGGTAGCGATCTTATTGTCATGGTTGCAGTTCCCAGTGGAGGTTTTGGCCTGCACAGGTTGGTGCGCGCAGCGTTTGCCGGATACGGAAAAAGTCCCGCTGTGGCCGGGAAGACTTCCCGTAGCGCACCTGATTTGGGTGTGCGCCACAAGCCCTACTACCAAGGTACTGGGCCGCGACCACCAAAGCAGCATGGGGCCGGCGCGGCGGGGTTCCTAAGATGGTTGCCATAGCCTCTGCCAAGAGGTTTTGCGTGCAATCCTGAGGGCATAACAATGACAACAAAACGCAACGCCTTGCTCGTTGCCGGACTGCTGGCCGGCTTTATCAGTGCAGGTTCCGTATGGGCCCACGGCAACGTGGTGCCACAAGCCGTCGAAACCAAAGGCCTGACGCCCATCAAGGATGCCGGGGTGACGGTGGATGGCGATGGCTGGGCCGCCGTGAACCCGTACCGCAATTCTCCTGAACACGACAAGGCCCTGGAAATCGGCTCATCGGCCTATAACCAGAACTGCGCGGCCTGTCACGGCCTGGAAGCCAAGTCGGGCGGTATCGCACCGGACTTGCGCATGCTCGATGTCGGCGACGCCGGTGATGAATGGTTCGTCGAACGGGTACGTCACGGGGCCGTGCGTGACGGTCGGGTCTACATGCCGAAAATGGCCGACTACCTGAGCCAGGAAGCCCTGTGGGCGGTCCGCACTTATCTGGACAGCGTCCACGTCGAGGAATAACCCATGCGCCTGCTCGCGGTGTTGATCAGCGTTGTGTGGCTGTGCTGCCAGCCGGTGCAGGCGCAGGTGCGCAACTATGACGAAATGATCGCCGCCGGGGAACTGAAGGTAGCGGTCTACAAGGACTTCGCGCCCTACAGTTTTGAAGACGCCGGCCAGCCACGGGGTGTTGATGTCGAACTCGCCCAGGCGCTGGCCAAGGCACTGGGTGTGCGCCTGACACTGATCTGGGCGCCGGCCGGGGAAAAACTCGACGACGACCTGCGCGACTACATCTGGCGTGCCAGCCAACTGCACAAGCAGCAACTGGCCGATCTGATGATGCGCGTGCCCTACGACCGCGATTACGCGCAGAAGCGCAACGAATTCGGCGAGATGGAAAACGGTCATGTGGTGATGTTCGGCCCTTACCAGAATGAGCAATGGCAAGTGGCCTACGACCGTCGGCGACTGGACAAGGTCGGCAGTGTCGCGGTGTTCGAGCAGCACCCGATCGGCGTCGAAGTCGACAGCGTGCCGTCGTTCTACCTGACTTCGGTGTTCAACGGCATGCTCGCTGGCAAGACCCACCACTACCCGGGCGTACCCCAGGCGTTTGCGGCGATGAAGGCCGGTGAGGTCGACGCGGTGATGGCCATGCGCGGCGAGATCGACTGGCAGGTGCACGAGGCTGCCGACCCGCAGGTGGCGCTGGCGGAAAACGCTTATCCGAACATGGGCAAGCAGCTTTGGGAAATCGGCATGGCCGTGCACGAAAGCAACCGACAACTGGCCTATGCCGTGGAAGAGGCGCTGGAAGGCCTGATCCGCGAGGGTTCGGTGAAAACCATCTATGGCCATTACGGCCTGCGTTATGACGTACCCGAGATGTATCAATAGGAGCGGGCGATGACCTGGCGAGCGAGTTGTCTGTTGGCCTGCTGTTTGAGCCTGGGCCAGGCCGCACAGGCTGCCGGGATTGAATCGGGCAAGGACCCGGTGCCGTCGGTCATGTGGTCGTTCTATCACAAGCAGATGCTGGGCGACGCGCCGTTCGTGTTCGATGAGCGGGTCAAGCTGCTGGCGCCGCCCTTTGCCGAGGACGCCCGACAAGTGCCCGTGGAAATCGACGCCCGGGCGTTCAAGGGCGAGGTGGTGCGAATACTCGCCTGGGCTGAACTCAATCCTTTACCGAAAATCGTCGACTTCGAGCCCGTGTCCGGTGTGTTGCCGTGGCTGTCGGTGCGTATTCGCGTTGAACAGGCGACCCCGTTGCGCGCCGCGGTGCTGACCCGCGACGGGCTGTGGCATGTCGGTTCGACCCTGATCGATGCAGCGGGCGGAGGCTGTACCGCGCCCAGTGTGGTGCGTACCCAGCCAGGCTGGGAGGAACACATAGGCGAAGTACTGGGCGGTCGCTATCCACGCGGTGATTTCAGCCGCTTGCGATTGCAGGTGGCCCACCCGATGGACAACGGCATGGTCAGCGGCATACCGGAGTTTTTCATCAACCATGCCGAATTGCGGGACTCGAACAATCAAGTAATGGCCCGCCTGGAACTGTTTCCCGCGGTCAGTGAAAACCCCAGCCTGGCCTTTGACATTGAAGGGGCAGGGCAGACGCGCCTGGTGTTGCGCGACAACAGCGGCAATGAATTCGATGCGTCGATACCCTGACCCCAAGGAGCGCGTCATGCGCTGGATGCTGTTGTTGTTCATGAGCCTGAGCCTGCCGGCCATGGCCGATCTCGACTATGCGCTCAAGCCCCGGCAGATCGCCGAAGACACCTGGCTGCTGGAAGGCAGCACGGACAATTTCGCCACGGCCAACGGCGGCAACATCGTCAATACCGCGTTCATCGTCACCGAACGTGGCGTGGTAGTGATCGATACCGGGCCATCGAAGCGCTACGGCGAAGCCATGCGCCGGGCGATTGCCGCCGTCACGGATCAACCGGTGATCGAGGTGCTGCTGACGCACCATCATCCGGACCACGTGCTGGGCAACCAGGCGTTCACCGATGTGCCGATCGGTGCGCTGGCCGGCACCACCGAACTGTTGCATCAACAGGGTGATGCCATGGCGCAAAACATGTATCGGTTGGTGGGTGACTGGATGCGCGGCACCGAGGTGGTGCTGCCGACCCGGACGCTGACCGCCGGCGTGCAACGTTTTGGGAACCACGATCTGCAGCTGCTGAGCCTGGGTGGGCATACGGGTGCGGATCTGGCTATTCTCGACCAGAAAACCGGTGTGCTATTTGCCGGGGATCTGGTGTTTTATCAACGGGCGCTGACCACGCCCAACAGTCCGGGGTTATCGGTGTGGCTGGCGGACATCGCCACCCTGCAAGCGTTGCCCTGGACGCTGATCGTGCCCGGCCACGGGCCGTTGGCCACGGACGCAAAACCGTTCGAGCAAATGCGCGATTACCTGGGCTGGCTCGACCAGTTGATGCGCGACGGCGCCGCCCAGGGCAGCGACATGGCCGAGATGATCCGCAGCCCCATTCCCGAGCGTTTCGCCGGGATCAGCCTGAGCCGCTATGAACTCATCCGCAGCGTCAGCCACCTGTACCCGCGCTATGAGCGCACGCAAATGAAGCGCGTCGATTCCGCCACGCAGCAATGATCAACGCCCCTTTGCAGGAGCGAGCCTGCTCGCGATGGCGGCCAACGATTACGCTGGAAGCCTGACACCCCGAGGCGTTCTCAGGTTCTTCGCGAGCAGGCTCGCTCCTACACGGGAAGTGCGCCATCTCCACACCCAACCCCCTACCAAGGAACTAGAAATCTCCACACAGCGGGTCATTGTTGTAAGGGCGGCGGCGCCCAAGAATCTGCATCACACCGGGAAAATTTCCCGGGCATAACAAAAACCGCAGAGGTAGCCGTCATGACTCAACCCGCACGTCGCCAGCCCTTCGTCTTGAGCCTGTTGCTCAGTGCCATGCTGTTATCCGGCCAGGCATTGGCCGGCGTCACCGATCAAGACATTCTCCAGGACCCCAAGAACCCTGAGCAGATCGTCACCAACGGCCTGGGCGTTCAGGGTCAGCGCTATAGCCCGCTGGATATCCTCAACGTCGGCAACGTGAAGGAGCTGCGGCCGGTCTGGGCCTTCTCCTTCGGTGGCGAAAAACAGCGTGGTCAGCAAGCACAGCCGATGATCAAGGACGGCGTGATGTACATGACCGGCTCCTACTCGCGGGTCTTCGCCGTGGATGCGCGCACCGGCAAGAAACTCTGGCAATACGATGCGCGCCTGCCCGATGACATCCGTCCGTGCTGCGACGTGATCAACCGTGGCGTCGCGCTGTACGGCGACCTGGTGTTCTTCGGCACACTCGACGCCAAGCTCGTGGCCCTGAACAAGGACACCGGCAAGGTGGTCTGGAGCAAGCAGGTGGCCGATCACAAGGAAGGCTATTCGATCAGCGCCGCGCCGTTGGTCATCAACGGCAAACTGATTACCGGCGTGGCCGGTGGCGAGTTCGGGGTGGTCGGCAAGATCTCGGCCTATGACCCGAAAAACGGCGATCTGCTGTGGGTCCGCCCGACCGTCGAAGGCCACATGGGTTATGTCTACAAAGATGGCAAGGCGATAGAGAACGGCATCTCCGGCGGCGAAGCCGGCAAGACCTGGCCGGGCGACCTCTGGAAAACCGGTGGTGCAGCACCCTGGCTGGGCGGTTACTACGACCCGGAAACCAATCTGCTGCTGTTCGGCACCGGCAACCCGGCGCCGTGGAACTCGCACCTGCGCCCTGGCGACAACCTGTACTCCTCGTCGCGCCTGGCGCTCAACCCGGACGACGGCACCATCAAATGGCACTTCCAGAGCACGCCCCACGACGGCTGGGACTACGACGGCGTGAACGAACTGATCTCGTTCAACTACAACGAGGGTGGCAAGGAAATCAAAGCGGCGGCGACCGCCGACCGTAACGGTTTCTTCTACGTGCTGGATCGTACCAACGGCAAATTCATCCGCGGCTTCCCGTTCGTGGACAAAATCACCTGGGCCACCGGGCTCGATAAGGACGGCCGGCCGATCTACAACGAAGCCAGTCGTCCTGGCGCACCGGGCGCCGAAGCCAAGGGCAGTTCAGTGTTTGTAGCGCCTGCGTTTCTCGGCGCGAAAAACTGGATGCCGATGGCCTACAACAAGGACACCAAGCTGTTCTACGTGCCGTCCAACGAGTGGGGCATGGACATCTGGAACGAAGGCATCGCCTACAAGAAAGGCGCGGCGTTCCTCGGTGCCGGTTTCACCATCAAGCCGTTGAACGAAGACTACATCGGCGTGCTGCGCGCCATCGATCCGGTCACCGGCAAGGAAGTCTGGCGCCACAAGAACTATGCGCCGCTGTGGGGCGGGGTGCTGACCACCAAGGGCAACCTGGTGTTCACCGGTACGCCGGAAGGGTTCCTGCAAGCGTTCAATGCCAAGACCGGCGAGAAAGTCTGGGAGTTCCAGACCGGTTCCGGCGTGCTGGGCTCGCCCGTGACCTGGGAGATGGACGGCGAACAGTACGTCTCGGTCCTCTCGGGTTGGGGCGGCGCCGTACCGCTTTGGGGTGGCGAGGTGGCCAAGCGCGTCAAGGACTTCAACCAGGGCGGCATGCTCTGGACCTTCAAGTTGCCGAAAGATCTGGTGGCCAAGCACTGACGCCAGGATCACCGCATAACCCCTGTAGGAGCGAGCTTGCTCGCGATGGTCGTCAACGATAACGCTGGATTCCTGATATCCCGCGGTGCTCTCAGGTTTTTCGCGAGCAGGCTCGCTCCTACGACCAAATAACGAGAGCCCCCCCTGCCAACGGCGCATTCGTCTGGCGCGCGGGGCTCTCTAGTATCGGTTCATCGCCTGTTGGTTCGACAGGCATCGACCCAGACAGAGGCCCACCATGATCTACGCACAACCCGGAACACCAGGCTCAGTCGTTTCCTTCAAACCACGCTACGGCAACTTCATCGGCGGCGAGTTCGTCGCGCCGGTCAATGGCGAGTACTTCACCAATACCTCGCCGGTCAACGGTGAAGTGATTGCCGAGTTTCCGCGCTCCAGCGCCGCCGACATCGACAAGGCCCTCGACGCGGCCCATGCCGCCGCCGATGCCTGGGGCAAGACCTCGGCCCAGGACCGCTCCCTGGTGCTGTTGAAAATCGCCGATCGCATCGAGCAAAACCTGGAAATCCTCGCCGTCACCGAAACCTGGGACAACGGCAAGGCCGTGCGTGAAACCCTGAATGCCGACGTGCCGCTGGCCGCCGACCATTTCCGTTATTTCGCCGGCTGCATCCGCGCTCAGGAAGGCGGTGCCGCCGAGATCAACGAGCTGACCACCGCCTATCACTTCCACGAGCCTTTGGGCGTGGTCGGGCAGATCATTCCGTGGAACTTCCCGCTGCTGATGGCGGCCTGGAAACTCGCCCCGGCCCTGGCGGCCGGCAACTGCATCGTGCTCAAGCCGGCCGAACAGACGCCGCTGTCGATCATGGTGTTTGCCGAACTGATCGCCGACCTGCTGCCGGCGGGCGTGCTGAACATCGTCCAGGGCTTCGGCCGTGAAGCCGGCGAGGCCCTGGCCACCAGCAAGCGCATCGCCAAGATCGCCTTCACCGGGTCGACTCCGATCGGCGCGCACATCATGCATTGCGCCGCCGAAAACATCATTCCAAGCACCGTGGAACTGGGCGGCAAGTCGCCGAACATCTTCTTCGAAGACATCATGAACGCCGAGCCTGCGTTCATCGAAAAAGCCGCCGAAGGCCTGGTACTGGCGTTCTTCAACCAGGGCGAAGTGTGCACCTGTCCTTCCCGGGCGCTGGTGCAGGAGTCGATCTACGAACCGTTCATGGCCGAAGTCATGAAGAAAATCGTCAAGATCAAGCGCGGCAATCCGCTGGACACCGAGACCATGGTCGGCGCCCAGGCGTCGGAGCAGCAATACGACAAGATCCTTTCGTACCTGACCATCGCCCAGGAAGAGGGTGCCGAACTGCTCACCGGTGGCGCGGCCGAACGTCTTGAGGGTGACTTGTCCAGCGGCTATTACATCCAGCCGACGCTGCTCAAGGGCACCAACAACATGCGCGTGTTCCAGGAAGAAATCTTCGGTCCGGTGGTGGGCATCACCACCTTCAAGGACGAAGCCGAAGCCCTGGCCATCGCCAACGACACCGAGTTCGGCCTCGGTGCCGGGCTCTGGACCCGTGACATCAACCGCGCTTACCGCATGGGCCGGGCGATCAAGGCCGGGCGTGTATGGACCAACTGCTACCACCTGTACCCGGCGCACGCCGCGTTCGGTGGCTACAAGAAGTCCGGCGTCGGCCGGGAGAACCACAAGATGATGCTCGACCATTATCAGCAGACCAAAAACCTGCTGGTGAGCTACGACATCAACCCGCTGGGGTTCTTCTAACCTCGTAATAACACCACCGAAACCTGTGGGAGCGGGCTTGCCCGCGATGGGGCCGGTACATTCAACATCAATGTTGACTGTCCGACCGCTATCGCGGGCAAGCCCGCTTCCACAGGTCCGATGGTATTGCTGAAAATCTCGTCACCCCCCCCTACCAAATCCCCCCCAAAACTCCTTCGAAAGTAGCATTCGGGCGGCCGATGCCCCGTGCATTAATGGTTCTACCGGAATCGCCCGGCACAACAAGAGGATTGACCCATGTGGACTAAACCCGCGTTTACCGACCTGCGCATTGGCTTCGAAGTGACGATGTACTTCGCCAACCGTTGATGGTTCACCCGGCCAGCCAGGGTGTTGGCCGGGCCTGCCTTTAGGGAGCATTGCCCATGCACATCCGCGTTCTCGGTTCCGCCGCCGGTGGTGGCTTTCCGCAATGGAACTGCAACTGCCGGCAATGCGCCGGTATGCGCAATGGCAGCCTGCGCGCACAACGGCGCACCCAGTCATCGATTGCCCTGAGCGACGACGGCGTGGCGTGGGTGCTGTGCAATGCTTCACCGGACATCCGTGCGCAACTCGAGAGTTTCGCGCCGTTGCAACCGGCCCGTCGCCTGCGCGACACCGCCATTGCCGGCGTGGTGCTGATGGACAGCCAGATCGACCATTGCACCGGCCTGCTGAGCCTGCGTGAAGGCTGCCCGCAGGACGTCTGGTGCACCGAACGGGTTCATCAGGACCTGAGCACGGGTTTCCCGTTGTTCAACATGCTTGCCCATTGGAACGGCGGGTTGCACTGGCAACCCCTTGGCCTGGATCGCCAGCCATTCAGCATCCCGGCCTGCGCGCATTTGCAGTTCCGGGCGATTCCCCTGGTGAGCAACGCGCCACCGTATTCACCCAATCGCGGCAACCCGCAGCCAGGCGACACCATCGGCCTGTTCATTGAAGACCTGCGCAGCGGTGCGTCGCTGTTCTACGCGCCAGGCCTGGGGCAAATCGACGAAGAGGTGCTGGGCTGGATGCAGCGCGCCGATTGCCTGATGGTGGACGGCACCCTGTGGCGCGACGATGAAATGCGCGTGTGCGAAGTCGGCCAGAGCCTGGGCAGCGACATGGGGCATCTGTCGCAAAGCGGGGCCGGCGGCATGCTCGAAGTGCTGGAAGGCTTCCCCCGTCAGCGCAAGGTGCTGATTCACATCAATAACACCAATCCGATCCTCGATGAAGACTCGGCCGAACGGGCGCTGCTGGAGCGGCGGGGCGTCGAAGTGGCGTATGACGGCATGAGCATTGAGCTGTAGCCGACGATGAGGCCAGACCAGACACCGCAGGGCTTCCAGGAGTAACCGCAATGACCGATGCAGCAATGACCCCCACCGAATTCGAACAAGCCCTGCGTGCCAAAGGCGCCTACTACCATATCCATCACCCGTTCCACCAAGCCATGTACGCCGGGCGCGCCACGCGTGAGCAGATCCAGGGCTGGGTCGCCAATCGCTTTTACTACCAGGTGAACATCCCGTTGAAGGATGCCGCAATCCTGGCCAACTGCCCGGACCGCGACGTGCGCCGGGAATGGCTGCAACGCATCATCGATCATGACGGCGCACCCGGCAGCGAGGGTGGCATCGAGGCCTGGTTGCGTCTGGGCGAGGCGGTGGGGCTTGAGCGTGAACGGATTTTGTCCCAGGAACTGGTGTTGCCCGGTGTGCGGTTTGCCGTGGACGCCTACGTCAATTTTGCCCGTCGTGCCTGCTGGCAGGAAGCGGCCAGCAGCTCGCTGACCGAGCTGTTCGCGCCACAGATCCATCAATCGCGGCTCGATGCCTGGCCAACCCATTACCCGTGGATCGATGTCGCCGGCTATGACTATTTCCGCACCCGGTTGAGCCAGGCCCGACGCGATGTCGAGCACGGTTTGCGCATCACCCTGGCGTATTACACCACCGCCGAGGCGCAGCGGCGCATGCTGGACATCCTCCAGTTCAAGCTCGACGTGCTGTGGAGCATGCTCGATGCCATGAGCATGGCCTATGAACTGGAGCGCCCGCCGTACCACACCGTGACCCGCGACAACGTCTGGCACCGGGGGATCGCCCTGTGAGCCCGATCCGTCGCGACCAGGCCCTGTCGTTGCGCCGGGGGTTTCGCCTGCAATGGGAACCCCGCCAGGACTGCCACGTGCTGCTGTACCCCGAAGGCATGATCAAGCTCAACGCCAGCGCCGGGCAGATCCTTGAACGGCTGGACGGGCAGCGCAGCGTGGCTGCGATCATCGATCAATTGACCGCGAGTTTCCCCGGTGTGCCGGGGATCGACGAGGATGTGTTGGCGTTTCTGGAGGTGGCCCATGCGCAGTTCTGGATCGAGTGACGCGCTACCGGGGCCGCCGCTGTGGCTGCTGGCGGAGCTGACGTATCGCTGTCCCTTGCAATGCCCTTATTGTTCCAATCCTCTGGACTTCGCCGGGCAGGGCGAAGAGTTGAGCACCGAAGAATGGATTCGGGTGTTCCGCGAGGCGCGGGAAATGGGCGCCGCGCAATTGGGTTTTTCCGGTGGTGAGCCATTGGTTCGCCAGGACCTGGCCGAGCTGATCAAGGCCGCCCGGGACATGGGGTACTACACCAACCTGATCACCTCGGGCATCGGCCTGACCGAACAGAAAGTGCGTGACTTCAAGGTTGCCGGGCTCGATCACATCCAGATCAGCTTCCAGGCCGCCGACGAAGCGGTGAACAACCTGCTCGCCGGTTCGCGCAAGGCCTTCGCGCAGAAACTGGCGATGGCCCGGGCGGTAAAAGCCCAGGGCTATCCGATGGTGCTGAACTTCGTCACCCATCGGCACAACATCGACCGCATCGAACAGATCATTGACCTGTGCCTGGAGCTGGAAGCGGATTTCGTCGAATTGGCCACGTGCCAGTTCTATGGCTGGGCCGAGCTCAACCGCGTCGGGCTGTTGCCGACGCGCGAGCAACTGCAGCGAGCCGAGCGCATCACCAACGAGTATCGCGAACGTCTCGAGGCCCAGGGGCACCCGTGCAAGTTGATCTTCGTCACCCCGGACTATTACGAAGAGCGGCCCAAGACCTGCATGAACGGCTGGGCCAACCTGTTTCTCGACATCACCCCGGACGGCACGGCCTTGCCTTGTCACAGTGCCCGGCAGTTGCCGGTGCCGTTTCCCAACGTGCGCGAACACAGCATCGAGCACATTTGGAACCACTCGTTCGGCTTCAATCGTTTTCGCGGCGATGACTGGATGAAAGAGCCGTGCCGCTCCTGCGACGAGAAGCACAAGGACCTGGGCGGTTGTCGTTGTCAGGCCTTCATGCTCACCGGCGACGCCGCCAATGCCGACCCGGTGTGCAGCAAGTCGCCCCATCACGGGGTCATCCTCAAGGCGCGGGAGGAGGCCGAAGCGCCGGGGCTGGGCATGGAACACCTGACGTTGCGCAACGAAAAAGCGTCGCGGCTGATCTACCGCGGCTGATTGAACTCACACATCCCCTGTAGGAGCGAGCCTGCTCGCGATGGTGTATCAGTAAAAGGCGCGGCGACTGACACTCCATCGCGAGCAGGCTCGCTCCTACAGGGGGCATTGGTTGACGCGACAATCCAGGTACACACCCAACCCGCTTCAGGATCTGCAGTGAATCCGGCCTTTGGTCTGATTGCATTCGCAGCTGGATGCTTTAGTGTGAGCGCTACCTTTCAAAACAATAAAAAACAGGCTTTCCAATGAGCCAGAGTCTCAGCCAGCTGCGTAAATTCGTTTCGCCTGAAATCATCTTTGGTGCCGGTTGCCGGCACAACGTCGGCAACTATGCCAAGACCTTTGGCGCCCGCAAGGTCCTGGTGGTCAGCGATCCCGGGGTGATTGCCGCCGGTTGGGTGGCCGATGTCGAGGCCAGCCTGCAAGCCCTGGGCATCGAATACTGCCTGTACAGCGCGGTGTCGCCCAACCCGCGTGTCGAAGAAGTGATGCTCGGAGCCGAGATGTACCGGGAAAATCACTGCGATGTGATCGTCGCCGTCGGCGGTGGCAGCCCGATGGACTGCGGCAAAGGCATCGGCATTGTCGTCGCCCACGGTCGCAGCATTCTCGAGTTCGAGGGCGTGGACACCATCCGCGTGCCCAGCCCGCCGCTGATCCTGATCCCGACCACTGCCGGCACCTCGGCGGATGTTTCGCAATTCGTGATCATTTCCAACCAGCAGGAGCGCATGAAGTTCTCCATCGTCAGCAAGGCCGTGGTGCCCGACGTTTCGCTGATCGACCCGGAAACCACCCTGAGCATGGACCCGTTCCTGTCGGCCTGTACCGGCATCGACGCGCTGGTGCATGCCATCGAAGCCTTCGTGTCCACCGGGAACGGGCCGTTGACCGATCCCCATGCGCTGGAAGCCATGCGCCTGATCAATGGCAACCTGGTGCAAATGATCGCCAACCCGACGGACATCGCGCTGCGCGAGAAAATCATGCTGGGCAGCATGCAGGCCGGGCTGGCCTTCTCCAATGCGATCCTGGGCGCGGTGCATGCCATGTCCCACAGCCTGGGCGGCTTTCTCGACCTGCCCCACGGCTTGTGCAACGCGGTGCTGGTGGAGCACGTCGTCGCCTTCAACTACAGCTCGGCGCCGGAACGCTTCAAGGTGATTGCCGAGACCTTCGGCATCGACTGCCGTGGCCTCAATCACCGGCAGATCTGCGGGCGACTGGTGGAACACCTGATCGCGCTCAAACACGCCATCGGTTTCCACGAAACCCTCGGGTTGCACGGGGTCAGTACTGCGGACATTCCGTTCCTGTCGCAACACGCGATGGACGATCCGTGCATCCTGACCAACCCGCGCGAGTCCAGTCAGCGTGATGTCGAGGTCGTGTATGGCGAAGCCCTCTGACGAGCAACAACGGGCGCTGGCCGGGCTGCTGGGGTTAGGCAGCCATTCGGCGCGCAAGAGCCATTACCCCGAGCTGGCCGCGCGCCTGGACGAGCTGGAAGCCGAGCGCAACCGCTACAAATGGCTGTTCGAAAACGCGGTCCACGGGATTTTCCAGGCCAGCCTGCAAGACGGCATGCGCGCGGCCAACCCGGCGCTGGCGCGCATGCTCGGTTATCAGGACCCGCAGGAAGTGCTGTTTTCCCTGACCGATCTGGCCAGCCACCTGTTTTCCGGTGGCGTGGCGGAGCTGCAAAGCATCGGTGAAACCCTCAGGCAGCAACGCAGCCTGCACGGTTACGAAACCCGTTTACGGCGCAAGGACGGCAGCCACCTCGATGTGCTCATGAACTTGCTGCTCAAACCCGATCAGGAAGGGCTGGTGGAAGGTTTTGTCGCCGACATCACCGAACGCAAACTGGCCCAGCAGCGCCTGCAACAACTCAACGACGAACTGGAACAACGGGTCACTGCGCGCACCGATGAACTGCTGGAAGCCAACCGCAACCTGCAGCAGCAGATCACCCAGCGTCAGCAGATCGCCCAGGCCTTGCGCGATGCCCGTGATGCCGCCGAGGCGGCCAATCGCAGCAAGGACAAGTACCTCGCCGCCGCCAGTCACGATTTGCTGCAACCCTTGAACGCTGCGCGCTTGCTGATCTCGACCCTGCGCGAGCGCAAGCTGCCGGAGGTCGAGCAGGTGCTGGTCGAACGCACCCACCAGGCACTGGAAGGCGCCGAAGACCTGCTGACCGACTTGCTCGACATTTCCAGGCTCGATCAGTCGGCGGTCAAGCCCGACGTCGCCGTCTACCGCCTCGACGAACTGCTCGGGCCGCTGGTGTCGGAATTTCAGTCGGTTGCCGAGGCGGCGGGGTTGAATCTGCGTGTGCACATGGGCCATTACGCCATCAGTACCGACTTGCGCCTGATGACACGGATCCTGCGCAATTTCCTCAGCAATGCCTGCCGCTATACCGACGAAGGCTGCATCCTGCTGGGGGCCAGGCGCCGGGGTGAGATGCTGCGCCTGGAAGTCTGGGACACCGGGCGCGGCATCGCTGCGGATCGGCTCGATTCGATTTTCCTCGAGTTCAACCAGTTGGACGTCGGCCGCGCCGCCGACCGCAAGGGGGTGGGCCTGGGGCTGGCCATCGTCGAGCGCATCGCCAAGATCCTCGGCTACAAAATCGGCGTGCATTCGCTGCCGGGGCGCGGCTCGATGTTCAGCATCGATGTGCCGATTTGCGCCGAGATGCCGTTGCCCGTCAGCCTGGCCGCGCCGCAGGCCGGGACCGGCAATCCGCTGCCGGGCCGGCGTTTGCTGGTGCTGGACAATGAAGTGAGCATTCTGCAAAGCATGAGCGCGTTGCTCGGGCAGTGGGGCTGCGAAGTGGTCACCGCCACCGACGAAGCCTCGGCGATCGATGCCTTGCGCGGGCAGGCTCCGGAATTGATCCTGGCGGACTATCACCTCGATCACGCGGTGGTCGGTTGTGATGTGGTCCGGCATCTGCGCGAACATTTTCATCAGACCATCCCCGCCGTGATCATCACCGCCGACCGCACCGATCAGTGTCGGCGTGCGTTGCAACGCCTCGACGCGCCGTTGCTCAACAAACCGGTCAAGCCCGGCAAGCTGCGTGCGGTGTTGAGTCAACTGCTGGGTTAGAGCGCTCGATAGTGCAGGGTGAAACCGAGTGAGGTGGACTGCCCCTGTTCGAGTAAACGCAACCCCGGCCGACCGGGCAAGTGATGGGCGTTGACCGGGTGGCTGACCGGTTCGATGCAGAAAAAATCCAGGCCTGGCGGGCAATAGAGCAGGTAGTAATCGCTGCCGCTGGCCTGGCACTCCAGTTCATAGCCCAGGTCCGGTTGCTGAATCAGGCAATGGCCGTCCCATTCGCAGAAGCCATTGTCGACCAGCGTTTCCGGCAACGGCCCGAGGTGCTGGAAATCCCATTCGGCAGGCAGTTCGCCAAGCTGTGTCGGCAATTTTGACGCGTCGCAAAACCACACCTGGCGCGCTGTCGCCTGCAATCGGGTGTTCGCGGTTCGCGGCAAGTACGGGTGCAATCCCAGGCCATGCCAGATCGCGCGTTCGGCCAGGTGGGTGACGCTCAATTCGATGCTCAGCTTGCCTTCGCTCAAATGAAAACGCTGACGCGCGCGATAGGCGAAGGGCGTGCTGCTGTCGAGTTGCAGGACCGCTTCATCCGCCGTCCGGGACACCACTTGCCACGCCTGCTGCCACGCACTGCCATGAATCGGCAGGGGATCGGTGAGGCTGTTGGGTGTCAGCGACTGCCAGCCATCGGGGCAATCGAAGCCGCCCTCGGCGATGCGGTTTGACCAGGGCGCCAACGGAAAACAGGCGAGTTTGCCGGGCAGGCCGATGTTCAGCGCGTGGGCGTCGGTATGGCGCAACAAGGGCTGGCCGCTATCGCGTACGGTCCAGTTGACGATGCTCCCGCCCAGTTCAGGGGCGAGGGTGAGGCGGGTGAATCCGTCTTCGAGTTCGAGGGTGGCTGACGTCATGGCCTTCTCTGCTGGTTGATGAGCTGTTGTGGCGAGGGAGCAGGCTCCCTCGCCACAAAGTGCTTTGCGAGTCTTGGTTACAACACCAGATGCGGCAACCACAGTGACAGCGCGGGAATGTAAGTCACGGCGATCAGCACCAGAAACAGCACGCCGTAGAACGGTAACAGGGCTTTGACGGTTGATTCGATACTGACCTTGCCCACGGCAGAGCCCACAAAGAGTACCGCGCCTACGGGCGGTGTGATCAAGCCGATGCCCAGGTTGACCAGCATGATCATGCCGAACTGCACCGGGTCCACGCCAATGCCGAGGATCACCGGCATCAGGATCGGCGTGAGGATCAGGATCAGCGGCGCCATGTCCATCACCGTGCCGAGCAACAGCAGCATGACGTTGATGCACATCAGGATCACGTAACGGTTGTCCGAGAGCGTGAGGAACATCGTGGTGATCTTCGCCGGGATCTGCATCAGCGTCATGATGTAGCCGAAGCTGGCGGCGAATCCGATCAGGATCATCACGATCGAAATCGTCCGCACCGTGCGGTGCATCAGTTTAGGCAGTTCACTCCATTTGTAGTCGCGGTAGATGAACATGGTCACGAAGAATGACCACAGCACCGCAATCGCCGCCGACTCGGTGGCGGTGAAAATCCCCGACAGAATGCCGCCCAGGATGATCACCATGGCCATCAGGCCCCACAGCGCTTCACCGCAGATCTTCAGCGCTTCGCGCATCGGGATGACTTCGCCCTTGGGGTAATCACGCTTCTTGGCGAAGATCAGGCACAGCACCATCAGGCACGCGCTCATCAGCAGGCCGGGCACCACGCCGGCCATGAACAGCGAGGCAATCGACACGGTGCCGCCCGCGGCCAGCGAATAGAGCACCGAGTTGTGGCTTGGCGGGGTCAGCAGGGCTTGCACCGAGCCGCTGACGGTGACCGCCGTGGCGAACTCCCGTGGATAACCGCGACGTTCCATTTCGGGAATCAGCACCGAGCCGACCGAGGCGGTGTCGGCTACCGATGAACCGGAGATCGCGCCGAAGAAGGTCGAGGCCATGATGTTGACCAGCGACAGACCGCCACGGACAAATCCCACCAGCACCCCGGCAAACGCCACCAGCCGCCGGGACATGCCGCCCTCGGCCATGATCGCGCCCGCCAGGACGAAGAACGGAATCGCCAGCAGGGAGAATTTGTTCACGCCGCCGGCGACCTGAATCATCAAGGCCTGGAACGGAATATCGATCCACCATGCGCCGATCAGGGCCGAAAGCCCCAGGGCATAGGCCACCGGCATGCCGATCAGGATCAAGGCGATAAAGCTGCCCAGCAGAATCAATGCGTCCATTCAGGCAGCCCCTTCGTTTTCTTCAACCAGGTCGAAGCGCACGACCCGCCGGTTGCTCTGGTCACCGAGCAGGAGTTTTTCCAGCACAAAGACCAACGTCAGCACACCGCCAATCGGGATCGGCATGTAAGTGATGCCGACACGCAGGGTCGGCAGGGCGCTCATGAATTGGTTCCAGGTCGACAGGCACAGCTTGGTCCCCCAGATCGCCATGAACAGGCTGATGGACGCCATCAGCAATTGCGCAAACACGCTCATGGCTTTGCGCAGGTTTGGTGGCAGGCGATCAGTGAGCATCGCCACGGCCATGTGCGAACCGGAACGATAGCTGGCGGCGGCGCCAATGAAGGTGAAGACCATCATCAACAGGATTGCGCTGGGCTCCGGCCAACTGGAACCGGTGCCAAGGACGTAGCGGGCGAAGACGCCCCAGGGAATGATCAGGGCGATGGCCAGCACGGACAGGCCCGCGACCCAGATACAGGTCATGTAAATCCTGTCGTTGATGCGCAGCAGTAGATTCTTCATCGGGTTTCACCGTAACCGGGCGCGCACTGACAGACACCCCTGTCAGTGACGCCGGGCCTTTCTTGAATGCAGGGAGGGATTACTGAACGGCTTCGATTCGCTTGATCAGGTCGGCATAGGGCGCGCCGTATTTCTCGCGGATCGAGGCGGTGGCCTCATAGAAAGGTTTCTTGTCGACGGTGATGAACTCGACGCCCGCCGCCTTGAGTTTCTCTTCGCTGCTGGCCGACTTGGCGTCCCACAGGACGCGTTCCTGTGCCTGCGCGGCCTTGGCGGTTTTCTTCACCAGTACCTGTTGCTCGGGCGTCAGTTTTTCCCAGGTGATTTTCGACATCACGATCGGTTCTGGCAGGATCAGGTGCCCGGTCAGGCTGTAGAACCTGGCGTTCTGGTAGTGGTTGTGTTCGAGCAGGGTCGGCGGGTTGTTTTCCGCGCCGTCGATCACCCCGGTCTGCAACGCACTGAAGATTTCACCGGTGTCCATGGCAATGCCGTTACCGCCCATGGCATTGATGGTTTCGATGAACATCGGGTTGCCTTGCACGCGGATCTTCATGCCCTTGAGGTCTTCCAGGCTGCGCACCGGTTTCTTGGTGTAGAGGTTGCGCGTGCCGCCGTCCATCCAGGCCAGGGCGACCAGGCCGAACTCGGAGTCGGTGATTTTGGCGAGGATCGCGTCGCCGACTTCGCCATCGATGACCTTGCGCATGTGCGCCTGGTCGCGGAACACGAACGGCATGTTGAACACGTTCACGTCCGGCACCACCGGCCCGACGATGCCGAGGCTGACCCGGGCCATCTGGATGGCGCCGACCTGGGCTTGTTCGATCACTTCCTTTTCCGAGCCGAGCACACCACCGGCAAACATCTTGAAGGTCAGTTTGCCGTCGCTGTCGGCCACCAGGGTTTTACCCAGTTGTTCCTCGGCCACTACGGTCGGGTAGCCGGCGGGGTGAACGTCGGCAAATTTGATTTCCAGCGCATGGGCGGCGCTGCTGAGGGAGAAGGTGAGGGCTGCGGTGAAGGGGAGTGCAGCGGCGAGCAAGGTGCGTTTGAAGTCCATTGGGGGTGTCTCCTGTTTTATTGTTTTTGTGTTCAAGGCACAGCGTTGCAGCACGAGCGGTTGCGGTCAGACGTTGAAAAGTGGCTCCGGCAAACCCTTTACGCCGGGGTTGAGGGCGAACACGCCGCCGGCCAGTGACTGATCGTCGTGGTCGTCTGCGGGGCGGATCGAAGTGACGAACAAGGTGTCCAGTCGGCTGCCACCGAAGGCACACATGCTCGGTTTTTTCACCGGTACGGCCAGGGAACGGTCCAGGCGCCCATCCGGGGTAAAGCGGTGAATCAAGCCGGCGTCGTTGGCACAGATCCAGTAGCCACCCTCGGCATCGACCGCAGCACCATCGGGGCGCCCGGCGTAGTGATTCATGTCGACAAACAGCCGGCGATTGCTCGGCGTGCCGCTGTCGATGTCGTAGTCGAAGGCCCAGATCTGCTGGACGGCGGGATGGGAGTCGGACAGGTACATCGTGCGACCGTCCGGACTGAAGCCCAGGCCGTTGGGCACGATGAAGCCGTTCAACTGGGCATCGAGTGGGCTGCGTTGTCCGGCGCTGTAGCGGTAGAGTCGGCCCTCGGCGGCGTTGGCGCCCATGTCGAGCACCATGCTGCCGGCCCAGAAACGCCCCTGACGGTCACAGCGACCATCGTTGAGGCGCATGTCGGGGCGGTTGTGATCGATGCCGGCCAGGGGCTCGCTGTCGAGGCTGCCGTCGTTGTGCGGGCGCAGCTGGAAGAAGCCGCTCTCCATGCCGGCGACCCAGCTGCCGTCAGCGTGACGGGCAATGCACGCGAGCATTTCCGGGGTTTTCCACGCCGACACCTGGCCGGTGCCGGCACTCCAGCGCTGCAGGCCGCCGGCCGGGATATCGACCCAGTACAGGGCGTTTTCTTCACCGACCCACACCGGGCATTCACCCACGGCGTTGCGGGCATCGACAATCAATTCAGCTGGCATGGCCACTCATTCCCTTGGTTTTTGTTGTGGGGATCACGCGGTAAACACTGGCGGTTCAGTCGCCGAACGGGCCGGCCACGCAGAAGGCGCCGCCCTGGTAGATCCGCGTCGGATCATCAGCCGCTGGCATCGGTTGGGCTTCGACCTTTTCGCGGAACACTTCGGAGCTGTCGTTCGGCGCATAGCCCAGGACCGTGGCGTAACGGTTGTCCCACCAGACGTCCTTGTTGTCGGACGCGCCATAGACCACGGTGTGACCGACATTCGGCGTGTACAACGCCCGTTCGAGCAGTTGGGTCAGGTCGCCGAAGCTCAGCCAGGTGCTCATCATCCGGCGGTTTTGCGGTTCCGGGAACGAAGAGCCAATGCGCACGCTGACGGTCTCGATGCCATAGCGATCGAAGTAGAAAGTGGCCATGTCTTCGCCGTAGGACTTGGACAAGCCGTAGTAACTGTCCGGGCGACGAGGGGAGTGGGCGTCGATGACTTCGTCTTGCTGGTAGAAGCCGATCACGTGGTTGGAGCTGGCGAAGATCACGCGCTTGACGCCATGACGGCGCGCGGCTTCGTAGATGTGGAAGACGCCGCAGATGTTGGCACCGAGGATCTCTTCGAACGAGCGCTCGGTGGACACGCCGCCAAAGTGCAGGATCGCGTCCACGCCTTCGACCAGTTGATGCACGGCTTGCTTGTCGGCCAGATCGCACGGCACGACTTCTTCACGGTCGTCGATGGCTGGCGCGATGTCGGCGATGTCCGACAGGCGAATGACATTGGCGTAGGGGCGCAGTGTTTCGCGAAGGACCTTGCCCAGGCCACCGGCGGCACCGGTCAGCAGCAGGCGATTGAAAGGGGCGCGGGCAGTGGGAGTGGTGGTCATGGGGCGTCCTGGACAAGCAGTGGTGGTCATTGAATTTGTTGTAGGTTGTCGTACGACTATTGGCAGTATCGTAAGGCATGCCGTTCCTTGTCAACGCGTCTTGTGGCGAATTTGACGAAGGGTTGGCTCATCTTTCGATGGCAAGTTACACCTGTGGCGAGGGAGCTTGCTCCCTCGCCACAAGACCGGTATCAGCCGATCCGTTTTACAACAACGAAATCGGATAGCTGATGAAGAGGCGGTTCTCGTCGAACTCGTTGGTGCTGAAGTTTTTGCGGATGCTCGCGTTACGCCATTTGACGTTGAGGTTTTTCAGCGGTCCGCTCTGCACCGTGTAGGCCAGTTCCGATTCACGGCCCCATTCCTTGCCGTCGGTGATGCTCCCGGTGTGCACGTTATCGCCACTGATGTAGCGGTTCATCAGGGTCAGGCCCGGCACGCCCAGGGCCACGAAGTTGTAGTCGTGACGCACTTGCCAGGATTTTTCCTTGGCATTGTCATAGCTGGAGTTGTAACTGTCGTTGGCCAGGGTGCCGCCGCTGGTGCCGTTGACGCGCATCCACACATCGTCGCCCGTGAGCTTCTGCAGGCCGACATAGAAAGTGTTGCCGCCGTACTTGGCCGAGAGCAGGGCGAACGCGGTTTTGTTATCGAGGTCGCCGGCCAGGGCGCTGCCGTCTTCCTTGCCGATGAAGTAGCCGAGGTTGGCGCCGAGGGTCCAGTCGCCAATGGGTTGGCTGTGGCTCAGGTTGAAGTATTGCTGTTGGTAGATATCGCTCAGTTGCGCGTACCACACGCCGACCTGGGTGCGTTTGTCGTTGAAGGCATATTCACCGCCGCCGAAGTTGAAACGGTCCGACTTGAACGCCGCTTTACCGTTCATGAACATGTCTTCCATGCTCGCATCGTTACGCGGGCTGTTCTGGCGGAATTGCCCGCCGTAGAGCGTCAAGCCGCTGATTTCGGTGGAGGTGACCTGACCACCACGGAAGGTTTGCGGCAGGGAGCGGCCGTCGTCCGAGCGCAGGATCGGCAGCACCGGCATCCATTCACCGACCTTGACCTCGGTCTTCGAGATCTTGCCCTTGAGCGCCACGCCCAGACGGCCGAAGTTGTCGGCCGGGCGCCCGTCGTGGTCCAGTGGCAGCAACTGTGTACCACCGGTGCCCTTGCCGCCATCGAGCTTCTGCGAAAACGTGCCCAGCACGTCCACACCAAAGCCGACCGTGCCCTGGGTGAATCCGGATTTGGCGTCGAGGATGAAGTTCTGGGTCCACTCCTCAGCCTTGCCCTGAGGGTAGGCCGGGTTGGTGTAGTTGCGGTTGAAGTAGGCGTTGCGCAGGTTCAGCGTGGCTTTGGCGTCATCGGTGAAACCTTCGGCGTGACTGGCCATGGGCAGGGCGATGGCCAGGCTGCTGCAACCGATCAGGCTCATGGCATGACGGCGGGCGAAGTGTGGACGTGGGGACGGATTGCGGGCGGGCTTGCTCACTGTAACGCTCCATTTCTTTTTTGTTTTTATGGTTGTTATACGTCGTCGTACAACATTGGGGCGATTATTTACGTGGCGTTTCAGTGTTGTCAATCAGAAGTTGTACGATGACCTTGGCTGCAAATTCTTATGGGAGAGCTTGCTCGCGAAAAACGGTCGGGCAATGCGGGCATTCAGACAGCCCGCGTTATCGTTGACGACCATCGCGGGCAAGCCCGCTCCCACAAGGATCTACGTGGACCCTGTAGGAGCGAGCCTGCTCGCGAAAAACGCCCGGGCAACACGGGCATTCAGACAGCCCGCGTTATCGTTGACGACCATCGCGGGCAAGCCCGCTCCCACAAGGATCTACGTGGACCCTGTAGGAGCGAGCCTGCTCGCGAAAAACGCCAGGGCAACACGGGCATTCAGACAGCCCGCGTTATCGTTGACGACCATCGCGAGCAGGCTCGCTCCCACAAGGATCTACGTGGACCCTGTAGGAGCGAGCCTGCTCGCGAAAAACGCGCGGACAATGCGGGCATCCAGACAGCCCGCGTTATCGTTGACGTCCATCGCGGGCAAGCCCGCTCCCACAAAGATTTGCGTGGCACCGGTAGGAGCGAGCCTGCTCGCGAAAAACGTCCGGGCAACACGGGCATTCAGACAGCCCGCGTTATCGTTGACGACCATCGCGGGCAAGCCCGCTCCCACAAAGATTTGCGTGGAACCTGTAGGAGCGAGCCCGCTCGCGAAAAACGCGCGGACAATGCGGGCATTCAGACAGCCCGCGTTATCGTTGACGACCATCGCGGGCAAGCCCGCTCCCACAAAGATTTGCGTGGAACCTGTAGGAGCGAGCCCGCTCGCGAAAAACGCGCGGACAATGCGGGCATCCAGACAGCCCGCGTTATCGTTGACGACCATCGCGGGCAGGCCCGCTCCCACAAGGATCTACGTGGACCCTGTAGGAGCGAGCCTGCTCGCGAAAAACGTCCGGGCAACACGGGTATTCAGACAGCCGGCGTTATCGTTGACGTCCTTCGCGGGCAAGCCCGCTCCTACACGGATTTGCGTGGCACCGGTAGGAGCGAGCCTGCTCGCGAAAAACGCGCGGACAATGCGGGCATCCAGACAGCCCGCGTTATCGTTGACGACCATCGCGGGCAAGCCCGCTCCCACAAAGATTTGCGTGGAACCTGTAGGAGCGAGCCCGCTCGCGAAAAACGCGCGGACAATGCGGGCATCCAGACAGCCCGCGTTATCGTTGACGTCCATCGCGAGCAGGCTCGCTCCCACAAAGATTTGCGTGGAACCTGTAGGAGCGAGCCTGCTCGCGAAAAATGCGCGGACAATGTGGGCATCCAGACAGCCCGCGTTATCGTTGACGACCATCGCGAGCAGGCTCGCTCCCACAAGGATCTGCGTGGAACCTGTAGGAGCGAGCCTGCTCGCGAAAAACGGGCGGGCAATGCGGGTATTCAGACAGCCCGCGTTATCGTTGACGTCCATCGCGACGGTGCGACGATTCGACAGGCCCGCTCCCACAGGCGATTGGGTTGTCAGCCAGCAATCATTGGCGGCATGGTGCCCAGCAACGACACCGCCGCCACCGCGCCAATGCCCAGCAACCATTCGGCGATCACGCTTTTACGCAATGCCGACAGGCGCTGTTCGCAGTCCTTGATCCGCAGCCGGTTGAACAACGCCAGGCCGAGCATCGTGGCGATCAGGGTGACCTTGATCAACAGGATCAGGGCAAACCCGGACAGCAAGGGCGTCGGCCAGAAGGCGCCGGTCAGGACCCGTACGTTGATCAGCCCGGTGATCAGCAATCCCGCCACCACGATGTAACCGACGCCACTGAATCGCTGCAACAGCGCCCGGATGTCATGCCCGGCAGGGCGGCGCAGGATCATCACCAGCAGCATCAGGCCGCCGAGCCAGATGCCGACGCAGGCCAGGTGCACCAGTTGATTGAGCATCAGCCATCGGCCTTCGACGCCATCGAGCATGGCGCCGTGGCCGACCGGTGCCAGGGTCGCCAGCAGCGATGCGCCGAGGGCGAGGCGCAAGGGCAGGTGGGTGCGCAGCGGCGTCAGCATCAAGGCCAGCAGCAATCCGTTGAACAGCAGGTGCCAGCTCCAGACCTGGCCAAAGAAGGTGCTGCCCAGCACCAGGCGCAAGGTCGAGGGTTCGAGCGCCGCGTCCCAGGCGCCGGCCATGCTGGCGGTGATCAGCAGCAGCCAACAGACGCCGCTGACCAGCGCCAGTGCCGCCAGCCAACGGCTGATGCGTGTCAACGTCCGGTCCAGGGTGCTCTCACGGCCCAGCAACAGAGGCTTGTATACCCAGGCACCGAACAGCATCAGTACCACGGTGAAATGCAGGAAGCGGCACAGCACCAACGCGCTCGCCATGTATTACTGGCCCACCTTGAAGCTGTAGGCGCCTTCGCTTTTATGGGTATCGACCGACACGGCGTGCCATTCGACTTTATAGGCACCCGGTGTCAAGGGCGCAGCCGGTGTGACCACCAGGGTCTTCTTGTCGCTGCCCTCGGTGGCCAGGTTTTTCACCGCAACGGTGGCCCCGTCCTTGCTGATCGTGACTTTGGTGAAGGCCGCTTCAACGCCTTCGGAAAACACCAGGCGCAGTTCCGTCGGCGCGCTCACGGTGCTGTCGGCGGCGGGTGTCTCACTTTTCAGATGGGCGTGGGCGAACACTGCAGAGGCGGCCAGCAGCGAGCCGAGCAGGGCGGCGGTGGAGAGGGCTTTTTTGAGCAGCATGGTCGGGTTCCTGTCAGGCCGTTGCGAAGTGGGCGTCAGTTTAGCCGCCAGAGGCCTGTTGTACGAAGTTTGGTTTTCCCCTGTCGCCGCGAGGTAGAGCGGATGCTAGTCTTGTTTAACGCTGTTGTCAGGGAGCCCTCATGGGCAATCACAAGATCGAGATTCGTCGCAGTAACGTCGAGAAAATTCTGCTGGGGGCCGAGAAGGTCTTCGCCGAGAAAGGCTTCGGCAGCACCGCCATGGCCGACATCGCCGCCGAAGTGCAACTGCCGCGCTCCAACCTGCATTACTACTTCAGCACCAAGACCGAGTTGTACAGCGCCGTGCTGTTCGACTTGCTGGAGGTCTGGAAGCAGGACGCGCTGTGCTTCGAGATGTTCGACGACCCGCGCGTGGTGCTCAGCAGTTACATCCGCGCCAAGATGAACCACTCCCGCAGCCGTCCCTACGGTTCGAAAGTCTGGGCCAACGAAATCATCCACGGCGCCCCGACCCTGGGGGAGGCACTGGATGCGAGCCTGTACGACTGGGCCAAGATGAAAGAAGCGAAAATCCGCCAGTGGGTGGACGACAAACGCATCCTGCCGGTGGAGCCTTCGAGCCTGCTGTACATGATCTGGGCCTCGACCCAGCACTACGCCGACTTCGATCACCAGGTGAACATCCTCAACGACCATCAGCCGCTGTCGGACATGCAGTTCGAACGGGCGATACAGACCGTGACCAGTGTGATTTTGCGCGGGATCGGGTTGGAGCCCTGAGGTCGGGTGTTCTGGCTGCTGGCCTCTTCGCGGGCAAGCCCGCTCCCACAGGGTTTCAGGTCGTACACAAAGCCTGTGTACACCAGAGAAACCTGTGGGAGCGGGCTTGCCCGCGAAGGCGTCATTTCAGACGCTGAAAACCTCAAGGACTGACGTGATAGGGATTCCTCGGATCATGGTTCCAGTCCAGAAACGGCTTGCCGTTTTCCACCGGCACCATCTCGATGCAGTCCTGCACCGGGCAGGTGATCTGGCACAGGTTGCAGCCCACGCATTCATCATCGATCACTTGATACTTGTGTGTGCCGTCCGCCTGCTTGAGGCTGGCCACCGCCTGGTGCGAGGTGTCTTCGCAGGCGATGTGGCAGCGACCGCAACCGATGCAGGCGTCCTGATCGATTTTGGCGATGACCTGATAGTTGATGTCCAGGTACTTCCAGTCGGTGGTGTTGCCCACGGCACGCCCGGAAAACGCTGAAATGCTGGCGTAACCCTGACTGTCCATCCAGCGTGACAGGCCGTCCTTCATCTCCTCGACAATCCGGAAGCCATGCAGCATGGCCGCCGTGCACACCTGCACCGAGCCGCAACCCAGGGCCATGAATTCCGCCGCATCGCGCCAGTTGCCGATGCCGCCGATGCCGCTGATGGGCAGGCCACGGGTCTGCGGGTCACGGGCGATTTCGGCGACCATGTTCAAGGCGATCGGCTTGACCGCCGAGCCGCAATAGCCGCCGTGGGTGCTCTGGCTGCCGACCATGGGGTTGGCGACCATGCGCTCCAGGTTGACGCTGGTGATCGAGTTGATGGTGTTGATCAGCGATACCGCATCCGCGCCGCCACGGTGCGCCGCGCGGGCCGCGACGCGGATGTCGGTGATGTTCGGTGTCAGCTTGACGATCACCGGCAGCGAGCAATAAGTCTTGCACCAGCGGGTGACCTGTTCGACGTATTCCGGCACCTGACCGACCGCCGCGCCCATCCCGCGTTCCGGCATGCCATGGGGGCAACCGAAGTTCAGTTCGATGCCGTCGGCACCGGTGGCTTCCACCAGCGGCAGGATGTGTTTCCACGATTCTTCGACGCACGGCACCATCAACGACACGATGAGCGCGCGGTCCGGCCAGTCCTTTTTGACCTGGGTGATTTCCCGCAGGTTGATCTCCAGCGAGCGGTCGGTGATCAGTTCGATGTTGTTGAAGCCCATGACTTCACGGTTAGGACCGAAGTGCGCCGAGTAGCGCGACGATACGTTGACCGCCGCCGGGTCTTCACCCAGGGTTTTCCAGACCACGCCACCCCATCCGGCCTCAAAGGCGCGGACCACGTTGTAGGCCTTGTCGGTGGGCGGCGCCGAGGCCAGCCAGAACGGGTTGGGGCTTTTGATGCCGGCGAAGACAATCGAGAGATCGGCCATTTACGCAGCCTCCACGTTGAGCATCAGATGAGCGTTGATGGCCTCGGCGGCCAATTTGCCGTGCTGCACCGCCTGCACGGTGAGGTCCTGGTCGAGGCTGGTGCAATCGCCGCCGGCATACACGCCGGGGACGCTGGTGCGCAGGTGCTCATCGACTTCGATGCGATCCCCCTGGCGCTTGAGTTCACGGGCCAGCGGGTCGGCGAGGGCACTGCTGTCGAAGGCCTGGCCGATGGCCTTGAAGATGGCGTCGGCGGCCAGTTCAAAGGTTTCGCCGGTGGTTTGCAGGCGGCCTTCGACCAGATGCGTGCGCGCGAAACGCATGCCGCGCACGCGACCGTTGGCGTCGAGCAGGACTTCTTCGGGTTGTGCCCAGGTCATCAGGCGCACCTGATTGGCCTTGGCGATGTCCTGTTCGTGGTGGGTGGCGCCCATGTCCTCGGCGCCACGGCGGTACACCAGATTGACGTCACGGGCCCCGAGGCGGGCCATCTGCACGGCCATGTCGATGGCGGTATTGCCGGCACCGAGTACGATGCAACGATCAGCCAATGGCAGTTGAGTCAGGTCATCGGCCTGGCGCAGTTCGCGGATGTAGTCGGTCGCGGCCAGCAGCCCCGGCGCGTTTTCATGGGCCAGCCCCAATTGCTTGCTCGCCGCCAGGCCCAGGCCGAGGAACACCGCATCGAATTGCTGATGCAGTTCAGTCAGGCTCAGGTTCTCGCCGAGTTTTTGCCCGTGACGGATCTCGATCCCGCCGATCTGCAGCAGGAACTCCAGCTCCTTCTGCGCGTAGTCATCCACCAGTTTGTACTTGGCGATCCCGTATTCATTGAGGCCGCCGGCTTTTTCACGGGCTTCGAAAATCACCACGTCATGGCCGTGCATGGCGCTGCGATGGGCGCAGGACAAACCCGCTGGCCCGGCACCGACCACGGCGATGCGTTTGCCGGTGGCGGCGGCACGGGGGAAGGGGTGTTCGCTGAAGTGCGCGTTGTCCACCGCGTAACGCTGCAGCAGGCCGATCAGCACCGGTGCGCACTCCTGAGCGTTGTTGCGCACACAGGCTTGCTGGCAGAGGATCTCGGTGGGGCAGACCCTGGCGCAACTGCCGCCGAGGATATTGGCCGAGAGGATCTTCTGCGCCGCACCCTGCACGTTGTCCTGATGGATATTGCGGATGAACGATGGAATATCGATCTCGCTCGGGCAGGCGTTCACGCAGGGCGCGTCGTAGCAATACAGACAGCGCGAAGCTTCAAGGTGAGCCTGGCGGTCGTTGAGCGGCGGTGCCAGGTCGGTGAAATGACTGGCGAGGACGGCCGCCTGCTCTACGGGATGGGGGAGGTGGTTCAGGGTCTTGATCACGGTATTGGCCTCACGGTGATGGCGGTGCTGCCTCTGTCGGGCATTGTTTTTGTGTGGTTCGGGCTGACGCCATCGCCAGCAGGCTGGCTCCCACAGGGATTTCAGGTGTTCACAAAACCTGTGGGAGCGGGCTTGCCCGCGATAGGCTGAAGGCCGATTTCAGCGTTTCACGGCAACCGGCTGATTCAACTCGGCGCGCTTGCTCAGCAAATCAAACACCGCCGGATACGCCGGCCGCTCGATGTAGCGCCCGGCTCCGCGTTCGGCGCGCAGATCGCCGTCGGCCCAGACCACCCGGCCCTGGCTGATGGTATGGCTGGGCACGCCGCGCACGGTCTTGCCTTCGAAGATGTTGAAGTCGACTTGCTGGTGGTGGGTCTTGGCGGAAATCGTGCGCGTGCCCTGAGGGTCCCACAGCACCAGGTCGGCATCGGCGCCGACGCGGATCGCGCCTTTGCGCGGGTAGAGATTGAAGATTTTCGCGGTGTTGGTGGAGGTCAGCGCCACGAAGTGCTGCATCGACAAACGCCCGGTGTTCACCCCTTCGTCCCAGAGCACGGCCATGCGGTCTTCGATGCCGGCAGTGCCATTGGGGATCTTGCTGAAATCGTCCTTGCCGGCGGCCTTCTGCTCGGCGCAGAAGCAGCAGTGGTCGGTGGCGGTGGTGTGCAGGTTGCCGGCTTGCAGGCCATGCCAGAGCGCTTCCTGATGCCCGACAGGGCGGAACGGCGGGCTCATCACGTAACCGGCGGCCGTCTGCCAGTCCGGGTGTTGATAGACGCTGTCGTCCAGCAACAGGTGCCCGGCCAGTACTTCGCCGTAAACCGGTTGGCCCTTGGCGCGGGCATAGGTGATTTCGTCGAGGGCTTCCCTGGTCGAGACGTGCACCAGGTACAACGGTGTGCCCAGGGTTTCGGCGATCCGGATCGCCCGGCTCGCCGCTTCGCCTTCCACTTGCGACGGACGCGACAGGGGATGCGCCTCCGGCCCGGTCATACCCTGGGCCATCAACTTGCGTTGCAGGTGATAGACCAGCTCGCCGTTTTCCGCGTGCACGGTGGGCACCGCGCCGAGCTCCAGGCAGCGTTCAAAACTCGCCACCAGCGTGTCGTCGGCGGCCATGATCGCATTCTTGTAGGCCATGAAATGCTTGAAGCTGTTGACCCCGTGGTGTTTCACCAACTCGGCCATTTCTTCGCGGACCTGCTCGCTCCACCAGGTGATGGCGACGTGGAAGCCGTAATCGGAAGCCGACTTCTCGGCCCAGCCACGCCACTGATGGAACGCTTCCATCAGTGATTGTTGGGGGTTGGGAATCACGAAATCGATGATCGACGTGGTGCCGCCGGCCAGACCGGCCGCCGTGCCGCTGTAAAAGTCTTCGCTGGCCACGGTGCCCATGAAGGGCAGTTGCATGTGGGTGTGCGGGTCGATGCCGCCGGGCATCAGGTATTGGCCGCTGCCGTCGAGTATTTCGGCGCCTGTGGGAGCCTCGAGGTCTTCGCCGATGGCCTTGATCACGCCGTCTGCGCAATACACATCGGCGCGATAACTTTCATCATGGGTAATAACGGTGGCGCCACGGATCAACAGAGACATTCCGAGTTCCTCGCAGGCAATGACCGGCTGATGCCGGCTCTCAATGTTTTATATGAAGCGAGTTGCACAGGTGTATTCCTGTCATCGCTGTCAAGATTGAAAGCTAGCTGGTGTTATTGAAATCAGCAAGAATAATTTTTATAAGCTTATATGCGTTTTAAATTATTGATTTTTAACAGTAAAAATTAAAAATCACCAAAATGGTGAGGCCTCTCACCATTTTGACGCACTTGACAGGATTCAAATATGGTCAAGATTTCTTATGTGAAATCAGCTGTTTGAGAATGGTCTATGGTTGATGCGCACCGTTTAAAAAAAGATTCACGCACCAGATTGAGACCTGACTGTTCGGACAACTTGCCTGACATTCGGCCTGAGTGGCATGGCAAGTGACCGAAGACTGAATGGATGAATAAATAAAACTGATAATAATCAAATATTTATAAAACGTTTATGGAACTGCCCGATGCGTAAGCGGGGTATCCGGCACGTTTATTGATGCCGCCAGCCCTCGATGAGCAATACAAAACAACAATGGAGCGGCCATGCAACAGATCAGATCGCAAGTGACCGAGCGCGACGGCTTGTTTGAGTTGGAGGCCGGCAGCGACGTCCTCGACAGTCCCCGATACAACCACGACATGGCACCGACCAAGGTGCGCGAACGAACCTGGAACAAATGGCACATCACGGCCTTGTGGATCGGAATGGCGGTTTGCGTGCCGACCTACACCCTGGGCGGCGTGCTGACGGCCTATTTCGGGCTGAGCGTCGGCGAAGCGCTGCTGGCGATCCTGTTTGCCAACATCATCGTATTGATCCCGCTGACCCTGAACGCCTTTCCCGGCACCAAGTACGGCATCCCGTTTCCGGTGTTGCTGCGCTCGTCCTTCGGCGTCCTCGGTTCCAACATTCCGTGCCTGATCCGTGCCTTGGTGGCGTGCGGCTGGTTCGGCATTCAAACCATGTTCGGCGGCCTGGCGATTCACCTGTTCCTGGGGTCGGTGTTCGACGGCTGGAAATCCCTGGGCGGCACTGGTGAAGTCATCGGCTTCATGATCTTCTGGGCGCTGAACCTGTGGGTGGTGATTCGTGGCGCCGAGTCGATCAAATGGCTGGAAACCCTGTCTGCGCCATTGCTGGTGGCGGTAGGCGCAGGCTTGCTGGTGTGGGCCATGCCCAATGTGTCGATGACTGAACTGCTGGCGATTCCGGCCAAGCGTCCCGAAGGGGCCGGCGTGGCCAGTTATTTCGCCGCCGGATTGACCGCGATGGTCGGCTTCTGGGCCACGCTGTCGCTGAACATCCCGGACTTCAGCCGCTATGCGAAAAGCCAGAAGGACCAGATTGTCGGGCAGATCATCGGTTTGCCGCTGACCATGTTCCTGTTCGCCTCGCTGGGCGTGGTGATGACCGCCGCGTCGGTGAAACTGGTGGGCGTGACCGTCTCCGACCCGGTGACGCTGATCGGCCATATCCAGAGTCCGGTCTGGGTCGCGGTGGCCATGGCGCTGATCATCATCGCTACGTTGTCCACCAACACCGCGGCCAACATCGTTTCACCGACCAACGACTTCCAGAACATTGCGCCCAAGGTGATCAACCGCACCAAAGCCGTACTGCTGACCGGGTTTGTCGGCCTGGCGCTGATGGCCCATGAGCTGCTGAAAAAACTGGGCCTGATCGTTTCTGACGTGAGCCTGGAAACCGTCTATTCCAACTGGTTGCTGGGCTATTCCAGTCTATTGGGGCCGATTGCCGGGATCATGGTGGTGGACTATTTCCTGATCAAGAAACAGCAACTGGACCTCGCCGGGCTGTACCGCGATGACGTGTACCCGGCGTGGAACTGGAACGGGTTCCTGGCGTTCGGTGTGCCGGTGGTGCTGACGCTGCTGTCGTTGGGCAGCGATGCCTTCAGCTGGTTCTACAGCTACGGCTGGTTCACCGGCTCGGCCCTGGGCGGGTTGATTTATTACGGGTTGTGCTCGATGCGGGCGCAGCCGTCGGCCGTGAAATCGGCGGTGTAAGGAGGGGCCTCTTCGCTGGCAAGCCAGCTCCCACAGGGATCGCGGCGGTCACCTTTGCATGGGACACCCGGACCACTGTGAGAGCTGGCTTGTCGGGTCGCCGCATCGCAGCGAAGGCGGCCATGAACACACCTCGAGTGCGGCCGGACAAAACACACAAGAACAGCCTGAAGAATCCATACGAACTGCTTGAGGAGATCATCATGAACGCAGCTGTAGATGTTCTGCAGTCCACCCATCAGCACATCAACCGCGACCGTCTGTGGCAGTCGCTCATGGAATTGGCCAAACTCGGCGCCACGGTCAAGGGCGGCGTTTGTCGCCTGGCCCTGACCGACCTCGATCGCCAGGCCCGGGATATTTTCGTCAAATGGTGTGAAGAGGCGGGCTGCACCGTCAGCATCGATGCCGTGGGCAACATCTTCGCCCGGCGCCCCGGACGCAACCCGGACCTGCCGCCGGTGATGACCGGCAGCCACATTGACACCCAGCCCACCGGCGGCAAGTTCGACGGCTGCTTCGGCGTGCTGGCCGGGGTCGAAGTGCTGCGCACCCTCAATGATCTGGGCGTGGAAACCGAAGCGCCGCTGGAAGTGGTGGTCTGGACCAACGAAGAAGGCTCGCGTTTCGCCCCGTGCATGATGGGCTCCGGCGTGTTCGCGGAAAAATTCACCCTCGAGGAAACCCTGGCCAAGGTCGACGCCGAGGGCGTTACCGTGGGCGAGGCGTTGAACGCGATTGGTTACGCGGGGTCGCGCGCGGTCAGCGGCCACGCGGTGGGCGCCTATTTCGAAGCGCATATCGAGCAAGGCCCGATTCTCGAGGACGAGCGCAAGACCATTGGCGTGGTCATGGGCGCCCTCGGGCAGAAATGGTTCGACCTGAAACTGCGCGGCGTCGAAGCCCATGCCGGGCCGACGCCGATGCATCTGCGCAAGGACGCGCTGGTCGGTGCCGCGGTGATCGTCGGCGCGGTCAATCGCGCCGCCCTCGGCCATCAACCCCACGCCTGCGGCACGGTCGGTTGCCTGCAAGCCTATCCCGGTTCACGCAACGTCATTCCCGGCGAAGTGCGCATGACCCTGGACTTCCGCCATCTCGACCCGGCACGGCTGGACTCGATGATCGCCGAAGTCCGCGAAGTCATCGAAACCACCTGCGAGGAACACGGCCTGACCTACGAACTCACCCCGACCGCCGACTTCCCGCCGCTGTATTTCGACAAGGGGTGCGTTGAAGCCGTGCGCGGTGCGGCACAAGGCTTGGGCCTGTCGCACATGGACATCGTCAGCGGAGCAGGGCACGACGCGATCTTCCTCGCTGAACTCGGCCCCGCCGGGATGATCTTCGTCCCCTGCGAAGGCGGCATCAGCCACAACGAAATCGAAAACGCCGCGCCGGATGACCTGGCGGCCGGTTGTGCGGTGTTGTTGCGGGCCATGCTGGCGGCTTCGGCGGCGATTGCCAGTGGGCAATTGGCCGCTTGAAGCGCAACAGACCGTAACCCTCGGCATCCCGTGAAGGCAGTGCTGGTCGAACGCGTGCAGGAACTTCGCACGATTGCAGGCTCTGGCGGTCGTACTTGTCACCGGAGTGCAATTGCTCCGCCGCAGGTATGGAGATGCAATGAGCCAAGACGTCCTGACCACAGAAACCAGCCGCCGCCAATTGCAGCAGATCATCACGGGCTTGTCCGACGGGGTGATCCTGCTCGATCTCGACCAGACCATCGTCTGGGCCAATGATGCCGCGCTGGCCATGCACGGCATCGAGCGGATCGGAGAACTCGGGGCGAACGCCGGGGAATACGCGCGCCGCTTTGCCCTGCGTTATCGCAACCATCACCCGGTGCCGGTGGCCAGTTACCCGATCAGCCGTGTCGCCCGAGGCGAGACCTTCAGCGATGTGCTGGTCGAGCTGACCCCGGTTGATGACGAAGAACGTACCTGGGTGCATAAGGTGCGCAGCCTGGTGGTCACCGACAGCCACGGTGAGCCGGAGTCGTTGGTGCTGATCATGGACGATGTCTCCGAGTGGGCCAGCGCCGAGCAGCGCTTCGAGAAAACCTTCGCCGCCAACCCGGCCCCGGCGGTGATCTGCCGGCTCAGCGATTTGCGCTACATCAAGGTCAATCCCGGTTTCCTCGAAATGACCGGTTATGCCCGTGATCAGGTGATTGGTAGCTCCACTTATGAACTGGATATATTGGACCAGGCGCAAGACAAGGACCTGGCCAAGCAACGTTTGCGCGAAGGCGCGACCATTCCGCAAATGCAGGCCGAACTGCGCGTGGCCGGCGGGGGTAGCAAGCAGGTCATCGTCGCCGGCCAGCCGCTTGAGCTCAACGATGAGCCCTGCATGCTGTTTTCCTTCGTCGACGTGGAGCCGCGGCGCAAGGCTGAAGTCGCCCTGCGCCAGAGCGAGGAGCGCTTTGCCAAGGCATTTGGCCTGACGCCCGTGCCGATCCTGGTGTGCAGTGCCAGCGATCAGGTGGTGATGGATGTCAACGAGGCGTTTCTCGAATCCCTCGCGTATCCCCGCGAGGAAGTGCAGGGCAAGACCATCGCCGACATCGACTTCATCCACGATAAGGGCGCGAGGACAAAACTGTTCAGCGCCCTGGAGAAAACCGGACATCTGGATCGGGTTGATGTTCGCGTTCGAAAGAAAGATACCGAACTGATGGATTGCGCGGTTTCCGCTGACACCGTGAACATTCAGGACAGTGCCTGCTACCTGCTGGTGTTGATGGACATCACCGAGCGCAAACGCACCGAGCTGGAGTTGGTGTCGGCCATTGAAGAGGTGATGAAAGACGCTTCCTGGTTCAGTCGCACGCTGATCGAAAAGCTCGCCAACGTGAAGCACGTCAACTCGCCGCAGTTGCCCAGCGTGTCCTTCACTGACCTGACGGCCAGGGAGCGCGATGTGCTGGAGTTGATCTGCGAAGGCCTGGCCGACAAGGAAATCGCAGCGCGCCTGAAGCTGGCACCGAACACGGTGCGCAATCATGTGGCGACGGTGTACTCCAAGCTTGATGTGCACAGTCGTAGCGAGGCGATTGTCTGGGCACGCGAACGCGGGTTGTTTTCCGGCACATGGAGACAGAAGGGCCAACGGTAGGTGCAAATGCACTAGGTGATACGGTGCAAATTCACGTTCTGGCCAGCAGGTGGCAAGCCTTAGGCTGAGCGCGTGCGAATGACATTTTCGGATCATTCGCACGCTCCGAAATCGCTAAAAGGACCAGCCATGCACCTACAACGTTATTTCTGCGCAGCCGTTTGCCGCCGAGTGCCACCGCAATGATGAGCCTGGCGCAACTGCGGACGCAGCTTGAGCGAACCTTTTCACCATTGGCCTGTGAATGTGCGGTTACGGGCGAACACTCGTTGACCATCAAGCTCTATCACCCGGTGACCGGGCAAGTTGATCTGGTGGTCAGCGGTTTGAACATGACGAGGCTGCAGACGCCCGAATCGATCGCGACGCTCATTGAAGAGCTGCGTTATGAACTGGAGAGCAACAGCCTGCAACGCCCCGACCCGGTGGTGTAGGAATCGTCAGGTTTTCCCGGTCTGGACGGCTGGTTACGCGATAAGAATGTATAAAAGTGATCTTTCTGCACCTGCCCCGTGAACTTTTGGGCGGTGTTTTGTTGTCACACCCCTGTGTACATCCTTTTCTCGCGGGTCATCCTATGAACAGTCTTGGGAAACGCGTTTTTGCTCCAACGTCGCTTGTACTCTGCGCCTTGATTCTCGGCGGCTGTGCCAGTCCGCCTCCGCCACCTCCCGCCGCACCGCCTCCACCCCCTGAACGCACCTGCCAGACCCTGGATAAAACCGATGTCATGGGCGATGTGAGGGCCGAAGGCGAGGTGACCCGGGTCACGACGACCACCCGCTGCGTGACGCAGTAAAGCGGGCACAAAAAAGGCAGTCCCGAGGACTGCCTTTTGCGCATCTGCTGAACCGGGATCAGGACAGGAAGCCACCGTCCACATTCAGCGATACACCGGTGGTATAGCTCGACGCATCGCTCGCCAGATAAAGCACGGCGCCCGCCATTTCGCTCGGGTCGGCCACGCGCTTGAGCGGAATCTGTGCCAGCGCGGTATTGAGGATGGCCTCGTTCTTGACCAGCGCCGAAGCGAACTTGGTGTCGGTCAGGCCCGGCAACAGGGCGTTGCAGCGGATGCCGAACTGCGCACATTCCTTGGCGAACACCTTGGTCATGTTGATCACGGCAGCCTTGGTCACCGAATAGATGCCCTGGAACACGCCCGGCGAGACGCCGTTGATCGAAGCGACGTTGATGATGCTGCCGCCGCCGTTTTCACGCATCAGCTTGCCGGCTTCCACCGACATGAAGAAGTAGCCGCGAATGTTCACGTCGACGGTTTTCTGGAAGGCGCTCAGATCGGTGTCCAGCACGTTGCAGAACTGTGGGTTGGTCGCCGCGTTGTTGACCAGAATGTCCAGACGCCCGAATTGTTCCTTGATGGCGGCGAAGACCTGGCTGATCTGCTCCATTTCACCGATATGGCAGGCGATGGCGGTGGCCTTGCCGCCCGCGGCGATGATTGCGTCGGCCACGTGCTGGCAGCCCTCGAGTTTGCGGCTCGAAACGATGACATGGGCGCCTTGCTGCGCCAGCAGCTTGGCGATGGCTTCACCGATGCCACGGCTGGCGCCGGAGACGAATGCGATCTTGCCGTCGAGGTCGAACAACTGAGTCTTGGACATGGGATTCCCTTATGAAAAGTCTTGTTTTCGAGTCAAATGCCGGGTTGCGGCCAATGCTGTTCAGTTGAGCCCAGTCAGTGCGCGTTATCGTTCACGATTTTCGCGCGCAGGCTCGCTCCTGCAGGGATCGCGTACGGTCACAGGCTGGATTTCTGGATGACCTGCAGGCTCATCTGCTCCAGCAGTTTGTTCATGTGAATGAACTGCGCGAAGCGTTTGTCCTGGGTCTGGCCATGGTAGAAGCGGTAGTAGATCTGCTGCACGATGCCGGCCAGGCGGAACAGGCCGTAGGTGTAGTAGAAGTCGAAGTTGTCGATCCGGATGCCGGAGCGCTCGGCGTAGTAATCGACGAACTCGCGGCGGGTCAGCATGCCCGGCGCGTGGCTTGGCTGGCGACGCATCAGTTGCACCGGCGCCGGGTCACCGGCTTCGATCCAGTAGGCGAGGGTGTTGCCCAGGTCCATCAATGGGTCGCCGAGGGTGGTCAGTTCCCAGTCGAGCACCCCGATGATCTGCATCGGGTTGTTCGGATCGAGGATGACGTTGTCGAAGCGGTAGTCGTTGTGGACGATGCTGGAGGTCGGGTGATCGGCCGGCATCTTGTCGTTGAGCCAGGCTTTGACTGCTTCCCACTGTGGCGCGTCGGGCGTCAGGGCTTTCTCGTAGCGGTCGCTCCAGCCTTTGATCTGGCGTGCCACGTAGCCTTCGGGCTTGCCGAGATCGCCCAGGCCGTAGGCGTTGTAGTCGACCCGGTGCAGCTCGACGAACTTGTCGATAAAGCTCTTGCACAAGGCTTCGGTTTTCGCGGCATCCAGGCCGAGCTCCGGCGGCAGTTCGGAACGCAGGATGATCCCCTTGACCCGTTCCATCACGTAGAACTCGGCGCCGATCACTGATTCATCGGTGCAGTGCACGTAAGCCTTGGGGCAGTAGGGAAAACCCTCGCGGAGCTGGTTGAGGATGCGAAATTCGCGGCCCATGTCGTGGGCGGACTTGGCTTTGTGGCCAAAGGGCGGGCGACGCAGGACGAATTCCTGTTCGGGGTATTCCAGCAAGTAGGTGAGGTTCGATGCGCCCCCAGGGAACTGGCTGATCTGCGGCAAGCCGCTGAGGCCTGGGATGTGCGCCTTGAGGTAAGGATCGATCAGGCTGGCATCGAGTTCTTCGCCGGTGCGGATACGGGTGGACTGGTCAGTAAGCGCCATGCTTATCCCTTCTGCTTATTCTGGAGGCCTGAAACTATTGACTAATCTAATGCGCCCACCCGGCACCCACAACCATGAACGGCCCTTATAGGTGAGCGTGTTGCCGGGCAATCATTATTTTTGATACGCCTGTTTGAATTGTCCTACAGGACCGCGTTACTGATACGGGTCGGCAATTCAACCGGGGTGAGCACCGGTTGCCCGGAAAAGAACGCCACGAGGTTGCGGCCCACCAGTTCAACCGTGCCTTCGATCGCTTCCGGGGACAATCCGGCGACGTGCGGGGTGAGCACCACATTGGTCAGTGACTTGAGTGCATCCGGCACATGAGGTTCGGCATCGAAGACATCCAGTGCGGCCCCGGCGATGCGGCGTTGTTCCAGGGCGCTGATCAGGTCGGCGGTGACCACCACGCTGGCCCGGGCAATGTTGACCAGAAAGCCCTTGGGCCCGAGGGCGTCGAGCACCTGGCGATTGATCAGGTGTTTGGTGGTCAGGCCTCCCGGAGTGGCGATAACCAGAAAGTCCGAGGCGCGCGCCAGTTCAGTGGGCGTGGAACAGAAGGCGTAGGACACGTCGCTGCGATGTTGCCGGTTGTGGTAGCTCACGCTCATGTCGAAGCCGTTGGCGGCGCGTTTGGCGATGGCCATGCCAACGGCGCCGAGGCCGAGGATGCCCAGGCGTTTGCCGGACAGGGAAGGGCGCATGATCTTCGGCCACTCGCCCCGACGCACGGCAGCGTCGCAGCGCGGAACATCGCGTACCAGTGACAGCAGCAGGGCCATGGCATGGTCCGCCACTGAAGAGGCGTTGACCCCGGCGCCATTGGTGACGGTGATGCCGCGGTCGGCCGCCGCTTGCAGGTCGACATGCTCATAACCGGCGCCGATCACGCATATGATCTTCAGATTGGGCAGGGCAGCGATTTCATCGGCATACAGGCCCAATGGGCCGCGGGTCAGGACCGCGTTGATCTGGCCGCTGTGCCGGGTGATGGCCTCGGCGCGTTCGGCAGGCGTAGGCGCCAGTATCAGGTGAAAGCCCTGATGTTCGAGGATGGGCAGATAATCATTGATGGTTTCGACCAGTACCAGAACGGTTGCAGGCATGCTTGGCTCCCTGTGGGCATCGGTATTTTGGACTCGAACATCGGTGGAGATTGCTGGCTGCCGGACGTCCTGGCAATCAGCAACATCGGTGCCGCGTCACTCAGTGTAGGAGCTGGCGCGGCAGGCGAGGGTTTTCTGTGGGGTGGCCAGGCATTCAGCGTGGGGCAGGGGATGCAGGCTCCGCGCCGAGAAAGCCCTTGGCCGCCTCCAGAATTTCATCCGACAGGGCGTCGCCACGCGTGGCGCGGGCCAGCGTCAACGCTCCGACCATCAGCGAATACTGCGCCAGCGCTTGCTGGCGGTTACGGGCGGCGTCGTCCGAGTCCATCAGTTGACTCAGGGTGTCGAGCAGCCTGTTCAAGCCGGTCATGAACGTCTCGCGCAAGGCGCTGTCGGCAGGCTCGTGGCACATGTCACCGGCAAACGCCACCACCGGGCAGCTGTTACCCGGGTTGTCGCGGCTGGCGGTCGACAGGTAGGGCTCGATCAAGGCGCGGCGTGCGGTGGCGTGGTCCTCGGCCGCCACAATCCACTCCCGCCAGCGCCCTGCCGCCTGTTCGAACGCCCGGCCACTGGCCTCAACGGCCAGCGCCTCCTTCGATTCAAAGTGACCATAGAACCCGCCGTGGGTCAGCCCCGCCGCGCCCATCACATCGACGACGCTGATCCCATGCAGGCCGCGCTCGCGAAACAGCCGCGTGGCCGCCTCGACGATGATTTCGCGGTTGAGGTCGGCTTGCTTGCGGGAGACTCGGGGCATGGGTGGGCTCACAAAAATTCAAATGGGACATCAGATCGCGTATTGAGCAATGCCATTACCGCACGACCCGTTCTCTTGCTTCACTTCCGCCAGATTAATGAAAACGTCTTCAAGGCGCACCGCCAGTTGCGCGTCAAGGCGCTCGACGATGGTTTTACAGCGCTGTGTCATCGCGAGCAAGCTCGCTCCTACAGGGCCAGTAGCTTGTTAGATTTCAGCCACCTGGCACCACCGTTCCTCACCTAAGTCTTTGCTTCTGTTCACTAATCCCGGACAATCGCGCCCCTGTTTCGGCCAGGGCGCTACCTGTCGGGTACTCCGACGCGTTCTGACCGGGTGGCAAGTGACCGGAATGTGGAGATCCCACCGGATGAATGATCAGGCCAATAGCGTTAACGAACGCTATTTAGACGCGACACCAGCGACCCTTTCGAGCTGGAATCGCCAAGACACCACCTGGATGCTTGGCCTGTTTGGCACGGCGATTGGCGCCGGCACCCTGTTTTTACCGATCAACGCGGGCGTGGGCGGCTTTTGGCCCTTGCTGGTGCTGGCGCTGCTGGCTTTCCCGATGACCTACTATGCGCACCGCGGCCTGACCCGCTTCGTATTGTCGGGCCGTGAAGGCGCGGACATCACCGAAGTGGTCGAAGAGCATTTCGGCATCCAGGCCGGCGCGCTGATCACCCTGCTGTATTTTTTCGCGATCTTCCCGATCCTGTTGATCTACAGCGTGGCCCTGACCAACACCGTGGGCAGTTTCCTGGAGCATCAACTGCACATCATGCCGCCGCCCCGCGCGCTGCTGTCGCTGGTGCTGATACTCGGCCTGCTGGCCGTGGTGCGTTGTGGCGAGCAGGTGATCGTCAAGGCCATGAGCCTGATGGTGTACCCGTTCATTGTCGCCTTGCTGTTCCTGGCGGTGTTCCTGATTCCTCACTGGAACGGCGGCATCCTGACCACGGCCAGCACCTTGCCTGAGCCCTCGGCGCTGCTGCACACCCTGTGGCTGGCGATTCCGGTGATGGTGTTTTCGTTCAACCACTCGCCGATCATCTCGGCGTTCGCGGTCGATCAGAAGCGTCGTTACGGCGACCACGCCGAAGAACGCAGCTCGCAAATCCTGTCCCGTGCCCACGCCTTGATGGTGGTGATGGTGCTGTTCTTCGTCTTCAGTTGCGTGCTGACCCTGTCCCCGGCACAACTGGCCGAGGCGAAGGCGCAGAACCTGTCGATCCTGTCGTACCTGGCCAACCACTTCAGCAACCCGACCATCGCCTTCGCGGCGCCGTTGATTGCCTTCGTGGCCATTTCCAAGTCGTTCCTGGGCCACTACATCGGCGCCAGCGAAGGCTTGAAAGGCCTGATCGTCAAGAGCGGCAAACGCCCGGGCGCCAAGGCACTGGACCGCATCGTCGCGGCGTTCATGCTGGTGGTGTGCTGGATCGTCGCCACCCTCAACCCGAGCATCCTCGGCATGATCGAAACCCTCGGTGGCCCGGTTATCGCGGCAATCCTGTTCCTGATGCCGATGTACGCAATCCGCAAGGTACCGGCCATGGCGCGCTATCGCGGCCAGGCGTCCAACGTATTCGTGGTGGCGGTGGGGCTGGTGGCGATTACGGCTCTCGTCTACTCGTTGACGGCGTGATTTAAAGATCAAGAGATCGCAGCCTTCGGCAGCTTCCGTAGAAAACGGTGTTTTCTCCCAGGTGCTGCCAGAGGCTGCGATTTTTTTTGCTTCGGATTGAAGGACGGCAGCGAAAACCCGCAGTCACCTGCCCCACCGAAACCCCTCGCCATAACGTCCTCCTTCCTCTATTCACAGTCCGCGTTGTACCTCGGCAAAAATCTCGGTGATAGGCCGTCGCGGCTGGCGTTTTTGCAGCTGCCGCACCTGTTCGCTCAGCCGCAGCAATTCCTCACTTGGTTTGGCCCATTGATTTTTCGGCAGCGGCTCCGACCATTCGCGCATGGCGTCGGGCAGTGCCTGTTTGCCGATTTCTTCGAGGCGGCGCACTTCCCACTCGACGAGGCTGTTGGGGATCGTCCACAAGGTCATGACGTGGTACAGGTACCAGAAGAAACCCGATGTTCGGCTGCGCGAACCGTCGCGGATCTGCTGGTGCATACGTGCGCGGGCGTTGCGGAAAGTGTGCAAGCCTTCGTGGGGCGGGTCGTCGGGGCCTTGCAGGTCTTGCAGGTCCTGGATGGATTTGAGGTCGTTGACTTCGTATTCCATGTAACCGCGAATGGCTTCCCAATGACTGATGGCCAGAGGCAGGCCGGCGCATTGGAATTCGAGGCTGGTGAGGGTTTCGCCATGCTGGTAACCGATGCCCATGCCGTACTGGCGGTGGATGCCGTACTGGGTAGCACCCTGGGCTTCGATGACCCAGGCCGAGAGGGATTCCCAGGGGACGAAGAGTGGCTCGGTCGCGCCTGAGGGCATGAAGCAGACTTCACGGCGTTGGCGGTTGAAGCGGGTGGGGATGAGGGTGGAGCGTTTTGTGTGGTTGTGGTGCCAGACGGCTAGGCCGATGGATAACAATACAAAGGCAGTTTGCAATCCTAGTTCTGACGAAGGGAAAAAAACCTGCTCCGCGAACTCCCAGGAATACAACAAGTCGTACCCTAAAACGAGTCCGAAGAAAAAACTAAATAACGGCAACAAGAAAGCAAACATAAAGGTCATTGTTAGCGGGCCGCCGAATATGACTTGCCAAGAAAATATTTGCGGCGAACCCAACCCAAAGTCCATGTACACATCATTCAACTCACCAATATGCGGGCCGTAGGGAGGCATTGGTGTTGGTAGTGGTAGCGGCGCCAGATAGGTCATTTTTCCGCTGGGAAACGGTTCGATGTCTCCAGCTTTTTTGGGCTGTTGAAGCTCAGTCGCGCCGATTGGCTTGTCGTGATTATTCGGCATGGTCGGCTTGCTCCAGAAACTCGGTTTCGACCAGCACAACCGACGGTCTCTCTTGTTCTTTCTGGTGGACAGCGACCCCACTGAGCACCTCTGGAAAACCACTCATGCGCGATGTTTTCTGTTGGAGGGCGAGCGCTGTACCTCGGCAAAAATCTCGGTGATAGGCCGTCGCGGCTGGCGTTTTTGCAGCTGCCGGACCTGTTCGCTCAGCCGCCGCAATTCCTCACTTGGTTTAGCCCATTGATTTTTCGGCAGCGGCTCCGACCATTCGCGCATGGCGTCGGGCAGGGCTTGTTTGCCGATTTCTTCGAGGCGGCGCACTTCCCACTCGACGAGGCGGTTGGGGATCGTCCACAAGGTCATGACGTGGTACAGGTACCAGAAGAAACCCGATGTTCGACTGCGCGAACCGTCGCGGATCTGCTGGTGCATGCGTGCGCGGGCGTTGCGGAAGGTGTGCAGGCCTTCGTGGGGCGGGTCGTCGGGGCCTTGCAGGTCTTGCAGGTCCTGGATGGATTTAAGGTCGTTGACTTCGTATTCCATGTAGCCGCGAATGGCTTCCCAATGGCTGATGGCCAGCGGCAGGCCGGCGCACTGGAATTCGAGGCTGGTGAGGGTTTCGCCATGCTGGTAACCGATGCCCATGCCGTACTGGCGGTGGATGCCGTATTGGGGGGCGCCCTGGGCTTCGATGACCCAGGCCGAGAGGGATTCCCATGGGACGAAGAGTGGCTCGGTCGCACCTGAGGGCATGAAGCAGACTTCGCGGCGTTGGCGGTTGAAGCGGGTGGGGATGAGGGTGGCGCGTTTTTTGTGGTTGTGGTGCCAGACTCCCAGGCCGATGGATAAGCTAACTAGAGCTCCGAAAATGGCGTATTGATAGATGACAAAGAAAAAATCAACGACGACCTCCCATGAGTATGCAAAGTCGTAACCGAACATTAGTCCCATGGAACCTATAACAGGTGGAAATACAAACGCGATCATAAAAGCGATACTGAAGGGGCCACCCAAAGTCATTTGCCACATAAAGACCTGCGGCGATCCCAACCCAAAGTCCATGTACACATCATTCAACTCACCAATATGCGGGCCGTAGGGAGGCATTGGTGTTGGTAGTGGAAGCGGCGCGAGATACGTAATTTTCCCGCTTGGAAACGGTTCAATGTCTCCAGCTTTTTTGGGCTGCTGAAGCTGCGGCGCGCCGATTGGCTTGTCGTGATTATTCGGCATGGTCGGCCTTCTCCAAGAACTCGGTTTCGACCAGCACAACCGACGGTCTCTCTTGTTCTTTCTGGTGGGCACCAGCCCAACTGTGCACCTCTGGAAAACCACTCATGCGCGACGTTTTCCGTTGGAGGGCGAGCGCTGTACCTCGGCAAAAATCTCGGTGACAGGCCGTCGCGGCTGGCGCTTTTGCAGCTGTCGCACCTGTTCGCTCAGCCGCAGCAATTCCTCACTCGGCTTGGCCCATTGCTCTTGCGGCAGCGGCTCCGACCATCCGCGCATGGCGTCGGGCAGGGCTTGTTTGCCGATTTCTTCGAGGCGGCGCACTTCCCACTCGACGAGGCGGTTGGGGATCGTCCACAAGGTCATGACGTGGTACAGGTACCAGAAGAAACCCGATGTTCGACTGCGCGAACCGTCGCGGATCTGCTGGTGCATACGTGCGCGGGCGTTGCGGAAAGTGTGCAGGCCTTCGTGGGGCGGGTCGTCGGGGCCTTGCAGGTCTTGCAGGTCCTGGATGGATTTAAGGTCGTTGACTTCGTATTCCATGTAGCCGCGAATGGCTTCCCAATGGCTGATGGCCAGCGGCAGGCCCGCGCACTGGAATTCGAGGCTGGTGAGGGTTTCGCCATGCTGGTAACCGATGCCCATGCCGTACTGGCGATGGATGCCGTACTGGGTGGCGCCCTGGGCTTCGATGACCCAGGCCGAGAGGGATTCCCAGGGGATGAAGACGGGCTCGGTCGCGCCTTCGGGCATGAAGCAGACTTCGCGGCGTTGGCGGTTGAAGCGGGTGGGGATGAGGGTGGCGCGTTTTTTGTGGTTGTGGTGCCAGACTCCCAGGCCGATAAAGAGACCGACAAAGAACGTGATGAGGGCTTCTCCATATGAAGCTAAGAAGATCCCTACCATGGCGCTACTGATATCGTTCCATCCATCTCCATATAAGAGTCCCAAGAAGCCTCCTAGGAACGGGAAAAGAACAACAATGATGAGGAGAACATTTAAAGGCCCACCAAAAATAATTTGCCATGAAAACACTTGCGGCGAACCCAACCCAAAATCCATGTAAACGTCATTCAACTCGCCAATATGCGGGCCGTAGGGAGGCATTGGTGTTGGTAGTGGAAGCGGCGCGAGATAGGTCATTTTCCCGCTTGGAAACGGTTCAATGTCTCCAGCTTTTCTTGGCTGCTGAAGCTGCGGCGCGCTGGCTGGCTTGTTGTGATTATTCGGCATGGTCGGCTTGCTCCAGAAACTCGGTTTCGACATGCAAGACCGGTGGCTTCTCTTTGACTAGCTGTGAAGCAACTACCGAGAAATGGCCTTCACCACGAGGATCTACATGTATGACAGAGGTACGCGACGTCCACTCGCCTTTGGCATTCAACGTCTGAACACAGACGGCCAGTTCCAGTGTTTCTTTCGCTGGTGTGTACTCGGCGCCGGGATTGACCGGATATCGAAGACAGAGCACCAAGCCTTCTGGGGTTGATTTGACGATGCGCAGGCTGCTCACGACCTCGTCGCTGATTACCTCCTTGCGTTCCCGTGGTGCTCCCTGGCTATGCAAGGGCATGGAAATACGGTGGGCACCGATACCCAGTCGATGGGTCGGCTTGCCGCCAAAGGGAGGCAGGAGGTTTTCCAATGTCACCCTTGGCAGCACCAGATGGATATCGCTGAGTTTGGCTTTGAACAGCAGGTTTTTCAGCCAGGAGTCGTACGGGTTCGGGCCCAGTTGCGCGTAGGGTGCGTGTATCACATAGGCTAGATAACTTTGATACTCATCCAGTGAGTGGTCGCCGCGCATTTCGGCATCCCGGCTCCAGGGGGTGGTTTTCAGCCATTTGTCGTGGGCGCTGAGGTTGTAGCGGTTGAACAGCCAGGCGCCGCTCAGTTCAAGCACGGTGAACAGTGCGCCTGCCAGATTGAAACGGAAGAACACGGTGGAAAGGCGTGTGCCGGCGGCGGCCCAGGCGGCTTTTCGTGCGGCACTGTTCGGGGCAGTCAATACGTTGAATGTGGCGTGGACAGTATTGGTCATGCCATAGGCGTTAGCCGTGACCATGCCGCCTGCACCTAATGTGGCTAATGCAGCGGCGCCTTGTGCAGGGCGATTGCCGCTTCGAGTTGCCTGTTCCCAGTTTTTTCGTTGGGAATTGAAGCTAGCCATCGAGGAGAAGAAACCGAAAAGATAGGTGAGAGCACCTAGTCCGATATGTAACCTCCCCATCTGCACGTGTATGTGCTGCAAGGCATGATGCTGAAGCCCCGTAACAAGTGCTGTGCTACGCGCTTTCATGGCTGTATCAGTAAGACTTTGCGCGGCAGTAAACCCCGCAGCTCCCGTCGCAGCTACCGCATTTTTGAATGGTTTCCATACCCGCTCATTGCGAGTTTGTCTGCGAACTTCCCTGTAAGCCCCCACCAAATTCACCACCTGCACCAACACCACCACCAACCCCATCCCTTCAGTCTTCACCAGGCTACCCGTCGACACTCCGCCCAGCCCTGACCGAATATTCCCCAACAAACTCCGCAACTCCTGCTGCTGCGCCGGCGGGAACAGCACCGTCACGCCGGCCCGCGCCGGGGTTGCGCCGTACAGCCGTGCCGACTCGTCCGGCAGTTCCGTAATCGGGCTCAATGCCTTGGCCAGCCGTCCTTCGATCAGCGCCAGTTGCGCCCGCACCCGCACGATTTCGTGCTGCAACTCCACGGCCCGCGCGGTTTTGTGGCCCTGGCGGTTTTTGTTGCGGGTCAGTTGGTTGCGTTCGCGGTTCAGGGTTTTCAGGTAGTCGCGTTCACTGAGCAGGTCCTTGATTTCCCGTTGCAAGGCGGCCTGTTCGGCGGGGCTGGCGACGGTGAAGGTCACACCGCTGGTTTTTGCGGCATCGAAGAGCCGCAGCTTCAGGCCCTTGGGCAGGCGCTGGAACAGTTCGTCCAGGTCGGGGATTTTCTCCGCCGCGAGGTCGAAGCCTTCCAGTACGCGGGCCAGGCCCAGGTTCAGCGCCGGGCTGTAGGTGTGCTGCACGGCCTCGGCGACGGCGCGGGTGTGGTCGGGCAGGTCGTCGAGGGCCGGCAGCTGCGGTTGCTCGATTTTCCGCAGTTTGGCCAGCCACTCCGCCAGGTTGTTGAACATCGCCATGCCGGCGTTGAACAGCGTTGAATACTGCCCGACCTGCTCGGATTGCAAACGCAGCGGCAAGGTGTAGAACAGCGCTCGGGTCAGCTCCGGGTGTTCCTCCAGATAGCCCAGCAATTGCTCGGCGGCCGCGTCGCTGCGGCAGAGGTCCTTGAGGCAGGCGTATTCGGCGGTGAACGCCTGGCCGAGTTGCGCCGGCACTTGTGCGTCGTAGTACCAGGCCGAGCGATGGTAATGGCCGGCGCACAGCAGTTGCGTGCGGTCGGCGGTGATGCGGTCGAGCAGGTGGTTCCAGCGGCGGAGGTCGTCGCGATGACGGTTCAATGCCTCGTCCATCGCCGGGCGGTCGATCAGGTCGTTGACCCCGCGCTTGCCGCTGAGCACCGGGCCGTCGAGCACGTTGCGCATGCGCAGGTCCTGATCCTTGCCCAGATCGACCAGCGCCGACAGGTGCCGCTCGACGAAGTCCTCGGGAGCGACCGCTTCGAAGTACTGACGGGTGTAGTAGCGTCGATCCGCGTCGGCCATGGCCCGACCGTGGGCGGTGAAGTCCGGCGCGACACCGTCAAAGCGGTTCAGCTCCAGCGCGCGGTCGAGGGTCTTGTCCCGTAATTGCTCCAGCTCCGGGGAGGCGGCGGTGTCGCTCGGCTCGATCTTGCCGCCCTTGTTCAGGTAGTCGAGCAAGGCCTTGCGGGTGTTCTCGCGATCCGGCTCGGGCAACTGCTCCAGTTCGGCAAACACGGCTTTGGCCTGCGGCTGGTCGTTGGCCTTGGCCAGACTGTCGATGTCCTGGTCGCTGAGCTGACTCAGGGACTCGATGTAACAGGCCAGCAGGTAATCGCGCTGGTTGTTGTCGGCGTTGCTCCAGTCATCGACCCAGCCGACCACGGTGTCCTGAAAGTCGGCCAGATCGCGCATCACGCCGAGGTCATCGTTGACCAGCAGAAACAGCGTGTCGTCCTGATAAGGCGCGCGCACCCGTCCCAGGAATTCGCCGATGTGTGCCGCGCGGAAACGCCGCGGTTGCTCCCACAGATAAGGCTCGCGTTCGTGTTCGGGGGCGTCGCTGACCTGCACGGCGGGCAGCTCGACCTGGCCCGTTTGCGGGGCGGTGGCCGGTTCTGCGCCGGTCGCCACTTCCGCCAGCCATTGTCGGGCCTGGGCGACGGTGAGCAAGTGCTCGCCACCCAGCTGGCAATGTACCGGCCCGAGGTCGACCACCTGCATGAAATGCTTGCGCTCCTCGGCGCTGTCCAGCACCTGACGGCATTTGGCGGCACTCCACTGCACCTCGGCGAAGGTCACGTACAGGGTGCTCTTGCGGGAAAAGATCAGCGCCGGGCGTTCTTCGATGGCCGCTCGCTGATCCTCGTGAACCGTTTTGCCTTTGTGCAGCAGCGCGCTGACGACACCGTCGAGCACCCGGTACTCGTACAGCTCGCCGCTGAGGCTGTCGATCAGGTACAGCCAGCCATCGCGCAGCAGGCGGACGCCCAGGGGGCGGGCGGTGAGGGCGTAGGGCATCTCCAGTTCGGCGCCGGGGTCGAGGGTTTTTTCCACCAGGCCGTAACGCAACGGCAGCAGTTGCACATGGGTTTGCCGCAGCGGGCAGGCAGCGGGTGCGCCGATGGGTGATTTCGAAGCGGCGGCGGCCGCGAGGTTGGCGGGGTGTTGGTTCATGATGGGCCTCGTTCAGACGCCCATTGATGGGCCAGGGCCGCAGCCAGCGCGACGCGCTCGCCGGGTGATTGCAGGGAGGGCGTGTGGAGCAAGTGGCGGATGTGCGGGTGCCGGTCGAGGTCGTCGCCCTCCAGCCAGGCCACGACATTGGCGTAGTAAAACAACTCGGATTGACCCTGCAGCCCGAGGGCAGAGGCCTGGACCTCCAGCTGTTCAAGCCTGGCCCAGCGCTGGGCCAGACTGTCGCCGGGGTGGCGTTGGGGAAAATGGCTGAGCAGATGTGCGTCGAGTTCAAGCAGTGTGCGCCGGTGATCAACCTGATCCAGCGCCGCGATCTGTTCCGGGCTGAGTCGATAGGGGGCGGGCAGCGCGGGGCATTCGGGGTGTCGAGGGCGATGACTGTGCCAGACCGCGTTGACGCAGTCGGCCGTCACCACCCAGGACATCGGGCCGAACAGACTTTGATCGGCGCTGGCCAACAGGGCTCGCATCACGGCGGCATCGGCCAGTCGCAACAGTACCGACAGGCCTTCGGACAGCTCTACGGTCAGCAGCTTTCTTAAATGTTCGGCGACGACTTGGGGTGGAGCCGGGCTGAACAGCAGCACACCGCACTCCATGGGGGCGTGTTGCATGAAAAACTGCATCACGGCGTCGTCCGGTTGCTCGACGGCCACCAGCAATGGCGAGACATCGCGCAAGGCGCTAAAAGGTGGCTGGTCGTACAGGGGCAGGGTGAGTGCAGCGCGGTTGAGCCGTTTTATCCGCGATGGCAAGTCGCTCAGCGTCGCGCCATCGAGCAGCACAAAGGCCTGCTGCTCGCCCCATGGCAGATTTTCAGGCAAGGAAGTCGAAAGGCTCATGCCTGGGCGGCCTCGCAGATCAGGCAGCGCGAGGCGCGGGTCGACACCAATGCGTGGCGCTGCTGAACCGCATCGAACGCCACCTTCAGCAATGGCAATGCGCCCGGTACCAAGGGTTCCGCCAACAGGCCCACCGCCGGAGCGCCACCTTCGACAATCGCCACGCTGCTGAAGATGCCTTCAGGCCCCAGCGTCAACCAATGCCCGCCGGCCTTGATCGTCACATGGGCGCCACCATCGATGACCACTTGCTGGCCGGCACCGAGGTGCACATGCTGGCTGGCGCTGAGTCGCTGACTGGCGACACGAATATGACGGTCGCCTTGCACCGACAGATGATCATCCTGTTTGAGTTCGGTCAGGCGATTGCCGTGGGTCAGGTGATGTTCATCACTGCGCAGCTCATGGCTGGCAATGCCGCCGACCACCACCGACAGCTGGTTGTCGACCTGGATGCGTTGGTCGTTGAGCACATGCTGGACATAGTCGCGCTGGGCGCGAATGGCGATTTCTTCGGCGCCTTTCCTGTCCTCGATCCGCAGCTCGTTGTAACCGCCACCGCCGGGGCTGCTTTGGCTGCGCAGGATGCTGCGCGTCTGTTCCGCCGGAAGGTCCAGCGGCACCGGGGTGACGGCATTGGGCAGGCAACCGAGGACAAACGGTTTGTCGGGATCACCTTCGGCGAATCCCACCAGCACTTCCATGCCGACCCGTGGAATCTGCACGCTGCCGTAGCGATCATGGGCCCAGCCCGTGGCCACCCGCAGCCAGCAACTGGTCCGCTCATTGAGCTGACCGTCCCGGTCCCACATCATCTGGACCTTTACCCGGCCGTAGGCATCGCAGTAAATCTCTTCGCCGGGCGGGCCGGTCACCACTGCGTGCTGGTTGCCGGGGATGCGCGGTTTGGCGTGTTTCAGTGCGGGGCGGAATATCACATCCCAGGGCGTCGCGACAAAGTGGTTGCGGTAGCCCTGAATGAAGCCATCACCGTTGTCGGAGGCCGCCGCTGCCTCCTCCAGCACTTGTGGCTGTCGACCAACGTGCACGACGCGGGTCAGTAGCCATAAACCGTTGCAGTCGGGTCGCGGGTGCTTGCTCATCTCGACGAAGCTGCCACTGCGCATCAGGCTCTGGTCGCTGCGGCCGTTGCCCTGACGGTAATCGGCGCGATGCCGCTCCAGGGTGCGCTGGCTCAGGTGCTCACCACGATCGCGAAGGGTGAACTGCCCGGGAAAGCCGTAATCCTCCAGCACGGGAACACGCGGCTCGGCGGCCTCGGCCTCCAGTTGCACATTGGGTTTTTCGAAGTGGTAATTGCGGCGGCTGACTTGGGTGGTGCGGGTTTCCAGGCGGACATTGAAGCGGTCGATCACCGTTGCGTCGGCGACCATGCCGCTATCTTGTGCGTAGGCTGTCGGCGCGTCAGGCAGGGGGAAGACGGTCTGGTCGTCACCGAAGACCAGGACGTGTCCATCGGCGTTGTGCTGGAAATGAAAGTGCAGACCTTCTTCCTCGCATAACCGATGGATGAAATCCAGGTCTGACTCGTTGTATTGCACGCAGTACGGGCGGGGTGGGTAGTCGGCACTCACCTGGAAGCGCCAGACGTCGGGCTGCATTCCATGATCGCTCAGCACGCTTTGGATGATTTGCGGCACGTTCTGCTGCTGAAAAATTCGCTGGTTGTGACGATGCGCCAGATAGGCGAGATGCGGCACCAGCGTCATCTGATAGCGGGTCAGCCGGGCGCCGGAATCGCCTTGGGCGACGCGATAAACCTGCCCATGAACACCGCTGCCGTCGGGACCGAAAGAGAGATGGGCCGGCAGGTGCAAAAGTGATTCGAGATCGAGGTCTCGGCGTTCACTGACCAGTTCCAGTTTGACCTCATACGTCTCGTTGAGCGCCTCGGTGAACTTGAACTCAAACACTTGAAAGTCGTGGGGGACGCCCTGGATATCGAGCTTGTAAACGACGGGTTTGCCGGCAATGAGCATTCACATTTCCCTGTGTTTTTTTTAAGGCACGGGACTTTGCGCGGGTCCACGGCTTGGCGCAGTCAGGCGAATCGCTTTGATGTGTAGGACGATTCCGAGATTGAGTGGCGCCGCAGGGGCAGTCCATCGGGCGTCTGCGACGGGGCCAGCGGGAACAAATCCTTTAGCCACAGACGGCGATCGTTTGCTTTTGCGCTACAGTGGCGGCTGCACGTATCACGCGTGCAGCGGTTTTCTTGTCTGGAGACAGTGGCTTGTCGAGTGCCCCCAACCCTGTTGAATCCACCCATCGCTGGCAGGATGTTCTGGCCGGGCTGTCGATTGCCGGTCTGTTGCTGCCCGAGGCGGTCGCCTATTCGAGCATTGCTGCGTTGGCGCCGCAGGCCGGGGTGATCGCGCTGTTTGCCGGGTTGCTCTGTTATGGGCTGTTCGGCACCAGCCGGTTTGCCATTGTCTCGGCCACTTCGTCGGCGGCGGCGGTGCTGGCGGCGGCGACGGCGACCCTGGCCAACGGCGATCCGCAGTTGCGTTCGACCCTGGCGGCCGGGCTGGTGCTGGTCACCGGCGGGCTGTTTCTGCTGGCCGGGATCTTTCGCTTTGGCAGTGTCACGTCCTTTATTGCCAAACCGGTGTTGCGCGGGTTTGCCTTTGGCCTGGCGCTGACCATCATTCTCAAACAGGTCGCCAGTGTGGTCGGTGTGCATCTGATCGACGCCAACCTGGTGCGCTTCGCCCCGCAATTACTCGCACAACTGCCGCAATGGAACTGGCCGGCAGCCGGTGTGGCGGCGGTGGCGCTGGTGTTATTGCTGTTGTTTTCGCGGTTTCCACGGGTGCCCGGTGGTTTGCTGGTGGTGGTGATCGGCATCGCGGCTGGCCAGTGGCTGAACCTGTCGGCGTATGGGGTGAAGATGATCGGACTCATCGACCTGAGCCTGGAAGTGCCGAACCTGCCAGTCTTGCCATTTGCCGATTGGCTGCGTTTGGGCGAAGTGGCGTTTGCCATGGTGATGATCCTGTACGCGGAGTCCTACGGCTCGATCAGTGCCTACGCGCTCAAGCATGGTGACCGGGTCAATTCGAACCGCGACATGCTGGCACTCGGGGCCTCGAACCTGCTGTCCGGCCTGTTCCATGGCCTGCCGGCGGGGGCAGGGTATTCAGCGACATCGGCCAACGAGGCGGCGGGTGCCACGTCACGGCTGGCCGGTGGCGTGGCGGCGCTGGTGGTGTTGCTCATCGTCATGACGGTACTGCCGTATATCGCCTTGACCCCGGAGCCGATCCTCGCCGCCATCGTCATTCATGCATTGGCGCGCGGGTTGAGCCTGCAGCCGTTGGGGCGATATTTCATCTGGCGGCGTGACCGTGTGCTGGTGATGTGCGCCGTGGGCGCGGTGTTGGTGCTGGGGGTGCTGGACGGCTTGCTGGTGTCCGTGGCGATCAGCGTGCTGCTGATGCTCAAGCAAATGTCGGCGGCCAATATCCAGATTCTCGGCCGGATCGACGGCGGGCACGACTTTGTCGACGTGCAACGTCATCCCGCGGCGGAAACCGTGCCGGGCGTCCTGGTCGTGCGACCGGATGAAGCGTTGTTTTTTGCCAATGTCGAGCGGATTCTCGGTGCTGCCTTGCACTTGATCCGGCACCCACCGGCACCGATCCATACCGTGATCCTCAGTCTGGAAGAGTCCCCTGATCTGGATGGCACCAGCATCGAGGCGATGCAGGAGTTTTTCGTCCGGGTGCATAACGAAGGCAAACGACTGATTCTGGCGCGTCTCAAGGACAGTGCGGAAACGGTATTGTCGGCGTTGCCCGAAGTTCGGGCCAACGGGGTGATGCTCAGCGGGCTGAGCGTGGATGGCGCTGTGCAACGAGCCTACAAGGATTAAGGCATGACCTGTGGGAGCAAGCGCGCTCCCACAAGGGGCATGCCACAAAAGCCTGGGCATAAAAAAACGCCGCTCATCTCACGATGGGCGGCGTTTTTCATTGCCTTGCAGCGTTAGGCTTGAACGACCGGGATGTTGGCGTTCGCAGCCGCTTCGCGGAACTCGGCGATCTGGTCGAAGGACAGGTAGCGGTAGACATCAGCCGCCATGCTGTCGATCTTGCCAGCGTATTCCATGTACTCCTCGACGGTCGGCAGGCGACCCAGGATGGAAGCCACCGACGCCAGCTCGGCCGAAGCCAGGTAGACGTTTGCGCCGTCACCCAGACGGTTCGGGAAGTTACGGGTCGAAGTCGACACGACAGTCGAGTTCGGCTCTACACGTGCCTGGTTACCCATGCACAGCGAGCAGCCCGGCATTTCCATGCGCGCGCCAGCCTTGCCGTAGATGCCGTAGTAGCCTTCTTCGGTCAGTTGGTGAGCGTCCATCTTGGTCGGCGGCGACAGCCACAGACGGGTAGGCAGCTGACCTTTGACCTGTTCCAGCAACTTGCCGGCAGCGCGGAAGTGACCGATGTTGGTCATGCACGAACCGATGAACACTTCGTCGATTTTCTCGCCAGCAACGCTGGAGAGCAGGCGAGCGTCGTCCGGGTCGTTCGGCGCGCAGAGCACAGGCTCCTTGACGTCGGCCAGGTCGATCTCGATGACTTCGGCGTATTCAGCGTCTTTGTCCGCTTCCAGCAGCTCAGGGTTGGCCAGCCAGGCTTCCATCGCTTGAGCACGACGCTCCAGGGTACGCGCATCGCCGTAGCCTTCGCCGATCATCCAGCGCAGCAGGGTGATGTTCGACTGCAGGTATTCGGCGATCGACTCTTTGGACAGCTTGATGGTGCAACCGGCAGCCGAACGTTCGGCCGAGGCGTCGGACAGTTCGAACGCTTGCTCGACGGTCAGTTTTTCCAGACCTTCGATCTCCAGGATGCGACCGGAGAAGGCGTTCTTCTTGCCTTTCTTCTCTACGGTCAGCAGGCCAGCCTGGATCGCGTAGTAAGGAATGGCGTGAACCAGGTCACGCAGGGTGACGCCTGGTTGCAGTTCGCCCTTGAAGCGAACCAGGATCGACTCAGGCATGTCCAGCGGCATGACGCCGGTGGCTGCGGCGAACGCAACCAGACCGGAACCGGCCGGGAACGAGATACCGATCGGGAAACGGGTGTGCGAGTCGCCACCGGTACCGACGGTGTCTGGCAGCAGCATGCGGTTCAGCCACGAGTGGATGATGCCGTCGCCCGGACGCAGGGAAACGCCGCCACGGGTCATGATGAAGTCAGGCAGGGTGTGGTGGGTGGTCACGTCGATCGGCTTAGGGTACGCCGCGGTGTGGCAGAAGGACTGCATCACCAGATCGGTCGAGAAGCCCAGGCACGCCAGGTCTTTCAGTTCGTCACGGGTCATTGGACCGGTGGTGTCCTGGGAGCCCACGGTGGTCATTTTTGGTTCGCAGTAGGTGCCTGGACGAATGCCAGTCACGCCGCAAGCCTTGCCGACCATTTTCTGCGCCAGGGTGAAACCCTTGGTGCTTTCAGCCGGTGCTTCAGGCTTCTTGAACAGCGTCGAAGGTGGCAGACCCAGTTCGGCGCGAGCCTTCTCGGTCAGGCCACGGCCGATGATCAGCGGAATACGGCCGCCGGCGCGAACTTCGTCCAACAGGACCGGAGTCTTCATTTCGAAGGTGGTCAGGACTTCGTCGGTACCGTGCTTGCAGACTTTGCCAGCATGCGGGTACAGGTCGATCACGTCGCCCATGTTCATGTTGGAGACGTCGAACTCGATTGGCAGTGCGCCGGCATCTTCCATGGTGTTGTAGAAGATCGGAGCGATCTTGCTGCCGAAGCAGAAACCGCCTGCGCGCTTGTTCGGCACGTAAGGAACGTCGTCGCCGAAGAACCACAGTACCGAGTTGGTAGCCGATTTACGCGAAGAACCGGTACCGACCACGTCGCCGACGTAGGCGATCGGGAAGCCGGCGTTGCGCATTTCTTCGATCTGCTTCATCGGACCGGTGACGCCTTGTGCGTCAGGCACGATGCCGTCGCGAGCCATTTTCAGCATGGCCAGGGCGTGCAGCGGGATGTCTGGACGGGACCAGGCATCCGGAGCAGGGGACAGGTCGTCGGTGTTGGTCTCGCCGGTAACCTTGAACACGCGCAGGCTGATCTTGTCGGCCAGCACCGGGCGCTTCACGAACCACTCGCCGTCAGCCCAGGATTGCAGTACGCCCTTGGCGTGAACGTTACCTTTCTTGGCTTTTTCAGCGACGTCGTGGAAGGCGTCGAACATCAACAGGGTGTGCTTGAGTTCTTCGGCCGCTACTGGTGCCAGTTCGGCGTCGTCCAGCAGGTTCACCAGGGTCACGATGTTGTAGCCGCCCTGCATGGTGCCGAGCAGTTCAACAGCGCGTTTTTTGTCGATCAGAGGGGATTTGGCTTCGCCTTTGGCGATGGCGGACAGGAAGCCGGCCTTGACATAGGCTGCTTCGTCCACTCCCGGTGGAACGCGATTGGTGATCAGGTCAACGAGGAAAGCTTCTTCGCCAGCCGGGGGATTTTTCAGCAGCTCGACCAGGCCTGCAGTTTGTTCGGCGTTTAGCGGCTGGGGAACGATACCCAGTGCTGCACGCTCTTCGATATGTTTGCGGTAGGCTTCAAGCACAGTATTACCCTCATCAGTGGTCCCAAATGGGTGTCCGGGACGCTCATCCAGAAATTGCCGTACTCATGCGCTTCATGGCGTTGTGAGCCACTTAGCCAGAATTACCGGCAATTTCTTACAGAAGCTGCTTTCAAAGTTTTACGCCTGCAGAACGGGAGCTGATGAGGGTTGGCGTCGGGTTTTTCCCCGCTGGAAAAAACCTTTCGCCAACACCGTTCTGAAGGAACGACTGTGCTCGTGACGCTTTGAAAACAGCTTCCAACGGACATTGGCGCCTAAAAAGGCTGGCTGATTCTACGGTAAAAAAAATTTAAAGGTAAGTCGGGCTCTATTGGACTTTGGTGGAGAGCCGACCCCGGAATGTTGACGCGCCGGATGCGCAGAGCGTTGAGGGGTGATCAATGGCGGACAAAGGGCTAACATGCCGCTCTGTTTTGCTTTTTCGCGTTCTCCCCTATGCCCAATCAGACCATCAAGACCCCTTGCGTCGGCCTCTGCTCCACCGTTTACGGTGATCTGGTGTGCCGTGGCTGCAAGCGTTTCCATCATGAAGTGATTCACTGGAACGGCTACAACGAAGACGAAAAGCGCGCGGTATGGCTGCGTCTTGAGCAGTTGTTGTCCCAGGTGATGGCGGCCAAGGTGGAAATTTTTGATCCGGCGCTGCTCCGAATGCAGCTGGAGCAGCGCAAGATCCGCTTCGTGCCCCATCAGTCGGAATACTGCTGGGCGTATCAGTTGATTGCACGGGGCGCGCGGGTGATCAACGACCTGGAAGCCTACGGCATGGTGCTGCTGCCGGAGTTTCGCGACTGGAACCTGCCGGAGCTGCGGGACGCCATTGATCGGGAATTCTTTTTGCTTTCAGAAGCGCATTACCAGCGCTATATCGCGCCGGGGTTTCTGAACGATGCGTTTGGCGGCTAAGAGCATCGCGGGCAAGCCCGCTCCCACAGGTTTTTCATCGATTTTGTGGGGGCGGGCTTGCCCGCGATGGCAATCTGCCAGGCGCTGCTGGGCTTAATGCTTGCTCGCGATTTCATCCAGGTGATCCTCGACTTCCTGCGGCTTGAGCACCAGCACATCGCTCTCCACCGCATCGAGCACCACTTCCGCCGTATTGCCGATCAGCGTCCCTGAAATCCCCCTGCGCGCCACGGTGCCAATCACCGTCACAGCCGCCTGCAGCTTGTGCACCATGAACGGGATCAGCACGTCCGCCGGGCCTTCGGCGACGTGCAGGTGTTCATCGTCGACGTCGAACTCCGCCTGGAACGCCTTGCACTGTTCGCGATAGCGCGCTTCGATGGTTTCGCTGAGCTGGAAGGTCGGGTCGGCCGACGACAGCATGGGCGACGGATGGGCGCTGATGACATGCAAGTGCGCTTTGGCCATGCTGGCAATGTCATAGCCGTAATCGATGATGGTGTTGTGCAGATGGCGGTGCTCACTGTCGATGTTGCCGACATCGACGGCCGCCAGAATCACTTTGTCCTTCCAGGAACCTGCGGTTTTCACCAGCAGTACCGGAGTCGGGCAGGTGCGCAACACTTTCCAGTCTTCCGGGGTCAGCAGGGCCTTTTTCAGCGGGCTGTCGGGGTAATGCTGCTTGATGACCAGACCGCAGCCTTCGGCTTGCTGCACCGTGACGATGGTTTCATGCAGGCTGCTTTCCCAGGCCTGTTCGGTGGTGACGCTATAGCCATCCGCCACCAGCGCCGCCTTGAGCACACCGAGCATGGCGCTGTGGTCGTGCTTGCGGTCGCAGACCAGCAGGTGCAAATGAGCCTGGGTCACACCGGCAATCAATTTGGCGCGCTTGAGCGCGAGGCTTTCCGAGTGCTCGGGTTCAAGAACCACCAGAATGCTGCGAATGGCTTGCATGATCGGGATCTCCGGAAAGTAAGGACTGCGTGAAACTACTATAGATGCTGGTCGCCTGCACGGGACTTGACGCATATCAACGGTAGCGACTGGTGGTCTTCGGGCAGGCCGGTATAATCGGCGCCCTTCGTTTTGAACCTTTTGTCCGTGGGCCCCATGATCCTTCCCGAAATACACGAATTCCTTGGCTGCCGCACTCCCGATGGTTGGGTTCAAGCCGCACTGGCCGATCAGGAAACCCTGCTGATCGACCATAAGAACTGCGAATTCAAGGCTGCCAGCACGGCGCTCAGCCTGATTGCCAAGTATCACTCCCACGTCGATCTGATCAACATGATGTCGCGCCTGGCCCGGGAAGAGCTGGTGCACCACGAGCAGGTCATGCGCCTGATGAAAAAACGCAAGATCGGACTGCGTCAGCTGTCCGCCGGGCGTTACGCCTCGGGGTTGCGCAAAGTGGTGCGCAGTCACGAGCCTGTAAAACTGGTGGATACCCTGGTGGTCGGCGCGTTCATCGAGGCCCGCAGTTGCGAGCGTTTCGAAGCCTTGGTGCCGCATCTGGACGAAGAGCTGGGCAAGTTCTATTTCGGCCTGCTCAAAAGTGAAGCCCGGCATTTCCAGGGTTACCTGAAACTGGCCTATCAGTACGGAGATGCCAAGGATATCGCCCAGGTCATCGACAAGGTCCGCGCCGCCGAGCAGGAGCTGATCGAGTCGCCGGATGTGGAGTTCCGCTTCCACAGTGGTGTGCCGGCCGCGGCCTGAACCGCATGACCTTCCGGGGTGCGATTTTATGCCTTCAAAACACCGCCCCTCTGTAGGAGCGAGCCTGCTCGCGATGGTCGTCAACGATTACGCGCACGTTCAGGTTTAATGCGGCGTCTTTGGGTGCTTCGCGAGCAGGCTCGCTCCTACAGGGGGATCGCGCTGGTGCCTGGATCGCGATCCTGGCAGCCAAGACCCAATCGCTCATGCCACTGCGCAATGGACTCTTCGGGATAGACATCGAACTGCCGGTCCTTCCCATGCGCCTCGACCTCCACCCACGATGCTTTCGAGCCGAGCATCAGGTGCGTGTGTTCCGGCGGGATCGGTAGCGGGGTGTCGATGGCCGAGGCGAACGGGTGAATCAGCTCGGGCCATTCAGGACTGAACAACCACAAGCCCGAACCGCACAACGAGCAGAAATGCCGCTCGGCGGTGCTGCTGTGGGCGCGTTTGTCACCTTCATTCTTCAGCCGCGCATGGTAGATCGCGATGTGCTTGCGCCCGCGTACTTTCAGGCTGGCGGCATCGCCGCCCAGGTTGATCGCATAGCCGCCACCGCCCTGGGTCTTGCGGCAGATCGAGCAATAGCAGCGTTGATAAGGGTAGGGGTGGGCGCTGGTCAGGCTGAATGACACCGCGCCGCAATGGCAGGAACCGTCGAGTTGCATGGTGCTCTCCCAGAGGACTGAAATCGTTCGTTCAGCCTAGAAGGTCTGTGGTGAGCTTGCTGACACCTTCGCTGGCCAGCCAGCGATGAACGATAACGCGGTGCCACTGGACGGCTACCGACAGCCAAGTCAGCATGGGCACCTCCCTTTCCGGACCAGGCCCGATGCGACGACTACCCTCCCTGGCAGCACTGCGAACCTTCGAATGCGCCGCGCGCCATGCCCATTTCGGTCGGGCAGCCGCTGAGTTGTGCGTGACCGACAGCGCCGTCAGCCATCAGATTCGTCAGCTGGAAGAACAACTGGGCGTGTCGTTGTTTATTCGCGAAGGCCGGCAGATTCGTCCGACCATGGCGGCCGGGCGTTTGATGCAAAGCTTGCAGCAGGCCTTCGAATTGATCGGTGATGCCTGCGACGAATTACGCGACCCCTCGTCCCTCGCGGTGTTGCGCCTGGCGGTGACCGCCGAACTGGCGCAAAAGTGGCTGATGAGCCGCCTCACCGATTTCTATGCGCGCTATCCACACATCACCTTGCACCTTTACGAACAACCGATTGATGCCACGGCGCCGGGGGAAGACATCGACCTCGCCATCACCTACGGCACCGGCCCGGTGGACAGCAGTGCGTATTTCGTCCGGCCGTTGCCGGCGCTGCAGTTTTTTCCGGTGTGCAGTCCCGGCCTGTTCAACCAGGGCACGTTGAAAGCTCCCAGGGATCTGGCCCGTCACTGCCTGCTCCACGACGATCAGGACGGCAAGACCTGGACCGCCTGGCTCACCAGCCACGCCGGCGATCAGCGCCCCGAACGGCAGCTGTATTTCGCCCATGCCGGATTGGCGCTTGAGGCTGCGGCCCAGGGGCAGGGCGTGGCCATGGGCGATAACCTGACCGCCCAGGAAGACTTGCTCAGCGGCCGTCTGGTCCGGCCTTTTACCTCCAGCATGACCGCGTTGGGCCAATACGCGCTGGTGTGTGAACGGGTGCGCCTGGAGCGGCCGGCGGTCGCGCAGATGCTGGAATGGTTCAACGATCAGCTGGTCGATTGATGAGTTGAATTCAAGTGTTCCGAAATAATCATCGTTGGCGAGGAGGCCGCCAACGACCTTAGCCTGTGGTCATTCCAATCCCCCGCTGATGAGGTAGGCCCATGGCACGTTTGCTCGATTCCACTCCCAAGCTCGACGGTTTCCGTTTGCCCGGCGAATTCGAAACCAAGTCCGGCTGCTGGCTCGGCTGGCCGGAGCGCACGGACGTCTGGCGCAATGGCGCCAAGCCTGCGCAGAAAGTCTGGGTGCAGATCGTCACCGCAATCGCCCAGAGCGAACCGGTCACCGTGTGTGCCTCCGCTGCGCAATTCGCCACCGCACGCCGCCAGTTGCCGCCGCAAGTGCGGGTGGTCGAAATGACCTGCAACGACACCTGGTTTCGCGACAGCGGCCCGTGCTTCGTGGTCAACGACCAGAGTGGCGAAGTGCGCGGCGTCGACTTTGAATTCAACGCCTACGGCGGACTCGACGGCGGTTTGTACTATCCATGGGACAAGGACGACCAGATCGCGAGCAAAATCCTCGAAATCGAGCGCTTCGACCGCTATCGCGCACCGTTGATTGCCGAAATGGGCGGTATCCAGAGCGATGGCCAGGGCAGCATCCTCACCACCGAGCAATGCCTGCTCAACCGCAATCGCAATCAGCACCTGGGCAAGGACGAAGTCACCCGGCGCCTGACCGATTACCTGGGCGCCGAGCAAATCATCTGGCTGCCGCGGGGCTGCAAGTTCGACGAAACCGATGGCCATGTCGATGACCTCGCGTGCTTCGTGCGCCCCGGAGAAGTGGTGCTGCAATGGACCGACAACCGCGATGACCCGCAGTGGGAAATCTACCAGGAGGCCTACGACATCCTGCGCAGCACCCGCGACAGCCGTGGCCGCGAGCTGATCGTGCACAAACTGCCGCAACCGGATGTGCTGGAATGGACCGCTGAAGAGGCCGAAGGCCTGGACCAGCAGGACAGCACCCACACCCGCCAGGCCGGCACCAAAATCTGTGCGTCCTACATCAACTACTACGCCGGTAATACGTCGATCGTGGTGCCGCTGTTTGGTGATCGCAACGACCAGGTGGCGCAGGCGACCCTGGCGGAACTGTTCCCTCGGCACAACATCGTCGGCATCGAAAACTCCCGGGAAATTCTCCTCGGGGGCGGCAACGTCGCGTGCATCACCATGCCTCAGTACGCCGGCGCCGCCAGCCACAAAAAGGGAGCGTGACCATGGGCCTGCACAAACTGACTCAAGCAATACTGCTGGTGCTTGCACCCCTGTGTGTGCAGGCCGCCGACCCCCCAAAACCAGTGGTGAATCTCTATATCTGGGGCGAGTACCTGGCCCCGGACACCCTGACCCATTTCGAGAAACAAACCGGCATCCATGTGGTCGCCGATCACTTTGACTCCCTGGAAACCGTCGAGACCAAACTGCTCACCGGCCGCAGCGGCTACGACCTGGTGCTGACCGCCGGCCAGCATCTGTCCCGGGCCATCCAGAGCGGCGCGATCCAGCCCGTGGACAAGCAGCGACTGCCGCACTTTGCCGGTGTCGGCGAGGAGTTTCGTCAGCATATGGCGGTGTTCGATCCGGGCAATCGCTATGCCGGGATCTACGCCTGGGGCACCACGGGCGTGGGCTTTCAGGATGAGGCGGTCAAACAGCGCCTGCCCGACGCGCCGACGGACAGTTGGGCAATGCTCTTCGACCCGGCGGTGGTGGCGAAATTCGCCGATTGCGGGGTCAGTCTGCTCAATGATCCCAACGAGGTGTTCGCGGCGGTCATGAAGTACATGGGCCTGGACATCAACCGCCAGAACCTCGATGACCTGAAACGCGCCGAGGCGCAACTGGCGAAGATCCGCCCCTACATTCGCTACTTCGACAACGACCTGAACATCAGCGACCTGGCCAATGGCAACACCTGTGTGGCGATGTCGTGGAACGGCAACGTGGCCATCGCTGCCGGCCAGGCGGAAGCGGCGGGCAAACCTTACAAGCTCGGTTACCGGATACCGAAGGAGGGCACGTTGATCTGGTTCGATGCCATGGTCATTCCCAAGGATGCGCCGCATCCGCAGGCCGGCCTGGCTCTGATGGACTATTTGATGACGCCTGAAGTGATGGCGCCGATCACCGACACCATTCACTACGCCAACGCGATCACTGCGGCGGACAGCTTGATCGACCCGGCGATTCGCAATGATCCGGGGACCTACCCGCCGGCCGAGGTTCGCGCATCGTTGTACAGCAAGAATGACAACGGCAAGGACTTCAACCGGGCGCTGATCCGGGCGTTCAGCCGGTTGAAATCGGGGTTGTGACTGGCGTTGGAGAGCCAGCTCGCTTCCGAAGGATCGGCGCCGACCCTGTGGGAGCGAGCCTGCTCGCGAAGAACGATAACGCGGTCTATCGGTTGGACACCCGCCACAAATACCAGGAAGCCACCGTCCGATAAGGGCTCCACGCCAAGCCGATTTCAACCATCTGCTTGCGCGTCGGCTGTGCTTCCAGGCCCTTGAGCCGCCGATAACCCTCACGCACTCCGAAATCGTCGGCCGGCAGGATGTCCGGCCGTTCCAGGCTATAGATCAGCAGCATTTCCACGGTCCAGCGGCCCACCCCGCGCAGGGTGATCAAGCGCTCGATCAGCGCTTCATCGTCCATGGCCAGGGCCGTGGCGTAATCCGGCACGAGGCCCTCAAGGGTCGCCTGGGCGATGCCTTGAATAGTGGCGATCTTGCTGGCGGAGAACCCGCAACCGCGCAGTTGATCGAAGTCGCAGGCGACGATTTGCTCGGGCCTGGGAAACCCGCCTGACGGGAACAGGGCCAGCAACCGGCCGATGATCGCATCGCCGGCCCGGGCATGCAGTTGCTGATAGGCAATCGCCCGTACCAGCGACTCATAGGGATCGCGGGCGGTGTGGGGTTGGTGCAGGCACGGGCCGACCATCGCGATGTGTTGCCGCCAGTCCTCATCGATTGACGACAAGAAATCGGTGGCGGGTTGATAGCGGTCGGACATGGTTTCAGGCATTCCCGGAAGGCTGCAACAGTGTGTCGATTTCGTCATGGGCGAATGGCAGGCTGATCTGCACGGCGGCTTTTTCCAGCCTGAGCAGAAACGCCTTGCGCGGTTGCCCTCCACCATAGCCCGTCAGCGAGCCATCGGCACCGATCACCCGGTGGCACGGCAGGACGATCGAAAGGCGGTTGTGCCCATTGGCCAGGCCGACTGCGCGGCTGGCGCCGGGTTTGCCCAGCCTGGCGGCGATGGCCCCGTAGGTGGTGGTCTGGCCGTAAGGGATGGTCGCCAGGATGGCCCAGACCTGGCGGGAAAATTCGCTGCCGGGCAGGTGCAGCGCCACGTTGAACGCGGTCAAGTCTCCGGCGAAATACCGCGCCAGTTCCTGCTCGATTTGCTGCAGGTGGTGATTGTGCCCTGGCGCCACGGCATAGCCGAAACGGTTCTGCAGGGCTTCAATCTCCCGGGTCAACGCCGGCCGGTCGAGGAACTCCAGCAACACCAGCCCACGGCGCTCGGCCATGGCGATCATCGGTCCCAGCGGCGTGGTCAGGCGCGTGAACAGCAGCGGCTCACTGTTGGCTGCGCGACCGGGGGTGATGTGGAAGGATTTCTGGAAGGCATCGCGAAAACCGCTCAGGGACTCGTAGCCGCAGTCGAACGCCGCGCTGTCGATGGAGTCGCCCTGTTTGATGCCGCCCAGCGCCATGCCCAGGCGGCGCGTGCGCAACCAGGCATGAAAGGTCATGCCGAAATGCTGCTTGAACCAGCGCCGCAGTTTCAGCGGCTCGATGCCGGCGGCCAGCAACCGGGCATCGGTCCAGCGCTGCTCGGGATCGGCTTCCACCGACTTGAGCAGCGTCTGTACCCAATCCGGGGCGATGGCCGCGGCGTCCAGGGGTTTACAGCGCAGGCAGGCACGATAGCCCGCCGACAGGCACTCGTCGGCATGGGCGAAGAACTCGACATTCTCCGGCTTTGGCTTGCGTGCCGTGCAGCTGGGACGGCAGAAAATCCCGGTGGTTTTGACCGCGGTAAAAAACACCCCCTCGTAGGCGGTGTCGCGTTCGAGCATGGCGCGAACCATCTCGGCGTGGGGCGGAAGTAGCGTGCTGTGTACGTTCATGGGGCCAGCATAGAGGGCGAATCAGACGGTCTCCACCGGAAAATCGACAGAGAATTGCGGAGCGTTCCAGACCCGCTCCATCAGGAGTTGCCGGTGCTCGACTAGTGCTTGTGACGATGATGAATGTCTGGAAAGTGCGCATGGCTGTGGCGCAGGGGCGTGTGTTGGTGTTCATGGCTGTGGGGTTCGGTGCCGTCCCACTCGAATGTATGTTCGTGTTGGTGGTGTTCATCGTGGACGTGTCGATGACGGTGAAGAAGGGCTTGGTGCTCATGTTCATGGGCATGGCTTTCCTTGAGGTGAATCCAGACCCCCAGCCCCATCAACAAAGAAGCCACCCAAAAACTCGCCGTCACCGATTCGCCCAGCAGCAGGATGGCAATGGCGGCGCCGAGGAACGGCGCGGTGGAAAAATAGGCACCCGTGCGTGCGGAGCCCAGCCCGCGCAAGGCCAGTACAAACAACACCAGGCTGATACCGTAACCGAGGAAGCCGACGATCAGGGTTGGGCCAAGTACCGTCATCGGTGGCAACGATGCCCCGAGCGACAGCGCCAGGGAACAGTTCACCAACCCGGCGCACAAACCCTTTACACCCGCAATGAACAGCGCGTCCGAGGCTGACACTTTGCGCGTCAGATTGTTATCGATAGCCCAACAGGCGCAGGCCAGGGCGACACACAGCGGCCCGGTCCAGCCCTGGGAGTGAACCGCTCCCTGTGGCCAGGCCAGCAGCACGCCCCCTGCGACGATCGCCAGCATGCCGATGACGATGCGTCGGTCGGCGTTCTCTTTAAACACCACCCACGCCAGCACGGCGGTCAGTACTGATTCGAGGTTCAGCATCAAGGAGGCTGTGGCGCCAGAGGTTGAGGTCAAGCCAGACATCAATGCCACGGGGCCGAGAATCCCGCCAAATGCAATCGCGCCGATCAGCCAGGGCCATTCGGCAGAGGTCAGCCCGCTGGGGCGCCAGCCGCGGTCGCGGATCAATCGGGCAAGGGTCAATCCCAGGCCGCTGCCCATGTACAGCAGTCCGGCCAGCAGGATGGGCGAAAGGTTCAGTCCCAACAGCTTGGCCAATGGCGTACTTGCACCAAACAGCGCAGCGGCGGCAAGGGCGTAAAGAATGCTTGTGTTCATTGGGGCCTGGCTTTCACATCAATGGCGGGATGATCTATTTAGTCACAAGCGCAGTGCCCGATCCATGCTGATGGAGAGGGCCATGAATAAAAAACGCCTCAGGCCCGACGCGCCATCAGCAACACCGAAGCCGCCGCCGACAGCAGCCCCGCGCAGCAGCGGTTGAAGAGGCGCTTGCCCGACGGCTTGGCGAACCAGCGGCGCATGTGCAGGCCCATGTAGGCGTAGGCGGCGATGGCGATCCATTCCAGTATCAGGAACAGTGCACCCAGCACCGCGAATTGCGGGGTGATGGCGCGGGTCGCGTCGACGAATTGCGGCAGGAACGCGGTGAAGATCAGGATCGCCTTCGGATTGCCCGCCGCCACCAGAAACTCTTGCCGGGCCAGCCCAAGCAGGCCCACGGGCGCGCTGGCCACCACGTTCGCAACGCCAGGATCGGCGCGCCACAACTGCCAGGCCAGGTAGAACAGGTACGCGGCACCGAGAATCTTGATCCCGTAGAACAACAATTCCGAGGTTTGCAGCACCACCGCCAGACCGGCCGAGGCCAGAGCGATCATCCCGGCGAATGCCAGCAGGCGCCCTAGGCCGGCCAGGCACGCGGTGCGATAGCCGTAGCGGGTCGAATTGCTCACCGACAGCAGGTTGTTCGGGCCGGGCGCCATGTTCAGGGCGAAGCAGGCCGGGAGAAAGAGGGAGAGGGTGGCGAGGTCCATGATGGGCTCCAGTAGCGAGAGCGTATTTTTATCACAGCCCTTGAAGGGGCCGCCCCGTACAGTCATGGACCTAAAGTGCCGTATCAGTGGCTAGCGGGAGAACTTTTTCGCCCCGGCCACGCAGAGGATCACCGCGACTGTCACGCCAAGCATCCCAAGGCTGACCTGTTCGTGCAGCAAGGTCGCCGCCAGTGCCAGGCCAAAAAACGGCTGCAGCAATTGCAGTTGGCCGACGGCGGCGATTCCGCCCTGGGCGAGGCCGCGATACCAGAACACAAAGCCGATCAGCATGCTGAACAGTGACACGTACCCCAGGCTGAGCCAGGCCGGTGCGCTGATGTTGGCGAGGGTCACGGGCACTCGCCACCAGGTCACGGCGGTCATGATCGGCAGCGCCAACACCAGCGCCCAGGAAATCACCTGCCAGCCACCGAGCGTCCTGGACAGCTTCGCGCCTTCGGCATAGCCAAGGCCGCAGGCCAGGATTGCCAGCAGCATCAGGAGATCGCCTTGCGGTGCCGCGGTCAGTCCCTGGGACGCGGCGAAACCGACGACCAGCAGGCTGCCCAGTACCGAGAACACCCAGAACACTGGCCGGGGCCGCTCGCCACCGCGCAAGACCCCGAACACCGCAGTCGCCAGCGGCAACAGGCCGACGAACACGATGGAGTGTGCGGACGTCACGTATTGCAGCGCCAGTGCCGTCAACAGCGGAAAGCCGATCACCACACCCAAGGCCACGATGGCCAAGGGCAGCAGTTGCTGGCGCGCGGGGCGCTTTTCCTTGAACAGCAGCAACAGGCACAGTGCCAGGATCGCCGCGAGGGTGGCGCGGGCGACTGTCAGGAATACCGGATCGAACTCCAGCACCGCCACCCGCGTCGCAGGCAGCGAGCCGCTGAAGATCACCACGCCGATCAGGCCGTTGATCCAGCCGCTGGCGTTGCTTTGCAGTGACGGGTGTTGCAGGTTCGAAGTCCGTTCCATTTCGCTCTCGCTCAGAGTCTGGTTGCACGAAAGCCATCCTATGACCGACTATCGGTACAATCAAAAAATTGTCATGGATACATCTCGACATGCCTCGCTCCCGCTACAAATCCCTGGTAGACGCCTTTGCCGCCGACATCCGCGCCGGTCGCCTGTCGCCCGGTACACGCTTGCCGACTCACCGACAACTCGCCCGCGAGCAAGGCCTGGCGCTGGTCACGGCCAGCCGGGTGTACGCCGAGCTTGAAAGCATGGGCCTGGTCAGTGGCGAAACCGGGCGCGGCACCTTTGTCCGGGAGACGTCGCTGCCGCCCGGTCAAGGCATTGCCCAGTCGGTGGTGGCGGCGGGGATGATTGACCTCAACTTCAACTATCCGTCGTTGCCCGGTCAGGCCGATCTGTTGCGCAACGCCCTGCGGCAGTTGGCGTTGTCCGGGGACCTGGAAGCGCTGCTGCGTTATCAGCCCCACGCGGGGCGTCTGCATGAGCGGGCCTCGGTGGCGCGGCACCTCATTGAGCGCGGGCTCAACGTGCCGGCCGAACAGGTCATGATCGTCAGCGGCGCCCAGCACGGCCTGGCGGTGACCCTGATGACCTTGCTCAAGCCCGGCGATGTGATCGCTGCGGATGCGTTGACGTACCCCGGTTTCAAGACGCTGGCCGAAACCCTGCATCTGGAGCTCTTGCCCATTCCCGTCACGGACCAGGGGCCTGACCTGCCCGCCCTCGAAAAGCTGTGCCGGACTCGATCGGTACGGGCCGTCTACGCGATGCCGACGCTGCACAATCCCTTGGGCTGGGTGATGGCGACCGAACAGCGGGAGCAGTTGGTGTCGATTGCGCGCCGGCATGATCTGACCGTCATTGAGGACGCGGCCTACGCCTTTCTTGCCGAAGACGCGCCGCCGCCCCTGGCGACGTTGGCGCCGGAGAGGACGGTGTACGTTTCAGGCCTGTCGAAGAATATCGCCACCGGATTGCGCGTCGGGTTTATTGCCGCGCCCGCGCCATGGGTCGCGGCCTTCGAGCGCACGATCATGGCAACCACCTGGAACACGCCCGGCGTGATGACCGCCATCGCCTGCGGCTGGCTCGATGACGGCACCGTCCTCAAGCTCGAAGCGCAGAAACGTGCGGACGCCCAGGCCAGGCAGGTCCTGGCACGCAAGGAACTGGCGGGGCTCAGGATCATCAGCCATCCGTCTTCGTATTTCATCTGGCTGCCACTGACCGACGATGCCCGCGCTGACCAGATCGCCATGGCGCTGATGCGCGAGCAGGTCTCGGTCTCGCCCGCCGACCCCTTTGCGATCTCGACCCATGTGCCCCATGCGATCCGCCTGGCGCTGGGCTCGGTGGACATGGACTCGTTGCGTCAGGCGCTGGTGAAGGTCAAGAGGGTGGTCGACTTTTACGCCTAGGGCAGTTTTCTTCAATACGCACGCCAGCAGGCTCTTTACCTTGGGGCCTGGTTCAACTGACAGGAACAGGTGTGCGATGAGTTTGATGATGTCCATGGCGGCGTTTGCGTTGGCCGCTTCGATTACGCCGGGGCCGGTGAATATCGTGGCCTTGAGTTCCGGGGCGCGCTTCGGCTTTCGTGCCAGTCAACGGCATGTGGCCGGGGCGACCCTGGGCTTCGTGTTGCTCCTGATGTTGATGGGGCTGGGGTTGCATGAGGTGTTGCGGCTGTGGCCGGCGATGACCCGTGTGGTGCAGTGGGCGGGCGTGGCGTTCCTGTTGTACATGGCGTACAAGCTCGCGGCCGACAATGGACAGCTTGAGGCGAAGGACGCAAGCCGTGCCCCGTCGATGCTGTATGGCGCCGTGATGCAATGGCTCAATCCGAAAGCCTGGCTGGCCTGCGTGGCCGGCATGGGCGCGTTTGTCGCCGATGGCGAGGCGCGGCTGGTCTGGCAGTTTGCGGCGGTTTACCTGGTGATTTGCTACCTGTCCGTCGGCTGCTGGGCCTATGCCGGGACGTTCTTGCGCGGCTACCTCAACAACCCGGCGGGCATGCGCTGGTTTAACCGGGTGATGGCGTTGATGCTGGCGGTGAGTGCGGTTTATCTGATTGCTGAATGAGTGACAGGTCTGTTGTGTTGATGAGTATCGGTGGCGAGGGTTCACCCCCGATACTGCCCCGGCGTCGCTGCCAGATGCTGTTTAAACGCCCGTTGAAAGTGCGCCTGGTCGGCAAATCCCGCTTCCAGTGCGACGTCGGCGATCAGCTTGCCATGGCGCAGTTGGTCCCGGGCGAACTGGATGCGTCGGTTGACCAGGAAGGCGTGGGGTGTCATGCCGTAATGCTGCTTGAACGCGCGGATCAGGTAGGACGGTGACAGCTGTGCCGCTTCGCAGATGTCTTCGAGCTTGAGCATCTGCGTGCAGTGATCGCGGATGAATTCGGCGGCGCGTTCGAGTTTGAAGTTCGGCTCGCGCAGCGGTTGATCGGTCGGGTTGAGGCGCAGTTGCACGTCGCTGAAAAACTCCACGGCCGTGCTCTGCTTGCGCAGCACGTCCTGCTGCGGATCGACCAACACTTCATACAAGGTCTTCAGCCCATCGAACAGGCTGGCGTCGGACGTGTGGGTGACTGCAAACCGGCGGAACGCCAGGTCGTCGCTGAACCCGAGCTGGTGCTGCAGGTCGGTGAGCCACGCGGTATCGACGTACAGCATCAGGTACGACCAGGGCTGGTCGTCGATCGGGTTGCAGGCGTGGACATCGTCGGGGTTCATCAACACCACGGTGCCGGTGCTGACCTCGAACTGCGATTGTTCGTGGACGTAAGTACTGCGCCCGGCGGTGATTGCGCCGATGGAGAAGTGTTCGTGGGCATGCCGGGTGTAACAGACCTCGCGCCCGTCGGCGATGGCGCGGGCTTCGATGAAGGGCAGGGTGTCATCGCGCCAGAAGCGCGGGGCCTTGTCGGTGGCCTTGGGCGTGGAGAGCTTCATGGTCAATCCTTGGCAGTTCAGCGTCGGAGTGTATTAGCTCTCGCCGTCAAAGGCTCGTTGCAGCTCGGCAATATCGAGTTTTTTCATGTGCATCATCGCCTGCATGGCGCGCTGGGACTTGGCCGTGTCGGGGTCCTTGATCATCTCCATCATCGCCACCGGCACGATTTGCCAGGACACGCCGAACTTGTCCTTGAGCCAGCCGCATTGCTGCGCCTCGACCGGCCCGCCCGCGGACAGGCGTCCCCAGAAGTGGTCGACTTCTTCCTGGGTCTGGCAATTGACCTGGAACGAGATCGCTTCGTTGAACGTGAAGTTCGGGCCTCCGTTAAGGCCAGTAAACGTCTGGCCGTCGAGTTCGAAGCTGACGGTCATGACCGACCCGACTTCCCGGCCGTGGAATTCCTGGCCGGCCTTGCCGTAATGGGTGATGGCGGTGATTTTTGCGTGATCGAAGATCGCACAGTAGAACCTGGCGGCCTCTTCGGCCTGGCCGTCGAACCACAGGCAGGGGGTGATTTTTTGTACGTGTAGCATGGCGGGTCTCCCTGGCAGGTTTTTGCAGACTGGACTATCAGCGTAGCCAGCCTGATGTCGGCCGGGCGTGCCGTAGATCGACAAGTGCTTGCTGCTGTTTTGTCGGGTGTAGTCTGTTTGACTTCTGATCGAGTCATACAGACTATTCCTTGTGGTAGTCGAAAAGACTCAAGGCATCGCAGGTGGCTGATTTATAGGGGTTAAATATCTGGCACGGGACTTGATACGACACACGTACCACTGAACGCCTTCAGGAGTACGGAAAATGTTCGACTTCTTCAGCCATCCTCAGAATGTTCTGCATCTTTCCAGCCGCGTGCTCGGCACCGGCCTGGCCATGCTGCTTGCCGGGATCTATGGCGCTTATCTCTATGCCGGTCATTTGCCGATCGTCGCGCTGGTAGCGATGCATGCCATGACCATCGTCGGACCCACCCTGTTGAAAGTCGGCTACGTCATGCGCTTGCTGGCTCAGCATCGGTTGAGCATACCCATGGCCGGGGTGCTGGCCTGATGCGCACATTCGGCGCTGCACCCGTCTTCAGTCTCGGTTTTCGCCCGTTCTTTCTCGCCGGCGCTGCATTTGCCGCGCTGGCGGTGGCCATCTGGGCGCTGTGGCTGTACGGCCGATGGCCCGGCGTTGAACCGGTGGGCGGCATGCTTGCCTGGCATCGACACGAGATGCCGTTCGGGTTTGCCGTGGCGATCATTGCCGGCTTTTTGCTGACAGCGGTGCCGAACTGGACAGGTCGGCGGGGACTCAATGGCTGGCCGCTGATCGGGCTGGTGCTGGTCTGGCTGCTGGCCCGGCTGGCGTGGCTGATGCCGATTCCTCCTGCGTTGTTGCTGGTGCTTCAACTGCCTTTTCTGCCGCTGCTGGCGTGGGTGCTGGGGCGGGATCTGCTGGCGGCAGGCAAACGCGATAATTACCCGATTTTGCTGATGATCACCTTGTTGGCCGGGTGCCAGGTGATGACGCTGTGGGGGCTCGCGACCCATGACGATGGCCTGCAACGGCGCGGTGTGTTGGCGGCCCTGTGGCTGGTGGCGGCGTTGATGAGTGTGATCGGTGGGCGAGTGATCCCGTTTTTCATTCAGCGCGGATTGAGTCGTCCGCCAGCGCCTGCGGCCAGTCCGTTGCCGACCAGGGTGCTGCTGGTCAGTGGGATGCTGGTCGCCGTGAGCTTTGCCTTCGGCTTGAACGACGCGCCAAGGCCCTGGTTGTCGTTGTTGTTTGTGCTGATCGGGGCGTTGCATCTGCTGCGGCTGTGGCGCTGGCATGACCGTGGAATGTGGCGGGTGCCTCTGCTGTGGTCGCTGTACCTGTCCTATGGGTGGCTGTTTGTGGCGGTCGTGGCGATGGCGTTGTGGCACGCCGGCTTGATGCCGCAACAGAGCCTGGCCACCCATGCGCTGGCGGTTGGCGCCATCGGCGGGCTGATTCTGGCGATGATTGCCCGGGTCAGCCTCGGCCATACCGGGCGGCCGTTGTTGCCTTCCAACGCGATAGTGGCGGGTTTTTCCCTGATGCTGCTGGCCGGTTTGTCACGGGTACTGCTGGTGCCGTTTTCCGGGTTGGGACTGGGACTGGCGGCGTTGCTGTGGTGTTCGGCATTCGGATTGTTCCTGCTGCGTTATACCGGGGTGTTGCTCAAGCCTCGGGTCTAGCGCCGATGTCGCTAAAACTGTGGGGGCGAGCCGGCTCGCTCCCGCAACGGTCCTTGAACTCACTGGGATCAGTCGATTGAGACGGTTTAATTGACCGACTGTCGATAGGGTTCGGCCTGCGGGCCAAATTGCGCTTAGCTGTAAGGGATAACCCAAGGCGCGCGAAAATTCGCTTTACTCCTGCAACCCATCACCTTTCCCAAGACGCGCGCTCTTCAGAACACTTTGAGTCTGAGGACCTTCGCAATGCTGACCCTGAACATCAATGGCAAGGACCAGGAACTGGATGTCCCCGCGGACATGCCGCTGCTCTGGGTCCTGCGCGACGTTGCGCACCTGACCGGGACCAAATTCGGTTGTGGCATGGCCCAGTGCGGCGCCTGCACGGTGCACATCGACGGCGCGCCGCTGCGCTCGTGCATCACGCCCGCCACGGCCGTGGCCAATGGGCAGAAAATTCTCACCATCGAAGGCCTGTCCACCGACGGTTCGCACCCGGTGCAACAAGCCTGGGCCGAACTCGATGTGGTGCAGTGCGGTTACTGTCAGTCCGGGCAGATCATGTCGGCGGCGGCGCTGCTGGCGAAAATCCCCAAGCCGACTGACAGCGACATCGATCAGGCGCTGTCCGGCAACATCTGTCGCTGCGGCACCTATCCACGAATTCGCGCTGCGGTGAAACGCGCCGCCGAGCTGGGTTGAGGTGGCCATGGACAGCCTGATTGCGCTATCGCGTCGTGGTTTTCTCAAGGGTGCCGCAGCAGTAGGTGGTGGACTGGTGGTGGCGTTTGTCATCCCTGGCGCCCATCGGTTTGCCGAGGGCGCGGACAACCAGGGCAAGGTGTTCGCGCCGAATGCGTTCCTGCGCATTGGCAATGACAATAGCGTCACCGTGTTGCTTGGCCATTCGGAAATGGGCCAGGGTATCTGGACCGGCCTGACCATGCTGATCGCCGAAGAGCTGGATGCCGACTGGTCGAAAATCCGCGTCGAACATTCCCCGGCCTCGGCCAAGGATTATGGGCTGGCCGGGTTTGGCGGGATGCAAATCACCGGCGGCTCGACTTCGACCTGGATGGAGTTCGACCGCTACCGCCAGGCCGGTGCGGCGGCGCGATTGATGTTGATCGAGGCTGCGGCCAAGCGTTTCAACGTGGCGCCGTCGCAGATTCGAACGGAATCGGGGGTGGTCATTGCCGGTGACCAGCGCGCCAGCTACGGCGAACTGGCCGACGATGCGGGCAAGCTGCCGGTGCCGGATCCGGCGTCGATCAAGCTCAAGGACGCCAAGGACTGGACATTCATCGGCAAGCCCACCAAACGCCTGGACACCCCGGAAAAAATCACCGGGCGCGCGAAGTTCGGCATGGACGTGCAATTCGACGGCTTGATGACCGCGATGGTCGCCCGGTCGCCGGTGTTTGGCGGCAGCGTCAAATCCTTCGAGGGCGCCGGCGCGCTGGCGATTCCGGGGGTGCACAAAGTGCTGCAGGTGCCGACCGGTGTGGCGGTGATTGCCGATCATTATTGGGCGGCCAAGTTGGGGCGTGACGCGCTGACGGTGGAGTGGGACTTGGGGCCGAATACAGGCCTCGACAGTCAAAAACTGTTGGAGAGCTTCCGCAAACTCGCCGCCACGCCCGGCATACCGGCCAGTCAGGCCGGCGACACCCAGGCGGCGCTGGCCAAGGCGAGCAAGACCCTCGATGTCGAGTACAGCGTGCCGTACCTGGCCCATGCGCCCATGGAACCGCTGAACTGCACGGTGAAGATCACCCAGGACAAGTGCGAAATCTGGACCGGTACCCAGTTCCAGACCCTCGATCAGATGATCGCCGGGAAAATCACCGGGCTCAAACCAGAGCAAGTGGAAATCCATACCGAATTCCTGGGCGGCGGTTTTGGTCGGCGCGCCAACCCGACCTCGGACTTCGTCGCTGAAGCGGTGCAGGTGGCCAAGGCAGCGGGCGCGCCAGTGAAAACCGTGTGGGCGCGGGAGGATGACATTCGTGGCGGCTATTACCGCTCGGCGTTCCTGCATCAGGCGCGGATTGGCCTGGGTGCTGACGGGCTGCCGCTGGCGTGGAAGCATGTGATGGTCGGGCAGTCGATCATGGCCGGCACCTCCCTCGAAGCGGCGATGGTCAAGAACGGCATCGACAAGACCTCGGTCGAAGGCGTGGTGGACAGTCCCTACCTCGAAGGGCTGGCCAACCATCAAGTTGAGCTGCATTCACCGCAAACCGGCATCAAGGTGCTGTGGTTGCGTTCGGTGGGGCACAGTCACACGGCGTTTGTCATGGAATCGTTGATCGACGAGCTGGCGACGGCGGCGGGCAAGGACCCGGTGGAGTACCGCCGAACCTTGCTCAAGGATCATCCGCGACACCTCGGTGTGTTGAACCTGGCGGTGGAGAAAGCCAACTGGAAGGCGCCGCTGCCCCAGGGCCATGCCCTGGGCGTGGCGGTGCACGAGTCGTTCGGCAGTTACGTGGCGCAGGTTGCCGAAGTGTCCCAGGACAACCTGGCGATCCGCGTGCATCGGGTGGTGTGCGCGGTGGACTGCGGGATTGCGGTCAACCCGCAGAGCATCGCAGCGCAGATGGAGTCGTGCATCACCTTCGGGCTCGGCTTTACCTTGCATAGCAAGCTGACCTTCAAGGACGGGCAAGTGGTGCAGTCCAATTACCACGACTATCAGGTGCTGCGGCTCAACGAGATGCCGGTGGTGGAGGTGCATATCGTGCCCAGCAGCGACAAGCCCGGTGGTATCGGCGAGGCGGGGGTGCCGCCCACGGCACCGGCCGTGGCCAACGCGGTGTTTGCCTTGACTGGCCAGCGCCTGCGCGAATTGCCGCTGCAGTTGTCGGGGGTGTGAGATGAAACGCCATCACTGGTTGCTGGGCTCGTTATTGCTGATTTGCCTTTTTATCTATGCCACCGAGCTGTTCGCCGATGACCGTGAAGCCTTGAAAGCCTTCGAAACCGTGCAGAAGGTTTTCCAGAGCCCGCGTTGCCAGAACTGCCACATTCCCGGCGATTCACCGTTGCAGTTCGATTCGGGAAAGCCCCATGGGATGAATGTGGTGCGTGGCCTGGATGGCAAGGGTGCCGCGGGACTGCCCTGCGCGACCTGCCACGCCGAGGCCAATCCACCGCCCGGTTACGACCCCAAGGCCCCGCCGGGGGCGCCCCATTGGAGCCTGCCACCGGCCGCGCACAAAATGGCCTGGATTGGCCTGCCGCCCGACAAGTTGTGCGCCCTGATCAAGGACCGTTCCAGCAACGGCGATCGTGATTTCGCGGCGCTGATCAAGCATGTCAGCGAGGACAAACTGGTGCTGTGGGGCTGGAATCCCGGAGGCAATCGCGAGCCGGTGCCGGTGCCCCACGCTATTTTCGTCGATCAATTCAAGATTTGGGCGGACGCGGGAGGGCCCTGTCCGCTGGGGAGCTGACCAACGGTGCGTCAACCGGGAGTCAAACCGGTTCTGGGCGACTCTAAAGTGTATCGTCGCCACTGGAGCAACTTATGCTGATCCCAGGCAAGTCTCATCAAACGAGCGTCTGCGCAGACCCTTTGCGCACGCCACTGCAGGAGCGCGAACTGCTTCGCGACCTGGCGCGGCAGGCCGAGCAGGAACTGATCGGCGTGCAGATGGCGAGCATGGATGAGTTGACGCTGCTGTCCAATCGGCACGGGTTTATCGCATTGGCCCAACTGGGGCTGAACGTTTGCCAGCAATTGGGCCGGCCGGCGACCCTGCTGTTTTTTAACCTCGACGACTTCAAGCGCATCAACTACCTGTTCGGTCGCGCCGAGGGCGACGATGCCCTGAAAACCTTTGCCGACGTGCTGCGCATAGGCTTCAGGGAAAGCGACGTGATCGGTCGACTGGACGGTGCCACCTTCGTTGCTTTGCTGACGGGGTCCAGCGCGGTGGACATCAAGGCGATCACGGCGCGACTCGAAGAAATGCTCGATGAGCGCAATGCCACGGTGCATCGCGGTTATGACATTCGCTTCAGCATTGGGCAGATCGAGTACGACACGGTGCTGCATGGCTCGATTGAAGAGCTTTTGGTTGAGGTGGAAGCGGTGTTGGGCCGCTAGACGTGTGTTGGCAGGACTGGCCCCTTCGCGGGCAAGCCCGCTCCCACAGGGTGTTGGTGTACACCGTTCGTGTGAACGACAGAAATCACTGTGGGAGCGGGCTTGCCCGCGAAGGCGTCCTCGCTGTCACCGCTTATTTGGCAAACAACTGCCCGATATCCTTGAATGCCTTGAATTCCAGCGCATTGCCGCAGGGATCAAACAGAAACATCGTCGCCTGCTCACCCACCAGCCCCTGGAAACGAATCCCCGGTTCGATCACGAAGCGCGTCCCCAGCGCCTTCAGCCGTTCGGCCAGCGCCTCCCACTCCGTCATTCCCAGGACCACGCCAAAATGCGGCACCGGCACGTCATGGCCGTCCACGGCGTTGGTGTGGGCGGCTTCCTGGGTCGCGTTTTTCGGTGCCAGGTGAATCACCAGTTGGTGGCCGAAAAAGTTGAAATCGACCCAATGTTCGCTGGACCGACCTTCTTCCAGACCGAACACGCTGCCATAGAAGTGTCGCGCGGCCGGCAGGTCATAGACGGGAATGGCGAGGTGAAAAGGGGAGAGCTGCATCGGGGTGGGCCTCAATCTTCTGAATTCAGGCTGAGTGTAGTCCTGTGCTTTTCGATTAAAAGACGATAGTTTTTGCGCCGAGCTCAAATTATTTCGATCAATCGGGGGCCCTATGCTGCGGGAACTGAAAACCTTTATCGCGGTGACCCGTTACGGCACGTTTGCGGCGGCGGGCATGCACATTGGCCTGACGCAGTCGGCCGTCAGTGCGCAGATGCGCAACCTGGAACAGGCCCTCGGGATTCGCTTGTTCGATCGCACTGGACGTCAGGCATTGCTCAATGCGGCGGGGCAGCGCGCGTTGCCCATGGCCCGGGAGATCCTGGACACCTTCAGCCGCATGGCAGTCAGCGACGATGTCAGCGAATACCGTGGCGAGCTGAAAATCGGTGCGGTGGCCACGGCCCAGACCGGATTGCTGCCCCAGGCCCTGCTGCGTTTGCGTCAGCAGGCGCCATTGCTGGAGCCAAAACTGGTGCCGGGGGTATCGCTCAATCTGTTGAGTCAGGTGGACACCGGCGAAGTCGATCTGGCGATCCTGATCAAGCCACCGTTCGACCTGCCCAAGGAACTGTCGGCGCAAGTGATTCGCCGCGAGCCGTTTGTATTGATCGTCCCGGCGGAGCTCGAAGGCGACGAGCCACTGCAACTGCTCGCCGATCACCCCCATGTACGCTACGACCGCAACTCGTTTGGTGGACGCCTGGTGACCCGGTTTCTGCGTGAACAGCAAATTGATGTGCAAGTGGCGCTGGAGCTGGATGAACTGGAAGCCATCGTCAAGATGGTCGAATGCGGGTTGGGGGTTTCGTTACTGCCCGAAGCCGGGTTGTGGCTGGAGCATGGGGCGAAGGTCAGGGTGATTCGTCTGGGCGAGTTGACGTTTTATCGGGAGATTGTGCTGTTGCAGCGCTATAGCCAGCGGACCCAGCCAATTCACCGGTTGTTTGCAGACTGCCTCATGCACAACCCCTGTAGGAGCGAGCCTGCTCGCGATGGTCGTAAACGATGATGCGTTTTGTCAGGAAGAAACGCGGTGTTCTGAAGTTCAACGCGAGCAGGCTCGCTCCTACAAAGGGCGTGCCGTCCCGACATCGCAGGTAAAAAAAACCCGCCTGAAGCGGCGGGTTTTTTATCGGCTAACCGAAGATCACTCTTCGAGGTTGCCCATGGCGGTGGTGTTGAAGCCACCGTCCACGTACATGATTTCACCGCTGATGCCGGACGCCAGGTCCGAGCACAGGAAGGCGCCGGCGTTGCCGACTTCTTCGATGGTGACGTTGCGACGCAGCGGGGTTTGCGCTTCGTTGGCGGCCAGCATCTTGCGGAAGTTCTTGATGCCGGAAGCGGCGAGGGTACGGATCGGGCCAGCCGATACGCAGTTGACGCGGGTGCCGTCCGGGCCCAGGGAACCGGCCAGGTAACGTACGCCGGCTTCCAGGGAAGCCTTGGCCATGCCCATGACGTTGTAGTTAGGCATGGTGCGCTCGGCGCCCAGGTATGACAGGGTCAGCAGGCTGCCGTTGCGGCCTTTCATCATTTCACGACCAGCCTTGGCCAGGGCCACGAAGCTGTAGGCGCTGATGTCGTGAGCGATGCGGAAACCTTCACGGGTGGTGGCTTCGGTGAAGTCGCCGTCCAGTTGGTCGCCCGGGGCGAAGCCGACGGAGTGCACGATGCAGTCCAGGCCGTCCCACTTCTTGCTCAGCTCTTCGAAGACCTTGGCGATTTCCGCATCGCTGGCCACGTCGCACGGGAAGCACAGCTCAGGGCTCGAACCCCAGCCTTGTGCGAACTCTTCGACACGACCTTTCAGTTTGTCGTTCTGATAAGTGAAGGCAAGCTCAGCGCCCTCGCGATGCATGGCGGCAGCGATGCCGGATGCGATGGACAGCTTGCTGGCGACACCGACGATCAGTACGCGCTTACCGGCGAGAAAACCCATGTGTTGCTCCTCTCTTTCAGGTTATTGCGCAGTGGCTGGAGCCAGGAAAGCGGCTTCGAGCAACTGCTGTGTATACGGATGTTGGGGGGCGGCAAAAATGCTTTGCGCGTCTCCCTGTTCGACCACTTGGCCATGCTTGACCACCATCAACTGGTGGCTCAGCGCTTTGACGACAGCCAGGTCATGGCTGATAAACAGATACGTCAGGTTGTACTTGCTTTGCAGTGAACGCAAAAGCTCCACCACTTGGCGTTGCACGGTGCGGTCGAGGGCCGAAGTCGGCTCGTCCAGCAGAATCAACGCCGGTTTTAGCACTAATGCCCGGGCAATGGCGATTCTCTGCCGTTGCCCACCGGAAAATTCGTGGGGGTAGCGGTGCCGGGTTTCCGGGTCCAGTCCTACCTCCTTGAGTGCCGCAATGATCGCTTGTTCCTGTTCCGCCTCGGTGCCCATCTTGTGGATCCGCAGGCCTTCGCCGACGATCTGGCTCACGCACATCCGCGGGCTCAGGCTGCCGAAAGGGTCCTGGAACACCACCTGCATTTCCCTGCGCAACGGCCGCACCTGTTGTTGCGTCAGGCAGTCTAGCTGCTTGCCTTCAAAACGGATGGTGCCTTTGCTGCCGATCAACCGCAGGATCGCCAGACCCAACGTCGACTTGCCGGAACCGCTCTCTCCCACGATCCCCAGGGTCTGACCCTGAGGCAGGCTGAAATTGATGCCGTCCACTGCCTTGACGTAATCCACCGTCTTTTTCAGCAAACCTTTCTTGATCGGGAACCAGACTTTCAAGTCCTTGACCGTCAGCAATGGCGGGCCAACCACATTGGTCGCCGGCGTACCGCTGGGCTCCGCTGCCAGCAGGATCCGGGTGTACGGATGCTGCGGCGCGCGGAACAATTCTTCGCACGATGCCTGTTCGACGATGCAACCGCGCTGCATGACACATACGCGATGCGCAATTCTTTTGACCAGGTTCAAATCGTGGCTGATCAGCAGCAATGCCATGCCCAGGCGGGTCTGTAGTTCCTTGAGCAATTCGAGGATTTTCAGCTGAACGGTCACGTCCAGCGCGGTGGTCGGCTCGTCGGCAATCAGCAGTTCCGGCTCGTTGGCCAGGGCCATGGCGATCATCACTCGCTGGCGCTGACCGCCGGACAACTCATGGGGCAAGGCCTTGAGGCGCTTGTGCGGCTCGGGGATGCCGACCATTTCCAGCAACTCCAGGGTGCGCCTGGTCGCGACTTTTCCCACCAGCCCCTTGTGGATGCCCAATACCTCGTTGATCTGCTTCTCGATCGAGTGCAGCGGGTTGAGCGAGGTCATCGGCTCCTGAAAGATCATTGCGATCCGGTTGCCGCGGATGTGGCGGATGGTTTTCTCTTTCAGGCTCAGCAGATCTTGCCCGGAATAGGCAATGGTGCCCGACGGATGCCGGGCGAGCGGGTAGGGCAGAAGGCGCAGGATCGAGTGGGCGGTCACCGATTTGCCGGAGCCGCTTTCGCCCACCAGGGCCAGGGTTTCACCGCGCTTGATGTCGAAACTGACCCCTTCGACCACACGCTGGCAGTGGTCGCCGACGACAAACTCGACGGCGAGGTCGCGCACTTCGATCAGATTGTCCTGATTCATTTCACTTCCTCGGGTCGAAGGCGTCGCGAGCGGACTCGCCGATAAACACCAGCAAACTCAACATCAACGCCAACACCGCAAACGCGCTCATGCCGAGCCACGGTGCTTGCAGGTTGGATTTGCCCTGGGCCACCAGTTCACCCAGGGAAGGACTGCCCGCCGGCAGGCCGAAGCCGAGGAAATCCAGGGCGGTGAGGGTGCCGATGGCACCGGTCAGGATGAACGGCATGAAGGTCATGGTCGAGACCATGGCGTTGGGCAGGATGTGGCGGAACATGATCGCCCCATTCTGCATGCCCAGCGCCCGGGCCGCGCGTACGTATTCCAGGTTGCGCCCCCGCAGGAATTCGGCGCGCACCACGTCGACCAGGCTCATCCAGGAAAACAACAGCATGATGCCCAGCAGCCACCAGAAATTGGGCTGGACGAAACTGGCCAGGATGATCAGCAGATAGAGCACCGGCAACCCGGACCAGATTTCCAGGAACCGCTGCCCGGCCAGATCGATCCAGCCACCGTAGAAACCCTGCAGGGCACCGGCGATGACGCCAATGATCGAGCTGAACAGGGTCAGTGTCAGGGCGAACAACACCGAAATGCGGAAGCCGTAGATCACCCGGGCCAATACGTCACGGCCCTGGTCATCGGTGCCGAGGAGGTTATCGCTCGAGGGCGGCGCCGGTGCCGGGACTTTCAGGTCGTAGTTGATGCTCTGGTAGCTGTAGGGAATCGGTGCCCACAGCACCCAGGCGTCCTTGGCCTTGAGCAGTTCGCGGATGTACGGGCTCTTGTAGTTGGCTTCCAGCGGGAATTCGCCGCCGAAGGTGGTTTCCGGGTAGCGCTTGAGTGCCGGGAAGTACCAGTTGTTGTCGTAATGCACCACCAGGGGTTTGTCGTTGGCAATCAGTTCGGCGCCGAGGCTGGCGCCGAACAGGATCAGAAACAGCCACAGCGACCACCAGCCACGCTTGTTGGCCTTGAACAGTTCGAAGCGACGGCGATTGAGAGGGGACAGGTTCATCTCAATGCTCCCGGCTTTCGAAGTCGATGCGCGGATCGACAAAGGTGTAGGTGAGGTCGCCGATCAGTTTCACCACCAGCCCCAGCAGGGTGAAGATGAACAGGGTGCCGAAAACCACCGGGTAATCGCGGTTGATTGCCGCTTCGAAACTCATCAGGCCGAGGCCATCGAGGGAGAAGATCACTTCGACCAGCAGCGAACCGGTGAAGAAGATACCGATGAACGCCGACGGGAACCCGGCGATCACCAGCAGCATGGCGTTGCGGAACACATGGCCGTAGAGCACGCGATGATTGGTCAGGCCCTTGGCCTTGGCGGTGACCACGTATTGCTTGTTGATTTCGTCGAGGAAGCTGTTTTTGGTCAGCAGGGTCATGGTCGCGAAGTTGCCGATCACCAGCGCGGTCACTGGCAGCGCCAGGTGCCAGAAGTAATCGAGCACCTTGCCGCCCATGCTCAGTTCATCGAAGTTGTTCGACGTCAGCCCGCGTAACGGGAACCAGTCCAGATAACTGCCACCGGCAAACACCACGATCAGCAGGATGGCGAACAGGAACGCCGGGATGGCGTAGCCGACGATGATCGCCGAACTGGTCCAGACATCGAAGTGACTGCCGTGCCGCGTGGCCTTGGCGATCCCCAGCGGGATCGACACCAGGTACATGATCAGCGTGCTCCACAGCCCGAGGGAAATCGACACGGGCATCTTTTCCTTGATCAGGTCGATGACCTTGGCGTCGCGGAAGAAACTGTCACCGAAATCCAGGGACGCATAGTTCTTGACCATGATCCACAAGCGTTCCGGCGCCGACTTGTCGAAGCCGTACATGTGCTCGATTTCCTTGACCAGCGCCGGGTCCAGGCCTTGGGCGCCGCGATAGGCCGAGCCGGCTACCGAGACTTCGGCACCGCCACCGGCGATGCGGCTGGTGGCGCCTTCGAAACCTTCGAGTTTGGCGATCATCTGTTCTACCGGCCCGCCGGGGGCGGCCTGGATGATCACGAAGTTGATCAGCAAAATGCCGAACAAGGTCGGAATGATCAGCAGCAGTCGCCGAAAAATATACGCCAGCATCTGATTACTCCGTGCCCGCAGGGTCGGCTTGCAATTTGGTTTCGATCTCTATGGCCGGTTTGGCATCGGGCTTGACCCACCAAGTGGCGGTGCCGATGTCATATTTGGGCGAGACCTTGGGATGGCCGATGTGGTTCCAGTAGGCCACGCGCCAGGTTTTGATGTGCCAGTTGGGAACCACGTAATAGCCCCATTGCAGCACCCGGTCCAGTGCGCGGGCATGGGCCACCAGGCTTTTGCGCGAATCGGCGTTGATCAATTGTTCCACCAGTTGGTCCACCACCGGGTCCTTGAGGCCCATGGAGTTGCGGCTGCCCGGTTTGTCGGCGGCAGCGCTCATCCAGAACTCGCGCTGTTCGTTGCCCGGCGAGTTGGACTGCGGGAAGCTGCCGACGATCATGTCGAAGTCCCGCGAGCGCACGCGGTTGACGTACTGCGAGACGTCGACCCGGCGGATCACCAGGTCGATGCCCAGGTCGCTCAGGTTGCGCTTGAACGGCAGCAGCACCCGCTCGAATTCGGTCTGGGCCAGCAGGAACTCGATCGTCACCGGTTTACCGGTGGCGTCGACCATTTTGTCGTCGACGATGCGCCAGCCGGCCTCTTGCAGCAGTTGATAGGCCTTGCGCTGCTGGGCACGGATCATGCCGCTGCCATCGGTGACCGGGTTCTGGAAGGCTTCGCTGAACACCTGTTCGGGAATCTTGCCGCGGAACGGTTCGAGGATTGCCAGTTGATCGGCGTCCGGCAGGCCGGTGGCGGCCATTTCCGAGTTTTCGAAGTAGCTGCGGGTTCGCGCGTAGGCGCCGTTGAACAATTGCTTGTTGGTCCATTCGAAATCCAGCAACAGTGTCAGGGCCTGACGCACGCGCACATCCTGGAACTTCGGGCGACGCAGGTTGAACACGAAGCCTTGCATGCCGGTGGGGTTGCCGTTGGGGATTTGCTCCTTGATCAATCGGCCCTCGGTGACCGCCGGGATGTTGTAGGCGTTGGCCCAGTTCTTGGCGGTCATCTCCAGCCAGTAATCGAACTGCCCGGCCTTGAGCGCCTCCAGCGCGACGGTGTTGTCGCGATAGTAATCGGTGGTCATCACGTCGAAATTGTAGAAACCACGATTGGCCGGAAGGTCCTTGCCCCAGTAATCCTTGACCCGCTCATAGCGCACCGAACGCCCGGCCTTCACTTCGCTGACCCGATAGGGGCCGCTGCCCAGGGGAATTTCCAGGTTGCCCTTGTTGAAGTCGCGGGTCGCCCACCAATGCTTGGGCAGTACCGGCAACTGGCCGAGGATCAGCGGCAGTTCTCGGTTGTTGCCGTGCTTGAACTTGAACAGCACCGTGAGCGGGTCCTCGGCGACCACTTCGTCAACGTCGCTGTAATAGCCACGGTACATCGGGGCGCCATCCTTGATCAGGGTCTGGAAGCTGAACACCACATCTTCGGCGCGTATCGGATGACCATCGTGGAATCGCGCTTGCGGGCGCAGGTAGAAACGCACCCAGGTGTTGTCCGGGGCTTTTTCGATTTTGCCGGCGACCAGGCCGTATTCGGTGAACGGTTCATCCAGGCCCTGTTTGGCCAGCGTGTCGTAGATCAGCGTGATGTCTTCGGCGGCCACCCCTTTGCTGATGAACGGGTTGAGGCTGTCGAAGCCGCCAAACCCGGCCTGGCGGAATTTTCCGCCCTTGGGGGCATCCGGGTTGACGTAATCGAAGTGTTTGAAATCGGCCGGGTATTTCGGCGGCTCGTTGTACAGGGTCAGGGCATGCTGCGGGGCGGCGCAGGCCAGCCCGGCGAACAACAGGGCGCTGGCCTGCAGGAGCAGGGCGCTTACAGGTTTCATTGATCTTTCTCCGAAGATTTCAGCCACCACGCGCTCAGGCCCAGGGTGTAGGGCGGCGTGGTGACGAAAGCCAACCGGTTGCGGTAGGCCAGACGGTGATAATTGAGGTACCAGTTGGGAATGCTGTAGTGCTGCCAGAGCAGTACCCGATCCAGGGCCCTGCCGGCGGCCACTTGTTCATCGCGACTCTTTGCTGCGAGCAGTTGTTCGAGCAGGTGGTCGACCACCGGGTTGGCGATGCCGGCGTAATTCTTGCTGCCCTTGACCCCGACCTGGCTGGAATGAAAGTACTGCCATTGCTCCAGGCCCGGGCTTAGGGTCTGGTTGAGCGTCATCAGGATCATGTCGAAATCGAACTGGTCGAGGCGCTGTTTGTACTGCGCACGATCGACCGTGCGCAGCCGGGCGTCGACGCCGATGCTGGCGAGGTTCTCGACGTAAGGCTGGAGGATGCGCTCCAGATTTGGATTGACCAGCAGGATCTCCAGGCGCAAGGGTTGTCCGGCGGCGTTTTGCAGGCGCTGGCCGTTGAGCTTCCAGCCGGCTTCGGCGAGCAGCCCCAGGGCTTTGCGCAGGGTTTCCCGAGGGATGCCGGCGCCTTGGGTCTGCGGCAGGCTGAAGGGCTCGGTGAAGAGCTTCGCGGGCAACTGCTCGCGCCAGGGTTTGAGCATCAGCCATTCATGTCCGACCGGCAGGCCGGTGGCGGAGAACTCGCTGTTGGGGTAGTAACTCATGGCGCGCCTGTAGGCACCGCTGAACAGCGTGCGGTTGGTCCACTCGAAGTCGAACATCAGCCCCAGCGCTTCACGAACCTTCACGTCGGAGAACGTCGGCCGGCGGCTGTTCATGAACAGACCCTGGCTCTGGGTCGGGATCTGGTGCGGGATCTGCGCCTTGATCACGTCACCGCGGCGTATCGCCGGGAAGTTGTAGCCGGTGTCCCAGTTCTTCGCCTGGTGCTCGATGTAAATGTCGAACTCGCCGGCCTTGAACGCTTCGAACGCGACATCGCTGTCCCGGTAGAACTCGACCTCCATGCGGTCGACATTGTATTTGCCGCGATTGACTGCCAGATCCTTGCCCCAGTAGTCCTTGACCCGCTCGAAAACGATCTGTCGTCCCGGCGTCACCGACGTGATGCGGTACGGTCCGCTGCCCAGTGGTGGTTCGAAGGTGGTGGCCTTGAAGTCCCGACCCTTCCAGTAGTGCTGCGGCAGTACCGGCAACTCGCCCAGTCGCAAGATCAGCAGCGGATTGCCGGCGCGTTTGAAGACGAACCGTATGCGCCGTGGATTGAGAATGTCGACCCTCAACACTTCCTGGAGGCTGGTGCGGTACAGCGGATGGCCTTCCTTGAGCAGTAAACGGTAGGAAAACGCGACGTCATGGGCGGTGATGGGGGTGCCGTCGTGGAAACGCGCCTCGGGGCGCAGGTTGAACACCACCCAGCTGCGGTCCTCGTTGTACTCCACCGACTGGGCAATCAGGCCGTAACTGGAGGCGGGTTCGTCGCCGGACGGTGCGTACTGACCTGTGCCGACCATCAGCGGCTCATTGAGTTCGTTGATGCCGTATTGCAGGAAATTCGGCGTGGTCACCGGGCTGGTGCCCTTGAAGGTGTAAGGGTTGAGCGTATCGAAGGTGCCAAACGCCATCACCCGCAACGTACCGCCCTTGGGCGCTTGCGGGTTGACCCAGTCGAAGTGGGTAAATCTGGCCGGGTACTTGAGCGTGCCGAACTGCGCATAACCATGGCTTTCGCTGATCGTCGCGCTTGCGGTGGAGCTCAAGGCCAGGCAGATCAGGAGCGAGAGGAGGGGATGCTTCAAATAGGGAATCCGATCCGGGCGGCTTGGGCTTTGTGGACCGTACAGTAACAGCTTGTATGAACAGGAAAAAGACAGGGGTTTAAAGCAGATCTGATCCGTTGCAGGGGCCGGGCTTGCTGGCGATGGTTGGGGAGATTACGCGTAAAACGGGAAGCGCGGCGGCGCTCTCTGGTTTTTCGCGAGCAGGCTCGCTCCTGCGGGGTGAAAAAATCGCGGGCAAAAAAAGCCCCTGAATTCAGGGGCTCGTTTTTAATGCGGATTGGCAACGGTCAGCATCTGACCCGGTTTCAACGCCTGGCCGACGCGCGGGTTCCAGCGCTTGAGGTGCTGCATTTCAACATTGAAGCGCTTGGCCACGATGTACAGCGAGTCGCCTTGCTGAACCTTGTATTGGGATTGTGGCTTCCTGGTCTCGCCCTTGGTCTTGGCATTGGCCGCGACCACGGTGTTGATGCGTCCGGAACCGCGTTTGCTGGTGTCCTGAAGAACCAGGGTCTGGCCTGGTTTGAGGTTCTTGCCACTCAGCTTGTTCCAGCGCTGCAGGTCTTTGGTGTCGACGTTGTTGGCCTTGGCGATGGAGCCCAGGTTATCGCCACGCTTGACCCGGTAGTTGCGTTTGGCGCTCGCCACCTGGATGTCATCAGCGCCCTCGAAAACCGGTTTGCGCGATTTCTTGCTGATCAACTCTTCAGGACGCATGGTCTGCAGGCTGGTGGTCAGCAGCTGCGCCTTGGAGGTCGGCACCAACAGATGCTGGGGGCCGTCGAGGGTGGTGCGCTGCTTGAACGCCGGATTGAGCTGGAACAGTTCGTCTTCGTCGATGTTGGCGACTTCGGCGACCTTGGACAGGTCCATGCGCTGGTTGATTTCGACGACTTTGAAATAGGGTTCGTTGGCGATCGGGTTTAGGTTCACGCCGTAGGCCTCTGGCGCCAGCACCACTTGCGAGAGGGCCAGCAGTTTCGGCACATACGCCTGGGTCTCGGCAGGCAGCGGCAGGTTCCAGTAGTCGGTAGGCAGGCCGAGTCTTTCATTGCGCTCGATGGCCCGGCTGACCGTGCCTTCGCCTGCGTTATACGCGGCAAGGGCCAGCAGCCAGTCACCGTTGAACATGTCGTGCAGGCGAGTCAGGTAATCCATCGCGGCGGTGGTCGAGGCGGTGATGTCGCGACGGCCATCATAAAAGCGGGTTTGACGCAGGTTGTAGTAACGCCCGGTGGAAGGGATGAATTGCCAAAGGCCCACCGCGTCGGATCGGGAGTAGGCCATCGGGTTGTAGGCGCTTTCGATCACCGGCAACAGCGCCAGCTCCAGCGGCATGTTGCGCTCTTCAAGACGTTCGATGATGTAGTGAATGTAGAGGCTGCCGCGTTCGCCGGCATTTTCGAGAAAAGACGGGTTGCTGGCAAACCACAGGCGTTGCTGCTCGATGCGCGGGTTGACGCCCAGGCCATCCTGCAACTGGAAGCCCTGGCGCATGCGTTCCCAGACGTCCTGCGGAATCTGCGGGCTCGGCTTTTCGCTGAGCCAGACGGGCTTCTGCTTGGCGCGTGCGGCAATATTCGGAGTGTGTGCCGCATCGGTTTGCGGCACATGGCTGGAACAGCCGGCCAAGGTCGCTGACACAGCCACCGCGATGGCTTGAGCCAGGCGGGTCAATGCGTCCGAATTGATGGCTTTACGAATAGATGACGACATTGGCTGGAAGTAAGTTCCGGGCAAAAATGTCGGGGGATTCTAGAAAGCGCACCTCCAACGGTCAACCACTCATGGTTTTTGCACCATCGTACAGGTGGCTCAGAACGTGTCTTTCCAGCTTCTTAGCGCAGCAAAAACCATATCGGGCGCAGAGTTATCGGTGCCGGTCCGTTCGTCCACTTTTTCTTTAACGGATGTTACGGCGGTACGCAAAAACGGGTTTGTACGTTTTTCCAGGGCCACCGTGGAAGGCAGTGTGATGACGCCCGCTTCCCGTTGGCGGGTAACGGTGGCGAGGCGTTCCAGCGTATCGGGATTGCCGGGCTCGACCGCCGCTGCGAAACGCAGGTTGCTCAGCGTATATTCGTGAGTGCAGTACACCAGCGTGTTTTCGGGAAGGGCCGCGAGGCGCGACAGCGAGGTGTACATTTGCAGGGGCGTCCCCTCGAACAGGCGTCCGCAACCGGCCGCAAACAGGGTATCTCCGCAAAACAGCAGGCCGCGATGATAATAGGCAATGTGGCCCAGGGTATGGCCGGGCACGGCGATGACGTCGAAGTCATGGCCCAGTACATTGATGCGGTCGTTGTCCTTGAGGGCCACGTCCCGCGCCGGAATGTTTTCACTGGCCGGGCCGTAGACGGTGGCGTCCGTCGCTTTTTTCAGCTGTTCAACGCCGCCGACATGGTCATGATGGTGATGAGTGATCAGAATATCGCTCAACACCCAGTGCGGATTGGCTGCAAGCCAGGCCTGCACGGGGGCGGCATCGCCGGGGTCGACCACCGCGCAGCGCCGGGTGTCGGGATCTTGTAACAACCAGATGTAGTTGTCGGTAAAGGCGGGCAGGGCAGTGATCTGTATCATCGTCGGATTCGCCAATTGGAAAGCAATGGCGCATCTTAGAGCTTCCTGGCGCGTTGGAGAATGCAATGACGGATAAAGCGTTCGCTCAGGCTGATCCTGACTGGCTGGCATTGATCAGCGCGGCCCGTGACTGGCTGTCCGGCCCCATCGGGCAGTTTTTGCTGGATGAAGAACGGCGCATGCTCGAAGAAGAGCTGGGTCGCTTTTTCGGCGGTTATCTGGTGCATTACGGCCCATCTGCCCAGACACCACCGTCGGCACCGCAGGTGCAGCGCAATGTCCGTCTGGGCGCGCCGTTGCCAGGGGTTGAGATTGTCTGCGAAGAGCAAGCGTGGCCGTTGAGCGAACATGCCGCCGACGTGGTGGTCATGCAGCATGGCCTGGACTTCTGCCTGTCGCCCCACGGACTGCTGCGCGAAGCGGCGAGCAGCGTGCGGCCTGGCGGGCACCTGTTGATCATCGGGATCAATCCCTGGAGCAGTTGGGGCCTGCGTCATGTGTTCGCTCATGATGCGTTGCGCAAGGCCCGCTGCATTTCCCCGTCGCGGGTCGCCGACTGGCTGAATCTGCTGGGCTTCGCGCTGGAGAAACGCCGCTTCGGGTGCTATCGTCCGCCGCTCGCGTCACCCGCCTGGCAGACCCGTCTGGCCGGCTGGGAGCGCATGGCCGGTCGCTGGCAGTTGTCTGGCGGTGGCTTCTATTTATTGGTGGCGCGCAAGATAGTGGTCGGCCTGCGACCCTTGCGTCAGGAGCGCCGCGAACCGATGGGCAAGTTGATTCCATTGCCTATGGCCAAGGTTAACCGTCGTCATATCGAACCGTAATTCACCTTGTATTTCCTGGCCGGGGTTGCCCCCGGTCTCGGGCGTTGTCGATCAACGATCGGCGAGCCACCGCATTTTCTGGATAGATTGGCATGAGCGATAGCGTAGAACTCTTCACTGACGGCGCCTGTAAAGGCAACCCTGGCCCTGGCGGCTGGGGCGCATTACTGGTGTGCAAGGGTGTTGAAAAGGAACTCTGGGGCGGCGAAACCAACACCACCAACAACCGCATGGAGCTGATGGGCGCGATTCGTGGCCTCGAAGAACTCAAGCGTCCCTGTGATGTGCTGCTGGTGACCGACTCGCAGTACGTGATGAAGGGCATCAACGAGTGGATGGCCAACTGGAAAAAGCGCGGCTGGAAAACCGCTGCGAAAGAACCGGTCAAGAACGCTGACCTATGGAAGATGCTCGACGAGCAGGTCAACCGTCACAACGTCACCTGGAAATGGGTGCGCGGGCACATCGGCCACCATGGCAACGAGCGGGCCGACCAACTGGCCAACCGTGGCGTGGATGAAGTGCGCGGGTTCAAGCAGGCCTGATTTCCGGGGCGTCGCTATCGCGAGATAGCTCGCGATGGGGGGCAACACGGCGTACCTGAAAGACCTTGGCGAGCGTGTTAACATCGCCGTTTTTGCACGATTGACCGATTGAGAGCTGAGCATCAGATGGCCACCAGATCCGTTGTACTCGATACCGAAACCACCGGCATGCCGGTGACCGACGGCCACCGGATTATCGAAATCGGTTGTGTCGAGTTGATCGGTCGTCGCCTGACCGGTCGGCATTTCCACGTCTACCTGCAACCGGATCGCGAAAGTGATGAAGGCGCCATCGGCGTCCACGGCATCACCAACGAGTTTCTGGTGGGCAAGCCGCGTTTCGCCGAAGTAGCCGAAGAATTCTTCGAGTTCATCAAGGGCGCGCAGCTGATCATCCATAACGCCGCGTTCGACGTTGGCTTCATCAACAATGAATTCGCCCTGATGGGTCAGCACGACCGTGCGGACATCACGCAGCACTGCTCGATCCTCGACACCCTGCTCATGGCCCGGGAGCGTCACCCGGGGCAGCGCAACAGCCTCGATGCCTTGTGCAAACGCTACGGCGTCGACAACTCCGGCCGTGAACTGCACGGCGCCTTGCTCGACTCCGAGATTCTCGCCGACGTTTACCTGACCATGACCGGCGGCCAGACCAGCCTGTCGCTGGCCGGCAATGCGTCCGATGGCAATGGCTCCGGCGAAGGCGCGGACAACTCCGCCACGGAAATCCGCCGTCTGCCCGCCGACCGCCAGCCGACACGTATCATTCGCGCCAGCGAAGACGATATGGCCCGGCACGTGGCACGCATGGAAGCCATTGCCAAGTCGGCAGGTGCGCCGGCGCTGTGGGTGCAGTTGGCCGAGGCTGAAGTTCAGGTCTAGGTTGTTTCTTTATGCCGGTGACCCGTTTTGGGGCGTCGCACTCGCTACATCCGCTGCAACCCTCTACCCTGAGGTTATTGGCAGGCTCTGTTCTGCCGCCTCAGGACACTGAGTCCCATGTATAAAGATTTGAAATTCCCGGTATTGATTGTCCATCGCGACATCAAGGCCGACACCGTTGCCGGTGACCGTGTGCGGGGCATTGCCCGGGAGCTTGAGCAAGAAGGCTTCAGCATTGTCTCGGCCGTGGACTACACCGAAGGGCGTTTGGTGGCTTCGACTCATCACGGTCTCTCGTGCATGTTGATCGCCGCCGAAGACGCCAGCGCTCGCTCGCATTTGTTACAGAATATGGCCGAGTTGATCGGGCTGGCGCGAGTGCGCGCGCCGGACCTGCCTATCTTCGCCCTGGGCGAGCAAGTCACCCTGGAAAACGCCCCCGCGGACGCCATGGCCGAGCTCAATCAATTGCGCGGGATTCTTTATCTGTTCGAAGACACCGTGCCTTTTCTCGCCCGTCAGGTGGCGCGGGCGGCGCGCAAATACCTCGATGGCTTGCTGCCGCCCTTTTTCAAGGCGCTGGTGCAGCACACGGCAGACTCCAACTATTCCTGGCACACGCCTGGGCATGGTGGTGGCGTGGCCTACCACAAGAGCCCCGTGGGTCAGGCGTTTCACCAGTTTTTCGGGGAAAACACCCTGCGTTCGGATTTGTCGGTGTCGGTGCCGGAGCCCAATTGCTGCTTGATCAGCTCGGCGTTGTAGCACAGGCCGTCATAGGTCGAATTGGTGACCACCGCGAGTTTGACCCTGGGCGCCCGCCCCTTGGTCAAGGGACTGGCGTCGATCTTCGCCTGGATCGATTCGCGACTGAACTCACTCAACGGAATCGGACCGATGATCCCCAGCTCATTGCGCTCCGGGCACAGGTACAGCGGGATCGCGCCCGTCATGATGATCGAATGCAGGACCGACTTGTGACAGTTGCGATCGACCAGCACCAGGTCATCGCGCGCGACCATGGAGTGCCAGACGATCTTGTTCGCGGTCGACGTCCCGTTGATGACGAAAAAAGTGTGATCGGCGCCGAAGTTGCGCGCCGCCCGGGCTTCTGCTTCTGCCAGCGGCCCGGTGTGATCCAGCAGCGACCCCAGCTCCGGCGTCGAGGTGCTGCATTTCGATGAGGCCTGGTACGCCTATGCGGCGTTCCACGAGTTTTTCGCCGGGCGTTACGGCATGGGCACTTCACGCAGTGAAAACGGCCCGCTGGTGTTCACCACCCATTCCACCCACAAGTTGCTGGCAGCGTTCAGCCAGGCATCAATGATTCATGTGCAGGACGGTGGCGCGCGGCAGCTCGATCGCGATCGCTTCAACGAAGCGTTCATGATGCACATCTCGACGTCGCCGCAGTACGGCATCATCGCTTCGCTGGACGTCGCTTCGGCGATGATGGAAGGGCCTGCCGGACGTTCGCTGTTGCAGGAAATGTTCGACGAGGCCCTGAGTTTTCGCCGGGCGCTGGCCAACCTGCGCCAGCACATCGCCGCCGATGACTGGTGGTTTTCCATCTGGCAACCGCCTTCGGTGGAAGGTATCGACCGGGTTGTCACACAAGACTGGCTGCTGCAACCGGAGGACGACTGGCACGGCTTTGGCGGTGTGACCGACGATTACGTATTGCTCGATCCGATCAAGGTCACCCTGGTGATGCCGGGTTTGACCGCCGGCGGCGCCCTCAGCGAGCGCGGGATTCCGGCGGCGGTGGTCAGCAAGTTCTTGTGGGAGCGCGGGCTGGTGGTGGAGAAGACCGGGCTGTATTCGTTCCTGGTGCTGTTCTCCATGGGCATCACCAAGGGCAAGTGGAGCACGCTGCTCACCGAGCTACTGGAATTCAAGCGCAGCTACGACGCCAACGTCAGTCTGGCCAACTGCCTGCCGTGCGTGGCGCAGGAGAATGTTGCGCGTTATCAGGGCATGGGCCTGCGTGACCTGTGCGATCAATTGCACGCCTGTTATCGCAGCAATGCCACGGCCAGGCATCTCAAGCGCATGTACACCGTTCTGCCGGAAATCGCCATGAAGCCGGCTGACGCCTATGATCAATTGGTGCGTGGCGAAGTTGAAGCGGTGTCGATCGATGCTCTGGACGGGCGTATCGCTGCCGTGATGTTGGTGCCATACCCACCCGGGATTCCGTTGATCATGCCCGGCGAGCGTTTTACCGAGTCGACCCGCTCGATCATCGATTACCTGAAGTTTGCTCGCACGTTCGACAGCAGCTTTCCCGGGTTTGTCGCCGATGTGCACGGCTTGCAACACGAAGATGAGGGCAATGGACGGCACTACACCGTCGATTGCATCAAGGAATGAGGACCTTTCCCAGTATGCAACCGGTCATAAACCCGATTTACCCAGGGCTGTCGGTGCGAGTCGCCGACGAAGCTTTTGCCGCCTATATCTGGGGCAGTGATTTCAGTTTTGAAGTCACCGCCTATGGCACCCCCGAAATAGGCCAGCCAGTGGAGCAATGGGCGATCACGCCGATCACGCCCTATCGCAAGTGCTATGGCATTGACCCCGAGGAGTTCAGCAGTTATCGCGACGCCGTCGACAGTGCGATTTTCATGGCGTACCTGGATGACGAGCCGGTCGGACATATAGTGGTCAGCACTAACTGGAATGGCTTTGCCCATATCGACGAACTGGCGGTGCATGCGCCCGCCCGGCGCCATGGTGTGGCCAAGGCGCTGCTGGATGTGGCGCAGTTCTGGAGTCGCAAGAAGAAGCTGCCAGGCATCATGCTGGAAACCCAGAACAACAATCTGGGAGCCTGTCGTCTCTATGAGCGCTGCGGTTACGTGATTGGCGGCATCGATCACCTGCGCTATCGGGGCATCGATCCCAACACCGCCGAGGTGGCGCTGTTCTGGTATCGATTGTTCGATAATCCGCTGGAAAATCCGCTCAGTTCGCGAGCATCGCCGCGGCTTGTTCCGTGATGATCGCTAACAGGGTCTGAATGGCGGGCGAGGGCGCGTCGTTTTTAAGGCTCAGGGCGTAGAGACTGACCGGCACTGCGGGCGCCAGGGGGCAGGCATCGAGTCCGGCCGATTTGGCGCCGAGCGCGGTGAAGGGGTCGACGATGGCCAGGCCTTCACCGGCCTCGACCATGCTGCGCATCATCTGGTGAGTCTGTACCCGTGTGTGGATCACAGGTGCCGGGCGCAGTGCATGCAGTTTGTTTTCCAGCGCCGGGCTGAGCGGGTCATGCCCTTCGAGGCCGACCATTGCCTGGCCCGCCAGATCCTGCAGGGAAATGTACTTCTGCCTGGGTTGCAGCCAGCCGTGGGGGGCGAGCAGTTGCAGCTTGCCTTGGGCAATCACCTGGCATTCAATCTCGGCGCGATCGGGATCATGCAGGCTCAAGCCCAGATCGCTTTCGTGCAACAGCAGGCTTCGGACGATGTCGCGGGTCGGTTGGCTGAGCAGGGTGCAGGGTGCGTCAGGCAGGCGTCGGCGCAAAGCCGCAATGCTTTGGGGCAGCAGTTGCTGGGCCAGGGGAGGCGTACAAATGATACGTAAGGGTGGGGCCTGGTATTGCCTGAGGCTGTTGGCCAGGCGTTGGACCGGTTCAAGCGCATCGTAGACGCGGGCCATTTCGACTTGAAGCTCCCGCGCCTCCCGCGTGGCTTGCAGGCGCCCGCGTACACTGGAGAACAGCATGAAGCCCAGTTGATCCTCGGCGTCGCGCAATATGCGCTCGACTTCGGTCACCGGCAACTGCAGCCATTCGGCGGCGGTGCCCAGGTGACCGGTCTGCAGGAGCGCCTGGATCACTTCGATATGGCGTAAGCGCATGCGTGAAGTCCATGTTCAGCAGGGTGAGGAAGCCAGTGACTGAATCCTAACCCAAGTCTGCGCCTATGACTCCTGCTCATAACGTCGAGTTATGAAGCGGTGCTGGTTACCGGTTCGCGGGTAATGGTGACGCCCGACTGCACCAATAGAAATTCATTTTCATCCAGCTTGTTCACGCGATCGCCAATAGCCAGTTTGTACGTGGTGACAGGCGCCGCGCTTGCCAGACCGTCTGCCGGCGGGGTGGATTCCTGGAACTCATGTACGGAATAAATGCGGCCTTCCGCGTCTCTTGCATGGAACTGACCGACGAGTACTGCTGCCATCTGCTTAGAACCTCTGGAGATAAATCACTCAATGTGCGGTGGAGTAGACCGTCACTGAGCACGGTAAGTTTTCCTGCGTATAAAAAATAATCAGAACGCAGATATACCTGTGTTCACTGGTTGAATCGTCATCTGATCAACTATAACTTCAGGTTCCTCCCACGGATAAGCGAGAGTCTTCCATGAGCAATGTCTATACCGTCGCCGTAGTGGTCGGCAGCCTGCGAAAAGAATCGATCAACCGCAAGGTCGCCCTCGCACTGGCAGACCTGGCGCCGGCCAATCTCAAGCTGAACATTGTCGAAATCGGTGACCTGCCGCTCTACAACGAAGACATCGATGGTGCTACACCGCCGGCAGCCTACAGTAGTTTCCGACAACAAGTGAGTTCATCCGACGCAGTGCTGTTCGTTACGCCGGAATACAACCGTTCGGTGCCGGCACCGATGAAGAATGCAATCGATGTCGGTTCGCGTCCCTATGGCAAGAGTGCCTGGAGCGGCAAACCGGGGGCGGTGATCAGTGTTTCGCCCGGCGCGATCGGCGGATTCGGCGCCAACCATCACTTGCGTCAGTCCATGGTGTTTCTCAACGTGCCGTTGATGCAGCAGCCGGAAGCCTACCTGGGCGGTGCCGGTTCGGCGTTCGACGAGGCGGGCAAACTGTCGGAGTCGGTCAAGCCGTTCCTGCAGAGCTTCATCAATGCCTATGGTCAGTGGGTGGAGCAGCACAAGAAAGTCTGAGGTCGTTCGCGTCCCGAGGGAGTTTGCCTGTGACAGAGGGGGCAGGCTTCCCTTGACAGGCATGTTCCCTGTCACGCAAGCACAACAGTATTGAGTCTATCGTCGCCGTTGCCACGCACGGCGGCTCTACTTCAGAATCCCTGCCGGTCCGCCCCCTCGCTCAAGGCTGTTTCGCATGCTCGCCGCTTCATTGATTTTTCTCCTGACCATTACCCTCGTGATCTGGCAGCCCAAAGGCCTTGGTGTCGGCTGGAGCGCGGTGCTGGGTGCCGTGCTGGCGCTGATTTTCGGCGTGGTGCATCTGAGTGACATTCCGCTGGTGTGGCAGATCATCTGGAACGCCACTGGTACCTTTGTCGCGCTGATCATCATCAGCCTGTTGCTGGACGAAGCCGGGCTGTTTGCCTGGGCGGCGTTGCATGTGGCCCGCTGGGGACGGGGCAATGGGCGAAAGTTGTTTGCCTATATGGTGCTGCTCGGGGCACTGGTGTCGGCGCTGTTCGCCAATGACGGCGCGGCGCTGATACTGACGCCCATCGTGATTTCAATGCTCCTGGCCTTGCGTTTCTCGCCCACGGCAACCCTGGCGTTTGTCATGGGGGCCGGTTTCATTGCCGATACCGCGAGCCTGCCATTGGTGGTGTCGAACCTGGTGAACATCGTTTCCGCGGACTTCTTCAAGATTGGTTTCAACCGCTATGCGGCGGTGATGATTCCGGTCAACCTGGTCAGCGTTGCCGTGACCCTTGCGGTGCTGATGTGGTTTTTCCGGCGCGACATTCCCCGGGATTACGACCCCGAACAACTGGAGCACCCGGCGTCCGCCATCCACGACAAGGCAACGTTCTATGCTGGTTGGGCGGTGCTGGTGATTCTGTTGCTCGGTTGTTTTGCACTGGAACCGCTGGGCATTCCGATCAGTGCGATCTCGGCGGTGTGCGCCGCGTTGCTGCTGGCCATCGCTGCGCGCGGGCACAAGATTTCCACGCGCAAGGTCATGAAGGAAGCCCCATGGCACATCGTGATTTTTTCGCTGGGCATGTATTTGGTGGTCTATGGCCTGCGTAACGCCGGGCTTACCGGGTATCTGGCGGGCTGGCTGGACATTTTCGCCGGATACGGCGTCTGGGGCGCGGCGCTGGGCACGGGGGTGCTGACGGCGTTGTTGTCATCGATCATGAATAACCTGCCGACGGTGTTGATTGGCCTGCTGTCCATTGATGCGAGTCAGGCGACGGGGGTGGTGAAAGAAGCGATGATCTACGCCAACGTTATTGGCAGCGATCTGGGCCCGAAAATCACCCCGATTGGCAGTCTGGCGACACTTTTGTGGTTGCATGTGCTGGAGCGCAAGAACATCCGGATTGGCTGGGGGTATTACTTCAAGGTCGGGATCGTGTTGACCGTGCCGGTGTTGCTGGTGACCTTGGCGGCGCTGGCGGTGCGGTTGTCCGTTTAAATCGGCTCGCCGCAATCGCGAGCAGGCTCGCTCCCACAGGGGAATGCATTTCAAGGTGGGAGCGAGCTTGCTCGCGATAGGGCCACTACAGTTGTCATAAAATCCGGATTAACCCTGTCCCGGCACATCCGGCCAAAGATCCGCCACCAGAAACAATCGTTCGGCTTCCTCCCAGTCGCCCTGGGCGTTTTTCACCAGTCGCACCAGCAACTGCGCCGGGGCCAGCGGCTCCAGATCGCTCAGCCACGCGTCCAACTGCTCGGCGCTCCATGTCTGCTCGGCCGGGTAGTGCGCAGGCGCCAGCCATGCATGGCGGGGCAGGGGTTGCCAGCGGCCAGGCGGACTCTGGGCCGCGAATTCGGCCCAGTCCTTTTGGTGCAGCCAGCGACCACGCAAATGCTGCGGATGCGCACCCCTGGGGGGTGTGGCTTTCCCCGGCCAGGGATAAAGCAAATAACCGCCCAGCCACAAATGAGCGCTGAACTCGCGGATATCCAGCGCCTCCAGCACTTCGCGGCTTTCCGGACGCGCGGAAATCGGCAACTGATGCTGGCAAAGGTGCGCCAGTTTGCGGTCCAGTCGATCATGGCAGCCGGGGCCGAGCCATTGGGCGGCATCGTGGCCGTCGCCGTTTTGCGGCCCCAGGTACAGCTTGATCGCCAGCTCCAGGTGATGCACGCCGTCGCGATCACGCAGCAGCATGTCCAGCTCGCCAAGGGTGTGGCCTTCGCGACGGATTGGCATGTTGGCGGCAATCAACTCGATGCCGGGCGCGTGCTGTATGGCAAATTGCCAGAGACGCTCGTAGTAAAGGCCCAGGCGCCGGGTGCGGGCCTGGGCCAGCCAATGCAGCAAGCCATAACTGTCCCGGTCCAGTTGTCGCAGCCAGTGTTGCAGGCGTTCCGGCGCCTGTACCCAGTCACTGCCGGCCAGCGGATGGCGCTGCGGCCACGGGGTGTCGCTGAGCATCGGCGGCGCCAGGATGACCCACGCCAGGTCGCGCACTTCGGGGTGGCGCAACTGATGGGGTAACTGCAATAAATCTGGAAATAGGATCATCTTGCGAGCATAGCCCGAAACCGGAAGCTACCTTGAGGCTGAAAGGATTTTGTCTATCCGCGGCTTTCGCCCATAATCGTGCTTTTCGCCGTCGCTGCCCTTCCTTAGGAGCCCCATGGAGCAATTTCGCAATATCGGCATCATCGGTCGCCTGGGCAGTTCTCAGGTGCTGGATACCGTCCGCCGACTGAAACGCTTTCTGCTCGATCGTCACCTGCACGTGATTCTCGAAGACACCATCGCCGAAGTCCTGCCGGGCCATGGCCTGCAGACCTCGTCGCGCAAGATGCTCGGCGAAGTCTGTGACATGGTGATTGTGGTGGGTGGGGATGGCAGCCTGCTGGGCGCGGCTCGTGCGCTGGCCAGGCACAATATTCCGGTACTGGGCATCAACCGGGGCAGTCTGGGTTTCCTGACTGACATTCGCCCCGATGAGCTGGAAATCAAGGTCGCCGAAGTGCTCGACGGCCACTATCTGGTGGAAAACCGCTTCCTGTTACAAGCCGAAGTCCGGCGCCACGCCGAGGCCATCGGTCAGGGCGACGCGCTCAATGACGTGGTGCTGCACCCCGGCAAATCCACACGGATGATCGAATTCGAGCTGTACATTGATGGCCAGTTCGTCTGCAGCCAGAAGGCCGACGGCCTGATCGTTGCCACGCCGACGGGGTCGACGGCCTATGCGCTTTCCGCGGGTGGCCCGATCATGCACCCCAAGCTCGACGCTATTGTGATTGTGCCGATGTACCCCCATACCCTGTCAGGCAGGCCAATCGTGGTCGATGGCAACAGTGAGCTGAAAATCGTCGTGTCCAAGGATATGCAGATTTACCCGCAAGTCTCGTGCGACGGGCAGAACCACTTTACCTGTGCGCCCGGCGACACCATCACCGTCAGCAAGAAAGCCCAGAAGCTGCGGCTGATTCACCCGCTCGACCACAACTATTATGAAGTCTGCCGAACCAAACTCGGCTGGGGCAGCAAGTTGGGGGGTGGAGGCGACTGATGCTCGATCCCGCGCGTAGCTACGACCTGATCGGTGACGTGCATGGTTGCACTCTGACCCTGGAGCACTTGCTCGACCGACTGGGTTACCACAAACAAGCCGGCGTCTGGCGCCACGCTTCGCGCATGGCGGTGTTCGTCGGTGACATCATCGACCGCGGCCCGCGGATTCGCGAGGCGCTGCACATCGTCCACGACATGGTCGAGGCCGGGCAGGCGCTGTGCATCATGGGCAACCATGAGTTCAACGCGTTGGGCTGGTGCACGCCGGCACTCCCTGGCAGCGGCAAGCAGTTCGTGCGCGAACACACTCCGCGCCATGCCCGGTTGCTCCAGGAAACCCTGACCCAGTTCGAGCATCATCCGGCGGACTGGCATGACTTTCAGCAATGGTTCTATGAACTGCCGTTGTTCGTCGATGCCGGGCGTTTCCGGGTGGTGCATGCCTGTTGGGACGCGAGTTTGATCGAACCGTTGCGGGCGCTGTTCCCCAATGGTTGCGTCGATGAGCACTTCCTTCAGGCGTCGGCCATGCCGGGCAGCTTCGCCTGCACCGTGTTCGACCGATTGCTGCGCGGCACCGACATGCGTTTGCCCCATGGTCTGACCATGACCAGCGGCGATGGCCTGACACGCTCGTTCTTCCGTACCAAGTTCTGGGAAGACGATCCGCAAACCTACGGAGACATCGTGTTCCAGCCTGACGCCTTGCCCGACCCGGTGGCCCGCACGCCACTGACGTCAACCGAGAAAAACAACTTGCTGCGCTATGGCATCGACGAACCGTTGCTGTTCGTCGGTCATTACTGGCGCAGCGGCAAACCGGCACCGATTCGTCCGAACCTCGCGTGCCTGGATTACAGCGCCGTGCTCTACGGCAAACTCGTCGCCTATCGCCTGGACCAGGAAACTCGTCTTGATCCGCATAAGTTCGTCTGGGTCGACGTCGAGCGCCCGGAGGCACTGCAATGACGAATGTCGCTGTATTGCGACTGCCGCTGGCGGTGGATTTGAGCGGGTTCGTCAAGTTGCTGCAACGCATGCAGGTACCGCATCGGGTCAGTGAGGAGTCGGGCGAGCAGGTGTTGTGGGTGCCGGCGAACATCAGTGAAGACGTCCGGGTGTTGTACGAACGCTATCCGGCGGGTGACCCCGATGAGCAACTGGCCATCCCGGTGGCCCGAACGGTTCGCCGGCCGAGTTTCGCCTCGCAGCTTCGGCATGCAAAAGGCACGGCGCTGATACTGCTGCTCAGCCTGCTCGTCGGTGTCGTGACCTTGCTGGGCGATAACCTTGCCACCATGCGCTGGCTGACCTTCCTCGATTATCACGTCGTCGGTGAGTACATCCACTTCGTGCCATTGGCCGACAGCCTGGCGGCGGGGCAGTGGTGGCGCCTGGTGACGCCGATGCTGATCCATTTCGGCATCCTGCACCTGGCCATGAATGGCATGTGGTACTGGGAGCTGGGGCGGCGCATCGAATCGCGTCAGGGCACTGTCAATTTGATCGGGCTGACCTTGCTGTTCAGCCTCGTGTCCAATTTTTCCCAGTTCGTATTCGGTGGCCCGACCCTGTTTGGGGGGTTGTCCGGGGTGCTGTACGGCCTGCTCGGGCATTGCTGGATTTTCCAGATATTGTCGCCAAACGCCGCCTATCGCCTGCCCCGCGGGGTGCTGGTGATGATGCTGGTGTGGCTGCTGCTGTGCCTGTCCGGGCTGGTCTCGATGATCGGCTTTGGTGAAATCGCCAACGCGGCCCACGTCGGCGGGTTGCTCGTCGGATGCCTGACCGGTTTGTTGGGTGGTTTGTACAACCGCCGTAAACTGGCCGCCTGAAACAGTTATGTAAATAGAGAGCGCGGAGACCCAATGTCCTCTTTTAACGAAATGATCAAAAACATCACCCCGGAGATCTACCAGAGCCTGAAACTGGCGGTGGAAATCGGTAAATGGTCCGACGGTGGCAAGCTCACCGCCGAGCAGCGCGAGCTGTCGCTGCAAGCGATGATCGCCTGGGAAATCAAGAACCTGCCTGAAGAAGAGCGTACCGGCTACATGGGGCCGCAGGAGTGCAGCTCCAAATCGATTCAAGTGCCCAATATCCTGTTCAAGTCGGATGCCATCCATTGATCGAGATTGGCCGCGGTGCAATCAGTAAAATGTCGGCGCGCCTGGACGGGCCGAACGTGCAATACGCATTTCGTCTGGGCGACGTCGAGGTACCGGTCAACCCCTTGATCGGCACCACGGTTCGCCTGGAATACCTGGGGGCGATCCACTGCACCCATTGCGGACGCAAGACCAAAACCAGTTTCAGCCAGGGCTACTGCTACCCCTGCATGACCAAACTGGCCCAGTGTGACGTGTGCATCATGAGCCCGGAGCGCTGCCATTACGACGCCGGCACTTGCCGTGAGCCGCAGTGGGGCGAGCAGTTCTGCATGACCGATCACATCGTGTACCTGTCGAACTCTTCCGGAGTGAAAGTCGGGATCACCCGTGCCACCCAACTGCCGACCCGCTGGATCGACCAGGGCGCCAGCCAGGCCTTGCCGATCATGCGCGTGTCGACCCGCCAGCAATCGGGCTTTGTCGAGGACCTGTTCCGCAGTCAGGTGGCGGACAAGACCAACTGGCGCGCGCTGCTCAAGGGTGATGCGGTGCCGGTGAACCTGGCAGAAGTTCGCGACCAGTTGTTCGACAGCTGCGCCGAGGGGCTGCAAGGCTTGCAGCAGCGGTTCGGCCTGCAGGCGATTCAGACCGTCGCCGATGTCGAGCCGCTCGAAATCCGCTACCCGGTCGAGCAGTATCCGGCCAAGATCGTCAGCTTTAACCTGGACAAGCAGCCCATTGCCGAAGGCACGCTGATGGGGATCAAGGGCCAGTACCTGATCTTCGACACCGGCGTGATCAACATTCGTAAATACACGGCTTATCAGCTCGCCGTGCATCAGTAAGGACTCCAGCATGCGCACCGAACAACCGAAGATGATCTACCTCAAGGACTATCAGGCTCCCGAGTACCTGATCGACGAAACGCACCTGACCTTCGAGTTGTTCGAGGACCACAGCCTGGTCCATGCGCAACTGGTGATGCGCCGTAACCCCGAGCGTGGTCCGGGCCTGCCGCCGTTGGTGCTGGACGGTCAACAACTGGAACTGCTGTCGGTGACGCTGGCCGATCGCGAGCTGGGCATCGCCGATTACCAGTTGACCGAGAATCATCTGACCCTGCACCCGACCAGTACCACCTTCACGGTCGATACCAGCGTCAGGATCCACCCGGAAACCAACACCGCGCTGGAAGGCCTGTACAAGTCCGGCACGATGTTCTGCACCCAGTGCGAGGCCGAAGGCTTCCGCAAGATCACCTATTACCTCGACCGTCCGGACGTGATGAGCACGTTCACCACCACCGTGGTCGCCGAGCAGCACAGCTATCCGGTGCTGCTGTCCAACGGCAACCCGATTGCCTCGGGGCCCGGCGAAGATGGCCGGCACTGGGCGACCTGGGAGGACCCGTTCAAGAAACCGGCGTACCTGTTCGCGCTGGTGGCCGGTGATCTGTGGTGTGTCGAAGACACCTTCACCACCATGACCGAGCGCAACGTGGCGCTGCGCATTTACGTCGAGCCGGAAAACATCGACAAATGCCAGCACGCCATGAACAGCCTGAAGAAATCCATGCGTTGGGATGAAGAGGTCTACGGTCGCGAATACGATCTGGACATCTTCATGATCGTCGCCGTGAACGACTTCAACATGGGCGCCATGGAGAACAAGGGCCTCAACATCTTCAACTCCAGCGCCGTGCTGGCCCGGGCCGAAACCGCCACCGACGCCGCGCACCAGCGGGTCGAGGCGATCGTTGCCCACGAATACTTCCACAACTGGTCGGGCAACCGCGTGACCTGCCGCGACTGGTTCCAGTTGTCGCTCAAGGAAGGTTTCACGGTTTTCCGCGATTCGCATTTCTCCGCCGACATGAACTCGGCCACGGTCAAGCGCATCCAGGACGTGGCGTACCTGCGCACGCACCAGTTCGCCGAAGACGCCGGCCCCATGGCCCACGCGGTGCGCCCGGACAGCTTCATCGAGATTTCCAACTTCTACACCCTGACTGTGTACGAAAAAGGTTCGGAAGTGGTCGGGATGATCCATACCTTGCTCGGTGCCGAAGGTTTCCGTAAAGGCAGCGACCTGTACTTCGAACGCCACGACGGTCAGGCCGTGACCTGCGACGACTTCATCAAGGCCATGGAAGATGCCAACGGCGTCGACCTGACCCAGTTCAAGCGCTGGTACAGCCAGGCAGGCACCCCACGTCTGGCGGTGAGCGAGTCCTACGACGCAGCGGCCAAGACCTACAGCCTGACCTTCCGCCAGAGCTGCCCGCAAACCCCGGACAAGGTCGAGAAGCTGCCGTTTGTGATCCCGGTCGAACTGGGCCTGCTGGACAGCCAAGGCAACGAAATAGCCTTGCGCCTTCAGGGCGAAGCCAGCGCCCAGGGCGCTACCCGTGTCCTTTCCGTGACCGAAGCCGAGCAGACCTTCACCTTCGTCGACATCGCAGAGCAACCGCTGCCTTCGCTGCTGCGTGGCTTCTCGGCACCGGTGAAACTGAGCTTCCCGTACAACCGCGACCAGTTGATGTTCCTGATGCAGCACGACAGCGACGGGTTCAATCGTTGGGATGCCGGCCAGCAATTGTCGGTGCAAGTGCTGCAGGAACTGATTGCCCAGCAGCAAAAGGGCGAAGCGCTGGTGCTGGATCAGCGTCTGGTTTCGGCCTTGCGCACCGTGCTGTCCGACGAGTCGCTGGATCAAGCGATGGTCGCGGAAATGCTCTCGCTGCCAAGCGAAGCCTACCTGACCGAAATCAGCGAAGTGGCCGACGTCGAGGCCATTCACATCGCCCGCGAGTTTGCCCGCAAGCAACTGGCCGAAGCGTTGTTCGAAGGCCTGTGGCTGCGCTATCAGGCTAACCGCGAGTTGTCGAAACAAACCCCGTATGTGGCCGAGGCCGAGCATTTCGCCCGCCGGGCGCTGCAGAACATTGCGCTGTCATACCTGATGCTCAGCGGCAAGCCTGAAGTCCTGGCGGCGACCCTGGAGCAGTTCGACACCTGCGACAACATGACCGAGCGCCTGACCGCACTCGCAGTGTTGGTCAACTCTCCGTTCGAAGAGCAGAAGGCCAAGGCACTGGCCAGTTTCGCCGAGCACTTCAAGGACAACCCGCTGGTCATGGATCAATGGTTCAGTGTCCAGGCCGGCAGTGTGTTGCCGGGCGGCCTGGCGCGGGTCAAGGCGTTGATGCAGCATCCGGCGTTCAACATCAAGAACCCGAACAAGGTGCGGGCACTGGTGGGCGCATTCGCCGGGCAGAACCTGATCAACTTCCATGCGGCCGACGGTTCCGGGTATCGCTTCCTGGCAGACCTGGTGATCGAGTTGAACGGCTTCAATCCGCAGATCGCGTCTCGCCAACTGGCACCGTTGACCCGCTGGCGCAAATACGACAGCGCCCGTCAGGCGTTGATGAAAGGCGAACTGGAGCGCATCCGTGCTTCGGGTCAACTGTCCAGCGATGTGTTTGAAGTGGTCAGCAAAAGCCTGGCGTGATGCCTTTTGCGCGAAGTGCCATGTACTCCGCGATGCCTTGATTGCCAGCAAGCTCGTTTCCACAGGGTTCAGCCTGATCCTTGTGGGAGCCAGCCTGCTGGCGATGGTCGTCAACGATCACGCGTATTACCAGGAAAAACGCGGCGCACTTGAGTCCGTCGTCGGAATGCCGCCCGGAGCCGGTTCGCGATGATGTCGGCCCAGACCTCATCATCATCCTTCCTGATACCCCCTCATTCACCCGCACCCGTTAGCCCGGCAGTTAACAAAACATAACGTGCCGTCGATTGTCAGCCCTTCAAAAACACCGATAGGATAAGCCAGCTTCCGAAGGGGCTCTGGATTGCGGGTTTCGGGACTATGCTCCGAAATAGCCAATCACAACGAGCACCCTGTCGGCGCCCTGAAAGGTTGAATGACCTAACAATAATAATGGGGGATGGTCTATGAGTGAGCCTGTCATGGGTGTGGGTATTTGCCGCCCGCCGGCATTACGCAAATTCGCGTTGCTGGCCACAGCGCTCTCGCTGTTTGGCTGTGCCGTGGCGTCGGCACCCGTGCTGGCCGCCGACGCGCCGGCATCCGACGTTGCTTATTCCGTTGAATCGGCCAAGGCCAGCAAAAGCCTGATACTCGATGTCGTGCACGCCGGCTCGCGCCTGGTGGCGGTCGGGGATCGCGGGCACATCCTGTATTCCGACGACAAAGGTACGACCTGGGTTCAGGCCAAAGTGCCCACCCGGCAACTGCTGACGTCGGTGTTTTTTGTCGATGACAAGCACGGTTGGGCCGTTGGTCATGACGCGCAGATCCTCGCCAGCGAGGACGGTGGCGTCACCTGGACCAAGCAATTCGAAGATCTCAAACGCGAGTCGCCGCTGCTCGATGTCTGGTTCAAGGACGTCAACAGTGGCTTTGCCGTGGGCGCCTACGGGGCGTTGATGGAAACCACCGACGGCGGCAAGCACTGGGAAGACGCCAGCGATCGCCTGGACAACGAAGACCAGTACCACCTCAACGCCATCACGGCGGTCAAGGATGCCGGGCTGTTCATCGTTGGCGAGCAGGGCAGCATGTTCCGCTCCGCCGATGGGGGCCAGACCTGGGAAAAACTCGAAGGCCCTTACCAGGGCTCGCTGTTTGGAGTGCTCGGCACCGCACAGGCCAATACGCTGCTGGCTTACGGGCTGCGCGGCAATCTCTATCGCTCCACCGATTTCGGCAGCACCTGGCAGCAAATCGAACTCAAGGCTGAACGCGGAGACCTGGAATTCGGTCTGTCCGGCGGCACGCTGCTCGATGACGGATCGATCGTGATCGTCGGCAACGGTGGTTCGGTGATCAGCAGCAGCGACAACGGCGAGACTTTCAGCGTATTCAATCGTCGGGATCGCATTTCCCTCTCGTCGGTCACTGCCGCCGGGAATGGCAATCTGATTCTGACCGGACAGGGCGGCGTTCACGCCACTTCGCCAAACGGCGCTGAGCTGGGCAAATGAGCCGGGTTAATAATAAGAAGGCGGGGCTATGACTTCCTTGAGCACTCATCATCAGGACAAGGCGACGTTTCTTGAGCGCCTGATCTTCAACAACCGCCCGGCAGTGATCACGATCTGCCTGCTGGTCAGCATCTTCCTGTTCTGGCAGGCGACGCTGATCCGCCCATCCACCAGCTTCGAGAAAATGATCCCGCTCGAGCATCCGTTCATTCAAAAGATGATGGAGCACCGCAACGATCTGGCGAACCTGGGCAACACCGTGCGCATTTCCGTGGAGGCCACCGACGGTGACATCTTCTCCAAGGAATACATGGAGACCCTGCGTCAGATCAACGACGAGGTGTTCTACATCTCCGGCGTCGACCGTTCCGGCCTCAAGTCGCTGTGGAGCCCGAGCGTGCGCTGGACCGAAGTGACCGAGGAGGGCTTCGCCGGTGGTGAGGTGATTCCGCAGAGTTACAACGGCTCCCAGGCCAGCCTCGACCTGCTGCGCAACAACGTGCTCAAGTCCGGACAGGTCGGGCGCCTGGTGTCCAACGACTTCAAGTCGAGCATCGTCGACATCCCGCTGCTGGAGGCCTACCCGGACCCGCAGGACCAGGGCAAGTTGCTGGCGCTGGACTACCGCAAGTTTTCCCACGAACTCGAAGACAAGATCCGTAACAAGTTCGAGGCGCAGAACCCCCACATCAAAATCCACATCGTCGGCTTCGCCAAGAAAGTGGGCGACCTGATCGATGGCCTGGTGATGGTGGTGATGTTCTTCGGCATCGCCTTCGTGATCACGCTGATCCTGCTGTACTGGTTCACCAACTGCATGCGCAGTACGGTGGCCGTGTTGAGTACGACGCTGGTGGCGGTGGTCTGGCAGCTCGGGTTGATGCACTTCTTCGGCTTCGGGCTTGATCCCTACTCGATGCTGGTGCCGTTCCTGATCTTCGCCATTGGTATTTCCCATGGCGTACAGAAGATCAACGGCATTGCCCTGCAATCCAGCGATGCGGACAACGCCCTGACCGCCGCGCGCCGCACCTTCCGCCAACTGTTCTTGCCGGGGATGATCGCGATCCTCGCGGATGCGGTGGGGTTCATCACGTTGCTGATCATCGACATCGGCGTGATCCGCGAGCTGGCCATTGGCGCGTCGATCGGCGTGGCGGTGATCGTGTTCACCAACCTGATCCTGCTGCCGGTGGCGATCTCCTACGTCGGCATCAGCAAGCGCGCTGTGGAACGCAGCAAGAAGGATGCTCACCGCGAACACCCGTTCTGGCGTCTGCTGGCCAATTTTGCCAGTGCCAAAGTCGCGCCGGTGTCCGTCCTGCTGGCACTGATCGCCTTCGGTGGCGGCCTCTGGTACAGCCAGAACCTGAAAATCGGTGACCTCGACCAGGGTGCGCCGGAGCTGCGTCCGGACTCGCGTTACAACAAGGACAACAACTTCATCATCAGCAACTACTCCACCAGCTCCGATGTGTTGGTGGTGATGGTCAAGACCAAGGCCGAAGGCTGCTCGCGCTACGAAGCCATGGCACCGATCGATGAACTGATGTGGAAGATGCAGAACACCGAGGGCGTGCAGTCGGCGATTTCCCTGGTGACTGTGTCCAAGCAGATGATCAAGGGCATGAACGAGGGCAACCTGAAGTGGGAAACCCTGTCGCGTAACCCGGACGTGCTGAACAACTCCATTGCCCGGGCCGATGGTCTGTACAACAACAGTTGCTCCCTGGCGCCGGTGCTGGTGTTCCTCAACGATCACAAGGCCGAGACCCTGAATCGCGCCGTGCATGCAGTGCAGGAATTTGCCAAGGCTAACAACAAGGAGGGTCTGGAATTCATCCTCGCCGCCGGTAACGCCGGTATCGAGGCGGCCACCAACGAGGTGATCAAGGAATCCGAGCTGACCATCCTGATCCTGGTCTACATCTGCGTGGCAACCATGTGCATGATCACCTTCCGTTCCTGGGCGGCGACCTTGTGTATCGTGCTGCCGCTGGTGCTGACATCGGTGCTTGGTAACGCCCTGATGGCCTTCATGGGCATCGGCGTGAAAGTCGCGACCCTGCCGGTCGTGGCGCTCGGGGTCGGGATTGGCGTGGACTACGGCATCTACATCTACAGTCGCCTGGAAAGCTTCCTGCGTGCCGGCCTGCCGCTGCAAGAGGCGTACTACCAGACGCTGAAGTCCACCGGTAAGGCCGTACTGTTCACCGGTCTGTGCCTGGCCATCGGCGTGTGCACCTGGATCTTCTCGGCCATCAAGTTCCAGGCCGACATGGGCCTGATGCTGACCTTCATGCTGCTCTGGAACATGTTCGGTGCACTCTGGCTGCTGCCAGCGCTGGCACGCTTCCTGATCAAGCCGGAGAAACTGGCGGGGCAGAAGGGCAATTCGTTGTTCGCTCACTGACCCACGTTGAAATGAAAAAGCCGCAACCCTGGTTGCGGCTTTTTTATTTCTCACATTCACACCAGCCCGCCCCCACAGGGTTCTTCGGTGATCAGGCAGGATCGCTGCCCAGCACCACATTCAACGCGTTACGCGCATCGTCGAGTTGTACCAGGGTCGCATGTCGTGCTCCCAGCGCATCGCGATTCTCGATAGCGGTCAAAATCGCCTTGTGCCGTGGCAGCGCCAGTTCATGCAGGTTGGGCCGCTGGTTCGAGTGCTTCAGCGCTTCGGCAATGGCCACCGATAGCATGTTGCACAGGTTGGCCAGCAAGTCGTTGTGGGTTGCGTCGGCGATGCGGCTGTGGAAGTCCAGGTCCGGTTGCAACAGCGCTTCCGGCGTCGGCGCGGCTTCCATGCGTTGGTAGGCCTCACCGATGGACGCGATATCGGCCTCCGTGGCGAATTGCGCGGCCAGTGCGGCGGCGGCTGGTTCGATGATGCTGCGCACACTGGTCAGCAGATCGAAGAACTGGTTCTGCGGACTGCTTTGCATCAGCCAATGCAGCACGTCCGGATCGAGCATGTGCCAGTCTTTGCGCGGTTTGACCACGGTGCCGACCCGTGGACGGGAATACACCAGGCCTTTGGCAACCAGCACCCGCGTGGCTTCGCGCAACACCGGCCGGCTGACGGCATATTCCTCACACAACAGGGCTTCGGCGGGCAGTTTGTCATCGGGCTTGAAGCGTCCGGAGACGATCTGCATGCCCAGTTCCTGGACGATGCGCGAATGCATGCTTTTGCGGTCGGAGGGTTTGCGGTAGTCCATGGGGAACGGCGCGGTCCTGTGCGATGGAGATGCCGGGCATGATAGCAGGCACGGCGGGTGACGGTCGTTAGCGCCGGTATTTGACCGACGCAGAACGAATGTAGGAGCGAGCCTGCTCGCGATGGACGTGAACGTTGACGCGTGCTGTCTGAAAGCACGCGTCGCCTTCCAGTTCATCGCGAGCAGGCTCGCTCCTGCAGGGGGCGGGGTTAGTGGGAGTGACGCGGCACTTCAGCCCCACGGCAACCGACCAGGAAATCGAAGTCGCAACCCTGATCCGCCTGCAAGACATGGTCGATGTACAGCTGGCGATAACCACCCACCAACAATTGCTGCGGCGGTTGCAGATCCGCCATGCGCGCCGCCAGTTCGGCGTCCGGAATGTCCAGGTGCAGGCGGCCGCTGGCGCAATCGAGTTCGATCCAGTCACCTTCCTTCACCGCCGCCAAGGGGCCGCCCGCAGCCGCTTCCGGCGCTACGTGCAGGACAACGGTGCCATACGCGGTGCCGCTCATGCGTGCATCGGAAATACGCACCATATCGGTCACGCCCTGGGCCAGCAGTTTGGCCGGCAGGCCCATGTTGCCGACTTCGGCCATGCCTGGATAACCCTTGGGGCCGCAGTTTTTCATGACCAGGATCGAGTTGGCGTCGACGTCCAGCTCCGGGTCGTTGATCCGCGCCTTGTACATGTCGAAGTTCTCGAACACCACCGCGCGTCCGCGATGTTGCATCAATTCCGGTGTGGCCGCAGAAGGCTTGAGGACCGCGCCGAGGGGCGCCAGGTTGCCGCGCAACACGCAGATGCCGCCGTCGGCCCGAATCGGGTTGTCGAGGGTGCGGATCACCTCATCTTCACCGTAGATCGGCGCGTCCCTGGTGTTCTCGCCGATGGACTTGCCGTTGACGGTCAAGGCGTTTGGGTTCGGGATCAGATTGGCCTCGCCAAGACGGCGCAGCACCGCCGGCAAACCACCGGCGTAGTAGAACTCTTCCATCAGGAAGCGCCCGGAGGGCTGCAGGTCGACGATGGTCGGCATGCCGCGCCCGATGCGGGTCCAGTCGTCGAGATCCAGTTCCACGCCGATGCGGCCGGCAATGGCTTTGAGGTGAATCACGGCGTTGGTCGAACCGCCAATGGCGGCGTTGACGCGAATGGCGTTTTCGAAGGCTTCCTTGGTCAGGATCTTCGACAGTTTCAGGTCTTCGCGGACCATTTCCACGGCGCGCATGCCGGACATGTGTGCCAGGACATAACGACGCGCATCCACCGCTGGAATCGCCGCGTTGTGGGGCAGGGAAGTGCCGAGTGCTTCCGCCATGCAGGCCATGGTCGAGGCGGTGCCCATGGTGTTGCAGGTGCCGGCCGAGCGGGACATGCCGCCCTCGGCCGCGAGGAAATCGTCGATGGTGATGGTGCCGGCCTTGACCTGTTCGCTGAGCTGCCAGACCACGGTGCCCGAGCCAATGTCCTTGCCCTTGTGCTTGCCGTTGAGCATCGGCCCGCCCGTGACGACGATGGCCGGCACGTCGCAGCTGGCCGCGCCCATCAGCAGCGCCGGGGTGGTTTTGTCGCAGCCGGTCAGCAGCACCACGCCGTCAATCGGGTTGCCGCGAATGGCTTCTTCGACGTCCATGCTCGCCAGGTTGCGGGTGAGCATGGCGGTTGGGCGCAGGTTCGATTCGCCGTTGGAGAACACCGGGAATTCCACGGGGAAGCCACCGGCCTCGATCACGCCGCGTTTGACGTGCTCGGCAATCTGGCGGAAATGCGCGTTACACGGAGTCAGTTCCGACCAGGTGTTGCAGATGCCGATGATCGGCTTGCCATGGAACTGGTGGTCGGCGATGCCCTGATTCTTCATCCAGCTGCGGTACATGAAGCCGTTCTTGTCGGCCGTGCCAAACCATTGGGCGGAGCGCAGGGTGGGTTTCTTATCAGACATGATCGATTCTCTTATTGTATGACTATATTGTTCAAGCTTGTGCCTAACATAAGCTCAAATTGCCGTGTTTGGAAGTGTTGTTGATCAAATAGTATTACTATATAGTCGATTTCAACGGAGGGATGGCCCTGACGGTTTTCCGTGAGAGGCGTCTCCCGAGTTTCTATAAAAACAACAATCGGAGACCGATCTCATGAGCCAGGAACTGCGGCTTATTCGCCGCATCACGCTGAAACTGATTCCCTTCCTGATCCTGCTGTACCTGATCGCCTATGTGGATCGCTCTGCCGTGGGCTTCGCCAAATTGCACATGGGCGCCGACATCGGCCTTGGCGATGCGGCTTACGGAATGGGCGCCGGGCTGTTCTTCATTGGTTACTTCCTGCTGGAAATCCCCAGCAACCTGATGCTCGACCGCTTCGGTGCTCGGCGCTGGTTCGCGCGGATCATGATCACCTGGGGCGCCATCACCATCGGCATGGCCTTCGTCCAGGGGCCGAACAGCTTCTATGTGATGCGTTTCCTGCTCGGTGCAGCCGAAGCCGGGTTCTTTCCGGGCGTTCTCTACTACATCACCCAGTGGTTCCCGGTTCGCCATCGCGGCAAGATCCTCGGGCTGTTTATCCTGTCCCAACCCATCGCGATGATGATCACCGGCCCGGTGTCCGGCGGTTTGCTCGGCATGGACGGCGTGCTCGGGCTGCATGGCTGGCAATGGCTGTTCATCGTCATTGGCACTCCGGCGATCCTGCTGACCTGGCCGGTGCTGCGTTACCTGCCGGACGGCCCGCAACAGGTGAAATGGATGGACCAGGCCGAGAAGGACTGGCTGACCGGCGAGCTGAAAAAAGACCTGGAACAGTACGGCCAGACCCGCCACGGCAACCCGTTGCATGCCCTCAAGGACAAACGCGTGCTGCTGCTGGCGCTGTTCTACCTGCCAGTGACACTGAGCATTTATGGCCTGGGCCTGTGGCTGCCGACGCTGATCAAGCAGTTTGGCGGCAGTGACCTGGTGACCGGTTTCGTGTCCTCGGTGCCCTACATTTTCGGGATCATCGGTTTGCTGATCATCCCGCGCAGTTCCGACCGTCTGAACGATCGCTACGGTCACCTCGCGGTGCTTTACGTATTGGGTGCCATCGGCTTGTTCTTCAGCGCCTGGCTGTCGGTGCCGGTGTTGCAACTGGCGGCGCTTTGCCTGGTGGCATTTGCGCTGTTTTCCTGCACGGCGATTTTCTGGACCTTGCCGGGCCGTTTCTTTGCCGGTGCCAGCGCGGCGGCGGGGATTGCCTTGATCAACTCGGTGGGCAACCTCGGCGGCTACATCGGCCCGTTCGTGATCGGGGCGCTCAAGGAATACACCGGCAACCTGGCCTCGGGTTTGTATTTCCTGTCCGGCGTCATGCTGTTCGGCCTGGTGCTGACTGGCGTGGTCTATCGCCTGCTGGAACGCAAGCATGTACTGCCGGCCGACGAATTTGCCGCCAGTGCGCGTGGGGCAACCCGCACCTGACACAGAGCGGGCATTCACCACCGAGCCTGTGGGAGCGGGCAAGCCTGCTTCCACAGGGAACGGTGCGGCTTCAATAAACAGGAGAAAGTTCATGCGTTTGGTTCAATTCGAATTGAGAAACGGCGAGCGCCGGGTTGGCGTGGTCGAGCAAGGGTTGGTACACGAGGTGCAGGATGCGCACACGGTTCGTGACCTGGCACTGGCGGCGATCGAAGCCGGGGTCAACCTTGAGCAGCAAGTGAAAAGTCTCGGGCTGGGGATCAGCCATGACTACGTCGAACTGCTGGCACAATTGCGTATCCTGCCGCCGCTGGATCATCCGGACCCGGCGCACATGCTGGTCAGCGGCACCGGTCTGACGCACCTGGGCAGCGCTTCGGCCCGGGACAAAATGCACCAGCAAGCCGGTGACGAAGCGTCGATGACCGACACCATGCGCATCTTCAAATGGGGCGTGGAGGGCGGTCAGCCCGCGGCGGGTCAGGCCGGCGTACAGCCTGAATGGTTCTACAAGGGCGACGGCAGCATCGTCGTGCGTCCGGGCCAGCCGTTCCCGTTGCCGCCGTTCGCCGAAGACGCCGGGGAAGAGCCTGAAATCAGCGGCCTGTACGTCATCGGTCACGATGGCAAACCCTATCGCCTCGGTTTTGCCGTGGGCAACGAGTTCTCCGACCACGTGATGGAGCGCAAGAACTACCTGTACCTGGCCCATTCGAAATTGCGCAGTTGCAGCTACGGGCCGGAACTGCGAGTCGGCGAACTGCCGCAGCATCTGGCTGGCAGCAGCCGCATCCTGCGCGACGGTGAAGTGCTGTGGCAGAACGAGTTCCTCAGTGGCGAGGCGAACATGTGCCACAGCCTGGCCAACCTGGAGTTTCACCATTTCAAGTACAGCCAGTTCCTGCGCCCGGGGGACGTGCACATTCACTTCTTCGGCACCGCGACCCTGTCGTTCGCCGATGGCGTGCGCACCCGTCCCGGTGATGTGTTCGAAATCAGTCAGGCCGAATTCGGCGCGCCATTGATCAATGGCATCACGCCGGTCGAAGCGGTATTCGAACCCGGCTCCGTCGGCACATTGTGAGGAGTTACCCATGACCCGGATTCTTGGCCACAACTACATCGGCGGCCAGCGCAGCGCGTTGGGCACCGTCAAGCTGCAGAGTGTCGATGCCGAAACGGGCGAGGCATTGCCCCACGATTTCTTCCAGGCCACACCGGCAGAAGTCGAGGCTGCCGCCAAGGCGGCGGCAGCGGCATACCCGGCTTATCGCCGCTTGAGCGCCGAGCGACGCGCACAGTTTCTTGAGGCCATCGCTGATGAACTCGATGCCCTGGGTGACGCGTTCGTGACGGTGGTTTGCCGTGAAACCGCGCTGCCAGCAGCACGGATTATCGGCGAGCGTGGCCGCACCAGCGGCCAGATGCGATTGTTCGCCCAGGTGCTGCGGCGCGGCGACTTCTACGGTGCGCGCATCGACCAGCCGCTGCCTGAACGCCAGCCGTTGCCGCGCCCTGATCTGCGCCAGTACCGTATCGGCCTGGGGCCGGTGGCGGTGTTCGGTGCCAGCAATTTTCCCCTGGCGTTTTCCACGGCGGGCGGCGATACCGCCTCGGCACTGGCCGCCGGCTGCCCGGTGGTGTTCAAGGCCCACAGTGGACACATGGCCACGGCCGAGCAGGTGGCCGATGCAATCATCCGCGCGGCGGAAAAAACCGCGATGCCGGCCGGCGTGTTCAACATGATCTATGGCGGTGGCGTCGGCGAGGCACTGGTCAAGCATCCGGCGATTCAGGCGGTGGGCTTCACCGGTTCGCTCAAGGGCGGCAGGGCGCTGTGCGACATGGCGGCGGCGCGTCCACAACCGATACCGGTGTTCGCCGAGATGTCGAGCATCAACCCGGTGATCGTGCTGCCCCAGGCGTTGCACGTGCGCATGGAAGCCATCGCCCGTGGCCTGACGTCTTCGGTGGTGCAGGGTTGCGGCCAGTTCTGCACCAACCCGGGCCTGGTGATTGGCATTCGTTCGCCGCAGTTCACGGCGTTCCTGCAATTGCTGACGGACTTGATGGCCGATCAACCGGCGCAAACCATGCTCAACGCGGGAACCCTGGGCAGTTATGGCAAGGGCCTGCAAAAGCTTTTAGATCATCCGGGCATCGAGCACCTGGCGGGCAATCCGCAACAAGGTCATCAGGCGCAGCCGCAATTGTTCAAGGCCGATGTCAGCTTGCTGATCGATGGCGACGAGGTGCTGCAAGAGGAAGTGTTTGGCCCGACCACTGTGGTGGTGGAAGTGGCTGATCAGGCACAACTGCACGCGGCCTTGAATGGGCTGCACGGTCAGTTGACCGCGACCATCATGGGCGAACAGGCGGACTTTGAGCAGTTCGGCGAGCTCACGGACTTGCTGGAGCAGAAGGTCGGACGAATCCTGCTCAACGGCTATCCGACCGGTGTCGAGGTGTGTGAATCGATGGTGCATGGCGGGCCGTATCCGGCGACTTCGGACGCTCGCGGCACGTCGGTCGGGACCCTGGCCATCGACCGCTTCTTGCGTCCGGTGTGCTTCCAGAATTACCCGGACAGCCTGCTGCCGGACGCGTTGAAAAACGCCAACCCGCTGGGCATTCAGCGCCTGGTGGATGGCAAGCCGTCACGCGACGCGATCTAACGGCTGGTTACAGTCCCCATGGGAGCGGGCAAACCCGTTCCCATGGTTTGTGTGGAACAGTCAGCAAACGCATGAGCTATCATTGCGTCTTTCCCCTTCAAGATTGATTGCCATGACTGCCGTAACCGACACCCTGCTCAATACCCTCTTACACTGCGGTATGGTGGAAATCGACGGGCTGCATGCCTTCGAATTCTCCCTCGATGAAGAGGACAACCTGCATATCGAATGCATGGACGGCCGAGCGGCCAAGCACTGGGCGTTCACCCCGGCGCAAATCCAGGCCGCGACCTTCGACAGCACACTGCAAAGCTGGTTGATCACTGGTGATTCTGGCGAGCATCGCTTGGTATGCCTCGGTGACGTCTTCGGCGGTGACAACGACGACGATGACGAAGACGATGAAAATGAGGATGCGTAACTTCTGGCCCTTGTTAATGGCCGGCAGCATCGGCGCGATGGGCGTTCAGGCGGCCATTGCCGACGACTATCAACTGCTCGTGGGTTCGTACACCGCTGGCCAGAGCCAGGGCATCTATCGGCTGAATTTCAACAGCGCCACCGGACAGATCGACGCCAAACCCCTGCAAGTGATCAAGAGCGACAATCCCTCCTGGCTGACCCTGTCAAAGGATCAGCGTCGCCTGTTCGTGGTCAACGAAAACGGCCCCGGTCAGAGCGATCCGGTGGGGCGTGTCAGCAGCTACGCGATCGACCCCAAGACCCATGAGCTGAGCCTGATCAATCAGGTGCAGAGCCTGGGCAACGAGCCGACGCATTCGAGTCTCAGCGCTGACGCCAGCCATCTGTTTGTCAGCAACTACTCGGTGGCCGAAGATCCGGGTGGCACCCTGGCGGTGTTGCCAGTCAGTGCTGACGGTGCGCTTAAGGCGGTGGTGCAGATGAGCAGTCATCCGGCCAGTCGGGTCAATCCCGAGCGGCAAATGTCGTCGCATGTGCATTCGACGGTTTCGTCGCCGGACGGCCGTTACGTGTTCTCCAATGACCTGGGCGCGGACAGGGTCTTTGCCTATCGCTTCGATCCCAAGGCCAACCCCGATCTGCCCTTGACCCCGGCCAACCCTGCATTCGTCCAGTTGCCTGCCGGCAGCGGGCCACGGCATCTGCTGTTCAGCGCCGATGGCAAACATGCGTGGCTGACCATGGAGATGAGTGCGCAGGTGGCGGTGTTCGATTACCGGGACGGCTCGCTTGAGCAGACGCAGATGGTCGATCTGGCGGCCGGCCAACCGGTGTCGGACAAGGCTGCCGCCGCGCTGCATGCCTCGGCGGACGGCAAATTCCTTTACGTCAGCAACCGTGGCACCGCCAATCAGTTGCTTGTATTCGCCATCGACCCTGCAACCGGCCACCTCAAGGAATTGCAGCGTCGCTCCGTAGAGGGTGACCACCCGCGTGAGTTCAGCCTCGATCCGAGCGGCAAGTTCGTGTTGATCGCCAACCAGAAAAGCAACGGGATTGTCGTCGTCGAGCGCGATGCCAAGACCGGTTTGCTGGGCAAAACCGTGCAGAAATTGCCGATGGACGCCCCGAGCGATCTCAAGTTTCTGCTGCGACAATAGGCCGCAGGCCCCGGTCCAGGGGGCCTGCGTCGTTCTATCAATGAGGCTGATATCTGGTACTGCTGCAAAGCATTTCAAGGCATCGACCCTTGAAGGTTAAGTTTGCTTCACGGCCCCACCGGGCAAGCAAGCCAACTGACTTCGAGGAATACCGCCATGAACTTCAATCTCTTCTCCGTAATCGCCGCTTCCGCCATCTCTGCTTCCGTTGCCCTGCCAGCCAGTGCCAACGTTGAAATCAGCGAGAAAAAATCCCACACCCAGAGCTACACCCAGAAATACCTGCAACAGAGCGCCAACTTCTACGCCGCGCTGGACCACAAAGCCCAACACTGAAAGCGCCTCCCTGCACCCTTTATGCAGGAGCGAAGTCACTTGCCAATCGACCGTTCACCGATCGAAAGGCGCTGAAGTGATGTCGCTCCTGCATAACGCATTTACGACAGCATCAAATAGCCATTAATCTTCTGCTTGATATCACTCAGCCATGCGTTTAAATTTGACGCTGATTTTTTGACTCCTTCTCAAGAAAAGGATCGACAAGATGGCGATGCGTCTGGCTGTGGTGCTGTTATTCCTCTATTCCACTCCGATTTTATCCGCCGTAGAGCCTGTTTCTGGCGAGCCTGACGCTGCCCGCGAACGCTTGATGAGTTTTATTGAAGACTGAAATAGTCTGCTTCAATGATCAACGAAGCTGATAGTTGCTATAGACCGGACTCGTTGGTTATCCGCGCTTTTTTGATCGATCCTGTGGACATTGAAACATGCCCACGGAGAACATCATGGCCCGCGCAATCATCACTTCTGCCAAACATGGCGCCTATGTGGCTATCGGTCTTTACCTGCTCATGGTGCTGGTTGTCAGCCTTTCGCCGCAGTCGCAACGATCCTTCGAAACGCCTATTCAAGTCGCACATCCTGGCATCCAGTTTGAGCACCGCGCGCACAACGCGATGGTCGACCAGGCGGATCTCGCGGGAGTCGGCGGCGCATGAAAGGTCACAGACTTTGGGTCATTGCCTTCCTGGCGTTCATGACCAACGGCGCGTCGCTGTTGGGGATCGGCCAGGGCTCGGCGGGCTCGGTGGCCCGGTCCATAGAGGCCAACCACAACATCGCCCGTAACATCGAAACCGCCAAGGCGCTGGGCTTGCTGGCCGGCAACCCGCCGATCAAGCCTGAAAGCGGTTTTTTCGGGCCGTTCCAGGTTGATTGCTCAGCCATCGGGATGTGCGAAGTACTGGCCTGAATCACTGAATCACCACGCTCCCTGTGGGAGCGAGCCTGCTCGCGATGGTCGTGAACGATGACGCTGAGAACCTGACACCGCGCGGCGCTCTCAGGTTTTTCGCGAGCAGGCTCGCTCCTACAGGGAATCGCGTTTACTTCGCCATGATCGACGTAAACAATTGCGACTCGATAAACCGCTGCAACCAGGCCTGTAACCGCCGATAAGGCGTCTGCGCGAACCACTCGCGATCGACATGGGCGAATTGCCGTACGAACGGCATCAGCGCCACGTCGGCGAGGCTGGGGTGGTCGGCCAGCAGATAGTCGCGACTGGCGAGCATCTCCTCGAGCTTGCGCAAGAGCACCTCGCCCTCGGCGCGGTAAAACTCCATCGCGTGCTCGGGGTAACGTTCGGCGTATTTGTAGCGATTGAGCTGCACCTTGAACGACTGGTCGTTTGCCTCGATCAGCGCGGCAATCGTCAGCTGTCCCTGCGGATCATCCTTGAGCAACCAATCCTGCGGATCGTTCTGCGCCAACGCCCAGCGCATGATCTCGAGGCTTTCATCGATGACCCGGCCGTCCACGTCCAGCACCGGCACCGTGCCTTTGCTCGACAGCGCGAGCATTTCGGCGGGTTTGGCCTTCAGGCTGACTTCGACAATGCTGAATTCAACCCCTGAGTAGCGCAGGGCCATGCGCGCCCGCATGGCGTACGGGCAGCGGCGAAAGGAATAGAGCGTGGTCATTTCACCTCCAGGGTGCTGAGGCCGTTGCCTTGGCGGCGGACCTGAATCTGCACCGGAATCCGTTCATGCATTTCCTGCACATGGGAAATGACCGCGACCTTGCGGCCCTGGGCCTGCAGGCCGTCGAGGGCGTCCATGGCCAGTTGCAGGGATTCCGGATCGAGGCTGCCGAAGCCTTCGTCGATGAACAGCGATTCGATTTTCAGCGTGCTCGACGCCATCGATGCCAGGCCCAATGCCAGCGCCAGCGACACCAGGAAGGTCTCGCCACCCGACAACGAATGCACCGAACGCAGTTCGTCGCCCATTTCGGTGTCCATCACCAGCAACCCCAGCATGCTGCCGCCGCGCTTGAGGCGATAGCGGCGCACCAGTTGGCGCAGTTGCACGTTGGCGTGATGGACCAGCAAGTCGAGGTTGTAGGCCTGGGCGATCTTGCGGAAGGTGTCACCGGTGGCCGAGCCGATCAACGCATTCAAACGCGCCCAGCGCTGGAATTCGGCATAAGCATCGGCAATCTGTTGCGCCAGGGCCTGATTGGCGTTTTGCCGGCGCTGATCTTCTGCCTGCTCGGCACGCAATTCGGCGCAGCGCTGTTCGCTGACGCTGAACTGGTTTTGCAGTTCTGCCAGCGCTGTGGCGAGTTGCTCGGCGTCGAGGTTACCGTTGTGCTGCGCCTGATGAGCGAGCAGGCGCTGGTCGCGCTCTTGCAGCAGCACTTTGGCCTGTTCGATGGCCTTTTCGCTGTTCTGCAAACGCTGGCGAAGCTCGCTGACGTGCGTGTCATCGACCCGCAGCAGGTCTTCGAGACCGCCATCATCCAGCTCGGGATGACGGCCGCGCCAGTCGGCGATTTTGTCGGTGAGATCGCGATCTTCGATGTCCAGCGCCTGCAGACGCTCTTGCTGCGCCTTGAGTTCGGCGGCGATCTGCACGCGGTGCGTACGGACGTTTTGCAGCTCCTGCGCCGTTGTTGTTTCGGCACTGCGTGCTTGCTCTACGGCGTTTTCCAGCCCTTGCTGAAACTGCTCGGCGCTGCTGTGCTCGCCCAGCAAGTGTGCAAGCTGGAGCTGGCAAGCCTGTTGCTGCTCGGCCAGCGCACTAAACTGCTGCTCGGCAGTTTGCAGTTGTTGCACACGGGTTTGCTGGCGATCCTGTTCTTTCTCAAGCGTCTGTTGACGCTGTTGCTGCTCGGCCAGCTCTTCTTTCTGCTGATCGAGTTGTGCGAGTCGTTCGGTGATCTGCCGATCCAGCTGCATGAACGTCGCCGCAGGTTCCATCCTTAGCGCTTCGAGGGTTTCGGCCGGCAACAGACTGCCGAACGCGGTGAGTTCCTCGTCGAGTCGTTGACGGTCACTGCTCAATTCGCGCTGCTGGTTGCTCAGGTGCTGGGCCGCTTGTTGATGCGCTGTTTCGGCTTGGCGCAATTGCTGGGTCATACGCGCGGCATCTTGCTGCAAGGTGAGCAGGGCGCGCTGACGCTGTTCGTCCTGAGCGATGCTCTGGTTCAACTGATCGTTGTGGCGGGTCAGCCAGGCGTCTCGCTGTGGGGCGTCCTGATCCAGCAGTTGTGCGGCCAGAGGGTGGGCGCTGAGGCTCGGGGCCAAGGCTTGTTGCTGGGCGTTCAGTTGCTCCTGTTGTTGCAGCAATTCCTTTTGCTGGGCGATAACGCCCACCACCTCGGCGCGCAATTCGGTGAGCTTTTCCTTGAGTTGGTCGACGGCTTGTTGCGCGCTGGCCTGTTCGTTTTCGTCGTGGCGACCGAGGCTTTGCAACAGTGCTTCGGGCTGATGGTAAGGATGCTCTTGACTGCCGCAGACCGGGCACGGCTGGTCGTCCTGCAACTGCGCGCGCAACTCTTCGACACTGGCGCTGCGGGCCAGACGCTGGCGCTCCAGCAGTTCTCGGGTGACGTTGAAGGTTTGTTCGGCCACCGTCAGTTCGGCCTTGGTTTTTACCCCGTCCTGAGTCAGCCGGTCACGTTCCTGTTGCGCGGCGTGCTGGCGTTGTTGCAGTTCGGTGCCGCGCTTGTCCAGTTCCTGCTGGCTGGCCCACAGTCGCATCAGGTCTTCGACGGTGCGCAGCTGTTTACGGTTGTCCTGCAACAGGTTGCCGAGGATGCCGATCTGCTCGGCCACCGCGTCCGGCTCGGCACCGGCCTCTTTAAACAGCACTTCAAGTTGCTGCTTTTGTGATGCGAACGCCTCGGCGCTGCGGGTGGCGTTGAGTTCGAGGGTCGCGAGTTCGGCCTGGCCTTTGTTTAGACGGTTGCCGATCAGCATCAACTGTTGCAGGCGGTCTCTATAGGCATTCCAGGCATCGCCAAGCGATGCCAGATGGCCGCTGCGTTCCAGCTCGGTGGCGATGCGCTGCAAACGCTCGGCAACCTGGGTCTGCTTTTCCAGCAAGTTTTGAATGGCGCTTTGGCCCTGGAGACAGGCCTGTTCTGCCGTGTGCTTCGCGTCGGCGCTGAGGGCGGCTTCCTTGGCCAGGCGGGCGAGGGTGCTTTGCTCTTCGAAAGCCTGACGCAGTCGTGGAGCACTTTCGGATTGCCGTTGTTGGGCTTCGCTCAGGGCGGTTTGCGTGGCCGTGAGATGGTGCTCCAGCACCGTCTGACGCTCAGTCAGCTCATGTTGTTGCCGGGTATGGGCAGCAATCTGCGCGGCCAGTGGCGTCAACAGTGCATCGAGTTCGGTTTTGCGGGCGAACTGGTGCCGCTGTGGAGCGAGATGTTCCAGCCGGGTCAGCTTCAGGCGCTCGTCGGCCAGACCTTCCCACTGCTGTTGGGCGCTGTGCAGTTGCTCGGTCGCTGCGTGCTGCGCGTCCTGCAATTGACGAAGATCCTTGAGCCAGGTGTGTTGCTGCTCAAGCTGCTTGAGTTGCGCCTGCTGCAACTTCAGCTGTTGCTGCGCTTCGTTGAAGCGTTCATCCAGCTCCGCACGGGCTTCGGACGACAACGGGGTGACACCGCTGGCCTGGTCCTGCAGCAGTTTGTGCGCTTCGCGGGCTTCCTTGGTCTTGTCGAAGGCCCGACGGCCGAGGCGGGTGTAGAGCGCGGTGTCGGTGAGTTTTTCCAGCAGTTCGCTGCGGTCGTTGTCATCGGCCTTGAGAAAGGCGCTGAACTCGCTTTGGGCCAGCAGCACGGCGCGGGTGAACTGTTCGAAATTCAGGCCCAGGGCGGCTTCGAGTTGGGTCTTGTATTCGCCTTTCTGGCTGGCCAGCAATTGATCCTGATCGATGTCACGCAGGCTCTGGCGACTGGCTTGCAACTTGCCACTGGCCTTTTCCCGGGCGCGGTTGGCTTCCCAGCGTGCGCGATAGCGGCGGCCGTCGACGCCGACGAAATCCACTTCGGCATAGCCCTCACCGGTGCCGCGACGCAGCAGGGTGCGCGGGTCACCGGTGCCGATTTCGCCATCGGCGTCCGGCACCTTGGCGTCGCGGCCGGTGTTGTTCAGGCGTGGAACCGCGCCGAACAGCGCCAGGCACAGGGCATCGAGCAACGTGCTTTTACCGGCGCCCGTCGGGCCGGTGATGGCGAACAGGCCGGCACTGGCCAAGGGTTCGGCGGTGAAGTCGATTTCAAACGGCCCCGCCAGGGAGGCGAGGTTTTTCAGGCGGATCGCGAGAATCTTCATGGCTGTTCGCTCTCCATCTGCACGTCTTGCAGCAGCTCGGCAAAGTCCTTGAGGGTTTGCTCGTCGACTTCGCTGCCGTAGTTGTCCTGCCAGGCACGGCTGAACAGTTCCTGAGGCGTGAGCTGGTCCAGTTCGATCAACGCCGCACCGTCCTCGGCGCCGTCACGACTGCCATTGCCGGCGTATTCGGCGGCGATGCGCACCAGGCGCACAGCCTTGCCTTGCAGGGCGCTTTCCACCTGATGGCGCAAGTCCGGTTGCGGTTCGTCAAGGCGCACGCGGACTTCCAGCCAGGGTTGACGCTGCAAGTCGGCGAGCAGGTCGATGTTCGGCAGGTCGGCCAATTGCAACAGGATCTCTGCCAGCGGCGCCGGGCCGAGGCGCTGCAGGTTCACCGCGCGGGGGATGAGCTTGGGTTCGACGCTGACCAGGGTTTCGCCGTCGAGGGTGATGTCGAGAATCTGGTGCTGGTAGCCGATTTCGGAGAACGACAACGGAATCGGCGAGCCGCTGTAGCGAATGCGCTCCTCGCCGTTGACCTTCTGCGGCTTGTGCAAGTGACCGAGGGCCACGTAGCTGATGCTCGGCCCGAACAGGCTGGCGGGCAGGGCTTCGGCGTTGCCGATGATCAGGCTGCGCTCGGAGTCTTCCGAGACCGAACCTCCGGCCATGTGCGCATGGCTGATGGCGACCAGCGCCTGACCCGGCTGGCGTTTGGCGTTGGCCGCTTCGATCAGCCATTCATGGACCTGGCCAATGCCGCGCAAGTAGTTGTCACCCAGATGCGAGCCGGTGACTTCAGCAGGGCGCAGGAACGGTAGCGCCAGGCACCAGCCGGCGATTTCACCGCTGGCGTCCGGCAATGGCAGCAACAGGCGCTCGGCATCGAGCTGGCCGTCATCCAGCCACAGCACGCGGCCCAAGGCATGGGTGCGCAAGCGACGCATCAACGGCGCCGGCAGTTCGATGCGTGAGCCGGAGTCGTGGTTGCCGGCAATCATCACGATGGTCAGCAATGGCTGCTGCTCGTGGGCGCTGACGATGAAGTCGTAGAGACGCTCCTGGGCTTTGACCGGCGGATTGACCGTGTCGAAGATGTCGCCGGCGATCAGCAGCACATCGGGCTGATCCAGCTTGAGCTGACGCAGCAGCCAGTCGAGAAAACAACCGTGCTCGAAATCGCGATCCTGGCCGTGCAGGTTCTGCCCGAGGTGCCAGTCGGAGGTGTGGAACAGACGCAAGGGCAACTCCGCTAGATAAAAGGTGATGGCCGCGGGGACACATGACAGCGGCGAAAGGGGGAGAGTTTACTGGCAAAAAAGCACGAGCTCCCTCGCCACAAAAGCCTCCTGCCATAAAGACAGGTGTTTATTTGGGATAAAGCGGCGGCAAACCACTATCACCCACCGGGTCCTGGACCCGCTCGGCAATCGGGATGGTGCGGATCGCCCGCCACAGTTCCTCGCCTTGCCAGTGTTGGCCGGTTTCGCTGTAGAGCGCGCCGTTCAGGCCGTCGAGGGCGTCGGACAGGGGGACGAAGCGGGCGGCCATGTCGGCCAGGGTTTCCGGTTGCTGGCGGGCCCAGGCGTCGAGGGCCTGGCGCGTGGCGTGGGGGTCGTTGGCCTGGCAGGCGCGCTTGAGGTCGTCCAGTACGGTGCGCGGGCTCGGGCCGGTTTGTGCGGCTCGCGCGATCGCCGGTTGCCAGCGTGCGCGCCACCACAGGCCGAAGCCCAGCAGAGTGGTGCAAGCGAGGATCAGGGTGCTGAGTTTCCAGCGCCACAGGGTCTCGCTGTCGACCGTGGCGTTGGCCGGAGAAGTGCCGGCCGGCGTGTCGACCATCAGGCTCGGATTGACCGAGACCTGCAGGGTTCTGGCAGGCAGGCTGCTGTGTTCCAGATGGTCTTCAAAGGTGTTCCACCAGACCACTTCGACCGATGGCAACTCGATCGAGCCGCTACGGGATGGCACCAGCGCCTCACGGTCTTCGCGACTGCCGACCAGGCCGCGGTCGCTGTTCTGGTTGCCGAGCACCGGTTGATCCGGATAACGACGCAGACCACTGGCTTCGGTGCCGGGCAATGGCGGCAGCTGTGCGCTGCCAAGGCCTTCGGCCTTGACGATCAGGCTGCGGGTCAGCGAGTCACCGACCTGCACATGATCGGGCTCCGGATTCCAGTTCTCGCTCAAGGTCAGGCTACGTGCCGGCAGCCAAGGCAGGTCGGCGGGGTAGGTGATGGGCTTGGCTTTGACCGTCAGCAGCAGTTCACTGGAGCTGACGCGCATCAGTTTGCCGGATTTCGGCGACTGCGGCGTGGCGTCCGGGGCGGGTTGTGCATCCACCAGCGCGGCATTGAAGATCTGCGCCGGGATGATCAATTCGCCACTGTGCTGCGGGTAGATCGCATAGCGCATTTCGATCACGCCGTGGCGCACACCGTTGATGTCTTTCTCGTAGGTGCGCGATTCGCCGAGCTGCTCGATGCGTGCATCGGGAACCTGCAACGGTGGCAGGCTGCTGTCGTCGTACAGCGACACCGAGTGGTAGATGCGCAACGTCAGGATCGCCTGAGCCTGCACGTACACGCTGCTCTGATCGAGGCTGGCGTCGATGAAGACCGGGGCCTGTTTGTTCGGGTTGTCCTGGGTTTCGCTTTCCACCACTTGTACGGTGATCGGCTGGCTCTCGACCTCACCCAGTTTCAGCGGCGGAATCACCACGCTGCCCGTTTGTTTCGGCAGCAGCGTGACGATCCAGCGGGTCGTGGCGCGGTTGTCGCCACTGAGGGTGTTCAACTGGTTGACCTGGCGTGTGCCGCGCACGTCGAACAGCGGCTCCAGCGGCGCCAGGTCCGGCTTGCCGAACTGCGTGACGTCGGAGGACTCCAGGGTCAGTTCGATCGTCTCTCCGGAGCTCAGGCGCGTGCGATCGACGCTGGCGACCAGTTCGGCTGCCTGGGCCTGAACGGTGCAGATCAGCAAGGCCGGCATCGAGGCGAGCATGTAGGCGGTGAAGCGGGTCATCGAGTTTTTCCCTGATCCTGATGTTGTTGCTGTTCGTACCAGAATTTGCGTCTGAGCAATTCGCCGGGGTCATCCGGGATCTGCCGCAGCCATTGCTCCAGCGCCTGCTGTTGTTCGCCTTCGATGCTGTCGTTGGCCGGACGCATGGGTGGCGTGGTGTGCTGTTCATCCCCCGGTTCGCTGCCCGGTACTTCATTGCTGCCGGGGCGGGCCGGGCGGGCTGGCTGTTGTTCGGTGGTGGATTGGGCGTCCTCGCCCTCGGTTTTCGGTTCGCCCGTGCTCGACGGTTGTGCCGCAGCGCTGGACGGAGATTCCTGGGGCGGCGTCTGTGGCTCTTCACTGGAGGCCTTGTCCGGCTCGGCGGCAGGCGGGGTCTGCTTCTGCTTGAGCAGGTTTTCCACCAGCGCCTTGTTGGTCAGGGCCGGGCGCAAGTCCGGTTGGCGTTCCAGTGCCTGGTCGTAAGCATCCAGCGCCGCTTCCAGTTCACCACTCTTGGCCAGGGCATTGCCACGATTGTAGTGGGCATGGGCGTCATTGCCTTCGGCGAACCGCTGGGCGGCGCCGGTGTAGTCGCCAGCCTCGTAAAGGGCCACGCCTTGCCATTGGTGATCTTCGAAATGCTGTGCCGCTTCTGCCGGGCGTTTCTGCATGAGCAAGTGTTGACCCTGTTGGTCGGGGCGCAGCCACAGGTCCTGGAAGTCGAAGGCATAGCTCGGTTGTGGCAGCGCCAGCAACAGCGGCAGGCAGAACAGCCAGCCGCGCCGGCCGGCGCAGGCCGCCAGCAGCAACAAGGGCAGCAGCAACCAGTAACCCTGATCGGCCCAGGTGTCCAGGCGCAGGGTCTGGCCGTCGTTGCGCAGGTTTCGCGGGCCGTCGAGCAGGCCGAGCTCACGCAGATCGGCATCGTCCAGGCGCGCGTGGCGGTAATGTCCATCCAGGTCATTGGCGAAGGCTTTGAGGCCGGCGTCGTCCAGGCGCGGCACCAGAATCGCGCCTTGTTCGTCCTTGAGAAAACTGCCATCGTCCTGAGTGATCGGCGCACCTTCGGCGGTGCCGATGCCGAGCATCAGAAACTGCGTTGTCTTGCCGCTCAGCGCACGGCGAATCTCCAGGCGTTCCTGTTCCGTGAGGGACGAGCCGATCAACAGGATCCGGCCATCGCCGAGCGCGGCCTGCTGCAGCAACGTCAGCGCCTTGACCACCGCGAGGTCGGCGCGATGGCCGGCTTCGGGCATCAGCGACGGCTTGAGTGCATCGAGCAGATTGCGGCTGGTGGCCAAATCGTCCGACAGGGGCACCAGGGTATGGGCACTGCCGGCGTATACGACGATGGCCGTCTGCGCATCACTGCGATTTTGCAGCAGGTCGAAGAGCTTGCGCCGGGCCTGTTCCAGCCGGTTGGGCTGAACGTCGGTGGCGAGCATCTCGGGGGTCAACTCCAGCAGCACCACCAACGGGTCGGCGGGTTTCTGGCTCAGTTGCTCGACACGTTCCCAGCTCGGTCCCAACAGTGCGAATACGGTCAGTAGCCAGGCCACGCCGAGGGCGATCCATGGCAGTTTGCTGTCGCGTCCGTTACCGCCACTGAGCAATGCCGCATGGAAGGCCGGGGGCAGAATCATCTGCCAGCGCCCGGCACGCTTCTGCCGATGCCAGAGTTGCCAGAGCAGCCAGCCAAGCAGTGGCAGCAATAACAGCCACCAGGGGCGGAACCAGTAGGGCCAGAGTGCGCTCATCGACGCCTCCGCAGGCGCAGGCGCTTGAGCCGCTCTCGCCAGTCGGGCAGTTGCGTTTGCAAAAACAGATCCTTGGTAAACAAACGGTGCAGCGGGTTATCCGGCCAGAGCTCGCGGGCCACCAACAGCATGCTCAACAACAGTGCCAGCGCCAAAGGCCACTGATACAGGGTCTCGGCCGGGCGGGCCTGGGTCGGTTGCTGTGCCACCGGTTCCAGTTGGTCGAGGGTGTCCTTGATCGCTTGCAGTTCCTTGCCGTCACGGGCCCGGAAGTACTGGCCGCCCGTGGTTTCGGCGATGGCTTTGAGGGAGGGTTCGTCCAGGTCCAGGCTCGGGTTGATCCCGAGGAATCCCAGGGTGCCACTTTGCTCCGGGTCGGCGCCGATGCCGATCGGGTAGATTTTCACCCCTTCCTTGGCCGCCAGACGCGCAGCGGTCAGCGGGTCGATCTGGCCGCCGTTGTTGGCGCCGTCCGTCACCAGTATCAATACGCGGCTTTGCGCCGGACGCTGGCGCAAGCGCTTGATGGCCAGACCAATGGCGTCGCCGATGGCGGTGTTCTTGCCGGCGATGCCGATGCGCGCCTCGTCGAGCCAGACACGCACGGTATGGCGGTCGAACGTCAGTGGCGCTTGCAGGTACGCCTGGCTGCCAAACAGGATCAAGCCGACCCGATCACCTTCGCGGCTTTCGAGGAAGTCGCCGAGCAGATGCTGGACCAGCGCAAGGCGGCTGACGTCATCGTCCTCCCATTGCATGTCGGGGAAGTCCATGGAGCCGGACACGTCCACCGCCACTAGCAGATCACGGCCGCTGGCGGCAATCGGTAGCGGCTCGCCCAGCCATTGCGGACGCGCGGCGGCGATCAGCAGCATCAACCACAGCAGCATGAACGGTGCCTGTTGGCGCCAGGCCGGCAGGTTCGCGCGAGCACGGCGGCGGGCCAGCCCTTCGAGGTCACTGAGGAAGCTGACTTTGAGCGCCGGCTCGCCGCTGTCGGCCACCGGCAACAGGATGCGCATCAGCCACGGCAGCGGCAGCAGGACGAAGATCCATGGCCAGGCGAACTCAAACATGTTTGCGAATCCAGATTTCGACGGCTTGGGTCAGGCCGGCGATGGCCTTGTCGTCGAGTTTGCATTCGGGCTTGTAGGCCCCTTCGACCAGCACCATCCAGCGGGTCAGGCCGGCCGCCGGGCAGCGGTTGTCCAGAAATGCCAGCCATTTGCGCCCATTGAGGGTGTGGCTCTGGCTGTAGGGATAGTGGTTGCGGCACAGGCGCTTGAGCAGGCCGTTGAGCTGTTGCAGCCAGGCGCCTGCCGGTGCGCCGTCGTAGGGCTTGGGCATCAGCGCCAGTTCCGCCAGTGCGGCGAGGCGCACCGGGTCCAGCGGCTGTTCGGCGCGCACGATCGGGCGTTTGTCGGGAATCAAGCGTCGCAGCTTCCACAGGCCGAAACCGATCAAAGGCAGCAGCAACAGCAGTGACCACCAGCCCGGCGCCGGTGGCCAGAACCCGATGGCCGGCGGGGTAATCAGCGGTTGCAGTTGATCGAGACCGTTCATCGACCTTTCCCCGGTTTCTGTGGGTTCAGGTATTCGCGCAATTGTTCGACCATCTCGCTTTGGGTGCTCAACGGCATCAACAACACGCGCAGCTTTTGCGCGAGCAACTCCCAGCGGGCAATGCGCACTTCGGCCTGGGCACGATAGGTCTGGCGCAGATCGAAGTTCAGCGTGTCGAGTTCGAGTTGTGCGCCACGTTCGGCAAAGCGCAACAGCCCGGCGGCGGGCAGGGCATGATCCAGCGGGTCGGACAGTGGTAGCAACAACAGGTCGCAATGGCGCGACAACAAACTCAACTGCTGTTCGGCGCTTTCGGACAGGGCCCGCTCGTCGCAGATCACGATCACCAGGCTGCCCGGGCGCAACACTTCCCGGGCACGGCGCAAGGCAATGCCGAAGGCATCGCGGGACGGCTCGCTTTCGGTGTTCAGGGACTGGTTGACGCGCACCAGTCGGTTGAGCAATTGCAGCAGGCTCTGCTTGCTGCGCCGGGGTTTGATTTCGTAATGCTCGTTGTCGCCGAACACCAGCCCGCCGACCCGATCGTTATGACCCAGCGCCGCCCAACCGATCAGGCTTGCAGCCTGGGCGGCGAGCACCGACTTGAACATCAGCCCGGAGCCGAAAAACAGGCGCCGGCTTTGCTCGACCATGATGAAGATCGGCCGCTCGCGCTCTTCATGGAACAGCTTGGTGTGCGGCTCTTGAGTTCGCGCGGTGACGCGCCAGTCGATGGTGCGCACGTCGTCACCGGCCTGGTAGACCCGCACCTGATCGAAATCCACGCCACGTCCGCGCAGCTTGGAGTGGTGCAGGCCGATCAGCGGGCTGCGCTGGCTGGGCGTGGAGAACAATTGCACTTCACGTACGCGATGGCGCATCTCGATCAGCTCGGCGAGCGTGATGCGGATACCCGGTTGGGACGGCAGGGGGACGTTCATCGGGGTCAAGCGACGGCTACGACGTCGAGAATCCGCTGGACCACCCGATCCTGGTCGATCCCTGCGGCTTCGGCTTCAAAGGACAGAATGATGCGGTGGCGCAGCACATCGAACAGCACGGCCTGGATGTCTTCCGGGCTGACGAAGTCGCGCCCGGCCAGCCAGGCGTGGGCGCGGGCGCAACGGTCGAGGGCAATTGAACCGCGAGGACTGGCGCCGTACGCAATCCATTCGGCCATCTCCGGGTCGAATTTGGCCGGTGTCCGCGTGGCCATGACCAGTTGCACCAGGTATTCCTCCACGGCATCGGCCATGTATAAGCCGAGGATTTCCTTGCGCGCGGCAAAGATGGCCTGCTGGCTGACCCTGCGTTCGGGCTTGGTCTCGCCGTTCAGCGCTTCGCCGCGAGCCTGCTGCAGGATCCGCCGCTCGACGGCGGCATCGGGGAAGCCTATTTTCACGTGCATCAGGAAACGGTCGAGCTGGGCTTCGGGCAGCGGGTAGGTGCCTTCCTGCTCGATGGGGTTTTGCGTGGCCATCACCAGAAACAGCGGCGACAGCTCATAAGTGCTGCGCCCGACACTGACCTGGCGCTCGGCCATGGCTTCGAGCAAGGCCGACTGAACCTTGGCCGGGGCCCGGTTGATTTCGTCCGCCAGCACCAGGTTGTGGAAGATCGGACCTTGCTGGAAGACGAAGCTGCCGGTTTCGGGGCGATAGATCTCTGTGCCGGTGATGTCGGCGGGCAACAGGTCGGGGGTGAACTGAATGCGATGGAACTGTGCTTCGATGCCTTCGGCCAGTTCTTTGATGGCCTTGGTCTTGGCCAGGCCAGGGGCGCCCTCGACCAGCATGTGGCCGTCGGCAAGCAGGGCGATGAGCAAGCGCTCGATGAGTTTTTCCTGGCCGAGAATCTGCGTTGAAAGAAAGGTTCGCAGCGCGAGCAGCGCTTCACGATGTTCCATCGATGACTGTTCCTGGAAAGGGTGACCGAAGGCGTTCGAATAACGCCAGGGCTGGGGGCGTTACTTTAATCCATCGCAGGGGGCGGCGACTAACGGCATTTTGCGCAAAGTGGGGGAAATGATTGGCGAGGCGCCATAACCTTGACAGGCAGGGAGGCAGGTTGGGGCTTCACGACGTTATCGCGGGCAAGCCCGTTCCCACAGTTATCTGCGGTGTGCTCACTATCTTTGCTGCACATCCAGACCTTGTGGGAGCGGGCTTGCCCGCGATGAAGCCTGCTCAGGCACCGTCAAATGTTGCTGATGTAAGTCCCGGTCCCCTTGAGAATGTTCTTCAAGGTTTCCTCAACTTCCGCCAGATCACTCGCATCGGTGCTGTGAGTGATCTCCAGCACATCATCCCCATTCAACGCATCGGCATCCGTTGCAGCAATTTCGATCTTCAGCAGGGTAGGGCTCAGGGTGACTTTCACCCCATCGAGGGTCGACGGCTCGCCATCGAGCGTGATTTCCAGCTCGTCCTCGTCGGGGTAGCGGGTCATCAGGAACATTTCGCTCTTGTCACTGTGGCAGCAGAGCATGGCCATGTTGTCTTCTTCTTCATCGCACGGGTTGACGATCAAGAGGGGGGTGGTCATTTGCATGGAGGAATCCTGGCGCTGGGCGCAGTGTTGGCGGGCAAAGCGCGATTTTGCCAGTGTCGGAACTTTTTTGCTGGGGTGTTGGGACTATTAGTTCTGCTAGTTGCCGCGCTCAATGAAAGGTTCGACAGTGATGCTTGCCCATTATCGCGAACTGCCAGAGTCTTCGATGTCATCCCAGCAGAAAACACCGGTCATTCGCTATCAATATGACCCACTGAATCGCTTGACCCACCACCGGCAGGTGGAAGGCCCCGTTTGTCAGCGTTTTTACTGCGAAAGTCGCCCGGTAACCGAGGTTCAAGACGACGTGCAGATATCGATCGTTCAGCACGGGGATCAGTTGCTGGCACAGCAACAGCGTCTTGGCAATAAGGTCGATAGCACATTGTTGGTGACAGATCGGCAGCGCTCCATATTCAATACGCTAAAGGCGACCCAACAGCGCAGCATTGCGTACTCTCCTTTTGGTTTTCACCCTGCCGCGAGTGGCGTTGGAAATTTGTTAGGTTTCAATGGTCAACCGCCGGATCCGGTGACAGGACATTATTTGCTGGGTAATGGCTATCGAGCGTTTAATTCGGTGCTGATGCGATTTAACAGTCCTGACAGTTTGAGTCCGTTTGGTGAGGGTGGTTTAAATCCGTATGCGTATTGTCAGGGCGATCCGATAAATCGGAGTGATCCGACGGGGCATATTGTTTCTGCATTAAGTCAGTTTCTTTCGAAGACTAAGGCGCTAGCGTACTCTTTTGAGGCTGGCATTCAGCTCAAGCCTGTAAGAAATGTAACAAGGCTCTCTGACGGTATCTTTACATTCGAAGATGTTTACAAGGGCCGCCCTAGGCTAACCATTGATGGGCATGGGATTGCAGGGGGGCTGGCAGAGGGGTTAAGCGGGTTGGAACTCGTTAGCCTCGCCAAGCGTCACGGGGTTCGTATTGATAGATTTGAAAGTGTACGGATGGTCGTGTGTAACTCGGCAGATATAGAAAAAAACCGGTATGGGATAGCGGATATTTCATACGCTGAGAGCTTTAATCGCCTTGTGAAGCGTCCAGTGAAAGCCTACAAAGGGAAGGTTGCAACTATCAATACTTATGGTGTGTTTGAAAGGCTGGGTGTTGGCGAAACTTATTCCGGTGAGTATTTCTTTGGGGTGATAAAAACGAAGTCTGCGCTTGAGCAGTATCCCGGTGGAGAATATCGTCCGGTTATTTTTGATCGAGTCAAAAGACGAAATAAGAATGTAAGGAGTTAGCCGTTCTGCACGGCGTAAGTTGTTTTTAGCAACGGCAGACTCAAGACGCCCCGGGCTCATCGAGATACGCGCTAACCAATCCCCACCCTGCACGTGCTCCGGGGGCGCAAACCCTGGGTCGCTTCATCCGTGAACGGATTTCACTCATTAGTCATTTCTGACACGGATGCCGGGTAAAACAGCCTTGAAATCCGTCATTTTCCCGTACTGCTGCTAGTGTTGTTCGATGGCGTCGCCACCAAGCAGCGTACCGTTGACCGAATATGTCGCAGCACCGCAAGCACGGGCCTTGCCGCACTCGTTAAGCTGCGCAACGGATGAGCACCTGTAAAGGCATTGAGCTGCACGCAGCCCAGTCGTTTTTGCAGATGCCCATCCATGGAAGGTGAATGTGACCTGAGTGTCTCGTCCAGCTTCACCCACCTGTCGTCCTGTTTCCTCTGCCCGAGAATCAGGAACAGGGTGACGGGTTGCCCCGAACAGGGGTTTTGCACGCGACGCTTCCATCAATAACAAGCCCAAGCGGAGTACCACAGATGGCGTTCTTCACCGCAGCCAGCAAAGCCGACTTCCAGCACCAACTGCAAGCGGCACTGGCGCAGCACATCAGTGAACAGGCACTGCCACAAGTGGCGCTGTTTGCTGAACAATTCTTCGGCATCATTTCCCTGGATGAACTGACCCAGCGTCGGTTGTCCGACCTCGCTGGCTGTACCCTTTCTGCGTGGCGCCTGCTTGAGCGCTTCGATCACGCGCAACCGCAAGTGCGCGTCTACAACCCCGATTACGAGCGTCATGGCTGGCAGTCGACCCACACCGCGGTCGAAGTGCTGCACCATGACCTGCCGTTCCTGGTGGACTCGGTGCGTACCGAGCTGAACCGTCGCGGCTACAGCATCCATACCCTGCAAACCACCGTGCTGAGCGTGCGTCGCGGCAGCAAGGGCGAGTTGCTGGAAATCCTGCCGAAAGGCACCCAGGGCGACGGCATCCTGCAAGAGTCGTTGATGTACCTGGAAATCGACCGTTGCGCCAACACCGCCGAATTGAACGTACTGGCCAAAGAGCTGGAGCAAGTGCTCGGTGAAGTACGCGTCGCGGTGGCCGACTTCGAACCGATGAAAGCCAAGGTCCAGGAAATCCTTACCGGCCTGGACAACAGCCAGTTCGCGGTCGATGCCGGCGAAAAGGCCGAGATCAAGAGCTTTCTGGAATGGCTGGTGGGCAATCACTTCACGTTCCTGGGCTATGAAGAGTTCGTGGTGCGCGATGAGGCCGATGGCGGTCACATCGTCTACGACCAGAATTCCTTCCTCGGCCTGACCAAATTGCTGCGTACCGGCCTGACCTACGATGACCTGCGCATCGAGGACTACGCGGTGAACTACCTGCGCGAACCGACCCTGTTGTCGTTCGCCAAGGCTGCGCACCCGAGCCGTGTACACCGTCCGGCTTACCCGGATTACGTGTCGATCCGTGAAATCGACGCCAACGGCAACGTCATCAAGGAATGCCGCTTCATGGGCCTGTACACCTCGTCGGTGTATGGCGAGAGCGTGCGGGTCATCCCGTACATCCGTCGCAAGGTCGAGGAAATCGAACGCCGCTCCGGCTTCCAGGCCAAGGCTCACTTGGGCAAGGAACTGGCGCAGGTGGTTGAAGTGCTGCCGCGCGACGATCTGTTCCAGACCCCGGTGGACGAGCTGTTCAGCACCGTGATGTCGATCGTGCAGATCCAGGAACGCAACAAGATTCGCGTGTTCCTGCGCAAAGACCCGTACGGCCGCTTCTGCTACTGCCTGGCCTACGTGCCGCGTGATATCTACTCCACCGAAGTGCGGCAGAAGATCCAGCAAGTGCTGATGGATCGCCTGAAAGCCTCCGATTGCGAGTTCTGGACCTTCTTCTCCGAATCCGTGCTGGCCCGCGTGCAACTGATCTTGCGCGTCGACCCGAAAAACCGCATCGACATCGACCCGCTGCTGCTGGAAAAAGAAGTGGTGCAGGCCTGCCGCAGCTGGCAGGACGACTACGCCAGCCTGGTGGTCGAAAGCTTCGGCGAAGCCCATGGCACCAACGTGCTGGCTGATTTCCCGAAAGGTTTCCCGGCCGGTTACCGCGAGCGTTTCGCCGCCCATTCGGCTGTGGTCGACATGCAACACCTGCTGAGCCTGAGCGAAAAAAATCCGCTGGTGATGAGTTTCTATCAGCCGCTGGGCCAGGTTTCCGGCCAGCGTGAGCTGCATTGCAAGCTGTACCACGCCGATACCCCGCTGGCGCTGTCCGACGTGCTGCCGATCCTGGAAAACCTCGGTCTGCGCGTGCTGGGTGAGTTCCCGTATCGCCTGCGTCACACCAATGGCCGCGAGTTCTGGATTCACGACTTCGCGTTCACCGCCGCTGAAGGCCTGGAGCTGGACATCCAGCAACTCAATGACACCCTGCAGGACGCGTTCGTCCACATCGTGCGCGGCGATGCCGAGAACGATGCGTTCAACCGTCTGGTGCTGACCGCCGGCCTGCCATGGCGTGACGTGGCGCTGCTGCGTGCCTACGCCCGTTACCTGAAGCAGATCCGCCTGGGCTTCGATCTGGGTTACATCGCCAGCACCCTGAACAACCACACTGACATCGCTCGCGAGCTGACCCGGTTGTTCAAGACCCGTTTCTACCTGGCGCGCAAGCTCACCAGCGATGACCTGGAAGACAAGCAGCAACGTCTGGAACAAGCGATCCTGAGCGCACTGGACGACGTCCAGGTGTTGAACGAAGACCGCATCCTGCGTCGCTACCTGGACCTGATCAAGGCGACCCTGCGCACCAACTTCTACCAGACCGACGCCAACGGTCATAACAAGTCCTACTTCAGCTTCAAGTTCAACCCGCACCTGATTCCAGAGCTGCCAAAGCCAGTACCGAAGTTCGAAATCTTCGTTTACTCGCCGCGCGTCGAAGGCGTGCACCTGCGCTTCGGCAACGTCGCTCGCGGTGGTCTGCGCTGGTCCGACCGTGAAGAAGACTTCCGTACCGAAGTCCTGGGCCTGGTAAAAGCCCAGCAAGTGAAGAACTCGGTCATCGTGCCCGTCGGCGCGAAGGGCGGCTTCCTGCCGCGTCGCCTGCCACTGGGCGGCAGCCGTGACGAGATCGCGGCCGAGGGCATCGCCTGCTACCGCATCTTCATTTCGGGCCTGTTGGACATCACCGACAACCTGAAAGACGGCGCTCTGGTGCCGCCGGCCAACGTCGTGCGTCATGACGACGATGACCCGTACCTGGTCGTGGCGGCGGACAAGGGCACTGCGACCTTCTCCGACATCGCCAACGGCATCGCCATCGACTACGGCTTCTGGCTGGGCGACGCGTTTGCGTCCGGTGGTTCGGCCGGTTACGACCACAAGAAAATGGGCATCACCGCCAAGGGCGCGTGGGTCGGCGTACAACGCCACTTCCGCGAGCGCGGCATCAACGTCCAGAAAGACAGCATCACCGTGGTCGGTGTCGGCGACATGGCCGGTGACGTGTTCGGTAACGGCTTGTTGATGTCCGACAAGCTGCAACTGGTCGCTGCGTTCAACCACCTGCACATCTTCATCGACCCGAATCCGAATCCGGCCACCAGCTTCGCCGAGCGTCAGCGCCTGTTCGACCTGCCGCGTTCGGCCTGGTCGGATTACGACACCAGCCTCATGTCCGAAGGCGGCGGGATCTTCTCGCGCAGCGCGAAAAGCATCGCGATTTCCCCGCAGATGCAGGAACGCTTCGACATCAAGGCTGACAAGCTGACCCCGACCGAACTGCTCAATGCCTTGCTCAAGGCGCCGGTGGACCTGTTGTGGAACGGCGGTATCGGTACGTACGTCAAGGCCAGCAGCGAAAGCCACGCCGATGTCGGCGACAAGGCCAACGATGCGCTGCGCGTGAACGGCAACGAACTGCGCTGCAAAGTGGTGGGCGAGGGCGGTAACCTGGGCATGACCCAACTGGGTCGTGTGGAGTTCGGCCTCAATGGCGGCGGCTCCAACACCGACTTCATCGACAACGCCGGTGGCGTGGACTGCTCCGACCACGAAGTGAACATCAAGATCCTGCTGAACGAAGTGGTTCAGGCCGGCGACATGACCGACAAGCAACGTAATCAGTTGCTGGCGAGCATGACCGACGAAGTCGGTGGTCTGGTGCTGGGCAACAACTACAAGCAGACCCAGGCCCTGTCCCTGGCGGCCCGTCGCGCCTTGCCGCGGATTGCCGAGTACAAGCGTCTGATGAACGATCTGGAAGGTCGCGGCAAACTCGATCGCGCCATCGAGTTCCTGCCGTCGGAAGACCAGCTCAACGAACGCATCGCGGCAGGCCATGGCTTGACCCGGGCCGAGCTGTCGGTACTGATTTCCTACAGCAAGATCGACCTCAAGGAGCAGCTGCTGGGCTCCCTGGTGCCGGACGATGACTACCTGACCCGCGACATGGAAACCGCTTTCCCGCCGACCCTGGTGAGCAAGTTCTCCGAAGCCATGCGCCGTCACCGCCTCAAGCGCGAAATCGTCAGCACCCAGATCGCCAACGATCTGGTCAACCACATGGGCATTACCTTCGTTCAACGACTCAAAGAGTCGACCGGCATGAGCCCGGCGAACGTGGCGGGCGCTTATGTGATCGTGCGCGATATTTTCCACCTCCCGCACTGGTTCCGTCAGATTGAAGCCCTGGACTACCAGGTCTCCGCCGACGTGCAACTGGAGCTGATGGACGAACTGATGCGCCTGGGCCGTCGCGCCACGCGCTGGTTCCTGCGCGCCCGACGCAACGAGCAGAACGCTGCCCGTGACGTCGCACACTTCGGTCCGCACCTGAAGGAGTTGGGTCTCAAGCTGGACGAGTTGCTCAGTGGCGAGATCCGCGAAACCTGGCAAACCCGTTATCAGGCGTATGTCGAAGCCGGTGTGCCGGAGTTGCTGGCGCGTATGGTGGCGGGTACTTCGCACCTGTACACCCTGCTGCCGATCATCGAGGCTTCCGACGTGACTGGCCAGGATCCGGCTGAGGTGGCCAAGGCCTACTTCGCCGTGGGCAGTGCGCTGGACATTACCTGGTACCTGCAACAGATCAGCGCTCTGCCGGTTGAAAACAACTGGCAGGCGCTGGCCCGCGAAGCGTTCCGCGATGACGTCGACTGGCAGCAACGTGCGATCACCATCTCGGTCCTGCAGCAGGGTGACGGCACCCTGGACGTGGAAACACGTCTGGAGCTGTGGATGCAGCAGAACGAGGGCATGATCGAGCGCTGGCGCGCCATGCTGGTGGAAATCCGTGCCGCCAGCGGCACTGACTACGCCATGTACGCGGTGGCCAACCGCGAACTGCTGGACCTGGCATTGAGCGGTCAAGCGGCAGTTCCTGCCGCTGCGGTCGCCGAGCTGGAACCGGCGGCCTGATCAGGCGTTGAATGAAAAAGCCCCGCATCGAAAGATGCGGGGCTTTTTTTATTTGAGGGCGGACAACACGTCGGCCCAGGGATCGATCACTCAGGTGTAGGGGGTAGAGCGTTCGGGTGTAGCGACGTGCCTTTCCAGAATATCCAGCTCGAACGTGGCGATGTCTCCGGATTTATCGGTGAAACAAGTGCTGTACGCCGGGTCGCGCCAGATTTCCTTTTTGATGATGCCGGCGTTACGCGCTTTCAAGTGAAGGGCCGCTTGGGAGCTGTTCAAATCATCCAGAGTGATGATTTGATGATTGCCGCTCAGTAAATTGAAGGAGGTGGTATCACCGCCGGCGGCCGGATAGGCACCCAGTACGCCTTGCCCGTCCTTGCTGAAATATTTCTGATAGTAGGCTTCGCTCACAATCTGAATGTTGTAGTAGTCGTCATAGCACTTGAAGTGGACGACCATGGTCTTCATTTTTCTTCGGCCTACAGGGAGCATTGTTTGGGTGGCTGGATCGTAGGCTTCAAATGTCGACACTATATTTGGAGGTAGTGGAGAACTGCGTCCGTTGAATTGGAAATGCCCCGGGCTCAACAACTCGTCAAAAAATGTCATGTTGATTCCAGCGCAAGTGATACGGGCGATGAAGGATCTTTCCTGGTCTTTAGTCATGTAGACGTCCTTGTCCGAAAAAATGGTTATTGGCGCTGTTGCGCGGAACAGAAGGTATCGCTATTTAAAAGTCGTGGCATTGATTAATTGTGAGCAAACCCTTCCTGTCCAAATCGGGGCTTGCTCACATTGATTGTCGCAGTCTCAATACAGTTGTTGCTCTTTGGTTTTGTCGATCATCGAAACGTTACTTGTCGGCTTGGTCAATAAATTGCTGAGTGACTGGTCAAACTTCTGCAGTGCTCTTACTTGCACGTTTTGCTGTTCGTTAATATCCGCGACGATTTCTTCACTGCGCTTGTAGTCCGCCCACACTGGACTCATCGCCTTGGCGTCATGCCCTTGCGCCGTACCGATGTAACCCAGGTTTTTGTCGTAGAAGTCCACGCTGACCTTCGCCTCGATGTCCGAGCTGCGCGATGTCATCAACTGGCTGCGGCTGTCGACGATGCCGACCACGTCCGGTTTGGCCGCCTTCAGGCTTTGCATGTCCGGGTACACCGTGACCGAGCCGAACTGGCGTTGCAACGAGGCCTTGACCCAATCCACGGCCAGGTCGGGTTGGGAGGTGGCTACGTAGGCATCGTGAATCGGCTGCACCAGCAGGCTCTGGCCGAAACCGGTACCGGCGTTGGCCTGGTAATCCTGCAGGTAGGCGCGGTTGGCCTGGGTGTTGTGGCTGTAGACGATGCCCAGCGAAACATTGTGGGCGTTGGGAATGCTCGTGGCATTGCTACGTCCGACCGGCTGGGTGAACATGCCGTCCAGAGAAGAAACCGCCGAAGGAGCGGTGGGTATGGAGCAGCCGGCTATTAGGACGGTCATTGTCAAGGTACTGACAAGCGCGAGTTTCATGGTGTTTCTCCAGTGAAACAACATCAGTCGGAAAGTTAAATAGCCGGTTTTAAGCGGCCGTCATTCCAGACTAAACCGCTTGACTCCCATGCAGTAGCCAATATCCGTAGTTATCCGCCGGGCAATAGTTTTGTTTGATTTAAAACTTTTCGGTTAATTGCCGGCAGATATAAAAAAGCCCAAATCAATGATTCGGGCTTTTTTGTTTATGGCTGTACGTTCAGCCATCAGTTTTCCAACGGGATCAGCACTTTCTCGTCCGGTGAGAGCACCATGAACACCAATAGCTTTGCAGGCTTCGTTTTGCTGGCGTTTTTCGACACCAGGTGCTCGGAACCGGCCGGTTCGTACCAATACTCACCGGCCTTATAGGTCCGCTCTTTTTCGCCCTTCACCTGAGAAGTGACGGCCCCGGATAACACGTAGGCCATGGCCGTGCCCTCATGTTTGTGTGCAATGGAGGATTGCCCTGGCTTGTAGTCGACTTCGATCATCATGGCTTTTTTGCCAGGCGCGTTTTGCAGCATTTGATCTTGCAACACCGTGACCTTTTCCGAAGGACCACCGGCTTCATGGGCGAACGCCGAGGCGGAAACGACCAGCGCCAGGGCAACAAAAGGGGCAGTACAGAAGCGCAAAACGTTCATGGTTCATTACCTGCAATGGGTGAGTTGTCCGGGACCAATCTAGTCCGTCACCCATAACAAACAAACAGCCAATATTCGGGAAGTCCAGGGGACCAATGTCAGGTTTACAGGCAAAAAAAGATCGCAGCCTCCGGCACCTTCTACAGAGGTACCCATGCCCTGTAGAAACTGCCGAAAGCTGCGATCTTTAATCGCGTTCTTAACGAATCGGAAAGCTGTTGAAGTCGACGGCGTTGGCCAGTTGGCAATCGATCAGGTCGATGAATCCCTGCACTTGAGGGCTGTTGAAATGCGATTGCATGGCCGCTTCGGATTGCCAATGGGAGCTGACGGTCCAGCGATTACTGTCGTCGGGGCAACGGTCCACCATATAGGACTCACAGCCCGGTAGATCGCGCAGCGTCTCGACAATCTTTTGCAGTTGCTTACCCAGCTCGTCCGAGCGGCCGGAGACGGCTTTCACCTTGACGGTATTGATCATTTGGTTGGGCATTGCTCACACTCCTGAATCAGGCCGGACGAATCCTGCTCATTGAGAGATAACGCCTATGCAGGATAGGCCTGCACCCCCGGACCACCAATAGCCAATCGCGGGATAAAGTCGCAGACCAATCCGTCAGGCGACTTGCTGCAAGATGTCGCGCAGGCGATCCAGAGCGGTGTCGATGTCCAGCGTATCAATGGCGCCAAAACCGAGGAAAAGCCCGGCCAGCGGCGCTTGCTGGTAGAAAAAACTGTTGATGGGGTAGAGCCCGACTTCGACTTTTTTCGCCAGTTCGATCACCAGGGGTACATCGATCGGCACCTTGCACAACACCACCATGTGGAAACCGGCCGTGGTCGGCACCGCTTCCAGCCATGGCGAGAGGTCAGTGGCGATGCGCGCCAGTATCCGTTCCCGTCGACTGGCGTAGATGCTGTGACAACGGCGTATGTGCTTGAGCAGGCAGCCTTCGGCGATGAACTTGGCCAGCGCCCATTGCGGCAGGGTAGAGGTGTGAAGGTCAGTCAGTTGCTTGGCGCGTACCACCGCATCGAGAATCGCCGGCGGCAGAATCGCATAACCCAGCCGCAACTCCGGCAGCAGCGTTTTCGAGAAGGTCCCGACGTAGGCGACGATTCCGCGCTCATCCATGCTTTGCAGCGAGTCCGTGGGCCGGCCCTCGTAGCGGAATTCGCTGTCGTAGTCGTCCTCGATGATGATTGCGCCCAGCTCGTGGGCCTTGGCCAGCAACGCCACGCGCCGTTCCTGGCTCATGGGCATGCCCAGCGGGAACTGGTGCGACGGGGTCACATATATCAGCCGGGTACCAAGGGGGATCTTGTCCACCTGAATGCCTTCGCCATCCACCGGAACGCCGATCACCGTGGCGCCGTGGGTGCCGAACAACAGGCGCGCGGGCGGGTATCCGGGGTCCTCCATGGCGACGATGCTGCCCGGGCGGGTCAGCACCCGGGAAATCAGGTCCAGGGCCTGTTGGGCGCCGTTGCACACCACCACGTCTTCATCCTGGCAATTGACCCCGCGAGAAAACGCGATGTGCCGGGCGATGGCATTGCGCAGTGCTGGCAGGCCTTCCGGAAGGCTGTAGAAGCCTTTGGACGCGGAGATCTGCCGCAAGGCGTGGGAGGTGCAGCGCCGCCAGTCGTCCTGGGGAAACTGGCCCTTGCTGGTGGCGCCACCAATGAAGTCGTAGCGCAACGAGCCTTCCAGTGTCGGGTGGCGCAGAAACACCGGCAGGTTGCGCCAGGATTCGATGACCTCGAATCCGGCCAGTTCCGAGTGGCTCTGTTTACGCTCGACTTTCGACGCCCGGGCGTTGACGTAGGTGCCTTTGCCGATCACTCCGGTGAGGAAGTTTTCGTAGGTCAGTTGAGCGTAGGTGTCGGAAATGGTCTTGCGTGAAATGCCCAGTTGCTCGGCCAGCAGGCGACTGGGTGGCAGCTGCGTCCCCGCCGCCAGGCGCCCGGACTCGATGGCGCTGCGCAGTTGGTTGTACAGCTGACCTGCCAGGTCCTTGCGGCCATTGATGACAACATGCAGTTCCATACCGGCGAAGCTCCGGGGCAATTGAGGCGCGTGTGCGTCGCGCAAGATTACCCCCATCCGCCGGTGATGCAGAAGTTGCGTGGCGTAAAAACCGTCAATTGGTCTGGAGGCGGGTGGTCCACGGTTTTTTCGCCAAATTGGACCTGTAACGCAGGGGTAACAACGGATACCGTGAATTACACATTCTCGCTGCACGAGGCCTGTCATGAACCCCCGCCTGGATTACTACAGCGCGTCACCCAAGGCGATGAAAGCCATGATCGCGATGGAGGCCTTGACCAGCAGCTTGAGCATCGAACCGGCGCTGCTGCACCTGGTCAAGATCCGCGCTTCACAGCTCAATGGCTGTGCGTTCTGCACCGACATGCATTCGGTGGATGCCCGGCGTCTGGGCGAGACCGACCGGCGCCTTTACTCGATTGTGGTCTGGCGCGACAGCAACTTCTTCAACCCGCGCGAGCGTGCAGCCCTGGCCTGGACCGAGGCCGTGACCCTGCTTGCCGAAAGCCACGTGCCGGACGACGTCTACGAGCAGGCGCGGACGCAATTCAGTGAAGCTGAACTGGTCGACCTGACCATCGCCGTCACGACCATCAATAGCTGGAATCGCCTGGCGGTGAGTTTCCGGCAAAGCCCCAGTGCCTGATCGGGTTGTCATACGGCTTTCATGAAAGGTGCGCAGGATGAATCGCACGGATAGAAGGACAGGGAGTCATCAATGCCAATCATGGGAACCGGCAGCCGTCGTCGCATTGCCGAGTATGACGCGCCCCTCGATAAAAGCGTGCCCTGGCGGACACTGGCGGCAGATGTCGATCCGGTGCTGGCCCAGTGTTTCAGCGTCACCGCGCGTTCTGGCTGTTTCATGCAGGCGGCGCGCAGTCTCAATATCAAGGCGACCCGGTTACGCAAGCAATTGGCGGAACTGGAAACACAGCTGCAGTGCTCATTGTTCAGCCCCTCGGACAATGGCGTCGCCCTCAGTCGTGACGGGCTGCAACTGCATTCGCAATTGATCGCACTGGCCCACGAGCGCGACTGGCCGGTGATCGAACAGCCGCTGGTGCGCCTGGCCGTCGCCGAATCGATCCTGCATGACATTCTCGGGCGCGACCTGGTGGCCTTGCTGCGGCGCAATGCCAGTGTGCGCCTGGACATCATCAGCCTCGACAGCGAGCTGTCCCTGCGAGCCGTCAGTGCCGATGTGGTGCTGTGGCTGTCTGGCGCCGATTCAGCGCTGCCGGGGCCGAGTTTTGCCATCAGCGAACCCCGGTGCCTGGCGCGTCTCGACTACCTGCCGCATATCGCCAAACGTTACTCCAGGGTCGCTTCGCGCCCGGACAGCCTTGATGACCTGGCCGATTTCCTGCTCGTGCAATGGCAGCATGATCGGCAGGTCGACAGTTTTCGCCCGTGGAACAATCTGGTGGACCAGCGCCTGGCCGGGGTGGTGCAGTTGCATTCCTATGAACTGATGCTGGAAATGATCCGTTGCAGCGCCTGCATTGGCCTGTTGCCCGGCTACATGAGCCATTTCGACCGTGGCCTGATCGGTTTGCCGGAGCTGTTCGACCTGCCGATGCAGCGTCAGGTCTGGTTGGCGGTGAATCGCCACTCCGAGGCGGATGCACAGGTGCGGATGATCGTCGAGTTGATCAACGGCACCTTCAACGAGCGCCGGGAGTGGTTCGAAGGTTGAGCCCAATCAAGATGTGGGAGCGAGCCAGCTCTCACAGGGTGCTCGCCAGCCGGGAAGTTTGCGATATAGAGTGAGCAGCCATGTCTGTATCAAGGATGAGTCACCCATGCCCGCCATCGACCCTGTCATCACCCTCGAACGCCTCAACGAATCCCACATCGAGGGCATCACCGCGCTTTACCATGACCCCATGGTCGCCCGGCAGACGCTGCAAATGCCGTTTCCGTCCAGCGAGACCTGGCGCAAGCGCCTGGCGTCGGACAACGAACGAATCGTTCAATTGGTAGCGCTGCACCAGGGAGCCGTTGTCGGCAGTATCACCCTTGAGCAGTATTCACGTGTCCGTCGCGGCCATGCGGGGACTTTCGGCATGGGGGTCGCGCAGGCGTGGCAGGGCAAGGGCGTTGGTTCGACACTGTTGGCGGCGGCGCTGGATATCGCCGATGACTGGATGAATCTGCGGCGGGTCGAACTGTCCGTCTATACCGATAACGAGGCTGCCATCGGCCTGTATCGCAAATTCGGCTTTGAAACCGAGGGGATCTTTCGCGATTACGCGGTGCGTGACGGGGTATTCGTCGATACCTTGAGCATGGCGCGTCTGCGTCGCCCACGTAACGCCGGTTGAATCACCGGTTCAGGGTAAACGCCAGCGCCGCTCGTGCTTTTAGTCGCACGCCAGCGGCGCGCTTCTGCCATGCTCAGGGTCCGCAGCACCGCTTCAACCAAAGGATCATCGCGATGGACGACGTACAGCAACTGGGCGAGATGCTTCGTCATTACGCAGACAGCGAAGCGCACAAGAAGCAATTGTTCGAGACGCAATCGGCCGAGTGGGCCAAGCGCATTGGCGAGCTGTTCGATCAGATCCAGCAGTGGCTGGAACCGGTCAAGGCGCCGAATCTGCTGGAGGTGAGTCGTGAAGCCTATGTCGCCTCGGGGCCGAGTGTCCCGGTGGAGACGTCCACCTTCAATACCGAAAAGCTGAGCATCCTGATTGCCGGTAAGCCGGTGGAGTTCGTGCCGGATGTGATGGGTGTCGGCGGGCAGATTTCAGTGGCGGTGATGGGCTTTACCGCCGCACGCTACGGCAGTGTTTCCCTGGTTTGCCAGCCGCCGTCGCAGGGCTGGCAGTGGCGCAAGACCAATGGCCTGAAGGACCCTGATACCTTCGCCTTCGATGCGAACTTTCTGGCGCAACAGTTGCAAAGCCTGATCCCCCGCGAACGCAACTGAACTGATTGATCAATGCACAGCCCCTGTGGGAGCGAGCCAGTTCGCTCCCACAGGGGTTGGCTGTTGTCTCAGAGCTCGAGGTGGCCCCATCCCGGCTTAGGCGCGGGCGGGGCGACAGCCTTCACCGTCTTCCCTGTCGCCTGTTCCACCCGCCGCGCCACTTCCGGGTCATCGGCGAAGGGCATCAGGCTGGCGTCATCCAGGCTTTGCGCCGAGTGACTTCTCAGGCAGTACTCGACGCCCAGCCACAGGCTCGCCGCTGCCAGAATATTCAGTGCGATTTCAATCATCAGGCGATCTGCGCCTCCCGTTCGGCCATGGCCACGTCGCCCACCCGTACCGTGCGCCACACGTTGTACGCCATCAGCAACATACCGCTGAGGAAGAACACGCCACCGGCAAAGCGCACCACAAATCCGGGATGACTGGCCTGCAAGGCTTCGACGAAGGAGTAGGTGAGGGTGCCGTCGTCGTTGATCGCCCGCCACATCAGGCCCTGGGTGATGCCGTTGACCCACATCGAGGCGATGTACAGCACCGTGCCAATGGTCGCCAGCCAGAAATGCAGGTTGATCAGCGGCGTGCTGTGCATCTGCTCGCGACCGAATACCTTCGGCACCATGTGATAAGTCGCGCCGAAGGTGATCATCGCCACCCAGCCGAGGGCACCGGCGTGCACGTGGCCGATGGTCCAGTCGGTGTAGTGGGACAGGGCATTGACGGTCTTGATCGCCATCATCGGCCCCTCGAAGGTCGACATGCCGTAGAACGCCAGGGACAGCACCAGAAAGCGCAGGATCGGATCGGTGCGCAACTTATGCCAGGCGCCCGACAGCGTCATCATGCCGTTGATCATGCCGCCCCAGCTCGGCGCCAGAAGAATCAGCGACATTGCCATGCCCAGCGACTGCGCCCAGTCCGGTAGCGCGGTGTAGTGCAAGTGGTGCGGGCCGGCCCAGATGTACAGGGTGATCAGCGCCCAGAAATGCACGATGGACAGGCGATAGGAGTACACCGGACGCCCCACCTGTTTGGGCACGAAGTAATACATCATCCCGAGGAAACCGGTGGTCAGGAAGAAACCCACTGCGTTGTGCCCGTACCACCACTGCACCATGGCATCGGTGGCCCCGGAATACACCGGATAGGACTTGAACCAGCCCACCGGGATCGACAGGTGATTGACCACGTGCAGCATCGCGATTACCACGATGAACGCACCGAAGAACCAGTTGCCGACGTAGATGTGTCTGGTCTTGCGCTGCACCACCGTGGTGAAGAACACGATGGCGTAAGCGACCCAGACCACGGTCATCCACACCGCGCCGGAGAACTCGATTTCGGCGTATTCCTTGGTGGTGGTGTAACCCAGCGGCAGGCTGATCAACATGATCACAATCACCGATTGCCAGCCCCAGAAGGTGAACGCGGCGAGTGTGTCCGAGAACAGCCGTACCTGGCAGGTCCGCTGTACGGCGTAGTAACTGGCCGCGAATTGCGCGCTGCCGGCAAAGCCGAATATCACCAGGCTGGTGTGCAGCGGGCGTAAACGGCCGAAGGTGGTCCACGGCAGATCCAGGTTCATCTGCGGCCACACCAGTTGCGAGGCGATCCATACGCCCATCGCCATCCCCACGACGCCCCAGATCACCGTCGCCACGACGAATTGGCGCACGACCTTGTAGTTATAGGCTTGCCCGACAGTTGTTGTGCTCATGTTCAATGCTTCCACGGTTGCAATGCCGTGCACTGTAGAAACCGTGGCGTAAACAAAACAGGCTCAGGAAAAGTTCATTAATGCGGATCAGATTGGAAATGACCTTGTCCCGGTTGAGTCAAAACTGATACGGCTTTTTAACAAAGATCTGAATCTGTAATGAAAATCAGCGCCGGCCCATAGTGCTACCTCCTGTAGGAGCGAGCCTGCTCGCGATGGGCGTCAACGATGGCGCGGGCTGTCTGGATGCCCCCGTTGTCTGTGCGTTTTTCGCGAGCAGGCTCGCTCCTGCAGGGTTTTGTGCCAAATCCTGATGAGGTAGCCACATGTATCAGTACGACGACTATGACCGGGCGCTGGTGTTCGAACGGGTTGCGCAGTTTCGCGATCAGGTCGAACGCTTCATCGCGGGGGAACTGAGCGAGGAAGAGTTCCTGCCCCTGCGCCTGCAGAACGGCCTGTACATGCAGAAACACGCTTACATGCTGCGCGTGGCGATCCCCTACGGCACGCTGGGCGCCCGGCAGATGCGCACGCTTTCGAGCATCGCCCGCGACTACGATCGTGGTTACGGCCACTTCACCACCCGGCAGAACATGCAGTTCAACTGGATCGAACTGGCCGAAGTGCCGGACATCCTGGAACGCCTGGCACAGGTGGAAATGCACGCGATCCAGACGTCCGGCAACTGCGTGCGCAACATCACCACCGAAGCCTTTGCCGGGGTCGCGGCCGACGAAATGATCGACCCGCGCCCGCTGGCGGAAATCCTGCGGCAGTGGTCGACCATCAACCCGGAATTCCTGTTCCTGCCACGCAAGTTCAAGATCGCCATCTGCTCGGCCGAGCAGGATCGGGCGGCGATCATGATGCATGACATCGGCCTCTATCTTTACCCTGGCAGCGATGGGCAAATGCTCCTGCGGGTCATCGTCGGCGGGGGCTTGGGACGTACACCGATCCTCGGCTTGCAGATCCGCGAAGGCTTGCCGTGGCAGCATTTGCTGTCCTACGTCGAGGCGGTGTTGCGGGTGTATAACCGCCATGGCCGGCGCGACAACAAGTACAAGGCGCGGATCAAGATCCTGGTCAAAGCCTTGGGCATTGAGGCGTTCGCCCGGGAAGTCGAGGAAGAATGGCAGTACCTCAGGGACGGTCCGGCACAGCTGACCGAAGATGAATACGAGCGCGTGGCCAGTGCCTTCGTTGCGCCGCCATACCGCGAACTGGCGGACACCAGCCTGGATTTCGGCACTCAGTTGAGCGAGCACCCGGCATTCGCCCGTTGGGTGCAGCGCAATGTGCAGGCGCACAAAGTGCCGGGGTATGCCAGCGTGGTGCTGTCGACCAAACCCGGCAATGCCGCGCCGCCGGGCGATGTCACCAGCGAACAGATGGAGGCGGTGGCCGAATGGGCCGAGCGCTTCGGGTTCGCCGAGATCCGCATTGCCCACGAACAGAACATCGTCCTGCCGGACGTGCCCAAGGCCGATCTGTTCGCGCTCTGGCGCCTGGCGTGCGAACACAACCTGGGCAGTGCCAACGTCGGCTTGTTGACCGACATCATCGCCTGTCCCGGTGGCGATTTCTGCGCGCTGGCCAACGCCAAGTCGATCCCTATCGCCCAGGCCATCCAGGCGCGTTTCGACGACCTCGACTACCTGCACGATCTGGGTGATATCAGCCTCAATATCTCGGGCTGCATGAACGCTTGCGGGCACCATCACATCGGTAATATCGGCATCCTGGGGATCGATAAGAACGGCAGCGAGTGGTACCAGATCACCCTCGGCGGCGCCCAGGGCAAGAACAGTGCGCTGGGCAAGGTCATCGGCCCGTCCTTCAGTGCCACCGAAGTGCCGGGGGTGATCGAGCAGATCATCGACACCTTCGTGCGTTATCGCGAGAGCGAGGAAGTGTTCGTCGATACCTTTCAGCGCATCGGCCTGGAACCGTTCAAAGAGGCGGTTTATCCGAAAGTGCTGGAGGTGTCGGCATGAACAATCTGTTGCGTCTGCAAGAGGGCGTGGCACGGCTGATCGAGGACGACCCATGGACGCTGGTCCGGGACCTGCAGGTGCCATTGCCGGCGGGGAAGCTGATCCTGCCACTGGCCCGTTGGCTGGAAAACCCGAGGCAACACACGCTGTGGCTGGGGCCGGACGATGACGTGGAGCACCTCAAGCCGTGGTTGCCCGAGTTGCCGCTGATCGCCGTGGACTTTCCGAGTTTTCGCGATGGTCGCGGCTACAGCCAGGCGTATTTGCTGCGCACTCGATTGGGTTGGACGGGCGAGTTGCGAGCCATTGGTGATGTGCTGCGCGACCAGCTCAGCCACATGCGCCAATGCGGTTTTGACAGCTTTGCGGTGCGGGCGGATAAATCTGCCGAGGATGCATTGAAAGGATTGGCCGGCATGAGCGTGCTGTACGGACGCTCGGTGATAGAGCCTCGGCCGTTGTTTCGGCGGCGTTGACTCAGAAGGGCTGCTTTGGCGAGGGAGCCTGCTCCCTCGCCAAAGCAGCCCATCCAATCACTTCAACGCCGGATCGCCCATGTTCATTTTCTTCCAGCCCTGCAACAGCACCTGCGCCTTGGGTTCATGGCCGTTATTAAGGTAGTACTGGATCAACGCCAGGCGCGCATTGCGGTTGGCCGGCTGCACTTTCAGCAGTCGTTCCAGTTCTGCGCACGCCTCATCGATTTTGCCGCTGTCGTGCAGCGCCACGGCCAGCACATAGCCAAACTGCGCACTCTGCGGTTCGAGTTGCGCGGCTTTGCGCAGGAACGGCATGGCCTGGGCGGACTGGCCGGCGCGCACCAGTGACAAGCCCTGGGTGTGTTGCAACAGGGCGGCGTCCGGGTGCTCTTTCAGGCTCTGCGCCAAGAGCGCCTGCGCCTCCTGACGGCGGCCATTGGCCTCCAGCCATTGCACCAGCGTCACCAGGGCCGGGTAGAAGCCCGGATCACGCTTGAGCGCGGTTCGCAGTAAGCCCTCGACCTCGTCACTGCGTCCGCTGGCCTGATACAGCATGGCCAGGTTGAGGTTAGATTCGGCACGCTCGGCGAGGCTCTTCTGCACGTTTTCGTACTCGCTGATGGCCGCCTCCCAATTGGCCCGTGCACTGCCCAGACCCGTGTTAGCCACGCTGAGCAGGTCCCTGGCTGCGGCAATGCGCACGGCTTTCACCGGATCGCCGAGCAACGGCGACAGCAGCGCGGCGCGTTCCTCGGGCGGCAGGAACGCACTGATGGCGTGGACCGCGCTTTCACGCACTTGCGGAGCCGGATGGCTCAGGTCCCTGGTCGCCAGTTTCAACGCCTGTTCGCTCGGATACAGCGGCAGCTCGGCGAGCAGGGTCGCCCGTTGAATCGCCGGCAGGTTGCTGCGTTGCAGCTGCTCGTAGAGTGCCTGCGCCGCGCCCGGCTGGCCGTTGCGAATCAACCACAGGCTTTCGTCGTAGCGCGGGGCCTGGACGGGGCTGGCATTGGCGGTGTTCCACAATTTGAACTGCTCGGTGACCTTGTCGCCTGCCTTGCCCTGGTGACAGCTCAGGCAGGCGTCCGGTGTGCCGAGTCTTGCCGCACGCTCGGGGTTGGGAATGCTGAAACTGTGGTCATGGCGGAAGTCGTTGCCCATGTAGAACTTGCCGGGCATGTGGCAATCCACGCACTGCGATCCGGGCTGGCCCATGGCGTGACGGGTGTGTTCGATGGAGTCGTAGTTCTTCGCTTGCAGGCCCTTGCCATCGACGGTTTCCACGGTCGTCTTGCCGGCGGTGTTGTGGCATTGCAGACAGACGCCATTACCCGGCGCCTTGAGCTCGGCGCTGTGCGGGTTGTGGCAATTGCTGCAGCGCACACCCTTGTCGAACATCTTGCTCTGGGCAAAGGAGCCGTGTTCGAACACTTCGTCATTGATCTTGCCATCCAGGGCATACAGCTCGCGGGTCAGGGGGCTCGGCAGGTAGTCATCCATCAGGCGCTTGCCAACGGTGTAACCGTCGTCCAAGGGCGCGCGGCGCGAGTGGCAGCGGGCGCAGGTTTCGATTTCGACGGTGGCGTTCTTGTCCTTGAGATCGACGGCGAAACCGGCGTGGATCAGGTCGGTCTTCTTCGCGGCCCATTCCAGGTGATTCGAGGCCGGGCCGTGGCAAGCCTGGCAGCCGACCCCGAGGCTGTTCCACTGACTGTCGAAGGTGTTTTTCGCCGCATCGAAATTACGCTTGAAACCGGTGGTGTGGCACTCGATGCACATGAAGTTGGCGTTCTGGCTCGGTTTGCTCCAGTGCAGCGGGTCCTTGAAGGTCACGCCCTGGCCCGGATACAGATGAAACCAGCGGTGCTTTTCGGTATCCCAGGCCACGCCCAGGGCTTGCAGTCGACCTTCGCCGACCTCGATCAAGTACTGCTGCAAGGGGGCAATGCCGAAGGTGTAGGCCACCTTGAAGTCGGCGTTCTTGCCATCGCTGCCGGGGGTGTTGACCCAAAAGCCGTCGTCCTTGCGCGAAAAGCGGGTGGTTTCGTTTTCCGCCTTGAAGGTGACGTTGTTGAAGTCGCCGAGCAGGGTGTCGGCGTTGGCTGGCTGCATCGCCAATTGGTGATGGGAGCCTTGCCAGTCCTTGACCTGTGCGCTGTGGCAGCCCTGGCATTGTTGCTCATCGACCATTTTGGCCGGCGCCAGGGCAACGGGTAGAGGTTGTGTTTTGGCCGGTTCAACCGCGGCTTTGCTGATCGGTGCGTAGGTCACGGGTGCCGGATTGTTGCCGAACAGAAACCAGCCGATGCCCGCGACCGCCAGCAGCAAAACGCCAATGGTGACGGGAAACAGGTAGCGATTGATCAGGGGCGGTTGCGAATCAGGGGTGGCGGTTGCAGCTTTGTTTTTATGTTTCGGCATTGCGACTTCCCTGGTCCAGGTGCGTTTTCCAGCAGGCATGCGTGCTGCGAGAGGCAGCTTTGCCGGATGGTCGGCGTCTGTCAAATGACGATTGTGATCGGTGATGCGGCGTTGTGTTGCCCAGGTCGTGGGCAATGGAAAACTGCATAGGGTGCTGTTGGCAGGTGTTCATTCTTCGATGGGGCGGGCGCAGTCCCTATCCGATGATGCCTTGTTGAACACCTCAGCCAGGTTGATCTATTGCGTTGGCTCTGTTGAGACAGCATCGAACGGATAGATCCGACGCCATTCGGCCGCCATGTCGACGACGGTCCAGCCACGTTTATTCGCTTCGTTCAGGGCCTTGTCCAGACGGCCGATCTGCGACTCGCGGTCATAGGCCCACTCGCGCTTGGCGTCGGTGTGATGCACCAGGCCCATGAAGCGTTTGCCCGGCCCGGCGGCGGTCCACTGCAACATCTGCAGGTCGCCGTCGGAGTTGCCGAACGCCAGAATCGGCCGCTTGCCGATGACCGCGTCGATGCTTTCCGGTTTGCCTGGGCCGTCGTCGTTATGGGCCAGTTTTGGTGTGCGCAGGATCGACGCCTGCCCATCCTTGTACTGAAACACTGTTACGAAGGTGGTGCCGATCACCTGCTCGGGCGGGATGCCATAAACCTTCTGGGCGAAGGCGCGCATGAAACCGGTATCGCCACCAGAGACGATGTAGGTCTTGAAGTCTTCGCTGCGCAGGTAGTCGAGCATTTCCAGCATTGGCTGGAAGATCATCTCGGTGTAGGGCCTGCCGGTTTTCGGATGGCGAGCCTGGCTGAGCCAGGTCTTGGCGTAGTCGTCGAAGGCCTCGGTGGTCATGCCGGTGTGGGTCGCACCGAAGATCTTCATCATGCCGTCCAGCCCGGTTGCAGCCAGCGCCTTGTGATCGTTTTCCAGTACCGCCTTGAACGGCTGGGTGGTTTTCCACTCCGGGTGTTGTGGCGCGGTGCGCTTGACCTCTTCCAGGGCAAACAGCAGTTCGAAGTACATCGGCTGCTCGCTCCACAAGGTGCCGTCGTTATCGAACACGGCGATGCGGTCTTCGGGTTTGACGAAGTCCTTGCTGCCTTGATCGGTCACCGCCTGCACGAACTCGATGATGTTCTTTTTCGCTGGGCCGTCGTTCCAGGAGGGCAGTGGTTCGGCGGCCTGAGCCAGCAGTGGCAGGCTTAAAGCCAAGGCTAATAGCAGCTTCAACCCGTGAAAGTGGCGGTGGCTGATCGGGTTCGTCATGGGCGTTCCTTCGAGTGAACCGGATTGAGTGTTTGCAGTCCGGGAACGGCAGCTCATTTGCTGCGTTCGGCCTGACTATGGAGCGTAGTCAAGGATTCCCTGCTTGGGGTGCGGAGCTTGATCGTTAGTCGCTCCAGGTGACCTGTATAGATAACGGGGTATTTGGCGGCCGTTTCGACGTGAGTATGGGGGCTGAATCGACGAAACCCGCCGTCTGCGTGAAGGCAAAAGGTGGGTTTCAAGGATCTGTGGTGAGGGGGCCCCAACGCGGTAGACGCGATTTATCGAGAAAAAGGGTCGACAATTCCGGAGGCGCCCGCGCACCCGACAGGCAATCACCTCGTCACAAAGGGTCAGAGGTGATCAGCGCGGAACAAGATTATCCAGCACCCGGTTAACAGCCAGTTCTCCCAGCATGATCGACTGTTGAATAACCAGCAGCGTATTGCTCTGGGACCCCTTCAGATACCTTGCGAAGTCACTGGCAGTGCCGAGGGTTGGATTGGCGTCGTACCTGCGGTTGTACCCTGGCCTATACCGTCGGTCCACAGCTGGAAACCCTTGGTGCCGCCGGGCAGCGAACACCTTGGATCGACGACATCGCCGATCTCACCGACCGACCCCTTGGTTTATCCCGGCAGCCCGACCATCCCCGTCCTACCGCCAATCGAGACGTTTCCGGCTGTTGATGAAGCGGAGATTGGTGCGAGTATTCCGGGGTTTCCGGGGGATATGGAATTGCCTTCGCCGGATGCCCTGTTTCGTGATCGACGGGACGATCCGGGGGTTGCGACCGGAATGGGGAAAGCGGTTTCGGGGGGATGGTTGGGGGAGGCTGCGCGAGGGCAGGGAGCGCCTATACCTTCGCAGATTGCGGATCAACTGCGTTTGCGGGAATTTAGGAACTTTCATGGGTTTAGGCGAGCGTTTTGGATGGCGGTAGCGGCAGATGCACAGGTCAGGTCTCAATTTACGCCTATCGATTTGCACTTGATGAAAAAAGGCAATGCGCCTTATGCATCAACAAATGATAGAAATGGAGGTCGCACTAAATGTGAGATTCATCACTTGGATGAAGTTGCGAAAGGTGGGGCAGTTTACGATGTGGATAATTTAGTTGTAATGACACCCAAGCGGCATATTGATTTTCATGGACAAGGAAATTAATCATGATTTTCAAAGAGAAATTTGAAGACTACACAGAAGCTGAATTTTTGGAGTTTTTACGCAGCCTTTATGAGGAGCGAGACGACTTGTCTGCAGAAGCGTTTGATAATTTCATCGCCGAGGGGGTGCAGCATTTCGAATGGGTGACCGAGCATCCAGATCGCTCTGATGTGATTTTTTATCCTAAGGAAGGATGCGTGAGTACACCTGAGGATGTCTTAAGGGTCATTAAAGAATGGCGTGCCACCAATAACAAACCCGGTTTCAAGTCTGATAACAAACTAGGGCGGATGCGCGAGGGCCTTTGACCGTACCCACGATTTGCAGATCAAAGTGGAGGACGTAAAACGTTTGAACTTCACCACAATGTCGAAGTTTCGATGGGCGGTGATGTTTATGGGATTGATAATATTTCGGTTGTGACACCACAGCGTCATATACAACTACACCGGGAAAGAAATCATCATGATCTTTAAGCAGAGATTAGAAGACTACACCGAAGCGGAGTTTTGGATTTCCTTCGAGGGTTCAGCATTTATCCGGACGGATTGCACGGTAAAGCGTTGGAGGCATATTTGGATCGCCTTCTCACACATTTTGAAAAAGTCACAGAGCACCCAGGCCGTTCAGACGTCATCTTCTATCCAAGAGAAGGTCAGGAAGACAGCCCCGAAGGCATCCTGAAAGAAGTCAAAGCATGGCGTGCCGCCAATAACAAACCCGGCTTCAAGCCTGAATAACTTGGCGGTGGCTCAATTTTCATGGCAGAACACCACTGGTGCTCCACTCGCCACCCAGTGCGCTCCTGTGCTGCATTTCGGTTTTTCCAGTCGTGCAGATGCCCAGATTTACGGCCTTAGCACGTCGTTGTCAGAACTGGTGCCTATCGAAGGTATGGATTGGCAAGCACTGGCACGGAGCAGGGCGGAGATAGAGATCCCATTCAGGATGAGTTCTGCCGTCATTACCGCCACACCTGGCACCTCGCTACTGGGCATGCAGGGTGTCAGTTCCATGTCGCAGGTTTTCGTCACTGCGTCTTTGTCTGGACACTCAACTCCCAAAGTGCGGGTGAGGCCGGCCTATCCAGGCCAGGGAGTGAGTGCGTACGGTTTTACTGCTGATGGCGCAGCGCCGGTTACGATTTCCTGGGCCGGCGAGATTTCTCTTGAAAACAACAAACCTGGGAACTGGCAACAATCACGTTCGTTGCTGTTTGTTGAATCTCCACCTGTCCCGGTTCTGACCCCCTTGAGCAATAACGAAGGTGTTCATTTTGACGACTACATCGTGGTTTTCCCTACCGCGTCAGAGCTGGATCCTCTTTATGTCATGTTTAGAAACCGACATGAGTATCCCGTCTAGCAGGTGATCGCCGAGCATTCGATCACGTCCATTGAGACTGGAAATACTCGGGACGTGATCGCACGAATCGTCGTTACCTGCTCAGGCACAAATATTCAGCACTTCTTATGCCCAAACGCCCGCTCTTCCTGCTCGCGCAGTTCCGGCGTGAACTCTTCGCCGAAATCCTCCATCTCGAACACCTGCCGAATCTCGATCTCGGCTTCAGTGCCGGGCATCGGATTAGGGCAGCGCTTGACCCACTCGATGGCCTCTTCTTTGGATTTCACCTGCCACAGCCAGTAGCCGGCGATCAGTTCCTTGGTTTCGGCGAAGGGGCCGTCGATCACCGTGCGCTTGTCGCCCGAAAAGTGCACGCGGGCGCCTTTGCTGCTGGGGTGCAGGCCTTCGCCCGCGACGAGGATGCCGGCCTTGGCCAGTTCTTCGTTGTAATTGCCCATGGCGGTCAGCAGTTCGTTGCTGGGCATGACACCGGCTTCGGAATCCTGGCTGGCTTTGATGATGATCATGAATCGCATGGTTTCGATCTCCGCTGGTTTTGAGTGATTCAATTTATAGTCGTACGGCGGAGGGCCAAATCGACACTGTTGCAAAATAAATCGCCTACGAAGTCGATGCGAGTATTACCTAATGAGTCCGGGGGCGGCTGGGGAGGGCGATTGCCTATTGGGGCGGGCAAGCCGGGCTCCCACAGGGTTTTGTGGTGATTGTGCAAGCGCCGGATTTCAGATTGCTCGACGACTGTTCACAAATTGTATCCAGAGTAGGTCGTCCGACAATTTCGTGGTTAACTTCGACCTCTTCAAATTTCTCTACCACAACGTTCAGAAGGACTCCGTTCATGGCTCAAGTCACTCTTAAAGGCAACCCGGTTCAAGTCAACGGCCAACTGCCTCAAGCCGGTTCCAAGGCGCCAGCCTTTTCCCTGGTTGCCGGCAATCTGTCCGACGTCTCCCTGAAGGACTTCGCCGGCAAGCGCAAAGTGCTGAACATCTTCCCAAGCGTCGACACTCCGACCTGCGCCACGTCCGTGCGCAAGTTCAACGCTCAGGCCAATGACGTCGCCAACACCGTGGTGCTGTGCATCTCCGCTGACCTGCCGTTCGCCCAGGCCCGTTTCTGCGGCGCCGAAGGCCTGGAAAACGTGCAGAACCTGTCGACCCTGCGCGGTGCCGAGTTCATTCAGAATTATGGCGTTGCCATCGCTGACGGCCCGCTCAAAGGCCTGACTGCCCGCGCCGTGGTGGTGCTGGACGAGAACGACAACGTCCTGCACAGCGAACTGGTCAAGGAAATCGCTGAAGAACCGAACTACGAAGCGGCACTTGCTGTACTGAAATAAGCCTGCGTTTACATTTGTTAACGGCCTGGCCCTCCCCAGGCCGTTTTCATTTGTGTTTCAGTGTCTTGGATAAATCTCCTGATACGTAAGCCGAAAGTAAATTGCCGGTAAAGGCGCTTTGCTTAAAACCCGCCAGTGCTTATCGTTCAGCCTCATGTAAAAGAAGCCCACGCGCCTAATGGTTGATCACTCAATGCAATCCTCCGCCCCCCGTAGTCCCCGTCGCTGGCTGTTTGGCCTGCTTGTCCTGTTGGTCATCGCTGGTCTGTGCTGGAAATTCTGGCCCGGCAGCGCTGTGCCGAAAGACGCTGCGGGTCAAAAAGCCGTTGCCGGACACACGGGCAAGTCAGGCGCGATGCGTCCAGGGTTCGGCGGTGCGACCGGGCCGGTTCCGGTGCGAGTGGCTCCCGCGGTCAAGGGCGACTTCCCGCTGTACTACAAGGCGCTGGGCACTGTCACGGCGCTCAATACCATCAACGTGCGCAGCCGCGTTGGCGGTGAGCTGGTCAAGATCTATTTCGAAGAAGGGCAGATGGTCAAAGCTGGCGATCTGCTGGCCGAGATCGACCCGCGCCCCTACCAGAACGCCTTGCTCCAGGCCGAAGGCACCTTGCTGCAGAACCAGGCTCAATTGAAAAACGCCCAGGTGGACGTCGAGCGTTATCGTGGCCTGTACCGTGAAGACAGCATCGCCAAGCAAACCCTGGACACCGCCGAAGCGCTGGTGGGACAGTTCCAGGGCACGGTCAAGACCAATCAGGCGGCGGTCAACGACGCCAAGCTCAATCTGGAATTCACCCGGATCCGCGCACCGATCGCCGGGCGCGTCGGTCTGCGGCAACTGGACGTCGGCAACCTTGTCGCAGCCAACGACACCACGGCGCTGGCGATCATCACTCAGACTCAACCGATCAGCGTGGCCTTCACCTTGCCGGAAAACAGCCTTGAGGTCGTACTGGCCCGCTATCGCAGCGGCGCCAAGCTGCCGGCGGAGGCCTGGGATCGCGGTGACACCAAACTGCAGGCCACCGGCGTGTTGCAGAGCCTGGACAACCAGATCGACGTCACCACCGGCACCCTGAAATTCAAGGCCCGCTACGATAACCGCGACCAGTCGCTGTTCCCCAACCAGTTCGTCAATGTGCGGCTGTTGGCCGACACCCTCAAAGACGTGGTACTCGCGCCTTCCGCGGCGATCCAGTTCGGCACCAATGGCACGTTCGTCTATGCCCTGGACGGCGACAAGAAGGTCAAGATTCGCCAATTGAAAATCGGTGCCAGTGACGGTGTAAATACTGTGGTCACTGAAGGTCTTTCCGCAGGTGATCGCGTGGTGCTGGAGGGCACCGATCGCCTGAAAGACGGCAGCGACGTGGAAGTGGTCAACACCCCCGAGGACGTACCGACCAGCCCGGCCGGCCACCTGCAAGGCAAATCGGCGGCCAGCGCGACTGAGCAGACCACCGACAAGGTGAAAAAGGGCGGCGCATGAATCTCTCGCGGCTGTTCATCCTACGCCCGGTAGCGACCACCCTGAGCATGCTGGCCATTATTCTGGCCGGCGTGATCGCTTATCGACTGTTGCCGGTCTCGGCATTGCCCCAGGTCGATTACCCGACCATCCGCGTGATGACCCTTTATCCCGGCGCCAGCCCGGACGTCATGACCAGCGCCGTGACCGCACCACTTGAACGGCAGTTCGGGCAGATGCCTGGCCTGACACAAATGGCGTCCACCAGTTCCGGCGGCGCCTCGGTGCTGACCCTGCGTTTCAGCCTCGACATCAACATGGACGTCGCCGAGCAGCAGGTGCAAGCCGCGATCAACGCCGCGACCAACCTGCTGCCCAAGGATCTGCCGGCACCGCCGGTGTACAACAAGGTCAACCCGGCCGATACGCCGGTACTGACCCTGGCCATCACGTCCAAGACCATGCTGCTGCCCAAGCTCAATGACCTGGTCGACACGCGCATGGCACAGAAGATCGCCCAGATCAGCGGCGTCGGCATGGTCAGCATCGCCGGTGGACAGCGTCAGGCGGTACGGATCAAGGTCAACCCCGAGGCTCTGGCGGCCAACGGCCTGAACCTGTCGGACGTGCGCACCCTGATCGGCGCCTCCAACGTCAACCAGCCCAAGGGCAACTTCGATGGCCCGACCCGGGTTTCGATGCTCGATGCAAACGATCAACTGACGTCGCCCAAGGACTACGCCAACCTGATCCTGGCTTACGCCAACGGCGCGCCATTGCGTCTCAAGGACGTGGCCGAGATCGTCGACGGTGCCGAGAACGAACGCCTGGCGGCGTGGGCCAACGAAAACCAGGCGGTGCTGCTGAATATCCAGCGCCAGCCCGGGGCCAACGTCATCGAGGTGGTTGACCGGATCAAGGCCTTGTTGCCGAGCATCACCGACAACCTGCCGGCCGGCCTTGATGTGACCGTGCTGACTGACCGTACCCAGACCATCCGTGCCTCGGTCAAGGACGTGCAGCACGAGTTGCTGATCGCCATCGCGCTGGTGGTGATGGTGACGTTCCTGTTCCTGCGTCGCGCAAGCGCCACGATTATTCCGTCGGTGGCCGTGCCGCTGTCGCTGATCGGCACCTTTGGCGTGATGTACCTCGCGGGCTTCTCCGTTAACAACCTGACCCTGATGGCCCTGACCATCGCCACCGGTTTCGTGGTGGACGATGCGATCGTCATGCTGGAGAACATTTCCCGATTTATCGAAGAGGGCGACAGTCCGCTGAATGCGGCGCTCAAGGGCGCCAAGCAGATCGGCTTCACCCTGATCTCCCTGACCCTGTCGTTGATCGCGGTGTTGATCCCGCTGCTGTTCATGGCGGACGTGGTGGGGCGGTTGTTCCGCGAGTTCGCCATCACCCTGTCGGTGGCGATCCTGATTTCCCTGGTGGTGTCCCTGACCCTGACGCCGATGATGTGCGCGCGACTGCTCAAGCGGGAACCCAGGGAAGAAGAACAAGGCCGTTTCTATCGCGCCAGTGGCGCGTTCATCGACTGGATGATCGCGGCCTACGGGCGCAAATTGCAGTGGGTGCTCAAGCACCAGCCGCTGACCCTGTTGGTGGCCATCGCCACCCTGGCGCTGACGGTAGTGCTCTACATGGTCGTGCCCAAGGGTTTCTTTCCGGTACAGGACACCGGGGTGATCCAGGGGATTTCCGAGGCGCCGCAGTCGATTTCCTTTGCCGCGATGAGCGAACGTCAACAGGAACTGGCCAAGGTGATCCTGGCCGATCCGGCGGTTGAAAGCCTGTCGTCTTATATCGGCGTTGATGGCGACAACTCGACGCTCAACAGCGGTCGGTTGCTGATCAATCTCAAGTCCCACAGCGAGCGCGACCTGAGCGCAATGGCAGTGATTGCCCGACTGCAACCGGAGCTGGACAAACTGGTCGGCATTCGCCTGTTCATGCAGCCGGTGCAGGATTTGACCATCGAGGATCGTGTCAGCCGGACGCAATATCAATTCAGCATGTCATCGCCGGACTCCGAACTGCTCAGCCTGTGGAGCGGGCGGCTGGTCGAGGCCCTGGCGCAACGGCCGGAGCTGACAGACGTCGCCAGTGATCTGCAGGACAAGGGCTTGCAGGTCTATCTGGTGATCGACCGGGATGCGGCGTCGCGGGTTGGGGTTTCGGTGTCGAATATCACCGATGCACTGTACGACGCCTTCGGCCAGCGGCAGATTTCCACCATCTATACCCAGGCCAGCCAATACCGTGTGGTGCTGCAATCGCAGTCCGGGGAGAAGATCGGCCCGCAGGCGCTGGAGCAGATCCACGTCAAGACCACCGATGGCGGTCAGGTGCGATTGTCCAGCCTGGCGCACATCGAAGAGCGCCAGGCGCAACTGGCGATCACCCATATCGGCCAGTTCCCGGCGGTGATGATGTCGTTCAACCTCGCGCCCGGCGTGGCGCTGGGGCATGCAGTGCAGATCATCGAACAGGTGCAGAAGGACATCGGCATGCCGATTGGCGTGCAGACCCAGTTCCAGGGTGCGGCCCAGGCTTTCCAGGCGTCGCTGTCGAGTACCTTGCTGCTGATTCTGGCGGCGGTGGTGACCATGTACATTGTGTTGGGCGTGTTGTACGAAAGCTACATTCACCCCATTACCATTCTCTCGACTTTGCCCTCGGCGGCGGTCGGCGCGTTACTGGCGTTGATTCTCAGCGGCAATGACCTGGGCATGATCGCGATCATCGGCATCATCCTGCTGATCGGCATCGTGAAGAAGAACGCGATCATGATGATCGACTTCGCCCTGGACGCCGAGCGTAATCAGGGCATGGACCCGGAAACGGCCATCTACCAGGCGGCCTTGCTGCGCTTCCGGCCTATCCTGATGACCACCCTGGCGGCCCTGTTTGGTGCGGTGCCCCTGATGTTGGCCACCGGTTCGGGGGCGGAATTGCGCCAGCCGCTGGGCCTGGTGATGGTGGGCGGTTTGCTGGTCAGCCAAGTGCTGACGTTGTTTACCACGCCGGTGATCTACCTGTATTTCGATCGCCTCGGTCGGCGCTGGGGCCGCACGCCTGAATCCGTGGAAGCGGTAGAGCAGCCATGAACCTTTCCGGTCCTTTCATCAAGCGTCCGGTCGCGACCATGTTGCTGAGCCTGGCGATCATGCTGCTGGGCGGTGTCAGCTTCGGCTTGTTGCCGGTGTCTCCGCTGCCGCAAATGGACTTTCCGGTGATCGTGGTGCAGGCCAGCCTGCCTGGTGCAAGCCCGGAGGTCATGGCGTCCACCGTGGCCACGCCGCTGGAGCGTTCCTTCGGCGCCATCGCCGGGGTCAACACCATGAGCAGTCGCTCCAGCCAGGGCTCGACACGGGTGATCCTGCAATTCGACCTCGACCGCGACATCAACGGCGCGGCGCGTGAGGTGCAGGCGGCGATCAACGCCTCGCGTAACCTGTTGCCCAGCGGTATGCGCAGCATGCCGACCTACAAGAAGGTCAACCCGTCCCAAGCGCCGATCATGGTGCTGTCGCTGACCTCGGATGTGCTGGAAAAAGGCCAGCTCTATGACTTGGCGTCGACCATCCTGTCCCAGAGCCTGTCCCAGGTGCAGGGTGTCGGTGAGGTCCAGATCGGCGGCAGTTCGCTGCCGGCGGTGCGCATCGAACTCGAACCCCAGGCGCTCAATCAGTACGGCGTGGCGCTGGACGATGTGCGCAACACCATCGCCAATGCCAACGTGCGCCGGCCCAAGGGCTCGGTGGAGGACAGCCAGCGCTTGTGGCAGGTCCAGGCCAACGATCAACTGGAGAAAGCCAAGGACTACGAATCGCTGATCATTCACTACGCCGACGGAGCAGCCTTGCGCCTGAAGGATGTGGCCAAGGTCAGCGACGGCGTCGAAGACCGCTACAACAGCGGGTTCTTCAACAACGATTCGGCGGTATTGCTGGTCATCAACCGGCAGGCCGGCGCCAACATCATCGAGACGGTCAACGAGATCAAGGCCCAGTTGCCGGCGTTGCAGGCGGTGCTGCCGGCCAGCGTCAAACTGAACCTGGCCATGGACCGCTCGCCGGTGATCAAGGCCACATTGCACGAAGCGGAAATGACCCTGTTGATCGCCGTGGCCCTGGTGATTCTGGTGGTGTTCCTGTTTCTCGGTAACTTCCGTGCGTCGCTGATTCCGACCCTGGCGGTACCGGTGTCGCTGGTCGGCACCTTTGCGGTGATGTACCTCTATGGCTTCTCGCTGAACAACCTGTCGCTGATGGCGCTGATTCTGGCCACCGGGCTGGTGGTGGACGATGCCATTGTGGTGCTGGAGAACATTTCCCGGCACATCGATGAAGGTGTGCCGCCGATGAAGGCCGCGTACCTCGGTGCCCAGGAAGTCGGTTTCACCCTGCTGTCGATGAACGTGTCGCTGGTGGCGGTGTTCCTGTCGATCCTGTTCATGGGCGGGATCATCGAAAGCCTGTTTCGCGAGTTCTCGATCACCCTGGCGGCGTCGATCGTGGTGTCCTTGGTGGTCTCGCTGACGCTCACGCCGATGCTTTGCGCCCGTTGGCTCAAGCCCCATGTGCCGGGCCAGGAAAACCGGCTGCAGCGCTGGAGCCGGCAGGCCAACGAATGGCTGGTCGGAAAATACGCGACGAGCCTCGACTGGGTCCTGCGTCATCGTCGGTTGACCTTGTTGAGTCTGTTGGTGACCGTTGGCGTCAATGTTGCGCTGTACGTGGTCGTGCCGAAAACCTTCATGCCGCAACAGGACACCGGCCAGTTGATCGGTTTTGTGCGTGGCGATGACGGCCTGTCGTTCAGCGTGATGCAGCCGAAAATGGAGACCTTCCGCCGCGCCGTGCTCAAGGACGAAGCGGTGGAAAGCGTTGCCGGTTTCATCGGTGGCACCAACGGCACCAATAACGCCTTCATGCTGGTGCGTCTGAAACCGATCAAGGAGCGCAATATTTCGGCGCAGAAAGTCATCGAACGTCTGCGCAAGGAAATGCCCAAGGTTGCCGGGGCGCAACTGATGTTGATGGCCGACCAGGATCTGCAATTCGGCGGTGGTCGCGAGCAGACCACCTCGCAGTATTCCTACATTTTGCAAAGCGCTGATCTTGGCGAGTTGCGCCAGTGGTACCCGAAAGTCGTCACGGCGCTGAGGGCCTTGCCGGAGCTGACCGCGATTGACGCCCGTGAAGGCCGTGGCGCCCAGCAAGTGACCTTGATTGTCGACCGCGACCAGGCCAAGCGCCTGGGGGTCGACATGAACATGGTCACGGCGGTGCTGAATAACGCCTACAGTCAGCGGCAGATTTCCACCATCTATGACAGCCTCAACCAGTACCAGGTGGTGATGGAGGTCAATCCGAAATACGCCCAGGACCCGATCACCCTCAAGCAGGTTCAGGTGATTACCGCTGCGGGTGCGCGGATTCCGTTGTCGACCATCGCTCACTACGAAAACAGCCTGGAAGATGACCGGGTCAGCCACGAAGGCCAGTTCGCCTCGGAAAGCATCTCCTTTGACATGGCCGAGGGGGTCACGGTGGAGCAGGGCACGGCGGCCATCGAGCGAGCGATTGCCAAACTGGGGATGCCGGAGGACGTGATCGTGAAAATGGCCGGCACCGCCGATGCCTTTGCCGCCACCCAGAAGAGCCAGCCGTTCATGATCCTTGGCGCACTGGTGGCGGTTTACCTGGTATTGGGTGTGCTGTATGAAAGCTACATCCATCCGCTGACCATTCTGTCCACCTTGCCCTCGGCCGGGGTCGGCGCGTTGCTGTCGATCTATGCCCTGGGCGGGGAGTTCAGCCTGATCTCGTTGCTGGGCCTGTTCCTGCTGATCGGCGTGGTCAAGAAAAACGCCATCCTGATGATCGACCTGGCCCTGCAGCTCGAACGCCAGCAAGGCATGGCGCCGCTGGAGTCGATCCGCAACGCCTGTCTGCAACGTTTACGGCCGATTCTGATGACCACACTGGCGGCGATCCTAGGTGCCTTGCCATTGTTGCTCAGTCGTGCCGAAGGGGCGGAAATGCGCCAGCCACTGGGCCTGACCATTATCGGCGGGCTGATCTTCAGTCAGGTGCTGACCCTTTACACCACCCCGGTGGTTTACCTCTATCTCGATAAGCTGCGCCATCGCTTCAACCATTGGCGTGGGGTGCGTACTGATGCTGCTCTGGAAACTCCGCTATGACTGACCGTTCGCTTTACAACCTGACTGCACCGATGATCGCGGCTCGAGGCTCGCGTTTGTTGAGCCTGTCGCTGTGCGTGGCGATGCTCAGTGCCTGCGCCGTCGGCCCCGATTACCAGCGCCCGCAAACCGCCTCGCCGGCGCAGTACAAGGAAGCCGCCGGCTGGCGTCAGGCCAATCCCAGCGACTCCCTGGCGCGCGGCGCGTGGTGGGAGTTGTACGGTGATCAGCAACTCAATGGGCTGGTCGAGAAACTCAATGCGTCCAACCAGACCGTGGCCCAGTCCGAAGCCCAGTATCGCCAGGCCCAGGCCCTGGTGCGCAGCGCACGAGGCGCTTTTTTCCCGACGGTGGACCTGACCGTCGGCAAGAACCGTTCAAGCCAGGGCACCGGCAGCAGCAATTCCAGCCTGACCAGTTCTTCCAGCGGCATTCGCGACACCTACACCGCCCAGGCGGGCGTGAGTTGGGAAGCGGATGTCTGGGGCAAACTGCGCCGTGGCCTGGAAGCCGACACCGCCAACGCCGAGGCCAGTTTTGCCGATCTGGCGGCGATGCGCCTGAGCCAGCAGTCGGAACTGGTGCAGAACTACCTGCAATTGCGCGTGATCGATGAGCAGAAACGTCTGCTGGAAGCGACCGTCGAGGCCTATCAGCGTTCGCTGAAAATGACCGAGAACCAGTACCGCGCCGGGGTTTCCGGCAAGGACGCGGTGGCTCAGGCGCAGACGCAACTCAAGGGTACCGAGGCAGACATGGTCGATCTGATCTGGCAGCGTGCCCAGTTCGAAAACGCCATTGCCGTACTCGTCGGTCTGCCGCCCGCCGAGTTCAGTCTGGTGGAAATCAACAGCATCCCGGCATTGCCGCAAGTGCCACTGAGCTTGCCTTCGCAATTGCTTGAACGACGCCCGGACATTGCCTCCGCCGAGCGTTCGGTCATGGCTGCCAACGCCAACATCGGTGTGGCCAAGGCGGCCTATTACCCGGACCTTACGCTGAGCCTGAATGGCGGTTACAGCAGCAGCACGTACGCCAATTGGATCAGCCTGCCTAACCGTTTCTGGTCGGTCGGCCCGCAACTGGCCATGACCTTGTTCGACGGTGGCCAGCGTTCGGCGGAAGTGGACCGCAGCGAAGCGGCCTACGATGAAACCGTGGCCAAGTACCGCCAGACGGTGCTCGACGGTTTCCGTGAAGTGGAAAATTACCTGGTTCAACTCAAGGTGCTGCAAGACGAAGCGGTCGTGCGTCAGCAGGCACTGGATGCTGCCCGTGAGTCGTTGCGTTTGACCCAGAACCAATACAAGGCCGGGTTGATCGCGTACATCGATGTGGTGGTGACCCAGGCGGCGGCCCTGAACAATGAGCGCAGCAACCTGAGCCTGCTGCAAAGTCGCTTGATTGCCAGCGTGCAGTTGATTGCGGCGTTGGGGGGCGGCTGGGATGGCCAACTTCAAGTGAGCGAAAACCGGTAAGGCAATGCCTGTGGGCACTGGTGGAGAGAGGTCGAACAAGCGTTTCATCGACTTGCTGGCCTTTTGCTAATTTTGTGAGTGCGTTCTCAATTGGAATCAGTACAATCGCCGGATTTGCCCTGCCGAGAATGAATTCCATTACGGAGGGTGTTGGCGAGAAGTCTCATGCTTATCGGCAGTTATTCCCCCACCCTGGTTATCATCTCCCTTTGTGTCGCGATTCTCGCTTCGTACACGGCCCTCGACTTGAGCGGACGCATTGCCACGGCCAAGGGACGGGCCGTGCATTTATGGACGGCGGGTGGTGCTTTTGCCATGGGCATTGGCGTGTGGTCGATGCATTTCATCGGCATGCTCGCGTTCAAGTTGCCCATCGACCTGGGCTACGACCTCACCTTGACGCTGTTGTCGCTGTTGATCGGCATCCTGTCTTGCGGCTTTGCGCTGTGGCTGGTCAGTCAGCCGCAACTGCCGGCCTGGCAATTGGCTTTCGGCGCAGTGGCGATGGGGACCGGCATCAGTGCCATGCATTACACCGGCATGGCGGCCATGCGCATGCAGCCTGGTATCGATTACGACCCGACGCTGTTCAGCGCATCGCTGCTGATCGCGGCGGGCGCCTCCGGTGCGGCGCTATGGATCGCATTCCGCCTGCGCCAGCACGCGCCGTATGTGCGCCTGATCCGTGGCGGTGCGGCAGTCATCATGGGGATTGCCATCGTTGGCATGCATTACACCGGCATGGCGGCTGCGCGTTTCGCGGATGGCAGCTTTTGCGGCGCTGCCGTCAATGGCTTGAATGGCAAAGGCCTGGACAACCTCGTCCTGATCACCACCCTGGCGGTGTTGAGCATTGCCTTGCTGACATCGATCCTCGATGCGCGCCTGGAGGCCCGCACCGCTGGCCTTGCCCAGTCGCTGACCGAAGCCAACCGCGAACTTACCCAACTGGCCCTGCACGACACCCTGACGGGGTTGCCGAATCGGATCCTGCTGGCCGATCGCATCGAGCAGGCGATGTCCAGGGTGGACGCCGAGGGCGGTTGTTTTGCGTTGATGTTCATCGATCTGGACGGCTTCAAACCGGTCAATGATGCCTTTGGTCATCATATGGGTGACCTGTTGTTGCGCGAGGTCAGCCTGCGTTTGCGTGAAGAACTGCGTAGTCAGGACACCCTGGCGCGAATCGGCGGCGATGAGTTCGTGCTGCTGGTGCAACTGGGTGAGCAGATCGATGCCATGGGCCTGGCGGCGCGCCAGGTCGGATTGATCGCCCGTTCGTTCCGGGTCGCCGAACATGACGTGCAGATCTCTGCCAGCATCGGCATTGCGCTCTATCCGGGCAATGGCCAGACCGTCCATGAGTTGCTGATGAATGCCGATGCGGCGATGTATCACGCCAAGGGCGCAGGCAAAAACGGTTACAGCTTTTTCGATGCCTCGATGAACAGCAACGCGCGCAAGCAGCTGCAACTGCTGCAAGACCTGCGCAACGCGCTGGACCGGAACGAATTCAGTCTTCACTACCAGCCCAAGTTCGACGCCGGCACGGGTCGGCCGGTCGGTGCCGAGGCGTTGTTGCGCTGGCAGCACCCGACGCAAGGCATGTTGCTGCCGGACAAGTTCATCCAACTCGCCGAAAAGACCGGGCTGATCATTCCGATTGGCGATTGGGTGCTCAATGAAGCCTGCCGCCAGATGCGTGAGTGGTACGTGCTCGGCTACACCGACTGGCGCATCGCAGTGAACCTTTCCGCCATGCAGTTCTGCCATGTCGGCCTGGTACAGAGTGTCGCCAAGGCGCTGACCACGCACCAACTGCCGGCCAACAGCCTGACCCTGGAAATTACTGAAACCACGGCCATGAGCGATGCCGATGCGAGCATGACGGTGCTCCAGTTGCTGTCGGATATGGGTGTTGACCTGTCTATCGATGATTTCGGTACCGGCTATTCCAGCTTGATGTATCTCAAGCGTCTGCCGGCCAACGAACTGAAGATCGACCGCGGTTTTGTGCGGGATCTGGAGCGTGACAGCGACGACGCCGCCATCGTTTCCGCCATTGTCGCCCTGGGCCAGGCGCTGGGCTTGCGGATCGTCGCCGAAGGCGTGGAAACCGGGATGCAACAGGACTTCCTGACCCAACTCGGTTGCGACTCATTGCAGGGTTACCTGCTCGGGCATCCATTGCCGGCCGAGCGTTTCATCGTGGAAATTCACCGTTCGGAGCAATCGGCCGTCGTCTGATCGGTGACGAGGGAACTCGCTCCCTCGCCATATCGAATGGCAACAGACCCATGCAAAAACCGAAGAGGACGGTTATCCTTCCCCCCGGTTCGCTTACGCTTGAAACGGGGAAAGCTTGTATGGACAAAGTCATTGTTATCACCGGCGGCAGTCGCGGCATCGGTGCCGCCACAGCCCTGTTGGCCGCCGAACAAGGGTACCGGATCTGCATCAACTATCAGTCTGATGAACAAGCGGCCCAGAGCGTGCTGGATAAAGTCCGCGCACTGGGCGCTGAAGCCATCGCCGTGCGTGCCGATGTCAGCATCGAAGATGAAGTGATCGCGTTGTTTCACCGGGTCGATACCGAGCTCGGCCGGGTCACCGCACTGGTGAACAACGCCGGCACCGTGGGACACAAGTCCCGTGTCGACGAAATGTCCGAATTCCGTATCCTCAGAACCCTCAAGACCAATGTGCTGGCACCCGTTCTGTGCGCCAAACACGCGATTCTGCGCATGTCGCCCAAGCACGGCGGGCAGGGCGGCAGCATCGTCAATGTGTCTTCGGTCGCCGCCCGCCTGGGCGCGCCCAACGAATACGTCGACTACGCCGCGTCCAAGGGTGCACTCGACACCTTCACCATTGGCCTGTCCAAGGAAGTGGCCGGCGAAGGCATTCGTGTCAACGCCGTACGTCCCGGCTACATCTATACCGATTTCCATGCGCTGAGCGGCGATCCTGATCGGGTCAGCAAACTCGAGTCGGCGATACCCATGGCCCGGGGCGGCCGGCCGGATGAAGTGGCCGAGGCGATTATCTGGTTGCTGTCGGACAAGGCGTCCTATGCGACCGGGACTTTCGTTGATTTGGGCGGTGGACGTTAGTTCACAGGATTGTCGCTCCCACAATTGACCGAGTCGCCCTGTGGGGGCGAGCCTGCTCGCGATAGCGTCCTTTCAAGCGACATCTGAACGTCAGAAGGACCTGACAATCCGGCCCAACGTCTCCATCGCCTTTTCCGCAGCCTCGTTCCACGGGCTCCCGTAATTCAATCGAATGCAATTCCTGAACCTTTGGGTCGGTGAGAATATAGGCCCCGGCGCAATGCTGATGCCCTGGGCCAACGCCATCTGAAACAACTTCAGCGAATCCATCTGCTCCGGCAATTCCAGCCATAAAAAGTAGCCGCCCGCCGGTTGGCTGACGCGAGTCTGTGCCGGGAAATAGCGGGCAATGGCTGCGAGCATCGCGCTTTGCTGTTCTTCCAGCGCGTACCGCAGTTTGCGCAGGTGCCGGTCATAGCCGCCGTGCTGCAGGTAGTCGGCGATGGCGGCCTGAGCCGGCATCGAGGCGCAAAGCGAGGTCATGAGCTTCAGGCGTTCGATTTTTTGCGCGTAGCGGCCGGCAGCCACCCAGCCAATGCGATAACCGGGAGCAAGGCTTTTGGCGAAGGAGCCGCAATGCATCACCAGGCCTTCGGTATCAAACGCCTTGGCCGGTTTCGGTGCCTGTTGACCGTAATACAACTCGGCGTAGACATCGTCTTCGATCAGCGGTACTTGATGGCTACGCAGCAGCTCCACCAGTTCCTGTTTTTTCGCCTCGGGCATGGTGGCGCCCATGGGGTTCTGGAAACTGGTCATGCACCAGCACACCTTGATCGGGTGACGTTCCAGGGTTTGTGCGAGCACGCCGAGGTCGATGCCGTCGCGCGGATGCACCGGGATTTCCACGGCTTTGAGTTTCAGTCGTTCGAGAATCTGCAGGCAGGCATAGAACGCCGGGGCTTCGATGGCCACCAGGTCGCCGGGTTGGGTCACGGCTTGCAGGCACAGATTCAGTGCTTCCAGTGCGCCGTTGGTGATCAGCAGTTCTTCCATAGGCAGCATCAGCCCGCCGACCATGTAGCGCAGGGCGATTTGCCGACGCAACTGCGGGTTGCCCGGCGACATGTCGGTCACGACCATGCGCGGGTCCATCGCGCGACTGGCGCTGGCCAGCGACCGTGACAATCGTTGCAATGGAAACAGGGTCGGGCTGGGGAACGCCGAGCCGAAGGGCACGGTGTTTGGGTCCTTGATCGAATCGAGGACCGAGAACACCAGTTCGCTGACATCGACTTCGGTCGATTCGTTGACCTGGCTGCTGATCTCCGGCTCGGAAAACGGCCGCGGTGCATGGGCATTGACGAAATAGCCGGAGCGCGGCCGGGCGCGGATCAAGCCGCGGCGCTCAAGCAGGTAGTAGGCCTGGAACACCGTGGAGGGGCTGACGCCGTAGGTCTGGCTGGCGTAGCGTACCGATGGCACGCGCTGCCCGGGGCCGAGAACGCCGGAGCGGATCAGTTCAGCGATGTCATCGGCGAATTTTTCGTAGCGTTTCATCGGTATCCCGCGATGGAATCGAATCGAATGACTGTGGCCAGGGCGCTTGTTCCCTGGCCACAAAGGTGTGCATCTTAAAGGCTCAACGGTTCATTGGCGCCACAAACCGGCTCTTGGCCACGCTGTAGATGCCGGGCTCGTCGCTGTCGACGATTTTGAAGCTGATGCTTTTCGAGCTGCTTTCCGGCCGTTCCGTCGTCATTGCCACCGACACCGGCACATCGACGATCTCGCCGGGCGCCAGGCTCAGTTCGGTTTTGCCCTGTAACTGGAAACCGTCGCCGTCGACCAGCGTCAGGTGGTAGTCCTGGCGCTGCTGGGTCTTGTTGATCACTTTCAGGCTGTAGATGTTTTCGATCTGCCCCTGACTGTTCTCGCGGAACAGGCCGCGGTCCTTGCTCACGTCCAGCGACACCATGGGTCGTTCGACCAAGGCCAGCACCAAAGCGCCGATCATCACCAACAGCACGGCGGTGTAGCCGATCAGCCGTGGCCGCAACAGGTGAGTCTTGCCAACTTGCAACTGATGCTCCGAGGTGTAGCTGATCAGCCCGCGAGCGTAGCCCATTTTGTCCATGATCGAATCACAGGCGTCGATGCAGGCGGCGCAGCCGATGCACTCCATCTGCAAGCCGTCGCGGATGTCGATGCCGGTTGGGCACACTTGCACGCACAGTTGGCAATCAATGCAATCTCCCAGCCCGACTTGCGCCGGTTTGACCTCACGCTTGCGCGGGCCACGGTTCTCGCCACGGGCGACGTCGTAGGAAATGGTCAGGGTGTCTTTGTCGAACATCACGCTCTGGAACCGCGCATAGGGGCACATGTGCATGCACACCGCCTCACGCAGCCAGCCGGCATTGATGTAGGTCGCACCCGTAAAGAACAGCACCCAGAACAGGCTGACACCACTCAGTTGCAAGGTCATCAGTTCTTCGGCCAGCGGCCGGATCGGCGTGAAGTAGCCGACGAAGGTCAGTCCTGTCAGCAGGCTGATGGCCAGCCACAGCGTGTGCTTGGCCGAACGGCGCATCAGTTTGTTCAAGCCCCAGGGCGCGGCTTGCAGTTTGATGCGCTGGTTACGTTCGCCCTCGGTGATTTTCTCGCACCACATGAAGATCCAGGTCCAGGAGCTTTGCGGGCACGTATAGCCACACCATACCCGGCCGGCGAACACGGTGATCGCGAACAGCCCGAACGCGGCAATGATCAGCAGGGCCGAGAGCAGGATGAAATCCTGGGGCCAGAACGTCGCGCCGAAGATGTGGAATTTGCTTTCGGACAGGTCCCAGAGCACCGCCTGGCGGCCACCCCAGTTCAACCACACGGTGCCGAAGAACAGCAGAAACAGAAAACCGGCACCGCTCATGCGCAGGGTGCGGAACAAACCGGTGAAGCTACGGGTATGGATCAGGTTGTCACTGGTCTTGACCTTCACCTTCGGGCGTGAAGGTTCATGAATTCTTACGGTCGGGGCGCTTTCTACGGTTCGGACGGGGATTCTCTCGCTCATGGTCTTTCGCTCATCAGCCTCCATCAGGCATGAGCACTATGAGCGGCCATCTGTTTGCATAACAGACTCAGGTATTGCAATAAAAACAGGATCAGATGAGTGCCGCGTGCTCCCCTGCGGCAAGTTGAAGCACCTTTCGCAACGGGACGCGGGCGGCTATATCAGTTGTTTGCGGCCGATGTTGATCCGGGTCAGTCAAATCACCGAATCACTGTCCGTCGCCTTCAGGTGTCGGCGACCGTCGACCGCGCCGGCGACGGTCAATGCGTCGGCTTCAGCTTCGGTGATGTAAATGTGCTGGCCGTTGATGTCCACCGCGGACATGGCTTTTTCCGCGTCGGTGACAATGGTGACGTCGGTGCACAGACGAATTTCTTCGCCGTCTTCGGTGGTAAAGAAGCAAGTCTGGTTTTCGATGCGCACGGTCATGGAGATGTCCTTCTTTCAGCGGGATCTACAGTGTTAGGGCACGCCCGGCGGCCATCGTTCTGTGCAACCGATTAATGGTCGGCGCTGTCCACCCTCCATGACCTTTTCAAGGACCACGCCATGAACGCCTGGTGGCACGAAGTCTGGGTAACCATGCAAGCCGAATTCGCTGACATCGCAGACGCCTCGCAATTGACACGCATCACCGTGCGCCTGCTGATCGCCGCGACCCTGGGTGGCATTCTCGGCTTCGAGCGCGAGAGCAAGGGCAAGGCGGCCGGAGTGCGCACCCACATGCTGGTGGCGCTTGGCGCGGCGCTGTTCGTATTGGTGCCACAGATGTCCGGCTCCCAGGCCGATGCCATGAGCCGGGTCGTGCAGGGCGTCATCGCCGGCATCGGCTTCCTCGGCGCCGGCACCATCCTCAAAAACCAGGAAGGCGACGAAGGCCACGTCAAAGGCCTGACCACCGCCGCCGGCTTATGGATGACCGCCGCCATCGGCGTGTCCGCCGGGTTGGGCAGGGAGGCGACGGCGGTGTTCAGTACGGTGTTGGCGTTGGTGATTTTCAGTGTGATGCCGAGAATCGTGAAGGTGCTCGAAAGGAAGAACGACCACCTGTAGGAGCGAGCCTGCTCGCGATGGTCGTTAACGATGACGCGGAAAACCAGACACTCAGCGGTGCTCGTTATTCCAATGCAATCGGGCTCGCTCCTACAGGTACAACGGTGAAAGATCGTCAGCCTATGGTCATTCCGGCGTAACTATCACCGGCGGCATGGTCTTAGGCGGTTCTTCCCGTGGTGGCGTGGTGTCGGGCGGCTCCTGCTCGGGCACAGGTTGCGGGTCCGTCGGCGGGATCACCGGGTTGTCGATATTCGGATCGGGTGTTTCGCCCGGGAATGGATTGGTCATGGTCTAGCCTCCAGTGGCACATGGCGTGAGTCGTGCTTAAGTTGATTGACCGCCACACCACGGATTTGATTCCGGCCAATTGCCGATGAACTTTTCCGGGCGCCCGGCGCTCGGAACCTAAGTGAGTTCATTGGGATGACAACCAGACACAAGAGCGTCCATGGGGCGTAACGGAGAGATGCTCGATGACGACTGAAAAACCGACAGAACTGAGCTACAACCCGCACATGCCGCTGTCACAGGCGCTTTTACTGCCACGAATCGTGATTGAAGACACCATGCCGACCCTCGACGGTGGGCAGTTTGCCATCAAGGCCGTGGTGGGGCAGGACGTGGTGGTGACCAGCAAAGTGTTTGCCGACGGTCACGACAAGCTCGCGGTACGGGTGCGTTGGCGCGCCGAGGGCGATGAGGTCTGGCAGAGCGAAGTCATGACGGACCTGGGTAACAACGGCTGGCAGGGCCGCTTCCGCGTCGAAGACCAGGGGCGTTATGTGTTCTGCATCGAAGCCTGGATCGATCAATTCGCCAGTTTCCGCTACGAGCTGGAAAAAAAGCACATGGCCTCGGTCCCGGTCAGCCTGGAGTTGCAGGAAGGCCGCCATCAGGTTCAGCAAGCGGCCGAGCGCACCGAGGGGCAACTGAGCGAACAACTGGCGGCGTTGCACCATCAATTGTCCGGGTTGCTCGAAACCGAGCAGGTCGCGTTGTTTCTGCACCACCGTAGCGCCGAGTTAATGGCCCAGGCCGATCACCGTGCTTACCTGAGTTTGAGCCCCGAGTATCCGGTTGATGTCGAACGCGAACTGGCGCAGTTCGCCAGTTGGTATGAATTGTTTCCACGCTCGATCACTGACGATCCAGCGCGCCACGGCACCTTCAACGACGTGCATTCGCGTTTGCCGATGATTCAGGACATGGGCTTCGACGTACTTTATTTCCCGCCGATTCATCCGATTGGTCGCAGCTACCGCAAAGGCCCGAACAATTCCCTGAGCGCCGGGCCGGACGACCCCGGCAGCCCTTACGCCATCGGTAGCGAAGAGGGCGGCCATGAGGCGATTCATTCGCAACTGGGCACCCGCGAAGACTTCCGTCGGCTGGTGGTGGCCGCGTCCGAATACGGGTTGGAAATCGCCCTCGACTTCGCCATTCAGTGCTCCCAGGACCATCCGTGGCTCAAACAGCATCCCGGCTGGTTCAACTGGCGGCCGGACGGCACGATCAAATACGCCGAGAACCCGCCGAAGAAATACCAGGACATCGTCAACGTCGACTTCTATGCCGCCGAGGCGATCCCCAGTCTTTGGGTCGAATTGCGCGACATAGTGGTCGGTTGGGTCGAGGAGGGCGTGAAGATCTTTCGCGTCGACAACCCGCACACCAAGCCGTTGCCGTTCTGGCAGTGGCTGATCGCCGATGTGCGTGCGTTGTATCCCGAGGTGATTTTTCTCGCCGAGGCCTTTACCACGCCGGCCATGATGGCCCGATTGGGCAAGGTCGGTTACTCCCAGAGCTACACCTATTTCACCTGGCGCAATACCAAGCAGGAGCTGGCGACCTATTTCACCGAGCTGAACGAATCGCCGTGGCGCGAATGCTACCGGCCGAACTTTTTCGTCAATACGCCGGACATCAATCCGGCGTACCTGCACGATTCCGGGCGCCCCGGGTTTCTGATTCGTGCGGTGCTGGCAACGATGGGCTCCGGGTTGTGGGGCATGTATTCCGGGTTTGAGCTGTGTGAGTCGGCAGCGATTCCGGGCAAGGAGGAATACCTGGACTCCGAGAAGTACGAGATACGTCCGCGGGACTTCACCGCGCCGGGCAATATCATTGCCGAGATCGCCCAGCTCAATCGCATCCGTCGACAGAACCCGGCGCTGCACACGCATTTGGGCCTGAAGGTCTACAACGCCTGGAACGACAACATTCTGTATTTCGGCAAACGCAGCGTCGACGGCAGCAATTTCATCCTGGTGGCCGTCAACCTCGATCCACATCACCCGCAGGAGGCGAGTTTCGAATTGCCGCTGTGGGAAATGGGCTTGCCCGACGATGCCGCGACCCACGGCGAAGACTTGATGAACGGCCATCGCTGGACCTGGTACGGCAAGTACCAGTTCATGCGGATCGATCCGGCGCACCAGCCGTTCGGGATCTGGCGGATTACCGCGTCCTGAGTCCACCACAGTTAATAACCACACTTGAATGGGTGATCGGCTCAGAGGTTATTTCGAATTCGACAGGAGTTTCCAATGGCGAAGAAACCCAAGGCAGCGACCTTCATCAAGGACCCGCTCTGGTACAAGGACGCAGTGATCTATCAGGTTCATGTCAAATCGTTTTTTGACTCCAACAACGACGGGATCGGCGATTTTCCCGGCCTGATCGACAAGCTCGATTACATTGCCGACCTCGGCGTCAACACCATCTGGCTCTTGCCGTTCTACCCCTCGCCACGGCGCGACGATGGCTACGACATCGCCGAGTATCGCGGCGTCCACAGCGACTACGGCACCCTGGCGGACGCCAAGCGCTTTATCGCCGAGGCGCACAAACGCGGCCTGCGGGTGATCACCGAACTGGTCATCAACCATACCTCCGACCAGCACGCCTGGTTCCAGCGTGCCCGCAAGGCCAAGAAAGGTTCGGCGGCGCGGGATTTCTACGTGTGGTCCGATGACGATCAAAAGTACGACGGCACGCGCATCATCTTTCTCGATACCGAAAAGTCCAATTGGACCTGGGACCCGGTCGCCGGCCAGTATTTCTGGCACCGTTTCTATTCCCACCAGCCGGACCTGAACTTCGATAACCCGCAAGTCATGAAGGCAGTGCTGTCGGTAATGCGTTACTGGCTCGACATGGGCATCGACGGTCTGCGCCTGGACGCGATCCCGTACCTGATCGAGCGCGACGGCACCAACAACGAAAACCTGCCCGAGACCCACGACGTCCTCAAGCAGATCCGCGCGGAAATCGACGCCAATTACCCGGACCGCATGTTGTTGGCCGAGGCCAATCAATGGCCCGAAGACACGCAGTTGTATTTCGGCGACACAGACAAACAGGGCCTCAACGGCGACGAATGCCATATGGCCTTTCACTTTCCGCTGATGCCCCGCATGTACATGGCGCTGGCCCAGGAAGATCGCTTCCCGATCACCGACATTTTGCGCCAGACCCCGGAGATTCCGGCCAATTGCCAGTGGGCGATATTCCTGCGCAATCACGATGAACTGACCCTGGAAATGGTCACCGACAAGGAACGCGATTACCTGTGGAACTACTACGCGGCCGACCGTCGGGCGCGGATCAACCTGGGGATTCGTCGGCGACTGGCGCCCTTGATGGAGCGGGACCGACGCCGTGTGGAATTGCTCAACAGCCTGCTGCTGTCGATGCCTGGCACGCCGACGCTGTACTACGGCGATGAAATCGGCATGGGCGATAACATCTACCTCGGTGACCGCGACGGTGTGCGCACGCCGATGCAATGGTCGATCGACCGTAACGGAGGCTTTTCCCGCGCCGACCCGGCCAGCTTGGTGCTGCCGCCGATCATGGACCCGCAATACGGCTACCTCTCGGTCAACGTCGAAACCCAGGCCGGCGACCCGCATTCGCTGTTGAACTGGACCCGGCGCATGCTCGCGGTGCGCAAGCAATCGAAGGCGTTCGGGCGCGGCACGTTGAAAATGCTTTCGCCGAGCAACCGCAGGATTCTGGCCTACACCCGGGAATTCACCGGGGCGGACGGCAAGCACGAAATCATTCTGTGCGTGGCCAACGTGTCCCGCAGTGCGCAGGCCGCTGAGCTTGACTTGTCGGCCTACGTCGGCATGGTGCCGGTGGAGATGCTTGGCGGTAACGCGTTTCCGCCGATCGGGCAGCTGAATTTTCTCCTGACCCTGGCCCCTTATGGCTTCTATTGGTTCGTCCTGGCGACGGAAAACCAGATGCCGAGCTGGCACGTGGAACCGGCCCAAAGCTTGCCGGACTTCACCACGCTGGTGCTGAAAAAACGCATGGAAGAACTGCTCGAAGCCCCGGCGCGACGTACGCTGGAGCAGGACATCTTGCCCAACTGGCTGCAAAACCGCCGCTGGTTCGCTGGCAAGGACGCGGCCATCGAGCAGGTCCATCTGGCCTATGGTGTGCGTTTTGGTGATGCCATGCACCCGGTGCTGTTGAGTGAAATCGAAGTCACCAGCGGCGGCCAGACCAGTCGTTACCAACTGCCGTTCGGCTTCATTGCCGAAGACCAGGTCGGGACGGCATTGCCGCAGCAACTGGCACTGTCACGGGTTCGACGTGGGCCGCAGGTCGGCTTGATCACCGATGCCTTCAGTCTCGAGAATTTCATCCGCACCGTGTTGCAGGGCATGCAGGACCAACGGGTGCTGCCTTCGGACGGTGGTGAGATCCGCTTCGAGCCGACCGCCGAGCTGGCCAGGCTGGGGCTGACGGCTGAATCGGAAGTGCGTTATCTGTCCGCCGAGCAATCGAACAGTTCAGTGGTGATCGGCAACAGCCTGGTGTTGAAGCTGATCCGCAAAGTCGCCTCCGGTGTGCACCCGGAACTGGAAATGAGCGCGTATTTGACTCAGGCCGGTTTCCGCAACATTTCACCGTTGCTGGGCTCGGTGGTGCGCCGGGATGCCAAGGGCGAGGACAACTTGCTGATGATTGCACAAGGCTACTTGAGCAATCAGGGCGACGCCTGGGAGTGGACGCAGAACAACCTGGAGCGGGCACTGCGCGACGAACTGGCGGACGCCATGTCCGAGCAGGAACAACACTACAACGCGCTCGGTGAATTGAAAGATTTCGCTGCCATGCTGGGGCAGCGCCTGGGGGAAATGCATCAGGTGCTGGCCGCGCCGAGTGACAATCCGGATTTCGCTCCGCACCTGACTACGCAAAAAGAGGCACTGGCGTCGACCAGGGATGTCGTGGCACAGATCGAGCATGCGCTGACGTTGCTCAAACAACATCAAACGGAACTGACCCCGGCGGACAAAACCCTGGTCAGCCGTTTACTGGATAACAAAAAAGCCATCCTCAGTCATGTGCAGGAACTGGGCAAAAAATCTGCAGGCGGCCTGAAGATTCGCGTGCATGGCGACTTGCATCTGGGCCAGGTATTGGTGATCAAGGGTGATGCTTATTTGATCGACTTCGAAGGCGAACCGGCGCGACCGTTGCATGAACGTCGTGGCAAGCACAGTCCATACAAAGATGTGAGCGGCGTTTTGCGATCTTTCGACTACGCTGCGGCCATGGCCATCAACGTTCATAACGTTGATAACACTGCTGAAGCCCGCTCGGCTCGCCAACGGGTTTCCGATCGCTACTTGAGCGAAGCGCGGCAAGCATTTGTCGACGCTTATCGGCTGGCGGCAGCTAGTCTGGGTCATGCATGGCAAGATCCTGAAGGCGAGGACGCCGCGCTGGCGTTGTTCGGCCTGGAGAAGGCAGCGTACGAAGTGGCCTACGAGGCAGAGAACCGCCCCACATGGCTGTCCGTGCCGTTGCACGGTTTGTACGGGTTATTGAACGGGCTTAAACCCTTTTCCGATCTTGGTGGAGAGTAGTCATGAGTTTCTCGAACAAGGAACAGGGTCAGTACAAAGAAGCCCTGCTACCCAGGGCGCGGGACATCGATGCGCTGGTGCGCGCCGAACATCACGACCCCTTTGCAATTCTTGGTCCCCACGGCGATGGCGCCGGTGGACAGTTCATTCGGGCTTATCTGCCGGACGCCTTGAGCGTACAGGTGGTGGCCAGGGACTCTGGAGAAGAACTCGGCAATCTGGAACCGACACAGACACCGGGGTTATTCGTCGGGCACTTCGACCGGGCGCAGTCCTATCTGCTGCGCACCCGCTGGGCCGGTGGCGAGCAGATTGCCGAAGACCCGTACAGCTTTGGTCCGCTGCTCGGCGATATGGATCTATACCTGTTCGCCGAAGGCAATCACCGCGACCTGAGCAGCTGCCTGGGTGCGCAACTGATGACGGTCGACGGGGTCGACGGCGTACGTTTCGCCGTGTGGGCGCCGAATGCCAGGCGGGTGTCGGTGGTCGGTGATTTCAACGTCTGGGATGGTCGCCGCCATCCGATGCGTCTGCGTCATCCCACGGGGGTCTGGGAGCTTTTCATTCCGCGCGTGCAGGCGGGGGAGGCGTACAAGTACGAGATTCTTGGCAAGGACGGGATCCTGCCGCTGAAGGCCGACCCCATGGCCCTCGCCACGTCCTTGCCGCCGGACACGGCCTCGAAAGTGGCCCCACCGCTGAAGATCGACTGGCAGGACCAGGAATGGATGCAGTCCCGTGGCGAGCGTCAGCGCCTGACGGCGCCGCTGTCCATTTACGAACTGCACGCCGGCTCGTGGCAATGTGAGCTGGATGATCTGGGCGAAGTGGCTCGCCAGTACACCTGGCCGGAACTGGCCGAGCGGCTGATTCCGTATGTGAAGGAACTGGGCTTCACCCACATCGAGCTGATGCCGATCATGGAGCACCCGTTTGGCGGCTCGTGGGGTTATCAGTTGCTCTCGCAATTCGCCACCAGCGCCCGCTACGGCACCGGGGATGAGTTCGCGGCCTTCGTCAATGCCTGCCACCAGGCCGACATCGGTGTGATCCTCGACTGGGTGCCGGCGCATTTCCCGACCGATACCCATGGCCTGGCGCAATTCGACGGCACGGCGCTGTACGAGTACGGCAATCCACAGGAAGGCTTTCATCAGGATTGGGACACGCTGATCTATAACCTTGGCCGCACCGAAGTGCATGGCTACATGCTGGCGTCGGCGCTGCACTGGCTCAAGCATTTCCATGTCGACGGCCTGCGGGTCGATGCCGTGGCGTCGATGCTGTATCGCGATTACTCGCGCAAGGCCGGCGAATGGGTGCCGAATCGCCATGGTGGTCGGGAAAACCTCGAAGCCATCGACTTCCTGCGCCACCTCAACGACGTTGTGGCACAGGAAGCACCGGGTGCCCTGGTGATCGCCGAGGAGTCCACCGCATGGCCGGGCGTCAGCCAGAGCACGCAACAGGGCGGTCTGGGCTTCGCCTACAAATGGAACATGGGCTGGATGCACGATTCATTGCATTACATCCAGCAGGACCCGGTGTACCGCGCCCATCACCACAACGAGCTGAGTTTCGGCCTGGTCTACGCCTGGTCCGAGCGCTTCATCCTGCCGATCTCCCACGACGAAGTGGTGCACGGCAAGCATTCGCTCATCGACAAAATGCCCGGCGACCGCTGGCAGAAATTTGCCAACCTGCGGGCTTATTTGAGCTTCATGTGGGCGCATCCGGGCAAGAAACTGTTGTTCATGGGTTGTGAGTTCGGTCAGTGGCGCGAGTGGAATCACGACCAGCAACTCGATTGGTACTTGCTGCAGTACCCCGAACACAAAGGTGTTCAGAAGCTGGTGAGCGACCTCAATCGGCTGTATCGCGAAGAGCCGGCGCTGCACGAACAGGATGATGTACCGAAAGGGTTCCAGTGGCTGATCGGCGATGACGCCATCAACAGCGTGTATGCCTGGTTGCGCTGGAGCAAGGACGGCAAGCCGGTGCTGGTGGTGGCGAACTTCACCCCGGTGCCGCGTGAGGCTTATCGCATCGGTGTGCCATTTGCCGGCCGCTGGGCCGAGTTGATGAACAGTGATTCGGCGACCTATGCCGGCTCCAATTATGGCAACAGCGGCGGGGCGTTCACCGAGGAAGCGCCGAGTCATGGTCAGGCGCTGTCATTGGTGCTGAATCTGCCGCCGTTGGCGGTGCTGATGTTGCGCCCCGAGGGCTGATCCGAAAACGCCTCGCCACATCGCGAGTCAACTCGCTCCGACAGGTTCCGTGTGGCCCTTGTGGGAGCGAGCGTGCTCGCGATGGCGTCAGCCCGCTCAACAGTCTTTTCGAGGTCTGACCCTCACCACCGCATCCGTACACCCAGGCTGGCGATCAACCCGTTCAAATCATTTTGGTCGACGTCACTGCTGTAATCGGCGCTGACGTACAGGCTCACGGTCGGGGTCATTCTGGCCACCAGGCCCAATCCCAGCTCGACCGTGGACGAGTTCCGGCTGCTGCTGATCTTGTCGACCTGATCGAGGGTCACGGTATTGCCGGTGTTCACCGTGTGCCACAAGTTGGTCCGCACATAGGGTTCCACGGGCAGGCCGTTGATGTCGTAACTCCCTTTCAGTTTGGCGCCGACCCGGCCGCTCCACGACGACAAGTCAGTGGAAGAGGCAGTGCCCGAGCCTGCGTAAGGAGTGTCCAGGGTGATCCGTTGATTGATCAATTGCGCCTGGGGTTCAACCACCCAGTGTTCGCCCAGGCCGATGGGGAAGCCACCTTCCATCGACACCGTCATCGCGCTGCCCTCGGCGGCTTGCCGCACACCCTGCTCGTTGCGGGTATAGCCATTGACCCGGCCGCCACTGGCCGTCAAGTCCACGTGCCAGCCTTGTGGCCCGATCAGGCTCCAGTAGGCGCCGAGGCTTTGGCCTTGCAGGCTGAAGGTGTCGCTGTTGGCGTCGGATTGGGCGCGATTGGTGAACAAGCCCGTGCTGTTGCCCTGGATCATGCTGGTGCCACCGATCAGGCCGACCCGCTGAGTACGGCCATTACCAGTTTCCAGGGTCATGAGTGCCGGGCCTTTGAGTTGACTGGCACCGGCAGTGGAAAGGCCTTCGGCGAGAACATCGTTTTGTGCCTGGCGCGAGGCCTGTCCGTACACCTGATCCCAGGCAGCAGGCGAGGCCTCTTCGGTCGTCAGGTGCGAACTTCGAAGATCGGGCATGGCGCTGAAACGGCCGGGATACGTGGAAACTTGTGCGGGCAAGGAGAGCACCGGGACGTCCTGGCGATACCAGGGCGAAGTCTCTTCCTCGACAGGCGAGGCCTGCACTTCCATGGAAGAGCACAGCAGGAGTGAGCTCGAGACTGTGCAAAAAGTGATTTTGATCTCTTGTTGGGTGAATGAAGTTTTCATGGGGGTCTACCTTGCAATCGCATGCCGTTCTCGCTTTGCCGTCTCTCCTACCCCGAATGAGGGGCGACCGATGGATGGGGGCAAGCCGGGGGCCGCCCGTGTATATGGGTGACTTGGGGGGCTTGCCCCTGATTGTGGTTCCGGGGGTAGTAACGTGAATTCAAGGAGACCGCTGCCACTGCGTCAAGAAAATGGCCGATAAGTGGTAGGGGTATTTTAGGGAGTGTAAGTGGCTGATTTTTTGGCGCTCACTAAGTTCTTGTTTAATGGCGCAATCGCCAAAAAAGTCACGAGCTAGAGCCTTTGCTCAGTTTTACCAACGGATCCTGATACCGGCATTTCCCATCGTTCCCCGCAGGTGCTGACTGTCGATATTGCTGGAGAAGTCGGCACTGGCGTACACGCTGACGGAGGGCGCCAGCGTCAGCACGGCACCGATACCAAGATCGGCGTAGGAAGATTTTTGCCCGGTGTCGATATCGGTGTTTCCGGCAAAGGTGACCGTATCGGTGCCGGAAAACGTATGCCACAGGTTGGCTCGCAGATAAGGTTCCAATGGCAAGCCACTGACCTCGTAGCGGCCCTTGAGCCGGGCGCCGAGGCGGCCGGTCCAGGCTGGATCGGAATCGAACGATACCTGCGAGATTCCATCGTTCTGGCTGTCGAGGCTAACGTTCTGATGGATCACCTGCGCCTGGGGTTCGATGACCCAGTCGCCTGCCAGGGGGAAGGGGTAACCGGCCTCCACCGAGAGCGTCACCACGTGCCCCTTGTTATCGAGCTTGAGGCCGCGCTCGGAATGGCTGTCGCCGTCGAGCCAGGTATACATCGCCACCGTGTCGATGTACCAGCCCCTGGCGTCCGTCAGGGTCCAGGACGCACCGAGGCTGTCACCTCGCAGCTCGACCTTGCCCGCGCGTTTGCCTTCGAAGCCCTGGTTGAAGCCGTCGACATCACCCTTCAAGCGGCTATGGCCGACGAAGAACCCGCTGCGTTGGGTTTGGCCCTCGGACGTCTGCGAGGCGTACAGATCGTTGCCCACCTGGAAGCCGTCAAGCGAACCATCGAGCCGTGGCGTGACGGTGCCGGCCCATGTCTGGTCGACATTCTTGCCATAGACACGACCCCAGCCCGCGCCGAAGGTCCCGGTTTCGCTCAGCAGGCGTTGATCGCCCTGGCGATCGTGGAAAGTGCCCAGGGCGGTCAGGGTCAGTTGCGCAGCCGCTGGCGTCAAGACGGACCAAATCGGAACTTCCTGGCGGTACAGGGGAATGGGAGCGGCTCCGGGTTGGGCGGTGGGTAGTGGCGGGCTACCGGCAGCGGCGACCGGCGTTGCCACCACTGGCACCAGAATCGGCGGCAGGGTCGGGTCGGGGTTCGGGACGGCCACCAGCGGCACGGCGACGACGGAGGAGCGCAGGTACCAACTGTTTTCGCTGCCGGCGGTGATACCGCCCTTATACAAGACGTAATCGAACGCACCCGCCGACACTGGCGTTTTCAGGGTAAAGGCGCCGTTGTCGCTGATGGCCGTCCCCTGGGCCTGAACCACCTGGATGCCGTTCTGTTGGGTCAACGCACCAGCGCCACCGAGGTTGCTGACGCTGATCGAGGTGGTGCCGGTCAAGGTGCCGTCGATGACCACCAGCTTGTCACTGGGCGAGTTGTCGTCGCCCACAGCGCTTTGCAAAAACAGTTGCCCGTTGTTACCCGAATAATTGCCCTGTACGGTCAGTGCATCATTGGTGCGCGTATTGCCGCTGCTCAGGTCGATCACCCCGGCGTTGTTCAGGGTCGCGCGCTGGCCAGCAGTGGCGGGCACGATGCTGCCCTGGCTGGACGTCAGTACGCTGCTGCCATCGATGTTGAATACACCCGTGCCGCTGCTGCTGTCACCGAGCACGAAATTGCCGGCGAGGTCGAATTGCGAACCGTTGTTCAGGTTGACGATTTCCCAATTGATGTAACGGGCGGCGCCGGCGGATGTGGTGTGGTCGAAGGTTAATTGATCGGTGCCCGTGCCACCGTCGATGCTCGGGGTCAGGGCAAGGGTGGTCTCACTCAGATTGTGCACAATGGCTGTGTCATTGCCATCGCCCATCAGGATCGCCGAGCGGATGATGCCGCCACCGTCCCACACAAGTGTGTCATTGCCGGCGCTGGCGCGGATTTCACCGGCGATCTCGCCGCCTGTCACCGTAATGTTGTCATTGCCACCGCTGACACTGATGTTGCCGCCAATTCGACCGCCCGCCACGATGATGGTGTCGTTGCCAAATCCGGTGACCAGATTTCCCAGGATCTGCCCACCGGACATATCGAACGTATTGTCGTCGAGCTTCATGTCTACCCGGCCGATGGTGCCTCCGGTCATCTTCGCGAAGTCTCCGTCTTCGAAGGCGCCGACGATCGTCCCGCCGGTCATCAGGAAATTGTCGAAGCCCTCGCCTTGCGCCAGAGACTGGATGCGTCCGCCGTTCATGATGAAGGTGTCGATACCGTTGTGCTGATGGACTTCGCCGGTGATCACCCCGTTGTTGATTTGCAAAACATTGGCGCCATCGCCCTGGTCAAGTACGCCAGCGAGGGTGCCGGAGTCCATTTTGACGGTGTCGTTGCCGCTGCCAAACGTCACATTGCCATTGATGGTGCCGGTGCCATTGGCGGGGAACGTCAGGGTGTTGTTGCCCGCCAGATCGGTCAGCGGTCCACTGGTGGCGCTGTCACAGACGAAGTTATCGTTGCCAGCGGTGGGGGTGAGGGTGCAAGCGGCGAGGGTGGAAGGTGACCAACTGGCACACAGCCAGAGGGAAAAGGCGCAGGCGCTGTAACGGTACTTGGGTAGATCTGGCCATGGATTCATGCTCGTCTCCGCATCGGGACCGGCGGCTGATTGGCCACGGCCTCAGCGTCGGCCGTGCGTCAGCCACTCTCGGCAGCGCGAGTTGCGAGACAGCATCGGGAAGCAATCTCCCGTCATCCAGATTTCTTCGGCAACGCTCGCTACGTTGTTTGCCTATCCGTAGGGGCTTTCCTGCGGATAGGGGCAACGTAGCAGCAGCGTCTAGTTGCATCTACTGTCAGAAATACCAGAAATGACCAGCGTTGCGGCTGATGCAACGGTTTTTCAGCGCGATTTTAACCGTCACAAATGCACTTCCACCGCCAACGGCAGGTGATCCGACAGGTGCGTCCAAGGTTTGCTTCCGAGGATTGTCGGGTGATGGCTACTGGCATTGCGCAGGTAAATGCGGTCCAGGCGCAGCAGGGGAAATCGCGCCGGATAGGTTTTTGCGGGGCGTCCGTGGTGGCGTTCGAAGGCTTCATGAAGGTCGTCACGACGGGCGAGGGCGGCGTTGCCTTGCAGCTGCCAGTCGTTGAAGTCGCCGGCAATGATCACCGGCGCGTCGACAGGCAGGGACTCAAGCAACTGACAGAGCAGCTGCAATTGCAGTTGGCGATGGCTTTCCAGCAAGCTCAGATGAACGCAGATCGCATGGACCTCGGCGTGGCCCGGCACATCGAGTACGCAATGCAGCAGTCCACGCCGTTCCGGGCCGGTGATGGAAACGTCGAGGTTGCGGTGTTCGCGAATCGGGTATTTCGACAACAGGGCATTGCCGTGATGGCCATCCGGGTAGACCGCGTTGCGCCCGTAGGCAAAATCGCTCCACATGCTGTCGGCGAGGAATTCGTATTGCGAGGTGGCCGGCCATTGGTTGTAGCGCGAGGAGTGACGCTCGTGTTCGCCCACCACTTCTTGCAGAAACACCAGATCCGCCGACGTACTGCGTACTGCTTCACGCAGTTCCGGGAGGATGAAACGCCGGTTGAGGGCGGTAAATCCCTTATGGGTATTGACCGTCAGCACGCGCAGTCGATGGATGGCCGGGGGGGTGCTCGACGGCACTGATTCAATCGTGTCGCGTTTGAAGTTGCGGACCACTTTCACGCCTCTGAATCCGGGTTGCTTATGTATGCGACTGATACACAAGCGGGCAGTTCAGTTTGAGTCAGGCAAGGATAGTCCTCACGCGCGCATTGGCTGTTGGTCGTGTCAGACAAATACGATTTCGTAAGGCAAACGCATCCGCTCCAGCAACACCCGTGGCAGCATCGGTGCAAGGCCGATCGCCGGCTCGCCATCGAGTTGGCTGGCATACGCGTGGGTGGCGTGGCTCTTGCGCGCGACCGTCCAGCTGTCCAGGCGTACCTTGCGCGCGCGGTGCCAGGGGATAGAGCCGTAATCACGCGCCGGCCAGTGCCAGGCCCAGACCGGCACTTCATGGAACGTTGCACCGGCAATGTTCGCGGCATTGGCGCTGGCGCGGCCTACGGCGTCGTGGTCGCTGACGCCATCCTCGCTCCAGGTGCTGAATACCACGTCGCCGGGGCGCAGGTAGCGCGCAATGAATTGCGTCAGTTTCAGTTCATGGTTGGCCAAGGCGTTGTCGGTAAAGCCGCCCCGAATCCATTTCAGGCTATGCATGGGCAACCCGAGGCGACGCAAGGCTTCGACACTTTCCTGGGAGCGAAACACACTGAGGCGTTTTTCCGACCACTGCCGGGATCCCTGATGGCTCGCGCTGCCGTCAGTGACCGAGATCAATTGCAGCGGGTGAGCGCTGGCGCTGAGCAATTGCAGCAGGCCGCCGCAGGTCACCACTTCATCGCCGGGATGCGGGGCGATCACCACGGCGCGAGCGCCAGGGGGGACCAATGACTGAGTACCGATTACCGGAATGTTGTCCAGTTGCGCGGCGCTGTTCCAGATTTGTCCCGACTGGCTGCTTTCACAGAGGGATACAGGTTTCATGGGCTACGTCCTTGTTCCTTATTGCCTTCAGTCGTGCGCAAGCCTTGTACATGACCAGCCGGCAGACCCGTGAGGGCGGGTTGATAGCAATGCGCGGCGCTCCGAACCCTGGAACGCCGCGCATCGAGTATTGCTCACGGACACGTATTCGTCGATCTGAAACAAATTTTTATCCGCCGGGAGTCCGGCTCATTTCAATCCTCTTCTTCGTGCTGCAGTTCGAACAGCAGCAGTGAACGGCCCGTCACTGAATACTCGTGGCCGAACTCGAAGCGCTCCTGGCCGCGAATCGACGGTTGATTGGTATCGACCATGCAGGTCCAGAAGCCGCCATCGGGCACTTCCGGCAAGGTGAAATTGACGATGTCGTGATGGGCGTTGACCACCAGCAACAGGGTGGCGTCGGCCCCCTGGCGGCGTATGCCGGTTTCCTGCGCACGTCCATCCAGCAGCATGCCCAGGCAACGATTGTGCGCATCATGCCAATGTTTGGTGGTCATCTCGCTGCCATCCGCGGCCAGCCAGGTGACGTCCTTGACGCCGATATCCTCATTGAAATTGCCGACCAGGAAGCGCCCGCGGCGCAGGATCGGATAGGCCAGGCGCAACTTGATCAGGCGTTTGACGAATTTGAGCAGGGCCTTGCCGTCTTCACTCAGGTCCCAATTGACCCAGCCGATTTCGCTGTCCTGGCAATAGGCATTGTTGTTGCCGTCCTGGGTGCGGGCGAATTCGTCGCCGGCCACCAGCATGGGCGTGCCTTGGGACAGCAGCAGCGTGGCAAAGAAATTGCGCATCTGCCGCTGGCGCAGCTCATTGATTTGCGGGTCGTCCGTAGGGCCCTCGACCCCATGGTTCCAGGACAGGTTGTTGTTGCTGCCGTCCTGATTGTTTTCGTCGTTGGCTTCGTTGTGCTTGTCGTTGTACGACACCAGGTCGTTGAGGGTGAAGCCATCGTGGGCGGTGACGAAATTCACCGAGGCATAGGGCCGTCGGCCGCGCTGGTTGAACATCTCGCCGGACGCGGTCATGCGACTGGCGAAATCTGCCAATTGCCCATCGTCGCCTTTCCAGAACGCACGCACGGTGTCGCGAAACTTGTCGTTCCATTCCACCCAGCCCGGCGGGAAGTTGCCGACCTGATAGCCGCCGGGGCCGCAATCCCAGGGCTCGGCAATCATCTTCACCTGACGCAGCACCGGGTCCTGGCGACAGGCCACGAGGAAGCTGTGACGCTCGTCGAAGCCATCGTGGTAGCGCCCCAGAATGGTCGCCAGGTCAAAGCGGAAGCCATCCACGTGCATCTCCTTCGCCCAGTAGCGCAGGGAGTCGGTGACCATTTGCAGGACACAGGGATGGCTCAGGTCCAGGGTGTTGCCGGTGCCGGAATCGTTGATGTAGAAGCGCTTGTCGTCAGGCATCAAGCGGTAATAGGAGGCGTTGTCGATGCCACGCATCGACAGGGTCGGGCCTTGTTCGTTGCCCTCGGCGGTGTGGTTATAGACCACATCCAGGATCACTTCGAGGTTGGCTTCGTGCAGGTGCGCGACCATTTCCTTGAATTCGGCAATCTTGCCGCTGGCCAGGTAACGCGGGTCGGGGGCGAAAAACGCGATGCTGTTGTAGCCCCAGTAATTGGTCATGCCCTTGTGCAGCAGATGCTGGTCGTTGACGAAGGCATGAATCGGCAGCAGCTCCACGGAGGACACGCCGAGCTTGCGGATATGTTCCAGGACGTCGTCGACCATCAACCCGGCGAACGTGCCGCGCACGTTCTCGGGGACGGAAGGGTGACGCATGCTGATGCCGCGCACATGGGTCTCATAAATGATCGTTTTGTCCCACGGCACGCTGACCCGGTGATCGTGGCCCCAGGTGTGCGCCGGGTCGATGACTTTGCATTTGGGGACGAAGGGCGCGCTGTCCCGTTCATCGAAACTGAGGTCGGCGTCGGGATGGCCGATGGTGTAGCCAAACAATGCCTCGGACCATTTCAACTGGCCGACCAGTTGCTTGGCGTAGGGGTCGATCAACAGCTTGTTGTGGTTGAAGCGGTGACCGTTGGCGGGATCGTAAGGGCCGTAGACGCGATAGCCATAGATCAGCCCTGGATGGGCGTCAGGCAAGTAGCCGTGGAAGGTCTCGTCGGTGTATTCCGGCAGTTCGATGCGTTCGAGCTCGACTTCGCCGGCATCATCGAAAATGCACAGTTCGACCTTGGTGGCGTGGGCGGAGAACAAGGCAAAATTGACCCCCAGACCATCCCAGGTCGCACCCAGTGGAAAGGGCAGGCCTTCACGAATTCGCGAGGCCTCGACTTGAGGGGCTGGCGCGGTTTTCTTCGGACTGGGCATAGGTGCTCCTGCAAAGTGAGGTACAAAAACGCCGCAATCTGTGGGAACGAGCCGGCTCGCGATTGCGGGGTGTCAGGTAACGCATGTGTCGAGGGTCAATCGTCCTCGCGAGTCGGCTCGCTCCCACAGGTTTTGTTGAGGGTGAGCGTCCGTCGGTGGCGAGCGGACTCGCCACGCGTTCGATCAGGAAAAAGTCCGGGCCAATCAGACCGCTGGCGGTTTACGCGCGGCGCGAGGCTTTTTGCCGGCGGCTTTTTCTCCGGGTGGAATCACGGTCGAGGCTGCCGCCGGCTTGGCCTTGGCTTTTGGTGCGGCCGCCTTGACCTCGCCAGCCTTGCCATTGGCGGTTTTGCTGACGGCCGGTTTGCTCGCCGGCGCTTTTGCCGGTTGTTTCGGCGCCAGCGCTTCAGCTTCGGCGAGTTTGCGGGCCATCTCCCAGTGACGGCTTTCCTGGCCTTCGGGTTTCCCTTCGGACTCCCAGATCTGATAGGCAAATTCGCGGATGCGTTTATCGTCGGTACTCATCGCAATGCTCCTGAACTGAACTCAAGTGTCGGTAGTTTGGATAAAGAGATTGACCGGGAAGTCCCCCAGCGCGGCGCTGATCATCAGCTCCCTGTTTTTTGTGACTGTGATGCTTGAAAAAAGTCCCTTTAGATTCTCGTCAGCAGTCGCGAACGGCACATGGATTCGCGTATCGCCCCACAGCGGCGCGTTCACCTGCGGTTCGGCACTGTTTTCCAGCAGCGCTGCGCAACGGATTGGCACGATGACGATGGCGCGTTTGCCCTCCCATTCACGAACAAATCCCAGCACTCGATGGGCCTGGCTGCCGACGACTTCGAGGGCCTGGTAAGTCCCCCGTCGAAACAGTTCGGCGTGCTCGGTGCGTACGTTCAAGGTCTGCGCAATCAAGGTTTGCTTGATGCGCCCGTCGCGCCAGTTCGCCAGTAGATCAGGCAGATTCACGGCTTGCTGCAAGGCCTGTTGGCGGCTGGCGTAGTCCACTGGCCGGCGGTTGTCCGGATCGACCAGGCTGAAGTCCCAGAACTCGGCGCCCTGATAGAGATCCGGGCCCCCCGGCACGGTCATGCGCAGCAAGGTTTGCGCCAATCCGTTGAGTGCCCCGGGCACGGCAATCGCGTGCACGGCCTTGCCAAGCGCCGTGCGCAGAAAGTTGCCCTGCGGGCTCAACAGCAGGCGCTGGATGAAGGTTTCAACCGCTTGTTCGCAGGCATCGTTGGACGCGCTCCAGCTGCTTTGCAGCTTGGCTTCACGCAGGGCTTTGCGTTGCCACTGCCAGAGGCGTTCGGCGTAGGCCTGCAGCGCCGGCTGATCGTCAGCGTTCAGGTCCAGCGGCCAACTGCCGAGCATCGCTTGATACAGAATCAATTCATCACCCGCCGATGGCTGCTGATCATCGTCACGCAACGGGCGGGCGAGGGCGCGCCAGAGGCCGATCTGTTCGACGTACCACTGACTGCGTTCGCTCAACACCGCCAGGCGCGCGCGAGCGTCTTCGCCGCGCTTGTGATCGTGGGTCGCGGTGGCCAGCAGATTGTCCGGGAACTCGGCGAGACGCTGTTCGCATGCCGCGTGAAAACCCTCGACCGGCGCGCTGAACCGTTCGGTGCTGAAGCCGACGTCGTTGCGCGACAGCAGCACCGCCGAACGATAGAACGCGGTGTCTTCCACGGCCTTCGCCGCGGCCGGTGAGGTCAACTGCTGAAACCGCACGCAGGCATGTTTGAGGCGTTTGCGCGCGCGTCCGGCCGGGTATTTTCGCCACGGCTCGCCGCCCAGCCAGCGGGCCAGGCAATCGAGTACCGGCCAGTCCGCTTCGCCCAGGGTTTGCCGGGCACCGTCCATGGCCTGCTGGAAAAAAAACTCGTCCTGGGCCGATCGCCCGAGGGGGCTGATGTAGGTGCGGTACACCGGAAAATGTACGATCAGTTCCTGCAGTGCCCGGCGGATCGCGCCCAGGGTCAGGTCGCGGGTCATCAGATCTTCCCGGGCCACTTGCAGCAGCGCCTGGGCGACACTTTCGAAATCCCCGGCCAGGGAGCCATTGAGGATCTGTTGCCGGGCCAGTTGCGCTTCCGCACGGAAATCGGCGGGACGTTCGCTGTGCCGCTGCCAGATTCTGCCCAAGGCCTGCTCGCCTTGGGGATCGTGTTGCAGCAACGATACCTGGTTCATGAATTCATAGCCGGTGGTGCCGTCCACCGACCAGTCGCGATGCAGGGTTTCGCCTTCGCCGAGGATCTTCTCCACGTAGATCGGCAGGTGCCGGTCGGGGACCAGGCTGTCGACCCGCCGCCGCAGCTTGCGGCAGTAACCCCGAGGGTCGGCGAGGCCGTCGATGTGGTCGATGCGCAGGCCATCGACCAGTCCTTGCGCCACCAGCTGGAAAATCTTTGCATGGGTCGCCTCGAACACCGCCGGGCGTTCGACCCGCAGGCCGCCGAGTTCGTTGATATCGAAAAAACGCCGCCAGTTGATGTCATCCGCAGCCGTGCGCCAACTGGCGAGGCGATAGCTCTGGCGTTCCAACAGGTTATGCAGGCACTGGAAACCTTCACGGGTGAGCGAATCGTAGGCTTTCAGGTTGTGCTCGATGGCCTGGAACACGGCCGGGTCGGTGGCCAGTTCACGCAACTCGCCCTGCAAGGGGATCGCCAGGCTGTGGGCATCGGTCTGGTAGCTCAATGTGCTGAATCGATCGGCCAGGGATTTCAGCGGCTCGATGTCGGATTTGAGCAGCTCGCCGTAGGTCATCGGGCAAATCGGAAAGTGGTGTTCGTAATGCTCGACAAAAAACGCGCCGTGTTGCGCATCGAAGCGCAGGGGCAGGGTGCCGTCCTGCAGGGCGACCCCATAGTCGCTGCCGAGGAACGGCAGCAGCAGTTGCCCCTCCATCAACGGGTCGGCGGAGTGCCACTGGATATCGAAGAACTCGCCATAAGGGCTCAGGCGACCCCACTCAAGCAAGTCCAGCCACCAGGGATTGTCACTCCCGCCGACCGCCATGTGATTGGAGACGATATCGAGGATCAGCCCCATACCTTGTTCGCGCAACGCGCTGACCAGGCGGCGCAACGCCGCTTCCCCGCCCAGCTCCGGGTTGACCGTGGTCGGGTCCACCACGTCGTAGCCATGCATCGATCCGGCGCGGGCGCGCAGCAGCGGCGAGGCATAGACATGGCTGATGCCGAGGCGGGCGAAGTACGGCACCAGCGGTACCGCATCGTCCAGGGTAAAACCCTTATGAAACTGCAGTCGCAGGGTGGCCCGCAGCGGCTGCGTTGGCAGCGTGCTCATTGGTCACGCTCAGCCGCCTGAAGCCGCGCGCAGGCGAGCAATTCCAGGCGTCGCGAGGCGTCCGGGTCGTCCAGCAGGGCCTCGCTGTAGCCCGGCAGGCGTCGTGACCAGTTGGGATGGGTATCGATGGTGCCGGGCAAGTTGGCCTGCTGTTCGATGCCCAGTGCATCTTCCAGTGGCAGCAACACCAGCGGCGCACGGGTATGACCAAGGAAACGCACACTGGCGTCGAGCACCTGATCGGTCTCGTGGGATTCTTCGCGAAAGTTCTGCGGGTCCTGGCTCAAGGCCCTTCGCAGGCCTTCACGTTCGCGTTCGCGGTGATGGCGCCACTCGATTTCAGCGTTGGCATCGATGAGGTTGAGCCGCGCGTTCCAGTCGATGTCGCGGCCATGCCACCAACCGTTGAGGGTTGGCAAATCATGGGTGCTGGTGGTCGCCAGTGCGTTGTCCGGCCAGTCGAGGATCGGCTTGAAGTGGGTGTTGTCCTGTTCGAACAGCAACACTCGCATGCCCAGCATCGAACGGGCGATGAGTTTTTCCCGCAGACCTTCGGGCACCGTGCCGAGGTCTTCGCCAAGGACGATGGCCTGGTGGCGATGGGATTCCAGGGTCAGCAGCCGCAGCAAGTCGTCCACCGGGTAATACAGGTACGCACCGTCGGCGGGCGGCGCGCCGTTGGGGATGACCCATAAACGTTGCAGGCCCATGACGTGGTCGATACGCAGACCGCCGGCGTGGGCAAAGTTGGCCCTGAGCATTTCGATGAAGGCGCGAAAGCCGTTGCGTATGAGGCCTTCGGGAGAAAACGCGGAAATCCCCCAGCCCTGGCCGGTGCGGTTGAGAATGTCCGGCGGTGCGCCGACGGTGAGGGAGGCGAGCAATTCGTCCTGGCGACTCCAGGCCTGGCTGCCACCACCGTCAGCGCCCACGGCCAGGTCGGTGATCAGGCCAATGCGCATGCCGCTGCTGCGGGCGGTTGCCTGCGCACGCTCCAGGCAACGGGTGATCAGCCACTGGCAGAAAGCGAAGAAACCGATGCGGCCCGCGTTTTCTTCGGCGAACTCGGCCAGGGCGGCGCTGCGCGGGTCGCGCCATTGCTCGGGCCACTGACGCCAGTCGAGGTTTTCGCCCCGTGCTTCGCGAACCTCTTGAATGGCTTCGAACCGGCAGTGATTTTCCAGGGCTTCGCCGCCGGCGTGACGAAAACTGCTGAAGTCGGCATGCAACGGGTGTTCGCCCTGTACGAAGCCTTCGTACAACGCTTGCAACAGCCGGTGCTTGGCTTCGGCGGCGGCGGGCCAGTCGATCAAGGCGCGCTCTTCCAGATCCTTGAGCTCTACGCTCAGGCCGGTGGCCTCGATGGCGGCGCGCATCGCATGCTCACCGAGGATCGTCCCGGGCGCGCAATACAGGCTGTTGAGAAACAACCGGCTGGACGGAGAGTAAGGACTGTAGCGCCGGGTATCGCTGGCAAACATGGCATGCAGCGGACTGATCGCCAGCGCCTCGGCGCCGCGTTCGCCCGCGACCCTGGCCAGGTCTTCCAGGGCCTGGGTATCGCCGAAGCCACCGTCACCTTTGCGTCGCAGGGCATACAACTGCACGCTCAGGCCCCAGGTGCGCGGGATCGGACTGTCCACGGCATCGCCTACGCTGAAGCAACGTTCGGGGGCCACGGCCAGGGTAAAGGTCTGGCCAGCGATTCTGACGTGCTGGTAACCCACTGGAATCAACCCCGGCAGAATCGCCTCGGCGTCCAGCTTGAGGGTGAGCCGCGAACCGTCCTCGAGGTGGATCTCGCACGGCGCGTGCGGTTCGAAATGATGGGCCAGATCGAGACCGACACCGAAGTCGGCGGTAATCAGTGGCGGCAGTTGCCGGGTTTCTTGAACCTGCTGCAATTGCTGCAGGCTGGCGTCGATTTCCTGAGCGCTGCCGGCCGGGTGGCCGAGTCCGGTCAGAACGCTGCGCAAGACCGAGGGTGCAACTTTTTGCGGGCGACCATTGGCATCAATCCAGTCGACCGCGAGGCCAGCCCGGCTGGCCAGGATTTCCAGTTGCGCATCACTCATTGGCGCTCTCCATCAGGGGTTGCAAAGGGGTTGCGGCCGTGAGGCTGACAAGCGCGCAATACGGCGCCAGAGTGCCTTTGTCCAGGCGCTCGGCCGAATGTGGCGGATGTTCGAACAACAAAGAGCTGCTGGCCGACGCTGTGTGGAGTACCGGCGTAGCACTAAGGTTCAGATCAATGCGCAACAGACGGCCATCGCCCAGTCGCCATGACGCACTCACCGCACCGACTGCCAAGACCTCGGCTCCCAGTGCCTGGGTGCCGGGCAGGTACGGGATGATCTGCCGGTGGCGGATATGCAGCAGGCGGCGATACAGCTCGTGCATGGGCGACGATCCATTGGCTGTCAGCACCGGGCGGGATGACTCGAAGGTCTGTGGCGCGTTAGGGTCGGGAATCCGCTCGCGTTTATGCGGATCAGTAAACGCGGCGAAGGCTGCAAACTCGTTACGCCGTCCCTCACGCACCAATTTCGCCAGTTCGCCGTGGTGGCTGGTGAAAAACAGAAAGGGTTGTTCGGCGGCGAACTCGTCGCCCATGAACATCAACGGAATCATCGGCGACAGCAGCAACAGGACGGTGGCGGCCTGCAGTGCCTGAGGAGGGGCCAATTGATGCAGGCGCTCGCCGAAGGCGCGGTTGCCGATCTGGTCATGATTCTGCAAAAACAGCACGAACGCGCTGGGCGGAAGGTGCCCGCTGGGCTCGCCGCGGGGTTTGCCGCGACGGTCGATGTGTCCCTGGAAGACAAAGCCCTGGCTCAGGCAGCGCGCCAGTTGCCCGGTAGGGTTTTGTGCATAGTCGGTGTAATAGGCGTCGGTTTCACCGGTCAGCAATACATGCAAGGCGTTGTGGCCGTCGTCGTTCCACTGCGCGTCGTAACCCTGTTCCAGCAGGCGGGCCTGGTTGTGCTCGTTTTCCACCATCAGCCAGACATGGCGTGACGGATCGCTCTGCCGGCGCACCCGCTGGGCCAGCTCCTGGAGAAAATCCGGGTCGTCGATGGCGTGTACCGCGTCCAGGCGCAAGCCGTCGAAACGGTACTCCAGCACCCACATCAGGGCATTCTCGATGAAAAAATCCCGCACTTCGCGCCGACGGAAGTCGATGGCCGCGCCCCAGGGGGTGTGCACGTCTTCGCGGAAGAAGCCGCTGGCATAGCGATGCAGGTAATTGCCGTCGGGGCCGAAGTGGTTGTAGACCACATCGAGAATCACCGCCAGACCATGACCGTGGGCGGTGTCGATCAGGTGTTTGAGTTGGTCGGGCGAACCATAGGAGGCCTGGGGAGCATAGGGCAGCACCCCGTCGTAGCCCCAGTTACGCTCACCGGGGAATTGCCCCAGGGGCATCAGTTCGATGGCGGTGATGCCCAATTCCACCAGGCGCGCCAGTTGTTGCTCGACCGCTGCGAAACCGCCAAGCACCCCCACGTGCACTTCATAAATCACCGCCTCGTGCCAGGGGCGACCACGCCAGGTGCTGTGTCGCCATCGATAGGCATGCGGATCGACCACCACGCTGTGTTGGTCGATATCGCCGGCCTGGGCGCGGGAGGCCGGGTCGGGCACCTCCATTTCGCCATCGATGCTGTATCGATAACGCGTGCCCGCCGGGCAACGGGTTTTGACTACGAACCAGCCGTCGTCCTGCGGCAACAACGGCAAGGATTGTCCATTTTCCAGTTCGACACTGACGTAGAACGCATCTGGCGCCCACAACGCAAATTGCGTGTGCTCCGCGTCCAGCATGATTGCGCCGTGGGGCCAGGTCTTCAGGGTCCGTAACGGCATTTCAAACCCTCTTTATTGTCTGTGCGATTTCCCCAGCGCCTTGGCCACCAGTTGTTCGTAGAGTTCGGCGTAGGGTTCGACGGCCTTGCACCAGTTGAACGGTGCCGCCATGGCCCGGCAACGCATGGCATGCAGCAGATCGGGGAATGCGAACACCTTGAAGGCACGGCTCAGGGCTTGCTGATAACTCTCCACCGTCGATTCATCGAACAGGAAACCGGTCACACCGTTTTCAATGGTGTCGGCCAGACCGCCGGTGTTGCGCGCCACCGGCAACGAACCGAAACGCTGGGCGTACATCTGGCTCAAGCCGCAAGGCTCGTAACGCGAAGGCATCAACAGGAAGTCGCTGCCGGCGAACATGCGTCGGGCGTCGGTCTCGTTGAAGCCGATGCGTACGCCGATTTGCCCGGGGAAGCGCAACGCCAGTTCGCGCATGGCTTGTTCTTCTTCCGGTTCGCCCCGGCCGATGATCGCAATCTGGCCACCGGATTTGACAATGTATTCGGAGACCGCTTCGGTCAGGTCCAGGCCTTTCTGGTAGACCAGTCGCGAGACCACGGCGAACAGCGGGCCTTCGGAGTCTTCCAGGCCAAACAGTTCGCGTACGTGGGCGGCGTTGACCGCTTTGCCTTCCCAATCGCCAATGCTGAAAGGGCGGAACAGGTGGGTGTCGGTGGCCGCATCCCAGCTTTCATCGATGCCGTTGGGAATGCCGCTGAGCAGGCCTTGCTGGGTCTTGGCGGCGAGGAAGCCGTCGAGACCGCAGCCGAAGGCTGGCGTGGTGATTTCCTGGGCGTAGGTCGCGCTGACGGTGGTGATGTGGCTCGAATAGGCCATGCCGGCCTTGAGGAACGACATCTTGCCGTAGAACTCCATGCCTTCCTGTTGCAGCGCGTGGTGGGGAATGCCCAGTTCCGGGCAGGAGCCGAGGCTGGTTACGCCCTGATACGCCAGGTTGTGGATGGTGAACAGGGTTGGCGTGCGTTGCCCGCGCCAGTGCATATAGGCGGGCGCCAGGCCGGCCGGCCAGTCGTGGGCATGCACCAGGTCCGGGCACCAGTGAATTTGTGCCAGGTTGGCGGCGATATCGGCGGCCGCCAGGCCCAGGCGGGCGAAGCGAATGTGGTTGTCCGGCCAGTCGCGACCGTTGTTGGCGCCATAAGGCGAACCTTCGCGTTCGTACAGCTCGGGGCAGATCAACACGTAAATGACCAGGCCGTCGGGCATGTCCATGCGCCCGATCTTGCAGGGTGGCAGGGCGGCATGGCCACCAAGCTCACCGATGATATGAATCGGGTTCTCGCTGTGCAGCACCTGCGGGTAACCGGGAATCAGCACGCGCACGTCGTGCAGATGCGACATCGCGCGGGGCAATGCCGCGGAAACGTCGCCCAGGCCCCCGGTTTTCACCAGATCGGCGATCTCGGAGGTCACAAACAGTACTTTTTTCTTGTTCGGGTTCTGACTGGCAACCGGTGTCAGCACCTTGGTGACGGGCACACTAATCGATTGGGCGCTGTGGGCGCTCACGGCGCTCGATTCACCGACCTGTTGATGAGCACGCTCTCCCTGAATATCTAAAGCCGCACTGATCATATGCATCTCCCGTGTTGTTGATCTAATTCTTAGGTCTGGCAAACGGCATTTCATGGCCAATTCCTGTGGCCGGGCGCAAAAGCGCTACACATCGATGAGCAAGTGCTGCCCAAATGCGCTGAAGCAGAATGGGTGGAGGAGCCGTTGCAAAGATTGCACCAGTCGTAACGCACCTACCTTTCAGTCGACCGATCACCCAAGGCAAAAGTTTCGACTTTTTTTCCACTTTGTGACCGACCGGTTTTTTCCCGCGAACGTGAGTCTAGGCCAGAACTTAGAGCGGTGAAGCTCAGATGGCAAAATTGTTCGACAATCGGTTTAACGAGGTACGGACGTGCCGGATTGCGAGGCAAACGCAGCGACGAAGTGCAGTTTTTTTTGTTAAAACGGCTGAAAAAGAAGCAGAACTGTCACATCGGTGTGCGTAGGCAAACAGTTGGGGTGCACCATTGCGGTGCATGAGTTGGCGGCGTGGTGTTTGATCTGGCCTTTTCGCGAGCAAGCTCGCTCCCACAGAAATTCGCAGTGTGCACAAAACCTGTGGCAGCGGGCTTGTACTCAGACCAGCAACCGAATGGGCGTACCGGCGGACCAGGCCTGAATGTCTTCGATCATCTGTGAAAAGAACAGCTGGTAATTCTGTTGGCTGACATACCCGACATGGGGTGTGGCCAGGACGTTGTCCAGGGTCCTGAAGGGGTGCAGAGGGGGCAACGGCTCGATGTCGAACACATCCAGCGCCGCGCCTGCCAGCTGACGTTTCTGCAAGGCCTTGATCAAGGCAGCCTCATCGACAATCGGCCCCCGCGCCGTATTGACCAGCAGCGCCGTGGGTTTCATCCAGCCCAGTGCCTCGGCGTCCACCAGGCCTCTGGAGCGCTCGCTGAGCACCAGATGCACCGACAACACATCGGCCTGTTCGAACAGCTCCTGTTTGCTGACATGGCTCACACCCACTTGCGCGGCCCGTTCGGCGGTGAGGTTCTCACTCCAGGCGATGACGCGCATGCCAAACACCTGCCCGAACTGCGCGACACGCTGGCCGATGCTGCCCAGGCCGAGAATCGCCAGGGTCTTGCCGTGCAGGTCGCCGCCCAGCCCTTGCTGCCATACACCGGCACGCAGGGCATTGGCTTCCGCCACGAGGTTGCGGGTGGCGGCCATGATCAGCGCCCAGGTCAGTTCCGGGGCCGCGTGCTTGTAGCTGTCGGTACCGCACACCTGGATGCCCAGGGTGGCGGCGGCTTTGAGGTCGAGGGCGAAATTGCGCATGCCACCGGTGACCAGCAACTTGAGTTTGGGTAACTGGCGAAGCAGCGCCTCATCAAAGCGCGTGCGTTCGCGCATCACGCAGATCACGTCAAACTCACTCAAGCGAGCCGCCATCGTGGCGTCGTCCGCAGGGTATTGATGAATGAAACTCACTGGGCCGATGCCTTCGAGCACTGACCAGTCGACCACGTTGCGGGCCACGTCCTGCCAATCGTCAATTACTGCAATTTGCACCGCCATTTGCCTTACCTCATCAACGCACGGGGTTGGTTTTGTTTAGCCAGGCGAGCAGCGCCTGATGGAATTTTGCCGGTTCTTCCATCTGCGGTGCGTGGCCCAGGCCCGGGAACTCAATCAATGTCGATTGCGCAATCCGTTGTGCCACTTGCTTGCCGAGCACGTCGTAGTGGCCGATTTTTGCCTTGACCTCGGGAGCCGCGATGTCGCTGCCGATGGCGGTGGTGTCGGACGTGCCGATCAGCAGCAGGGTCGGCATCTTCAGGTTCTGGAACTCGTAATACACCGGCTGGCTGAAGATCATGTCGTAGATCAGCGCCGAATTCCACGCGACTTGCGCATGGCCCGGGCCTTTGTTCAGGCCGGCCAGCATGTCCACCCAGCGGTCGAACTCGGGCTTCCAGCGCCCGGCGTAATAGGTGTTGCGTTCATAGGTGCGGATACCGTCGGCGCTGAGCTTGAGTTCGCGCTCGTACCATTGGTCAACGGAGCGCCAGGGAACGCCGAGGGCCTTCCAGTCTTCCAGGCCGATGGGGTTGACCAGCGCCAGTTGCTCGACTTGTTCGGGGTATTGCAGCGCGTAGCGGGTGGCGAGCATGCCGCCGGTGGAGTGGCCGAGCAGGCTGGCCTTCTGGATACCCAGGGCTTTGAGCAGTTGCTGGGTGTTACTCGCCAGTTGCTGGAAGCTGTACTGATAGCGCTCGGGTTTGCTGGAGGTGCAGAAACCGATCTGGTCCGGGGCAATGACCCGATAACCGGCGTCACTCAGGGCTTTGATCGAGGTGTCCCAGGTCGCACCACAGAAATTCTTGCCATGCATCAGTACGACGCTGCGGCCATTGGCCTTGCCATGGGCGGCGACATCCATGTAGCCCATTTGCAGGGATTGGCCCTGGGACTCAAACTCGAAATGCTTGACCGTGTAGGGGTAGTCGAACCCTTGCAGCTCAGGACCATACGCCGGTCCCTCGGCGTAAGCGCTGAGCGGCAGCGCAGCGCTCAGCAGCAGACCGGGCAACCAGCGGGAGAGGGTAGGTGACATGGGGAACTCCATGGGAAATCCGCCGATGCTGGATCGGCTGGATTAGGGCGACATTAATCAGGCAATCGCCGTCGCGATGGGTTCAACCCATCCAGCCCAGGGTGATCAGGGCCAGCACCCCATAACGGGCGCCCTTGGCGAGCGTTACGATCAGCAGGAAACGCCCCAATGGCTCACGCATGACGCCGGCCACCAGGGTCAGCGGGTCGCCGATCACCGGCAACCAGCTCAGCAGCAGCGACCAATGACCGTAACGCTGGTAATGATGACGGGCCCGTTCCAGATGCCGAGGACTGACCGGAAACCAGCGCCGCTCGCGAAAACGTTCGATGGCGCGGCCCAACCACCAGTTCAGCAGGGAGCCGAGGACATTGCCCAGGGTCGCCACTGCCAGCAGCGACCACAGCCAATACCGGTCGCTGAGCAGCAGCCCCACCAGGACCGCTTCGGACTGCAAGGGCAGCAGCGTCGCGGCACCGAAGGCTGCCAGGAACAGCCCCATGTAAGCGCCGAAAATCAATGGGCCGGGTAGTCCGCTACCACCACATCGGTGCCGTCCTTTTTCAGGCCGATAACTTGATACGCATCGCTCATGCCATCCATCTCCATGCCGGGCGAGCCCATGGGCATGCCGGGCGCGGCAACACCCAGGAGATCGTCACGCTTGCTCAGGGCCACTACCTGATCGGCCGGTACGTGACCTTCGACGAATTTGCCGTTTATCAAACCGGTATGGCACGACGCCAGACGCGGTGGCACGCCGTGCTGTTGCTTGAATTCGCTCATGTTGCTTTCGACATGGTCCTCGACCTTGAAGCCGTTGGCCTCCAGGTGGCTGATCCATTTTTTGCAGCAACCGCAATTGGCGTCGCGATGGACTTCGATAGGGATCAGGTCGGCGGCCTGGGCCAGGGAGGAGATCAACAGGGCGCTCAAGGCAGCCAGGCGCAGAGGGTTTCGCATGGAAAATGGGTCTCGTCTTGCGGGCAAAGGAAGGCATTCTGACCAAAATATCCTTTCGGGCATTCAAGGATTGTTTCTAATTGATACAGAGTTGCTCAGCCCTAGCCTCGCAGATCCCATCTGACATGCCGATGAGGCGGACATTACAAAACTGTCAGGTACCTCGTAGAGGGGGATGCAGAGCCTGAAACTGATGTCGAGAGCGGCGACCCGGCGCTTAGACCTGGCAGGAACGTCGAACGACAGCCTGAATTCAAACAGTGCTGGCCCGCTCAGGCAATCGAACGGGCCAGGCCATTATTTTTCCGGATCAAGACTCCACTAAGAAAACCTGTTTGTCAGTTCGCTGACTGAAGGACGCGCCGTCTGATGAATGACGGGTGTTATCGACGCTGGTAGTAACCCGGTCCGCCGTGATCGTAGTGACGGTCATGGTCGTGCCAGCCACCGTGGGGGAACACGATGCAGCCACTCAGGGACAATAGAGCCAGCAGGGGAATCAGCAGGGTGATTCGACGCAACATTTGAAAATCCTCATGGTTATCGCCGAGATAAAGCTAAAACTCTTCATCGGCTGTAACATGAGACCCCGTTTGCGGCCACTCATCCCCGAAAGACAGTAGGGTCTTGGCATGCATTCGGATACAAAGCGGATACATTTTTCAGGTTCAGGCTTACATTCAGGAAATGGCAATGACCCAGTCGCAACGTTTGAAATACTCGATTCTGATTTCCCTGATGGTGCTGGGAATCATGTTTGGCCTTTCGTATTTGCAGAGCACAGGGGTCATCAGCGAAAAGCTGTTTCAGTACATCGCCATTGGCGTGGCGGTGATTGTGGTGGTCATCAATGGCGTGATGCGCCGCAAGGTCAAGCCCTGAGCAATAGGCCCAGGGTTTGATCATGCCTGTTGCAGGACAGCGGCGGCCTTCGGGTGCAGGCTGTAGCTTTTGTCCGGATTGAGGACAATCACGCCTTCACTGCACAGGCGTTTGAGTACTTCGCGCACACTCAGGAAGGACAGCGGAATATCCAGTTCCAGCAATTGAGTGTGCACGCCACGCACGCCCAGGCTGCGGTCTTGTTCGGCGGCCCTCAGCAAGGCGTCGATGACTTTCAGGCGAATCAGACTGGTTCGCAGGCCGAAGCTCTTGAGCAGTAACCTGATCCGCTCATTGCCGTGGCGTTCGGCAGGCGGTTCAAAGGTATCGCTCCCGATGGCGGTGCTGATTGGCGCATGGCTACCGTCCGTCGGCAGTTGCGAGTTGTACATGGCAAAACTCCTGTTGCGAGGCTCATCAGGAAAAACACGTATGCGCTCGTACCTGACTGGACGTATGAGCCACGCAAATCATGAAGACTAGAATGTAGAAATTTCGTCGTCATTGCGTCAGCAACCCGTGAGCCCCGCAGCATTACCCGCCATTGGCCTGGATTTTCGTCGTTTGTTTCGTTGCGCAGTGGATGCGCTGTGCGTGTCAGTACGCAGAACCGGGGGCCGCACCCGGCAGGGGGGCGGCCTTTAGCTTTTCGGCGTTTGTTGCGCAATGGAGTTGAGGACCGGGTTGCCGTCCTTGTTGCGGGTCAGGTAGACCGGCAGCACCTTGGGCAGTGTCGCCACCAGGGTGTCGAGCTCCTTGATGTTGTAGACCCCGCCGATACGGATCGCACCGGTGCCGTGATCCGCGATCATCAGCGGCTTTTTCAGGTAGCGGTTGATCAATGGCAGCGCATCGCTCAGCGCCAGGTCATCGAGGACCAGTTTGCCGCTACGCCAGGCCAACGAATTGTCGTGGTCGTCAGTCTGACTGATGCGAGGGACGCGATCACCCTGTTGATAGCTTGCCTGCATGGCAGGGCCGAGTCGCACACCATCGCCGGACGGGTCATCGTGGCTGCTGACCAGCACCGAACCTTCGATCAGGTTCACTTTTACCTGGTCTTCGTACATCCAGACATTGAATCGGGTGCCGGTAACGCGGATCTTGCCTTCGCCGGCCTTGACCACGAACGGGTGGGTGGTGTCATGGGTGACGCTGAAGAAAGCTTCGCCTGTTTTCAAGGTGACCCGACGCTGATCCTTGTAGTGGCTGTACGTCAGCTCGCTGCCCAGGTTCAGCTCGACCTGACTGCCATCCTGCAGGGTGACCTGACGAACAGAATCGGTGGCCTCGAAGTGCTGGTACGAATTCGGCAACCAGCCGAGGTTCCAACCGCTGTAGGCCGCCAGCGGGAGGGCCAGGGCACACACCGCCGCGGCGATGCCGAAGGTACGCCAGGGTGTCCGGGGTTTGGCTTGAACCATCGGTGCGACGACAGGTTCGGGACGGGGCAAATCCCCGGCGACATCCCAGATTTCCAGCATCGCCTGGTACTCGAACGCATGGAGCGGGTGGGCATCCCGCCACCGCTCGAACGCCAGACGTTCCTGCGCGGTACAGTCATCGGCGTGCAAACGCATGCACCAGTGCGCTGCCGCATCGGTGATGGCATCGTATTCGGCTGGCGAGAGAGCGTTGTCGGTCATTGACTCATCCTGATTTCCCGCATTCTAACCTTGAGCCAGTCGGCGAGAACATCAGTCATGGCAATTACCCATCAAAGGACGCTTGTTTTTCGGCAAGGCCCGGAAAAACTGAAACGGTGCCGGGCCGTTTCCATCATCGCGCTGAAAAATGATGCGCAGCCCCTCGCCGCTGCGCACGTTCGTGTCACTCAGGCCTGTGGGGCGGACGTGCCGGGCAACGGGATGACAACGGGTTGATCCTTTAGACCCCTTACGACGGCATCAAGAAGTTCGACAGTCTTGTCACGCTGAAAAGACAACTTGAACAGCGCCTCAACAGTCCCACCGAGGACGATCGGCTACTGGCACTGGCCATTGTGATCGGGTGATGGATGCCACGGCCTCATCTAAAAGTTGACAGGTCGCTCGCCCCGCGTTGTTAATCGGCGGTCTATATACGCTGTTGCCCCCTCCAAAAATTAGTCTGGAGCTTCAGATGTCTGCGCCACACGATCAAGTGTCTACTGTTGTCTCGCAAAACCTGTCCTTCGATGAGCTGACAGCGTTGCTTGAGAAGATATTCCAGCATCATGGCACCTCGGCCGAGGTCGCTCGGGTGCTGGCTGAAAACTGCGCGGGCGCCGAGCGCGACGGCGCGCACAGTCATGGGGTGTTCCGGATGCCGGGATACGTCTCGACGCTGCAGAGCGGTTGGGTAAACGGCAAGGCCGTACCGGTGGTCGAGGATGTGGCTTCGGGGTTTGTCCGGGTCGACGCCGACAACGGCTTCGCGCAACCGGCCCTCGCCGCCGCACGGGCCTTGCTGGTGGAAAAAGCCCGCAGTGCCGGCATCGCGGTACTGGCGATCCGCAATTCCCACCATTTCGCCGCGTTGTGGCCGGACGTCGAGCCGTTCGCTTATGAGGGGCTGGTAGCGCTCAGCGTGGTCAACAGCATGACTTGCGTCGTCCCGCATGGCGCCGACCGACCGTTGTTTGGCACCAACCCGATCGCCTTTGCGGCGCCGCGGGCCGACGGTGATCCGATTGTCTTCGACCTGGCCACCAGTGCTATTGCCCATGGTGACGTGCAGATTGCCGCGCGCAAGGGCGAGCGGTTGCCACCCGGCATGGGTGTGGACAGCCTCGGTCAGCCGACCCAGGACCCGAAGGCGATCCTCGAAGGTGGCGCGTTGCTGCCGTTCGGCGGGCACAAGGGCTCGGCGCTGTCGATGATGGTGGAGTTGTTGGCGGCGGCCCTGACCGGAGGCAATTTTTCTTTCGAGTTCGACTGGAACAACCATCCCGGCGCCAAGACCCCATGGACCGGGCAATTGCTGATCGTGATCGATCCTTCCAAGGCGGCGGGCCAGAGCTTCGCCGAGCGCAGCCAGGAGTTGGTGCGGCAGATGCACGGGGTGGGTTTGAAGCGCTTGCCGGGTGATCGGCGTCATCAGCAACGCGCGAAATCGGCAACGGCGGGTATTGCCCTGGATGAGCAGACACTGGCCAGTCTGCGGAAACTGGCGGGGCTTTGATCCTGGAATAACACCCCCGATCAATGTAGGAGCGAGCTCGCGCCGGGCGGCGTTTCGACGATAGCGGTCGATCAGGCACATTGATGTTGAATGTGCCGCCGCCATCGCGAGCAAGGCCGCTCCTACACGTTCAAGGGTGACCGGAATTCAGCGGCGGGCCAGCAGCAATCCGACCACCAGGCCGAACCCGGCAGAAACCGCAACGGTTTGCCATGGATGGCCACCAATGTAGGTTTCGGTGGCGTCGACCGCAGGTTTGGCCCGATCACGCACACTGGTGACCGAGTCCCGGGCCAGCTGGAGTTTCTGGGCAATCTGCCCGCGGAGCGTCTCGGCTTCCTCTCCCACCAGGGAGGCACTGCTTTTCAGCAGCTTCTCCGACTCTTCTATCAGCGCCGATAACTCACTGAATGCCTGATCCTTGATTTGATCTTCGGCGACTTGTGCGGCGGTTTTCCGGGCCATTTAAGGACTCCTTGCAGGTAAGTGGACAGTGAACAATGGAGTGCGCCGCGATTGAAAAAGTTGCAGCGACTTTTCCCACGGACTTGATCCTGCAAAAATCCGGCGCAGGACGATTCATCCTACAGTGTAAGATGTCGCCTATTTTACGCAGCAGGAAATTCCCATGAGCTTCAATCTGGCCGACAAACCCCTTGCCGAGCGCGCTGCGCTTGAAGATGAGAAATCACGTCTGTTCGAACTCTGGCAAACCAACCTGGGCAAAGCCAAGGGCGAAGCCGCACGGTTGTTTGGCGAGCGCGCCAAACGCAAAGGCAAATGGGCCGAGTGGGTCCGCGCCGAACTGGATGGCATGTCGCCGCCGGAGTTCTCGAACATGGTGCGCAGTGAAGTCAATCGCCTGATGGCGGCCAATAAGTAACGCCTAGGCAAAACTCGCGACGATCGCTTCACGCACTTTCAACACCACCGGATCGAGCTGAGTGCTGGTACGCCAGCCCAGTTCGATCGGGTAGCGGGGTAGCGCCAAAGGGCAGGGCAGCAGCGCCAGCCCTGTGAGCGCCGCGATGCTTCGGGCAGCGTGGGCCGGGATGGTCGCCACCGCCTGACTGCCCTTGAGCAGATGCGGCAATGCCGCAAAATGCGTGGTCGAGGCACAGACCCGTCGGTTCAAACCGACCGCCGCCAGGCCTTCGTCGGTGATCCCGATGAACCCACCCGACGACACCAGAATGTGTTCGCGGGCCACGAACTCCTCAAGACTGATGTGCTGCTGGCCCTCGACCAGGCTGAGTGGATCGACCAGGCACAGGTAGCTTCCTTCCCCCAGCACCTGACGACTGAGCAAGCGTTCGGCAAACCCGCCGGCGGTAATCGCCAGATCGATACTGCGGTCCATCAACGCCTGCGCGACGATCTGGCTGTGAGTCTGGCGAAAGATCAGGCGCAACTTCGGTGCGCTGCGAGCAATTTCCTCGATCAATCGTCGGCCGTAGGCAATCTCGAAATCATCGGACATGCCCACCGTCACGGCGCGCCCGTCGTAATGGTTGGCCGTCGGGTCGACCATGGCCAGGCTCTGCCGGCATTTGTTCAGCGCATCGCTGACCACCGGTTTCAATTGATTGGCTTTGAGCGTTGGCGCGAGGCCACGACCGGTGCGCACGAAAAGCGGATCGCCATACACCTCGCGCAGCCGGCGCAACGCCGCACTGACTGCCGATTGCGTGACGCCCAGGCGCAGGGCGGCGCGACTGGCGCTGGACTCCTCATGCAGGGCTTCGAAGACTTTGAGCAAGTTGAGGTCGACGTCGGTGATATTCATTTGATTCATATCATTCAGCAGTGAGTGGGGCTTTATTCATGATTGCGTGAGGCCGGAGAATCAGCAACACCTGATGTGAATGGAGTGACCGCGATGCCCAAATCAATTGTTGCCGCCCTGCAAATTGGCGCCTTGCCCGGTGGCAAGGGCGAAACCCTGGAACAGATCCTGTCGTATGAAAACGCAATCGTCGAATCCGCCGCTGCGCTGGTGGTAATGCCCGAAGCCTTGTTGGGCGGTTATCCGAAAGGTGAGGGCTTTGGCACGCAATTGGGCTACAGATTGCCCGAGGGCCGCGAAGCCTTCGCCCGCTATTTCGCCAACGCCATTGATGTACCCGGTGTGGAAACGGACGCGCTGGCCGGGTTGTCGGCGCGCACTAACGCCAATCTGGTCATCGGTGTGATCGAGCGTGCCGGCAGCACCTTGTACTGCACCGCGCTATATTTCGACCCGCAGGCGGGGCTGGTCGCCAAGCACCGCAAGTTGATGCCCACCGGCACCGAACGCCTGATCTGGGGCAAGGGCGATGGTTCGACCCTGTCGGTGATCGATAGCCAGGTCGGGCGGATTGGGGCGGTGGTGTGCTGGGAAAACATGATGCCGTTGCTACGCACTGCGATGTACGCCAAAGGCATTGAAGTATGGTGCGCGCCGACCGTGGACGAACGGGAGATGTGGCAGGTCAGCATGCGCCATATTGCCCATGAGGGCCGCTGCTTTGTGGTCAGCGCCTGTCAGGTCCAGGATTCGCCGCAAGCCCTGGGCGTCGACATCGCCAACTGGCCGGCGCAGCGACCGCTGATTGCCGGTGGCAGCGTGATCGTCGGACCCATGGGCGACATTCTGGCCGGCCCATTACGTGACGGGCCAGGTTTGCTCACCGCCGAAATCGACACCGATGACCTGATCCGCGCCCGTTACGACTATGACGTGGTGGGCCACTATGCGCGTCCGGATGTGTTCGAGTTGACGGTGGATGAGCGGGCCAGACCCGGCGTGAAATTCAGCGCATAGCTTCTGCAGGAGCGAGCTTGCTCGCGATCACGGAGGCGCATCCAACACGTTTGTTGACTGTTCCAACGCTATCGCAAGCAAGCTCGCTCCTACATTTGAGTGGCGGCATTACAAGTGTCGGTGTTCATTCGCCGAGGAAATGATGAGTCAGCGTTGCTCGAGCCACTCGGTGCGGGTGATTTCCCAGACGTCTTTCGGAAATCGTCCACCCACAAAATCGCCCACCTCGGTGTGGATGAGGCGCATGCCGGTACGCTCGGAAAGTTTGCGCGAAGCATTATTCGGCGCCGCTTTGGGCACGCGCAACACGTCACGACCCAGGGTTTCAAACCAGTACCGGGTCACCGCCTCAGTCGCTTCCGTCATTAGTCCCTGACCTTGCCATCGCGGTCCAAGCCAGAATCCGCGGTTGTTGTCCTGTTCATTCATCAGGCTGATATTGCCGATCAATTGCCCGGGGGCCGACTTCAAACGGATCGACCAATGCCATTCCTCGCCCCGGGCGATGGCCGGCAGGGCGATGTTTCGCAAGTAAATGAACGCTCCATCGGCGGGATAGGGCCATGGCACCAAGACGTTCAGGTAGCGCACCACTTCCCAGTGCGGGAATTGTTGCTGGATGGCTTCGGCATCGGCCAGTTCCAGCGGACGCAGAATCAGGCGCTCTGTGGAAAGCGTGGGGGTGGCTTCCATGTTCTTTATCGCTCCTTGAAATCGTGCTTACCGGCTGCCGGTCATCGGCCCTGGCAGGCTGAGTTTGCCGCTGTCCATGAAGCGCGTGGTGCCGAACAGGCCACCGGCCAACTTGCCGCGCAGGACGTAGGGCAGATTGTTCAGGGTTTGCACCTGGCTCAACCCAATGGTCTGCCGCAGCACCGAGAAGGCCGACACGCTGACCGGCACGGTCAGCACGGTCTCGGAATAGCGCGAAATTGAACCGGACTGATCGCTGACCCCGGAGGCGAAAGGTTGACCGTTGATTTCCAGGTCCAGTGCCACGCCATTGTAGTTGACGTTGGTGCCATTGGGGTTCTGCACGCGGATCTTCACGGCGAAACGAACTTCCATATCCTGGCCTTGCAGCGGCTGGATGCCGACGACGTTGACGTTCAGCGGATCGCTGTTGGGGAACGAGCTACAGGCGCTCAGGCAGAGCATCAGGAGGGAAAGAAGGACCGCTTGGAGACTGCGCATTGACGTGCTCTCGTGGAGAAAAGGGCTGAACCACCAGCGACTCAGCCCTTGAGCGCGATCTAGCGGTTCACCTGTGCGACACCCGCAGGCGTTTGGGGTTCACCCCGGGGCGGGACATCGGGATTCTGCATCACTTGCAGTACCGAGGCCTCGGGGTCGAACTCGTCCTCTTCCAGCTCAATGAACTCTTCAGGCAGGAAGATATTCAGAACGATAGCGCACAGCGCGCCGACGGTGATGGGCGACTCGAAAATGTTGTGCAGGGCCTGGGGCAGTTCACGCAGGACTTCTGGTACTGCCGCCACGCCCAGGCCCATGCCCAGGGAAATCGCCACGATCAGCATGTTGCGCCGATGCAGTCCGGCTTCTGCAAGGATCTTGATCCCGGCCACCGCCACTGTGCCGAACATCACCAGCTCGGCGCCGCCGAGCACCGGTTTGGGCATCAGTTGCAGCACCGCGCCGATCATCGGGAACAACCCCAGCAGCACCAACAGGCCGGCAATGAAAAACGCCACGTAACGGCTGGCCACGCCGGTGAGCTGAATCACGCCGTTGTTCTGCGCGAAGGTCACCATCGGCATGCTGTTGAACACCGCCGCCATGGCCGAGTTGAGGCCGTCGGCCAACAGCCCGGACTTGATGCGGCGGATATACACCGGGCCTTTGACCGGCTGCCGGGAAATCATCGAGTTGGCCGTCAGATCACCCGCCGCTTCCAGTGGCGACACCAGGAAAATCACCGCCACCGGCACGAACGCCACCCAATCGAACGAAAACCCGTATTTGAACGGCACCGGCACGCTCATCAGCGGCACGGCGGGCAGGCTGGCGAAGTCGACGTGCCCCAACAGCCAGGCGACCCCGTAGCCCAGGGTCAGGCCAATGACAATGGCGCCAAGACGCAGGAACGGCACATCAACCCGGTTCAGCACCACGATCGTCCCGAGCACCAGCGCGGCCAGGCCCAGGTGGCTGGCTGCACCCAGGTCGCTGGCGCCGAAACCGCCGGCGATGTCGGTCATGGCGACCTTGATCAGCGACAGCCCCATGAGCGTGATGATCGTGCCGGTCACCACCGGGGTGATCAGCATGCGCAGTTTGCCGATGAACTGGCTCAACACCACTTCGATGAACGCAGCGAAAAAGCACACGCCGAAAATCGTCGAGAGAATTTCATCGGTGCCGCCCCCTCGGGCCTTGACCATGAAGCCGGCGCTGAGGATGACGCTGATGAACGAAAAACTGGTGCCTTGCAGGCACAGCAGGCCGGAACCTACCGGCCCGAAACGCCGCGCCTGAACGAAGGTGCCCAGGCCCGAGACGAACAGGGCCATGCTGATCAGGTAAGGGATTTCGCTTTGCAGGCCCAGGGCGCTGCCCATGATCAGCGTCGGGGTGATGATGCCGACGAAACTGGCGAGCACATGTTGCAGGGCGGCGAAGACGGTGGCGGTCAGATGCGGGCGGTCGTTAAGGCCATAGATCAGGTCGTTGTGGCGCGGGGCAGGCGGTTTTTCAGAAGCAGTCATGGGGTTGTGCAAGCCAGAAGGCGGGCCGGGTCAGAAAATGGAGGCGCAGGATGCCAGAAAGCCCCTTTTGTGGCGAGCAAAGCCCCAAAAACCCCGCACAACCTGTGGGAGCGAGCCTGCTCGCGATAGCGGTGAGTCAACCAACGTAAATGATGTAAGACACGCCGTCATCGCGAGCAAGCTCGCCCACAGGGGCATTCGCTGGATTTCAGGCGAACGCGGCGAGTAAATCCTCTTCGAACGCCTTCTGCGCATCCCCCGGGACCAGGGCGCGATGGCGGGCCAGGTGAAACGCTACATCGAAGCTCATGCCTTCACGGCGGACGACCCGCAGCAAGCCTTTGTCTTCCCAGCTTCGGGCGAAGTGGCTGGGCAGATACCCGACATGCTTGCCGGACAGGATGAAGGCGAGGGTGCCTTCGACCTGCTCCGAGCGCGCCGAACACAATTTTCCCTGGAACGGTTCGTCGCTGCGCAGGAAGCGGTAGGGATGATCGACCCGGTCGCAGGCCTGCAATGCCTGATCATCCGGCGCGTCATTGTTGAACAGCGGATGACCGGGGGCGCAATACAGGTGCTGGGTTTCGCTGAACAGCTCGCGGTAATCGAAAGCGCTTTGTACCTGGGAGAAATAACCGATGGCCAGGTCCAGCCGCTGTTGCAGCAACAAGCGCTCCATTTCGCCGGGCATCGCACTGATCAATTCGATGCGCACCGATTCGTCTCGTTCACGGAAACGCCGGATAGCGTCGGCCACTCGTTGCAGCACCGATTGATCCAGGGCTTCGGACAGGCCCAGGCGCACTTCGCCGATCAATCTTCCGGCCACGCCGTTGGATTGATGGCGGAACGCTTCGATGGATTCGAACAAAGCCTTGGTGGCCGAGAGCAACTGTTCGCCCTTGGGGGTGATCTTGAATCCGCCCTTGCCACGACTGCACAGGCGATAACCGAGCCGGGTTTCCAGTTTGGCCATTTGCTGGCTGATGCTGGACTGGCTCAAGCCCAGTTCACCCTGAGCCGCGCTGAATCCGCCGCATTCCACCACGCTGACGAACAGGCGCAACAGTTGCAGGTCCAGATCGTGGAGTTGACCGAGCATCAAACATTACTCCTTGGTAATGTCAGGTTAATAAACTTGATATTTCACCAATGTATCCGACGACGCATCCTGCAGTCACTTCCTCTTGACAGGTGTTCGTCATGGCTCCCAAGTTCAAGCTGTGTTTACCCGCGTTGCTCCTGGCCGTGGCCGCCTCGGCCCAGGCTGAAGACAAAGTCGTCAATCTCTATAGCTGGGCCGATTACGTTGCCCCCGAAACCTTGCAACGTTTCGAGCAGGAAACCGGCATTCATGTGCGCTACGACACCTTCGATGCACCGGAAGTGCTCGAAACCAAGTTGCTCACCGGTGGCAGCGGCTATGACGTGGTCGTGCCCTCGTCCAGCGTACTGGCGCGTGGTCTGGCGGCGGGCGCGCTGAAAGCGATTCCCCATGAAGGCCTCAAGGGCTACGCGAATCTTGATCCGGACCTGCTGGAGAAACTCGCCGCGGTCGATCCTGGCAATCAATATGGCGTGCCCTACACCTGGGGCACCCTGGGGCTGGGGATGAATGTCGAAGCGGTGCAAAAGCGCCTGCCGAATGTGCCGCTCAACAGCCTGGATTTGCTCTTCAAGCCCGAATACGCCAGCAAGCTCAAGGACTGTGGCGTCGCGATCATTGATTCGCCGCAGGAAGTGATCGGCCTGGCCTTGCACTACTTGGGCAAAGACCCCTACAGCACCGACAAGAACGATCTGGATGCGGCGCAGGCGCTGTTGCATCAATTGCAGCCATCGGTGCTGTACGTCGCCAGCGGGCGGCAGATCAATGACCTGGCCAATGGCAGTATATGCCTGGCGTTGACTTACAACGGTGATGCCAGCATGGCCGCGGATCAGGCGCACAAGGCCAACAAGCCGTACGAAATCGCCTACCGGATTCCCAGGGAAGGCACCATCGTCTGGCAAGACAACCTGGCGATCCCCAAGGATGCGCCGAACCCCGAAGCCGCCCGCCAGTTCATCGAGTTCATGTTGCGCCCCGAATCGGTCGCCGCGCTGACCAACACGCTGTTCTTCGCCACGGCCAACCAGGCAGCCACGCCGCTGGTGGATGAGGCTGTGCGCACTGATCCGGACATCTATCCACCCGCCGACATTCGTGACCGCCTGTACGCCGACCGCAGCATGAGCCTCAAGGACATGCGTCAGCGCACTCGCGTGTGGACCACTTTCCGTAGCCGCCAATAACAAGGAACCTTCAATGGACGTCCCAGTGCAGAACGACCAAGCCATCACCCGTGACAGCCTTTACGGCACTGCCGCCGAAAGCACCTACGCCGGTATCACCAGTTTCATGCGTCGTCGCTACAGTCGCGATTTACGCGGTGTCGACGTCGCGGTCAGCGGTGTGCCATTCGACACGGCCACCAGTAACCGTCCCGGTGCACGCTTCGGACCACGGGGCATCCGTGCCGCGTCCACCGGCATTGCCTGGGAACGCCACTGGCCGTGGACCTTCGACCCGTTCGACCACCTGGCGGTCGTTGACTTTGGCGATTGCGACTTCGATTTCGGTTCGCCGCAGTCGACGCCGGAATGCATCGAAGCCCATGCCGAACACATCCTCAATGCCGGCAGTGCGATGCTGACCTTCGGCGGCGATCATTTCATCACCTATCCGCTGCTCAAGGCCCATGCCCGCAAGCACGGCGCGCTGTCGCTGATTCACTTCGACGCCCATAGCGACACCTGGCCGGACGAGGAGGGCAAGCGCATCGACCATGGCACCATGTTCTGGCACGCCGCCAAGGAGGGGCTGGTCGATCCTTCGCGCTCGGTGCAGATCGGTTTGCGCACCACCAACGACGATCACCAGGGCTTTGAAGTGCTGGATGCACGGCAAGTGCATCGGCGGGGCGTGGACGCGATCGTCGAAGCCATCCGTTCGCGGGTCGGCGACCACCCGGTGTACCTGACGTTCGACATCGACTGCCTCGACCCGGCCTTCGCTCCGGGGACCGGGACGCCGGTGTGCGGCGGTTTGAGCACGGTGCAGGCGCTGGAGATTCTCGGCGGCTTGCGCGGGATCAACCTGGTGGGCATGGACGTGGTGGAAGTGGCGCCGGCCTATGACAGCGCCGAGATCACCTCGCTGGCGGCCGCGACCCTGGCCATGGAAATGCTGTGCTTGTACGCGGCGAAGCATAAGGTTGACCGGTAACTACAACCCGGCATTTGGGCGCCTGCTCGGGGTGAGAGTGTCACAGGCCATGTTGTATTCGACCTGAGTGATGCTTTTTCCTCGATGCAGAACCCGCAGGACATTTCACTGAAGATAATGCTGTCCAGTGGCATACTGCCGCCCATGAATGTCGACTCCCCACTCAGCGCCTGGCAACACGCCATAGAACAAAAGGGTTTCGTCCAGGACGAAGCCCAGGAACATGCCGTCTGGGCGTTGCAAAAGTGCCACGAAGCCTTGCATGAAGGTCGGGCGCCGATCATGGGCGTGTACCTCTGGGGCCCGGTCGGGCGCGGTAAAACCTGGTTAATGGACCAGTTTTACCAACACCTGCGGGTGCCGGCCCGGCGCCAGCACTTCCACCACTTCATGGGCTGGGTGCATCAGCGTTCGTTTCAACTGACCGGCACTGCCGACCCGTTGAAGGCACTGGCTCGGGAGCTGGCCGACGAGGTGCGGGTGCTGTGCTTCGACGAACTGTTCGTCAATGACATCGGTGACGCCATCATTCTCGGGCGCTTGTTCCAGGTCATGTTCGAGCAGGGCGTGGTGGTGGTCTGCACCTCCAACCTGCCGCCCGACCAGTTGTACGCCGACGGCTTCAATCGCGACCGTTTCCTGCCCGCCATTGCGGCGATCAAGCAGCACATGCAGGTGATTGCGGTGGATGGCGGGGAAGACCATCGCCTGCATCCGGGGCAAGGCTTGCAGCGTTATTGGGTGGCCACGCCCGGACAATCGAGTGCCCTTGGCGATGTGTTCAAGGCGTTGACCGTCGGTCAGGCGGTTTCCAATGCTCCGATTCAGGTTGGCTACCGCTCGCTCAATGTGGTCCAGGCCAGCCGGGGCGTCGTCTGGTGTCGTTACGCCGACCTCTGTGAACAGCCGTTTTCCGCCATGGATTTCATGGCCCTGTGTGACACCTGCAGCGCTATTCTGTTGAGCGATGTACCCAATCTCAGTGCTCAAAAACGCGAAGGGCGCATAGCCCGTGGCACTGAGGATGGGGTTGAGCGAGTGGTGGCCGGCGATCGCGAGTTGCCGCAGTTGTCGGTGCATGATGATGGCGTGCGCCGGTTCATCGCCCTGGTGGACGAGTGCTACGACCGCAAGGTGCCGCTGTACCTCGAAGCGCAGGTGCCCATGGACTCGCTCTACACCCAGGGCTATCTGGAGTTCCCGTTCCGCCGCACCCTCAGTCGCCTGCAGGAGATGCAGCTGCAACGCTTCGCCGAGGCGTGACAATCAGGAGGCGTGAAGATGAATCAACCGCTGTCACACCATTTGCTGACCATGGCCTACCAGAACGCCTGGGCCAACCATCGACTGGCCAAGGCCTGGTGCCAGTTGAGCCAGGATGAGCTGGCGGCGCCGCGCACCAGTTTCTTTCCCAGTCTCCGCGCGACCCTCAACCATATCCTGACCTGTGACTGGTTTTATGTAGATGCTCTAGAGCGCGAGTTGCGCGGCGATGAGCCGCACCCCGATTGCTACGTTTTTTTCAAGGACGACGAGCCGCACACCCTGGCCGCCGACCTCATGCGTGAGCAATCCCATGTCGATCGACGCTTGATCGCCTACTGCGAGCAAATGCGCGATGCGGACCTGAGCAGGACCGTGACCATCGCCCGGGACACGCCCCAGTACGAGAGCCGTCTGCGTCTGTTGTCGCACTTGTTCGAGCACCAGATTCACCATCGCGGTCAGGTCCACGGGATGCTCAGCGCGACTTCAGTCAAGCCGCCACAGCTGGATGAGTTTTTCTGTGTCGGCGAATCGCATCTGCGGGCCGGGGATTTTGCCGAATTGGGCTGGACCGAGGCTTTGATTTGGGGGCATTGAGCCTGCGATCCTTTGATTTGCAGCGGCGCCCACGATATCTTCACCCGGCCTTCCAGCGCGAACAACGCGCTGGGGCTACTGCAAACGAGGATGGAAATGGATTCCGCGGAAATACTAGTACTGCAAGCCAGCTATACCAATCCGGTGCATGCCGAAGCGATCTGTCTGGTGTTGAACAGTTACGCTGAAGACCCGATGGGGGGCGGTCACTCCTTGCCTGCCAGTGTGCTGGAACACCTGCCGGGCGAGCTGGCCAAGCGTCCCCATGCCTTCAGCGTGTTGGCCTTTGTCGGCGGCGAGCCGGCCGGGCTGGTCAACTGCTTCGAAGGTTTCTCGACCTTTGCCTGCCGGCCGTTGGTCAATATTCACGATGTGGCGGTGGTGCCGAAGTTTCGCGGATTGGGATTGAGCCAGCGGATGTTGCAAAAGGTCGAGGAGATCGCCCGCCAGCGTGGCTGCTGCAAAATCACGCTGGAGGTGCTGGAGGGCAATGCGGTGGCCCAGGCGTCGTATGGCAAGTTCGGCTTTGCCCCGGGCGAGTTCGATCCGGCGCACGGGCGCATGATGTTCTGGATCAAGGCGCTTTGATCAAGGTGCTCTGATCATGGCAAAAAAGGGGCGCCCATCAGGACGCCCAATGATCGACTCTGACTGCAGAGCAGGACAGTCAGAGGTGTAACAATCATTTCGGTCTGTAGGATTCGGTCATCTGCGCGGTTTGATCGTCCGGGACCCGCATCGGCGTCGTCTGACTTTGCGTGGCGTTGCCCAACGCCAGTTGTTGGTTGTATCGCAGGGTTTCGTAGTAGTACCGCATGCGTTCGGCTCCGCCTTCGGCAAAGGCGCAGGTGGAGCCAAGTGTCATCAGGATGGCGAGGGTCAACGTAATACGTTTCATGGTGTGCCTCCCACTAATAGCTGTCGGATGCCATTCGTCCATGAATCAATGAATCGAAGTCGAATCCCGATTATCCGCCGATTCCATTAAAAGGGAATTGGCGAGATCTGGAATTTCAAGTCCAGTTTCCAGTCCAGGCTGAGTGTCGTCGATTATCGGGGGCCGGCCCGTCAGTGCCCGCCAATTGCCGGGCAGGTGGTACGCCTTGGCCAGCTCGGCCTTGCGCGCGCCCAGGAAAAAGGGGCCGGAACCGGCCCCTGAAAAGGTTTACTGCTGAACGACGGCAGACGCTGCCTTGGGTTTCATCAGGCTGAAGTCGATCAATGGCCGCTGTTGGCGCTCGTACGGATTGCCGATCAGCAAGGGCCGTGGCTTGAAGCTGTCGCTGACCAGGCTTTTGCTGCGATCCAGTTCATCGAAACTCAGACCGGCCAGGTCGGCCCAGGTGTGGATCAGTTGCGAGCTGCTGTAAGGGCGCCCCAGATCGCCGGCAAAACTCCAGTCATGGGTTTCGCGCCATTTCGGCGAGGCCCATGCCATGAACGGAATGGTGTACATCGGTGCTGTCGGCTTGTTTTCGTTGCGCCCCAGCGTGCCATGGCCAGTGGAATCGAAAACGTCTTCACCATGATCGGAGAGGTACAGCAGGAAGCCGTTCGGATCAGACTTGGCGTAATCCTTGATCAGGCTCGACACCACGAAGTCGTTGTACAGCACCGCGTTGTCATAGCTGTTGTAAGTGGGCACCTGATCGTCGCGCACGCCTGACGGTACGCCGTTACGGTCCTTGAACTTGTCGAAGGACGCAGGATAACGGTACTGGTAGCTCATGTGCGTGCCCAGCAAGTGCACCACAATCAACTTGCGCGGTGCCGCGTCGGCCAGGGCCTTGTTGAATGGCTCGATCACGTCGCCATCGTATTGGGCGGCATTCTGGTTGCGGTTGTTGTTCAGGTACACCTGCTCGTCGGCCTGCTCGGAGAAGGTCGTGAGCATGGTGTTGCGCTTGGTCATGGTCTGCTGGTTGGTGATCCAGAAGGTTTTGTAGCCCGCCTGTTTCATCATGCTGACCAGCGATGGTGTCGACAGGTACAAGTCAGGATGTTCTTCGTCGGCAAAAGTCAGCACCTGTTGCAGCGCCTCGATCGTGTACGGGCGCGGTGTGATGACGTTGTCGAAAACCGCCAGTTGATCCTTGAGCTTGTCCAGTTCCGGCGTGGTTTCCCGCGGATAGCCGTACAGGCTCATGCGCTGACGGTTGGTGGATTCGCCGATGACCAGTACCAGGGTCGCGGGCTGGTTGGCCATCGCGTCCTTCAGATTGTGCAGCGGCGGGATCGTGCTGGCACTTTTGAGCATGTCCTGCATGCCGGCCAGGGTTTCCCGGTAACGGTGATAGGCCACGGCCATCTGCCACGGCACCGCAGGTTCGATGCGACTTTCGAATTTGTCGAATCCTTGCGCGAAACTGCCTGCCCGCACCGTCTGTTTCATCAGGGGATAACCGACCACTGCCACCAGAATGGCGGTCGCGGCCACCAATGCCTTGCCACGGGGCAGGTACACGGGGCGCAGGCGCGTCCAAAGGAAATAGGCAAACGCGGTATGCGCGAGGAACGCGAGCACCATCCACCAGGCGAAGTACTGGGTCATGTACTCGCCGGCTTCAGACACGTTCGACTCGAACATGATGAAGATGACGCTTTGGGAAAATTCCTGCTGATAGATGAAGAAGTAACCCAGGCTCGCCATGGAGCAGGCCCACAACACCACGCCGATCACCGCAGCCATGACGCGTGTTTTTTTCGGGAACAGCAGCATTGGCGCAAGCCAGAGGGCACTCATGAAAAACGCTTGGCGGAACCCGGAGAAACCCGAGGTGCCCGTCAACTGGATCAGCAGTTGGGTGATGCCGGAGAAATACCAGAAGAACAGAAACATCCAGAGAAGGGCGGTCCAATCGAAACCTTTCACAGCCACATCGCTGCGCTTAAACCAAAACATTCAACGCTCCAGCCAGAGTTCATCACCGTCAGTCAGAGGGGGCGACAGACGGGAGGCGCACGCAAGAGGTGGCCACGACATTTAAAGGGCGCAGAGTATTACCAAGAAAATGTGAAAAATTCGTGAGTTGGCATGGTAGACGAAAGGCTACCCTGCATCGGAAGCAGTGCAGAGCTGCTTCCGATTTGAGCGAGGGAGGTCAGGCGGGGGAGGCGTCCTGAGTCAAGGGCAAGGGCTGTTGCCTCTGGAGCAGCAAGCGCAATTGCGCCAATTCGTGTTTCAACTGATCGCGTTCGTCTTTCAACTGGCGCAATTCATCGCGACGGACAGTGACATAAAGGGTTTGTGCTGGCAGTGCGGTGTGTACTGTGCCCATTGCTCACCTCGCAAATGGCGTGTCTCAACTGTAAATCCGCCCACATCAGCGGCTGATCTACTATCGGCGCCGATTTTGATTTCTTTCGCTCCCGAAGGGAACTTTTTTATTTTTTGCGGTCGTTGTGTCTTCGGCACGATTCCCGACGTTATCAGTCTGGATCGGGCACAATGCCCGGAAACTTCATCCCGACGCTCTGGACTAAGCTTCATTAGTCGCGTTGGGCTATAACCTTTGACACACATTTATTTGTAGTAAGGAGCATCAGCACATGCAACTCGGGATTATTGGACTGGGCCGCATGGGCGGTAATATTGCGCGGCGCCTGATGCTCAACGGGCACACCACCGTTGTGTACGACCGCAATACCGCCTTCGTCGACACGTTGAGCGAAGAGGGCGCCACCGGGGTTGCCGATTTGCCGGCCCTGGTCGCTGGCCTGGCCAAACCACGAGCAGTCTGGGTCATGCTGCCGGCAGGCGCGCCGACCGAAGACACCATCGACACCCTGAGCAGCCTGCTCGAAGCCGGCGATACCATCATCGACGGCGGCAACACCTTCTATAAGGACGATATCCGTCGCGCGAAAACCCTCTCGGAAAAAGGCCTGCACTACATCGATGTCGGCACTTCCGGCGGCGTCTGGGGCCTGGAGCGCGGTTACTGCATGATGATCGGTGGCGACGCCGAGACCGTAGAGCGCCTCGATCCGCTGTTCCGAAGCCTGGCACCGGGCATGGGCGACATTCCGCGCACCAGGGACCGCCAATCCGATGATAACCGTGCCGAGCACGGCTACATCCATGCCGGCCCGGCGGGTGCCGGGCATTTCGTCAAGATGATTCACAACGGTATCGAGTACGGAATGATGCAGGCCTTCGCCGAAGGTTTCGACATTCTCAAGACCAAGGCCAGCACCAACCTGCCGGAAGACCAGCGTTTCGACTTGAATGTCGCCGACATCGCCGAAGTCTGGCGTCGTGGCAGCGTGGTGTCGTCCTGGCTGCTGGACCTGACCGCCGACGCTCTGGCCAGCGACCCGAAACTTGAAGGCTACTCCGGTTCTGTGGCGGACAGCGGTGAAGGCCGCTGGACCATCGAAGCGGCCATGGAACAAGCAGTACCGGTTCCGGTGCTGTCGAACTCGCTGTTCTCGCGCTACCGTTCCCGTGGCCAGGGCACCTTTGGCGACAAGATCCTTTCGGCCCAGCGCTTCGGCTTTGGCGGTCATGTGGAGACACCTAAAAAATGACCCATGTGATCCGCAGAAAATCCAAGGCTGAACCCACGCCACCGACCACGCTGTTTCTGTTCGGCGCCCATGGCGATCTGGTCAAGCGCCTGCTGATGCCGGCGCTGTATAACCTCAAGCGCGACGGGTTACTCGGGGATGGACTGCGGATCATCGGCGTTGACCACAACGCCATCAGCGATGAAGGCTTCGCGCAAAAACTTGAAGACTTCATTCGCAACGAGGCGGCCGCGAAAGTCGGCAAGGGCGATCAGGCCCTTGATCCGCAGGTGTGGGCCAAACTCGCCAAGGGCATCAGCTACGTCCAGGGCGATTTCCTGGACGACAGCACTTATCAAGCGCTGGGGGCAAAAATCGCCGCCAGTGGCACTGGCAATGCGGTGTTCTACCTGGCCACCGCGCCACGTTTTTTCAGTGAGGTGGCGCGTCGTCTCGGCGCGTCCGGTTTGCTGGAGGAAAGCCCCGAATCCTTCAGAAGGGTGGTGATCGAAAAGCCTTTCGGTTCCGATCTGCAAACCGCCGAAGCCTTGAACGCATGCCTGCTCAAGGTCATGACGGAAAAGCAGATCTACCGGATCGATCACTATCTGGGCAAGGAAACCGTGCAGAACATTCTGGTCAGCCGGTTTTCCAATAGCCTGTTCGAAGCATTTTGGAACAACCATTACATCGACCACGTGCAGATCACTGCCGCTGAAACCGTCGGCGTGGAAACCCGTGGCAGTTTTTATGAGCACACCGGCGCTCTGCGGGACATGGTGCCCAATCACCTGTTCCAGTTGCTGGCGATGGTGGCCATGGAGCCTCCGGCGGCCTTTGGCGCCGATGCTGTTCGTGGCGAGAAAGCCAAGGTGGTCGGCGCGATCCGTCCCTGGTCGGTCGAAGACGCGCGGATCAATTCGGTACGCGGTCAATACACCGCCGGCGAAGTCGACGGCAAACCACTGCCGGGGTATCGCCAGGAAGACAAGGTCGCGCCGGACAGCAACACCGAAACCTATGTGGCCCTGAAGGTCATGATCGACAATTGGCGCTGGGTCGGTGTGCCGTTTTACCTGCGCACCGGCAAGCGCATGAGCGTGCGCGACACCGAAATCGTCATCTGCTTCAAGCCTGCGCCCTATGCGCAGTTCCGTGATACCGAGGTCGAAGAGCTTGCACCGACCTATCTGCGGATCCAGATTCAGCCCAATGAAGGCATGTGGTTCGATCTGCTGGCCAAACGGCCTGGCCAGGCACTGAAGATGGAAAACATAGAACTGGGCTTCGCCTACAAGGATTTCTTTGAAATGCAGCCGTCCACCGGCTACGAAACCTTGATCTATGACTGCCTGACCGGGGATCAGACGCTGTTCCAGCGCGCCGACAATATTGAGAACGGCTGGCGGGCCGTACAACCGTTCCTTGACGCCTGGCAGCAGGATTCAGCGGTACAGAGCTATGCCGCGGGTGAAAACGGGCCGCAGGCCGCCGAAGAGTTGCTGGCTCGCGACGGTCGCGTCTGGCATGGTCTCGGATGAGTGAGGTAGCGCAACATCCCATCCGGTTCTTGCTCAGTGACATGGACGGCACGTTGCTGCTGCCCGATCACAGCCTCAGTCAGCGCACCATCGACGCGGTACGCGCGTTGCGTGAGGCCGGGGTGCTGTTCAGTCTCGCCACCGGCCGGCCCCCCAAAGCCATGTTGCAGGCGATCGAGGCACTGGGCGTCGACTTGCCGACGGCGGCCTTCAATGGCGGCACGATCGTCAATCCGGATGGCAGTTTGCTGGTCGCGCATTACTTGCCTGCCACGGCGGCGCTGATCGCCCTGGCATTGTTTGCCGATCAACCGGATATCGAGGTGTGGGTGTTCAGTGGTGGCGACTGGCTGGTGAAAGATCCGAGCGGCCCCATGCTGCCGCGAGAGCAGCACGGGCTGGGGTACCCACCGGTGAGCGTCGATAGTTTCGAGCCGTTTCTTGCTCGCATCGACAAGATCGTCGCCGCCAGCAGCAACGCCGCGTTGCTGGTTGAGCTGGAGGCGCGGTTGTTACCGCTGGTGGAAGGGCAGGCTCAGGTTTCGCGTTCGCAGCCGGTGTATCTGGACGTGACCGCGATACGTGCCAACAAGGGTGACGCCCTCGCGACATTGGCCGGGTTTCTCGGCGTACCGCTGCAACAGACGGCGGCCATGGGCGATGGCGGTAATGATCCGGCCATGTTCCATCGCGCCGGTCTGTCGATCGCCATGGGGCAGGCCGAGGAAGAAGTCAGACGCCAGGCCGATGTGGTGACGGGCGCCAATACCGAGGACGGTGCGGCTCTGGCGATTGAGCGGTATATCCTCCCTCGATAACCCTTTAGACCCAATCGAGGGAGCAGGCTCGCTCCCTCGTTTTTTGGGGCAGTGTTAGAGCCAGAAGCTCACGGCATACCAACCAAGACCACCCATCACTACCGTATAGGGCAGCGCCATCCACACCATCCGTCCATACGACAGGCGAACCAGCGGTGCAATTGCCGACGTCAGCAGGAACAGAAACGCAGCCTGACCATTGGGTGTCGCCACGCTCGGCAAGTTGGTGCCCGTGTTGATCGCGATGGCCAGGGTCTCGAAATGCTCACGGCTCATGTGCCCGGAAAGGAACGCCTGTTTCACTTCGGTGATGTAGATGGTCGCCACGAACACGTTGTCACTGATCGCCGAGAGCAACCCGTTAGCGATGAACAGCATGCCCGGTTGTTGATCGGCAGGCAGCGCCAGCACCCATTGGATCAATGGCGTGAACAGTTGTTGATCGTGAATCACTGCCACCACGGCGAAAAACACCACCAGTAGCGCGGTGAATGGCATCGCATCCTTAAACGCGTTACCGAGACGGTGTTCATCGGTGATGCCGGTGAACGCTGTGATCAGCACGATCACCATCAAACCGATCAAGCCCACTTCCGCCACATGAAAGGCCAGGCCGGCAATCAGGATCAGTGCGGCCGCGCCCTGTACGATGAGGGCTGCACGCTGTTGCGAGGTGCGTTCGGCATTGTCCTCGGCGGCGTAATTGGCCAGCACGGCGCGGACGTTGTCCGGCAGCAAGGTGCCGTAGCCGAACCAGCGCAATTTTTCCAGCAGGACGCAGGTGACCAGACCCGCGACCAGGACAGGGAGTGAAACCGGAGCGACTTTCAGGAAGAACTCGGCAAAATGCCAACCCATTTCATGGCCGATCAGCAGGTTCTGCGGTTCACCCACCAGCGTGCACACGCCACCCAACGCCGTACCGACGGCACCGTGCATCAGCAGGCTGCGCAGAAACGCACGAAACTGGTCGAGATCGCCATGATGAAGGGAAGGCAGGTGCCGATCATCGCTGTACTCGCCGTCCTGGCGGGGATCGGTGCCCGAGGCCACCCGGTGGTACACCGAGTAAAAACCGACGGCAGCACTGATGATGACGGCTGTCACGGTCAGGGCGTCGAGAAAGGCCGACAGGAACGCCGACAAAAAGCAAAACATCAACGACAGCAGCGCCTTGGAGCGGACCCCAAGCAGCAACCGCGAGAACAGAAACAACAGCAGGTCTTTCATGAAGTAGATGCCGGCCACCATGAACATCAGCAGCAGGATCACCGGAAAGTTGTGCACCAGCTCGTCATAGAGCGCTTGTGGCGTGGTCATTTTCAGCAACAACGCTTCGACGAGCAGCAAGCCGCCAGGCATCAGTGGATAACACTTGAGCGCCATGGCCAGGGTGAATATGAATTCCAGCACCAGCAACCAGCCGGCTGCCACCGGACCTGCTGTCCACAGCACCAGGGCATTGAGAATCAGGAAGCCGACAATACAAACCTTGTACCAGCGGGGTGAGTTGCCCAGAAAATTACGGGCGAACGCCTGTGCCATCGAGCCGGACATTGGCTGCTCCTTGTATTAAGAAGCGCGCAACTTGCCGTAAGCGGATGGGAAGATCAAGTGTAGGAAAAAATCCAGTGGGCTAAGCCAGGTAACGGGCGACGATCGCCCGATAGTGGCCGTCCAGGGAATAACCGCCCACGACAATGTTTCCATCACGCTGCACGGCCACCGAGGTGGCGGTGTCCAGGCTGCGACCGAGACGGGTGCGAACCCAACCGTTGCCATCGCCAAAGTCCGGATCGAGCTGGCCGCCAGGCGAGTATCGACCCAGCAGAAAGTCTGCCTCGACGCCACCAATGGTTGCGCCGGCTACCACCACACTGCCGTCCGGTTGCGCCTGTGCGGCGGTCCATTGGCAACCGTTATTGGCGATTTCCAGCAATTGCGGCTGCCCGCCGTTGCAGTGACTGTCCGGGCGGCCATTGATGTGGACTTTCAAGGCCAGGCAGCGCATCGGCTCACGACTGCTGCCGAAACACTGCACGTCGCCATTGTCTTGCTGGACGATCCGGTTGACCTGAGCGCTATGTCCCCGCGCCTCGAAACGCATGAAGCCGTCCACGGCAAAATGGGTGTCGAGACTGCCGTCCGCGCGATAACGGGCCAGCAATCCTTCTCCGGGGAGGTTGATCGACCCGCCCACAAGGATTCGCCCGTCACGCTGAATCTTCAGGCTGCTGAGCCAAGTGTTCATCAGCAAGTGCCTGACGATCACGAACCCGCGGCCATTGAATGTGCTGTCCAGCGATCCGTCGGGGTTCAGTCGAATGAGCAGGCCGGCATGATCGGCCCGTTCGAAGTGATGGTTGGCCATCAGCAGGATCCGACCGTCCGCTTGAACGTCGACATCGCAGGCTTCGGCGCCCGGTACGCCGGGTGGAAGCCAGGCATCACGCATACCATGGGAGAGATTGCCTGGCAGACGCACGATGCAGCGACCATTGTCACCGAAGTCCTGAACGGGACGACCCTGTGGGTCAAACAATGCCAGTGCGGGGAGGGTGAGGTGCGTATTTGCGTAGTGCAGACCGACGACCAGAATGCGCTCATCGGGGAGCACGCGAACCCTGGCAGCCATGGCTTCGAAACCTTGTTGGAACTGCCCGATGACACTGCCTTGATTGCCAAAGGCGAGATCCGCCGAGCCGTCCTCCAGCAGGCGAGCCAGACCGAAGCGACTGCCGCCCGGGGTGCCTACCTTGGCCGCCACCAACAGGCGGTTCTGGGAATCTATTGCGACGTCATGGGCGATGCTTGAAAGACTGCCGGCGAAATAGACCTGGGATTTGCCTTGGGTGGCGAATGCAGGATCCAGTTTGCCTGCATGACTGAGTGTTGAGGGCGAAGCCACAACGGACTGGCTTGACATGCACGCACCTCCTTGCGAGTCGTCCTGATCCGGGAATTGGGTGGCGACTGTATAAGGAGAATATTCAAAACCTGAATGGTTGAATGCACAACTGTCATAACTAACAGATGGAGGGTCGCTGTGTGCCACAACAGTGTCTTTTCGAACCAGTGGCAAGCCTGCAATGTATAAAGGCACACGGAAGTTTGAATAAAGCCATGTCATAAGTTCAGCTGGCAATGATCAGCCAACCTGTTAACGACGGGGAAGGGCGCGGATTACCCCGGAGTAATCCGCAAAAAAATATTAATGCGGCATCGACCACGACTGGAGCTTGTAACCTTCGTGGCTCAACTCGGCACGCGCCTGTTCGAGCAGGCGTTCAAGTTGTGCCGGGTCGGTGTAGGCGCTGCTCGGGATCAGCTTGCGGCCTATACTGTTTTTGGTGCGATCGATAACGGTCAGGCTGAGTTCACCGTTGCCGTCCTGTGGCGCCCAGGCCACGCACTGGAAAGGCTGGAATGCGCGGTCGGCAATCAGAAGAGCTTCGTTGATACGGAGCGGGGCGTTCATTGGATGTTCCCTCGGTATGCCCAATCAAGTGATAGGCCGACGGTTGGGCTGACCCTTCGGCTGGTTACTTGTACTGATGCCCGCAAGGGTGGTTCGGGTCACATGCAATCAAAAGAAATTTCAACTTTCTTTCATATACCCGGTTGGCCCGAGTCATTTTGAACGCTGAATGAAAACCTGGGCTTGTCAGGTATTTTTATCGAAGTCTCTTCTTATAACTAATACCAGGACCGCTCTATAGTCAAACGATACAAGGCTCTGTCAAATTCTTGCTAATGTTACAGTCAGGTTTGCCAAATGACTGTTTTTAATAATTTTTCCTGACTTTGGCGCCAAGGAACAGTCATGAGCGATGCGCCTGCCTTAAGACGTTTACTTGTGGTGGATCCGTGCGACGACTGCCATCAACTATTGCCCGGATTACGCTCCGTGGGTTGGGACGTTGACAGCTGCACGCTGGAAAACGCCACCGACCGAACGTGTGACGTAGGTTTGTTGCGTTTGCAGCCCTGGCATCTCGAGCACCCGGACGCCGTCAAAGAGGTGATCAGCCGCAGCGGTACCGAGTGGATCGCCGTGCTCAACCAGGAAGTGCTTCGACTGCAGAATGTCGGGGATTTCGTCTGCGAGTGGTTTTTCGATTTCCATACCTTGCCTTTTGATGTCTCCAGAGTCCAGGTGACGCTGGGCAGGGCTTTCGGCATGGCCCGTCTTCGCGGGCAGGGCACGGTGCATATCGATCAGCCCGAGCACGAGTTGCTCGGTGACAGCAAGCCAATACGCGAGTTGCGCAAGCTCCTGAGCAAACTGGCGCCAACGGAGTCTCCAGTGTTGATTCGCGGCGAAAGCGGGACAGGTAAAGAGTTGGTCGCCCGCACGCTGCATCGGCAATCGTTGCGCCACAACAAACCCTTTGTCGCGATCAATTGTGGCGCGATTCCCGAGCACCTGATCCAGTCCGAACTGTTCGGTCACGAGAAGGGGGCCTTTACTGGCGCCCATCAACGCAAGGTCGGGCGAATAGAAGCGGCTAATGGCGGTACGCTGTTCCTCGACGAAATCGGTGACCTGCCTCTTGAACTGCAGGCGAACCTGTTGCGCTTCCTCCAGGAGAAGCACATCGAGCGAGTGGGTGGCAGTCAGCCGATTCCCGTGGATGTGCGGGTGTTGGCCGCGACCCACGTCGATCTTGAGGCTGCGATCGAGAAGAAGCGCTTTCGCGAAGATCTGTATTATCGCCTGAACGTCTTGCAGGTCTCGACCGCGCCCCTGCGTGAGCGAAATGGCGATTTGTCGATGCTGGCCAACCACTTTTCCCATTTCTACAGTCATGAAACCGGCCGCCGTCCGCGCAGCTTCAGTGAGGATGCCTTGATAGCCATGGGCAAGCATGACTGGCCGGGCAATGTTCGCGAACTGGCCAACCGGGTACGACGCGGGTTGGTCCTGGCCGAAGGCCGGCAGATCGAGGCGCGAGACCTGGGGCTGATCAGCCATCAAACCGGTTCCGCACCGATGGGCACGCTGGAAGACTACAAACACCGGGCAGAACGTCAGGCGTTGTGTGATGTGCTTAACCGTCATAGCGATAACTTGAGCATCGCCGCCAAGGTATTAGGGATATCCAGGCCGACCTTCTACCGTTTGCTGCACAAGCATCAGATACGTTGAGTAGCGAGGTGTATGGCTGCAGGTCAATGCTCCAATAGCTCGTAGAACCCACGAAAAAGCCCGCTGAAACAGCGGGCTTCTTGTTGTCGCAGCATTAGAAGTAGTAAGGGAATTTCAGGCTGAAGGAAAAATCGGGCGCGTCATCGGTCATCCCGATGGACAGTTGCGGGACGATCGTCAGGTTATCGCTTGCTGCCAGGGTCATGCCGATGTTGAAGTTGGCCGAGTTGTAATCGCTGTTGGTGATGGATTGCCAATCACCCCCGTCCGGCTTGATCTTGCTCTTGCGGGCGAACTGATCGGTGAACGAGAACGACATACTCATCTTCTCGTTCAAGGCGAATGCGATGCCGGCACCGATCTGCCAGGAATCGCCCAGTTTCACATCCCCCTTCACCTTGGAGTCGACCTGAGGGCTGATGTCGTTGAAAGATTCCTGCATGTTGTAGGTATAGGCCAGGCTGCCGAACAGCACGGCAGGGTCGAAGGTCTTGACCAGCGAGATGCCCGGGGTGATCGACCAGACCCCGTTGCCGGTCGGCAAGCTTTCGGGGACCGCCAGGTTATTGTTGCCCGGGACCTCGATCAGCTTGATGCCGTAAGGGTCTTCACCGGTGGGCGCCTTGATGCGCAGTGTGGCGACCGCGTCGGGATAGTTGGCCGACTCATCCAGAAACTTGTAGGCAACCCCTACGTTGACATCGCCGATGGTCGGGTCGCGGGTAACGGTTGCGTCCGACGTCACCGGTGCTGCGCCACCGGCACCACCGGAGGAATACGTCGATTCGCGATAAACCACGGGAACGTTGATGTCGAACTGCCAGCGTTGAGCCACGTTGTAGCGGGCGGTCAGGTCCAGGGTCCAGTTATCCGCCTTGATGCGGTCAATGTTGATGTTGCCGAGAAAAATCGAGTCCAGTGCCAGGAAACCGTTGAGCGTTAACGCGCGGGTATCGTAGTGCGTGTAGGTCAGGCCGGTTTCGACGCTGAACTTGCCGCCTCCGAAGAAGCCGCTGGCTTCGTCATACAGGTTGGAAACGCTTTGCGCAGGCTCCGAGTCATCCTTGAGCGACTGACCGTATGAACTGCCCGTGGCTCCCGACCCAGAGGTGGCCACTGTCTGGCCACCCTTGGTCTTTTCCGCGGGGGATTTGGTCAGGCGCTTGGGTGCCGGTGTCGCCGGTGTTTCTTCGACCTGGCGAACGCGCTGCTCGAGTACCATCAGCGCGTTCTGTTGTGCTTCGTAACGTTGTTTCAGCTCCATGAGTTCTTGTTTTAGTGCTTCGACCTGGGGATCCGGTGCTGCGTACAGCAATGAAGCCGGGGCCAGGCTACTCAAACAAACGATAGCCCTGAACGTTAAAGATCGATGCATGGGTGAGCCGTCCCTTCTGACACGTCTGGTGACACTGAGCGTAGATCAGAATCCGCTGGTGCGTAGTCCTCTGAGCTGGTCTAGATTGCCGCTCAGCGAGCCGGCTGTCGGAACGGTGTCACGCAGCACGACATTGAGCGATGTGATGTTGCGGACCTGGTTGCCGGTGCCGAGCAGCGTCGTGTTCTGCAGCAGCCCGCCCTGGGCCAGGCGTTGTACCGTACTGCCCTGGTTGTTGTTGGCCAGAATGTTGAGTTGTATGCCACTACCGGTCAAGGAAACGCTCATCGAACCCGCATCGTTGGCGCCGGTTAATGTCGAGCCAGCGGCCAATGCCTGGCCCTGCTGTTGTGTGGCTGGTGCCTGATTGGCCTTGGTCACGTTGATATAAACGTTGTTGTAGGCCGTGTTGTAGTCACCGGCAGCACGCGCGACTTGTGTGACACCTTCAGTGCTGTTGAGGCCGCTGCCACCAATGACGATGCCGGTGCCTTGTGATCGCGACGTTCCAGTGCCTTTTTCATCGATCTTCGACACGTAGAACTGTGGCTGGATGGTGGATTGTTGAATCTGCATCGAGGACGTTGCCCCGATCACTTCACCGTTGGCATTTTGCCAGGTGCTGGTCATGGCGATGCCGAAGCTGATGATGCGTCCGGGCATGACAAAGCGGCCGCGCAGGCTCGCCAATTCCTGGTCATTCAGTTCGATGGGTTTGAAAGTCTCTGCATGGGTTGGCAGGCTGGCGGCGAGGCAAGCCACCGCCAGCCAGATTGGAGTCTTCATTGGATACTCCCGGAGCTTCGTGCTCCCTTGTTATTAGAAGAAGTCGCTTTGGATGAATCCGAAATCCATCAACTCGGCGTCTTGCACCGGGTTGAAGGTGTTGATGCGATTCTTGGCGCTCAGTGGCAACGGCGGATCGAGCAACGCATTGGTTTTGTCGTAGCCCTGACCGATGACGGCAAAAATGATGCCGTTCCAGCCTTTGACAAAGTCGTCGACTTTGTAGCGTTTATGACCGAGTACCGGATCCCCGATATAGACCCAGCCGTCATGGACCCTTTGCATGACTACAAAATGTTTGTAGCCACGGATATCCATGAGTACCACCACCGGGATTTTGATTTCACCCAGGGTTTCCGGCGCCACCCGGTAGCCTCGGGCGCGCATGCCGATGCTTTCCACGTAGTGCTTCATGTCGAGCATGGAGAAGCCCTGAACGCGGACAAGATCCTGGTCGGAGTGTGCCAGCATGCCTTCGATGATCTGGTCTTCTGTGACGTCCAGCCAATAGGCTTGGCGCAAAATGGTCGCCAGCGCTGCTGCGCCGCAACTGAAGTCGGTTTTCTGTTGCACCAGGTCGGCAAATTTACGCTCGCGGATGCTCTGGATCGGCTTGAATACCACCGCACCGCCCGGCAGGACGGACAGCGGCATTTGTGCAGCCTCGATCACACTGGTCACGCAAAGCAAAAATGCCAAGGCGATAATGCGCATGGGGGGATGCCCTCTGGTCATATTGAAAAAAGGCCCCCGTAAGGGGGCCTCCAGAGACAGCATTAGAACGACTGGTTGGAGATAGCCAGCGAGTTGCTTTGTTGGTTGCCCACACCAGCAGTCACGTTGACACCCAGGTTGCCGCTGCCGCCATTCACCGAACCACTCAGGGTTGCAGTGTTGGTCACAGGGTTTGCCCAGCCGGTTGGAGTCAGCACTTGATAGGAGTAGGTATTACTCAAATCAAATGAACTGCTTTCGCTGTAGCTCTTCGTTACGTCTTTAGAAGACGCAGACGATTTCTCGCCTGATTTGGCGTACGAGGAGTCATACGCTTTTGTGAACGAGGAGTCGTGCGATTTGGTGTAGGAAGAGTCGGACGAGTTGCTGTTCGACGTATTGAGAGAACCACTGGCCGATGCATCAAGCGATGCGCTCAGCGATGCGTCACCAGACCTGCTGCGAGTGTGATCGGCGCCGCCATTATTCCAGGTGACCGATCTCGAAGCACTCGCCGATGCGTCCAGGTTAGCGTTCAGAGAAGCATCGAAAGAAGCGCTGCTGGTCGCACTGGAATCTGCGCTTCTGGATCCGCTTGCATCAAAGCTTTTGGATCCGCTTGCATTGAAGCTGTTGGAACCGCTCGCAGCCCAGTTGCTGGAAGCGCTCTTGTCAACGCTCAGGCTGGAGTTCTTGTTGAAGGAGGCACTGCCACTGGCTGTTTTGGTAACAGTCACCGTATCCACGCGATAAGTCCGGTCGGCGACGTTATTCACGGTCAGGCCAGGGCTGCTTTGATCAGCCGAGGCAGTGGCGGTAGCGTTGCCCAGTGGGGAGTTAGAGTTGGCGATTGCCATGGTGTTTTTCTGTTGGTTAAGGTCACCACCAGCAACGTTGATACCCATATTGCCGCTGCCGCCGTTACCTGAGCCACTCATCGTTGCAGTGTTCGTGACGCCATAGTTATCAACCCGGTTGTTATTGCCGTATTGAGTGACTTTGGCAGTGGCAGTGGCAGTGCCGAACACGAAGCTGTTATCCAGGCTTGAGTCGGAGGAGGCGTTGGCGATGGCCGCCGCGTTGTCTTGTTGGTTGCCATTGCCGCCTGCCACGTTGACGCCCACGTTGCCGCTGGCACCAGAGGCGGAACTGCTCATCTCGGCAGAGTTTTGAGTCCCTTCGTTATAGATGCGGTTGCCGGTACTGGTCTGCTTGTCGGTTGCACTGGCAGTCGCATTGACAAGGATTTTGGTTGGAGGAGGTGGGGTGTGGCCGTGGTGATGGTCACGCCGATCGTTTTGCCCAGCTTGTACAGCAACAGCCATGACCGCAGCAATTGCGAAAACCAGAGGCTTTAATGCCATCGAAGGTTTCATGGTGATTCTCCGTACTTATTTTAGGTTAAGTGTTGAAACTACCTGTTTGGGTCAATCCGCGACCCGTATGCTGAGGGTGTTAGCCATGCGGTTTCCCACCCCTGCACTCTGATTCAACTGAATTACCCCGCGGCTACCGGTGAAGGCCTGGTCGCTGGTGGCGACCTGGCGAAAGCCTGGTGCAGAGTCAGTTGGATCGGAGTTGTTGAGCAGCGTCACGTTCTGTTGCATGAGGACGCTGTCGTCGATGCTTTGCGGCTGAGCACTGATGCTGATACGCAGTGCGTTGGCTTGCTGGGTATTGGCGCCCGAACTCTGGTTCACGCCCAGTACGCCGTTGCCGTTACTGAAGGAGTTACCCTGGATGCTCGATCGCGCATCCATGGCGGGGTCGACTTGGCCGCGCAACCGTTGGCGAATCTGTACCGTCGCGCTGGCTCCATGGCCAATGGCGATGGCTCGGGCGTTGGCCTGTTGCTGTAGATCGCCAGCCGCCTGGTTGACGGAGAAGTTGCCTTGGTACTGCGCGCCTGAATTATCGATTTCGGCGTTATTGATGACAGGAGGTTGGGCAAAGGCCGATGTACTACTGCAAAGCATGGCGATAATCAGCAGCGTGCGATTCATCTCAACGGTCTCCCGTTATGATTCTCAAAGCGCCCAGGCCTTGCTGGACGTTTGAATTGACCATGTTGGCAATGCCGTTGTTGCCCGAATTTCCCGAACGCCCAGCGGGGACGTTGGAAAGTTGTGTCTGGTTGGTGATATTGCCGCCCATGTTATTGGTGCCTTGGGCGACCAGGCGTGAAATGCCTGCACCACTGGCGACGGTGGCAAAGTCACCGTCGCTCAATTCGCTCGTCTGATTGAGGATCTGTTTCGACGGGTTGGCATTGGCGGTCGTGGGGTTAGGATCGGGAGCCACCGGCGCGCGTGTCGCCATGCGCGGCTGGACGTCACGTTTGATAATGATGATGCCGTTGTCAGCCTGTACAGGCAGGCAAACACTTGAGCCCAATGCACATCCGATCAGCAGGAGGCTAAAAATGTGGTTATCAAGTTTCCCCACGGCGGCAATTCCTTCTGTAAGTGGAGCGCTGGTGTTAATCAGCACTGCGGGGAAGAGAGCAGAAGGTGTGCCGGTTTTTGTTTTTCTTTAAAAAACAGTAAGTTGTAAATATTTGCCGTGGCGGTCAAAAAAATTTGTATCACCGCTGAGACAAAGCCGCGCAAAAACGCCGTCCAGATGGGCGCCATTGCTCGTCAAGGTGGCTTGAGGCAGGTTGTATCAGTGGCTTAACATTTTCTTGCTGCAGCGCTCGGGCCGCTTTAGTTCGAGGGTTTGCGCGGGGGAGGGTGTTTCAGGAATGGACATATGTGACAGGGCAGGGTAGCCCTGTCAGGCCTTGAGCAAGCGTGTCACGGCCTCAAATGCGGCGTCCTTGCGTTGTTGCCAATCACCTTCAAGTACCTGATAACGCTGGTGGTGCTGCTCAAGCCATTGGCGGCTGGCCTGGAAAAACGCCTGGCGTTCTGCCAGTTTCGGCTGGCAGCGTTGTCCATCGTCATGCCAGGCCACGTTTTCAGGGCTCAGCAGTAAATGCATGTCGTAGTGCCGGGTCAGCAGTGCCTGTTCGATCCAGGTCGGGCAAGCGCCAAACAACGTACGACTCCAAAGAATGTTGCTTAAAAGATGCGTATCGAGGATCAGTAGCGACGGTTGTGAGGCACGTGCGACATCCTCCCAGGTCAGCTGGCCATGTGCTATTGATTCAATATCATCGTAGCAGGTTTCCCGGGCTTCGCTTTCGATGAAGTGCCTGACGTACTCATCGACCAATATGCCGCCAAAGTTGGCGTGAACCTCACTCGAAAGCCAGCTTTTTCCGCTGGATTCCGGCCCTGCCAGCACCAGCACCTTCATGGGCACAGCACCGGATCGCTGCGCCATGAGCGCCAGCCTTGAATGGCCAGCAGGGTGAACAGGCCATACAGGGCCGCCGTCACGTACATCCCCTTGTACAGGAACAGACCGACGAAAATACAATCCAGCACGATCCACAGCGGCCAGCACTGCAGGCGCTTTTGCGCCATCCACCATTGCGCCACGAGGCTGAAGGCGGTGAGGAAAGCATCGAGCCAAGGCTGGGCGGCATCGGTCCAGTGCGCCATGGCGGCGCCCAGCAACAGACTGCACGCCGCACCGATGGCCAGTCCCGACGCCACCGCATGTTTGCCTAGCCGGCTGACCTCGCGTCCATGATGCGCATCGCCAGCGCGGGTCCACTGCCACCAGCCATAGAGCTGCAATGCGGCGTAAATCACTTGCAGCAGCATGTCCGAATACAGCTTCACCTCGAAAAAGATCCAGCTATAGACAAGCACCATGACCAGACCGATCGGCCAGCACCAGGGGTTCTGTTTGACCGTCAACCATACGGCAATGACACCGAGGGCGGCGGCAAACAGTTCAAGCCCGGACATGGAGTTTCCTTGGGGGAAGTCGAAGAGGGGGCGGATTGTAACTGAAGATCAATCGATCGCAGCCTTTGGCGGCGCCTCACAGGGTGACGATTACCCTGCAGGCGCTGCCAGAGGCACGGATCGCGTTCGGACGATCTTTTTCGAATTAAACCCGGAACTGCCTGAGCAAACCGTTCAATTGCTCGCTCAATTCCTTCAGTCTCAGGCTCGCCTTGCTGGATTGTTCAGCCGCCAGCGCGGTGCTGTGGGACAACCCGGCGGCTTGGGTGACGTTCTGGTTGATGTCTTCGACCACATGGGCCTGTTGCAGGGTGGCGCTGGCGATGGACGCATTCAGGCCGTTGAGGTTGCGCAACGCCTGACCAATGGCATTCAGACTTGTACCGGCCAGACCCGCCTGTTCGATGGTCAGCTGCGATGCCCGGCTGCTGTCGCCAATCACCTTGACCGCTGCCTCGGAATGACTTTGCAGTTGTTCGATCATCGACTGGATTTCCGCCGTGGACTTCTGGGTCCGCTGGGCCAAAAGGCGAACCTCGTCGGCTACCACCGCGAAACCCCGACCTTGTTCGCCAGCCCTTGCTGCCTCGATGGCGGCATTGAGCGCCAGCAGGTTGGTCTGATCGGCAATCGAGCGGATCACTTCCAGCACGCTGCCAATCTGGGTGCTTTCGGTGGCCAGGGTGCGGATCACGTCCACGGCCTGATTGATGGTGCACGACAGCGTGTCGATCTGCTGCAGGCTGCCATCAATGTTGACCTGGCCTTGTTGGGCCTGAGCTTCGGCATCGCGCATTTCGCTGGCGGCATGTTCGGCATTCTTTGCCACATCCTGCACGCCGGAAGTCACTTCATTGATCGCCGTGGCCACCCGTTCCATCTGCTGCGACTGTTGCTGGCTGCGTTGCTGGGCCTGGGTCGCGTCGTTGCCCAATTCGCTGGACGATTGGCCTAGCGCACTGGCGCAGACCTGCAGTTCACCGATGACCTGGCGCAATTTGGCGGTAAAGGCATTGAAGTGCCGGGCCAATTGTGTGACTTCATCCTGGCCGTGGGTGTCGAGGCTGCGGGTCAAATCGCTTTCACCACTGGCGATGTTGGCCATCGCGTGGACGGTTTCCTGAAGCGGGCGAACGATGCTACGGGCGATGAGGATCACCAGTGCCGCCATGATCAGCGCGATTGCAAAGCCAATGACCGAGGCTTTCCAAAACTGACCATAGAATTCGGCTTGCATGTCATCGATGTACACGCCCGAGCCGATCATCCAGCCCCAGGGCTCAAAGAGTTTGACGTAGGAGGTTTTTCCCACGGGTTCGCTGGCACCCGGTTTTGGCCAGCGGTAATTGATGATCCCGGCGCCCTTGCTCTTGGCCACCGTGACCATCTCATTGAATATCGCAACACCGTCGGGGTCGCGGATCGCCGAGAGATTCTGGCCGTCCAGTTTGGGGTTGGCCGGGTGCATGATCATCACCGGCGTCAGATCGTTGATCCAGAAGTAATCGTTCTGGTCGTAACGCAGTCCGCGAACGGCTGTCAGCGCCTGTTTCTGCGCGGCTTCGCGGGTGAGCGTGCCGGCGGTTTCAAGGTCGTGATAGTAAGTGAGGATGCCACTGGCGGTTTGCACCACATGCTGGGTTTTCTGTGCCTTGGCGACATACAAGTCATCGTGAATCTGCTTGAGCATCAAGACACCCAAGGCCAGCAGCATTATGACGGCCACGACCAGGATGAGCCACAAGCGCCGGCTGATCGACATATTGCGCAAGCTGTTCATAACGTGGTGCTCCGTTTTCTTGTTCTTGTAATGAATGATCGCCAGCATTCGGCCAGGCCCGATAACGCGAAAGCACTTATCGGACTTGTCTGATAGGATTTCGGCCCCGCACGGGAAAACCTGAATCCAAATGTTTCACGGATTTTTCATGGCCAGGTGTGGAGCCTGAAAGCGTGCGAATTCAACTACGCTGATCGCGATAAATGTTTTTAAAAATACTAACGGGGCATGCAACGGTGCATAGCCTTTTGGGGGATGAATGGATCTTTGGACTGCCTTTCAGGCTTTGATTCTTGGCGTTGTAGAAGGGCTGACAGAGTTTTTGCCCATTTCCAGTACCGGGCACCAGATTATCGTGGCCGACTTGCTCGACTTCGGTGGCGAGCGGGCCATGGCATTCAACATCATCATCCAGCTCGGGGCGATCCTGGCGGTGGTGTGGGAGTTCCGCCGCAAGATTTTCGATGTGGTCATCGGTTTGCCGACCCAGCCCAGTGCGCGACGCTTTACCGCGAACCTGTTGATCGCCTTCCTGCCCGCCGTGGTTCTGGGAGTGATTTTTGCTGACCTGATCCACCACTACCTGTTCAACCCGATCACCGTGGCGACGGCCCTGGTGGTGGGTGGCATCATCATGCTGTGGGCTGAACAGCGTCAGCATGAAGTGCATGCCGATACTGTGGACGAGATCACTTGGAAAGACGCACTCAAAGTCGGGTTCGCCCAGTGCCTGGCGATGATTCCGGGTACTTCGCGTTCCGGCTCGACGATCATCGGCGGCCTGTTGTTTGGTCTGTCGCGTAAAACCGCCACCGAGTTCTCGTTCTTCCTGGCCATGCCGACGATGGTGGGTGCGGCCGTGTACTCGGGCTACAAGTACCACAAGCTGTTCGTGGCGGCTGATTTTCCGGTATTTGCCCTTGGCTTCGTGACTGCATTCATTTTCGCGATGATTGCCGTGCGCGGGTTGCTCAAGTTCATCGCCAGCCACAGCTACGCGGCGTTCGCCTGGTACCGCATTGCCTTCGGCCTGCTGATTCTGGCCACGTGGCAGTTTGGCTGGATAGACTGGACCGCGGCCAAACCATGAGTGATTCCAGCGCGCGCTATCGTTCCGCAGGCAAGTCCGGGGGACATATCCAGCATCTACGCCTCAAGCTGCTGGTGTTCGCAACCCTGTGCGCGCTGCCGTTGTTCGGGTCGATGTCGTTGTGGTTGCGTGGGGTGTCGCTGATTCCCCTCGCGGTCTACGGCATCGTCAGCCTGCTGACGTTTTTGCTGTACTGGAGCGATAAGCGCAAGGCCCGTGTCGATCAATGGCGAACACCGGAAAACGTGCTGCATGCACTGGAGTTCGCGGGTGGCTGGCCGGGGGCGTTGCTGGCGCAACAAGTGTTTCGGCACAAGACGCGCAAGGTCTCGTTTCAACTGGTGTTCTGGCTCATCGTGATGCTGCACCAAGTGTTCTGGATCGACAGGCTGTTTCTCGGTGCAAACCTGTTGGCACTGTTCTAAAGCAATAACCCGACCTGCGTTCGTTTGGGCAGTTTGCTCACCACCAGTTGATGAGAGCGTTGCAACAAGCCTTGCAGCTCTTCGGCACCCAGTGGGTAGGGCGTGTTCATGATGATCCACTGGGCCCGCGCCAGATAAGGCGCCGGATGAATGCCCGGACGGTCGCAATGACCGAGGAACAAATCCTTGTCGACCTTGAACGCCAGGGATTCGCCGCGCAGGTTCTGCAGCGCGAACATCTTGTTTCCGGCAACCGAAAACACCCGTACGCCTCCCCATTTATAGTCTTCCCGCGCACCGGGCAGCGCCAGGCAGAATGTCGCGACGTCCACTTCGCTCATGCGTCCAGCCTTCATATCAAACGGTCCCCGCAGGCATTGAATGTTTCGATCAAATGGTCGAGCCAGGCACGCACGGCCGGCATCACCCCGCGTCGATGAGGGTAGACCGCTTGCAGCCAGCCACCGGGCAGCGACCATTCAGGCAACAGCTGCACCAGCGAACCGTTGGCCAGTTCTTGCTCGCAATACATCATCGGTAGCGTGGTAAACCCCTGCCCGGCGAGGGCGCAGGTCTTGCGTACGATGAAGTCGTCGACGCCCAGGCGCGCTTCCATTGCCAGATCGTGGCTTTTGCCCTGGCGATCGACCAGGCGGATGTGCACCAGCCGATCCGGTTCGAGGGCACCGAGCACTGGCAGGTCTTTCAAATTATCGGGGCGGTTGATCTCACGCCCCAGCAGGAATGTGGGGCTGGCCACCAGGAGCATCTGTGCCTGGCGCAAGCGGCGGGTCACCAACAGCGGATCTTCATCGCCCGGTTCACGCACGCGCAGCGCGACATCCACGCCTTCGGTGACCAGATCGACGCGGCGATTGACCAGCACGACCTCAAGTTGCACCTGGGGGAATTTCTCCAGAAAGTTGCTGATGACTGCCGGCAGAATCTCGTGGGCCAGGCCGACCGGGGAGGACACCCGCAAACGTCCCCGGGGTTCGCTGGACATGCTGGCCACGGCTTCATCAGCCATTTCGGCTTCCAGCAGCATGGCCTGACAGTGTCGCAGGTAGCGTTCGCCCACGGCGGTCAGTTTCAGCTGGCGAGTGGTTCGTTGCAGCAGGCGCGCGCCCAGGCGTTCTTCCAGTTCGGCGATACGCCGCGACAACCGCGACTTGGGAATGCCCAGCAAACGCCCGGCCGCCGCGAAGCCGCCGGATTCCACCACCTTGGCGAAATAATAAAGGTCATTGAGGTCTTGCATGGCTGATGACTCGATCGTTCTACCAGTGAGACAAACTATCGCATTGTTGCGGTCTAATCACCTATTGGTTTCATCTGTAGGATTGTTTCCATCAGATCGCCCTTGTAGCGATCCTCACCTGGAGATCCCACATGAAACTGCTGCATATCGATTCGAGCATTCTTGGTGACAACTCGGCTTCCCGTCAGCTGAGCAGTGAAGTCGTGAAAGCCTGGCAAGTCGCCGAACCATCCGCTGTGGTGACTTACCGCGACCTGGCGGCCGATGCAATCAGCCATTTTTCGTCGACCACCCTGGTGGCTGCCGGCACCGCCGCTGAATTGCGCAACGCCGCACAGCAGCACGAAGCCGAACTCAGCGCTTCGACACTGGCCGAATTCCTCGCCGCCGATGCCGTGGTGATTGCAGCCCCAATGTACAACTTCACTGTTCCGACCCAACTGAAGGCCTGGATCGATCGCATCGCCGTTGCCGGTCAGACTTTCCGCTACACCGAAGCCGGTCCCGAGGGGCTGTGCGGTGGCAAGAAAGTGGTGATCGTTTCGACTTCCGGCGGGCTGCATGCCGGCCAGGCAACCGGCGTTGCCCACGAAGACTACTTGAAAGTGTTGTTCGGTTTCATCGGCATCACTGACATCGAATTCGTGCGTGCCCATGGCCTGGCCTATGGTGACGATGTCCGTAACAAAGCCATGAGCGACGCTCACGAGCAGATCAGCGAGCAGTTGTTCGCCGCCGCGTAAGGCTTGCATAAAGACTTCAAGCCGGTTGGGCAAACCCTCAAAAAACTCTGTATTCTGAATGCGCAAGTATCAGATACGGAGTTTTTTGTTTCTGTCCATTTCGTTTTGTGGCCCAAGTTATGCAGTCGAGGGTTTATGTCTTTAATCCGGTAACAAGGTGGGGCATCCCATGGTGCGTCTTTGTGCAACTTTACTGATTTGCCTGCTCAGCAGCTTGAATACAGTGCACGCCGCCCCTGCGCCGCATCCTCATTGGAGCGTCGGCTACCACGAGATGAAGTTTCTCGACCCGCTGGACTTGCAACCGATGCGTGCCATCGCCTTCTACCCATCGAGCGAAAAGGAACATTCCAGCCGACTTGAGGGTTACACCGTCGAGGCGGGTGAGGACACGAAAGTCGCCATCGGCCGATTCCCCATGCTGATGCTGTCCCACGGCAACACCGGAACCCCGCTGGCCCTGCATGACCTCGCCACCTCGCTGGCGCGCAAGGGTTTTGTGGTGGTGGCGGTGATTCACCCCGGCGACAACTCCAAGGATCACAGTCGTCTCGGCACCTTGAGCAATCTGTACGGGCGGCCGATCCAGATTTCCGAAGCCATCACTGCGACCCTGGGCGACCGCATGCTGTCGCCGTTCGTCAATGCTGATCAGGTGGGCGTCATCGGTTACTCGGCCGGAGGCGAGACGGCATTGATTCTGTCCGGTGCGACTCCGGACCTGGACCGCCTGCGCCGTTACTGCCAGGAGCGTCCGGATGACCGTGACGCCTGCAACACCCGGGGGGAATTGATCGTCGACCGCGATGACCTGCAACCGGTGGCCGATCCACGCGTCCACGCGCTAATGCTGATGGCGCCGCTGAGCTTGAAGTTCGGTCGCCACACGCTGGCCGATGTGCACGTGCCCGTGCTGCTTTACAGCGGAGACGGCGACAATCTGGTGCCCATCGACAAAAACGCGGTGGCGTTGGCGCGCAAGCTGCCAGTCGCGCCGGACTTCAAGTTGCTGGCCGGGGCAGGGCACTTTGTATTCATGGCACCGTGCAACGACGAGCAGATCGTCATCATGCCGGCGCTGTGTACTGATGCCGATGGCGTTGACCGCGAAGACATTCACCGCAACATGATCTCCGAAGCCGGACGCTTCTTCTCTCGCACGCTGGGCAAGGCGACGCGGGCCGGGATGCAGACTGCCGATCAGTGAGGGAGATCGGCAGTTGTTTATCGTTAGTTACTTATCAGCTAAAGCAGTTTCCAGTGTAACTACCCTTGCATTAAGTTCGCGTACGGACTCGATGAGAGGTGCCACCAGTTTTTGGTAATCAACTTGCAAGTGGCCTCGATCAGTGCGCACTAACTGGGGATAAACTTTCTGTACATCTTGGGCAATCAGGCCGACATCGGCCTGGTCGTTTTGCTTCCAGTTGAACGTTACACCATTGAGTTTCAGGAGGTTTTCCATGGGATTTTGCAGACGTTGAACGTTGCTTTTCAGTCGTTCATCACTGAATGGGCAGCACTCATCTCCAATATCGTCGCCGATGTCCCAGCATTGACCGTTATGGCAGATTTGCTGCGGTGTGGAGCTTTGCGCATGGGCCGTGCCGTGGAGGCAAAACAGCAATGCAGGCGCGAGCAGGCTTAAAGGCAATATACGCATATTAATTAATCTCCATTTATCGATTGTTATGTAAGAGCCACGATAAGCATCTGTGAAAGTTGACGCTTCAAACAATGCTGGCTCTTTGCATCAATCGATGCGGAATGTTGCGTTGGAATCCTTCTGTAATGCTTTAATCTATTGCCTTGTCCGTGTCAGCGTTCAACGGGTTTGACGCGCACTTTGGCGTGACAGGAGCAGCGTCAGGCAAAGGCCGGTGACTGACAACAACGCAGCTGCGAAGAATATCCACGTATAACCCAAGTTCAACGCCACCGCCCCCATCAAGGGGCCGGCAATCGCCAGCGCCAGATCGAAAAACACCGCATAGGCACTCAAGCCGGCACCACGACTGGAGTTGGGCACCTGCTTGATCGCCTCGACGCCAAGCGCCGGGTACACCAACGACAGACCGAAGCCGGTCAGGCCGGCACCGATCAAGGCATAGCCGGTCAAGGGCGCGAACCACAGCAACATCAGGCCGACGGTTTCAATGCTCATGCAGGCGATGGCCGAGGTGAATCCACCGAAACGGCTGATGCTGGAGATGAACAGCAGGCGCGCCAGAATGAAGCACACGCCGAAGACGGTGAGGCAATAAGCGGCGCCGGTCCAGCCACGGTTGAGGTAATACAAGGTGATGAAAGTGGTCAGGGTGCCGTAGCCAATGGAGGCCAGGCACAGGCTCGCACCGAACGGCGCAATGCGCCCGAACACCGCCCAGAAGGGCAACCGCTCGCCCCGGATCACAGGCACCGACGGCTTGTTACGAATCAGCAGCAGTGCTGCCAGGGCCAGCACAGACAGGGCGATGCCCAGGCTGACGAAGCCCAGTTGATCGACCATCACCACGCCCAGTGGCGCGCCGATGGCAATCGCGCCATAAGAAGCGATGCCGTTCCAGGAGATCGAACGCGCGGTGTGTTCGGCCCCTACCTGACCCATGCACCAACTGATGGTGCCGACTCCGATCAAGCCTTGGGCAATCCCAAGCAGCAAGCGGCCGGCGATCAGGATCAACAAGCTTAATAAAGGAACGCTTTGCAGCAAGGTCGACAGCCACGTCAGCACGCCGCTCAACACAATCCCGGACAACCCGTAAATGATCGCCCGCTTGGTGCCGACATTGTCGGACATGCGTCCCGCCATGGGGCGACTGAGCAGGGTAGCGAGATATTGCGAACCGATGGTCAGCCCTGCGACAACGGCACTGAACCCCAGTTGTTCATGGACATAGCCGGGCAGCACCGCAATCGGCAGGCCGATGCAAAGAAAGGCAATAAAGGTATAGAAGACGATGGAGACGATCTGCAGGGTGATCGCCATGGAGCTTTGCGGTGGCTGTTGCTGCGCAGACATGAGAGCTCGTTCGCGGGCGGCGGTGGGAGAGCGGCATGATGGCTTGGCATTGATATAAAAGAAAGCAGGCTAACTACCTTTGCCATGACATTATCGCTGTCGCTCGCGATGATTGATGCACCGACAAGAAACCTTGGTCTGAAATGCAAAAAGCCCCGTCACAAAAGACAGGGCTTTTCACTTGAAGCTTGCAGCTAAAGGCTGGTAGCTGCCTTTAGAGCACCACGCCTTGGCTGCGCAGGTAGTCGTCATAGGTGCCGCTGAAGTCGGTCACGCCATTCGGGCTCAGCTCGATGATGCGGGTGGCCAGAGAGGACACGAACTCACGGTCGTGGCTGACGAAGATCAGCGTGCCCGGGTAGTTCTCCAGCGCCAGGTTCAGTGCTTCGATGGATTCCATGTCCAGGTGGTTGGTTGGTTCGTCCATCACCAGCACGTTCGGCTTTTGCAGGATCAGTTTGCCGAACAGCATGCGACCTTGCTCACCACCGGAGATCACTTTGACCGACTTGAGGATCTCGTCGTTGGAGAACAGCATGCGACCTAACGTGCCGCGAATGATCTGCTCACCTTGCGTCCACTGGCCCATCCAGTCGAACAGGCTGACGTCGTCTTCGAAATCGTGGGCGTGGTCCTGGGCGTAGTAGCCCAGCTCCGCGCTTTCGGTCCACTTCACGGAACCGGCGTCCGGGGTCAGCTCGCCCATCAAGGTGCGCAGCAGGGTGGTCTTGCCGATACCGTTCGGCCCGATGATCGCAACGCGCTCGCCGGCTTCTACGGTGAAGCTGAAGTTCTTGAACAGGGTCTTGCCGTCGAAGCCCTTGGACATCTGCTCGATGGTCACGGCCTGACGGTGCAGCTTCTTGGTCTGTTCGAAGCGGATGAACGGGCTCACGCGGCTCGACGGCTTGACCTCGGCCAGCTGGATCTTGTCGATCTGCTTGGCGCGGGAAGTGGCCTGTTTGGCTTTCGAGGCGTTGGCCGAGAAGCGACTGACGAACGTTTGCAGTTCGGCGATCTGGGCTTTCTTCTTGGCGTTGTCCGACAGCAATTGTTCGCGCGATTGAGTCGCGGCAGTCATGTACTCGTCGTAGTTGCCCGGGAACAGGCGCAGCTCACCGTAGTCCAGGTCAGCCATGTGGGTGCAGACGCTGTTGAGGAAGTGACGGTCGTGGGAAATGATGATCATGGTGCTGTTACGCGCCGTGAGAATGGTTTCCAGCCAGCGAATGGTGTTGATGTCCAGGTGGTTGGTCGGTTCGTCGAGCAACAGCACTTCCGGGTCCGAGAACAGGGCCTGGGCGAGCAATACCCGCAGTTTCCAGCCCGGAGCGACTTCGGTCATCGGGCCGAAATGCTGTTCCAGGGGAATCCCCAGGCCCAGCAGCAGCTCACCGGCGCGGGATTCGGCGGTGTAACCGTCCATTTCAGCGAATTCGGTTTCCAGCTCGGCCACGGCCATGCCGTCTTCTTCGCTCATTTCCGGCAACGAGTAGATGCGATCGCGCTCGGCCTTGACCTTCCACAACTCTTCATGACCCATGATCACGGTGTCGATCACGGTGAATTCTTCGTAGGCGAACTGGTCCTGGCGCAATTTACCCAGGCGTACGTTCGGCTCCAGCATGACCTGGCCGCCGGATGGCTCGAGGTCACCGCCGAGAATCTTCATGAAGGTCGACTTGCCGCAACCGTTGGCGCCGATCAAGCCATAACGATTGCCGCCGTTGAATTTGACCGAAACGTTTTCGAACAACGGCTTGGCGCCGAACTGCATGGTGATGTTAGCTGTGGAGATCAATTACCTTACCTATCAATGGGTTAGAGCTGGTCTTTTTTTGCCTGATACCGATTTGATACCAATCTGGAGCTTTTCCAGCTCCGCCCAGTCTGAGCTTGAGTTGAGCCAACGCGCATAGGTCGTCAGCAACATTTGGACACTGTGGCCAAGCTGCTGAGCGATGAATGCGGGGTTCATGTTGGACATTGAGCATATTGTCGCATAAGTATGACGGCAGTTGTACGGTGGTCGATAAGGCATCGCCAGTGCCTGGAGCTTGCCGACGCCTTATGCACGGCGCATGGCGTACTGGCGGGCGAACTCCAGCGCATGCAGTGCACGTTCGTTGAGTGGTACGAAACGATTTTTCCGATTTTGGTGCGTTAGCCGGGTTCTTCTTGATCAGCGCTTCGGCAACTGCGGCTTCCAGAGTCGTCGAGAGCTTGACCAGAGCATGGCGACGAACACCCGGAGAAGGCCATGCCGTGGCCGCAATGAGGCGGCGCAGGAGGGTGGTGGTAATCAAGTCTATGCTTAAAAAAACAGCCTCAGATCGAGCAGATTGCAATTTGGCGGGTGCGCTCTTCACATCGTGCTTCCATGCACCATGTGGCCGGGTTGGATGTATTTTTTTGCATGCCGCCTCCTATGAAGGCATGCCCGATTTTCTATCGCATAACGCCTCAGCGAAACACCTCTATTTTTGGCTTTCAGCACGGTTTGTGGTGGCCGTCCCGTTGCTCTTGGTGACCTTGCGTTCCTGGCAACGTTTGATGACGGTCTTCACCAAATACCTGATTTTCTCAGCTCTGTTGTTACTCACCGCAATTGTTAAGTGGGTGGTCATTTACTACCAGTATTGGCTGCCTCACCTTTTCATTCCGCCATCGAGATCATGGACAACTTGCACTCGCGCGGGGTACGCATGTCCAGTGATGACTTTGGGGCGGGTATTCCTCGTTGAGCTATCTCAAGAAGTTCAAGGTTTATAAACTCAAAATCGATCAGTCTTTCGTGCGTGATATCGCAATCGATGCCGATGATCGAGCCATAGTCAAGACCATCGTACAAATGGCTCGAAGCGTGGGTTTAATCACTAATGTCGAGGGGGTGGAAACACCGGCGCAGTGGGAGTTTCTCAGGGATATTTGTTTAGCCGGCCACTGTCCACAGATCAAATTCCAGAGTTCGTCAGGAAGGTCGAGGCTCAACGCGAGATTCAGGTTGCGGATGCTCTTGAACTTTCGGAGCAGAGAGAAATTTGGCAATCCGAATTATTCTAGTAAGAGGGGGCGATTCATAACCAGGGTTGAGGCAGTACCGAATCAGTCCCCGTTCCGCCATTCGGATCACGGGAAACGCGACCCGGTCAGAAGCGGAAGATCCATCTGGCAATCAGTGGACAGGAGCATGTGAAGCGCTTGGCCCAAGTCGAAGCGCGCTGAGGCCGGTCAATCAGGGGGCCCGTAAAGTTTGTGTGGGCTGGCTCTCTAAGCCATAAGGCAAAAAGGCAGTGGCGATGTTTTGGTGGTGAGAGATGACAGTTTTTCGCGGCTTTGGTTCACTTTTGGTTACAAATTGTGGCTAAAATGCCACCGATCATCGGGTGCCGATAAGCAGCGCCGGCTCAAGGATGCGCCTTCGGGACAGCTTTCGTATTAAAACTCTGCACAAGCCCCTGGGCCAAGGGCTGCCAAGGGGCGCAGTTTGTTCAATTCTGACGTGTGACGATTTCCGTGAAACTCATTATTGCCGCTATCTATGTTGTCTCCATCGCATACGTCCACTTGCGAGGGCAGGTGCGACACAAGCTGGGCCGCCAGTTGAGTGATCACTCGACGTTTCTGGCCCCGATCAATTGCTTCCTTTATCTCTTCTCGAAGATACCCAACAAACCTTTCCTCAATCCTGCCGACTTTCCCGACCTGAGCCCGTTGCAGGCTCACTGGGAAGAAATCCGCGCCGAAGGCCAAAACCTGTTGCGGGCAGGGGAGATCAAACGCTCGAGCCAGTACGACGATGTCGGTTTCAACTCGTTCTTCAAATCAGGCTGGAAACGCTTCTACCTCAAGTGGTACGGCGACAGCCATCCATCGGCGATGAAACTCTGTCCGCGCACCACTGAACTGGTGCAGAGCATCGGTTCGATCAAGGCTGCGATGTTCGCTGAATTGCCTCCGGGCTCGAAACTGGTGCGTCACCGCGACCCTTATGCCGGTTCCTATCGTTATCACTTGGGCCTTGAAACCCCCAACGATGCCGGTTGCTACATCAATGTCGATGGCGAGAACTACCATTGGCGCGACGGTGAAGCGGTAATGTTCGATGAGACTTACATCCATTACGCTGAAAACGCCACCGAGCAGAACCGTATCATTCTGTTTTGCGACGTTGAGCGCCCGATGAAGTATCGCTGGGCGGCCGCGTTCAACACCTGGTTCAGCCGCAATGTGATGGCGGCGGCCGGCGCGCCGAATGAGGCGGGTGACAAAACCGGGGGCATCAATCGACTGTTCGGCAGAATCTACAAAATTCGTCTGCGCGGCAAAGAACTGAAAAAGCGCAACCGCACACGCTATTACCTGGAAAAGTGGGCAATCTTTGGCGGGTTGCTGGCCATCTTCATCCTCGTCTGATGCTTTCGCCTGGCCGACCGAGGGCGTCGCGGGCTTGCCTGCGATGATCCTGGGCGGCCCGCCCATTACGTGCTGGCTTTTTTTCTCGCCGCTGGTTTGGCGGACGGCTTGGGCTTTGCGGTCGCCTTGCCTGGCGCCTTGCTGCCCAGACTGCGTTTGAGCAGCTCGGTCAAGTCAATGACATCCGCTGTTTTGCGTTGCTCTTCGCCGGTGGCTGTTTCAACGTCCTCAATCTTGCCTTCGTGGGCTTTCCTGTCCACAAGGGCCATGATCTTGTCTTCAAACTCATCCCGGTAGTCATCCGGCGACCATTCGGCGCTCATGTCCTCCACCAGTCGCCTGGCCATATCCAGTTCGCCCTTGGTCAGCTCGGCCTTGGTCACGTCAGGGCCTAACGTCAACTCGTCCAGGCTGCGTACTTCCGCCGGCCAGCGCAGTTTCATCAGGACGATGGCCGATTCCAGCGGCATGAGCGCGGCCAGATATTGGCGGGTGTGCAGCACCACGCGGGCCAGGGCGACTTTTTGGGTTTGGGTGAGCGTTTCGCGCAACAGCGCATAAACCTTGCCCCCGCGTTTATCCGGCGCCAGATAGTAAGGTGTGTCGATGTTCTGCAAGGGAATCTGGTCGCTATCGACAAAGGCAAAAATGTCGATGGTCTGGGTCGACAAAGGATGCGCCGAGCGAATGTCCTCTTCGCTGAGCACCACATACCGACCCTTTTCGAACTGGATACCTTTGACGATGTGTTCCTTGGTGACTTCTTTACCGGTGACTTTGTTGACGCGCTTGTAGCCAACCGGGTCCATGCTGCGGCTGTCGAGCCAGTCGAAATCCACCCCTTGGGAAGACGTTGCCGAGACCAGCGCCACAGGGATGTGCACCAGGCCGAAACTGATTGCGCCCTTCCAGATTGCCCGCGCCATGGTCGTCTACTCGTGAGTGATGATCAGGTGACCCGTGGCCTCTTGAAAAAGTTTCAGCCGCATTGAGCCCTGCCGCGATGGGGCGTCAACGTCGTGTTACATCTTGTCGGAGGTTTTTGTTAACAAATACGAACCCCGAGCGTAGCGTGCTATCGAAGACTCTATTCTGGCTCACGTCGAGAGGCTCCCCATGAACCGATGCATGCTTGGCCTCATCACGCTCGCCCTGAGCGGCGTCATCAGCCAAACGGTGCAGGCTGAAGCTGCAAGGGCAGGTGCGTCGTTGCAGATCGCCCAAAACCTGCCGGGCAACAACAACCCCTACAACAGCCCGATTCGCCGCGCCAATCCAAACAGCATGCAGGGCACGCAGCCCAATGCGCCGGCCATCCGCGGGCCGAACACTGTGCCGGTACCGAGGCCACCGACCCTCGATAACGGCGGTATCGGCAATCGCTATCCCCAGGATCGCCCGGCGCCCGCCAGCCCACCCAAATTCATTCCCAATCCGCCCCAGCGAGACCCGGACACCCGCAACCCTTGAAGGCAGGGCAGCCAGGCTGTCGGCGATTCACCTGACAAAAGGATTCGTGCTCAACCAACGCATTCGCGATATGCGCCAGGGATCGGATGGTTATCTGTTCGTGCTGACCGATGAAGAAAACGGCGGGTTGTACAGGGTGGGATTGAAATAACGCGGATACCTGTGGCGTGGGGGCAAGCCCCCTCGCCACAGAAAACGGAGCGTTCACTCACTACGATACAAAATTACCGCCGCCCGCAACTTGTCCCGGCCGAAAGTGCACATCTTGTCGAATTCCCCATGGCTGACCGGCAGATGCTGGCAGTCCATGGGTTGGCGATGCTGGCTGTGATCCACATCGGGATCATGCAGGTAGACGAATTCGTCGTCGCAATCGGTGACGATCACCCAATGCGGGGATTTCGAACGGGTCAGTCGATAGCTGCTGATCAGTACCAACGGCTGTCCACCGTGCTCCAGCAGTCGTGGCAGGTTCAACGCCCCGCCCATCACACACTCGACATCGGTGGCCTGCAATTGCAGTGTGAACTCATCGTGCACCAGGCGTATGACGTCTTTTTTATGCGCGTTGCGCACACCGTCGAGGAATAAAGGGCCGGCCATGCTGAGTTGCAGACACACCCGAAATCCACGTCGCCAGGCCGCCAATGCCAAACCCTGTGGGCTGCAACCACCGTGGCCGGAGGTCATGAACACGGTGGTCGCCTCGCGCCAGATCTGCAATTCTTCGCGGCGTTCCAGCATACGGCCCTGTTGCAGAGCACCCATGGCCATCAGCAGGCAGGCCGGGCCGCAGGTGAAATCGGTGGTTTGCGGGTAATAGGGCACCTGGATGTTTCGTGAGGCGCGGTGCTCAAGGATGCGCTTTTCCAGGCGCAACGCGTCGGCATGATCCTGGTAATAGTCGTGAATCAAGGCGAAGCGCCGATAGCCATTGCGCTCATACAGGGCAATGGCCGCCGGGTTATCGATGCGCACTTCCAGCCGCAAATAGGCGCAATCGTGTTCCAGTGCACAGGCTTCGATCCGCTCGAGCAATTGTTTGCCCAAACCGCTGCCCCGTGCCTGAACCGCGATCGCGATCGAATACAGGCGCGCCAGCGACGTACCTCGATGGAATAGCACAACGGCATACCCCACCAGGTTCTCGCCGCGCTGGGCCACCAGCAGTTGGCCGTGTGCCCGATTGATCATCCATTGAAAGCTGCGACTGTTGAGCCGATCCGTGGTGAAACACTGTTCTTCAAGTTGCAGTAGTGCCGGTAGATCCTCAGTGACCGCCAACCGAAAAATCAGATTCATATGACCACCGTAAAAGTTGCGTAACGAAACGGGACTTTCGAAAAAGTTCGTGCTTAATAGGAAAGGTCTTGTTCTCCAACGGATCAATCACTATGTCAGCGGTACAGGGTCATTGGCGCGAAGTATCCGAACAAACTTTGCCGACAGCAATCACTTCTGCAACTTATTTAAATGATGCGAATAGAACTTCCAGCCAATTGATTATCATTGTCGAACGCAAGGAAGACTGGGCCTCTTACTTCCCCAGTGAAGACATCGTTACGGCCCAGGAGTACCTTGAGCAAACCCGTGACAATGACCAGGGCAAACGCGTCCAGGTGATCAACCTGTGCCGCAGCTACAAGTACCTGGGGCATGGCTATTACTGCTCGCTACTGGCCGAGGCGCGGGGGCACAAGGTCATTCCATCGGTGCGTACCATCAGCGAGCTGACACGCAAGTCCCTGTATGGCCTGGCGCTGGATGACCTGGATAAAACTTTGGAAAAGGCCCTCAGCCATCATCTCTACAGTGATACCGAAGGCTTTACCCTGACCTTGTATTTCGGCAAAACCAACATCGAGCCTTTACAGGATTTGGCTCGGCAATTGTTTGAAGTGTTTGCTTGTCCCATTCTGTTAGTTGAGTTTCGCCGAACTAACGGTTGGCACATCGAAGGTATAAAGTTTGGTGCCTTGCACAAGTTGCGTGAGGACCAGGAAGATCAGTTTGCGAATGCGCTGGACACGTTTAGTCGAAAGATCTGGCGGTTACCGCGATCAAGGCGCCTGGCGCGTTATGATCTGGCGATATTGCACGATCCCCAGGAAGCCTTGCCGCCGTCCAATGCCAAGGCACTGGACAACTTTGTCAGGGTCGGCAAGACCCTGGGTATCGACGTCGAGTTGATTGAGCGCAAGGATTACGCGCGAATTGCCGAGTACGACGCCTTGCTGATCCGCGAGACCACCAGCGTCGACAACCACACCTATCGTTTCGCCAAGAAAGCCGAGAGCGAAGGGCTGGTGGTGATGGACGACCCGACCTCCATCCTGCGCTGCACCAACAAGGTGTACCTGACAGACCTGCTCAAAAGCCATCAACTGGGCATGCCTGCCACTGAAATCCTCTACAAGGAACGACCGGAGGACTTCGAACGGGTTGGCGAGCGCCTGGGTTTTCCATTGGTGCTGAAAATACCCGACGGCTGTTTCTCCCGAGGCGTGATCAAGGTTGAAAGCCAGCAAGCATTGCTCGAAGCCACGGCCGAGCTGTTCGAACACTCGGTGCTGTTGCTGGCCCAGGAATTCTTCTACACCGAGTACGACTGGCGCATCGGCGTACTCAACCGCAAACCGATCTTTGCCTGCCAGTACTTCATGTCCAAGGGGCACTGGCAGATCTACAACCACAAGGCCAAGGGCCAGGACATCAATGGCGAATGCCGGACCCTGGCGGTTCACGAAGCCCCCCGAGCGGTAGTGGAACTGGCGGTGAAGACCGCGAATCTGATCGGCGATGGCTTGTACGGCGTCGACCTCAAGCAGTCCGGCGACAAAGTGGTGGTGATCGAGGTCAATGACAACCCGAACATGGACGCCGGTATCGAAGACGCCTATTTGCAGGACGATCTGTATTCACTGGTGCTGGAAGAGTTCGTCAGGCGCCTGGAGCTAAAGCGTCGCGGCCAGGCCTGGTGAGCGGCCCATGATCAAAAGCTATCAATTGACCCACGGCACGCTGCACGCGGTCGAAAGACTGGACGCCGAGGTGATGTTGTTCAGCAATCCCGACGCCGCCGAACGGGACCTGCTGCACAGTCATTTCAAGCTGGATGATCATGCCCTGGCCTCGGCGCTCGACCCGGACGAGGTGTCGCGTATCGAGTTTCATCCGGACAACCTCTTCTTGATCTGGAAGCGACCGGACAATTACTCCGGTGCCGACAGCCTGGCCTTCGAAGTGTCGTCCTGCGGCCTGCTGTTTTGCCCGGATCGCTTGCTGGTGATCGCCACCGACGATGCGCCCCTGAGCGGGCTCGGCAAGCGCCAGCCGCTGAACACACCACTGGATGTGCTGCTCGAACTGCTGTTCAACAACATCCATCACTATCTGGGGCACCTCAAGGTGATCAAGATGGTTGCCCGCGAGTTGCAGCAGAAATTCAACGCGTCGATGCAGAACCAGCACTTGATCCAGATGTTCAATCTCAGCGAAAGCCTGATCTATTACATCAACGCCATTCACAGTAACGGCGCGGTGCTGACCCGGTTGCGCAATCATGCGCAAAAGGAGCACTTCGGCGCCCATGCCATTGGTCTGATCGACGACCTGATCATCGAAAACAACCAGTGCTACAAGCAGGCGGAAATCTACTCGACGGTGTTCTCCGGGCTCATCGACGCCCGGGGCAACCTGATGAACAACAGCATGAACAACCTGCTGCGCAAACTGACATTGATTAACGTGGTGTTTTTGCCGCTGAACCTGATCGCGAGTATCGGCGGCATGTCCGAGTTCAGCATGATGACGGCGGGAACCCCGTGGTGGGTTTCTTATCCGTTGTTTTTGCTGGCGATGATGTTCGGGGCAGGGGTGATGGTACTGGGACTCAAGCGGCTGGCGAAGTGAATGAGATCATCGGCAGGGTATTTGAAGCGCTCAACAAGTATGGGAGCCGCCTTGGCGGCGAGAGCACTCTCGACGAGGCTGCAAATTCCGGATCAACAGGCCAAAGGGAATTGGCCATTGACTTGCCATCAGCGCCCGGCTATTTTCCGGGCATGACTTCCACCGTATTGCGCTGCCAGCCAAGCATTATTACCGCCATTCCTCATTTGGCGGGCTAGCTCACGACTGCAGCACCCAACCCGCCCTAGAGGCGGGTTTTCATTTTCTGTCTCGGGGCTCTGATCAATGTCAGGAGACGATCATGACCCGCGTGCCCGCCCAACAATCCCTGCTTGAGCATTACGTCAAAAAGATCCTTGCTGCGCCAGTCTATGAGCTGGCGGTGCGCACGCCGTTACAAGCGGCGCCGGCGTTGTCCGCCGCATTGGGCAATCAAATCCTGCTCAAGCGCGAAGACTTGCAACCGACCTTTTCCTTCAAGATCCGAGGCGCCTACAACAAACTGGTCCAACTGAGCCCTGAGCAAAAGGCGCGGGGCGTGGTGACGGCGTCGGCGGGAAATCACGCCCAGGGCGTGGCACTGGCGGCGCGTGAGCTGGGGATCGACGCCACGATCGTGATGCCCGCTACCACACCGGAACTGAAGGTGCTCGGGGTGCGCAGCCGTGGCGCACAAGCGTTGTTGCACGGCGAGAGCTTTCCATTTGCCCTGGCCTTTGCGCTGGACCTGGCGCAAACAACCGGGAAGACTTTTGTTTCGCCCTTCGACGACCCGGATGTGATCGCGGGACAGGGCACCGTGGCCATGGAGATCCTGCGTCAGCATCAAGGTCCGCTGGACGCGATTTTCGTACCGGTGGGCGGTGGCGGCTTGATCGCCGGAATCGCGGCGTACGTCAAATACCTTCGCCCTGAAATACGCATCATCGGCGTCGAGTCGGAACATTCCGCTTGCTTGCAGGCCGCATTACAGGCGGATCAGCGCGTCGTTCTGCCGCGCGTCGGCACCTTCGCCGATGGCGTGGCCGTCGCACAGATCGGCGCCCATGGTTTCGAAGTGTGCCGGTTTTGCGTCGATGAGGTACTGACCGTCAGCAATGACGAACTCTGCGCCGCCATCAAGAATATCTATGACGATACCCGCTCGATCACCGAACCTTCCGGCGCATTGGCGGTGGCTGGCATCAAGAAGTACGTGGCAAAAAGCGCAGCCCGCGGCCAGACCTTCGTGGCCATCGATTCGGGGGCCAACATCAATTTCGACAGTTTGCGGCATGTGGCCGAGCGCGCCGCATTATGCGACGCCCCGGCGTGAAGCGAGTCAGCCGGCAAGCGGACGCCGTCCGTCCGCTTCACGGCTACTCTTCGACGGCTTTATCGACCTTGCTGGAGGCAGACCAGATTCGATAACGCACCTCAACGTCCTTGGGCACGTACAGTACGATCGGCAGCTTGCTGTTATAGCGCAGCATGAATCCGTCCCCGACCACCGGCACGAAATCCTGGTGGCTCTTGCCATCCGGGCACGCCATGAGGGTGCTCATCGGGCCGATGACTTTTTCCAGGCGGTATAACGGATAGCCCCAACCCTCAAGGTTTTTCTCTTCGAGAATGCCGCCCAGGCGTTGCCGATTGCAGTCGACTTTCAAGGTCTTTCCGGCAAGGATCTCGACCTGATAATCGTCTTCACGGGCCTGCGGCGTGAGGTGGATAACCTGGCGGGCAAAGCCGCTCTCAGGTTTGGGAAAGGGCGCGACTTCTTCAAGTTTTGCTGCGTGCGCGGCGCTGGACAGCGCGGCAACTATCAGCCCAACGGTGGTGTTAATGGTCCAGTAACCCATGTTGCCTCCTTGCCTCTGTGCGGTGTCAGCGGATACTGAATAAACATGTCTCTATTTTTGACGGCATCGATGGCTAATGCAAACCCGCCAGCGAAGTGTGCAAATTGCAGGGCTTCTGAATGTGTTTTTTGCAAATTGCATGGTCAAAAATCAGTGCGTTTGAATAACTGATTGATTTACTGATGAACTGCACGGCGAAATTCAAGGCATGTTTTATGCTGGAGTAGTTCTCAAGCTGGCCAGGATTTCACATGAGTCAGTGCCGATAGTTGATTGGCAGTCTCACGAAGGAGAGGGTCACTATGTTTTTATCTGCCTTGGAACTACGCAACATCATTGAAAGCAGTTTTCTACCGAAACGGTGTGAATGCTCGCTGTCGCCGGAGTTATCGATGACGGTGAAAGTCTATGCGGACGGTGCAACCGATCAGCTGGATCTATTGAAGACGGGTATAAACGCAAAACGCCTGAATGGTTGCCGGGAAATCAATGATCTGATCGCCGAACTGCGTTCCGACCTGCAGCTTCACCATACAGAAAGCGAGCACCGCCACGTGGTTGGCAAGGTCGGTTAGCCCGCTGTTTCAAGCTCCGCCGACACGCGCTGGGTCTGGAAAAACGCCAGGCCCAGCGCCAGTTCGAATCCGACCGCCAGCAGTATGCCCGGACCGGCATGGCCATTGAGCCATTCGCCGAAACCCAGTGCTGCCAGTCCCCAGCAGCCGACCATAAAGCCATAGCTCAGCGCTTGACGTATGGGGGAAGGCTCTTCATTGCGGACTCGATAAAAAATCACGCACAGCGCCGCAAACAGTACGGCGATGCGCCGTGCCATCAGTCCCGCCGTCAGTGAATATTCGATGTCCCAGGTCGCCAGCAACCATTTGGGCATCACACCCCATACCAACGCCAGTAGCAGACATAATGCGGCGGTGAATATCGACAATGTGCGAAACGATAACTGCATGGCGAATCCTTGCGGCAGTGGGGGAAGGCGCTAGAGCATAGCGCCTGAATCCTTTCACGAATACCGCAAGGTGTTATTTAAGACTTTTCAGTCAGTTCTGATAACTACAGGCATCAGACAGTTTTCTGTAGGCGATTTCTGCGGGTTTGCCTGTCTGCTCATCGATGTATTTCATGTGCGCGCTGATCACCTTGCAATCCAGGGTGTCAGGTTCGGTCAGCGCGATGACTTTGCCCACGTGCAGCGGCATGCCGTAATGATAGGAAGGCACGGCCTGAGTGGTGGAGGTGTCATTGGCCTGAGCCAAGCCTGTCAATGAGACACAGGCCAGGGCGGCGGAAACGAGCAGGGTGCGCGAGTTCATGGGGCGTTCTCCAGTGCAGACGGAAGTCAGTTCGACGTTTCGTCGAACCTGCCGCACTGGGCGTCAGAGGGCTCTGAGGGCGTGCGGTCCAGTAGAGTGTTTGACTGCGTGATTAAGCATTGGTTAACTCGCCTGAATGCCACCTGTCGCCTGGCCGCTACCGTTTGGCGGAGTCTTTCAGACTAAGGTCGTATCCTTGTAAAGAAAGCCCTCTGCCATCATTGCCCATCACCCCCCCCTGCGTTTTCACTTCTTCAGGCCAGCCATTGGCCTGGATGAAGGCTATTTTTGGCTGCTTGCGCTTTGGCGCGAGCGGCACTGTTGGAGTTTTAAATGCGTTCCCCCTTTACCTTTATCACCGTGCGCCAGTCATTCGGCTTCGGCGCTCTGGTCCTGTGCGCCGGTTTTACCGGATCGAGCCAAGCGAGCGGTTTTATCGACGACACCACGGCGAACATCGAATCGCGCACGATGTATTTCAATCGTGATTTCCGTGATGGGCACACTTCCACCGAACAGGGCGCCTCCAAGCGTGACGAGTCGGCCCAGGGTTTTATTCTCAACCTGCAGTCGGGGTACACCGAGGGCACAGTCGGTTTTGGTATCGACGCCTTGGGCATGGCCGGCTTCAAGCTTGACTCCAGTCCCGATAGCAGCAATAGCGGCCTGCTGCCATCCAGTGGGGAAAACCCGCGCGGTTCGGCAGACCAATACGCCAAGCTCGGCCTTACGGCCAAAGTGCGGGTTTCGAAAAGCGTGCTGAAATACGGCGCATTGCGGCCCGATTTGCCACTGCTCAAATACAACGACGGGCGTTTGCTGCCGACGATGTTCAACGGCGCCATGCTGACCTCCAAAGAGGTGAACGATCTGACCCTCATGGCGGCGCGACTGGACAAGTACACCGCCCGGGACTCCACCGATGCCCAGGACATTCGCGTGAACTGCAAGAACAAGCGCTATGCCTGCAACGTCACCGCTGATCACTTCGATATGTACGGCGTCGATTACACGATCAACGATCGCCTGACAGCCCAGTATCACTACTCGGAGCTCGAAGACATTTACCGCCAGCAGTTCGTGGGCTTGCTGGGCAACCAACCGTTGGGCAGCGGTGTGCTCAAGGCCGATATGCGCGTGATCGACAGTGCCGACAGCGGTGCCGCCCGCGCCGGGTCCATCGACAACCGCGCCCTGAGCGCAATGCTTGCCTACGCCATCAACAGCCATACGCTCAGCGCAGGGTGGCAGCGCATGAACGGCGACAATTCGATGCCGTATCTGGATGGCTCCAACCCGTACCTGGTCAACTATGTGCAAGTCAACGATTTCGCGGCCGCGCAGGAACGTTCATGGCAGTTGCGCTACGACTATGACTTCAAGGGCATCGGCCTGGATGGCCTGACATTCCTGACCCGCTATGTAAACGGCGATCACATCAAGGTGCCTGGCAGCGACGTGGAAGGTAAGGAATGGGAGCGCGACAGCGAGCTCAAGTACGTGGTGCAGAGCGGCACGTTCAAGGATGTGAGCTTGCGCTTGCGTAACGCGACGTACCGAACCAACTACGAAAAAATCGCCCGGGATGTGGATGAGACACGGTTGATTGTCAGCTACAACTTCTCGGTGTTGTAAGCACGGCTGTTTCAGCGCCTGAAGGATCGTCATCGCGAGCCAGCTCGCTCCCACACCGGTCGCTGTGCATGACCAGGAATCGTAGGCGTGAGCTTGCTCGCGATAGGGCCCCCCGGTTCAGCGAAGGTCCAACTGATGGCGATACGGCAAGTCCGGTCCGGTCTTGCTGCACGTCAGCGCGGCGGCCTGAACCGCAAACCTGAGTATCGCGTCGATCTGCTCGCGACTCAGTTGTCCCAGACCTTCAACCGAATCCAGTTGGTGCTCGGTCAACCAGGTAATCAAAGACGCTTGAAAGGTATCGCCGGCACCGACGGTGTCGGCGATTTTCACCGAACAGGCGGGAACCGACCATGAACCATGAGCGCGACTGAATACGGTGGCGCCTTCGCCACCCCGGGTCAAAAACACCAACTGGCAACGGTGTTGCAACCAGCCATCGATCACTCGCGCAGGGTCTTGTCCGGGATACAGCAGGCTCAAATCTTCGTCGCTGACTTTGATCAGGTCGGCGTGCTCGACCAGCGTGGCCATCCGTGAGCGCCACAGCTCGATATCCGGCTCGGGATTAAGCCGCACGTTCGGGTCGAGGCTGATCAGGCGCCGGCCACTTTCGCGACGCACCAGTTCCAGCAGTGTGTCGGCCACTGGCTGCACCACCAGCGAAAATGAACCGATGTGCAACCCGCGCACCTGCGGCCCCAGTTCTGGCAGATGTTGCGGTTTCAGTTGGCGGTCGGCGCAGCCTTCACCACGGAAGCTGTAGTGCGGCGAGCCATTGGCCCCGACCGCGACCATGGCCAGGGTGGTGGGCGCCGCGAAATCCACCAGATAGTCGGTGCCTACGCCTTCATCCTGCAACACTTGCAACAAGCGCCGCCCCAGGTAGTCGGTCGACAACCCGGCAAACAGCGCCACGTCCACGCCCAAGCGGCGCAATCCTACTGCAACGTTGAACGGCGAGCCGCCGGCAATCGCCTTGAAATTCACTTTTGAAGCCAGGCCGCTGGCGTCGTCTTCACTGAAGAAATCGAACAGCGCTTCGCCACACACCAGATACATAGTTATTCGCTCTTTAAAGGGAAAGCCGAACACGGTTTTTGGCGCGTCACGTTATTTGAAGCGCAATAGACTTTTAGGGAATGCGATTCTTTGCCTCGATCCATTGCGCCATGTACTGAGTGCTCTTGTGATGATGGTGACGCAACATGCTGCCGGTAAAGTTGTCCCGGCGGATCTGCGCCAAATGCCGTTGGCAATTAACCAGCCTTTCAATCAGGGCGGGCCCGTGAATGGATTGCTGGTAACGGCTGGCTAGCAGAGCCTGCGCTTGAACTTGCGTACGCTGCCACAGAACCTTGTCGGTATACAGCCGCACAGCGTTGTCGGCGAAGTCGCGAGCGGACCGGGTCACGGCGCCGGGCCACGCTTGCTCGCCGTGCATGGCTTCCGCCCCCATCGGGGTGGTGACATTGGGCGTGCCGCAGAGCATCGCATCGACGAGTTTGCCTTTGATTCCCGCACCAAAACGCAGCGGCGCCAGGCACACCCGTGCCGCTGACATGACTTGCAACGCGTCTTCCGCCCAGTTCATCACGTGAAAGCCCTGGGCGGCATTGTGCAGCGCGGTCGCCTTGGGCGGCGTGTAAGCACCATAGATGTGCAACTGCGCGTCAGGTATTTGCTCGCGGATCATTGGCCAGATGATGGTTTTCAGCCAGAGCACCGCATCCCAGTTGGGCGCATGCCGAAAATTGCCAATGTGCAGGAAATGCGCGCGGTCTTCGAACGGGACCGGCGACTGGTTCGGCAGATCAACCATCAGCGGACACCAGTGCAGCAGGCTTGGCGGAAGATTGAATTGCTCGACCAGCAACTCGATTTCCACGTCGGAAATCATCAGGTTCAAATCACAACGATAAATCGCTGCAATTTCCCGTTTGGCCAGATCGGTATCGGCCATGAACTCGAACTCTTCACGCAATGCAGGTGCGAACAAGTCCGTGAAATCATTGACGTCGTCACTGGCCTTCAGCCGCGCCTTGAGTCGCTGGTGCCGGGCATCGCGCAGGCTTTGCAGGTCAGAGGTTTCAAGCACGCGCAGCGCGGCAGGACAATGTTTCTCCACGCGCCAGCCGAACTGTTCTTCCATCATGAAGCGATCGAACAACACCACATCCGGCGCCAGTTCGTGGATGAACGTGTCAAAACTGCTGTTGTTCAACTCGATCGGCACTTCGCGAATGCCCAGCGCCGTGAGGTCGGCCCGGTGCTCACCGCTGCCGGCCGGGCTGCTGAAGGTGATGTCCCAACCCTGCTGCAGGAAAGTCTCAAGGATTTGCATCATGTGGCCACCGGCTGCGGAGGAGCGGGGCTCGGGCCAGACGTAACCAATGACCAGGACGCTGGTTGCGCGAGGTTGACTCATGTACGGGGGTTCCTTGAAGCGTGCAGGGGGCAGGCAAGTAAGAGAGGGGCGGTATTACACCACGGCGGGTAGCAGGATCACTCGAGAATGCCCTTGACCTTGTCCCGCAACTGATCGATGGAGAAGGGTTTGCCAATCACATGCATGCCTTCGGGCGCTTCGATGCTTTCGGCATAACCGCTGGCAAACAGCACCGGCAATTCATGGCGCAGCATGCGCGCCTGCTCGGCCAGTTCCCGACCATCCATCACCGGCAGGCCGACATCGGTCATCATCAAGTCGATGTGCTGGTCTTCGTCATTGAGGAAATCCAGCGCCTGTTCGCAGCCATCGGCTTCAAGAATTTTGAACTCAAGCTCCTCCAGCACATCGACAATCAACATGCGCACGATGGCATCGTCTTCGACGACCAGGATGATGGGAGCGTTGGCGGACATGGTGGCATCTCGAAAATTGGTGAGGGTTGCCAGTCGATCTAAATCGCCGGCGTCTTGCATGAGTAAATGGCGACTGCCGACAAGTTCCCCGACAGGCTATAAAAAGAGTAGTGACACAGCACATGGAAGGATAACCGCTCCTGTGGCATCAAATCAGCTGAATGTAGGAAATCGCACAAAAACGCATCAGAAATTGGATCAATGCGCCATTTATGGGGCAAACTCCTTGGTTTTCACCGGTTGGACAAGGCTTGACTATGACCTCTGAGTCTTCAGTTGATGAGCAACGGTTCCGCAAACTCCTGAGCCGCAATATCAGCCTCCCGCTGGGTGTCGGCGTTGTCAGTGCGGTGTTCTTCGTTTCGTTGATCATGTACCTGCTGTCGACGATCCAGTGGGTCGAGCACACGGATCGAGTGATCAATAACGCCAATGAAGCGCTCAAGCTGACGGTCGATCTGGAAACCGGCATGCGCGGCTTCCTGCTCAGCAGTGACGAAAAATTTCTCGAACCCTATGAAACGGCGAAGCCGAGAATCGAGGTCGTCCTCAAAACCTTGCTCGAATTGACTGGCGACAACCCGGCCCAGACCGACCGTCTGCACCGCCTGCAGGCGTTGCAACAGGAATGGGCCGATTATGCGCAAGGCATGATCGATTTGCAGCGAACCAGCGGCGATTATCGCGGCGCGGTAAGGGCTGGGAAAGGCAAGCGCTTGACCGATGAGATCCGCAAGCAATTCGAAGACGTGATCGACATGGAGCAACAACTGCGCACCACCCGCAACGATGAGGTGCGGCGCACGACAGTCTGGAGCATCGGTCTCTACCTGTTGTTCATCGCTGGCATCAGTGGCTTGCTGGCTTACATTGGCCGTCGCGACTTGCTCAATCTGTCCAACAGTTACAGCGCCAACCTTGCCGCGCAGCAGGCCAGCGCCCATCGCCTGGAGCAGCAAGCCTGGCTGCGCAATGGCCAGACCGAACTGGCTGAACAAGTGCTGGGGCAACTGAGCCTCAATCTGTTGGGGCGCAACATCCTGCAGTTCTGTGCGCAGTACCTGGGCAGCGCCGTGGCCGCGCTGTATGTCCGCGAAGAGCACGGCGGCCTCAGGCGCGTGGCGTCCTACGGCTTTTCCCGTGAGCAGGAAGCCATCGATCAGCAGATCTACAGTGACGAAGGCATTGTCGGCCAAGTGGCGCAACAGGCACGCCTGATCCGCCTGGACAACGTGCCGAGCGACTATTTCAAGGTCAGTTCCGGCCTCGGCCAGGGCTTGCCGCACAGTGTGCTGGTGGTGCCAACCAGCGACGACGATCGGGTCAATGGCGTCATCGAACTGGGTTTCCTGCGCCCACTGATCGATCGCGACATCGAACTGCTTGAGCTGATAGCGGCCAACATCGGCACCTCCATCGAGGCCGCGCGTTATCGTCAGCGCCTGCAGGAAGTGCTTGCCGAAACCCAGCAACTCAACGAAGAGCTACAGGTGCAGCAGGAAGAGCTCAAGACCGCCAACGAAGAACTCGAAGAGCAGTCGCGAATCCTCAAGGAGTCCCAGGCACACCTGGAAACCCAGCAGGTGGAGCTGGAGCAGACCAACGAACAACTCGCCGAACAAGCAACCATTCTGGCCGAGCAGCGCGACGCCATGGACCTGAAGAACACCGAGCTCAATCAGGCCCAGCGTCAACTCGAAGAGCGCGCCGAAGAGCTGCAGCGTTCCAGCAAATACAAGTCGGAATTTCTCGCCAACATGTCCCACGAACTGCGCACGCCGCTGAACAGTTCGTTGATCCTGGCCAAGTTGCTGGCGGAAAACCCTCAGGAGAACCTCAGCGCCGAACAGGTCAAGTTCGCCGAATCGATCTATAGCGCCGGTAATGACTTGCTCAACCTGATCAACGACATTCTCGATATTTCCAAGGTCGAGGCCGGCAAACTCGAGATCCGCCCGGAAAACACCAGCGTTGCGCGTCTGGTGGATGGCTTGCGCGGGATGTTCCAGGCATTGGCCACGGACAAGCAACTGGCATTCCACGCCACGCTGGAAGACAGCGCTCCTTCGTTGATCTTTACCGACCGCCAGCGGCTGGAGCAGGTCATCAAGAACCTGCTGTCGAACGCGGTGAAGTTCACCGAAAAGGGCAGCGTCAGCCTCAGCGTTGCCTCGGCGCCCAACCACGGCATTGCCTTTACGGTGCGCGACACAGGGATCGGCATTGCCGAGGATCAGCAGGAAAGCATTTTCGAAGCCTTTCGCCAGGCCGATGGCACCACCAATCGCCGTTACGGCGGCACCGGGCTGGGCTTGTCGATCTCCCGCGACCTGGCCGCTTTGCTGGGCGGCTCCATCAGCGTCAGCAGTACACCGGGAGAGGGCAGCGTGTTCACCCTGGTGTTGCCGCAACAATACGTCGAAGCGGGGGACGACCCTGTCGAACCGATGCGTCCAGTGGCGGTAGCGGCAGCCCCGCCCGTGGCGCCGGCCATCTCGGCACCGCTGATTGTCGAAGACATTCCGCGCTTCGACGATGACCGCAACCGGGCGCCGTTCGCTACCCGCTGCATTCTGGTGGTCGAGGACGAGCCGAACTTTGCGCACATTCTCTACGATCTCGCCCATGAGCTGGGTTATCAGTGCCTGGTGGCCCACGGTGCCGATGAAGGCTACGACCTGGCCCGCGAGTTCAGCCCCGACGCGATCCTGCTGGACATGCGCCTGCCCGATCATTCCGGGTTGACCGTCCTGCAACGCCTCAAGGAGCACGCGCAAACCCGACACATACCGGTGCACGTGATTTCCGTTGAAGACCGGGTCGAGGCGGCGATGCACATGGGCGCCATCGGTTATGCGGTCAAGCCCACCACTCGCGAAGAACTCAAGGACGTCTTTGCGCGCCTTGAAGCCAAGCTGACCCAGAAAGTCAAACGCGTGCTGCTGGTGGAAGACGATGACCTGCAGCGCGACAGCATTTCCCGCCTGATCGGCGACGATGACATCGAAATCACCGCCGTCGGCCTGGCGCAAGATGCACTGGACCTGCTGCGTACCACGATCTTCGATTGCATGATCATCGACCTGAAACTGCCGGACATGCTCGGCAATGACCTGCTCAAACGCATGTCGACCGAGGACATCTGCTCGTTTCCGCCGGTGATCGTCTACACCGGGCGCAATCTGACCCGGGACGAAGAAACCGAACTGCGCAAGTATTCGCGCTCGATCATCATCAAGGGCGCGCGTTCGCCCGAGCGCTTGCTGGATGAGGTCACACTTTTTCTGCACAAAGTCGAATCCCGGCTGTCCCATGAACGACAGACCATGCTCAAGACCGCCCGCAGCCGCGACAAGGTGTTCGAGGGGCGCAAAGTGCTGCTGGTGGACGACGACGTACGCAACATCTTCGCCCTTACCAGCGCACTGGAGCAAAAGGGCGCAGTCGTGATCATCGGGCGTAATGGCCTTGAGGCGATTGATCGATTGAATGAAGTCGAGGACATCGATCTGGTGTTGATGGATGTGATGATGCCGGAGATGGATGGCTTCGAAGCCACCACCGAAATCCGCAAGGACCCGCGCTGGCGCAAACTGCCGATCATTGCGGTGACGGCCAAGGCCATGAAGGACGATCAGGAGCGCTGCCTGCAGGCGGGCGCCAACGATTACCTGGCCAAGCCCATCGACCTGGATCGCCTGTTTTCGCTGATTCGTGTGTGGTTGCCGAAGATGGAACGTATCTAGTGGAGCGCAACTATTCAGGTGAGCGAAACAGCGAAATCGAATTGCGCTTGTTGATCGAGGCGATCTACCTCAAGTACAGCTACGATTTTCGCGATTATTCCGGCGCTTCGATCAAGCGCCGGGTGACGCACGCGCTGAGCCAGTTCGAGTGCGGCACCATTTCGGCCCTGCAGGAGAAGGTTCTGCACGATCCGAAGGCATTCATGCAATTGCTGCAGCTGCTGACGATTCCAGTCAGTGAAATGTTCCGTGATCCCTCGCATTTTCTGGCCATACGCAAGGAAGTGGTACCGCTGCTCAAGACTTACCCGTCGATCAAGATCTGGATCGCCGGCTGCAGCACGGGCGAAGAGGTCTATTCGATGGCGATTTTGCTGCGCGAAGAAGGCCTGCTCGATCGCACCATCATCTATGCCACCGACATCAACCCACGCTCCCTGGAAAAAGCCAAGCAAGGCATTTTTTCGATGGAGAATGTCCGGGCCTATACGTCTAATTACCAGCACGCCGGAGGCCAGCGCTCCTTCGCCGATTACTACACGGCTGCCTATGGCTACGCGATTTTCGACAAGTCGCTGTGCGAGAACGTGACGTTCGCCGACCACAGCCTGGCGACCGACAGTGTATTTTCAGAAACACAATTAATTTCATGTCGTAACGTATTGATTTATTTCAATAAAAAATTGCAGGATCGCGCGTTCGGGTTGTTTCACGAGTCACTGTGCCACCGTGGATTTCTGGTGCTTGGGAGCAAGGAAACCCCGGATTTTTCGGCCTATGGCAATCAGTTCGAGTCCTTGGCCAAGCAGGAGCGGATCTACCGTAAATCATGAACGACGCCATGGGCTTGCCTTCTATAGAAGCAATCGTGATCGGCGCGTCGGCAGGCGGCGTTGAAGCGCTGCTCAATATCCTTACCCCGCTGCGTGAAGGCTTTGGGTTGCCGATCGTTGTGGTACTGCACCTGCCGGATGAGCGGCGCAGCCACCTGGCGGAAGTATTTGCCCGACGGGTGGCCCTGCCGGTTCTGGAGGCCAGCGACAAAAGTCGCATCGAAGCCGGAACCCTGTATTTCGCCGCGCCCGGTTATCACTTGTCAGTGGAGCAGGACCGCAGCTTTTCCTTGAGCCTTGAAGACCGCGTGCATTATTCGCGACCCGCCATCGACTACTTGTTCGAATCGGCTGCCGATGCCTATGGGCCGAAACTGGCTGCCGTGCTGCTGACCGGCGCCAACCGCGATGGCGCCCACGGCCTGGCGCAGGTCAAGCGACGTGGCGGACTGACGGTCGTGCAGGATCCGGACGAGGCGCAGGTCGCGACCATGCCCCAGGCGGCGCTGGATATTCACCAGCCTGACCACATACTCACTATCCGCGGCATTGGCCGTTTGCTTGTCGAGCTGGAACAAATCGCATGCTAAGTAATTTCCAGGCCAAACTGCTGATTGTCGACGATCTGCCGGAAAACCTGCTGGCGCTCGAAGCGCTGATCAAGCGCGAGGATCGCATCGTCTACAAGGCGCTTTGCGCCGATGAAGCCTTGTCGCTGTTGTTGCAGCACGAATTCGCCATGGCCATTCTCGATGTGCAGATGCCCGGCATGAATGGTTTTGAACTGGCCGAGTTGATGCGTGGCACGGAAAAGACCAAAAACATTCCGATCGTGTTCGTCAGTGCCGCCGGTCGCGAGCTGAATTACGCGTTCAAGGGCTATGAAAGCGGTGCCGTGGACTTCCTGCACAAACCGCTGGACATTCATGCGGTCAAGAGCAAGGTCAATGTGTTCGTCGAGCTGTTTCGTCAGAGCAAGGCCATGAAGCAACAGGTCGAGGCGCTGGAGCAGAGCCGGCGCGAGCAGGAGGCGTTGCTCAAGCGCTTGCAAAGTACCCAGCTGGAGTTGGAGCAGGCCGTGCGGATGCGCGATGACTTCATGTCGATCGTCGCCCACGAAGTGCGCACGCCGCTCAATGGCCTGATCCTCGAGACCCAGTTGCGCAAGATGCACCTGGCCCGGGATAACGCTGCGGCGTTTACCCTCGACAAGATGCAGGCCATGGTCGAACGCGATGAGCGGCAGATCAAAAGCCTGATTCGCCTGATCGAAGACATGCTCGATGTGTCGCGTATTCGCACCGGCAAGCTGTCGATTCGACCGACACGCTTCGATCTGTCGGAACGGGTTCGCAACCTGTTGCAGAACTTCGCCGCACAGATCGAGGCCGCCGAGTCGTCGGTGACCCTGGTGGCCGAGCAACCGGTGGTCGGCCAATGGGATGAGTTTCGTATCGAGCAGGTCATTTCCAATCTGCTGACCAACGCCCTGCGTTACGGGGCCAAGAGTCCGATTACCGTGAAGGTGTACAGTGAGCGTGGTGAAGCACGGGTGGAAGTGCGTGACTTCGGGATCGGCATCAGTGAAGAGAACCAGCACAGGATTTTCCAGCAGTTCGAGCGCGTCACGGCCAAACACGCCGTCGCCGGGCTTGGGTTGGGATTGTTTATTTCTGAACAGATAGTGACCGCCCATGGCGGTACCATTACCGTCGAAAGCCGGATTGGCGAAGGCGCCCTGTTTCGCGTTTGTCTGCCGCTGTAGGAAAACAGTCCGATAAACGCAACCTCTGATCGACCCCATGGTCGTATCAGCAGCTATTGACCGAACAAAGGCTTCCCATGAGTGAAGATGCACAAGATGTCGTATTGATCGTCGAAGATGACCCCTCGATTCTGATGGTGCTGTCGGCCTATCTGTCGGGGGAGGGCTACCGGGTACTGAAGGCCGAAAACGGCGAGCAGGCCTTCGAGATCCTCGCCAGCAAGCCGCACCTGGACATGATGATCACCGACTTCCGCCTGCCGGGCGGAATCTCCGGGGTGCAGATCGCCGAGCCCGCGATCAAGCTGCGACCGGAGCTGAAGGTGATATTCATCAGCGGCTATCCGCAGGAAATCCGTGAAACCGACAGCCCGATCACGCGCACGGCGCCTATCCTCGCCAAACCGTTCGACCTGGATGTGTTGCAGGAAATGATGCAGGACATGCTGTCCTGAGGAGGGCGGGTGCTTCAGACGCTGATCATCTCCCGCACCTTCGCCGTTAACAGGTCGAAGGTGAACGGCTTGGTGATCATCTGCATGCCAGGGTCGAGGACCCCCCCGCGCACCGCCGCGTGCTCGGCATAGCCGGTGATGAACAAGACCTTGAGCCCGGGCCGGTACTGCCTGCCGATTTCCGCCAGTTGCCGGCCGTTCATGCCGGGCAGGCCGACGTCGCTGATCATCAGGTCGATACGCTGCCCCGAATCGAGAACCGGCAACGCGGCGGCTGCATCGCCAGCCTCGACGAAGGCATAGCCCAGCTCGCTCAACACGGTACTCACCAACACCCGGACCGCCGGGTCATCCTCGACGATCAGTACCGTTTCGCCATTCTGCGCGAACAGAGGATGCTGGCGAACGACCGGATTGTCCCGGGGCAGGTCGCCACCGAAGCGCGGCAGGAACAGGCTCACGGTCGTGCCTTGGTCCACTTCGCTTTGAATGGCGACATGGCCCCGGGATTGTTTGCTGAAGCCATAGATCATCGACAACCCCAGGCCGGTACCCTGGCCGATAGGCTTGGTGGTGAAGAACGGGTCAAAAGCGCGGCTGATGGTGCTTTGCGGCATGCCGCAGCCATTGTCGGTGACACTGAGTACCACGTAGTCACCCGGTTTGAGGTTGCTGTGGGCTTCGGTGAAGCGGGCGTCCAGTTGCTGGTTCGCGGTCCGCACCACCAGTTTGCCGCCATCGGGCATGGCATCGCGGGCGTTGATGACCAGGTTGAGCAGGGCACTTTCCAGTTGATTGGGATCGGCCTCGGCCACCCACAGGTGCTCGCTCAGCTGCATTTCCAGACGGATGCTTTCGTTGATGCTGCGTTGCAACAATTCGCCCATGGAAATCACCAGGTTGTTCATCTCCACCGGTTTGGAATCCAGCGACTGGCGACGGGAGAACGCCAACAGACGGTGAGTCAGGCCCGCCGCGCGATTGGCCGAGGTCACGCCAAGGTCGATCAGGCTGTCCAGATCTTCGGTGCGGCCACGGGCCAGACGCCGGCGCAGCAACTCCAGGCTACCGATGATGCCCGTCAGCATGTTGTTGAAGTCATGGGCGATACCGCCAGTGAGTTGGCCGACGGCCTCCATTTTTTGCGACTGGCGCAACACTTCTTCGTTGTGACGCAGCTGTGCGGTGCGTTCTTCGACTTGCTGCTCAAGGGTTTCGAGGGTGTTCTGCAAGCGCAGTTCGCTTTGGCTCAAGTCGATCAGCCGGTCCCGGGCCTCGTACTGTCGTCGACGTCCGCGCAGCGCAGTGGTCACCAGGCTGATCAATGTTTCCGGATGAAAGGGCCGCTCAAGGAAGGTGACATTGCCCAGCTGCGGGCCAAAACGTGAGGCGGGGTTTTGTTCCGGGCCGCCATGATGGGTCAACAACACGATCGGCAGGTCCGACCAGGCCGGCTGCTGCTCGATCAGGCCCAGCAAGGGGTCCAGATCAACGCCCAACAAGGCCTCGGCGGAAATCAGCAGCAACCCCGCACCTTGTTCCAGTTCCCGGCAGAGCTCGACCAGACCTGCGCAGACAATCCCGTCGAATCCCGCTTCTCGGAGCAACATCAAGGCGATCTGGCCGTCACGCCCCAGCGGCGCGAGGATGATCGCGCGCTCGGACGTGGCTTCGATCGCCGTCATGGGCTTTCTTCCCCGAGCAACGGGTTGCTGGCGCCCAGATAAGTGGGTACGCCGCGCAAAACGCCCTGGAATGATTCCAGCGGCTCACCGATGGTCATGCCATGGCTGCTGATGCGGTACTCGCGAATGGTGGATTCATGGCTGCCGGTGCGTTTCTTGATCACCGAAATCGCCCGGCGCACCTTGCCCACGGCTTCGAAGTAGCGCAGCAGAATCACCGTGTCCGCCAGATAAGTGATGTCCACCGGGGCCTGCATATCGCCGACCAGTCCATGCTGGGCGACGGTCATGAAGGTCGCGGCGCCCTGACGGTTGAGGTACAGCAGCAGCTCGTGCATGTGCAGGACCAGGGCGTTCTCTTCGGGCATGGCCGCCTGGTAGCCATTGATGCTGTCGATGACCACGGTCTTGATGTTGCGCTCGTCGACGCAGCGACGAACCCGGTGGGAGAACTCGCCGGGGGACAGTTCAGCGGCATCCACCTGTTCGATCAGCAAATTGCCGCCGTGCTGCAGTCCCTGCAAATCGATACCGATGTTTTTCATGCGCTCGAACAGCAGGCCCAGTTCCTCGTCGAAAATGAACAAGGCGGCTTTTTCACCCCTGGCCACGGCGGCGGCTGCGAAGATCATGGAAATGAGGGATTTGCCGGTACCGGCCGGACCGAGAATCAACGTGCTGGAGCCGGTTTCAATCCCGCCGCCGAGCAGCGCGTCCATTTCCGTGATGCCGCTGGTCAATTGCTGGCGCAGGTAGCGCCCGCGGTGTTCGGCGGCCACCAGGCGTGGAAACACATGCACGCCGTCGCCCATGATGGTGAAGTCGTGAAAGCCGCCACGGTATTTCTGGCCCCGGTACTTGACCACCCGGATACGCCGCCGTTCGGCGCCGTAGTTGGGGGTCAGCTCCTCCAGGCGGATCACGCCGTGGGCCACGCTGTGCACGGTTTTGTCGAGGGACTCGGTGGTCAGGTCGTCGAGCAGCAACACGGTGGCGTCGTAACGCACGAAGTAGTGCTTGATCGCGAGGATCTGCCGGCGGTAGCGCAATGAGCTCTGGGCCAGCAGACGAATCTCGGACAGGCTGTCGAGCACCACGCGGGTTGGCTTGAAGCGTTCGACCACTTCGAAGATTTGCTTGGTGGCCTCGCCCAATTCCAGGTCAGAGGAGTACAGCAGCGACTGCTGGTGCTGGGCATTGAGCAGGCTTTCCGGCGGCGTCAGTTCGAAAATATGCACGTTTTCGCCCAGTTCCCAACCGTGGGAGCGGGCGCCCTGGCGCAGTTCACGTTCGGTTTCGGACAGGGTGATGTACAACGAGCGTTCGCCGGCCTGGGCGCCAGCCAACAGAAAGTGCAGGGCAACGGTGGTCTTGCCGGTGCCCGGTTCGCCCTCCAGTAGAAACACGTGGCCGCGAGAGAGTCCGCCATCGAGGATGTCATCCAGCCCTTCGATACCGGTGGCGGCTTTTACACTGATCAACTCGTTGGATATAGACAAAAAATGCCCTCTCTTGACTAGGGGAACGAGGCAGTGGCCGCTGAGTGCCGCAAGGGTCTGCCTGTTCACTTGACCTTGAGTCGAGACGAGCGTTCAACAAAATTTACGCAGGGATGTCAGAGTCCCTGCTGCAGGGCCGGGTCGTCCGGATTCATCTGTTCGAGTTGCGCCGACAGGATCTGCACATTCTGCAGTTGTCCGCTTTCCTTCCAATAATTGATCAACAGCACTCGCGCCCTGCGATCGTTCGGGTGGCGCTGGACGATCTCCTGCAATTGCTTCTGCGCCGCTTCCAGCTCCTGTTCACCGTGCAGGGTGGTGGCCAGGTCATAGCGATAGTCCTTGTTGTCGGGCTCAAGTTCCACGGCTTTGGACAGGCCCAACAGCGCGAATTCACTCTGGCCATGATTGAGCAGCCAAAGCCCCAGGGCATGCTGCAAATAGGCGGATTCGGGCTGTGCTTTCAATTGCCTGGCCAACAACTGCCGGGCGGCATCGCTTTGTCCCAGCTTGTCCAGCACCTCAATCTGCATGACCAGCGCCGGGAGGTTGTCGGGGGCCAGGCGCAGGGTGTTTTCAAGCGCCTGCTGGGCCTCCTTGAATTCGGCGTTGTGCAAATGCAGTCGAGCCAGCTGATAGTGATTCTCGGCGCTCTCCGGCGCGCTTTTGAGTACCTGCTCCCAAGCATCGATGGCTTGTTCCAGTGGCCCGAAATACAAGCCGAGGTCGTCCGGTGACAAGCCCAGCAAGGCGTTGACGGCGGCCAACCGCACATTCTGATCCCTGTCATCGAGCAACGGCCCGAGCAATAAGCTGCGCTGGCCGTTGGGCACCAGCCCGCTGATGCTTTTGATCGCCGCGATACGTACTTCGGGCGACTCATGTTGCAAATCGGCGTCTGCCAGTTTCAGGGCCACCGAACTCGGGTAGTTTGGCAGTTCGGCGTGCAGCCAGATGCGCCGCTTGGGCGATAGATCGGGGCGGCCCAATTGCTGGTACAGCACCCGCGCAGCGCCCGGATGGCCGGCGCGGGCCTGGGCCAGCGCCTCACTGTAGCCGCGCTTGATCGCTTCGGGCACCACTGGCGTCGTGCTGCGCAGGTACACCCAGGCGAGGCCGATGACAAGCAAGGCGAAGAGACTGATAAGCAGATAACGGCGGGACTGGGGCATGCAGAATCCGGAAGCTGGCAAGCTTTTGCAAAGTCAGCAGCTTCGGTCAGGCGGAGCGCTGAGTCAAACCCTGGCTCATCTGAATGCCTGCTGAGGGGGGAGCGGGATCGACGGCTTTACCTCCATGTTGCGTCGACGCGCTGTCGAGACGCGGAAGCTGTGACTACGCTTGCTGGATAAGCGCCCACGAGCACCCCCATGCAAGCACTGTTGCAGTACTTCAAGGCGATTCTCCACCCCGGTCCCGGGGTGTTGCTGTTTGCCTTGAGAACCATTGCGGCCGGGCTGTTGACGCTTTACCTGGCCTTCCTGTTCGACCTCGACCAGCCCAAGTGGTCGATCATGGCCGTGGTCATCATCAGTCAGCCACTGGGCGGCATGGTGCTGGCCCGCAGTTTCGGCCAGGTCATCGGCACCACCATGGGCGCGGTCGTGGCGGTAGCCACCATGGCGGTCTTTCCCCAGGCGCCCCTGCCTTTCATTACCACCCTGGCCTTGTGGCTCGCGCTGTGTACGGCCGGTGGCACCCTGTTGCGCTACACGAGTTCCCAGGCGTTCGTCCTCAGTGGCTACACCGCCGTGGTCATTGCGCTACTGGCGATTCCCGACCCGGAGGGCACATTCCTGCTGGCGGTGACCCGAGTCACCGAGACTTTGTTAGCGGTCGCCTGTGTGTGCGTGGTCAGCCTGCTCACCGCGCGCCCCGAAGCCGTCGCCCGGGACTATTTCGCCAAAATCGATCAGATCACCAAACTGCTGGCGACCCATGCCAGTGCCGTCCTGCGCACCGAGGAAAGCGAGGCGGATTTCCAACGTCGGCAAATGCAACTGCTGGGTCAGATCAGCGCCCTGGAGGGCGTACGTCGGCATTTGTACTTCGATGCACCTCGCTTGCGTAGTGCCAACGGCCTGGTGCAACTGCTGGGCAATCAGCTGGTGCTGCTGACCGCGAGGCTCACCGCCCTGCGTCACCAGCGGCTACTGCTGACGGAGCGCTGGGAAGGGGCGTTGCCCGAGGAAATACAGCGTCTGCGCGCCGAAGAGCTGGCCTTTCTCGATGAACTGGCGCAACAGGGCCGCTCGCTGTCGAGCGAAAAGCGCCACCATTTCACCTCGTTGCGCCAACGCTTCGACGAACTGGCCTACAGGGCCGAGCAATTGACCGAGGCCATGCCGGCCACCTTGCGCTCGCTGGCCTGGTCGCTGCGCTGGGAACAAGCGCGCCTGCTGCAACAACTCGAACAGATACTGGAACTGAGCGACGCCATCCAGAGCGGGCGGCCCGCCAGCAGTGTCTTTCGCGGCCAGGAAAACCCGCTGCACCTGGATTTCACCCTGGCGACCATGAACGCCATCCGCGCATTCTCCGCGATATTGGTGGCTGGCCTGATCTGGATCGAAACCGGCTGGGACGGGGCGCGGGGCGGCATGGTGCTGCTGGGGATTCTTTGTTCGCTGATGTCGACGTTTCCACGGCCGCTGCTGGTGGTTCAAAGCTATGCCAGAGGGTTTGGCCTGGCGTTGCTGGCGTCGGCACTGCTGCAGTTCATGTTTGTCCCGATGATCAGTAACTTCGAAATGCTCGCATTGCTGCTGACACCCTTGCTTTATGCCGTCGCCGTGGGGCTGTCCAGCCCGCCCACCACCGGCACCGGTATAGGGCTGGGGCTGACGACATTTCTGCTGCTGGGCCCGTTGAATGTCGGGCTTGGACAAAACACCGCCATCCAGTGGTTCGAGTTTGCTGGCGCCTACATGTGCGCGACGGTGCTGGGGTTGAGTGTCTACGCGCTGATCTTTCCGTTCAGGCCGGTATTGCGGATGCGCCGGCTGTTCAAGGAGAACTGCGAGCAGGTGTACGCCTTGCTGAAAGTCCCGGCCACCGATGAAAACCAGTTTGCCTTCGAGAGCCGCATGGTCGATCGCCTGACCATGATGCTGGGATTGCTGCCGGCGACCCAGGACCAGGGATCGCGGGATGTGTTTGAAGTCAGTCTCGGTTGCATGGCCCTGGGTATCGCCTTGAACCAGCTGCGGCAACAGGGACAGGGCAACGCGTTGTTGACGCCCGCTGTGCAGAGCCAGGTGTTCGCCACGGTCCGTGAAACCGGGCGGCTGGTCGCTGGCCGCCCCGGCATTCAGGCGGATCACGTGATCGACAGCCTGCATGCCTTGGGTGATGAACTGGACGCCCTGCATTCCAGCGTTCATGAACATCTGTGGTCGGTCTTTCGCATGCGCGTGGCGCTGTTGATCGTGGTGTCATTCCTGGAGCGCCATCGCCGTCACTTCGAACCGCTGGCCCCACAAGGAGTACCTGCGCTTGCCCATTGATCTGGAAATAGGCGGTGTCTACCTCCCGCCCATCGCCCAGGCGCTGCTGCTGGGCCTGCCGATTTTCCTGGCGCTGGACTGGGTGCTGCGGCGCCTGGGCGTGCTGCGTTTCGTCTGGCATGAAGCGTTGTTCGAGGGCGCGTTGTACGCCTGCGTGTGTGCGACGCTGATTTTGCTGATGGGAGCCTGATGCCTTGAAGAAGATCCTTTCGCACCTGACGACCGTGGCTGTGGTCGTGCTGGCGTTCGTCCTTGGCTGGTTTGCCTGGGAGCATTACACCCGCGCCCCCTGGACCCGGGACGCCCGGGTGCGTGCCGATGTGGTGACCCTGTCCGCCGATGTTTCGGGGCGCATCGTCAGCCTCGGCGTGCAGGATAACCAGCACGTGGATAAAGGCCAGTTGTTGCTGGAGATCGATCCGGCGCGCTATTCCCTGGCGGTTGAACATGCCAGACGTTCCGTGGAGGTGGCGAAAGCGTCGCTGGGGCAGTCTGAAGCGACCATCGTCTCCAGCCAGGCGTTGTTACGCCAGCGCCAGAGCGAAGAGCGGCGCCGGCGCACACTGAAGGAACGCTCCGCCATCTCGGGCGAGGAATGGGAAAAATCCAACACCGAAGTCTCGGTGGCCCAGGCTGATTTGTTGCGTAACCAGGCCAACCTGGGGCTGGCGCAGGCCAACGTGCAGCTGGCGATCGCGGCATTGACCCAGGCCGAACTGGATCTGCAGCGCACGCGCGTGGAATCGCCAGTCAGTGGCTACGTCACCAACCTGCTGACCCGTCAGGGTGACTACGCCACGGTGGGTGGCCCGCTGTTGGCGCTGGTGGACAGTGACAGCTTTTATGTCAGCGGCTACTTCGAGGAAACCAAGTTGCCGCGAATCGCCGAGGGCGACCGGGTCGACATTGAATTGATGAGCGGCGAAAAATTCGCTGGCACGGTGCAAAGCATTGCCTTCGCCATCGCCGACCGGGAAAACCTGCCCGGTGGCCGGCTACTGGCCAACATCAACCCCAGCTACACCTGGGTCAAGCTGGCGCAACGGGTGCCGGTGCGGATCAGGATTGACGAGGGTTACGCCGGTAAAGACAAGCTACGCGCGGGGACCACGGCCACCGTCACCGTCGAGGAAAATCCCAAACCTCAAGACTAACGCTGTTCTTGCGAATCCCGCGGGCACGCCTCCCACTTTGGTTGCCTGGCAGGCCCCGGCAGGGGGGGCGTTGTTGGCGTTTCCCGGGATTGCCTGAAAAGCAAAAAAAGCCCCGCGACCGAATGAGGCGCAGGGCAAGGGAATTGGTTGGTTGCGGCCAACCAAAGGAGCGCTTGAAAAAGTTTAGTTGCTGGCGACCGTTTCCGGCTGCCAGCCACCGCCGAGCGCCTTGTAGATCGCGACGATGCCGCGATACAGGTCGACTTCGGCCTGGGCCTGGGTGTCTTCGGCCGCCAGGCGCTCACGCTGGGCATCGAGCAACACCAGGAAATCGGCGGTGCCTTCGCGGTAGCGGATTTCGGCGAGGTCGGCAGCGGAGCGGCTCGATTCGCTCTGGCGAATCAGCGAGATCAACCGTTGTTGGCGTTTGCCGTAGTCGCTGAAAGCGTTCTCCGATTCTTCCAGGGCCAGCAAGACTTGCTGCTCGTAGCTCGCCAGGGCGCCTTCCGCGTCGGCGTCGGCACCGCGCAAGCGGGCCTTCACGCTGCCCAGGTCGAACGCCGCCCAGGTGATGCTCGGGCCAAGCGCCCAGGCGTTGGCCGCCGAGGAACCGATCTGCGAACCACGCCCGGCGGTAAAGCCAAGGAAGCCGCTGAGGCTGACCTGCGGGAACAGATCAGCCTTGGCCACGCCGATGCGCGCCGTGGCCGAGGCAAGTTTGCGTTCGGCGCTACGAATGTCCGGGCGACGTTGCAGCAATTGACCCGGATCACCAATGGGCAACGCCTTGGCAATGGCCGGCAAGTTTTTCGGGCTCAAGTCGATGCTCAACTTGTCCGGGCGTTGACCGAGCAGGGTGGCAATGCGGTTTTTCTGCCGAACCTGTTCGGCCTGCAATTGCGGCACGCTGGCTTCGACCGACGCCAGTCGTGCGTCGGCGCGTTCCACGTCAAGTTGATCGCCGACGCCGGCATCACGCAGGCTGATGGTGATCTTGCGCGACTCTTGCTGGTTCTCCAGGTTGGCCAGGGCGATCTTTTCCCGCAGTTGTGCGCCGCGCAGTTGGCCGTAGGAGTCCACCAGCTCGGCAATCATCGTGACTTGCAGTTGATACAGATCGGCCTCGACCGCTTGTTGCTCGGCGTTGGCTGATTCCAGGTTGCGCTGGATGCGGCCAAACAGGTCGATCTCCCAGGCCATGTCCAGTCCCAGGTCATAGCGTTCGCTGTTGACCCGGTTGGTGGTCTGGCCGGGAATCTGCCCCTTGGCCAGGTCACTGCTGACCCGGCTGGTAATGGTCGGCATGGCATCATTGCTGACGTCATCGCGTATCGCCCGCGCCGCTTTCCAGCGGGCGAAGGCGACGCGCAAGTCGCGGTTGCCCTTCAGGGACTCGGTCACCAACTGGTTGAGGGTCGGGTCCTCGAATTGCTGCCACCAGATGCCTTCGAAACGGGAGCGGTCGAAATTCTTCTGACCGGCCGCGCCATCGGTGGCGGTGGTGATGTGGGCCGCCTCGGTGGCCGGGGTCTTGTAGTCCGGGCCCACGGCACAGGCGCTCAGCGCCAGTACCAGGAGACTCGGCAGGAAGGCTTTCACACTCATGAATGCGACTCCAGCGGCTTTTGCAGTTTCAGCGCCTTGGCGGCTTTTCGTGCCTCACCGCGCTCGACAAAGTTGCGAATCAGTACGTAGAACACCGGTGTCAGCAACAGACCGAAGAAGGTCACCCCGAGCATTCCGGAGAACACCGCCACACCCATGGCGTGACGCATTTCGGCACCGGCACCGCTGGAGAACACCAGTGGCACCACACCCATGATGAACGCGAAGGAGGTCATCAGGATCGGCCGCAGACGCAGGCGGCAGGCTTCCAGTACCGCGGCCAGCGGGTTGAGACCTTCCAGCTGTTTATCCTTGGCGAACTCGACGATCAGGATCGCGTTCTTACACGCCAGGCCCACCAGTACGATCAGGCCGATCTGGGTGAAGATGTTGTTGTCGCCACCGGACACAATCACTCCGGTGATAGCCGACAGCAGGGTCATCGGCACGATCAGGATCACCGCCAGTGGCAGGCTCCAGCTTTCGTACTGCGCCGCGAGCACCAGGAACGCCAGCAGAACACACAGCGGGAACACGAACAGCGCGGTGTTGCCGGACAGAATCTGCTGGTAGGTCAGGTCGGTCCATTCGTAGGTCATGCCGTTCGGAAGTTCTTCCTTGAGCAGTTTCTCGATGGCTTTTTCGGCCTGGCCGGAGCTGTAGCCGGGGGCAGCGGCACCGTTGATTTCAGCGGTGATGAAGCCGTTGTAGTGCATCACGCGGTCCGGACCCGAGGTGTCGCTGACCTTAATGAAGGTCGCCAGCGGGATCATCTCGCCTTTGTTGTTGCGTACTTTCAGCTGACCGATCTGGTCCGGTTCAAGACGGAACTGCTGCTCGGCCTGAACGTTGACCTGATAGGTGCGACCAAAGCGGTTGAAGTCGTTGGCATACAGCGAACCCAGGTAGATCTGCAGGGTGTCGAAGATGTCGCTGACGGCCACGCCGTGGGTCTTGGCTTTTTCCCGGTCGATGGCGGCATCGACCTGCGGCACGTTCACGGTGTAGCTGGTGAACAGGTTGGCCAGTTCAGGAACGCTGTGGCTCTTGGCAATGATGTTCATGGTTTGCTTGTACAGCTCGTCGTAGCCCAGGTTTCCCCGGTCTTCGATTTGCAGGCGGAAACCACCGATCGTGCCCAGGCCCTGTACCGGCGGCGGCGGGAAGATCGCAATGTAGGCACCCTGGATGTCGGCGAACTTGGCGTTCAGCGCGGCCGCAATGGCACCCGCCGATTCGCTTGGGTCCTTGCGCTCGTCAAACGGCTTGAGCGGGGTGAACACGATGCCGGCGTTGGGGCTGTTGGTGAAGCCGTTGATCGACAGGCCTGGGAAGGCTACCGAGTTGGCGACGCCAGGTTGCTTGAGGGCAATCTCGGACATCTGCTGGATCACTTCATCGGTGCGATCCAGGCTTGCAGCGTCCGGCAGCTGGGCAAACGCCACCAGGTATTGCTTGTCCTGCGCCGGGACGAAACCGGTCGGGGTGCTGGAGAAACCGAAGAACGTCAGGACCATCAGACCCGCGTACAGCAACAGGGCGATGCCGCTGCTGCGGATCACGCGGCCAACGGTGCCGACATAGCCATGGCTGGCCTTTTCAAAGAAACGGTTGAAGGGACGGAACAGCCAGCCACCGAATACCTTGTCCAGGAGTTTGGAGAAGCGGTCTTTCGGCGCATCATGGCCTTTCAACAGGACCGCAGCCAGGGCGGGCGACAGGGTCAGCGAGTTGAAAGCCGAGATCACCGTGGAAATCGCGATGGTCAGGGCGAACTGCTTGTAGAACTGGCCGGTCAACCCGGAAATGAAGGCCGCCGGGATAAACACCGCACACAGCACCAGTGCCGTGGCGATGATCGGCCCGGTCACTTCACGCATGGCGCGCTTGGTCGCTTCGACCGGATTGAGGCCCAGTTCGATATTGCGTTCGACGTTCTCCACCACCACGATCGCGTCGTCCACCACGATACCGATCGCCAGTACCAGGCCGAACAATGACAGGGCGTTCAACGAGAAGCCGAACAGGTGCATCACGGCAAACGTACCGATCAGCGACACCGGCACCGCCACCAACGGAATGATCGAGGCGCGCCAGGTTTGCAGGAACAGGATCACCACCAGCACCACGAGGATCAGCGCTTCGAAGAGGGTGTGAACCACCGCCTCGATGGAGCCGCGCACGAAGATCGTCGGGTCATAGACGATGCTGAAGTCCATGCCTTCGGGGAAGCTCTTCTTCAGCTCCGCCATCTTGTCGCGCACTTCGTTGGAGATCTCGATGGCGTTGGAGCCTGGACGCTGGAAGATCGGGATCGCCACCGCCGGCTGGTTGTTGAGTTGCGAACGCAGGGCGTACTGACTGGAGCCCAGCTCGACGCGCGCAATGTCTTTCAGGCGCGTAATTTCACCGTTGTCGCCGGAGCGAATGATGATGTTCTCGAACTCTTCTTCGGACACCAGGCGACCCTGGGTGTTGACCGACAGCTGGAACGCGGTGGCGTTCGGTGCAGGCGGCGCACCCAGTGCACCGGCGGCGACCTGACGGTTCTGTTCGCGGATCGCAGTGACCACGTCGGTGGCAGTCAGGTTGCGCGAGGCGGTCTTGTTCGGATCGAGCCAGACCCGCAGCGAGTAATCGCCCATGCCGAACAATTGCACATCACCGACACCGCCCAGGCGCGCGAGCTCATCCTTGATGTTGAGCAAGGCATAGTTGGACAGGTACAGCATGTCGTAGCGTTTGTCCGGCGAGGTCAAGTGCACGACCATGGTCAGGTCGGGCGACGCCTTGTCCACGGTGATACCGATGCGCGTCACTTCTTCGGGAAGTTTGGGCTCGGTCCGGGTCACGCGGTTCTGGACCTGCACCTGCGCGTTGTCCAGGTCGGTACCCAGGGCGAAGGTGATGGTCAGGGTGATCTTGCCGTCGGCGGTCGACTGCGAGGACATGTACAGCATGTTCTCGACGCCGGTGATGGCTTGCTCCAGTGGAGCGGCCACGGTTTCACCGATGACTTTGGGGTTGGCACCGGGGAAGTTGGCGCGGACCACGACGGTCGGTGGCACCACTTCCGGGTATTCGCTGATCGGCAGCTGGAACAGCGAGATCGCGCCGGCGATCAGGATCAGCAGCGACAGCACCGCGGCGAAGATCGGCCGTGAAATGAAGAATTGGGAAAAATTCATCGGAGTCGTTATTCCTTAACCGCGTGGAGTCGCAGCAGCCAGTTTCACAGTCGTACCCGGCGCAACCTTGGCAGGCGCGACCTGAGGCAGATTGCTGGCTTCCAGCGCTTGGCGTTGTTGTGCCAGGGCCGCGAGGGTTTGCTCGCTGGCCATCGGGATCACTTCAGGGGTGACTGGCGAGCCGGGACGAACCCGTTGCAGGCCCTTGACGATGATGGTGTCGTCCTTGTTCAAACCGTTGCGCACGATGCGCAAGCCTTCGATTTTCGGGCCCAGCTCGACCGCGCGGTAGGCGGTTTTATTGTCGGCATCCATCACCAGCACGAATTTCTTGCCCAGGTCGGTGCCGACGGCTTCATCGTTGATCAGCATGGCGTTGTAGGTACCGCTGCCGACCAGTTTCAGGCGCGCATAGAGGCCCGGGGTGTAGCTGCCGTCGCTGTTGTCGAAGACGGCGCGACCACGGATGGTGCCGGTTTTCGGGTTGACCTGGTTGTCGACGAAGTTCATCTGGCCCAGGTGCGGGTTGCCGTCTTCGTTGGACAGGCCCATGTAAACCGGGGTGGTGGCGCCACGTTTGCCCTGGCGGGCGAGCTGGGTGTACTTGAGGAACACACGCTCGTCAGCGTCGAAGTAGGCGTAGACCTTGTCGGTGGAAACCACGCTGGTCAGCGCGGTGGTATCGGCGGTCACCAGGTTGCCGGCGGTGATTTCCGCGCGGCTGACGCGACCGCTGATGGGCGCGGTGACGCGGGTGAAACTCAGGTTCAGTTTGGCCAGGTCCAGTTGCGCCTGAAGCGCGCCGACGGCGGCGCGGGATTCTTGAGCGGCGCTGGTACGCGAATCGGCCAGTTCAGCGGAGATGGCATTGCTGGTGCGCAGGCGTTCACCGCGCTGGGCTTCATTTTCGCTGCGGGTAGCGTTGGCGCGAGCCTGGGCGACCAGCGCTTCGAGGCGGCGGACCTCGGCCTGGAACGGACGGGGATCGATCTGGAACAGCAGGTCGCCTTTCTTGACCAGGGCGCCCTCGGTAAAGGCCACGTCATCGATCTGGCCGGAGACCCGTGGACGAATTTCTACGGTTTCCGGGGCTTCAAGGCGCCCGGTGAATTCGTCCCACTCGTTGACCGGTTGCTCCAGCACCTTGGCCACGCTGACCTTGGCCGCCGGCATCGTGGCTGCGGTTTGTGGAGCTTTGCCGCAGGCGCTCATCACCACGACGGCCAACACGGCCAACGGGAAGCGCAAATATTTGAGTGATTGTTCCATGGATGCATCCGCCAATGTATTGAGATTGGCGAATGATGCGCGGCAGGGTTGGTGCGGACGAATCGAACGGGGCGAAGATAACTATCATTCGGAATGATGGGAGAGGCCCGGCGAGCTCTCTAGCCTGCGCCTTATATCAAGTCAGGATCAACCCGGTTGATGGCATTTGTGTGTTGCCGCCGACGCAATGGTCTGGTTGGCAGCCTGGTCGCGACCATCGCTGGCTAGCAGCGATGGCGCCGGATGCCTTCACAAAGCACTCAAGCCAGACTGTCCGGATCCGCGAAGAACATTTTGACCAGGCTCTAGAACAATATTTTCAGGCAGAAAAATGTCAAATATGCCACCAATGTTGCCCCCCCACTTTTAGCCCCAAGTCACTCTTGATACACGAACGAAAACGGCGAGAGCTGGCCGAACTCCATTAGGGTCCTAATGGTTACTGTTAACTCCACATTGGAGTCAGGGGCATCGCCAGTCGCTGTCAGCGCGTCCAGGAATGCAGGGCGATTCAACATTTGGCGTGTCCATGGCGCCAACCTTAGGAATGCTCTATCACCATCACCGCAGTAGTGTCCGCCTCGAGTGCTTCGAACACGTGAGGCACATTCGCCAGGTAGCTGATGTAGTCGCCAGCGTTCAGCAACACAGGTCCGCTCGCCGGGCCAATACGGGCGCTGCCACTGCACAACACCACGTGCTCTACGGTTCCTGGTGGGTGAGGCTGAGACAGCCGAACTTCACCGGGCTGCACCTTAAGCCGGTAGATGTCGCGCTGTACTCCCGCCGGGCAATCGGCAAGCAGTGTCGCTGCGTAATTGGCAGTCTCGGCATAGGTGGTCATGCCCTCGTTGGCGCGAATCACCCGTAACGGCTGTTGGGGTTGCTCGAAGAACCGGGTGACTTGCAACCCCATTGCCATCGCCAGCGACCACAAGGTTTCGATACTGGGGTTACCGATTCCCGACTCTAATTGAGACAAGGTCGACTTTGCCACCCCGGCGCGCTTCGCCAGCTCGGTCAAGGAAAGCCCGGCGGCCAAGCGTTCGCGTTTGATTGAAAGCGCCAGCAGATCGATTCGGCTCGGATGACTTTTTGGCAGGGCGTTCGTTATATCGGTCATTTGTTTTGTATATCATCCTTAAGTGGTTGACGCTCTTGGGTGTCCTGTTCATTATAGTGGTAATTAGTTCATTATAAAGTTCGTTTTGCCGAACCAACCCCTGCGAACGGCGGCTTAGGTTACGGCAATGTCGACGGCAAGGAAGCAGTGAGTGATGAAGTCGCAAACCCGTGGGACGCTCGAAATGATTTCGGCCATGGTCATCTCCGGCACGGTGGGCTGGTTTGTCATCGTGTCGGGGCAGAGCCCGGAGGCCGTGGTGTTCTGGCGTTGCTTGTTCGGCGCCATGGCGATGCTGGTCACATGCCTGGTGCTTGGGGTGCTGCGCCGCTCCCTGATCACCGCCCGGCAGTTCATTCTGGTGTGCCTGGGCGGGGTGGCGCTGATCCTTAACTGGGTGCTGCTATTCAGTGCCTACAAACATTCCTCTATCGCCATTGCCACGGTGGTCTACCACGTTCAGCCGTTCATGCTGGTCGGTCTGGGTGTGCTGTTTTTCGCTGAACGCCTCAGCGCCGCCAAGGTTGGCTGGCTGATGTTGGCCTTCGCCGGGCTGATGCTGATCGTGTCCGCCAAGGGCAGTGGCCAGGCCACCGGCGCCGACTACGTGCTCGGCGTCTGCCTGGCCCTGGCTTCGGCCTTTTTCTACGCCGTGGCGGCGGCGATCACCAAGCGCCTCAAGGACTTGCCCGCGCACCTGATCGTGCTGATCCAGATGGTGGTAGGCGTGCTGGTCCTGGCCCCGTTCGTGGATTTCAGCAGGGTCGATACAGCCGAGGGCGCCTGGACATATCTGATCATTATCGGCGTGGTCCATACCGGGCTCATGTCGACCCTGCTGTACAGCGCCATCCAGAAAATCCCCACGGCGTTGGTCGGCGCACTGTCGTTCATCTATCCGATCGTCGCCATTCTGGTCGACTGGGTTGCCTTCGCCCATCCGCTCAGCGCCCTGCAAGTGCTTGGCGCGAGCGCGATCCTGCTGGCGGCGGCGGGCATGAATTTTGGTTGGTCGCTGGGCCGCGCCCCGCGTCAGGAAGTGACCTAGGGTCGGACGTGACACCGCACGCCATCTGATATCTGCATCGGCTGTTTTTTGGGTTTTGGAGGTTCAGGGCTGGAAGATGCAGATTCCGCCGCTCAAGCTCTTCTATAACCCTGTAAAAAATGGATCGGTGGAGAGCCACTGATGCGACCTTGACTCATCCACTGATGTCTCAAGCCTCCAACGGATGCACATATTCTCCAGTCCGCACGTTGGGATAGTTAGGGGTCTTATATCTCCCTCAGTGCCCCCATCCTCATCAATAGCCTGCTGGCCTCAGATGTGCCCCCAATGTAGCAATCCACTGGAAGTGAATAGAGCTCCATGGTTTGTGGAAAGGCAAAAATGATCAGCTGAACAACCTGTTAGACGACCCCTAGAGACTATCCGGATCCCCGAAAAACATCTGAATCCGCGACCGCAACCAGCGTTCGCCCGGATCGTTGTCCTGCGACCCACGCCACGCCATGTGCAATTCGAAGCTGCGCACCGGCAGCGGTGGATCTTCGGCCCGCACACCGCCTGCGGCGGTCAGCGCGTCGGCTGTATAGTCCGGCACGGTCGCCACAATGTCGGTGCCGGAGAGGAGGGTGCTCAAGCCGTTGAACTGCGGGACGGCCAGTACCACGTGACGTTTGCGCCCGAGCTTTTCCAGCTCTTCATCAATGAAGCCGCTGAGATCGCCCGCGAATGACACCAGCGCATGGGGCCGCGCGCAGTAATCATCCAGGCTCAACGGCCCCGGCACAGTGTCGGCCCGCAGCAGCTTGGGCTGGCTGCGGCGCAGTACTTTGCGTTTGGCGTTCGCCGGCAAATCAGTGGTGTAGCTGACACCGATGGAAATTTCGCCGGATGCCAACAGTCCCGGCATCAGGATGTAGTTGACCCGTCGCACCACCAGGACGATCCCCGGGGATTCGGCGCGCAGTCGCTTGAGCAACATGGGCAGCAAGGCAAATTCAACGTCGTCCGACAGCCCGATGCGAAACACAGCGGTACTGGTGGCCGGATCGAACTCGGCCGCACGGCTGACTGCGGTGGAAATTGAATCCAGCGCTGGCGAGAGCAGGGCGAAGATCTCTACGGCCCGGGCGGACGGCTCCATGCTGCGGCCGGTGCGCACAAACAGCGGATCATCAAACAGCCCGCGCAGGCGCGAAAGCGCCGCACTGATGGCAGGTTGGCCGAGGAACAGTTTCTCGGCAGCGCGAGTCACACTGCGCTCGTGCATCAATGTTTCGAATACGATTAACAGGTTCAGGTCGACACGACGCAGGTCATTACGATTCATCTGGAGTCCTGGCAGAGTCAGCAAACTTGACGTGTGCAGCCATATGAGAACAATGGCCAGCGAGAATATTACGGGGAAAGGCTGGTACTCTGCACCGAGTAATTCAGTTTTCCTACAAGGACGGCTTCGGTTTCCTACGACATTTGAGAATGTTGGCGCTGCGGCGGAATCAATGACAGGCATGTCGACTATTAATAGCCACTGATAGTCTTGGGCTAAAAGCCCAGCTAGAGTTCAGGGCATTAGAGGTTTAATTGGCGAGGTTTGCGATGTCCCGCACGATCCGTTTTCACAAGTTTGGTCCAGCCGAGGTGCTCAAATGCGAAGAGCATGCGGCGTCTCTGCCTGCACCGGGTGAAGTGCAGGTGCGCGTCGAAGCCATTGGGATCAGTTGGTACGACACACTGTGGCGCCAGAACCTGGCGCCGTCCCACGCCCGTCTGCCGTCCGGCCTTGGCCAGGAAATGGCGGGTATCGTCACCGCTGTCGGTGAAGGTGTCGATGACCTGGCAGTCGGTGACAAGGTCGCCAGTTTTCCGGCCGAAAGCCCCAACGACTACCCGGTCTACGGCGAGCTGATCGTGCTGCCGCGCACATCACTGACCCGCTATCCCGACGTACTCAGCCCGATTGAAGCGAGTGTGCACTACACACCGCTGCTGATCGCCTATTTCGCTTATGTCGATCTGGCGCGGGTCAAACCCGGGCAATTTGCGCTGGTTACCGACGCCAGTCACTGTGCCGGCCCATCGTTTGTACAACTGGGCAAAGCCTTGGGCGTCCGGGTGATCGCGGCGACCAAAACTGCGGATGAACGTGAATACCTGCTGTCGCTGGGTGCCGAGAAAGTGATCGTCACCGAGGAAGAAGATCTGCTGATGCGGATCAACAAGATCACCGACAACCGTGGTGTGGATGTGGTTTTCGATGGCTTGGGTGGGCCGCAGATGTCGCTGCTTGGCGATGTACTGGCGCCTCGGGGCAGCCTGGTCCTGTATGGCCTGCAAGGGGGCAACCAGACGCCATTCCCGGCCTGCGCAGCGTTCCAGAAGAACATTCAGTTCTTTGTGCACTGCATCGGCAACTTCACCGGCAAGCCGGAACTGGGCATCATCCAGGATCAGGTGGCATTGCACCGTGCCTTGCGCGACATTAACCAGCTGACCGCTGACCGCGTGGTATTGCCACTCAAGACTCGGGTCTTCCCGTTTTCCGAGTTTGTCGAAGCACACCGCTATATGGACGAATGCCCATGCCGTGAGCGGGTTGCGCTACAGGTCGAACCGGCCTGATCCCCCCAAAAAGTCCGTGCTTGCACGGACTTTTTACTGTCGGCACCTTGTGCCATGAGACACCCCATCGGCCTGCCGACGGGCCGGTTCAGCAACTGAACTGGTTTTTGCTCTCGATCTGTAGCTTCTAATCAGCATCTAAGCCCTGATAATTGAATGATTACTTTCATCTCAAGGAATGAGTCATGGTCAGGTATCAGATCGATACTTTTCGCTATGCAGCACTAATACATATCCAAAAAAGAGTGGGCTGTTACGCCGTTACCGAACATTCGCGGGCAACTTCTTTCTTTATTTTTTGTATTACGCGTCTGTGGGGCTCTGTCGGAAACTTCCTAGGACGTCGAGCGCAAACGGAAGAAACCTTGCCAGCAGGGCGTTTCCTCAGCGCAGACGGCATTCAATACGTTGGTAACGTCCAAACCGTTCAAATCTTGGCCAGAAAACTTAAGTGCTAACATTTGGCAATCATGTTCCGTAACTAAATCATCTCCAGACAATTCTTTGCGCTGTGCATGCAGTTGTTGCGCGATATCGAACTTATGAGCATCAGGTAAATAAAAATGACCAGCATCCATGATCAAGCGATGAACTATGTCTATCAACAAGTGTTGCAGCGCCTGCTGGGTTTTTTTTCCCGTGCCGAACGAACTGCGTTGCAGTTGTTGATCCAGCGTCTGGCAGTGGCGGCTGGCGGTATGGATCAAATAGCGGACTTCAAGGTGCTGGCGATCCAGTCCGGTTCCCGTGACAGTTGCTACACCCTGGCGATGCTGCGCGCCGCGCAATTGACGATCGCCACCCGGTCCCCGGCGACATTCCAGCTGCGAGTGGCCACCTTGCGCTTGAACAGCACCAGCACGACGGCGCTGGAAAACATTCATCGGACGTGCAGCGCGTTGTTCCTCTTTGACGATCCACGGGTCGAAGTGCTGATGGTCGATAACAGGGAAGTCCTGCCGTTCGATCACGTGGCACCGACGTCCAGGGCCGGGCGCGAGTCCCATCGAATGAACCAGTTGATGATTGGCCATCGTCGTGTATGGGATCAGCCGCTTGATCTATGGGACGACGGCTATCTGGCCACCGGCGAGTTCTATGGGCAAATTGCCCGCTGGAACCATGGCGTCGATGCTTTGGTCAGCGGCGACGCGCTTCGCCAACAGAAGCAATTTATCGAAGGGTTGAGACGTGCCATCGCGAAAGCCGGACTTGAGCCATTGAGCCATGTCCAGCCGGGTTACGACGGCCTGTTCGCTTTGCTGGACGAATTGGGAGGCGACTGCTTTCGCGCGTTATATGGCGAGCACGGCCAGGCACCCTGGCGTCCGGCCGATCAGTTTGAAACCTGTCGGCGTACCGCGTTCATCAATATTCACGACATTCTGGTCAACAATCTGGAAGACCGTTGGCCATTGTTGACCGAGTTTCTCGGTCTCCAGGCGGACGAGTTGTCGACTCAGCTCAGCGAGAATGAATACGTGAGTCTTGACGTTCTGGCGCACGTTCGAGGGCTGCAAGCCTGCTTCGTGCAGGGGCAAACCTATGAGGAGGGCGTCGCCCGATACCTGCAGCGCACCTTGGTGATGATGCGCCGCAAACAACTGCCGGAGCGCCTGTGCGAGCAGGCGGTGGAAACCTTCGGCAACCCGGCGACGCTGGCTGAGCTACGCGCACGTACGGCGGCCGAGATCCAGCGCAATCTTGGCTTGAGCGAGGCACAACTGCTGTGTCTGCTGTTTGCGCCTTTCGTCGACAGTGGCGCAAACCTTGAGCGCTTCCTGCGTCAGTGCCACCCCGGCATGCTCGTGGCCATGCCCGACCTGCACCGGGCGATGCAGGGGCAACCGGTCGCCGAGCAGGTCATGCAATGGATGGTTGATGTCAGCGGCTTGCCGGTCAGCCTGATCGGTAAGCTGTACCACATGAAATCGGTATCCGCCCATGAGGGCTGGGCGGGCGAGTCGGCAGGTGCCGACACGCCGCCGATCATTGAGGGCAGCGAAAGCGCCGCCCCCGTGACGAGTGAATGGTCGGCGGGTCGGTGAAAGTGAGATTCAGACGCCTCGTTATCGGCCATCTCCCATGAAAGGGCCGCGGGAAACGGATTTTGCGTATCAGGCGGTGTACCGCTATCTGACCAGCCTGATCAGCGAGCATGCCACTGATGCGCGCGTTCGCCTGCCATCGTTGCGCCAACTGGCCCAGCGCCTGAACGTATCGATCTCGACCATTCAGTACGCCTACTCGCTGCTGGAGAAGGAAGGGCGCGTCTACTCGTTGGCCAAATCCGGTTATTACGCAATGCCGGTGCCGTCCATCAGCACGCTCTACAGTGGCGACGACCTGCTGGAAATGGTCTACAGCAATGCGCGACGCCCTGGCACGCTGAACCTGAGTGCTGACGAGCCCGCATCGCTACAGTCACTCGACAGCCCGTTGTTGCTGTTGGAAAGAGAGCTGCTGCGCCAATATCCACGCCAGCCGCAACCGTCGTCACAACCCTGTGGCGAACTGGAATTACGCACCGCCCTGGCCGCGCGCTACACCTCGTCGCCGGTACGGTGCTGGCACGCCGATGATGTTTACATCGGCGCCGACCTTCGGGGCGTGCTGGAAATCCTGATCACCGTGTTGTGCCTCAGGGACGCTACGGTAGTGGTCGAGTCGCCGTGCGACTGGGCGCTGTTGCGCTTGCTTCAGGAGGCGTGCGTGCGGGTGATCGAATGGCCGGTGCTGGCTGACGGCGAGCTGGATATCCTGCGTCTGAAGGACCTGCTCGAAAGCGAATCGGTGCGGTTGGTCATGGTGTCCTCCGGCCTGAACATGCCCCGAGGCAGCCGGGCCCCGGATCACAACCGCCAAGCCATCGCACAACTGCTGGAGCGGTATGACTGCCAGGTCCTGGAAAACGATTGTTACGGTGAGCTGGGTTTCGAGCCGGAGGGTCTGCGTTTTCGCGACCTGTTGCCTGTCGAACGATTGATCGTGTTTTCCACCTTCGAAAAAATCATCGGCCCCGAAGCGCCCTACGGTTATCTGCTTTCGCGCCATCTGAGAGACGAGTTGCAACGGCATTTTCTGTTGCGCGCCTTCCGTCTTTCGCCCATCCGCCAGAAAGCCATTGCCCGTTTGTACGGCAATGGACGCGTGGATCAGCATCTACAGGTACTGCGACGGCGGCTCAAGGACAGCAAGACGCAGATGACCCAGCTGCTGCAGGAGCGGATGGGTGATGCGTTGCAGTTCGTCGAGCCGCACGGTGGTGCAACCATCTGGGTGAACTCGTCGCGCCGGGTCAATGTGCGTCGGGTTTTTCAACGCCTGCTCAAGCACCAGGTGGTGATTGCACCAGGAGAGCTGTTCAGCCTCCAGGGGCTGCACGCACAACATTTGCGTTTGAGCCACACCTTTGGAGGCGAACAGGACCTGGCGGAAGCGCTGGGCTTGCTGGGGGACGCTTTGCGCCTGGAAGCAATCGAGTAAGCAGGGCGGCAAAACATCAGCCACACTGATGGATCGATCCCATCGCACTATGGTCAAACTGCCAGTAAACTGCGCTCCTATCCCTGAACCACTCTATTCCAGAGGTTTTGCATGACACTCAGTCCTTTTGCGGGTAAACCGGCACCGGCAGAATTGTTGGTCGACATCCCGCGACTGGTAACGGCTTATTACACGGGCCAGCCTGACGCCTCGATCTCCACCCAGCGCGTCGCCTTCGGCACGTCCGGGCACCGGGGCAGCTCGTTCGACCTGAGTTTCAACGAATGGCACGTCCTGGCGATCAGCCAGGCGATCTGCCTGTATCGCGAAGCCCAGGGCATCGATGGCCCGCTGTTTGTCGGCATCGACACCCACGCGCTCTCCACCCCGGCCGGTGCCAGCGCCCTTGAAGTGCTCGCCGCCAATGGGGTGACGGTGATGATCGCCGAAGGCGACGAATACACGCCGACCCCGGCGATTTCCCACGCGATTCTCTGCTACAACCGCGGACGCACTTCGGGGCTTGCCGACGGTATCGTCATCACGCCGTCCCACAACCCACCGCAAAGCGGTGGCTACAAATACAACCCGACCAATGGCGGCCCGGCCGATACCCACATCACCAAGTGGATCGAAGCCAAGGCCAACGAGCTGCTGGCCAACAAGCTGGCCGGCGTCAAGCGCATCAGTTACGAACAGGCACTGAAGGCCAGCACCACCCATCGTCATGACTACCTCAATACCTATGTCGCCGATCTGATCAACGTGATCGACTTCGATGCCATTCGCGACGCCAAGCTGCGTCTGGGTGTCGATCCGCTGGGTGGAGCAGGGGTGCGCTACTGGTCGGCGATTGCCGAACACTACCGTCTGGACCTGGAGGTGGTGAACAAACAGGTCGATTCGACCTTCCGCTTCATGACCGTCGACTGGGACGGCCAGATTCGCATGGACCCATCGTCCAGCTACGCGATGCAGGGCCTGATCGGCCTGAAAGAACGTTTCGATGTGGCCTTCGCGTGCGATCCGGATCACGACCGCCATGGCATTGTCACGCCGTCCGGCGGCCTGCTGGCGCCGAACAATTACCTCGCGGTCTCGATCGACTACCTGTTCCAGAACCGCCCGCTATGGCGTGCCGATGCCGCCGTGGGTAAAACCGTGGTCAGCAGTGGCTTGATCGATCGCGTGGCCAAGCGCCTGGGCCGTCGCCTGTACGAAGTGCCGGTTGGTTTCAAATGGTTTGCCGATGGTCTGTTCGACGGTTCTCTGGGCTTTGGCGGCGAAGAAAGCGCCGGTGCCTCGTTCCTGCGCAAGGACGGTGGCGTCTGGTGCACCGACAAGGATGGCCTGATCCCGGCCCTGTTGGCGGCAGAAATGACCGCTCGCACTGGTCGCGATCCAAGCCAGGCCTACCGTGCCTTGACCGATGAGCTGGGCGAGCCGTTCTCGGTACGGGTCGATGCCAAGGCCAACCCGGAGCAGAAAGCCCTGCTGAGCAAGCTGTCGCCGGCGCAAGTCACCTCGACCGAACTGGCGGGCGAAGCGATCCAGAGCATCCTCAGCCACGCTCCGGGGAACGACCAGGCCATCGGCGGCCTGAAAGTCATGACCGAGAACGGCTGGTTCGCGGCGCGCCCGTCGGGCACGGAAGACATCTACAAGATCTACGCGGAAAGCTTTGTCAGCGACGAACACCTCAAGCAATTGGTGGCCGAAGCTCAAACGTTGGTGGATGGCGCCATCTCCGCGAAGTGATTGAGGGGCCTGTGGTGAGGGGGGGCAAGCCCCCTCGCCACGCCGAAATAGACAAAAAAGGGGCAACCATAACGGTCGCCCCTTTTTTTGCCCGGCGTTTACTGGATCAAGCCAGATCCACCAACACGATTTCGCTGTCCTCGATGGCCGTTACCCGCAATACGGATTCTTGCATTACCGCAACACCGTCTCGAGCTTGTGCACGCAAGCCATTGATTTCAATGATTCCCGTTGCTGGCACCAGGTAGGCGCGTCGACCGTTCTCCAGGTGATATTCAGCAGTTTCGCCGGCCTTGAGGTTGGCCGCCACCAGCCGTGCATCGGCACGGATGCGCAAGCTTTGATCGTCGCCAGCCTTGCCGCTGGCCAGGGTCACGAAACCTTCACGCTGGCCTTTAGGGAACGGCTTGGCGCCCCAGGACGGCGCCAGGCCGGATTCGTTGGGAATGATCCAGATCTGGAAGATCTTGGTCGGCGTCGCCTCCAGGTTGTACTCGCTGTGGGCAATCCCGGTGCCGGCGCTCATGACCTGTACGTCACCGGCTTCAGTGCGGCCCTTGTTGCCAAGGTTGTCCTGGTGGGTAATGGCCCCTTCACGGACATAGGTGATGATTTCCATGTCGCGATGCGGGTGTTGTGGGAAACCGGTGCCTGGGGCGATTACGTCGTCGTTCCAGACCCGCAGGTTGCCCCAGTTCATGCGTTTGGGGTCATGGTACTCGGCGAACGAAAAATGGTGATGGGCATCCAACCAGCCGTGGTGAGCGCCACCGAGCGAGTTGAAAGGTCTGAGTTCAAGCATGATCGTCTCCTGAAAGGTTCGTCATGGGGCGGCAGGCCTGGGCCATGAAGCGAGACCGGTGGTTGATGACGGGCATCATCCATCAGGTAAGCATCGATAAAAAGCGTAAAAAATGCCGTATAACAATCGAAATGGCTGATAAGTTAGACCCTCAAAACATTCTCATCTCACCTTCAGTTCATCGCATAAGCTAATGAGTCATAAGCAATTCACTAGAACTCGACGGCAAATGCAGACACCATAGCCCTCAACAGCCTCACACCCTGGAGTCCGTCCGCGTGCCGCAACACACCCCCGATCTTCCGCCTGAACTACGTCCTCTGGCCGAGATGCCGCTGCTCAAGCGCCTGGCCGCCCGATTCTTTGGTCACGGCTTGACGCGGTTGCGTGCGCAACACCGAGCATCCTGGCTGCACGGTCAGGCTGACGGCTTCCGCAGCGGGCACATGGCGGGAGTGGATTACGGCTATAAGGAAGGCAAGCTCGAAGGCTTGGAAGAGGGGCGACAGGTCCTGCTGATTCGCGACTCGCGCTCGACCGAACATCGTCCCCCCACTATCGACGATCACTTGTTCGACGATTGGCGTTTGCCGCTGAACGCCGAGGTGAAGAAGCGCATGAAGGCCGATGTCGCGCGACTGCTTGCGCCTCATGCCCAGCCCAGCGCGGCCCAGTGGAAAATGATCTTCAGCGACACACCGACCACTTCGGTGATCGCCGGCGCGGGCGCGGGCAAGTCGACGACCCTGGTGCTGCGGATCGTGCTGCTGAGCCATTATCTGGGCTTCGAGCTGAGCTCGATGACCGTGGTGACCTTCACCCGAGAGTCACGCAAGGACTTCATCAACAAGTTGATCGAACTGTTTGCTCTCTGGGGGCGTTCGCTCACCTTCAAGGACGCTCGCGATCTGGTACGGACCTTCCACTCGCGGATCCTGCCGATGGTCCGCAGTTTGCCAGGTTTCGAACGCCTGCAAGCCTTTGAAAACCTCAGTCATCGTGCACAAAACGGCGAGGAGGACGCTGACAGCAATCCATTTGACCTGCGCATCAATGACGCCCAGCGTCAGCAACTGAACGCCTGTTTTCACGCCTTGCATACGCGTGATGAGCGTTTTCGCGAATTGATCAAGCCGCTGTCGCGCCACGCCCTGCAGCTCAAGGAGCTGGAGCGTGATCACCCTGATGTACAAAAACGCATGGCGGTGACCGAGCTGGCTGCCAAGCGTGACGAGGAACTGTGCGACACGGTGGAAGACTTGTGGTTCAGGGCGCGCGCCTGGCCGATCAAAGGCATTGAGCCGAATCGCCAGACCTTCGATATCAACGGCTCGACTTTCCATTGCCATGGCTACATTCCGTCCCTGGACGCCTGGGTGATGCTGGGCTTCGATCCTGGGGAAAACCCCCAGGTCAGCCGCCCGAACGCCAAATTGACGGTTCGTGCGGAATGGGCAGTAAAGCGCACACTGTTTCAAGCTTTCTGTCGTAAGCCATTGATTTGGCTTGATAGTTACAAATCATCCAGGCGTGTGTTGGCTGCGTTGGCCGGCGACGCCAGTGCCGGGCCGGGTTTTGATTACAAGGTCAAGGGTGAGCTTGCTTCCGCGCCGTTGCTGGACTGCTTTGTCGCCGCCGCCGGGTTTATCGAGAACCTCGGCCTGGATGTGCCGAACGCAGTCAGCCAGATGAGCTTTGCCAAGGACGACCCGGATCGGTTTTTCTTCGAGGCATTGAGTCTGTACTGGCGTGCGCTGGAAGACCATTTGCTCGACCAGAAGCCGCCGATCATGACCTACAACCGAATGTTTGCCTTGTTCAGCGAACATTCCCCGGAAAACCTGAAACTGCTCAGTGACGAACTGCTGCGACCCTTGTCACATTTAATGATCGACGAATTTCAGGACGTATCGCCGCAAATCGTCTCCTGGATTCGCGCCAGCCTGGCCGAGATCCGCCGTCGTGGGCCGGCCATGCATGTGGGGCGCGGAGCGCAGCGCTCGTCCTTGCTCTGCGTGGGGGATGACTGGCAGTCGATCTACGGTTGGCGCGGCAGTACACCTGGCTATTTCATGGAGTTCAACAAGGAATTCTCGTCGCCAGGCACCACCAGGGTCATGCTCAGCGACAACTATCGCAGCCACCAACACATCATCGATGCCGCAGAACACATCGTTCGTGCCGCGCCAGCAATTCCGGGCAAGAAGGCCAAGGCCAGCGGCGAGCCCAAGGACTTGTGGCCCGTCAAGGTGCTGGACCGTGATGATCAGGCCATGGCGGCGTGCCTGATGGAGCATTACCGCAAGGGTGATTCAATCTTGATGCTTTATCGAAAAAGTAGCGATAAGTCATTGATAGAGCAGCATATTCAGTCAGTAGTTAACGTTGATTCTAGCTTGCCGTATGAAGCACGGCGCCTCAAGCAACTGACCTACCACAGCGCCAAGGGCTTGCAGGCTGATGCCGTATTCCTGCTCGGCGATTGTCAGCACTTGACCAGTTCACCGTACAAGAATCAGGTCTACCGCATGGCGGGCCTGGGCAAGGCCAGCGACAGCGAGCCCTATGACAACGCGCAGAAGGACGAAATCCTGCGGCTGGCCTACGTCGGCATCACCCGGGCCGTCAGTCATTGCTACTGGTATGTCGATGCCCAGGATACCCAAGCGGTAAATATGCCCAAGGCATCCGATCGCATCGGCAAGGGCAAGGCGTTTTTTGCCGATCATCGTTTGCCCAAGGCATTGGCGTAGATTCCCGGACATCTCCAACTTCGCAATTGCCAAGGTACTGCCGAAGGCGAAAAATTTTAATTCACCAAAAACCACGGTAAACGTGGTTTTTTTCTAAACGGATATTTTTGTATAGGAAGCTTCCTTCCGACTTTAAGGACGCTTCCTACATTCATCTGTTTTTTGCCTTGCTAGTGTGCCCGCCAGTTTTCGCGAGCACGAACCAGGGACGGTTTGGACATCGCGCTCTTTTCCTCCTTTGCTTAAGGATAAGCGTATGTTCCGGTCGGCCAATGCAGCGCATTTCGTGTTGCAGATTCCTGCTATCCGTCACGACTTCAAGGTACTGGCCTTCAAGGGCACTGAAGCCATCAGCACGCTTTACAGCCTCCACATTGAACTGGTCAGCGAGTACCCGGACTTCGATCTGGAAAGCTTGCTCGGCCAACCCGCGTTTCTGCAATTCGGCCTTGATGGCGAAGGCATACATGGGCATATCGAAGATGTGCTGATGGGCGAGTCGGGTAAACGCCTGACTCGCTATCACCTGACCCTGGTACCGGCGCTGCACTATTTGCAGTTCAGTCACGACCAGCGGATTTTTCAGGGCATGAACGTGCCGCAGATCATCACCCAGGTGCTCAAGGGCCATGGCATTCAGGCCGATGCCTTTACCTTCCATGTCAGCACCAGCGCGCCGCGCGAGTATTGCACTCAATACGGGGAGGACAATTTTACGTTCCTCCAGCGCCTGTGCGCCGAGGACGGCATCGCGTGGCATCACCAGCACTCGGCGGACGGTCATTTGCTGGTGTTCACCGATGATCAGGTGTTCCTGCCCAAACTCGGGGCCACGCCTTATCAGCAGGACTGCGGCATGGTGGCCGAGCATCCGGTGGTCAGCCGCTTCAGCGTGCGTACCGGCACGCGCACCAGTACCGTCACCCGGCGTGACTACGACCTGAAACGCCCGAGCCTGTTGCTCGAAAGCCGTTTCAGCGCCGAATCCACCCCGGAACTGGAGGATTATCGCTACCCGTTGTTGCTGGGGAACGAAAAGCGCGGCGACCAACTTGCCCGTCAGGCGCTGGAGCGGCATCGCAGCGACTATGAATTGGGCGAGGGTGAGAGCGATCAGCCACACCTGCGTTGCGGCCATCTGTTCGACCTGACGGACCACCCCCGGGAAAAGTGCAACGACTTATGGCTGTTGCTCAGTGTTTCCCACGATGGCCGACAACCCAATGTGCTCGAAGAGGCGGTCACCCCTGACGTCAAGGCCGCCGACGGTTTCACCCAAGGCTATCGCAACACGTTCCGCGTGATCCCCGCGCAGGTGGTTTTCCGTCCACCGCTGCCGCCGCGCCGCCCTCCATTGGTCAGCCAGACGGCGCGAGTGACCGGGCCTGAACACGAAGCAATCTACTGCGATGAGTTCGGCCGGGTGAAGTGCGAGTTCCCGTGGGATCGTGCCGAACTCAACAGCGAACGCAGCAGCTGCTGGATCCGCGTTTCATCGAGTTGGGCCGGGGAAAACTTCGGTTCGGTGACCCTGCCGCGCATCGGCATGGAAGTCGTGGTGACTTTTCTGGAGGGCGATCCGGATCAACCGCTGATCACCGGCTGCGTGGCCAACAAGGTCATGTCCGCGCCTTATCCCTTGCCCGAGCACAGGACCCGAACCGTGCTGCGCAGCCACAGTTCGCCGCACACCGGTGGGTACAACGAACTGATGATCGAAGACCGCGCCGGTCAGGAAAAAATCTACCTGCGGGCCGAGCGCGATGTCGAGCAACTGATCCTCAATGACAGCCACAGCCTGATCCGCCGCAACCGCGTCGAGCAGGTTGACGCCAACAGCACCAGCCTGATCAAGGCGGATGAACGGCACACCACCGACGGGATGCGCAGCACCGTCATCGGCACCCACGACCTGCTCAACGTCGGCAGCAACAGCAGTACCACGGTTGAAGGCACCTGGGTGATCCAGGCCGGTCCACAGGCGCGAGTCACCGCCAGCCAAGTGGTGATCGATGCCGAGGCGAGCCTGACGCTGTCGGCCGGCGGCCATCACCTCGTGATCCATTCGGGCGGGATCTTCAGCAGTGTGGCCATTGTCGAGGGCGGTGTGCCGATGGCGGGGTTACCACCGCTGTCCGCTGCTCCAACAACCGCATCCGCCCTGCAAGTGCCCTTGTTACCCCGCACGCAGCGTCTGGCCCTGATGGCCAGACAACCAATCTGCGCAGTTTGTGAAGCCGCCCAACAGCAAATAGGTGAAGACAATGCTTGAGTTACCTCCATTGCCGGATGATTTGCCATGGTCTGTATCGGCGTACCTGCTTCTGGACGGTGTCAGTGTCCCCAACCTGCCGCAACGTCTGAGCCGTTGGGATAACCCGGTCCATGGCCTCTACCAGGGTACGCGCTGGCAGGAACTGGCGGATATTTCACCGCGTCTGGTCACCCTCAACGGCGCAGACGATCCTGTGCTGGCTCACTTTCAGGAAAACGCAGCACTGGAGTGGGGTTTTTTGCTGTTCAGCGATGCCGATGTGTCAACGCTTCTAAAGCACTGGCGTCATCTCCTGACCGTCAAGCACCCGAGCGCGGGGGAGGTCATGCCACGCATCGCCGACCCAGCCGTCATGCATCATTTGTTTGACCTTGCACGGCAAGCCAACAGTGCGCGCTGGTTCGGCCCCGTCCAGCACCTGTGCCTGCCGGATGGTCTTCAGGCAGCGTGGCTACAACATAAGCGTCCGGATAACCCCGCGCCAGGCAGCAGCGATACCTATCGGTTGACCGAGGAGGAACTCACGGCCCTGGAAGAGGCGCAGTTTCATCATGTGGTACTCGACCTCAACGATCACCTGCAGCGTTATTTTCCCGGTTTCATGGCGTCCTGCCCAGACCGGGAGCGCCTGCAGTTTGCCGAAAAAACAGCGCGGGAGGCGCATCGGCTCGGCTTCACCTCGGAGCAGGAAATCACCCTCTACGCCAATGTATATGCCTATCTATCCGGCCAGCCATTGAGCGATCACCCTGACATCGTCGAACTGCTGACGGTGTCGACCCAACACTCACCGTTGAGCCGCGTGCAACGTGCAGCGGAGCTGGCATATCAGCGCTCGACCCAGCTACCGGGAGACGTGCCGTGACAGCCCAACCACCGCTCCGAGGCGCGGCCAACATTGCCGCCATGGCCAAGAGCGCCCAAGACATCCGTTCGCCCATCGGCCTGTGCCCCTTGATGAGCGAAAAAGTGCAGTTGCTGCCGCTGCGCTATGGACTGGTCGAGCACCTCGACCCTTCATCCGAACTGACCCTGCCGTTCAAGCTGAACAGCCAGCCCCTGGGCATACGCCTGCTGCGCGACGGTTACCTGTACATCATCGACAACGGCACCGGCTACCTGCATGAATACCGCGTCGAGCAGGGGCAGATCAGCAAGCTGTTGTGGCAGGGCCCGGAAGTGGCGGGCGATACGCGCACCACGTCGGTTGGCGAGCCTCATTTGGTCTTCGCCCGGCAACACACCTTGTTTGCCAGCTATTCGGAAATCCAGTGGACGGCCTACAAGTGTTCGCAAGTGCTCAAGGACGCCGCCGAGCGTGAGCGCTTGATGCAACGCATCGAGCTGGCCAAAGCCTGTCCGGACCGGGGCGGCGCCGATTTGCTGAGCCGGCGCCAGGCCCAAACCTGGCTGGCCGAGGTTGCGGAAGCGGACGCGCCCGCCCAGGGCCGCGAGTCATTGCCTGAGGGCGCCCATCCGCAAGAGCGCCAGCCTTACGTTTGGGAAGACAGGTCGCTGTTCAAGGCCACGGCGATCGAAGCACTCACCAGCCTGGTGCTGGGGAGTTATCAGAACGACTGCCTGTTCCTGGTCTTGCGCGATGACTTTGGCGTGATGCGCGATCTGGCCAGCGCCCAACTGAACGTCGCGGACTGGATCGAGCAGTGGAGCGCCGACGACGCGGCCCAGCGCCAGTACCTCACCGGCGCCTACATCCAGTCCTTGTACGAGGTGACACCGGCGCGCCTTGAGGCGCTGGCCACCCGCGATGCCGATGTCAAAACCCTGATAGAAGACACCGACGCTGCGCAGCAGGCCGCCCTTGAGGAGTATCTGCGCATCCGGCGTGACCATGACGGCCCGCCGATCCATGGCGATGAGGCCCATTGGCGCAAGGCCGCGACAAGCGATCCCTATGCGCGAGCCACCGTCAACCTGCAGGACGCCTTGGGCGCAGTGCTGTGGCAAAAACATCAGAGCACCATCGCCAGACTCCACGGGCAAACCTGGGAAGCATTGCACGGCGAGGCTATCGGTCAGCGTGGCATTGATCATCTGGTCAATCGGGCGGAGATGGAAGCATCCGTCCGCCGGCAGCAAACGCTGCTCAGCCACTGGCACAAGCGTCTGCAGGTCATTCGCGAAGACCGCTTGAACATGATCGTCGCCGGACATTTTCACCGTGCCGCCTGGTATTACGACTTCCGCAACGATGCCCAGATCCGCCATCGCCTGGAAACCGAATTCGTCTGCGTGGCGGCCCTGTGCGGGAACCGCGAAGCCATCGAAAAACTGGCCGCCTACCTGCAAAGCAACCTGCTCACCGTCGTGCCGGGGCTGGACACCCTGACCCAGGTCGATCAGCTCGACGTGAGCAAGAAACTCATGGACCTGAGCAGTTTCTCGATCACCCTCGGCACGGCGCCGGAAAACCTTGCCAACGTGCAGGTGCTGAGCAATCAGTTCAGAAGCCTGATGAACGAGCGGTTGCCGAATTTTGAGGACCTGAATACGCGATTCAGGGGGCTGCAGAGTTTGTTGGATGGGGCGTATAACCCGGCGAGGCAATTGAAGATTGCGGACAGGCTCGATCTAGCGCTTCGAGATTTCCGCCAGGGAGCTTCAATTGACCCCAACAGCTTCATTCGTGACCTGGGCGTACCGGCACGCCTGCAACTTCTACGCGAATTTTCCCGCAGCGGCTTGACCCTGCGGGCGTCGTCGGCGGCCGAAATCCAGGCGTTCAACCAGACCCGCGATGCCGCGCTCGACCTGCGCCGCCAGCTCAAGGACACCTACAAACAGCGCCATCGCGAGCTGGCGCGGCAAATCTATGGCCTGACCGAGCCCGGCGGCGAGCAGAGGCTTAACCAGCGGATCATCAGTCTCAAGACCGCGTTGGTCCCGCTGGAAGACCAGCTGAGCCGGGCCCTGACCGTCGGCGCGGGTGGGCCCTGGCAAATCGGCACCGTGATTGATGGCATGGCCCCGGCGCTGCGTGACGAAATGGTGCGCACGGTGCGTGATTTTCGCGCCACGGGGACGTTTGGCCAGCCTCTGATGAGTGCGTTGAAGTCCGGGGGCGACGGGATTGCGTTGTTGCTGTTTGTTTATCAGGGGCAGAAGTTTGTGGAGGTGTTGAGTGCGATCATTAAAAACAATGACCGTTCTTTCTCTGATAAAGCGGCTTTCGCTGAGTCCTTGATTGGAATCTCGGCAGCAGGTTTTGCCGCTGTACAGGGCCTGTCAGTGACGGTCCTTCAGGCACATATCGTGCAGATGGACAGTGTTGCAGGCAAGCTCAACACCATGAGCCGTCTAGGACACTGGAGTGGTATCGCTGGGTTGGGTGCCTTTGGATTTGGTGCTGCGGCTGCGGCAATCGATCTAGGCAAGCATTCCCGACAATGGGCTAAAGCTCTGGCCCAAGGCAATCACCAGGCCTTGGCAGCCACGACCCTGCAAATCGCTGGCGACGGCATCCTCGTGGGCACCAACACCTGGGGCGCCAAACACACGACGTCGATCATCAACCAGATCCTCAAAAAACCCACCGAACTGCGGGCGCTGGCCTGGGCCGAAGCCAGTCCACGGCTGCTGAGCATCGCTGCCAGGGCCAACCTGGTGGGGCTGATCGGCACGGCCCTGCAACTGGTGGGCGAAGGTTTGTACAACTACTTCAACCTGGACGAACTGCAAAAATGGCTGCAAGCCAGCGCCTGGGGCAAGGCCAATCTGCAACGCAGCCTGGCCGAGGACTGGAGCGCGTTGGCGCGGGTGGTGCAACAGCCCACCTGCGAACTGGTGCGCGAGGGTGAACGCACCTATGTGCAACTGCGACTGCCCGGCGTGCGCACCCGGGAAATGGACAGTCGTCAGCTGCATTTGCAGGCCTATCGTCAAACCCGCGATCTGAATCGCCCTCGGCCCCACAGTCGGCAGTTACCGCCGGCCCGCTGGCAGGAATGCAGCGCGGCATGGGCGGCGGTTGCCGTGGTCGCCAGCCAGGAAGAGGAGGCCCTGACCCTACACCTGCCCATCGGCAAAGGTATACAAAAATGGGATTTCGCCCTGGCGATCAACATCGGTTACCAACTGGAGCCCGGGCGCGACTTGCTTCACCGCACTTGTTTCGTCCTGAGCGACCTGCGCATCGCCACAGTGCGGGGGGTACGTTTGCCGACTGAGGGCCGATTCAAGCTTGAGGCCGTGGACAGCTTGCCCCGTGGTACGGGCGATGCCCCTTACTGGGGGTTCACCCGAGACGAAATGGCGACGGTCGATGTTTAGCCAACTGTTCAAATGCAAAAACAAGCCTGAAAGCTCTGAGCCGGCACTGGACATTCGCAGCCAACGGCCCAGCGCCGGGGAACTGCGGGTTCGGGGCTTGAATGAAACGCTGTTTCTGGCGCCGTTGCCGGTGTACACCGGGCAGGTGCCGGTCTCTCGGCGTCATTTTTCGGCGATGAATGAGACTTATCTGGAGTTGGGGGGGAGCAACTACGGAATGGTGGAGCTGGGGAAAAGACTGGCGTTTATGTTTTGGATGCCGATGTTTGTAGCTTTCATAGCTCCAAGCCTACTCATTATGTACGGGGCGCTTTTTTATCCGGAAAACTTCAAGAACCCATTGCAAGAACTAGTCTTGTTCTTCGAGGTTACGACCAAAGTCTCTCTCCCTTTCATATTCCCTATCGGCGCCTTCATCTACGGCATGCTCTCCAACGTCCGTACCTTGGCCAAAAGCTACCCGGTACGCTTCAACCGCCAGCGCCGCGAAGTCTGCTACATCGACGACACCACCCACCGCGTGCTGATCGTGCCCTGGGAAAGCGTGGTGGCCTGGGTCGCTCGCAGCCAGGGCGTCACCAGCTACGGCGCGATGCGCGATTACACCTTCGGCATGGGCCTGGAGGACGAAGCGCGCGACACCGTGCAATTCATCCTGTCGGCCCAGCCCAGCGATGCCCATGCACTGGGCATGTGGACGGCCATTCGCAACTACATGGAAGAAGGGGAGTTGGTCGATACGCCCAACCCCATGCTCGCTGCGTTAAGCATCACCTTGAGCGAAGACGAGCTCAAACCCTATGAAGGGTTGCACACGTTTGAAATCGAGCGGCTTGACGCCCGGTTCATGGGCGACCTCGATGACGGCATGGATGACGCCTACCGAAAGCGTTATGGGTATCCCCAACCGACGAGATGGCCCCTGCGCTGGTGGTACGTCCGCCGCGTCCTGACCTTCTGGAAAATGCCCTACCTGATCGCCGAGTGGGCCCACCGCAAGGGCCGTCCGACCCTGCCGCAAAGCGTGCAAACCTGGTCCCAATCACTGCCCCCCGAACAATGGGCCAAGCCCAGCCCGGCGCTGCAAAAAGCCAACGCACTGGTGAAAACCGCGATGGACAAGAAGGGGGCGAACTTCATCGATGCCTGCAAAGCGGCGGGGCTGCATTGAGCGCGCCGTTGCAAACGAGAAAGTGGACTCACTGGTGGTTCACCCGAGACGAAATGGCGACGGTCGATGTTTAGCCAACTGTTCAAACGCAAAAATAAACCGGAAACCACCAAGCCGGCACCGGACATTCGCAGCCAACGGCCCAGCGCCGGGGAGCTGCGGGTTCGGGGCTTGAATGAAACGCTGTTTCTGGCGCCGTTGCCGGTGTACACCGGGCAGGTGCCGGTCTCTCGGCGTCATTTTTCGGCGATGAATGAGACCTATCTGGAGTTGGGGGGGAGCAACTACGGGATGGTGGAGCAGGGAAAAAGATTAGCGTTTGGAATCTGGATTCCTTTGTTTGTAGCTTTCATAGCTCCAAGCCTATTCATCCTGTACGGGGTGCTCTTTTATCCAGAAAACTTTAGGTATCCATGGCGAGATTTACTCCTATTTATAGAGGCAGGCGGCAAAATTAGCGTCGCATCGATTCTCCCTATTGGTGCCGTTATTTACGGCATGCTCTCCAACGTCCGCACCCTGGCCAAAAGCTACCCGGTGCGCTTCAACCGCCAGCGTCGCGAAGTCTGCTACATCGACGACACCACCCACCGCGTGCTGATCGTGCCCTGGGAAAGCGTGGTGGCCTGGGTCGCTCGCAGCCAGGGCGTCACCAGCTACGGCGCGATGCGCGATTACACCTTCGGCATGGGCCTGGAGGACGAAGCGCGCGACACCGTGCAATTCATCCTGTCGGCCCAGCCCAGCGATGCCCATGCACTGGGCATGTGGACGGCCATTCGCAACTACATGGAAGAAGGGGAGTTGGTCGATACGCCCAACCCCATGCTCGTTGTTCTGGGCCTGACGCCAACCGAGGACGAGCTCAAGCCTTATGAAGGCCTGCATACGTTTGAGATAGAGCGTAAAGGGGCACGTTTCATGGGCTCATTAGACGATGGCGCCGAGCACCTGAGCGCCGAACAGCGTCACCGTTACGGTTATGGCAAGCGCACGCCATGGCCCCTGCGCTGGTGGTACGTCCGCCGCGTCCTGACCTTCTGGAAAATGCCCTACCTGATCGCCGAGTGGGCCCACCGCAAGGGCCGCCCGACCCTGCCGCAAAGCGTGCAAGCCTGGTCCCGACCACTGCCGCCCGAGCAATGGACCCAACCCAGCCCGGCGCTGCAAAAAGCCAATGCACTGGTGAAAACCGCGATGGACAAAAAAGGGGCGAACTTCATCGATGCCTGCAAAGCGGCGGGGCTGCATTGAGCGCGCTTGCCCAACAAAAAGCCCACGTAAAGTGGGCTTTTGTGTTTTTTCGACCTTCAGGCATAACTCCTGAGGGCCATCGGGGGAATGAACGTTTCAAGCTCATCCTCCACGGCTTCGATTATTCGCTCTACATCGGCTGCATTCATGACCGTTGCACAAGGAATACCGGCAATGGCGATCATGGTCTCGCCAGTGGCGCGATCGAACAGACGGGCAATCATGCTGCCCGGGGCGTCCATGCTCGCCTCGAAACCCATGGGATGAAAATGCCAGCGCATCAGCTGACAGGCGTTTGGAAACGTAACCTTACTGAACCCTTTATTCATATGTTGCCCGCCTTCTTCATCGAGCGCTTCCATTAGCTCATGGTAGGAGGGAAGAACCTTCATTGGTTCAACCGGTGACAGACTTTAAAAGTAGCACCCGGATGTGAAAATCATGTGTTTTTTTCAGTCCGTTTGGCGATTGCCTCGCGCTTTCTTGATCCAGCGCACGAGTCGGCGAATTTTCCGATAAAAGGTTGCCAGCGGGTGACCATTGAAGCGACGGCAGAAGTTCGGCAAAGTCGTTTCTTTTCTTCGAGACCCTTATGCACGTCGAGGATGATGGCCCGCAGCAAACCCAGGCCACGGGCGAAACGGTCATGCGCTACCACTTGCGCTGGAAACACCGGGACCTGGATGGGGTCATGGCGCTGTATCACCCGGACGTCCTGTACAGCGATTTTTTCCAGAATCGGGTGATGGGCCTGGCCGAATTGCGTGAATACGTGCGCAGCAGCATGCCGAGGGATCCGGATGAGGCGCTCGAGCATTCCGACCGTATCCGCCTTGATGGCAACACCGCATTCATTCAGTACCGCATTACCCTGCGTGGCGGGGACGGCCTGGTGTCGTTCCGCGCCAGCGAGGCGATCACGGTCAAGGACGGGCTGATCTGGCGGGTCAACGAATACGCGTCACTGGTGCATGAGCAGCCCCCCAGCAAGGCCGCCAACAACCAGCGTCCGGCGGTGAGTCGGCTCGGATTGTCGCCCCGTCAGTTGAGCTTCATGGCCGAGGACTTGCAGCAATATTTCCAACGCCAGCAGCCTTACCTCGATCCAGAGCTCGATCTGCAGCGGGTGGCGAAGGAGTGCGGCTACAGCCGCAATCAGATTTCCTATCTGCTCAATCAGGTGTTGGGCCAGAGCTTCTATCGCTACGTCAACCAGGCGCGCCTGCGACACCTGCTTGCCGCACTGGATAACGCCACACCGCCGCTGCGTATCGACGAACTGGCCTTTGCCGCCGGGTTCAATTCGCTGTCGGCGTTCTACAGCTGTTTCCGCCAGCACACCGGCCAGTCGCCCAAGGCCTACGCCAAACAAATTTCTTTGCGTGCACGCGCGCAAGACAGTCTCTGAGCCCACGCACTAGGATCACCGCCATCGAAGTTTGAGTGGCGGAGTCCTGCATGCCGGCGTGGCGCACTATCAGTTTGTGGATGGACCAACTCGACGAGCCACTGTTGGCTCGTCCGGCGCTGGCCGAGGATCTGGATGTCGACGTCGCCATTATCGGCGCGGGCTACACCGGGCTCTGGACGGCGTACTACCTGAAACTTCAGGCACCGGGGCTGAAGATTGCCATCATCGAGGCGCAAACCGCCGGTTTTGGCGCTTCGGGGCGAAATGGCGGCTGGCTGATGGGCAATCTGCTGGGGGAAGACCGGCTACTCGCCGATTTGTCGCCCGTGCAGCGCCGGGCGTCCTATGACCTGCTGCACAACATTCCCGATGAAGTGGAAATCGTCCTCGAACGCGAAGGCATCGCCTGCGATTACCGCAAAGGCGGGGTACTGTACTGTGCCGCCCGGTACCCCGAACAGGAAACAAGCCTTCGCCAGTATCTGGACTCGCTACACAAGCAGGGCCTCAACGAAAACGATTACCGCTGGCTCAACCCGGAGCAGTTGGCGCAGCAAATCCGCATCGCCAAGCCCTATGGCGGGATCTACGCACCTCACGTCGCGACCCTGCACCCGGCCAAACTGGTCCGTGGTCTGGCGCGCACGGTCGAGCGCATGGGCGTCAGAATCTACGAAAACAGTCCGGTCACCCACTGGCAGGCGGGTAGCCTGCGCACGGCGCAAGCCTCGGTTCGCAGCCGCTGGGTGGTGCCGGCGGTGGAAGGTTATTCGGTCACGCTGCCGCCGCTCGGGCGTTACCAATTGCCGGTACAGAGCCTGATCGTCGCGACCGAGCCTTTATCCGCGGCTACCTGGGATGAAATTGGCCTGAGCAACGGCCAGGCGTTCAGCGAAAGCAGCCGTCAGGTCACTTATGGCCAGCGCACGGCTGACAACCGTTTGATCTTCGGCGCGCGCGGCGGCTACCAGTTTGACGGCAAGCTGCGCCATGACTTCAACCTGACCCGCAGCGAAATCGAGCTGCGCCGCTATCTGTTCGGCGAGTTGTTCCCGCAGCTCAAGAACGTGCAGATCACCCATGGCTGGGGCGGCAATCTGGGTATGTCGCGGCGCTTCAAGCCGCACATGCTCTGCGACCACGCCAGTGGCATCGCCTTGTCCGGCGGTTATGGCGGGGAGGGGGTGGGCGCCAGCAACCTGGGCGGGCGAACCCTCGCCGACCTGATCCTGCAGCGCGACACCGAGCTGGTTCACCAGCCGTGGGTCATCCCCCGGCGCGGGCTCGATGCGCTCAGGGCCTGGGAACCCGAACCCTGCCGCTGGCTCGGCTACAACGCGATCATCCGCAGCTTCGTCCACGAAGACCAGACCCTGGCCAACCCGGCCACCGCGCCCTGGCGGCGCAAGCTTGCCAGCGGGGTCGCGGGGTTCATGGAAGGTTTCATGCACTGACCGACGCGCTCTTCATCCATAGGCATCATCGACAGGTACTCCCATGAGCATCACGCAATTCAAGAACACCGCCACCCTGACACTGAAAGAGTCGAACCCGGTCGCCGTGCCGCTGGGCTTGCCCGTGGCCGTCGCATCGACCACCAGCGTCGAGCGCGACGACGGCGTCGAAACCGGGGTGTGGGAGTGCACGCCCGGTCGCTGGCGGCGGCAGATCGTCGCCCAGGAGTTCTGTCACTTCATCCAGGGCCGCTGCACCTTCACTCCGGATGACGGCGGCGAAACCCTGCACATCGAAGCCGGCGACGCACTGATGTTGCCCGCCAACACCCTCGGCATCTGGGATATCCAGGAAACCGTGCGCAAGACCTATGTTTTGATTTTTTGAAAATAGAAAGTTGAAAGCTGATCGCTTGATTGCCTGCCAAACAAAAACAGCCTCTACAGGAATCGACTCATGATCCGAAAGACACTCACCCTTGCTCCGCTGATGCTCGTCGCTTCAATCAGTCAGGCCGCCGACACCGTCAAGATCTACAACTGGTCGGACTACATCGCACCGGATACCACGAAAAACTTCCAGAAAGACACCGGCATCGCCTTCACTTACGACGTCTACGACAGCAATGAAACCCTCGATGGCAAGCTGATGACCGGCAAATCCGGTTACGACGTGGTGTTTCCGTCCAACCACTTCATGGCGCGGCAAATTGAAGGCAAGGCGCTGAAAAAACTCGACAAGAGTCAGTTGCCGAACTGGAAAAACCTCAATCCGGTGCTGCTCAAGGCCTTGCAGACCAACGATCCCGGTAACGAGCACGGCTTTCCGTATCTGTGGGGCAGTACCGGGATCGGCTACAACATTGCCAAAGTCAAAGCAGTCCTGGGCGACAACGCACCGGTGGATTCCTGGGACCTGATCTTCAAACCCGAGAACATGCAAAAACTGCAGAAGTGTGGCGTGGCCATTCTCGACAACGGCCCGGAGTTGTTGCCCGCTGCCCTGAACTATCTGGGCCTGCCGCCTCACAGTAAAAAACCGGAAGACTACAAGAAGGCTGAAGCGTTGCTGTTGAAAGTCCGGCCGTATGTCAGTTATTTCCATTCGTCCAAATACACCAGTGATCTGGCCAACGGCGACATCTGCGTGGCCGTCGGCTTCTCCGGCGACATCCTGCAAGCGGAAAACCGCGCCAGGGAAGCCAAGAACGGTATCGACATCGGTTATTCGATTCCCAAGGAAGGTGCGGCGATCTGGTTCGATATGGTGGCCATGCCCGTCGACGCCCCGGACGAAAAGGCCGGGTACGCCTTCATGAACTACCTGCTGCGCCCGGACGTCATGGCCGATATCAGTAACTACGTGCATTACGCCAATGGCAACGAACAGGCCGACAGCTTGATCGAGCCGGCCATCAAGAACGACACCAAGGTCTATCCGAGCCCGGAAATGATGGGCAAATTGTTCGCGCTGGAAGCCATGCCGCTGGACATCGACCGGATTCGCACCCGCGTGTGGAACAAGATTCGCACCGGTAGCTAAGCGGTTCAGGCCATCGGGACAGGACGTCCCGGTGCGTCATCAGCCAACCGGCTCGGCCTTGCAACTCATTTCCGCCGAGCCCGGCATCTGCAACAAGGCGTCGTCGCCGTCGTACCAGAAGCTGTAGCTGCCCCTGAAATCCTTGCCGCCGTATCGGGTGCCGATACTGCTCGGCTGCTGGTTCAGGGTGACGGAGGTGTTCGCCCACTTCAGGTACACGACAGCCGGGTTGACCGTAAAAAAGGTGGCCGCGACCAATGCGTTCAATCCCGCGCAACGAAACGCCACGGGGCCTTCAGTCAGGCGGCTGGGATCTTTGGTCCTGGCAATGGCTGAGCCCTGGCGCAGTTGATAGGCGCGCTCGGCATAACTACGGATCGTGCATGCCTTGGGCTCGCGATCCGTGGCGCACTGATTACGGGCGTCGAGCCAGAACTGCTGGTCGATTTCGACCTTGTTTCGAGGCGGTACGGCGTGGTCATCCGTCAGCACCAGTAGATAGAGGCGCTGCAGTTCGATGTCCATTTGCGCCAGCTGCGGGTCGCGACAGATCAGTTTTTCGATGGATGCCCTGGTCGAGGCGCAATCGAAGCTGGTCTTGAACTCTCGTGAAGACGTGGCGGCACCGGCGCACAGGCTCGTTGCCGCGCACGCGCCGGCGGCGAGGAGAGAGGCCAAAAGGGGTGTGAGCGTTTTCATTCCGGCTTCACCTGAATCATGACGTCATGCCTGCGCAAACATTCGCTCGCACTGGGTGTATCGCAGTGTAAGGCAGGTATCGAAACCTGCCACACCCGGGGGACAAGCAGGGGGGAGCGTGATCAAGGAAAACGCGCTACTCAGTCCTCACGACGGATCGTGGACACGTCATTGGCGTTGACTCTGACCTTGGCTCCGGAAATGTCCTCGAACTCGAAGAAGCCGTCCTTGGTCTTGGTTTTAGGCATGTCCTTGGTCAGATACTGTGTGCCGTTCTGCAACGTCACTACCGTTGGCGTCGAGCAGCCGGCCAGTGCCAGAAAGGCCGCGATTGCCAGGGGCAGGCCGAAAGTCTTGATGTTCATATCCACCTCTCATACTCCAAAAAACGCTGTCATGGCCGCAAACGACCGCAGCTCTAACGCGGTTGGTGCCGCGCAAAGGCAGAAAGTTCGACATCCGCTGAAAATTACCTGTCAGTGCCGCCTTTTATCCCTTTTCGTTTGCATCGGGCAGGGCGTAACTGGTATCTGTACGCATAACCAGTATTCGCTTGCCATGGCCCTTTTTCCTGTGACTGCAAATCCTCTTGAAGACCCGTTCTATTACCTCAATAACTTCATGCAAGTGCTTGATTGGCTTGAGCATCGCTATGCCGATGTACTGAGCCTCGAGGAGCAGCGCTTCATTCGTGAATTCAATGGCCTGCCGCGTGAGTCCCGGGGCCTGCTGGTCAGAATGGTCATGCGCAAGGGCATTCACTTCAGGGCCGGCAAGCTGCATTACGTCGAGATCGGCGACATCGCCAGCGCCGCCGGCCCGTTACTGGCGCTGGGCTGGATCGATTCACAGGCGCCGTTGACGCTTGAAACGCTGTTCGAGGTCTTGCTCAAGGCCGAGATCGTACAATGCCTGGGCAGCGCCATCGATCAACCCAAGGGCAAAAAAGCCGACTGGTTGCCGGCGCTGAGCGAGCGCTATCCAGAAACGCAAAGCTTCCGCGACTGGTGCCCGACACTGGACGATTGCCTCTACAGTCTGACCATCATGGGCCTGTGCGATCGACTGCGCTTGATGTTTTTCGGCAATCTTTACCAGGACTGGTCCGAATTCGTGCTCGCCGATCTGGGCATCTTCACCTACGAAAAAGTCGAGTTCAGCGCCGACTCCCGCGGTTTGCGCAGCCGTGAGGACGTGGACGCCTGCCTGTTCCTGTATGAGCAACAGCAGCAGTTCGAGGCCGGTGAGGCGCTGGCGGAGGTCGTCGAGCGGATCAACGGCCTGACACTGAGCAATCCCTGGCTGCAAAGACGTCGAGACAAGCTGCTGTTCCAGATCGGTCAACACTGCGAGCGCATTGCCGACCTTTCCACCGCGTTGGCCCTGTACCGCCAGTGCGCCTATCCCGGTGCGCGCCTGCGTCTGATTCGCGTACTGGAGCGCTGCGAGGAATATGAACTGGCGCTGGAGCTCGCGACCCAGGCCGGGCAATCCCCGCAAAGCGCTGCCGAACAGCAACAATTGCTTCGTGTGCTGCCCAGGCTGCGGCGCAAACTCGGCGGGCCGGCGATGAAGCGGGCATCCCCTCGGGAAATGGTGCGCCTGGACCTGCAATTGCCCAGGGTCGATCCGGCCTTGTCGGTGGAGTACCACGTCCAGGCGCACTTGTCTGAAGAGGCGGCGCCGGTCCATTACGTTGAAAACAGCTTGATCAATTCGCTGTTCGGCCTGTTGTGCTGGCCAGCGATCTTCGCGCCGTTGCCAGGGGCGTTTTTCCACCCGTTCCAACGCGGTCCGGTGGATCTGCTGAGTGAGGATTTCCACAGTCGACGTGCCGACCTGTTCCAGGCATGCCTGGCCGAACTCGATGACGGTCGTTACCGGCAGACCCTTCGTGAACGCTACGCGCAAAAGTGGGGCGTGCAGTCGCCCTTCGTGTTCTGGGGCGTGCTCAGCGAGGAGCTGCTGGAACAGGCCCTCGACTGCCTGCCGGCCGAGCACCTCAAGCATTGGTTCAATCGCTTGCTGCTGGACATCAAGGCCAATCGCGCCGGCATGCCGGATTTGATCCAGTTCTGGCCGCAGCAGAAGACCTACCGCATGATCGAAGTCAAAGGCCCCGGCGATCGCCTGCAGGATAACCAGCTGCGCTGGCTGGAGTTCTGCCATGAGCACCAGATGCCGATTGCCGTGTGCTACGTGCAATGGGCGGAGCAAGACGCTTGAGCTATAGCATCGCGGTGCGGGCGCTGTGTGAGTTCACCGCCAAGGTCGGTGATCTCGACCTGCGCTTCACGCCGTCGCCGACCGCGCTGGAAGGCATCGTCGGTCATCGCACCGTGGCATCCCGGCGCAGCGAGGGTTATCAGAGTGAAGTTGCGCTCGCAGGGCAATATCAGAACCTGACCGTCAAGGGCAGGGCAGATGGCTACGATCCCGGGCAAAACTGTCTGGAAGAAGTCAAAACCTACCGTGGCGACTTGAGCAAGCAACCCGCCAACCACCGTCAACTGCACTGGGCCCAGGCGAAAGTCTACGGCTGGTTGATGTGCTGCAAGCTCGACCTTGAGCAGATCAACCTGGCGCTAGTGTACTTCGACATCGTCAGCGAAAAGGAAACCTGTCTGCTCGAAGCGTTCAGCGCCGCACAGCTGAAGCCGTTCTTCGAGGAACATTGCGAACGGTTCCTGCACTGGGCCGAGCAGGAAATGACTCATCGCGAGGCGCGCAATCGGGCGGCGCAGCAGCTGGCGTTCCCCCATGCCGGTTTTCGACCGGGCCAGCGTCATCTGGCCGAGTCGGTGTTCAAGGCGGTGAGCACGGGCCGCTGCCTGATGGCCCAGGCGCCGACGGGGATTGGCAAGACCGTCGGTACGCTGTTTCCAATGCTCAAGGCCCTGGCCCCCCAACAACTGGACAAGGTGTTTTTCCTGACGGCGAAAACGCCGGGACGAAAACTGGCTCTGGACGCCGCCCAGGTGATCCTCGACAGCGCCGATGCGCCACCCTTGCGGGTGCTGGAAATGGTCGCCCGGGACAAGGCCTGCGAGCACCCGGACAAGGCCTGCCACGGTGAGTCCTGCCCGTTGGCCCAGGGCTTCTATGACCGTTTGCCGGCGGCACGCCAGGCCGCCAGCGGGCTCAACCTGTTGAATCAGGGCGCCTTGCGTCAGGTTGCGTTGGAACACATGGTCTGCCCGTATTACCTGAGCCAGGAAATGGCCCGCTGGGCGGACGTGGTGGTTGCGGACTACAACTATTACTTCGATTTCAGCGCCTTGCTGTTCGGTCTGGCCCAGGCCAACCACTGGACTGTCGCGGTGCTGGTGGACGAAGCGCACAATCTGGTGGAGCGTGGCCGTCAGATGTATAGCGCCAGCCTCGATCAATCGACCCTCAACGGCGTACGAAAAACCGCGCCCGAAGCGCTGAAAAAGCCGCTGCAACGGGTCAACCGTGAATGGAATGCCCTGCATAACCTGCAATCAGGTGCCTACCAGGCCTATGACAAGCCCCCGGAAAAATTGCTTCAGGCGCTGTCTTCCTGCGGTGCCAGCATCGGTGATTACCTGAACGATCACCCGCAAGGGCTGGACAGTGCGTTACAGAGTTTCTACTTCGAGATGCTGCAGTTCTGCCGAGTGGCCGAACTCTTCGATGAACAGTTTCTGTTCGACATCAGCAAACGCGACCTCGACCGCAAACGATGTCTTTCGCAACTGTGCCTGCGCAACGTGGTGCCCGCCGGTTTCATCGGGCCACGCCTGATCGCCGCACGCAGCACCGTACTGTTTTCCGCGACCCTCAGCCCTCGCCACTATTACGCCGATCTATTGGGCACACCGGCCAACACCGTGTGCATCGACGTCGAATCGCCGTTTCATGCCGACCAGTTGCAAGTGCACATCGTCAATCAGATCTCCACGCGGTTCGTGCATCGGGAAGCCTCGCTGGCGCCGATAGTCGAGCTGATCGCCAACCAGTTCACCCAGCGTCCCGGCAATTACCTGGCGTTCTTCAGCAGTTTCGACTATTTGCAGCAAGTGGCGCAGTTGCTGGCCGAGCGGCACCCGCAGATCGAATTGTGGTCACAATCCCGAGGCATGGGTGAGGCACAACGCCAGGACTTCCTCGACAGATTCACCGAAGACGGCGAGGGTGTCGGCTTTGCGGTACTGGGCGGTGCGTTCGGCGAAGGTATCGATTTGCCCGGCGCGCGGTTGATTGGTGCGTTCATCGCCACCCTGGGGCTGGCACAACTGAACCCGGTCAACGAGCAATTGAAACAGCGCATGGCCGCGATTTTCGGCGCTGGCTACGACTACACCTACCTGTTTCCCGGCGTGCAGAAAGTGGTTCAGGCCGCGGGACGAGTGATCCGCAACGAGCAGGATGAAGGGGTGGTGATGTTGATCGATGACCGTTTCGGCGAGCATAAGGTCAGGCAATTACTGCCGCGCTGGTGGTCGATTGCCCCAACGAATTTGTATTCTGCGCCGTAGGAGTTTTTACGTTAAATAACAAATACATACCTTGATTAAAACAACGATTTGAACAATTGGGGCCAGTACGTTTTATTGGAAGGGCTGGATATCACAACTCAATTCTTTGATAAGGAAATCAAGGTATGTCAGATGTACCGAAATACAGTTACTCCTCAGACGACGTGATCAAGGCGTTCGACGAGATCTACCCGACGCTCTTTGCCGACAAAGCTGCTGAAACCATCCCGAAGTTGCTGATCACCGCCGGAGTGGAGGGCTCGGGCAAGACTTACCTGCTGGAAAAGAGCTTGCTGCCATCCGGGAAATACGGGAACTACATTCGACTGTACCTGCCCGAATATCGAAAAAAACACCCGCGTTACGACGACATGATCGAGTTGGGCGTTTTGCACGCTTACGAACATTCAGAAGCGTTTGCCAGGGAGCTGGGTTCGAAAATCTTCGCCAACGCGCTTTCTTATGGATACAACATCATCATGGAGTGCGCGTTCGATGACATCGGTTTTGCCGGATTGGCAAAGTTTGTGCCTGGTTATCAACTCGAAGTCCATGTCGTGGGTTGTAATCACGCGTTCGCCCATCTGTCCAGCATCAAAAGAGCATTCTCCAGCCTGCAAAAGCAGGAGATGGAGCGGTTTGTCAGCTATTCGAGACTCGAGTCGAGTATCAGCAACGCCCCGGCGGTTCTCGTTGCGTTCGAGTTCATCGCAAAGACGGTAAGTGGCTCGCAGATCTTCTTGTACGAGCGTGGCCTGGGGACGCTGAGCGAACGGGTACTGCGTGCTCACAGCCGCTATACCCTGGACGCAAACGGGAATCTGAACGAAGCGTCAACGTTGCAGCCATATGTGTACAGCGCTTATGACACCATCCTCAGGAGGTCCGTCTACTCGATGGAGGAGCGTGACGAGATGGTCAAGGAATGTCATCTACAGCTGCTTAAAACCAGCCAATATGACAAACAGGTTCCTGATTTCGTCTACAACGATCTTTATTCCTATATCACCAAATACGTCTATCGCTAGGCCGGGATTGCAGGCTGCGAAGCAAACTGCCGGAATCATGGCTTTCCAAATGCGGTTTGTCTCATACTCCAGAAAAGCAATGATGATGCGAGAACTCAATGAGCGAGGATCGAAGCAGGCCGAATGCCGTTGAGGACAAGCGTTTTCGCCTGTTGATCGATGCGGTGATTGACTATGCGATCTACATGATTGACCCCGACGGCATCATCACCAGCTGGAACGCTGGCGCCAAGCGTTTCAAGGGGTATGAGGAGGCGGAAATCCTCGGCCAGCATTTCTCGCGCTTCTACACCAATGAGGACCGCCGTGCCGGTTTGCCCCAACGGGCGCTGGACACGGCGATTCACGAAGGGCGATTCGAAGGCGAAGGCTGGCGCGTACGCAAGGACGGCACGCACTTCTGGTCCCACGTGGTGATTGATCCGATTATTGACCCTTCGGGAAAATTGCTGGGATTTGCCAAGATCACCCGTGATCTGACCGATCGTAAAATGGCCGAAGAAGTCCTCAAGCAGAGTGAACAGCAATTCCGCTTGCTGGTGCAAAGCGTCACGGACTACGCCATCTACATGCTCGCTGCGGATGGACGCGTGACCAACTGGAATCTCGGTGCGCAGCGCATCAAGGGCTATTTGCCCCAGGAAGTGATCGGCGAACATTTCTCAATGTTCTATACCCCGCAAGACCGCGAGGCGGGTGAGCCGCAGCGAACGCTGGATACGGCGATCCGTGAAGGGCGATTCGAAAGCAAGGGCTGGCGTGTGCGCAAGGACGGTACGCAGTTCCTTGCGCATGTCGTGGTCGATCCGATCCGGGGCGACACCGGCACCTTGCTCGGATTCGCCAAGATCACCCGCGACATCACCGAAGCGACACAGGCCCAGCAGACGCTGGAGCAAACCCGCGAAGCCTTGTTCCAGGCGCAGAAAATGCAGGCCATCGGCCAACTCAGCGGCGGGATCGCCCACGACTTCAATAATTTGCTGACCGTCATTCTCGGCAATCTGGAAATCGTCCGCAAACGTCTGGCGGATGATCCAAAAGTCGTGCGTTTGCTCGACAACGCCACCCAGGGAGCCTTGCGCGGTGTCTCCCTCACCCAGCGCATGCTGGCTTTTGCACGGCGCCAGGAGCTGAAGTCCGAACCGGTTGAGATACCGGCCCTGGTGCAGGGTATTTCCGGGCTTTTGCGCAGTTCGTTGGGACCTTCAGTGGTATTGGAAACGCGTTTTCCCGCGGATGTCGAACCGGTGATGGCTGACGTCAACCAACTTGAACTGGCCTTGTTGAATCTGGCCACCAACGCCCGTGACGCCATGCCCCATGGCGGCAAAATCGTCATCAGCACGCGCAGTGAAGAGTTTCAGAAGGGCAACCGCCCGGCACTGGCTGCTGGCCGTTATGTGTGCCTGAGCGTCAGCGACACCGGGGAGGGGATGGATGAGGCGACGCTGGCGTCGGCGATGGACCCGTTCTTCACCACCAAAGGACTGGGCAAAGGCACCGGGTTGGGGTTGTCGATGGTCCACGGCTTTATCGCGCAATTGGGCGGACGGTTCGTACTCAAGAGCCAGAAAAACCAGGGCACCACGGCGGAACTGTGGTTGCCCGTCGCTACCGAGTGCACGGCTGCCCTTGTTGCCGACGAACCCGTGGCACCGGATGTGCCTCGCCTGTGCGTCCTGGTGGTGGATGACGACAGCCTGGTGCTGACCAGTACCTGTCTGTTGCTGGAAGACCTTGGTCATCGAGTCGTCAGCGCAACATCCGCTGTCCAGGCACTGGAACTATTTGTCGGGCAACAGGACATTGACCTGGTGATCACTGACATGGCAATGCCGCAAATGAATGGTGCGCAACTGGCGGATGCGATCCGCATACTGAACCCCACCGTACCGATTATTCTGGCCACCGGTTATGCCGAGCGACTGGAAGGCTTCGCCGCCAAACTGCCAAGGCTGCCGAAACCCTTTACTCAACTCAGCCTGGTGGAAGTGATTGCTTCGGCGATGAAGTGAGCGGCCGGGTGTACTGCTCATAACGCGCCAACGGCGGTTGCGTGCTGAAGTCCCAGTGCCCCACCAGCACTACGCCGAGCAAGGTCACCAGAAACACTTCCATGGCCCGTTCGACCAGGCTGCCAAACGACAGTATGTCGCCGACTCCAGTGCGCTGCGTTCAGTCTGGTTAAACGCGTTATCGTTCACGTCCATCGCGAGCAAGCTCGCTCCTGCAATCGGGCGGTATCAGGCGTGGAGGTTGCGCAAACTGCGTTCCATCCGCGCGATGCCTTCTTCCAGCAACGAGCGCGGGCAGCCGAAGTTAAGGCGCACGAACTGTTGGCAGTCATCGCCGAAGTCCAGGCCGGCGCTCAAACCGACTTTGGCCTGTTCGAGGAAAAACTGCTGGGGGTTCTCCAGGCCCAACGCCGAGCAGTCGAGCCAGGCCAGGTAGGTGCTTTGCGGTATGTTCATGCTGATGCCCGGCAGGCGGCTGCGCACGGCCTCGACCAGGTAGTCACGGTTGCCTTGCAGGTAGGCCTTGAGTTCGTTCAGCCAGGGCGCGGCTTCGCTATAAGCGACGCGGGTGGCTTCCAGTCCCAGGGGGTTGACGCTGTCGACCATGCCGCAACGGGCCTGGTTGACGCGCTCGCGCAAGTGACGGTCCTGAATGATCATGAACGAGGTTTTCAGCCCGGCGATGTTGTAGGCCTTGCTGGCCGACATCAGGGTGATGGTGCGCTGGGCAATTTGCGGGCTCAGTGTCGCCATCGGAATGTGCTGGCGACCGTCAAAACACAGTTCGGCATGGATTTCGTCGGAGATGATCCAGGCGTCGTGCTCCAGGCAGATATCGGCAATGGCCTGCAGCTCGGCACGCGGGAAGGCCTTGCCCAGCGGGTTGTGCGGGTTGCTCAACAGCAGCGCGCCGCCACCTTGCAGCGACTGGCTCAAGGTCGCCAGCGGCGTGCTGTAGGTACCGTCAGGCTGCGCCTCGAAGCCCAGTTCGACCTTGTTCAGCCCCCAGTGGCCCGGGGCGTGGCGCAGCGGCGGGTAGTTCGGCACCTGCACCACGACATTCTGTTGCGGTTGCACCAGCGCCTTCAGCGCCATGTTGAAGCCCGACTCGACGCCCGGCAGAAAGATCAGTTCCTGCGGCTCTACGCGCCAGGCGTACTTGTTCCACAGATCGGCAACGATGGCCTCGCGCAAGTCGTCCGAGGCCACGCTATAGCCGACCATCGGGTGCTCCAGGCGTTTTTGCAGGGCCTGGATGATCACCGGCGGCGCGGCGAAATCCATGTCGGCGACCCACATCGGCAACACGTCGGCCGGGTAGCGGCTCCATTTGGTGCTGCCGGTGTTGTGGCGGTCGAAGACCTGATCAAAATCGAAAGTCATGCGCAGTCTCGTGAAGGCTGGGTTGGATATGGCGCCATGATAAGCGCCAAGCCCCTGTAGGAGCGAGCCTGCTCGCGATGGAATCTGAGTCGACACACCATCGCGAGCAAGCTCGTGTCTACAGGTGGCCGCGTCCCCCGGGAATGCCCGACGGTCGGGTGACATCGCGGTTTCGACAGCCTTGACTAGAGTTTAAGTGTCGGCAGCCCGCCTGCCGCAAGGGTGTTTGTCCAGAAAAATCCGGGAAAACTACCGGATCTCCACCTGATCAGGAGTGCACGATGGACCTCAGCCGTCGTCAGTTCTTCAAGGTCGCCGGTATCGGCCTTGCAGGCTCTAGCCTGGGCGCGCTGGGCATGGCCCCGGCGCCTGCCTTTGCCGAACAGGTGCGCCACTTCAAGCTCGCCCACACCCATGAAACCCGCAACACCTGCCCGTACTGCTCGGTCGGCTGTGGGGTGATCATGTACAGCCAGGGCGATGCGGCGAAGAATGTCGCGCAAAGCATCATTCACATCGAAGGTGACGCCGACCACCCGGTCAACCGCGGCACCTTGTGCCCCAAAGGCGCGGGCCTGCTGGACTTCATTCACAGCCCCGGCCGCCTGCAGTACCCGCAGGTCCGCAAGCCCGGCAGCAGCGAATGGACGCGGGTGTCCTGGGATGACGCGCTCAATCGCATCGCCGACCTGATGAAGGCCGACCGCGACGCCAACTTCATCGAAAAAAACGCCCAGGGGCAAACGGTGAACCGCTGGCTGACTACCGGTTTCCTCGCGGCCTCGGCGGCGTCCAACGAAGCGGGCTACATCACCCACAAGGTCATTCGCAGTCTCGGCATGCTGGGGTTTGATAACCAGGCGCGTGTCTGACACGGTCCGACGGTGGCAAGTCTTGCCCCGACGTACGGCCGTGGTGCCATGACCAATACCTGGACCGATATCGCTAACGCGAATCTGGTTCTGGTGATGGGCGGCAACTCGGCAGAAGCGCACCCTTGCGGTTTCAAATGGGTGACCGAAGCCAAGGCGCACAACAAGGCGCGGCTGATCGTGGTCGACCCACGATTTACCCGGACCGCCTCGGTGGCCGACTATTACGCGCCGATCCGCACCGGCACGGACATCGCCTTCATGGGCGGGCTGATCAACTACCTGCTGACCGAGGACAAAATCCAGCACGAATACGTGCGCAATTACACTGACGTGTCGTTCATCGTCAAAGCCGGCTACGGCTTCGAAGACGGGATTTTCAGTGGCTACGATGTCGCCAAACGCGCCTATACCGACAAGTCCGGCTGGGGTTACGAGCTGGGCGAGGACGGTTTTGCCAAGGTCGACCCGACCCTGCAAGACCCGCGTTGCGTCTATCAGCTGATGAAGCAGCACTACAGCCGCTACAACATCGACCTGGCGAGCCAGGTGTGCGGCATGCCGGTCGATGCCATGCAGAAAATATGGGAAGAAATCGCCACGTGCTCGCAACCGGGCAAGACCATGACGATTCTCTATGCCCTGGGCTGGACCCAGCACTCCATCGGGTCGCAGATCATCCGCAGCGCCGCCATGGTGCAATTGCTGCTGGGCAACGTCGGCATGCCGGGCGGGGGCGTGAATGCCCTGCGCGGCCACTCCAACATCCAGGGGCTGACCGACCTGGGGCTGTTGTCCAACTCGTTGCCCGGTTACCTGACGCTGCCGGGCGACGCCGAGCAGGACTACAACGCCTACATCGTCAAACGGACGCAGAAACCGCTGCGTCCGGGGCAGTTGTCCTATTGGCAGAACTACGGCAAGTTCCACGTCAGCCTGATGAAAGCCTGGTACGGCGCCAACGCCACGGCCGAGAACAACTGGTGCTACGAGTACCTGCCGAAACTGGACATTCCCAACTACGACATCCTCAAGGTGTTCGACCTGATGGGGCAGGGCAAGGTCAACGGCTACATGTGCCAGGGCTTCAACCCGATCGCCGCGTTGCCCGACAAGAACCGGGTGATGGCGGCACTGGCCAGACTCAAGTGGCTGGTGGTGATGGACCCGCTGGCCACCGAAACCTCGGAGTTCTGGCGCAACGTCGGGCCGTTCAACGATGTGAAGAGCGCCGACATCCAGACCGAAGTGATACGCCTGCCCACCACCTGCTTCGCCGAAGAAGACGGCTCGCTGGTCAACAGCAGCCGCTGGCTGCAATGGCACTGGAAAGGCGCCGATGGCCCAGGTGAGGCGCAAACCGACATCCGCATCATGAGCGAGCTGTTCCTGCGCTTGCGCCAACGCTATCAGAGCGAAGGCGGGAAGTACCCCGACCCGATCCTCAAACTGTCCTGGCCCTACAAGATCGCCGACGAGCCTTCGCCAGAAGAACTGGCCAAGGAAATCAACGGCTCCGCCACCGCCGACTTCACCGATGCCACTGGCGCGGCGGTCAAGGCCAATACCCAACTGGCGGCGTTCAGTCAGCTCAAGGACGATGGCAGTACGGCGTCCGGTTGCTGGATTTTCTGCGGCAGCTGGACCGAGGCGGGCAACCAGATGGCCCGCCGCGATAACAGCGATCCGTATGGCATGCATCAACATCAGGGCTGGGCCTGGGCCTGGCCGGCCAACCGGCGGATTCTCTACAACCGTGCCTCGGCCGACGTGCAAGGCAAACCCTGGGATCCGAAAAAACGCCTGGTGTGGTGGAACGGCAAAGCCTGGGGCGGCACCGACGTGCCTGACTACAAGGCCGATGTGCCGCCGGAAGCCGGGATGAACCCGTTTATCATGAATCCCGAAGGCGTGGCGCGGTTCTTCGCCGTCGACAAGATGAACGAGGGGCCTTTCCCCGAACACTATGAACCGTTCGAAACGCCTATCGGCATCAACCCGATGCACCCGGACAACAAGAAAGCCACCAGCAACCCGGCGGCGCGGATCTTTGATTCGGTGTGGGATTCGCTCGGTGTGGCCAAGGATTATCCGTACGCCGCCACCAGCTACCGGCTGACCGAGCATTTCCACTTCTGGAGCAAGCACTGCAAGCTCAACGCGATTGCCCAGCCCGAGCAGTTCGTCGAAATCGGTGAAGTGTTGGCCAAGGAGAAAGGCATCGTCGCCGGCGACCGTGTGCGCGTCAGCTGCAAGCGCGGTCATATCGAAGCGGTGGCGGTGGTGACCAAGCGGATTCGGCCGTTGCAGGTCAACAATCAAGTGGTGCACCAGATCGGTATCCCGCTGCACTGGGGGTTCACCGGCCTGACGCGCCACGGTTACCTGACCAACACCCTGGTGCCGTTCCTCGGCGACGGCAACACCCAGACCCCGGAATCCAAGTCATTCCTGGTCAACGTGGAGAAAATCTAAATGGCCAGCCAAGACATCATTGCCCGCTCGGCCACCACCACCGTACCGTCCTCGGTACGCAATCAGGAGGAAGTCGCCAAGCTCATCGACACCACCAAATGCATTGGCTGCAAGGCCTGCCAGGTCGCCTGTTCTGAATGGAACGAGCTGCGCGACGAGGTCGGCCACAACCACGGCACCTATGACAACCCGCAGGATCTCAGCGCCGAAACCTGGACCCTGATGCGCTTTACCGAGCACGAAAACGATGCCGGCAACCTCGAATGGCTGATTCGCAAGGATGGCTGCATGCACTGCGCCGAGCCCGGTTGCCTGGCGGCATGCCCCAGCCCCGGTGCGATCATCAAGCACGCCAACGGCATCGTCGATTTCAACCAGGACCACTGCATCGGTTGCGGGTATTGCATCACCGGTTGCCCGTTCAACATTCCACGCATCTCGCAAAAGGATCACAAGGCCTACAAATGCACCTTGTGTTCGGACCGGGTGGCTGTAGGGCTGGAGCCGGCCTGCGTGAAAACCTGTCCGACCGGGGCCATCGTCTTCGGCACCAAGGAAGACATGAAGGAGCACGCCGCCGAGCGCATCGTCGACCTCAAGAGTCGCGGTTTTGACCAGGCCGGTCTGTACGACCCCGCAGGCGTCGGCGGCACCCATGTGATGTACGTGCTGCACCATGCCGACACGCCGAAGCTCTACGCCGGACTGCCCGCCGATCCGGCGATCAGTCCGTTGGTGGGCCTGTGGAAAGGCGTGAGCAAACCCCTGGCGCTGCTGGCGATGGGCGCGGCGGTGCTGGCCGGCTTCTTCCACTACGTGCGCGTCGGTCCGCAGATCGTGGAAGAAGATGAACGGCCGCCAGGCAACGACCCGGCGGTGCATGAGGTCGATCCGTCGGTGCACACCTATGATCCGAAGCGGGAGAACAGGCCATGATCCGCAAAGAGATCCTTCGCTACACCGCCAATCAGCGCACCAATCACTGGCTGGTGGCGATCCTGTTTTTCATGGCAGGGCTGTCCGGGCTGGCGTTGTTTCACCCGGCGCTGTTCTGGCTGAGCAACCTGTTTGGCGGCGGTCCCTGGACACGCATCCTGCACCCCTTCATGGGTGTGTTGATGTTCCTGCTGTTCCTCGGGTTGGTGGTGCGTTTCTGGCGCGCCAATTACTTCATTGCCAATGACCGCTTGTGGCTCAAGCGCATTGACCGGGTGATGAAAAACGAGGAGGAGGGCGTGCCCCCCATCGGCAAGTACAACCCCGGGCAAAAGCTGCTGTTCTGGACTTTACTGCTGTGCATGTTCGGGTTGCTGTTCACCGGTCTGGTGATCTGGCGTGCGTATTTCAGCGACTACTTCGGCATCACCCTGATCCGTTGGGCGATGTTGCTGCATGCACTGGCCGGTTTCGTGCTGATCCTGAGCATCATCGTGCACATCTATGCCGGGATCTGGATCAAGGGCTCGGTCAGCGCCATGATGCATGGCTGGGTCAGCCGCGCCTGGGCGAAGAAACACCATGAACTGTGGTATCGCGAGGTGACGCGTGACGAGCGTCCCGACCCGCCCTTGAGCAAAAAAGGATAACGATTTGGCCACCATTCTGGAGCCAGGAGAGATCGAAGCGGCGGCCACGGCACCGCCGTTTCTGCACCTGCCACCGTCCAACCTGTTCACCTTGCGCGCGCTGCGCCTGGAGCGTCTGGCAGAAGGGCATCCATTGGCCGAGTACCTGCGCCTGATTGCCGAATTGTGTCACGCGCAGCAGCGTCTGATGGATGATCCGCCCGACGCGGCCGTGCCGGACCCGCAGCGTGTCCAGCGCTGCCTGGAACACGGCTTGCCTCCGTTCGCCGCCGACAGCCTGGTGCGCGAAGACGCCTGGTTGCCCTGGCTGCACGGTTTGTTGCAAGGCTATCAACCCGCAGCGCAATCACCGATGGAGCAGGCCGTGACGACATTGCGCAACGCCAGCGCCGGGCAGCTCAAGACCTGGGCGCTGGCGTTGGTCAGCGGTCAGTTCTCCTTGCTGCCGGCGGCCCTGGTGCCGTTTCTCGGCGCGGCATTGCAGGCCGCGTGGAGTCATTGGTTGCTGACGACGCCAAACCTCGCCCTGAAGCCCGGCACCAGCCTCAACCAGTGCCCGGCCTGTGGATCACCGGCCATGGCCGGGGTGATTCGCCATCGTGGCAAATACAACGGCCTGCGCTATCTGGTGTGCTCGCTGTGCGCCTGTGAATGGCACGTGGTGCGGGTCAAGTGCGTGTATTGCGAGCAAAGCAAGGGCCTGCGATACGTCAGCTTCGACAGCGACCGGCATGCCGCCGACAAAGCGCCGTTGCGCGCCGAAACCTGCCCCGGCTGCCAGAGTTACCTCAAGCAGATCTATCTGGAGTGCGACGCCGAAGGCGAAGCGCTGTCCGCCGACTTGAGCAGCCTGATGCTCGACATGCGCCTGGAGCAGGAAGGCTTTCAGCGGCCGGCGCCCAATCTGCTGCTGGCCCCCGGAGGCGACTGAAGCGAACGTCTACACTCAGGCGGTCAACCTTTGCCGGAGCGCCTGATGTCCGCCAGATCCGCCAGCCCAGCCTTGCGCCTGCCCTCCATCGACAGCTTGCTACGCGACCCGGCGTGTCAGCCTTTGGCCGAACGCTATGGGCGCGATGCCTTGCTCGCCAGCCTGCGGCAGTTGCTCGACGACTTGCGCGAACCGGTGCTGGCCGGACAACTCGACGCCGTTGAACTCGCCCCGCCAGTGCTGGCGGGCAGGGCGGGTGAGCGACTGGCCAGCCAGCATCGCAGCCATGTACGCCGGGTGTTCAATCTCACCGGCACGGTGCTGCACACCAATCTGGGGCGCGCCTTGCTGCCGGAAGAAGCCATAGATGCCGTACAAATGGCCGCGCGTTATCCGCTGAATCTGGAGTTTGACCTGCACAGTGGCAAGCGCGGCGACCGCGACGATCTGATCGAAGGCCTGATCCGCGAGCTGACCGGCGCCGAAGCGGTGACCGTGGTCAACAACAATGCCGCCGCGGTGCTGCTCACCCTCAACAGCCTCGGCGCGCGCAAGGAAGGCATCATTTCCCGGGGCGAGCTGATCGAAATTGGCGGCGCCTTTCGCATCCCGGACATCATGGCCCGCGCCGGGGTCAAACTGCATGAAGTCGGCACCACCAACCGTACCCACGCCCGTGACTATGAAGCCGCCATCGGCCCGCGCAGTGGTCTGGTGATGCGCGTGCATGCGAGCAACTACAACATCCAGGGCTTCACCACCCGCGTACCCACCGCAGAGCTGGCGCAACTGGCGCACCGGCATGGCTTGCCGCTGCTGGAGGACCTCGGCAGCGGCAGTTTGCTGGACCTCACGCGCTGGGGCCTGCCGGCCGAGCCGACGGTGCGCCAGGCGTTGCTCGACGGCGCAGACATCGTCACCTTCAGCGGCGACAAACTGCTCGGCGGCCCCCAGGCTGGCTTGATCGTCGGCCGCAAAGAGCTGATTGCACGGATCAAGAAAAACCCGCTGAAACGAGCGCTGCGCGTCGACAAACTGACCCTCGCCGCCCTCGAAGCCGTGCTCGGCCTGTACCGCAACCCGGATCGCCTGGCCGAGCGGCTGCCAAGCCTGCGGCTGCTGACCCGACCCCAGGCGGATATCTTCGCCCAGGCCCAACGCCTGTTGCCGCCCCTGGCGCAGGTGCTGGGCGCTGCCTGGGGCGTCAGTGCAGTGCCGGCGCTGGGCATGATCGGCAGCGGCAGCCAACCGGTGGCGCGCTTGCCGAGTGCGGCGCTGTGCCTGCGGCCGAACTGCTCCAAACGTCTGCGCGGTCGTTGGCTGCACGGTCTGGAAGAGCACCTGCGGAGCCTGCCGATTCCGGTGCTCGGGCGCATCGACGACGACGCCTTGTGGCTGGACTTGCGGCAACTGGACGACGAGCCGGCGTGGTTGGCGCAACTCGGCCAGTTGCAAGCAGGAGAAGCAGCACAGTGATCGTCAGCACCGCAGGGCACATTGATCACGGCAAGACCGCATTGCTCCAGGCACTGACCGGGCAGGCCGGCGACCGACGCCGGGAAGAGCGTGAGCGAGGCATGACCATCGACCTCGGTTACCTCTATGCCGCGCTGGAACCGGGCGCCGGCCTCACCGGTTTTATCGACGTCCCCGGTCATGAGCGCTTCACCCACAACATGCTGGCCGGAGCGCAGGGCATCGATCTGGTGCTGATGGTAGTGGCTGCCGACGACGGGGTGATGCCGCAAACCCGCGAGCACCTGGCCATCGTCGAACTGCTGGGCATCCCCCGGGCGCTGGTGGCAATCAGCAAATGCGACCGGGTCGATGGGGCTCGGGTGCAAGACGTTTGCGAGCAGATCAACGCCTTGCTGGCGCCCGGCCCTTATGCCGATGCGCCGCAGATTGTGCTGTCGAGCGTGACCGGGCAGGGCATCGACACCCTGCGTCAGGCCTTGATCAAGGTGCAACGCGAGGTCGTTCAACGCAGCCACGAAGGTGGTTTTCGCCTGTGGATCGATCGGGCGTTCAGCGTGGCGGGCGCGGGTATCGTGGTCACCGGCACGGCGCTGTCCGGGCAGGTGGCGGTGGGCGATACGTTGATGCTCGGCCCCCTCGGCAAACCGGTGCGGGTGCGCGGCCTGCATGCGCAGAATCAAGTGGCCGAGGTCGCCCTGGCCGGCCAGCGTGTTGCCTTGAACATCAGTGCCGAACGCCTGGCGCTGGAGCAGATTCACCGAGGTCAGTGGCTGTGCGCCGAATGGCTGTATGCCCCGACCCGGCGAATCGATATCGACCTGCGTCTGTTGCCCGGCGAACCGCGCGCTTTCGAGCACTTTCAACCGGTGCACGTTCATCTCGGCACCCAGGACGTAACCGGGCGTGTGGCGTTGCTGGAGGGCACCAGCCTGGTGCCGGGCGCACGGATGTTCGCGCAACTGCTGCTCAATGCGCCGGTGCAGGCAGTCAAGGGCGATCCGCTGATCCTGCGTGACCAGAGCGCACAACGCACCCTAGGCGGTGGCCGGGTGCTCGACCCGTTCGCGCCCGATCGGCAACGACGCAGCCCCGAGCGACTGGCGCAGTTACGCGCCCTGGCCACGCACAATGAGTTGGAGTACTGCCTGCCGGCATTACTGGCCCACGGCGAAACGGGGCTGGACTCGGTGCGTCTTGAGCGTCAATTCAATCGCCCCCACGACACCTGGGTGTTACCTGCGGACGTGCGTCTGATCGACACCCGCCAAGGGTCTTTGCTGTTCAGCGCGGCGCGCTGGGAAGGGCTGAAAACACGCTTGCTGGAACAACTGGCGCGCTTTCACGAACTGGAGCCGGACCAGATGGGTCCGGACCGTGATCGCCTGCGTCGATTCAGCGCCACGGTGCTTGATCGTCCGACGTTCATCTGCCTGCTTGACGAACTGCTGGCCAGTGGCGCCATCGCCAGCAGCGGGCCGTGGCTGCATCTGCCTGGCCATCAAGTGCGCTTGAGCGACGCGGACGAGGCCCTGTGGCAAGCGTTGCAGCCCTTGTTCGAAACAGCCGGTTTCGATCCGCCGTGGGTGCGCGACTTGCCCCATGACGAAGCTACGGTGCGGCTGCTCCTGCGCAAAATGGCCCGGTTGGGGTTACTGCACCAGGTGGTCCGCGACCTCTTCTACACCGATGCGATGATCCGCCGTTTGGCGGCTATGCTGTTGCAACTGGCCGACGACAACCCGGTGATCCAGGTGTCGGCGTTTCGCGATGCAGTGGGCCTGGGGCGCAAGCGCAGTATCCAGATTCTCGAATACTTCGACCGCCTGGGGCTGACCCGACGGGTTGGCGACCGGCGCCAGATTCGCCCCGACAACGTGTTGGCCAGGCGCCCGTAGCAGGTTTCAAGGAAGGTAATCGCGCCCGGTGGCGCGGCCGGGCTTCAAACCCGGTGGGGGACGGCATCCGTTCCCGGGCAGGTTCGACTCCGGCTACCTTCCGCCATTTTCCACTCAGAAGGGCCCGAAATTCAGCGGGTACTGGATGACCACGTAAAGCCTGTCGATGTCGTCACCGCCCTGGGCAGCGTTGGCGCGGTGCGACACATGGGACACCTGCAGGCTCAACCCCTTGGCGGAACCGGACTGCACGATATAGCGCAGGTCGATGTCGCGTTCCCAGTGGCGTCCGCCATCGCCTTGTTGCGGCACGTACTCACCCAGCGACGGGTCGAAGGGGTTGTAGGCGCCGCCCTGGGGCGCATGGGTGCCATCGATGCCGGTGCCTTTGACGTAGCGGGTCATGAAGTTCAGGCCGGGCACGCCAAAGGTGCTCAAGTCGAGGTCGTAACGTGCCTGCCACGAGCGTTCACCCGCGCCGTTGAAGTCGGCGTACTTGATCGAGTTGGCGAGGTAGATCGAATCGCCGCCGACAAAATCGAAGGGTGTGTCGCCCTGGACTTTTTGATACGCCAGGGTGAAACCGTGGGCTCCGAGCGTGTATTTGCCTGACAGGCTGTAGGCGGTGTTGTCGATGGCGCCGGCCAGCGCCTGACCGGTTTGCCGGGTGTGGTAGATGTTCGCGTCGAGGAATAGCCCCGGCTGTTTCAGGTGCAGGTTGCCGTAGTACTGGTACCAGGTGTCCGTCAGCTCTGACGCGTACAGTGCGCCGCCGACAGGGCTCTGTGTGAACAGGTCGGCGCCGGCGAACGAGATCCCGCCCGCGTCGGTATTGGCCCCGTAACCGGAAAAATTGCCCTTGCTTGAGGAACTGTCCTGGTTCTTGAAGGCGGTGAAGTGGCCGGCAGTAAGGTTCATTCCGTCGATTTCGCGGCTGTTGAGCAGAAAACCCGTGGCGTATTCCGGTTGCAGGCGCTTGTCTGAGGTGTCGAACACCGGGGTTTCCACTGTCATTTCACCGAAGGACAGCGTGGTTTTCGACCGGTTGAGTTTGATTGCACCACCACCGCTGGAGTAGTCACTGGCGCTACGCCCGTCGCTGTCGACCGGCAACAGGCCGGTTCCGGAACGGCCCTTTCCGCTGTCCAGTTTCACGCCCAGGAAGGCATGGGCGTCGAGGCCAAAACCCACGGTCCCCGGTGTGAATCCGGATTCAAAAGAGCTGATAAAGCCCTGAGCCCATTCGGCTTTATAGCTTTTGCCCGTCGGTGAGGGGGAACGGTAATCGCTGTTGAGGTAGAAGTTGCGACTGAGCACTTCCAGCGACGCACCGTCGAGAAAGCCTGATGTCGGTTCGTCTGCCAGGGCGGTCCCGGTGATGCCGGTGGCCAGTAGCGAAAACCAGAAGCACGGTCCGATTCGATGATCTTGCAATGCAGTTTCCTTGCGGGCTGACGGGAAACGAGGCGTGCATGATTGCGTAGATTCAGCCGGGAATATTGAATCGGTGTGCTGTGTCAGAAATGTTTTTCGAGGGGGGCTGCGTTTGTCGTTCCCACGCAAGCGTGGGAACGACATTTCGGGGTTTACCAGATCGGTAAGGTGTAGCTGAGGATCAAGCGGTTTTCATCGAGGTCGCTGCCAAAGTGGCTCGAGCGCACGGTCGCGTTGCGCCATTTCACCCCGACATTCTTCAACGGGCCACTCTGGACCACGTAGCCAATGTCGGTATCGCGCTCCCATTCCTTGCCTTCGGGCCGATTGCTGCCCAGGTCAATGTTGGAACCGTTGATGTAGCGGGTCATGAAGGTCAGGCCGGGCACGCCGACGGCTGCGAAGTTGTAGTCGTAGCGCGCCTGCCAGGACTGCTCGTCCTTGCTGGCGAAGTCGCCGATCTGGACGAAGTTCACCAGGAATGCATCGGCTCCGTTGATATAGGCAAACCCGGTGTCACCGCTCATGCCTTGATAGCCCAGGCCGAAGGCATGGCCGCCCAGGCTATAGGTGAACATGGCGCCGAACGCATTGTTGTCGATATTGCTGCCGCCATCGTCGGTCGAACGGGCAAAGCGCAGGTCCGTCTTCAATGACTGGCCAGCGGTCACTGGCAGCAGGTAAGTCAGGTTGACCATGTGCTGGTCATAGAAGTTATCGAGGTGGCCGTAGGCATACCCGGTGGTCAGATTACTGGTCCACTTGTAGCTCAGGCTGGCGAAGTCGAAGCTGTCGCTCGTCAAATGGCGACTGGTGATGCCCTTGGCGCCGGTTCGGGTAATGCCCATGTCTTCATAGTTCGAAGAGTCGCGCTGATTGACCTGTGTCAGCCGTCCACCATCGATGGTCAGGCCTTCGATTTCCATCGAGGTCAACTGACCGCCTTCGAACGTTTGTGGCAACAACCGTGAGTCGTTGGCCAATACCGTCGGCACCTTGGGCAGCAACGTGCCGAGTTTCAGCGTGCTTTTGGATGCACGCAGCTTTGCCGTCACACCCATTTCGCCGTATTCGTCCTGAGCGCCTTTGCTTGTGTCGCTATGGCGTTTGAGCAGGCCGGAGCCGGCGCGATCAGGGCTGGAATCGAGCTTGACGCCCAGCAGGCCGATGGCATCGAAACCGACACCGATCAACCCTTCGGTAAAACCGGACTCATAGCGCAGCAGGAAACCTTGCGCCCATTCCTCTTGTTTGGATTGCGCAGCGTTGTCCTGGCGGTAATCGCGGTTGAAGTAGAAGTTACGCAGCTCGAGGCTGGCCTTGCTGTCCTTGACGAAGTCAGCAGAGGCGGGAGCCGAGAGACTGATGATACCGCCGGCAAGCAGCAGTCGGGTCGAGAGGGTGCAGGTATTGCGGTCCATGATGAAGCCCCTTTGTTTTTTTATTGTTGAAATGACGGGCACAGCGGCCCTCGCCATGGCGGCAAGGGCTTATGAATAAAAAACGCGGCGCCAAAATGAGAGGAGCTGACGCCGCGTTGGTGAAAACGTCAGAACTGTTCGGCGCTCAAGCCGAACAAAGGACCACTGCCAGCGCGAATGGATTGCTCCAGGCTCAAGATGCGTGGCAGCAGGCGGTGGATGTAGAAGTCGGCGGTGGCGATTTTCGCGCCATAAAAACCTTCGTCTTCATTGCGTTTTTGCTGGGCGACCTGAGCCATCCGTGCCCAGAGCCAGGCGTAGGCGACATATCCGAAGAGGTGCAGGTATTCCACCGAAGCGGCTCCGACTTCGTTGCGATTGGTCGCCGCGCGATCCTGCAGCCAGTCGCTCAGTTCCTCCAGGCATCGCACCGCGTCGAGCAGTTGAGCGGCATAGGGGGCGTTCGGCTGGGTGGCAAAGCGGCGAATCTCCCCGGTGAATTGGCGCAGCGCCAGCCCCTTGTCGGCCAGCACTTTGCGGCCGAGCAGGTCCAGCGCCTGGATGCCGTTGGTGCCTTCATAAATCTGCGCGATGCGCACGTCACGCACCAACTGCTCCAGGCCCCATTCGCGGATGTAGCCATGGCCACCGAACACTTGCTGGCCGTTGACACAGCTTTCCAGCCCGGTGTCGGTAAAAAACGCCTTGGCCACCGGTGTCAGTAACGCGACCAGGTCCTGTGCGCTTTCGCGTTCCCAGGCATCGTCGGAAAACTTCGCCAGGTCCAGTTGCTGCCCGACATAACTGGCGAACGCGCGGCCGCCTTCAGTCATGGCTTTCATGCTCAGCAACATGCGACGCACGTCAGGGTGAACGATGATCGGGTCGGCTGCCTTGCCCGGGGCCATGGCACCGGTCGGCGAGCGGCTCTGAATGCGTTCGCGGGCGTATGCCACGGCGCTCTGGTAGGACGCCTCGGCACAACCGATGCCCTGAATGCCGATGGACAGGCGTTCGTAGTTCATCATGGTGAACATCGCCGCCAGGCCCTTGTTCGCTTCACCGATCAACCAGCCGCTGGCGCCGTCGAAGTTCATCACGCAGGTGGCCGACGCCTTGATGCCCATCTTGTGTTCGATCGAACCACAGCTCACGGCATTGCCGGCGCCCAGGGAGCCGTCGGCATTGACCAGCACTTTCGGCACCAGAAACAGCGAGATGCCTTTCGGGCCAGCCGGCGCATCCGGCAGCTTGGCCAGCACCAGGTGCACGATGTTTTCAGTCAGGTCCTGATCGCCACCGGTGATGAAAATCTTGCTGCCGGTGATGGCGTAGCTGCCATCGGCCTGAGGCTCGGCGCGGGTGCGGATGAGCCCCAGGTCGGTGCCGGCGTGGGCTTCGGTCAGGCACATGGAACCGGCCCAGCGACCTTCATACATCGGCGGCAGATAGAGGTTTTTCAGGGTCTCGCTGGCATGGGCATCCAGCGCCAGGCAGGCACCGGAACTCAAGGCCGAATACAGTGCAAAGCTCGAGTTGGCGCCGTAGAGCATCTCTTCGAACTGCACCGCAAGCATTTTCGGCATGCCCATACCGCCGAACTCGGCATTACCGGACAAACCCACCCAACCGCCTTCGATGTAGGTGGTGTAAGCCTGCTTGAAGCCGATGGGCGTGGTGACTTGGCCTTCATGCCACTGCGCGCCTTCTTCATCACCGCTGCGATTGAGTGGTGCAATCAAGTGCGAGGTGACTTTCGCCGCCTCTTCAAGAATGGCGTCGGCCGTATCGGCGTCGACGCTGTCGGCCAGGGCCGGCAGGCGCGCCCACAGGGCCGGGGCGTCGAATACTTCATGCAGCACAAAGCGCATGTCGCGCAGCGGGGCATTGAATTGGGGCATAACGTGAACCTCGTTGGGACGGTTGTGCAACGGGCACGGCGCCGCATGGGCGGGCCGTGCCTTTTCGATCAGTGACTGGAAGCGGCGGCGGCACCGAGACCGGTCTGGGCGCGGACAAACTGGTCGGCGAAGGCATCACGCTCCTTCTCGGCGCGCACGCTGCGGTCGTGCCTGGACACCACGACGATCACCAGGAACGCCAGCGGCATGGAAAACAGCGCCGGGTGGTCATACGGGAAGATCGCGTGAGCATGACCGAGCACAGTGACCCAGACCGCTGGCGAGAGGATCACCAGCACCAGCGCGCAAACCAGGCCGGCAAAACCGCCGATGATCGCGCCTTTGGTGGTCAGGCCTTTCCAGTACATGGCCATGATCAGCACCGGGAAGTTGGTCGACGCGGCGATGCCGAAGGTCAGGCCCACGAGGAACGCGACATTCATCTTCTCGAACAGAATGCCCAGCAGAATCGCGATGATGCCCAGGCCTACCGTGGCCATGCGTGTGACGCGCATTTCCTGTTTCTCGCTGGCCTTGCCCTTCTTGAACACGGTGGCGTAGAGGTCATGGGAGATCGCCGAAGCACCGGCCAGTGCCAGCCCGGACACCACCGCCAGGATGGTGGCGAAGGCGACTGCCGCAAGGAAGCCGAAGAACAGGTTGCCGCCGACCGCTTTGGCCAGGTGCATGGCCACCATGTTGCCGCCGCCAATCAGGGCGCCGCCGACTTCACCGTTGACGTAGTACTGCGGATCGGTGCCGATGATCACCATCGCGGCAAAGCCCAGGGTGCACACCACCAGGAAGAAGAAACCGATGAAGCCGGTGGCGTAGAACACCGATTTACGCGCCTCTTTGGCGTTAGGCACGGTGAAGAAACGCATGAGAATGTGCGGCAGGCCGGCGATGCCGAACACCAGGCCCAGGGACATCGACGCGGTGTTGATCGGATCGGCGAGCATCGAGCCCGGGCCCATGATGTTCCAGCCGCTGGCGTGGGCCTGCACGGCTTTGTCGGCCAGGGTCTCGTAGCTGAAACCGAACTGCGACATCGCCATCACCGCGAGGGTGGTGCCACCGGCCAGCAACAGCACGGCCTTGATGATCTGCACCCAGGTGGTGGCGATCATGCCGCCGAAGATCACATACACCAGCATCAGCGCACCGACGATCACCACCGCCACCGGGTAGTCGAGCCCGAACAGCAGCTTGATCAGCTGACCCGCACCGACCATCTGCACGATCAGGTAGCAGCACACCACCGTCAATGAACCGAAGGCCGCGAAGATCCGCACCTTGTTCTGGTCCAGCCGATAGGAAACGATGTCGGCGAAGGTATAGCGCCCCAGATTGCGCAGACGCTCGGCCATCAGGAAGGTGATGATCGGCCAGCCGACGAAGAAGCCAATGGTATAAATGAAACCATCGTAGCCCTTGGCGAACACCAGGCTGGAAAGCCCCAGCAGGGTGGCCGCCGACATGTAGTCACCGGCAATCGCCAGGCCATTCTGAAAGCCGCTGATACCGCCGCCGGCCGTGTAGAAGTCCGAGGTGGATTGGGTTTGACGCGCCGCCCACCAGGTAATGGCCAGCGTGCCCAGGACGAAGACGAAGAACATGCCGATCGCATTCAGGTTGAGCGGCTGTTTTTCCACCGCCCCGAGGGCCGGTGCGGCGAGTACGACCGAGGCCGGCAACAGGCCGAGAGTGCCGAGGATGAGCTTGTTGAACAGGGTCATCATTTGCTCTCCTCGAGAATGGCGGCGCCCAGGACATCGAAGCGCGTATTGGCGCTGTAGACATACCAGCCGGTCAGCAGCCAGGAAAACACGATGATTGCCGCGCCTACCGGCATGCCGAGCGTCAACATCCGGTGCTCGCCGAGCGGCGCGTGCAGCCACTGCGGGGCAAACGCCACAATCAGCATGAACAGGTAGTAAGTGCCCAGCACGGCGGCACTCAACGACCAGGCCAGGCGCGAACGACTGCTCACCAGTTCAAGGAATTTGGGATTGTTGCGAATGCGTTCGCAACGTTGGGTATCGGTTGAATGGATGTCGATCATCAGTAGCTCCACTTTTGTTTTTGTTATCGGTCCGTGGTGGGCCCGGCATCGCCGAATTCGGCGTGCACGAACCCGAGGCGGCAGGTTGATCACCTGCCGCCCGAGGGGTACATCGTTGTTTCGGGTTAGAGCGCTGCGGCCCGGTCGCGCAACACGTACTTCTGGATCTTGCCGGTGGATGTCTTCGGCAACAGGGTAAAGATCACGGTGCGCGGCACTTTGAAGCCGGCCAGGTGTTCGCGACAGAAAGTGATGATGTCTGCCTCGCAAACGTCCTGGTGATCGGTCTTGAGTGTGATGAAGGCACAGGGCGTTTCGCCCCATTTTTCATCGGGACGGGCAACCACCGCAGCTTCCAGCACACCCGGATGACGGTAGAGCACACCTTCGAGTTCGATGGTGGAAATGTTCTCGCCGCCGGAAATGATGATGTCCTTGAGGCGATCCTTGATCTCGACGTAACCGTCGGGATGACACACCGCCAGGTCGCCGGTGTGGAACCAGCCCCCTTCGAACGCTTCGGCAGTGGCGGACGGGTTCTTCAGGTAGCCCTTCATCACGGTATTGCCGCGCATGAAGATCTCACCGATGGTCAGGCCATCGCGCGGGGTCGGCTCCAGGGTCGCCGAATCAGCGACCATCACGCCTTCCAGTGTCGGGTAGCGCACGCCTTGTCGAGACTTGATTTGCGCCCGCTCATCCAGGGGCAACTCGTCCCATTCGGCATGCCAGGCGCAAATCGTCACCGGGCCGTAGGTTTCGGTCAGGCCATACACGTGAGTGACCTTGATGCCCATCGCTTCGACGGCGCCGATCACTTTGGCGGGCGGCGCGGCGCCGGCAACCATGGCGTTGACCGGATGATCGATGGCCGCTTTCGCCGATTCCGGCATGTTCACCAGGGCATTGAGCACGATCGGTGCACCGCACAGGTGAGTGATCTGATGTTCGCGAATCAGCGTCAGGATTTTCTGCGGGTCGACCCGGCGCAGGAACACATGCACACCGGCCATTGCGGTGATGGTCCAGGGGTAGCACCAACCGTTGCAATGGAACATCGGCAACGTCCAGAGGTACACGGGGTGGTTGCCCATGGCCCAGGTCATTTGGTTCCCCAGTGAGTTCAGGTAGGCACCGCGATGGTGGTAAACCACGCCCTTGGGATTACCGGTGGTGCCGGAGGTGTAGTTCAGGGAGATGGCTTGCCACTCGTCGGTTGGCCATTTCCAGGCGAAATCCGGATCGCCTTCGGCCAACAGCGCTTCGTAGTCCAGATCGCTGACGGCCTGGCCTTCGCCGTATTCCGGGTCGTTGACGTCGATCACCAGCGGCGGGTGATCGAGCATGCCGATCGCTGCGCGGATCACGTTGTGGAACTCACGGTCGGTAATCAACACCTTGGCTTCGCCATGCTGGAGCATGAAGGCGATGGCCTCGGCATCCAGACGAACGTTGAGCGGGTTGAGCACGGCACCGATCATCGGCACGCCGAAATGCACCTCTAGCATCTCGGGAATGTTGGGCAGCATCACCGCCACCGTGTCGTCCTTGCCGATGCCGCGACCGGCCAGAGCAGAGGCCAGTCGCCGGCAGCGGGCGTAGGTCTGCGCCCAGGTACGGCGGATCGAGCCGTGGATGACGGCGGGGTAGTGGGGATAAACGTTGGCAGTGCGCTCGATGAAACTGAGCGGAGACAGGGCAATGTGATTGACAGCCGAAGGGTCTAACCCTTGCTCATAGATCGACATTTTCGGGTACTCGGTGGCTTATTGTTAGCTCTATGGGTGAACTCGCGAGGCAGTCGCTGAGGGCACCTTGATGTCCGGAGTACGTTATATAACATCCAGCTATACGTATGGAAGTACAACCTAGGGCGTATAGTAGTTCTACTATATTTAATTCTTTCCGATCCAAATCAATGCCGCCGCACCTCCAAAGCCGGTATATGCTTGGTTTTCCTGACAAAGTGGACCCGCGATGACCCTGACCCCCGTTCGATTGCACAGCTGGTTGCGCCTGCAGCGCGAAGGCGTGGCGTTATCCGCCCGCGCCGATGCGTTGTGTCGTGCCCTTCAGGATTGCCCGGAAGTGCAGCGTGCGGTTTATCTCAGTTGGCAGCCCGGTGCGCGGATCTACGGTCACGAGGGCTCGGCCCAGCACTTTCCGCCGGGCCAGGGCGACCCGGCGCTGGCCAGCGATCAGTTGCTGTTTGAGCATCTGGTCGAAGCCGGGCGTCTGGATCTGGCTCAAGTCCGTCAACTCGACTGCTGGTTGTCGGGCCGATTGCGTCGAGCGGCCATCAGCCATGGCCAGGTGTTCGATCTGGCCCTGCAGCCGGGGCAGGCCGGGTTGTTGCTGGTGGAAGTGCGCGAGGGTGTGAGTCTCGACTGGCTGGGCTGGGTGCAGGACTTGTTGACGACATTGCTGACCAGCGTCAATGGCATGCTGCGCGGTTCGCCGTTGCTGGGCCATGATCCGCAACCGAGCCTGTTGCTCGATGCACAGGGCCGACCGCTGGAGTTCAACGCGGCGCTATTGGCCTTGCTTGCCGAAAAGCCGTTGACCGATGTGTTGGGCTTTTTACCGGTCAATCATCGTGTGTTGGTGCGCGCATGCCTGGATCAGCAACGTGCCATCGAAGGCGTCGAGGCACAGTTCGAAGAGCAAATACTGATCTGGACCTTCATCCCCGATCCCCAGGACAACCGCGTGCTCGCCCGTTGCCGGTACGCCACGACCCAGGTGCTGGCAGAACGGGAAGCGGCCACCGCTCGCCGGCTGTACCGGCTGATCATCGAAAACACCACTGACCTGATTTCCCGGCACACGCCGGACGGGCGCTTTCTCGATGCCTCGCCCGCGTCCTGGACCTTGCTCGGCTACTGGCCCGAGGAATTGCGCGGGCAAATGGCCCAAGGCCTGTTCCATGGGCAGGACCTGGCCAGCCTGGTTCAGCGCGCGCGCGATGCGCTGGAGCAGGATGGATATCACACGATGACCTATCGCATCCGCCATCGCGACGGGCATTACCTGTGGTTCGAAACCGCCTGCCGCGCGATACGCGAGACCTACACCGGAGCGGTGGTCGAAGTGGTCAGCGTCTCCAGGGACATCACGGCGCGGGTGCAGGCCGAGGAAAACAAGCGACGACTGGCCGAGGTGGTGGAGGCCAACACCGATCCGGTGCTGTTCATCGACCCCAAGGGCCAAGTCACTTACCTCAACCCGGCGGCGCGGCGCATTCTCGGCATCGATGAGCAGCAAGCGATGCCAGCCCTGGCCGAGTTGTTCGCCAGTAGCGACCTGGGGCGCCTGCAACGTGACGGCTGGAGCAGCGCCGAACGCGATGGCGTCTGGAGCACCGATGCGCGCTTGCAGCCGCCTGGCGGCGGCACATCGGTGCCCGTGTCGCTGGTGTTGCTGGCGCACCGTTCTGCCGGCGGCGAGCGCTATTACTCGCTGGTGGCACGGGACATGACCGAAAGGGAACTGCGCGAAGTGCAACAACGTCGCCATCAGGATGAGCTGGCGCACACCGCGCGGTTGGTGACGCTGGGCGAACTGGCCTCGGGAATTGCCCATGAAATCAACCAGCCACTGGCTGCCGTGGTGAATTACGCCAATGCGAGCCAACGCTATTTGCAGACCCTGGGCAGCAATCCCCAGGCGGCCGCCAGGGTGGCGCAAGGCCTGGAACGCATTACCCATCACGCCACCCATGCGTCTGAAGTGATCCGGCGTCTGCGCGCGTTTCTGCGCAAGGGGCAGCGTCGCATGCAGGCGCTGAACCTGACCGAAGTCGCCCGTGAATCGGTGCGTTTGTGTGCCTGGGAGGCGAGCAATTGCCAAGTGACAATCGAGGATCGACTGCCGGATAATCTGCCGCCCGTTTATGCCGACCGCGTGTTGCTTGAGCAGGTGTTGCTCAATCTGCTGCGCAATGCCATCGACGCTAATCGCGAGCAACATCCTGGCCAGCCTTCGCTGATCGTGATGGCGGTGGAGCAGGGCAGTGGTGGCACCCTGGAAATCAGTGTGCGAGACCAGGGGCCGGGGGTCGGCGAGCCCGAACTGGAGCAGATTTTTACCCCGTTCTACACCAGCAAGGCCGATGGCCTGGGGCTCGGCTTGTCCATGAGCCGCAGCATCATCGAGGGTTTCGGTGGCGAACTGCAGGCCCGGCGCCAGCCTGTCGGGTTGCTGATGTGTTGCCGCCTGCCGCTTGCCGGTCCAACAAAACAACAACAGGAATAACGTAATGGCAGGTGCGACGGAGCACGTGGTGTATGTGGTCGACGATGACCAGGGCATGCTCGAATCAACAGTGTGGTTATTGGAGTCGGTCGGTCTCAAGGCCTTGCCGTTTACCAGTGGTGTCGAGTTCCTCGATGCCTGCGACGCCAGTCTCGATGCCTGCGTGATTCTCGACGTGCGCATGCCCGGCATGGGGGGGTTGAACGTACAGGAAGAAATGCGCGTGCGTGAGCTGAACCTGCCGATCATTTTCGTCAGCGGCCACGCCGATGTGCCAATCGTGGTCCGTGCCTTCAAGGCCGGCGCCCATGACTTCATCGAAAAACCCTACAACGAGCAGTTGCTGCTCGACAGCGTGCAGCAGGCACTGAGCAGTTGCGCCACGCAGCGGTCCGGCAATCAGGCCTTGCAGGCACGCTTGCTGACCCTGACTCCACGGGAACGCGACGTCATGTTGCCTCTGGTGCAGGGTTACACCACCCGCGAAATCGCCGAGCAACTGGGGGTGAGTGCAAAGACCGTCGATCTGTATCGCTCGCGCGTCATGAAACGTATGCAGGCCAGCACGTTACCGGACCTGGTGGGCATGGCCATTGCGGCGAACATGGTCGATCCACTGAAGCTGCGTTGAACCTTCGCGCCGTGCAATGTGCGTCTATGCTGGGCTAACAGATTCGCCCACTTCACGGCGAACCGTGAGGAGACAGCCATGGTGCCCACATCGATCACAGTGAAAACCTTGTCCCGCGGCCTGCTTGACGTAATGATCCGCGCCGGACTGATTGTCGTCATGGTGCTGTTTTGCTTCGAGATTTTCCGACCGTTTCGCGACTTGATGTTGTGGTCGTTGATCCTGGCGATCACGCTTTACCCGTTGCAAACGCGGCTCAGGGGGCCCCTTGGGCACAAGGATGGATTCATTGCGACCCTGATCGTGCTCGTCGCCATCGCGATCCTGATGGTGCCGGTCTATCTGTTGGGCTCCTCGATTGCCGACTCGGTGCAGAACACCATCACCACGGTCAAGACCCAAGGCTTTCAAATTCCCCCTCCGACCGAATCCGTCGCCACCTGGCCACTGGTGGGCAAACCCATATCGGCCCTGTGGTTGCAGGCAGCCAACGACTTGCCAAGCCTGACCGTGAAGTACATTCCGCAAATCAAAGGCATCAGCCTGGGGCTGCTGAGTAAACTGGCCGGACTCGGCATGGGCTTTCTCATTTTCATCTTTGCGCTGATTATCGCCGGTATCTTCATGGCCTACGGTGAAGCCGGCAACCGTAGCGCGATCCAGATCGCCTCGCGTATCAGCGGCCCGGACAGAGGGCCGAGCATCGCGGCACTGTGCACCGCAACCATCCGTGCCGTGGCGCTCGGGGTGGTCGGCATCGCTTTTATCCAGATGTTGCTGGTGGGCCTGGGGTTTGTCTTCAAGGGCGTGCCTGCCGCCGGGTTGCTGGCACTGGGGATATTGTTGCTGGGGATCATGCAGCTGCCGGCGACGCTGATTACCATCCCGGTCATCGTTTATGTGTTCGCCACCGAAGGCCCCAATACCGGCACCATCGTGTTCGCCATTTATGTGTTCGTTGCGGGGCTGGTGGACAATGTACTCAAGCCCTTGATGCTGGGGCGCGGCGTGGATGTGCCGATGCCGGTGATATTGATTGGTGCCCTGGGCGGCATGGTCACCAGCGGCATCCTCGGCTTGTTCATCGGCCCGGTGGTGCTTGCGGTCGGCTATCAGTTGTTCTGGCAGTGGGTGGAGGATCGGCCCCAGGATGAAAATCAGCCATTACTCTGAACCTGTGCGGGAAGGAACTCAGCATGCGCATCAGGGTACTCACCGTCGTCATCGCCGTTTTCTGTTTATTGAGCCCGGTGCATCTGTGGGCCGAGGATGCACCCAAGGCCTCGGATGTGTCCGCCGAACTCAAAGTGGCCAACCGCAGTGTCATGGTGTTCCGTGCCACGGTACTTGGAGAACCGCCGCAATCGCGGGTCAAACGCGCTGGCGCGGTGATCCGCGAGGCGCTGGATGAAGCCGACGATGTCAACGTCAGCATCGATCCGGTCCAGAACAGTTACCTGGTGCTGTTGGGCACCCGGCGCGCTTTCATTGTCTCCCCCAAAGACGTCGACAGCCTGGGCACCGCGTCAGTCCTGGAGACCGCCGAGCAAGCGGCGCAGAACCTGCGTCAGGTAGTCGCTGAAACCCAGGAAGCGCGCAGCCTGCGGCTGATTCTCAGGGCGTTGATCGCCGTCACGCTGGCCACCACCCTTTATTTCGCGCTGCTGTGGGGCATGGTTTACCTGCGGCTCAAATTGTTGAAAAAACTACCGGCGTTGATGCATCGGCACACCCAGGCGTTGAGCGTGGGACGCGTGCAGCTCATCGATGCCAATTTCCTCTACCCGCTGGTCAGCCGTGTGTTGTGGTTTCTGCGTTGGTTGGTGGTGTTGCTGTTGACCTATGAATGGCTGGGATTTGTCCTGTCGCGTTTTCCCTACACCCGGCCGTGGGGCGAAAGCCTCAACAACTACCTGCTGGAGGTCGCGACCTACCTGTTCCAAAGCATTATCAGTGCGATTCCCGGACTGGGCGTGGCCCTGATGATTTTCTTCATTGCCCGGGGCGTCAGCGCATTCAGCAAGCGAGTGTTGCGGCGCATGGCCGGCCCCGGCATCTTGAATTGGCTGAATGAAGAAACCCTGCAGCCGACCACCCGGCTGATGTCCCTGGCGATCTGGTTATTTGCGTTGGCCATGGCCTATCCATACTTGCCGGGGGCGGGTACCGATGCATTCAAGGGCTTGTCGGTGCTGATCGGCCTGATGATTTCCCTGGGCGCCACCAGTGTGGTTGGCCAGGCGGCGTCGGGGCTGATTCTGACCTACACACGCACCCTGCGACCGGGGGAGTTCGTGCGCATCGGCGAATACGAAGGCACGGTGACCGAGCTGGGCATGTTCACCACGCGCATCCGTACCGGCCTGGGCGAGGTGCTGACCTTGCCCAACTCGATGATCACCAACTCGGTCACCAAGAACTATTCGCGGACCGTGCAGGGCGCCGGTTATGTGGTCGATACGGTGGTGACCATCGGCTACGACACGCCGTGGCGGCAGGTCGAAGCCATGCTGCTGGAGGCCGCCAGACGCACCGCCGGGATTCTCGCAGTGCCCACGCCTCAAGTGTTTCAGACCGCTTTGTCGGACTTCTACCCGGAGTATCGCCTCGTGGCCCAGGCCATCCCCAGCCAGCCGCGCCCGCGTGCCGAATTGCTCAGCATGCTGCACGCCAATATCCAGGATGTGTTCAACGAGTACGGTGTGCAAATCATGTCGCCGCACTATTTCGGCGACCCGCGGGAAGAGAAGTGGGTGCCGAGGGAGAAATGGTATTCGGCACCTGCCCAGGAGCCGAAGGAGACAAAGTGACTGACCGCGAGAAGCAGAAGACGAGCAAGCCCGCACCGCCGCAATGGCCGCTGTGATTCTCCCGGCAAGCCCCACGCCTGTCATGAAATGAAAAGCCGTTGTCGTCTGATGAGAAGCGATGACTGAGCCGCAGACCTACAGTCCAATCAGCGCAATTCGACGCACTCGCCAAAATGCAGATTGGAGAATAAGAAAAAATGGCCAAAGCCGTTCGCTTTTACGAAACCGGTGGTCCCGAGGTGCTTCGTTACGAAGAGGTCGAAGTGGGGGACCCGGGCCCGGGCCAGGTTCGTCTTCGTCACGTGGCGGTCGGCCTGAACTATGCCGACACCTACTTTCGCAACGGCACTTACCCAATCCCGATGCCGAACGGCATGGGGGTCGAAGCGTCCGGCGTGGTCCAGGCCGTTGGCGAAGGGGTGACCAATGTACAAGTGGGTGATCGCGTCACCTATACCGGGTTTCTCAACACGCTGGGGGCTTACAGCACCGAGCGTCTGATCCCGGCGGCACCGCTGATCAAACTTCCGGAAACCATCAGTTTCGAGACCGCGGCGGCCATGACCATGCGCGGCCTGACGTCGTCGTACCTGATGCGGCGCATCTACGATTTCAAGGTCGGCGACAGCATTTTGCTGCACGCTGCCGCCGGTGGGGTCGGCCTGATCGTTTCGCAGTGGGCCAAGCTGCTGGGCCTGACCGTGATCGGCACCGTATCCACCGAGGTCAAGGGCGAAATCGCCCGGGCCCATGGCTGCGACCATGTCATCAATTACAGCCATGAAGATGTCGCCCAGCGGGTTCGCGAGCTGACGGACGGTGTCGGTGTCAACGTGGTGTTCGACAGCGTCGGCAAGAACACTTTCATGGGCTCGCTCGATTCGCTCAAGCGCCGCGGCCTGATGGTCTGCGTCGGTACGGCTTCCGGCCCGATCCCGGCGTTCGACCCGGTGATGCTGGCGATGAAAGGCTCGCTGTTCCTGACTCGCCCGGCGCTGGCCGATTACATCGCCGACCCTGCGGAAAAAGCGGCCCTGGCCGGTGAACTGTTCGACCACGTCGGCAATGGCCGGATCAAGATCGAGATCAACCAGCACTACGCCTTGCAGGATGCCGTTCAGGCCCACCGGGACCTGGAATCGCGCAAGACCACTGGCTCGTCGATTTTCGTCATTTAAGGGAGTCCGCTGCCATGAAAGTCGAACAATTGACCTGCAACATTGGTGCGGAACTGATCGGCGTCAATCTTGCCGACGCGATCCATGACGAGGGTCTTTTTGCCGAGATTCGGGCCCAGTTGCTCACCCATCGTGTGGTGTTCCTGCGCGACCAGAACATCAGTCGTGCCGAGCACGTGGCGTTCGCCCGGCGCTTCGGCGAGCTGGAGGATCATCCGGTGGCCGGCAGTGATCCGGATCACCCCGGCCTGGTGCAGATCTACAAAAAACCGGACCAACCGATGGATCGCTACGAAAATGCCTGGCACACCGACGCCACCTGGCGCGATGCACCGCCCATGGGTTGCGTGCTGCGTTGCGTGGAGTGTCCGCCGGTCGGCGGTGACACCATGTGGGCGAACATGGTCGAGGCTTACGACAACCTGCCCGATGACGTGAAGGTGAAGATTGCCGACCTGCGTGCCCGCCACAGCATCGAAGCGAGCTTTGGCGCGGCCATGCCTCTCGAAAAACGCCTGGCGCTCAAGGCCCTGTATCCGGACGCCGAGCACCCGGTGGTGCGCACCCACCCGGAAACCGGCGAGAAGGTGCTGTTCGTCAACGCCTTCACCACCCATTTCAGCAACTACCACACCCCCGAGCGGGTGCGTTTCGGCCAGGACGCCAACCCTGGCGCGAGCGAGCTGCTGCGCTACCTGATCAGCCAGGCGTACATCCCGGAGTATCAAGTTCGCTGGCGCTGGAAGCCCAACAGCGTGGCCATCTGGGATAACCGCAGTACCCAGCATTACGCCGTCATGGATTACCCGCCGTGCCATCGCAAGATGGAACGCGCCGGGATCATCGGCAACAAGACTTACTGATCGACCCCTTCTGCATACGCACTCGTAAACACGTCTGCCCGGCACGATCCCGGGTGGACGGGACAATCATAAAAACAGGAGTAAACCATGCAATTCTTCGACGATTCCCTGCACCCCGAAAACATGGAAAAGGTCGTCATTACCGTGGCCCCCTACGGCCCGGAATGGATGCCGGAAGACTTCCCCGAAGACATTCCGCTGACCATGGACGAGCAGGTGCAAAAAGCGGTCGAGTGCTACGAAGCCGGTGCCACGGTCCTGCACCTGCACGTGCGCGAACTCGATGGCAAGGGGTCCAAGCGTCTGTCCAAGTTCAACGAGCTGATCGCCGGTGTGCGCGAAGCCGTGCCGGACATGATCATCCAGGTTGGCGGCTCGATTTCCTTCGCCCCTGAAAGCGATGGCGAAGCAGCCAAGTGGCTGTCCGACGACACTCGCCACATGCTGGCCGAGCTGACGCCAAAACCGGATCAGGTCACGGTGGCGATCAACACCACCCAGATGAACATCATGGAGCTGCTGTATCCGCAATACCTGGAAGGCACCTCCCTGGCCAATCCGTTGTTCCAGGCCGCCTACAGCGAAATGACCGTGCCGGCCGGTCCGGCCTGGGTGGCCGAGCACCTCAAGCGCCTGACGGAAAACGGCATCCAGCCACACTTCCAGCTAACCGGGATTCATGCCTATGAAACCCTCGAACGTCTGGTACGCAAGGGCATCTACAAGGGCCCGCTGAACCTGACCTGGATTGGCATCGGTGGCGGTTTCGACGGCCCGAACCCGTTCAACTTCTTCAACTTCATCCACCGTGTTCCGGACGGCTGCACCCTGACCTCTGAATCGCTGCTCAAGAACGTGCTGCCGTTCAACACCATGGCGATGTCTATGGGCCTGCACCCGCGCGTGGGCAACGAAGACACTATTATTGATCACAAGGGCGAACGTTTCGGCTCGGTCGCACAGATCAAGCAAACCGTGCGCATCGCCCATGAACTGGGTCGCGAAATCGCCACCGGCAAAGAAGCCCGTGAGATCTATCGCATTGGTGTGCAATACCAAAGCATCGAAGAAACCCTGTTGGCCAACGGCATGGCCCCCAACCGCAAGGCCGGGCAAAAGGGTGTGCCGCAGCGCGGCTGACCGGCAGTGGCGGCGAGAGGTCGTTGGCCTCTCGCTCACTGCATGCAACACGCTTGATAACAACAATAAAACGAAGCTTTGAGGAGGCTGCATGGCCTTTCATCCAATCGCCGCGGACGATGACGACTGCAGTGGCGTCGGCGTTGCGCGCAAATATGCCTGGATCGTCTTTGCACTGACGTTCGGCCTGTTGATTTCCGACTATATGTCGCGTCAGGTACTGAACGCGGTGTTCCCGATGCTCAAGGGCGAGTGGTCCTTGAGCGATGGTCAGCTCGGCTTGCTCAGTGGCGTTGTCGCCCTGATGGTCGGCCTGCTGACGTTTCCCCTGTCGTTGCTGGCGGACCGCTTCGGCCGGGTCAAAAGCCTCGCCCTGATGGCGCTGTTGTGGAGTGTGGCCACTCTGGGTTGTGCCCTGGCCCAGGATTACCAGCAGATGTTCATTGCCCGGTTCATGGTCGGGGTCGGAGAAGCGGCTTACGGCAGTGTCGGTATCGCCGTGGTGATTTCCGTGTTTCCCAAACACATGCGGGCCACCCTGGCCAGCGCCTTCATGGCGGGTGGCATGTTCGGCTCCGTGTTGGGCATGGCCTTGGGTGGAGCCATCGCTGCCAAGCTGGGCTGGCGCTGGTCGTTTGCCGGGATGGCGCTGTTTGGCCTGCTGCTGGCGGTGCTGTATCCGGTCATTGTCAAGGAAGCCCGCATCGCACCGAAGCGCATGGCCAACATGGCTGCCGCCAAGGCCAGGCAACCGTTGCGCACGCTGTTTTCCAGCCGCTCGGTGATCGCGACCTATGTCGGCAGCGGCTTGCAATTGTTTGTCGGCGGCACCGTGATCGTGTGGATGCCCAGTTACCTCAATCGCTACTACGAAATGGGCACGGACAAAGCTGGAGGCATGGCGGCCATCATCGTGTTGTGCAGCGGTGCCGGGATGATTCTGTGCGGCATGCTCAGTGATCGCCTGTGCCGGCAATCACCGGAGCGCAAGGTGGCCCTGGCCATTGCCTATTGCCTGGGCAGTTGCCTGCTGTTGTCGGCGGCGTTCGCCCTGCCGGCGGGGCCTGCGCAACTGGCGTTGATCTGCCTCGGTATGTTGATCGCCGCCGGCACTACCGGTCCTGCCGGGGCGATGGTGGCCAACCTGACCCCGTATTCATTGCATGGCACAGCGTTCGCCACCCTGACCCTGGCCAACAACATGCTCGGCCTGGCGCCGGGGCCGTTCATCACCGGCAGGGTGTCCGACCTGATCGGCCTGCACGCGGCCTTCCAGTGGGTGCCTCTGGTCAGCCTCGGGGCAGCCGCGGTGTTCTTTTATGCCAAGTGTCATTACCACAGAGATATTGCCCGCCTTCAGGGTCAGCACGTGCCTGATCCTGTCAATGCAGCCGGGTTAGAGGTGAAGTTGTGAGTCGTCGCTTATCCATTGATGTGTTTTTCGATTTCATCTGCCCCTGGTGCCTGATCGGCAAACGCCAGTTGGAGCATGCGCAAGTGCAGTTTCGCAGTCGCTATCCGGACGTGCAGATCACCACGGTGTGGCATGGGGTGCAGTTGCTGCCTCAGTTGCCCGTGGAAGGTGAACCCTTCGCCGATTTCTATCGCAAGCGCTTGGGCAATGCCGATGCGGTGACCATTCGCCAGGCCCAGGTAAAGCAGGCTGCCTCGGCGGTTGGACTGACCATCGACTTCAGCCGTATCGAGACCATGCCCAACACCGCTGATGCCCATCGTTTGTTCGAGCGAGTCAGCGCACGGGGCAATGCCACTCAGCGTGAAATGCTGCTCGAACGATTGTTCGCCGCTTATTTCCGCAAAGGCGAAAACCTGGGTTGCCGAGAGACCTTGCTCGCCATTGCCCGCTCCTGCGGCGTCGATACGGACAGCGTGCTCGATTGCCTGAAGGGCGATGCCACGCCCTTTGCCGGATCCCCCGAGGCGACCAGTGGCGTACCGGGCTTTCAGTTCGACCGCCGTTTGACGGTGATCGGTGCACAACCCGCGCAGGCGCTGCTCGGGGCCATGAGCGAAGCGCTTAACGAGAGTGAGCACGAGCGGCAACCGGCATGACCAGACGTATCCCCGTACCGGCCGGCAAACACCCGCAGGCCGGTGGCCGTGCGCTGTTCGAATTCGAAGACAAAAGCCTGGCGCTGTTCAACGTCGACGGGCAGTTGTTCGCCATCGACGACAGCTGCCCGCACCAGGGCGCCTCGCTCTGTGGCGGGCGCCTGGAGGGCCGGGTGATCCAGTGCCGCGCCCACGGCCTGCGCTTCGACCTGCTCAGCGGCTACCTGCTCAATTCCACCCAGGTCAAGGTCACCCACTACCCGGTCGAGATCATCAACGACCAGGCGTTCATCATCATTTCCGAGGAGTCCGCGCCATGAGCGCCATTGCTCTTACCCGTATCCATAGCCGCACCCGCGAATTGGCACCGGGGTTCATTGTCAGTCTGATCGTGGCCGCCGCCGCGTCGTTTTTGTCCGAGCATTACGGCGCCCCGGTGATGCTGTTCGCGTTGCTGCTGGGCATGGCGCTCAACTTTCTGGCGGGTGACGGCGCCTGCAAGGCCGGCATCGAGTTCACCGCTCGCAGCGTGTTGCGCATCGGCGTCGCGCTGTTGGGCATGCGCATCACCCTGGAACAGATGGCCGCGCTGGGCTGGAAACCGGTGGCTTTGGTGGTGATTCTGGTGGTCGTGACCATTAGTGTCTCGGTGATTGCGGCCAAGGCCATGGGGTTCCAGCGCCTGTTCGGCATGCTCACCGGCGGGGCTACCGCGATTTGCGGGGCATCGGCGGCGTTGGCACTGGCAGCGGCATTGCCCAACCATCCGCAGAAAGAGCGGGCTACCTTGTTCACGGTCATCGGGGTTTCGGCGCTGTCGACCCTGGCGATGATCGTCTATCCGATGATCGCCAATTGGCTGGCCTTGTCGCCGCAAGTGGCCGGTGTGTTTCTCGGCGCCACCATCCACGACGTCGCCCAGGTCGTCGGGGCCGGTTACAGCATGTCGACCGAGACCGGCGACACCGCCACCGTGGTCAAGCTGATGCGCGTCGCCATGCTGCTGCCGGTAATCGTCAGCGCCGCCATGATCACCCGCATGCAAGGCGCCGATCCCACCGGCAAACGGCCGCCGCTACTGCCGTGGTTCGCGGTCGGTTTTCTGATACTGGCCTGCATCAACAGCACCGGCTGGGTGGTCCCGGCGGTGCAGGGCGCGGTCAATGAACTGTCGCGCTGGTGCCTGGTGGTGTCCATCAGCGCCCTGGGCATGAAAACCCAGCTCAAGGAACTGGCGGCCGTCGGTATCAAGCCGATCCTGCTGATGGTGGGGGAGACCGTGTTCCTGGTGGTTCTTGTGCTGCTGTTGCTGCACTGGGGGATGTAAACCCGGCTGCTCGCGACCGCATTCAACAAGCGGCGCCACATTGTGTTCACTCCGACGCAGTGCGGCACTCGACCGGCGTCATAAGCACCGGTTCCTTTACGGCGACTGTACCAGCAGTCGTCGTTTTTTTATTTGGAGGCTGCCTGCAGGAAGATCGGCGCGTGTTCAGGGCTTCTTTGGATCGGAAAGGACGCTGCTGCCTGCCGGCGCCTTGGCACTGCCAGGCTTATGGGTGGTGCGCCAAACGGCTGGCGGCATGTCGAACTGGCTGATGAACCAGCGCGTGAACGAGCTCGCCATGGAGTAGCCGAGCATGTCGGCGATTCGGCTCAGCGAGTAATTGGGGTTGTCCAGATAGCGCAGCACCAGGTCGCGACGCACGTCGTTGATCAGGTCGTTGAACGCGCAGCCATCCTCTTTGAGGCGACGTTGCAGGGTCCGTACGTTCATGCCCTGGGTCTGGGCAATCTGCTCGATCGTGGCGCGCCCCATCGGCAGCAGCAGGTAAATGGCCTTGCGCACCTCAAACAGCATCGACGGCCCTTCGTGGCTCTGTAGCGAATCCAGGTAGCTTTGGGCGTAACGGGCCATGGCCGGGTCGGCATGGGGATTGGTCATGTCGAGGCTGGCGTCTGGGCAGACAATGCCATTGAACTCACTGCCGAACTCCAGGTTGCAACCGAACAGGCGGCGATGCAGGTGCAGGTTTTCCGGGGCCTGGTGGGTGAAGTTGACGCTGTACGGATGCCAATGCGTTCCCAGCAGCGCCGCGCACAGACGGAACATCACGCCGATGGCCAGTTCATTGGCCTGCCGGCAGGACATCGGAGACTCGGTGACCACCTCTTCACGGATGATCACCATCTTGCCCGCTTCCTCGACGAAGATCGCCAACGAGTCGTTCATGAGATGGCGGTAATGCACCAGCACCTGCAACGCATCACGCAGCGTCCGCTGGTGCGTGAGCAGCAGGCTGACCACGCCAAAGTCCGAGAGTTGACGCGACTCGGCCATGCTCAGGCCGAAGGTCTGACAACCGCTGGCGGTCGCCGAAAGCTCCAGCAGACGCACCGCGGAATCGATCGGAATGCGTTGTTCCGGGGCCAGCAGGCGGGCCTTGCTCAGGCCGACCTGCGCCAGCACATCATGCGGATTGAACCCCAGGTAATGGGCTACATCCAGGTAGTTGGTCAAGACAGCGGCGCGAACGAGCTTGGTCATGAAGAGGTCATCCCTGGAGCGTCTCGATGGAGTTGAGCGGGGCGGACTATATCCAGCACATCATGAAATGAAAAGTTTTTGAAGCCATGTTTTGCGCGTCCACACGACCACCAATCAGGCGCCCTTGTCCTGTCATCAAAAGAAAAGTCGGTGTCGTCAAATGAAAAGCGTAGCGGGTGGGCGCTCTTTAATGTCGGTACTACAAAAAGATTCTGGCGAAACAGCCAGGCGAGCTACCGAGAAGGTGAGGGTGTTCAAGTGAACAAACTGCAAACTGCCGCAACCGTTCTAATCGTACCGGGCCTGCGTGACCACGTTGCCGAGCATTGGCAAACGCTGCTTGAGGCCCGTTTAAGCAATGTGCGCAGTGTACCGCCCCTCCAGACCGACAAGCTCGACTGCGCTGCCCGGGTCCGGGCGATCCAGCATGAGCTGGAACAAATCGACGGCCAGGTGATTCTCGTCGCCCATAGCGCCGGCGTGCTGATGGTCGCCCACTGGGCCGCCCGCCACAGCGGCTCGATCAAGGGCGCTCTGCTGGCCGCACCGCCGGACCTCAATGCCACCTGGCCGGCAAACTACCCGTCCCCTGAAACCCTCAAAGCCAACGGCTGGGCCCCTCTGCCTGCCGGTGCGCTGCCGTTTCGCAGCCTCGTGGCGGGCAGCACCAACGATCACCTGGCCAGCCTCGAGGCCGTCACCCGCATGGCCCGCGACTGGGGCAGCGAACTGGTCAACCTCGGCGAGGTCGGCCATCTCAATCCTGCTTCGGGCTTCGGCCACTGGCCGCAAGCCGAAGCCCTGATTCTGGAACTGGATCGCTAGTCAGGCACCTGACCGGACGCGATCCGTCTGGTAATTGCTCTAACGCGTGAGAAAACGCAGGCCTCTCTGCAGGCCCTGTGCAAGGAAAGCTGCGCTTAAAAAACAAGTACAACATGGCGGAGACAACGTAATGCATAACAATAAGAGTCACAGCCACACACTTCCTTCGCGACACAGTCTGTTGGCCCTGGCCATTCTGGCGGCGTCCATGCCGGTCGCTCACGCCGTCGAGGTGGATACCGGCAACCCTGACTGGTCGGTGCGTTTCGATAACACCGTGAAGTACAACTACGGCGTGCGCACCGAAGGCGCCGACAAGCGCATGTTGGCGACCCCCAACAATAACGACGGCGATTACAACTTTCGCAAGGCCGGGACCAACATCACCAACCGCGTCGATCTGTTGACCGAAATGGATGTGGTCTACCAGCAGAGCATGGGCTTTCGGGTCAGTGCCGCGAGCTGGTACGACAAGGCGTATGAAAACACCGGTTCCAATTCCAACCCGTTCGTCAACGGCAATGGCGGCACTTCCGGCCTGGTCGCCAATGACCCGCGCCTGGCGGCGGTTACCAACGACAACGTCGGCTTCGGCAGCCCGCACCTGAGCAACTATGCCCAGCGTTATTACAACGGACCTTCCGGGGAAATCCTCGACGCCTTCGTGTTCTACAGCACCGAAGTGGGCGATGAATCGATGTTCAGCGTCAAGGCCGGGCAACACAACGTGTTCTGGGGTGAAACCATCCTCAACCCGGTGCATTCGATCAGCTACGGCCAGTCCGGCCTGGACCTGGCCAAGCTGGCCGCATCGCCGGGGACCGAGGCCAAGGAACTGTTCGTTCCTCGCAATCAGCTTTCGATGACCTTCACCCTCAATCCGGAATTGACGGTAGGCGCCCAGTATTTCCTCGATTGGGATGCGGCGCGCTTGCCCGAGGCCGGGACCTACTATGGCGGTTCCGACTTGGTGGGATTCGGCGCGCAGTCGTTCCTGCTGGGCAATACCAACTCCGTGACGCCGGGCAGCCCGCTCGGTTGTGGCATCGCGCCTTGCAACGGCCTGACCAACGTGCGCCGCGGGGATGATCTGACGCCGCGCAATTCAGGCGATTGGGGCGTCATGGCCAAATGGTCGCCCGCCTGGCTGGACGGTACGCTGGGCTTCTACTACCGCCAGACGTCGGACATCTTGCCGCAAGCCTGGCTCGACGCCCGAGGCGTGAGCTCGGTCAACCCGAACGGTACGCGGCCAGCGGGCCAGGTGCCGGCGGTGGTCAATACCCTGAACTCCCTGAGCACCGCCACCTATCAACTGGCCTATTCCGACAAGATCGACATCTTCGGCTTGAGCCTGTCCAAGGACATCTGCGGCATCAGCGTCGGCAGTGACCTGAACATCCGGCACAACATGCCCCTGGCCAGTATTCCGGCGATCGTCAGCAGCAGCAGCCCGCTCGGACTGGGGCAGGGTCTTGGCCTGTTGCCGGCGCGTTCGGCGGCCAGCGGCGTGGTCTATGACACCCCGCACGATGGCGACAGCATGAGCGCCACCGGTGACACGCTGCACTGGACACTCAACGGTCTGATGAGCCTGCCGAAAACGCCGGTATACGATTCGGCGACCCTGCTCGCCGAGCTGTATTACAGCAACCTGCTCAAGCTCGATAGCAAGAACGAGGCGCTCTACAAAGGCAAGAGCACCTATCGCGGTATCGATGCGCCGACCCGCGACAACTGGGGCATTGCCGTCAACTTCACCCCGACCTGGTATCAGGTGTTTCCGGGCGTCGACATGACTCTGCCGATGTCGGTCAACGTCGGCCTCGCTGGCGTGTCCCCGGTCTCCGGCGGCGGCGCCAAGGACACCGGCAACTACGCGTTCGGCTTCGGTGCCGCGGTTTACAACAAGTACTTCGTCGACCTCAAGTACGTGGACTCCTTCGGCAAGGCCGACAAGTGCAATGTCAGCGGCAACAGCACCGGCGCTGCCAATGCCGGAAGCGGCGACGGCTCCACGCCGAACGCCTTCAGCGGTAACGAAAACTATGCGTGCTACGCCGGTGGCTATTCAGCCTTCTCGGGTGGCGGCGCGACCACCGAAGACCGTGGCGCCCTGTACCTGACGCTGAAAACCACCTTTTGATTCACCCAATGCTTAGTCACTAAGCAGGAGTATGACCCATGAAATTCGTGCAAACCTTGCTGGCCGCTTCCCTGGTCATGGCCATTGGCGCCCAGGCGCAGGCCGCCGTTTCGACTCAGGAGGCCGCCAAACTGGGCAGCAGCCTGACCCTGGTGGGGGCCGAAAAGGCCGCCAGCGCCGATGGTGCCATTCCCGCCTATGCCGGCGGGCTGACCACGGCCCCGGCCAGCTTCAAGGCAGGCGACAGCATGCGCCCGGACCCCTTCGCCAGTGAAAAGCCGGTACTGGTCATCGACGGCAAAAACGTTGATCAGTACAAAGGCATGCTCACTGCCACCACCGTGGAGCTGGCCAAGCGTTTCCCGACCTTCCGTGTCGATGTCTACCCGACCCACCGCACCGTTGCATTGCCCCAGGCGGTGCTGGACAACAGCGTGAAGAACGCCAGCGGCGCCAAGTCCCTTGAAGGCGGCCTGGCCATCGACAACGTCTTGCCGGGCGTGCCGTTCCCGATCCCGCAATCGGGCAGCGAGGCGATGTGGAACTTCCTGCTGCGTTATCAGGGCGTCAACATCAACTCCAAGTACGACTCCTGGAACGTCGACTCGGCCGGTGTACCGAGCCTGGCGACCACCGGGCAGGCGTTCATCACGTACCCGATCTACGAAAACCTGGCGCAGACCATCAGCAGTGCCGACGTGTACTACCAGATGAAGCTGTATTACACCGGGCCGGCACGCCGCGCCGGTGAGTCGATCATGCTCAAGGACGCCGCCAACCCGCTGCAGCAGCCGCGCCGCGCCTGGCAGTACCTGCCGGGCCAGCGTCGCGTCAAGCTGGCACCGAACCTGGCCTACGACACGCCGAACCCGGGTACCGCCGGCGCCGGTACTTACGACGACGTGTTCGTGTTCAACGGCGCGCTGGATCGCTACGACTGGAAGCTGGTCGGCAAGCAGGAAATGATCGTGCCGTACAACACCTACAAGCTGACCTACGCCCAGGACCCGAAAAGCCTGACCACGCCGAACCACCTGGCCCCCGATTTCGTGCGCTGGGAGAAACACCGCGTGTGGGTGGTCGAGGGCAACCTCAAGGCCGGCGCACGCCATGTCTACCAGAAGCGTCGCTTCTACCTGGATGAAGACAGCTGGGCCGCTCTGGCCTCCGACCAATACGACGCACGGGGTCAGCTCTACCGTGGCTCCTTTGCCTTCCTCAGCCAGAGCTATGACAAGCAAGTGCCGGACTCCACGCCCTTCATGATCTACGACCTGGTCGGCGGTTCCTACAACATCAACGGTGTGGTCGGGCCTTACGGCGGTATCCGCTACATCGACTCGCTGTCCAAGGCGCAGTGGTCGCCGGAGTCCCTGGCAGGCGCCGGCATTCGCTAAGCGCCTTGTTCGACGCCGGGTGCGCATGAGGTGCGCCCGGCGCGGTCTTTCCAAGAGGACGCAGTATGTGTTCGTACAAGAAGTACCTGCAGTGGGCGCTGGGCGCCACACTGGCTGCGCTACAGGGCTTCACCCTGGCGGCCGGTTACGTCGACGTGCTGGACCTGCCAGCCAGGCCCAGCGCCCTGGCCGCGCACAGCCCGTTGCTCGGCGCGGCCCGTGCGGGTGAACGAACGGTCGCGGTCGGGCAGCGAGGCCACATTCTCTACTCCGATGACAGTGGCAACGCCTGGCAGCAGGCCGCCGTGCCGGTCAGCGCCGACCTCAACGCCGTGAGCTTCCCTTCGCCCACCCAGGGCTGGGCGGTTGGCAACGACGGCGTGGTCCTGCACAGCAGCGATGCCGGCGCGACCTGGAACAAGCAACTGGACGGCCGCCAGATCGGTGCCTTGCTGGTCAAGCATTACAGTGCGCTGGCCAGTGCCGAACCGGCCAACGAACAATGGGCGCAGCTGGCCGCGGATGGTCAGCGGCTGGTCGAGGAGGGCGCCGACAAGCCGCTGCTCGACGTCTGGTTCGCCAATGAAAAAGTCGGCTATGTGGTGGGCGTGTTCAATCTGATTCTGCGTACCGAGGATGGCGGTCAGCACTGGACACCGTTTCAGGACCGCACCGATAACCCGCAAAGTCTGCACCTCAACGCCATCGCCTCCACCGGGGACGGGCTGTTCATCGTTGGCGAACAGGGGCTGCTGCTCAAATGGGATGAACCCAAGCAGCGTTTCGTGGCGCTGGATTCGCCCTACCAGGGCAGCTTTTTCGGTGTGATCGGCAAGCCCGGCGAAGTGCTGGTGTATGGCCTGCGCGGGCACGTGTTCCGCAGCGTCGACGGTGGCGCCAGCTGGACGGCGCTCAGTACCGGCCTGCAAGTCAGCCTCACGGCGGCCACTCTGGATGCCGAAGGGCACTACCGATTGTTGAGCCAGGCAGGACAGTTATTGGTTAGCACCGACGATGGCGCGCGCCTCCAGCCGCAGCCCCGAAAAGACATGTCGCCGGCCGCCGGCGCGATCACAGCTCCCAACGGCGGGCTGGTATTGGTCGGCAGCCGTGGCGTGCGCGCACTCGACGTCAAATAAGAACTGGATTCACTAGAGCGAGAACCCTGACATGGGCAACCTCAAGCAAGACACCATGCCGGTGATCCGCCACATGCGTGACTTCGATCGGAACTCCGGCAACCGCCTGGAGCGCTGGGTCTTCAACTACCGTCCGCTGTTCATGCTGGTCATGGCCTTGATCACCCTGGTGCTGGGCTACATGGCGGCCACTCGCCTGGAGCTGCGCCCCAGCTTCGAAAAAATGATTCCGCAGAGCCAGCCCTACATTCAGAACTTCCTCGAGAACCGCCAATCGTTGCGCGGCCTGGGCAGCTCGGTGCGGGTGGTGGTGGAAAACACCCAGGGCGACATCTTCGACCCCGACTATCTGGCCGTGCTCAAGCAGGTCAACGACGACCTGTTCCTCACCGAAGGCGTCGACCGCGCCTGGATGAAGTCCTTGTGGAGCCCTTCGGTACGCTGGAATGAAGTCACCGAGGAAGGCTTCCAGGGCGGCCCGGTGATGCCCGATGCGTACCAGGGTTCGCCCGCAGACATCGAACAGCTGCGCCAGAACATCAACCGCGCCGGCATCGTCGGCAGCCTGGTGGCCAGCGATTTCAAATCGACCATGTTGATCGTGCCGCTGCTGGACAAAGCCTCGGCGACCGGTCACGGCATCAATTACTACCCGTTCGCGCAGCTGCTCGAACAACAGCTGCGTGACAAGATCGAGTTTGCCGGCGACAGCAAGGCCCGCAAGGCCGGGGAGGAGGGCAAGGGCAAATACAAGGTCCGCGTGATTGGTTTTGCCAAGTTGATCGGCGACCTGATCGACGGTCTGATCCAGGTGATGATGTTCTTCGGCCTGGCCGTGGTCACCTCGTTCGTCATCATTTACCTCTACACCCGCTGCCTGCGCAGCACGCTGCTGGTGATCTTCTGTTCGCTGACGGCGGTGGTCTGGCAATTGGGCATTGTCGCCTGGCTGGGCTATGCCATCGATCCGTACTCGGTGCTGGTGCCGTTCCTGATCTTCGCCATCGGTGTCTCCCACGCGGCGCAGAAGATGAACGGCATCATGCAGGACATCGCCCGTGGCACCCATAAACTGATCGCGGCGCGCTACACCTTCCGCCGTTTGTTCATTGCCGGGGTCACCGCGTTGCTGGCTGACGCGGTGGGTTTCGCGGTGCTGATGCTGATCGACATTCCGGTGATCCAGGACCTGGCCATCACCGCCAGCATCGGCGTGGCCGTGTTGATCTTCACCTCGCTGCTACTGATGCCGGTGGCGCTGTCCTACATCGGTGTCGGGCGCAAGGCCGCCGAGCGCGCGTTGAAGATCGACACCCGCGCCGACGAAAGCCGTGGCTTCGGCAAACTGTGGGATTTTCTCGACCGCTTCACCACGCGCAAGTGGGCCACGGGCATCGTGCTCGGTGCCGTGGCGCTGGGCATCGCGGGCTTCATGGTCAGTCAGCACCTGCAGATCGGCGACCTCGACAGCGGCGCCCCGGAGCTGCGCGCCGACTCGCGCTATAACCGCGATAACGCCTACATCACCAGCCACTATGCGCTGTCCAGTGATCTGTTCGCGGTGATGATCAAGACCGCACCCGAAGGTTGCCTCAATTATCAGACGCTGATTCTGGCCGACCGCCTGGCCTGGGCGCTGCAGCAATACCCCGGTGTGCAAGCGACCTCTTCGCTGGTCAACGCGGTCCGGCAGATCACCGCCGGATCGTTCGAGGGCAATCCCAAGCTCAACAGCATCCAGCGCAACCAGAACGTGCTGAACTATGCCGCGCAACAGGCTTCGGTCAATGCCCCGGAACTGTTCAACACCGACTGTTCGGTGATGCCGGTGATCGCTTTCCTCAAGGACCACAAGGCCGAGACGCTGGACGCGGTGGTCGCCATCGCCGACAAGTTCGCCCGGGAAAACAGCACCCCGGACCGCCAGTTCCTGCTGGCTGCCGGCACCGCCGGTATCGAAGCGGCGACCAATATCGTCGTGCGCGAGGCCAACCACACGATGCTGCTGTACGTCTATGCAGCAGTGACGCTGTTCTGCCTGATCACCTTCCGCAGCTGGCGTGCCACGCTGGTGGCGCTGTTGCCGCTGGTGCTGACGTCGATTCTCTGCGAGGCGTTGATGGTCATCATGGGGATCGGCGTCAAGGTCGCGACGCTGCCGGTGATCGCGCTGGGGGTCGGGATCGGCGTCGACTACGCGCTGTATTTGCTCAGTGTGCAGTTGCACTACCAGCGCCAGGGCATGCCGTTGGCACAGGCCTACCGTAATGCCGTGTCCTTCACTGGCCGGGTGGTGGGGCTGGTCGGCATCACCCTGGCGGCAGGTGTGGTGTGCTGGGCCTGGTCGCCGATCAAGTTCCAGGCCGACATGGGCATCCTGCTGACCTTCATGTTCATCTGGAACATGCTCGGCGCCTTGATCCTGATCCCGGCGCTGTCCTGTTTCCTGCTGCGCAACATCACCCCCGTACCCGCAAGCACCAGCGAACGCACGGCTGAGCTTGTGGGCGCAAACCATTAACCCTTCGCACTTCCATTGACCAGGGCATGTTGAATGCCCTGACATTGCCTGAGTATTTCAAATATGGCTGACTACAAAGCGCCCCTGCGCGATATCCGGTTCGTACTCAATGAAGTTTTCAAAGTCTCCCGCCTGTGGGCGGCGATGCCGGCGCTGGCCGAGGTGGTGGATGAAGAAACCGCCAATGCGATCCTTGAAGAAGCCGGCAAGATCAGTGCAGAACTGATCGCACCGCTCAGTCGCAGTGGCGACGAGCAGGGTTGCGCCTGGAACAACGGCGAAGTGTCCACCCCTGACGGTTTTGCGCAGGCCTATCGCGCCTTTGCCGAAGGCGGCTGGGGCGGTGTCGGTGGTGACCCGGCCTACGGCGGCATGGGCATGCCCAAGGTGATCGGTGCGCAGGTCGAGGAAATGGTCAACGGTGCCAATCTGTCTTTCGGTCTGTATCCGATGCTCACCGCTGGGGCCTGTCTGGCGATCAAGGCCCATGCCAGCGAAGAACTGAAATCCGCCTTCCTGCCGAACCTGTACGCCGGCATCTGGGCCGGATCGATGTGCCTGACCGAACCGCACGCGGGCACCGACCTGGGCATCATCCGCACCAAGGCCGAGCCTCAGGCCGACGGCTCCTACAAGGTCAGCGGCACCAAGATCTTCATCACCGGTGGCGAGCAAGACCTGACCGAAAACATCATTCACCTGGTGCTGGCCAAACTGCCGGATGCCCCGGCGGGGCCGAAGGGCATTTCGCTGTTTCTGGTGCCGAAGTTCATGGTCAATGCCGATGGCAGCCTGGGGCCGCGAAACGCGCTGTCCTGTGGTTCGATCGAACACAAGATGGGGATCAAGGCCTCCGCCACCTGTGTGATGAACTTTGACGGCGCCACCGGCTGGATCGTCGATGCACCGAACAGGGGCCTGGCGGCGATGTTCACCATGATGAACTACGAGCGTCTGGGTGTCGGCATTCAAGGCCTGGCCACGGGTGAGCGTTCGTATCAGAACGCCGTTGAATACGCCCGTGATCGTCTGCAAAGCCGTTCGCCGAGCGGCGCGCAGAGCAAGGACACCGTGGCCGACCCGATCATCGTCCACCCGGACGTGCGGCGCATGCTGCTGACCATGAAAGCCGCAAACGAAGGCGGGCGCGCCTTCTCGACGTACGTGGCCATGCAACTGGACACCGCCAGGTTCAGCGAAGACACCGCAACCCGCCAGCGCGCGGAAGGTCTGGTGGCGTTGCTGACCCCGGTGGCCAAGGCGTTCCTCACCGACATGGGGCTGGAGACCACGATTCATGGCCAGCAGATCTTCGGCGGCCACGGTTACATCCGCGAATGGGGCCAGGAGCAACTGGTGCGCGACGTGCGCATCACCCAGATCTACGAAGGCACCAACGGCATTCAGGCGCTGGACCTGGTTGGACGCAAAGTGGTGGGCACTGGCGGTGAGCTGTACAAACTGTTCGCTGACGAGATTCGCCATTTCACCGCCACCGCTTGCGCCGACCTCGCGGAGTTCACCAGACCGTTGAACATTGCCCTGGACAACCTCGACGAACTCACGGCATGGCTGCTCGACCGTTCGAAAAACAACCCCAACGAAATCGGCGCGGCGTCGGTCGAGTACCTGCACGCCTTCGGCTACACCGCCTACGCCTACATGTGGGCGTTGATGGCCAAGGCTTCGGTGAGCAGGGAAGCGCAGGACGACTTCTACGCCAGCAAACTGGGCACGGCGCGGTTCTACTTCGCCCGCCTGCTGCCGCGCGTTCAGTCGCTGGCCGCGTCGGTCAAGGCCGGTAGCGATTCACTGTACTTGCTCGACGCCGATCAGTTCTGACCCCGTGAACCGGAGATGATCTCCAATCAACCGCATCAGGAAGACTTCACCGTGGTGAAAACAAAAATACTCGCCCCCGCACCAGGCGCTTATAGCTACCCCTTGTTGATCAAGAGTCTGTTGCTCTCGGGCGCACGCTATGCGCCCGATCAGGAAATTGTCTACGCGGACAAGCTGCGCTACAGCTACCGGACACTGAATGAGCGCATCCAGCGATTGGCCAACGCGCTCACGCAAGCGGGCGTCAAGGCCGGTGATACCGTGGCCCTGCTGGATTGGGACAGCCATCGGTATCTGGAGTGTTTTTTCGCCGTGCCCATGCTTGGCGCGGTGTTGCACACGGTGAATATCCGTCTGTCTGCGGAGCAGGTTCTCTACACCATGAACCACGCCGAAGATGATCTGGTGCTGGTGCATGACGATTTTCTGCCACTGATGGAACAGGTCCACGATCAGCTGACAACCGTCAAAGGCTACATTCAGCTCACCGATCAGGACGCGCCGTCGACTGGGTTGCCGGTGCTGGGGGAATATGAACGTCTGTTGGCGCAGGCTGAACCGCGCTTCGATTTCCCCGATTTCGATGAGCATTCGGTCGCCACGCTGTTCTACACCACCGGCACGACGGGCGACCCCAAGGGCGTTTACTTTTCCCATCGCCAGTTGGTCTTGCACACGCTCAATGCCGTCGGCACCCTCGGCGTGTATCAGGGTTTGCCATTGTTGCGCTCCGACGATGTCTACATGCCAATCACGCCGATGTTCCATGTGCATGCCTGGGGCGTGCCCTATGTCGCGACATTAATGGGGATCAAGCAGGTTTATCCCGGGCGCTATGAGCCCAATAGCCTGGTCAGGTTGTACCGCGAAGAGAAGGTCAGTTTTTCCCATTGCGTGCCAACGATCCTGCAAATGATCCTGGGTTGCGACGAAGCCGCCGCGACTGACTTTCGCGGCTGGAAAATGCTCCTGGGCGGCAGCGCCTTGACCCATGGCCTGGCCGCCCAGGCCACCGCACGGGGCATGCGGGTGCACAGCGGCTACGGGATGTCCGAGACCTGTCCGTTGCTGTGCCTGACGCACCTGAGTGAGGCCGAGCTGGAACAACCGGCGCCAGACCAGGTGGCCGCTCGGATCAAGACCGGGGTGGCGGTGCCGATGGTCGACTTGCGCATCATCGATGCCAGCGGCAACGAGGTGGTGCAGGATGGCGAGGCGCTCGGCGAGATCGTGGTGCGTGCGCCCTGGTTGACCCAGGGCTACCTGAACGCACCCGAGCAAGGCGCGCAGCTGTGGGAAAACGGCTGGATGCATACCGGTGACATTGGCTCTATCGACCCCATGGGCGTCGTGGAAATCAAGGACCGAATCAAAGACGTGATCAAGACGGGCGGGGAGTGGATCAGCTCGCTGGAACTGGAGAGCCTGATCAGCGAACACCCGGCGGTCAGCTCGGTTGCGGTCGTGGGCGTTCCGGACCCGCAGTGGGGTGAACGACCGGTGGCGCTGGTGGTGTCAGAAGGCATCACGGCTGAAATGCTGGTGGCTCATCTGCATCGGTATGTCGAGAGTGGCCGCATCAACAAATGGGCGATCCCCCGGCAGATCAGGCTGGTGGCCGACATACCCAAGACCAGTGTCGGGAAGATCAACAAGCGGCTGATCCGTGAACAGGAATTGAGCCAATAGCCGACGATGTGCCCTTGCAGGAGCGAGCCTGCTCGCGATGGTGGTCAACGAAAACGCGGGGAACCTGACACCCCGTGGTGTCTTCGAGTTCATCGTCGGAACGCCGCCCGGAGCCGGCTCGCTCCTACAAGGGCGGTGGGTCACTCCAGATGTTCGGGTTTGACCGGGTCCCCTGACTGCATGTTCAGCTGCACCCGTACATCCTCGAACATGAGGTCGTAATGCTTGTGGATCGAGCCGATCTGGCTGTGGGTCTTGGGAATGCCGTACTTCTCCGCGATTTTCGTGACGTTGCTGGCGAAGTTGTAGGCCTGGTCCTTGGGCAGATAGAACGTCTCGTCGAACTCCCTGCCCTGAATGGTGCCGTGCATTTTGAACTGCATCCCCTTGCCTTCCCTGGGGTCCTGAGTGACTTCATAGTCGATGTACACGTTGTAGCTGACGTCGTCGCTGGTCAGCGCGTGACGCTCGATGTGTAAGTGACCGGGCTCGAACTTAGCCATTGTCATCTCTCCTGCAAACAGGCCTTGAAGGCGGGCAGGCCTGCTGCCGGCCCGCGACTTAACGTTTATCGATAGCTGATGCCGGGTGTCGCCGTACTGACGCGGGTGCCGGCCTTGCCCTGGACGATCGCTTCGATGTCCGAGAGTGAGCCAATCACCGCGACCTTTCCAGTATGGCGGGCAAACTCGCAGGCTGCCTGCACTTTTGGCCCCATGGACCCGGCGGCAAAGCCCAGACGCTCCAGTTCGTCGGGGTGCGCCTGGGCGATGGCTTTCTGGGTCGGTTTGCCATAGTCGATAAACGCCGCGTTGACGTCTGTAGCGATCACCAGCAGATCGCTTTCCAGCTGTTCGGCCAGCAGCGCCGAGCAAAGGTCTTTGTCGATCACCGCTTCGACGCCTTCGAGTTTTCCGGGCGCCGTGTACAGGGTCGGAATACCGCCACCGCCGGCACAGATCACGATGCTGCCTTTCTCCAGCAGCCACTTGATCGGGCGGATTTCGAAGATACGCTTCGGTCTGGGGCTGGCAACCACGCGGCGGAATTTGTCGCCGTCCGGAGCGATGGCCCAGCCTTTTTCGGCGGCAAGTTTTTCCGCTTCGGCCTTGGTGTACACCGGGCCAATGGGTTTGCTGGGCTTCTGGAACGCCGGGTCATTGGCGTCCACTTCGACCTGAGTCAGCAGCGTGGCGAAGGGCACTTCGAAGTCCAGCAGGTTACCCAGTTCCTGTTCGATGATGTAGCCGATCATGCCTTCGGTTTCGGCACCCAGCACGTCCAGCGGGTAAGGCGACACCGAAGTGTAGGCCGCCGCTTGCAGCGACAGCAGGCCAACTTGAGGGCCATTGCCGTGGGCGATGACCAGTTGGTTGCCGGGGTGGATCTTGGCGATCTGTTCGGTGGCGACCCGGATGTTGGCGCGCTGATTGTCAGCGGTCATCGGTTCACCCCGGCGAAGCAGGGCGTTACCGCCCAGAGCAACGACGATTCGCATGGTGCATGTCCTTCAAAAAGAGAAGTAAGCGGGCGACCCGATCTCCTTGTGGGAGCCGGCAAGCCAGCTCCCACAAGGAGCCGAGTCAGCTGTTACAGATCAGCCAGAGTCGACACCAGAATCGCCTTGATGGTGTGCATGCGGTTTTCCGCTTGCTCGAAGGCGATGCAGGCCGGTGACTCAAACACGTCGTCCGTCACTTCTATGCCGTTGGCCAGGTGCGGATACTGTTCGGCAATCTGCTTGCCGACCTTGGTATCGCTGTTGTGGAACGCGGGCAGGCAATGCATGAACTTGGTGCGCGGGTTGCCGGTGGCTTTCATCAGTTCGGCATTGACCTGATACGGCAGCAGTTGCTTGATGCGTTCGGCCCAGGCTTCGACCGGTTCGCCCATGGACACCCAAACGTCGGTGTGGATGAAGTCCACGCCTTTGACAGCGGCTTTCGGGTCCTCGGTCAGGGTGATGCGGGCACCGCTTTCTTCCGCGTATTTTTTGCAGCGACCCACCAGGTCGTCCGCCGGCCACAGGGCTTTTGGCGCGCAAATGCGCACGTCCATACCGAGCTTGGCACCCACCAGCAGCAGTGAGTTGCCCATGTTGTTACGCGCATCCCCGAGGTAGGCGTAGCTGATTTCATGGATCGGCTTGTCGGCGTGTTCACGCATGGTCAGCACGTCGGCGATCATTTGCGTCGGGTGATATTCATCGGTCAGGCCGTTGAACACCGGGACGCCGGCAAACTTGGCCAGCTCTTCGACGATTTCCTGTTTGAAGCCACGGTATTCGATGGCGTCGTACATGCGCCCGAGCACCCGGGCGGTGTCCTTCATGCTTTCCTTGTGGCCGATCTGCGAAGAGTTGGGATCGATGTAGGTGACATTGGCGCCCTGATCATAAGCAGCGACTTCGAAGGCGCAGCGGGTGCGGGTCGAGGTCTTTTCGAAGATCAGCGCAATGTTGTTGCCCTTGAGGTGTTGCTGTTCCGTGCCGGTGTATTTGGCCCGCTTGAGGTCGCGAGACAGGTCGAGCAGATAGCGCAATTCGCGAGGGGTGTGATGTTCCAGGCTCAGCAGATTGCGGTTATGGATGTTGAACGCCATTTTGGATCTCCAGGGTGTCGGTTATCCCCTTGGTCCGCACTCGGTAAGTACGGACCGAGGTCTATAGGTTAGTAGTCGATCGGGTCGCGGATGATCGGGCAGGTCATGCAGTGGCCACCGCCACGGCCGCGGCCGAGTTCGCCGGCGCTGATGGTGATGACCTCGACCCCGGCCTTGCGCAGCAGGGTGTTGGTGTAGGTGTTGCGGTCATAGCCGATGACCACGCCGGGTTCCATGGCGACCACGTTGTTACCGTCGTCCCACTGTTCGCGCTCGGCGGCGAAGCTGTTGCCGCCGGTTTCCACGACGCGCAGTGCTTTCAGATTGAGGGCCTTGGCCACGGTGTCGAGGAAGTTGGTTTCTTCGCGACGAATGTCGATGCCGCCTTGTTTGCTTTCGTCCGGGCGCAGGGTGAAGGCCACGATCTGGTTCACCACTTCCGGGAAGATGGTCACCAGGTCGCGGTCGCAGAAGCTGAACACCGTGTCCAGGTGCATCGCTGCACGGGATTTTGGCAGGCCGGCGACGATCACTTTCTCGACGGCTTTGTTCTTGAACAGATTGAGCGCCAGTTGGCCAATGGCCTGACGGGAGGAGCGCTCACCCATGCCGATCAAGACCACGCCGTTGCCGATTGGCATGACGTCGCCGCCTTCAAGGGTGGAGCTGCCGTGTTCCTGGTCAGGATCGCCGTACCAGATCTGGAAGTCGGCGTTAGTGAACTCCGGGTGGAATTTGTAGATGGCGGTCGTCAGCAGCGTTTCCTGACGGCGCGCCGGCCAGTACATCGGGTTGAGCGTCACGCCACCGTAGATCCAGCAGGTGGTATCGCGGGTGAATTGGGTGTTGGGCAGTGGCGGCAGAATGAAGCTGGAGTGGCCGAGGAAGTCGCGGAACATCTGGATGGTCTTGCCACCGAAGCTGTCCGGCAGGTCATCGGCCGACACGCCGCCGATCAGGAACTCGGCGATTTTGCGCGGTTCCAGGCTGCGCAGCCAAGAGCTTGTTTCATTGATCAGGCCCAGGCCGACCGAATTGGCGGTGACCTTGCGTTCCAGAATCCAGTCCAGGGCTTCGGGAATGGCAACGATGTCGGTCAACAGGTTGTGCATTTCCAGCACATCAACGTTGCGCTCTCGCATTTTGGTGACGAAGTCAAAATGGTCGCGCTTGGCTTGTGCCACCCACAACACATCATCGAAAAGCAGTTCGTCACAGTTGTTCGGGGTCAGCCGCTGATGGGCCAGGCCGGGGGAGCAAACCATGACTTTGCGCAGCTTGCCGGCTTCGGAATGGACGCCGTACTTAACTTTTTCCGTGGTCATTACCGTGATCCTCCAGATGACAATTATTCAGCTATTACATGGTCAGGAAGCCGTCATACAGCCCATAGGCCGCCACCAGGGCGCCTACGACGACGGCTGCGAAAATCAGCTTCTCGACGTTGGTGAAAACCGGTTTTTTGAGTTCCATCTTGGCCTTGGCGAACAGAATCACGCCGGGGGCATAGAGCAGGGCGGACAGCAGCAGGTATTTGACGCCGCCGGCGTAGATCAGCCAGATCGCGTAAATCAGGGCGACGGCACCGATGAGCAGGTCTTTGCGGCGCTCGGCCGCCGCGTTTTCATAAGTCTCACCGCGTACCGCCAACAGCAGCGCATAGGCCGCCGACCACAGGTACGGCACCAGAATCATCGAGGTTGCCAGGTAGATCAGTGACAGGTAAGTACTGGCCGAGAACAGGGTGATGATCAGGAACAGTTGCACCATGGCGTTGGTCAGCCACAGGGCGTTGACCGGTACATGCTTGGCGTTTTCCTTGCGCAGGAACGCCGGCATGGTGTGGTCCTTGGCCGCGGCAAACATGATTTCCGCGCACAGCAGCACCCATGACAGCAATGCACCGAGCAGCGAGATGACCAGGCCGACGCTGATCAGCACCGCGCCCCAATGGCCCACCACGTGTTCCAGCACGGCGGCCATCGACGGGTTCTGCAGCTTGGCCAGTTCCGGTTGGGTCATGACGCCCAGCGACAGTACGTTCACCAGCACCAGGAACAGCAGCACGGTGATGAAACCGATCACGGTGGCTTTACCCACATCGGTGCGTTTTTCCGCCCGCGCCGAGAAAATGCTCGCGCCTTCGATGCCGATGAACACCCACACGGTGACCAGCATCATGTTGCGCACCTGGTTCATCACACTGCCCAGGTCGGGGTTTTTCAGGCCCCAGATGTCAGCGGTAAAGATGTCCAGTTTGAAGGCGAACAAGGTAATCAACATGAACAGCATCAGCGGCACGACCTTGGCGACTGTGGTCACCAGGTTGATGAACGCCGCTTCCTTGATCCCCTGCAACACGAGGAAATGCACGGCCCACAGCAGCACTGACGCGCCGATGACGGCGGCCACGGTATTGCCTTCACCAAAGATCGGGAAAAAATACCCCAGCGTGCTGAACAACAGAACGAAGTAACCGACGTTGCCCAGCCAGGCACTGATCCAGTATCCCCAAGCGGACGAGAAACCCATGTAGTCGCCAAAACCGGCCTTGGCATACGCGTAAACCCCGGCGTCCAGATCAGGCTTTCGGTTGGCCAGGGTCTGGAACACGAAGGCCAGGGTCAACATGCCCACGGCGGTAATTGCCCAACCAATCAGAATGGCGCCGACGTCAGCACTGACGGCCATGTTTTGTGGCAAAGAGAAAATGCCGCCACCAATCATCGAGCCGACGACCAGGGCAACCAGTGCGCCAAGTTTCAGTTTTCCGGGGGATTCAGACATTGCATGACTCCAATGCAGGAGAAAAGAGACAACAGATTAGTTCTGTTAGCAATTCAATCATCTGACTTAGATCAGTACATGGGTACATTCCATTGTAATTTGAAGGACTTATGCTCATTTCATTGGCATAGTGATTTCTCCGGAAAGGCCTTATCCAGAGGGCTTGGACAGAACAAGCGGCAATACCCGGTATTGCTTTGAGTTTTTAAGCTAGTTCGTATTTTGGTTTCCGCAAATTTTTGACGTCCGATTCCAGTAGCGCTTGTGGATTAATGGTTTCGTTCAATCCAAGTGTTCTTAGCAAGGCGCCTATATTCTGATCGGCTATAAATAAACGGGTCCCCGATTTGGCGTTATTTAATAAACGTACTTACGCTGTAGCCCTTTAGTTAATGCCAACCAAGTGACGGTTTGATGGCTGTGCCAGAGCCCGGCCGCATCGGGAAATACATGGAGACTCAGGAATGTCGCAACCGACGCAAAAGCTTCGACTCAGTGCATTGATCGCCCTGGTGGTGGGCTCGATGATAGGTGGCGGTATTTTCTCTTTGCCTCAGAACATGGCAGAACGCGCCCATGCCGGTGCGGTGCTGATTGGCTGGGCAATTACCGCCGTGGGCATGTTGACCCTGGCTTTCGTGTTCCAGACCCTGGCCAATCGCAAGCCGGAACTGAATTCCGGGGTGTATGCCTACGCCAAGGCCGGGTTTGGCGACTACATGGGGTTTTCCTCGGCCTGGGGATACTGGATCAGTGCCTGGCTGGGCAACGTTGGCTATTTCGTATTGCTGTTCAGCACCCTCGGTTATTTTTTTCCGGTATTTGGCCAGGGCAATACACCGATCGCCATCGGCTGCGCCTCGGTGCTGCTATGGGCCGTGCACTTTCTGGTGATGCGAGGGATCAAGGAAGCGGCGTTCATCAACCAGTTGACCACCGTGGCCAAGATCGTCCCACTGATCATGTTCATTGTGATTGCCGCCGTGGCGTTCAAGGCCGAAGTCTTTACTCGCGACATTTGGGGCAAGAGCAATCCGGACTTCGGCGGCGTGATGGACCAGGTGCGCAACATGATGCTGGTGACGGTGTTCGTGTTCATCGGCATTGAAGGCGCCAGCATCTATTCGGCCAGGGCAGAGAAACGTGCGGATGTCGGGCGGGCGACGGTGATCGGCTTCCTCGGTGTCCTGGCGCTGCTGGTATTGGTGAACGTGTTGTCGCTCGGGATCATGAGCCAGCCTGAACTGGCGACGTTGCAGAACCCGTCGCTGGCGGCTGTTCTGGAGCACGTAGTGGGGCATTGGGGGGCGGTACTGATCAGCGTCGGCCTGGCGATCTCATTGCTTGGGGCCTTGTTGTCCTGGGCATTGCTGTGCGCGGAGATCCTCTTTGCCACCGCCAAAGACAAGACCATGCCGGCGTTCCTGACCCGGGAAAACGCCAACCATGTACCGGTCAACGCCTTGTGGCTGACCAATTCAATGATCCAGATTTTTTTGCTGATCACGCTGTTTTCCGCAGGGACCTACACCAGCCTGATCTACCTCGCGTCTTCGATGATTCTGGTGCCCTACCTGTGGTCGGCGGCCTATGCGGTGCTGTTGAGCGGGCGCGGGGAAACCTATGAACATGCCTCGGCGGAGCGGACCAAGGATCTGTTGATCGGCGGCATCGCGTTGAGTTATGCGGTGTGGCTGCTGTATGCCGGGGGCGTGAAATACCTGCTGCTCTCGGCGTTGCTGTATGCACCTGGGGTGATCTTGTTCGCCAAGGCCAAGCACGAGCAGGGTGAACCTTTGTTCACCCATTTCGAGAAGGGCATTTTTACCTGCGTCATCACCGGTGCCGGCCTGGCGGGATATGGGTTGTACAGCGGTTTTCTGTCGTTATGAGGCGTGTTCAAACCTCCTCGTCTTCGGCACCGGGATAAAACCCATGCAGCAGGCGATAGCGGTCATGCCGTACCTGAGCGATGCGGTCGAGGACCTGGCGCTCAGGGAAACCCAGCATGATCAGGGCATGGGAGGCGAGCATCAGGCTGGACTCGAGTAACTCGGGCACCACTTCGCTGGCACCGGCCGCTTTCAACTCGGGACTCTGGCTGTCGTCCCGCGTACGCACCAGGATCGGCACGTGCGGATTGATGCGGCGCGCCTCCTTCACCACCTGCAGGGCAACCTCGGCTTTGTCGACGGCTATGACCACCAGGCTGGCACGCTCCAGGCCCACGGCGACGAGTAGCTCGCCACGATGAGAGTCGCCGTAATGCACAGCGCTTTCGGCCACGGCGGCTTCCCGAACCCGGACCGGGTCATTATCGAGGGCGATGTAGGGCTGCCGGGCCTTGTGCAGGATGCGCCCGATGGATTGCCCCACGCGACCGTAACCACAAATCACCACATGGCCCTGCACTTCGGCGTTGAGCGCGCTGATTTCCTCCAGCTTCACTTCTTCATTGGGTTTGCGGTGCAGATGTGTGGCAATCCAGGGTGCGGCGCGCAGCAAAGACGGGGTGACCACCATCGAGCAGAAGGTCGCCGCCAGCAACAGACTGCCAAGGTTGGCAGGCATCAGGTCGTTTTGCTGCATCTGCGCCATCAATGCAAAGCAGAACTCGCCGCCCTGGGCCAGGGCCAGGCCGCTACGCCAGGCGGTCTCCCGGTCGCTGCCACGCAATTTGACCAACAGCGCGACCACGCTGCCCTTGATCAGCAACAACGCCAGGGTCAGTCCGAGGATCAACAGGCCGTGACTGGCGAACAGGCGCAAGTCGATCAGCATGCCGATGCTGATGAAAAACACGCCGAGCAGTATGTCGCGAAACGGCCGCAGATCGGCCTCGATCTGGTGCCGGTAGTGGCTTTCCCCCAGCAGCATGCCGGCGAGAAATGCGCCCAGGGCAGGGGAGAGACCGATCAGGTGCGTCAGCCCGGCGGTCAGCAGGACGATCACCAGGGCCAGCAAGACGAACAGTTCCGCCGAGCGAGCCGCCGCGACCTCATGGAACAGGCGCGGCAGTACCCAGCGACTGGCCAGGGACAGCCCGACGAACAACACCACGGTTTTGCCCAGGGTCAGGGGCAGCGCCCAATACCAGGCTTGATCGCTGTTGCCGGCGAACACCGGCACCAGGGTCAGCAACAACACCGCGACCACGTCCTGGAACAACAAAACGCCGATGGCGTTCTGGCCGTGGCTGCTGAAAATCTCGCCGAGGCTGGTCAGCTCCTTGCTGACAATGGCCGTGGACGACAGCGCCAGGCCGCCACCGAGTAACAGTGCAGACGTGGTCGGCACGCCCGCGAGCATCAGCAATGCGCCCAGCACCGCCCCGGACACCAGCACTTGAAGGCTGCCCAGGCCAAAGACAACCTGGCGCAGCGCGATCATTTTCGACAGGGAAAACTCCAGCCCGAGCGAGAACAGCAAAAACACCACGCCCAGTTCGGCCAGAAGCGGCAGTGCTTCACTGTCATCCACCCAGCCAAATGCCTTGGGCCCGACGATCAGGCCCACAAAGAGATAACCCAGCACCGGTGGCAATCGCAGGCGATAGAACAGGGAAATGACGACCAGCGACGAGGTGAGGATGATGATCAGACTGACGAACATGGAGACTCCGTGACGGTGCTGGGGGCGGCCACAACGCCGCGCCAGTGAGGCTCAAGGCGAAAGGTTGACGTCAGGGTGGGGCCTGATTCTTCAAGTCGGCTATCGAGGGTAACGCTAAGCCAGTGCGTGGTTACCGGGGGAGTGTAGACCGCGCTTCGAACACAGCCGGGGTTTGCTCGCGTCGATACGGCAGCAATATCGATTCAAACTACACTCACAGGGCTGCAAGTGCCCTGTCGAAAGGCCGGGGTCAGCGCAAACCCGTGAACTTGAATGACGATGGTGATCCCGTTCCTGAGGCTTGAACGGACGATGCTCGCAGTACGCCTCCGCCGGGGCGAACTGTTGTATGTCAGTGACTCTTCTTCGTGAGGGCTTGAACATGGCAAAGGAAAAAAAACGCAGCTCCAAGGGCACTTCCGCTGAAAGCTCGAAACTGACAAACAAAGTGTATCTGGCGCAACTGCGCCTGTTGCATGTCGAACTGGTCAAGCTGCAGGAGTGGGTCCAGAAAAAGGGCGTCAAGGTCTGTATCGTCTTCGAGGGGCGCGACGGTGCCGGCAAGGGCGGAACGATCAAGGCGCTGACCGAACGCGTCAGCCCGAGGGTTTTTCGGGTGGTGGCCTTGCCGGCACCGACCGACCGAGAAAAAAGCCAGATGTATGTGCAGCGCTACCTGCCGTACCTGCCTGCGGCCGGTGAAGTGGTGATCTTCGATCGCAGTTGGTACAACCGTGCGGGTGTCGAACGGGTGATGGGGTTCTGCAGCGAAGAACAGGTAGACGTTTTCCTGAAATCGGTGCCCATGGTGGAGCATGCGATCGTCAACTCCGGCGTCATTCTGCTCAAGTATTGGCTGGAGGTCAGCGAGCAAGAGCAGACCCGTCGACTCGAGGCGCGCATCCAGGACGGACGCAAAATCTGGAAGCTTTCCCCGATGGATCTCAAGTCCTACAGTCGCTGGTACGACTACTCGCGCGCCCGTGACGAGATGTTCAAGGCAACCGACACCGAATTTGCGCCGTGGCTTGTTGCGAACTCGAACGACAAGCGCCGGGCGCGGCTCAATATCATCACCGACCTGCTCAGCCGCATCCCCTACCAGAGTGTTCCGCGCGAGAAGGTGAAGTTGCCCAAGCGGCAGAAGCCTGATGGCTATCGCGAACCGGATTATCCCTACAGGAAAATCCCGCAAAAATTCTGACCGGTACGACCGCGCGAACCTGTGCCATCGCCAGAGGGCTGAAGTCCCATGAATCAATCGGATACGACGCCACCCGAGCCGGGGCGGATTGCGCGCAAGGAAACAGGCGCTGACCAACCTGGCTGGAGCCGCTGGCTGCCGGGCCTGCGAGTGCTGCGCAGTTACAAGGCTGCCTGGCTGCAGCACGATATCGTCGCCGGCCTGGTGCTCACGACCATGCTGGTACCGGTCGGCATCGCCTATGCGGTGGCATCAGGCGTCCCCGGTATCTATGGCCTCTACGCGACCATCGTGCCGCTACTTGCCTATGCGCTGTTCGGGCCCAGCCGGATTCTGGTACTGGGGCCCGATTCCTCGCTGGCTGCGGTAATACTCGCGGTGGTCCTGCCATTGTCCGGCGGCGACCCGCAGCGAGCGATCGCCCTGGCGGGCATGATGGCGATCGTTTCGGGGGTGGTGTGCATTCTGGCCGGGGTCGCGCGTCTGGGCTTCGTCACGGAACTGCTGTCCAAACCGATTCGCTATGGCTACATGAACGGGATCGCGTTGACAGTTTTGATCAGCCAGTTACCGAAGTTTTTCGGCTTCTCGATCAACTCGGAAGGCCCCCTGAGAAATCTGTGGGCCATTGCCAACGCGGTGCTTCATGGCAAGACCAATTGGGTCACGTTCGCCATCGGCGCGGCAACCCTGGCGGTGATCCTGCTGCTCAAGGACAAAAAGCGCGTGCCGGGGATTCTGATCGCAGTGGCAGGCGCCACGGTGGCCGTGGGTGTCCTGGACCTGGCATCGCATAACGTAGCGATCCTCGGCTCGCTGCCACAAGGCCTGCCAGCGTTCGCCATCCCGTGGATCACCACTGACGATATCGTCCCGGTGATCATCGGCGGTTGCGCCGTTGCCCTGGTGTCGTTCGCCGACACCAGTGTGCTTTCACGGGTGTATGCGGCGCGCACCCATTCCTACGTCGACCCGAACCAGGAGATGGTGGGACTCGGTGTCGCCAATCTGGCGGGCGGGTTGTTTCAAGGCTTCCCGATCAGCAGCAGTTCATCGCGCACCCCCGTGGCCGAAGCAGCGGGGGCCAGAACCCAACTGGCCGGCGTCGTCGGAGCGCTGGCGGTCGCCGTGTTGCTGATGGTGGCGCCGGACCTGCTGCATAACCTGCCGACCAGTGCGTTGGCGGCGGTGGTGATTGCCTCGGCGATTGGCCTGATCGAGGTCACCGACCTGCGACGAATTTATCGTATTCAGCAATGGGAATTCTGGCTCTCGATAGTCTGTACGGTCGGGGTGGCCGTGTTTGGCGCCATCGAGGGCATCGGCCTGGCGATCGTCATTGCGGTCATCGAGTTCCTGTGGGACGCCTGGCGCCCGTACTCTGCCATTCTGGGACGCGCCGAAGGTGTGCAAGGCTTTCACGACATCAAGCGTTATCCCGGCGCGCGTATGCTGCCCGGACTGGTGTTGTTTCGCTGGGACGCACCGTTGTTTTTCGCCAACGCCGAGCTGTTCAGTGACCGCGTGCTGGACGCCGTGGCCGAATCCCCGACGCCCGTGCGTTGGCTGGTGGTGGCGGCAGAACCGGTGACCAGCGTCGATGTGACCTCCGCCGACATGCTCGCCGAGCTGCACCAAACCTTGCACGACGCCGGCATCGAATTATGCGTGGCGGAAATGAAGGACCCGGTCAAGGACAAACTGCAGCGATTCGGGCTTCTCGCGAAGTTTGGCGAGTCGGCGTTCTTCCCGACGGTGGGCTCGGCGGTCAGCCACTACCTCCAACGCTATCCCGTAGAACATCGAGAGGGAAATGACCTGGATCTCGAGTAAGCCATCACGATGGCGATAGGGCGGGCCCTGGCGGTTTGATCATGGTTGCGTTTTCGGCACATCGGTTGCGGTCAATTTGTCTGCCTGATTCACCCAACCGCCGCCGGTTGCCTTGTACAGATCAATCATGCTGGTGAACACCGAGCCACGGGTGCGGGTGTAGTTCAATTCGGCGTCGAACAGACTGCGCTCGGCGTCCAGCACTTCGATGTAGCTGGTGTAGCCGTTGTCGTAGCGCAACCGTGCGTAGTGGGCGTAGGTGCTCAGTGCCTCGACCTGCTTGGCCTGGTAGGCCATCTGTTCTCTGGATTTGCTCGACGCGACCAAGGCGTTTTCCACGTCCCTGAACGCCGATTGAATCGACTGTTGGTAGAACTGCAGCGCTTGTTTCTGGATGGCTTCGGCTTGTTGCACCTGCCCGGCGATACCGCCGGCGGTGAAGATCGGCATGCTCGCCGCAACACCATAGGACCAGGTGGAAGCGGGTCCGGTGAACAGGTTCGACAGCTGGTTGCTGGCAGAGCCCAACAGCCCGGTCAGGGAAATGGTCGGGAAGTACTGGGCCTTGGCTGCGCCGATCTGGGCATTGGCCGAGATCAGGTTCAGCTCGGCCTGACGCAAATCAGGTCGCCGTTCGAGCAAATCCGACGGCAGGCCGGCAGGCACCGTTGGCAGATTCAGTTGGGCCAGGTCACGCCCGCGGATGATCGGCCCCGGGTTGCGTCCGAGCAGCACGGCCAGGGCGTTTTCCTGTTGTGCGACCAGGGGTTCGAATTGCGCAACCGACGCCCGGGTGCGCTCGTATTCGGATTGGTTCTGCGCCAATTCCATTTCGGAAATGGTGCCGGCACCGTAGCGCAGTTTGAATATTTCGTAGGATTCACCGCGCGCCTTGGCGGTCGTGCGGGCGATTTCCAGCTCCCGGTCGAGATCACGCAGCGTTACGTAACTCGACGCGACTGACGCCACCAGGCTCAATATGACGCTTCGACGGCCTTCTTCCGACGCCAGCAGATCGGCACGGGCGGATTCGTCGAGGCGGCGCAAACGGCCCCAGATATCCAGTTCCCAGTTCACGCTGAGAATCGCCTGGTAGTTGTTGAACACCGGATCCACCGACGGATCGAGCGGCACCGGCCCGTTGTCTCGCTGCGAGCGGGACCGCTGCCCCTGGGCGCCCAGCCCGACTTGTGGAAACAGCAGGGAGCGGGTCTGACCGTAACGCCCCTGGAATTCCTCGACCCGCGCGGCGGCAATCTTGATGTCTTTGTTTTCGAGCAACGCGGTGCGGATCAGATCATTCAGGACCGGGTCCTGGAACTGCTCCCACCACAGCGTGTTCGACAGATTCTTCGCTTCCTTGTCCGCGTAACGGTAGGCCGCCGGGGTTTCAATGGTCGGGTGCTGGTAGTCAGGTCCTACCATGCAACCTGCCAGGCCCAGGCACAACAACAGTGGAAAAGGGGGCTTACGCATCTCAATCCCCCTCATGTCTGTTCTGCGCCGCGCCGTCGGGAAGCTGCGGAGCCTGTGTCAGTGCAGCCGGTTTGGCAGGTTTTTGGACGGCGTCCTTTTCCCCGAACATTCGTTCCACCAGGTAATAGAAGAGGGGGATGAAGAAGATCGCGATCACCGTCGCCGCCAGCATGCCGCCGATTACCCCGGTGCCGATGGAGTGACGGCTGTTCTCGGAGGCGCCGACGGCAATGGCCAGCGGAACGCAACCGAGAATGAAGGCCAGGGATGTCATCACGATAGGGCGCAGACGTTCTTTCGCGGCAGTCATGGCGGCATCGTAGGCCGACATGCCGGTTTCCCGGTTCAACACCGCAAACTCGAAAATCAGGATGGCGTTCTTGGCGGCCAGCGCCACCAGCATGGTCAAGCCGATCTGGAAGTAGACGTCGTTGCTCAAGCCCCGAAGCAACACGGCGAGCAGGGCGCCGAACAGGGCAAAAGGCACTGCCAGAAGCACACCCACGGGCAGCGACCATTTTTCGTACTGCGCGGCGAGAATCAGGAACACCATCACCAGGCCGAAGATGAACACCTGGGAAGAGGCGCCGCCGCTCTTTTTCTCTTCGAACGCCTCGCCGCTCAAGGCCAGCGCGTAGTCGTTGGTCATGATTTCGGCGCTGATTTCTTCCAGGGCCTTGAGCGCCTGGCCGGAGCTATAACCGGGTGCGGGGTTCGCCGTGAGTTTGACCGCCGGGAAGTTGTTGAAGCGGGTCAACAGGTCGGGGCCGGTGACGTAGCGGGTAGTCAGCAAGGCCTTGAGCGGCACCATGTCGAGGTTTTTGCTGCGCACGAAGATCTCCTGCAGGTCCTCGGCTTTCAAGCGATAGGCCGGTTCGGCCTGCAAAATCACCTGCCACAGGCGACTGAACTTGTTGAACTGCGATACGTACAGCGAGCCGAACATGGTCTGCATGGCGCTGTAGACATCTTCGACGGGTACCCCCAGGGATTCCGCCTTTTCCCGGTCAACGTCCACCATCAATTGCCGGGAAAACACGTTGAAGGTGGAGGTGATGACGCCCAGCTCCGGGCGCTCCTTGGCCTTGGCCACCAGAGTGCCGACCATTTCCGCCAGTTGATCGACGCTGCCGTCGCCCTTGCTCTGCACCCAGACCTCCATGCCGCCGGTGGTACCCAGGCCGGGAATGGACGGTGGGTTGACCGGCAGGATGATCCCGCCCTGAACCGTGGAAAACGCCCGCGCGGCTTTTTGAATCACCGCCGGGGCGCTTTGTGCCTTGATGGTTTCGGAATCTTTGTAACGCCCCTCGAAATCCTTGAAACCGACGAAAAACGCACCGGCATTGTTCTTGTTCTGGCCGTCGAGCAGGCTGTAGCCGTTAACAATGGCGACGCCTTCGACGGCCTCTTCGTTCATGAAGAAGTCACTGGCCACTTTGCCCACCTCACCGGTGCGATCCAGGCTGGCGGCGTCGGGCATGATCACCGCGCCGAGCAAGTAGCCCTGGTCTTCCGGTGGCAGGAACGCACTGGGGATGCGCTCTGCCATCAACAGGATCAGCACGATCATCCCGGCAAAGAGCAGCAGCGCCAGGACGAAGCGCTTGATCATGAAAGCCACCGAGCGTGAATAGCCCTCGGTCATGCGCTCGAAGTTGCGTTCGAACCAGCGGAAAAAGGCGTTCTTGTCACCGTGCTGCGGCTTGAGCAGCAGGGCGGCGAGGGCGGGGGACAGGGTCAGGGCGACCAGGCCGGAAATCACCACGGAAATGGCGATGGTAATCGCGAACTGCTTGTAGAGCTGACCGGTGATACCGCCCATGAAGGCCACCGGAATGAACACCGCGCACAGCACCAGCACGATGGCGACCACCGGGCCTGCCACTTCATCCATCGCCCGTTTTGCCGCGTCCTTGGGCGTCATCTTGTGTACATGCATGTTGCGTTCGACGTTTTCGATCACCACGATCGCATCGTCCACCACGATACCGATGGCCAGCACCATGCCGAACAGTGTCAACATGTTCACCGAAAACCCGAGGGCGGACATGCCGATGAACGTGCCGACGATCGACACCGGCACCGCCAGCACCGGAATCAGCGTGGCTCGCAGGCTTTGCAGGAAGATGTAGACCACGATGACCACCAGCACCAGGGCTTCGAAGAAGGTGCGAATCACCTCGGTAATCGAAGCGCGGGTAAAGTCCGTGGTGTCCATCACGATCTTGTATTCGATGCCCTCGGGAAACGTGGCCTTCATGTCCGACAGGGTCTTGGTCACCGCCGCGGACACGTCGAGGGCGTTGGCGCCGGGTTGCTGATACACGGCAATCAGCGTCGCCGGCCGACCCTGATAGGTGCTGCGCAGGGAATAGTCTTTTTGCCCGAGCTCGGCGCGGCCGACGTCCTTGAGTCGAACGATGGCCGCGCCGTTGTTGCTGGCGCGCAAGATAATGTTTTCGAACTCCGAAGGCTCGGTCAGGCGCCCCTTGGTGGTCACGGCAAAAGACTGCTCGACCGGTTGCCCCGTTGGCGACTGGCCGACCCGGCCCACAGCGAACTGCTGGTTCTGATTGGCGACGGCTTTCTGCACATCGGCGGCGGTGATGCCCAACTGGGCCATGCGGTCGGGCTTGAGCCAGATCCGCATGGCGTAGTCCGGCGTGCCGAAGATGCTGGCCTGGTTCGCCCCCGGAATCCGCTTGATCGCATCGAGGATATAGAGGTTGGCGTAGTTGGCGACGTAGGTGCTGTCGTAGCGCTCGCCGGCGGAGTACACGGCAAGCACCATCATGAATGCCGAGGATTTTTTCTGTACCTGGATGCCCTGGCTCTGCACGGCGGAGGGCAGTTGCGGCAAGGCCAGGTTGACCCGGTTCTGCACGTCGACCTGGGCCAGGGACGGGTCGGTGCCGATTTCGAAGAACACGTTGAGGGTCATGTTGCCCGTCGCGGAGCTCGACGAGTTCATGTAGATCATGTTGTCGGCGCCGTTGACCTGCTGCTCGATGGGCGCCGCCACGTTATTGGCCACGACCTGTGCATCGGCCCCGGGGTATGTCGCGGCCACCGTAATCTGTGGCGGCGTGATGTCCGGGTACTGCGCGACGGGCAGCTTGAGCATGGCCACTGCACCGGCCAGGGTGATGATGATGGAAATCACCGAGGCGAAGATGGGCCGATCGATGCAATAGTGAGAAATGCTCATTGGCTTTTCCCGCCATTGGCTTTGGCCGGTTGCCCGTCGGCGGCGCCTGTGGAGGCGGCGCCCGGGGCATCGACGATATTCAATGGCCCGCCCGGCGTGACCCTGATCGCGCCATCGACCACGATGCGCTCGCCGGCCCGCAGGCCCTTGTTGATGAACCAGTTGTCACCCTGCCAGTCACCCACTTCAACCACCCGTTGCTCGGGTTTGCCTTCGGCATTGAGGACCCATACGAAGTGACTTTTGGCACCTTCGAGCACGGCCTTTTGCGGGACAAGAATGGCGTTTGGCCGGGACGCGCCTTTGGCCAGGGCCCGCACAAACTGGCCGGGGCGGAGCAGGCCATCGGGGTTGGCGAGCACGGCGCGAACCAGGAAGGTGCCGGTGCCCTGGCTGTAGGAAGGCGCCAGAAAGTTCAACTTGCCCTTGTTGGGGAACACGGTGCCGTCCGCCAGGACTACCTCAACGATGAATTCACTGCGCGGTGGGAAAATGAGATGGCCGTTGGCGATTTCGTCGCGGTACTTCAGTGTTTCGTTTTCCGAGAGGCTGAAATTGACGTACATCGGGTCCATCTGTGACACCGACGTCAGCAACCCCGATTCGCCTGGCGTCACATAGCTGCCTTCCTGCTTCTTGGCATAGCTGGAAAGCCCGTTGAGGGGCGAGGCGATGGTGGTGTAACTGAGGTTCAACTGTTCGGTACGCACGGTACCCTCTGCGGCCAGCACGGCAGCACGGGTTTCACGCTCGTTGCCCACGGCATTGTCCAGGTCCATCTTGCTGACTGCATTCTGCGCCGCCAGTGGCTTGACCCGGGCCAGCGTAGCCTTGGCCACTTCCCAGCGGGCCTGTTGCTGGGCCAGTTGACCCTGGGCCGACACCAGCGCGGCTTCAAAGGGTTTACGGTCCATCTGGAACAGTGTCTGCCCGGCTTTCACCACATCGCCTTCGGTGTACAGCCGCTTATCCAGGAATCCGGCCACGCGAGCACGGATTTCCACCTCGCGGGAGCTCTGGGTCTGGGCGACGAATTCGAAGGTCACTGGCGTGTCGCGGGCGGTGACCGTCATGACCGTTACTTCAGGCGGTTTGCGCGCCGGGGAAACCGGTTCCTTTCCGCAGCCGGCCAACAGGACGCAAATCCCCAGCAGACTGGCAACTGGCAGGCCCAAACCGCTGGAAAATTTCACGCCACCCATACCAGTGCTCCCTCAGGTCGATGAAGCAAGCGTAGCTAGCATTGCTTTGGATACCAGTGGCGAGGGGCGTTTTTGGCTCAAAAAAAGCCGTGATTACGATGTTCTGCTGAGCTGTGCTTCTTGACGAGCCGGTGAGATTGACGCCACCGGCTTTACGCGCATTAGAACGAGAGGATCTGGTCCCCCGGACGTTCGCAATTCACCGTCAGCGGTTATTGCGCCAGATGGAAAAATTCAACGCAGCCGCTACACACAGCCATGCAAGGTAAGGAAAGAGGATCAGGCCGGTGATGAGGTCAAGCCGCAATGCCATCAACACCATTGCCGCGACGACCAGCCAGAGCAGTGTCAGGATCACCATGGCGGCGAAGAGGCGATGAGCGCCGAAGAACACCGGTGTCCAGAGTGTATTCAGTGCGATCTGCGCCGCCCATAAAGCCAGCACCGCCTGACTTCCGGGTATCAGGGTCAACCGGTATCCGGCCCAGGCGAGCAGCAGATAGATAGACGACCAGGCGACGGGAAACACCCAATTGGGCGGTGTGAAGCCGGGTTTGACGAGAGACTCGTACCACGGGCCCGGTTTGAACAGCAGGCCGGTGGTGGCGGCAGCAGCGCAGGCGAGAAGAAAAATGAAAAAGGTCATCACCAGTCCTTGATTGAGGTCAGTTGTCCGGGGTTACAAAGCCATGTCGGCCTTCTTAAAGGAAAGACGCTCGGCGAAGCGAAAAGTTTGGGTCCAGGGATGACATTTCACTGATCGCTGCGTTTCCCGGTGCATGCGCCCTGGCCGGGATTAGCGTAGTTCAGGATTTCCAGCATCTTTAATCCAGGTGCTCAGTTCCGTCACCATTTTGTTAACCTCACTGTCTTCCCGCTCGGAGGGGCGAACGATGGCGTTCCAGGCGATGTCGAGGCCGTCATTCAGAGCCGCCCATGCCAGCTCCCCACGCTCCAGGCTGGGGGTCACCAAATCCCGTTGCAATATGCTGATTCCGTACCCTGAACGAACCAGTTCGACGATGGCTTCGATCAACTCCACGGTGATCATGCGCCGCGGCAAGATGCTGGCGGGGGCGAAGAACCGATCATATTCCCAGCCACTGGCGCGATCGGTTGAGTAGGTCACCAGGTTGTAGGTCTTGAAGTCTTCGGCGTAGATATTTTTCCTTCCCGCAAGGGGATGGTCAGTGGCCATGATGGCAATCAAATCGTCGCGGAACAGCGGCAACTTTGCGACCCCGCTGGGCACCATGCCGTCATCGATAATGGACACGTCAAGCCGACCTTGCATCAAGCTCGCGTAAACGTCGTTGCGCGGCACGGTCACCAGTGTGATTTCAATGTCCGGACGCAAGTTTGAATAATGCTTGATGAATTTGGGTATCCAGCGAAACGGGCCGTAGGAGGTGACCCCCATACGAACAAAAGCTGTAACGCCTCCAGCCATGGACCGGGCTTCGGATTCGGCTTCATTCAGTATCGCGATGATGTCCTTGGCGGCTCGTTCCAGGCGCACGCCGGCAGGGCTGAGTCTTAGTTTTCCTCCGGATCGTTCTGTCAGGCTCACACCCAGTCGCCGTTCCGCCTCGCGTATGCGGTGACTGACGGCGGAGGGCGTCAGCCATAGGCGCTCGGCAACGGCCGTCACTGAATCGACTTCCGACAGGGTTTGCAGCATGACGAGGTGATCCAGAGTGAGTCTCATAGGGGAGGCGACCTGAAAATAATTCACAAAAATGCGTAAAAATATGAGCGTGACTTGTTTTTTGCTCCGGTGCAATCTGGTTTCAGCAACAGCCCATCGGAGAACAACAACATGACAAAGCTTGCCTTAACCCCTGCAGCCACTCTGGGCGATATCGTCGACCTCGAGCGTTATCCCATTACCGATCGAACCAACCCGGCCTATCAGGCGCTGGTGACCCGAAGCCAATCCCTGCTCGGCGAGGAAGGCGTTGCGATCTTTCCGGGGTTCGTCCGCGATGAAGTGGTCGCCACGATGGCGGATCAAACCCTTGCGTTGCACCCGTGCATGTTCCCTTTCCGGGAAAGCCACACGGTGTATTTCAAGCCTCAGGACGACAGCGTTGAACCGACGCACCCGCTGCGGCGATTGATGAGCACCGAGAAAGATACGGTCGCCTACGCCGATATCCCGACAGACCATCTGATCCGGCAGATTTACCAATCGGACGACGTACTTTCGTTCATTCGCGATGTACTGAATCTGGACGTGCTCTATCGCCATGCAGATCCCTTGGCGGCACTTAATCTGCAAGGCTTCTCGGCGGGGCAACAGTTGGGCTGGCACTTTGATCGTTCCGACTTCAGCGTGACGCTGTCGCTTCAGGCGGCGAACGCCGGTGGCGATTTTGAGTATGTGCGCATGCTGCGTAACGAGAACGACGATTGCTATGACGCGGTCGGGCAATTCCTCGACAACCCCGCGACACAGAAGATAGAAGTTCTGCCGCAGGTGCCCGGAACGCTGACGTTGTTCCGTGGCCGTTATTCACTGCACCGTGTGACGCCGGTGGTGGGGGACAGGCTCAGGCTCAACGCGGTATTGGCCTACGTGGATCAGCCCAATGTCGAGTTCAGCGACTATGCGCGTAAATTGTTCTACGGACGCACGTCGGTAGAGCCGTTGGTTTAAGTCCAGCAGCACTCACAATAAAAACAGTCGATTCACTTCTTCGCTTCACGTGTATGCACAGGCACTTGTCCACCTTCGATCGGTGGGTCTCGTTTTGCAGGTGCAGCACGCAACAGCTCGCTGCCCCCAATAATAATTTCGGAGCGTCTGATCATGAAATACAGGAAGAACTTGCTGGCCTCGTTACTGACCCTTGGCGTACTGGTTGCCAGTGCTTCAAGCCAGGCATCAGGGTGGTGCGACTCGGGCAAGTCGGTGAAGTTTGCCGGTCTGAACTGGGAGAGCGGGATGCTGCTCACCGACATCATGAAGATTGTGCTCAAGGAAGGGTACGGCTGTGCAACCGACGAGTTGGTCGGCAATACCATCATTCTCGAGACCGCTCTGGCCAGCAACGACATCCAGGTATTCGGCGAAGAGTGGATGGAGCGTAGTGAAGTCTGGAAAAAGGCCGCGGCTGCCGGCAAGGTCGTGGCGATCGGCTCGCCGATCATCGGCGCCGTTCAGGGCTGGTATGTGCCGCGTTATGTGGTCGAAGGGGACGCAAAACGCAACAAGCCGGCACGGGCGCCAGACCTGAAAACGGTCGCGGACCTGAGCAAATACCCCGAGGTGTTTCGTGACGCGGAAGAGCCGTCCAAAGGCCGCTTCTACAACTGTCCGGCAGGTTGGATCTGCGAACAGGAAAACACGGAGATGTTGAAGGAATACGGTCTTGAAAACACCTTCGTCAACTTCCGTCCGGGAACCGGTGCTGCCCTGGATGCCGCGGTACTGTCCAGCTATAAGCGCGGGGAACCGGTGCTGTTCTACTACTGGTCGCCGACGCCACTGATGGGACAGATCGATGCAATACGGCTGGAAGAGAAGCCGGGTGTCGACAAGAACGTGGTAACCAAAGTCGGCATTTCCAAAGCCTTCCATGAGCAGGCGCCCGAACTGGTGGCGGTGCTGGAGAAGGTCAATATCCCCATCGAACTGTTGAATCAGAACCTGGCGAGGATGACCAGGGAACGCATCGAGTCACCCAAACTGGCCCGAATCTTCCTCAAGGAACACCCCGAAGTGTGGCATGCCTGGGTGGATGACGCGGCCGCCAGCAAAATCCAGGCGGCGCTTTAATCGGTAATGAGGGCAAGGACGCCCGCCAGCCATAACGCCTTTCGCAACACCGAATTCACGACTGACCTTCTTGCTTCTATCCAGAGGCAGCCTTTTTTGCGTGCGGAATTTTATGAACAAGATCAAATCACGAGCGGCGGTGGCGTTCGCGGCCAACCAGCCCCTGCAAATTGTCGAAGTCGACGTGGAGCCCCCGCAAGCCGGGGAAGTACGGGTCCGGATCGTGGCAAGCGGTGTCTGCCATACCGATGCCTTCACCCTGTCCGGTGCCGATCCGGAAGGTATCTTTCCGGTGATTCTCGGCCATGAAGGCGGCGGTATCGTCGAAGCCGTGGGTGAGGGGGTGACCTCCCTGGCGGTGGGCGATCATGTGATCCCGCTGTACACCCCGGAATGCGGCGAGTGCAAATTCTGCCGGTCCGGCAAGACCAACCTCTGCCAAAAGATCCGTGCCACCCAGGGCAAAGGCCTGATGCCGGATGGCACCAGTCGTTTTTCCTACCAGGGCCAACCCATCTTCCACTACATGGGCACTTCGACCTTTTCCGAATACACCGTGTTGCCGGAAATCTCCCTGGCCAAGATCCCCAAGGATGCACCGCTGGACAAGGTCTGCCTGCTCGGTTGCGGCGTGACCACCGGCATCGGTGCAGTACTCAACACCGCCAAGGTGGAAGAGGGCGCCAGCGTGGCCATCTTCGGCCTGGGTGGCATCGGCCTGGCGGCGATCATCGGTGCCACCATGGCCAAGGCCGGCCGAATCATCGCCATCGATATCAACCCGGCCAAATTCGAGATCGCCAGGCAACTGGGCGCCACCGACTTCATCAACCCCAGGGATTACGCCAGGCCGATCCAGGAAGTGATCGTCGAGATGACCGAGGGCGGTGTCGATTACTCCTTCGAGTGCATCGGCAACGTCCAGCTGATGCGTGCGGCGCTTGAGTGCTGCCACAAGGGCTGGGGCGAGTCGGTGATTATCGGCGTCGCCGGTGCCGGGCAGGAAATCAGTACCCGTCCGTTCCAGTTGGTGACCGGTCGCGTCTGGCGCGGTTCGGCTTTTGGCGGGGTGAAAGGGCGCAGCGAACTGCCCAGTTATGTCGAGAAGTCGCGCACGGGCGAAATCCCGCTGGAGACCTTCATCACCCACACCATGGGCCTGGAAGACATCAACCGGGCCTTCGACCTGATGCATGAAGGCCGCAGCATCCGAACCGTCATTCATTTCGATCGCTGATTCAACCACTACCACCCACCGTGTCTTTACCCGAGAGAACATCACAATGAGCATCTTTACCCATGTCACCGTCGGCACCAACGATCTGCAAAAAGCCCGCGACTTTTACGACAAAGTCCTCGGCGCACTGGGCCAGAAGCGCCTTGCCGACCTCGATGACAATGGCTCGATCTGGGGACAGGACGCCCCGTCCTTCTTCGTGCTGAAACCGGCCAACGGCGCCCCGGCGAGCGTGGGCAACGGTGTCACGGTCAGCTTTGAAGCACCTGATCGCGCCGCGATCGATGCCTTCCACGCTGCCGCGCTGGCCAATGGCGGCACCGACGAAGGCGCACCGGGCCCTCGTGGCTGGGCGCCTAATGCCTACGCGGCCTATGCCCGCGACCTCGACGGTAACAAGCTGGCGGCGTACTGCTTCAAGCCTGTCTGGTAAGCGTCAGGGCGAGGCTTGATTCAAGCCTCGCCTTTCACGACGCCACGAAATCGACCCTTGGTCGCCTCTCGACTGCTCAGGCCTTTTAAGGTGTCTACTGCTCATCAGGGCCTGCAGATACAGAGAGGAACGCATGATGAGCAACGAACAGATGGCACCCGAAACGAAAGGTGTTGCGGTGCAGTTACTCGCAACGATCGACCTGGGTCCCGAGATCGAGGGCATGGCCGGGCGCCAACTCAGGATGCGTTTGGTGACCATCGAGCCTGGAGGTGTGTTCGGGCCGGTGCACAACCATGTCGACAGGCCGGGCATCGTCTACATATTGCAAGGAACGATCACCGATCACCGAAATGGAACGGCCACCGACTACGGGCCGGGAGTGGGCTGGCCTGAAGACCGAAACACCACCCACTGGCTTGAAAACAGGGGAACGGTCGCGGCGTGTGAGATCTCGGTCGACATCGTCAGGCAGGGGTAAGCTCAACGGGACATCCGCATTGGCAGCGGACCGGCTAAAGTCCGCTGCGCGCTCATTACTCTTCTTCCCTCAACACATTGATCCGTCCTGATTTTTCTGCGGCCAGCAGCATGGCATGGTCTTTTGCAGTCTGATCGGCATAGGCGAGGGCAAATTTGCCGATGGCCTGGTCGAAGGAATCCGTCTTGCCCAGATAGCCACTGATGAGTGCAGCATCCCCGGATTTGGCGTGGGCACGGGCCAGGGTCAGGCCGCAGCACTCGGCGTACAGCTTCATTCGCGTGGCGGATATACCCTCGATGGGCGCTGACATCTTCATATCGCGCAGCTGACGTACAAAAAAGTAGCGACCGTTCTGACTGCGTGTCCAGCCCAGGAAGATATCGCTGGACGACTGCATCAGGCGTTGCCCCGTGACGACACGTTGGCCCTGGTTCTCGTATTCGCTCTTGCCCGCATAGGGCGCCAGCACCGAGGGACAGGCTTCCTTGAATTGCAGGAGCAGCGGGTGATTTTCCGCGGAAAAGAACAGGCCGACGAAACAATAGGTGCCGACGCTACCGATCCCGACGGCCTTGACCGCAATGTCTTCGAGGCGATAGCGGTCGAAGAGCACCCGCCGTTCATGGGGCAGCGACAATCGATAGTCTTGCAGCGTCAGGCGCACGTTTTTCATGAAGCCTTTTTCATACACATGAAACAGTATCGGGGGTTGATCGATCAGGCGCCGCCGTCCGCCGACTTCACTGCTGATCCTGGGGTAGAGGTAATCGCCGACGCGCATCCTGGCCTTTGCGACCACTTGCTCGCGAAACTTCTTGATCTCTGAATTGGGCGCCATGTCGATGATCGATTGGGCATCCAGTCGGTCATACCAGACATCCAGTGGGCTCATCTTCGAATGCTTGCGCAGGCTTTCGCGGTAGGCTCGAACGCTTTCGACGGCGATGGCCCGTGCGTCTTTATCGCTGAGGCGGTTATCCCGCGCGGCCACGGCAAAACTTATCGCCAGGCGTTTGACATCCCACTCCCAGGCGGCTGGAAGCGTTTCGTCGAAATCGTTGATGTCAAATATCAGGTTGCGCTCAGGTGTGGCGAATAACCCGAAGTTCATCAGGTGACAATCGCCGCAGGCCTGCACCTGAATGCCGGTGGTCGGCGTCTTGGCCAGGTCATGCGCCATCAAGCCCGCAGAGCCACGCAGAAAAGTGAATGGACTGCGCGACATGCGGCCGTAGCGCACCGGTACCAGATTGGGCAATCGATAGCGGTTGGAGACTTCGAGGAGTTCGATGGGGTCACGATGTTTGCGCGGTGGTTTCCATACGGCGTGATCGGCATGGGGCACGCGCTCGCGTATCTGTTCGCCCTCGTACAGACGCTCCTTGCGCGAGTGAAAGACCAACTCGTCCCCGTGGTCTTCCGATTGCGCTGTCTTGCCATGGGCGGGGCTATTTTTGCGGGGAGGCATGTCCACTCCTTTGCTCAACGAAGTCAGACTCGCTTGGGCACGGGATCCGGGAATGCGACTGCTCCATCAGCCCACAGAAAGTGCGTGTGCCGGTTTCCTGAAAGCGGCGAAGTACATTGTTTCAAGCGTAGCAGCTCCCGCGACGGATCATGGCGCACCGGTAGAGGTAGAGGGTTTTTTCTTCCTCGACCGATGGCCCCGATCGTTGCGGCTCTCTTCTAGGGAAGCGCGTAGACCTTGAACAGTTTTTTCGCCATGTCGCTGATGCCCCCCAGGTAGGTGTTACAGGCCTGTTCAATCTCGCCCGACCTGTACATTTCGCTGAGCGCGGTATCAACCAGCAAGCGGAAATTTTCATCGTCTCGATCCACTGCCATCGCGGTCGGCGAATATTCGAAAACCCGATCCAGCAGCACCAGTTTTGCCGTGGAGGGGTGCGTGACCAGGAGGTTGCTCAGCAACATGCGTTCGGCGAAAAAGGCATCGGCCTTGCCCTCGGCGACCAGGTTGACGCCCGCTTCAGTGTTCTTGACCGTGACCAGGGTGGCCACCACGCCGAGCAAACGCATTTGCTGGCGGATCCACGTCTCGGTGATCCCGCCAGCGGTGGTGACATAGGTTTGATCGGACAGCCCATGATTGACCGTCGCCCGCCAGGTCGGCCCGGTACGGGCGACTTTGCCGTTGAGGACATTGAGCAGCGCCTCGGGGGCTTCCTGGCGCACCACCACCGATAGGCCGGCGGTGTAGATCGGTACCGAGTAGCTCACCTGCTTGCGACGCTCCAGAGTAGGTGGGCTGGGCGTACAGAGGATGTCGATCTTGCCCGTGCTGACGGCCGTCATCGCGTCGCCAAGGGCGACCGGTTGGTAACGGACCTGTAGGTCGGGCAGGCCCAGCTCGACTTTGACTTTGTCAGCGATTTTCTGACAAAGCTCAATCGCATAACCGCTGGCCTTGTCGCCTGCCTGGACACTGAATGGGGCCAGGTCCGGCAGGTAACCGAGCGTGAAGGTGTGACTCCCTCGGACGCGTTCAAGGGTATTGGCATCGGCCAGTGCCGGCACCATGGCAAGCAGGCTGACCAGCAGCAAGTGGGTGGCTTTGATCCGTTGTACGTTCATATCCTGGCGCCCCGCATTCGAATGTCCGTGTTGCCTGAAAATTACAGCTGAGGATTGCCGGCACTGGTCGGGGCGGCGGGAGGCATTTCGACAAAACGTTTGGAGAGGAAGCCATAGAGCAGGTAGCCAAATGCAAGGACGATGAGGCCACCGAATACGGCATCCTTGCCACAGGCATAAAGGGCGTACAACGAATAGGCCACGGCGATCAGTAATAGCGAGGTGTTGCGGGTGTAGATCCCTTTACTGACTCTGGCTTTGTACATCATGACCAGCAGGCCCGTGGCGGCTGTCACGTAGGGGATCAGGTTGGTCACTGCCGCCAGGCTGACGAGTTTGCCGAACTGCTCGCTGGCATTGGGTGAAATGGTCGACAGCGCCATCAAGGTCTGCAGCACGCCGCAGGCAAGCATGCCGATAATCGGGGCATCCCGCGTACTGACCTTGCTGAAGAATTTCGGGAACATGCCCTGGTCAGCGGTCATCTTGGCGGTTTGCGCCAGGGTGAATTGCCAGCCCAGCAACGACCCGACACAGGCCATCACGGCCAGCGCCATGACGATGTTGCCGACCGTGGGATTGAACATGTGGGCATAGACGAGGGCGAAGGGCGCGGACGAGTTGGCCAGTTCGGCATTGGGAATCATCCCCTGGATTACCGTCGTCGACAGTATGTAGACCACCGCCGCGCCCAGCGTGCCGAAGAGGCAGGCCAGCGGCACGTTGCGCTTGGGATTTTCCACCGCATCGGAAGCCTGCGCCGCCGACTCCATGCCCAGAAAAGCCCACAGGGTCAGGGGAATCGCCTTGCTGATGGCTTCGGAGATCGGCAGGTTGTTGGGGTTCCAGGCGGCTATCAGCACATCGGTCTTGAACCAGTACCAACCGATGATGCTCAAGCCGGCCACCGGGATGATGACACCCCACACGGTAATCGTACCGATCTTGCCCGTGATGCTCGGGCCGCCGAAGTTGGCCACAGTGGTGAGCCAGAGCAGGCCGACCGTACCGATGAACAGGGGAATGGCGCCACTGCCGAGCCAGGGCACGAACGCTGTCATGTAACCCACCGCAGAAATGGCGACGGCCACATTGGCGATGCCCAGGGAGAGAAAATACAGATACGAACAGAGGAAGAAGCCCGATTTGGCATGAGCCTCTTCGGTGTAGGCCGACAGCCCGCCCGAGCGCAGACAGTAGATACCGCACTGGGAAAAGCAATAGGCGATGGCCATGGAGCCGACGGCGGTGACGAGCCATGAGAGCAATGAAACGGCACCGAGTTGCGCCATGCTCGTCGGCAGCAGGATGATGCCCGAGCCCATCATGTTCACGGTCACCAGCGTGGTAAGCCCCATGAGGCTCATCTTCTTGCTTGAGTCGGCCATCGGGAACTCCTTGATATGCGCAACGCCTTGGCCCGAGCACTGAGGCCTTCGTTAACCCACCACCTTTCAGTCGTTACCGCTAACCACGTCAATCGCTTTTGCGCAGGGTCAGTTATCGCAAGATCATGTTCTTCGTTTGCGATGGATCGCCTGCGGATAACCTTAGAACATGGATTCACGCACGCCAGTGTTGCACCGCAAAACGGGAAGAATTGGCGAGACTCGCGAGTAGAGGCTGGCCAGGCTTCTCTACGTGCGGTCGCGCAAAACCATCCCGTCCATTGCCGGCGACACGGTTCGACCGACAAAGGACGGCGCCCACGTGACTTCCTTTATTCCTCATTCAGTTCCTGTGGCGAAACCACCCAGACGCTGCACGGCATCTTGTACAGCAGATGTTCTACCGTACTGCCGACCAACCGGTCCATGACACGATGCCCGGCCCGGCCCATCACGATCATGTCGATGTCATAGGCGGTTGCGTAGCTGGCAAGCACCTTCGCCGGATTGCCCATGATCATGCGCTGGTGCTCCGGCGGGATGCCGTTGCGCTCCGACAGTTCGCGGAAGGCATCAGCCTGTGCATCGAACAGGGTCTTGGCTTTGCTGGAAGAGAAAAACGTCGAGGCATTCTCGAAGCCGAATTCGTCTGCGCTGATGGAAGAGAGGTCATGGGCATAGACAACGTCCAGTTCGGCATGACAGGTAATCGCCAGTTTTGAAGCCTCTTGCAGAATCCGGTCATTGAAGTCCTGGTATTGCCCCTCGCGATGGAAGGGGTCGATGGCGGCGACTATCTTGCGCGGCAAGGCGTGGTGCATGTGGCTGACAAAATGCAAGGGCACCGGGCATTCGCGCAGCAGATGAATGTCCAGCGGCGTAAACAACAGGCGCGACAGACGCGATTCGTGTGCCAGGGCCTTGATCAGTGCCGCCATGGGCTGCTCTTTGAGATGGATCAGGATTTCCTGCAAGGGTTTTTCCACCCAGACCACTTCCGTGGTCACGTGCACCCCGATTTTGCGCAACGGCCGAGCCTGATCTTCCAGCCACTGGCGATGGCGTTCCACGTACCCGAGCCGCATCTGTTCCAGCGCTTGCTCGTTGACCATGCCGGCGGTCGCCAGCCCTTCGAGATAGTCGAACGCCACGATGTGCAGTGCCGCGTTCGAGGCGTGGGCCAGTGCGGCAGCCCGATCGAAGGCAGGGCTGTTTTCCATCAAGGGCGAGACGACCAACATGAAACGTGATTGATCCGACATGACCTGTCTCCTCTAGTCATTTTGCAAGCGTTGGGTCCAATGGCTGCGCTGCCATCTGGACGTGAAACCTTGCATTCATCCTGCGTCTATCCGGGGACGCGGGCTTGATCTTTGTCAAACCCGGGGAGTTACGACGATGCCGCCCGACGTCCGGTCATGCGTGGCGCGTTCAGTCATTGAAATTGTTGACCGTGATCAACTTTTGCTCAGTCACCCTGGCGCAATCTGGAGTTCGTGCTTATCGCTTGCGCACCTGGAACGAAAACGTCTGGCAGTTGGGTGCGATCCACGCTGTCAATTTCAAGCACGGCAACGTCGCCGAGCCAGTCTTGGCCCAGATCGAGGGCCGTGGGGTTATCGCGCCTTGGCGCCCGTTCAAGTGATCGGCGTATTGCACCGTTGGGTGCGGGGGCATTTTCGAGGATTTCGGGAGGTTTTCGATGATTATTGAGATCACGCAGAAGCAGGCAACCGATGTCTGGATGGTGTACATGGACGACCTGGCGGTGGACTTCAACAGCCTGGAAGGCGCCCAGGCGTTTGTCGACCAGCTCAAGGCGCGAATCGATGCGCCGCATGTCTGGCCTGTCAGCACCGGCCGGACTTCTTTCACACGCCCATTCCCCGGGGGGCGATCTGCTTATACCCGGGGCGCAAGGATGAGCGCCGACCTTGTGGACTGACAGGAATCACGCTGATACCGAGACAGGCGATTGAACGGGGGAGGGACTTGCAATCTTGTGTACTCAATCGCCCCGCGATGAACCGTTGGCCGGTACATCGCGAGGCGATGTATTACAGGTGCAGACGATGAATGACCTGGCGGGTGTCATCGGGATCATTGCGTGTCTCGAACCCCAGGGATTTGGCCAGATCCCGCATCGGTGCATTGCTTGAGGCGTCCACCGAATACATCTGGTGAAAGTTGTTTTTGCGTGCGGTCTTGATCAAGTGTTCCATCAACAATGTCCCCAGGCCCAGATGTGCCCATTCATCGGCGACGGTCACGGCACATTCACATTCATGCTCGGACGTGGCGGCATAGCGGGCGACGCCAATTTCAATCAATTGGCCGTTTTCGTGGACCAGCGCGACGTAGGCGGTGCGCTGCTTGTTGTCGGTATCCATCAGCTGGTCGAGCATCCCGGTGCCGGGCTCACTGATCTGTGAAAGAAAGCGCATGTGCCGGGACTCGGGCGACAGCCGCTTGATGAAGGCGTATTCACGCTCGCGGTCTTTCTCCGTCAGCGGCCGAATCAATACATGGCGGCCATCCTTGAGCGCTTCGATCCAGTGTTCTCCGGTGACGGTGGAGTAGGCCGCTGCGGCCCGATCGTTGTGGTCTTTGACGGTGAGCATGGGGTGATCCTCCATTCGGTTTGAAAGGCAGGCGCACGGTGACGCGCCGTACGGTTCATTCCTTTCTACGCCGTCGGCGGCGCTTGAATCTGATCTGGATCATAGACTCTTGCCGACGGCGCAGATTTGCACGTGTTTGATGTAAATCAACGTGGGGCAGGGGGTAACGAGCGCAGTCTGGAACCTGACGGCACTGAAGGGCCGGAACCGAGCGGAGGTGTGTGATGGGTCAATATCAACGTTTATTGCTGATTGCCGACCAAACCCTGCAACAATCTCCCGCCCTGCTGCGCGCCGTTGCGCTGGCCAAGGTGAGCGGGGCGGTGCTGGATATAAGAGCCTTTGTCGAACCGGTGCCGGTCGTGCATTTGTGGGAAGAGAAAACGGACGACGCCGGGTATCAGCGTTACATGCGCCGCTATCGTCGCTGGGTTTCAGACGAGGTCGAACTGCTCGGCGGACAAGGGCTGGATGTCTCGGTGGAAGTGGTTTTCACGACCCATCCACTGCTGGACATCCTGAAAACGGTCGAAGAACTCAAGCCCGACCTGTTGATCAAGGATGTCACCCTGGAGCCTGTACTCAAGCGAGTGTTCATCACGCCGCTCGATTGCCACCTGCTGCGTGTCTGCCCGGTGCCCGTACATCTGGTCAACCAGGCCCGCTACAGCTTGCCGCACCGGGTCGTGGCTGCCGTCGATCCGTTTGATCCTTCCACGCAAATCAATGGCCTGAACGACACCATCATTCAAACCGCCAATGCCCTGGCCTTGCAATGCGATGCGCCGTTGCACTTGCTGTATGCCTACGATTTGTCGCCGGCCTTCAATGCCGATTCGCCGCTGGTGGGCGGTGGTTGGGGGGTGGACTTCATCGAGGAACTGCGTCAGTCCCTGCACCAGGCTTTTGTGGCCCTCGCGGATCGTTACGGGGTGCCGCCTGAGCGGCGGCATTTCGTCATGGGTTTGCCCGTGCCGGTGATCAGTGAGTTTGTCGAACAATACCTGGCGGATGTGGTGGTGATGGGGACCGTGCACCGGGTGGGAATCGATCGCTTGATCGGCAGTAACACTGAACGTGCGCTGTACTCGGTGCCGGGCAGCATTCTGGCGGTCAGGACGGGCGTCACGGGGTGAGCACGATGGCGCCATTGAACTGCCCGGCCCTCAAGCAGGCGAGTGCCTGATTGGCGTCGTCCAGGGCAAAAAGAGTGACGTCGCAATGCACGGGCGTGTGTTTGAGCTCTTGAAAAAACGCGCTGCCATCCTCGCGGGTCAGGTTGGCCACTGAACGAACGCTGCGTTCGCCCCAGAGCAGCCGATAAGGAAACGCGGGAATGTCGCTCATGTGAATGCCGGCGCAGATCACACAGCCGCCCTTGACCGTCGCCGTCAGTGCCATCGGCACCAAAGCACCGACGGGCGCGAAAATCAGGCTGGCGTCGAGCAAGTGCGGTGGCGGTTGATCCGATGCCCCCGCCCATTCGGCCCCCAGGGATCGGGCGTAAGCCTGACCGTCATGGTCATCCGGTCGGGTAAAGGCGTACACCTTTTGTCCACGGCCCCGCGCCACCTGAATCGCCAGATGCGCCGCCGCACCGAACCCGTAGAGACCCAGGTGGCGCGCGCCCCCGGCCATCTGCAACGCGCGAAAGCCGATCAGCCCGGCACACAGCAGCGGAGCCGCTTGAATGTCCGAGAGCACCTGGGGGATCGGGAAGCAGAAACGCTCGTCGGCAACGGTGTATTCGGCGTAACCGCCGTCCAGATGGCAACCGGTGAACTGCGCCTTGTCGCAAAGATTCTCCCGGCCCGACAGACAGAATTCGCACTGACCGCAGGTCCACCCCAGCCACGGAACCCCGACCCGCTGGCCGATCCAGTGCGCTGCGACATCGGCGCCCACCGCCGTGACTTCACCGACGATCTCGTGGCCTGGGACCCGTGGCAGTTGCGCTTGCGCCAATTCGCCGTCCACCAGGTGCAGGTCGGTGCGACAGACGCCGCAGGCCAGGACTTTGATTAACAGTTGGTGCGGGCCGGGTGTGGGGATGGGGCGTTCTTCCAGTTGCAGCGGTTCGCCGTAAGTACGTAGCACCATGGCGCGCATGACGATTCTCCAGATGTGCAAGGGTTAGCGCATAGAGCGATTGCATCCGGCGACCAGCTGCTTGAGCCCTTCCAGGTTCTGGATCTTGACGTCTCGGCCTGCGACCTCCACCAATCCTTGGTCCCGCAGGTGCGCGATCCCCCGGCAGATGGTTTCCAAACGCAACCCCAGGTAGGAGCCGATTTCTTCGCGACGCATTTTCAGCACGAAATCCTTGGCGGAATAGCCACGGATGCTGAAACGTTGCGACAGGTTCAGCAGAAAAGCGGCCAGGCGCTCATCGGAGTTCATGTTGCCCATCAGCATCAGCATGCTGTGATCACGCACGATTTCACGGCTCAGGAGCCTGTTGAGGTTGTGTTGCAGCGATGGCAGGTTTTGCGCGAGTTTCTCCAGTTGCGCAAAAGGGATGGGGCAGACTTCGCTGTCTTCCAGGGCAAACGCATTGCAGGCGTGCTGATCGGCGCTGATGGCGTCCAGGCCAAGCATCTCGCCGGGTATGTGAAAGCCTGTGACCTGTTCACGCCCATCGACTGACAGCACGCTGGTCTTGAAGGAGCCGATACGGACCGCGTAAAGCGAACGCAGGGGATCTCCCGTACGGTACAACGCAGCGCCCTTTTTGACCTTGAAGCGTTGCACGATCAGCGTATCCAGCCGTTCGACCTCCAGGCTGCTCATGCCAATCGGCAGGCACAATTCCAGCACGCTGCAGTTGGAACAGGCAGCCTTCATATAATGAACTTGCAGTGGACGGACTTCAGGCATGGGTCATGACGCCTTGTTGGGGAACGTCAATCAGTTAAGCATGACCCTCGACCTCAAGTGAGGGAATTTATCGGAATGCCGAACCGTCCCGTGTTGTTGGGGTCGCTTCGCTGCCCAGCGGAGCAAGTTCCCTCGTCACACGCGACTCTTCGCTCGTTCAAACTCTTAACTGATCGGCATTAACATTAATTAGGGGTGGTCTAAGCATAGGTGTTGGGCCAGGGGATGCATCGCTCATTCGGGCATTTTGCAGGATAGGCGACGGACGGGAGAACACGATTGTCCTGGTCAGTCGATAGGGTTCGATCCCAACGTCATTCAGCTTGGGCGTTGGCTTTGACATTTGATGTAAATCAAGTCTTGAACGTTTCAGGCTCCCAGAATCGGCCAACAACTTCAGCAGGCCGGGCGCTGGCGGAGAACTTCATGAGCGATTTTCTGAGTGATGAGCAACTGGAAGGGCTGGATGCCTATTGGCGGGCCTCCAATTATCTGGCTGTGGGGCAGATCTACCTCAAGGACAACCCTTTGCTGAACGTGCCCCTGACACAGGCACACATCAAACCGCGTTTGCTGGGCCATTGGGGCACGACGCCGGGACTCAACCTGATCTACACGCACCTCAACCGGCTGATCAATCAGTATGACCTCACGGTGCTCTTTGTCGCCGGCCCCGGCCATGGCGGGCCAGCGATTGTGGCGCAGACCTACCTCGAAGGCACCTACACCGAGCTTTACCCCTCGGTTGAGCGCAATGCCAACGGCCTGCTGCGCCTTTTTCGGCAGTTTTCCTGGCCATACGGGATCTCCAGCCATGTGTCGGCGCAGATTCCGGGCTCGATCCATGAAGGCGGCGAACTCGGCTATAGCCTGGCGCATGCCTATGGTGCCGCGTTTGATAACCCGGACCTGATCGTCGCCTGCGTGATCGGTGACGGCGAGGCCGAAACGGGTACGCTGGCGGCCAGTTGGCACTCCAACAAGTTCCTCAACCCCAGACGTGACGGCGCGGTGTTGCCCATCCTGCACCTCAATGGCTACAAGATCGCCAACCCGACGGTGCTCTCCAGCATCAGTGAGGATGAGTTGTCGGCCCTGATGTATGGCTATGGCTACGATCCCTATTTCGTTGAGGGCGATGATCCGGCGCAGGTGCATCAGGCCCTGGCCCGGACGCTGGATACGATGGTGCTGAAAATCCGCGAGATTCAGCGCGACGCGCGCCAGTCCCGACAGTCCGGCAGGCTGGAGCGGCCGCTTTGGCCCATGTTGGTGTTGCGCACCCCTAAAGGCTGGACCGGCCCGACATTCGTCGATGGCCATCGTGTCGAAGGGACCTGGCGCGCCCATCAGGTGCCCCTGGCCGATTTTCAGCAGCCCGTTCATCTACAGCAGCTGGAGGCGTGGCTCAACAGTTACCGTCCCGGCGAGCTGTTTGATGCCAATGGCGCCTTGCTGCCCGAAATCGCCGCGCTGGCACCGACCGGGCATCGGCGCATGAGCGCCAATCCCCACGCCAACGGTGGCGGGCTGTTGCGCGCCCTGGACCTGCCGTCGTTCACCGACTATGCGGTGAAGCACGAGGTTCCCGGCAGCGTGCGCGCCGAGGCCACGCGGGTACTGGGTACGTTTTTGCGCGACGTGATGAAAAACAATCTGGCCTCGAATAACTTCCGTCTGTTCGGTCCGGACGAAACAGCCTCGAACCGGCTGGATGCGGTCTACGAGGTCAGCGCCAAGGCATGGATGGAGCCGCTGAAGCCCGAGGATGTGAACCTGTCAGTCGATGGCCGGGTGATGGAGATCCTCAGCGAACAGGTGTGCGAGGGTTGGCTCGAAGGCTATTTGCTGACGGGGCGCCATGGCCTGCTGTCCTGTTACGAGGCGTTCATCCATATCGTCGATTCGATGGTCAATCAGCACGCCAAATGGCTGAAAACCGCCGCCGAGGTGCCATGGCGCAAGCCGGTTGCTTCGCTCAATTTTTTGCTGACGTCCCATGTCTGGCGTCAGGATCATAATGGCTTCTCCCACCAGGATCCGGGGTTCATCGATCTGGTGGCGAATAAAAAGTCAGACGTGGTGCGGATCTACTTGCCGCCCGATGCCAATTGCCTGTTGTCGGTGACGGACCATTGCCTGAAAAGTCGCAACTACATCAACGTCATCGTCGCCGGCAAGCAACCGGAGTGGCAGTGGCTGGATATTGATGCAGCGATCCGACATTGCATGACGGGCATCGGTCGTTGGGACTGGGCATGCCGGGATGATCAGGACCCGGACGTGGTGATGGCCTGCGCCGGTGATGTGCCGACCCTGGAAACCCTGGCGGCGGTCACCTTATTGCGCGAGTACGTGCCTGATTTGCGCGTCAGGGTCATCAATGTGGTCGACTTGATGGTGCTGCAACCGTCCTTCCAGCACCCCCACGGTTTGCCTGACACGGCGTTCGATGAGCTGTTTACGGTCGATAAACCGGTGATTTTCGCCTTCCACGGCTATCCCGCGCTGATCCACCGCCTGCTGTACAAACGCACCAATCATGACAATTTTCACGTCCGCGGCTTCAAGGAGGAGGGCGCGACCACGACGCCGTTCGACATGGCCGTGATCAATAACCTGGATCGTTATCAACTGGCACTGGACGTCATTGAGCGAGTACCTCGCTTACATGATCAACTGCAAATCGCGCGGTCGCGGTATTGGTCGACGATGGAAAAACACAAGCTTTACCTGATCGAACACGGGCAAGACATGCCCGAGGTGCTGAACTGGCAGTGGACGCCTGTGGCCGTTGGCTGAGGCCCAGACGGGGCAGGGCGGTGATAGCGAGGGGCAACGTCCGGTCCTTCGCTATTTGCTCTTCCAGTACTTTTGCATTTCGAGAAAGAGAAACGAGGCCGTCCAGGTGATGAGTACCAGACCGGTCAACGCTTGCAGGCCGGTCAGGTACTTGAGATTGCCCACGGGTGAAATATCGCCGAAACCGATCGTCGTGTAGGTCGTGAAGGAAAAGTAGACACAGTCCATCAGCGAACCATCGAAGTTGCCTGTCAGGCCGCCCCATTCGCCGGAGCGCACCATCAGGTAATAGACCAGTGCAAAGCACCAGACTTCCATCGCGTGAGCCACCAGTGCGCCGAACACCCCGACGACAATCCTGAAGCGGCTCCAAAGCTTGAGTCGCGGAAGCCAGTCATTCAGGCGTAACAGGCATTCGTAGTGGATCACCACGACGACGATGACCACCAGCGTGTTGATCAAGGTGACTGCCAGCATGGAGGTTCTCCGGCGGTGACGGCTGCGTGGAGGTGCGCGCCAAGGGGGTCAACAAGACGGCTTGCTCAGGGCGATGTCGCCCACTGAGCCGGTGCCCTTTTCCTTCTGGACCTGGACTGTTTCGGCACTTCCCACTACAGGTCGCCAGAACCCGGTTCTGTTTTACGCCTGAGCAGGGCGAAGACATTGAGCTAAATCAACGAGGCTTGAGTGAGCCCCCGACAAATCGCTCGCGGGCCATGGCAACGCGCCGATATCACCCCTCTGCACAAAACGGATAGCGATATGCGCAAAGCGGATATTGCCGCTCTGCCGGTCTCAATACCCTTCATTTGCATCCCGCGTAACAGTGCTGTGCATGGCGCGTAACAATGCGGCCGCCATCGGCGGACCCTTGCCTGCACCGCTCATGGCAGCACGCTGAAACGCCCGAACGAACAATAAAAAATAACAACAAGAGACCCATGCCATGCGAAAAATCGATGTACACGAGGTTATCGACAACGCACGCTTCAACCGCTTTCACTGGATGGTGTTGTTCTGGTGCGCCCTGATCATCATCTTCGACGGCTACGACCTGGTGATCTACGGGGTGGTCTTGCCGACGCTGATGAAAGAGTGGGGGTTGAGCCCGTTGGAGGCCGGGGCTCTGGGCAGTTATGCGCTGTTTGGCATGATGTTCGGTGCGCTGTTTTTCGGCCCGCTGTCGGACAAGATCGGGCGCAAGAAAACCATCACCCTTTGCGTGATGCTCTTCAGCGGCTTCACCGTGCTCAATGGCTTTGCCACGAGTCCCACGACCTTTGGCATCTGCCGGTTCATTGCCGGCCTTGGCATCGGCGGCGTCATGCCCAACGTGGTGGCGCTGATGAACGAGTACGCGCCGAAGAAAATTCGCAGCACCCTGGTCGCCATCATGTTCAGCGGTTATTCGGTGGGCGGCATGCTCTCGGCGGGCCTGGGGATCGTGCTGATTCCAAGCTTCGGTTGGCAGGCGGTGTTCTATGTGGCGGGGCTGCCTTTGCTGCTGTTGCCGCTGATCATGTACTTCCTGCCTGAGTCGGTGGGGTTCATGCTGCGCCAGGGCCGCAACGAGCAAGCGCGTGCTGTCTTGCAACGCGTTGACCCGGCCTATGTCGCCCAGGCCAGCGATACCCTGCACATGGCGGAAGTGAAAGGCACCGGCACGCCGGTACTGCAGCTGTTCCGCGAAGGCCGCGCCATGCGCACGCTGATGCTCTGGCTGGCGTTTTTCTGCTGCCTGTTGATGGTCTACGCCCTGAGTTCCTGGCTGCCGAAACTCATGGCCAACGCCGGTTACAGCCTGGGCTCAAGCTTGTCCTTCCTGCTGGTGTTGAACTTCGGCGCGATTTTCGGTGCGGTGGGCGGTGGCGTATTGGGCGACAAGCTCAATCTTCCAAGGGTGCTGGCGGTGTTCTTCGCCATTGCCGCGGTGTCGATCACCTTGCTCGGCTTCAAAAGTCCGACCCCTGTGTTGTACCTGCTGATCGCAATCGCCGGCGCCACCACCATCGGTTCGCAAATCCTGCTGTATGCCTGTGCCGCGCAGTTCTATTCCATGGCCATTCGTTCCACGGGGCTTGGCTGGGCGTCGGGGATCGGCCGTAACGGCGCCATTGTCGGTCCTTTGTTAGGCGGTGCGTTGCTGGGAATCAGTTTGCCGCTGCAACTCAACTTCATGGCGTTCGCCCTGCCGGGTGCGGTGGCCGCCCTCGCCATGACCCTGTACGCCATCAGCAGCGAGCGAAACGCCTCCAGGGTGACCGCGCCACTGTCCACGGCCAAGGCTTGAGTGCGCAAGGAGCTGTTTGATGAAAGGCTTGATGCGTGACTTTTCGCTGTCCGCTGCGGTGGCGGGCTTTATTGCCACGGTGATCTCGTATGCGGGCCCACTGGTGATCATTTTCCAGGCGGCGGACGCCGCGCATCTGTCTCGCGAGCTGTTGTCGTCCTGGGTCTGGGCGATCTCCATTGGCAGTGCGCTGCTGGGCATCGGCCTGAGCCTGCGCTACCGCGTGCCGATCATCATTGCCTGGTCGGCACCCGGCTCGGCCCTGCTGGTGGCGTTGCTGCCGGGCATCTCGATGAACGAGGCCGTCGGTGCCTATCTGCTGAGCAGTCTGATTATCTTTCTGGTCGGCATCTCGGGCGCCTTCGACCGCGTTATCAGCAAACTGCCCGGCGCCATCGCAGCGGCCATGCTGGCGGGGATTCTGTTGCGTTTCGGCACTGGCCTGTTCGTGTCATTGCAAGGCCAGCCCGGGTTGGTGCTGGCCATGTTCGTCACCTACCTGGTGTGCAAACGGCTGCTGCCGCGTTACGCGGTGATGGCGGTACTGGTGGTGGGCTGTGCCATCGCCATACTCACCGGCCAATTGCACCGCGAAGCCCTGGTGATCGGCCTGGCGACGCCGGTTTGGGTCACCCCGCAGTTCAGTCTGAGTGCAACCTTGAACGTCGCCTTGCCACTGGTGATGGTGGCACTGACCGGGCAGTTCGTGCCGGGCATGGCCGTGTTGCGCGCCTCGGGTTACGCCACGCCGGCCAGTCCGATCATCGCCTGCAGCGCGCTGGGCACGGCGCTGTTGGCGCCGTTTGGTTGCCATGGCCTCAACCTGGCGGCGATCACTGCCGCCATCTGCACTGGCCGCGAGGCCCACGAAGACCCGGGCAAACGCTATGTCGCCGGTGTGGTCGGCGGTCTCTGTTACCTGGTACTGGGCATCTTTGGTGCGACCCTGGTGTCGTTGTTTGCCGCTTTCCCCAAAGAACTGATCGCCGCCCTGGCGGGCCTGGCCCTGTTCGCTGCCATTGCCGGCGCCCTGGCCAATGCCATGGCCGTACCCCATGACCGCGAAGCGGCGCTGGTGACGTTCCTCACCACCGCCTCGGGCATGTCGCTGTTCGGCTTGTCCGCCGCGTTCTGGGGGCTGATTTTCGGCATGGCCGCTCACCTGCTGTCGGGTGCGCGGCGGCCACCCCATGCCACCTCCAGCAGCGTCCGGGAGGTGGCGCGCTGACCTTTATCCGCCACGCCTTACCTATTCATAACAACAATAAGAGCACACCGATGAAGTCAACCATTCATGCAACTCGTACGCTTTTGTCCACGGCTGTCGCCTTGGGTTGTTCCAGCCAGTTGATGGCCGCCGAGGGCGGTTTTATCGAGGACGCCACCGCCACCTTGCAGGCACGCAATTACTACTTCAGCCGGGACTTTTCGGACATTGTCGGCGCTAACCGGCAGTCGAAGGCCGAGGAGTGGGCCCAGGGCTTTATCTTCAACGCCAAGTCCGGTTACACCCAAGGGACGATCGGCGTTGGCGTCGATGTCATCGGCCTGCTCGGGCTCAAGCTCGACAGCAGCCCGGACCGGGTCAACACCGGCCTGTTACCGGTGCAAAGCGATGGTCGCGCGGCCGATGACTACAGCCGCGTGGAAGGCACGCTGAAACTGCGTTACTCGAAAACCGAACTGCGCGTTGGCGAACTGCAACCGAACTTGCCGGTGCTGGTGTTCAGTGACATCCGCCTGCTGCCGCCAAGCTACCAGGGGGCCAGCATCACGTCCGGCGAGATCAATGGCCTGACGTTGCAAGGCGGTCATCTGACTTCCACTCACCTGCGCAACGAGGCCGGCGACGAGAAGATGCAAGCGATGCTCAGCTACGTGCCTCAGCGTCAGGCCAGCAGTGACGCGTTCAACTATGGTGGCGGCGATTACGCCTTCAACGACAAACACACCAGCGTCAGTGCCTGGTACGGGCAACTGGAAGACATCTACCATCAAGGCTTCCTGGGCCTGAAACACAGCCAGCCCTTGGGCAGTTGGACCCTGGGCGCCAACCTCGGCTATTTCGATGCCAGGGAGGATGGCAAGAAGCTGTTGGGCAATATCGACAACCAGGCGTTCTTCTCCCTGTTGTCGGCCAAGTACGGCGGCCATACCTTCTACGTCGGCTATCAGGGCATGTTTGGTGAAAGCGCGTTCCCTCGGGTATTTGCCAACATCTCGCCGCTGGGCAACGAAGTGCCAACCTATGAGTTCGCCTCTACCGACGAGCGCTCCTGGCAGGCGCGCTACGACTACGACTTCGCCGCCCTCGGCGTGCCGGGCCTGACCAGCACCGTGCGCTACATCACCGGCAACAACGTCGAGACCGGCAAGGGCTTTGAAGGCAAGGACCGTGAACGCGACCTGGACCTCGGTTACGTCGTGCAGAGCGGCACCTTCGCGGGGCTTGGGATCCGGGTGCGCAATGCCATGGCGCGCTCCAATTACCGCACCGATATCGACGAGAACCGACTGATCCTGAGCTACACCTGGACGTTGCTGTGAGCCAACTGGGGGCGAGTATGAGCAATAAAGCCTGGGCACGACTGGCCCTGATTACAGCCGGCGGCGCAGTGGTGCTGCTCGCTGCCGGCAACGGCATGCACCTGATGTATGCCGGCATCATCGATTTGTTGCTGCTGGCGGCGGCGGTGCTTTATCAGCGTCAGCCGGTGCGCGTGGTCGAGGTGCTCGTGGAGCGGGAGCCGGATCCCGTGGTGTCCAGTGCACCGGTCCCGCTACCGTCGTTGCCGGTGGTCGAGCCGGCCTGGCCGGGCGCCGAGGTCAAGGTGGCACTTGAACACTTGACTCAAGTGGTGCAGCAGACTGAAGACGACATGCGCTTTGCCAACCAACTGGCGCGTGGCGCGGGCGAGCGGGTACAGGCCAGCGCCGTGAGCATGCAGTCTTCGGCTGCCGTGCTGGGGGATCTTGATCAGTACCTGCAGCGCCTGGATCAGGTGTTCGATGAGCTGGGCAGCCAGTCGGTACGCATTGGTGCGATTGTCGGCAGCATCCAGGACATCGCCCGGCAGACCAACCTGCTGGCGCTCAACGCCGCGATCGAAGCCGCGCGGGCCGGTGACCATGGCCGTGGTTTTGCCGTGGTGGCGGACGAGGTGCGCAATCTGTCGCGCCAGGCAGCGGACTCCAGTGCGCAGATCCGGCAGATCGCGACAGGTCTGGAAAAGTCGGCGCAGGATGCCCGTCAGGGCCTTGAACAACTGACCGATTCGACGCGTTTGGGCCTGGACAAGGCCGAGGTCGCGTTGCAGTCGATGGGGGAGTTACGCAGTGGCGCGGTGGCCAGGCTGGAAGTGGTCGAACGCGTCATGCAGCGGTTGGCCGATTTGCACGAGTTGGCCCTGCAGGCCACCCGTATAGCGGCGTGAACGAGGTGCCTTTGCGGTCTCTCACACGCCCGAGCAACTGCCCATCACGTTGTAGGTCAACTGGTGGGTTTCACCCTGATGGTCTATGTAGACCATGGTCGCCGGTACGACGTCGCAGGCAGTCGAGGTATCGGATACCGAGATGACCTTCGCGATATCCAGGGATGGAGGTGTTGTGGCCGGGTTGCCTTCACCGGCCATGACGGCGGTCGTGGTCAGGGCCAACAGGACGCTTAACAAAGTCTTCATGGTTTCTTCTCCGTGGTGTTTCGATGAGTCAATTCTATTCTTCTACAGATAGGGATAAAGAGGGCCGTACTTGATGCAGCGTTACATCAGATGCAACAGTCATTGTCGCCGGAGGGTCCATGGACTTGCTTAACAGCCTGCGCGTATTTGTACGTGTAGCCGATGCAGGCAGCTTTACCACCGCCGCACAGGCGCTGGACTTTTCCACGGCGCAAGTGTCTCGGCTGGTGGCGGATCTTGAGCAGCACGTGCAGGCGCGTCTGTTGCAGCGCACCACCCGCCGTTTGAGCCTGACCGAAGCCGGCGAACGCTTCCTGTTGCGGGCGCGGCAAATACTGGATGACATGGCCGAGGCCACCGCAGAAGCCCGTGGCGCTCACCTGAAGCCCAATGGCCGGTTGCGTCTGCACTGTTTGACCGGGCTGGGCGTGCTGATGACGCCGCTGATTGCCCGCTACTGCGAGCTCTATCCGGACGTGGTGGTCGAGTTGACCTTGTCGCAACGCAACCCCGACCCCCTTGAAGACGGCCACGACGTAGTCATCTCCATTGCCCATGAATTGGCGGATTCACAATTCGTTGCCCAAACGGTAGGGTGCATCTTCAGCATGCCTTGCGCATCGCCTGCGTACATCGCGCGTCGGGGCCTGCCCACCCGCCCCGAACAACTGAATGAACATTGCTGCCTGCGCATGATCGACCCGTTGTACGGCGATGAGTGGGTGTTCCGTGACGAGCAGGGTGAGCATTGCGTGGTGCCCGGCAAGACCTTCCAGAGCAACGTTCCCGAAGCGATGGTCAATGCGTCGGAGGCCGGGATGGGCATCAGCCTGTTGCCGTTCTATACCGCCACCCGGTCGCTGCGCGAGGGCACCTTGCTGCGCCTGCTGGGCGACCACCGGCTCAGGGAGCGCAACGTCTATGCACTCTATCCTTCCAAGCGTTTTCTGGATGCCAAGGTCAGGACCTGGGTGGACTTTCTCAAGGCCGAGTTGCCTGGACTTTTTTCCGGACATGAGGTCATCGCGAACGATGTTCGGTATTGGGGGGTGGACTGCAGAGCAAGTCTGTTGAACGGACCGACATGAGCGCTCGTTACAGCGGCTTGCCAGGACAGCCAGGCTTTACACCTGGCTTCTGCCAGGCATGTCGATGCCGTGCTGATGCACCCGCCGATACAGGGTTGCCCGGGAAATGCCCAACGCCTTGGCAGCGGCGGTGGGTTTCCAGCGGTGGCGGACCAGGGCGTCGAGCAGCGCCTGGCGTTCCGGGCTCGCGCAGCCATCGATGGTGGGGCCATCAAGTCTGTGATCCCGCAGCTGCTCGGGCAAATGGCTGACCTGAATCAGGTTTGAATCGCACACCGCACAGGCATAACGCAGCACGTTCCGTAACTGGCGTACGTTACCTGGCCAGCGGTAGCCAAGCAGGCATTCCAGAGCCGCACCGCCCAGTTGCATCGGTTCCGCGCAACGCGTCGATTCTTCAGCGAGAATCCGGTTGATCAGCGCCAGCCGGTCAGTGCGCTCGCGCAAAGGCGGTAACTGGAAGCGTGCACCATTCAAACGAAAGTAGAGGTCTTCGCGAAACTCGCCCGCGGCGACCAATCCTTCCAGATCGCGGTGGCTCGCGCAGACGACCTGAAGGTCGATCGCTCTGCTCCGTGAAGCGCCCAGAGGCGCCACTTCACCCTCCGCCAGCACCCGCAGCAGCCGGGTTTGCAAGGGCAGGGGCATGTCGCCGATTTCATCGAGAAACAGAGTGCCGCCATCGGCTTGTTCCAGCAGACCTTGCATGCCCTTGCTCAAGGCACCTGTGAAGGCACCGGCGACATAGCCAAATAATTCGCTTTCGATCAGGTTCTCGGGGATCGCCGCGCAGTTCACCGCAACGAACGGCCGCTCGCGGCGCTGACTGGCCTGGTGCAGCTGACGGGCGAAGACTTCCTTGCCGGAGCCGGTCTCGCCCTGGATCAGCACCGGCAGGTTGCGGTCTTTAACCCGCACGGCAAGGCGCAGGCTTTCTTCCAGTCGCGGGTCGAGTTCGGCGGGTGTCAGTGCCAGTCGCGGAGCGCTGTGTTTCACCCGCCGTGGCACGTTCAGGCGACCGTGCAATTGCGTGTGGCCAACCTGGCTGTGCAACAGGCACAGCGACTCGTCACTGATCCGATGCAGCAGCTGCTGATCGAACACCTGGCCAATGTGTTCCGGCAGTTGACCAAAGCTGTGCAACAGCCATTGCCGCGCAGCGGGGTTCAAGGCCTGCAAGCAGCCGTCGTCGTCCCAGGCAAGCAAGTAATCGGGTTGACTGTCGACGTAGCCCGGGCTGCCGTGGGCCCGCAGCACCCAGTAACCCTGGGCGCTGCTCATGAAAAATGCCTGTTCGATTTCACGCGCGCTCTGCACCACCATCTGCCGGATCAGGTGTTGGGAGCGGCGGTCGTCGGGTGAGCGCACCGCCGACACATCGAGCACTCCGAGCAGTTCGCCCTTGGGGTCGAAGACCGGCGCGGCGGAGCAGGTGAGTCCGATAAACGCGGCGCGAAAATGATCGCGTTTGTGAACAGTGACCGGCGTTCGCGCAGTCAGTACCGCCGCCACGCCACACGTACCTTCCTCACCCTCCGACCAGCAGGTGCCGAGGTAAAGACCGGCCTTGCGGCAGTCATTGCGGATGGCGGTTTCGACGCGGTAGTCGATGGTCTGGCCCTGAGCGTCTGTGAGCAGGACGCAGTAGTCGGCATCGCGGACCCGACCGTGGAGGCGGGCGACTTCTTCACTGGCGATGCGCAAGAACAACTCGGAGCGCTCGCGGCATTCCTGCAACACGTTCTGCGAGAGGATCCGTGGTCCTTGTAGCGAGCCGGGATCCAGGTGGTGTTGCTCCATGGAGCGCCGCCAGGAGTCGAGAATCAGGTCCGACACGGGCAGTTGCGGCAGGTGCCCGGCATTCTTCAAAACACGGCTGACGCAATCCACATGCGCCTTTGAGTGTGCGGAAAGCATTAAGGCCTCCGGTTCCATCTTCTTTTAGTTGTGCGGCTATTAAGCGCCGTTCATTGGCCACAGACAAGTGTCGGGTCAACCGGGGCCGGCGGTGAGACGCGACGTCTCACGGTCTCGCCGCCACCTCGTGCAGCCTGACATGACGCGTCTCATTCGGGACAGGTTCCGGTCATCCATGGGTGACCACCGGAACGCTCTACGGCGGGGTTATGCAGGCGTTTTTGCAGACTTGGCACCGGCCTTGCTCTTGCTCTGGCAACCAGCCCGACTGGCCACCCAATAATAAAAAGAGGTGCCCGATGTCCTGCCCAAACCCTTTCCCTGATCTGCCGTTGGTGGCGTCATGAGTCGTGCGCCGCTGACTGTAGGCATCATTGCCAACCCGGCCTCCGGCCGCGACGTGCGGCGACTGACCGCCAACGCCGGGTTGTTTTCCAGCACCGACAAGGTCTCGGTGATCCAGCGCTTGCTGGCGGCCTTTGGCGCCACGGGTGTCGACCGGGTGCTGATGCCCACGGACATGACTGGCATTGCCGCCGCCGTGCTGAAAAACAGCCACGGCCGCCAGGCGCGCAGCAGTCACTGGCCAACCCTGGAGTTCCTCGACCTGACCCTGCGCCAAAGCGTCGAGGACACCCGCCTCGCGGCACGCTGGATGGCCGAACGCGGCGTTGCGCTGATTGCCGTGCTGGGCGGTGACGGCACTCACAAGGCGGTGGCCGCTGAGGTGGGCGACATTCCGCTGCTGACGCTGTCCACCGGCACCAATAACGCCTTCCCGGAATTACGTGAAGCCACCAGCGCCGGGTTGGCCGGCGGACTGTTTGTCAGTGGGCGGATTCCGCCCGGGATCGCCTTGCGCCGCAACAAACGCTTGCTGGTGCGCGAGCCGAGTCGTGGCCTGTGCGAAATGGCCCTGGTGGACGTGGCGGTGTCCTCGCTGCCCTTTGTCGGCGCACGGGCCATCAGTCGTGGGGCCGATCTGGCCGAGGTGTTCGTGACTTTCGCCGAACCTCAATCCATTGGCATCTCGGCCCTTTGCGGCTTGTGGTTCCCCGTGTCACGTCAGGCGCCTGGCGGAGCCTGGATGCGACTTGATGCGCGATCGCCCGAAGCGCTGCTGGTGCCGCTGGCGCCGGGCCTGCTGCAAGGCTGCGGTGTGCTCGCGGCTGGAAGTCTTGAACCCGGGGTCGCCCATCGTCTGTGCCTGGCCAGCGGAACCCTCGCCCTGGATGGCGAGCGCGAGATCGAATTCAACGCCCATGACCGGCCCACGGTCACGCTCGATGCCGGCGGTCCGCTGAGCATCGATGTCAATGCGACCCTGGCCCATGCCGCGCAACAGCGACTATTGGCCATCGGCCGCGAGCACCCGCAACACCCTCTGAACCTTGAATCACAAGACACCCTGGAGAATAAAAATGTCGACACAGCTGACCGCTGATCAATTGCTGCATGCCTATCAGGTGATGCGCACCATCCGCGTCTTTGAAGAGCGCCTGCACGTGGAATTCGCCACCGGTGAGATTCCCGGTTTTGTCCATCTGTACGCCGGCGAAGAAGCCTCGGCCGCCGGGGTCATGGCCCACTTGGGTGATGACGATTGCATTGCCTCCAACCACCGTGGTCACGGCCACTGCATCGCCAAAGGCGTCGATGTGTACGGAATGATGGCCGAGATCTACGGCAAGAAAACCGGGGTCTGCCAAGGCAAGGGCGGCTCCATGCACATCGCCGATTTCGAGAAGGGCATGCTCGGTGCCAATGGCATTGTGGGGGCCGGAGCGCCGCTGGTCGTGGGCGCGGCCCTGGCCGCCAAACTCAAGGGGACTGACAGTGTTGCGGTGGTGTTCTTTGGTGACGGTGGTTCCAACGAAGGGGCGGTGTTCGAAGCGATGAACATGGCCTCGGTGTGGAATCTGCCGTGCCTGTTCATTGCCGAGAACAACGGTTACGCCGAAGCCACGGCCTCCAACTGGTCGGTGGCCTGCGATCACATCGCCGACCGCGCAGCCGGCTTCGGCATGCCCGGCGTCACCGTGGACGGCTTCGACTTCTTCGCCGTTCACGAAGCCGCCGGTGCCGCCGTGGAGCGGGCCAGGGCCGGGGAGGGGCCGTCGCTGATCGAGGTCAAGCTGACGCGCTATTACGGTCACTTTGAGGGCGACGCCCAGACCTATCGGGCGCCGGACGAGGTCAAGCATTTCCGCGAACACAACGACTGTTTGATGCAGTTCCGTGACCGCGTCACCCGTGCCGGGCGGGTGCAGGCCAGCCAGTTGGACCAGATCGACAGCGAGGTGGATCTGCTGATCGAGAACGCCGTGCGCAAGGCCAAGTCCGACCCCAAGCCGAGCGCGGCCGATCTGCTATCCGACGTCTACGTTTCCTATCCCTGAACGCCCCCTATAACAAGAATCGAGACTTACATCATGGCGAGAAAAATCAGTTATCAGCAGGCAATCAACGAAGCGCTGGCCCAGGAAATGCGCCGCGATCCCAGCGTATTCATCATGGGGGAGGACGTCGCCGGCGGTGCCGGTGCCCCCGGTGAAAACGATGCCTGGGGCGGGGTGCTGGGCGTGACCAAGGGTCTCTATCACCAGTTCCCCGGGCGCGTGCTGGACACGCCATTGTCGGAGTTGGGCTATGTCGGTGCTGCCGTGGGCGCCGCGACCTGTGGCGTGCGCCCGGTGTGTGAGTTGATGTTCGTCGATTTCGCCGGTTGCTGCCTGGACCAGATCCTCAATCAGGCGGCCAAGTTTCGCTACATGTTCGGTGGCAAGGCGGCCACGCCACTGGTGATCCGCACGATGGTCGGTGCCGGGTTGCGGGCCGCCGCCCAGCACTCGCAGATGCTGACCTCGTTGTGGACCCACATTCCGGGGCTGAAAGTGGTCTGCCCGTCGTCTCCTTATGACGCCAAGGGTTTGCTTATCCAGGCGATCCGCGACAACGACCCGGTGATCTTCTGTGAACACAAAATGCTTTACAGCATGCAGGGTGAAGTACCGGAAGAGCTCTATACCATCCCTTTCGGTGAAGCCAATTTCCTGCGTGACGGCAAGGATGTGACGCTGGTCTCCTATGGCCGTACGGTCAACACCGCAATGGACGCCGCCCGCAATCTGGCCGCGCGTGGCATCGACTGCGAGGTGATCGACCTGCGCACCACCAGCCCGCTGGACGAAGACAGTATTTTGGAAAGTGTGGAGAAGACCGGACGCCTGGTGGTCATCGACGAAGCCAACCCGCGTTGCTCCATGGCGACTGATATTTCGGCTTTGGTGGCGCAAAAAGCATTTGCCGCGCTCAAGGCACCGATCGAGATGGTGACTGCACCGCATACGCCGGTTCCGTTCTCCGACGCTCTGGAAGACCTCTACATTCCCGACGCGGCGAAGATCGAGAACGCCGTGCTCAAGCTGATCGAGTGGAGCAAGCGTTCATGAGCCAGATCCATACGTTGACCATGCCCAAGTGGGGCCTGTCCATGACTGAGGGCCGGGTCGATGTCTGGCTCAAGGAGGAGGGCCAGGCCATCGCCAAGGGCGACGAAGTGCTGGACGTCGAAACCGACAAAATCTCCAGCAGTGTCGAAGCGCCTTTTTCCGGGGTGCTTCGTCGGCAGATCGCCCGCCAGGATGAAACCCTCGCGGTGGGGGCGTTGCTCGGCATCGTGGTCGATGGCGAGGCCAGCGAGGTCGAGATCGATGCGGTTATCGAACAGTTTCAGGCCACGTTCGTGCCCGGGGGCAGTGCCGAAGAAGACCTGGGGCCGAAGCCGCAAAAGGTCGAGCTGGACGGGCGGTTGATCCGTTACTTCGAGCGCGGCGAAGGCGGGGTGCCGTTGGTACTGGTGCACGGCTTTGGCGGTGACCTGAACAACTGGATGTTCAATCACGAAGCATTGGCCGCCGGGCGTCGGGTGATTGCTCTGGACCTGCCGGGCCATGGCGAGTCGACCAAACAGCTGGAGCGCGGAGACCTGGATGAGCTGAGCAGCGCAGTGCTGGCACTGCTTGATCACCTGGACATTCCCACCGCGCATCTGGTGGGGCATTCCATGGGCGGAGCGGTGTCGCTGAACCTGGCGCGTCTGGCACCGCAACGGGTACGGACCTTGACCTTGATCGGCAGCGCGGGTCTGGGGGAGGGTATCAACGGCGAATATCTGGAAGGTTTTGTCGAGGCGACCAACCGCAATGCCCTCAAGCCACAGTTGGTGAAACTGTTCTCCAATCCCGAACTGGTCAACCGGCAGATGCTTGAAGACATGCTCAAGTACAAGCGTCTGGAAGGCGTGGGCGAGGCCCTGCGCCTGCTGGTATCAGGCTTGTTCAAAGATGGATCGCAACAGCTCGATCTGCGGGGCGTGGTGCAAGACGGCCAGCAGCCGGTATTGCTGATCTGGGGCAGTGACGACGCGATTATTCCGGTGAACCATAGCGTCGGGCTGAACGCCCAGGTCGAGGTCCTGCCTGGTCAGGCACACATGGTGCAGATGGAAGCGGCCGAGCAAGTGAACCCATTGATTCTGAAGTTTGTGCAACAGCACTGACGCCCCTCCTGGCGGCCTCTCGCGGGCTGCCAGGAGCAACTATTTCAAGGAGATGTCGCTATGAGCCTTCCAATCAATCCTCAACGCAGTATGCGTGCCGCTGTCTGGCACGGCCGTCACGATATCCGTGTCGAAGACGTTCCGCTGCCAGTGGCGCCACCGGCCGGCTGGGTGCAGATCCGTGTGCAATGGTGCGGAATTTGTGGGTCCGATCTGCATGAGTACGTGGCCGGGCCGGTGTTCATTCCGGTTGACGCACCGCACCCCCTGACCGGGATCAAGGGCCAGTGCATTCTCGGTCACGAGTTTTGTGGCGAAATCGTCGAGCTCGGTGCCGGGGTCCAGGGTTTCAGTGTCGGCGAACCGGTGGCGGCCGATGCCTGCCAACATTGCGGCACTTGCTACTACTGCACCCACGGGCTGTACAACATCTGCGAGAACCTGGCCTTCACCGGACTGATGAATAATGGTGCCTTCGCCGAACTGGTCAACGTGCCGGCGAATCTGTTGTACAAGTTGCCAGCGAACTTTCCAGCAGAAGCCGGGGCACTGATCGAGCCTCTGGCGGTGGGCATGCACGCGGTGAAAAAAGCCGGGAGCCTGCTGGGTCAGAACGTTGTCGTCGTGGGTGCGGGCACCATTGGCTTGTGCACCATCATGTGCGCCAAGGCTGCCGGTGCGGCTCAGGTGATCGCGCTGGAAATGTCTGGCGCGCGCAAGGCCAAGGCCCTGGAAGTGGGAGCGAGCCATGTGCTCGATCCCAAGGAATGCGATGTCCTGGCTGAAGTGCGACGCCTGACGGGTGGGCTCGGGGCGGATGTCAGCTTCGAATGCATCGGCAACAAACACACGGCCAAGCTCGCAATCGACCTGATCCGCAAGGCCGGCAAGTGCGTACTGGTGGGGATCTTCGAGGAGCCCAGCGAGTTCAACTTTTTCGAGTTGGTGGCTACCGAAAAACAGGTGCTGGGTGCGCTGGCCTATAACGGTGAGTTCGCGGATGTGATCGCCTTTATCGCTGATGGTCGGCTGGATATCACGCCGCTGGTGACGGGGCGCATCCAGTTGGAGCAGATCGTGGGGCAGGGCTTCGAGGAACTGGTCAACAACAAGGAGCACAACGTCAAAATCATCGTGTCGCCCGCTCGAGTCTGAAGCGGCTGAATCGCACGACGGACCAGGCTGGTCGCAAGCGGACAAGGGCTACGAAGCTGAGTACCTGCGACGCTATTGCGACCAGCGCAACATCATTGAACACAGGTTTGGCGGGTTGAAAGAGAACCGGACCCTGGATTTGAGACCCGTCCGCCCAAAACCGGGTTAGAGTGCTCATCAACTGTCTGTTCATAAGGTCCCTCCACTCGATTCGCATCGTCGCGCCAAGCGTTTCAAGCGAACGAACCGGGCAAAAAAACCGTCTATCAATCGTTATTTGAAAAAATGAATCGTCCGCTGTTTGTTTCACTCGATGGGCCCAAGGGAACCGGCAAAACCACGTTGTTGGAGGCCGTTACGAAAGTACTGAGGGCCGACAATAAAATGGTGATCCGGCTTTGCGAGAAAAAAAGCGATCCCGGCAGGGGTGAAACAATGGCCCTCGTCAACCAGCTCGTCAGAAATCCCGGCCGGGATTTGGAGTGGAGGGTTTGTGAGCGCTTTGCCGATAGCCGTGCCTGGATTTCCCGGCATGTGCTGACTAAACAGCCACCGGGCAGCATCATCTTGATTGATCGCTGGTACCCGTCTGATGCGGCGTTTCGCCGGATAATCCCGTTTGCAGAAATTCTACAGTTAAACATTGAGCGAAACGTGCGAGTGCCAGACCTGCATGTCGGGGTTGTCACTGCCCCTGAAATTTCATGGGCCAGGGCCGCGGCACGACAGCGCGGGCTGAGCAGTACGGTCATCCATAAGCTGGAAGAGCAGGTTGCTTGTACCCACGCGTTCGAACGAGCGATTGCGGATCACGGCTGGGTTCTATGCCGTAATGAAGGAACGATCGAAGACGCAACGATGCAGGTGATTTCTGAGATCTATAGCGTCCTTGAATGTCCGGTAGATGCGGTTGATATAGCCGAGGTTTAGTGCGTTGGCCGGATCGAAGGGGGGAATGTGTCGCCGCAGCGGTAGCGGGCTCACGGGGCAGGACCTGAGCGAGGCACCGAACGACAGGCGCCAAAGCGCCTGGTTGCCTGGCGCTTCTCCAAGTCACTCGCTCACTGGCAGGCTCACCAGCATCAGCGCATAACGCAGTGACTCCTGGCCATAGACCGGCAGAGCAGGTCGCTGAACAGGCCGACGAGCAGCGGACCGACACCGACCCCGAGCAGGGTGCTGATGATGGTTTGCAGGGCCATGGCACTCCCGCGCCGACCCGGGGGCACGAGCCAATCGTCAGGCCAGCCTGGTCCAGCGGGGAGATTTCTCTCGACACAATGGTCTGCAGGCGGAGTACCGTTGACGCCGCCATGATCAGCGGATCTACCGAGGTTTGTGGCTGTGAGCTTCTGGCTTGAGCCCTGAAGCCGTAAATACCCGTTGCCGGACAAGCTTGAACCTGCCCGGCACATTGCTTGGTGAATACGCAAACTCGATCCGTTATCGAACCAATGGCACGCCACTGAGCGTTTGCAGGTCATCAAAGCTGATATCAGCGACGATCTCCAGGACCTTCAAGCCTTCCGCGGTGACGTCCAGAATAGCCAGGTCGGTATAAATCCGAGTCACACAGCCGATGCCGGTCAGTGGGTAGGTGCATTGCGGCACCAATTTGCTTTCGCCCGTCTTGGTCAGGTGATCCATCATGACGAACACCTGACGAGCGCCTGTCGCGAGGTCCATCGCGCCACCCACTGCCGGAATGGAGCCTTCGGCGCCGGTGTGCCAGTTGGCAAGGTCGCCGTTGACCGAGACCTGGAAGGCGCCAAGCACGGCAATATCGATGTGCCCGCCGCGCATCATCGAGAACGAATCGGCGTGGTGAAAATAGGCGCCACCGGGCAGCAGCGTCACGTGCTGTTTGCCCGCGTTGATCAGGTCATCGTCTTCCTCACCCGGCGCAGGACTCGGGCCCATGCCCAGTACACCGTTTTCACTGTGCAGGAACACTTCCTTGTCACCCAGGTAGTTGGCCACCAGCGTGGGCACGCCAATGCCCAGGTTCACGTAAGAGCCTTCGAGAATATCGTCGGCCACGCGTTGGGCCATTTCGCTACGCGATAGTTTTTTCATAACAGTCATGGCGGGCCTCAGTTGACGTTGGCTTTCGTGAGAGGGGCACGCGGCACTTTGACCACGCGCTGAACGAAGATCCCCGGGGTAATGATGTGTTCGGGGTCCAGCTCTCCCAACTCGACGATCTGATTGACCTGGGCGATTGTCGTTGTCGCCGCCATCGCCATGATCGGTCCAAAATTACGCGCGGCTTTGCGATAGGTGAGGTTGCCCCAGCGATCGCCCTTTTCGGCCTTGATCAGTGCGACATCGGCGCGCAACGGCATTTCCAGCACATAGTTGCGACCGTCGATCACTCGGGTTTCCTTGCCTTCGGCCAGCAACGTGCCATACCCGGTGGGCGAATAAAACGCACCGATTCCAGAGCCTGCCGCGCGGATACGTTCGGCCAGATTGCCTTGTGGCACGACTTCAAGCTGGACCTTTCCTGCCAGGTAGAGTTCGTCGAATACATAGGAATCGGATTGGCGTGGAAACGAACAGATGACCTTGGCAACGCGCCCGGCCTTGAGCAGTGCAGCCAGACCGATCTCACCGTTGCCGGCATTGTTGCTGATGATGGTCAGCTCGCGAGCGCCGGAAGCAATGACACCATCTACCAACTCCGACGGCATCCCGGCAGTGCCGAAGCCACCCACCATGATGACCGAACCATCGGCAATGCCGTCTAGTGCAGCAGCGACGGACTCAAATGTTTTGTTGATCAAGACGTACTCCCGTTTTTATGTTGGCTGAACAGAATGATCCGATGGAAAAACCGACGGGATCATCGTGACGGCTGAGATGTGCATAGCGTGCCAAACAATGGGGCAAGGAGGGTGTCCTGGCATGTGATGTCGTGCGATTAGCGAACGAAACCGTAACACCGTGACAGGTACCTTGGAGCATTCAGCTGTGCATGTGCGAGGTTACCGAACCCATCCTTGGCATTGGGTTGGGTTGTACCGGGGTTAGAGGAAGACGAACCTTAATGAACGTCCTCCTCGAAACCTTCCCGTGTAACCGCTGAGCGTCAATGAGTGGCGAGCGGATGACCTTCCACCGCATCGATTTGAGGGCGAATAATAATCAGCCCGGCTGAGGCAATGATCAGCGGAATGATCAGCGCTGAGTAGTAACCAGCGGGCCCACCGTGTTCAAGAAACCAGCCACCGCTTGCCGATCCGATAATGGCCCCGACCCGCCCCAGTGCAATAGCCCAGCCTGTTGCCGTTGCACGCAGTGCAGTGGGGTAGGCTTGGGCAACCATGTAGTTCAATACTATTTGCTGACCTCCGATACCTACACCGGCGCAGCCGGCCAGGATGAACACCAGCGTCCAATTGGTGCCACTGTTAGCCAGTCCCCAGCAAAGCGCGATCCCGAACAGGAACAGGATAAGCAGCAAAAGCCGCGTGTTGATCTTCGGCAAGATGGTAGACAGTGGTATGGCACACGCAACAAACACTGCATTGACCGCGACAGTCCCCATTGGCGCCTGTTCTGCGGGTAATCCGGTCGCTTTAAGAACAGTGGGCAGCCAGGATAGAAACATAAACCAGGCAACCCAGTTAAACAGGTAGACCGTCCATATCCCCAGGGTATTACGAGCCAGGCCGCCATTGAACAACGAAGCCACCCTGGTTTTGACTTCCGTCTCAGGAACGCTATAAGTGGCGTCGGGTGTTGTTTGGGTTTTGGTGATGCTGGCAATAATTCGCGCAATCTTTTGACGGCTGATCGTTGATTGATTCCTCGCTAAAAAATACAGCGACTCAGGCAACGCGAACACTAATACCCCCACCAGCGCCAGCGGCACTACACCGCCAACCGCAAAAATGCCTTGCCAGCCGATCGAGGGCAGCATTTTTGCCGCCAACAACCCTCCCAGAATGGCGCCTGCAGGCAATCCAAGCAAAACAGTGGTCATGATTGTGCCGCGATGTTTGGCGCTGCCGTACTCGGCCGCAAGCGACAGAACTACGGGCGTTGCGCCGCCCATTCCAAGTCCCGCGATAAACCGTAAAACCAGAATTTGTTCGGTAGTGTGCGCAAATGCGGTGACTAAGGAGGCCACACCAAATAAGGTGACCGATCCGATAATTGTCGGTCGTCGACCAAATTTGTCGCCCAACAGTCCCAATGTCATTGCCCCGAGCACCATGCCGACAATACCGGCGGTGAGAATCGGTGCCAATGCACCTGCGCCCAGTCCGAAAAACTGAATGATTGAGGGACCTGTGAATGCAATGGCTTGAGTATCAAAGCCGTCGAGTATGGCTACGAAAAAGCAGAGGCCAAACACTTTCCATTGAAATGCGCTGATTCGAGTGCCGTCGAGAAGCTTGGGAATCGAACAATGAGTACTCATAATTGCTCCATTAAAAGGCATTTTTATTTTTATGCGTACGCATAGCCTTACGGATCACAGGCTAAGTTCGAAACTCACCGGGGTCTAATATCATTTGAGTGGTGTGTGATACCTAGAAGGTATGAACTGCTATTGCATGATCAATTTCACGTGCCCTCAAACGTCAGTGGCCCTGATAACCCCGCTGCTTTGCATGACAGGGCAACTTCTCGTAACAAAATGGCAACGAGCAAACGGGGCGAGGGGCAGGGGAGTCAGGCAGTAGTCGATGTCGAAATTGAACCGCTTTTACGTCAGCAGTGCTGCATCGCTTGGAGTGAAGGACTGTCTAACTTGCTACTCGATGGCAAATACCTAGTACTCAAACTTCCGGACTTGATTTGGTCAAGTGATAGCCGCGTGATGCTCAGTTCGGCTGCCGTGAATAAAGAAGAAATAATTCATGAGCTCTGCGCTCCAAGTAGTTTTTTCGCCATGTCCTCGTTGCATACGGGCTGCAAAAGGAGCCGTTGGCGATGGCGCGTGCGGTGTATCTAGCTGCACGTGCCTGCACACGATGTAGTTGCTGGTCCTGCGTTGCTTAGGGGCGCGGGCGAAGTTTTGCTCAATGAAACTGGCAATCCAATACAGTACGGAACGCAGGACAACCCCCCAGCAGCATGACGACGCTGTTGATGAGCAATTGGGCACTGAGGGAGAGAATCAGAACAAAACACGCCTATCATTTATCGAGCAATATCGTATTTAACTTGTGGGCGATGTCAGGTGTTCACCGATAACTTAACTCCTTAAAAAGCAATAACTTTAACTGAAAAAAGTGAACCGCATGTTCACCGGAATACGTTCATGGCCGACATTTCATTCGACTCTGAAACAACAAAGGCTGCCTAGCAGTCAGCCACTCTTTCGATCGTCGCACGACCGCTGGGCAACAGATTGCGCAGCAATTGGCTTCATCCGAACAATCCGGCGATGTTTTGAAGCGCTCGGATTCCAGGCGCTTTAGCCAAACGCAAAAGCCGTTGCGCTCCCGATACAAAATCTTCACTCGGTTTCGAGGCTTGTTGAGGAACACGAAAAGCACCGGGTCAAACACCACGACGTTGATGTCCAGTTCGACAAGAGCAGCTAGGCCATCGATGGATTTTCGGAAGTCGACGGGCTTGGGGTAGAGATAGACTTTTTCTACTTTTGCGTCGGGACGCAGCATGAGGTGCTGGCTTCAGAAAGGAATCGGGAGCACAGCATCGAGGATCAGGTGGTGATTTTTAATGTGGGGTAATGAGATGGTCACCCCCGACACCCTGCGAGGGCTACGCTTTCGCAGGGTGTTTTATTTTCGGAGGCCATCTTCATGAGCGAATTAGTGCGGGTCGGTATCGATCTCGGCAAACACAGTTTTCACCTGCACGGCCAGGACAAATCGGGTCGAGAGGTGTTTCGCAAGAAGCTCTCACGGCAGCAGATGATGAGGTTCTTCGGCAATCTCCCTGCATGCACCGTAGTGATGGAGGCCTGTGCTGGTGCACATTTCGTCGCTCGCGAACTGATGATCATGGGGCATCAAGCCAAGCTGATTTCACCGCAGTTCGTTCGGCCCTTCGTCAAAGGCAACAAAAACGATTTCGTCGATGCCGAGGCGATTTGTGAAGCCGCGTCGCGCCCGTCGATGCGCTTTGTCTCGCCCAAAACCGAGGCCCAGCAGACGCTTTCCGTATTGCATCGTCTGCGTGAGTCGCTGGTGCGCGACCGCACCAAAACAGCCAACCAGATGCACGGCTTCTTGCTGGAGTTTGGCATCAGTCTGCCAAGAGGGCTGGCCATCATGAAACGCCTGTCCAGTGTCCTGGCCGAACATGAACTCCCTGTTCGATTGACGGTGCTGTTGCAACGGCTGCACGATCACTTCGTCTACCTGGACGAGCAGATCAAGGCGCTGGATAAAGAGCTGGCAGGCCAACTGGCCGACGATGATCTGGGCAGTCGTTTACTGAGCCTGCCGTGTGTCGGGCCGATCACCGCCAGCCTGCTGGCTGTGGAAATGGGTGACGGCCAACAGTATGGATGCAGTCGCGACTTCGCCGCGTCTGTTGGCCTGGTGCCCAGACAGTACAGCACGGGCGGCAAGGCGAATTTGCTCGGGATCAGTAAGCGCGGTGACAAGAATCTCAGGCGACTGTTGGTTCAGTGCGCCAGGGTTTACATGCAGCGGCTGGAACACCAGAAAGGGGCTCTGGCCGATTGGGTGCGCTCGCTACTGATGCGACGGCATTCCAATGTGGTGGCCTGCGCCCTGGCGAACAAGCTGGCGCGGATCGCCTGGGCGATAGCGGCCCACCATAGCGAGTTTGAAGCAGGGCCAGACACCTTGAGTGCCTGACCCTGCGGTTGTTGCAATACCACGATTTACCTTTCAGGTTTTGCGATAGCTGAATAACGAATGACGTGAACGGCCCTCCGGCCTGGCGAAGAACCTGATCCATAAACCGGCTATATGAAGCCGCTGGGGTTTTTAGGATCGTCAGGCGCGACTCTCATCGTGGCGCGGGGCATGCCCCAGATAGACGCCGGATAGATTTAAGCAAGCCAACCACTTCACCCGCTAATCAGTATTGCAAAAACGGGGGTGACCATAGATTTATGGAGCGCTTACCCTCGAGTTTCTCATCTTTGCTCATTGCTGCAGCTTCGCCAGTCGTACCGCAGACGACTAGACCTCTCACGCCCTCAGCCAGGAGCGTTGTCACCACGGGTTGTAGGGCAACAAAATCGACGTGTTCCGCCCCGCTGCAGCTATTAGATGTCTAGCGAATGTCCATCTTCGTCGGATCCATATTCGGTAGAGTAACTGAAGCGCGATTGCCACTCTGTTCTTGACCATTTGGAGTTGTACTTGCTACTCACATTGAAAAGCAACCGTACTGAAGTATTTCCCCCATAATGTAGGATAGACGCTATCCCCTCGTCGTCGGGATGTTTATGTCGACTACCATCTGTGGATATCAGCCAGTTTGGGCAATTAATGGTTGCAATCAACCGTTCGGAAATATTTCCACGGCTACAGTGGTGGGGCACCTTGAATGCTGCGAGCTGTAGAGGGCGTTCAGGCGATAATTGTGTCACTGCTTCAACTAAATCCTCCGCGAAGGAATCGCCGGCAAGAAGAATTTTTTTATCTTCGTATTCGAGCAGCAATACTATGCTGCTTCCGTTTGCAGCTTTAGTGTCGCGCAACGGTTTTTGCTTGGTTAGGTTTTTTAGGGACTGAGCGCTCGGAAGCTCCAAAGATAAGCTCGCCCCCATGGGTTCTAAAACGGAAACTGAACGCGCCTGCTCTTTCTTCTGCGTAGCGATTTTTATTTCTTTGTCCCATTCAGGTTTGAGCTCTTTAAGTCGCTGCACAGTGGGCCCTAAGACAGTTACCTTCATCCCACCTGCGAGTTCAATAACTTCAAGCGGCTCTCCCTCGCGGCGACAGATTGCCCCACCGTTAAATAAAGTGTTCCATGGCTGAGTGATCAGCCAGTTGGTGAGCCTTTCGGCTTGAACAGCGCCTAATACTTCTAATGTAGAACTGCTTCTGCGTCCATCGAGGTGCATGTAACCGTTGAACCAAAAATCCTTAACGGAGACACCTGAGGGCTTATCGGAGTCAACGAAACAACTCAAAAATCCCCCGATATGGTCTGCGTCTATATGTGTCACTACAATCGCTTCGAAAGTTCGCTGCGCTTGGGGCAATGCACTAATTTTCTGGCTGAGCGTCTTCCCAATTTCCTCAGTACCCATATCAATAAGCATTTGATAGGGAGTGTGCTCCTCTCCCCAGCGTATCCAGATCGCATCTCCTTCGCGTGCGGGCAGCATTTGAATCGAGAACAACTTAGCCTCCAGGTGCTGTGGTAGTAAGATACATCGAATTCCAACTGACGGAAGGTGCGATTTTCGCTAAACGCTTGAGGGCTTCATTTCTTTGTTCATTGTGAGTAGCGTCCGGCCAGTAGCGGAGCAGGTCTAACAGTAACGAGAAATTCTCAGTCAAAAGTATGCGCTGTTTGCTAGCTTCACAAGCCAGGTTCAATGCATCTTCTGAGTGTTTAGTGCTGGCAAGGTATAGTGCCAATATTATTTTGCAGTCTGGCAGCCAGCCATGGTGCTTTGTCAAGTTAATTAAATACCTCTTGTTCCATTCATCAAGCTGACCTGTTTTGTAAAGAATCAGTGCTGCGAGTAAGGCGCCCGTAGGGTCCGTGTATTTCTCGATCAAAGCTTGAAGCGCATTACTGGCTACCTCGCCAGCTTTCATAATTTGCCCACTTCTGAGCATGCTTTCTAATCCGAAAGCTATGGATCTAGACTGTGAGATGTTTATCTGTACAGGGGCGTGTTGCGACTCGATACTTAGTTTCACGTGACAAGTAACGGAGTAGTGGTGGCCTTCGCTAATAGGGAGGCTCGCTTGAATACGTGACCCATTTTTTTCGAATGTTATAACCGATACTTTACGCATTGCATCTCGGTGTTGCACGATCCAATAGTTTTCGGCCGGATACACGGTAAAGTCGGCCTCAGTGTCAAGCAGTCTTGCCCCAGATATATCAATTTGCTCTAGGTTGTCAATTGTTTTGAATTGACTGTCTTCTTCTGGGGGGGCGGGCTGATAATCGAGGTCTGGCTCAAATTTCAGCTCGGTTTCATTTGATGAGAGTACTTCAACAATCTGCGATGCTCTCTTTCCATCTCCAAGAAATGCGCTAACTTCATAAAGTCCCGGCGGTAGATTGAACTCTCTCTCTGTAGTGCCTTTTTCAACAAGTATCAGCTCGCTATCTCGGATATCGATCGCAGTTCCACGCCCGCCGTAGTTAAACTTAGACTTCACTTTAATCTTGAGATTTACTTTTTCGGGGATGGTCTCGTTCATAGTGGAAGCTCCTTCAGCCGGCTTGGTGGTGCAAGCTTGAGATTATCTGAATCTTTCTCTTTAGTCGTAAGGGTTGTAACCTCAATCTTGTAGAGGCCGGCTGGTATTCTTGCGCAGAGCGGCCAAGTTGTATGATCGTCATACAAAACTCTGTCTAGATGAGACAGCTTTGCGCTGTAGTGCCCCCCAATCATGCCATCTTTTATTTGAATGGTTAGATCAACTTTCGGGGTATTTTCGCACTCATGAAAAACCTCATCATTAAAAATTCCGGTGCATTCGATTAATTGTTTTTCATCCCCATTGTCAGCCAGTAAGTCGACAGTTTTCCGGAGATACATCTGTAATCCGCTAGTAGACACCAGCCAAGGCGAACTGCGCTCCCCGTCAGAGGAAGCAGCATGACCTTCAACAAGAGCCAACATCAATGCCTCGCAGAAAAGTGTCAGCTCTCCAGGTTTTGCAAATGCTTGCTCTCCAGTTGATGCCGATAAAAATAGAGGAGAACAGGCGGCCGCACCATAAATATCTTTGTTGAATTTTAATACGCCAGCTAACTCTTCGAAATCTTGGGCGTCTGGAGCTCGTTGTCGGCATATGTCCACAAACCAAAACTGACTCCGCGCACCGTTTGTATAAGTCATGCTTTCATGCATAGCTCTCATATCTACCGCCCCCCTGTATCTCTCTTCCTCATGATCTGGGTGGGCGAAATCGCTCAATAGCAGTACAGCTCCTGTGTTGGTGAATTGAACACCATGACCCGCTACATAAACAATCGCGATATTGTTAGGGTTTCTTGCCGCAGCCTTTTTGAATTCTCTGAAAGCGGTTGCGACATTATCTCTTGTTGGGATTGAATCCTTTTCAAGCATATCCTTCAGGTTTTCACTTACTTCGTCTTCGGTCGCTGGCGATAAAAGTACCCGCAAGCTCCGGAGGGGAAATCCCTTGCGCCGATAATCATTCATCAACCAGGTCGCAAATCGCGCAGCAGATCTTGCGGCCGCAGTTAGCTGTCCGAAGCCAGAAGCTGAGCCTTGCTTACTGAATCTGCCTTTACTGTTACCTAAAAGATAGTCATACGCGCTTACACCGATGATCAGTGCATGGGTTCCGGGGGAGCCCGAGCTATCATCTATAACTGCTGTCATGCGGTAACCCACTCCTTGATTGGGGCCCGGGTATCAACCCTAAACGCTCTGTATGCCTTGAACCATGGAATTTTACTGCATCATGGTTCCCTGTAGCTAATAGGTTGTTAAATTTTTGTTTGAGAGGTCTAATTCTCAGCTACTCTATCTATCTTACGCTATTCAGCATCAGGTTTGATAGCCAAATAATAAATGCTAATAGGGCTTTACTTCTTTCTGCCTGATCCGAGCTGTGTGCTACGTCATTCCGTAACTTACTGGAATCAAGCATGGCTTCCATGATTTTGCTTTTGTTTTCTTCCGGTATTACCTGACTTGTTTTTATTAGCGCCTGATAGATAAATAGCATCATCATCCTCTGGTTAGAGCTGTTTAGCGTCTCTCTTAGTTTTTTGCTGTCGGCCCCAAACAATACAGTCGTCACTTTGTCAAGAAATTTAGTTGTTTTGAATGCAGTTTCGATCAACTTGTAGTAACAAAGAAAGCTCTCATCATAAAATCCAAGAAACTGATAATGCACACCTTTTTGGTAATGTTTTCTGATATTTTGGGGGACTGCCGAGAACCATTCATGGTGCTCTATTACATTCTTTTTTTTGATTAGGTAGGGGTGGAAGGGATGATGACCAGCGGAGTCGTGTCCGCCGCCTTGCTGAAGAATTCGGAAATCCCCCTCGTCAGCTGTAAGGTATAGATTAAGTGAGGCTGGTGTGTGCTTTGCAAAAAATCCTGAAAGTTCGATGTGGGCAATAATCTTATCTTTCAGGGATGTTGCTATTCCTCCAAAAAAACTTGAGAAATACACGCTCAAGTGCGTCTGTCGCGGTATACTTGGATTACTATCTAATGCGCTGGCTATATCTTTCTCAATCTCCCCGTAGTCTATTTTTTTCAGGGAGAACAGTGCTGAGATTTCGTATTTATCTGTAATTTCATAGGTGGGACTGAGTAGACTTATAATGCTTACTGTCTTTAAGTGCACACCTTCATCTTTCAAATAATAGTCGACATCAAGTACCACCTCAGGAACTTCGAGGGTGTGATCAAGGGTTACTGAGCCAGCACCTTTTTTCATTTTTCTTTGGGCAACTGCAGCGGCGAAGCTGAAGCCGGCGTCAATTTCAAAATCAAGTATAAACTTCGCACCAGCATTTCGGCGAGCAATGAATTGCTCCCAGTTGACAGGATCAATGGTTCTTATATATGTCATCATTTGCTCCTTAGTAGAGTGTTTTTTAGGATATTTAAGATAGATGAAGGTCGATTGACGCTTACTGCATTACCACCGCCTACCCTCTGGCCCAATACATCCAAAATTCTTGATCAGTAGTTTTGTTATTTTTGGAATTGACATATCCCTACATCTCTCATACTCGTATTTGTAGTGTTAGGCCGACTGCATGACTGGCTAGGTGAGGGTACTCGTTCGTCCAATGATGGCATAACGCCCTCGCTCAGATCAGGGCCCATGCTTTAGTGGTTGGAGATGCCTGGCCTGCCACTCTGGCTACTGATTAGCGAAATCCTTAGCTCGCGCCTTTTCGAACCACTCAGGCACTGTATCCACTTGGCTGAAACACACTTCAAGCGGCATACGTTTCCAGAATTCGGTGATGGCCAGCGAGAGCTCATCAAGTTGCGCTTCGCTGATGGTCAAGGATGTGAAGTCTACCCAAAGCAGCTCGGACGGAATCTCATCGCTTAGAGATGTGCGCAGAAATTCTGGGTGTTTGGCCTTGAGCTTTTCAAAGGCTGGGCCGTCGCCATGCTTGTAAACATTCACAACGTAGCGGTAGGCGCTAAGCCGCTCCATATAAGCGGTATCTTTGCTGGCAAGACCTGTCGCATCGAGGAGGCCTGCAATCTCATCAAAATTCGCGGACCAGACTTTCTTCAAAGTTACATCACCATCATGCCAATGGTGGATCTCCTTGACGAGCCAGCTACGCAGTTGCTTGTCCCACACATGGAACATGCCCGCTACGAGGCTGAGACGGGTCTGGTCCCGCATCTCGCTCAACAGGCGATAGTATTCGATGCCTTCGTGATAGGCATTTTCGAAGTCGGCCGCCGGGTCGTCCCGATCGGGATTGAAATGCAGCCCCCGGCTTTCCAGCCATCGCTCTGCAGCTTCATCAGCCTCCTTATCCATTTCGTTGAACTGCGAGAGCAGTTTTTTCTTTCCTTGGTCGAGATAGAACCGGTGCTCTTCGATCAAGCTTTCCCGAAAAGGCTCCCACATTTGGAAAAGCACGATGCCGTTTTGCTTCGGTTCGACGTTATCGCGTTGTGCCATGCTTGAGCTCCCCTTTGACTAGGTTGGTAAGTGGCCATAGAAAGGCCGTGATCAACTGTAGCTGCAGGACGTCAGACCGGCAGGAAAGCGAGCCGAATCGCAGTTAACTTGAAGAAGCGGGGTAGCCACAAAATGCTAGTTTGGTTTGGGACGGTGCGCTTTCCGGGCGCCTCTATCTCAAGGATCTCTTCGCCGCTATTCACTCACCAGCCAATAAGCCTTGGCCGCACCTTGGCGTGCGTAACCGATGCAGAAGGCCATCAAGTCACTGAGGCGCTCGTCCACCATGGTGCGACGTATTCCGGGCTGGACGCCGACAACTGTAAAAGTGAGCTTCGTTGCAGGTGTCGACTCTAAAAGCTGGAAGGTTTCCTCCTTATCTCCTCTGACAAAATAAGAGGGCGATGTGTGTCGCCGGTGCATGCGATCTTCCATGTGATGCACCAATGTCGAGACCTCGCAGTAATAAGCGGACTTCACCAGTTGTCCGGCGACCTCATACACATCACCGACACGCCCGCCATTGGCCGGCCCTCCTGCACCTTTGCAGTGGTAAAGGGTTACATTTACGTCCTGGGCCTCATCGGCCGTGACACAGATGTAATCGGCAGCTTCACCTGATCGATGGTCGTAGTACAGGCACTGCAGATCAGGCAGCGTCAGGAGGTATTGCTCCAGATGCTCCTGTACCGTTGCATTGCCTTCCAGCTGCGCGCGGCGCTCCAAGGTTCGAGGTTCCTGATTGTTGGGCAGGAATTCGACCTCAATCGCGCATCCTGTCCAATCGATCGACTCGGCATCTCCCGGGGCGAGGGCAAGTGTTCGAAGCAGAGGGGCGGCGATCTTGTTCATCCCCTCAAAGGAAGACTTGTCGGTGGCATAAAAGATGGGAGGGTGCTCGCTTAGCCATTCGGCCAACGGCATCCATGCGTCATAACTGGACTCAACCAAGATTGATGCTTCAGGATCCAGGCAATTGATGAGTTGGCCACCTTCGAGGCTGAACCGCATCCGGATCTGTCCCTCGGTGTGCACGATGGAGAAATCCAGCTGCCCAGCCTGAGGATTGCAGTCAAAATCTTGGATATCCCATTCCACGAGCCTGGAGAGTAGGGGGCGTTGCTCCGGTGAAGGTCGGAACTGGATTCGTGGATTGCCCTTGAGGCCTTGCCGTGGCCAATTTGCGGCAATCAGCGCGTCCGGCAACTCTCGAAGGGTTGTAGTGGTGCGAACTAAGTCCAGGTGAGAAGCGCTAAATTGAGCATCGCCCGCGATGCGCCCGTTTAGCGTCTGAACCCAAGCGACGAAGTCGGGGACTGAAAGACGCTGGTTGCTCCAGATTCTTGAACTGCTGCTTGCACCGATGGTTTCGCGAATCAGCCCGTTCATGCCGCTCCCGAAGTAGTGACCTTGGGCGTAAGCACGGCTATCACCTGCTGTCACGGCGCGCTCTGCTTGCGGGCCGGTCAGGGTTCTGTAGGTTTCGACCTGTGAATTGAACGTGGTGTTCTGCAGGCCAACAGCAAAGAACTTCATGCCTTCCAGTCCCGCTCGCGCACGACTGGTCTCCTCGTAGCTCAGTCCGCGGCTAGCTGCTCGGCAAACAATCTCCATGATCGTCAGGTACAGCTTTTCTGTTCTGAGTGTTGATCCGATATAACAGTAGTTTGACTCAGGGAAATACATGAGTAGGAAGGCTTCGTGCCTCACGTCAGTCAGCGTATTCGAAGTGGCCCAATTCGGAGGCGCTTCATCCGCCGTCAGTACGAGGGAGATCGTGCCGTCTGGCGTTTCCCACTGTTTAACGATTCGAAGAAGCCGACCCACCCTCTCGCCAAGAAGCCCGAAGTCCGGTTGGCGGCTGCAGTGGAAGACGCGGACGTGCGCATAGAGGTTGAAGGAAAGAGCGGACACTGACTCGTAATCTGATTCGGTGATCCGGCGTACCGGTAAGCTCTCGATGAATTCTTGAGCCTCGACCGCCCCCTGGATCTGAGCGAGAGCAGCCTCATCAATCATTTGAGCTAGGTCGACACCTTCTTTTAGCAGAGTCGCCGTCGCTTCGCGAACCCGGAACGCCGGCGCTATCAATGTAGGGCGTCCGGTCGTGTTATCAATCCTTGCAAACCTGCCGATAAACTGGATGGTGGGCACCAAGGACTTGTGAGGCGCGTGCAGCGCAGCGACCTTGAGCTTTGGGAAGTCGTAACCTTCGCCGAACATGTCGACGCAAATGATTGCCTTGAGCTCGCCCGAGACAAGCTTCTCTTCGATCGCATCCTGCTGACGCTTGGTTAGTCTGCTGCTAATGGCGGCCACGGGTACACCCAACTGCTCATAGACTGGCACGAGCGCTTGCGCCGATGAAATTGTCGCGGCTCGAACAAAGAGCCGGTGGTCGAAGCCGTTGGCTAGATCTTCTTCCAACTGTGCAACGGCAGTCTGCGCAATCACGCGATCGACGTGGTCGTCATCAAGTTCGTTTTCAATCACAGCCTGCCGAAAAGTGATCGGGTCAAACGCGCCTTCAGAGACAGCTCTCATCACGGGGTATCGGTACACCAGTTTTCCTGGAATTACGCGATTATCGCGCCTGAACGGTGTAGCCGTAAGGAAGATGAATTGAGCATTGGCGTAGTGCTCCAAATAGGCCGCCCAGGAATCTGCGGGGGCGTGATGTGCCTCATCGAAGATCACCAAGTCAAACAGGTCAGATGCTGCTCCTGGGGCAACCATTGGGGACGAGCTGCCTGGGGTCGACACCACCACGTCGTAGTCCCGCAGCAGCTCCCAGTTCTCCGGCGTCAAGGGCCGACCCGAATGAAGATGAACTGAGGGGAGGGGCCCATCTTCAGGTAGTGCACCGATGCGCCGGAGTGTCGAAAGGGCGGAAAAATGCGAATGCACCTGTTTGCGCAGCGCACTTGATGGCTCGACTATCAGAACGCGGCCTGTTCCGAGCAGAAGTGGTAGCGACATCATGAGCGATGTCTTTCCATAACCGGTAGGCAAACAGATGATTGCTGGATCATCTTGAACCGAGAAGTGAGCCAAGGTCGCATGCATTGCGCCTAGCTGACCTGGTCTGAAGCCGCTGTTTGGGCTGTCCGATTGCTGAAAAAGTTTAAGGGTTCCAGCCTGTTCAACAAAAAATCCAGCCATGCTGTCCTTCCTTGGAAATTTAGCGCTAATCGTAATCTGCGGTGCACTTTAAACAAGAGTCGAAAGAGCAACGCGCCATTAGATGCCGTATGCATTCCCCAAATCAACCTCCTCAGTGCCGCTAGTTTTCGTCGATACTGAGCCACGAGATGCGCAAGAAAAGAGGGGCGACCAGTGCTCGTTTTGGCTGCCGCTGAGGTTTGATGTGATGCCCGACATTTGACCAATCCGTCCGCGCATACGGATTCCATTCGAGAATTGCGCGCATGCCACAGGTAGGACATGCGCATCAGTCAGCAGCGATTATCCTTTTACAGGCCACTCCTCTGGCACCAGCGCTGGAGGTTTAGACCATGGATCCTCTACCAGTGCATCCTGAAACCATTGGTCTCGGAGGTTGGCGTGCTCAGTGACGATAATCTGAAAGCCAGGAACCTCATCCTGGGTGAATTTCAGAAGCAGCTCGAACAGTTTCCGCACCGCCACCATGTCAGCGTCTGCCTCAGTTTTTTGCACCGAGCCATCGGCCTCCTGATAAACCTTTTCGGAAGGGAAATAGACCTGCGTTGGCTGGTCGATCATCAGGAAACGAGGAAGAGGACGATTGCTCTTGGCCGCGAACCAGTGAAGCGCAAGTAGCGCACTGAGATGGTAGGCAAGATGGTTTTCCCCGCCGCCAGTTCTGGCCATTGGTACCGGGCGTTCGGTTTTGTCGAACACCACTGTCAGTTGCTTCAGATCGAGCCGCGCAGGGTAATCACTGAACTCTGCCCCAAAGCGTGTGATGTATCGCGACATTTGCGCAGAAATGTTGTTCAGGATCGATATCAGACGATCATCGCTGTCATCCAAGCCAATCGCATTCTCCAGGTCCTTGACCCGCAGCTCCCGACGTTGATACTCGGCTCGAAGGTTGCTCAGGTCAGCATCGGGGATTAGTTGCTCCAGAAACCAGCTGATTCTGCCGACAACAACGGAGGCAGCGGTGGTGCGGGCTTCTGCTGAGGCGAGCGCTGTACTTGCGGCGATTGCAGCACTCAATTCGGCATCTTTCTCGGAGATCTGATCGGAGATTTTTTGATGGTTTTCTTCCTCCGTAGTCAAGTAGGCCTGCAACTTCGGCCTCTGCCCGACTACTACCGTCATTTCCTCCTCTAGCGTGGCTAGTTCCTGCAGGAGCGATGCGGCAATGGGAGTATCCATGGCCAGGTTGCTTTCACAGAACGGCCACTGCCATTCGCCTGTAGCGACGTTCTTGGGAAGGGATTTGATCGAGCCCAAGCGATCAATATGTTGGCTAGCCTCATTCGAAAAGCCGCTGGCTCGCCTCTCAAACTGCTTACCGGCATCGATCCGGCCCTTGATCTCTCGCCGCGTCTTACGCAGATTAGCTAGCTCAGCTTCTAATTTTGTGACCCTGTCCCCGTCGTCAACTACACGTTTTTGGGGTACCCATTGAACCGCCTCGCGCAGCGCCATAATCAATCCATTCTCGCCGCTAGGCGTAGCGTTGGAGCTGATGATGCCAACAGCCTTGGCCTCTGAGTACAGCGAGATGGCTTTGAGTTGAAAGGTGTCGAGCGTCTGCTGTGCTTCCGAGAGCACTTTTGCCTGAAGCCTCAAGTCTCGCTTCGCAATTCGTAGCTTTGCTTCGTGCTCAAACCGTTCATTTGTCGACACGCCCAGCAGGATTGGAAGCGTATCTCGAATGGCCTGTGGCTGAAATTGCTCGTTCTGTCGGTAAAACAGCTGGTCTTTGTTTGCGACCAAACCCTGCTTCTGGAACATGTAGTAGTACGTGTGCTTGATGTTCGCATCAAAGCTCACACGGCTATGCTCAGCGTCAACGTCAGTACGGTTTTCCGGAATCCCGATCAAGCGTGAGAGCAGGGACGTGACGGTATCGTCATCCGCGTTAACCGCTAGCTCGCCGAAGGGCAGTGCAACCACCTGGTCACCATATCTCACCATCGCGGTGCTACAGCTCACACCCCCCGTCGGCGGCGTGGGCTTCGCAATCATCACCTGGACGCCAGGTAGCTGGTAGATAACTGCAAACCAAGACACCTTGTCACGGATGATCCCTTCCGGGACGTTGAACGTGGATCGCCCCATGCAGTATTCGATGATGTCCGAAAGCGCGGATTTACCGGTTGAGGATCTACCCGTAATTACGTTCAGTCCGTCGACCTTGAATTTGAGATCTCGACGCTGACCGTCGTGGCTATACACATGGATGGAGCTGATCTTCATGGTCTGATTCCGAATGCTGTATATATCGTTACTCTGTCGCCAATGCGCGCAAATTCGCGGCCCAGAAGGCGGGCCGCTCGCTGGCAACTGATCGACTCCTCAGTTCCTGTAATCGCTTTCTTGGTCGTCTTGGGCGTACCGATTAGTCGACCTTCTGGCGTGACCTGAAAGCAGCCCATTTGCATGGCCAGCCCGAACGCTTCAAATGTAAACGGGAGCATCTCGGTTACCCGCTCCGCAAACGCAATGAGAAGCTGGGGATTATCCTCGATGGTCTTGAGTAGGTAGCTTCGACTGCTAGGGGCGAGGACGTCCCGGCTACCCTTGTGAAGTGATAACGGTAGTATCAATAGGGATAACGAGAAGGGAATGCCCCTTGCGTCTTCGAGCTCAAACGCCTCAAGCGAGCGCATCAGCAGCAGAGCGCAAAAAGCAGGATTGAAGAGATTTTTGGTTTCAAATGGCCTCAAGTCCCAGCGCTTCATGGGTTAACTCCCACGATTCGCTGAACCCCGGCGAGGAAAGACGGATGCCAATAGACCCTAGGGGTAGGGCGATGGTTGGCCAGGATATGAAAACCTCCGCGCAGAACATATGGCTCGGTAACGCGAGCTCGGATCTGCAACGAGGCCATGTTGCCGCTTCCCAGTTCAGCCCATTTGTACAGGGTCTTACCGGCATCAGTCAGAATTGACTCAGCGCTGTGCTCGTTCAAGTCCTCGAAAACTACCTCGCGGTACCGCTCCCATTCGTCAACTAGGCGATCCTCGTAAAGTTCGATTTCCTGGGATACGAGAAGATTCTCACGGGCCCATGCGGATCGCTGTTCGAACGCGCGATAGTAGTCCAAGATCGCATTACGGATGCGGGTAGAACTGATGCCAAGCGCTCGTAGCTGCTGAACGAACACTCTGGAATCAGACTCCACATCGATCTCTTCAGCGGGGGATACATTTCTGAACGTGATCGGCAGGTTGTCCGAGGCGTACTCTTCGCAAAACGAAGAAAGCTTGTCGGAGATCTCGTGGTTGTAGATTGGAGCATCCTGCTGGCCCGATAGCAGCCGCACGATCAAATCGTTCCACCACCCCTCAAGTCGCTCGTAAACAGCGTCCCTTATCTCGCGGCGCACGGTTCTCATTTTACCTTTGATAATCGCAGGGATATCGACGATACGAGGGCTTTCATCAAAGATGGTAATCCTCGCAAAAAAGTCCTCTTTCTCTAGGTCGGAGAAAGTGCGCAAGGCTGCCTGGATAGGGAGCAGAAGCTTGGAATTACTGGTTTCCAGCGTATCGACCGCCGTGACCCAAAGCTTGGGCCCTAGCTCAGCGCGCGAGGCGTCCGGCAAGAAGTGGCGTAAAAATGAGTCGGATGCGACCGTGGCCGTGCTAAATAGAAAGAACCTCAGATCAGACTGGCTCCTATCCTGGGCATCGTACCTATGGATCCAGATGTTCACCGACTTCCAGAAGTCGACCGAAAGGTTGGTGATTCGATCCCCTACGGCCTTGTGTTTCAACGACGCGAGAGTCTTAACACCGCTTGCGTCAATGAAGTCCAAATCATCTTCTTTTTCGATCAGCACGGATGTGCTTTCGGGCATTTCCAGCATTTTCAACAGGGCAAATCTAGGCTGGTAAATATAGCCAAGTCCCTGCTCGCTCGCGGAAAAGCGATCCATTGCATACCTCCGATGTACACGCTAGCTTGGTTTTTTTGCGCAACGCCCGCACGAATTGCAGCACGATACGGTGTTTGGAGGCCCTCTTGGGTGAGTGCAGAGGCAGGGCGCAAGAAACGGTATCAAGATGATATCATCGGCATTGGGATGGGCACGAGCGCCTAAATATTTCCAGGGCGTTTTTTCAGCACCTATACCTCTCAGCGTCGGCGCCGTACCTTGAGCAGAATCACTGATCTTAAGCACCCACTTTTGGCAAAAGCTGCTCGTAAGCCGCAGCTAGGTGTCTGCAATTTTCAAGACGCTGCAATGGCAATCCGGCTCCTGCACGTTCGACGGGAGCCGAAGCTTTGTCCCAATAATGAGTGTTGAGCAGCAGGCAAACGTTCGACGAGTCGTAAGCGTCTGCCAAACTTGTGTTGACCACTACAGTCGGATGATGGCTCCGAAGATCAGTTCCCAAGTTAAGATCTCTTCAGGGCTGGCGTTTTAGCAACCGCCGCCCGGACTACCTAATGGGCATGTGAATGGATCAAGCGTTAAACCAACGGCTTTTGGTGCCGGACGACAAGATTGTGGTCGTTCTGGACACCGCGCCTGCTCGAGAACTAGCCTATGTTGACGAGATACCAGCATGGGTAAACATTTTCGCTGAGATGTCCCAGCACGGGTATAGCTTTTCACTGGCCGACGGGACGTTTGCAGAGTTGCTCAACCAGCGTGGGAAAGACGCGATTTCGGGTGATCAGCTACTCAAGATCATTCAGCGTCTGGCACTCTTTCTAGCTCCAAACCTACCGGTGCTGCTAGGGAAGCGTGATCTGCGAGGAATGTTGCAGCTTGAACGTCTGGACTGGGATGAGAGTGAATGCCAAGCCCTTTCCCAGGCAGCGTGGGGGGAGCTCAGGCGTCGAGTGGACGCCGTGGATGCCCAAGGCTCACCTGAAGCGATTCTCCAGAAAGAGCGTGATGATTGGATTGACAACTTCATCCGTTGGCGGACGCAAATTGCAGGCATGATCGCCCGGGAGACTGCTCTATCGACGACAGCAGAAGCAGTCGAGCCAGAGCCATTTGACTTGAACTCAAAAACTCAAATAGTGCTTCAAGCGATGGAGAGGGTGCAGGTATCTCAGGACTTGATTACACCACCGATGTCCGTACGGAATCATCTTCAGAATCGCTATCTCTGGAGGCAGATCGTGCGCTCCCTGAAGCCGGAGTGCCCTTACGATCCACTGGCGCGAAAAAAACGGAACGACGGAATCGACGCAGATCTTTATCGCTTCCTGATACTCCCCGCGTTGGTGGTGACAAGGGACAAGGCTTTCTTGGGCGGGCTCGCTGATATCGACAGTTTTCAGACTGGCTGGTTTTTCAGCCCCGAGGATCTTGCTGGCGAATGGCTCGGCGGTACCAAGCCTGCACCGACCTGGCCGGGATGCCTATAGGGTAAGCTCGCTCGGTATGGAAGGCTACAAGGGCACGTTAGTAGGCATTAAGAACGATGGTGTCCGCGTTTTTTTACGCGGTCGCGATCACCCTTATCGCCAGGTGTAGTGGTCAACTAATCCCGGACACGACGTTAAGTTTTTTCTCGGCCTGAGCTGGGGCCAATCCGTTATTGAATTGGTGCGGTCTAATCCAGTTGTACCGATGCATCAGGTAATGACTGATGTCGCGGTGCGCTTCTTGAGCTGTCATGTAGCCCACGGTCGGTATCCATTCAGTTTTCAAGCTGCGAAACACACGCTCCATCGGCGCATTATCCCAACAGTTTCCACGACGGCTCATGCTTTGGCGCATGCGGTAACGCCAGAGCCGTTGGCGAAACTGGCGACTGCCATATTGGGCGGATTCAACCGGTCGTCGCAACACCTCTGATCGAGGTGTTTATGGGACGACCTGCAGGCTGGATGCAAAAATTGACGGGACGAGGGGCGATGCGTTCGCCAGGTGCGCCGTCGCTTCGCAATGAAATCGAGCGGCTGTTTTGGGCGCAGATCGCAACCGGGATCACAAGCGAAAAGGCAGCGCAGGCCATTGGCGTTTCATCAGCGGTAGGCACACGCTGGTTCCGTCATCGGGGCGGGATGCCGTTGTTTATGTCTAACCACATATCCGGAAGGTACTTATCGTTCGCAGAGCGAGAAGAGATTGGACTGCTTAGGGCGCAAAGTGTTGGCGTGCGCGAGATTGCCCGTCGCCTTGGACGAAGCCCATCGACAGTTTCACGGGAGCTGGCACGTAATGCTGCAACTCGTTGCGGTCGGCTTGAGTATCGAGCTTCAGTCGCACAATGGAAGGCAGAATTGGTTGCCAAGAGGCCAAAGCCAGCGAAACTGGCGACTAACCCACGACTGCATCACTACGTGCAAGACCGTCTGGAGGGTAAGGTTCACGACGCTGATGGCCGTGAGATTACTGGGCCTCGACAAGCTCCCTTCAAAGGCCGAAATAAACCACACCGCAGTGACCGTAAATGGGGCAGCGGCTGGTCACCCGAACAGATTACCAACCGGCTACAGATCGATTTTCCGGACGATGAATCCATGCGCATCTCTCACGAAGCCATATATCAGGCGCTCTACATTCAGGGGCGAGGGGCTCTCAAGCGCGAACTGGTTAGCTGTTTACGCACGGGGAGAGCATTGCGCGTGCCGAGAGCCAGGGCGCAGGCCAAGGCGTGGGCACATGTCAGCGAGGATGTCATGATCTCCAGTCGCCCTGCCGAGGTGGAAGACCGAGCTGTACCAGGGCATTGGGAGGGCGACCTGATCATCGGTCTAAACCGTTCTGCGATTGGAACGCTGGTCGAGCGTTCAACTCGATTCACCATGCTCGTCCATCTGCCCCGCGAAGAAGGTTATGGGCTAATTCCCCGAACGAAGAACGGCCCGGCACTTGCCGGTTACGGGGCAGTTAGCATGGCCAACGCGTTGAAGAAGACGGTGACTGATCTTCCCGTCGAGCTGTGGAGATCTTTAACCTGGGATCGTGGGAAGGAGCTATCGGATCCGGAGTAAAGGTCTTCTTCGCTGACCCTCATAGTCCATGGCAGCGCGGCACGAACGAGAATACGAACGGTCTTCTGCGCCAATACTTCCCGAAAGGTACCGACCTGTCTCGCTGGAGTGCTCAAGAGATCCAAGCCGTAGCTCACGCGCTAAACACGAGACCCCGAAAAACACTCGGCTGGAAAACACCCGTCGAAGCTCTGAATGAGTATCTAAAATCTGTTCAACAACCCGGTGTTGCGACGACCGGTTGAATCCGCCCAATATGGTAGCGATGACTGGAAACGTTTTTGTCTGGCCAACCACCTCGAGCCGAGTATGAGCCGCCGAGGAAACTGCTGGGACAATGCGGTGGCGGAGTCTTTTTTCAGCAGCCTGAAAAAAGAGCGTATCCGTAAGCGGATCTACAAAACCCGGGACATGGCCCGGGCCGACGTATTCGATTACATTGAAGCGTTTTACAACCGAACGCGTCGTCACAGCCACCTGGGCGGCGTCAGTCCTGAAGCCTTTGAAAGAGCCTCACTTTGAGGCTGGAAAATGTCTATGGGGGCGGGGGCGATTCAGATGCTAGCGCCCGGAGAGAAGAAAACGCATCGAGCTTATGTCTGGGCTTATTGCACGACGCCGTTCTCGGCCCTCAAGGCGGTGGTCTACGACTTCAGCCCCAGCCGCGCCGGCGAACATGCGCGTAACTTCCTGGGCACCTGGAACGGCAAGCTGGTCTGTGATGACTTCGCGGGTTACAAGGCCAGCTTCGACCTGGGCATCACCGAAATCGGCTGCATGGCGCATGCCCGCCGTAAGTTCTTCGACCTGCATGTAGCGAACAAAAGCCAGTTGGCCGAACAAGCGCTGCACTCAATCGGCGGGCTGTACGAAGTCGAACGGCAGGCCAAAGACATGAGCGATGAAGAACGCTGGCGATTACGCCAAGAAATAGCGGCGCCCATTGCACAGAAGTTACATGAGTGGATGCTGGGTCAGCGCGACCTCGTGCCCGAGGGCTCGGCCACGGCCAAGGCTCTGGATTACAGCTTGAAACGCTGGGTAGCGCTGACGCGCTACCTGGATGATGGTGCCGTCCCCATCGACAACAACCCGGTGGAGAACACGATCAGGCCATGGGCGCTTGGGCGCTCCAATTGGTTGTTCGCCGGGTCTCTGCGCAGTGGCAAACGAGCGGCAGCGATCATGAGTTTGATCCAGTCGGCACGCATGAACGGGCATGATCCGTACGCGTATCTCAAGGAGGTACTGACGCGATTGCCGACGCAGAAAGCTAGTGAGATCGAGCATCTACTGCCGCATCAGTGGATGCCTGGCTGATCTACGCAAGGCGTATTCCCCGTACGCTTACCAATTACGAACTGACGTCTGACGAGAGCGATATGGACACCCTTGTGGAATGCATGGCTCATTTCCAGCTCCGACTTTAAAAACTGTAGAGAGTGGCGAAACGAAAAATCATCGCATCACCGGCGCACAAGCGTGCATGCGATAACCCGCCATACTAGCATTAATAAAGGTCACGCGGAGTCGCGCCCGAGCCCTGAAGGCCTTGACGCAACAACTCGCGAACCTAGGGTCTTGGTTTCTAGAGCGCACAGCGGGTTCATTAACCCATCAAGGGCGGATGTATTTAGGCTTTAGATTGCAATTGAGCCAGTTGGATTTTCAGCTGGGCGACTTCAGCTTCCAGTTCACGCACTCGCTCCTTAGCCTCAACTTCTACGCTGACGTCCTTCTGGATACCGATGAAGTAGGTGAGTTGATCGGTGTCATTGAACACCGGGGTAATCGACAGTTCGTTCCAGAAGGCACTACCGTCTTTGCGATAGTTGCGAATGACTTGTCGGCAGGGGAGAAGGTTCCTTATCGCCTCGCGGATTACTGTCAAACCGGCTTGGTCACGGTCATCACCCTGCAGGAAACGGCAGTCCTGGTACAGGATGTCATCAACGCTGTACCCGGTCAGGCGCTGGAAGGCTGGGTTGGCGTAGATCAGGATGTTTTCGTCACCTTCCTGCTCTGCTACCACGATGCCATCGTTAGATGCTTCAACCACCAGTTTCAGCAGTTCTGCGTCGATCATTTTCAGAGCCCCAGTGAGTGACATATCATTTTTAGCGGTTACCCACCATACACGGAATAATCAGTATAACCCTCGGCATTGCCGCCATACACGGTGGCTGAGTTCAGAGGGTTCAACGGCCAATCGTTCGCGATTCTGGCTGGTAGATCCGGGCTGGCCATGAACGTACGGCCGAAAGCGACAAGGTCGGCCAGTCCTGAATCCAGCAAATGCGCGCCGCTTTGTGCGGTGTAACGACCGGCATAGATGATCGCCCCGCTGAAGGTACTACGAACTGCGCGACGGAATGAATTCGGCATCCATGGTGCATCATGCCAGTCCAGTGGTAAGCAATGCCGGCATCCTCAAGTACTTTGATCGCTTCGATGTAGGTGGTATGAGGATCGTCTTCAACCATCTCTAGGTAAGTGCGCACCTCATCGGTGCAGATGAACAATGGCGCGAAACGGACGCCAACTTTCTCTTTGCCAATACACTCGGCTACCCCAGCAACCACCTCACGCAGAAACCGCAGGCGGTTGTGAAGGGAACCGCCTTGTCAGCCGCACCGCTTAGATAAAGAACTACTCCCCATGGGCTAAGCGGCCTTCCCAGACCAATAATGCAGGGCAGGAGTTCTATCGGCAAAGCCCACAACGGGACTCCGAGGAGTGCTAGGGAAAACAATAGAAACTAACTTGATCTGCGAATATCCTCTGGCACGCATTTGTTATAGGTTTATTATCGATGTGCTCGGTGCGTCCAGTGCGCTTGACTCTAAAAAAATAGGGCCTTCACTCTCGATTTTCAAAGTGTTTGTCGGTATTAGGCGCTCCAACTCCATCAGCGGCATTGGTCGACCAAAAAGGTAACCCTGGAAACTCTGGCAGCCGAGCTCCAGCAGAGCGATGTATTGCTCATGAGTCTCCACCCCTTCGGCAATCACCTCTAGCTGCAGACTATTGGCCAATGCGCAGATGGCGCTGATGATTGCAAGACTGTTTGTATCGCCTGGTAGCTCACGAACAAAGGACTGGTCGATCTTCAATTGATCTAGCGATAATTGCTGCAAATAGGCAAGCGACGAGTAACCGGTGCCAAAGTCATCGATTGAGAAACGAATACCATGGGCTTTGAGTTCGCATATGCGAGCAACGGCACCTGGCAAGTCGTCAAGGAGTAGCGTTTCGGTAAGCTCAAGTTTCAGCCTGTGCGGATCTGCGCCACTTTGCTCAAAAATCTGAAGCACTCGCTCGACAAAGTTTGGCTGATAGAGGAGCCGTGCACTTAGATTGACGGACAAACTGAGCAATGCTGTGGCCGATTGGTGGCGCCACAACGCTAGTTGATGGCAAGCCTTCTGTAGCATTTGTAAATCCAGTGTCTCGATCAAGCCGGCGAGTTCAGCCACCTCAACAAAGGCCGCCGGACTCAGTAGACCACGCTTAGGATGTTGCCAGCGTGCCAGTACTTCAGCGCCAACCAGGCAACCTTTGTCATCAAACTGTGGTTGCAGGTAGGGGATGAACTCTTCAGACATCAGCCCCCGGCGGATATCCTGTTCCAGATTTAGACGCTCGCTAATGGCCTCTTGCATGCGTGGATCGAAGAACCGTACCGTATGCTTGCCCGCCGCTTTAGCCTCATACATCGACAAGTCCGCACGTTGCATGAGCTCATCTATCGAACAAGAACTGTCGTTGAACAGGGTCACGCCGATACTCGCACTGCTGCGCAGTTCCAGACCGTCAATTTGGTAAGGTTCGGCCAGTGTTGCTAGTAGCAATGTGGTCACATGCTCGACCTGCAAGGCGGCCTGTTCTGGTTTCTTGTTGAGATGCTCTAGCAGCACCACAAACTCATCTCCGCCAAGGCGTGCCACGGTGTCACTCACCCGCACTGCGCCGTTGAGCCGCGCAGCGGCGAGACATAAGACTTTGTCACCAATATGATGCCCATGCAGATCGTTGATATTCTTAAATCCATCGAGGTCGAGAAACATCAGCGCTGCGCATTCGCCGCTACGCACGCAACCATCCAGCACGTGCTGCAAGCGATCGAGGAGAAGGCTCCGATTGGGCAGGTCGGTTAGTCCATCAAAAAAGGCAAGACGCTGGATACGCTCCTCGGCCGCCTTACGCTCGGAGGTATCGTCAATTGATGCGACATAATTGATGACTTGGCCCTGGGTGTCTCGTACCGCGCTGATCGACAGCCATTCAGGGAAAATCTCTCCGTTTTTACGGCGATTCCAGATTTCGCCTTGCCAGCGATCCGCTGCCTTGAGCTGTTTCCACATGCTTTGATAAAACGCCAGACTTTGACGTCCAGAGCTGAGCAGGCTGGTTCGCTGACCCACGGCCTCCTCACTGCTATACCCGGTGATGGTGCTGAAGGCCTGATTCACTCGCAGGATTCGGTTGAACTCGTCGGTGATAATCATGCCTTGCTGCGTTTCAAACGCAGCAGCTGCGATGCGCAATTGATGTTCGTCATCGACTCGCTGGGTTACGTCGCGGGCGAGTACCACCACTGCTTGCTTGCCATTGACTTGAATATCCAGGCGCTGGGCATGCCCCTCAAGTATCTTTATGCCGTCTGCGCTCTGCCGAGTGTATTCGATGAGTTGCGGTCTATCGCTGGCCAAGGTCTGCCCTATGAACTCCATAAAGCGCTCGGCTTCGCTTTGAGGCAACACATCGTGCACGCTTTGCCCGATACGTGCGGTCAGGGAACCACTGTGCGCTTCATTCTTGGAAGGAGTCACCTCAAGATAGAGTCCATCTTCATCCAGCACCAAAAGGGTGTCAGGGATCGCTTCGGTGATTGCGCGTAGGCGCGACTCCCTGAGTTGCAGGGCGAGCTCGGTTCGTTGGCGTTGCTCGATCTCTTTGAGCATCAAACCCAGTACAACTGTTGCAACTGGCATGACCAGCAGCAAGGGAACAGCTGTCTGTTCCAAGCTGGATGCTGCTTGTGCTGCGGGCAACAACAGCATATCCAAAACCTGCATTAAGAGGCCTAAAAGCCAAAGCTGCCAAGGGCCGATAGCGAGCTTGCCGCTTAAGGAACAATGCCGGTACAACAGGCCAAACAGTATGGATAGGCAGATCTCCGCCAGACCGAAGGCCATACCGCTGCCACCCATCCATATTCGGTAAATACCCGCGATCAGGCCGGCAACGCCGGCTACGAGTGGCCCGTTAAATAGTGCGGCCATGCTCAGAACTACGCTGCGGCCATCGAAGAATATTCCGGGCTCTGGTGAAATGGGATTCAGCATGCCGATCACGCAAATAGCGCCGAAGAGTAGTCCTAAAACCCATTTTATGGCTGCGCTGTGCTTGTCCCAGCGACGCGTAATGAACGCGTGCAGCCAGCACAAAGCCAAAAGCAACGCCGCTCCATTAATAAGGCTGATAATCAAGAGACCCTCTCCCTTAGGTCTGGTTACCTGTTGAAGCGTTCAACCAGAGCCCGTAAACCACGGGAGGTAGTTTCAAGCTCACTGCCACGAGCGACTGCTGCGTTAGCATTTTTAGCTGTTCGATCAACCGTCCCTGCAACGTTGTTGATTTGCCGAGAAATATCTTCGGCGACATGCGCCTGCTCTTCTGAAGCGGCGGCCATTTGCTGACTCATGCCACTGATGCGTTCGACCGCCTCGCGAATACCTTGAAGGGCACTCTGCGCCTCTATGACCTGCTGCACGCCGTGATCTGCCTCGCGGATACCGAGTCTGGCAATGCTCACCGCCTCATCAGCACCCTTTTTAAGGGTTTCAATCACACTCTGAATTTGTTGGGTAGACACGCGGGTTTTACTGGCCAAAGCGCGAACTTCATCAGCGACCACAGCAAAACCTCGACCCTGTTCACCAGCCCTGGCGGCTTCTATTGCCGCATTGAGGGCCAGCAAGTTGGTTTGATCCGCAATAGATTGGATCACCCCGGCAGCCGTCATAATTTGCTGTGTTTCATTGGCGAGATTATCCACCGCAGTGCTGATATTGGTTACCGTGCTAGCCAGATGCTGAATCGCCTCTCTGGTGGTACCGGCGACTTTGTCACCTTGTTCGGCCAGTTCATTCGCTGTTTGCGCCTCAGTCGCGGTTTGCTGAACATGCCCAGCCACCTCACTGATTGAAGCCGCCATTTCAGTCATGGCGGCTGCGGTCATGTCCGTTTCTGCCCGCTGCTCAAGCAAGGCATGTTCAGTCTGATTAGAGAGCAAGGAGGAGTGCGCAGCGGCCTCAGCCACCTGGTTAGCCAGATCGCTCAGTCGAGTCAAGGCGGTTTTAAGGCGCGCATCCTCGCTGATCAGTACCATTTCCAGCTGCGCTGAAGGGCCGTATATATCGCTGTAAGTGAGGGCGCTGATCGGATCACTGAACGCATCGGGAGCGCTTTTTATGATTCGATTGAGTTGGTTAACCTCGCGCGTATAAGTCCACAATCCAATGGCCAAAAAGAGCGCGACGATGATTGTTTGCTCCAGCAGATTCGGCAGCGTGTTAACCACTCCGATAGCTGTCAGTGCCGCAATGGCCGGGAAAATCAGCCTGCCCATAAATGCGGCATAGTGGCGCCTTTTCGGGACGGCCTTTTTGCCGGCGCGAAGACGCTGATACAGTGTTTGTGCACGCGCAATCTGTTCGCGAGTCGGCTTGCCCCTTACGGACTCGTAGCCGACTAGATGGCCATTTTCGAGGATGGGGGTGACGTACGCATTGACCCAGTAATAGTCGCCATTCTTACAACGATTTTTTACGATGCCCATCCAGCTTTTTCCGGCCTTCAGGTAGCTCCACATCATCCCGAAAACAGCAGGCGGCATGTCAGGGTGGCGAACCAAATTGTGTGGGCTACCGACCAACTCCTCACGGGAGTAGCCGCTTATTTTCGTGAACTCATCATTGCAGTAGGTGATTTTGCCGCTGGAATCAGTAGCTGAGATCAAGCGCTGCTGGGCGGGGAAAATTTGCTCAACAGTCGTAATCGTTTGAGTTGCACGCAAGGTTAATTCTCTACAAAAAAGGCATACGTTATGGCCATTATGCCATCACTGCTGCTATTGTCGTAGAGTTTGTGCGGCTATTGAGCTGGATTGAAGATTGCCGATTTTAATTGTGTGGTTTTCCATCAAGGATGCTACTCATCTGGAATGCACATCTGCTGCAACTTTCATGACTCAAGCGGGCACCCTCCGAGGCGGCAGCAAATGAACTATTTCTCTCGTTCTCGGCCTAGGCATGCTCTTGGGGATGTAGGGCTCTATCCATTAGTAGAGCGTCAAAGTGTAGTCAAAGTGGCGTAGGGTTGGGCTGGAGGCATATCCCATCAAATGGGCCTGTGATTTTCTGCCCGCTAGTAAACATCATTTATTGCTTGGAGCATGTATGTTCGATTGGATCAAAAATATCCGTGTGGGCACGAAACTTGGTCTTGGCTTCGGCCTTGTATTGGCGCTTACTTCCCTGCTCGCCCTCACGGGCTGGATAGCGATCAATAGTCTTGATGAGCGGGGCCTCAAAATAGAGAGTATTGCTCGCGTCGCTGAGATGACAAAAGACTTGCGAATTCATCGCTTGCAGATGGAGTTAAATCCCAAAGGCGAGGGTGCGCAGTTGATCCTTCAAACGCTTGCGAAACTAACTAAGCATTTGAATACTGCACGTGCCCAACTGACCGCGCCCAGTGATTTGGCTCTGATTGACCAGCAGATAGCCGCCGTTAAGGTGTACCGTGATGCCCAAGGTACCTTAAACCAGCCGGGCGTCGATCTGACTCCCGTATTCGCCCAAATGGGTGTGCAAGGCGAGATTCTGCTTAATACCACCCAGCAGTTGATAGCGTCACAATCCACCAAGCGCGAATCCGATTCGTCTTTTGCTAAAACCCTGCTTGCCAGTATTGCTGCGTTGGCGCTGCTGCTCGGCGTCGTCGCGGCTTGGATCATTACCCGGCAAATCGTTACACCGTTGCAGCATGTCCTTAAAGACGTCGATCGCATTGCCTCCGGCGATTTGGGTCAGAATTCTGGGGTTAATCGCCGCGATGAGTTGGGTCAACTGCAGAGAGGCCTACGCCAAATGACCACCAGTCTTCGCGAACTGATTGGCGGTATAAGCGCCAGTGTCGTTCAGATTTCTAGCGCTGCTGAAGAGTTGTCAGCCGTCACCGAGCAAACCAGTGCAGGTGTGAACAGCCAAAAAGTCGAAACTGATCAAGTTGCTACAGCCATGAACGAAATGAGCGCCACAGTGCAGGAGGTCGCGCGTAATGCTGAAGAGGCCTCTGACGCCGCCGCTGCCGCAGATCACCAAGCACGAGAGGGTGACAAGGTTGTTGGAGAGGCCGTGGCCCAAATCGAACGTCTGGCTATCGAAGTCGGCAACTCCACTGCGGCCATGGGGAATCTCAGAGAGGAAAGCAACAAAATCGGCGGTGTGCTCGATGTTATTAAGTCGGTCGCACAACAAACCAACTTACTCGCTCTCAATGCCGCCATCGAGGCAGCGCGAGCAGGTGAAGCTGGGCGAGGTTTCGCTGTAGTTGCCGATGAAGTCCGTAGCCTGGCGCAGCGCACCCAGCAGTCCACCGAAGAAATTGAAAAGCTGATCTCCAGATTACAAAGTGGTACTCAAGAAGTGTCCGACGTCATGGAAAGCAGCCGTGTATTGACTGACAACAGTGTTGAATTAGCCCGTCGTGCCGGAACATCGCTGGAAAATATCACCCGAGCGGTGTCTACAATCCAGTTGATGAATCAGCAAATTGCTTCAGCTGCTGAGCAGCAGAGCGCAGTGGCGGAAGAGATAAACCGTAGCGTCCTCAACGTGCGTGATATCTCTGAACAAACGGCTGGTGCTAGTGATGAGACGGCCTCATCAAGCATTGAGTTGGCACGCTTAGGCCACGAGCTTGATGGTTTGGTTAAACGCTTTCGGCTATAGGTTTAATCTAAATGGTCTCGGTGGGAGTCGCGGTTATCTGCCACTCCAGTTCACAAGGTGCAGGTCGTGAAATAGCTTCTTCAAGCGCTCCTGCTGCTTGGTAACTAACGCGCCCCTTCAATTTCACGAAATTTCTAGCCTGGTCTTTGCGGCCAACTCATCATTGGTTGGATCAGTAAATTTCGAACTGACGGAATCGCACCTGACACAGCGAATGCTGGCAAATTGCCCTACACTGAGTTTCGTTGCAGTGGTGACCACGTAGAAAGCATGCAAAGGGGCGCTCGAAAAGTTTTCTTTCGGGCACATGCGAAAAGGTTAGAGGTAGAGCTGAGCATGAGTCCGAAAGCCTGCTACGCCATTTTTAGGGAGATGAACCGTGCCCAGTATCACTTTTGAATCGCAAATATGCGCATCAGATCTGATCCCTTGGGAATCGTTTTCAATATTCAACGACCTTCAGAAGCGAAATGTCATCGGTCGGTCACTCCCAACCACCTTTGGCTTCAAGGGTGCTTGCCAAGGCACGGTTCTCCCTCTGTCTCTTGGATAGTGAACGTGATACTTACTAAACGGCGCAGCTCCCTGGCCGGGTTCATTATCCTGGCGGTCGGATTGGTTGGTTTTTCAGCCCTGTTACTGCTGAAGTCCGAGACTCAGCGCAGAGAAAAGCGTTTCTCAGAATACGTGCAGAACATTTCTGGCGTCGTGCGCAATCAGCTTGATACCAATGAGGCTGTGTTGGCCGGTTTCTCGGCATTTCTCCAGGCTGTCGATCAAAGCGATACGGATGCGGCGGCCCGTTATGCAGCGGCCGTTTTATCCGCTTACCCTCATATTTACATGCTCGAGGCGGCGAGGGCGGTACCCATTGGTGAACAGGCTGCGTTCGAAGATCTATTGCGTAGTACCTGGCGGCCAGACTTTGAGCTCAAGGACTTCCCGAGCCTCACTCATCAACCTGCACAACATCAGGTCTATCTAAACGAGACTTGGCCTGTATTGTTCATGTACCCGTTACTCCCTGAGTCCAGCTCGATCTATGGCGTCAGGCTAGAAACCGTCGCCTATCTCTCCTATGCGCTGGCTCGAACCCACAGTAGCCAGAAACCTGTCGTATCACCGGTTTTCTCAATGTACGAGGGCGGTAGCGCTTACATTCTGATGCAGTCAGTCAGCCGGCCTGAACAGGCGCGAGAGAACACCCGTCCCAACTTCTTTGGTAGCACGATGGTGTCTTTGCTTTTGATCAAGACGGGGTCACTACAGGATGCTGTGATTTATGCGAACGTAGATCCGTTGGTTCACGTCAGTGCTGTCCTGAAATCCGCTGCAGGATTTGAAAGCAATGTCTTTTCAACGGAGACGGAGCAAGCTGGTATCCTGGATCGCCTCCTATTGCCGGCTTTATCTGACAAAGTCGAGGTCAGGAGTGTTTCACAACCGATGACATTGCTGTTTGAGCGTCAGTTGCGTTTTGGGAACATTCTGACTGCGGAAACATTGATAATTCTTGCGGTTCTCGCGGGGGCATTCGTGTTGATGCCTGTAGTGTTGATTCGGCATTTCAAAGCGATTGAAAGAGCAGAGGTTGAATTCGAACGCTCGGCTTATCTCGCCACCCATGATGTTCTAACCCAACTGCCGAATCGCTACCTCTTCGTCGATCGTTTTGATCAGGCCCTCTCAAAATGGACATCGAGTGGGACTGCGTTTGCCGTACTGTTGATCGATCTGGATCATTTCAAGGAAATTAACGATAAGCATGGCCATGAGGTCGGCGACCAGGTTCTCATAGCTGTCGCGAATCGCATGCTTCAGGTCACTCGTTCTTGTGACACCGTCGCACGTTACGGTGGAGATGAATTTGTGATTCTGATCACGGATCTTATTAACCCAGAGAGTGCTGAGCAGTACGCTGAGAGGGTGCTGGAAGCCATTGCGCAGACAGTAGCGACAAGCGCAGGAGAGCTATCACTGTCGTGCAGTATCGGAGTTGCTCTGTGCCCCAATCATGGTCAAAGTCTGGGCTCGTTGCTGAAAGCAGCGGATCAGGCCATGTACGGTGTTAAACAACTGGGGCGTAAAGGAGTTGCGATGACTGAGTCCCCAGAAGCTTGAGATGCTTACACATTCTGCGTTGTTCCCGCAGTCGTATGGTCAAGGCCAATGAAGCTAAGGAAACCAGCGCAGGTGAATATCCTTGAGGGTGCCGTTGGCCTCGATGCGGCGATAGCCCTCGTCGTATATTTCCAGTGCCCGCAATCCGTCTGGGTGTGCCAAGCTAAATCCAATTGTTGAGTTTTCCACTCCGCAATTGAAGGCGAAGCGCACTACATCTTCTGTGCCCGATTGTTTATCACAGAGGCAGCAAAAAGCCCGCGCGGAGCGGGCTCTTTGTGCTGAAGGAGAGGGGGATACTCTTCGGCAAGAAGCAGTGTAGGTCAAGCGGAGTAGGGTGCAAGGCGGATACGAAAAGCCCGGCATTCGGCCAGGCTCTGTAGATGGGGCCAAATCCTTTTGGCTGAGCTCATTGTGCTCGGCAGGTGTGACGAAGGCATGACAGATAGTGCCCAGGGCACTTGGTCTTACACGCTCAAGCTCCGTCAGATCACTCTGCCTTCCCCCGCACAATCCTTCCCACCCTCACCTCATCGGCATACTCGGTCAGTTTGTCCTCGGTCTCTTGAAGCGCCCGGGCAATCCGTAGCGCTTCCTGGGCATCCTCCTCGCGACCGGCCTCGCTGAGCCTGGCCGATAGCTTTGATAGGTCTACGCCACACCAGTTGAGCAGATCATCTGCTTGCTTGAGATCGTGCCTGAGTTCTTGATTCGGCTGGGTGAATGGCATGGTGATCTCCTGTAACTGGTTATCACGCCAGATGGGTATATCTTGCGCGCATTCTAGTCCGGCAGCACTCTACTCAGCTTTGCCCCGCACAATCCTTCCCGCCTTCACCTCATCCGCATAACCCGCCAGCCGATTTGTATCCTTAATGGAGAATCCTGCGACTCTCTCCAATTCTGATCCGATCAAGTGCCCGGTTTAATGCGTCCAAGGCATCGAGGAATGACCTATATCAAAAGGCGCTCCTATCGCCACGTTACTATCCACGCGAGACCCATTCGAAGGCGCGTGAGATGACCAATCCCTATCAACTGCTCGGTGGCAAAGCCGGCGTGCGCGCGCTGTGCGAGGCATTCTACGCAATCATGGACACGCAGCCAGAAGCCGCCGATATTCGCCGCATGCACGGCAGCGATCTCGGGCCCATCAAGGAAAAGCTGTACGAATATCTGTCCGGCTGGATGGGCGGGCCGCCCTTGTATCAGATGCGTCACGGAACGGTGTGCATGAGCAAACCGCACCAGCCCTATGCCATCGGTACGCGCGAGCGCGATCAATGGCTACTGTGTATGGATCTTGCCTTGGAGCGCATCGGCGCCAGCGCTGAAGTTAAGGCGATGTTACAAGGCCCAATGGCGCGCATTGCCGATGCCATGCGTAATCGCAGCAGCAGCGCGATCGAGCGGGAGGCTGCCCAGGGCGGCGAGTGATCCAGCGAGGCATCCTACTGATGGAGCAGGTATGAGTTATCTGTTGTTGAAGTTCATCCATTTGACGGCGGCGGCGTTCTTCATTGGCGGGGTGTTCTTTGAGGTGATGATCCTCAGTCCCGCAGCCCACCAGATGGATCAAGCTCCTCGCGAGCAGTTGTCGAAGGCTTTGGGCGTACGGGCGCGCCGTGTCATGCACTGGGTCGTACTGGCGCTATTCGGCGCAGGCTTGGGATTGGCATGGCAGTATCGAGCGGTGCTGCACGATCCTTTGGCCACCAGCTTTGGCACCTTGCTGGCGCTGAAAATCGGCCTGGCCCTGAGTATTCTCGGCCAATTCAGCTATGTGGTTTACCTGATGCGAACGGGGCGCATGACGGCGCTGCGATCACGGCGGATTCACATCAGTGTGCTGGTGCACGTGCTCGGCATCCTGTTTCTGGCCAAGGCGATGGTCTTGCTGTCTTGGTGACGCGTTGCAACGCTGACTTCGACGCTTCAGGCAGCTCAGTACGCATTTTGTAGGGATCGTACGAGCAAACGTCTCGGTGCTGACTATTCGCCTTAATGTCCCTAATGCACGCTTGATCAAGACAACTCACGCTCCATGACTGTCTGCAGGCGGCCTGCCGTGACTGCGTCAAGGAAGTGGATTGCAGCTGACTCATTTGTCCTCGGCGCTGACGTGCTGTTCGCTATCCCAGACCTCAGTGAGTTCGTCTATTCGATCCGCGATTTGAGGTGTTTTTGATAGAACGAGGCATCGCGTGTTACCGACAAATCTTCAATCAGATACACGACGTCACCGATATCCAGCTCCAGCTCTTGCAGTGCCTCATCGGGAATCCGGATTGCACCGTCACCATCCCAATCTTCGATCATGATTTTCATAGGTGGCTTTCTTACGTGTGGTCTCCGTTGCTTTGAACCGGCAAGCCGTTCCTCCCTGCAGGTTCTCAGTGGCACGTTTTACAGATCCGGATAATCATCAAGCTTAAGGCTAGGAGCGCCTCCGTCCTCCGGCTCGCGCTTAGGCGCACGTATCACTCCGGCTTCAGCGTCTGCACGCATCTGCTCGAGCTCTTTGTTAAAAGCCTTGTCTTGAACCGTGGGTTTGCTGGTGTAGGGTTTTCGGTCAGGTACAGGCTGGGCTGCATAGGTCGTTACTGCGTCTGGGTCGTGCTGTAGTTTCTCTTGGACTTGCGACTCCAGCATTGCACGGAGCGCTTCTTTGTCGGGACGGTTAAGCAATTTTTTACTCCTAGTTGGCAGTGTCAGGGATTGGCTCATTGGCTGAGTGATGTGGGAGGGGCGTCCAAGCCTTTGCATCAACCGTCTACGGTGAATGACCTTATCAAGTATGAAAATAGCAAAAACAGGACGCATGTCTCAGTTTAATGGTGGGTGCCGGCCTCGGTTTGCCGAGTAGGCCCGCGATAGACTGAAGGTTGTGCCGCCTGGCCGATTGCGTCGCAGTTCAACGACGTGTACAGCATGCTGAAGTGCCTTAGGGTAATGGACGGCTCATGGGACACCCTCCAGCCAGCCTCAAATCAACCCGAGTTGGTGATTCAAAACCTGTTCGTACAACTGAAACACTGAAGAAACATTCCAGCCATATGATTCGCCTCACCTAAACCTAGGAGGGTTGGAGATGAATCGGCCATCAAGAAGCATGCGCAAACTGCTCGACTCCGTCGCCACCAACAATGAGGCAGCGGCGCTTGATGTTATGCGTGCTGCCGAGCAGCTCCAGGATGAGGTATTGCGCCAACGATTGCTCAACCTGATTCATCGGCTCAGCCAAGACGCCAGTGAGTTGCGAATGGCGCGGGACGATATCCAATGCGGAGCCATCAAGCTCGCATGACTCGCGTCCACCACTTTTAAGGTCGTACGCCTAAGGCACTCGCTGAGTGGTACGACGAACAGTTTTATCTCAACTCAGGTAGTGCTGGGCGGTGACGCTGCAAGCTGCCGGTGACTCCAGCTCTACTTGAAGAGCTTGAGCCCTCAATGAACCACGACTAAATCACCTACTCGACTCGCATCATCCACGTTGAAGGGCGACCAGATCAATCAGGTGTCATGAGCACCGCAAGCGTCATGTTAATGAATTCTTCGTTTCGGTCGATAGCTGCCAGTGCACCGCGAACGTTTCCGGCGACCTCCGCCGATCCTCGTTGCTCGACCCAGAGTGTGAGCTCCATGATTGCTGCTTCGAGAGCCAATTGATTTTGATTGATCTTGAAGAGTAGGGAAGGGAGCAGGTCTGCGTTCGACATCGTATTTCCTCCGTGAAAAGAAGACAGCGTAGCAGGCGGATGCTATTCCCGTTCGAGCTGCCTGGCATCGGAGGTTACTGCTTCCATGATGGATACCAGCTCCTCAAGCAATTCCGCATAGTAACGAGTGAGATAGCCGGCGATGGCATCGTTGCGAAGGAGACGAACGAGATAACCTTTGGCCACGACCAAGACCAGCATCGTTTCCCCTAGCGTGTCCTCAACCTGCTTGTAATCATGTTGCAGGTTCTCCATTTCTCGCTCCATACGAGCAATGTCGACCGCGCTGACATCACTAGGCTTTTTTTTCTGCTCAACCAGCATCTCCGGTCGCGATGCTGCCAAGACCATCCGCGCATAATTTCGTGTAAAGCAGTTAGCCGAAATCATCATTTCAACAGTTTCAATTTGGCGTATTGGCTTCATCAGTCGAAGGGCACGAAACACATCCTGCGATACCATCCGTACCTTGAGCATCTCAGCTACCTCTGGCGCTATGCCCTTAAGCAGGTTTTCTCTTTCGTGAACCCTATCCACATTGATCCCAAGCACCGCTGCAATGCGAGAGGCTTCAATGCCTTTCTTCAGTGCAGAAATGATCATTTTATGTTCCTGGATCGGAGTCAAACGGTTGATTTGCCGATTGTAGGTGAACCCCTCATCATCTGTAGAAATCAAGCATAGCGCCTCGACCGCCCCCAGTTCCTTGAGTGCCTCAAGGCGGAAGTGACCATCCAAAAGCATGAATGAAGATAATCCACCTTCGATGATCGGCTTGGGATGAACCACCAAAGGTTCAACGACTCCAAGTTCCCTTATTGAGCTCAAAATGCTGGCGTACTTTTTACTTCCAGGTATCAGCGACTCCACCTTACGCGAGGGAAGGATTCGCTCTAGTGGAATTGCAATGATGCGTTGCTCGAATGCCTGTTTGATCTCAGTCATTGCTACGTCTCTCCAAAGATCCGGTCAGCCAAGGGTTTGGGCATGTCCGGAATGTCTTCGCTGCGAAGCAGCGTCCTGAAGTAGTCGTCGGTCAATAGTTTGCGCATAGCGGTGACAATGATTAGCAGTCGCTGTTCATTGATGTCCGACTTTTTGATCATTACCTTCTGACGTCGGACTTCGACTTGATAGGTGTGTAAAAGCTTTTGAGGTGTAGGCTTATCCGTACTAGGCGCTTGTTGTCCATAGCGCTTGCCGAGGGTCTTCCGTTTATCGATGAGGCGACGTACCCTCATTAACTGATCGCCTTTGAGTACTCCGCCTTCGTATGCGTCGATCATGGCCTGTTGCAGCTGAGTGTCTGAAGATCGTGCAATATCCATCGCCAATTTTATAGATAGCCAGCCGTTTTCAACTGCTGCGATCAGGCGCTCCTCTCCCTGACGCAGGAGCACAAGAATTCCATATATGTAACCTGCATCCAGACAAGTTTTTTCAGCTATCTGGTTGGAGGTATACCCACGATCTGAAAGGAGTTGGATAGAGGCTAAAAGATCACGATTTGAATGTTTTCGACGTGCCAGATTTTCAACCAGGCCCATTAGGTATCGATCCGCTTCGCTCGCAGTTACGACGATGCAGGGGATTTTTTTCTCTCCCAGAGCTTGAAATGCCTCGAAGCGTCCTTGGCCACAAATAATCTCATAGGGCTCCGTACCGGCAGCAGTCGGAGCGACGGTGATCGGACGCTTGAGACCCAACGCAGATATGTTCTCCACAAGCCTGGCAAATACTTGTTTATTTCGCGCCCGTGGGTTGAGTACCCGAATGTCTACAAGCGGAATGAGCTGGATGGTGGTCTCCTCCGCAACATGCAATGGGGCTTTTCGGTGCGTTTGAATCGCTGTCATGCCACCCTCCCGTAGTCGCTGCGGCGCGACAGCTCAGAAAGGATATCCAAGGTTTCGAACCGGTAGATTTCAAGACTGGCGTGATTATGTTCGGCAAGGCGAATCCGAGGGCTTTCGACGTCGATAGCCGGCAAGATGTAGTAGTCCAAAGCTGCCTCTTCATGCTCCTTCATCCGCACAGCCAAGGTGATATCTGGACTCAAGCCGAAATCAAAGCGGATATTCCAGCGTTTGCTGCCCACCGGGGATACTTGGCATCGACTAAGCACAAGAGAGATCGTTACTTCGTCATTGACCAGAATTAGATCGGTGCGAGGGTCGACTTTAACCTTTCCACCGACCTCAGCTATTTTTGACGTGGTTTGCTCAAGAAGCAAAGGATGCATCTGCCGAAGTCGCTTGTTGGCTTCAATGTACTGGTAGTCCCTTGCCGGGGTGTATCCGATGAGGGAGTAGCAGCGAAGCAAACTTCCAAACCGGTGTTGGTAGGCGCTGCTCGAAGGGCATCCTTCTGCCTCGTCGATAACAAGGCCCGAAAGATAACCGCTACGTTGATAGATAGTTTTCAGCACCTGCAGCATTTCCTCATCGGGCATCCGATAGGAACGCGTTTCAATTATCGACTGAGCTGCCTTGAATAGAATTGAATTGACGATAGGGCGAAATACGCCATTGGCCCGTATCCACTCTTCAGGCGGGTTCTCTACACGTTCCTGTTTTAGCTTGAAAGAGCTATGGTTCCAGACGTTATTGCCAACATATTTTTCGTTGATCAACACTTGATGCACAGTGCCCCGAGACCACGCTCCTGCGCGGTCGTTGAGTACTCCCTGGGAATTCAACCAGTCGGTAATTTCACGTTCACTTCTGCCTTCCTCGACGAACAATCGATAGATGTGCTGCACCATTTCAACTTCGCCCGGCGGGCCTGGCACCAGAATAACTCGGTCTGTCTGGATGCTTTTGTGTTCGCCTATCTGCAGCTCATTTTTGAGTGAGCCATGACTGTCAACCAACTGCCGCCGGAGGCCAAACCCTGCTGGGCCACCTTGGCGGTATCCCAATTCAATAAGTCGCGACTGCCCCGCAAAAACTTTCACTGACAGTTCTCGGCTGTACTCGCCAGCCATCATTCGCTTCACGCTCTTAACGATGTTGGAGACGGGCGATCCGTCGTTGGTGAATTGCTCTGCACAGTATTGAACGGAAACACCGGCTTGGCGGCAGCGAACCTCATAGCTCGCGCTGACGTCCGGATCCTGGAAGCGTCCCCAGCGACTGACGTCATAGACCAGAACAGTGGAGTATTCCGCGCGACCGCTTTCCACATCGAAAAACAATTGCTTCAGGGCATCTCGACCCTCAAGTCGAAGGCCGCTTTTACCCGCGTCGGTGTAAATCTTATTGATCTCAAGATCATGGGTAACCGCGTATAGGCGAATGGTATCGAGCTGATTTTCTGTCGAGTATTGCTGATGCTCAGTGGACATCCGAACGTACGCCGCTGCCAAGGCCGTGCTTGGTTCATTGAGTGTATTACCCACACCAATGAGATTTTGCATCGACAACATCCTCAACTTTCTCGCGGCCACTAAGGCGTCGTCAGAGACGTGATGGGATACCGCGTTTTTCGATATAGCTCTAAAGAAGGTAGAAGATCGGGGAGGGAAAAATGTTCACGAAAACGGGAAATTCTTTTCTGGCTCAAAAACAGTACGCAGCCGGCATCGCCAAGGCGCTTCATATGGAGCTCGGAGAAACACACCAAGCCACCAAAACGCTGATGCGCTGGACGAACGCAAATGAGAGGACGGTCAAAAACTGGATGGCAGGCAGCAGTGGCCCACGAGGTGAGCACTTGGTGGCGTTGGTCAAACACTCAGACCTGGCGCTGGCAGCGTTTCTTGGCATGGCGGAGAGGCCGCATGCGCTGACTGCTTCCGAGCTACCGACGCTCAGGCAGAAGCTTCAGGTTGTGATTGAGGGGATTGACTCCTACCTCTGTGAAGGGGGGCAAGAGGGTTCGGATCAATGATGAAATTAGCGAGGGGAAATTCGATCTCGCGCTTTCTGCGCGAGATTTAGCAGCGGCTTAGCTGGTACTACGCGATTTATGCACCAACTGAGTCGGATGTTCAGCATTTAATGTCGAGCAAACAGTCTCTGCCTCTGTCCTGACTTTGAAGACTCCATGCTTGCTAGCTGAGCCGCCCTCTACAAGATCAACGACCCTGTATCGCTTGTTGCCATCGTCCAGTGTGGTGGTCTCAATCACTCTGAATCTTGCGTGCATGAGTGCGTTCCGTTCATGACATGGTGATCTAGAAATACCGGCAAAGTGAGACGGTTTCAAGAACAGGGCTGGCTTAAGCTGAGACAATTTATGACGGTGCATCATGCCTCACATTGCATGAAGCACGGTTCGGCAGTAGGTGCTGTGTTGAGCCATTTTCCTACAGTCGATGCTTCGGGCCAGCAGGGCCCGGCTATCGTATCTTCGGGTAGAGCCTTGCTGAAGCGGAGTGTTCGAGATGGTTTACCTTCACCCTCAATTACGAACTGACGTCTGGCGAGAGCAACCTGGACGAGCTAGTGGAACGCTTAGCGGAAGAAGGCTGCGATGATGCATTGGTCGGAGTAGGGCAGCCAGGGCGCCGGGCTCCAATGATTCTGAGTGGGCGATGGTAACGTGCTTTTGCGTAAAGACTCAGAGCGCAGGGAGCAGCGCTTGAGTTGTGCACGCTCCGAGGTACTTAACAGGTCGATAGGGTTGTCGTGATCCCGTCCAGGCCTTCGCTGACTGCAGAAGCGCTTGATCGGGATGGCCAAGATTTGCTGGGCCAACTGCAGCTGGCGGACATTGGTAACCGTCTGCCAAAGTCACCTACCCGATCTCAGCGATAAGGGCGAAGGTGTCCAACTTTTCAAGGGTCAGATCAATCCAAAGTGGACACCTGAAATGCCCATGCCGGCAATTTTGGCTAAGACCAGTTATCCAGCCATGCTCTCGATACGTGTTTGCCTGCGATAAAAGGCATGAATTGCCCATACCACCCCAACGAATAGCAACCCTGTCCCTATCGCTTCCATAGGAGAGGGCCAGCGTTGGTTGATGAGCAGGCCCATCGTAGTTGCATAAATGGTACCGCTGGCGATCAATTGCCCGCTGAGCGCCAGAGGTAGACGCCGAGTTGCGATTGACCATGCCCAGGCACCTGCAAGGGTGGCCCCTAACCCCTGAATTAACCCACAAACTATTAGCGCCTGAGTACCTGCTAACCCGCTCGGCTGGCTAGCGAAGTGGGACAGGTTCAAGTGCAGACCAGCGGGGATGAAGGCCAGCATTTCGACGCTGCACATGAAGATCAGCATGGCTGACCACAACATGGGGGAAATGCTTGGGCGTTGAGCTAAAGCACTTTCATTTAACAATCCAAAACCAGTCCAAAATCCAATTGCCATTAACGATGCGAGCAGCCCAAGCAGCATCGAATCGGTCGGGAGCCCCACCGTTGCGCTGCTAAAATCAAACACGCTCAGGTTGACCAAACTTATGCCCAATGCCGCTACCAACAGTGGCCCGGCAATAGCGCGCCAGGGAACGCTGGAGCTTCGCAAGTTGCCGGCAATCGCGAGCACAATCGGTACTGACCCCATCATCACCGGAGGGATCACCGGCCCAGCTGCCAAGACCGCAGTGGTGATCAGGAAGAAGTAGCCGGTGTATCCTAAGAAGCCCAGCAGTGCGGCGCAGGCCCAGTCGCTCAGTCGCAATTGCCGCACTTCGCTACGGTAAAAAAACAGCACGAGCAGGCTACCTAAGCCGGCAAAGGCATAGCTCACCACAGCCAGATCAAAAAGGCTGTAATCGCCGACCAGCCCCGGAAAGATGTAGAGCAGCGACCATGAAAAAGTGGCGGCAATGGCCGCTATCAAACCTAGGGTCATACGCTCTGCTCCTGCTGGCCCTGCTTCCGGATCCAGCAATGAGCTACGTGTCGGGCAGTGTCGAATACCCGCACGTCCTGGCCCATGGCGCCGCTGACAAAACTGCCCTCCAGCAAGATAAACAGCCCCTCCGCAACTACGTCCGGGTCGCTTATACCGGCGCTCATGGCCAATGCAGTAAGATTTTCGCGTATCCCTTGCTTATGCCTGCTCACGGCCAAATGCACAGGGTGGCTAAACTGGGGGAATTCAGCCGCACTGTTGACGAACAGGCACCCGCGTCCGCTATCTTTCAAAAGAAAGCGTTGATACAAATCAAAGAACGCTAGCATGCCGCTGACCGGGTCAGGATGCACAGCCAAGGTGCGCGCTACCTCTTCACGCCAGCGTCGGTCACGCTCCTCAAGGCAAGCCACTATCAGCGCATCCTTGGAGGGGAAGTGGCTGTAGAGCGTCATCTTGGTAACACCCGCCACCGCGGCGATGGCCATCACACCAGTAATGTTTATACCTTGTGACAGAAACAGCTTCAGCGCTGAGTCAATCAAGCGCTCACGGGTATTGTCCATTTAAGGCACTCCGGCAGAGGGACGGAGCCGAATATACTGACCGGTAAGATTGGGGTGCATCCAAATACGACCTGAATCATGGCAGCTACGACACAGGCGGCACCATGCCGAAGCGGCAGTAAATCGTAGGATTTGGCCAATCAGCGAATATCCCTGAGGGCGCCGTTGGCCTCAATGCGGCGATAGCCTTCGTCATATCTAAACTCGCAGCACGCCCCCCCTAAACTAAACGTGCGTCCGACAAGGCGTCCGTTTTTTTGCGCTATTGCGTTATTAACTTAGAGGAGCTTTGCCTTTCGCGGTCTTTCTTCGGTACCGGTCTTACGTTTAGGACGTTCAGGCTCATTTAATCGCTAAGTTCTGCAACAAAAACCCAGGGAGCCAGCCCAGGTTCTGTTAAAGATTCTCTGGATGCAGATATCATTTCTGCACATCGGTATTCCGACTTTCGATGCGGCCTACCAGCTTGAAATACCTTGCAAACCTTGCGTGATTGAGAAATCCCACGCATCTCTCTAGATTTAATTTCGCAATGCCGGGCCCCTCTGACAGCTAATCGCTGCCATGTCGGAGTTGCAGTTTTTATAACTTCGACACTGAGAGGAGGGGCTCATGACTGCCCTAGAACCGTTCTTCTTCGCCGAGCTTCTCGGCACCGCCACTTGGTTGTGGCTAGTCTTTATAAGCATCGTGATGGGCCTGTTGGTCTTCGACCTCGGGGTGCTACACCGTGAGCATCGAGAGATCGGCGTTAGTGAAAGTCTACTGCTGTCTGCTGGCTATATCACTGCTGGTTTGCTGTTCGGCCTCTGGGTCTGGCAGGTCAAGGGCGGTGACGCCGGGATGGATTTCTACAACGGTTTTCTAATCGAGAAATCGTTGTCGATGGACAACGTGTTCCTGATGGCGATGATCTTCAGCTTCCTCTCTATCCCGCGTAGGTATCAGCAAGAGGTGCTGTTCTGGGGCATTCTCGGTGTAATCGTGCTGCGCGCGATAATGATTGGCCTGGGGGCGGCGCTGATCGCCGAGTTCAGCTGGATTCTGTATGTGTTCGGCATCTTCCTGCTGTTAACCGGAGTGAAGATGCTGTTCAGCAAGGTTGATGCCCATCCAAACCTTAGCGAAAACCTGCTGGTGAAGTTCCTGCGCAAACACATGCGGGTGACCGAGCGACTGCATGAAGGGCACTTCTTTGTCCGTCAGGCAGACGCCAGCGGCAAGTCCGTGGTCTGGGCAACGCCGTTGTTCTTAGCCTTGGTGCTGATCGAGTGTGCCGACCTGGTGTTCGCCGTGGACAGCGTGCCGGCGATCTTCGCCATCACCCAAGACCCCTTCATCGTCTACACCTCGAACATCTTCGCCATCCTTGGTCTGCGTGCGTTGTATTTCGCCTTGGCGGCGATGATTCACCGCTTCGCCTACCTCAAGTACGCGCTGGCGCTGGTGCTGGTGTTTATCGGGGGCAAGATCTTCCTGGTCGGCATCATCGGCAAGATTCCGGCGGTCATTTCACTGAGCGTGACCTTGGGTCTGCTGCTGGGCGGTGTGCTGCTGTCGCTGTGGAAAACCCGCGACCAAGCCTCTGCTGGCTCGCAGGAGTAAATCAAAAAAGGTGGCGGCCGCCAGTCGGCTACCTCCTAGCGAATTGGCAACTTTGAGAAATGGGGACAGTAACGGACACGGCATTCAAGTCGAGCGTGGCTATAGCGCCAAGGGCGGTACAGGAAACGCCAGTGGATCCCCTCTGATCAATCCACATTGCTATCGACTAAATAGCGCCGGCAAGCGCGAGCTGGTTTTCGTGAAGGGTTTCGAGTACGTCCGGCAGTTGGGGAGGGGATGAGATGGCTTCCACTACTTCTGCGCCGTTGGCAACGCTCCGAGCAGTAGCGCACCTCAGCCCAGCAGCGCGCCCATTTCTTGCGCCAGGCGAAAGGCAATCCGCAGACCGCACACGCCTTTACGGGCAGTTCACTCTTCTTCAAAACGACTCCCCAGCATCGAGTTTGGCGAGCAGTTTTTGGCCCCGTTTCCAGAGCGCTTCCTGCTTGGCTTCAGTCATCCGATCGAGGTTCTTGTAGACCATGCCCATGCCCATGCCCATGCGCTGATTGCTGCGCAATAGGTCGCCGTGACGCATCAGGAAATGCCAGTAAAGCGAATTGAAAAGGCAGGCGTCGTCGGTCGTGCTTTCACTGATTTTGTACGCGCAGTGACGGCAGTAGTCAGACATGCGCTTTATATATTGGCCACTGGCGCAGGCTTGCAGCCCAGGTAAAAGCGTATCGCGCTCGCTGTTCAACCCCTTCAATGAGGCCAGGTCAAAAGACAACTGGTCGCCCAAGACCAGGCATAGTCGGTGAGCCTTATTCATTCGACGGAGTCCAACGGAAGGTTACTCACCAAGGCGCAGTCAGCGAGAAAGGAATGCGTAACGACCCAATGGGCCCATCACGTGAACCGCACATCTCGTCATGGACGCACTGCTGCACAAGCACGCTGGGGAATGGCGGGACAAACTGCAACAAGTCACGCAGGTGATTGATGGAGCGAAGGCGTATAGGCTTCGCTTCGTCGTCCAGCAGTGTGAACTGGTCTTGATCCAGCCCGACTCGAGCCAGATAAAAACCGCCTTCCAGAGACAGCAGCTCCAACTCTCGTACTTCGCCATTCGCGGCCCGTTCGGTCAACGCTTGCAGATTCAAGGTTCACTCCCTGCCTACCACGGTAGGCGCTCTCCGTTATAAGCAAAGAAATTGCCGCTGTCGGCAGGCGCCAAACGGTCAATCAGTGATAACAATTCGCGGGCAGCGAGGCTTGCGGGCCTGGCGGCAGAAGCGCCTTTAAAGGGCTGGGACAGGCCCGAGATGACCGTACCTGGATGAAGAGTCAGCAAGCGGGTCTGAGGACGTGTTCGTGCTAGTTCGATCGCAGCCGTTTTAATCAACATGTTCAACGCTGCCTTGGAGGCGCGATAGGCATACCAGCCGCCCAAACGGTTATCACCGATGCTGCCCACCTTGGCGGAGAGCACTGCCATCGCACCACGAGGGTCAAGCAAGGGCAGGAAGTGGCGCAAAACCAGTGCAGGCCCGAGTGTGTTGACTTGGAATATCGCCTGAAGCGCATCCGCTTCAATAGAGGTGTAACTTTTTTCAGGCTTGATGTCTTCGCGATGAAGCAGGCCGGCAGCATGTAAAATCAACTGGTACGGGGCTTCTTCAGCGAATTCGGCGGCCGCCCTGGCGATACTGTCGGGCTTTTCCAGATCCAATCCTGGAGCACTGTTGCGCCCCAGCTCACGAACAACCGAGCATCTTGGATCTTCGTTGAGCAACTCACAAAACGCCGCGCCGAGCGCTCCACTGGCGCCTATCACCAATGCACGGTAGCCCTCGCCAAGGGAGTTCATCCTGAAGGAACTGTTCATTTAGCCTCTCCGCAGACAGACGTGATCTATTGGCGCTAAGCGAGTCGCCCTATCAGTTGTAGGAACTCGTGACGCGTAGCGGACGAATCGCGAAAGGCGCCCAGCATCACCGATGTGGTGATCACCGAGTTTTGCTTCTCCACGCCTCGCATCATCATGCACATGTGCTTTGCCTCAATAACCATAGCCACGCCGGCCGCATCGGTGATGTGATGGATGGCATCAGCAATTTGTTTTGTGAGGTTTTTCTGGATCTGTAAGCGGCGGGCAAACATATCGACCACTCGTGCGACCTTGGACAGGCCAAAGCGAAGCGTTCTAGGGCTGCTTTGTTTTGACGGTGAGCAGCTCGTCGCGTGTGGGTTTTGCTTCCGGCACCGCGCAACGGTTATCGACACATCGACGGCGGCCATCCGGGTGAGGTAACCACGCCAAATGGGGACGGAGACGGCAAAACAGGCGATAACCGAGTGTAAGCAGCGGTCTGAGTGCACGCCAAGTCAGCGGCGTGGCCCAAAATCCCAGGCCGGCTGCACGCCAGCTCCATAGGGTGGCGTCCAGGCCCTTAACCCAGCGGCCATCGGCAAAACAGGCATGAAGCGTCGCTTGCATTTGCTCGAGCGTGAAACCAAGTGCTTTGGCGTCGAACTCAGGACTGTCTAGGTCAACAAACAGCAGTCGGGTCTCTGCAGCGTGTCGGCGCAGGATCGTGATTTCACGCGCACACAACGGACAGTTGCCGTCAAAGTACAGCGTCAGTGGCCAAGGCTCTTTGTTGTACGTTGGTGATTGTCGTGTATAGGTTTTGTATAAGATAGACCCAAAAAAACGACCTGACAATCACGGTCATTCCTTTACCGTGAAATGAACCACTCGCGGCAGGCAGTGTTCAAATTCAGCGGATATGCAGTCGCCTGCTTGCCCGAAAAGGAATGGGCAATGACCTAATTCTACAAAGCGACTCATTACGCTGACTTCAGCTTCGGATCGCCATCAATCTCGCCCACGCGGGACTTTTGGGCCTACAGTCTTGAGTGTCGCTCACTGCAAGGAATACAAATGAACGCGTTGCCTTCAACCTCTCTGCCAAAGCACGTCAGCCTGCTGGGTTATGGCGGTCTGTTGCCGTTTATTTTTCTGGCGCTGCTGATCCCGTTCTCTCTCGACTTTCGGCCGTTGTTTGCGATTGCGCTTGTTAACTATGGCGCAGTCATCCTGAGCTTCGTCGGCGCCTTACACTGGGGCTTCGCCATGACCGTGCAAGACTTGAGCGCCGAACAGGGCAGCGACCGGTTCATTTGGAGTGTCATTCCTGCGCTTATTGCTTGGATTGCCACGTTACTGCCAATGCCATTGGGTTGCTTGCTGTTGGTCATCGGCTTAGTTGTCCACCTCCGGCAGGACAGGCAGATGTTGCGGGTTACGAGCTTGCCCGCCTGGTACCTGCCGATGCGATTACGGCTTACCCTCGTGGCGAGCGTCTGCTTGTTGCTTGCCGCGATCGTTGAGGCGCTTCATTCATGAAGCCTTGTGTGCCAGGCTCGTTGCCCGTGCCTGGCAGCCGCTTATCGCGGTTGATGCGTTTTGGCAGTTTGGCCTCGGGCGTCGCGGGCGGCATGCTAGCCGAAGGCGCTCGGCAGTGGGTTCAGGGCAAACGTCCGGCGCTCAGCGAACTGCTGTTGACCTCGGGTAATGTGCATCGGGTGGTCGAGCAACTGTCGCAACTGCGTGGCGCCGCCATGAAGGTTGGGCAGTTGTTATCGATGGATGCAGGTGATTTGTTGCCGAGCGAGTTCAGCGAAATCCTTTCTCGTCTGCGTTGCGACGCTCATTCTATGCCCATGAGCCAGTTGGTGGCAGTCCTCAACGATAGCTGGGGCAAGGGCTGGGAAGGGCGCTTCGATCGGTTTTCCTTCACACCATTGGCGGCAGCGTCCATCGGCCAGGTTCATGTTGCGAAAGGAAAGGACGGCCAACGTCTGGCGATCAAGGTGCAATACCCTGGCGTGCGCGAGAGTATTTCGAGCGATGTGGATAACGTTGCTACCTTGTTGCGCATGTCCGGGATGCTGCCTAAGGGCATGGACGTCGCCCCATTGCTCCAAGAGGCCAAGTACCAACTGCAGTATGAAGCGGACTACATGAAAGAAACTGAGCACTTACGGCGCTTTGATCAACTGTTGGCCGACAGTCCTGACTTTCTGGTTCCTCGCGCATATGCCCAGTTCAGCACACCGAATATTTTGGTGATGTCCTTCGTTAACGGAGTAGCGGTGGAGTCACTGGAGCACGCGCCCCAGGCAGAGCGCGACCGGATCATCATGTTGCTATTCGGCCTGTTTCTGCGCGAGGTGTTCGAGTTCCAGTGTGTGCAGACCGACCCTAACTTTGCCAATTACCGTTATCAGCAAGGCACCGGCCGGATGGTGTTGTTGGACTTCGGCGCCACGCGATTTTATGACCGCAACACTACCGAGGCTTATCGCCGCTTGCTGACTGCAGGCCTGCATGAAGACCGTGCCGCCATCACCAATGCCGCGCTGGAAGTCGGCTACTTTCAGCCTGAAACGCTGCCCAAACACCGAGCGGTGCTCACTGATCTCATTACACAGGCCTGCGAGCCCCTTAGGCATCAAGATGCCTATGACTTTGCGACGTCTGAACTGGCCGTACGCCTGCGTGATACCGGTTGGGAACTAGGTGCCGACCGCGACTTCTGGCACACGCCACCTGTGGATGTACTGTTTCTGCATCGCAAGGTGGTAGGTTTGTACCTATTGGCCGCGAAGCTGAAGGCGCGGGTGAATGTCCGGAGGCTGTTCGAGCCTTACGTGATTTGAGCGCACTATGGAAATAAATGCTCGTCTTGGGTACCACTACTGCTTAACCAGGCCTTTACATAATTCTCGGCCCGCAAGTATCTGATCTCTGAATCAATTGGCGATTTGCTGGGCTGCGGAGCTATAGCTAAATCGGCTATCGCTCATTCGGGCTTAAGCCCGGTGGGAAATTGCACCCTACTTGACCACCCGTTTGCGTTGCATATGACCACCCATTTGCATTGGACCTGACCAGCTGTTTGCATGGGACTTGACCAGATGCTTTGAATGGATTCCTCAGAGCATGAGAATTTTGCTCTCGGCCATATTCAGATCACAGTTGGGTAATTGCACGAGGTTGCCCCCCCATTTGCTTTCGACCTGACCAGTCATGTGCACCGTATTTGACCAGCAAGACTTGTGGAGACATGACCGGCAGAGAACGGCCAAAAGCAGTCTTTCGAAAGCAGACGTTCGATCGACGACCTCCTACATGTCTGCGACTCGACAACGCAAATAGGTGACAAACCGTGCGATGCTGGTTTTATGCAATTTTTTGTGTGGATGCTCTCTCTTCCCCCACAACTATCCCCATCTGAACCACACCAGTACAGCAACAACGAGCGCGACGACTACTGCGATCCAGACTCTACGCACTTGGTGCTTCTTCACTTTACGAGTTCCCACCTTGTGTTTCGCACGGATGGCGTTCGCACGGGCGATCTGCGCGAGCTTCTTGACTTCGCTATCCTTGAGTCGGCGCGCCATGTGTTCCAGCGCCGACGCACGCCCTTCGAGAACGAGAAAGTCCATATCTTCCTTGCCAAGTGAGAACTCAGTTGTCCCGATAGGCGAAGGATCGACCATGACTACATCGTCACGATTCGCATCAATGATTTGATAGTCGTCACGCGTCGTCGCAATTTCGACAACATCGTCAACGAGGTTCGATTTGGTGAGCGGATCCAGCACATAGGGTCCGAGGTAGATGCCGAGGAACGGCCGATCGGGATACAGATCTATCCACTCCTTGAGCGGAAAGTTCGCAAGGAGGCCTCCGTCATAGATGGGCTGTCCTTGCTCCGTCGGCGGTTTGAAAAATCCCGGGATGCTCATGCTCGCGCGAACGGCGAACGTGATGAGATGATTCTGGCGCGCCGTGGGATCTTCCGAGTCGAAGCGCACCAATCCGACATTGCGCTGGGTGGCGAACACTACCAGGTGCCGATCGGCGTCGCGCATCATCGGAGGTTGAACTTTGCCAGTGCGCGCGATGTAAGACTGCTTCACTTGAGACCAGAACCATTCCTCGAAACTCCGTCCGGAGTGGAGGTAGCGGACCCGTACCGCGCTCCACATGGAGCTCAGCAGACTGGAGTCCTTGAAGGACCCAAAGTCGGTTTTCCGTAGGATTCGCTCGAGGTCGCCTGCTGAGCAACCAAGCGCCATCAAAGCAGCGACGATCGAGCCTGCCGAAGTTCCAATAAACTCATCGAACTCGTACCAGCGCTCTAGCTCAAGGAGTGCTCCAACCAACGCAAGTCCCTTGACTCCGCCGCCCTTTAGAACGAGCGCACGACGCTCGCGAATGAGAGTGGAGCCTTCCGGCGGCAAGCCGAGCCGAATCAATCCAAGCATTAGCTCCAACGCGTGGTCGATCTCCACGTTTATCTTCGCGGCGAATGCCTTTCGACAGTCATCGCAGATTATGCCGTGGTAAAGGGCGGTGGTGAGCTGCGTACGGTCGCGCCGCTTGTGGAAGATGCAGCTAGGCTCGTCCTCGTGCGACATCCGTTCCGGAGCGATGAAGCTCATTGCGAAGCGAGTGAGAAAAAAAGCCAGGTAGGACTTGCGCGAGGCGACGTAGGAGTCGAAGCCATGCGTTGTGATCACTGCGAGGCCTTGCTCGGCATTATGGCTCCCGAATAGTTTTGTGAAGCGTGAGGAGCTGAGTCTGCCGTCGACAATAGCGATCAGGTATCGTCTGTCCCCCTTCGCGTGCGACCGATACTCCTTAAGCTGCGCGAATATGTCATCGGTGAGGTACTGCTCGAGGCGGTGCGAATACAGGTACCGGCGTAGATGCACGGGCGGAAGCGCAAAGGCGATTTCGATGCTCGCGCCGTTCGCATCCTGCGCATGGTTGAGGAGGCGGATCGCTGCACCGGTGTCCGAATACAGCTTCTCGCTGTAGCAGATGACCTCAACGTGATATGGCACGGCGTATCCTACCTGGGGAGGACTATAAGCAGTGGGTCGTCGTCGCCGAGGAGAACGCCAGTTCCTGTGGCCGTTGCGCGAATGCCGTATTTGTAGTCGCCAGCGATCTGCGCGACGACAGGCGTGGTTGCTGCCAAGTGCGTCATCCCGGGGTACTGATGTACGTGCTGCCTCGATACCGCCGAGAACTGAGTTGAGCCCAAGAACGGAGCTTGTTGCAAAAAGTAAGCAAGCCATGAAATACGCGGCTGGTTCAGCACGTCGGATTCGAACACCCAGATGATGGGCTCACCCGTAAAGACGCGCACGGGATCGGGCGTCGCTAATATGCGTCCTGTCCTCCTTAGTGTTACATGGATCTCCATTTTTCGTCTCCCATTCCCGTTAGTGACAAAAAGGGTAGCCGGCGCTTCTTCCGCGACTCTAGAGTCGTTTGGGTCCTGCGGTTAAGCTGGGTCGTGCGGTACGGAACGCTGCGCGCAGTCATGGCATACTGCAATTCCACCAAGTGTGGCACAGGGTTCCGACTAGCGCAGACTTCCATGTCGTTCGAACGACGGCTATGCGGCACAAGTTCGAAGGTCGCTCAATGGCCGCAAACAGCCTATGACCCTCCGACGACTTAATCTCTTGCTTCATTCCCCACGGAGGTGTTGCAGGCACTCTATGCGCATCAATCAATCTATTGGCTGAGGGAAGGCCGGAATAAGGAAGTGTGCGAGCGATCCATCGTGCCATCGCCTCCAACACTCCTGCTTCACTTCATTTGCGCAGGCCACCCTCGCGTTTTTTATTAGGTGAGCGGGTCGCAAACTGCGATAGGTGGTTTGAGAAGAGGGGCGGTGAAGTTCCTGCCGTAACGAAACTCTAGGTGGCTTTTTGATCCATCTACTAGTCAAGTCAGCTTTCATAGCGCTGCAGATCCATCCATTAATGTTCAAGATAGTGAAACGTAATAAGGTTTATGAGAAAAAAATCTCATCTTTCATAAGGGGGAATGCAATTGTTCGTCTAGTTTTGTTTAGAGGTGGCTAGCTGCTCCATAGTTTCAAAAAAATTTACAGGGCTGGGTGGTTCTGTAAATATTTCTTTGGTGTTTAAAGCTGAAGCTAACAAATCGATAGGGTCCACTGTCATGCCTAGCACTCTTCCTGGAACCATTGATGTGATTGTTGATTTGAATCACGATAACGAAATTGATTTCAAAAAAATCAAGCGCGCTGGGATTGTGGGTGTCATCCATAAGGCAAGCGAAGGTGCGACCTTTCGCGATGAAAAATATCTCCCCAGAAGGAAGTTGGCGTTAGAGGCTGGGTTGCTCTGGGGAGCTTATCACTTCTCCAGCAGTCGTAATGTCGATGATCAAGTTAATAATTTTCTACAGGCAATAGACTGGGAACATCTGAAAGACAAGTCCACCCTTCTTTGTCTGGATTTCGAGCCAAGTACCAGTGGGCCTGATATGACCATCGAACAGGCCCAGGAATTTGTCAGTCTTGTCAATGATAAAACTGGGCGGTGGCCAATGATCTATGGTGGAAGCCTTCTGCGAGAATCCATTTCGCACCATGCACCAGACGACATATTGAAGAACTGCCCGCTTTGGTACGCAAGGTACCGAGACAAGCCGATTGGAATTCCAGTCGACACTTGGCCGGATTTCACTTTGTGGCAATACAGTGACGGTAATCATGGGCCAAAGCCGCATGAAGTCAGTGGAATGGGGAGGGCGGACCGCAATTGCTTTAACGGAACGCTGGAGGATCTAAAGGCCGGGTGGCCATTTGCAAGTTATCACTTGGGCGCCCCATACAACTAGGGCTGAGAAACATCTGAACTCGTCAATAGCCGCTGGATTAATAGGTGAGGAATGGGTATGCCAATTAACGGCGTTGGGTGGGAGCTTCACATAGTCAGGCATTCCGAACAACAGCGCGTAAGCGATGGGAAGAGAAGAACGGTTGGTACTTATCAGGTCTATCATGATGGAGTAAAACGATCAGGGGAGCGGCTGTCTGGCACGGTAGCGGAAACTCGCGGACCCGGTGCCAATGCACCTGAGAATAACAATCGGCGGATAGAGGCAGGCCGCTACCCACTGTATACCCAAGATGGCATAAAATATGTATCGATCGGCTATAAGGATTCGGAGAGTACATCTGCAAAACCAAAACCAGGCATTGAGCTTAAAGGGGTTTACCCACGCACTGAAATACTTTTACATCCTGGAGTGGGGTTTCTTTCTAGTATTGGCTGTATTAATCCTTGTACCTCATTGCCTGATGAAAAGGAAATGATAGATTTTGTTCCTAGTCGTAGACGAGTTATAGCAATATTGGATGACTTAAAGTTATATGGAAATGGAAATTTTCCGGGAAAGAATGGAGAAGCCATCCCCGATGCATTCGTTGTTATTGACGAGGAGCCGTTTTTTTCAAAATTAAGCTCGCAGCCGTAATTTCGATCGTTACGGCATCTGACAGGAAAATAAGCATGAACCATAATGCCGTGACTTTTATTGAAAATGCGAAGCTGCTAAAAGTAGAGTTGCCAGAGGCGGTGAGGGAGTTAGCAGTTGCGCCACCCGCGCTCGACCTGAACAAACTGCCCGACGCGATTGTCACTGGCAATACCCTCATTGATTACTCCAAAAGTGCGCCTGAGAGTCGCGGCCCGCTGTCGCTAGCCTTGACATTTGCTACTTTGGCCGCAAACGGAGAAGTGGGGCTCAACGCATCCGAAGACGAGTGGTTCGCTTCCTACAAATCTAATCTAATGCGCATTGGATTGGACGTGTCGCCGAGTAGCTTCACCCGGTCGACCTTGCGCAAGAAGGGTCTTTCTGTGCATGAGGCCATCATCCCATTTTTGACCATTGCTCTAGGTGGCATCGGCGTCGGGCCCGTAATCTTGGCCCTGCTGGAAAATCTAAAGAAAGAGGACGAGAACCAGCCGTGGATCCGTCTGTTCGACCAGCAGAGTAAGCGCTTCGAGACCAAGGAGATTTATATTGGCGCGGTCAGTTCGGACGCAGTGGAGACTCGTATGCGGCATGTGGCCGCTCGATTGAGTGTGGACGATCGCGAGACAAATATACTGTTTTTCAAGATCAATAGTACAGCCGCTGAGTTCGAAAGCGCGACCACCGAAATCATCGGCAACAACCACCTCCTCTCCGTGCTGGAAAAGCCTCTTGGCGATCGCTTGGGCGAAATTGCATTACAGGCCATCTTGGCAGCCAAACTGGTTCGCGAAGGCTCTGGTTAACAACCAGCGGTCGTCAATACGCTCAACGAAGGTCCCCAAGGGCCGTCCGACAATGTGGTGCAGCAGAGATGTTACTGGCACTGAAGGAGGAGGGTTATGTCCAGATCTTGATTCGCTGCTGCTCGCTTTACACGACTTGGTGCCAGGAGCTTTCAGCCTAAATGTAACGAGTGGCGATCTATCACGCTGCTCTTCGCATTCGCCAAATGCAACTGAAATGAGCCGATTTCCAGGAGCACATCATGACAAAGCCAATTCAGTGGTCTTCCTCTACGCCACCGACAGAAATGACACCTCTGTTCACGGTGACGGAGACAACGGGCAGCAAGGGCAGCGCTTCCAGTGCGGAATCGAGTGCGGCCGACGATCTCATTGTCATTGGCAAGAGCAGCGCACGCATGCTGCTCCCATTAACTCGCATTGGCACCGAGACCGTAATCGGCGTTGACGAACGGGTCCGAATCAGTGATACGGACAAGCAGCCCTGGCGTATGATCGCGGCGCTGAAGCTCAAGCCCAAGCCGCCTTACTCCTCGACCTACATCGGCACCGGATGGTTCATCGGCCCAAGTACGCTGCTAACCGCGGGCCACTGTGTGTTCAGTGAAAGCGATTTCGGAGGCTGGATCGAATCCATCGAGGTGTCCCCTGGCCGCAATGGTGACAAGTTCCCATATGGCACGGTGACAGCCACCCGCTTCTCGGCGACCAAGATCTGGCAGGACGAACTAAATCCTGACTACGACATCGGCTGTATCCACCTCGACCAGCCGCTCGGGGATACGGTGGGGTACTTCAAGATCGCCTCGTTGACCGACCAGGACCTCGAAGGCGCGTTGCTCAACATTTCAGGTTACCCAGCTGATCGCGGCGGCGGTGAGGCGCAGTACTTCCACGCCAATCGCGTGTTGCGCACCACTGCACGGCGTGTTTTCTACGACATCGACACTTATGGCGGACAAAGCGGCTCTCCCGTTTGGCATCAGGCGGCGTTGGGAGCCGATCCTGTCGCGATCGCTATTCACGCGTACGGTACGGGAGGCACGCCTGGCTCGTGGAGGATCATGGCGAACTCGGGACCGCGGCTCATTCCGGAGATGGTGCAGTTGATCAAGGAGTGGCTTGCGGCGGACGGAAGCTGAGGCACGGGCCCTGTCATGGCACGGATTGCGTGCACGCTCGTCGTGAGAAGCTCCAGCGGCGAGCCACTTCCTGGCACACGGTTGGTCGTTGAGCATGCGTCCGAGCCCATGCCGGAGATCGGCTATGTCACCGGACCGGACGGGACTGCGCGCGCGGGACTGCCACCAGGAGAGGTGTCGCTGCGCTTCTTCTTGCCCGATGGAAGTAATCAGGCAGTCATCGTTGCAGTGGGTGACGACGAGGGGGCGGTCTACAAGGTGGTCCTCAACACAAAAGGAGCGCAAGAGCGATGAAGGCCAGATACCCGGAATCTCGCGAAGAGCGCGCCCAACGGGCGGCGGACTTCGCCATGCGTCTGGCACGTGCCAGCGATGCTCAGCTCGAGTCAGCCATGCAGCCGGCACTTCCCCCCGCGGACGAACTCGCGTCGCGCATGGCGGCGCGGATGAGTGCCGCGGCACCGACAATGGGCACCGATGTCGCGGCAGGTGCTGCGGCTGCACTGGCGCAAGCCGGGCATGAAGCGGCGGTCAAGCTCGCGCGCGCAGAGTTGCGCGTTGACGATCTCTCGGACAAAGAAATCTCGGGCCTTGAAGCGGTCATATCCGTCACCGACCGGCCAGCGTGGTTCGTCGCCGACAACCTGCCCGATACGGCCTCATTCGAGGCGAGTGGCTTGTGGATCGGACTGGCTACGGCGGCCGAGACGAAGATGGACGCCATATGCCGCGCGGTCGGCTACATCGTGAAGGAGATCGACGGTAAGCGCCAGCCGATCGGAACCGGATGGCTGATTGGCCCTCGCACGCTAGTTACCAACGCCCACGTCGGAGTGCACCTTGCCCGCCTGAAGCCGGGCGTACCGGCGGATGACGCGCGCAGGGGGTACAGGTTGCGGCCGGACGTCAATGGTTTCGTCAATTTTTCCTTCGAACATGCAGCCAAGCCTCCGAGCGAGGTCGCGATCGAGCAGGTCCTCTACGTTGAGTCTTCGCAGGTGCCGGACATCGCCGTGTTCAGGCTCTCCGATTCGCCCGTGCTCAACGAACGGCGGAAGATCGACCTCGACCTTGTCGAGCGATCCGTCTGGGAGAAAGCCAACGTGTTCACTGTCGGCCACCCTATCGTCGACCTCCAGGACGACCCGAACGTAGCGACGGTGTTCGGCCCGCTGGACGGAACTAAGCGACTGAGCCCTGGCAAGATCAGCCAGATTCTCGGGGGCAATACGCTGGCGCACGACTGCGCGACAACTAACGGCTCATCCGGCAGCCCGGTCATCGACTTCGGCAGCTATCAGGCTGTGGGGCTTCACTACTTCGGAACGCCCGGCGAGCGTAACGAGGCGGTGCTTTTCACGGCGATCAGAGCGCATGCCGTGATCGTCAAAAACCTGGCACAGGAGTGGGGCGTCTAGCCTCGTCGACGATGATTACTGCCACTTCCCCTGACGTGTTTCCGAAGGTGCTTGCCAGATACGCGTCGTGGACCGCGGTGATGAACGCGGCCCAATCGACGCTGCCGTCGGACATGGAGCCCTCGCGTCGCCATAAGTACGTGGAAGAGCTTGCGCCGGACGCCATCAACGATTGGCCGAAGCTGTGTAAGGCGCTGGTTGAGGATCTCGTCACCCGTGATAAGCTCGCCGCGTTTGTCTATGCGCTGTACCAGGACAGCAATGCGAGCTCCGAGCTGGTTCACATCTTGAATGGCACGGTCAACGTGGATGTGGATGGCAAGGTCAACGCCGCCGCGCTGCAATCTATTAACAACAAGGTGAAGCCTTATTTCAACGCCGAGGAGTTCTCGACTTGGCTCAAGGCGATGATGCCATGCGTTTGCGCGATCTGGGTCGACGATGGACTCGATGATCCGGGCATTCGTGGCACGGGCTTTCTTATCGCTCCTGACCTTGTGCTCACCGCCCGACATGTGGTGGTGGGGTTGATCAACGCGATCGCGACCGGTGTCGTGATCAATAATGTCGTCCAGGTGAACGACCAGCAGCAAGTGGGATCCGCGCCCAAGCTTTGCTGCGTCTTCGACTACCGGACGATCGTCAGCAAGTTCGAGCGGGATACACCGCCGCCCGAATGTATTGTCGTCGATGCCGACACGGATTGGCTTGTGTGGTCGAGCCTTACCGACGCAAGGGACGGGTACACGCACAACTTTGCCGGAAACCCCAGCATCGCAACGCGCCTGGACTGCGCCGTCATTCGCCTGGCCACGCCCATCGGTATCAAGGCCGATGCGCGGCGGGGAGGCAAGATGCGCGGCTGGCTGCAGCTCAATGGCTCCGTGCCGGTGCTCAGGACGCAAGAGATCATTACGATACTTCAGCACCCGCAGGGTTTGCCGCAGAACTTCTCGATGAACGAGTTTTGCGCACAGGATCCAACCACCTCGCGCATCTGGTACGACACCAATACCGACCACGGTTCGTCCGGCTCACCCTGCTTCGACCGCAACCTTGATCTGATTGCCTTTCACAACGCGGGCAGACCCAAAAACTTCCAGGGCGCCACCCAGCAGTGCAACCAGGGCGTTCGCATCGATCACGTGATCAGCGCATTGCCTGCCGTCGTGACGAGCGCATCTCGCAACCAGCCGCCCGCGGACATCAAGCTCTGGTCACTGTCGACAAACTTGGCGGCGCCGCGCCCTGTGCTCGGGCGCGAGGACTTCAAGGAAATGGCTCTCAACCTGATGCAGCCAGACGTGGAGCGGCGTTTGATCGTTGTTGACGATGCGGATGACGTCAAGGGTATTGGCAAGTCGGGCAAAAGCTTCTCGGCCGAGTTGTTGAAGGCATTGGCACGAGGGCGCTCAGTTCTCATCGTCGAGTTTGAGGCCAAGGAACTGCGCTCAATGGGGCCCGATGCATTCCTGCGCGAGATCGGGCGGCGTATCGGTATCGACCTGCCCACGCTCGACACGGCTCCCCCCAGGCCCAACGACGAGCGACAGTGGACGCGCTGGTGGGCAAATGACCTGCCGCATTGGTTCGGAGATCTGCTCGAACAGCGGGCCGCTGCCAACGGAACGGCGAACACCGAGACGGCCGGGGAGAACGAGTGGGAGGCCGCGACGGCTACTGGGCAAAAGGTTATGCTGCGCGAGCTACTCTGGATTGTGATCGACAACGTTCATCGGTACCCGCCGGAAGGCGCGATGAAGGAGTTACTTGCCGGCATGATGGCGATCACGGACACCGACCAGGCCCTAGGCGCCGGCCTTCGATCCCTGCGCTGGCTCACCATCGGCCACGTGCCGGATTTCGTGCGCGAGAGATCGATCGAGTACTTGCGCGACACCGTTTCCCAGGATGACATCGACGGCAATGCCTGGATCAAGTGCGTCCAGACTGCCTTCGAAAGCGAGGGCGCAGGCAACAAGTTTGACGAATCCATGGCCAGGAGCCTCTATGAGCTGGTTGAGTTCAAGCAGGCGACGGCCGTCCGGGATCGGGCGACACGCATCCGTGTCCTCGGCGGGGCGATCATCGAAGTCATGAACCAGCTCTTCAAGACAGCAGGCATAGCATGACCACCAAGCATGAGACATCGGAGCAAGAGTTGATCGCCAGGCTACGGAAGGCCGGCTTCGACACCGAGGGCTTCATTAGCGCCATCGATGTGCAGAGCGCCTCCTGGGTGACCGCGCTACCCGACGCGTTGGAAGCTGCCCCGTACGTGACGCCGCTGGCAATGGCCGCGGCGACGCGCGGCTGTTTCCTGCCATCCGACCTGACAACCGACGTCGACGGCAACAAATCGTCGATCGCCGAGATCATTGCGGTTTCCGACGTGATAACCGCCGGAGCGGAGCGGGTTTGGCAACTGCGGCCGCAGGCGCGACGCGAAATCCTCATGCAGGCGCGCAATAGCCACCTGTGGTCCCAACTCAGCGTAGGCGCGCAGGCGCTGAACGCCCACGACCGTGAGGGCCCCCTTCTTCGCCGCGTGCTCGCGGGTGAGCGCCTGGACCTCGAGCTCATGGAACTAGAAGAACTGGAGCAACTCGCTACCATCGCGGAGTGGCTGGAGGGTTCGGACCTTGCGGAGCTGCCGCGCCCGCTCGATTTGCGGCGCCTCATCGCGCGACGGGGAATACTGGATCCTTTCCGCCTTCTCGTTGGCCGCAGTGTCAAGGCCGGTTCGGACGGCAGGGAAGACCGCGTCGTGGGGCGCATCGCGCAAACCGAGCGGCTACGTGCCTACGTCGGGCTACGCGAGCCAGAGGCGCTCAAGCACTATGTGACGCGGGCACTCGATTCGTTATGGGCGACGGCCACGTTCAAGGATGCCAATCAGCCGCTGCTTGTGCGCGGCATCGGAGGCATGGGCAAATCGACACTGATCGGTAAGTTCGTGCTGGACCACGTATTGTTCGCCGGTGTCGATCTACCATTTGCCTACCTCGACTTCGACCGCGCGGCGCTGGCGCCCCGGCAGCCACTGCAGCTGCTGATCGAGATTGCCGTACAACTGGGCTTGTGTCTGCCCCTGGCAGAGCCTGACCTCAGCAGGTACCGGGGTGACCTTCGCCATACCATCGATAACCAAGCCAAGAACTTCACTCGGCGCGAGCGCGAGTACGCTACCGGCTCGGAGCTTTCCAGCTACTGCGAAACCCTGCGATCCATTGTCGAGAAACTCAACGGGGGCCGCGGGCCTGTGCTGATCGTTTTCGATACGTATGAGATCGTCCAGTACGACGAGGAAGCCGTTGCGGGCGTGAACGCGCTGATCAACGCGCTACGCACACCGGTGATGGGCGAGTGGAGCAACCTTCGCCTGGTGGTCGCCGGCCGAGGCGACCTCACGGATATCGAAACGCAACAGAGTCCCGTGGATCTCAGGCAACTGTCGTTGGCCGAAACCAGGGAGCTCTTGCGCCGCCGCAGCAACACCGAAGCGTTGAACCTGACGGAAGCGCACATCGCAGCACTCGCACCCGCGCTACGCAATAGTCCACTGGACGTTATCGTCGTCACAAACTGGTTGAGAGGTCAGGAGCCGGATCAGCGCGCATCTCTGCTCAACAGCCTCATCGAGGGCATTGGCCAAGAGATCGACGCCGCCACTCAAAGCGAAGACCAGTTCGGTGCAGAGCTCGTGGCACTTCGAATCACCGGCATCCTGGCTCGACGCATGATCGAGCATATCAACGACAAAGACGTGCGAAAGCTCGCCGAGCCAGGCCTCGTCGTGCGCACGATCTCACCGGAGATCATCCGTGACGTCATGGCGCCGGCCAGTGGTCTTTGCGATGACAAACATCCGCTGGCCGAGGGCGCCGAGAACGAGCTTTTCCGCCGACTCCAGAACGAACGCTGGCTTGTCACGCGGCAAGGCCCCGTGCTGCGACATCGCCCGGAAGTACGACGTGCGATGCTCGCACTCATGCGAAGCAAGGATAGACAAAAGTTCGAGGCCGCCAACAACCGTGCGCTGGAACGGTTTCGCGAGAGTGCGGAACTGGACGACACCGCACGCTCGGAAACGATCTACCACATGTTGCTTGGTGCACGCGTACCGCTCGAGGAAGTCGATCTGTTATGGACGCCCGCGATGGCGCGGTCGCTGTCCAGTGCCGTTGATGACCTGGCGGAGCCCGCGCAGAGCTACCTCAAGGCGAAGCTCGGCCGTAGCATCCCTGCTACCACGCTCGCTACCTTTTCTCTGCCGATCCTCAATTCGCTGCTGAGGGAGTCGGGCCCGCGCTTGTTGCGGCGTCTCGGCGCTGAAGGGTTCCTCAAACTGCTGGACGCGCAACCAACCCTGGAAAAGTCGTCGGATTCGCACGGGCTTCGTTTGGAGGCGCTCTATCGCACGGGACGGTGGAGCCGCCTGCGCGACGCGGGCTCTGGTCGCATTGCGCGGAACAAGGAAATCAAGGCTGCCATCGAAACGCTGGCGCAAGCCAGGCTCGACGACGTTGCGCGACTGGATCCACCAACGTTACATGCCCTACGCTTCGTATTGCGGTGGGCAACTCGCGACTCGAAGGCCGACAAGATGCTCTTCGAAGTAATCGAGCAATTTACCAGGGCGACCTATTCTCCGGCGGTGGCCATGGATATACCTGAGATTGCCTGGGATTTCGCAACGCTTATGGTGTGTGGTGAACGGCGCAAGTTCGTCGTGGACTTGCAGCCGGTGCTGGACCGCGCGAGCGAATTCGCGCGCAGCACGACGAGGCTGCCCGATGCAGCAGCGGGCAGCGATGCGCTGCGTATCCTCTCGTTCTTCGAGACGGCGCCCGACCGGCCCATACTGAAACGCGTCGACCTCGACAATCACTTCGCCACTATCAGCCGTCGCGAAGTTGACGTTTTCCTCGACGTTTTCATTAATCAATCAGGCAAGCAGATGGCGGACAAGTCCTATTCACAGGCGGTTGACTCCGATGCTTACCTCGACGTACTTGCACGTGGCAACAAGCTGGCGAAGCAACTTCTTCATTTCAAGGGCGACTTCGTCATCGCCGATATCGAAATCACACGCGAGTTTGCTGCGGTCGTTCGCAGTTACATAACCTTTGGCCCTCCTCACTCGGCCGATCAAGTGCTCCGCATGCTGGCCTGCAAGCATCCCGACTGGCTCGAGCCTTTGGGCAATGCTCTCACCCGCGCGTTTGATGGCAATGTCCCCACACGCATCGGCTTGTGGTCAACGATCGACAAGTACGTTGGCAGCGGCGAGCGGGCACGCAAGTTAAAACAGAACGCCGACGGCCGTGCCATCCTGTCGCTGGCAGATGAAGCATCCAGTCTCCAAGGAGCGGTCGAGGCTTACTCAAAACTCTTAGCTAATCGCAAAACTTTGGTGGCCGCCCAAGATTTCATTGCACTTTCGCAAGCGTTCGAGGATTGGGTGATGATGATCAACAGGCAGACTCTGTTGCAACGACGGTGATGATCCACACACAAGAGGTATACGGCATCCACCCTATGCAATCCCACATCTACGACGCTTGCTTATGGCAGAGCCTGTTGAAAAATTGGCCATGGTTTGTTCGACAACAAAAAATGTATTTGAGATCTTTCTTTAGTACGCAAGGGGGATGGCCTAATCCGGAATTATTGCCCAGCGCCCGCCGTCCAATCACCGCTGAACGACAGCGCCTGGAATTATTCCAGGGGAGCGCCAGGCAACTCCAATCCAGTATTAGCCTTGAAGCCGAAGCGGCCGTAGTCGCCAGGATCACGCAGCAACACGCAGCCAACTGCGCCCTTGCCTTGCAACTCAGTCAGTGATGACTTCATCAATGCAAAAAAAGGGACACCCATTAGCCGGTCTCGAGTCAAGGCTAAAAGCCAACTTGCCCTGCAGCTCTTGCTGCGGGGTTTTCTCCTATCACTAAACCCGACTGGTTGAACCCGTCGTATCCGTTTCCTCATCGCTGGCTACGACCGAGTCGTGCCTGACACCCATGTGGATCAAGCGGTAGCGATACACCCAGCACCGCCCTGGCAGTCAACTGCCCCAGAGAAACGTTGGTGCCGCCAAATGTCCAAAAAGATGTCACAGATCTGTGGTTCGTGCAAAAGCACGTCCAGTCTCGACGGGCTCATTTGGCAGACGACCCGGTTACAACACACTCAGGCGGTGACAGCCGGCCGCCACTCAGATTTTATGGCTTACGCCAGTCCCTTTTTGGTTGATCGGCCATCACCTTAACTCGCCCTTCAGGCGAAACAGCGCTTGGCATCAAAAGGCTGTTTCTCCTTCAAAATGTGGTAACTCGCCCGCGCCAGTTTGTGCGCCAGTGCTTTGGTAGCGACCACGGCGTTGGTCTTGGCTTTCTTTTTCTCAAAAAAGCGTTTGGCGTCCGCACTGAAGCGTCGCGCAAAATTGGCCGCTTCGATAAAGGCCCAGATCAAGTAAGCGTTCCCGTTCTTGGTGTTACCTTCGCCCTTTTTCTTGCCGTTGGAGTAATGCGCACTCTTTACGCAGCGGGCATAAGAGGCGAAGTTGCCGACATCGGCAAAGCGCTCGATATCGCCGGTTTCCAACATGATGACCGTGGCCAAGACTTCGCCAACTCCAGGCATTGTTTTCAATAAACAGAACTCGGGGCGCAGGCTGACTTCATGCAGCAATCGCTCCTCGAGAACATCAATTTGAGTCTGTAATGCCTGGACAATGGCGACATTGGCTTTCATCGCCAAAGCCACCTCCGTGGACAGGCCCAGCCTGTCCACGGAGGTGGCTGACAGGCTTTTGACTTCATTACAGGTCAGGCGGTGGCCAGACTGACGCGCCATGATGTTTTCAGCGGCCAGAATGTGCTGTGTCCTGTTGCGTACCAATTGAATCCGTTTACGTGCCAGATCGCGCAGCGCTCGCTCTTGTGGCGGATGGATATAGCCAGTGGGCAATATCCCCAGCCTCAGTAAATGCGCCAGGAACGCTGCATCATCCTTATCGTCGGAATGCTTTAAACCGTTGTAGCGTTGCATCGCCACCGGGTTGGCCAGTTTTACCTCGAAGCCTGCCGCCTTCAGGCCGTCGACCAGCCAATACCAGTTGTACGTAGACTCGACCACGACGCCGAGCAATTCTCTACGATGTGGTTCGAGTAACGGGAGGATTTGCGTCAGCTCATTGGGGCAGCGTCGGCTGATCAAAACTCGGTCCGTTTCGTCGGTAACCACAACAACGCTGTTGTTCGAATGCAGGTCTATGCCACAGAATTTCATCACGGCCTCCTCACAGCAAAAGTCTAAGTTCGCACCTTGAATTTTGCGCCACCTCCGTGAGATGGGGAGGCCGGCCAGATGATTCTCAGACTTATTGTTCTGGACAATAAATCTGTCTCCCTTTGCGTATAATTCGCCGACGTGACGGACGTCTCAATCAAGGAGCTTTGACGAGTCCAGTTCCAACATCGAGCAAGTCAAAACCGGGAACAAAAACGTTAATATCGGCATTGCCAATTAATGTCGCAGCCAAGGCTGAATAGCTGTATCCACCCGTTGTGTTGAGTTTTTCAATCCACAAGGCGGCTACACCAGCAACATGTGGTGCAGCCATGCTGGTGCCACTGAGTTTCTTTACACCTCCACCAGCGCTCGCAGACAGAATGCCTACACCGGGTCCTGCAATGTTGGAACCTACATTTGAAAAGTCAGCAATATCATATATGTGCTCTCCAGGCGTTTGCTTCAGGGCAGCAACAGAAACAATTCCTTCGGCGACAGCTGGGGGGCTCACACCTACTTCATACTCACGGTTCAAGTCTTTTCTACTTTCATTTCCCGCTGCTGCCACGATCAGAACCTTTTTACTCCGCATCAATGCTGCGAGTCGATCGAATAGGATAACGTTAGCGCGATAGCCTTCTAATGTACGAGAAACAGCTAGCTCAGTTGGAAGGTTCCGCTCCAGTTGCTTTACCTTCCCCGGATAGTCAATCCCCAATGACATTGAAATAATATCTGCACCGTGTTCGGCTGCCCATTGGATAGCGTTAACGACCTGCTCGCTATCTCCTCGGTTAGTACCGATAACTTTGGCGACCAATACCTTTTGCACGCCCGGTGCGACACCAATACGGCCATATATTCCATTACGCCCAAATATCGTCCCTGCACAATGTGTACCATGACCGTTGGTGTCCGTTACGTCATCTACACCATTGCCATCACTGGTGAAATTTTTAACCTTATAGTTAATACCTGTAAAAGCAGGGTGAGTGAGGTCGATACCAGTGTCGAGAATTGCGACGGTCACCCCTTTTCCCGTATAGGCTGAAGTTGTCGCACCTACGGCTTCCACTCCCCATGCAATAGAACTAGTGGTTAAAACATCGTCGCTGGTGTGTATCTCAAGGGGAGCTATGAGCTGCATTGGCATTACCGGAGCAATGGCTACCGTATCGGCTTCGGTTTTCTTTTCTTCGACTTCTTGAATACTTAGATCGCGCGCATTAAAAGACCATTCGATTTGTTCTGATATATGATGGTCAAAGGTTTCGGGAATGCCAGCACTAAAAGGTTTGTTAGCGTCTAGTGCAATTTTTTGATTTGGGTCCAGTACATTGTCGAATTTAATAATAACCTGCTTTTCGGAAAAACCAATGCCGTATTGAGAGTTGATGGTCATGGATGGTGGCTCCTGAGCGGTCGTATTGATTTCCAAACGGCCTCCCCACAGAGGAACCAAGGCCGCAACGTGTGCGGCCCTGGTATTCAGCAACCTTTATGGGTAAACCAGGCCTTGGCTGCAACCAATACTCCTTGACCGGCTAGTTTTCCGAGAACACCAGGGATGAGCCCAATTAAAGTCTCCAAAAATCCAAGAATAAGTTCTTTGTTTTGGCAAAGAGATTGAGTGCTAATGCTTTCAGTTGCCATATCTCCTTGAGCGTCGAGGGCTGCCTTAACTTCATTTTCGATCTGCACGACTGCTTCGCTTGTTAAGTTCATTGTTGGCTCCGTTATTATGATTTGTTTTCATGCGTAATTACAAAGTGACTGCAAGTTTCAGTATGGATCCAAGGTTTTTTTTTTGCTTAAGTCGATTTATATTGTTTTGCTATATTCTCTATCGCTCAAAATGCGCCCTGTAGTGGAAATTTGATGAGACAGTTCGGCTAAATTGTGCGAGATAAAGCCTTAACTGTTAATTTTTTCTGTTCCGCCAGTGTTACATTGTACAAATCTAACTTTATGTATAATTAACTAGCGATCCTGCATCCAAGACTAGACACACAAACCTGGCGCCAAAAATCTCTAGGCTGCTCCGGCAAACCTTACTCTCTCATCGTTCATCTCTCTTGCAGCAACCTTTGTTCGCGAATGAGAACGCGATACCACGCAGCAAAAAGCAAAAGGTGGCAGATCTATTTCAGGACTAGACACTAGACAGCAGGAATTGTTGGATGCAGCGGTTTTTTGGGGGCGCTTTGCACTAGCCCAATGAGGCGGTGCGACGATTCTATAGTCAAGCTGCCCGAGTCTCATTCCACTGCATCGAAAGCCTTGTGATATTGCGCAGAGCCCGTCGGAATATCACCGTAGAAAGACAGTGCCTGGAAATATTCCTGGGGAACGCCAGGCAACTCCAATCCCGTGTTGGCCTTGAAACCCAAGCGACTGTAATAGCCAGGGTCGCCCAGCAACACGCAGCCCGCTGCACCCTTGCCTTGCAATTCAGCCAGGGCGGCTTTCATCAAGATTGAGTCGATGCCCTGGCCTTGGCGGTTTGGCGACACGGTATGGGGCTGAGTCCGTACCATCCCGTTACACCGCCATATACGGTGACGGGGGAGATGGCTACGTGTCCGATGATTTCGTCATTTTCCACTGCCATCAGGGAGACGGTCAGTTGCCCGGCGCGGCGCAGGGCGTCAACGATGAAGTGTTCGGTGTGGCTAGAGGTTCTGTCTGTTTAAACGCTGTGGCAGTCAGTGTGGCGATGCGTTGGAAGTCTCCAGCGCGCTCGTTGCGAATGGTCAAATTCATGGGGAGTTATTTCTCTGGTGTCCTGCTCGTTGCCTGATTAACAGAGGCGGGTCAGTCCCGTTTAACCCGAAAAGCAGACCTTGATGAACGTTCGCTTTGGGTCGATTAGCGACCATTTCGCATTGCGACTGATCCACCCTTGTCCTCCCTCACCTGAAGGACAAGCCATGAACACTATCGGTTTACATCGCCATCAGCCTTGGAACAAGGGAAAACTTGTAGGGCAGAAAGCTCCGCTCCGAGTCAGAGATATCTGGGCCATTCGGGTCAGACTTCAGCTCGCGGAGAAGACACGGGATCTGGCTCTCTTCAACTTGGCCATCGATAGCAAACTGCGTGCCTGTGACTTAACCAAGCTGCGAGTACGTGACATTGCGCATGGGGAGCATGTTTCGTCACGGGCCATCGTGATGCAGCAGAAAACTCAACATCCAGTGCAGTTTGAAATTACTGAGCAAACACGAATAGTTCTGGAGGCTTGGATGCGTCAGGCGCATCTTCGCAGTGAGGACTTTCTGTTCCCGACGCGATTGCATGACTCAGATCATCTCTCCACCAGGCAATACGCTCGAATAGTCAAAGCATGGGTAACAGCCATTGGACTTGACCCGACGATGTACGGTACCCACACGCTACGGCGAACCAAGGCTTCGTTGATCTATCGCAGGACCAAGAACTTGAGGGCAGTTCAACTCTTGCTAGGTCATACGAAACTCGAAAGCACTGCCAGGTATTTGGGCATCGAGGTCGACGATGCTCTAGAAATGGCAGAGCAGACAGAAGTCTAATCTTCCACTGCGACGATCTGGGCCAGACCGTCGCTTTCCGACCCGATGTGGACGCACAGTCCCAACTCACAAGACACGTGGTCAGTGAGTTGACCGCTTGTTAATCCTTGGCCAACCGGGCGATAAGCCCATGCGCCTTGGCGTAACCGTACTCGAACAGGAATGGGTCGAAGGTTTGCGGATATTTAAAAATTTTCACCGCGTAATATTGGACAGGCACCTTGATGTCATTGTAGTGAATGTTCTCTATCGCTATCAGGTGTTCGATCATCAACAAGTGATCGAACAGGTTCTCGAAGCAATCGCGAATGTATTGTTGCTGGAGATTGAATATCGTCGAACTGGAGTGAACCACCAAGGCTGGCTTAAGATCGCTCCATTGGACGGTCACATGTTGCGAGCCCGTCTGGAAGGTGCGGCCATCCCAATCCAGCATCTGCATCGCGGAGCGCCCGAGTGGGTCGGTAAACAGGTCCTTGAGTACTTCCTTTGCCACGGCTGCTTGCCTCAAACGGTTCGATTTGCGTGCTTCTGCCAAACCGCGGATCACACCAAACAGTGTTATCAATACGCCGAGTACTGCGGCACACGACATTATCTGGTCGTTCAGGTCAAGGTCCCGAAAGTTTCGTATGGGTGTCTGATCGTCTGCCAGAACGCATTCTGTTACCACCATCAGCTGCAAAGTCGCCCAAGCTGATTTAGTTTGTATTTTTACCATGGGTTCACTCACCGAGCAGAATATCCAATGCCATTCAACTTGCTGGGGCCGGTATGCCCGCTATCGGGCTAGGCAGCGCGACATCGCTGATGTAGATAGGGCATCACTTGAGTTATAGCGGAATAGTCAGCGTTCAGCCGATCGAGCAGCGTCTTCGCGTTTTGGCCGCAGCAATTGAGGGCGGGGGGACGTTGTGCGTCCACTGGCGACTTCTGCCCGAATACAAGCCCTGGCGTCTGTCTGTTATAGGTCGTTTTTTGTCTTTTCTGAAGGGCCGAAATTGGCCGTTCTCTACCGTTCATGGTTGGAAAGCGTGTTGGTCAAATCCGATGCAATCGATGGCCCGAACGAATGCAAATGACTGGTCAGGTCGAATGCAAACGGGTGATCAAGTGGAGTGCAATTTCGCATACAATGGAACGTCGAAGCGTTGATGACACTACACGGGGTATGCAGGTTGTACTCGGAACACGCCGCTGCGCTTTCGTATGGAATGTTATCGAAGCACTCGTTCCCATTCACGAGTTGCTAATTTGTGACACGCTGAAGGTGATCCGCCGAAGCATCGTTTCGATACATTCGCCATTTCGGCCTCTGTCGTGTAACGGATACAGACTCCGTTTTCGTCCAGCAACACCCCTCCTGCACCTCTCAATAGCGCATGCCCAGCTACGACGTCATGAGCTGAGACAGGATAGAGCGAGACACCACATACAGCATCGCCGATGGCGACTCTTGCTAGTCTGTATGCAATTGACGGCATTGCATGAAAACACGCCGGTGCGCACAGCTCACGATTGAGCTCCGGTTTATTCACCGCCGCGGCGCTGACCATTACTGTGCTGCCTTTCGAGAGCTTTTTATCAGCAAGACGTACGCTTACTGGTTTGCCGTTGCGAATCAAGTGTGGAACACCTTCTGCCCAACCGATGCAATCAGGAAGCCCCTCAGGAGTGACAGGGGCATACACAACCCCGAGCACTGGGATAGTCTCATGCAGCAGACCCACCGACAGAGCAGACCCCTTTAGCCCCTTCAAGAAATCACTTGTGCCGTCGTTTGGGTCTACAACCCAACACCAGGCATGCCCCGTGAGCAAGTGCCCCGTCTCTTCACCCCAAAAATCGCACCCAAGTAGGTTGAGAAGTTCAGGCCTCAAAATATCTTCGATTTCTACGTCAACTAAGGCCTTGTCGCCCTGGCCGCGGGGTCCATCCGCACGATTCCACTCCTTCGAGAGCAAAACGCCTGTGCGTTCAACGATCTGGGTGACTTGAGCGAGGAGATTTGAAAGATTTTGACTGGCCATAACGCTCCAAAAAAATGACGGCCGCCAGTGAATTCCTCAAACGCAGCCGAAACATTATAGGTCGTGGGCACACGGGCTTCATCCATGAAACATCCTATAAAACAGTTAGTTGCATACCATTTGACCAGGCATTTGCATTCGATCTGACCAGTGCATTGAACATCACCGGTCGGAGGGCTTTTGACGCTTCCACTACCAGCCCCAACCTCCCGCCTGGCGAAAGGCTTAGCGCTTGCGGCTTTTGATCTTGCGCATAGACTCACCCTTGAGCTGAAGAACATGAGATTTGTGCACGATTCGGTCAAGGATATCTGACTCAGATCATGAGCACGTATGAAGTCACCCGTGCAAGGACTGGGTTCGATGTGTTCCTTGGAGATACCAGGTAGGAGAGTTGGGGCAGAAGCAGTCCTTGAACTGATAGGTCGACTGAGTGGCTGCCGCCGCCATTCGGTCGCCAGTAAATCGGTGAGCTCCTAGTAGTCGCGGAAGGTTGCACCGGTCATGCTAAACACTATGGCAGGGCAGCAGGATAGGGGAGTCCAGCCCGAACATCCTCTCCGGCAAGCTCAGTTCGGAAATAAATGCCTGAGCCAGTTACGCAGTCTGATTTGGATGATGGTTTTGAGCTCTTGACCCCGTGTTTGTTGGCTTGTAACGCAATTTTCTATGTGTAACGTTGCGACTGTTACGAAGCACAAAATTACGTTACACCGAAGCTTCCGGGCTTGCTGGCGAGACAGCGAAGCTTGGCTGAAACGGTGTCACCGAGAACACTCGCTTGTGCAGAACGTGTCGCTAAATCTCTCTTGATCAGAAGAGTCAATCTGGCATTCAACTGTCCAGCTTCCGTCGCTAAACACAAGCTGATAACTCGAGCAATTTCTGAACGGCTCCCTCACATCGTGAGCTCGAAATTCACGCATGAGTTCGTATGAACGAGCGTGGCTACCATGTTTGATCAGCCAAGCGGCAGCTCTGATGAATTGCCCATGGCTAAAGACCAGGATGTACTGAGCATCGTGATCCGCAAGCTTGGCCAGCATTGCATCTACGCGCCCGATCAGATGATCGAACGACTCAGCGCCAGGCCCATCAATCATTGCCGCATCTCCGTTTACCCAATAGCTTTCCGCATGTGGTTTTCGGTCTGCCTGATTCGTGCTGACGAAGCGGTTTGGGCTCAAATACGTAAATTCTTCGACCGGCCACACTTCGTATGACACGTCAGGGAAACACGCTGTGGTTGGAAGTGCGGTTGCGATAGCGCGCTCAAAGGGGGATGAGATGATCAGATCGGGCGTGCACGTTATGGACTCAGCAAGCTCACGAGCTTGATGGAGGCCGTTTTCAGTCAGTGGTATTGAATCTGGTGCTGCAGTGGCGAGACCAACGTTAGCAGCGCTCTCCGCGTGGCGGATCAACCTTACGAGTTTCATCTGAGAGCTCTCGGTTTGATGTGGAAGAACTACCTCACTTTGAATCGCCCCGGGTTTCGTAGACTGTCTTGGTTCGAGCGCTCGTTTTAGCCAAGCTGCCGATTTCGAATCGACTCCACAAAATCGGCAATCAATCTTGCATCCCGTAGAGCATGGTGAGGAAAGACCAGGTGGGCCATCTGCGCTTGATCTGCATAGGTGATAGAGCTAGATACCACTCCTTTTGGCAACCCGTCTGGACCTGCCAATCGCACTAACAACGGCCAATCCCATTGTGGCGCATCACTGATGATTTCAAGACCATCGAACTGACTTAGCCATTGCTGTAGCTCGTCCGCAGCTTGCGATTGCGTTCTTCCATACTTATCAAGGTCGAGGAGGGGGAGCACGACTTTTTGAACGAAGTTGGAGCAATCACTGAGAATCCAGCCGTCTTCTATTTCAACATAGAACTCTGGGCCATTGGGAATGACCAATGCGAGGCTAATGAGCTCATAGTAGGGATCAAGGGCGGTAAATTCGCAATCCAGATATGCTCTTTGCATTTTAGCCACACCACAATTGCAGGATCAGAGCCGAGGAGTTTCGCCCATATGCAGATCATCGCGAAAGGGATAATTTTTATGGATTTTCCGGCTAACTGCCAAAAAGGGCACCCCAGTCTTCGTAACTTCATCGATGCGGTTTCGGCGGCTCTTAGTTTGGCGGGCCTGCTGCAGGGGTATAACCAGCGTAAGTTTTAAAGGGAGTTGCCTGGAAAGCGCCGCGCTTTCCGGGAGCCTCTATCTTAAGGATCTCTTCACCGCTATTCACTCACCAGCCAATAAGCTCTGGCCGCACCTTGGCGTACGTAACCGATGCAGAAGGCCATCAAGTCACTGAGGCGCTCGTCCACCATGGTGCGACGTATGCCTGGCTGGACGCCGACAATTGTAAAAGTAAGCTTCGTTGCAGGTGTCGACGCTAATAGCCGAAAGATTTCCTCTTTGTCTCCTCTGACAAAATACGAGGGCGATGTGTGTCGCCGGTGCATGCGATCTTCCATGTGACGCACCAATGTCGAGACCTCGCAGTAATAAGCGGACTTCACTAGCTGTCCGGCAACCTCATGCACATCACCGACACGCCCGCCATTGGCCGGCCCTCCTGCACCTTTGCAGTGGTAAAGGGTTGCGAGATCTCAAAAAGGAAGCTGCTTACTCATTGGAGTTCGTGAAGCTCTTGCGTAACGCGTTTCAAGAGTTCAGTCAGGTCACCACCGTCAACAAGATAACTACGGGCGAATAACGTCACGGGATGTATTCCCAAGACGCTCGCTAACTCATCAACTTTTTCTATAGAGGGGCTTTTCCGGCCATTTTCAACCTCGCTGACATAGGCCTGACTAGGGGCGAGAGCTTCCTGCGCCAAACCTTTTTCCAAACGCGCCTGGCGCAGGGCTACCCCAAATGCTTCCTTCAGTTCCATTTGCCTGACTCGCAAAAGGAATGATGAAGCCCGTCACGCCCGAAATTAACTATACTCGTTAGCGATATTTTCGGAGAGCAGCTGATGTTTCGAACCTATGAGTGGGCCGAAGTGCCGTTAGTCCCTTTTTTGGGTGAGACCTTTCGCACATGGATGTGTGTCGAGTACGACGTGGGGCTTGGCTGGTTTAACGTGCTGGTTGAGGAGCGAAATGGAAAACGACGCTTCCCTTTAATCCTTATGGTCGTTGGTGAACGTGCCCTTTGCTCGTTACTCGCGCAGCAATCGAAAACGTTGGTGGTTCGGAGTGTCCAGTTCGTCAGCTCCGGAACAATTAATCAGTCTGGTCACCACCGAATGGAGCAATTGGTTAAGATTGAATTGCTATCCGAACACGGCCTCGAAGGACTTCTGTATGAGGTCGAAAATGGCACGACCTATTTCGTTGGTGATACCAATTTGCAAGCGTTCAATGGTGCTTATCGGGAGGTTATTTTTGACACTTCCATGTGTTTAGGTAGCCCTTGAGTCGATGAGCCTCTGTATGTATCGATATTCAACCCTCAGTGGGGATCACAGCTAAGAGCAGTCCATTGTTTGGCTCTTCAAAGTATTTTGCGCCTTTCGAGTAAGCTCTCTGTCTAGTGTCTGCTCAATGGAGCCAATATTTCTTCCACATCAAGTCCCTTCACCAAGCAAATACTCGAAATTACTGACAACGCCTCGAACAGTCGATCTCGCTGCCGGACCAAGTCAGCATTCTCTGCCCGTAAGCCAGCTATACGCTCTTCCAGGCTTCTACGTCGGCGTTCGTTGTCAGGATCCTTTCCACTCTCCTTCAACTGCGCGACGCGTGCGGACTCTATCCGCCTACCGCGCTCGCCCACCAAGGTGGCTCGACTTGTCAGCCCCAAGCGCTTTTGCACCTCAGATCGCGAAATAGGTGCACGTTCCAATCCCAGGCTGATCATCTGGGCGAGGAGGGCGTCTATTGCACCATCCAGGTCCGCGCCCCTTAACGATTGTCGTCGCGCCATGGTTACCTCTAATCATCCGATACAGAGCTGTGTCGTTCGCTAGTTTCAGGAATGGTTACCGGATGCCCAGACGGAAACACCTGATGTGGGCTCACTCCAGCGTCGCTAGAAAGAGCGGCCTGCAGATTGTTGAGTTTGTGTTCTTGGTCTGCCAGCCAGACATCGTTCCCTGCTTCGCCGTCCCCTGCATCTCGCATGATCAGTATGGCCTGTGACAAACGCTCGGCTTGCTGCTGAAGATTCTTCCTCTCAGAAGGTGTGCCCAGCAAATGCAGGTGGGAACAATTATTCCAACATTGCAAATGCTTGGGGCAGGGTGCCTGTGAGAAGTCATGAACACAGCCGCCAAAGGGTGTCACATGCAACGCTGTTGCGTGAACGGTAAGGAATGCTTCCGCTGTGGTCGTACCTTTATTTTCCAACAGTGCATGGTAACTGTCGGTTAAAGCGCCTTGAATGCGTCTATCTCTTATACCTGCATGTAGGAAATCAATGCGCTCGTGATGACTATTGAACTCCAAGAAATCCTGGTGGGCATCAGTGTTTTCTTCAATGCTTGTGTGCTGGTAATAGACGTTCTGGTCGAGACGTTTTCGACCCAGGGCCAACGCTTGCTGAACATCGCTCATACCGGTCAGGTGGTAAATGGTGTTTCGCCAGTGTCGAGGTTGGTGGCTTGTTAGCCGAATCGGAGTCCCATCGGATTCGGTTAATGAACGACGCGAAAAAATGGACGCATATTTGTCATCGCTGCCCAGCGCGTGATTGATATCCTGGAGGGTCACCCGACGCGGGATCGCTCGAAATACATTAGCCTCCCGCCCACCTAGACGAAATTGGCCATCAAACGAGATGGCTAATGTTTCGCTGGTTCTAAGTACTACACGAGGCATGCCTCCAAGATTTTCTGTTAACACCTCATGACCGCGCAGCGCGGGAGCAAGTAACTGTTCAATCTTGCCGGCCAGGTACCGCCTCCTTCTGGCTTCTCTGGGCTTATAGTTTGTTTCATCGTCATATGGATCAATGCCATTTCTCGATAGGTATAAATAAAGATTCCTAGCTGCGCTCTGTTCGTCACTAAAACCAAGCCACCGCAGAACCTGATTCTCAGTCATCACCGTTTGCGGTTGGTATTCCCAGATGCGCCCGGGATTGGCTTCCTGCCACATAGCAATCTGTCGTTGCTCTTGCGTCAGCACTTTCAGTCGTTCGACTGCACGCCTAGCTAATGGAACATCACTTTCGGCTAACCAATGCACACGAGATTGAAATTGCTTCTCCGCAAAGTACCTAATTCCGCATTCGACCAGAGGTTTGCCATTGGCATCTACAACCACCTCTCCTGTCGTCCCTTTGATCGGCCTTTCGACCCAACAGTCATAGGGGATTACTGCTACCTCATTACCCCGTTGACCGGTTGCAATCAATAAATCGATCACGCGCAGCAAGATTTCTTCGCCCTCGCTGAGTGGGTGGTTCGAGCATAAGGCGTAGGCTTCCATCGCCTCGCGAGAAGGCAATCTGTCATCAGATTTACGCTGTTTTACCGCACGATCAGGATCGTGCAATGAAATGTAGTCGTGGCGGCGTTTTTCTGGTTTTGCATTGTGCTCAAAGTGGATGGCGATCTCGGTTAATTGCAGATTATCAATCGTATCCGCTATTACTTGAAGATGAGAGATCGCGTCATAGAGGTTCTTGTAGCCACTCTCGCGGAGAAATCCTACGACGCGGTCGAAATCGCCTCGCGTTAATTGTGTGGGGTCGGATACGCCACGTTCAAACAACGGGTTATACAGCCGCCGGATCGCAATATTGTAAGCAGCCACCATCGAAAACTTCAGACTCCGGGTGCGCTGTAGATACACGATTAAGGCCTTGCAAAAATCCTGAAAATCCAAGGGGAGGGCGGTTTTAGGAGGAGCAGAATAGCCATTTTTTTCAAGCGATTGTCGTTGTGTTTCAAAGGTGATGGTCTGTTGCTTTAGGCGTTGCGGCAACCAGCGCTCGACCGACCACAGCGTTGACTCCCACGGCGTTGTAATCGGTAATGACTGAAAAATCGCTTGCTCCTGGTTAATGAAGCCTTCGAGGCTTTGCCTTTCCCTAGATAGCGTCATCTGCGGCAACCTCCGTGTGCTGCCGGCAGCGTTCGATCGTAGCGCTTACTGCCAGGATGGTTGTCTGATGCTGGGCGAGGGGCCGGTTGTGAATGAGGTCACCGGCTTGTTCTGCCATGTCAATGAACCGCTGCGCTTCTCGTTGCAGCGCCTCTTTCACCTGCTCATGACGGCCGTCAGCAAAGGGGTGAAACTTCTTGCAGGTGTAGCAGGCATAGACGGGATTGTAGGGGCAGTGGGTATGAACTGGGAGGGCGCAGGCACCAATGTCCCCGATGTACTGCGTATCGATGACGCCGCGGATGGCTCTATCGGGCACCGTATTTCGGCGTTGGACGATTTCCCCGGTTAATAAACTGCGCATGATGCGTTGATAGGAAGGGCTCTTACCGAGTGCTTTCTCTTTGATCCGGGCAATGTTGGGGGTTGCCGTTACGTAAGCACGCGCCGCAACCGTGCTGTTGTGGCCGAGCAGTTCTGCAATCATGTCTGCCGGAGTTCCCTGATCCGCCAAACCTTGCCCGAGGTGATGACGCAGCAACATTGTTACCTGGTTCGGCTTGTCTATCCCTGCTTCTCGCAGCTCGTGTTTGAGGCCTACACCGATTTCGGTTACAGATAGACGTCTTCCGTTAGGACTTACAAGCAATGGTTCACATTCGCTGCCAAAGCGGCGTTGAATTTCCGAAACATGCTGCGAGATTTTTTCACCCAGCCGGGTTGTTATTTTGCGGGGCCGTCGCTCAGGTCTGCGTTGACCGACCTTTTTGGCCATGGGTAGCCAAAGGGTGTAGTACCTCTCATTATCATCGCTTTCAATGAACTCAAAATCCGCGATGTCAAGCGAGTGGAATTGAATCGAGCGTGGTGCGAGTTCGAAACCTAAGTGAAGTACTATATTGAACTGGGCCTCCTCCCAGGAGTTAGGTGAAACCTCTCGCTCAATACGTTTGAGCAATCGAACTTCTTCATCGAGGTCTAAACCAGACTGCGAGAGAAAAATTCGCGCATACGGGTCAACTCGATCTGATTTCACATCCTTGATTTTTAAGTAGGTGATTGGATCGAAGCCGTTGATTCCTCTATCCATTGCCCATCGGTAAAGCCTTCGAAATCCTATAAGTACTGCCCTCGTTTTTTTGAGTTCCTCGAGAGCAGTGACCAGTTGATCGGTGTCCCAAGGAAGTCCGGTCGCGAGATTTGTACTAGATAAAAAGCGTAGGGTATCTGCGAACATTACTGCGGTTCGAGGGGCATATTTCTCAAGTGCATAGGCCATAAAACCTTTGCCTATTTCGATTAGCTCCGAATTCATTTGGAGTGCAGTCCAATCGATTTTCATCGCGAGTCCACCGTCGTACCACGTCCATACCTTCAGCCGGGTCTCAACGTAGCGTGGCTGATCATTGGTGCGTGTTCGAATAGCAACCTGAGCCGGCCCTTGGAACAAATAACCCGCAAAAGAGGAGGAGGGTGAAGCATGATCTTGGCTAACTGATTTAGTCACAGCGAACCTCCTTAACTGTCAAGTCGGCTCCAGGCTGCCGAGGTACGCTGGGCATTGTGGAGGTTGGCTGACTCGGCTAGATAACGACTTGCATAACGGCGTGGCATCGTCGAAGTCTCAGACCAACCGCAGACTCGTCGGAGTTCGTCCGTGGCGCGCTCCAGGTCATACCCACGCTGCTCGACCAGGTAAGCCAAAAAGCGGTCGGCAAAGGTGTGGCGAAAGTCATGCGCGGAAAGTGTAGGCAACAACCCCGGATGAGCCAGTTCAATGGTCAGAAACAACCGATCAAGGACGTTAGACAACGCGCGAATGGACAGCGGTCGGCCTCGGTCAGAGATGAACAAATAGCGGTACAGCAATTTCATCGGTTTGCCTTCACGCAGTGGGCGTCGTTCGCTCTGGATATAGCGCTCATAGACCTCATACAACTGTGCGGAGATACCTACGGTCCGTCCGTGCGTTTTCAGCGCAGGCTCTTCAGCGCGCGGGTCACCTGGGTCATGTTCGCGATCATTGACACTGACATAGGCATGCTGTGAACCCTGATTGATGTCCGTGGTGTAGAGCTTCAGAAGCTCACCTCGACGGATACCCGTCTCGAACAGCAATTCAATCATTAACCAATTGCGCAACTGCAAACGTTCTGGAAACGGATTCTCTGCAGCGCCCGGGCGAATAAGTGTGCGAATGATCTGGAGTTGCGTATCTGTCAGACTGCGGTAACGAGCATGGTCGGGACGAACATTGATGATATGGCTCTCAAAGCGTCGTTCAATGACGTTGGCGACATCTGCGAATACCACCTCGATGTTAGCCAGGGTGGTTGAATTTTGACGAGCGCGCGGGATGTATCGGGTAACACACCAGGACAGGTATAGCTTCAGCAATCGCAGGTACTGGTCACGAGTACGCGGATCGATCTGCGAAAAAGGTGCCGTTTCAGCTTTGCCGATTCGGGCGACCAGGTTATCGGCTTGACGGCCGCTTTGGAGCCAAATGGCATAACCGTCCAGTAGAGCCAAAATCGATTCGAATTGGCAGGCCAAGATGGCTTCATCAATGTTGAGGTCACGTCTTTTGGCATAGATATAGAAAGCTTGGATCGCGCGCAGATGTGCCGCAGCGGTGTTGTACGCGCGGTATCTGAGCTTGAGTTGGACGTAGATGAATGGAACAAGTATGGGCAATGGCGCCGCAGCTCCAGTCTGCACGAGCAGCGGTACACGCTGACCTGAAGAGAAACGGCACTGAATCAGCTTCATCGGCAGCCACCTCATTCAATGTCTCACGATGAACACAACGTACATGGCCCGTTGAGAGAGTGGACGTCAGAAGCAGGTTTGTCGAATCAGTGGTTTAGGTGGCTCATGAACATCTATGACATGACCTGTCGTTTAACATAATATACATTATGCGAAGCGAAGGGTTCTCCTTGTGGGGCTCTGCTTGATGCTTTTCACCAGGTGATCAGGCTGGCCAGGCCGAATTTCTCGCATGTGAGAAAAACACCGTCACGAACATTACGATGGCCGCTGTGGCCCTCCCTTAAAAATGGCGCCTAAGGTGGCGCCTAACGTGTCCACCCCGAAAGCCTTGCAATCCGGGCCTTTGCGAGCAATCAACCCCCTCGGAGATCTCCATTTCAGTGTTTTTTAATTCTGGCGGCATCGGCCAAAACCCACGGTTTGGCCATTTTTTGTGGGATCGAGAAGCCATATGCCGCGCAAAAAGGCTTCCATGCGTCTTGGTAAGCGTCCATTTCGACCAGGCTCGTTCAGTGCAACAAAGCGCCAGAATGCGAGATCTCTTTTAAAAATGGCTGAATCCTTTAAAAGTGACCACCCCTGTAGCCCAATGAATGCGACGGTTTGCGATTTGCTGAGAGCTGAGACGCGCTCGAAACACGTGCCTAGCCGCATAGACTCAATCGCTCGCCGTCACATCGTTTCAGTCTCATCCGCCGGTGCACGATGATCGACAAAGGTCAAATATCAAGGAGAAAACTCGGGAGCCATGCCGAGTTGATGTGAACCTAGCCCTCGGCGTGAAGACTCAGCCTGGTTGCGGACTAACTCCGTCAGCGTGCGTAGCGTGGATAGATGTTGGAGCTCGTGACCAATATGTCAGCTTAGGAGAGATTCAAGCGCCTAGAACAGCGCTATATACGCGGAAGGAGAATATGTAAAGGTGGCTTAAAGACTGAAGCTTCGAAGAAGCTTCATTATAAATCACTAATGGTTTTGGATTTCAATAGTCTTTTCCATGGCCTGATAACTGGTCGTTCTCAAGGCGCCCTTACACATTCAAAACATTAACTTTTAAAAATGACCGAAACTTTTAAAAATGATCAAGCCCGCTAAATATGGCGAATCACTGCCGTGCCGCCGTATTTCCTGAGCGGTACGGCTAAACACTTTTAAAAATGGCCGAATCCTTTAAAAGTGACCTCCTAGGTCACGGCTGCGGGAAGGCCAGTCACCCATCTAAAGCAGCAGTGGCGCCACTCAAGATCGGGGCGGTTCAAATGCTGAGCCCGCATGGCTTGGGGCGCGCAGCCGTGCGGTCGGAACTTCTTAATTCAGAATTGACCATAACTATCAATATATAACTAAAGCGTGGTTAGTTACCTTGTCACCAGTGAAGCTTTCCAAGAGAGTGCTTGCAAAGTCAAGTTTGCTGTGTATAACTTACATGACATCGATCAAGTGATAAGGGCTAGGTGATGAGTGATTCATCCAGGCAAGCGGACGAGCTCGCCTCGAAAAAACGAAAGAGTAAGTCCCCTACTTCCGATAACTCCCAGAATCGGAAGTCTGCAATCCAGCATTCAAAGAAGGATGACGAGATGCCGAGCCCGCATCCGCTGTTCAACACCTATAAAGAATTCATCAACCACACTAGCAATGAACCCGACCCGTGCCTACCGCTGGTGATGAACTATCTGGCGAACTTTGATGCGCAGCTAAAACCCATGGACGGTTTCGAAGCCGTCAGTGGTTTTCTGCGTTCATACTCCAACGTCGAGGCGACATTCGTTTCGTATCGCACCCATGCCGAGCGCCTGCTGCTTTGGGCATTGTTGATCAGAATGAAGCCCCTCATGGAGCTGCGTCGCGCAGACGCCGAAGCTTTCTTGGAATTCTGCATGAGCCCACCCACGGAATGGCTTGGCCCCGTGACACGCAGCAGGTTTCTAATCGTGGCGTCCGACAAAGATTCAGGGCTGTGCCCAAATCCACGCTGGCGCCCATTCTCGGTGAAGAAAGCTGATCGCACGCTTGATGCCGCTGATCATGACGGCCCGGGTACCGGTGCTCCGTACCAGCCATCCCGAGGGAGCATTTCCCAGGTTTTCTCGGTTTGCAGCAGCTTGTACGAATACGGCCTGGATGAGGGCTTGACGTCGGCGAATCCCTTCAGGGCGATCAAACAGAAATCGCGCTTTAAAGCGTCGCGCTCCATGGAGCAAACCGGACGTGCCCTTACGCCTCTTCAATGGGACTTCGTGCTGACCACCGCTGAATAAATGGCAGCAACGGCTCCTGAGCGCTATGAACGTACCCTGTTCATTGCTGCGACGTTGTTCTCGATGTACCTACGCGTTTCAGATGTTTGTGGTCGGGTCAATTGGCAGCCCACGATGGGCTCGTTCAAGGCGGATCACGATTCCAACTGGTGGTTCCACCTCATTGGTAAGGGTGACAAGGCCGCCAAGGTCGCTGTAAGGCCGGAATACATTGATCGGTACCTAAAGCGCTACCGGCGGTTCATGGGGCTGTCTGAACTGCCGCTACCTAATGAGCAGACCCCTCTGATTGCGACCTTGAATGGTCGTCCAGGGTTATCCACTCGAATGGTTCAGTTGATTATCCAGGAGCTGTTTGACCGAGCCGTTGATGAGATGGTGAGCGAAGGTCGTCAGCCGGGCGAGATCGAGGCTCTGCAAATGGCCTCCACTCACTGGCTAAGGCATACGGCTGCGACACTTGATGCCCCTTGGCGAGACGCCAAGGACTTGCAGATGGATCTACGTCACAACAATTTGGCCACTACGCAGGATATTTACTACAGCAGCTACGAAGACAAACGTTCGTACTCGCTTAAAAAATTGGGATTGAAAAATCGCGACTGAATTTCGGAGATAACCGGTAGAAAAACCATGGAAAAAATACCCCGTCCTTGCTTTGAGACGCTAAAAGACTTTGCCCTGCTAGACCCAGATACACTTGATGGCGAGCTTCCTGTAGTTCAGGACTTCCTTAACCGATGCCCAGTCAGTAGTCTGCCGATAAAAAGCTACATGCTGGTGAAGCAGTTTTTGATTAAGCATGCCGAACCTACGCGCTATGCTAACTACCGAACCTGTACGGAGCGGCTGTTGCTCTGGAGCATTTTGGAGGCAAAAAAACCCTTAACTGATTTGAATGAAGCCGACATTCAAGCGTTTATGAATTTCTGCACAACCCCTCCGGACTCGTGGGTGGCAGATAAGTCTTGCCGACGATTCACTCCCGGCAAACTGAGGAGCGTAGTGGGCTTCAACCCTGAAGGGATGTTATTCGCATAGCGTATATTGCTGGTAGAAGCGGACTCGCGATCCAGATGTCGGTAGTTGCGTCTTTTTTTCTGCATCTGCATTACGATGACTTGATCGCAATCAACCCTGCGCTAAGGCTGCATGCTGCGGGCTTTTACACTCCGAGTCTCCCCGTTCACAGTGGTGCGAATGTCTTCACTGATGAAGAGTTTGCGGTGTTGATGTTAACGCTTAGCGACATGGCTGATGAAGACATCAAACATGAGCGCACGCTGCTCATGATTGCGTCAGTTTATTATCTGAGGCTGCAGCCATCTGAAATTGACAATCTAGGGGGAGATCTCACGATCAGTGCGCTGAGGCTCATGCGGGATGGAACTTACGACTTAGTGGAGGAAAAGTTTCCTGGCAATTGGGCGTGGAAAATCTATCCTGAGTTTGTTGCCAACTATGTGAATCGTTACCGTGAAAGGCTCGGGCGGCAATTCATTCCGATCGAACGTGATCACACGTTGTTGCTCGGGAAGATTCGTGGCAAAAGTTCGATTGGCTCAGGTTATGCGAGAGCATTATTCCGGGAAGTATGTCAGGTCGTCATTGATAGGCTTACCGAGAGCGGATGTGTGGTCTCGCCTAACTCGGGGTTTCGTACAGCGACTCTGTTTTGGGTGCGAGAAACAGGCATGCACCATAGCGCGAGGACAATGGAGATGAGTGACGTCATCAGGCTTGCACGAAAGTCGAACGCTGAAAACTCCTTCCAACGGTTTTTTGCTTGGCGTGATTAGGATTTTGTAGGCCTGCCCTATCCTTTTGCGAGAGTCATTCCTAGAAGACCTGTTTAACTCAACTAAATGTCTCTTTAGTTGAGTTAAATGTTGTATCGTCTTGAGGCATGTACTCATTGAAATTCTTTTTTCTTAACAAGTCCACCCTCCTCCTCACCCTGATCTTCGGGCTTCAACTCAGCACCTGCCATAACACCCGATAGCGTCGCGAGTTTGGCTAAATGCCTCATGCGCAAGCGCACTGCACCTTCAACGCGGCTGGCTGACACTCTGGGTTGTCATCCGCCCCTGCGCGGGTGATCTGATCAGTGCAGCCAAAATCCTGTCCAATGCAACCGAACCGGCCTAGGTTTGAATATGGACTGCGCAATCAGAATGACGTCCGCATAGTTGGCCGAGTCCAGCAACGCTGCATCCACAGCATCTTCATCCAACAGCGCCCCGCCGCCCGGTGCGGGTACTCCCCACCCCAGGTGACCTTTATAATCAACTCGAGCCTATCCTCATCCAGCCCGATCTGGTCGTAAGCACGCAGCGGCGTCGCAGCGAAAAGCTCTACACCTTCTTTGCGGTCAAACAGGGAGAGCTTGTTTCTATCCTCAGTCGAGCTGTTTGTGGTCAAACAGTTCCCGTTTTGATTGTGCTGGTGGTACTCCTCAAATTCTGAAGATACCTTTTGATCTACCAACGCGAGGTTCTCTCCGTTTCCGGTCGTTTCAAGAGTCGTTAGATCAACCTGGCGATCGTGGCAAAATCGCTCCAGCAATACTCAGAACGGTTCCCTGTGATCAATGTGCAAATTTTTTCGATCTGTGATGATCACTCCGCTCGTTGCACACCTCACAGGCAGACCAAGCGCATCACGAAATGCGATCAGTTGAGAGCGCACAGTAAACCTCAGTGCCTCGCAAACTTTGCCATGCGGCGATTGGATGGCACCGGTGATGCAGCGCTTGTAGGAAAAGCCATCTTCGCTGCCATCCACACGGACAAATTTGATCCCCTTACCCGCTCCTAGAGCATTTCTCTGGATCCTGAAGTGGTCGATTCCGACTCCAATTTTCCTGCTCGCCTCCGGATGCATGGCTATCAGCAAGTGCAATTTTTTGACTGCGAGCTTGCTGGCGATCACGCCTATTGGTGCGTTTTGCAGATAGTCTTTGAGCCGATCCAGCAGCTCTTTTTTTGATTTGTACTCAAACGGCCCCAACCAGAACATTCAGAAGCCCCCTACCTCATCCTCAAAGTAAAAATACGCCGCCGGCAGGTAGCGATGCTAGATCAGTAGTTGCTTGGCTTGGGGTGACGGTTATATGGCTCCCCACCAGCCAGCGCCTTGTCCGATAGGGGAAACAGTTGAGGCGTATGGCACGACGATTTGCGTAAGCTCAATCCCCTGCCGCACAGCCCCTGATTCATCTGGAATTTCAGAATCAACGGCGACCGGTCTGGTCTTTGTGGTTAACCGGTCGCTCTTCGGAGCGTCGGTGGTACTCAGTGGTGGGCGGCGGTGGCGTCTTGTTTTCCTGATTCTTCGGTTTCTGGTCGTTGCTCATGCAAATAGCTCCTTGGTGATACTGATTACTGCCAACAGCGACAACGCCCAGGCAGCGTAGACCATCTCGTTGTAGGCAAAATCTAGAGGTTTGGATTTCTCGTCGATGGCCGACTTCAATTTTTCCAACGTGTCTATATAGCAGTTGTAGACATGCTGCTGATGATCTGAAGAATCAGCGTCTTTCAACCATTCTACGGTCTGACGGCTGTATGGCAGTGTTGGGCAGTTCCTTATCCTCAAAGCGCTCAAAGCATGTCCCCACGAGCAAATCACACAGAGTGCTGCTGCGAGAAAACATCCCAATGCGACAAAATCTGAGGGGCCATTAAGGGTGAAGAGCACTCTCCCCTTGGCGCTAACGAGGGCTGTCAGGGCAGCGATCACGACAGAAACAGCGGTTAAAAACTTGGCGCATTTATTTTCGAAGTGATCAAACCGGGCCTGTTCATCCTTGTAGCGGTCTTTCAAGTAAGCCAGGGTTTCGTCCATGATCGTATCCGTCTGTCCGACATTGATTTGACAGTCGGCGTCTGTGAAAACTAATCACCAAGCGAAGTGTCCATGAATCAAGCTTCCATTCACAACGTCGTGGATACTTGGAGGTGAATCATGAATTCAAATCACTATCGCGGTTTGGTGCGTGTACTGACCAACAGCGCATCGCTCTCCTGAGAGAGACGCATGCCGAAAATGCACGAAGCTCGAAGTCTGAAGCGAGGCGATGGCTGAGATATCACGGATTAAGTTTGCGGCCACTGCCAAGACAAAGCAACAGCAAGTGCAGCGGTAAGATGAATCAGAGAGTAAGGGCTGTTACACGCTGCGAAATTCGTCGCGACATTCAACCGTGAGCTGGCTCGGTTTGTTGCGGATCAGTGCCATCTCTATAAAGCTTTAGAGCTCGAGCAGAAACATGAGGCGCGCAAGCGCCAATCTGCTTGAGCAGGCTGGATAATAACCATCCAGCCCGCTCTTCATCATTCATAGCGAAAGGCGTTTATTCCCCGCGCGTAATGGGAGCAACGAAGTACCTATGGCACCGGAGCCTGAGCTGTCAGTTCCACAATCGACCATCCGGCTGTTTTGAGCGCTGTCCTGCGCTTCTCTCCAGTAGCGCCCTCCCCCAATGAGCTCTGACGTATCGCCAGGCACAGCATGTGAGTCGGTCGGGTCATCCCCACGTACATCAGCATCATGTCTTTCTTCGCGGTTTCCTGGGGGCTCTTGGCAGCGGCCTTTTGGCCCTCAAGTCACGGCATGAGCTTTTGAATGAAGCGGGTCTTCCTGAAGGTCTCCAGGATCAACGTCGCAGAAAGGTGTGCCCTGGGTCGAGCGCAAGACAACCAAGCGACTTCCCTGCCGTTACCCTCATCTGCCAAGCTTGCGGTGCTGACAATATGACTGCAGAGACTCAGCGCGGTGGCGATCACCGATTGGTAATCCGAAGTCTTGGTGATCACCAAGGACGCATGTTGATCAATCGTTCTTTGAGCTCCGGCACCAGGAATGCGAAGAGCAGGTTGAACTGGAGATCGGGCCGATATGCTTCATCCCGATCCTTGAAGCCGGTGCGGATTATTGCACGTCGCTTCGCCCAGGTACCCTTCTTGTCCTGCTCAGCCAACAGCTCATTCTGCTCAAAGATTTCCAGCGTCCAGCCGAACTGCAGCAGAAAAGGTTTGTAGGAATCGAACGCTTGGTTACTGACGTTGAGCAGGCGCTCGAATCGGTAGCCTATGGGCCGGCCTTAGCGCGCGCTCAATACAATGGACACTGCCCCTTGAAAAGGATCTGTCCAGTGGAAGTTCGGAAGCTTGATAGCTGGAAACGCAATTGCCATCCGCTCGCGTAGATCGACCCAACGCTCTCGGGATACTGGCGTGTCCTGCCTGCCGTACTCCGTCCAGAAAGAATGGAAATCATGGCGTAGCACGTCAGTGTTGACCGATGCCTCCAATACCACTCTCTGTGTCTGGTAATCGTTGTAGAACACGACCTGCTTCTCCGGACTGAACGTTAGCTCATCCAGAAACACTTCAACCCGCCGCCATTCATTGACTTTGGTACGGCCGATCAATCCGGGCACTGCATACCAGCAATCAAATGCCATTCGACCGGTATCCCTCGATCGTGCCAGCGTCTGATCGTTGACGATGAATACGTTGAGGTGGTTCAGGAAGAAAATGTCTTCCTCTGCAGTCTTGGTTGAGCCGGGATCAAAATTCTGGTATACCCAGATCATCGATCCACCATTGGCCCGATAGAACTCCATTCGCCCGACAATCTCGGTCAGGAAAGTCGTCGACAGCTGTACCTCGAACGCGATGCGTTCATCGCCCCTGGCCACTTGTACGTCTGGCTTGCGCCAGGTAGCAAGTTCGGCAACGGCCTGCCCTTTCCAGACTTTCTCGACCTGGGGCTCGCCGCACGATCGGTCGGCAATCAAACTGTCGCGAATGATCCCTTTGAGCCAGATATGCGCCTGGCTCTCTTTTTGCGCGTTGTACTTGATCGCAGTGATCTGGGCTGGGCTGGGTGGGCTGAGCTCACCTCACCTTTGGTAGAGATATCGCACTTGATAAGTCCTTCGATACTCGGGTGATGACGGAAGTGGAAAAAACGATTCTGGTTGCGAACCAGCAAAAGCGCGGCGCCGCACACAGCTGGCAAACTAGCCAGGGCATGTCTCGATCTAGTAGGAATCGCGACGCCAGCTTCGCTCTGTCCCGTATGACCAAAGACAATTCGCGGGTCAGGAAGCTGCCAATTTCGATGGGCGCCGCGCTGTCCAGATCCACAACGGCCGTCAGTTTCATCTGCTCGGTGGGCTGAGCGTATTCCAAAGTGCGCACGAGGTGGCTCCATCATCGCAGCGCTCGCTGCATTGCAGACCATCAGTTGATTAGGTTCCAATTCACTCACTGAGTGCCGACCCGGCTGGCTATAATCCAGTACCAGGCTGCGCTTTCGCCTAGCCGTCTAGTCTGCCTCGTTACCACCCTGCCGTGACTTCCCAGATCTGGGTTGAAAGGTGTATTGCCCGTTTGACCACAGCACCTGCCCGACATAATGGGTAATAGCTAGACGCTCCTTGAGAAAATCAGGTGCATCGCCCTCCATCTTATGTTTGATCACTTCGTTGTTGTAAAAACGTAGCGTCCTGGAAAAGGCATAGAACATCGGTCTAGGCTTCTTGGATTTAGGATTTTCATACAGAAGGCAAAAGGCATTGGAAAACGTCCAGTGCCCCGTTAGTTTGTCCTTGTCCCCGACCGATTTGTGGCGATGGTACAGATTGGTCAGGACGACCAAATCGACGTTGCCGTAGCGCGTGACATCCGCAAACGATTCCTCGGTGAACAGCCCCTGCTGGCCAGTCAGGTAGCCTTCCCACTGCTGCATGTCCCACGGATCATCGCATCCGACGACGAGTACGTTGTACTGGCTTTGGTCTGCCTCGTCAGGGAATTTCCCATGGGCATCATATAAATAGTCTTTCAGCTTGTTGTCCATGTGGAGCCCTTTCTGCAAGGTGCTACCACCACTGGAAAAGGTCTCTTGAAGCTGAGCGACTGCATCGTTGTAGTCTGGCAGTCGCCCTATCGCCCGGATGATGAACTCGCTGCCCGAGTCGATCTCATGCTTGGTCGTGTAGTCAGCACACTTCACCTCGACGTTGAATTTGTACCCTTCGCTGCGAAATGAACAGTCGACATCACGAGGTGCCACCACTCTGTCTTCGTAGACGAAATCACTGGGGAAATTTAGGGCGTAGTGAGCGCATACGGTGAGTTCGACTGCCGACTGGAGATACTGATACTCCGCCGGCGCTGGATCTTCCAGGCGGAGCTTTTTGTACACTAGCGCCTCAAGTTTGCGCTGGCTGAGATGCTTCCCAATGCATTCCAAGGCAAGCACCATCTCTTGGCGATATTCCGCAGGGGGAATGAAAGGATTGCAGACAGTCACTTTTAACTGTTTTCGGTCGGTGGAGGGGGCACCCATCGCGTTCTCCATGATCATTGGCGGAAGTTTACCGACCCACGCGCCAGCGTTCGTTCCTAAGCAATACCACTGCTGCGAGGGTGGCACCACCTGTGTGCATAAACACTGATGCGTGAAAGCGGATCATCATTAGAGAATCGCCCAATAGCCAATCACAGTCCCACGCATTCGAGGTCAGCTCGCTGCAGGGTGGTGCGGGGATAGATGATCGAAAGCCAGACGATGGGAGTGTTTTGATCAAATTCAGCCGCCAATGTTCGCAGTTGGATGAGATGCGGGAAGTTTTCGGCTGCTGCAGATAATGCTGCATTGGCGGAGGTCGAATCACCGACTCTTCTGTGCCGTTCAGCCAGTGAAAGAGCCATGCAGGCTTCAACATTCGTGGGCACCCTGATGCCTTTTTTCTTGTAGCGTTGCGTGTAATAGCGATCCAGCTGGAGCTGGTGGTCAAGCGGTGTCCATTCTGAGTCGCTGCCAAGCAATGACTGCGCGACAAGGGAATCGACACTCGGCTTGTTCAACAGCTCCAATTCTTTGGCCGAATACTTTCTTCCAGTTGGATCTCCCCCAAGGTAGATGTCGGACAAATACCAGAAGGCGAGGAAAGACACATTCTGTGCTTCGCTCATTTGGGGTTGAATGCTCAACCCCTTCTCGACGACATGATTGAGCCGATGAAGTTTGCGGTTTGGGTAATCAACCAGGCATTGGTCAAGCAGCTCTACCAAGCCTAGGAAGTATCGTCTCGATGTCTGAGTGTCAAAACCTGGGGGATTGTAGATCCACAGCGAGGGGTCGAGCCTCAGTGTCAAGAGGTGGGGATTGTCCCACTCGTAGTTGCTCGGCTCGTGCTCGATCTTCGTGGCCTTGCGGACAAACTCGATGATCACCGTCCTTACCAGGCGGAATAGCCCTTGGAAGGTGAAGGTTAGCTTCCCGTCGTCCTCACACGTTTCTCTGTGGCTGGCGAAGTGGAGGAACTCTTTGGTCAAAGGTTTGAGCGTGTGGACATAACTAGAGCGCACGCCGTAGAGGTTCTGCAGTGCTGCTTCCAGATCACGGCGCCCTATCGGATGTTTCTGAGCATTAGCCTGAACCGAGAAGTAATCCGCCGGCAGGTGAGCGAGGATGAACTGTACAAATCGAAAGCCAAGGCGCGGATGTATGACTTCCAACACTGCGTCCCTGACTTTTTGCGAGTGTTCATCGCTGACGCCAGTGAGTGCCTCATCCACCCCAGATCGCTTTTGATCAGGGATATCTGTCCATTGCGGCTCGTGGCCATCAAATTTCTGGGCCAACGACTCAACGCACATGACCAAGAGAGTGTATGCCAGGTTGAGATCATCGCTCATTCTGTGTACAGCGGCCACGTACGTCCTGATTGCCTGGATCGCCGCCAGGTAGGTGGTGCGCTGCAAACCAATCAATTGGTCTGCAAACTGTTCAAAATCCTGAAGCTCAGACTGAGTGGCCCTTACTGACGCATCATAAAAGCGCGCTAGCCGTTCACTGGGATGCCGCTCACTTGGTCGAAGCCGCTGGCGCAGTAAGCGTTCAGCAACGTGAACGTCTGGCGAGCAAATCACCTGTAAAGTGAAGGAGGCCACGTCAGCGAAGTCGTCGATGTAGGCTCCCATCGTGCGGGAAACGTGGACTCCTGGTTCCGGGGCAGCCGCTTCCATGTACTCGGTCATTTCATAGCCAAATGCGGCTGGGGTATGCGATGTGTCCAGGTTGATCAGCGTTCCGATCCTGGAGCTAAACCGGTCGACACCACCGAGATCCAAGTTCGTGTAAATCACCCCTTTGAGATCTTGTTGGCGTGGGTTTTCGCGATTTGTGAACAGCTTTCCGGTCGCAGCTTGTAGCACGGAAACTCCTTGATTGATAAACCCACGTTTATCAAGCTGGTAGAGGTTATACAGCTTCTCTGATTGCGACGTCGTTTGCGTCAACGACATTGGATTCGACCAGGTCGAGCGTGCCCTGCTCTTGGGTCGACAATACCTTGACGAGGAGCGCGTCCGTTTTGATATTGTCGTACCGGTCTTCCAAGGTTCTCCGTAACCGCATCAGTCGCAAGTTGGCTGTGCTCACCAAGGCTCCATAAGTGGAAGCTCGGACTTGCCCGTACTTACGGGACTCATCCCCTACCGTTTTGGAAGTACCCACCCCTGCAGCGATCGACTGCCCGACGACCCAGGCCGTAATGAACGGCGAGCCGTTGACGTAGCCTGAGCTCGCAATGTCTTGGACGTACCCGTCGGCCTGGTTGACCTCCTGCCGATTGAGTTTGAAGCCGCCTTTCTTAAGCTCAATCAGAAGGATGTTCTGCATCTGGGCGATAGATGCATCTTGAGGATCGAAATGCTCGATACCCACCAGTTGTACAGTCGATCGATCTGGCAGCACCACGATGTCAGGTCGCTTGCGCTCGTTGACAAAGGAGGCGTCGCCATCCCCCCAGAGCTGCTTCGCAACGCTTTTCAACGTCATGTTTGAGCAGTACTCCATCGACTCGAACTCGGGGCCAAACAACCAGCGGGATCGTAGGATCAGAGGGTGTAGGGTGTGAAGCTCATCCGTCTCAGGATCTTCCGCCAGCCTGGCGATGGCCTCAATGACGCTGAGCCGGCCATCAATCTCGTCAAGCACACGTAATGCGTCCTTAACTGACCAGTCTGCCAAGAGGGAATCCAAACCCTCAATATCCGTTGCAGGCAAGTTGGCCAGCTTTTGTAGTAAAGATGCCCCGCTCTTGGATTTCTCCAAGTTGATGACTGCTTTCACCGCCGTGGCGAGAAATTCTGGAGACACCATAGGGTGTGCCTGGGCCACAGCTTTCGTGAACTCTGATACTTCGAGTTGAGCACCATGACCCAAGGATTTGAGCTCTGAACGGTTCTGAACCAGGGCATCTTCGGAGGTTGCCTCCACGACTTCTGCCGCCAGCTCATCCGCCACCCGACTGATGCAGTCAGCAGCGGCCTTGAACAACTCCTCGACGGCAGGCGTTGACTGAAACCCTGTCCAGTCTTGTCTCACGTGACCTTCAAAGCCCTGGGTGTCCACGATAACCTTGTAGCGTTTGGCAAACCTCGTACGCCCATCGAAGTTCGCGATCTGGCCGATGACCCACGAGGGATTGCCAACGAGTCGGTGGTCAACCCAGAATGCCACCCCTTGGTGGATGGACGAATGGTTCTGTTGTGTGGAGTCGATGACGATGACTTTTGCCGTGCGGCCATCACTCAGTTTCAGCGCGTGCGTGCGGGCATGCTGCTCCAGTTTCGCCAGGGTCAGAGGCGTACCATTTACTCGGATCTGGAATCCCGGGTCATGAATGAATCGTGCTGCAAGTACCGTGATGATTTCTTTGACATCCGGCATCTTGCGGGTGACTGAAACAGAAAGTCGCGTGCCAGACCCTTCACGCTCGGCAAACTCCTCTGTACGCACTACAAACGGACTGGGCCCAGACTCGGTACCCACCACGAAGGTGCTGAGCTTGGTGTCGCGCCATGTTTCGACCTGGTACTGATCACCGAAACATAGCAGCCCATGTCGACCCACTCCGTTACGCCCATAGGCCTTCCGGAGTTTGGAACTCCTCTCCTTAGGGAATTCAACCTTGGCACTTTGGTGCTTGAGGCGGTTATACCGAAGCGTCATCCAACGTTTGCTGAACTGCTGGGCAGACATTCCGTGGCCATCATCGACCACAGTCAGGGTGCCGCCAAGCTCGCTAGGTAGAAACAGATCGACCTTGCTTGCGCCTGCGTCCCAGGCGTTGGCCACAAGTTCAGTAAGTGCCACCTGCGGCACGTGCGCGACCGGGCCTAGCTCACGGAGAAGATAGTCTTCCTCAAACAACGAAAGGTGACGGGTTTGTTCAGACATCGGTTCCCTCCATGGAGTGGTGTTCCCCGGCCATTTACCCCAGGGTGCTATGCATGTTAGCTATCGTACCTTACATGATTAAGCCAATATTGATCATCAAACGCGGCATAAAGGCGTTTTGCGAATATTGCGCCAAGCCCCCATCATCAACCTCGACCGTCAGCTAAAACTGAAAAGACACCGGCGAGCCACCCAAGGGCCAGAAAATGAATTACGTTGAGCTGATCCGACGCCAAGCCGAGCGGATATTTGGCAACAAAGAGAAAGCAGATCATTGGCTGAATCAGCCCATGGTAGGTGCTGATGAATGCTCACGATTACAAACAGCTCACAGTAAAACAGGATACGAACTCGTGAAGGCAGAACTCGAAAGACTCAGTCACGGATTCGCCAACTGATCTAGCTCCCCTCCTCCAAGCCCAGGACTCAGCATGATCACTTTTGATCTCAACACAAACGACACCGAAGCCCTTCTCCGGCACGTCGAGGAATTCAAACCAATGTCTGATGATCCTCGTGAAGATGATCGATTGGTTGATGCCTTGATTGAGTTGCGCGCCGCCCTTCTGTCGCACCTGGAAGGCACCGACGCTCGATCTGTCCCAGAACCAGCCCGGTAGGTGTCGATCTAACTTCCGATCAGCCTGGCGTTAATATGATCACACCAACTATTGAAGGGCAGCTTTGGCAACTGCCAGTGGCCACTCTTGGAGCCCAGGCTCTGTTGCACTTGATAGCTGAACTGCTGAAAAGTTACGAGAAAACACGCACGGTTAATATCTATGGATTTCTACGCCTTGAATCGCTCGGGTCTGAAGCGCTTGCCGCGCTACGCAACGGTGCTAAGAGGCTTGCTGCTCCATCCAAAAAGTCGTGGCATCGATAACCTCAGTAACTCTTAGGCGGAGAGAGCTTTCGATCAACGCCATATCTTTCTTGTATTTGCCGTACACCTCCATGAGTTTTGCATCCCCACGCTGCTCATCCGTAGGTTGGCCGAGATAGTTATTAGCGAATGGGTTCACTGGCCATAACTCATACTGCTCGGCAAGCAAACGAACCTTGTCAGTGAGCACAAGCCAGCTCAATGCATGTTCTGGCGAGATAGAGGCTGCCATGGCCAATGCGTGCTGGAAGTCAGGGTATCGGGAATGGCCAGTCTCCATCGCGAACTTCACCTTCAACAGATCCCTTTTGGTCACCAGCTCGCTTTTGTGAATTTTGAGCCTTTCGATATCAAGCACGGCTAAGTCGATTGAAGTGATGGGGGTCTCATGCCCAAACACCCTGGCGCGCTCGTATGCATCGATCACTGAAGCCACAATCATGTTTAGGGGCCTCAATGTCAGATGCTCTCTTCGGTGGCGTGGCATAAGCTCGACGAATACGTAAAACACATATGCCGAGAAGAGACCGACAAGGAGGTCGCTGGATACGCTGCCGGTGGCGTCAGCGCGAAGGAATGCAGCAGCTTGGCCACCATCCAACCACGGCCATACGGACAACTTCAGGTTGATCAGGACAATAGAAACTAGCACTCCGACAGCCCCTGCCAGTAACCACTTTTCTCTTGCTTCCCGCCAAACCCACATATCCCACACCTCCCTGAAATCTCGCAAGCATATCGATAGAGATGCGCCATGACATCACTGGCTAGAAATCGGGCGAGAGTCTTCGATGCATAATCGTTGCGCAGTAAGGTCAAGTCACTGCCTGCTGTGAGTCGGTCTGACATCTCGATTGCCGATGTCGCGCCTGCTCATATCGGCGGCCTCTGGCTGCGTGTTCATGATTGCGTAGAACGCCTCGCGCAACGCGTGCACGCCGGCTTCGCCACCGAGCAGTTGATAGGGATTGGTCATCTCACGCGCCTTCGAATGGGTTGTACGGGCTTCTTAGTTGGTGCCACAAAATCAGTCGACTTGACCTAGATAAGGAGACGGAAGAAGAGATGGTGTTGACGCCGAAACCGAACTGCCCCCCTCGGCACTCTCAGTCCCGTTGAGTATCGTGAGAGCCTGGGCCTAGCGGCATAACCAGCCCAAGTTCTTTGCCGCACCCTCAAGTGCTGACGCAAGACTGACCCACCTCCAAATCGAAACAAATTCAGCAAAGGAAATGGTTCGTGAGGAACAGACTGGGTCAGTGACATCTCGGCAACTGGGCCAATTTAGGGGCGGCGCCTGCACTACTGACGTCTCCAGTGCAGCAGTTTGGGTAAACCACGGCTGTGAGTACTGAAAACGGTGTCGGCTTTAAGCCGAGACATACGCTCGATGAGTTTTCTTCTCATCTTGGGTCGAGCTCAAGAAGGCGAATTTGGCGGGCTTACGGCTTTTTGCATCAATCGTTCAAAATCTGGACACCCGCACACGCCCTATATGTCCACTATCTGGACACCTTAGCTCTGATTCCCCCCGTACTTAAAGCCTCACAAGCGTTGGCATGCCTCCTGCAATTTGTATCCGCGACCACCAACAAATACAGGATGCATGAAGTGGAAACTTTGCTGCCCGATGAAATTTGGAATGAGCGACTCTTTACCGGAAGCTGGGAGGCAGGTGAACTCCCCGCCACGCCAGTCAACTCTCCAAGCAATGGCCAACATTTGGGGGCCTTGGCCAATGCCAGCCCCAATCAGGTTGAGCGAAGCGCGTTAAAGGCTGCAATAGCCCAGCGTGATTGGTACGCCCTTCCCTACGATGATCGAGCCAAGGTGATGAGAAAGGCTGCGGCCATTGCCGAGCAGTATCAAGAGGAGATTGCCGAATGGATCGTAAAAGAAAGCGGCTCTACTCATCCCAAGGCGAGCTTTGAAACGTCAATCTCGATTAAATCCCTTCACGAAGCGTGCGCACTCCCCTCCCGTAGTCAGGGCGAGGTTTTGCCATCCATAGCAGGACGTCTGAGCATCGCGCGGCGCCGCCCACTAGGCGTAATAGGTGTTATCTCCCCATTCAACTTCCCGCTGTATCTGGCTATGCGCGCCGTGGCTCCAGCGTTAGCCACAGGTAATGCTGTAGTGCTCAAGCCAGATCCTCGCACCGCTGTGTGCGGTGGTCATGTCATTGCGCGGATTTTCGAGCTGGCTGGTCTCCCGGCAGGCGTGCTCCATGTCCTACCAGGCGGGGCAGAAGCCGGGGCAGCACTCACCTCTTCGCCCAACGTCGCGATGATCCAATTTACAGGTTCCACTGCTGCGGGCCGTAAAGTCGGGGAAGCTGCCGGGCGCCACCTGAAGAAGGTGTCTCTCGAGCTCGGCGGCAAAAACTCACTGATCATTCTGGACGATGCGGATTTAGATCTTGCGATCGCGAATGCAACGTGGGGGGTTTATCTGCATCAAGGGCAAATATGCATGTCAACCGGCCGCGTTTTGGTTCAGCGCGGTATTTACGACGCTTTCCTAAAACGGTTGGTAGCCAAAGCTCAAAGCTTAACTGTAGGTGACCCGACAACAGCTCAAGTACACCTTGGCCCACTCATCAATGCTGCCCAGCGCGACAATGCCCTGCGTATCGTCGAAGCCTCACGCGCTGCGGGGGCAAAGGTAGAAACGGGTGGATCGGCTGAAGGACTGTTTTTTCAGCCGACAGTGATCAGCGGTGTGTTGCGTGGTAATCCAGCATTCAACGAAGAGATTTTCGCGCCCGTCGCAGTGGTTGTTCCCTTTGATACTGACGAAGAAGCCGTCCAGCTTGCTAACGATACTGAATATGGCCTAAGCGCCGCAGTGCTATCTCGTGACACTGGACGGGCTTTGCGCCTCGGCGAGCAACTGCGCACCGGCCTCCTGCACATCAACGATCAGACAGTTAACGATGAAGTCATCAACCCATTCGGCGGCGTGGGCGCCTCGGGTAATGGCACCAGTATTGGGGGGGCCGCCAACTGGGAAGAGTTTACTCAATGGCAGTGGCTGACCCTTAAAGGCGTAGCACCGGCGTATCCGCTTTAATCTCGGAGAACAATAACAATGACAACTACAATCTTTCGCCCTATTCAAGCTGCCGTCACACGTGGCAAAGGTGCACCTTTCGTGCTGGAGCAGGCTCGTATTCGCGCACCTGAAGGTGACGAGGTACTGGTACGCATTGTTGCTACCGGCATGTGCCACACCGACATGATCGTGCGAGACCAATACTACCCGGTTCCCCTGCCAGCCGTACTCGGGCACGAAGGTTCGGGTGTTGTCGAGGGCGTGGGCCCACTTGTGCAGAATCTGGAAGTTGGCGACCACGTCGTGATGACTTATGGATATTGCGGCCACTGCTTGGCATGTGACTCCGGCCATGCAGCCTACTGCAAGGACTTCTTCGGACGTAATTTTAGTGGAGCAGGCCCGGATGGCCGAAATGCTCTATTGGACGAGAAAGGCGAAGCGTTGCACGATCATTTTTTTGCGCAATCATCTTTCGCGACCTACGCATTGGGGCGCGAAAATAACACCATCCGGGTACCGAAAGAGGCACCAATCGAACTACTCGGCCCGCTCGGCTGTGGCATTCAGACTGGTGCTGGGGCGGTAATTAACTCACTGAAGGTCACTCCTGGTAGTGCCTTTGCCGCGTTCGGCGGTGGTGCTGTGGGTCTTTCGGCAGTGCTGGCTGCGCAGGTAGCCGGAGCCTCAACCATCATAGTCGTCGATGTAGTGCCTTCACGACTGGAACTCGCTCTGGAACTCGGTGCAACCCATGTTGTGAATAGCCGGGAATCAGATCCAGTGGCTGCGATTCGGGAGATTACCGGAGGTGGGGTGCAGTTCGCGCTTGAGTCCACTGGCCGACCAGAAGTATTGCGTCAGGCGGTCGATGCGCTCGGTAGCCGTGGGGCCCTCGGCGTAGTCGGCGCTCCGCCGCTGGGAACAGATGCCAACTTCGACGTAAATGATTTACTGCTGGGTGGGAAGACCATACGAGGCATCGTCGAAGGCGACAGCGTACCGAAAAAGTTCATTCCAGAACTGGTGCACCTGTACATGCAGGGGAAGTTCGCTTTCGACAAACTGGTGAAGTTCTATGACTTCGATCAGATCAATCAGGCGGCACAAGACAGTGAAAAAGGCGTGACGCTCAAGCCAATCATTCGAATCCAGAAGTAAGCCTCGCAGCGGGGGCCGCCGACGGCCCCCTGCTCTACAACAAGAACAAAAGGAATACCTCTCGTGACCAAGATCTTCAGCCTCGCTTGGGGCTTAATGCTGTGCGCGCTAATGTCGGGTAACGCCCGAGCGGTAGATGTGAACGCTGGCGATTACACCGCTTTGCCTCCTGGAACTAATGTAGCTGCCTGGTATCAACAATTCGGTCGAGCAGACCGATACAACGGCGATGGTTCGCCCGATGTTAAGGAAGGTACAAGCCTTCGATCCAACATCAGCATACTGCGACTGATTCACTTCACGGAGCTGGGCGGGATCACCATAGACCCGCAGATTCTCCTGCCATTTGGCCATGTCTATGACGTGAAGGTCGGAGGACAGTCCCAAGGTAGCAATAGTGGTGCCGCCGACCCGATCATCGGCGCTACATTCTGGTTAGTAAACCAACCAGGCGCGGGCACCAGCGGCCGTTATTTCGGGATCACCCCGCTCATCTACCTTCCTTTTGGCCAGTACGACCGACGTGAAGCCGTCAATCTGGGTGAAAATCGCTGGAAAGGTGATTTACAACTGGGCTGGGTAGAGCCATTGCTGGGCCGGTGGTCGATAGAGTTGTATGCCGATGCCGTGGTGTATGGCCCGAACGACGATGCCGGCGGCGGAAACCACACGCTACGCCAGGATCCGACCTATCAGGTCCAAACCAACATTCGCTATGACTTCAATTCAGCCCAGCGCTTGGCGTTGGGGTTTTCCGCCTCAGAAGGCGGTAAGCAATACCTTTCGGGTGATTACAACGAGCAAAAAACCGAAGTACAGCAAGCGCGATTGGAATTTCAACAAATGGTCGGAAAGTCAGTGCAATTAAGTGCCCAACTGACCCACGACACCCATGTTGTGGGCGGATTTCAGGAAGACACAGGTCTCAATCTACGAGCCCTCCTGTTGTTTTGAGCCGCCGAGTAACCTTGACGTGTTGCCAGCCACGGGGCACCGTGATCTGGCAACACTACATAGCAAAAATAACAAGGTGTATTCATGGATCGCCTACAGCTCGAATTGCACACCGCGCGCCGACATTTTGCCGAGGGTGCGCCATTACCGATTGGCTTATTACCCGAGCCCATTGAGCGATCGTGGGAGCGCTCTAGAACCGCAGGCCTTACACCATGGCAACCTCGCCTGGCGCAAGGGCACCTTGATATTCTCCAATTGACCGATGCCGACGCCCATTTGGCCGAATGCGTGCTGCCAGAACTTGAGCGGTTGTGGGAGTTGATCGGCGATTCACATTGGATGCTTTTTTGCGTCAACCCTGAGAATCGAATTGTTCAAACCCGCAAACCTGCAGGAATGGATAGTCCGTTGTCAGCCCTGCATGCCGGGCGCCGAATAGGTGAAATCGATGTAGGTACCACTGCCCCAGCATGCACCTTAGTCGATGGCATGCCGGCTATCGTCGCCGGCAATCAGCATTACCTCCAGGAGTTTTCGCAGTTCTTTTGCGTAAGTGTCCCTCTGCGCGGTGTGAACGGCGAATTGATGGGCGCTCTGGATCTCACCGGCATTGGCACTCGAAATGCCGGTACCATGCTTGAGCGTTTGAAGCATGCGGCACTAGCCACTGAAAACAACTTTTTTCTCACCTTGACAAACTGCCAGATCCTGGAGCTTCAACATGACCCTAGGCTTCTCGGGTCGCCACTTCAAGCGTTGCTCGCCGTTCGTGAGGATGGGACGGTTGTTGGAGCTAATCGCGCAGCTCAGCAGTTACTCGGAATCACCAATTACCGGCCTATTGATCTAAACCTTGAACATTTATTTGATCGTTGCAGCAGCAACAAGCTCGATTTTGCACCCAAGCTACTAACGCTCACCGATGGCTCAAGGCTTTACGGGCGAATGCTCAGCCACCAACCGACAAAGAGTCAGGCCCTGCGCGCAACGAGCTCTACATTAGGGAGTGATCGTAGGGTTAACGCGCGATTTGAAGACGCAAAGAAGGCTGTCATGGCAAATTTGCCGGTGCTGATTACTGGCCCGACAGGTTGTGGAAAGGAGGTATTTGCCAAAGCGCTACACCGGCACTGCTTTCCAGACGCCCCGTTCGTAGCAATCAACTGCGCTTCGCTGCCAGAGAGCCTGATCGAATCTGAACTTTTCGGACACACCGAAGGAAGCTTCACAGGTGCCCGTAAGGGTGGCTCTATGGGGCTTCTTGAGGCAGCTAAGGACGGTATTCTATTACTGGACGAAATTGGCGACATGCCATTAACCCTTCAAAGCAGGTTATTACGCGCTCTGCAAGAAAGGCAAATAACGCGAGTCGGCAGCACAACAGCTATTCCGTTGAAGGCCCACATTCTCGCCGCCACTCATCGGTCGCTACCCGCATTAGTGGCTAATGGTGACTTCCGCGAAGACCTTTTTTACCGTCTAGATGGGCTACGTGTCGCGTTGCCATCACTGGATCAGCGGCTCGACAAAGAGCAGCTGATTGATGCTTTTTTTCAACGTTCTGGCTACCCAAGACTGAATTCCGAGGCGCGAGCGATGCTCCATGCATATGACTGGCCAGGGAATCTGCGGCAGTTGGAAAACGTAGCAGGCCTTGCTTCAGTTCTTGCCGAAGGCGCTCCCTTTATTACTGTAAATCACCTTCCAGAAGAGATATTAGGCAACACCAGTGCACCGGCCCGGAACCTCTCGGATGCTACGCGAGATATGATCGAGCGCGTTCTGCTATCCCATCAGGGCAACGTTACAGCGGCTGCCAAAGAGCTTGGTATATCGCGAACGACCTTGTACAAAAGGTTAGCGATACGGTAGCGCCCGTTTGCAAATAATCTTATAGCTCGAAAGGATGTACCGGCTGAAAGGGTCTTATTCCTCCCATCCGGAAATCCGAAGTACTGGGTATAGTGACGTCCATTCTGCTGCGCTAAATGGAAAGAATTAGAATGGACATGGGCTTGAAATCGGCTTGATCACGAAGGTCAATCATTACCGCTCTGTGCCTGCGATCCTTTGACCGCGTGGATTGCGAGCTTGATTAGATTTTTTGTGCGGGCGATGCCCATGTCAGCCGGAGTGCCTGTATATCGATAAACTTGAGCAAGGATCAATCGACCGAGCACCTCGAATTCCCTTGGCACACCTGTCTAACTCTCGAGCGATTCATCCATGCTTATGAAAAGCAGCCGAATTAGAGGGGATTAGAGGCTGGCGTGTAATGAAGTCGAGATGAACAATTGAAGTTTTGCTCCAACTTCTTCTGCATCCACTCAAGAATTTTTCTGATCAGAAGCGAGTTTGAATCCGGCCTTGGGAAAATCAGCAAGACCCAATTACTGCCACCTCCCAAACGGTTCAAGATTTTCTAAACACCTAACCCACACAAATACGAATAACTTTCAAATACTGCGATAGAGATTTTTAAGAGGGGTCAGATTGTGCCCCATTAATGAGCGCCTCTTTAAAGTCGCGCTCACTAATAGGGCAAAATTGAACAGCATGCATGCTCCACAGAAAGACTTCCAACTCATTAAATAAAAAATTCATTTGTTACTGCGTTCCGTACCTGATGCGTACAAGCCTTATTCTTCAATGGGTGCGATATTTTTTAGTACGGCCGTACACGCTTATTGTTGCCCGCGAAAGATAACAAACCGTCAATCCGGCATGGTAATTGCCGTGTTTTCAGCACGCCAAGGTCGCAAATAGATATATCAATGTCGCCTATAAAATTCGAATACGATCAACTCATGATATCCGGCGATTGCCTTATATTGAATCGAAAATCAAGAAATGGGCAGCTCTGCCGGCCACGCCTACCAGCCCATCCGCCAATCGAAAAAATCATCGCCGCTTGTGTTGAAATTGGCATGCGACTATCGCACGACCAAGCCAATAGCAGTTGTATGCCTATGCAAATTAGTCACGCCCTTCAATTATCATCTCGCAATACAGATGACTTAAAAAATTCACAAAAAACAAGACCTTATCCATTTAGGCTATGAACCCCTTAATCGCCAGGCTGACTGACCCGCAAATCATACTACCTGACTTGATATCCTCTTCTTCGCACACCTAACACAAGGTCAGGCACTTAAGTCCAGTCATGCCCAGTCAAAAATAGTTTGAAATTTAAACTTACCCACATTAACGCACAACCAATAAATGCTTGTCGGATCACATCGCCGTGCCAAGCAATACGGAACAGGATCGCACTCATGCAGCAATTCACTATTCGAACCCGACTCTTAATTCTGGTCGGGGCTATGTTGATCGGCTGCGTAATTATCGGAATGATGGGGCTTAATGCTCTTCAGAGAAGCGTGGCAGGCCTTGACACGGTTTATCTGGATCGAGTCGTTCCGCTACGTGACCTGAAAACCATCGCCGACCTGTATGCAGTAAAAATCGTCGATAGTAGCCACAAGGCGCGCAGCGGCCGCATGACCTACGCCCAAGCCGAGAATGAGGTGAAAGAAGCCGACCGGCAGATCGACACCCTATGGCCCGCCTACCAAAAGACCCAGATGATCGATGAAGAACAACGTTCAGTCGACGTTCTTGCCAAGCTTGTGGAACACGCTCAAGAACCCATTGAACGCTTGAAAGGCATTTTGGAGCGTGGCGATAAGGCAGCACTCGATGCCTTCGTCGAAAATGAAATGTACCCGGTGATTGATCCGCTTTCGGAGGGGTTCAGCAACCTCATCCAGATCCAACTGGAGGAATCAAAGCGTGTCTATGATGCCGCCGTTGTCCTGTATGACTCTACCCGCACTATGTTAGTGCTGCTGCTCTTGGGAATTCTGATTTGCGGTGGTGTCTTCGCCACTCTGCTAATACGGAGCATCATTCAGCCTTTGGCGACGCTTAAGGATGCAGCAGCCCGTGTAGCGGCTGGCGATCTGAGCCAGTCGATTCAGGTCAGCGGTCGCGATGAGGTTACCGACGTGCAGCAGTCTGTGCAGACGATGCAGGCGACTCTTCGCAATACCTTGCAGGATATCCAAGGCTCGGCGACCCAATTGGCAGCTGCCGCTGAAGAACTTCAGGCGGTCACTGAGGGCACAGCCCAGGGTATCCATCGGCAAAATGATGAGATGCAAATGGCAGCGACGGCAGTCACCGAAATGTCCGCTGCAGTGGATGAAGTCGCGGACAATGCCGGCCGCACATCCAATGCCTCACGCGAAGCGATGGAGTTGGCCGACGGGGGGCGTAAACAGGTTGTGCTAACCCGCGAGACCATCGATCAGCTCAGTGGCAAGCTCAATGAAACCACCAGCACCGTCTTCCGCCTGGCTGAGGAAGCATCGAACATCGGTCGTGTATTGGACGTGATCCGTGCCATTGCCGAGCAAACCAACTTGCTTGCCCTCAATGCTGCGATTGAGGCCGCCCGCGCTGGCGAGGCAGGCCGTGGTTTTGCGGTAGTCGCAGACGAAGTTCGCAATTTGGCTCAACGCACCCAGACCTCTACTCAAGAAATCGAACGAATGATTTCCGCGATCCAAAACGTGACCCAGGAAGGTGTGCGTGAGATGCAGCAGAGCGGCGAGTTCGCTGCACGTAGTCAGACAATGGCCAGCGAAGCCGATGAGGCGCTGACGCTGATCGCCGAACGCATCACGGAAATCAATGGGATGAACCTGGTGATTGCCAGCGCAGCAGAAGAGCAAGCGCAAGTGGCGCGAGAAGTCGATCGTAACTTAGTGGCAATCAGCGACATTTCCAAACAGAGTACAGACGGAGTTCAGCAGACCTCCGTGGCCAGTGAAGAGCTGGCGCGCTTGGCCACAAATCTTAACAATCTGGTCAATCGCTTTAGCATGTAGCTCCTGGCCCTGCCCGTACTGTCTGCCATTACCCGGCAGACAGTCGCCCTGTTTTAGATCGCAGACAAAGACTCTATCTGGCTGCGGTGGAATCAACGATTCAATGAAGCCTCCCCTATGTACGATAAGAAGACACACCACAGAATGTGGCCACAAGCTGCGCAGGCCCTTTTGATGTGCATGCTCCAACTGCTGGCAACGAGCGCCGGCATTGCACAGGAGGCGCACGAGACACTGACGATCATGGTGGAAGATGCCGCCGCGCCATGGTCGAAGGGTGACGGAACAGGTTACGCCAATGACGTAGTCATCGCCGCCTTCAAAGAAATGGCGGTAGAGGTACAGCTAAAAGTCGTGCCGTACTCACGCTGTAAATACATGGTGCTCAATGGCCAAGTCGCCGCCTGCTTCAACATGAGCTGGCAGCCAGAATTCGAGGGCAAGATCAAGCTGGCTGCACAGCCGATCTTCAAAGTACGTAATGACATCTTCGAACATATCAATGCTCCCTTGCCGAAGCCTCCAGATGGAAAATGTGTTTTGCCGACCGGCACTGTCATTGGCATCACCAGAGACTATGAATACTCAGCCCAGGCGACGGCGCTCCAGATCTCTGGGGTGGTCTTTGAAAACTCTCTTTCGGACTTAACAAGCCTGCAAAAACTCGCCGCTCGGCGTTTTCAGGCAGCGCTGATCATGAGTAATGACCTTGAGGCAAGGAATCAAAAGGCCAAACAATCGGGCACAGAGGATATAGTGCGCTTCGCCTTCAATTGCGGAGTGGAAAACTCAACAATTGGCTTTAGCGTGGCCCACCCAGACGGATTGCGAGCACTGGAGATGTATGACGAGGGCTATCGCCGCATCGAGGCCAACGGCGCCCTCAAGGATATTCACCTGCGCTGGTTTCCTTAGCTTCATTGGCCTTGACCATACAACTGCGGGAACAACGCAGAATGTGTAAGCATTGAATGGGAACACATCGTTCCTACCTGGACATTCGGTCACCAACGCCAATGCTGGCAGAACGGTGGTCGAGAGCATTGTGTGAATGATGATCCCGTATTTCGAGCGATGGAGGCAGACCTGTTCAACCTCTATCGGTGAGGAATCAAGCAAGATTGACCGAGATCGAGCAAGGTTTGGCGACCATCTCTCAAAACTTGCTGTCCGCTTACAAAGCTTGGATTCACGATGACGGCCAGCAAAAATGACTCCTTTGTAAATTCACTGTGATCCCGAATCAGGATTGATCAATGACGGCTCCATCACTACTGAGGAGCCCCATTATTAATTCTCTCTTTTCTCAAGTCCAAGTCAGTCGCTACACCCTCTCCAATCGTATGGTCATTGCCCCAATGACGCGCTCGCGTGATGACGATGACGGTGTACCAAGCGAACTGGTTGCGACTTACTACGCCCAACGTACCACCGCCGGCCTGATCATCAGTGAAGGTGTGTTTCCCATTGCAATGGGCAAAGGTTATGTCCGTACCCCAGGTATCGAAACCGCCGAGCAGGTCGCTGCGTGGAAGCACGTCACGGAGGCCGTGCATGCTCGTGGCGGACGTATTTTCATGCAGTTGATGCACAGGCACCCTTCGTTGCTACCGAATGGCGCCTTGCCACAGGCACCTTCCGCGATCAAAACCGCGGCCAGACCTGGACCGCAAAGGGCCTTCAGGATTTCGTTACCCCCATGCAATGAGCGTGGTTGAGATTGCCGCGGTCATTGAAGGCTAACGCCAAGCAGCGCGCCTGGCCATAGAAGCTGGTTTCGACGGTGTCGAGTTGCATGCCGCGTCGGGCTACCTGCCTGAACAATTCCTCTCGACGGGCAGCAATCAGCGCACGGATGAATACGGTGGATCGGTTGAAAACCGGGTGCGTTTTGTATTGGACGTGCTGTCCGCTATCGCGACGGAAATCGGTGGTGACCGGGTGGGTCTCAAGGTCTCCCCTGAAATGAATTTCAATGACATCGTCGATGCCAACCCGCAAGAAACCTAAACTTATCTCGTCGAACACCTGCATGGGCTGAATCTCGCCTATCTGCATGTCGCCCTGTTCGGTGCCAATGTCGACTACCACGCGGCAGCTACTCCATCGCTCGTGGCTAATGATAGCTATCGTGTTCATGGAAGGAGGACAACGATGGACAGAGTCAAGCATGGTCGCGAACCGAGCCGATTCTGCTGAAAAGTCGAATTATCAGTTCGCTAGAACTCAGGCACGCCAACCACTGGAGGATCTCCTAGTCTCGGCCCTCTGCTCATTCGAAAGGGTGCTCTGCATGAACCATCGGGAGCATTGGGATTGCATCTGGTTGCCGAAGGACGTGACCGCTAACTTTGGGCCCAGGCCGCTCTTTTAGTAAATGCTCTATTCACAGCTTTAACTTTTTCATACGGTTCCGCTAGTTTAACACCGTATAACTAATACTTGAAAAGTGTCAAGCCGAAAGCGTTTGCTGGCAAAAATACCTCATGATATTCTTAATTCATAACAACAAAAATAGGAGCATCCCATGTCTGCTTACATCATCCATATCGAACATAGAGAAGAACAAGACCTAGCGTGGGTTGAAATAAACTATTTAAGCCAGGATTCTCGATCCGCACGGCGCTGTCGCTTCCAAACTATTGGTTGGATACTGGACATCGTAGATATGGTGAATGCGAAAGTAGATCCAAGATGCCTAGCCGATGAAGAATATGCAAAGAAGGCGCTGATCAAATTTGCCAAATTGGATGAGGCCTCAGCAGATCAGCTCTTAAATTCTCGCGATTGGAGGAGGCGATTCGAGACAGCTTGGCAACAACTGAATAACGACGAGCGTGATGAGGCTTTATATTTGGATTATGATTACTGGGATAATTACTGGCCAGGATTTGATTCTTTTAACTGCACATTCCGTGACTATCTCGTCTCGCGACCTAGTGCTCCACAAGCCAAAAATCAAAGTGGTAATGCCACGATTTCACCCAATCTTGCGTCTTAAATTACTATAAGGTCGTTTGGGTTCAGATGATAAGAGTACACGTCGTCGAACAGAAACTGTCCTTTGCAACACATCTCTCCTCGCCAACATAAAGGGCCCTCCCTTGAAGAGCCCTTTTTTGTACACAAACCAAAATCACGTGGTCAGCCAAGACTCAACGCTAGCCGAACCGTCTAACCCGACAGCAGCGCCTAGATGGATTTCTGTCAGGTAGTCGAGGCAAAGTGAGGTTCATGTAACCTTATCGCCGTCAACAAAAATGGCTATCGCTGGCCCCTCAATCGTATTTCGAATCATTCGACTTCTTGATTTGCATTCGAGCTGAACAGCCATTGTCATCGGAATTGATCATCACGCTTCGTGGCCATTACCGGCAGAGAACGCCCCAAGGCTGCCTACCCTATCAGGCAGGCATCCGGCCCAAAGTCGGAATTGGTCGATTCCAATGTTTAGCTCGTCCAACGTTTCTGACCGACAGTATCGGATCGGAGGTGGCTGCGCTCACAGACTGTTTCTCGACAACGTTGGCTCATAGGCTGCGTCACGCTATTCGTATGCGTCTACTGGTTCTGGACTCGGTATCGCTGTTCCGGCACTGGCTATTTCCCAGGCATCATAAGGTTCGTCCAAGTCGCGATTGAGGGTTTTCGGGGTCTTGAAAGTGGTGTAACTGAGGGATTCATCGAAAGTGACGCGGCGGCTTTGAGATTCAATAGCCGCCGCGACTGAACAGGTATCGCCATGCCGATTAAACGGCCGAACTTCTTTCTCGCAGCAGGTTTTTGACCAAATCCCCAAGGGGGGCTAGAGTTGGGCCAGCGAACAGTGCAGCCATTTGCTTTACATCGGTGCCGACATTACTCAGCACGTTTCGCCACTGCTCATTCAACGTGTTTAGAGCAAGTTCATATATTTCAAGACCCTCGTCAGATAATTGCAAAAAAACCATTCGTCTATCCGGCCGGTCGCGACGACGCTGCACGTAGCCAACTTTTTCAAGTCTCTCCACACTTGAAGAAACTTTGGATGGCATGATGTTTAAATGCCTGGCGCACTGGTCCATAGTGGCCGCATTGCCTTGGGCCAAGCTATCGAGAATACGAAAATCCAGCACCGCCAGATTGTGGCTGACAATGGATTTTTCTATCCAGTCCCCCATCGCTTTATTAACGCTCTCAAGTACATTAAACACGTCAATTAAATGCGTAGCCACTCGTGCCTCCAAACGTCTGTCGCGTGGGCGTTTTCTAATGAAGATCAACAATAAATCAACAGTACAGTGCCATAATAATGATCACTGTAACATCAACTTCAAAAACAGATCATAACCTGGCGCGATACTGACTATTCACGAATTGAATACTGTAAATGAGCTTCTCTTATTGACTGAAGGTATTTTTGAATCTATAAATACTGCCAGTTTCTATAGACCCTGCAAAACAATCCAGAACACCATATGACCTCCAATTCCGACCAGCCCAAACCCGTCAAAGTGCGTAGCCGATCCTCCATCGGCGCGGTGCGCAGCCCTCAGAGTACAGAAGCCATTCTTGAGGCCGCCGCGGCGATCCTGGAGGAGCGCGGCTATCAAGCATTCACGATGGATGCGCTGGTGGAACGTGCCGGTTCGAGCAAGCCTACGATCTATCGCTGGTGGAAGAACAAGAGCGCTTTGCTCAGGGATGTGTATGAACGCACCGCACTGACGTTTGTGACACAACCGAACACAGGGGATCTGCAGAGCGACTTGATCGTTCACTTGCGTTCCCTCTGGAACTGGTGGCGCACTTCAAGCGCGGGCGAAACATTGCGCAGCTTGATTGCCGAGATCCAGCACGAGCCCAGAGCGCTTGAGGAGTTCAGGAAAGAGTTTTTGCCACGTCGCGAGCGCACGTTACGAAAGATTTTTGCCCGGGCGGTGGAATCAGGGGATATCCACGATGGTCCAGCCGTTGATAGCGCCGTCTCGATGTTGACCGGTATGTCCTGGCTTCACCTGGTCACGGCAAACCTCGAAAACCTGGATTACATCGACAGTGCCGTTGCCATTGTCGTGAAGGGTTTGAGGTCTGGATAAGCCGACAATGCCGCTTCGGCGTTTTTTTAATAAGCATAACGACACTAACAGTGTTTATTACCACCCTTGGCGAAACACCCTGCCCTTGTTCATTTTCACCGCAGGCTTCAGAGAAATCGTTAATGAAAACTCCATCTACTCAGGGGGCAAAGGACAGGCCGCCCTTCACGACATCAGGCAGGAACGCATCGTTAGCGATGGTGCTGGTGATGCTTGCTGGATGCACGTTCAGCGATCTGAAACCCATATCACACATGTTGCAGCCTTCCGAGGTCAACGAGACGCTAGCCAACAGCGGAATCAAGCTCTCGGAGGCTTCGTGGCCGGCCGAGAACTGGTGGAGCAGTTTCAAGGATCCGCAACTTGACGAGTTGATACATGAAGCCCTGGCCAACAACCCTACCCTCCGTTCCGCCGCTGCGCGCGTCCACCAGGCCAGCGCACTGGAAGCGATACAGGGTGCCCAGTTGTTCCCTGACGTCAGTGCGTCCATGAGCGTTACCCGCGAGCGGTTCAGCTCCAATGGTACGACCCCTGCGCCCGCCAAGGGCACATGGCAGAGCGTCCACCAAGGGACTTTGAATGTCGGCTATGAATTGGACTTTTGGGGGAAGAACCGCTCTTCAGTCGAGGCGGCCGTGGGCAGGCGAAAGGCATTGGAAGTCGATGAGCGCGCCGCGTCTCTCATTCTCTCCTCGTCCATCGTACAAACCTATATCACCTTGCAAAATATCTATGAACAAATCGACGTTGCGCAGGCCCTGCTCAACCAACAAGAGCAGATTGAGGCGCTCACGAAAAAGCGTTTCGTCGCCGAGCTCGGTACGGAAATTGACATCAAGCAGTCTCAGGCAGCCTTGCCTGCCAGCAGAGCCAATATCGCAGCGCTGAAGGAGTCCATCGAACTCAATCAAAACAAGCTCGCCTCATTGCTGGGCAAAGGGCCTGACCGTGGTCGCACAATCCTCCGACCTCACCTGGAAGCAAGTGACACGGTCGTGATGCCATCGAATATCCCGGCTGAGCTGATCGGCCACCGCCCGGATGTTGTGGCTCAACGCTGGCGTGTGGAGGCCTCCGGTCATGAGATTGATGTTGCCAAGGCACGCTTCTACCCGGATGTGAACCTGACTGCTTTTATTGGATTGCAGAGCCTGGCTTTTGACACATTCAACGATCGTAGCAGCCGCATTTTGGGCGTCGCGCCCGCGATCAGCCTGCCCATTTTCGAAGGCGGCCGCTTGCGCGGAAACCTGGATGCTCAGGACGCGGCCTACGATCTCGCTGTTGAAAACTACAACCAGACAGTCATCGATGCGCTGCGTGACATCGCCGATCAATTGTCTTCGCTGCGCTGGTTGAAGGAACGCCTTGCTCAACAAAACGAGGCCGTGGCGACCGCCGTGGCCGCCGCAGATCTCGTTGACCAGCGCTATGCCGCGGGACTGGCTACCTACCTGCAAGTCCTGGCAACGCAGAACGCAACGCTCGTTGAAAAACGCCAGTTGGTCGACCTGCAATCCAGAGCGCTTTCCTTGCAAGCCAACTTGAGCCGGGCTTTGGGTGGTGGATACCGCCCGGAACTGCCCATGACCGCCAATGCAAACTCTTCCGTAGCCGATAAATAATGACGTCCAATACTTCCACCGTTGCTGAACCAGTCACCCGAAAAGCCCCTGTCTGGCCTCGACTTCTTTTGATTCTCGCCATCGCGCTGTTAGTGGTAGCGCTGGGAGGCTGGTACGTCCTGAAACAGGGAACAGAAACCACCGACGACGCCTATGTGGACGGCAACATCGTTCAAGTAACGTCGCAGGTCAGCGGTACGGTGACGGTGATCAATGTCGACAATACGGATCACGTCGATACTAACTCGCCGCTTGTCACACTCAATGCCGTGGATGCCGAGATCCAATATGAGCGCGCGAAATCCAACCTGGCCCGGGCTGTTCGCCAGGCACGCACTCAGTATTATCAAGTGCAGCAGTTGCAGACCGAGGTCAACCAACGACAAAACGACGTGCGCAAGGCACAGGATGATGTACGCCGCCGCAATCAGCTTGCCTCCAGTGGCGCCGTTTCCCGTGAGGAGATCAGCCATGCCGAAGAGGTTCTCAAAAATGCCGTGGCGGGACTGGAAGGTACGCGGCATGCCTTGGCAGTTCGCCTGGCCATGGTGGACAACACGACGCTTCGAACTCACCCTGACGTTCTCGTTGCTGCAAGCAATCTGCGTGATGCCTACATCTCACTGCACCGCACGCAGGTCTACTCCCCTACCTCAGGCATCGTGACCAAACGCAGCGTACAAGTTGGTCAGCGGATCAGTCCGGGCGTAGCGCTCATGTCGGTTGTTCCCATGGATCAGGTGTGGGTGAACGCCAACTTCAAGGAATCTCAACTCGAACATTTGCGTATTGGACAATCCGTCCACCTCAGTGCCGATGCTTACAGCCGCCATGTGGATTTCCACGGAACGGTTGTCGGGCTGGACGCGGGCACCGGAAGCGCTTTCTCTCTGATGCCGGCACAAAATGCTACAGGCAACTGGATCAAAGTTACCCAACGCGTTCCTGTGCGTATTGCGCTGAAACCTCAAGAGGTTGCACAAAACCCGCTTCGCCTCGGGTTGTCCATGCGCGTTGCGGTGGACACCTCTGACACCAGCGGCCCTGTTCTTAACACTCGAACACCGCCGCAACCTGCCTACAGCACTGACATTTTTGACAATGAGCTTAAAGATGCCAACGACATCGTCGAGCAAGTGATCAGTGCTAACGCAGATCGTCCTGGCTCCAAAGATATGAATCTGTAACGGGGCCAGACCATGTACAGAAAGAATGCCGCCTTATTGCTGACTGTGGGACTGTTATGCGCGTTGGAATATTTGCAGGCAGGCATGATTGCATTCGCCTCGGCGCCAATCCGCGGAGAAATCGACGCCAGTCCCGAAGAGTTCACGCTTGTCGCCGCGCTGTATGCGTGCATCGCCGTTGTGGTGATTTCCAAGCAGCGCTGGCTGGTCGAACGGCTGGGCTGGCGTAACTTCATGCTCGGTTCAATCAGCATCTACGTCGTGGGCGCTTTCGTGTGTGGCGTGGGGACTGATCTGAGTACCTTTACAGTCGGCCGGGTCATCATGGCATTGGGTGGAGCGTCGTTCATGACATCCGCACGCTTGATGGTCAATCTGCTCCCGCCCGGCCCTGGACGTTTTGCCGGGGTCAAGGTATTTGCGACCGGTCTGGCGGGCGGTACGGCTTCGGCGCCATTTCTTTCGTCACTTGTGGTGGTTGAAGACACCTGGCACGCCATTTTCGCGATATTGGCCGCAGGCGCAGTGCTAGCCGCTTTTCTGTGCACGCGTTTTTTGCCCAACACCCTCGCACCGGAAGATGAAAGAACGCCCTCCAGCCCGGCCAACATCCTCTTGTTATCGGTCAGCAGTTTTTTCCTGCTTTATGTTCTGCAACGCTCCTACTACGAATTTTACAACGAGTCATTCATTCTCATCGCCTTTGCGCTGCTGGCTGCGCTGGGCATCTACATCTTTTTTCACACCGAACACGGCAAACATGAACCTTTTCTCAAGGTTAAGGACCTGATGCAACACCGCTACATGTTAGGGGTGGCCCTCTTCTGCTTCACCTACATAGTACTGGGCGGCAACAACTACATCTTGCCGTACTTTCTGCAGACCGGACTCGGCTACTCGTGGGACACAATCGGTACCTTTCAGGCTTTCGGCCTGGCGGGAGCGTTGATCACCTGGGGCATCATGTCCGTCGTTATTCCCAAATTCCCTGCGCCAAAGAAGTTCTTTGTGGCCGGGTTCGCAGCGTTGATAGGCTTCGGCTGGTTGTCCTCATCCCTTACGCCGGACGCGAATATGTGGTCAAACATCTTGCCTGCACTGGTGCTTAACGGCTGTTTCGTGATGCTGGTGCTCGCCACGGCGGCCATGCAGACATTCCGCGATGTGACACACCACGACACGCTGTTCGCCCACGCTTATCAGATCAAAAGTATGCTGGCTCAGATCGCCATGGCACTGGGTACAACCGTCGCGACCTTGTTCCTGCAATGGCGTACCACGCTGCAATACAACAACTTGAATACTCACTTCAGCTCTGGCGACTCGCTCTATCTGGAACAGACTCATACGCTGACTCAGGCACTGACACCCTCTGTAGGCGCAGGGCCAGCCAGTCAGATTTCGGTAGCGACAATTGCCCAATCCTTGCACCAACAATCCACCCTGGTCGCGAGCATGGAGTACTTCTGGGCGGTCATCATTGTCGCCAGTGTCGCGCTGGTCATTTCTATCACTCAGAAAACCTTCAAGTGAGGCCTTTTCCGCTTATTGGACTGCATCACTGCAAATGCTCACAGAGCCTGACCAACTCATCCACCACATACCTGACCTTTGGCCGCAGGTGAGACACCTTCGGCCACACTGCATGGACATCGACAGCTTCGGGTTCGTACCCTTGCAGAACCTCCACCAGCCTGCCCGTCTGGATATCCTCCTGGAACAGGCTGCGTGGCATCTGACACAAACCGGCGCCAGCGACCGCCGCGAGAATCATGGCTTCCCCATCACCAATCTGATGGGTTGAAGGTGGCGCGTAACGTACGGTCTGCCCTGCCTGCATGACCCGCCACGACAGCGGCTGGCCGCGTCGATGCCCGACAATGCAACGGTGCTGGCTCAGGTCTTCCAAGGTCTGCGGGACGCCAAAGCGCATCAGATAGTCGGGTGAGGCACAAATGGCCCAGCGTTGTCGGGTCAGGCGCCGCGCTACCAGACCGCTGGTGTCTTGCAGTTCTCCAAAGCGAACCAGTAAATCGATGCCTTCCTCGAAGGGGTCAACCAGATGATCGGAGAACGTCAGGCTCAGTTGCAAAGCCGGGTACTTGTTGGCGATCTCAAACAGCAATGGGGCCACGACCCGACGCCCGAATGCCACAGGAATGTCGACTCGCAGGCGTCCGGAGGGCTCGCCACCACCGGGCCCCAATCCGCTCTCTGCGGCACCGATCTCTTCAAGGGCGGAAGAACACGCAACGAAATACGCCTCACCATCCGCGGTCAGGGAAATGCGCCGCGTTGTGCGATGAAACAATTGTGTGCCCAAGCGTTCTTCCAGGCGCGCAATGGCTTTGCCTACAGCAGATTTTGACACCCCGAGGCGCTCGGCAGCCTGAGTGAAGCTGGTCGAGCGTGCCGCGACGACGAATGTGATGACGCCTTGAAACGAATCGATAGGTACCATGGCAGCTCGATAATTGTAGAGTTCTGATCTACCCAGATTATAGTTTTAGATTATTTATCGCCAGAATATTCAACAGTAAGATGGACTCCAGCAATGCAACGGTGTCGATCGTGATCCTACGTCGCGCACCTTTCTCCCGATCATCAATGATTAGAAGGACAACATCATGCCTGTAGTACGTGTGAGCTGGTTCGAAGGTAAAGAACACGCGCAAAAAGCCGCTGTTGCCGCAGACATCACCGAAAGCATCGTTAAACACACCGGGACCGATGCCAATTACATTTACGTGATTTTCGAAGATGTAGCCGCATCGGATTGGGCCGGCGCCGGCAAGCTTTTCGGGGAAGCACCCCAAAAGTCCTGACGCCCCCGACCTGCACCGTATGCATCGGCTAGACCCGCGATGCTGCCGTGCAGGTATTTGTTAAAAATCTGCTGGAGAAAACCACCATGCATCCGCATATTTCCTGCCTGTTCTCTCTCGCGGTCAAACCCGCGGAATTCGCTGAGTTCAAGGCACTGATCGCCACCATCGTTGCTGCCACCCGTGCTGAGCCGGGCACACTGGTTTACGAATACAGCGTCAATGAAGACAACAGCACCGTTCATATCCTTGAGCGTTATAACGTCGATGCTGTGGTGAGCCACGTAGACACCACGTTTGCGCCCTTCGGCCAGCGATTCCTGGAGCTGTGTTCCATCAAAAGCCTGGTGGTCTACGGCACACCCGACGCTGAAATCCGCAAGCGCCTGGACCCCTTCGGCGCCGTCTACATGACCCCATTTGATGGCTTCAGCCGCTGAATTCAATCAAGGCGCAGGCTCAGGAGCGACAACCGTTCCCTGCGCATCGATATCCCACACAGAGACCGCCATGTCCGTAATCGCCGAAGTTATCAAGTCCCGCATTTCCGCCAACAGCTACGACACTGAACGTTCATTGACGGACGCGCAGATTGCCGAACTGATTGACCTGGCTACCCACGCCCCTTCCGCCTTCAACCTGCAAAATTGGAAGTTTCTGGCCCTGCGCAGCACCGAAGCTAAAGCGCGCTTGTTGCCATTGGCATTCGGCCAGCAAAAGGTCATGGACGCCTCTGTGACATTTATTGTCTGCGGTACCCTGAACCCGCATGCGACCCTCCCTGCTGCATTGAAGCCGACACTTGATGCCGGGATCATTGACCAATCGATCTACGACATGTGGGTGGGTGCGGCTCAAGGCATGTACCAGGAGAATCCTCAGCTGCAGCGCGACGAAGCAATCCGCTCTGGCTCGCTCGCCGCGATGACCCTGATGTTGGCCGCCAAGGGCCAAGGTTTAGTATCGACGCCGATGATCGGGTTCGATCAGGCTGCGGTCGCCAAAGAGTTCGGCCTGTCGGATGAAGATGTGCCCGTGATGTTAATCACCGTTGGCTACCCTGGCTTGGCCAACTGGCCACAGAAACCGCGTAAAGCCGTGAACGACATTTTGCAGTTTGTTTAAGCTGCGGGCCCGTATGTCAGGTTAGTCCGGGCATGCGGGTAGATTGCTAACTTTTTGGCAACAAGACTGCCGCAGATTTGCTCCTGTAACTCCCCTCCATCGACCGCAATACCCTTTCCACTTCCCCCTCTCCTTCTGGGCACGCTCAAGCTTTTGGCGAGGTCGCCCGCCGTTGCGCAGGGTGTTGTTCGTCAAATCGGCGCCCGAATCTGTATCAGCAGTGAGCTGGGTAATGTTCCCAGTGCTGAGTGAACGCACGGCCAAACTTAATCGCATCGGTTCGCTTTGATAGGTAATTGAGGTGGTGCCTGTTGGGCGCACCCGAAGGGATTTTATCCAAGACACATTACCGAATGTACACGCCGGAAGATGCACCCGACACTCACCCCAAAGTTGCGGTCCTGCGGGAGCTGATGCAATAGCCGGAAGGCACGTGTGGTGCTCTGCGCCACGGTTCGATGAGCGTATTGTTCAAGGCTCGGATGGACTGGGTGCCGCAGGCAATCGGTGCTGTGCGGCCGGCCCAGGGTAAGAACTTGCGGTCATCCAGGTCTGCCGAAGTAGAGAATCTGCTAAAGATTTATTCAAGCGTATCAGCGTTGACGGGCACTCGGGACGCTCGGCCGACCCCAAAATTCACCGCTATGCAGGCTAACAAAACTATCGCTGAGACAATCATTGCAGTCGATAACCCTCGGGAAAAAGCAGCAGGTTCGGTGCTGGTGATCATGGCCCCGAACACTGCCACACCGATCACGCCGCCCAACTGTCTGGCAGATGCCATCAGTCCGGACGCCATGCCGGCGTCATGCGAAGAAACCGACGACAGCATCGAGTTCGTAATCGAAGGTACAGACGATGCACTCCCAATCCCCACGACCATCAGGGCAATATTCAGGTACCAAAGCGATGTCTCAGGGGTGACGCGCGCTAACGCCACAAAGCCGGCTGCCTGAATCAGGAAACCTATAGTAATGATGCGCTGTGCGCTGACGCGCCTGGCGATCCGAGACGAGATCATCGTGGAAATAGTTAGCACTGCCGTGAGCGGTATGAACGCCAGCCCAGTTCTAAAAGCGTCGTAATGCAGGAACGACTGGAAGTAGATGCTGAATATGAACACGGTGCCGTAGAAAGTGAAATTGATGGTGGCACCTGCCAATGCAGTGGTTGCCAGAGTTCTGTTTCGGGCCAGTCGACTTGGCAGCATAGGGGCCTTTACGCGTCGCTCAATCAAGACGAATGCAAATGCGCAAAGTACGGCGATTGCCAGGGTCGATAGCGTTTCAATGCCCCAGCCTTGGGAACTTGATTCAGTCAGGGCGTAAGTCAGTGACGCCAGGCAAAGACCGATACTGACTTGCCCCGGAAAATCCACTTTCTTATCGAACTTTGGAGAAGGTGGTGCATACCGAAAGATTAATCCGATGGCAATTAGGCCGATTGGGACGTTGAGTAAAAAAACACTGCGCCAGCCGAGCGACTCGATCAGCAGACCTCCTATGACCGGCCCCGCAGCCAAGGCGATACCTCCACAAGCACCCCACGCTGCCACGGCTGATCGCCTTTTGGCAGGATCCTCGAATGCCAGCCGTATCAATGTCAGGGAGGTAGGCACTAAGAAGGCTGCTCCCACGCCTTGGACGATACGCATCCCTATAAGCATGCTCATGCTATTGGATATGCCGCAACCTATGGAGGCAATGGTGAATATTACAAACCCCGAGGCGAACATTTCTCTGGCACCGAATTTGTCACCCCACGCGCCTCCCATGATCAGCAGCGCCGAGAATGCAAGTGCATAACTGTTGATGACCCATTGCAGGCCGGTCAGGTCCGTATCGAATGCGGCTTTTAACGCACCTAGACCGACGTTGACGACACTGACGTCGAGTTGGACGACAAGAAAACCAAGGCAAGCTGCGATATGGATTGCTGACAGGGATGTAGTTTTGGGTGTGTTGGCGGACATGAGATGGGGTCGCGGTGTTATTTCAAGAGCTAAACGGTAGCGCTTGACAAGCAATGCGTAAATATTAATATCCGCACACATTCAATGCAAAAACGCATGGCACATGGACTGGGAAGATCTGCGATTTTTTTTGGCGATTGCAACTGCAGGCAGCCTGTCGGGCGCTGCACGTAATCTTAATGTTAATCAAGCCACAGTCAGCCGGCGGCTCGCCGCATTGGAAGCCCAACTCAGTGTACGCTTGGTAGATCGACTCCCGCGTGAATCGCGCCTGACTGAAATAGGTCAGCTGATAATGCAGGATGTTTTGGATATTGAAGCAAAGGCCTTCGCCGTTGAGCGCAAGTGCTTGTCTTCTAGGTCGACTGTGCGGGCGAAGGTGTCTATCACTGCCCCTCCCATCCTGGCCAGGCATTTCCTGACACCCAATCTGGCTGAGCTGGCCAGAATGTCTCCGCTGGTGCAGCTTTCTATTCTCAGCGAGCCCCACTTCGCATCCTTGTCACGGCTTGAAGCAGACTTGGCATTGCGTCTTTCGCCGCCTATCGAAGATACCGACATCACTCGAAAGGTGGGTCTGATGCAGTTTGCGCTCTACGCGAAGGTTGGCTACGCGGATGCGCTGAATGAGGAAAAATGGGAATTCATCGGTTATACCGATCGGCAAGGTGACTTTGCCCACAAGCGCTGGCTATACGAATTAATCGGTCCGAGGCGGGTTGCCTGCGAGGTCACAGATTTAAGCCACCAATATGAGGCAGCCTGCACCGGGATCGGCGTTGCAGGATTACCGTGCTTTATCGGGGACAGTGACGATCGTTTGGTAAGGCTGGACAGCCTCCGTGAAATGCTCAACCTCGACATTTGGGTCGCCATGCACCCCGACCGCCGTAATGACAAGGTGGTACGCCAGACCACAGAGGCGATTTTGCAGTTACTGGAGCCCCTTGGCTTGGGCTTGCCCTCGAAAGGTTGAGCCTCGGCGGTCCCGGCTGAGGCTCGATCAGAGGGTGGTCTTCGTCGTGGTGAATCCATAGGTGTCACGCCAGCGTTTAACGCCTGTCAGACAATGTCGTCTACCACGCCACCGTCGACTCTCAACGAAGCGCCAGTGGTAGCCGATGCCTGCGTCGAGCAGACATAAACAATCATGTTAGCCACTTCATCTACGCTAGCCGCGCGCTGAATGATCGAGCTTGGACGATGCTGCATGACAAACTCGGCGACCAGCGACTCTAGGGATTTGCCGGTGCGTTCGACTTCGCCCTTCATCATGTCCGCGACGCCATCAGACAGCGTAGGCCCAGGCAGAACGCTATTGACGGTCACACCACTGCCCGCAACCCTTTTAGCCAAACCACGGGCCAGTGCCAATTGGGCCGTCTTGGAAACGCCGTAGTGAATCATGTCCGCCGGAATGTTTCGTGCAGACTCAGACGCAACGAACACTACCCGCCCCCATCCGCGGTCAACCATGGCTGGCAGCAGCGCACGGCTTAAGCGAACGCCCGACATCACGTTGGTATGCCAGTAGTTGCCCCACACGTCATCACCGGCTTCGAAGAAATCCAGCGGCTCATAAATGCCGGCGTTGTTTACCAAAATGTCGATATCACTGACACCAGCCAACAAGGCCGCAACGCCTGGCGCGGTACTCAGGTCTGCAGCCACACCACTGACACTGGCACCGGGCACTTCAGCCAGCAGACGGGTAACAGCTGCGTTCACAGAAGCTTCACTGCGACCATTGACGACGACGGCGGCGCCTGTCTCGGCAAGCCCCTTGGCCACCGCAAAACCAATGCCACCGGTCGAGGCGGTAACCAGTGCGCGTTTCGTCTTCAGTTGGATATTCATCATTTCTCCTTCAAGAATGTACGGGCCGGTATGCCCGCCATCAGTTCCTACCGTTACGTAGAAAACAAAGTGGCCACTTTATGTGTTAGCCGCTCTTGGAAAAATGTCGATTCAGGTTGGTCATCTACAACAGCCTGTTTCAAAAGAGCTCAGTCTCAACGAAATCAGCACCGAATGTCTGCGTGGCGAAGTCGAGAAAACTGCGCAATTTCGGCGTGAGCCGGCGGTCGGGCGCGTAGAGCACGTGCAGGGGGCGACTGGGTGGCGGGTAATCTGGCAGCAGCGTGACTAGCTCCCCGGCGAGCAGTGATTTGCGTACCAGTTCCACCGGTTGAAGCAGTATCCCCAACCCGGCCAACGCGGCGCACAGCAGCGGTTCGCCGTGATCGGCCATCAATCGACTGCCTACTGGAACAACGACTTTTCCTTCAGGCCCATCGAATGTCCAGTGCGTGCGCAGCTCGGTGTGGGAAAACCCCAGGCACTCATGACTCTGCAGGTCCCACGGAGTTTCAATCGCAGGCTTGCCTTCGAGGTAAGACGGCGCAGCGCACAACACTAGCCTGTAGGGCGCCAGTGCCTTGGCGACCAAACCACTGTCGGCCAGCACACCGACTCTGAAAACCACATCAAAGCCCTCATCGATAAGATCAACAGCACTATTGGCCAAGCTAAGCTCGACGCTCACCTGCGGGTTGGCCTCCATAAACGCCGGCAGGCATGGTGCAAGGGACTGCATGCCGAAGCTGACGGGCGCATTGATGCGTAGCCGTCCGCTTGGGGCAGTCTGGGTATGGGCTGCCAGGTTTTCGGCGGTTTCAACTTCGGCCAGGATGAATTTGGAACGCTCGTAAAACTCGCGCCCGAAGTCGGTGAGGCTTTGTCTGCGCGTGGTGCGATTGAGTAAGCGCACGCTGAGGTGCTGCTCCAGGTGATGCACATGCTTGCCGATCAATTGCGCCGACATCTGCAATGCATCACCAGCAGCACTGAAAGACCCCATTTCCACGGCTTTGACAAATGCGGCCATACTGCTCAAACGATCCATTACCAATGATCCGTTTCGAATGTTCAGGCATTTTGAGTATTTATCCTCTAACTGTCCAAGGGCTATCTTGGCTTGGAAGCGAATTGACGTAATGGGGGGCGGCCAACTGACAGCCGGCGCCGGAAATCGTCGCTTGAACGTTATTTAAAACGACACAGGATTGGACCGTGGAATACCCTCTGATCAATCAATCACTCCCGACTATGCTCGGCGAAGACTTTTACTTTCCCCACGAAATCATCGGCCAGGCATTCCGCGCCTCGGATTTTCCCGACCTTAAAGTCAGCAGCTTCACCACCAGTGACCGTGTAAACCTGGCTTACTGGGAAGCGGGTGCAGGCCAGCCATTGATTTTTATCCCAGGCTGGTCTGCCAACGGTGCGATGTATTTCCACCTCATGCACATTCTCAGCAATCACTATCATGTCTACGTGTTGGATGTTCGCAACCAAGGATTTTCCGAGAAAACGGCGTCGGGCAATCGCATTTCCCGTTATGCCATGGACGTAAAAGAGTTTGCCGAACATCTGGGCGTGCCCGACGCGCATTACTGCGGGTGGTCGATGGGTGCCTCGGTCATGTGGGCTTACATCGATCTGTTCGGTACACAAGGTATTCGAACCTTGAGCATCATCGACCAGGCACCTTCGATATATTGTCACGCTGATTGGACGGAAAAACAGCGGCTGGAAGCGGGCGCGTTCACCACCTCGCCGGAACGCATGATCGATTCCTACGTGAATATGACACCGACTAATCAATTGATTTCAAAAAGTCGGGTTGTCGAGCGCGCGGTGGCGCTCGACTCACCCTACTTTCACAACGTAATCAGCCTGGTCCAGGCGGCCATAATGGATGACATGGCGTTTACCGGGTTGGTGCTTTTCGACCACGTCACTAACGACTGGCGAGATGTCATCCAAACCAAGATCGACGTGCCCACCGCGATTTTTACCGGTGAATACAGTGACTGGCTGGACAGTCAAAAGTGGATGAATTCAGTGATCAGTGACTCGGTACTGTATGTGTACGACAAGGCCGAACAGGGCGATCACTTTCTGGCATTCAAGAATCCGCAAAAATTCGCCGCTGACCTGCACAGCTTTTTGCAGCGCTCCTGATGCGTGCCGCTTAAACCCTTCAGCGCTCCCACTTGGGATGGGCGAAACGTTCAGTCAGAAAGCTGGTCAGCGCTCGCACCTTGCTCGCCAGGTGTTTGCGCGTGGGATAAACCACGTAAATGCCCAACTCGATGGAGCGGTATTCAGGCAGGATTTCCACTAGCGCTCCGCTGCGTAAATCCTCACCGACCATAAAGCTTGGTTGCAGGGCAATGCCACCACCCGCAAGGGCGATACTGCGGCACGTATCACCATTGTTGCAGCGCACACTCGAGCGGGTGCGCACGCTGACGCGACCGTCGGGCCCGTCGAACGGCCATTCATTGCCCGTCGCAAAGTTGGTATAGGCAATGACCCCATGTTCAGCCAGGTCCGCCAACGTGCGTAGCGGGGGATGACTCGCCAAATATTCGGGGGAAGCACACAGGCACATACGTGTGCCAGCCAGCCGCCGCCCCACCAGGGACGAATTCTCCATGCGCGCAATACGTATCGCCGCGTCGAAGCCCTCATCCACCAGGTCCACCAAACGGTCATTCAGGCTGATATCCAACTCGACGTTCGGGTGGGCACTCATGAACGCCCCCCACAGCGGCGCAAGGTGCAGAACGCCGAAACTGACTGGCGCATTCACCCGTAAAACCCCGCTAGGTTCCGGCGCTGCGGACGATACCGCCTCCTCTGCCTGATCCATCAGGGTAAGCACCTCTCGTGCCTGATGGTAGAACTGCCGACCCTCCTCGGTCAGCGAAAGCTTGCGTGTGGTGCGATGCAGCAACCGTGCGCCCAATCGTTCCTCAAGGGCACTCACATACCGCGAGATAGCGGCCTTAGACATTTCGAGCGGTTCGGCCGCGCCTACAAAAGTCCCTTTATCGACCACTGTGCAGAACACCTGCATTTCCAACGCTCTGTCCATAACTGTCTCACTTACTGGGACTATGCATCACATTCGGCCTTATTTATCTCAGATTTACAACCTATAAACTGAGCCCATCGAAACACAAACCAACGCAAAAGAGGTCGATATGAAAATTACAGTAGTGGGGACCGGCAACATGGGTTCAGCGTTCGCCAAGCAGTTGTCTGGCGCCGGTCACGTTGTCCGTATTACGGGCCGTGATATCCAGAAGGCAGAAGCGCTGGCAGCCCGGTTCGAACAGGTAACCGCCTTTACAGCCGACCAGGCGCTGGGCGACAGCGATGTGGTAGTGCTTGCCACTGCCTACGCAGATGCTGTCTCAGCGCTGCAGAGCCTGGGCGATCTGACCGGCAAGGTCATCATCGATATCACCAACCCGCTCAGCGCCGATTACATGTCGCTGACCATCGGCCACGTCACCAGCGCCAGCGAAGAAATCGCCAAGGCAGTCCCACAGGCCCAGGTCGTCAAAGCCTTCAACACTCTGTTTGCTCAAGTGCTGGGCGATGGACCGACTTTCGCCAATGACCAGCGTGGGAGCGTATTCGTGGCCAGTGACAGTGAACGCGCCAAGCAGACAGCAACCGCCCTGGCTCGCAGCCTGGGTTGGAACACCGTCGATACCGGCGCACTGATCAACGCTCGCTACCTGGAGCCGCTGGCAGGCCTGAACATCTACCTCGGCTACGGCGCCGGCCTTGGCACTTCCATCGCCCCTGTCTGGCTTAACAAGTAGCATTCCACCATGAACACCCCGTTCCCCCTGCTGTTTGTGTCTCATGGTGCTCCAATGTTCGCCATCGAGCCTGGCTTGGCGGGTCCCCGCCTGGCTCAGGTCGGTCGCGAGCTGCCGCGACCTGACGCCATCGTCGTACTCTCTCCGCATTGGATGACACGAGGCGAAGTCCTTGTCACGGCGAGCACCGCGCCTGCGACCATCCATGATTTTGGAGGGTTTCCCGACGCACTGTATCAACTGAGCTATCCAGCACCGGGGGCGCCCGCCCTGGCTGGTCATATCGTAGACCTGTTGCAGGCAGCCGGCTGGCAGTCGCGGCTGGACGCTCAACGCGGCCTGGACCATGGCGCCTGGGTACCGTTGTTGTACCTGGCACCCGAGGCGGATATCCCGGTGGTCCAGGTCTCCATGCCGGCCAGTCTTGACACCCATCAGGCCTGGAAGCTGGGCGATGCGCTCAAGCCGCTGCGAGACATGAATGTACTGATCGTCGCGTCAGGCAGCCTGACCCACAACTTGTATGAGTTCCGTGGAACCACCCGCGAGAGCGCTCCCTATGTCGATGCGTTCGCCGCGTGGACAGCTCAAACCCTGCAAGACGGTAACACCGGGCAATTACTGGACTTCAAACAGTATGCGCCGTCGGCTGAGCGGGCTCACCCCACCGATGAACACTTTCTACCCTTGCTGATCGCCCTGGGCGCAGCCGGGGAAGGCTACGAGACGCAGGTATTGGAAGGCGGCGTGACCTACGGCGTGCTGGCAATGGACAGCTACTTGTTCTCCTCGGCCCCGTCCAATGGCGGCGAACCTTTTCAACAAACTCAAGGCAGTATCGACCATGCGTGACACTACATTTTCCGACGCAGCCCGCGAACCACAAACAGGTCTGTTTTTCCGCAAAGGCTGCAGCACCTTCACGCCTAAAGGTCGCCTGATCCTGCTGCATGGTGTGGGCTCGAACGAGGGCAATCTTGCTGCCTTGGCCGAATCGCTTCCCGAAGAGTTGGAAGTCATTCTGGTTCGCGCACCCTTGCAGGTCGGCCCGCAAGGCTTTGCCTGGTACCAGGTGAGCTTCACCAGCAACGGTCCGTCCTTCAACCAGGAACAGGCGGAATCCAGCCGCCAGCTTTTGCAGCGCTTTATCGAAGCGCTGCCCGCCCTGCCAACCGTGATCGCAGGCTTCAGCCAGGGCGGCATCATGAGTGCGAGCCTGGGCGTCACCGAGCCGGAACTGGTGGCTGGCTTTGCAATATTGAGCGGCCGCATGCTGCGCGAGGTTGCCCCAAGGATTGCTTCAGCCGAGCGCCTCAAGTCGGTCACGGCCTTCATTGCCCACGGTCACCAGGACTCCGTCCTGCCGGTGGACTGGGCGAACGAGGCAGATGCCTGGCTGGATCGCATCGGCGTCAAGCACGAAACCCATTTCTACAACATGGCCCACGAGATTATCGGTGAAGAACTGGCCGACTTTTCTCAATGGCTGCGCCACACGCTGTCCCTTCCCAACTAAATAAAAGGAGCTACACCATGATTGATTCTCGCACTGCACCCTACGCTGCACTCGTAATGCGCCTGGCGCTGGGCATCATGTTCATCGCCCACGGCTTGACCAAAGTGCTGGTATTCACCCCGGCGGGCACCGCAGGCTTTTTCGAGTCCATCGGTTTTCCAGGCTTCCTGGCCTATCCGGTCATGGCTTTCGAAGTGATCGGCGGCTTGATGCTGGTATTAGGTGTCTATGCACGCTGGGTAGCAGCACTGGCAGTGGTCCAACTGTTCGTCGCGGCGACCGTACACTTCGGTAACGGCTGGAGCTTCACCAACGCCAATGGCGGCTGGGAATATCCGATCTACCTGAGCATGACCGCACTGGTTGTTGCATTGCTGGGTGATGGCGCCTTTGCAGCCAAGCCATCCAACAATGCTTGATTGAACCCCACGCAACAGCTGCCGGCGCCTTGGGAACCCAGAGCGCCGGCAGCTGCGTTTGGGGCCAACACGGGCTCACGTCAGACGTGACGCCATGAAGCTGACAAACGCTTTGATCTTGGGCAGCGGCTGTCGGCTGGACGGCCACAGGATGCTGAACGTGCGGTGATCACTGATATACCGGTCCAACACCGGCACCAAGCGCCCTGTCGCGATGGCATCCTCGATAAAAAAGTCGGGCAGGCAGGCGATACCCTGCCCCGCCTCCGCCATTGCCAGCAAGGCTTCAATCGCGTTGGACGTCGCCGATTGCCCCAGCTCCAGCGTGTCTTGCCCTTTCTTTGTCACCAGCGGCCAGGGATCAAGCTTACCGCTGGTGGGATAGCGGTATCGCAGGCAAGCATGGTTCGAAAGGTCCGTCGGCCGCGAAGGGACACCGCGACGCGAGAGGTAATCTGGCGATGCGACCAACCGGTGACTGTAGCCATTGAGCTTACGCATCATCAGTCGGGAATCGTCGACTTCGCCGATGCGCATCACCGCATCGAAGCCCTCCTCGATCACATTGACCAAGCGATCACTGAACTCCAGCTCCAATTCCACTTCTGGATACGCTTGCTGAAACGCAATCAGATGAGGCATCAACCGCATGCCGAGCTGTGGCAAACCGAGGCGTAACTTGCCCTGGGGGTTGCCTGCAGCCTGCGTAAGCTCGCGTTTGGCGACTTCATATTCGGCAAAAATCCGCTGGCAACGCTCCAGAAAAAGACTGCCCTCGGCCGTCAAGGTAATCGCCCGCGTGGAGCGATGAAATAGCCGCACGCCCAACTCTTCCTCAAGCCGCGCGACGGCCTTGCCAACGGCCGAGGAAGACACCCCGATCCTGCGCCCGGCCTCAGTGAAGCTGCGGGTCTGCGCCGCCTGAACGAATGCGCTGAGCGCGCCAAAATGATCCATGAACAGCCTCGCCTATTTGAGCGTTTTTTTCACAAATGATCGGAACTTCATCCTGTTTTTCTTTCAAATCATACCGCTTATAGTCCCCTCCATCGTGACTTTATGCAGTGCTTCTCGCCTTCAACGTCACCGCCATCCGTTACTACGAGCGTACTCCGATGACTTCTCAACCTTGCGCACGCGCAATCGCGCCGGAGCTTCAGCGACACCCTGGCTATGCCCGCGTATTCAAACCGGGACATCTGACCTTCGGTTTCATTGCCCCGCTGGAAAGCTACCCCAACAGCCCAGGCCCCACCCTGCAGGATCACGCGCAGATGGCTCAACGCGTAGACGAAGCCGGATTTTCGGCGATCTGGCTGCGCGATGTACCATTTTATGACCCCAATTTCGGGGACGTCGGCCAGATCCTCGATCCACTGGTCTATGCGGGTTACCTGGCTGCCGTGACCAAGCGAGTTGCGATTGGCACGGCGGGTATTGTCCTGCCGTTGCGCGATCCTCTGATTGTTGCCAAGCAGGCCGCGAGCGTGGACCAACTGCTCGGCGGCCGATTCATACTGGGGCTGGCCACCGGCGACCGGCCGATCGAATACCCGGCTTTCGGGCTGGATTTTGACAACCGTGCCGAACGCTTCCGGGACGCACTGGGCATCATCCGCGCAACCACGCAAAGCCATTGGGCAAAGCATACGTCGCGTTTTTATGGCCAGTTGAATGGCGAAATTGACCTGATCCCCAAACCCGTTGGGGCGCGCTTGCCCACCCTTATCGTCGGCCACGCAGGTCAGTCGCTGGAATGGATCGGTGAAAACACTGACGGGATTCTTTCCTACACCTCCAACCCTGCGTTGATTCCCCAGGTGATCGAGCGCTGGCGCGCCGTCTGTGGCAACGAGGTGCACAAACCCTATGGCTACGGCACGTTGTTTGATCTGGATCGCGATCCGAACCATCCCGTTCAGGCGGGACGTGTGCTGCGCGCCGGGCGTAATGCGCTGATAGAACATTGGAAACGCCAGCAGGATCAGGGGGTGGGTCATGTCGCCCTGCACTTCAAACCTCAACGCCGCCCTGCCGCTGAAGTCATCGATGAGCTGGCTGAATACCTGCTGCCTCATTTTCCGAGCATTGCCCTCCCCGTCGACCCTCAACCCATGCAGGCCGCCCAATGAAACACCCCCTTCACCATATGGATTTCATCTTCCAGACCGCCATGGGCACCTATCCCCTGGCCGCACAGTGCGAAATGCTCGCCGAGCTTGGCTACCAAGGCTTGACGATGTCTGCGTGGAGCCAGGACCTAAAGTCGATTCCTCAAGTCAAACCGACCTGGGGCCTTGACGTGGGCGCGGTCTACTTGATCTACCGCAAGGGCCTCGAACAGTTCGTGACCCAGGTTTTCGAGAGCATTGAGGGTTGCACCACCATTGAACTGGCGCTGCATTCAGGTGATGAAGTCACGAACTTTGACCGCCGCATGCTTGAGCGTCTGTTGCCTATCTGTGAGCGCAGAGGCCTGCGCATCAACCTTTATCCGCACGCACGCTACGGCATGCAAACGACCTCGGAAGCCGTCGCACTGTGCCAGCAGTTCAACCATCCCCTGCTCAATATCGTGTTCAACGGTTATCACTGGTACGCCACTGAAGAGCAAGACTTGGAAGAACGCCTTAATGCGATGTGGCCTTGGCTCCAGCACGTGAATATTGCCGGCACACGACGTTCTCCGTTGGGTTGGGGCGGGCTGGCGACCATCGAAACACTTGATGAGGGTGAGATGGATAATTTCGTCCTGCTGGGTGCCCTGGAACGTCGCGGTTTTACGGGGCGTGTCGGCGTGCTGGGATGGCAAAGTATGGGAGGCGACGTCTACGGCAACCTGCGCCGTTCAGCGACGGCATATCGTTCCATGGAGCAACGCCTGGCCGCACACCCTGAATGGGCCCTATTGACCGAGACGCCACGCTAGGCGAGGAGATAGACCGTGGCCCATCGTGTCCATGCACTCGATTCATTTTTTTACTCTTCAATGGGCGTTTATGCCTTCCAGTCACAGTGCGAAATGCTCGCCGAACTCGGTTATGACGGCCTCACTGTTTCGGCTTGGGGCGGCACGCCGCTGACCGACCTGCGCCTGCTGCCGCGCGTTGGCGAGCAGCACGGCCTGCGTGTCGAGGGCTTGTACCTGGTGCTGCACGAAGGCCGCAATGATCAGCTTATACGGCGCATCATTGAAAGCGTCGAAGGGGTCGAACTCATCGAACTGGCGGTCCAGACCTCGGTCAACGGCAGCCAGGCCATCATGCGGTTCATCGAGTCGCTGCTACCCATCGCAGAACGGCGCGGCTTAAGAATCGCTCTGTATCCCCATCTTCACCACGTCACCCAGACCACGGCTCAAGTGGTGCAGATCTGCGAATACTTCGCTCACCCGCGCCTGGGTGCATCGTTCAACGGCTATCACTGGTACGCCAGTCAGGAAGGCGAACTTCAACAGCGTCTTGAAACGATGCAACCCTGGTTGATGCAGGTTGTACTTTCAGGCAGCGCGCTCAGTGAACTGGGCTGGGGCGGCGTGGCCACGATGGAGCCGGTTGACCGTGGAGAGCTGGACAACTTTGCCGTGGTCGCGGCGCTGAACAGCGTCGGCTACACAGGCAGCATTGGCGTGCTCGGTTGGGACTACGGCGGCGATATTTACCTGAAACTGCAACGCTGCCTGGCAACCCTTCGCGATATTGATCGTCGCCTGGATCGTCATCCGCACTGGTCTGACTTTACATCGCTGTAACGCCCTCTCCACCTGACATGAAAAAGGAGCCTGCAATGACTGCCCTCTCTGTTCTTGACCTCATGATGATTGGCGAAGGTAAAACCTTCACTGACACCCTGGATGACGCTGTCGCACTGGCGCGGCATGTGGAAGCCCATGGTTACAAACGTTACTGGGTCGCCGAGCATCACGACCTTCCGGGCATCGCGTCCTCGGCCACCACACTGCTCGTTCAGCATTTGGCAGCGGCCACCAACACACTGCGGGTGGGCTCCGGCGGCATCATGTTGCCCAACCACTCCCCATTGATGGTGGCCGAGCAGTTCGGCACATTGGCCACCTTGTTCCCTGGCCGCATCGACCTGGGTATCGGTCGAGCACCAGGTTCAGCGGGGGCGGCCATCCGCGCCCTGCGCGGTGACGCTTCAGAGCGTGACTTCACGCAGGACATTCAACACGTGCAGGATTACCTGGCGGACAACGGGCATCAGCCGGTGCGGGCGATTCCCGGCCCCCACCACGCGCCACTCTGGCTCCTGGGCTCGAGCATGAACAGCGCAGACCTTGCCGCCAAGCTCGGGCTGCCCTATGCCTTCGCGTCACATTTCGCACCGCGCTTCTTGATGGATGCGATTACGCACTACCGTACTTCGTTTCGCCCATCTGCGGCGCTCAAGCAGCCCTATGTGATCGCGGGCGTGAATGTCTTTGCTGCCCCCTCACGGGCCGAAGCCGATTACATCGCGAGCTCTCACCGGCAGTGGGTGTGCAACCTGTACACCGGGAAAACAGGCCCGTTACCACGTCCCTCGGAGGGCTTTATGGATACGCTTACAAATAATGATCGGCACACGCTTAATCAGGCGATGCAGTGCACCGCGACTGGTGACCAGGACGACGTCAGCAGTTGGCTGCGCCAGTTCATTACAACGACCCAGGTGGATGAAGTGATCATTGATGCGCGCATTTATGACGCCAAGGCTCGCTGCCGATCCTACCAACTCATCGCCGAATCCTTGGCCGACATGGCGAGTTGATCCAGCCTGGAGCGATGGGACAGCCCATGTGTGAGAAACAGCAAAAATGCCCCTCGCCTGACGTCGATGCCGCTGTGCGCGCGATTGCCCACCCGCTGCGGCGGGAAATCCTAAAGTGGCTAAAGGCACCACTTTTGTATTTCCCCCAGCAGGAGTGGGACGTTGAACGGGGAATCAGTGTCGGCCAGATCACGCAACTTTGCGGCCTGTCCCAATCGACCGTGTCCCAACATTTGGCCGTACTCAGGGAGGCAACCTTGGTTGATGTCTGTCGGACGGGCACCTTTCACTTCTATCGGCGCAACGAGACGGCAGTAGAAGCGCTGGCGATCTCGCTACGAGACCAACTCCAGATTCAGCCTGGTCGCCCCCTCTAGACGCCCGCTCCGTAGCCGCTGCAGCCGGCGCACCGCGAGCCATTAGAAACAGATTGCGATCAGTCCCCAAACAAAATGCCGATGTTTGTTTGCAAGGCGGGCCAATATACTCCCGGTCAGTATATTCAAATGCTCCCCTCAGTACCGGCGTACCATGGCCACCACGCCCATACTGGAGTTGCTCAATGCCACATTCGCCCGCAGAAAAAAAACGTGTATTAGGCAGAGTCAATCGGGTCAGGGGCCAACTGGATGCCCTGCAAGCTGCACTTGAACAAGGCGCTGAATGCGGCCCGGTTCTGCAGCAGATTGCAGCGCTGCGTGGCGCGGTAAACGGCTTGATGGCTGGCGTTCTAGAGAGCCATCTCAGGGAAGAGTTTTCACAGCTAACCGACACGTCGCAGGCACAGCGTGCCTCGATCGATGAGGTGGTTTCACTGGTGCGCACTTACCTCAAGTAAGCACCGAACCTTTCGGGCCCTACGTTTCACCAGCCATACGAGCATTACCACTTGGAGAAATACCTTTATGAAATCACGTGCTGCAGTTGCATTTGAACCGGGCAAGCCACTTCAAATCGTCGAGATCGATGTTGCGCCACCCCGCAAAGGCGAAGTGCTAATCAAAATCACCGATACCGGTGTGTGCCATACCGATGCCTTCACCTTGTCGGGTGATGACCCTGAAGGCCTGTTTCCTGTGGTCCTGGGCCATGAAGGTGCTGGCATCGTTGTGGAAGTGGGCGAAGGCGTCACCAGCCTCAAGCCAGGCGACCACGTTATCCCTCTGTACACTGCCGAATGCGGCGAATGTCTGTTCTGCAAGTCCGGGAAGACCAACCTTTGCGTCGCGGTTCGAGAGACTCAGGGCAAAGGCGTTATGCCCGATGGCACTACGCGCTTTTCCTACAATGGCCAGCCGCTCTATCACTACATGGGTTGCTCGACGTTCAGCGAGTACACCGTGGTGGCAGAAGTCTCTGTCGCGAAGATCAACCCTGACGCCAACCCTGAGCATGTATGCCTGTTGGGCTGCGGTGTAACCACGGGGATCGGAGCAGTGCACAACACCGCCAAGGTACAACCGGGGGACACCGTTGCAGTATTCGGTCTTGGCGGTATTGGTCTTGCCGTTATTCAAGGCGCGCGCCAGGCCAAGGCTGGCCGCATCATTGCCGTGGACACCAACCCGGGCAAGTTTGAACTCGCCAAGTCTTTCGGTGCCACCGAATGCATCAACCCGAAAGATCATGAAAAGCCGATCCAGCAGGTCATCATCGAAGCGACCGGCTGGGGCGTCGACCACTCCTTCGAATGCATTGGTAATGTGAATGTCATGCGCGCTGCGCTGGAAAGTTCGCACCGTGGCTGGGGGCAGTCCATCGTCATCGGTGTCGCTGGCGCGGGCCAGGAGATTTCCACACGTCCCTTCCAGCTTGTTACCGGTCGCACCTGGAAAGGCTCGGCGTTCGGCGGCGTCAAAGGCCGTACGCAACTGCCAAAAATGGTTGAGGACGCCATGAAAGGTGAAATAGAACTGGCGCCTTTTGTCACCCACACCATGCCACTGGAACGCATCAATGAAGCGTTCGACCTGATGCATGAAGGCAAGTCGATCCGCACCGTCATCAAATACTGACGTGAAGCCCAGGGGCGCAAAGCCCCTCGGGTCATTTCGAGTTCCTTACCGATCTGGAGATACACAGTGAGCGATATCAAACTTCATCCGTCACTGGATAACGGCCTATCCGCTACTGCTTCTGACTTTACCGGGGGCACACTGCGATGCCTGTGCGCTGCGGATAAGGTCGAGGTGACAATCGCGGCCCAGACCCTGCATAACCATGCCTGTGGCTGCAGCAAATGCTGGAAACCAGCGGGCGCTACATTTGCCGTCATTGCGGTGGTACCGCGTGACACCGTCAGCGTCACTGCACATGCAGACAAGCTCGCTATTGTGGACAAGAACGCGGCCATTCAGCGCCACGCCTGCACCGCGTGTCATGCGCACATGTACGGGCGCATCGAGAACAAGGACCACGCTTTCTATGGCCTGGACTTCGTTCACACTGAACTGTCGCCACAGGCTGGTTGGTCTGCTCCGGGATTCGCGGCGTTCGTTTCTTCGGTCATAGAAACCGGCACGCCTCCTGAGCAGATGAAGGGCATCCGCACGCGTCTGCGTTCAATCGGACTGGAGACCTACGACTGCCTGTCCCCGGACTTGATGGATGTATTGGCAACCCAAGTCGCCAAGCTCAAAGGCGCAGCGCAGGCCAGGTAATATTGGCACCCTCAGTGCCATGTTCAAAAAAAGGCGCCGCCAATCCGTTTGAACGATTGACGGCGCCAAACCGTTTGAGCGCTACGGACGCCTCAAAACGGGTACTCATTCAAGGGGCTAATGCACAGCCTTTTGTCTCTTGAAGCCATGCAACAATGCGTCAGTCGCCACGATCGCGTCATACACCAGGTCCGGCGTCACCGTGAAAGGCATGTTGTGCATCGTGTCGTTTTTATCGCAGGCCAACTCGGCGACTATTCTCCACTCCGCTTCCTTGAAGTGTTTAAGCCCTAAATCTTCGAGTGTCAGAGGCAAACCGACGGCCATCGCAATGTCCACTACCTCCTCAATCTCAGCCATAGGCGAAGCTTCCATCACGAGCTGGGTGAACAGGCCGAACACGACTTTTTCGCCGTGCTGTGCGCCATGCAGATCATGCACGTTGGTCATTCCGTTATGGATCGCATGCGCAGCGGCGCAACCACCCGACTCGGCCCCGACTGCCGACATGTAAATGGTGGCTTCAATCGTATTCTCCAGGGCGGCGGTAATGGCTTTCTTCTGCACCGCGAATGCCGCCTGGGCCGAATACTTTTTGATGGTCTCGTAGCACGTTTGGGCAATCGCAAACCCGATCAATGTGGGTTTGAGCATCTTGCCGTCATTGCCCAAGATCAGATTGTCGCGTTGCGCGGCAAAGCACGCCCGAGCCTCGAAATACGTGGCCAGACCGTCACCCACGCCTGCTGCAAAAAACCGCGGGGGTTGTTCGGCCAGAATACGTGTGTCGGCTAAAACAACGTCCGGGTTTTTGGATAAAAACAAATAGCGATTAAACGTATCGTCGTCGTTGTAAATCACCGAAATCGCCGTACAGGGAGCATCCGTAGAGGCTAACGTAGGCAGGATCAACACGGGTTTTTCCAGGAAGTGTGCCGCCGCCTTGGCGGTATCCAAGGTTTTTCCACCACCTATTCCGACGACATAATCAGCCCCACGCGCCGCTTCCACGTGCCTGTTAATTTCACTATCGGAACACTGCCCGCCAAACACGGCCAACTCGGCGCGTTGTTCGTTTTTGAACCCCGGCATCGCTTTCTCATGAACCCGGCCGACGATAAATTGATCGCAGATCAAATAGGCATTGGCCCCGAAGGCTTTGCCATGTATCGCTAAATCCACCAGTGCATCGGCCTGGACCAGAAATTTGGCCGGCGATGCAATGCCTTTGGTAATAGTCATCTCACTCCCTCACGTCGCATGCGCAAAACGTTCAACGTGTGCACGCTTGAACGTTCCATTGCGCTGATGACGAATCAGTTAAATACCATTCCGCCATCAATGATCACGGCCTGACCGGTCATGTAGTCGGAGTCAGGGCCGGACAGGAAGGAAACGCAGGCCGCCACATCTTCAGGCTGGGAAAGTCGCTTCAAGGTGATGTGCTGGGCAAATTGTTCCATCCCCCATTCAATGCTTTGATTCGCGTTATCGGCCACGTCCTGGGCGACCTTGCGCATCATCGGTGTATTCACGATGCCAGGGCAGTAGGCATTTACCGTGATACCCAGGTGAGCCAATTCCCGGGCCGCGGTCTGGGTGATGCCACGCACGGCAAACTTGGTCCCGCCGTACACCGCCAGGTCGGGATTGCCGATATGACCGGCCTGCGACGAAGCACTGATGATTTTGCCGCCGTGACCTAACGCCTTGAACGCGTTTACTGCCGCCTGTATGCCCCAGAGAACACCACCCACATTGATGTCGAACGTTCGCCGATAGATCTCTGGCGTAATCGCTTCGATTGGAGCAATTGGCGCAATGCCTGCGTTATTGATGACCACATGCAGGTCACCCAAGCCCTCCAGCGCTGCCTGCACAGCCTTGAAAACATCCTCGCGATCGGCAACATCGACCTTTATCGCCAGGGCTTTGCCGCCCGTTTTCCTGATGTTTTCAGCCACCTGATCGGCTGTTTCAAGATTCATATCGGCGCAGGCTACGGCAAAACCATCTGCGGCCAAGCGTAAGGCAATGGCCTCTCCGATCCCTTGACCCGCACCGGTTACAAAAGCAACTTTTCCCAAGGACTTACTCATTCTGGTGTTCCTTCTTATTCGTGATGGGGGTTAAAGACTGGTCACACAATGCCCCGGCTCAAAAGCTCGCCTGGAGCTTCACACCGGCAACCCAGGCATTGTCCACCTCGTAGACGCCGCCTGGATTGCGCACGTACTGCACGTTCGGGCGCACGGTTAGCCAGTTGGTCACGTGTACGCCGTAATTGAGTTCGATGTTGTATTCGCTGTGCTGCACTGGAACGTACTGTGGGTCGTCATAGTCACTGATGCCCGTGCTGTCATTGATCAGGTGCTGGCGCTTGGTGACATCGTCATTGACCTTGAGACGTGCGATGCCCAAGCCGAGGTCATCTTTGGGCCTCCCATCAAACGGGCCTTTGTAGACCGCACCGATGTTCTGAAAACTCTCGATACCGCTGGTGGCCTTGTCATGCACGGTCAGGCTGGCAAATACGCTAAGGCCGCGTGAGGCATCGCCGTTATGGGTAGTGACCTGCTGTTGGCCAATGATCCATGCGCCGTGTTTGCTGCTGCGCGACTTTGGCGCCTGGCCAGTCAACACCTGCGGGTTACCGTTGACGTCGTCGAATAGATCGTTGGCGCTGGCACTACTGTGGTAGTAACCCAGGCGGTATTCACCGGGTAAGGCTTCTTTGCCGACTGATGGCTTCCAGATAACCTCCACCGGCACCAACGCGCCTTTGGTGCCACTGCCGCTTAGCTTGAAGCCATTGCCGGTGCTGAGGTTCGACGGGTTCTGCTCATAGACCCCGACCTGCACCGCCCAGCGTTCATCGAGGTTGTAGCGTACCCGCCCGCCCCACTGGCTCACAGGCCCGCTGTACCAGACATCACCGGCGACGTTGCCGATGGGTGCACTGCAAAAAGACAGGCTCTGGAAGTCACATGGGAAACTGGCGAAGTCTTCGTTGACGCCCACGCGGCCAAACTTGAGATCCAGGGCATTGTCGAAAAATTTCTGGCGATACCACATCTGGGTCAAGCGCCAGGTCTGCCCCCTGCCCCACACCTCTTGCACCGAACTGAGTTGCGGCGCGCGGGGATCAGAAACGCGATCGTTGGAGAGGTTGTTGCCATTGCGTTCAGTTACCAGCAGTTGGAACTCGGCGTCATTCCAGCCCAGCAACTTTTGCAGATCCAGGTGAGTGCCCAGTGCCCATTGCGCGGTGTAGCGCGCAGTGCGGTCATGGTCATAACCGCCGTGAACATTGGTGGCAGCTTCGCCGACGTAACCGACAATCACGTCAACGCCCTGCTCCAGTAGCTCATTGCGTACCCCTCCCCAATCTCCGGTTCCCCATTTCGAGGAAGCATCGTCGGCAGAGGCAGGCACGGCGATGCATGACAGGAGCCCGAGCCCCAGCGGCAATGTACAAGCGATGTTCATGTCGACTTATCCTATTGTTTTTATGTTTTACGACACAGCGTTGACCCGACCGCAGGGCAGCGCCCTTGCGGTCAATCAAGAAAGTAATCAGGTGAAAAGTGGGCAGCTACAGATCAAATGCCGGCCAGGCACAGGTATTTGATCTCCAGGTAATCCTCCAGCCCGTATTTGGAGCCTTCCCGGCCGACACCCGACGCCTTTACCCCACCAAACGGCGCAGCTTCGGAACTGATAATCCCGGTGTTGACCCCGACGATGCCGTACTCCAGCGCCTCGCCCAAACGAAACACCCGGCTCAGGTTCGCGGTGTAGAAATACGCCGCGAGGCCGAATTCGGTGTCGTTGGCTTTAGCGATGACTTCGGCGTCATCAAAGAATCGAAAGACCGGCGCAAGCGGACCGAAAGTCTCTTCTTTGGCGACCCGAGCGGTGTCCGACACATCCACCAGGATCGTGGGTTCAAAGAAATTGGCGCCCTGAGCATGTGCACCGCCGCCCTGGACAACCTTGGCCCCTTTGGCCAAGGCGTCCTCGATATGCTCGCGCACCTTGGCGACGGCCTTGCCATCGATCAGCGGGCCGAGCGTGACGCCATCGGTGAAACCATCGCCAATCTTCAGAGCGCCCGCCGCTGAAGCGAGTTTGTCGACGAAGGCGTCGTACACTTTGTCATGCACATAAAGGCGATTGGCGCAGACGCAGGTCTGCCCGGCATTACGAAACTTCGAAGCGAGTGCGCCCTCAACGGCAGCATCCAGATCGGCATCTTCGAAGACGATAAAGGGCGCGTTGCCGCCAAGCTCCAAAGAGACTTTCTTGATGTCATGAGCACATTTTTCCATGATCTGGCGCCCGATCTCGGTGGACCCCGTGAAGGAAATCTTGCGCACGACCGGGTTGCCGGTCAGCTCTTCGGCAATCTCTGCAGCTGCGCCCGTGACCACCGACAGCACTCCCCTGGGAATGCCCGCTTGTTCGGCGAGGTACACCAGCGCCAACGCCGAGAACGGCGTCTGGGAGGCCGGCTTGATGACCATGGTGCAACCGGCGGCCAGCGCCGGCCCGGCTTTGCGGGTGATCATTGCGCTGGGGAAATTCCACGGCGTAATGGCGGCGCAAACACCCACGGGCTGCTTGATGACCAGCAAGCGTTTGTCCGTTGCACCCGGAATAATATCGCCGTAGACCCGCTTCGCCTCCTCCGCATACCAGTCGATATAGGACGCGCCGAAGACAATTTCACCCAGCGCTTCAGGCAGCGGCTTGCCCTGCTCCAGGGTCATGATGTGAGCCAGATCGTGCTGGTTTTCGATGATCAAGTCGTACCAGCGCCGCAACGTATTGGCGCGGGCCTTGGCAGAAAGCTCACGCCACGCCGGCAGCGCGCGCTCGGCCGCTTCGATGGCACGGCGTGTTTCAGCCTTGCCCATGCGCGGCACCTGGCCGACGGTCACACCCGTCGATGGATTGACCACGGTGATGGTGCTTTCGTTGTCGGCGGCTAGCCACTCACCGTCGATGTAGGCTTGATGACGCAAGAGTTGAGGGTTGTTCAACTTCATTTCAGGAGCTCCGTAGCGCGGCGCGATTGCGCCTGATCAATACTCAAGGCCTTGAACTTGAAGCCCCGGTAGTCATCGTTCTTGACCGCTGCCAGTTGTTCGCTGAACGCGCCCAAACCACCCATGTAGAAATAAACCTTGTTGCTTTTGCCGGGGATATTGGCGCCGAAGATCCATGAGTCGGTCTTGGCGAACAGCGTCTGATCGGCAATGTCCTGGCAGGTTTTGCCCCATTCCTGCTCGCTTTGCGCAGACGGTTCCACGCAGGCCAACTCGTTCTGCTCCATGAACCCGACTAGATCGGAGACCCACTCCACTTCGGTTTCAATCGTCGGCGGAAGATTGGTAAACGGACCGTTAGGCCCCAGAATCATGAACATGTTCGGGAAATTAGCGGTGGCCACCGACAGGTAGCTCGATGGACCGTCAGCCCAGTGATCCTTCATCGAGACGTTATCGCGGCCGCGAATATCGATGCGTTTGTAGTTACCGTCTACGGCGTCAAAACCGGTAGCAAACACCAGCACATCAAGCTCGTGCTCGACGCCATCTGCCGTACGAATGCCCCTGGCAGTGATCTCTTCAATCGGGTTGGCCTTAACGTCGACCAGCGACACATTGGCCCGGTTGAAGGTGGCGTAGTAGCCGCTGTCGCAAAGCGGGCGCTTGGCGTACAGGTCGCGAGGCATAAGCTTGCGTGCGGTTTCTGGGTCGGTGACGATCTCGGCGATTTTTTCGCGAACGAAGTTTTGCGCCTCGATATTGGCCTCTTCACTGGTGGCGATATCGTTGAAGGTCTGGAACATGTAGCGGAAACCGCCGCCACCTTCCCAGGCGCGTTGGAAGATGGCTTTGCGTTCAGCAGCATCCACACTCATGGTGGGAATGTCGCTTTCGGGGAAGCCGAACGCCAAGCGCGAGGAACGCACCTCCTGCCAGATTGCGTCATAGTTGCGCTTGATGTCTTCGACGTAGTCGCGACTGACCGGACCGTTGCCCACCGGTACGGTGTACTGCGCAGAGCGCTGGAACACGGTCAGGTGGCCGACGGTCGGTGCGATCGCGGTGATGACCTGGCAACCCGTCGAACCAGTGCCGATCACACCCACGCGTTTGCCTTCCAGCACAGCATCTGCCGGCCAGTTGGCGGTGTGATACATGTGCCCCTTGAATTGATCGAGGCCATTGATCTTGGGCACATTCGTTGCCGACAACAGGCCCAGCGCCGTCACCAGGTATTTGGCGCTGTATTGATGACCGTCATCGGCAGTGACCAGCCAGCGACTGCTCTGCTCGTCGAACACGGCGGCGCTAATCCCTGTTTCAAGCTGGATATCGCGGCGCAAGTCGTGACGATCCACTGCGTGGTTCAGGTAGGACAGGATCTGCGGCTGGGTCAGGTAGCGCGTGGTGATGTCCCATTCCTGGCACAGTTCGCGGTCCCAGGAGAAGCAATAGACAAACGATTCACTGTCGGATAACGCGCCGGGGTAGCAATTCCAGAACCAGGTACCGCCGATGCCACCGGCCTTGTCAAAGGCGCGCACTTTCAAGCCCAATTCATCGCGCAACTTCTTGAGCATGTAAATGCCGCCGAAGCCCGCGCCGATCACAATGGCGTCGTAGTTGATAACGTCGGTGCCAACGGAACGTTTAGCCAGAACTGTAGTTGTCATTATGTTCTCCTGTTTCGATCAGTGCGCCTGCAGGCTTGAACTCAAGAGCAAAGCTGCAGGCAAGCCGTATCCGCTCCCCTGAATTAGGATTCAGCGGACATAAACTTGATAAGTGAACGGGGTCAGTTAGAGCGAGAAGCCGCCATCAACAGCGATCGCCTGCCCGGTAACGTGAGGCGCGCACGCCAGGTAAACGGCCAATTGGCCCATGTCTTCCACGGTTTGCGCTTTCCCTTGAGGCAGCAGGCTGGACTGATGGCGCTCCCAGGATTGCGCTTCGGTTTCGCCGGGTTGCGCCCAACGCGCGGAAAGCCCTTCATCACCTCGCCACATACCGGTGCCCACCACACCGGGGCAGAGGGCGTTAACCGTGATACCTTCGCGGGCAACCTCCTTGGCAAAGGCGTTGGTAAAACCGATCACGGCGAACTTGGAAGCGCTGTAGTGGGATAGGTCCGGGAAACCGACTTTGCCGGCAATCGAGGCCAAGTTGATGATGCGGCCGAAGTTGTGCTCGCGCATCAGTTTGAGTTCGGCCTGGCAGCAAAGGAATACGCCACGGGCGTTGATGTTCATGATGCGGTCCCACTCGCTGACCGCTAACTCATCGACCCGACCGAGGCTGACTACGCCGGCGTTGTTGACCGCCACATCCAGGCGGCCAAATTGCGCCCTGACCTGCTCAATCAAGTTGGCGACACTCTCGGGTTTGCTGACATCAACTTGCAGTGCCACAGCCCGACGACCCAGGGCCTGGACCAAGGCGGCAGCCTCTTGCGCGATACCCATGTCGTAATCGGCCAACACCAGGTCTGCGCCCGCCTGTGCCAAGCTCAGCGCAATACCCTGGCCAATGCCACGGCCAGCGCCTGTTACCAGTGCAACCTTGCCGTTCAGGGAGAAATTCACAGCGTTGAATTCGCTCATGTACTGCCTCTGTCTTTATTGTTGTTGAGATGCGACCGTTCGACGCGGCCTGCTGAAACTGACAGAGCAAGTCGGATGCCAACACTTTGATAGCCGGCCACAACGCCCGGAATAGAGCGCTAAACGCATGATTGATCACAACCACCCGCCCCGCCGCCGCAAGACATAACCGCTCGTGTCTCAAGTGGTACGCTGGGAATGCTGAGCGGTAATGTCTCACCGGCACAGGCTGACGGATTCAGCTTGAAGGGATTGGCCAAGCCGCCTTTAATGGCCATCAACAGAAAAATAAGATCTAACCTTCGGAGGTACCATGTCCTCTGGTTTTTCGAAGACTCATGTGGAACACGTGAGTCGCGTACTGCGCACTGCCCAGAATGCCCCGACTCTGCCGGTGCCCAACGCCATCCTCGATTCCTGGCGTCGCTCGGTACAGCATTACAAGCTTGACCCGGGGTCCTTACAGGGGCCTAGGGTGTTGGAGGCTCACCAGATCAATGAGCACCGTCAGCGTGTGGACGATTTCCTGCACCTGGCAGGTGATGAAATGTCACGGCTGCACAGCCGCGTTCGCGACGCCGACTACTGTGTGATGCTCACCGATACGCTCGGTTGTACCGTCGACTACCGGATCGACTCGGCCTTGCGCGGCGAGTACCGCCGCTCCGGCATGGACGTCGGCACATGCTGGTCGGAGAAAGAAGAAGGCACGACAGCTGTCAGCGCGGTGTTAATCGACAAATTGCCGGTCACCGTGCACAAACTCGATCATTTCCGGGCGGCATTCATTGGCAATACCTGCTCCGCGGCGCCGATATTTTCACCCAGCGGCGAGATCCTCGCGGTATTGGACGTTTCTTCAGTACGTGCCCCAGATGACCGGCGTAGTCAGCATTTGATTCGGCAAATGGTCATTCAAAGCGCTACCGAACTCGAAAATGCGTATTTCATGTACAGCACCCAAGATCTATGGGTATTACGGGCACACCCCCTGCTGGGTTACGTTGACAGCCAACCGCAATGCCTGTTCGCCTGGGACCAGGATGGCCGCATAGAAGCGCTTAACCCCGCAGCGCGGCGCCTGCTTTTACAGCGTTGCGGCCGAATCCCCGCCCATATTGACGAAGCCTTCGCCTCAGCAAAGCTGCCCGCCGCTGGGGATGACAGCATCCACTTTCTGCCGTCGATGGGGTTGCACGTGCGCCTCAAGGCGCCCCGCCGCCCGATCAGCTCGCCACTGGCCAGCAACCCGGCATCAGCGCTGGACCCCAAGGTTGCGCAGGCGATGGAGTTGGCGGTACGGGTCAAGGATCGCGGTTTGCCTGTGCTGATCCATGGTGAGACCGGTGCGGGCAAAGAGTTTTTTGCCCTGCAACTGCATGCCGCCAGCAAACGTCGAGACAAGCCCTTTGTCGCAGTGAACTGCGCGGCGATACCCGAGAGCCTGATTGAGAGTGAATTGTTCGGTTATGCCGCTGGCGCTTTTACCGGCGCTTCGACCAAAGGCATGCGGGGTCTGTTGCAGCAGGCTGATGGTGGCACGTTGTTTCTCGATGAAATCGGCGACATGCCCTTGGCCCTGCAAACCCGCCTATTACGAGTACTCAGCGAAGGTGAGGTGGCTCCGCTGGGTGGTTCCCGCACCCAGGCCATCGATATTCAGGTGGTGTGTGCCAGTCACCGCGATATTGCAACGCTGGTTGAAGCCGGCAGCTTTCGCGAAGACTTGTATTTCCGCCTGAGCGGCGCGCGCTTCGATATACCGCCACTACGCGAACGCAAAGACAAACTTGCGTTGATCAACACACTGCTGGAAGACGAGTGCCAGCGCTCGGGCGAGCGTGTGGAACTGAGCGAGGCTGCGCTGGAAATGCTCTTGAATTACAGCTGGCCGGGCAACATGCGACAACTGCATCACGTGCTGCGATACGCGTGCGCCGTGTGTAAAAGCCCGGTGATCGGAGTGGATGATCTGCCAGTGACGCTCAGCGCGAGTGCGCCGGTAAAAGGCCTGGAGACCGTCAGCGGCAGCCCGGAACGCCAGGCGTTGATCGATACGCTTGTACGCAACCGGTGGAAACCCCTGTTGGCCGCGCGCGAGCTGGGGATCTCCCGGGCAACGCTATACCGCAAGGTGAACGTGCATGGCATCAAAATGCCCGGCAAAGGCTCTTACGACTGAGCCTGCGGCAGGCGAGCTCTTTGCGCACCTGCCGATGGATCCTTACAAAGCCTGCTGCAGCGCCGGGACGGCTTCGAACAAGTCCGCCACCAGGCCGTAATCTGCTACCTGGAAGATCGGCGCTTCTTCGTCCTTGTTGATCGCAACGATCACTTTGGAGTCTTTCATGCCGGCCAGGTGCTGGATCGCGCCGGAGATACCGACGGCAATGTACAGCTGTGGAGCAACGATCTTGCCGGTCTGACCGACCTGCATGTCGTTGGGTACAAAACCTGCATCGACCGCGGCGCGCGAAGCACCGACGGCAGCGCCCAGCTTGTCGGCCAGGGCGTACAGGTGTTTGAAGTTGTCGCCGTTCTGCATGCCACGGCCGCCGGAAACGACGATCTTGGCAGCGGTCAGTTCCGGACGATCAGACTTGGCCAGCTCTTCGCCGACGAAGCTGGAGATCGCAGCATCGTGAGCAGCAGCAACGGATTCAACCGAAGCCGAACCACCTTCAGCAGCAACCGGATCGAAACCGGTGGCACGCACGGTGATCACCTTGACCACAGCGTTCGACTGAACGGTAGCGATGGCATTACCGGCATAGATCGGGCGCTTGAAGTTGTCAGCGCTTTCTACCGAGATGATCTCGGAGATCTGATCAACGTCCAGTGCAGCGGCAACGCGCGGCAGGATGTTTTTGCCATTGGAAGTGGCGGCAGCCAGGATGTGGCTGTAGCCCGCAGCCCCTGCTTCTTGAACGAGAGCAGCGACCAGGGGAGCGACGTTTTCCGGCAACTGGTGAGCGTAAGCGGCGTTGTCGGCCACCAGCACTTTAGCCACGCCAGCGATTTTCGCAGCGGCTTCAGCCACGGCGCCAGCGCCTTGGCCTGCAACCAGCACGTGGATGTCACCGCCGATTTTGGCAGCGGCAGCCACGGTGTTCAGCGTGGCCGGGGCCAGCACTTTGTTGTCGTGTTCAGCAATAACCAAGATAGTCATTTAGATTACCTTCGCTTCGTTTTTCAGTTTCTCGACCAGTTCAGCCACCGACTTGACCTTGATACCCGCGCTGCGTGCAGCAGGCGCTTCGACTTTCACGGTCTTGTTGGTGGAGGCGGTGGAAACGCCCAAAGCGTCCGGAGTCAGCACTTCGAGAGGCTTCTTCTTGGCTTTCATGATGTTTGGCAGGGACGCGTAGCGCGGCTCGTTCAAACGCAGGTTGGTGGTGACGATGGCCGGCAGTTTCAGGGAAACGGTCTGCGCGCCGCCATCGATTTCGCGGGTCACGGCGACGCTGTCGCCGCTGATTTCGACTTTCGAAGCGAACGTGCCCTGACCGTAGCCGCTCAATGCAGCGAGCATCTGGCCAGTCTGGTTGTTGTCACTGTCGATGGCTTGTTTGCCAAGGATCACCAGATGAGGCTGTTCCTTGTCGACAACAGCTTTCAGCAGTTTGGCAACGGCCAGGGAAGTCAGATCTTCGGCGGATTCGACGAGGATGGCGCGGTCGGCACCCAGAGCCAGCGCAGTGCGCAGTTGCTCTTGAGCGGTGGACGGGCCGACAGAGACGACGACGATTTCAGTCGCAACGCGCCCTTCCTTTATAGAGAGTTCTTTCAGGCGTACCGCTTCTTCCACGGCGATCTCGCAGAACGGGTTCATCGACATCTTGACGTTGGCGAGGTCGACGCCGGAATTGTCCGCCTTGACGCGGACTTTCACGTTGTAGTCGACCACGCGCTTGATGGCTACGAGGACTTTCATGACAGGCTCCAATGGTAAAAAATGCCCCGACAGCACAAGTGCTGTGCCAGGTCGTACAAATCAGCGTTCGCCCAGTTGCTCGATGACGCCGCGTGACTTCAATTCGGCAAGGCGCTCATCGTCCAGTCCCAACTGACGCTTGAGGACTTCATCGGTATGTTCACCTAACATCGGTGCCGGGCGCAGATACTCCACCGGCGTGCCCGATAGCTTGATGGGGCTGCCCACGGTAACGAAATCGGCCTTTAGCGGATGGGGGATGTTCACCAGCATATTGCGTGCCTTCACCTGCGGCTCATCCAGTGCCTGGGCAATGCTATTGATCACACCTATTGGCACGCCTTGCGGGTGAATACGCCGCACCCACTCATCGGCGGTGGCAGCGAGAAAGTGTTGTGCAAGAATCTCGATGATTGCCTCCCGATTCGTCACTCTGTCCGCATTGCGCGCAAAGCGAGGGTCTAAAGGAAGGTCCGCCAAACCGATAGCCTCGCACAGTGCACCGAACTGGGAGTCGTTGCCGCAGGCGATCACGAAATCCTGGTCACTGGCGCGAAACACCTGATATGGCACTATGTTGGCGTGGGCGTTGCCGTAGCGACCTGGAGATTTACCGGAAGCCAGGAAGTTCTGGCTCTGGTTGCACAGCGTGGCGACTTGAACGTCAAGCAGCGCCATATCGACGTGCTGCCCCATGCCAGTCTTCTCGCGACTGAGCAATGCGGCCTGTATAGCAACTGTAGAGTAGAGCCCTGTCATCAGGTCAGAAAACGCCACGCCAACTTTCTGTGGCCCGCCACCGGGTAGGTCATCACGCTCCCCGGTGATGCTCATCAGCCCACCGATTCCCTGGATGATGAAGTCATAACCAGGCTCCGCCGCCCGTGGCCCGGTCTGCCCGAAGCCGGTCACCGAGCAATACACCAGCCGCGGATTGAGCTGGGACAAAGAGGCATAATCCAGCCCGTATTTGGCCAACGAGCCGGCTTTATAGTTTTCGATCAGCACATCGCAGGAAGTAGCCAGCGCACGCACCAGTTCCTGACCTTCGGCGCTCGCCAGGTTCAGCGCCACCGACAACTTGCCACGGTTGGTCGATTGGTAATAGGAGGCTTCGTTTGTAGCCTCATCGTTCTGGCCCTTCATCCATGGTGGCCCCCAGCCACGGGTGTCGTCACCCGCACCCGGTCGTTCAACCTTGATGACTTCGGCTCCCAGGTCGGCCAGGGTCTGACCACACCAGGGACCGGCCAGCACACGGCTTAAATCGAGTACGCGGTATCCAGTCAAAGCACCCATTTCATACCACCTTTGTTTGCGCGCACTCAAACGCGCTCAATAACCATCGCCAGCCCTTGGCCAACGCCAATACACAAACTGACCACTGCGTAGCGTTTGCCACTTATTTGCAATGCTCGTGCGGTGCTCAACGCCAATCGCGCGCCAGAAGCGCCCAACGGATGCCCGACGGCGATGGCACCGCCATTGGGATTCACTCGAGGATCGTCCAAAGCAAGGCCAAGCCCCTTGAGACAGCCCAGAACCTGGCTGGCGAACGCCTCGTTGATTTCGATGATGTCCATGTCCGCCAGACTCAGTCCGGCTCGCGCCAAAGCCTTATGGATAGCCTCGACAGGCCCCACACCCATGATGCGAGGCGCCACACCCACGGCGGCTGCAGACAGGATTCGTACCATGGGTACCAGCCCATGACGTTCGCCAGCGGCAGAAGAGCCAATCAGCAGTGCGGCGGCGCCATCATTCACCCCGGAAGCGTTGCCTGCTGTCACCACACCACCTTCGCGCAAAGGCTGCAAGCGAGCCAGGGCCGCGAGATCCGATTGCGGGCGCGGGTGTTCATCCTGTTCGATCAGGCTGGGTGGAGTCTTCCGGCCAGTGGGTACACTCACCGCCAGAAGTTCGTCATCGAAGAAGCCTGACTTGCGCGCTGCTTCGTAACGCGCCTGCGAGGCTGCGGCAAAAATATCGGCCTGTGTTCGGTCAATACCGTACTCATGGGCCACGTTGTCGCCCGTTTCGGGCATGCTGTCATTGCCAAACTCGGAGATGATCTTCGGGTTGGGAAAGCGCGCACCAATGGTGCTGTCGAACACCGTCAACTCACGGCTGTATGCCGCTTCAGCCTTGGCCATGACAAACGGGGCGCGGGACATGCTTTCCACCCCGCCAGCGATAAACAGTTCACCTTCCTTGCAGGTCACCGCACGAGCTGCGTCGATTACGGCGGCCAGACCACTGGCACACAACCGATTTACCGTCTGACCTGGTACCGTCACCGGTAAGCCGGCGAGCAGCGCTGCATGGCGGGCGATATTGCGACTGTCCTCTCCTGCCTGATTGGTATTGCCGAGGATGACGTCCTCGATGGCGTCACCAGGAATGGCATATCGCGCAAGCAATTCTCGAATCACGTGAGCAGCAAGATCATCGGGTCGCACGGGTGCTAGTGCTCCACCGTGACGACCGAAAGGAGTACGCAACCCAGCGAAGATGTAGGCGTCGAGCATGGAAGTATCCTAGGCGTTAAAAGGTCAGGTAAGTGTCGATTCGGTGTGGCACAGCGACAGGCCGAGGGTCGCGCGTCGGCGTAGCCAAGGGCCCGGCCGGTAACGAGGATCCCCGGTTAATTCGGTCATGCGCTGCAGGATGGTCAGCAAGCGCTTGCTGCCGACACTGTCGCCCCAGGCCAACGGTCCCTGCGGATAGCCCAGCCCCCGGCGAACACCTTCATCCAGGTCTTCGACGCTGGCGATGCGCTGTTGGACGATATCGCCTGCCAGGTTGACGATCATTGCCAGTACACGTTGGGCGACGAAGCCGACACTGTCGTTGATCACGCTCACGCCGACGCCATCGCGAGCGAGCAATGCATGCGCGGCATTGCGCATGTCGATTCGGGTTGCCGGGTTCAACATCAACGTGCGGTAGCGAGCGCTGTCTAGCAACGGGTCGATGCACACCGTGCGGGTCGGGTCAGTGTCAAAGTGTTCCACGGCACCGGTCGCATCCAAACCGTAGGGCGCCAGCAAGCAGAGAGCTTTGCTGGACGGTGTGGCGCCCTGCTCTACCTCCGCGCCTAACTTCTCGAGCAAAGCAGTCAGATTGGCACGATCGACCTCGTTCTCGGTACCCAACCACACCGGCGGTAGAGTCTCCACGACTGGCACTGACTGCGCCGGGGGGGCATCAACCATTTGGCCGTTGGCGTATCGGTAAAAACCACGCCCAACCTTGCGACCGACATAACCAGCCTCAAGCATCTGACGCGTCAGCGCTGCCGGGCGATATCGAGGCTCCTGGTAAAACTGGTTGTAGATAGACTCGATCACCGGATGCGAGACATCCAGGGCCGTAAGGTCGAACAACTCCAACGGTCCCATGCGAAAACCCAGTCCTTCACGCAGGATTCGGTCGATTTCGGCGGGCTCAGTCACGCCCTCCTTGAGGATTTGCAACGCCTCGGTGCTGTAGGCTCGTCCCGCGTGGTTGATGATAAAACCAGGTGTGTCCTTGGCCCGAATTCCACGATGGCCCATGCGCGATGCCAACGCCCGCAGGCGATCACCTACTTGCGGATCACTGGCCAGCCCGTCGATGACCTCAACGACTTTCATAAGTGGCACCGGGTTAAAGAAATGAAACCCGGCGACACGCTCAGGGCGCCGACATTCCCGAGCGATGCTGGTCACGGACAGCGATGAGGTATTGGTTGCCAGAATGCAATCGTCACCGACGACTACTTCAAGTTGTGCGAGCAAGGCTTGCTTGGCATCAAGGCGCTCGATAATCGCTTCGACGACCAGGTCGACATCCTTTAGCTCGGTCATATCGGTCGCTACACGCAGGCGGTCGAGTGCGGCCTCTGCATCTGCGGCGAGGACCTTGCCCTTGCCCACCAGTTTTTCCAGTGTCTGTTCCAGGTTATCGCGAGCCGACTGGGCAGCGCCTTCGCGGTTATCAAACAGCAGGACCTCAATACCAGCCTGGGCTGCAATCTGGGCAATGCCGGTGCCCATGATGCCAGCCCCGACAACCGCCATATGGTTGATCTCGCGTGTCATGAATTACTCTCCCGAGAAGGTGGCTTTACGTTTTTCAAGGAAGGCACTGGCACCCTCTTTCTGATCCCTGGAATCGAACAGCAACTGAAACGCCTTGCGCTCCAACGCCAGCGCGCTGTCCAGGGGCAAGTCAGCACCCAGCAACATCACCTCCTTGATCTGTGCGACAGCCAGCGGCGGCAAGGCGGCTATTTCAGCAGCCAGTTCAAGTGCTCGCGGTACTGTGCGTTCGTCACTCACCACTTCGCTGACCATGCCTATGGCAAGCGCTTCGGGGGCTGGGACCAGACAGCCCGTCAGCGCGATACGCATCGCCTGGAATTTGCCGACGGCACGAATCAGGCGCTGGGTGCCACCCGCTCCCGGCATGAGGCCAAGCTTGACCTCCGGTTGACCGAAACGCGCCGATTGTCCGGCAACGATGATGTCGCAGTGCATCGCCAATTCGCAGCCGCCTCCCAGGGCGAAACCATTCACCGCTGCGATCACAGGTTTAGGGCAACGAGCGATGGCCTCCCACAAGTACTCCGTGTGGCGGCGATACATCTCGATAGGGCTGGCCTCGGCGAACTCGCGGATGTCGGCCCCGGCGACAAAGCACTGTTCACCACCGGTGAGGACGATCGCGCGCACCTGCTCATTGCTGGTCAAAGAGCGAAAGATTGCTGCCAGCTGTTCGCGCACTGCGCTGTTGAGCGCGTTCCTGGCCTCGGGCCGCTGGATCTGTACGACAGCGACGGCATCATCGCGAATGTGCAGATCCACTACAGCGTTGAGTCGGGAGTCCATAGCTACCTCTTATTTGTATTTCGCTATACGAAACTAAATACCGTAATTACGATCAATCATAGATACGCTTCTAAATCGCTGTAAACAGGAAAACCAATAAATCTGCTTTAGCCCTTTATTTACAAGTGTTTACGTCTGAAAAATAAATAGATTGGTTTTTTTAAAAGCAGCAAATATAATTTCGTCTAGCGAAACTATATTTTATTTTCTTGCATTTCTTGAAAGCGAGGTTCTACCATGGGTCGCAACAAGGCAGATCACCAGGCCGTGGGCCAGTCGAAAGGAACAGATGAAATCGGCTTGTTGAAGATGGGCATGCTCGATCCCGCCAGCGCGCTGAGCGAAGACGAAAGCGGTGGCCAGTTCGTAACGGCGTTAGCTCGCGGGCTTGAATTGATGAGGTGTTTCACCCCGCGCGAAAACGTACTCGGCAATCAGGACCTGGCGCGAATGACCGGGCTGCCCAAACCGACCGTGACGCGTCTGACCAATACGTTGATGCGGTTGGGCTGCCTCAAACGTGAAGTGCATTCAGGCAAATATCAGTTGGACGTGGGTGTATTGGGTTTCGGTTACGCCATGTTGTCGAATCTGGCGATCCGTACGGTGGCTCATCCCTTGATGGAAGAGTTGGCCAATCACGCTCAGGCCGCCGTCGCCATGGCCGCCCGCGATCGACTGCAGATGGTGTACCTGGATGTAGTCCAGGGCCAGGGCAACATGACCATGCGTCGTCAGATCGGCAGTTATTTGCCCCTGGCACAGAGTTCGGTGGGTCGCGCCTGCCTTGCTGCAATGCCGGAAACCGAGCGGGAATTTCTGCTCGATCACATTCGCCAGCGCGAATCGGAGCAGTGGCCAGCCATTCGTAAGGGGCTGGACAAAGCGTTCAGGGATTTCGCCGACTACGGCTTCTGCCTGTCGATCGGTGAGTGGCACCGCGACGTCAACTCCGTTGCAGTGCCATTGCTGCACCCGCAGTACGGGTTACTGACCTTCAACTGCGGTGGACCGAGCTTTCAGCTTCCCCGTGAACAGCTCATGGACGATATCGGGCCTCGCCTGATCAACATGGTCAATAACATTGGCGCCGCTGCTCGCTGACGCAACGGAGTAACGGCGCTCTAACAAAACGGCTCGCTTGCGAGCCTCAGGAGCGCACATGATCCGTGATACCGAAACCCTGCAGATTCTGTTGGATTCCCTTCGTCAGTTCGTCAGCGAAGTGCTGATTCCCCGGGAAAATGAGGTAGCTGACACCGACGCAATCCCCCAGGACATCGTCGAGCAGATGCGGGAAATGGGCCTGTTTGGCCTGACGCTTCCGGAAGAGTTTGGTGGCTTGGGTGTCACGATGGAGGAAGAGGTCAATATTGCCTTCGAACTGGGTCGCACTTCGCCGGCGTTTCGCTCCTACATCGGAACCAATAACGGTATCGGCTCAATCGGTATCCTCCTGGATGGCACTGACGAGCAGAAGCATCACTACCTGCCAAAACTGGCCAGCGGCGAGCTGCTCAGCTCCTTCTGCCTGACTGAGCCAGATGCGGGCTCGGACGCAGCTTCACTCAAAACCACCGCCATGCGCGACGGCGACAGCTACATTCTCAATGGCACCAAGCGCTTCATCACCAATGCCCCGCACGCCGGAATCTATACGGTGATGGCTCGAACCAATCCTGAGATCAAAGGCGCCGCCGGCATCAGCGCGTTTATTGTCGAGCGCGGCACACCCGGTGTTTCCCTAGGCAAGCCTGACCACAAAATGGGCCACAAGGGGGCACACACCTGCGACGTCATATTCGAAAATGCACGTGTCCCCGCCAGCCAACTCATTGGAGGTGTCGAAGGCGTAGGCTTCAAGACCGCCATGAAAGTGCTCGACAAGGGGCGCCTGCATATTGCAGCCCTGAGTATTGGTGCTGCTGAGCGAATGCTCGACGATGCCTTGCGCTACGCAATGGAGCGCAAACAGTTCGGCAAACCGATCGCCGAGTTTCAACTGATCCAGGCCATGCTCGCTGACAGCAAGGCTGAAATCTATGCGAGTCGTTGCATGGTGCTGGATGCTGCACGCAAGCGTGACGATGGACGTAACGTCAGCACTGAAGCCTCCTGCGCCAAGATGTTCTCCACTGAAATGTGCGGTCGTGTCGCCGACCGCTGCGTGCAGATTCATGGTGGCGCCGGCTATGTGAGCGAATACGCCATCGAGCGCTTCTATCGGGATGTTCGTTTGTTCCGCATTTACGAAGGCACGACCCAGATCCAGCAGATCGTTATCGCGCGCAACATGATTCGCGACGCTCAAAGCTGAGGTCACAGGGTTTCTATTTCTGGTTCAAGTGCCCTCCTCCAATAAATACAACAAGGTATCACCATGGACGCTGCAGCTCAGGCGAGCATAACTTCGCACGCCAAAACCAGTACCTGGGTGCTGGTCTTCATCTTCTGTTTTCTTGGATTGCTGATCGACGGTGCCGATCTGATGCTGCTTTCCTACAGCCTCGGCAGCCTGAAGGCCGAGTTCGGCCTGAGCAACGTTGAGGCTGGCAGCCTGGGAAGTTTCACCTTGGCCGGGATGGCCATCGGTGGCATCTACGGTGGCTGGGCCTGCGATCGTTTCGGTCGGGTGAAAACGGTGGTCTGGAGTATCACGCTGTTTTCCGTAGGCACGGCGGTACTGGGCCTGACGCATAGTTATTGGCAATTCGCGATCACCCGTTTCGCGGCCTCCCTGGGGATCGGGGCACTGTATGTGGCTTGCAATACGTTGATGTCGGAATACGTGCCTACCCGGTACCGCACAACTGTACTCGGCACCCTGCAGGCAGGGTGGTCGGTCGGGTATATCGTTGCGACGCTGCTGGCGGGCTGGATACTGCCGAACCACGGTTGGCGCTGGCTTTTCTACATAGCGATTATCCCGGTGATCCTGGCTGTGGTGATGCAGCACTTCGTGCCTGAGCCACAGGCATGGATCAACGCTCAGACCGAGCGCGCCAGGAAGAAAGTCACCGGTACCCAAAACCTGCTCTCCCAAAAGCGCGAAAGCATGTACAAGCTGATTTTCAGTGATCCACAAGCTAGCAGGATGTTTATTTTCTGGGCTATGACTGCCGGCTTTTTGCAGTTTGGCTACTACGGTGTGAACAACTGGATGCCGACGTATCTGGAGAGCGAATTGGGCCTGAACCTCAAATCCATGACCGGCTATATGGTCGGCACCTACACCGCCATGATCCTCGGCAAAGTTCTAGCAGGCCTGGCCGCTGATCGTATTGGGCGTCGTACCGTATTCTCCTTTGGCGCCCTGGGGACTGCGGTATTCCTGCCGGTGATCGTGCTCTTCCAAAGCCCGGAAAACATCTTGTGGATGCTGGTGGTGTTCGGCTTTTTGTACGGCATTCCTTACGGAGTGAATGCCACGTACATGACCGAAAGCTTCGAGGCCAAGTTTCGCGGGTCCGCCGTCGGCGGTGCCTACAATATCGGGCGACTGGGTGCAGCCATTGCCCCGGCCGCAATTGGGTTCCTCGCCTCCCATGGTTCGATCGGTGTGGGCTTCCTGGTCATGGGCGCGGCCTACTTCATCTGTGGCGTGATTCCGGCGTTGTTCATCAGGGATAAACAGTTCGACCCACAAAAGCAGTAGCGCTTTGTAATCCCTGTCGGGCTGGCGGTGCGGCTAATGGGACAAGGCTGTCCCGTGGCACCCGTGTGCAAAAAAACCGGCGCATTAAGCGCCGGTTTCGTTACTAGAAGGGATAAGGCTGGTTGGAGGGTTCAACCGTGACCCACTTGATCTCGGTAAACTCCTCAATGACTGCACTGCCATCGAAGCGTCCGTAGCCGCTCTTCTTCATTCCACCGTAGGGAGCCTGCGGTTCGTTTTGCACGGTGGCGCCATTGATGTGTACGCAGCCGGCGTCCAGTCGGGCAGCCAAATCCAGTGCCCGGGTGACGTCGCGACTGAAGATGGAAGACGAAAGACCGTAAGCGGTGTCGTTGGCCACGTCCAGCGCTTGCTCGGCCCCCTTGACCCGGACGATCGTAGTCACCGGGCCAAAGGTCTCTTCGTCGTAGATCGACATCTCACGGGTAACCCGATCGACCAGTGTCGGCCCCATCAAGGCGTTTTCCGCCAGGCCACCAGCCACGATGTCGGCGCCCTTTCCAATGGCGTCGTCGAGCAAATGATTGATCCGTTGTACCGAGCCCTGGCCGATCATCGGGCCAATCACGCAGCCAGGTGATGTAGAGGGCACGCCTGTTTCCAGCGACCGTACGCGCTGCGCGAAACGGGAAACGAATTGGTCGGCAACCGCTTCATCGACCACGAAACGCTCGGTTGACATGCAGATTTGACCCTGATAAAGGAACGCTCCGAAAACGGCCGCGTTGACTGCTCCGTCGATATCCGCGTCGTCCAGAACGATGAAAGGGGCTTTGCCACCGAGTTCCAACAGGCAGCGTTTGAGATGACTGGCACAAGTCTGGGCAATCATGCGGCCGACCTTGGTCGAGCCGGTGAAATTCACTCGACGCACAACGTCATGCGCTACCAACGCTTCCGTCACGGCAGACGCGTCCTCTGGCGCGCTGATCAGAAAGTTCAACACCCCCGCCGGCAAACCGGCGTCGTAAAACGCTTCGGCCAGCAACGCATGCGTTCGTGGACTGCTTTCAGATCCCTTGAAGATCACCGTATTGCCACACGCCAACGGGTAGGCAATGGCGCGTGCGCCAAGAATGACCGGACCGTTCCACGGCACGATGCTCAGGACCGCGCCCACCGGTTGGCGCAACGTCATCGACAGTGCACCTGGCTTGTCGGTAGGAATGGTTTCGCCTTTGATTTGCGTGGTCAGGGCTGCTGCTTCACGCAGCAGGTTGGCCGATGCGCCGACGTTGAATTGTGCCCAGAGTTGCGAAGCGCCGATCTCTTCGGCCATGACCGAGCAGAACTGCGCCATTTTCGACTCCAGGGCATCGGCGGCCGCCAGCAGAATGCGCCGGCGTTCGGTTGGGCCGGTTCTGGACCACGTCCGGAAAGCGCGCTGGGATGATTCGGCGGCACGGATGGCGTCCTCGACGCTGCAGGCAGCACCTACGCTCACGGTCGCGGCACTGAGCGGATCGACACGCTGGAAAGTCTTGCCATTGGAGGCGTCGATTTTTTGATTGTCTATCACGAGTTGAACGGTCATTGCGGGTTCCTTGGGAAATGGAAAAAGTCAGACCGAAGCAGGGACTGGCATGCGAAGAATCGGCTTGATGGTGACACCGCGCTCGCTATCGGCCATCGCCTGGTTCACCTCATCGAACTCATAAAACCTGCACAGCTTGTCGAAGGGGAATCGGCCCTGCAGGAAGAGATCAACCAGCTTCGGAATAAAGGCATTGGCAACGACATCGCCTTGTACGATGCCCATGATCCGTTTGCCGGGAATCATCACGTCATTGATATTGAAGGCGACCTCGGTACCCATTTTGGTAGCGCCGACGATGCCACAGGTGCCCAGCGTGGTGAGTGCGTCGATCGCCTGGCGCAACACCTCGGAGCGACCGGAGCATTCAAGGCTGTAATTGACACCGCCCTGGGTGATGGCCTGAATGCGTTGAACCGGATCCTCTTCGCGGCTGTTGATGACATGGGTTGCCCCCAGTTCGAGCGCCAGTTCCAGCCGGCTCGGGGTGACGTCCACAGCGATGATGGTGGTAGCGCCGGCGACCTTCGCGGCCATGACCGCTGCCAGGCCGACCGCACCCGCGCCAAAGGCGGCGAAGCTCGATCCCGCCTCCACCTTGAGTGCATTGAGAACCGACCCTGCGCCCGTCTGGATGCCGCAACCCAGTGGCCCCAACAGTTCCAGTGGCGCCTGTTTCGCAACTTTGACCACGTTGCGCTCATTGGCGATCGTGTAAGTGGAAAACGAGGATTGGCCGAAGAAATGGTCGTGGATCGCATGGTCGTTACCACAAGCGCATGCGGAGGCACTGCCATCGAGCCGGCCGCCACCAAAGTTCAGCGGGTGCATGTGCGTGCAATGTGCCGGGTGACCCGTTTCGCAAGGCAGGCAAAGGCCGCATGACATGTAGGTCATCACCACGTGGTCACCCGGTTGTACCGTAGTGACGGCAGAACCGACCGCATCCACTACACCGGCACCTTCATGGCCGAGGATGATGGGCAGTGGTGTAGGAAACAGCTGATCCCGCACCACCATGTCTGTGTGGCAAACACCGGTGGCGACCACACGGACGCGCACTTCGGTTGGCCGGGGAGCTTCGAGCAAGACATCCTCTATTTCCAATGGCGCTCCCGAAGTGCGCAGCACTGCGGCACGGATGTTCATCGATTGTGCATCGGTCCGGGACATCGTTGTCTCCTTGAAGTGGTTCGTCGACGTCGAGTAAACGTCGGTTTGTCAGGCAGACTGCAACGCACGCGGACGCTGGCTGCGTTGGGTTGCTTGTTCGCTGGTGGCCGGACGCAGGCTGAAATTGAAAGTCATCTCGGCAAAGCGCCCTGCTACACCCATGGCTGCGGCTCGTTCCTCGTCTTCCACAAAGCGAACTTCACCAATCAGTCCGTCACGAGTCGCGTAGGCGAAGTCGTCCCACAGGTACTTGTCATTCGACAGATTGATCTGGGTGGTCAGATGTTCATGCCCAGGGGCAGAAATGAAGAAGTGGATATGCGCGGGTCGTTGACCGTGGCGGCCCAAGTGATCGAGGCATTCCTGAGTCGGGCCGGCTGGATCGCAACCGTAGCCCGAGGGCACGATGCTGCGAGCCCGGTAACGACCATTGGCGTCCGTGAGAATCCGGCGACGCAAGTTGAATTCAGACTGGCTCTTGTCGAAGTAGGAGTAGTTGCCCTGGGTGTTGGCTTGCCACAAATCCACGGTGGCCCCAGCGATCGGCTGGCCGTTAAGGTCGGTTACACGCCCTTCCAGAAACATCACAGTTGCTGTCCCATCCTCGGTTCCATCATCCATTCGAGTTTGGTACTCACACAGCGGAGCGCCGGCGACGTACAACGGGCCTTCAATTGTCCGTGGGGTGCCACCGGTACGACCCGCTTCGGCGTCCCTGGCATCGGCCAGCAGATCAAGGAAGTGTTCGATGCCAAGCCCGGCGACCAGCAAACCTGCTTCGTTTTTGGCGCCCAGGCGGTTGATGTAGTCCACGGCGCCCCAGAATTCATCGTCGCTGATCTGCAAATCTTCGATCACTCGGGCGACTTCCTGCAGCAGACGTAAAACAATCTGCTTGCGGCGCGGATCGCCTGCATTGTTGTCCAGTCCCGAGGCTTCTCGGAAGAATTGCTGCAATTGCGGCAGTTGAGAAATTTTCACTGTCATTTCGATTCACCTGATCTTATTGGTATTGACCCACGAAGAGAGCCGCTGGGTGCTCCCTCCGCGCGTGTCGGTTCAAATCATTAGGCGACTGCTCGCCAGCCCAACTGGGCACGGGCCTCTTGAAGGTCGGACTGCATGTCGTGATTCCACAGCCAGTCAAAACGCTCGGCGAGGGTTTTGCTCAGAAGTTGTTCGTCATCGGCCACAGCTGGATCACGCATTTCATAAAGCTCCCCGGCTTCCCAGGAGGTGCGCTGCACACGGCAGGCACGGGGACGACGGATGGCGTCATAGGCTGCGAGCACCGATTGTGGCTGGCTGTCCAGGACCTGTGGATCGGCCAGCAATCGCGCCAGAAGCCAGGCGTCTTCCAGGCCTTGACCGGCGCCAGCGCCCTGGTGCGGCAACATGGCATGGGCAGCATCGCCGATCAGCCCCACGCGGCCGTGCACGTAGCCCGGCAACTCATCGAGCTCATGTAGCGCCCACAGGGTGGGTGCCGGAATGCATTCGAGCAGTACCCGTGCCGCGTCTCCCCAATGGTTGAAGGCAGAGAGCATTTCTTCCTGGCTGGCATTGCGCACCCACGGAGCATCGCTTGGCCAGGTTGGATCTGGACGGCTGCGATCGGAAATGAAGGCCACTACGTTGATAAGCCGGCCTTGTTTGACGGGGAACGTGAGGATATGGGCATCAAGCCCCAGGTACATCTGCGGGACGTCGATCAAGTGTTCATCGACACCCCGGGCCCGGTAGGCCTCGCGCAGCTGTTGACTGTCGATCATTCCGCGATAGGCGCAGGTACCACTGAAACGAGGCGCCACAAGGGGTTGGCCAAGACCGTTGAGAACATGATCGCGAATCGATGATTTGATTCCGTCTGCGGCAATCAACAAATCACAGCGATGCTCAGTGCCATCGGTGAACACAACGCGAGCCTGCTCGGCATCTTGCTCCACGCTGACAGCGCGCTTGCCGAATTGGGCGATGCCATAGGGCAACTGGCTGGCCAGGGCGTCGAGGAAGTCAGCACGGTGTACTGAAGACTGCCCTACCCCTTCGGCCAGGCTTGCGCCCAGATAACGGGCATCTTCACCACGACGCCATTCGAACCAGATGTCCTGCCAGGGGTCTTGGGTTTGGTCGGCGATCTTGCGGTAGGGTTCGGCAATACCCAGGCCCGCGATGGCACGAACGGCATTGGCGCCGAAGGAGACACCCGCACCGACCTCGCCAAAGGCAGGCGCCGATTCGAACAACTGCACGCTCAGGTGCGAGTGACGGCACAGGTCCAGGGCCAGTGCCACGCCGGCAATACCGCCGCCAACAATACCGATCTGCAGTTTGGATTGAGAAGTACGCATAGCAAGTTACCCATGAGGCTGATTGTTATTGGAGTAGCCAAATCATCGCCATCCGAGCGCTATTGATAAATACCGCAACTGCCATACACCCCATCACGGGGGTGAATATTGCTCTTGCGCTAGAACAGACATTGCCCAGGCGAGCTCTCCTTGAGCCCGCCTGTTTCGGCCATCGTTACTGCGACACGGTTTGCCTGGATAAAGCGGCCTGGCGGCTTGAGGCGTTCTGAATGAGAAAGACCAGAATGGCGATGGCCCCTATCAGTCCGGGTACGGCGAAGATGAGAAAGCTCGCCTGCAGCGGCAGTGATGAAGCGTGCAGCGCACCGCCCAGTAAAGGACCGATGATGGCGCCTGTGCGACCTACACCCATTGCCCAGCCAAGCCCGGTAGACCTTATGTGCGCGGGGTAATACTGCACAGTGCAAGCGTTGGCCAGGATCTGCGTACCAATGGTGCATGCCCCGGCGATGGCGATAAGCAGATAAAGAACGGGTAACGGCGCCTTGAGCGCCAACAGGCTCAGGGCTAACGCTCCGCAACTGAAAAACGCGAACAAGACCTTGGCGATCCCAATACGGTCCCCCAGCCACCCACCAGCCACCGCGCCAATTATCGCGCCGACGTTTAACGCCAGCAGAAACGCCAGGCTGGAGTTCAATCCGTAGCCTGCGGCCGTCATGAGTTTCGGCAGCCAGGAACTCAGCGCGTAAACCATCAGCAAACAACAGAAAAACGCCAACCACAGCATAAAAGTGTTCACCTTGCGCCCGCCTTGGAACAACTGCGCAATCGACACTTTCGTGCCTTTGGCGACCATCTGGTTCAGTTGGTCATTTGGAGTGGGTACGTAAGACGGCTCGGCTTGTGCCAATAGATTTTGAGCCTTCACGGACTGCCCAGTGCGCAGCAGAAAATCCATCGACTCGGGCAATTGGCGTATTAAAAAAGGCACGGCCAACAGAGGGATCAGCGCTACATAGAACACGGCTTGCCATCCCCATTGCGGGATGAGCACCATGCCCAGGCCCGCCGATAGCATTCCGCCCAACGAGTAGCCGCTGAACATAATCGCCACCAGAGTGCTACGGGATTTCTTTGGCGCGTACTCGTTCATCAACGCCACAACGTTGGGCATCACCCCACCGATCCCAAGACCGGCGATAAACCGGCACAACGCAAACGCCTCGGGGCTCTGCGCCAAGCCGTTGATCGCTGTGACGCCACTGAAGATAGCGACACACATCATGATGGTTTTACGTCGACCTATACGATCGGACAATGAACCGAAAAACAACGCCCCCAGCATCATGCCCACCAGCGCGCAACTGCCCAGCGCACCAGCCTGCAACGAACTGAGGCCCCACTCGGACATCAATGAGGGCAGCACGACCCCATAGATGACCAGATCGTATCCGTCGAAAATGATGATCAACGCGCACCAGAACAGTACGCGCGCATGGAAGGCATTGAACCGTGCCCCGTCAATCAGGGCTGACACATCTATCGTACGCATGGCTTCGCTCTTCTTGTCATTGTTATAGAGCCGGAGGATCTGGCGCCTCCGGAAAATTGCGAGCTGCCCAATGGACGCGGAGCGTTCAGAACCGGGCATGGATTCGATCATGGGCAAACCAACAACCGGGATAAATGCAGCCAGGCGAATACTCATTATTTCGAACGTGAATAAAGCTCGAGACTAAGCAAAAGGCCCGAATATCTCTCAATGGACGCGATGGTAGGCGCTTGTTAGGCTTGGGACCCTTGCAGCGGCGAATTTAGAGCGGTTCAGACCCAATAACGGGCAGAGATCTATCGCCCTCATGAGCACGCAATCTGCACGAGGCGTTATGGAATTACGTGAGCTTGACCTCAATCTTCTTCTGGTATTCAACCAACTGCTGGTTGACCGGCGGGTATCGACCGCGGCGGATAATCTCGATCTGACCCAGCCCGCTGTCAGCAACGCGTTGAAACGCTTGCGTGTCACCTTGAACGACGAGCTTTTCGTGCGCACTTATCAGGGAATGGAGCCCACGCCTTATGCCCGGCAGTTGGCCGAACCCGTCGCACTGGCGATTCAGACCTTACGCGATGCACTGAGCCGACAGGACACGTTCGACCCGCTCAACAGCAATCGCAGATTTACCATGGCAATGACCGATATTGGTGAAATCTACTTCATGCCACGGCTGATGGACGCGCTGGCTGAACGCGCGCCGGGCTGTTCGATCAGCACGCTGCGCAACACATCCGATACCCTGGCCGAAGGGTTGCAAAACGGTGCGATCGACCTCGCCGTTGGATTACTGCCACACCTGCAAGCCGGTTTTTTTCAGCAGCGCCTGTTTCACCATCGCTATGTCTGCATGTGCCGTAAGGATCACCCCGCTACTCGGGAACCGTTAACGCTTGAGCGCTTTTGCAGTTATGAGCACGTTCGCGTGGTAGCGGCGAACACAGGACACGGCGAAGTCGATACGTTTTTGGCGCGGGCCGGTATCGAGCGCAACATTCGCCTGGAAGTCCCCCATTTCGTTGCGGTTGGCCACATCCTTCAACGCACCAACTTAGTGGCAACAGTGCCTGAACGATTCGCCAGCAGTTGCGAACAACCCTTTGGCCTCGCGGTTCTACCGACGCCTGTGGAATTGCCGAACATCGAAATCAACCTGTTCTGGCACGCACGCTATAACAAAGACCCCGCCAATCGTTGGCTTCGCCAGCTGATGTTCGAGTTGTTTTCGGACTAAGTCACCTGAACAAGTACCGCTACGACGCCAAGGCAGGATTCTTCAACGCCTTGACATGAATGTTCAATACTCATGCCGGCGCTCATTCCATGCTTGAACCTCAAACAAAAAAAATAATGAGGAGATGGCAATGGCACACCCAGACATCCGAAACCTTGTGATTTCAGACGGCCCTGCCGCGGCGCTTTACCAACCCGGGCGTATTGGCACCTTGCAGTTGCGCAATCGCTTCGTGCAAGCACCGATCTTCACTCAGTTCGCCAGCACCTTCGGTGAGGTTGACGATAAGCTCATTGAATACCATAGAGCCCGCGCCCGAGGAGGCGTTGGTCTGATCATCACCGAGAATACCTCTATCGATTGGGAGGTCGGGCGCACCGCGGGTCACCCGATGCGAATCGACCATGACAGGTTCATTGGCGCACTCAGCAACCTGGTCGACGCGGTCCACGGTGAAGGCGCGAAGATTGCTGTGCAACTGCACCATACCGGGCGCCAGAACTCCCAAAGCAACACAGAGCGTAACGAGCCACCACTGGCACCGACAGCCGGTATCACCAGCGCATTCGGTACCCCACCGCGTGCAATTGAAGAACATGAAATACCAGGACTGATCGATAAGTATGTCCAGGGTGCCCGACGTGCGGTGGCCGCTGGCTTTGATGCCGTTGAGCTGCACGGTGCACATGGCTATCTGCTCGGCCAGTTTCTCTCTCCTTTCACAAACAAACGCACTGACCGCTGGGGCGGCTCCCTGGAAAACCGAGCCCGTTTCGCCCTCGAAGTCGTGCGTGGGATCCGCGAACAGGTCGGTGCGGATTATCCGATCCTGTATCGGCTCAGCGTGATGGAGCCTTACGAGGGTGGTCTCTCGCTGGAAGATGGCCTGGCCTTTTGCGAAATGCTCGAGCCTTACGTTGACGCCCTGGATGTCAGTGCCGGGAACTACGACACCGCAATGACGTTGCTGCCTATGGTACCGCCAGGATCATTAGTCAATTACGCCAAGCTGGTGAAACAGCGTGTGTCGATCCCGGTGATCGGTGTCGGTCGGCTCACCTGGCTGTTCGACGAGATGGCACAAGCGGTGTCTGACGGCGAACTCGACTTTGTGGCCTTGGGTCGATCGGGTCTGGCGGACCCCGAAACAGTCAACAAGACACGGCGCGGGCAACCGCAAAGTGTCCGCCGCTGCCTGGCGGTCAATGAATGCATCTCGCGGTGGATGTTCAACGGCAAAGGCACCCAGTGCGTGATCAATCCGACCCTGGGACAGGAGCGTCGCGCAAGTGATGCTCGCCGCCCTGCTTCCAGACAGGAGCGAGTATTGATTGTCGGTGGCGGACCGGCCGGTTGTGAGGCCGCGATACTGGCTGCCGAGCGTGGACATAGTGTGAGGTTGGTCGAGAGAGCGGATCGCATCGGCGGCCAGCTCCATGCGTGGGCAGCCGCGAGCCCGTTTCGCATGGAGGTCAAGAACATGATTGCGTTTTACGAGAGCGAACTCGAACGCGTAGGCGTCGACGTTCATCTCAATACCGATGCAGCTGACTTGGACCTGAGCCCATGGGACACCGTACTGCTTGCGACCGGTACCGTTGCGCAGGATCGCGGCCCGGATGTGGCCGATATGCTGGCAAGCGCCAATTTGCCTATGACGGACGAGGTCACCGTATTTGGTGAAACCGAGGCGGCAATGTTCGCCGCCCTGTGGCTGGCGGAGCAAGGCAAAAAGGTCAGCCTTGTTTCACCCGCGGATAGCGTGGGTATCGACACCAATGATATGCAGCGCGAACATCTCGCCGGCCTTCTCAAGCATCTGGACGTATCGATCAACACGGCAGCAAAGGTGCCTGATGATGGTTATGTAGTAATGGCGACCGCCCGTGCGCCTTCAACGGTTCTGGAGGAGTCGGTCGATGACATTCGCGTCCACAGCATCGGTACAAGGTCCCGTGGTGGGCGGATGTATGAGGCGACCCAGTCCGGTTTCTGGGCGGCGGCGAAAATAGGAGAGTTGTCATGAATGTTCGTGCAATTGAACACGTAGGCATTACCGTTCCCGATATGGAAGCGGCAACCCGATTCTTCGTCGAGGCCTTTGGTGCCGAGAAGCTTTACGACATGCTCGACGCTCCCCTGGGAGGGCCTGAGGTAGAAGCGGGACTCGGCATTCCGCCCGGTGCAGTGATTGCCTCAATCCGGATGCTGCGTCTGGGCAACGGCCCCAACCTGGAGCTGTTTTCCTACACTGGCGTCCAGCAGTTGCAGCCGATTGTTCCGAGCGACTTTGGTATTCAGCACATCTGCATCTACGTTGACGATATCGATGCCGCTGCCAATCGCCTCGAGAAGGCCGGCGGCGTTCTGCTCAGCCGACCCGGCGACCTCCCGGGTGGTGACGCCGGACCAGGTAATCGCTACGTGTACACTCGCACCCCTTGGGGAAGCACGATTGAATTGGTGACTTACCCCTCATCGCAAGCCTATGAGCGTCACACTCACCTGCGCCGCTGGCGACCGGACTTGACCGAGCCGGGTGACCACAAAATCCAGGCGCAGTAAGAAAAGGCTTGCCAGACGAGCGGTGGAAATTCCCCCGATCGATGGCAGGCCTGTTTTGCGTACAAATTTGAAGGATGTGTTAATTTTTAAATCTGTGTTCTCGATGCATTCAACGCTCAAAAGCCGCTAAGTACTGATAAAAACTCCACAGCCAATACAAATAAAAAGGGAGTTGTGATGAGTGCCATCCTGCTAACGCCAGAAAAAATGCTGGACGTTATCCCTGGTGAAGTAACGATCAAGGGAACCGTTGAGAGCGCGTCTGATAACGGCGTGTCGATCCGGGGTTACCGCTTTGACAAAACCGAAGTCAGTATTCCCTGCATGCGCGATTACGAGTTGGTGAGATGGAAATCAGGCACGTCAAATCTGGGCTTCCACGATGGCAAGCAATGGCAAAAATGGTCCGTTGGCGATAACGACGTCACCATTTTGACCCGAGGCGAATCATCCAGGTGGTACTGGATGAACGATATCGAAGTCAGTCATATCTACATTTCGCAAGCCATGATGGCCAAAGTCGCCAATGAAGTCTTTCAACAGGATGTTGACGGCGTTTTTGTCGACCACTGCCCGCTCGTCAACGACGCGAAGCTCTCCAGACTCATGGCGACCTATGAAATGGAGTGCCTGAGTGGCGAACCGGGGAGCAGCATCTTCGCCCAGACGCTGGAAATACAGATGTGCATCCATCTGCTGCGTCAGTACGTGCGATGTGACCTCAGAGACAGCGATCAAGCGTCACGCCTGACAAACCTCAAACGCGACCAGCTTCAGCAATACATCGATTCACATCTGTCCTGCCCCATTTCTGTCAAGGAAATGGCCGCCATCGTCGACCTGAGCCCGTCGTACTTTGTACGAGTTTTTGGGGCTGTATACGGGGTCTCTCCCCATCAGTACGTTCAGTCGCGCCGTTTGAAAAAGGCCGAGCGCATCCTGTCGACGGTGCGCGATATTCCGTTGAAGGCGGTGGCCATGGATTGTGGATTCTCGGACCAAAGCCATATGACCCGACTGTTTCAGGAAAAACTGTTCATGACGCCCAAACAGTATCGCGAGAAAAACGCCTCCAGGCTTTTTTGCTCATCGGCCTTGCAGTAACGAAACAGCGCGTCGGTCAATCACCCAGACATCATCCGGGAATGTTGGCCTTTTCATTTAGCCTGCTGCCCAATACCGAACATCATTGGCTGTGATCTCATGCCCGGAAAAAAGCCCGGGCAACTCGGCCTTGAGAAAGTCCACCCAGGTCCTGACCTTGGCATCCAGAAAACGCTTGGAAGGATAGAGTGCATAGACGTTGCGCTCCCTGAGCCGGTGGTCGCCCAGCAGGCGCAGCAAGGTGCCCTCGCGCAGGGACCGGGTGGCGGTGTAGAACGGCAACAGGCTGATGCCCATCCCGGCCTCCGACGCATTGACCATCGCCTCGGGAACGTTGCTCTGGAAGGTCTTGCCGGGCACCACGCAATGCTCACCCTGCTCGTCACGGAACACCCACTCATCGCCGTACAACGGGTCGATCATGCGCAGGCAGCAATGTTCATTCAGTTGTTCGGGGCGGGTGGGCAGGCCCCGACGCGCGATGTACGCAGGCGATGCGCAAGGCATGCTGAAGATGCACCCTACCGTTTGGGCAACGAATTGTGAATCCGCCAATTCATGGGCAATGGAGATGACTACGTCGTGGCCGTCTTCAAGGGGGTCGGGGTTGCGTTGCGACAAGGTCAACTCGACCACCACGTCCGGATAGAGCTCGCAGTAGCGGGCAATTAGCGGCGTCATCAGCACACCCAGCCCGGTCAAACAGTGCAGACGCAACCGGCCATTGGGCTCCAGGTGAGCGCCACGGGCTTCTGCGGTGGCCTCGGCCATGTCATCCAGTATTTGCCGCGCCCGCAACAGGAAGCGTTCGCCGGCTTCGGTCAGGCTCAATCGGCGGGTGGTGCGCTGCAACAGACGCGCCTGCACGTGCTGCTCAAGATCCGCCACCAGCCGAGACACTTGCGCCGTGGAAAAGTCCAGCGCCTGTGCGGCGGTGGTAAAGCTGCCTGCATCGGCTACACGTACAAATACGCGCAGGCTGTTAAGCAAGTCCATGGACCCTCCGGCGACAACGACTGTTGCATCTGATGTAACGCTGCATCAAGTACGGCCCTCTTTATCCCTATCTGTAGAAGAATAGAATTGACTCATCGAAACACCACGGAGAAGAAACCATGAAGACTTTGTTAAGCGTCCTGTTGGCCCTGACCACGACCGCCGTCATGGCCGGTGAAGGCAACCCGGCCACAACACCTCCATCCCTGGATATCGCAAAGGTCATCTCGGTCACCGATACCTCGACTGCCTGCGACGTCGTACCGGCGACCATGGTCTACATCGACCATCAGGGTGAAACCCACCAGTTGACCTACAACGTGATGGGCAGTTGCTCGGGCGTGTGAGAGGCCGCAAAGGCACCTCGTTCACGCCGCTATCCGGGTGGCCTGAAGGGCCAACTCGTGCAAACCGGCCAACCGCTGCATGACGCGCTCGACCACTTCCAGCCTGGCAACCGCACCACTGCGTAACTCCCCCATCGACTGCAACGCGACCTCGGCCTTGTCCAGGCCCAGACGCGTCGAATCGCTAAGCTGTTCAAGGCCCTGACGGGCTTCCTGTGCCGACTTTTCCAGGCCTGTGGCAATCTGCCGGATCTGCGCACTGTTGAGACCGTAAGCGCAGCAATATCCGCTTTGCGCATATCGCTATCCGATTTGTGCAAAGGGTGATATCGCCAGAGAAGCGATTCCTGTTTTTTGGCTCATGGGTCTTGCAGTAACGAGCGTCCGCCAGCGAATCTGGTTCTGGGGTTCTTCAGATGGCCACCGCATTGTTGCGGCAGTGATAGGCATGACACTATGCAAGCGATTGAATCTTCATCGCACCGCAAGGACCTGTCAGTACGTGAAACTCCATCAAATCAGGGCACTGGTCGCCATCCACCAAACTGGGAGCATCAGCGAGGCCTCGCAGATCCTGCACGTCACTCAACCCGCCATCAGCCGATCGATCAAGGATCTGGAGAGCGAGCTGGGCCTGGCTCTACTGCAGCGCTCCCACAGGGGGATGTCGCTCACTGACGAAGGCCGTCGCATCATTCGCCATGCACAGTTGACCGTCGAGAGCATGCGACGGCTGCAACTGGAGGCTGAAAACATCAAGGATATGCAGGTCGGTGAAGTTACCATCGGCGTCACGTCCCTGACTTCAGTGCTCAAAGGACTGGGGGAATGCATCGCCGGGTTCCAGGCCAAGAATCCGCGTGTACGCATCCGCCTGGTGAATCTGCGCCCCAACCAGATGCTGCAGCGACTTAGGGACGGCACCCTGGATTTCGCCATTACTTCGCAGCAGCATACACAGAGGCTAAACCTGGATTGGGAAGCGCTGAGCCGCATGCGGGGTCTGGTGGTCTGTCGAAAAAACAATCCGCTTCGCCACTCTCATTCGCTGCGCCAGTTGCAGTTTGCAAACTGGATCAGCCTCGATGCCATCGACGATCACTCGTCGCAGTTCTATCAAATGTTTGAAGACAACGAGATACCACCGCCGCAGCGGATAACCGAGTGTTCATCAGTCTTGTTGGCCCTTGATCTGTTACATCACGCCGATGCGTTCATGACGCTCAGTGAAGCCGGAATGGAAAACAGTTTACCCAAAGGACTCAATGAAGACCTGATGCAGGTCATGATCGAAGAAAGCATCCCTGAGTACCCCATCTATCTGGTTTGCATTGATCGCCACGCGCTGACCACAACGGCACGAGACCTTTACTACGCGATCAGAAGCGTGCTCTCGAAGATCCAGCCTATGGATGCGTCACGCTAGAGCGCAGCGGCAAGCGAGAAACTTAAGAAAAACGCAACGATATGCCCAATGGTTAAGTCAGTCCCTGTTCCTTGGGACCGACCACCCTATCTTTAAGAGCATCGAGCCAAACCCTGTTTTTGCCGCCTGAGTTGCTTGCCAGGACGGCTGTGTCGCGGTCGTCCAACAGTGCGTGCGATCGATTATCGGGCGAAACCGCACCGATCTGGCGCCGAGTTTCACTGGGGCGGCTGGAGGTCATAACCAACGGTTAATCATCGAAGAAAAGCGCAAGTGCGCAGTGACAGTGTTTGCCGGATATTCGGCCCACAACAAAACTGTCACAGGAAATATCGATGACTACTCTGCAAGCGCCCCCTCTCCCCCGCGCCACCGCGTCATCCGTAATCGGGTCCAGGAAAGCCACCGTCGCCTGCGCTCTAGGCAATGCCCTGGAAATGTATGACTTCACGATCTACAGCTTCTTCGCCGTGGTGATTGCAAAGAACTTTTTCCCCGCACAGTCGGCAATGGCATCGCTGCTGATGTCGCTTGCCACATTTGGCGTCGGGTTCCTTATGCGGCCGGTGGGTGCACTTGTGATTGGTCGCTTTGCCGACCGCCGTGGCCGCAAGGCCGCTTTGAGCCTCACGATCAGTTTGATGACTTTCGGCACAGCGATGATTGCCTTCGCGCCCTCCTATCAGCAAATCGGCCTGTTCGGCACCTTGATGCTCGTGGCTGGCCGGCTCCTACAGGGCTTCTCGGCAGGTGGGGAAATAGGGACTGCATCGGTGTATCTGATGGAGTCCAGCGCTACGGCAAATCGCTGTCGCAATGTGAGTTGGCAGGCTGCCAGCCAAGGCTACGCCGCCTTGGTTGGCGCCGGTCTGGGTTTACTGCTCAACAGCACGTTGAGTGCAGATGACCTTGAAAGCTGGGGTTGGCGTATCCCTTTTATGCTGGGGCTGCTCATCGGACCGATTGGCTGGTACATCCGTCGCTGCCTGCCAGAAACCCACGAAGCTGAACCGACCAAACGCGATGGTCGACTACGCGATCACATTGACGTGCGTCACACCCTATTGGCAATCGGCCTTATGGCCAGCGCCACCATCGCCATATACCTGTTCATTTTCTATTTGCCCGCCTACCTGACTGTCACCCTGGGTTACCCGCAACGCAGCGCCTTGGCTATCGCCTGTGTGGCAAGTGCCTGTCTGGCTGTCATCACGCCTCTGGCAGGACGCTTTGCCGATCGCCATGGCCTGCGCAAGAAACTGCTGGCCTGGACAATCACCCTGCCGGTGCTACTGGCGTGGCCAGCTTTCTACTTGCTCAGTTTGAGCACCAATTTGTTCGTAGCGATGCTGGTCATCGCGATTCTGGTACTGCCTGGCTGTATCGGTTCGGGAGCCTTCTTCGCTCTGATCATGGAAGCCTTTCCGAAAAATCGCCGCGCCCTGGGTACCGCCGTCAGCTACAGCTTCGGCGTCACCCTGTTCGGCGGTTTCTCCCCGTTAATCGCCACATGGCTGACGGCGGTCCTGGATAACCCCCAGGCGCCAGCACTGTACCTGCTCGCCGGCGGCGCAATCAGTCTGGCGTGCCTGGCTGTATTCCCCGAAAACCCTGGTCGGGAGTGACCTGATGAATGCATTGAACCAAACTCAAACCCGGACGCTTGCCGAACCGGACCTGGACACGTTTATCCAACTGCGCCGGGAAATCCACCAGAACCCTGAACTGGGTGCTCACACCCCGCTGACCGCCGAGTTGGTGGCCAGCAAGCTCGAGGACTGGGGCTACGAAGTTCATCGAGGTATCGGTGGACATGGCGTGGTCGGCGTACTGCGTCGAGGCTGCGGCACTCGCCGACTGGGCCTGCGTGCCGACATGGATGCCCTGCCGATGCAGGAGAAAAACCGCTTCGCACATGCCAGCCGGATCGAGGGACGCATGCATGGCTGCGGCCATGACGGCCACACCGCCATCCTGCTGGCTGCAGCGTGGCGAATCGCTCAGTCACCTGGTTTCAATGGCACGCTCAATCTGATTTTCCAGCCGGACGAAGAAGGCCTGGGCGGCGCCAAGGCCATGATGGATGACGGTCTTTTCAAACGTTTTCCTTGCGATGCGATCTTTGCCTTGCACAATTTGCCGGGCATACCGGTGGGTACCGCTGTGGTCCAGGCAGGCCCCACCATGGCCTCCTCGGAACGCGTGAAAGTGTTGATCAAAGGTCGCGGCGGCCATGGTGCGATGCCCGAGCGCGCGGTAGATCCCGTGCCAGTGCTGGCCAGCCTGATCAACGCGATTCAGACAGTGAAATCGCGCAATCTCTGCGTTGATGAACACGCCGTGATCAGCATTGGCATGGTCGAGGCCGGCAGCGTCTACAACATCATTCCCGACACGGCATCGATGCTGATCAGCGTGCGTACCGATACAGCGCAGACCGAAGGCAAAATCAATCAGCGCCTGGCAGAGATCGCTCTAGGTCATGAGCAGATGTTCGGCGTTGAAATCGAATTGGAAATCACGCAACTGGCACCGGCGCTCGTCAACACAGCGGCGCAAACGCAGGTGCTGCGCCAAAGCTTGGAGCCGCTATTCAATCCCGGCCAGTTATTGCCGCACACAGCGAAGATCATGGCGACAGAAGACTTCGCGTGGATGCTGACTGAGGTCCCCGGTTGCTACTTCTTCCTGGGGAACGGTGAAGGCGAGTTTCATGGCTGCTCAGTGCATAACCCCCACTACGACTTCAATGACGAGCTGATTCGCATCGGCTCCGACTGCTGGCTGAAACTGGTGGGGGATTATCTCAACTGATGGCGCAGGCTTTAGCGGCGTCTTCATCGCTGTTTGATGACTTCGACGTGCTCGAGCCACTGAACCAACAACCCCAATACCTGTACGACCACCAGCAAGCCGCTTGCGGCCTGCTGGACAAGTCGGGCCACGCCCTGCCCGCGCAATATCTTCATAACGATTACTCGGCGACTTTCTTCTGATCTGCCCTAAAAACAACAACAGGCAAAGTCTATGTATCGCAAAAGTAATTTGGCGCTTTTCACCGCTGGTTCGCTGGCGGCCGCGGTTTCTACTTCTCAGGTCCAGGCCCAGGAACAAGGGTTTCTGGAGGACAGTTCACTGACACTTAATACCCGACACTGGTATTCACACGAAGTCGGCCACAAGGCCACATATTTCAAACTGCAGACACCAGACGGTGTACGCAAGCTGCGTGACCGTACTGCCTGGTTGCAAGGCGTCAGGCTCGACTTCGTCTCCGGTTTTACTGAAGGGCCGGTGAGGTTTGGGCTGGATCTTTCGACCTTCTCGGCAGTGGCGCTGGAGCGCAGCCGAACAGCGGCGGCAGGCGGCAGTAATCGAATGTTGGTGGACAAGGACGGCGATGTGGTCGATGACTGGAGCAAACTCGGTATTGCAGCGCTGAAGTTCAAGTTCGCCGACACGCTGCTCAAGGTGGGCAGGCAGCAAGTCAGGACACCGATGATGTCCTATACCGACACCCGTACGTTGCCTTCAACGTTCAATGGCGTGTCTCTGGAAAGTCATGATGTCGAAGGGTTTACGATCAAGTCGGGCTACTTCGACAAGGGCTCGCCGCGTACCGGGGCCGGAAGCCAGGATTTGACTCCTACTTACGGTTCGCCCCTGGTCACCAGTGACTTTAACGCTTACGCCGGTGCCGACTACGTGTCGAACGCTGGCTGGCGCAGCAGCGCCTATGTCTCTCGATTCGACGATATCTGGGATCGTGAGTATCTGGGGTTGGGCATGAAAACCCACTGGGGACCGTTTAACGTCGATGTTCAATTGGATGCCTATAACACCCAGTCCAGTGGTCGCGAAATCGGTGGCAATATCGACCAGCAGGCCTACGGCCTCAGTATCACGCCCCAGTGGCGTAACCACTCGCTGAAGATCGGCCTGCAGCAAATCAAGGGCGACGAATATTTCGATTATCCCTTCGAATCCAATGCCATCAGCCTGCCCAATACCATGATGTCGTTCTTCAACGGCCCCAATGAGCGCTCGATCGGGGTGTTCTACAACAACGATTGGGTCGCTTATGGTTTACCTGGTCTCAAGACTACGCTCTGGTACATCAAGGGCATGGGCATCGACGGCAGTCATTACGACGGTGGGCCGAACGGCATCTACAACTCGGTACTCAAGCAACGGGGTGAAAGCCACTATGAAGTGGGCGCCAATGCCAGCTACACAGTGCAATCGGGCACCTTCAAGAACATCAGCCTGATCACAAGTTATTCCACCCATCGAGCCAGTGAATATCAACTGGAAGGTAATCTCGATGAGCTCAGGCTTATCGTCAACGTACCGATCAAGGTGTTCTAAGCCAACCCGTAGCATGTTGCCCGATGAATGGGTGAAACGACCGCAAGGCCCACAATCAGCCTTGCGGTCCATCCACCTGGCGGTTTATTCGACGTGTTCGAACTCAGCCTTTTCGCCTTTGTCGGGAATAGAGAGAGGGGTACCCTCGACACCCGAGTAGGTCACTATCACGACAGCCGCCTGATCGCCGGTTACGCCGCGATGGCTGGCCCCCACCGACTCAGCGAATGCTTGCCCGGCGGTCACCTTATGATGCGCCCCCGACGCCCTGTCCTCGATCGTCAATTCCCCTGACACCACGTAGGCTGCGTTAGGAACGGGATGGTGATGCCAAGGCAATGCCGTGTGGGGAGGAATGGTAATTTCCAGTATCGAGAGTTGCGGCTGCCCCTTGGGGTAAGGCTGATAAGGCGTCCCGTCCCACGAAACGCTCTCCTTCAATGCAACTTTCGCCTTGATTTCAGGCTTGTCAGCGGCCTGTGTGACACTGGCGAGTGTGGTCGCAACGAAGAGCAGGCTGGCGCAAATATTGAGTATCTTCATGACTTCCTCATAACTGTTATTGTTCTTGAGAGGGCAGTTTCAGAGGGTTTACCGAGCTGTGTATTGAATAATTCTGCGCGTCTTTTGAATGTATCGTTTTAGAGAACTCACGAGCCGCCGTGTTTAGCGAACCTTCACGGATCAGATCTTGTAACGTGTTTTAATGAGTCGAAGCAGCTCTTCTCAATGGGCAAAAGTAGGCTAAGTCGTTTGCCTAGATATTCCGATACACCTCTAACAGCACCTCCAGCGGGTGCCTCAGGGTTCTGCTGGAAAGGCGCTTTACTTGGCTGCGACACGAGTAGCCAGTTGCAAGCGGTTCGCCTGGCATGTGCTCAGCCACCTTTGGCTTCCATGACTGATCAAAAATCAGCCGTGATGTCTCCTGGTTCCGTGTTTCATGACCATAGGTACCGGACATGCCACAGCAACCTGCCGCATCAATCCTCAGGTCTAATTTAAACCGCCGAAATACTTCAACCCACTGTCTGCTGCTCGCCGGCACATTGGTCTTCTCCGTACAGTGGGCCAGCAAACGAAATGCCCTCGGCAACTTGTGATTGGGCACTTCACCCACATAGTTGAGCAGCCATTCCTGAGGTAACTCAACCGAGGGAACCTGCGCCAAGCCCGGCACTTTGGAGTACTCCTGGCGATACACCAACGTCATCGCAGGATCCAGGCCGACCAGGCGCACCCCGGAGTCTTGCAGAGCTTTAAGCTGTGCAGCATTGCGCACGGCCGCTTTGTTGAATGCCGCCAGAAAACCCTGCACGTGAAGCGGCTTGCCATTGGGGCTGTACGGCGCGACGAAGACTCGAAAACCTAGGCGCGATGCCAGTTCGATAAACTGAGCAAGCAAGGTAGTTTCAAAATAGCGGGTGAACGCGTCTTGCACGATAACGACACTTTTATCTGCCTGAGCGCGACCCAATGTTGCCAATCGCTCAGGCGTTGCAGGCTCCACATTCCAGCGATCCAGAACAGCCTGAAAGTTGAAGCGGCTGAGTAGAGGGCTGTCGACCATGCCCGCTTTTTCGGCCAGCCAGCGCTTCACCAATGGCGCCGCCATCAGCTTGTTGTAAAGGCCGGGAACCTTCGCAAAATAAGGAATGCTGAACTCCAGCGATCCGATCAGATAGTCACGCAGAGGCCGAAGATACCGACCATGGTAAAGCTCCAGGAACCGCGAGCGGAATTCAGGAACATTAACCTTGATAGGACACTGGCCCGCACATGATTTACAGGCAAGGCAGCCGGCCATGGCTTCATACACTTCATGGGAGAAGTCAGAACTGCCTTGACGTTGTGCCCGGCTGTTGCGCCAACGCTGCGGTAGACCTTTTAGAAAGTGTGGACGGCGTAGTGATGTCGAGAGGACGTCCACGCCTGCATTCCCTTGCAGACGCAGCCATTCACGTATCAGCGACGCCCGCCCCTTCGGCGAGTGTTGTCGCTGCCGCGTGGCCTTCCACGACGGGCACATTGCATCGTTCGGGTCGTAGTTGTAGCAAGCGCCGTTCCCGTTGCAATGCACAGCAGACTCGTAACTGTTCCAGACACGCTCATCGATCTGGCGATCAAGATCGCCACGCATGACAGCTTCATCGATCTTGATCAATGACTCCGTGCTATTCAACGGCGTGGCAATTTTTCCAGGATTGAGTTGATTGTAAGGGTCAAAAGCAGACTTTACCGCTTGCAAGGATGGGTACAGCTCACCAAAAAATGCCGGGGCATACTCAGAGCGGATGCCTTTTCCGTGCTCCCCCCAAAGCAATCCGCCATAGCGTTGCGTCAGTGCTGCCACGCCATCGGAAATCGGACGTACCAATGCGGCCTGCCGCGGGTCCTTCATATCAAGTGCAGGACGCACATGCAGCACCCCGGCGTCGACGTGCCCAAACATTCCATACTGCAAGCCAAAACTGTCCAGCAAAGCACGAAACTCGGCAATGTAATCCGCAAGGTTTTCAGGAGGGACCGCCGTATCCTCGACAAAAGGCTGAGGTCGAATCTCGCCTTGTACGTTGCCGAGCAAACCGACCGAGCGTTTACGCATCGCATAGACTTGCTTTACGGCCTCTTCACCTTCAGCCAACGTATGGCCGAGACGCTCTACCGTTTGATCCGTATGCAAATGTTCAATGAACGCTGCTACCCGACTTTCGACTTCTGATATGTCGTCACCACTGAACTCGACCAGGTTAATGCCCAATGTCGGGCGATCAGGATTCCCCGGGAAATACTCTGCAACGCTGTGCCAGACAATGTCCTTCATTGCCAGCATCAGCACTTTCGAATCGACCGTCTCAATCGACAACGGTTTATGCTCGATCAACGAGCGAGCATCCCGCAAAGCATCCATGAAGCTTGCGTAGCGCACATTCACCAACACCGAGTATTCGGGAATGGGCAACACGTTCAATAACGCCTCCACCACAAAGCCCAATGATCCTTCGGCACCACACAGCACACTATTGAGGTTGAAACGCCCGTCTTCGCCACGGATATGCGCAAGGTCATATCCGGTGAGGCAGCGATTGAGTTTCGGAAACCGGGCCTCAATCAGATCGGACTTGTCGGCGTGTATCCCTCGCACGACGCGGTGAACCTCTCCAATCCGATCATCGCGAGCACATTCCCGATTCAGCTCATTTTCATCTAAAGCCCGGGAGTGAAGGCATTCACCGCCTAGCAGAATACTGTGCAGTTCAAGCACGTGATCCCGGGTCTTGCCGTAGGTACAGCTGCCTTGTCCACTCGCATCGGTGTTGACCATTCCGCCGATAGTCGCCCGATTGGAGGTGGACAGCTCAGGAGCAAAAAACAGTCCATGAGGTTTGAGCGCAGCATTGAGCTGGTCTTTGACAACGCCGGCCTGAACCCGTACCCGTCTGCTCAGCGGGTCAATTTCCAGAATTTTGTTCATATGCCGCGAAAGGTCAACCACGATCCCATCGGTCAGTGACTGCCCGTTAGTGCCCGTCCCTCCGCCTCTCGCCGTGAGTTTTAATTCGCGATAAACAGGTGCAGCCAGAAGCCGTGCCATACACGCCACGTCGTCTTGATCCAAGGGAAAAATAACGGCTTGAGGCAAGCGCTGATAAATTGAATTATCTGTCGCCAGGACTGTGCGACTGGCGTAATCGATTCCCACTTCACCCTTGAATCCCTTCGTTTTCAAGGCCGCAAGAAAATCACTGTAGTCAGGCGTTGTCAGGCTCGGCGGCAGCTGGGCAATCATTCAAGAAGACTCACGAAGAAGGGAGCGACAACGCCAACCACGCCAGTACAAGAGGAAATTCGCACTGGGGTGGGTGACATCCGATGGTTTTTAGAAACGTGTTCCGGTTATTCGCCGAGGTAGGCTTTCTGAACTTGTTCGTTGTGCAGCAATTCGTCCGCCTGCCCTTCCAATACAATGCGACCACCGTCAATCACGTAGGCGCGCTGACATGTCTGGAGGGCAAGTTTTGCGTTCTGCTCAACCAGCAACAGCGTTACTCCCCCCTTCACGCATTCACGAATGGTCTCGAAGATTTTTTGCACGATGATCGGTGCAAGTCCCATGGAGGGTTCGTCGAGCAGGAGCAATTTGGGTTTACCCATCAGCGCCCGAGAAATTGCCAGCATCTGTTGCTCGCCGCCCGACATAGTGCCGGCAAGTTGGAAGGCACGCTCCTTGAGTCGGGGGAAAATGCAGAACATGCGGTCGATATCGGCTTCGATGGCGGTCTTGCCATCGGTGCGCGAAAAGGCGCCCATTTCCAGATTCTCAACGACCGTCAGCTTGGGGAAAATGCCCCGACCTTCAGGCACCAACGCCAAGCCCTCGCGAATCAAGTCGTAGCTCTTGATCTTTGAATGGACTTTCCCATCAAACGTAATTTGCCCGGATGTCGGCGTCAGCATTCCAGCCAGTGTCTTGAGCGTCGTGGTTTTGCCGGCACCGTTGGCCCCGATCAAGGCGACCATCTCACCCTCGCCCACATGAAAGTCCAGCCCCTTGATGGCCTGAATGGCACCATAGGAAACCTTGAGATCGTCTACCTGAAGAATATTTTTCATGCTCAAGCCACCGTCTCAGTGCCCAAATAAGCCTCGATCACCCGAGGGTCTTTCTGTACCTGCGCTGGCAGGCCATCAGCAATTTTTTTACCAAACTCCAGAACCGTAACGTGATCGCACAAGCCCATGACCAGTTTCACGTCATGCTCGATCAGCAGAACCGTCTTGCCATCGCCTTTCATCTTGCACATCAATTGACGCAAGCCTTCAGTTTCTGAGGCATTCATACCGGCCGCGGGCTCATCCAAGGCAACCAGCAGCGGATCCGTTGCAAGGGCTCGCGCTATCTCCAGCCGACGTTGATCACCGTATGAAAGGTTTTTTGCCAACTCGCCGGCGAACCGGCCAATACCGACGTAATCGAGCCAATAACGCGCCGCCTCATGAATCTCGCGCTCCTCCTGGACACAACTACGGGTTCGCAAAATAGCGCCGAGCACGCCGCTTTTCGTCCGCACATGACGGCCGATCATGACGTTCTCCAACGCTGTCATATTGTGAAACAGGCGAATGTTCTGAAAGGTTCGAGAGATGCCGGCCTCAACCACTTTATGGGGCTTGCTGATCCGCAGCGGCTTGCCGTTGAAATTCACCTTGCCTTCCTCAGCGCGGTACAAGCCGGTCAAGACGTTGAACAACGTCGTTTTACCTGCGCCGTTTGGACCCAGCAAACCACGTATTTCACCGCGTTTGATACTCAGGTCAATGCCATGCAAGGCCTGTAGCCCGCCAAAAAACTTGCTGACTTTATGCAGCTCCAGCAGTACGTCGCTCATACCTTATTCACCTCTTTCAGTCTGAACTCGGCTGTCGCTGGCTCCAGATGTTCCACGGTGCTATCCAGCACAGGTGCGGGGACCAATGGCTCGCTTTCATCTTCATGCAACTCGGCACGACGGCGGCTTGATGGCCAAAGTCCCTCCGGCCGGAAACGCATGACGAGGATCAATGCGAGACCGAAGACCAGCATCCGCAACGTTGAAGCATCGAGGATATTACGCAGCACTTCACGACTGATGAAGGTCACGTTGTCCATCACTAATGGCTGTACCCAGTTCACCAAATCGCGAAACACTTCGGGCATGATCGACAAAATCAACGCGCCAAGCACTACACCGCGGATCGAGCCCATGCCCCCCAGCACCACCATTGCCAGGACCATAATTGATTCCATTAGCGTGAACGATTCCGGGCTCACAAAGCCCTGGTAAGCGGAAAACAATGCACCCGACACACCACCGAACGTTGCCCCCATCGCAAAGGCCAGCAGTTTGAGATTGCGCTTGTTCAAGCCCATTGCCTCGGCGGCAACTTCGTCTTCACGCAACGCCATCCAGGCACGACCGATGCGGGACACTTCCAGACGCTTGGACAAAATGATCGCGAGGATGACGACCGCCAGGAAGAACAGGTAGTAGCTGATGACTGGAGAAACCTGCAAACCGAACAGACTCCACTTTGTCTGCAATGACAGGATGGCGTCCGGTGCATGCCCGCTCGCGTAGCTCCAGGCGCCGGCATCGATGTGCAATGGGGCTATTCCTGAAATGCCCTGAGGACCGTTGGTGATGTTCACTGGCTGGTCTAGGTTGTTCATGAAGATTCGGATGATTTCTCCAAAGCCCAGCGTGACAATCGCAAGGTAGTCACCGCGTAATTTGAGCACCGGTGCACCTATCAAAACGCCGCATATCGCTGCAATGACGGCAGCCAACGGAATGATGATCCACAACGGCCAGTTCAATACCCCCTCTGCCAATCCCGCCATGTTCAAGTGAGGAGACGAGAGCAACGCATACAGGTAGGCACCAATGGCGTAAAAACCGATGTACCCCATGTCCAGCAGACCGGCGTAACCGATAACGATATTCAGCCCCAGTGCCAACAGCACATAGAGCATGGCGAACCCGAGGATTCGCACCCAGGTCGGTCCAAGGAACGGTATCGCGTCGACCACAAACGGCAGCGCAATGAACGCCAGCGCGAGCAGCGCGTATTGAGCATAATTATTCTTCATGACGTAGCCTCCTATGCGCGGTCGGCTTGGCGCTCGCCCATCAGACCGTTAGGTCGGAAAAGCAAGACCATGATGAGCACCATGAACGCAAAGATGTCCTGGTAATTCGCACCCAGAAATCCGCCTGTCAGTTGACCGGTATAACCCGCGGCAAGGGATTCAATCAGTCCCAGCAAGATTCCTCCGGCCATGGCGCCGAAGAGGTTTCCGATCCCCCCCAGTACCGCTGCCGAAAAGGCTTTGAGTCCAAGCAGCAACCCCATGTAGGCATCAGCCTGGCCATAGTTGACTGCGCGCATGACACCGGCCACAGCGCCCAGTGATGCACCGATAACAAAGGTGGCAGAGATAACCCGATTGATGTTGATACCCATCAAACCGGCGACTTCCTGGTTCTGTGCCGTCGCCCGCATGGCTTTGCCAAGACGGGTCTTGTCCACCAGTACCCAGAGGGCAAACATGATGACGACCGAGATGATCATGATGCTCATCTGGACATTGGTAATGGTCGCACCAAACACTTCGATAGGCCGGGTTTCAACGACTTCGGGAAAGGTCTTGTAACCCCGCCCCCAGATCATCATCGCCAGATTCTGTAGAAAAATAGAGATACCAATTGCCAGGATAAGTGGGGTCAAACGAGGGGCTTTGCGCAACGGTCGGTAGGCAAATTTCTCCATACCTTGTGCCATCAGCATGCAGACGACTGCCGCAATCATGATTGCGAACATGAGCGTCAATATACCTGGTGCAAATCCAAACCCGGCCAGCATGGTCAGCACCGAAATCGTCACCATGGCACCGACCATTACAATCTCGCCGTGGGCGAAATTAATCAGACCAATGATGCCGTAAACCATGGTGTAACCCAGCGCCACGAGGGCGTAGATACTGCCGAGCACCAGACCATTAAGGATCTGCTGCAACAAGATATTAAGATTGGCTTCCACTTGGTGAATCCTCAAAGCTGCGTTGTATTCACCGGCGATCACTTGCGAGAGCACGCGATGAAACTCATGGCAGATCAGAAAAAAGTCTTCTTGTTGTTGTCGCGGGCCGTGGTGGCCCGCTTATTGTTCTGGATGGTTCTGAAAAATTACTCGCGCTCAACAGCCAGGGTTTTCCACTTGCCATCTTCAAACTGGAAGATCGTTGCTGCCGCATTTTTGAGGTTGCCCGACTCATCGAACGCGATGGTGCCGGTGACTCCGTCGTAGCTGGAAGTTTTCAGGACTGGCAGATATACCGCGGGATCATCCGATTGCGCCTTGACCATTGCAGTAATCGCAGCCCAGGTAGCGTCGTACGCAGCCGGGGATGACTGAACGACACCGACGCCATATTTATCCTTGAGCTTTTGCTCGAATGCCGCGCCCTTTGGCATGTCCTGCAAAGGAGTACCGTAGTTCCAGGCGTAAGCACCTTCAGCTGCACTGCCGGCCATTTTCTTGAACTCGTCGTTCGGCAAATTACCGATGTTCATGAATTTGGCTTTGATGCCCAGGTTTTTCATCTGCTTGGCCATTGGCGCGGCCTGATAATCCAGGGCAGCAAAGAACACCGCGTCCACTTGTTGCGCTTTTGCGGTGGTCAGAATGGCGTTGAAATCGGTGGCTTTATCGTTGGTGTATTCACGCACCACGACATTGCCGCCAGCAGCCTTAACCGCCTTGTTTACCTCATCGGCCAGCCCTTGGCCGTAAGCGGTGCGGTCATCAAAGATCGCAATGCGCTTGGCACCGAGTTTATTGACCAGGTAGTTACCGGCATAACGACCCAAGGTGGCGTCATCATTGACCACACGGAAAACCGACTTGATGCCTTGCTTGGTCAGCGCAGGATTGGTCGCCGAAGGAGAGATTTGGGGAATGCCGGCGTCGCCGTAGATTTTCGAGGCAGGGATACTGGTTCCAGAGTTGTAGTGACCGATGACTACAGCCACCTTGGCATCGACCAATCGCTGGGCCACCGCAGTACCAGTGCGGGGGTCAGCTACGTCGTCTTCGGAGACAAGCTTGAACTCGGCCACTTTGTCGCCAATTTTCAGTTTTTGCTGATTGGCCTCTTCGATGGCGATGCTTACGCCATGTTCAACATCAAGGCCCTGGTGACCGGAGGGTCCAGTCAGCGGACCGGCAAAACCGATTCGGACCTGCTCGGTGTCCGCAGCAGTGGCGATCCCAACACTTAGCGCTGAGGCCATTGCCGCAGCGAGTGCTGTGAAGATCAGGTTGTGTTTACGCATATACGCCTCCCAGAAATCATCGGACAAACGAATTGAGCACGTTGGCGTGCAAGTCTTCTTTTCCACGCCCGGCGCCCTGTCACGGCAACCAGACCTTATTCGGGACAATCTCACTGCATTGCGCAGTCACCAATGGCGACCGCACTTGTAAGATAACAGTCAGCAGGCAACTGTCAATGGGTGTATGCTAGGTGTCAGCGAAAATGAGAAAGAAGAAATTCTGGAGGCGACAAAAATGCACAAATCCGACGCGCATTCATTGCCAAGATGGGACGTTCGCACCATGTGAGGTCAGTTGTTTGATAACATACGGGCAGCGGCCAACTGGCCGGTTCATCGGCTAAATGACGTAAGAAATAGAGACTTTGCATTTATTTGACGAGGTCCATTGAGCTGTACAACCATTCATCTTCCGTGATGAGCATTCAGTTTCAGGAGCAACATAAATGGACGCGACAACTGGTACGCGTAGGGAAAATCTTGCGGAGACAGTGATTCGTGAACTGTCTAATCGTATTGATATAGGCACATACGGCCCTGGTGAGAAGCTGCCTTCTGAACAGGCACTGTGCAAGGAATTCAATGTCAGCCGGCCGGTTATCCGCGAGGCCGTCGCTTCCCTGCGCCTTGGTGGCCGCCTGATAGCACGCCAAGGTGTGGGCGTGTTTGTGGTGGAGCAGGACGTAAAGCGCATCGGCTATGCACTCAGCACCGCCGTGGATGATGTCCGCGCGGCAGCCCAAATACTGGAGCTTCGCCTGGGCATTGAAACCGAGTCCGTTGCCAGAGCAGCCGAACGTCGCAGCCCAACCAGCATGGCCGACATCACAAAGGCCTTTGATCGCTTCAATGCATTGGATGGAACCGATCTTGAAGAAGAGGCCAAGGCAGATTTCGAGTTTCACCTCGCTATCGCCCGTGCTACCAACAATCCTCACTTCACCCAGCTTCTAGAGGCACTCGGGCCGGACATCATCTTCGACCTGCACCTCAAACATGGACAATCTACAGGTAAGAGTCGCCAAACACACATCAAGAAAATCGGCCGGGAACACGGTGCGATTCTTTCGGCCATTACCATGGGTGACATCAACGGTGCCCGTAATGCATTGCGCAAGCATCTTGAAGAAAGCCTCTCGCGCTATCAGCGCCTGGTACAGAGCGGAGAGTAATCTCCGCCCTGCTGTTCCACCTGATCAGCCAAGCCCCAGACACAGATATTTGATCTCGACGTAATCCTCCATACCGTAGCGCGATCCCTCGCGCCCCAGGCCAGAAGATTTGACTCCGCCGAATGGCGCAACTTCCGTGGCCAGCACGCCCACGTTCACCCCCACCATTCCGTACTCCAGCGCCTCCGACACCCTCCATACTCGTCCCAGGTCACGGGCGTAGACGTAGCAAGCCAGGCCGAATTCCGTGTCGTTTGCCAGGGCGATCACCTCGCTCTCGCTACTGAAGCGGAATAAGGGCGCCACCGGCCCAAATATTTCCTCCTGAGCCACACGCATATCGGCGGTCACGTCGGCCAACAAGGTCGGCTCGTAGAAGGCACCACCCAAGGAGTGACGCTTGCCTCCCACCACCACCCGCGCACCGGCCTCCCGAGCCTCGACCACCAATGCCTCGACACCAGCCAACGCTTTGGTGTCGATCATCGGGCCGACTTCGATGCCGGCCTGGGTACCTTCACCTACTGCCAGACTGTTGATCCGGGCGGCAAATTTCTCAACGAATTGATCGTAGACACCGTCCTGGATAAAGAAGCGGTTAGCGCAAACACAGGTCTGGCCAGCGTTGCGGAATTTGGCAATCACGGCCCCTTCGACCGCAGCGTCGAGATCCGCATCGTCAAACACAATGAAAGGCGCATTGCCGCCCAGCTCCATCGTGACTTTTTTGACCGTGGCGGCGCACTGCTCAAGAAGCTTGATGCCAATCGGCGTGGAGCCAGTGAATGAAAGCTTGCGCACAATCGGACTGGAGGTCAGCTCACCACCGATTGCGCCGGAATCACCCGTGACCACACTCAGTACACCTCGGGGAATGCCAGCCCGCTCAGCCAGCACACAGAGTGCAAGAGCACTGAAAGGCGTCTGTGACGCGGGCTTGAGCACCAACGTACATCCAGCTGCCAACGCAGGCGCAGCCTTGCGGGTAATCATTGCCGCCGGAAAGTTCCACGGGGTAATCGCGGCACAGACACCAATAGGCTCCTTGGTCACGATTAGACGTCGATCAGCATGGGGGGATGGGATCACATCACCATAAATACGCTTGCCTTCCTCCGCATACCACTCCACGTAAGCCGCAGCGAAGGCAATTTCGCCCCGCGCCTCGACCAGCGGCTTACCTTGCTCGGCCGTCATGATCTGCGCGAGATCTTGCTGATGGTTCATAATTTCGCGAAACCATGCTTGCAGGCGAGCGGCCCGCTCCTTGGCCGTGAGTGCACGCCAGGCGGGTAACGCGGCCTGAGCGGCATTGATCGCTCGCCGGGTTTCACTGGCCCCCATACGTGGTACACGTCCGATCACTTCACCAGTGGCCGGGTTGGTAACGTCGATGGTTTGAGCATTGTCAGCCGCTACCCATTGACCATCGATGTAGCAAAATTCACGCAGCAGTTCAGGATCGGCAAGTCTCATAATGAGGCGCTCGTATAAATTGAAGGCAAAAAAAAGGCGGGACGATCAATCCGTCCCGCCCGAGGTCAATCAGCGCGAAGCGAGTGCTTTTTCGCGTATCTGGCTCAGGGTCATTCGAGGAGTCAGTGCCTCCGGGTCGACCTGAATTTCGATCAAAGCCGGTTTCTGCGAAGCGACACACCGCTCGAAAGCCTCAGCGAACTGCTCGGTCGCCACGACTGTCTCGGCATGGAAGCCGTAGGAACGGGCCAACATGGCGAAATCCGGGTTATGCAACTCGGTGCCGGAAACGCGACCTGGATAGCTACGTTCCTGGTGCATGCGGATGGTGCCGTACATGCCGTTGTTCACCACGATCACCACCAGACGGGCGTCGTAGTTGGCGGCCGTTGCAAGTTCCTGACCGTTCATGAGGAAACAGCCATCACCGGCGAATGCCACGACCGTCCGCTCTGGCGCGGTGATTTTGGCCGCCACCGCAGCCGGCACCCCATAACCCATCGAACCGTTGGTTGGGCCCAGCAGCGTACGGAAGGTGCGGTGCTGATAGCCGCGATGCACCCAACCGGTGTAGTTGCCCGCACCGCAAGTGATGATGCTGTCGTGGGGCAGGCGATCATTGAGCCAGGCGATGACCTCGCTCATTTGCACCGGACCCGGCGAAGCTGGGCAGTCAAAATTGGCGCGGTAGCCACGGTTGAGTTGTGCCGTCCAGTCAGCCAACCCTTGCGGGTTGACGGCTGGCAAGGCTGCCACCTGCGCCGCGAAGGTTTTCATCCCGGCATTGATCGCCAGGGTGGCTTGATAAACCCGCCCCAGTTCTTCAATTCCCCCGTGGACGTGAACCAGCTTTTGCTTCGGCACCGGGATATTGACCAGCGAATAGCCCCCCGTGGTCATCTCGCCTAGACGCGCGCCGATCACCAACAACAGATCCGAATTTTTTACCGCCTCGACCAACTCGGGACCTGCCGCCAGGCCCAGGTCACCGGCGTAGTTAGGCAGCGTATTGTTGAACAGGTCCTGGCAGCGGAACGACGCCGCTACCGGCAGATTCTGCTTCTCAATGAACACGCGAATATTCTCAACAGCCTCGGAACTCCAGCCGCCACCGCCAAGCACCACCAGCGGGCGCTGCGCCTGACCGATCAGGCTTTGCAGCTGTTCGAGCGAAGCAGGCGAAGCGGCCGGCTCGATGGCCTGCGCAGGACCAGCATCAGCGACATCCACCATATCCGTCAGCATGTCTTCCGGCAGCGCCACGACGACCGGACCCGGTCGACCGTTGGTGGCGCGATGGAAGGCTTGACTAAGTAGCTCCGGCAAGCGCGCGGCATCGTCCACTTCGACGACCCATTTGGCCATTTGACCAAACATGCGGCGATAGTCGATCTCCTGGAAGGCTTCGCGCTCGACCTGATCCCGGGCCACCTGGCCGATGAACAGGATCATTGGCGTGGAATCCTGGAACGCCGTGTGTACGCCCACCGAAGCATTGGTTGCGCCCGGACCACGAGTCACGAAACAGATGCCCGGCTTGCCCGTCAGCTTGCCGTACGCCTCGGCCATGTATGCCGCCCCGCCTTCCTGACGGCAGACAATCAGTTCGATATCGTCCTTGGCGTCATGCAGCGCATCGAGCACCGCCAGATAACTTTCACCGGGCACGCAGAAGGCACGCTCAACACCATTGATGCGCAGCGCATCGACCAGTACCTGACCGCCCGTGCGAGGCACTGTGGAATTCTTGTTAGTCATCGTTGTTCTCCAACAGGCCACGCGGTCAGATGACCGAGTCTTCCAAAAAGGGACGGTTTTCCACCACGCGCTCGTAAGACAGCGCACTCAGATCCAGGCTGCGGTATTGGCCGTAAGTGATCAGCTCACTCAGGCCCCGACCAATCGCCGGTGCCTGTTGCAAGCCGTGACCGCTGAAGCCATTGCAGAAGAGGAAGTTGCGCACTTCATTGTGCGGCCCGACGATTGCGTTGTGATCCAGCACGCAGAAGTCGTAATGACCGGCCCAGGAGTTGACCACCTTGATAGCCTCGAACGCCGGCACTCGCTCGGCGAGGATCGGCCACACCTCTTCGTCGAATTCGTCGTGCAAGACTTCGAAGTCATCGAAATCGACTTCCGGGTCGGCTTTTGGATATGTACCGCCGAGGTACAGATGCCCTTCCGGACGAAAGAACACGCCGGTTGGATCAATCGTCAGCGGGACCACGCCTTGCAGCGGTGTATGGCAGTCGAAAACAAACAGCGAACGTCGACGCGGCTCAACCGGAATCTGCAAGCCGGCCATTTTTGCCACGGTCGGCCCGCGGGTGCCGGCGGTATTGACCAGGTATTCACAGGTGATGCGCTCACCACTGGCCAGTGTCACTCCCGTAACCAGATCGCCCTTGCGCAAGACCTCGACCACCTCATTCTCGATGTACTCGACACCCAGTGAGCGCGCCTTTTTGCGAAAGCCGTTCATGATGCCGTAGTTGTCAAACCAGCCTTCATCCTTCTCGCCATAGGTGCCGCCAGCCAGGCTGTCGGGATTGACCCAAGGGAAACGCCGGATCAGTGCCTCGGTATCCATCAGGGTCACGTCAGCACCGTTGTCCAGCTGGGTCTGGTGCAGGCGTTTGAGCACGTCGAAGCCCTTCTGGTCGGCCAGGAACAGATAGCCGTTTTCCTTGAAGGCGAGATCGGGCTTGTCGCCGTTGACCTCCATCAGTTGCGGGAAATCCCGAATAAACTGCGCACCAAAGCGGGAGATCTGAATATTGATCGGGTTGGAAAACTGCACGCGAATCGAGCTGCTGGACAGCGCCGTGGCTGACTGTGCGTAGGTCCAGTCGCGCTCGATGACCAGCACCGAGCCGGTGAAGTCCGGGTTGTTGGCCAGAAAATAAGCCGTGGCACTGCCGTTCACTGCGCCACCCACGATCACTACGTCGTAGTGTTGCTTTGTAGCTGTCGAAGCCATGGTTCGGACCTCTGAGAATTCGATGGGGAAACGTTACTTCGGATCTTCGAAATGGCCGGCGCCGGCAAAGTTGCCACCGTGGTAGCGCGCCGCAGGCTCATTGGGGTCCAGGGGCGGAAACTTCGCTTCGATTTTTTCCCGGTAATCGTCGGCACTGTCCTTTGGTACGTAGCCAATCGACGAGGCCGTGCGGTTGTCCCACAGCGATTCACGGTTGGCCGACATGCCGTAGACGATCATGTGCCCCACGCGCGGTGCGGTCAGCGAGCGCTCGACCAATTGAGCAAAGTCGGCGAACGACAACCAGGTCGCCAACATGCGCCGGTCCAACGGTTCCTCGAACGAAGAGCCAATGCGCAGATTCACCGACTCGACGCCGAACTTGTCCCAGTAATAGCGACCCAGGTCCTCGGCAAAGCATTTGCTCACTCCGTACAGGCTGTCGGGGCGGTGGGCAACCGTGGAATCGATGGTCTCGGTGCGATCATAGAAACCGATGGCATGGTTGGAACTGGTGTAAATCACCCGCTTCACACCATGCTGGCGCGCAGCTTCGTAGATGTTGTAGGTACCGACGATATTGCCGTTGAGGATCGCGGCAAAAGTGTTCTCCAGCGGCACACCACCGGCGTGGATGATTGCATCGACGCCCTCGGCCAGCGGCAGTACATCGGCCAGATTGCCCAGGTCGCAGCGCACCAGATGCTCGTGCGGCGCCGCCGTGCCCATGTCAGCGATGTCGGTCAGGCGAAGTTCATCGGCGAAGTCTCGCAGATGCTCACGCAAGACCTTGCCCAGGCGGCCGGCCGCACCGGTAATCAACAGTCGTTTGAAAGGCTTGCTCATCAGATCATTCTCGAATTAGTCAGTGACTGCAATGCTTAAATCAACAGGGCCAGCGCATCTCGCATCTGCACGATGGCCTGCTCAAGCTGTTGTCTGGATGTGGCGAAGGACAGGCGGATGTATGGCTCAAGACCAAACGCAGAACCCGGAACCGTCGCGACCTTGCCGACCCGCAGCAAATAGTTAGAGAGGTCGGTATCGCTCTGGATCACTTGCCCATCGGGCGTACGCTTGCCGATAAACGCCGAGCATTTGGGGAAGGCATAGAACGCCCCTTCCGGCATCTGCAACTCCAGGCCGTCGATGGCCGCCAGGCCTTCGACAACCATTGCGCCTCGTGCCTGATACTCACGATTGGCGTCACGCACGAAGTCTTGCGGACCGCTCAAGGCTGCCGCGGCGGCTAACTGTGAAATGGCCGATGGGCATGTGGTGGTCTGGGACTGGGTTTTGTTCATCGCCACGATCAGCTCTTTCGGACCCGCGGCATAACCCAGGCGATAGCCCGTCATGGCGTAGGCCTTGGACACCCCGTTGATCAGCAGGGTGCGCTCACGTAGCTCAGGGCACGCGATCACGAACGGGACGAAGGGTTTGTTGCCAAGAATGATGTGCTCGTAGATCTCATCGGAGATCACCAAGATCCGCGGGTGCTTCTGCAACACAGCACCCAACGCCGCGAACTCTTCCCGGCTGTAGATCGCGCCACAAGGATTGTTCGGCGAGTTGAGCATCAGCCAGCGCGTCTTCGGCGTAATAGCCGCTTCCAGCCGTGCAGCATCGAGCTTGAAACCGTACTCGGAACCGCAGGGAATAACCTTCGGCACACCACCGTTGAGCAGCACCATATCGGTGTAGGACACCCAATAAGGTGCAGGCGTGATGACCTCATCGCCTGGCTCCAGGGTCGCGAGGAAGGCATTAAACAACAGTTGCTTGGCGCCGTTGGCCACGCAGATTTCGTCCAGTCCGTAGTTCAGTGCGTTTTCGCGAGAGAACTTGTCGACGATGGCCTGGCGCAGTACCTCGTACCCGTTGGGCGCGGTGTAGTGGTTGTTGCCCGCCAGCATCGCCTTGTAGGCCGCCTCGATGACGTGGGCCGGGGTGTTGAAATCCGGCTCACCCAAACTGAGGTTGATAACCGGCTCGCCCTGAGCGAGCATTTTTTTGGCCAGAACCGATACCGCCATGCTCGGCGAACTCTTGACCGTTCTGACCCGCGAACTTTGAAATTCCATCACTTGGTCCCCTGCCCGGCTTCAAAACCATAATCGTCACGCGCTTGTTCGGCACTGATATAGCCAAAGCGCAGGTCGCGCTCGACCTCTTCGCGAGCACGCTGACGCGGGTCGCCGTAACCACCCCCGCCCGGCAGACTAAGGATCAACCGCCGATCCGCAGGAACAAACTGCTGGCCTTTGCCGCGCAACAACGTGCCGTCGTCCAGACCGACATACCCCTTAGCGCCTTCCTTGCCGCCCTCAAGGCCACGAGCGGGATAGAGAATGCGGTCAAACATGGCGCTGAAGCGGAACGAGTAGCCCTCTGCGGCCGACACTTCGATCTCTTGTCCCAAACCACCACGCAACTGACCGGCGCCGCCGGAGCCATTACGCAGTTCTTTACGCCAGACAATGACCGGACCTGCATGTTCGGTAGCTTCGACCGGCATGGTGTGCACACCGCTCGGGAACGCTGTGGCACTCAAGCCATCCTTCGCCGCGCGCGCCCCCATGCCACCGCTGTTGAACATCAGCATCTCGGCATTTCGTCCATCTGGATTGTTTTCCAGAGGACGGACACTCAGGTGCAAGTTCCACAGCGCACTGGCGCCCTCGGCCGGAACCTGGCCGTGTAGACATTTGTGCAGCGCCCCCAGCACCAGGTCAGGAACGAAATGACCCAGGACGTGACGCACCGATACCGGTGCCGGGTGCTTGGCATTCAGAATGCAGCCTTCGGGTGCCACCACATCGAACGGCGCCAGGGACGCTGAGTTGTTCGGGATCTCAGGAGCGACGATGCATTTGAGGCCATAGCAGGCATAGGCCTTGGCATAACCCAACGGTACGTTGATACCGAACTGGCTCATACCGGAAGTGCCGTTGAAATCGGTCAGGATGCCGTCCGGCCCGACCGTCAGCGTCACCGACAAGGTCACTGGCACGTCGTAGCCGTCCAGGGTCATGCTGTTCTGGTAGGTGCCGTGCGGCAGCGACTTGAAGCACTCCAGAGTCGCACGGCGACTGTGCTCCAGAATGAAGCCACCGATGTGCTCCAGGTTTTCCAGGCGGAACTCTTCGAGCATGCTCACCAGGCGCTTGTGGCCGGTTTCGTTGCAGGCCGACAACGCATAGAAGTCACCGACTACCCGATCGTTCTCACGCACGTTGTTGCGCAGAATGTTGATCAAGTCGCGGTTGACCTTGCCACGCTCGAACAACTTCATGATCGGGATGAACAGGCCTTCTTCGTAGACTTCGCGAGCGTCAGGCCCAAAACCACGGCCACCGATGTCCACCACGTGGGCCGTACTGGCGAAGTAACCGATCAGCTTGCCCTTGTAGAACGAGGGAGAAACGATGGTGATGTCGTGCAGGTGGCCCGTACCCTTCCATGGGTCGTTGGTCACGTAGACATCGCCTTCGAAGATGTTGTCCTGGCCGATTTCATTGATGAAATGCGCCACCGCCTCGGCCATGGTGTTGACGTGTCCCGGTGTACCGGTAACCGCCTGGGCCAGCATGTTGCCAGCACGGTCGAAGACCCCGGCGGACAAGTCGCCGGCTTCACGCACACTGGTCGAGAACGCCGTGCGGATCAGCGTCAGGGCTTGCTCTTCAACCACCGAAATCAGGCGATTCCACATCACCTGCATTTGAATATCGATCAAGGTATCGCTCATGGGAAAATCGCCTTCTATACAAGTGACGCTTAGCGTCGAACAACCAACAGGCAGCCGTCAGGCTGGACCGTGGCGGTGAAGGAGGACGACACGAAGGTCGACGTTTCGCGCTCGGCGATGATGGCCGGGCCATCGACACGAGCACCCGGTTGCAACTCCTCGCGCTGAAAGATGCCAGCATCGACAAAACCACCGCTGACGACGTCGAAAACCTCTCGACGCGAAACTTCGTGGGCACGATGCGAGGCGCTGATCTGCTGGACTGGCTGCACCGGCAACAGAGGCGAGCTGGCTTTAACCGACCAACTGACGATCTCGACATCCGGACCTTCGATCGGGCGACCGAAGAACTGGGTGTAGGCCGCTTCAAACAGGTTTTTGAATTGTGCGGTGTCGCTGTTGCTGAATGGTTTAAATGGCAGAGAAACAGGAATTTCCCAGCCCTGGCCGACATAACGCATGAATGCCGTGCATTCCAGCTCTGGCTCGCCTTCAGGCATACCTTGGCGCAGGAAACCAATGGACTCGGACTTCATGTCATCGATCAACGCATTGACCTGCGGCGCATCGAACTGCGACAGGCGCACAAACGCACTGCGAACCGCCTCATAGCCGAACGGCGCACGCAGGAAGCCAATGGCCGAACCAACACCCGCGCCTGCCGGCACCAGGAAGCGCGACACACCCATTTTTTCGCACAGGCGGGCGGCGTGCAGCGGACCGCCACCACCAAAGGTAATCATGGTGTATTCAGCGATGTCCTTGCCGCTTTCGACGGCATGCACACGGCCCGCGTTGGCCATGTTCTCATCGACCACTTCACACACACCGTAGGCAGCGGTGACCGCTTCCATGTTCAGAGGTGCACCGATGACTCGCGCAGTGGCCGAAGCGGCGTTATCGATGGACAGGCGCATCGCGCCACCGGCGAAGTTGTCCGGATCAAGGCGACCCAGCAACAGGTTGGCATCGGTGATGGTCGGTTCCAGCCCGCCACGACCGTAGCAGGCCGGCCCTGGCTCGGAGCCCGCGCTGTGCGGGCCGACCCGGATCTGGCGCATGCTGTCGATGCTGGCAATCGAGCCGCCACCGGCACCGATTTCCACCATTTCCACCACCGGGATCGAGATCGGCATGCCGCTGCCTTTCTTGAAGCGGTAGGTTCGCGCGACTTCAAAGGTCTTGGCAGTCTTGGGTACCTGGTTTTCGATCAGGCAGATCTTCGCCGTGGTACCGCCCATGTCGAAGGACACCACCGAATCCAGCGAGTATTTGCGCGCAATGTCGGCTGCGAAAATCGCACCACCGGCCGGGCCGGATTCGACCAGCCGCACAGGGAACTCTGCCGCACTCTGCACCGAAATAATTCCGCCACCGGAGTGGATCATGAACACTGGGCAATCGGCACCCGATTGCTTGAGTGTCACCACCAGGCGATCCAGGTAGGACTTGATCAGCGGCTTGACGTAGGCATTGGCACAAACGGTATTGAAGCGCTCGAACTCGCGCATCTGCGGAGAGACTTCGCTGGAAATCGACACGGACACATGCGGCAAGCGGCGCTGCAAGGCATCGCGCAACAGGCGTTCGTGGGCACCGTTGACGTAACTGTGAATCAGGCCAACCGCGATGCTCTCGTAGTTACCTTCGGCCACTCGCTCGACTAGCGCATCGATATCGGATGGTTCAGGCGCGATCAGCACATCACCGTGCACATCCAGGCGCTCGCGCAAGGTGTAGCGGTGTTCGCGCTCAATCAGCGGCGGCGGCAACGTGATGTTGATGTCGTATTGTTCGAAGCGGTTTTCGGTGCGCATTTCCAGCGTGTCACGAAAACCTTCCGTGGTAATGAATGCCGTCTTGGCCCCGCGCCGCTCGATCAGTGCGTTGGTGGCCAGGGTGGTGCCATGGATCAGTTGATTAATGTCAGACAGCTTCAGGCCGGCGGCATCAATGACACTTTTCACACCGGTGAGAATGGCGCGCTCTGGCAGCTCATAGTCGGTAAGAATTTTGGTTGAGTGCAATACCCCGCCTACATCAAGCGCGATATCGGTAAAGGTCCCACCTATGTCCACGCCGACCCGGCATGAAGTAGCAGTCATCGTCGTATCCCCTGAAATTCCTGATTTCATGACAAGAGGCAATCAAGCCCGCTTGAAATGTAAGTTATATGTTGTCTTACAGGTAGTCAAGCACTGTCACACGGTATTCGGCTGCTTCAAACACTCGTAAAAGTGTCGACCGGGATCGATGAAATCCCGGCCCTGATCATCAACCCTTGGTCTTGACCATGCGCGCCCCGCCCACCGCCTGCGCAGTCGGGAAAACCTCCAGGCGAGAAACATCTACTTGCTGAGGCAGGCTCAATGCCGCCAACAGCAGCGTCGCAATATCTTCCGGCATGATCGACTCATACCCGTCGTACAGTTCGGCGCCAGCAGCCTCCATGCCCATGGCTGCCTTGTACAGTTGCGTCTGGACCCGCCCGGGTGCAATCTCCGTCACGCGCACCCCGCTGCCGAGCAAGTCGCAGCGCAATGCATCGCAGAATAGACTGATGCCGGCTTTGGATGCGCCGTATACCGCAGCGCCTGGATGCGGCGCACGACCAGCACTGGAACCGATAAAGAATAGATGACCATGCCCTCGCTCGATCATTCCTGGCAGCGCCTTGCGCGCCAGGTGCAAAGGCGCCTTCAGATTGATGTCGAACATGTTGTCGATTTCGGCCGGGTCTATCTCCTGGAACGAGGACCGGGTAGACAACACGCCAGCGTTGTTGACCAGCACATCCACAGGGTAGCGAGCCAGGATTTCGGTAAACACATCGACTTGCCGCACATCGGCTTCGACTACCGTCACGCCCGGCTCCGAACGCAGCTCGGCCAACGCCTCAGGGCTGCGGCCGACGGCAATCACCTGCAAACCGGCATCGCGCAACGCCAGGACAACGGCCTTGCCGATACCGCTGGTGGCACCCGTGACCAAAGCCCGGCGGTAGATCGCCGGTACCGATACTGAATCAGGCATAGATGTAGCCCCCGCTGACAATCACGTTCTCGCCGGTGGCATAGCTGTTGCGACTGCTGCCCATCATGACAATCCACTCGGCAATCTCGGCAGGCTCAGCAGCGCGGCCCAGCGGGTTGGCCGCAGCCAGCTCACCGAGGAAGCCCAATTGCTTTGCGCGCTCGGTGGCGAAACCTGCGGGCGCCACCGAATTGACCAGAATCTGATCCTTGGCGCAGGCCTGGGCAAAGGATTTGGTCAAGCTGACAACGGCCGCCTTAGTCGCGGCGTAGTGGGCGTTCTGCGGGTGAGCTTTGAAAGCGTCTACCGAAGTAACATTAACGATGCGGCCAGTCACGGCAGGTGCCGCCACGTAGGCCTGCATGTGCTTCACCGCAGCGACCATCATGTGGTAAGTGCCTTTGATGTTAACCGCGTTTTCCAGATCCCACTCCTCGTCCGTGATCTCAAAAATGTCCTTGCGCGGATAAATCGCGGCGCTATTGACCAGGCAATGCACACGCCCCAATGCATCGACGATTTGCTGGAAAGCGCCATGGGCGGACTCCTGCCGGGAGATATCGCCTACCGCGGTGGCAACTTCGCAACCATCGGCGCGAAGCACCTCCGCCGCAGCAGCCATCAACTGCTCATTTCTATCGATGATGCCGATTTTTGCGGCTCCACGCTTACGCATCAGCTTGGCAGTTTCCAGCCCCAGACCTGAAGCGCCACCGACGATTACGACCGTTTGCCCATCCATAAAACACCTCCGCGATTAGTCTTTACGTAAGATGCCTGTTGTCTTACATTTGGTCAAACCCAATTTGTCCGACAACGGTCGGCAAGCACCCCGCCCAAGAACACAGGACAGCACCATGCCTGCGGCCACTCTCTACTTGAAATCCGAACCCGGCAGTGCCCGAGACCGTCTTCTTGATGTGGCGCTGGAACTCTTCGCGACGCGCGGCTATCAGGCGATAGGCCTGCGCGATCTTGCAGGGCAACTGGGGCTGCATGCCGGCTCGCTTTACGCGCATATCGAGAACAAACAATGTTTGTTATTCGAACTCATTGAAGGCGCGGTATCTGACCTGTTGGCCGATACCAAACGTCGTATGCGTGGAGCCAGGACTCACCGCGATCGTCTCCACCGCTTTGTACATGCGTTTGTGGCTTTCAATCTGGCAGAAAAGCACCGTCTTCTGCTGGTGACACGTGAATTCGTCAATTTAACCGATGAGCAGCAGCAGGAAATCAACCTGCTCAAGAGCAACTATGTCGCCCTATTAAGAACAATCATCGCCGCTGAACGCGGTGAAAATGGCTGCATCAGCGACCGCACCGGACTTATCACGGAAGCCGTCATCGGGATGCTATACGGACATTCCCTCTGGCAGAGCACACAAGTCCCGGAACAAAAACTTACGGATGCCCTAACTCACTTTGTCGTGGGAATCGTTACCTGTGGCAAAGACTCAGCGCTCAAGGCATAAGCATTCAATGCACCCACTACGACATTCGCTTCATAACGAACTGCACGCCCGCCCCTCTCTGTACTTCAGCGAGCCGGCCCATGTTTTTCACATGGCCGTAATGGGCAGCGAATGCGAACGACAGTCGCTGCTAAACAGCCTCTATGATGATCCGGTCAGTGGTGAAATCCCCCAAGGCATCACCAGACTTGACGGGCACTGGCTGAAATGGGAACGACATGCCGAGTTCTTTACCCTCACTTATGTCGTCACCGCACCAACGGATAGCCCGCACTGGCGCTCCTTACCCAATGCCCTGGCGGTAAAAATCACCCCCTACACCCACCTGTTAATCAACAGCGTGCAAATCGTGGTCCGCAGTAAAAATTCCTGGACGGGAGACCACTCGGAATACGGGCTCAAGGATCCGTGCGGATCATCCATAGGAGGCGGCGATGCAGCGGTCTGGAGCGATTTCCGGCTAAGAGAATGCGGCGAGAATCGGTTTCTATTCATCAACAATCATCTAAACGCCTATCGCCAAGGGCGCATGATTCGCCGCCTGCTTGAGATTGAAACCTATCGCATGATGGCCTCACTTTCATTGCCCGCAGCGAAGCAATTGAGTTTTCAGCTCAACGTTTTCGATAAAACGCTGTCCGATCTGTCAGAGCGAAATGCCGCGCCCGACAGAAGTAATACAAAAGCCCTGCTCGCGGAAATCGCGGAGCTTTCTGCAAAAGTCGTCAGTCTCGCAGCCAAGCACCGTCACCGCTTCAGTGCCACACAAGCGTACGCACAACTCGTATTCGAACGCCTGGGAGAGTTACGGGAAAGTCGCGTAGGTGACTGCCAGCGCCTCGGGATTTTCATCGAACGTCGTTTCAAACCGACGGTGCGATATTGCGCAGTCACAGAGCAAAGGCTCGACGTTTTGGCCAAGAGCGTGGCCAATCTGGGTGAGCTCTTGCAGGCGCGCGTCCAAGTTGAGATGGAGGAGCAAAATGCCGAAATATTGAAAAGCCTGAATGCACGAGCGGATGCACAGATCAAGATTCAACGAGCGGTCGAAGGACTCTCCATTATCGCGATCACCTACTACGTCCTGAACCTGATGAAGTTGCTTTACTCGGGAGTGCATTTACTGGGCATGGAGCTGTCTCCAAGATCAGCGGTCATTGCGATGGCTCCTATTGCAATTTTCATCCTGGTGCAAATTCTTATACGAATAAGGGCAGCAAAGCAGCATTGAACTGCCTCCTTGCAACCTTTGGCTCCATGAGTCGATTACTCGACAGGCAACAATCGGCCAACAACGGACGGTCGACCTTCCTACGGGAATCGTCAACAACTTCTGCATTGCGCTCAGGGCTAAGGGCGCGCAATCAAACTGCAATCGCAGAAGCCCGCCGCACCTCTTATCACGAGCCTGAAGGCGGCGGATGATAATCGGGATGCCCCTCGGTGCGCTCACCACGTGCAGAGGCCCAAAAGTACTTCGCGTGATGCTTGTATACGACGGCGGCGTCCGATAAGTCGAAGGCCACACCTTGAACCAAACTCAACAGTAGGCGCATGATTTCGAGATTGTCTTGATAGAACGTCTCAATCTCGTCATCGGTCGCCCGAACAGGCCGCTGACCTTCCTCGTCTTGTTGCCTCGGGGTATCCGATCCAGCTACTGCTACCGGTACTTTTGGCAATTCCCGGTGCGCCAGATGCTCGTTACGTAACGTCCTTAGCTTCTCCAGAACCTCGAAGGCTGTGCCATTCTCGAAGTACTTGCGGATCAATTTCAGTACCTGATCCCGTTTGGGCTTGAGTTCTTTTCTCATGGCGTCGGGTGCAAACTTGGAGCGAAGGCCTGTGCGCCCGGTCCGGAACTGAACCAGGGTTTGACGAACTTGGTCAAAACAATACCTGCGGTGTTTAGATATTTCACTACAACTTTGGATAAAGGTGTTCGATCAGCGAATACAAGGTTCTAGCCGGGCCTGGTGACCCGAAGGAACCACTCAGTAACGTCTACAAAACCGGTCACGCAAGCTTTATGACGCCGCCTTGGATTTCGTCACGCGCCAATCGCAAATCATGGGCGTCTTGGTTGAGCCGATGAATCAGGTTGAGCAATCGTTGGCGCAACACCTCATCCTGGAGCTGCTCGGCAGCACGCATAACATCAAGCGCCACTGTCTCATTGTTGGTGGCGACGGAGTCGAGCAGTTTGCGCATACTTCTTGATGGCCGATTCATCTCCAACCCTCCCAGGTTCGGTGACGCGAATCATATGGCCGGAATGTTTCGTCAGCATTTCAGTTGCACGAACAGGTTTTGAATCACCAGCTGGAGCTGATTTGAGGTTGGCTGGAGGGTGCCCTATGAGCGGTCATTTCCCCTAACGCTCATCAACATCCTGTACACGTCGTTGAACTGCGACGCAATCGGCCGCGCGATACAACCCTCAGTCTATCGCGGGCCGACTTGGCAAACCGAGGTCGGCACCCAACATTAGAAAAGGACATGCGTCCTGTTTTTGATTCTTTGAGACTTGAAAAAGTCATTCAACGCGGGCAGTTGCAGCAAAGGCTTGGGCGCCTCATTTTTCACTATCCAATGAGCCAATCGCTAGCTGCCAATTAGTAGGAGTAAAAAATTGCTTACCCGCCCCGACAAAGACGCGCTCCGTGCAATGTTGGAATCGCAAGTTCAAGAAAAACTGCAGCATGATTCTGATGCAGTAACGACTTATGCAGCCAAGCCTGAGCCAGAGCGTAAACCTTACACGAGCAAGCCCACGGTGCAGGATAAAGCTTTTCACAAAGAGCTCGAGCAAATGCGTGCAGATGCCGAAGCTGGAGTGATACATACGCCTAAGCGCGAGCCGGAGGACGGAGACGCTCCTAGCCTTAAGCTTGATGATTATCCAGATTTGTAAAACCTGTCACTGTGAGACCACAGGTATTGAACAGCTTGCAGAATCAGAATCTATGAAGACCACACGTGAGAAAGCCACCTATGAAAATCACCATCGAAGATCGGGATGGTGACGGGGCAATCCGGATTCCCGATGAAGCGCTGCAGGAACAGGAGCTGGATGTCGGCGACGCCGTGTATTTGATTGAAGAATTTGTCGGCAACACGCGATGCCTAGTCCTATCAAAAACGCCTCAAATCGCAGATCGAATAGACGAACTCACTGAAGCCAGGAATAGAGGACGGCTTGACGATGCCAAGGGCACATGAGGAGTCGAGCATACCCGACTGCCGACAAGGTGGTGTTTCCGCCAGAGCCGGCGCTGCTGATAATCAGAAAGACCAGCGTCATGGCGGCAGCCTTTGAACAGCAGGCGATTGGCCTGCTCACCAAGGAAGCCAGGCGAACGCTTGCCCAAGGCGTGGAATCTCGGCGAGTGATCAGGAAAATGTGGCTGTAGGCGACGGCGCATTAGGTACATTGAAGTTTGATCATTTAACCAAAACAACATCAGCCGGGGTGACACCGTGAACACCAATCAGAAGCTGCGAACATTTGACCTTATCCGCGAAGCAGTGGTGCCGGAGTTCCGAGACCGAGTGGCCGAGTATCTGTGTCTTTACGAAGAAGCTCTACACGATGAAAATGCTCGCTCTGACGACCTACGTACATCGGCAAATCAGCTCAGGGGCTACCTGCGCGGTCTCAATACCACCAGAGTACTGGGCATGGCTGATTGGGAAGAGCTAGACCGCCGTATTGCGGAATCATGGTTATGAACGATGGAGCACCGCACGGTAAGCCCCTCAGCAAAATTCAGAAAGTTGGGATTGAGTCCATCCCGATAAGCGGTGGTTTTCTCCCTATTGAGTTGTTGTTTGGCTGGCTATGCTCAGAACCAATCACCAGTAGTCTTTTTGTGGGGATGCGCTATGGGCTTTACGATCTGCTACGCCTTCCAGGGTCAAAATAGGGTGTTTGAGCTTCCTGCCAATCATCTCACTCCGCACGATGCCGTGTGTTACGCGCTGTTTAATTCGCCCGCAGTTATACAAGAAAGACCATCAAGGTGGGAGGGTAGCTACTCAGCCATCGTTGAGTTTGCAGAGAGATTTGGCGTCACAAACGTGAGGTGGCATCAATCAATCACCCATCCTCATATCCAGGAAGTCACCGAGGCGCGCCACTGCGCAACAATGGAATAACGTCGCTGCGAAAACAAACCCCATGAATGAGCCGCGTCAATAGCCGATCCTCCTGAAACAGAGTGGCGGGAATGCCATAGTATGGCGCTGAAAGCGGCCCCTGACATTTGCAGAGTCAGTCAACCGGCAGCTTTTCATGGGTTGGCTATCGAACAGAGCGGCAGCTACATTGCAGATATGGTTGTCAGTCAGCGAGGTAACCTCGCTATGCGCCAGCTATTCAACTGAACGGTGGTGACAAAATGAACACACGCCAACGCCGCCAACGAATCATATTTTGGCGGGGCTCGTTCCCCGTGATACTTGGCTTTATCGTTCTGGTCATGGCATTAGTGCTCGCTGACCGAATAGCCCCCAGCCCCCAAGAGATCGACGACGTAAATTTGAGCCCGCAGGTGGAGCACTCACCAAAATTGAGAACTCAGGAGGTCGCGCCAATTGCGATACCCTCTCAACGGCTCGAATAGTCCACAGGCGTCTCCCAGCGCGATATCCCTCATTCTAAATAAGTTTAAGTATCCAAAAGCCCGTCGGCTGCGCCGATGCTTGTCGATGCCGACACCGAATTGACCCGCAAGCAAGGCCCTACATGAGGATGCGACAGCCGGGCCCTGCTAGCCCGAAGCAACGACTATAGGAAAATGGCTCAACACGGCACCTGCTGCCGAACCGTGCTTCATGCGATAAGAGGCATGGTGCACCGTCATAAATTGTCTCAGCTTAAGCCCGTCCCGTTCTTAAAGTCGCCTCCTTTTACCGGTACTTGTAAGGCACCAATCACATGGACGGAAAGCAACCATGCACCCAAGATTCAGAGTGATCGAGACCACCACACTGGACGATGGCAGAAAGCGATACTGGGTCGTTGATCTTGTAGAGGGAGGGTCAGCCAGCAAGCATGGCGTGTCCTTGAACAATCGGCAGCGACCCAAGATTGCCTTTGTACGCTTCCCAGCCGATCAACTCTGAGTAGAGTTCCTCCTGGAGGAACAAGATGAGGATATATTCCTCTCTATGCGGGGACGTAGGTCAGCAGGCTTGGGCATGCCCTTTCCAATCTCGAGAGCGATGTAGCCTGTAGTCAAAAAACGAGACGCAATGGCGATTGCGAAAATAGCCGTTAGGTCTGTATCCAAACGGAGAAGGACGATACCCAGGATTTGGAGTGAGCGCACCATCGTTCAAAATCTGACGGTAATGATCCAGCGAGGTGGAGTGAAAAGCCTTATTGCGTAGTCGTGGTAGGAGCTTTTCGATTCCTGAAACGCTTAACCATTAGGCTTGGGGACAATAATTCAGCCCTCAGTTGTGGAAATCTTTTTCAGAGTGTCTTTAATCTCTATAGATCCCAATTAATAGTCGAGATGGTCTGAAAAAATGGATCGACCCTCGGCGTGAGCATTGACATCAAGGCGGACACAAATTACAGACGTAAAACGCAACCATTCATATGGGTATGGTTAACATGAGCAAAATAGAACGATTTTATGCTTTGGATAGTTTTCGAGGGATTTGCGCTCTATCTGTTGCGGTGCATCATATGCATATTTCTGGAAGCATTGCCGAAATTGGTTTTTTTCGTAATGCAAATTTTTTAGTAGAGTTCTTTTTTGTTTTGAGTGGTTTTGTCTTGGCACACACTTATGTATTACAAGAGGGATTTGATCTTAAAAAATTCTGTATATCAAGAACCTTTAGGCTTCTCCCGCTGCATTGGTTGATGTTGGCTGCTATCGTGTTTTTGGAGTTTGGTAAGTTATTTGCCTACAAGAAAGGCTTTATGCTCAATAACATACCTTTCACGGGTGACTATTCTCCTTCGGAGTTAATCCCAAACTTCTTTCTAGTTCAGTCATGGACTGACTCAACAAGCCCTGTTTCTTTTAACTATCCCTCATGGAGTATCAGTGTCGAGTATTATATGTACATGATCTTTGCAAACATCTTGTTTTTTCTAAATAAAATTAGATATGTGATTTGGGGGATGATAGCTATAATCGCTTTTTCCATTTTGTATACGGATAGCGAACTTCTTACAGCTCCTGTAGCAAGAGGGTTATCTTGCTTTTTTTCGGGTACTTTGTCATATGTTTTGTTTTCCAGGATTAGGAGGTTGGTAAAACTAGGTCTCTGGGGGATGACTGCTCTTGAAATAAGTTCTCTGGTCGCAGTTGTCGTTGTTATCATCTCTGACATTGGCAACAAGTCGCTATTGGCTAGCTTTTTGTTTTGTGTTGTTGTCGTTGTTTTTGCTTTCGATGGCGGAGCTATTTCTAAATTATTTAAGAGAGAGCTTTTTTCCTTTGCTGGTAAGATTTCATACTCAATTTATCTTACGCATGCCGCTGTCTTGTTATGTTTTGTTTCCGCTTTCATGATCGCACAAAAAATGCTTGGGTTAAACCTTACTCCTATGGTGAACGGTCAGCGGTACATTGATACAGGCAATTACCTAATCAATAATTTTATAGTTTTTTTTGCTTTAGCTCTAGTTATCTATGTTTCTAGCTTCACATATAAATATATAGAGATTAAGGGGCAGGAGTTCGGTAGGCGGTTGATAAACAGAATATCACTGAGGGATAAATTGCCCTTGCTCAAGGATTGACTACCCAAAGATTAAAATGGCCGTACTCCTGAAAGCACAAGAGCTGCTTAGGTTCTATGGCAGTCTGGGCTCCACCACAGTCGGACTTCCTGCCAGCATCCTGGTGAATATGGGCGCTATCGCTTCCATACAGAGCTTTTATTTACCAAGTGCGTTAGCTAATTTTCACCAACAATGCCCGCAACGCCGAACACGAGCAATCACGGGGCTATTCATGGAGCCGGTCAACCTCGTGGATGCAGGCGAGATCGACATGACTGCAATAATTCGCGCCCTTCTCGCCTCAGTGTGATCTAAGTTGGACGACATAGGCACTTGAGCCCTATCGTCTGATCGTTCCTCGCGACGTGCCTGGAGAAAATTGGTCGAAATTACTTACCAGCCATCCTTTCATTCACGACGACCGATCATCCTTCGGCGGCACGCAGGTAGATCGTATCCTGCGGCAGATGCTTTTCACTTTGCGTGAGGTGCGCAAGTTGGATGAGCTGGAGACCATCATTTAGCTGGTCAAAAATGGTATATGAATAGCGTTGGTGCCGCAGACAACATCCCATCAGGATTGACCAGCGTGTGTACGAGCGCTCGACCTACGCCAGTATACTTTCACCGCGATATAGGGCTTGCACATAGATCCTCGCAGACACTTACCAAACTAGCGCCAATACTTGCCCAGATTATAAGCGGACAAGTAAAAATCGGCTTCGAGTAAAAACCGGGCAAAAAAGGCCCTTGAAAGGCCTTTTGTACTCAAACCAAACTCACTTGGTCTGCCAGGATTCAACGGTTGCTAGGCCGTGTTCTGCCTTCCACTCTTTCAAAATTTAGTGGTTGCCAACAACGCAAGGTAGAAAATCGGCCAATAAGCGACTGGTATGTTCAGGAGCAACGTTGTGAGTGTAAGCGACTCAAGTTTCTGGGGACTCAGTCATCGCCACTCCTTTGCGCCCCAGTTGTTTAACACCGTACATCGCCTGATCCGCTGCTTTCAGCAACGAGCCCAGACTTTGACCATGATTGGGGCACAGAGAGACGCCGATACTGCACGACAGTGATAGCTCTCCTGCGCTTGTCGCTACTGTCTGCTCAATGGATTCCAGCACCCTCTCAGCGTACTGCTCAGCACTCTCTGAGTTAATAAGATCCGTGATCAGAATCACGAATTCATCTCCACCGTAACGTGCGACGGTGTCACAAGAACGAGTGACCTGAAGCATGCGATTCGCGACAGCTATGAGAACCTGGTCGCCGACCTCATGGCCATGCTTATCGTTAATTTCCTTGAAATGATCCAGATCGATCAACAGAACGGCAAACGCAGTCCCACTCGATGTCCAGTTTGAGAGGGCCTGATTAAAACGATCGACGAAGAGGTAGCGATTCGGCAGTTGGGTTAGAACATCATGGGTGGCGAGATAAGCCGAGCGTTCGAATTCAACCTCTGCTCTTTCGATCGCTTTGAAATGCCGAATCAACACCACCGGCATCAGTACCAATGCCCCCGCGAGAACCGCAAGGATTATCAATGTTTCCGAAGTCAGAATATCCGCTATTCGCAACTGACGCTCAAATGACAAGGTCACCGGTTGTGAAACACTCCTGATCTCGACTCTGTCGGACAAAGCCGGTAACAGGAGGCGATCCAGGATACCGGCTTGCTCGGTCTCCGTTGAAAAGACATTGCTTTCAGACCCCGCAGCGGTTTTCAGGAAAGCACTAACGTGAACCAGAGGATCTACGTTCGCATAAATCACAGCATCCTGTAGTGACCCCGTCTTGATCAAAAGCAAAGACACCATCGTGCTGCCAAAGAAATTGGGACGGGTGTTCTCTCGCGCCTGTTCAGGCCGGCTGACTGACTGCATCAGAATGTAAGCGTTACCGCCCTCGTACATTGAGAAAACCGGTGATACCACAGGTTTCTGGCTACTGTGGGTTCGAGCCAGCGCATAGGAGAGATAGGCGACGGTTTCCAGCCTGACGCCATAGATCGAGCTGGATTCAGGGAGTAACGGGTACATGAACAATACAGGCCAAGTCTCGTTGAGATAGGCCTGAGGTTGTGCAGGTTGATGAGTAAGGCTGGGGAAGTCCTTGAGTTCAAAGTCTGGCCGCCAGGTACGCCGCAATAGATCTTCGAACGCAGCCTGTTCGCCGATGGGTACCGCCCTCGCCGCCTCGAGCATGTAAATATGAGGGTAAGCGGATAAAACGGCGGCTGCGTAACGGGCCGCCGCATCCGTATCGCTTTGATCGACAGCCTGGAGAAATGCAGAAAAACCGGCCAAAACAGCCTCATTGGTATCAAGCTGATTGCGCACGACTCCGGAAATATTTTGCACATTTTCCGAGAAGCGCTTTTCTCTGCGCTGAGTTTCGGACTTCAGCAGTAACAGGGCTGAAAAGCCAACCAATCCGACAGCCAAGACAATGAATCCTGCCAGGGAGCTGCGCCATTTAGTAAGCATCACTTTCACTTTCCAGGATGCTGAGGGAGAGCCATACCTTGGCATGCACCTTAGAAGCTAAACGTGATTGGAGGTGAACGACCGATGAAATACCGATTTGAAGGTCGTTGAGCGTTGAAAACAATTCCCAAGGGATCAGATCTGATGAATATATTTTGCGAGTCGAAAATGGTGCTGGGCACGGTTCATCTCCCTAAAAAAGGCGTAGCAGGCTTTCGGATTCATGCTCAGCTCTGCCTCAACCCCTTTCGCATGTGCTAGATAGAAAAATATTCGAGCCCCTATTTGCAGGCTTCCTACGTAGTCACCGCTGCAAAAAAACTCATTGTAGGGCAATTTGCCACTATTTGCTGCGTCTGGTGCAAGCTTCTCAGTTCGAAATTTTCTAATCCTACGAATGATGAGTTGACTGCAAAGATCAGGCCCGGCACTCACGGAGGGCCACCTGCGGTCAGTGATGGAGCGAGAGTTGCCTCGATCAAACGTGCGTTAGGTATGGTTCAGCGTACGTTTTCTATGGCGCCCTCAGGGCATATGAAGACTTTGGGTTGAGCCGGGCTTAAGCCCGAATGAGCGATAGCCGATGTAGCTATAGCTCCACAGCCTAGCAAATCGCCAATTGAATCAGAGATCAGATACTTGCGGGCCGAGAATTATGTAAAGGCCTGGTTAAGCGGTATCGTTAGCGGTACCCAAGGCGAGCATTTATCGTCCATAAAGCGCTCAAATCACGTAAGGCTCGAACAGCCTCCGGACATTCACCCGCGCCTTCAGCTTAGCGGCCAACAGGTACAAACCTACCACCTTGCGATGCAGCAACAGTAAATCCACAGGTGGCGTGTGCCAGAAGTCGCGTTCGGCACCTAGTTCCCAACCGGTATCACGCAGGCGTACGGCCAGGTCAGACGTAGCAAAGTCATAGGCACCTTGATGCCTCAGTGGCTCGCAGGCCTGTGTAATGAGATCAGTGAGCACCGCTCGGTGTTTGGGCAGTGTTTCAGGCTGAAAATAGCCGACGTCTAGCGCGGCATTGGTTATAGCGGCACGGTCTTCATGCAGGCCTGCAATCAGTAAGCGGCGATAAGCCTCGGTAGTGTTGCGGTCATAGAGTCGCGTAGCGCCGAAGTCCAACAACACCATCCGGCCGGAGCCTTGCTGATAACGGTAATTGGCAAAGTTAGGGTCGGTCTGCACGCACTGGAACTCGAACACCTCGCGCATAAACAGGCCGAATAGCAACATGATGATCCGGTCGCGCTCTCCCTGGGGCGCGTGCTCTATTGACTCCACATCTACTCCGTCAACGAACGACATCACCAAAATATTCGGCGTGCTGAACTGGGCATACGCACGAGGAACCAGAAAGTCAGGACTGTCAGCCAACAGCTGATAAAAGCGCCGTAAGTGCTCGGTTTCTTTCATGTAGTCCGCTTCATCCTGCAGCTGACGCTTGGCCTCTTGAAGCAATGGGGCGACGTCCATGCCCTTAGGCAGCATCCCGGACATGCGCAACAAGGTAGCAACGTTATCCACATCGCTCGAAATACTCTCGCGCACGCCAGGGTATTGCACCTTGATCGCCAGACGTTGGCCGTCCTTTCCTTTCGCAACATGAACCTGGCCGATGGACGCTGCCGCCAATGGCGTGAAGGAAAACCGTTCGAAGCGCCCTTCCCAGCCCTTGCCCCAGCTTTCGTTGAGGACTGCCACCAACTGGCTCATGGGCATAGAATGAGCGTCGCAACGCAGACGAGAAAGGATTTCGCTGAACTCGCTCGGCAACAAATCACCTGCATCCATCGATAGCAACTGCCCAACCTTCATGGCGGCGCCACGCAGTTGCGACAGTTGCTCGACCACCCGATGCACATTACCCGAGGTCAACAGCAGTTCGCTGAGCGCCGGACGTTTGCCCTGAACCCACTGCCGAGCGCCTTCGGCTAGCATGCCGCCCGCGACGCCCGAGGCCAAACTGCCAAAACGCATCAACCGCGATAAGCGGCTGCCAGGCACGGGCAACGAGCCGGGCACACGAGGCTTCATGAATGAAGCGCCTCAACGATCGCGGCAAGCAACAAGCAGACGCTCGCCACGAGGGTAAGCCGTAATCGCATCGGCAGGTACCAGGCGGGCAAGCTCGTAACCCGCAACAGCTGCCTGTCCTGCCGGAGGTGGACAACTAAGCCGATGACCAACAGCAAGCAACCCAATGGCATTGGCAGTAACGTGGCAATCCAAGCAATAAGCGCAGGAATGACACTCCAAATGAACCGGTCGCTGCCCTGTTCGGCGCTCAAGTCTTGCACGGTCATGGCGAAGCCCCAGTGTAAGGCGCCGACGAAGCTCAGGATGACTGCGCCATAGTTAACAAGCGCAATCGCAAACAACGGCCGAAAGTCGAGAGAGAACGGGATCAGCAGCGCCAGAAAAATAAACGGCAACAGACCGCCATAACCCAGCAGGCTGACGTGCTTTGGCAGAGAGGTTGAAGGCAACGCGTTCATTTGTATTCCTTGCAGTGAGCGACACTCAAGACTTTAGGCCCAAAAGCCCCGCTTGGGCGAGATTGATGGCGATCCGAAGCTGAGGTCAGCGTAATGAGTCGCTTTGTAGAATTAGGTCATTGCCCCACTGCTTTTCGGGCAAGCAGGCGACGGCATATGAGGAGTCTCGCATCCTTGAGATCATGCTCAGTGCCTGCATTTACCAAGTCGACCGCACCCTAGAAGCCTTCCAGCCTTCAGTTCTTCGTGAGCTGGTTTTTAAAGCGTTCCAATGCAATCAACAGATTCTTGAAACCAAAATTAATAGGAAAACCGCGCCAGCTGTGCTTTGCCTGGTCGTCCAAGACTGCTTGCAGTAAGTCATGACGCGATGTGGCTGACGAAGCTGCATGAGATGATCAGGCGCCAGAGCACGAAAATCACGACTACAAATTTTCGGAAATGTCTGGTCGTTTCACCATCGCTTTTAAGCATACGAGCCTGGGCTCTCACTGACTAATCCCAGTTCCTTATCGGGCCACCTAGCTTTTACGAACAGATCCGCTCGCCATCCTGGTGCATCACCGAAACCAGGCTGCGACTGCCAGCAGTGGCTCGACTTTGCGAAAAGCGATAAAACCTGTACAAAAATAAATTCGTGTATAGGTTTTCTGCAATGTGTGCCATTCTGCCATCAGTCAGCTATCACCAGCTGCTCACGCTCGTGCCTCGCCGGGCTCTCGTCACTTTCAAATGGGCAGTGGAGGCACACAAGTAGTCCTTAACATGGATAGCAAAACATGAACGAGCCCCATGAAAGACAGGACACCGTTTCCCCCTTACGATAAGGGATAGGCAAACGGTTATGTTTATGACTAACAGCAACGATAAGAGTGGGGAGCTTTTGGGCCAGGAGCGGCGGCGCCGCTGGAGCCCAGAGCAAAAGCTGGCCATGGTTCGCGAGAGCCTTGAGCCAGGGCAAAGCGTTTCGGTGGTGGCTCGGCGTAACGGCATCAATGCCAACCAGCTGTTCCTGTGGCGCAAGCTGTATCAGGACGGCAGCCTGTCGGCGGTCAGTGCCGGTGAAGCCGTGGTGCCGGCCTCCGAGCTGAGCGATGCGCTCAAGCAGATCCGTGAACTGCAACGGATGCTGGGCAAGAAAACGATGGAAGCAGAAATCCTCAAAGAGGCCGTGGAGATCGCCCGGTCGCGAAAATGGATTGCGCACTCACCCTTGTTGCCGGGGGACGACCAGTGAAGCTGGTCAGCGAATGTCTCGGTGTGGCGCGCTCGCAATTAACGGTTCGAATCAAGCAATCGGTATCGCCCAAAATACGGCGAAGCAGACCTGTGAACGATGCTGAGTTGGTGGCCGAAATCCAGCAACAGGTCAGCGAACTGCCCAGCTATGGCTACCGTCGAGTCTGGGGATTGCTGCGTCGCGCCCGTGAAACCCAGTTGCTACCCGCGATCAACGTGAAGCGGGTTTACCGGGTGATGCGTGATCACAACCTGCTACTTGAACGCCGGATCAAACAACCCGGCGTGCCGCGTCGGCACGAAGGCCGTATTGCGGTGGAAAGCAGCGATACGCGTTGGTGCTCGGACGGCTTTGAGTTCCGCTGCGAGGACGGCGCCAAACTGAGCGTGACCTTTGCCCTGGACTGCTGTGATCGCGAAGCCATCGGGTGGGTCGCCAGCCCGACCGGGTACAGTGGCGATGATATCCGCGACTTGATGCTGGAAAGCGTGGAGAAGCGCTTCGGTGATCAACTGCCGACCACGCCGGTGCAATGGCTCAGCGATAACGGCTCGGCGTACACCGCCGAACAGACACGCCTGTTTGCTCGACAGATCGGTTTGCAGCCGGTGACCACCCCAGTTCGCAGCCCGCAGAGCAACGGCATGGCCGAGAGCTTCGTGAAAACGATCAAGCGTGACTACGTGGCGCACATGCCTAAGCCGGATCGAGAAACGGCGTTGCGTAACTTGGCAATTGCCTTCGAGCATTACAACGAGCAGCATCCGCACAGCGCCTTGAATTACCGTTCACCGAGGGAGTTCAGGCGCTTGGCGGCAGCATCAATTTAACGGGGAGTTGGTGTCCGGTTTTGTAGGGGCAAGTCCAAAACAGAACCACCACGTCTTGCCCGTACAGGGTCTATCTAAGAGTTCAGCCGATGAAAAACTCCATCACACTAGCCTCGCGCATAGGCCTTGGTTTCGCCGTAATTGTGTCGCTGCTCATACTAATCACCGCCGTGGGCATCCAACGTGTGGGCTTTATCGACTCCACCCTGGAACACGTAAGTGAAAATGCGGCCAAGATTCAACGCTACGCTATTAACTTTCGCGGAAGTGTACACAACCGAGCCATTGCTATTCGGGACGCAGTGTTGGTGGATAGTGATCAAGACTTAACCGTCCACCTCAATGAAGTTATCCATCTAGAACAGGCCTACTCCGATTCAGCCATACCAATGGATCAGCTATTCGCAACTGCAGGGGTAACATCGCAGGAGCAACAGCTGCTACTGGCGATTAAAGACATTGAAAAGCAAACGCTAGCTTCCACTAAGTCGGTAATTGCTTTGCGTCGCGCCGGAGATATTTCAGGTGCACAGGCTTTGCTGCTGCGCCAAACCTCCGGTGAATACAGTGAGTGGTTGAAACGCGTGAATGCACTGATTGACTACGAAGAAGCCTCGATCAAAAGCCAACTCAATGCGGTACAAGCCACCGCTAGTGAGTTTCGAGGACTTATGCTCATGGCCACCGGGATAGCGCTGCTGCTGAGCATCATCCTGGCGATCTCAATTATTCGCTTCGTCAAATCAACGCTGGGTGCTGAGCCGACTCAGGTTGCACAGGCTATCCAACGGTTGGCGGCAGGTGACTTGCAACAAATCATTGTTACCGATTATCCGAACAGCGTGATGGGCGTCCTGAAAACTGCCCTAAGCCGTTTGGCTGATACCATTAGTGAAGTACGCATTGCGGCCCAAGAGGTCAACAATTCATCCAGGCAGATGTTGACCACATCTTCCGCCAATAACAATCAAATCAGCTTGCAGACCCACGAAGCCGAGCAGGTGGCAACTGCAATTACGCAAATGGCAGCAACGGTCAATGAAGTTTCAGGATATGCATCTCAAGCAGCGGACGCAACGCGTCTAGCCGATGCTGAAGTTGTAAGCGGTAATCGCGTCGTTGCGGACACTACTCTCGCTATCGAACAATTAGCGAGCACACTGGTTGAAACCACCAATACCGTAGAGCAGGTGTCCAAGCGCAGCGAAGAGATTGAAATAGTGATCGAGGTAATCAATTCAATTGCCTCGCAAACTAACCTGTTGGCGCTGAACGCAGCCATCGAAGCGGCCCGAGCAGGCGAGCATGGCAGAGGGTTTGCAGTTGTGGCCGATGAAGTGCGCTCTCTAGCTAATCGCACTCAGGAGTCGACGCGGGAAATTCAAGAAATGATAGGCACACTGCAGAGCGGTACTGAAACGGCCGCACAAACCATGCGTAATAGTTGCGAACTGGTGAGCCACACCGTTGCGCAAACCCGCAACGCCCAGTCGGCGCTAGCTAAAATTAGCCAGCAAGTCGGCGCCATAAACCACATGAATGCCCAAATCGCCAGCGCATCTATCCAACAAAGCGCCGTGGCCGAAGACGTTGCGCAAAATATCACGCGAATCCATAGCTCAACGGTGCAATCGGCAACTGGCTCTCGTCAAGTTGCAACGGCCAGCCAGGAGTTAGCGCAGCTTGCTGATCGTCTTACCCAGAAGGTCGCATTTTTTAGCGTGGCTTAGGGCGGGCCCATTGTCAGTCCTTTTCTTTCAGCATATCTAGTACAAAACCTATACACGGTCGCTATAGATGTACGATACAAAGAATTGACCACTGACGCTGTACTTTGACGGTCAATATCCGCTGTGTGCGCGCGAAATCAAGATCCTGAATCGACACGCAGCAGAGAGTCGACTGCTATTTATTGACATCAGCAGCGGTGCGTTCAACGCAAAGGCACTAGGTTCAAGTCCGAGCAAATGCAAAACGCGCTGCACGTCCGTTTCGCCGGTCGCCGCTGGGTAATCGGTCTGGACGCCATCTTTTCGAGCTGGCGAGCCGCCGGCTTGGGGTTTTGGGCTGCGCCATTGACATGGCGTGCCACCCGACCGCTCCTTGCTTTAGGTTATCGCCTCTTCTGCCGCTTACGCCCCCATTTGGCGTGGCTTCCTCACCGTGATGGCCGCCGTCGCTGTGTCAATGACCGTTGCGGTGGGGGGGGGCGGAGTCAAAACCCGCACAAGACGAGCAGCCCACTTTCAAAAAAAGCAGCCCCTAGAAAGCTTCGCTTTGTCACCTGACTAAGAACCTGGGTCATAGCTGATCTGTTGAACAACTTGTTTTCTGGTGCTTAGCAGGCGCTCCCCTAGCAGAGGGCTCACATCCCAACGTGGCCGCTATCGTTTTGGCGAACAAAACTGCACGCTCGGATTATACGATCCTACGCAACGGTACTGATTACCAACCGGATTGGGCAGCGGCCTGACCTATTCATCGCGAGAGAACCCCCACACACCAAGGCTGAGAAGCAACCCGTGCAATGGTAGCTGGATGCGTTTTTTGTGATTTCTAAACCTTACAAAAGGCAACAGATTACTTATTGAACATTTCGTAAAAAAACGTAACATCGCCGACCATGATACTCGAACAGCTCAAAGCCTTGGGCAATGACACTCGCATGCAAATGATGGAGTGGCTCAAAGACCCACTTAGTAATTTCCCACCTCAGGATCATGGCGATCCTGCGATAGGAGTGTGCGTAACACATTTGCAGCACAAGGCAGGGCTTTCACCTTCTACCGCGTCTGCACACTTAGCTATCTTGCAGCGTGCAGGCTTCGTGCTAACCACCCGAATCGGAAAATGGACTTACTATCGGCGCAACGAGCAGGCGATTGATGATTTTGCGGCTAGGTTGATCATCGAATTGTAATTTTATCCTTTCATTTCGTTATTTCGCGGAATGAAAAAACAAAAGGAAATTCCTATGAGCAGCAAAACTATCTTCGTCCAACCCGGTGGCGGCTATGAAAATGTTGTGGTCGGCAGCAGCGAAGTCCGAGCCGCAGCGTGCGGCGAAATCACCGTACGCCTTCACGCCAACTCGCTCAACTACCACGACTTCGCGGTGGTCAGCGGTATGTGGGGGCCTAGCGAAAAACGCATCCCCATGGCAGATGGTGCAGGTGAGGTCATTGCTGTCGGCCCAGATGTCACTGAATTCAAGGTGGGTGACTCAGTCGTCAGCACCTTCTTCCCGGAGTGGATCAATGGGGCGCCACTGGTTGAAGGCTTCGTTAGCGTGCCAGGTGATGGCATTGACGGCTACGCTCGTGAGCACGTGACGGCCACAGCCACATCGTTCACCCTCGCGCCTACTGGATACAGCCATGCTGAAGCGTCGACGCTTACCACCGCAGGCCTCACCGCATGGCGTGCCCTGATGGCCGATGACTCACTCAAGCCGGGCGACACCGTGCTCGTCCAAGGCACTGGTGGCGTTTCAATTTTCGCCCTGCAGTTCGCTAAAATGGCCGGTGCTATCGTCATTGCTACCTCTTCAAGCGACGAAAAACTTGAACGTCTGAAAGCGCTAGGCGCTGATCATGTGATCAATTACCGCAAAGACCTTAACTGGGGCGAAACTGCACGCGCTCTAACGGGTGGCCGTGGTGTTGATCACATCATAGAAGTCGGCGGCCCTGCGACGCTTGAGCAATCGATGATTGCAACTCGGGTTGCTGGCCACATCTCCGTCATCGGAATACTGAGTGGCGTAAGCGGTGCAATGAATTTTGTACCGGCACTGATCAAGCAAGTGCGTCTGCAGGGTGTATTGGTGGGTAGCCGCAGCCAGCAGCAAGATATGATCCGAGCGATCAATGCTAATGGTATGCGCCCGATAATTGATCGTCATTTCCCTTTGAGCGAGATTGTCGAAGCGTTCAAGTATCAGGAAACCAACCAGCATTTCGGCAAAATTTGTCTGGATATCTGATCGCGCATGAATAGGCATGAGCAGACCTTAAGGAAGGTCTGAAGTAGCCATATGTTTCCGGCCAACTTCGGCCACCGCCGATTTTGAAAGTGGCGAGTTGATCCAAAACGCTCAGATCACTCACTCATTCCTGCCTTTATTAGCCGCTGCGAGCACCTCGCGGCGGCTATCCGCGCGCCTCTCCTGCATTTCTCAGTAAACGTCGGGGGGCCATCCACAGATTCGACAGTGCAAACAGCGTCCCCAGTTGGATTCAGGATGGCGCCAAGAGAGTAGTCCACGCAGTGGGCAGGTTTGCGACTCAGGTGGCTTAGAAAACGCAGTCACACTGCGGCAGCTTTTCCGATAGCCCGAATGATCGTTTTGAGAAAAAGTGTAGTGGTTCTCGTACCGGCTCGGGAATTAGTCCTGAGACTGTTGGCGCTGATTGGAAATCCGATCCAACACAGCAGGGGTATGATTTTCTAGAACATGTCCAGACGCGTTAAGTTGCTTTAAGATGACATGTCACTCACTGGGGCTCTGAAAATGATCAACGCAGAATTGCTGAAACTGGTGGTTGAAGCATCCAACGATGGCATCGTGGTAGCAGAGCAGGAAGGCGACGAAAACATCCTGATCTACGCCAACCCCGCCTTCCAGCGCCTGACAGGGTACAGCGTTGACGACATCCTGTACCAAGACTGCCGTTTCCTGCAGGGTGACGACCGTGACCAAGCCGGCTTGACAGTAATCCGTGAGGCGATAAGGAACCTTCTCCCCTGCCGACAAATCATTCGCAACTATCGCAAGGACGGCAGCGCCTTCTGGAACGAGCTGTCGATTACCCCGGTGTTCAACGACACCGATCAACTCACCTACTTCATCGGTATCCAGAAGGACGTCACCGTCGAAGTTGAGGCTAGGGAGCGAGTGCGTGAACTGGAAGCTGAAGTCTCACAGCTGAAGACCCAACTGGCTCAATTGCAATATAAAGCCTAATTAGATCAGCACCTGATGGGTTAACGATCCAGTGTCCACTCGTAAAAACGTCCCTGTTTCTGAACCAGGAACTGGTGAACTCTCAAGCAACGTCCCCGCCCCTCGCAATCATCCGCCAGAACTTGTGCACTGCCGTAATCGTGATCAGATGGTGCACAATGTGATGGCCCATTACAGCTATCACGCGACATTCCAGTAAGATGTCATGGCCTGGCCTTTCGCCAAGTTTGGCGCATGCCGATGCTCTACATCATCGACAAACAAGGGTCTTCAACAATTCAGTACTCTTGTTTTCTACCGCGCGCATGTAGCAATCTGCCACTATGCGTATTGACCCACACATTAAGGCTATCAAGGGCAGTACAGAGCAGGGAGCAATTCGCGTCATAACTTGACGAATATCATCTAAAGGTATTGGCCATAACCATGAAAAAAATTACGCGAGCTCTCATCGAGAGTTCTAGATCGCTGACAGATCGGCTGACGGCCCTGCATACGAAATTGATAGAGACGGTTCCAGGTGTTGACCGCATCGCCTGTGCGCTATACGACCCACAGGAAGACACGCTAAAGACATTCATTAACAGCACACACAATGGAAATACCTTAGTAGGATATGAATACCCACTGTCTGACAGCTACTCACTTAAAGCGTTAGCCGACAGTGGCGAGTTCAGGGTTCTGGACGAAATTTCTTCAGCGGTTTGTTCTGACTCTGCACACTCAACCTGGCTCAAAGATCAAGGCTACCAGTCATCCTTCACTGTGCCGATCTATGATGAGGGCGGACTGCTCGGATTCGTCTTTTTCGACTCGAATCAACCTGCCACATTCAACGTGAAGGTGCAGCGAGATCTCGTCCTCTATACCAGCTTGATCCGCATGTCGATTACCAGCGAGATATCGGCCATCAGGATGGCAATCGAGACGACGCGTGTTGTACGTCAGCTCACCGAGATGCGCGACTTCGAGACAGGTGCTCACTTGGAACGCATGGGCCGCTACTCGCACATCATTGCGCGCGCAGTTGCAAAATCACGCGGGCTCAATGACGAGTTTGTTGAAAGCGTATGCTTGTTTGCCCCCTTGCACGACGTTGGAAAAATAGCCATCCCTGATCGAATCTTGCTGAAGCCAGGTAGGTTAGATGCCGATGAGCGCGCGATTATGGAAACCCACGTCGAAAAGGGCATGGAGATCATCGAACGAATGATGGGCAAAGGACGCATCAACGCATTTCCAGAGTCCTCCATACTCAGGAATATTGTGTTGTGCCACCATGAGCTACTGGATGGAACAGGTTATCCACGAGGCCTTGTCGGTGTTGAAGTGCCACTAGAGGCTCGTATTGTGAGCGTTGCGGATATCTTCGATGCGCTCACCTCTCAAAGGCCATACAAGAAACAATGGTCACTGGATGAGGCCTTTGCGGAACTCAGCCTTCTCGCAGATCAAGGGAAGCTGGACAACGATTGTGTTATGGCATTGATAGAACAGACTGAGACGGTACAGCACGTTATGACGACATACATCGATGGCGATGCTTAATTAGCCTAATGGTCGTTTAAGGGGGAACGGTAGGGATGGCAGTGACCTGCCCCCCGCACAGAGCCGTACGTGCAGCACTACCGCTTACGGCTCCTGCTCGGGTATGTGACGTGAAGTGCCCCTCAGCGTAAGGGTGTGCATTTCTGGGTCTAGGTATGTAGAGGTCAGCAAGGCGCCCGTATCGACACCGATGTACGCGATTGAACACTTACATGATAGCCTAGCTGTGCGCCGAGAGATCGGGCAGTACTCAAGGCCGAGCCGTGCCTCGATGGCCCAAAATAACGACAGATCTGGGACATGCAATAAACCTTAATAATACGCCCGCCGCTTCGCTCTATTGGCCAGATCGAGGTGTCCTAAATCATTAGGCCCTTTCAGACTTGCTCCCTTCCCAACTATTCAAGATCAATCAAAAACCGGAGCTGACACTCTGGGTCGAGCAGCGCGGATCGACGGAGATCGCCGGTAACGTTCGTGGTGCTTTAGACACCCAATGCACGGCTTAGGCGAACGAGCTTAAAAGTTGCGGACGTGGGTCACGCGCGCTTGATAATTCCACCTTGGATATCATCCCGCGCCATTCGCAAGTCATTTGCGTCTTGGTTGAGCCGATGAATCAGGTTCAGCAATCGTTGACGCAACACCTCATCTTGTTGGAGCTGCTCAGCAGCACGCATCACATCAAGCGCCGCAACCTCATTGTTGGTGGCGACGGAGTCGAGCAGTTTGCGCATGCTTCTTGATGGCCGAAGGCAAAGAGGTGTCAACGAAACCCGGGGCGATTCACAATTCGGCGCCGGCGCCAACAGGCTAGCGGTTTTTTCGCCCCCCAAAATAGGCCTTTCCATATTTGAAAATGGCCTGTCGCAATTAATCTGAGACTGTCGAACACCCCTAAAGTTTCATTGAAAAAACAGCAGCTTAGAGAATTTTGTCAAGCCGTGTTACTCGTCGGATTTCAATTGTAAGCCCCAGTCCAGAGCCTCAGGATCGCCTCGTCACCCCTTTGAGGCTTTCATAAATGAAGTACTCCTCGATTCTCTTGTTGTCACTTGGCCTGCTAAGCGGTGTTGCGTCGGCAGGCGGCAATACCGAAGCAGGCATAGGCGGCGCATTGGGAGGAGTATTGGGCTCGGTGGTCGGCCAGTCGATCGGCGGCAGCACCGGCTCGGCAATCGGCGCAGGCTTGGGTGGCGCGGCCGGTGGTGCGGTGGGCGCCAACAAACACAGCCGTGGCGAAGCGGCCATTGGCGGCGCACTGGGCGCAGCCGGCGGTAACGTGGTAGGTCGCAAGATGGGCGGCACCTCTGGCAGCCTGATCGGTGCGGCAGCCGGTGGTGGCTTGGGCAGTGCCCTGGGCAACAACATGGGCCGGGAATATGATGATGAAAGTGGTCATCGCTACCGTGATGGTGACTATGACGACGATCGCGGCTGGCGTCGCCACCACCACGACCGTGGCCATCACTATGGCTGGCGCAAACACCACTGGCGCGACGACGACTGATCCCCGCGTAACAGGCCCATTGGAAGGGCTGGCCGCAGCAGTCGCGGCCAGCTAGACCAACATCTCCAGTCCCCCTAGGATTACAGAACCACTTCTGCAAGCCTCAATCTCCCTAAGAGGGTGTATACAAAATCATGTCGTGAGTCGGCGCGCGAGTGAGCGTGCCTTGGCCAGCCATACCCACGCCTCGCTCGCGGCGAATATGTGGCAAGCTGTCGATGTAGCACCACAAGACGCAGGTGGAAATTGATGAATGAATTAGAAGCCCGCGAACGCCAACGACGCAGAGCGTTGTGGAAGTTGGTGCGTCTGCAGCCCGGATCTGATCAAGCGAAACCTCACTTGGCGATTCTTGATGACATTGAGCGCCGAGATCGGGAGGAGCCTATTGGTGAAGCATGGGCGATGTCGATTGACGAGCTAAAAGTACGCGTTCCAGAAACCAAGATTTTGAGACGGGACGGACACAATTTCGTTGTCGTGCTTGCAGTACACCGTCCACAATTGATGGGAAGCAGGCGGGAAATTTGAACGAGTAGAAATTGAGCTGAACTCTCCCTAACTTGGAACCTTCTACAGCCCAAGATCTCGCCCCAACTGATCCTCCTTCATTTCGTCGCTGGCCTGCCCCGACTTCATAAGGTGCATTTGCAATTGGTCGCGCAAATGCATTCTCAGACGAGACCTGAGCTCAACGTAGTCTGCAGATGGGCCTGCATAGATATCACGACGCTTCAGAACATCCTGCAGCACCCTGATACATTCCACACCGATCCCTGACGTGTGCATCCGCACGCTAGGATCGAAACCTGGTGCCCTCTTAAAACTACCAACCGCCTCTTCAAGCAGTCGCACAAACGCTGCTGTGTCATGTGTCTGCTGCGCCAAGCGCCAAACCTTCCATTCAAGCTCTTCTCCCATCTTCTCTCTCCATTTCCTATGCGGACTTCACCAAAACGAAAGTTGTCCGACACGGGTATTTTTTCAAAAAATGACTCGTTGTTTTGAAATCAAAATGGAAAGCAGCGGCCTACGCCGCACAGGGGCGATTTTGCTATACCCATAGGCAGGCCATACGTCGGCGTCAGCAGGTATACCGCAAGAAAAAAGGACAAAAACAGAAGCACAGCAAAAGCAAAAACTAACACCGTTTCCCCTAAAGGATCGGTGGAAGGTGGAGCGCCGAGATCGCTGCTTTTTTGTTGTCCTCAAATATAAAGATCCGTCGCGCGAAAAAATTTTCAAGGGACCTTCTGAAAAAATATTTTTGTTGACAGGGCCCATCAGGAACTTGCGACTTTTCCATACTCGTTTTGCTTGAAGAAAGTGCGATGAGTGCATTCAGTTATAAACGTCTATCAGCGTACAATTACGCTTGCTGTTGGAAACGCTTGGGTCGTCCAAGAAGGAGATGGATGAGCTTGATTCCACTCCTGCCGATGAGCGTTAGCGCGGAATGTGAATGTATTAAGGAAACACTGATGGCAGTCGACTTGAAAGGGCTGTGGCAGCGCGAGCGCGCAAGACGGGCAGCTTTATGGGATCTAGAGGGATTGCGACCCGGTGATGAACGCGCAAAACCTCACCTGAGCATTCTCGATGAAATTGATCGACAAGATCGCGAACAATCTCATGGGGATGCTCAGTTTATGACGATTGAGGAGTTGAGAAACTCTGTGCCGGAAACGTCGTACGAAAGCAGCGACGGCCACCATTTCGTGATCGTTCTAGACCAGCACATTCCTCAAGTTTGGCGAACGAGATTCGAAGCAGCCAATGCACTGTCCGAACGTTTCGCGGAAGGAAGCTATGCTCATGATTGGTGTCGGTTTCTAAGAGGCTGGATTCGAGACATGGAGCATTTAGCGGCTCATCGGCTCTCATGACCTTCCTCCTGGTTCGCGACGGCGACTATGCTTGCTTAAGTATTTCGTCAGATGCTCTGCCCCTAATGCTTTACGCTTGGCAAACGCGTCGATTGTGGTAGCTTCCCGTGCATGTCACACAGGTTGAAATTCGGAGGCATAGCGCCGTGAGACGAGTCCTGTCTTCGCTGATCGCAACGATAGGCAGAATTGGACATTTGAAGAGCTGAACTAGGTGCTTAAGGGCACGAATCAACAGCCGCTGTAGCGCATAGGTAGTTTCTGACTCAAGCCAAAACCCCAGCCCAGACAAGCCGTTTGGTTGAGGTGTTGAGGAGTCCCTGCCATCAATGCCGGGGCATTACGTTGTATTTTACAAAGCGCTAAGAAGGCGATGTGCACTCAATCAGCGCATTTTAATGCACTGTCACCCATCATTGATCGTGTATTAGTGCATTGTAATGCGCTGACCATTGATTTGTTATGGCCAAAAAACTCACCGTCCAAGTGTTCGCTGATGGCACCTGGCAAGATATTTAGAGTTCCCAATGCGAAAAGTAATCCTATCAACAATCTGGATACACGATTGAAGAAATGAGGGTGGATATGAAGGAGATGACCCTAGTAGAGCGCAAAGCCTACATTCTAGCAGTGGCCGATGAGGTCGCCCAAGGGAAACTGACGCTTGGCGGCGCCGTTAAGCGTCTTCGTGAAAATCTTCTGGGCGTGAGCCAAGAGCAGTTCGCGCTGGCCAGCAAAATTTCAAAGCGGGCTCTGTCGCAACTAGAGGTCGATAGCGGCAATCCGACTCTCTCAACCCTGGAGGCTGTATTCAAGAAATTCGGCCTTCATATAAGCTTGACTCACCTTAATCCGGCAGATCTCAACGAGGCAGCGGCCAAGAAAAGCAAGGTTGGCTTTGGCATTCCCACATCTACTCCTGCGCGACCTCCCTTCCCTTCTCCAAGCAAACCGACTTAGGCGCGCTAGCCACCTGCTTGCGTGGGAAAGATTCATGACCATCAGATAAGTCTGGAATCGCCTCATTAAGCCAGTTCAAGCCGCTCGCCTGAGCGTCCATCAACTCGACTTCGGATATGTGAAGTCGAGTGGGTCAATGAGCCCTAGGTACACGCCTGCATGCTTTAGCGTTCTGCGCCTAACCACAAAGCTGAATTACAGCTCGGTGCAGATTCAACCAGAGAACGTCCATCAATGCCCTCGTAGGCTTTGACTAAGACAGAGTTACCGCGCTCATTAAAGAAAAAAGCTCGCCCCTAGAAATCAACTCCTGATGCGCGCTCATGAACAATACTCAGGTGCCTTCTGCAGTTGTGTGAGGATACCAGTGGCACACCACTATGTTTCCCGCTCATAGCTTGAAAATACTGCATTCGTATTAGTCTTAGTACGCCCCCACTCCTTGACGTTGTTAAAAAGGCAATTAGCACTTTTCGCTCTTCACGGCCGGCCAACATTTACTAAAAACCACGAACAAGATAGTTGTAACCCTGCTTGCTCCAATTTTACAATTATCTCATAACAAAAAAAGGAGATGATCATGAATTACAAATCAGCAGAATATATCAAGCAATACAATGAGGAGCTGGGCAAAGATACCCACTGGGAAGTAGAGCTCTGCGATGATGAGGAACATGAAGATTTCTATAAAATTTATCATTTGAACACTCACCCATCGAATCCAGGCAAAGCCGTTTTAATTGGGTATATTTCTATCAAGACACCCGTTGAAGCGCTGATCAGTATCGAGTCCCTGTGCCATGATTACTTCAATTGTGGACAAATGGTGGGCATCAGATCCCATGTCAATTTCCTAATGGGTCATCAAGACACGCTGTTTGCAGACAAGGGCGACGGTGGGCACGGGGGTTGACGAAAGCTTAGTCTTGTAAGCGATGGTTGGAGCGCCCAGTTGCGTTGCGACCTCGACTTCACTATGGGCCTGCCAGCTCTAGTTTGGCGAAGACCAAAGGCTCGTATGCATCATTCGTCATCGAGTGCGAGCGGTGCGTTCAGATCAACGTCTACATCACCGACGAGCGAGGTGATTCGGGCGATCAACTCCCAACTCAACAGCTGCAATCGTTCGGGCCGGTGAAAAATGTCAGCCGCCAAGAAATCCAGCATCTGGACTACCGCACTATCTTCTTTCAAGGGTTCCCCCCTTCCAATGCCGTGTTCGTTCCCCCGCAAAAAGGAAACCATTCACATGGGGATTCCGTGCTCAAATCGACCGATTAGATCAATCACGGCGCTCGTGCCCTCCTCGGTAATGAGCATTTCCAAAGGAGTCTTCGAGTTAAAACACCGCAGCGGCGAGCATAAGAAAGACCTGACTGCCTTGACATCGCCTTCGAACATTTCGCAGGTCGCCTGTAGAACAACAATCAATCCATACAGACGTCTGCTCTCACACAAAGAAAAAAACCTACAGTCGTCGCGCTCAACAAGAGCTCAGAAGAAATGCACATGTGCTGACCAAGCATCACTTCATCGATATACAACATCTCGGATAGAGATTGATATGAGGAGAAAGGCACACGGCAGTGAACGACGTCGCGAAGCTCGATGCCTGAAGAAGGCAAATTCACAGTGCCCCAATTGTCCGTGTTCATGGACTCAACAGGGACTCTTCCATGATTTCATGCGCAGTCGCCTGAAGGTGACCTGTTGACGTGATCGAGGCAACGTACGCTGAGCCAGTGCTCCCCTCCTAACGTCCCGGCCCGGCCACAAACCTCGCAGATCGACAACGACCTTTCTTCTGCGCGAGCGACCAACTCACGGCACGTCGCATCACCACCCGAATAGTAAAACCGCAACCCCCCGAATTTTTCCTTCACCTGACGCGCCCGCACTTGAGGCACCTCGGGGTGAGCTTTCAGGTAGATTTTCAGCGCACCACACAGCTCATCTAGCAGATCCAGCCACCCTAGCAAACACGCAATTTCGCGAAGAGGCGCACTGGAAAAGATTTCCGGGTAGCGATCACGCAAGGTCGGAAACAGATCGTCAGTCATAGGATTTTCGTGCTCCTTTGCTATGCAGTGCGAGTACCTGAACAGCGGGCAAGCTCGCGTGCTTGCGCGCTCCACGGCCGGCCAAGATGAAAATCGTGGATTTGCTTTCAAAAATGCAGCCGTCGAAGTCACGTAGGTAACCGCTCAGGATGCTGTCACCAGGTGCATGTTTGTTATCGCTGTCGAACACTGCCGATTGGGCATACAAGACAGTCGCCTCAAGGCCCTGGGCTTTGATTTTCTGCTCAGTAGATTCTGGAAGCATGACATCCAAAATCAGCCAGTGTCGGACGATGCAGAACGGTTTTTCTTTGAAGGTATCAGCGGCCAGTTCGACCAACTCATCATCGCCAAGTTTTGAGCCCCCAAGGGGGCGTGCTGACCCATACAGTAAATCTCCCAGCAGTTTGTCGTCTGTAACACTCATTCTCGTCATTCCGCTAACCTGCTCTCCCCCCGCGATCACCAAGCTAAGAATCATTTTCCCGATCCCGTCGCCACCTGGATAACCCGAAGCTTTTGCCGCGTATCTGCATTTGCAGATCGCTCAGTGATAAATACGGTTCATGTAGATGTTGCTACCACCCGGAGCCCAGCTGACCACAACGTAGAGGCTACCTGCCACAGTTCGGAACAACGCATAACCGTCAATGAAGAACACGTTCTTTATCGCGGAAGTTCTCATACTGGTGCCCTCCCGAAATCGACCTGTGGTATCGCCAAACACCGTCCCCAGCAGCACCGGAGGGCTGTCGACGGCTGCAATCAAAAACGCGGTGATGGGCATGCCGAAATCTATCTCCTTTGCCAATGCCACTGCTGCCGGAATGGATGGCGGATGCTCCACCTCAGTCATGCCGCAATACCTAAGAAGTGCATCTGAGTCTTCAAGGGTCGTACTTTTTTGTCTCGCCAATGAATCATTCAAAGTCCTCATACTCATCCAATCGGGCACCGACAGACTCCCCACACTCTATTGCTATGAAGACATGGTCGATACGAGCCAAAACGTTTAAAGGAGTCCTTGGTCGACGCATGACGTCTAACCATGGCACTCATGAAAGGTCGATCACCAGGCCAGGATCAAAGCCAGTGTCTTCGTTTGGGTAACCCCGAGGGTTAGAGACCGCGCGACACCGGCCCAGTGTGACGTCGACGGCCCGGTGTGTATGTCCAAAAATCCAAAGATCCGCTTTATCCAGAAGCTCGTGCCAACGGTTTGAGTAAGCACCACTCAAATGCCCTTCATGTTTATCACCCGTTACTTCGGGTATGGGTGCGTGATGCGTAACGACCACAGTTTTGCCATCGAATGGCTCATCGAGCTCCTTGGTCAGCCAAGCGAACGACGCGTGATTTCGACTAATAAGGTCGGACGGGCGTAGACGACGATAGTTTTCTCCAGTCCGAATGACTCGAAAATCATTCATCCAATCCCATGCTGTTTGGGTTGCCGCAACCACGTTTCCAGTCGACGAAAAATCAGTCCACGCAGTTGCGCAAAGGAACCGTGTTTGATTCCAAATAAAGACCTCATTTTCTAAGACGTGGACGTGCGGTGAGGCGGCTTCCTTCATCTCGCGCAGCGTGTGATCGATGTGGCCACCGTAGAACTCGTGATTTCCGCAGATGTAAATCACTGGGCAGGAAAAGGTCTCACCAGCCCAAGCAACGCCTCTAGCCTTCGTGTGGATATCGCCCGCGAGAATGACCACATCCGCGGCGACGGCTGGTGCCTCGAAGACAGCAAATTCGTTGTGCAAGTCTGAGTAAATTTGGAGCTTCATGGTGAACAGGCATCTTCGATTAAGCGATATATTGATAGCCGTCTTACCGCTTACACATTTCGGGCTAGCCGATTAGAGACGCAAGGAAAAGATCAGCACGGATTGCATGCATCTGGATCAGGTTCATCCCAGCAAATGACGCTCCATGTGAACGCCGTGGCTAATTGATAATCCCAATACGGGGACTATATTCCATGGATTGGGATTGATCAATATGGCTTTATCCTCAGCTTTGGGGATTTGTAATGCCGTTGAGAGATCCGTTGGCAGCAGTCATCCGCCTCGTTCGGTCGGCCCGTGGCCTGGCGAAAGAGGATTTCCATGGCCAAGTGGATGCCAAGCACGTCTATAACTTGGAGCATGCCAAGGCGAGCGTGACCCTCGATACCCTGGAAATTCTCGCTGAGCGCCTAGATGTAGAGCCTCTGGCTCTTCTCGTCGTTGCTGGCAGTTTTGAAAAGCAGCAGGCACCCGAGGACTTCCTCAAGTACCTCAACAAAGAGATCAAGAAACTCAAGGATCTGGGAGTTTTGGAAGGATTGCCGACGCAGTTCGTAGACGGCGCCCTGAAACCACGACTACCGGGACAGCGCACTCCGCCTGAGAAGGTCGACGCCGTGCTCCGCTGCCGAGCACACGGGCTGACTCAAAAACAGGCTTCGGAGATTCTGGGCATGCCGACATCAACGGTTGGCAGGATCTGGAAGCGCGCTGAAGAATGATTGATCGCGACCTGTATTCCCTGTCCGGGCACGATCAAAAGCATAACGCCTGTTTGGCTTGTTCTCGCTATCCACAGTGAGAGGCTGCTTCGATCTGGAATGGGCGTTGTTCCTTGTCTACCGGCACAGCGACCCCACTGAGATGTGTTAGGCGTCGTTGGATAACAACGTTCGTACTCTTGTCTGGCGCGTCACAAACGGAAAGGTGTTCTCGGCGTCTTATTGCTTTCTACGCCTGAAGGTTCTCCCTCCTGCTCACTCTAGGTGTCACTGTCGTCACACGAAACGTGACTCACCCAATACGCTTCAGTGGCCCCGAACAATCGTCCGAAGAAACCATCTGATTTAGGCGTCCGGGCGCATATTTCAGGTCAAGAGTGCCCGCAACAGCACCACCACACACCGCGTCAAATTTGATCAATCTAACTCTCCCTTGGTTTTATTTTTTGGAGCTTTCGTTTTTCGATTTGGTTTTTGCTTTGGTTTTCAGCGTCAGGGTGATCCGTGGTTTGCGGTAACTGAGTGAGCTCCGCAAAATATTGCTCCGACAGTCTTTGGGCCTCGGCCAATTGCGCACTTGCCCGTGACAGGCCCTCCTCTAGCCGCTTGGATTCCGCGCGCGACAAACCAAGTTGTTCTTGAAGCGCTTCTTTCGCCCCGTCAGCCTTGGCGACTGCTGTCTTCATGGCGGCAATCTCACCGGTCAAACGAGCCGCCGCATCTTCATGTGTCGCCACCGCTTTGGCCTGCTGCCGAGCCTCACTCAGCAAGCGCTCGTTATCTCTGTTGAGTCGAGTCAGTTCGTCCTGCTTGACCATCAACGTCTGCTGGAGTTGGCGCAGCTCAACCTGAACTTGCTGCACCTGCCCTTCGTGTCGTTGCTGTTCCTGGTCTCGCTGTTCCTTGACCGCATGACGGTAATGCTCCAATGCGTCTCGGGAGTGGAGGTGCTTTTCTTCCAAGGAGCGGATCTGCTCATCCTTTTCCTGGACACGAAGCTCCAAGTCACTGCAGCTCTGACTCAAACGCGCGTTACGAGTGAGCTCGGCTTGCAGGCTTGTCTGGCTGGTCTGTAACTCGGCTTCGTGCATCTCCAGCGCGCTGCGTTGGCTGTCGAACTGACGCTGTAACGACGCGAGCTCCGACTGTGAAACTTCAATCTGTTTCTCCAGTTCGGCCTTTTGCTGATCGAACATCGCCTGGGCATCGGTTATGGCTGCCCCAGACTCTTGGGTCATCCGCTCTAGCAGTCGTGACACCAGATTGGTCAACTCTGCACTGAAGCGCTCACTAGGCTCTCGAGGAGCGCGCATGGAAGCTTCAGCTTCTTCTATCTCCTTCAAATATCGGTGAATAGTGGTTCTAGAGCCGGTATTTCCCAATTCAATGCGCATGGCATCAATGCTTGGATTCTGGCCGCGGGCGAGCAATGCATGCCTTGCCTCCAGGACAATTGCCTTGTTGATTCCGCCGCGAGCCATGTTCTCTCCTACGATTTCATACTGTGTGATGTATCACGTAAATACATAATACCAACAGAGAAAAAATAGATCAAAAAATAACGCTATCTCTGATAAAATAATGGAGCGTTATCAAATCATAGAGCCATTTTTTGCCTTTTCCGTCGCTGGAAAAAGTACGTTTTGCGTAGCAAGGGTCGAGATGAACAAGGCGGATCGTTACCTGAAGGCTGGTACCCGGGAAAACACCCGGCGCAGCTACCGCGCGGCGATAGAACACTTCGAAGTAACCTGGGGTGGGTTTCTGCCGGCTACTGGCGATGGCATCGTGCGCTACCTTGCCGAGTACGCGGACAAGCACAGCATCAACACGCTGAAGCAGCGCCTGGCTGCACTGGCTCAGTGGCACATCACGCAAGGCTTCCCTGATCCCACGAAGACACCGACGGTTAAGCAGATGATCAAGGGCATTCGGACATTGCATCCAGCCCAAGAGAAACAGGCGACCCCTCTCCTTCTACTTCACTTGGAACAAGCGGTGAGCTGGCTGGAGCGCGAAGCGGGTCTTGCGGCTGAGCGTGGTGACTATAGAAACGTGATGAAGCATCGGCGCGACATCGCCCTGGTGCTGATTGGATTCTGGCGGGGATTCCGCGGGGATGAACTGGCGCGTCTGCAGGTAGAACACACCCAAGCAGAATCAGGGGTAGGCATCACCTTCTATCTGCCGCACACGAAGGGCGATCGGCAGCATCTGGGTGCTTCATTCCACACCCCTGCCCTGAAGAAGCTTTGCCCTGTGCAGGCTTACATCAATTGGATCACCGTAGCCGGCATTACGCGCGGGCCGGTGTTTAGGAAAGTGGATCGCTGGGGCAATCTTGCTGAGGACGGCATCAACTCCGGCAGCCTGATACCTCTACTTCGCCGTATCTTCAAGCAGGCGGGTGTCTCGGCTGACCTTTACAGCAGCCACTCCATGCGTCGCGGCTTTGCCACTTGGGCTTCAGCGAATGGCTGGGACATCAAAGCGCTAATGACCTACGTCGGGTGGAAGGATATGAAGTCGGCGCTGCGCTACATGGACGCGAGCGCATCCTTTGCAGGGCTAGCGGTGGGAGCGCGGAGATCTGACGCGCCGGCTTGGATCGAACACCGGTGTGTTAAATGAGAGTGTTGCATGAGATTTAACGCTTTGGCCGATTTGAACGAAGGGAGCGCAATATAGCTCCATCGAACCCCTCCAAAAAACTCGACATCATGGTGGATGATACCGCCTCCAGCTTGGCCAGTCTCTCTCGAAGGTACAGCACTTCCTCTGCGGTTAGAACCAGAGTTACCATGTGTGCCAATTGCTGTGGTGAGGGTGGCAGCGTTCTGCGGACGCAATGGTCATGGCGTCCCAAGTAGTCTATTTCAGCCGGTGACACCATACCGCTCAACCATCCGATCAAAAGCAAAGCCCCCATGCGCTGGTACGGATCACTGTCATTCAATCCGAACTCAATGCGCTCATGCAGATCCAAGTTGACTCTGCACAGAAACTGTTGAGTGCGAGAAAACCCTGCTGAGGCTATCCCACCGGATGCAAATGCCGTCCGCTTCGCAAGCAGCAGTCCATACAGAGTTTCCACTCCTTCTGTGAGTGCCTGCCCTGGTACCAGAGATTCAAACCATTGCTGCACGCGTATTGTGATTCCCGCAATCCGCCGGTCAAACAAGGAGTCCTTCACTGACCGCTCACCCGTTGAATGGAGGTAGGCATTCCAGATCCGTCTACCAGGGGTAAACGTCTCTCGAGGCCTCATCAGCGCGCGTCGGTGATCAACGCAATATGCGCTGGTCGTGTAGCACCAAGATTGACGCCAGATGGGAAATCCAGTTCTAACCATACTTTCGAATAGACAGGAAGAGCAGTATGTGTGCCTGAAATGGATGTGAAGCAACCTAGACTGGCGGGCGGCAAATTGCTTCTGTAGCAGAATCCCATCGGTACCATAGGTGGCACACATCACTTTGAAAAGCTCAGAATCACAATCAAATTCAATGTCCTCGAATGCGGGAAAAGGCCACGATTCCACGACACCGGGAACCACGCGCTTGGGGACAGAAAGGCCTCGGTTAATTGCCTCCCGAAATAGATGAGGGTTTTGGAGCTTGTTGCGGGCAAGCCCCCGCATCACCCAGGAAAGTAGTGTTTCTCCCAGAACGAAACGAGGCGCTGCCCCTGATGAGAACTCGTCAAACAAATTAGAATTTCCACAAGTTACGCAGACACTCAACAGGCAAAGAAGGACAATCCCTGTAGCTGGAATTTCGCGCTAGTGTCTGGAGATATTTAATGATGGCTCCACTGGCACCATGAGATCTATCCAGAAGACCTTTCATGAAATCATCATTGGTCAATTGAGAATTCTTGAAGCCACATGCCTTTCCAACTTGGGTGATGAAGGTTCGGTACTGCTGGTCATACTGCCACACACCGATGTCGACGTAGCGTGCCTTCTTAGAAACGACCTCTTTCAGTGCGCCATCTAAAATATTGGGCTTGGACACAAGCAGTATTTTTAAGTTTGGAAATTGTCGGATCAGGGCTCGCACTAAATCAATAGCAGCATTTCGCTGCTCCGCACCGCCTCCAAAGTGAACGCTTGCATCGTCAAAAATCAGCCGAAACTCTCGACCACCAATCATATCCTCAAGCGGGCGCACGACATTTCGAAAGGACATGAAATCACTGGTCACAGGTAGCCCCAAGGCTGACGCGAATGCCAGGTCGACGTTGCCATATGCTTTAGTAAAACTCCCAGGCACATAAGTAGAATACACGTGTGCCCGATCGGCATTTTTAAGTAGTCTCTTGGCAACTGTGGTTTTTCCCGTTTGAGCATCCCCGCCCAGAATCGTAAATGCTTTATCAGAAAAACTATCCACCACGCTCCGTTCAGCTTGATACTGTTTTGGACACAATAAATACTTCACTCGACAACACCTGACCGCCGTACACGGGTATTCCATTTTGACTGAGTAGCGGCCTGCAGGCTCTCAAGAGTAATTTTTTCGTCTCCCCATGTGACCGCCAAACATCCAGCGGCTCGAAGTAGCGAGCATATATTGCCAATTACACCGGACGTTTGATTATAGATATAGTCCGCAATCGACTTGGAGGAAAGATGCGACCTCTTGGCAAGAGGTGCGATTTCTTCCCAAGTATCCAAAAAGTTAAGATACTCCGCATCCGCCCTAGCCCAAGGTGTAAGTTCGTAAAGTTCGAACCGGCGTACATACTGGGCATCGATCGCGAGAGCGTTGTAAGCCTCATCAATACCAAAAGCGAAAAAGCTCAGGTAAGCAGGTGCTCCGCACAAACCTCGCAGCAAGGAGAGAAAAGTATCCTGCTCTCCCTTGGAAAGCCCCTTAATAGAATCATGGAACTCATCCATAAACAAACCGCGAATATCGTTGGCAATACAGTATTCGGCTACCATGCTAATGGGAATCCCCGCTTTCCCAGGCTCCATGCCCAAAGCCGTCAAGAGCTTCACCATAGGTTTTGTCTTCTCAGTGTCTTTGACGAAGGTCACATACCTGATTTTATGGCGCCAGGATTCATCCATACCCCTAACCGCATTGCAGATGGTTGTTTTCCCGTGATTAGAACCGGCGGACACTAGCAGACACGGAGCCTCCGTACTACCACGTCTGATGCTAAGCATGTTATGAACAATGTTAGAAACGGTGAGGAGATGCTCCGTATCGATCTTGATGTCTTGCCGGATAATCTGGCAGCGCTCCTCATCTGACAAGGCCAATGCATAACGCCGACTCTCATGCAAATGTTCACCATCCATCATCACTCTCCCCACGTCAATTTTTTGCGTGTTTGATCAGCACTAGGTTCTTTGGTAGTCCCCTGAAGCAAATTCCCATCCCCGCCGTAGGAGAGGAAAGACATGGTTTCAGCGGCCGTAACTTTTTTGGCGACATTCTGCCGGAGCCGCTTCGTCGCAGCCTTGGAACTTTCCACTAGCTCATAATTCTCCAAACGAATCTGGTGCAACTCTTCGTCCACAAGTGTGCCGGGGCGACGCTCGCGCGGTCGCGCAAACGCCCAATACTCGCTGTAGGAGATAGGTGTTTTCGTAAGATCGGAATAGGGAATTTCATGATACCGCCCATCTTGGCGCAACCATATCTTTGATAGGTTCAATGGGTTGTATTTAAACGACAGCCGCTGACCAACAAACCTTCTCAGTATTGCTGAAGAGTAGAACGAACGACTAAACTCGACTCCCTTTGGTTGAATTGTTCGAATCACGCTTGGGAAAAAGTCAAGAGCAAAGGTTTTGAAGTTTCCCGGCATAGGCTGAACATAATCTGGGCCCTTCTTGGCCATCTCTGCATCCCAAACCTCGAACGGCGCAAGCCTGTTCAGCCCCTCATGAGCACGCCCATGATAAATGGCTACTTCATTCGCGAACCACTCACAAAATGCTGAAAAAGTCATGGCTGAATGTTTGGCGGAGTCGTAGTCCGCTTTTTTCAGCACATTTGAAAAGGTAGTACCTGGCAGAAGATGCACCTTCCCCATGAGCGTGCCGATGACCCGCTCAACGTGCCCTCCATAATGCTTTTTACCAATAGGCCGTAGCATGGGGATGATTTTGTAATACTGCAGTGTGGCTTCAAGCTCCGGGCTAGTGAATTCGGCGGCATTATCCATACCCGCTGTACCAGCTACGCCCCAGAACCTATGGCGAGTATTCTGACCGCCACCAAGAGCGATCGGAAAGTCTTGCTTTGGAAAACAAGCTGAAAGCATCGCCATGGCAACGCTGACTGAACTAGGCGGATGCAGCGCAAGATAGTAACCAAGAATGACGCGACTTTTTAGATCGATAACTACCGTCAGCCAAGGTCGCATAAGGGGTCGACCATGTTCATCGCAGATAATGACATCTACCCGCGTATGGTCAATTTGCACCATGGTAAGTATGGTATCTACATCGATCATCCCAGGCTTCAGATCAAACTTTTGAAGCATCGCCTCCCTGCCGTGCTGAAGGGAGTAAATGGCTTTCTGCCCGAATGACTCAAGCCTTCGCTTCAGGGCATTCATACTCGGAGTTTTAACACCCATACCATGACTAAGAGAGTCGACATATTCCCAAAGAGAAGAAAGCGCCTCTAACTTTTTTGTCTTATCCTTAAAGCGTTTTGAAATTGCTTTCTCCATGATCTTCTCTTGAATATCAGAAAGCAATCGGGAGTTCTTCTTGCGCCCTCTGATACTCCTAACAAGAGAAACTGCTCCAAGCTCCGGATCATATCTTTTCAATAGGCGTCGAGTCGTTGTTTCCGAGGAATCAAGCTTTTTAAGAAGATCCGCCCTGGAGAACTTACCTTCTAAGTAGTCATTAATATTTTTGGCTCGCTCCGAAGCAATAGCCAACTCTTTGGGATTAACATCCGTTTGTTCCATCCAAATCAAACGGCGATCGTTGTATAGCTGATACTTTTCTTCATCTACTTCAACCAGAGTCACCTGAGTGAAGAGTACATCAAAGGAGTGCTCACTTTCTTGACTTTTCAGGGTGACAGTGCCGTCAGCTCCACAAGTTATTACTCGATACGTCTTATCCTCAAAGCTGACTAAACTTCCTTCGATTATGGGTTGCAGCATAAGGACTCAGCACCTAGTGATTGAAAAGCTAATTGCGGAAGCATAACTCCACAACCACTAAGTTTGTCAACGGCCATATAATTGGCGCTATATTTAAACCAATATTGAATTAGTTTACGACAAGACTTAACGAATATCACACTAATTGATCATTTAACCCATAGCAATAAGCAAGCCAAAGCCTCGAAGCACCGAATACACGAGGCGTTGAATATTTTTTTGATATTATTTTTCGATCACTGCATGGAAAATCAATTATCGATTAAATACAATTAAGCTCAATGGTATTCAAGTTCTGATCCGGGCATATGAACCCCGCTCAAGTTGGCGGAAGTGATTTTTGCGCCAGCCCCACGGCAATTACTGCCATGATCGGGTTTCCTTGATTTGGCGATTAGAAATGACTGCCAAAAAAATGACACAACACCAGAATCTGCGGTCTCAGGCCCCACACCAACCCCCACGAAAGGCTAATGCCTGGGAACGAACGCTGCTTTTTCTTATATATTGACAGTGACCAAGATGAGCCTATCAGAGCACCTGTAATCTCAGCTTCGTGAGCCGTACTCGACATCCAATGGCATAGCAAGGAGGACGGCTTGGCCCCTTCCAGCGCTTATAGCCAGCCAGGGTTGAACGTCAATAGCCTGTGAGGTTCACTGAAGGATTGCGGGGGTTCTCCGCGCGCTGAGCAGCGTTCACGGGGTGGGTATCCAGAGCCTTGGGGGCTGTGGCTGAGAATAGTCCCTGGCTGATTTCGAGCCCTTCAGCCCGATCCTCCATGTAAGCAAACGCCCCCTTGAGCAACGACCTGATAGGGGGATCAGGAAGTGATCTTTCTGGCTTTTAGAACTGGCCGATTCCTCTAGGCCTTGCGGGTTTCAACTTTTAAAAAAAATCATTACAAATCAGTATGTTGGGTAGATCATCAAAACAAGGATGCAAGGGTTACCTCAGCCGCGCCCTGTGTTTACGGGCTAAGACTGCTCTCCTTTAGAAATGATCAAATCTGCTAATACACCCGGGCTTTCAACCATTTCTAAAAGTCAGAATCGCTGGAAGCCACGGCCTGTAAGGGCTTGAGCGTTTGACCACTTTTAAAGGAGGGCCACATCCCCGGTGTATACGACCCGGCCACCATTGATAGCTGCATCATGGATTGGACCTTTCTTTCCTAGCTTTGCACCTTTCTTCTGATCAACCGTGATCAGAACCGAGCTCAGTGAGGCCACAGCCAGAGAAACATCAGCTTCATTTGGGCCCAGAACCGTGGATGCCCGCTTGGTGCTGCCACGGAGAAAACGCTGAGTTTCCTCGCGCTGACGCCAATCTCGCTCGATGTCGGATTCGAAAGTGCCTTGGCCAAAGCCACCATAACGAGCCGGCTCCCCAGGAACGTTTGCCTCAGAAAATCCAAAGAGGCAGCTGGTTTCAACGTTACGAAGCTGAATGCTTGTACGGATGTAATCCTTCAACGGACGCTTATCAACACCCTGAGACTCGTCGGGAATCTGATCCAGCTCTAATTCAACCTCCCTGGTAATGAACAAAGAAAACCTCTCGGGAGGTAATTCGACGCAAAGGTCATACTCATTGTCGAAAAAGAAATTCCACGCACAGCTATCAATGGCTATTGAAATAGTCATTATGCTCTCGTCATGTTTCGGTTCTGACTGACACGCACTGTAACCCTCCTCGCCTTGTATCGTAATAACCCTAGAGAATAACTAAATTAAATAGTCATTTAGTTTAGTTATAATAAAGAGGCGGTTATTGGACGACAGAATACGATAGCACCGCCCCTAAGGATCTCCCTGTCACATCCACTGAGATCCGATGCCTGATCCACCAAGATTTCGTCGTAAAGACGTTCAAGACGACATGGTAGCGCTCCCCTACTCTGCTCCATCAAATCATGCACCAGATGGCCCGTTTTATGTTTTATCGGTTGGATCAGACATCGCCTCACTGATGGTTACAGGCTCGCAAGGCAAATGTTGTTTCGGGATAGAGGTTTCGCCCGGACGTCGTGTGAGGGTTAACTGGGATTTACCGCGAATCTTCTCTTCCCATTTGGCACGTTCCTGCGTGATGTTTTCGATCCGGATCTTCCTGTCAGTGGTTCTGAGTGTTATCAGCGCCGCAACCAATACCGATATGACAGCGGATGATAGAATGTCTAAGAGGTCCATGTTTTTTCCGATAGCAGTTGACGGAAAATGCTTTACTTCACTTGCCCTTGTTCAGCGAAGCAGAAAAATTCATTTCGATATTTGCAGGAACGCTATTCTTGGTTTTTAATTCGCCTTAGTTGTGTAGGTGTCACACCAAGTTTGGTACGCAGGATGCGAGTTAAATGCGCCTGATCCGAAAATCCGCAATGATATGCAATTTCTTTAATCGAAAGTGTTCCATTGTACAGCAGCCGCTTCGCTCGCTCGACGCGCTGCTCGGTGACAAATGTATGTGGCGAACAATGAAATGATTCGCTGAATTTTTTCGAGAACGTCCAGACTCCCAAGCCTACTGCGTCGGCCATTTCATTCAGGCGTATGGATTGTTCCAAGTGGCCATCGATAAAGTCGAGCAAATGTTTCTTCTGCTGTTGAGATAGGCGACCAGGCGTACAGGATTCTTTAAAGGTGACGCTGGCGTAATTTCGGAGAAGATGAATGGCTAACTGCATGCTCAAGGCCTCAACATACAATGATCCACCTATTCCACGACTTCTCACTTCGCTTGTAATTGCGCTGACAATAAATGCCAGAATCGAGTCTTGCGTGCGGAGCAGATCATGTAGGCGGACCTCTTCAATCGGCCGCTCCATCACATCCATGGCAACACGTGACATCAGCGCATTGGAAAGATAGAGGTGAGAAACATCAATGTCTTCAGTCCAGTTCCAATGGGAGTCCTGTGACATTGTAAGCAGGGAAATATCGCCCGGAGCGCAAGCGGTACGCGTCCACCCTTCATCCACGCATCTATCCATCGGTGTATGGCCCAGGAAATAATAAACGATCATGAAATGATCCAGGGGTGGGATAAGGACGTCCTGACCTTTGTATCGATATGACCGCTGCTCTATATCTTTCCAGCCGAGTTCTTCGCTTGAGCTGAGAACTACGCCTGGCACCCACTTGAGAAGTTCCTTTGGAGTAATGACAGTCGGCATACTTAAAGTCTCATTTGAGGGCCGTCCCCCTTGCTCTTATTGCGCTCCTACGCAGAATTTAAAGCACTCAAGAGGTGGTCGGCTAGTATTGTTTTTATTAGTATATGCAGCATGTCGGGATACTAGCATGGGATTCTCGGTGTCGAAAGAGATATCAATCGCCATGCGACTTAAAGTTATTATAAAAAATCCGGACACCAATATGAAAAAGACATAATAAAATACCAACTAATTCCCATGAGCTGATGGTTTCGACTTTTTCCTGTCCAGGTAAAAAAAACGGCCGCCTGGGGGTGGCCGTAAAGGGGCTGCGAGACATAGTTCTCGCAGCGGAGCGACTTATATCAGGCCTTCACCATGTCCTCGATGACCTTCTTGGCGTCGCCGAACACCATCATGGTCTTGTCCAGGTAGAACAGTTCGTTGTCCAGACCGGCATAGCCGCTGGCCATCGAGCGTTTGTTGACGATGATGGTCTTGGCCTTGAACGCTTCGAGAATCGGCATGCCGGCAATCGGCGATTTCGGATCGTTCTTCGCGGCCGGGTTGACCACGTCGTTGGCGCCCAACACCAGGACCACGTCGGCCTGACCGAACTCGGAGTTGATGTCTTCCATCTCGAACACCTGGTCGTAAGGCACCTCGGCCTCGGCCAGCAATACGTTCATGTGGCCAGGCATCCGCCCTGCCACCGGGTGGATCGCGTACTTCACGGTCACGCCACGGTGGGTCAGCTTCTCGGTCAGTTCCTTCAGCGCGTGCTGGGCGCGGGCCACCGCCAGGCCGTAGCCCGGAACGATGATCACGGTGTCGGCGTTGGTCAGCAGGAAGGTCGCGTCGTCAGCCGAGCCGGATTTCACCGGACGGGCTTCCTTGGATCCTGCCGGGCCTGCGTCGGCTGTGTTGCCGAAACCGCCGAGTAACACATTAAAGAAGGAGCGATTCATCGCCTTGCACATGATGTACGAGAGGATCGCACCGGACGAGCCCACCAGGGAGCCGGCAATGATCAGCATCGAGTTGTTCAGCGAGAAGCCGATACCCGCCGCCGCCCAGCCGGAGTAGCTGTTGAGCATCGACACCACCACCGGCATGTCGGCGCCGCCGATCGGGATGATGATCAGCACGCCCATGACGAACGCCAGGGCCAGCATCAGGGCGAAGGCGCTGAGGTTGCCGGTCAGCATGAAGGTCACGCCCAGCGCCAATGTGGCCAGGCCCAACAGCAGGTTCAGTTTGTGCTGGCCGGCGAACTGTACCGGTGCGCCCTGGAACAGGCGGAACTTGTACTTGCCGGACAGCTTGCCGAACGCGATCACCGAACCGGAGAACGTGATGGCACCGATGGCGGCGCCGAGGAACAGTTCCAGACGGTTACCCGTCGGAATCGAATCACCCAGGTGCTTGACGATGCCCAGGGACTGCGGCTCGACGACGGCAGCAATGGCGATGAACACCGCGGCCAGACCGATCATGCTATGCATGAACGCGACCAGTTCCGGCATCTTGGTCATTTCAACGCGCTTGGCCATGATCGAACCGGCCGTGCCGCCGATCAGCAGGCCGACAATCACGTAACCAATGCCCGCTGTCGCCCCGCCTTGTCCAAAAGAGAGGGCGCCCAGCTTATAGATGAGGCCCACGGTGGTGAGGATCGCCAACGCCATGCCGAGCATGCCGAACAGGTTGCCGCGACGCGACGTGGTGGGGTGCGACAGGCCTTTGAGGGCCTGGATGAAGCAGATCGACGCGATCAGGTAGAGCGTCGTTACGAGGTTCATGCTCATTACTTCGGCGCCTCTTCTTTTACGGCTTTCGGGGCTTTTTTCTTGAACATCTCAAGCATGCGGCGGGTGACCAGGAAGCCACCGAACACGTTGACTGCCGCCAGCGCGACCGCGAGGGTGCCCATGGTCTTGCCCAGTGGCGTCACGGTCAAAGCCGAAGCCAGCATGGCGCCGACGATCACGATCGCCGAAATGGCGTTGGTCACGGCCATCAAAGGCGTGTGCAGCGCAGGTGTAACGTTCCAGACCACGTGATAACCGACATAAATCGCCAGCACGAAGATGATCAGGTTGTAGATACCGGGGGAGATAAGCTCTTCCATCGTCTGAATCCCTGCTTAGGCGTTTTTGCGGATGACTTGGCCGTCGCGGCACATCAGGCACGCGGCGACGATGTCGTCTTCGAGGTTGATCTCGAACTGGCCTTCCTTGGTGAAGACCAGTTTCAGGAAGTCCAGCAAGTTGCGGGCATACAGCGCTGAAGCATCTGCCGCGACCGCACCGGCGAGGTTGGTCGGACCGACAATGGTCACGCCATTTTCGACGACCACCTGATCGGCCACGGTCAGCGGGCAGTTGCCGCCCTGGGCGGCGGCAAGGTCGATGACCACCGAGCCCGGTTTCATCTGGGCCACGGTTTCGGCGCTCAACAGCGTCGGCGCCTTGCGGCCCGGAATCAGCGCGGTGGTGATGACGATATCTGCCTGCTTGGCGCGCTCGTGCACGGCCACCGCCTGGCGCTGCATCCAGCTGGCCGGCATGGGCCGCGCGTAACCGCCGACACCGACGGCGCATTCACGCTCTTCGTCGGTCTCGTAGGGCACGTCGACGAACTTGGCGCCGAGGGATTCGATCTGCTCTTTTACCGCGGGGCGCACGTCAGACGCTTCGATCACGGCACCCAGACGTTTCGCCGTGGCGATTGCCTGAAGCCCGGCCACGCCGGCGCCGAGAATCAGCACGCGCGCCGCTTTCACGGTACCTGCAGCGGTCATCAGCATCGGCATGAAGCGCGGGTAGTAATGAGCGGCCAGCAGCACGGCTTTATAGCCGGCAATGTTGGCTTGCGAGGACAGCACATCCAGGCTTTGGGCGCGGGAGGTACGCGGTGCGGCCTCGAGCGCGAACGCGGTCATGCCGCACTCGGCCATTTTGGCGATGGTTTCATTGCTGAACGGGTTGAGCATGCCCACCACAACGGTGCCGCGCTTGATCAGCGCCAGCTCGCTGTCGCTGGGCGCGACCACCTTAAGAATCAGCTCCGCACCAAACGCATCGTTGGCGCTGCCAATGATCGCGCCTGCCGCTTCATAAGCACTGTCGACAACACTGGCGTTAATGCCGGCGCCGCTTTGGACGGTGATTCTATGGCCTTGGCCAACGAGTTTTTTCACCGTTTCCGGCGTAGCAGCCACACGGGTCTCTCCAGCGTGTGTTTCGCGAGTTATACCAATATGCACGGCGAATCTCTCTGGATAATAACGTTAGAGCGGAGCGTGTTGTGGAGTCCCTTCCAGACTATCCATGATCAAGAACGGTGTTGTTTAGAATACGTAAAGCAATCGAAGATTAAGGCGAGACTCTTCCTTGAAGCCATTATCGACTGAAATATCACGCCCCAATGTTGCAAGTAACTGTGCTTTGGGAGTAACGAAATAAGACCCACCCAACATTAATTTTTCTTGACCGCTTTCATCTTTCAAATCAGTTCCATCAACTTCTCTCTCCCCTCCCCATAGCCGGGAATAACCGACATGAATGGTCGCGCGCTCACTGAGTTTGTACCTGGCAAATCCTTGCATCTGGTACTGCCGACGCTGCTTCATTGTCAGATCGTCGGGGGAGTAACTATCGTTGTCACCGAAAAAAGTAACGTCAGCGACGAAATCCAGAATGACGTTGCTGCCGATGCCGTGCATGTACCCACCCTGCAACACATACTTCCACCTGTTTTCCCCAATATTCAGCTCTTTATTCTTGCTGTAGTCACCCAAAGGCAAAAACAGATATTGAGTTATGCCCAATGCGCGGTTTGCCGAAGGGTCCTGATGGATCCAGATCGCATTGGCCAGAATGGGATCGCCCATTCCGGTTTCACTGCCCATGGCTTTTATATCGCCATCTGCCGCCAGGTGGCCAAAAGGCAATAGGAGTTGGATATTCGTCAGGAGCCCTGCAAACTCCTGATAGCTGACCCCTCTCAGGATGGCGACGTCCGACTGAAGGTTATATTTGTCGCTTAAACGATTGCCACGCACGTAATAATCGTCGCGCTCTGCGTGCTGTAAATAGACAAGTCCAAGCTTTGTGCCATCTGGCATTGGCGTATAGTCGCCAGGATCGACATCCAATGCGTGACACACAATAGAAAGTTGAAGGCAGAAAACTAAAATCATCAACCGAAACGCATGGCGAATTCGGACGTTTATGTTGTTTTTTCTGAGGCTGTCAACGTTAGCGTCAGAACTCGGCTCGAGCGTATTTGGCACGCGCAAAAAATGTGCTGTTGTTGTTTTCATCTTCAACCCTGTTTTTTATAAAATTGTTCTGGGTTTGGCACAGGAACCCTGTGCCATTTTTTATTGTTCTTGAGGGCGTGTTTCAATGTGTTGGGGATGACAGCAGCTCTGCCAGATGGGCGTCCAGTTGATTGAGCATTTCAGTATCGGTGCCAAACAGTCCGAGGTGACCATCGATTGAGCTCAAGGGTCTGAACTCGCTGTTCGGGATCATTTTGTGCTCCGACAGACAATCCTCCACGGTAAAGAACTGGTCGTGCGAGATTGGCATTACATAGACTTTCGCTTTGATTTGACCCAGGGCTGTCGCAAGATCACCGCCCGTGTTTCGACTGACATCTCCCCGCTGCCATTTCCAGGCCATGGTCAGGAGGTTGTTAGGGTCCATTGCCGCAAAGTAGCTCGCCATGAAACTGTCGACGAATATCTTCATCGACTCGAAACCCAGCGCCTTATGCCGCTCGGCGCGGAAGAATTCGGTACTCCAGCCCATCAATGCCCACAGTTTCGCATGCCGCTTGAGTCCGGCCTGTACTTCTGAAGATAAGCTGTATAAGCCCGCCCGGAAGGCCGGATCGGTCGTTATCGTTTCAATGAGTAATTCGGTAAACAGGAAGTCATGCTCGCTATTGCGCGCTGTACCCGCTATCGCTGCGGCGCGTTTGACAAAGTCTGGATAGCGCACGGCCCACTCGTAGGTTTGCTGCGCCCCCATCGACCCCCCAACCACTAATGCCAGGCTCTCGATCCCAAAGTACTCGGTCAGTAATGTGTGCTGGGCACTGACGTCATCGCCAATCCTGACATTCGGGAAGCCAGGGCCTGCCAGCGATCCGCCCGTGTTACTCGGAGAACTGGAAAGGCCGTTACCGATCTGGTTGACAACAATGATGCAGTATTTCGAAGGGTCCAGCGCTCGCCCCTCGCCAATGTATATCTGCTCCATCGCCTTGCTCGTGCCGGAGTACCAGGTCGGAACAAGTATGGCGTTACTCTTGTCGGCGTTCAGGGTGCCATGCACTGCTACTGCCAGTCGGCAGTCAGGAATACATGACCCTTCTTCAAGCTGAATTGGCCCGATATTAATAAGTTCAAAAGGACCGTGATTTTCTTGGGAGTAATAATTGTTCATTACAGGTTACCTCGTTTATCGAGCTGTCACGGCGAAATAGAGAGTCGTGGTGACAGCTGCAACTAGTGAGCAGTCATTCGACCTCAGGCCATTTCAAAGCCCGGGTAACCCTGTGCGGCGATTTCGTCGCATCGGCGATGATAATTACCAACGCCACCAATATAGGATACAAGTCGGCGCGGTTTTCCATCTACGTTGGAGCCCATGTACCAAGAGTCGGTTTTGACGACCAAGGTCTTCGCCGCCGTCTCGTCGTGATGCTGTACCCAGTCGTCCTCGAGCTCTTTGGAGGCTTCCACGACTTGTTTACCGTGCCGGGCGGCAAACTCAATACATCCAGTGATCCAGTCCACCTGCTGCTGCAGGCAGGTGGTCATGTTGCAAAGTGCAGCCGACGGTGCCAACGGTGCACCCGTTGTGAACAGGTTGGGGTAGCCGTGGATCTGCAGTCCCATTGATGTGCGGATTTCTTGTTTCCACTGCTCCCTCAGTGACCGGTTGTCGCGACCGCGAATATCGATCCGGCTGAGTGCGCCGGAACCGGCATCAAAGCCCACGGCCAGTACGATGATGTCGACCTCGTGAATCTTTCCATCGGCGGTCTGGATTCCCTCCGGCACGATGCGCTTGATCGGTGACTGCTTGCAGTCAACCGCCTCGACGTTGGGTTGCAGATAGACTTCAAGGTACTTGTTTTCGAGCGGTACGCGATGGGTGCCGAAACCATAGTCGGTGGGGATCAGCAGGTTGCAAAGATCCGGCTTCGACTGGAGTCGCTCACGCATCTTGATACGTACGAACTCCGACACGACTTCGTTGACCTGCTCGTCAAAGAACATCTCGGGAAAAGAAGCCAGCCACATGGCTAACGAGCCATCTTCCCAGAGTTGTTCAAGCACGGCTTGTCGCTCTTCGGGGGACTTCTCGGCCCACGGGCCGGCGTCGAAGTCGTAGTCAAAACCTGCAAAGGTTTCTCGCACGCGCTTCTTGAGTTGGTGGAATTGTGCGCCCCACTTTTCCCAGTCTTCTTTGCTGTATTTGGGGTTCCTCATCGGAATGACATACTGCGGGGTGCGCACGAAGACCTTCATTGATCCCACCGATGGGGCGATGGTCTGAATCACCTGAATACCGGTGGCGCCGGTGCCCACCACGGCTACACGTTTGCCCTTGAAATCCACGGGATCTTTTGGCCACAGACCGGTGTGATAGATCTGGCCTTTGAAGTCGGTTTGGCCGGGGAACCGGTCGGACAGTGGGGCGGACAGCATGCCGCAGCAAGAAATCAGGTATTGCGTATTGATCGTTTCACCCGCCTCGGTTGTCACAATCCAGCGACCACTCTCCTCGCAGAAGTGAGCGGAAGCGATACGGGTGTTGAACTGGATATCTTTCTTGAGGTCCAGCCGATCCGCGACGAAGTTCAGCCACTCCTCTGTTTCGGGCTGCGCGGGGAATCGTTCGGTTGGCTGCCAGGATTTGTAGAGTTCTTCGGAGAACCAGTACTGATAAATTTCAGCCTGAGAGTCAAAGCGCGCACCGGGGTAACGATTCCAATACCATGTACCGCCAACACCGGAAGCCGTATCGTAGGAGCGGACTGTCAAGCCCATTTCACGAAGTCGATACAACTGATAGAGGCCAGCAACCCCAGCACCAATCACCATTGCGTCCAGGTAGGTGACTTTACCGTCGCCGGTAAACGCAGAGGTGAGTTTAGATTGAGCACTCATTTTGAAACCTCATATTGTTATGTTTATATTTGCCTTTACTTACTTGCTGCCAGGCAATGGTTAAGGCGCGGATAAACGTTAACAATGAAGGCGAGTGTCACTCTTGAAGGAAATGGTGAATAGCTTGAAGAATCCGGTGCAGTGACAGACGGTATGACCCACAAAGACGATTATCTTGCGATAGCCCGTTTCGTCTGAATCGAGGGTTCGACGCGTGAAGCACTGATACGGTTCACCAGGTATTGCGCTTCTTTCGCCACGCCGGAAAAACGCCCTCCCCCAGGTGTACAACCATGGCAATCCGAAGAAATACAGACCTGGCTGCGCCGTGACCCCGCGTTGGTGTCCCGTGTGTCCACGGCCATTGAAGACGGGAGCCTCGACCCAGGTAGAGTCCGGACTGAAGCCGATGCACCAGATGATGCGGCCCTGCCGGCCGCATGATGAATATCTATCCCGCCTGAACCGTCTTGGGCAATGTCGCACAGGCCGGGTAGTCAAATGCACGGCACATGCTCAGGGGGCGAGGATTTCCTGTAGAAATTCAATGAACACATTGATGCGACTGGAACCACGATGATTGGGCAGGTACAGCGCATTGATGCTAGTGCTCGCGCTGCCTGGGTTGACCTCGTACTGCTCCAGCACACGCGTCAGGCGACCTGCGCTGACGTCGTCACGCACCAGCCAGTCGGCCAATAGCGTCACCCCGCCCCCGGCCAACGCCGCCTCACGCAGAATGTCGGCGTTGTTGCTTTGCAGCCTTCCCTGCACATTCAAGCGAATGATTTCCTCATCACCCTGGAATGTCCAATTGTGGTGGCCTGTGCGGTAATCAAAACGCAGGCATTGGTGCTCCAGCAGATCATGGGGGTGTCGGGGCAGTCCGGTACGCGTCAGGTAATCGGGGCTCGCCACTACCCAACGCTGGAAATCGCCCAGGCGCTTGCTGACGATGTCTTCACTGACGACCGATGAACCCAGGCGCACGGACACATCTATCTGCTCGCTGAGCAGGTCACTGACCTCGTCGCTCAGCGCGAGGCTGATCTCCAGGCCAGGATGGCGATCCAGCAGTCGTCCCAGATGCGGCGCGATGATGCGTCGGCCGAACTCCACCGGGACGCTGGCCCGTAAGCGTCCCTGGGCTTCGCTGCCACGGTCGGTCACGACGGCATCGGCCTCGTCGATGGCCTCGAGGATCGCCACGGCTTTATCGAAATAGTGCTGCCCCGCTACCGTGACGCTCGTGTTGCGCGTGGTGCGATTGAGCAAGCTGGCGCCCAACTCACTCTCCAGCCCCGCGACCTGCCGGGTCACAGACGAAGTGGAGATGCCGAGCTTGCGCGCCGCAGACGAATACCCCCCACAGCGTACGGTTTCGACAAACATTTTGAGCGCCAGCAACTTATCCATAAGCGGAGTCCAGGGTCGAATAGGAAAGGTAACGACTGTGCATGACCAGGCGTTTCACGTCTTGCATGGCTGTGCTCAATCAGTGGTGGATTAAACCCGATATGAGCCGCTGAATCAGGATGGCGTGATGCCCATGATCCGATTACCCATGCTTACCCCCCAGTCGCCCATGCGCCTGCCTTCTGCGAGTTGCTGACTTTGCCAGGTCTGCAGGGCTTTATCGAGGTCGCCACTGTCGTCGATGGCCTGCGCCAGGAACAGTGCATTGCGGGCCGCCTTGGCCGTGCTTGCGCCGGTATGGGGCCGCGGTACAAAAGCGGCATCGCCGGTCAACAGCACACGTCCGAAGACCATTTGTGGAACGTTCAGATCAAGGATCGCCTGGACAAAAATGTCTTCGGTCTGGCGAATCAGTTCGCGAAAAGCCGGGTTTGCATGCCGTTCGCCCATTTCCCGTAGGTAAGCCTCCTGCTCCGCCGCCAATGCCCCCGGTGGAATGGAGTGGCTACGCCGCTGGCCGTCGCGATCAGTGAGCAAGGCGTCCAGTTCCGGCCCTTGCGCGGCTTTCAAATACCATAGCCAGTTGAACCGACGCTCGCCAGGCTCAATGGAGCCGTTCAAGCCCGGCACCATGTATTCGAGCATCAGCGATCCAGGGTCCTGTTGAAAGACAAAGTCCTCGTAAAGCTGCGTCTTGGCGAAGTCTGCAAGTCGGTCTTCATCCACAAGCCCACGCCAAACCACATAGCCCGAATAGCCAGGTTGCGCCCCGGGCAACACCCTGCTCCGCACGGTTGAACCCGCCCCATCGGCCCCCACCAGCAGGTCTGCCTCGGCACGACTGCCATCGGCGAATATCGCCGTCACCCGGTGCTCGTCCTGAGCCAGATCCACCAGCGTCTTGCCACGGTGATAATGCTCGGCGGGAAATGCCGAAAACAATGCGTTGTACAGGGTGTTCCAGGACGTCTGTGTTTGCGGCATCGGTTCTTTATGCAAGACGCTACCGGCTCGATCCAGATACAGGCGATCATGGGAGCGGACGCCCAGCGCATGGGTCTGTTGGATGCCGGCATAGCGAAAATGCTGCAGGACATCCGCTTGCAGAACAATGCCACCGCCACGGCTATCCATTGCCGCGGGGGAGCGCTCGAAAACATCGACTTGCCAGCCAATCGCCCGCAACGCCGTGGCGGCAAACAGGCCGCCCAGTGAACCACCGATGACCAGGGCCTTCGGACTATCCGGACTCTTCATTACCTTTCTCCTTGCGAAGTGGTGATTCCCGAACCAACCGGTTTTGAGCTGCGTTATGCCAGCGCCGGATAGTCGATGTAGCCCTTGGCGTCGCCGCCAAAAAAGCTGTTGCCGTCCGCCGGGTTGAGTTCGGTACGCCCACGCAGGCGAGCCGGCAAATCGGGGTTGGCAATGAACGGGCGACCGAACGCGATGACGTCGGCACGCCCTTGCGCGATGGCGCGTTCAGCGGTCTCTGCGGTGTACCCCCCCGCCAGCATCAGAACGCCGTGGAAGTCAGCTCGCAGCTGTTTGATGATGGCGTCCCAGCGTGGATCATTACTTTCATCGAGCACCGTGCCGACCATCATCGGTTCCACCAGGTGCAGGTAGGCGAGGTTCCATTGATTGAGCCGGGAAGCGATGTAGCCAAAGGTCTGTTCCGGGGTGTCATCGCCCATTCCCATGAATCGCCCCATCGGTGTCAGGCGCACGGCAACGCGTTCGGCCCCGACTTCTTCGGTCACCGCTTGAACCACTTCGAGCAGCAGCCGTGCACGGTTTTCAATACTTCCACCGTAGCGATCGCTGCGCTGATTGCTGGCGCTGTTGATGAATTGGTCCAGCAGGTAGCCATTGCCCGCGTGGATTTCCACGCCGTCCATACCGGCCAGAAGCGCATTGCGCGCGGCCTTGCGGAAATCGGAAACGATCGCTTCGATCCCCGGGATGTCCAGTTCCTGAGGGACAGGAACATCACCCCACACCCCCTCGCCCTGCTCATTGAGGATGAAGGTCTTGCCGGGGACCGGCTGTGCGGTCGGCGCGACCGGCAAGCCGCCGTTCGGTTGAAACACGGGGTGTGACACCCTCCCCACATGCCAGAGCTGCAGGAAAATGCGCCCGCCCTCCGCATGCACGGCGTCGCTGACCGCTTTCCAGCCGTGAATCTGCTCGTCGCTATGGATGCCCGGCGTCCAGGCGTAACCCTGACCCTGCTGCGAAATCTGAGTGGCCTCGGTGATGATCAACGCGGCACTGGCGCGCTGACGGTAGTACTCAACGTTCATCGATGTCGGCACGTTGCCGGGCTGCCCCGCCCGCGAGCGAGTCAGAGGGGCCATGGCGACACGGTGATCAAGGTTGAGTTGACCGAGTTTGATTGGGCTGAACAAGTGCTGGGACATGATGATTTCCTGTAGGGATCGGGGTTGAACAAGTGGCTCAAGCGGCCTGGTTTCGTTTCATTATCTGGATCATGATTTCGCTGGGTTGTGCGCCACTGATCACGTCACCCGCGATCTCAATGGTCGGTACCGAACGCACACCGGACGCCTTGCTTTGCGCTTCAAGCTTCAAGACTTCAGCCATGCCTTCATCGGTGTTGAGAAAGTCGACAATGACCTTGCGGTCCAGTCCTGTTTCGCCAGCGATATCGGCTAACACATTGAGGTCGCCGATATCCCGCCCCTCGCCGAAGTACGCCTTGAAAATGGCCTTGACCAGGCATGCAGCGTCTTTGCCCGCCTGTTGCTCGCGCCATACCAAGCGGTGCGCGGCCAGGGTGTTGGGGGTTGTTTCGACGCGCTCATAATGGAACCCGAGGCCGACGGCTTTACCGGCGTGGGTGACCTGCGCGTCCATGGCCTGGCTGCGCGCCCAACTGCCGAATTTGTCGGAACGATAGGCCTTGCGGTCCATGCCTCGAACAGGCATGTCCGGGTTCAATTGGTAAGGCAGGAAACTGATTTGACGATCAGTTGAAAAAACCGACGCGGCCAGTGCGCGTTCAAGATTCACCTCACCGATCCAGCACCATGGGCAGATGAAGTCGTAAGTCACTTGAATGGTGGTTGAGTGCAAACTCATGACGGTCTCCGTGGTTGAATGTTTTCACCCCCCCAAGGTAAGCGTCCGGCACCCGCCGGAGTATCCACCTGCCGCGCAACGTTGCTTTTCGCGAAACGCAACGCTCAGGTGATCTGCGCGTCGGCTCATGGCCGTCGTTGCGCCCGACGCAATGTAGCGTTGCGTCTTGATGGACTACTCGATCCCAAGCGCCCTGTCTAAGCTCACCGAGCTGAAAGTCGCCGTACGCCAATCGCACGCGGCGGATTGAAAGATCTGTCGTTTACTCAGTTCGAGAGGTAAGGCGATGAAGCGCAAGACGATCATCGGTGCCGTTGTGGCGCTCGGCGTGGTGGGAATAGGGTTCGCGTTCTGGATGATGTGGAGGCCGCAAATCGCTGCTGTCAGCCCGCCGCAGAGTGCCGGAAGGGAAACCCTGGACAGAGGCCGGCGCATCGTCGAAACAGGCGACTGCGCGGTCTGCCACACGCGGCCCGGGGGCGACTACATGGCGGGCGGCTTGCCATTGATCACGCCCTTCGGAACACTCTTCACCACCAACATCACCCCGGACCCGGAAACCGGTATCGGCAAGTGGTCGCTGCCGGCCTTTGAACGAGCCATGCGTGAAGGCATCGCCCGCGACGGTCACTTCCTCTATCCGGCCTTCCCCTACGTGCATTACCGAAAGTTGAGTGATGCCGATATCGCGGATGCCTACGCCTTCCTGATGAGCGTGGACCCGGTCAAATACACCGCACCTGAAAACCATATGGTTTTCCCCATGAACTTCCGTGCGCTGGTGTCGTTCTGGAACTTGCTGTTCCTGCATGGCGATCCGCTGCAACCGCTTCCCGACCGGTCTGCGCAATGGAACCGCGGACGCTATCTGGTCGAAGGCGCAGGACACTGTTCGTCCTGTCATTCGCCGCTGAACCTGATTGGTGGCGAAAAGAGCAGCGAGCTGTTCAACGGCGGTATCGTTGACGGCTGGACGGCCCCCTCCCTGCGCGGGATGGCCGACGCGCAACACCCCTGGAACGAAGCCCAGTTGGTCGCCTATCTGACGGGCAAGGTCGCCGAAGATCACGGCGCGGCGGCGGGCCCGATGTTGCCGGTCAGCCTGAGCATCGCGCAATTGCCGGTGGAAGATGCCCAGGCCATCGCCCGCTATATCCTTGACCTCAAAAAAACCTCGTCGGACGCCACGTCACCGCCCTGCCCCCCTGCGGCCAATTCCACTGCCAAGGCTTTGCCCGGCGCGTCGTTGTTCGACGGTGCCTGCGCAAGTTGCCACAGCGCCGCCGCCCCCATGCGCACCCTTGATTCGAGGCCCGCGCTGGTCAACACCAGCGCCGTCAGGGCGGACTCGCCACGTAATCTGATCCAGACCATTTTGCAGGGCATCCCGATGTCCACTGCCGCTGCCAGCCACTACATGCCGGCCTTCGCAGACAGTCTGGATGACACCCACCTCGCCGCCATCGCCGAGTACTTGCGCAACGAGAGCTGCCCGACCAGGCCCTGGACGGATCTCGACAAGACAATCAAGAGCATTCGGACTCAGGAGTAGCCACCGTGATCACACTCGACATCAACGGCAAGACGCATGAACTGGACATCCCGCAAGACATGCCGCTTCTGTACGCCTTGCGCAACCAGGTAGGGCTCAATGGCGCGAAATACGGCTGCGGTCTGGGTCAGTGCGGCGCTTGCACCGTTTTAGTGAACGACAAACCGGTGTTTTCATGCCTGACGCCCTGCGGCGCGCTGGCGGGCAAGTCTGTGCGCACCGTGGAGAGCCTGGGCAGTGCCGACAAACCGGGGCCGTTGCAGAAAGCCTTTATCGACGAGCAGGCAGCCCAGTGTGGTTATTGCATCGCGGGGATGATCGTACGGGCGCAGGCGCTGTTGGAGGCAAACCCCCGTCCGGACGATGACACGATTCGTCGCCACATGGCGCCCAACCTGTGCCGCTGCGGCACTCATGTACGGATCCTCGCCGCTATCAAGTCGGTCATCGCGCAGGGAGACAAGGTATGAAGTCCTCAAGGCAAAACGTCGATCTGAGCCGCCGCGTCTTCGTGATAAACGGTGCGTTGGTGATGGGGTTCGCCATGCTCCCGAGTATCCCGCGTGCCTTCGCCGACACCGAAGTGGACACCCTGGGTACGGCAATCCTGGCGCCTGATCTGCCAGGCAGTTTGCGGGCCACGCCCTATCTGGACGCCTGGATCCGCATTGACGCGAAAGACGGCATTACCGTCTACACCGGCAAAGTGGAGCTGGGCACTGGGGTCAAGACCGCGCTCCTGCAGATCGCCGCTGAACGCCTGGAAGTGTCACCGGGTCTCATCCGTTTTCTCACCGCCGATACTGCCCTGACACCCAATGAGGGCTACACCGCCGGCAGCCATACGATCGTCGACAGCGGTACTGCACTGTTCAACGCGGCGGCCCAGGTGCGGCAGTTGTTACTCGAATCCGCGGCACGCCAATGGCAATGCAACACCGACAGCCTGAGCACGCGGGACGCAGTGATCCACGATGGGCAAGGCCGCAGCATGACCTACATACAAGCGGTGAACGGGGTTCAATTGCATCGCTTCGCATCCGCGAGTTCCCCCTTCAAGCCAGCCAGCAGTTTCACCCTGATCGGCACATCATTGCCCAGGCTGGACATCCCGGCCAAGGTCAGCGGCGGTGCGGCCTATGTGCAGGACATGCGCCTGCCCGATATGTTGCATGCCCGCGTGATACGTCCACCCCGGCGCGGCAGTCAGCTACTGGACATTGACGAGGCCGCCCTCAATAAACTCCCCGGTGTAGTGAAGCTGGTCCGCAACGGCAGTTACCTCGCGGTGGTCGCCACCGATGAATGGCTCGCGGTCAAGGCGATGCGCGAGGGCTACGCCACTGCCCGCTGGACCGAAGGGAATCCGCTACCTGACTCGACCCATATCCATCAGCTGCTTACCGAGCTGCCGGCGCGGCGCTACCCGGTGAGCGCCAAGGGTCAGCTCACGCAACCTGAGTCCCGTGGGTACAAGGCACGGGTGACCAGGCAATACCTGATGCACGGTTCCATTGGGCCGTCTTGCGCGGTGGCTTGGTTCAAGGAGGGGACGCTGACCGTCTGGACCCACACCCAGGGTGTTTATCCTCTGCGCATGGGCATCGCCGAGATGCTGGGTCTGCCTGTGCAGCAGGTACGCTGCATCCATGCTGAAGGCTCCGGCTGCTATGGCCACAACGGCGCCGATGACGCCGCCGCCGATGCCGCGTTGATCGCCATGGCCCTGCCTGGCAAACCCGTACGGGTGCAATGGATGCGCGAACAGGAAAATCTCTGGGAGCCCTACAGCTCGGCAATGCTGGCCGAAGTGGAAGCGGGACTGGACGACAGCGGGCGTCTTCGTGACTGGAAATACGAACTCTGGAGTACCCCGCACAACGAACGCATCGTCAATGCCGGGCGCCTGCTGCCGGCGTGGCTATTGGCCAAACCCTTCACCCCTGCGCCTTCGGTCCCTATCGCCCAGCCCGAGGGCGACGGCGACCGTAACGCAGTTCCGTTGTATGAGATACCCAACCTGCAGGTTGATCTGAATTTTGTGCTGACCATGCCCTTCAGGACCTCGGCCATGCGTTCGCTGGGTGCCCATATCAACGTGTTCGCCATCGAAAGCACGGTGGATGAACTGGCGGCGCGGGCTGCGGTGGATCCGGTGCAATTTCGCCTGAATCACTTGAGCGATCCGCGAGCACGGGCGGTGGTGGATCGGGTGGCCAGTGCGTTCAACTGGCCGCAAAAAGCCACAGGCCCCGGCAGCGGAATCGGCTTCGCCTTCGCCCGCTATAAAAACATCATGGGTTACTGCGCCATCGCCGTGCAGTTGCATGTGCAGCGCCAGACCGGGCAAGTGACGATTGATCGGGTGGTGGCCGCCGTCGATGTGGGGCAAATTGTCAGCCCCGACGGGCTGCTCAATCAGGTTCAGGGTGGCATCGTGCAGTCCGCCAGCTGGACGCTCTATGAACGAATCCTCTATGACGCCAATGGCATGCACAGCTTCGATTGGAGCGGCTATCCGATCATGCGTTTTTCCGAGGTGCCCAAACAGGTCGAGGTCCACATGATCGATCAGCCGGACCAGCCATTTCTCGGTGCCGCGGAAATCGTCCAGGGCCCCATGGCCGCAGCGCTGGGTAACGCCATTCGGGATGCCACCGGCAAGCGTTTGCTCGATCTGCCACTGGCTCGACGTGGCTGGCAGGAAGCGTTGGGATCATGAGCGGTTCTGACAGGCTGAATCGGTCGGCTATCGCACACCTGAGATAAAAAAAGGGCGGTGGAGGATCACTCGCACCGCCCTACCCCATTCAAGGGAAATGTTTCTCTTCTATAAAACATGCCGTTGGAAGAGAACGGCATGTACACGCAACACGCCTTTAAGCGCTGCCTGTCAGTCAAGCGGGCAGCCAGCCCGCTGAATAAGTTTTCACCCGCGCTCTACCGGGTAACGCCTAAAACAATGCCAGTTGGTAATTAATGATGATCCGGTTTTCGTCCTGTTGGCGGGTGTTCGGAATGTTGTTTCGTACCATCGCGTTTTTCCACATGAGGCTAACGCCTTTCAACGGTCCCGATTGCACGACATAGGCCAGCGTTATATCGCGCTCCCACTCACTGGAATCGCTGGAAGCGATGGTATTGATGTCATCGCCTTTAACGTAGACAACTCCCGCGGTCGCACCGGGCAAGCCCAGTTTTGCAAAGTCAAAGGCGTAGCGTGCTTGCCAGGACTTCTCGCCGGCGTGCACGAATTTCTGAACCTGCATTTCCGTGATGGTGTAAGTGGTCGGGCCGTCACCCTGGTTTAAATAAGGGAAATCGCTTTTCCCGTTGCTAACCTCATAGCCGGCTCCGAAGGTGTGACCGGCAACGGCGTAGGTCAATAATCCACTGAACAGGTTATTGTCGACTTTGCCTTTGATCGTATTACCGCCGTAGTAGCCTGTCGTAAAGTAAGCAGGGTCATGGCCGTTCGCACCAGCGTCCTGGCTATTGAAATATCGAAGATCACTGGTCAGCACGCCTGAACCGATTGCCCAGTTATGAATCAACCCCAGAAAGTGTTGCTTATAAAAATCCTCAAGGTTGCCGTAATAATATTGCAAGGTCAGGTCTTTGCTCAGTTTGTAGTCGCCACCCGCATAAATGAATTTATTACTGAAGCGACCGGTGACCGGATTGTTGGCGCCGACAATGGACATGTTTTCGGTATTGCTGGAGTTGCGGCCCTTGACCCCGTCAATTTGACCTCCTGTCAGGGTCAGATCCTTGATGTCCGCAGAGGTTACCTGGGCTCCTTGCCAGGTTTGCGGCAGCAATCGTCCGTCATTGCTATAGATAACCGGCAGTTTCGGCACCAGAGTGCCAAGCTTCAACTCGGTCTTGGAAATCTTCACTTTCCCGGTCAGTCCCAGACTGGAAAAATCGTCAACCGCATGGTCGCCGTCGCTTGGAAATACCACACCGCCGAAGTTGTTGCCCGTTGGATTACCATGTTTGCCGGCGCTTGAATCGAGCTTGACACCCAACATGCCTAGCGCATCGACACCGAAGTCTACAGGCCCTTGGGTGTATCCGGAGATATATTCCAACTGGAAAGCCTGTCCCCATTCCGCTTGATAACTTTGATTGGCGGCTTCCTGCGCGGGTGTTGCAGAGTCACGATAATCGCTATTGATGTAGTAATTACGCAATTTAAGTGCTGCCTTACTGTCTTCAATGAAACCAGCCGCATGGGTTTGCTGCGCCAAGACACAAAGGGCGGCCGCAAGGGTAAAAATACATTTCATTTCTCTGCACTCACGTTGAGATTATTATTTTTGTATTAACTTTTAAGCGTTTTTCAGGCGCAAATGTCCCGACAGCACAGGAAACATAAGCGCCGTTATTCAGAAATTATTTAATGCAGGGACCAACTACATGGATTAATCGGCTTTGAGCTGAGCCTTCCATGTTGCCGGTGTACCCAGTTCAGAATCGACCAACTGGTTTTCGAATTGATTGCGTTCGCTGATGGCACTGGCGGAGCGATCGGTCTTGGAAAACCAGACAACACCGATGAATGCGACGGCCATTGAAAACAGGGCCGGATATTCATAAGGGAACCAGGCTTGCTGATGATGAAGGATCTTGACCCAAACGGTTGGGCTGAGAATGCACAAGGTAATGGCCGATACCAGCCCCAGCGATCCACCCATCACGGCACCACGGGTTGTCAGGCCTTTCCAGTAGATCGATAACAGCAGGACCGGAAAGTTGGAACTGGCGGCGATGGAGAACGTCAAGCTCACAATGAAGGCGATGTTCTGCTTTTCAAATGCAATCGCCAGCAGAATCGACAACACCCCCAGCACGATGGTCGTCACGCGGGAGACGCGCATTTCGTCACGGTCGCTGGCGGTGCCACGGCGCAACGCATGGGCATAGAGGTCATGAGAAACCGCTGACGAGCCCGCCAGGGTCAACCCTGCCACGACCGCCAATATCGTCGAGAACGATACCGCACACATGAATCCGAGGAAGACATTGCCCCCGACGTTATGGGCAAGGTGAATGGCAACCATGTTAACGCCACCCAATATTCCACCGGATGCATCGTGATAGGCCGGATTGCTCGCCACCAGGGCGATGGTGCCAAAGCCAATGATGACAATCAGCGCATAGCCGATGCCGACGAGACCGGAGGCATAAAGAATGCTTTGGCGCGCGGCTTTAACGTCACCGACGGTGAAAAACCTCATGAGAATGTGTGGAAGACCTGCCGTACCGAAGACCAGTGCCAACCCCAGGGAAATAGCGGATACCGGATCGGAAATCAAACCGCCGGGGCTCATGATTGCGCCATGGGACGGATGAACCTGAATGGCTTGAGTGAACAGTTGGTTCAGGCTGAATCCGAACTCGGACAACACCATGAACGCCATGAAAACGCAGCCGGTCAGGAGCAAGACTGCCTTGATAATCTGAATCCAGGTGGTGGCCAGCATCCCGCCAAAGAACACGTAGATCACCATCAGCGTACCCACCAGCAGTACAGCCGCGGTGTAGTCGAAGCCGAACAGCAATTCCACCAGTTTCCCGGCGCCGACCAGTTGAGACACCAGGTAAAGCAGCACGATCACGATCGAGCTGGACGCCGCGAACGCTCGTATGGGTCTTTGCTTCAACCTGTACGACAGGACGTCCGCCAGGGTGTAGCGCCCAAGGTTGCGCAACGGCTCGGCGATCAGGAACAGAATGATCGGCCAGCTGGCGAGAAAGCCGATCGAGTAGATCAGTCCATCGAAGCCACTGGTAAACACCAACGCGGAGATGCCCAGTAAAGACGCTGCGGACATGTAGTCGCCGGCAATGGCCCAACCATTCTGGAAACCGGTGATTTTCCCGCCTGCGGCATAGTGATCGGCAACGCTATTGTTCTTGCGCGCCGCCCATCGTGTGACAAGCAGAGTGAACACGACGAACGCCAGGAACATGTCGATGGCAATGGGGTTGTGTCTGGGCACTGCGGCAGGGACATCGCTCGCGTAGACAGTTGCCGAAGCAAGGATGGCCGAGAATGTAATAAGAAGACGCTTCATTTTTTGAAGCTCCCGATGATTGTTTTTATTTTGGGGTCGTAGCAGGTGTTGGTGCGCCAGACGTAGACGGCAACGAGAAGAATCGTGAAGGCGAGCATCCCGAAACCAATCGGCACGCCCCACGTCATGGGATGACCTTCGGTGATGGGTGTGCCCAGGCGGGCAGGAATAAAGGCCAGCGTAAGAATGAAGCCGAAATACACTGCCAGCATGAGCGCCGTCATGCTCCACGAAAATATTCGTCGCTGTTTGACCAATGCACGAAACTGCGGGTTTTCCAGAATCGGATTTTGAAGAGTGTCTTCCAGCTGTTCAGCGGACACGGCCGGGCCACCGTCTTGCGGATATGCATGTTCCATGGTTCTCTCCTGCGAAGGGCGTGTGACTGAATTAAAACTTCACGGGCACTGCCGTTTCGCGCATCACGGCTTCCGGAGTCCGATACAACTCAGCCATTTCGCGCTCTTCCTCGCTTTTCAATTGCGCCTGCATATACGCGCCAAGATGCCGGGCGTGCTGAACGATCGAGGCGCCGAAACGGCAACGTTGCTCGCTGTAGGCCGCCAAGGCTTCTTCAACGGATGCCTCTCGCTCGAGCGCTTCGACGATGGCCAAGGCATCACCGGCCGCCTTGGTGACACCCATCCCGCAATGGGGACGGACCACGAATGCAGCGTCGCCGAGCAAGGCGATGCGTCCGAAATTCATCTTCGGTACTTCAAGGTCGTAAATCGGCTGGAACAGCGGCTGCGCAGCTTTCTTCACGACTTCGGCAAACTGCGGGGCGAGCAGCGTATCGGCGGACTCATACATATCGGCGAGCACGTCACGACGTATCAGCGTCGGAGGAATTCCACCTTCAAACTGCTTGCCGCTCTCATCCCGGAGCAGGTCCTTCAACTCATCGTCGCCGCTGGTGCGATACCACACGAAGTTATAACGACGCTCGCCTGCCAGGGTGCTGTTCGACTGGCCGGCAACCGGATACCCCAAAATCTGTTCGCGCGGAGGTAAGCAGAACGCAAATTTATCGAAGAGCGCGGCGTGGGCGGCGTCGGAAAGAACACCTTCATCGACCAACCCGCGCCAGGCGATATAGCCGGCGTATTGCAGATGCAAGTCAGGCAAAAGCTGCTGGCGAATCGTCGAGCGAAATCCATCGGCGGCAATGATGATGTCTGCTTGATGCGTGGTGCCATCGGCCAGTGTGATGCTGGCATGGGACGCCGAGCTTTGGACCGAGACGACGTTGCCGCCGCAACGATAGAGCGAGTCTGGAAAAGCGGCGCGAAGCACCTGGTACATCTTTCCCCACGCGGTCAGCGTTTGCGGGAGCGCGTTCTCCAGTACGACATCGCCGTCCTGGTCCAGCGTGACGCGCGACAGCACATCGATACCTACCGACGCATCGAGCGGGATGCCCGCTGCGGCCATCGCTTCGAACAACTCAGGGTGTGTAACGATCCCTGCACCTCGTCCAGCGAGTTCATCGGGTACCCGTTCGAAGACTTCGACATCCCAGCCTTTGCGAAGCAACATGTTCGCTGCAAACAGACCACCCAGCGAGCCACCGACGACAATGGCGCGGCGTTTGTTCGGCATATTCATCATGGTTGCACCTCCAACATCGCAGCGGCATGGGTGGCGTAGGAACCGACGGCTTCAATCTCGGAGGCCGGGAAGTTCAGTTCGATGGTGACGCCGGAAGGGTCTTCGATGAATACCTGATGCAGGCCCAGGCTCGGAACGGTGCGATCACGCCAGGCAATGCCTTCGGCTTTCAGGACACCCCAGAACTCAACCAGGCCGGTTACCAGAAACGCAATGTGATCAACGGTCCCGGTGCCCTTCAGCGGGATGTCCTTGTCGCCGAGATACTTCTTCAGGCCCTCGGGGTTGGCGGGATCGATCCCGATGATGTGGACCGTACCAAAATCCTGCTCGTCCCCTCCCATGTACAACCACACGCCAGGGAAGTCGAACGGCGGCCGGTAGCCGGGGGTGAAACCGAGCACCTTTTCATAAAATTGGCTGGACTTTTCCAGGTCGAACGACCGGATCGAGTAATGAGCGAGTTTTCGGACTTGCATGATGCCTCCAACAGTTTTTGTTGTTATTTATCGGTTGATAAACAGTAAGGCCTGACGAAATTGATGTAAATAGCCGGCGGACCCGATTTTTTCAGGACTGCCCCTGAGCCACGTCGCGGTGGCGTCCTGGCAGAACACGCTGGAGGCGTTTGGAACGGGCTTTTCAGCGCGAAATAGCGAGGTGCGCGCCCTCCCGCCACCTATCCAGCCAAAGGCTGAAACAGGTGATGAGTGGTCGAAAAAAGAAGGGTGGAAGCAGGATGTCAGGAGGTGGCCAGGCGGGAAATCAACTCAAGCGAGGCGTCCCGCCGATGTCGTTGTCGACCTGAGCCAATACATGGGGACCGCCATTGAGGAACGCATCGACCATCTGCTCTATCAGCGCGTCAATGTCCTCGGTTACCGGAAGATCGTAGATCCATTTGCGCACGCCGATATAGAAAATACTGGCATGCAAACTCCAGATCAGTTCGAGCTCTTTTTCATTGATCGTTTCACCGCAGGAAGGCGCCAGGCCATGGGCGTGGCGAATTTCGGCAATAACGGGAATGAAGACTCGCTCGCGTAATTTGGCCAGATACCGATCGTTGATGCCTTCACGGGTCAACCCGGCGAAAACGAAGATGCGAATCCATTCTCGTCGCAAAATCACGTTGGCGTATGAGGTATAGAAACGCACCAGGCGTTCCTGAAGGGGTTGCGAACGATCCTTGATCACCGTCTCCCAAGAAGCATCCCACTGATAGACCTCGTCGTAAACGCGGTCGATCAGTGCCTCCTTACTGGGGAAATAGCGATAAAGCAAAGGCTGGGTGATGTCCAGTTGCCGGGCCAGCTCACGGGTGCTTCCCGAGAATCCGCAGGTCGCGAAGTGCTCGATGGCTTTCTGCACGATCTGCTTTTCCCGGACCTCTGGGGAAAGGCGCCGGGTTGCCGCTTTGACGGTGCCCTGTGAGTCCGTTGTTTTTTTTGAGTCTTGCATAACGCCTCGCTCGAGCTTCATCGAGGCATCATACAAAACAAAAGAATGCGCTGGCTATGAACCCCGACCCGGCGTCCGAGGACGTGAACCGTTCCGTCACCGGGCAGGCGTTCAGGCAGCGCGACGACTCAGTGGTTCTGCGCGTCTCTACGGGACACCACCAGGAAGATGATCAAGGTCACCAGTGACAGTGCACTGCCGACGGCCGCAATCGCCAACCAGCTGAAGTGTTCATAAAGCGAGCTGGCCACCGAGGAGCCAAACGCCCCGCCAATGAAGATGCTGATCATGTACAACGCATTCAGACGGCCTCGGTTGGCAGTGCCCAAGGCGTAGACAGCGCGCTGCCCAAGCACCATGTTCATCTGCACGGCAAAGTCCAGCGCGATACCGGTAACTGCCAAACCCATCACACCGTAAAAAGGGTTGATGAAGGCCGGGAGGAAACTCACTGCGGCCAATATCATGGCCAACTGTGAGGCGCGTCGAGTGTGCCCGGCATCCGCGAGTCGACCACTGATAGGTGCGGCGATTGCACCGATGGCGCCGACCAGGGAGAAAATCGCGATCTGACTTTGCGAGAGGCCGAACTCACGGCTCAATACCATCGGGACAGTGGTCCAGAACAAACTGAACGCGGCAAACATCAACCCTTGATAAAGCGCTCGCTGACGTAATACGGGTTCGCGGCAAAACAGTTGGCCAAGGGATTTCAGCAACTGGCCATACGACGCGCGATGGGCTGGTTGCCATTTGGGCATGGTCATGCCGATCACCACGGAAATGACGAGCATCAACGCAGCCGCGCCGATAAACACGGCCCGCCAGCCAAAATGATCGGCAACCAGGCTCGACAGCGGCCGCGCCAGCAGGATCCCCAACAGCAAGCCGCCCATGATCCCGCCCACCACTCGGCCGCGAGATTCTTCCGGCGCCAGATGCGCGGCCAATGGAATCAGCATTTGCACAGAGACCGAGCTGAAACCGATGAGTGCCGAGACGACAAGGAACACACTCGGCTGCCTGGCCAGGCCGGCTGCGATCAGGCTGAAGATCGTAACCACGATCGTTGCGATCATCAGCCGGCGATTTTCCATGAGGTCCGCCAACGGGACCAGGAAGAACAATCCGAGTGCGTAACCGATTTGAGTCAGCGATACGATAAAACTGGCGCTGCCATTGGACATGCCGATGTCCGGGGCGATCAGGCTGATAATCGGCTGTGCGTAATAGATGTTGGCCACGATGGCGCCACAACAAAATGCAAAGAGAAGCACCATCCCTCTCGTCATTGAAGCTATTGCCACCGTCGCTGCCGTACCGCTTGTTGAAACACTCATGCTGTGGACTCCTGAAGTTCGACAACGGTGACGTTCCAATGAAGGTCACCCGCTGGATGTTTGTCAGGCCACAAAATAGGCGGCACGCCTCGCCGGGAGAATATGGACATGGCGCAACGTCCTGTTGCGTCGTGCGCAAAAGATGCCTGGGCAGTTTGCTGGAACCGCCGTCGGTACGTGGTCGCTATGAATGCCAGACGAATACGGATGCGCTACTACAATGAGTAGAACTTCCGGGGCCTGACAGGCAGCGAGCGAATGTGGATGAAACACCAACTCTGCGTCGTTCGGCCGATTCGTTTCGCGACCGCCTCGCTCATCCTCGTCACCTCCATTGCCGGCGCAGAGGACCTCGAGCCCAGGTCCTACGCCAATACGCCGGTCGGTATCAACTTCCTGCTCATGGGCTATAGCGATCTCCATGGCAACGTGACGGCCAACCCCTCGGTCCCGCTCCAGGATGCCAAGCTCGATATCAAGACTGTCGTGTTTGCCTTTGCCAGATCCCTGGACATCTGGGGCCGCTCCGGGAAGTTCGATATCGTCGTGCCTGAGGCAAGATTGACTGGGTCTGCCCTGTTTGCCGGTGAGCCCAAGGAGCGAAATGTGACGGGTTTGATCGACCCAAGATTTCGCTTCTCGGTCAACTGGTATGGCGCCCCGGCGATGTCCCTGGCTGAATTCCCCAGCTATAAACAGGATGTGATTATCGGCACCAGCCTGGCGATCACCGCGCCACTCGGCCAGTACGACGCGAACAAGCTGGTGAATCTCGGCAACAACCGCTGGTCGTTCAAGCCCGAACTCGGGATTTCCAAGCGTCTGGGACCCGTGACCCTGGAATTGTCCGGCGCGGCAACGTATTACACCGACAACAACGAGTACCTGGGCAACCGCACACTTTCCCAGAACCCGATATACCAGGTGCAGGCGCATCTTATCTATGCCTTTGAGAGCGGTGTATGGGTCTCGCTGGATTCGACCTACTTTGAGGGGGGGAGTACTTCAATCGATGGCGTCGGCAACCATGACTTCCAGGAAAATACGCGCTACGGATGCACCCTCACGCTACCGTTGAACCGCAACCATTCGGTGAAGCTCAATGCGAGCAATGGCGGACATACTCGTACGGGCAGCGAATACGATGCCATTGGCATCGTCTGGCAATATCGCTTCGGCGGAGGGCTTTGAAACCGGGGCTTGCGCTGTATTCCATTCAGGCATCGGTGGAATATTCGACGGAGTCTGATTATTGACCAATACCCGCAAGTGGTTCAGGAAAATCGAGCGTCACATAATCTGATTCGATGGATAAAGACCGGCAAGCCGCGCTATCACCACACCCACGTAAAAGACCCCTGAAAACTCTTCAACCATCACAAGTGAACGAGCGTGATTGGTTAACGGGATAAAATCACCGTAACCGGTTGTTGTGAGGGTCGTAAGACTAAAATAGATCAGCTTGAAGAAGTTTCCGGGCTGGACGAAGTCAAGGTGGCCAGGGCCGAATGAACCGGCGCTGGACATCTCGACCAAGGCATATACGAATGACCAGACGAACGCCAGCAGGATGTAACCTGCAAGCGCGCCATGCAGTTTGTCCGCCGTAATGGGCCCGCGCTTGAGAACATAGCGAAGCACTCCGCTGAACGAGATGGCAAGAGACGCTGTATAAGCCATCCCGGCAAGTTTAAGAACGGCGACACTCCCAGCCCACAATGCCCCCCATAGAAGGCCGACCCCCAGCAACGCCAGACACAGTTTGAGAATGACTCCCTGCCGAGTCTGCCTGGTGGCGAAAGCGCCCACGAGCAGCACGGTTGAAAACAGAATGGCGAGCAAGATGCGGTCAAATATGCCCTCTTCAAGAAAGGGAAACAGGAGGATCAATCCCACTAAGAGCAGCAACAGATAAGTGCAGGGCCCCAGCCCTATGACAATCTGACCTAAATCCGCATCGGAATCGGTTTTATCTTGTGGATGGGTCATATCGCCTCCCTGAGGCCGAATAGTTGCTTTATATGGCGTCTATGTTCGAATTACAGTCTGACCCCCTTCCCTGTCTGTGCCGGTTTTTTCAAGGGCCCGAGACGCCCGCCCCCATCAACGCGCTGCAAGTTACTCAAGTGCCTGATGAAACCACTAGTGTTGACGCCGATAAAAAGTCCGTTTCACAAACTCGGCCGACACCATGTACACCAGACTGATTGCCAGCATCAGCAACAGGATATGGAATGGCAAAGGCACCAGGCCGAACCAGGGGGCTACCGGGCTGTACGGCAGGCCGATGGCCAGCAGGCCGATGCCCAGTGCACTGACGATCAGCAGTTTAGCCGGGCGGCTTTGGTAAAACGGTTTGTAGGTGCGCACGATGAAGATCGTCAGCAGTTGAGTCAGCAGCGACTCAACGAACCAGCCGCTGCGGAATACTGCAGGAACCATCTCCGCCAGCAGGTACAGGGCCACGAACGTCAGGATGTCGAACAGTGAGCTCACCAGCCCGAACACCACCATGAAATTACGTATCTGCTTGATGTTCCATCGGTGAGGCGTGCTTTCCCATTCCCGGTCAACGTTGTCGCTGGCAATCCCCATCGAAGGGATGTCGGACAGGAAGTTATTGAGCAATATCTGCTTGGCCAGCAGCGGCAGGAAGGGTAGCGCCAGGGAAGCAAGGGCCATGCTGATCATGTTGCCGAAGTTGGCACTGGAGACAATCGATATGTATTTGAGGGTATTGGCAAAGGTATGCCGCCCCTCTTCGATGCCTTCGCGCAGGACATTCAGGTCGTGCTCCAGCAGCACAAAGTCAGCGGCCTGTTTGGCCACGTCGGCCGCGTTGTCCACGGAAATCCCGATGTCGGCGACTTGCAGCGCCGGGGCATCATTGATGCCATCGCCCATGTACCCGACCACATGCCCGGTCTTTTGCAGGGCCCGGATGATGCGCTCCTTCTGATTGGGATCGACCTCGGCGAACAGGGTTGTCCGGGGGGCCAAGTGCATCAAGGCTTCATCTTTCATCGCCGAGAGTTCACCGCCGGTGATGATTCGCTCCACCGGCAGGCCCACCGCCTGGCCGACATGGCGGACGACCAGATGGTTGTCGCCGCTGATGATCTTCACTTGCACACCCAGCCCGTCCAGGGTGGCGAGCGTGTCCTTGACCCCGGGTTCCGGCGGGTCAAAAAACAACAGAAAGCCGCGAAAGGTCATGTCCTTCTCTTCGTCGCGACCATAGTGCGGCTGATCGGGTAATGCACGGGTGGCAAGGCCCAGGACGCGAAAGCCCTGCTCGCTCCAGTTCGCGAAACGTTGTGCGATCGTCGCCAGTTCCGCGTCGTTCAGCGTGACAACCTGTTCACCACGGCGCAGGTGCGTGCAAACCTCAAGCACATTGTCCAGGGCGCCCTTGGTCACCATCAGCCTGCTGGCCTCAGGGGCATTGGCCACCACCACGCTGAGGCGCTTACGGACAAAGTCATAGGGCACTTCATCGAATTTGACGACGTCGGCGAACGGGGCCAGGTCTTTGCCGGCCAGGGTGATGGCATCGTCCATCGCGTTACGCATGCCTGTCTGCAAACTGGAATTGAACACCGCCAGCTGCAGGACATCAGTGGCGGCGACGCCCTCCACATCCATCGCAGCGTCCAGCACCACGACACCCCGTGTCAGCGTACCGGTCTTGTCGGTACACAGGATGTCCATGGCCCCCAGGTTTTCGATGGCGTTGAGGTGACGCACGATCACCCCTTTCGCCGCCATGCGCTGCGCGCCTTTGGCCAGCGTAATGCTGAGAATCGCCGGCAACAGTTCCGGCGACAGACCAATGGACAAGGCGATGGCGAATAGCAGCGTGTCGAGGGTCGGGCGATGCAGCAAGATGTTGATGCCGAACACGACGATCGTGATCACCAGCATCACCCGCAGCAACAAGGCACCGAAACGACGCAAGCCACGCTCGAATTCCGTTTCGGGAGGCCTGAGCGACAAGGTCTTGGCAATGTGGCCGATCTCGCTGTCCTGGGCATAGCGCGTCACAAGCACCTCGGCGGTACCGCTACGGACCGAGGTGCCCATGAACACACAATTGTGGCGCTGCCCCACGGTGGCCTCAGGGGCGCAATCACCTGGCAGCTTTTCGACCGGAAAGGTTTCGCCGGTCAGCAGGCTCTCGGCGATGAAGCAATCGAGGGCCTGCAGGATGCGGCCGTCGGCGGCGATCAGACTGCCGGCGCTGAGTAACAGGACGTCACCTGGCACCACGTCACTGGCGGCAACCTCCAGGGTCTTGCCCTCCCGACGGACCGTTGCGCGCAAGGCGATCTTGTTGCGTAGCTGCTCCACCGCGTGGCTGGCACGATTTTCGTACCAGGCGCTGAGGACGGCGCTGATCAGCACAATACACCCGACAATCGCCGCGTCGAGCCAGTCGCCCACCACCACGGCCACCACTGCGCCGGCGATCAGGATAAGCACCAACGGCGTGCGCATTTGTTCCAGCACCAGCCTGGCCAATCCCTGTGGCCGGTCCTTGGCCTGTGGCGGCGCGCTGCGCAGTCGAGCCTTGGCCTGGGCCTGGCTCAATCCCGTCGGCTTGCTGTGCAAGGTGCTGAACAACTCGCTGAGCGACGGGCTCCAATAATCGGCGCAGACATCATGCGTCGGTTTTGTCGTGGTGGAATGCCATTCGCGATGCGCCAGCCAGAGACCGGGCAACATCGGTAACCAGAACGTCAGGCCGCGAAACAGCAGCGTGGCAGACAACGCTACGGCAACGTTCACCCCGACCCAATGCAACGTCACCACGGCTGCGGCTTCGAAGGCCCCAAGACCACCCGGCACAATGCCGATACTGCGCAGAACGCTGGCCAGCATGAAACCGGCAAACAACCCCAGGGGCGGTGCCGAGACACCCAACGCTCGCACCAGGACCCACAGCGTTGCACTGTCCAGCATGATGATCGCCAGTTCGAGCAACGTGATGCGCCAGAGCAAGGCGTGGCTGCGTACCAGCTGTCGATCCGCTCCGGTGAGCAACGCAAGGCCTTTGGCTATAATCGAAAAACGCTGCCCCGGCACATGGGTCGCCAGGCGTGTGTTGCCGGCCAGCCTTGGCGTGGCAACCGCCAGCATCAGGCTGACCGCCACGAACACCACACAGGTCCCCACTAAAGCCGCCGTTGCATGCCCTTGGAAAATCACCACCGGCAGTGCCACGCCAACGGACAGTACATAGGCCAGGAAGTACCCGGACAAATCCAGTACAAGGCACGCCAGCACGACGGGTCTGGCGAACCCCAGGCGCACGAACGAGGCGACCACCGCAAAGGCCCCGCTGATGCCGGAAGACGGCAAGGCTTGATCGACAAACAGCTTCATCAAGCTGAGCTTGCCCGCCTCCCAGAGTGAAAGATGCTGAGCCCCGGCCTTGAGCACCACACGAAAAACCTGCCCCTGCGCCATATAGGTCAGGGCTTGCAAGCCAAAGGCCGCGATGAGCCACAGTGGCTCTGCCTCCGTCAGCAGGCGTGTGAAGGATTCGACGTCCGTGAATTGCAGTGCGACGCCCACCACCGTCGCAAACATGGCGGCTCCCAGCAGCCATGTCAGCCAGAGTGCGGGACGACTGAAATGCTGGCCGTCTTCCAGCGCAGTTGGAGGAGGAAAGTCTGGAATGGGTGATTTGACAGACATGCCGGGTCCCTGAGCAATGTGGCAGATCGCTGGATTCTGGGCCCGTGTGGGCGGGCGGCATTGATTAATGTCAATCCCGCTTGCTCAAGCGGGTTCAGTCCGGTGGGACACTGCTGCCGGTCTCCGGGTACCCGCAGCGCTGAACAAGCCAACCGCGCCTAGGGGGAACGTATTATTGGCGCGTTATTGTTGATGAGGGTTTGTATGATCTCGACCGATCCGTTGATGGCAAATTGAACGCCCATGCACACCAATATAAAACCCATCAAACGGGAAATGGCATCGATACCCGACTCCCCCGTCACCTTCATGATCAAGTCCGACGCGCGCAAGCAACCCCAAAGCGTCAACGCGGTGACAAGGAAAATTAAAGGTGGAGCGGTCAGCAGCACCCATTGCGGAAAGGTGGTGTTGTTTTTAATGGTGGCAGAGGCACTGATGATCATTGCGATAGTGCCTGGGCCGGCTGTGCTGGGCATGGCCAGGGGGATGAAGGCGAAGCTGGTTTTTTTCGCCGCGCTATCGCCGCAAGCGGTTTCGCGAGGCTTGGGAAACAACATGCTCGAGCCGATCACGACAAGTATTCCGCCACCGGCAATCCGCAAGCCCGGGATGGAGATACTGAATACACCCATAACGAACTCACCGATGTAATAGGTCACCAGCATAATGACGAAAACGTAAAATGCCGTCAGGAAGGCCTGCTGGTTTTTTTCTTCACGACTGAACCCTTGGGATAACGCCAGAAAAAGCGCCACGGTGGTGGGTGGATTGATCAATGGCAACAATGCCAACAACCCGAGCGTGACGGCGTCGAATAAATGGTTCATCCCTATCCACCCTGCAAGTCACTGAAAACACTTCTTGGTGCGTCATTATGGAATCAACTGGGTGTCGACGCTTTCTATACAACTTCCATTTCGGGGCTGCATTCGAACGCCAGACAAGTAACGCCAGACAAGTCTAGGTGCGCTGTGGGTTTTCACCACTGACGGCGAGAATCTGGCCATCCATTGACTTAAATCAGATGACCCGACTACGCGCGAATCCAACGTAGATCATACTCACCGAACAAGTTAAGCACCGCTGACATCCGAAACCGGTCCCTGCACAGGCATGCCGTCGATGTATCAGAACCTCGCTCTCTTCGCCGCCTTCCTCCTGCTCTACAGCCTGTTTGCCGGGGGTATCGAGACGCGCCTGCTCAATGGTCCCCTGATGTTCATGCTCGTCGGCCTGATTCTTGGCCCGGCGTTCCTGGGCGTTTTGGCGCCCCGGATCGACAAGGACGGCCTGAAGATCCTCGCCGAGCTGACATTGGCGATCGTTTTGTTCAGCGATGCGGCCAATGCCGACCTGAAGATTCTCAAAGCCCACGAAGGATTGCCCATGCGCTTGCTGATGATCGGGCTGCCCCTGACGATCCTCAGTGGTTGGCTGGTCGGTCGCTGGCTGTTTCCGCAGATACCGTCGGTGGAACTGGCAGTCATGGCGACCCTGCTGGCCCCCACTGACGCGGCCCTGGGCAAGGCGGTGGTGAGCAATCCCAAGGTTCCCGGCGCCGTGCGTGAAGGGTTGAACGTCGAGAGTGGGCTGAATGATGGCATCTGCGTGCCGGTACTGTTGATGTTCCTGGCGTTGCTGGTCGAAGAGCAGACCCGATCCCCCCTGTCACTGGCCGCAGAGCTGTTCGTTGAGGAACTGGGGATCGGTGCCGTCGTCGGGCTGGCCCTGACGTTCATCGCCTGGCTGATGTTTCGCTACGCTTCAAAGCAGGATTGGCAATCCCCCATATGGTCACAACTGACGCTGCCCGGACTCGCCCTCTTGTGCTTTGCCACAGCGCAAACGCTTGGTGGCAGCGGGTTTATCGCCGCGTTCGTCGGCGGGTTACTGGCGAGCAGTCTGTTTTCCGAGCAAAAGCATCGCCTGCTCGAGTCCAGCGAAGAATTCGCCACGCCGCTATCGGTCATTACCTGGATCGTGTTCGGCGCGCTGGTCATCCCTCGAGTCTGGGGCAATCTCACCCCGGCCATCTGGCTCTATGCGGTGCTGAGCCTGACGGTGATTCGCGTGCTGCCGGTACTGATCAGCCTGGCAGGCACGGCCTTCGATTACGAAACGCGATTGTTCATCGGTTGGTTCGGCCCACGCGGACTGGCCACCATCGTCTTTGCCATCATGATCCTGGATTACCCGCTGGAGGCCATACGCACGATAGGCGCCATCGCAGTCTGCACGGTTCTACTCAGCGTGGTACTGCACGGCTTGAGCGCCAATCCATGGGTCTCGCGGCTGGCCCGTCGCAAGCATTGATTGACTTGTACAACTTTGCCCCTAGGCTTCAGGCTTATCTGTACAGAATTTCTGACGTGTACAACATTGCCTGGAACCTGCCATGTCCGCCCGCCCGCCCTCTTTCGCCAAGACGTTCGCAACGCTTAACCCAGTCTCGACTATGCGCCGCATGTCGCCGCCGAGCGCCTGATGTCGAGCCGGGCATGGCTGATCGGCAACGCGCTATGGATGCAGGCCGGCTGGTGGGGCTGTGTGCTGGGCGCCAGACACCCCTGGCTGCTGATGCTGGTCGCGGCCGGCCTGGTGATCCATGTCGCGATCTGTCCACGGCCGGGCAAGGAAGCCACTGCGCTCCTGCGCGTGGGGGTGGCCGGTTGGCTGATGGATGCCGGCCTGGGCGCGCTGGGAGTTTTCGAATTTGACCAGCCGCCTCTGCCTCTGTGGCTGGCACTGCTCTGGCTGGTGCTGGCGAGCGGGCTTCGCCACAGCCTGGCCTGGGCCCGGAAGCCGATGTGGTACGGCGTGCTGCTCGGCCTGATCGGTGGACCGCTGGCGTACATCGCCGGGGCGCCACTGGCCGGGGTCGGTTTGCCTTGGGGTACCCTTGGCACCGCCCTGGTGCTGGGGCCGCTGTGGGCAGCAGCTTTGCCCCTGGCCCTGCGACTGGCCGCACCGCGTTGACAAAATCAAGCCAGCCGCTATGGCTGGCGGCGGAAGAACAGACTCACCTGCCCCAATTCGACGCCCAACTTGCTCATGCTCGAACGATTGATCAGGGTGTCGTCGTCCATCAGGTACATCCAGTCGTCGAAATCCACTTCCCAATGCTTGTCATCCACCGGCAGGTCAAGGCGATAGCGCCAGCGCAGCGCGTTGCCGGCGACCTCGCCCCGGGCTTCGCCAATCACATCGCTCGCCCGGCCACGCCAGCGCATGGGGCCATCCGGTTCCAGGGTCCAGACCCGCTGCTGGCGCGTACCGTCGCTGTAGACAAACCGCTCATCGAGGATCAGGCGCTGCCCCTCTCTATGGCTTTCGATCTGGACGTGGAAGCGCTTGAGCACTTCGCCCGAGCGATTCTGGTAAAGCCCCCAGGCTTGCACCGGTCGGGAAAAGAACGCCGCCAGATCCAGAGTCGGGCGCTCCCGGGCGTAGTGTTCCACGCCGACATTGCCGCAGCTGGCCAGCAACAGGCTGCCCATCAGTAACAGTATTCGCCACATGTCTATCTCCTGTTCAGCAGGCTGGTATTCAGAACGCTCCTATGCAGCAGGACCGCCCTGCCCCAGCAGGCGTTGGCGCAACTGTGGATCTCGCGCCCGCGGGTCGAGCCAGATGTCGAAAAACGCACGGGCGAATCGGGCATCAGGCACTTGCCGGTGAAGCCGGTCGTCGACGTAAAACGTGCAGCCTTTGCCGGGCAGGTAGACCCCGGTAATGCGCATGCCGGGCTGAACATCAACGAAGGCCTCACGCATTTCAGCGGACCATCGTTGCAGGGTGGCATCGTCCAGGTTCGCCCCGCCCAGGCGACGCATTTCATCCAGGCTGGCCTCGACCAGGGTGTCCCTTGACAGTGCACGGCGATACGTCAATTCGAGCGCAAAGGGCTGACTCCACGCCGGCGGCGCCTCGGAGCTCCACAAGCGCGCGGTGTACAGGCTCATGCCAAACCAGGTGAAATCGCCCCGGCCGACCAGACGTGCCTCGGGGACGGATGGGCGCCAGTCCGCCGAGGCCGGCACCGAGAGAATCAGCAACAGCAGACAAGCCTTCGACAGGCGATGTTTGAAAATACGTCTTGCGTCAGCCACGTTCATCAGCGCCTCCTGCTTGCAGTTAAATATTGTACAAGAGTAGCTGTTTGTATAGCTTTATGCCGAACAGCGGCAAAAATTTGTACAACATTTGCGGTGAACGCCTCTCCTATGCAGGTGAGTTTTGACTTTCCGCGATAGACCTGGAGGTTTTCCATGGCGACACGCGCCAGGCAGTTTCGTCTGGCTCAGTTCGGGTCCAGCAAGCCGCCGCTCCAGTTCCGCGATACCCGGCGCCCGGTAAACTTGGCCACGCCCATGCCCTGGGCAATCAAGCGATCACGAAAGCGGGTGACCAGGCGCCCGGTTTGCTCGGCATACAACACCACTTCCGACGACGGATCACCCGGCCGGCGCAGAATCCGTGCAAAGCGCTGTCCCTCTTCGACGATATCGCCCAGCTCCTTTTCAAAGATCAACACCCCCGGCTGCGGCGCAATGATGGTTTCCATGTGGCCCATTTCCACCGCTTCGACAGGCCAGTCAGGGGGTGTGCGTGCCTCATCGATCACCCCGTAACCGCACAGCCACGTATACAGGCCCTCGGCATCCTGCTCGGCGAATCGATCGTTGACATCGCCCTGCCCTCGCAACTCCAGGGTCGCGGCCATGCGCTGGTCGGTCCTGCCTTCGCTCAGCCACGGGGCAATGATGGTTTCTTCGAACGAACCGTCGCCGCCCTCATCCCAGATGATCGCGACGTCCATTTTCATCGCCGCCGCCAACGCGCGACCACGGGGCCAGAAACGGCGATGAACGTAGAGGTAGGGCAACGCTTCGTCGTCGGTGTGCAGGTCGAGCATCACGTCGGCGGGCGCCGCCAGCTGCACCAGTTTTTTCTGCCATTGCTGGACGTTGCTCATCGACCGTTCCATCGCCGCCGACTGGTCGAAACCCCGGTTGAAGTTATGCCCGGTGGCGTCGTGGTAACGCCCCAGAATCCGCCCCTGGCGAAACTGCCCGATGCCCAGCGGATTGGCCTGCGGCACCACGGTCACGCTGCCCTTGAGCTGCCCCCCGGCCTCGGCGACTCGCAGGCGCTGCATCAACAGATGCAGGACCAGCATCCCGGCGATTTCATCGGCATGCACACCCGCCTGCAAATGCACCTTCGGCCCGTGGCCATCGCCCTCGAAACGCCAGGCACCGACCTGCACCGGTTCGCCGTTGTTATTGTGAACGTTGAACGAAATATCCTGAACCATGCACTAGCCCTCCCCTGATGAGCGTTAACAATCGAGGTATTGCCGCTGTCGAAGCTGGAGATTGAACACACGTTCAACTAAGCTCGCCAGCGTGGAACCACTGCCAAGGAATCCCCTGTGACCACCACCGTCCCGAAAAACCGCCGCGCCGAGCCTGACGAGCGTCGCGAATTGCTGGTCGCCGCCACCCTGCGCTGCCTGGGCCGCGACGGTCATGCCGGGATTTCCGTGCGGCGCATCGCCACCGAGGCCGGGGTTTCCGTCGGTTTGCTCAATCATCATTTCGGCAGCATCGATGCGCTGATTGCCGACACCTATCAGAAACTGGCGAGCGAACTCACCACGGCACTGCTCCAGGAAATCGAGCAGGCCGGCACACCCGCGCAAAAAATGGATGCGTTTCTCGTTGGCTCGTTTTCACCCAGGGTCATGGACCCGAAACTGTTGGGCGTCTGGGTGGTGTTCTGGAGCCTGATCCGCCATTCCGAACACGTCAGCCAGTCCCACGTCAAAACCTACGGCGCGTACCTTGATCTGCTTTGCCAATTGCTCGACGGCATGGCCGCCAGTGAAGGCTTCAGGATTGACGACACGCGCCTGGCCGCCATCGGCCTATCGGCGATGCTCGACGGACTCTGGCTCGAGTGGTGCCTCAACCCCGAGACCTTCAGCGCCGCCAACGGCCTCCATATCTGTCGTTGCTGGATAAAGGGGTTGCGTCACGGAGCATTCAGCACCGACGACGTCCTGTGACGGATGCCGGCCGAAGATCATCGCCAGGGTGCCGCTCACGGCGATCAACCCGGCACCGATCATCAACGACAGATCCATCAGCGTGCCCCAGACCAGGCTCGACAGTGCAAACGCCCAGATCAGCCCGGTGTATTCAAACGGCGCCAGCAAGGTCGCCGTGGCGCGGCGGAAACTGGCGAATAGCAGGAACTGCCCGATACCACCCACCAGCCCTGCCCCAACCATCCCCAGCCAGGCCGTTGTCGGCGCCGGGGTGTAGGTCCATGGCAGCGCCACGACCATGCACAATACGAACACCACGTTGGTGATCAGCATCTGCTCCAGCACGGAAGTCTGGTCATCCACCTGGCGCAACTGGATATAGGTGAAGGCCCAGCACACCGCTGCCAGCAGCGTCAGCACAACCGGCAGTGGTTCATTCATGTTGTCCGGGCGGCAGGCGATGACCACGCCGACAAAACCGACGATCAGGCTGAACCACTGCCAACCGCTGGCACGCTCCTTGAGAATCACCGCTGCCAGCACCGTGACCATGATTGGCGCCGAAAAATACAGGGTGGTCATTTCCGCCAGGGTCAGGTCACGGGCCGCCGTGTAGTACAGCAGCCAGGCCACGATCGACAGCAGGCCGCGCACCACCAGCAAGCGCCGGCTCGGTGAGTACCAGGCCCGCTGGATCAGGCGCGTGCGTCCCGCGGCCAACACCACGGCGACCACCACCAGGGCACGCCAGAACAGAATGGTCACCACGGAGTAGTCAGCCACCAGCCACTTGATGGCCGCATCCTGCAACGTCAGGAACGCGTAGCCCAAGGTGCACAGGCCAATGCCCTGCAGCGAACGATCAACCCGTGGCGAACTCATCAGGCTGACCTGCGCACGGGCGTGCCGCGCCGCTCGGCAAAGGCAAACAGCGCCTCGATCAGGAACGTCAGGCAGACATACACGCCGGCCACCAGCAACAGCGGCTCATAGACTTGCAGGGTCTGCGCCCGAACCACGTTGGCCGCGCCCAGCAAGTCGATCACCGCAATGGTCGAGGCCAGCGCCGTGGACTTGAGCAGCATCACGGTTTCCCCGGCCAGGGTCGGCAACAGCAGGCGCAACGCCCGTGGCAAGCGCACCCGCAACAAGGACTGACGCGGGGTCATGCCAAACGCCGAGGCCGCTTCCATCTCCCCCTTGGGCACCGCCAGCAAGCCACCACGAATGACTTCACCGACGTAGGCGCCCACTGACACCACCAGGGCGAACACGATGTACCAGTAACCATCGCGCAGGTAGGGCCAGAGAAAACTGCCACGGATCAGCGGGAACTGCGCAAACAGACTGCCGAGGCCGTAATAGAAGATGTAGATCTGGATCAACAGCGGCGTGCCGCGCGTGACGCTGGTATAGAACAGGCTGACCTTGGCGATCACCCTGTTTTTCGAGATCCGGGCCAGCGCCACCAACACGGCCAGCGCGTAACCGAACACGCTGGAAACCAGCAGGATGGTAATGGTTGTTTGCAGCCCCCGGCCCAACAGCGCCGCGTATTCAACTGTCCACGCTGGAATCATGTCATTCACTCCGCCAATGGCATCCAGCGACGAATGCGTCGCTCGAGCCGTCCCGACAGGTAGTTGGACACCAGCGTCACCGCGTAATACAAGGCGGCGGCCGTCAGGTAGAACAACAGATAGTGACGCGTCGAACCCGCGCCTTGTTTGGCGGTGTAGAGCAACTCGTTGGTGCCGACCACACTGATCAGCGCACTGTCCTTGATCAGGTTGATCCACAGGTTGGCCATCCCGGCCATCGCATACGGCGCCATGATCGGCAGCGTGACGCGGCGGAACAGCCCGAAGCCGTGCAGACCGAAAGCCTTCGCCGATTCGATCTGACCGTAGGGAATCGCCTGGATGGCCGCCCGGAAAATCTCCGAGGCGTAAGCGCCCTGCACCAGCCCCAGCACCAGGATCGCCGCCAGTGGACCGCTCAGGTTTACCGCGTCGCAACCGAGGCTGGCCATCAGCGAATTGAGCAACATGGACCCGACGTAGTACAGGAGCAGAATCAGCAACAACTCCGGCACCGCCCGGAACAGCGTGGTATAGACCCGCGCCACGGCCGCAATCGGCTTGGGCGCGCCCAACTTGAGGCAGGCCACGACCAGGCCGATCGCCAGTCCGACCACAAAAGCCCCCGCCGAAATCTGCAGGGTCATCCAGAGTCCCTTGAGCAGCGCCCCGCCCCATCCTTGTTCGGTGAAATTGATCAAATCGAACATTGCTGGCATTTCACTCTCCAATCATGACCGTGACAGCACCGCCGGCCCCTGTGGGAGCGAGCTTGCTCGCGATGAGGGCATAACAGTCAACATCTTGGGTGACTGAACCACCGCTATCGCGAGCAAGCTCGCTCCCACAGGGATTGCATTTGCCACAGGTACTGCGTTTGGCTTTGCGTCAGAACGTCGGTTTCACGCTGGTACCGAAGTAGCTTTGGGAGAGGTCGTCATAGTCCTTGCTTGCCAGCAGGGCCTTGATCGCCGTATCGAGTTTGGCCTTCAGTTCGGTGTCGTCCTTGCGCAGGCCGGCGCCTACACCCTTGCCGAAGATCGGGTCGTAAGGCACCGCGCCGAGGTAGGCCAGGTTGCTGGCAATGGCATCCGGGGTCTTGACGAAAGACGCCATTGCCGTGCCGTCGGCCATCATCAAGTCGATACGCCCGGCGATCAGGTCGGCGTTGGCCGAGTCCTGGGTGTCGTAGTACTTAACGTCGGCGATTTTTTCGTAGTAGGTCTTCAGGTAGCTGGCGCTGACGGTCGAGTTCTGTACGCCGATGGTCTTGCCCTTGAGGTCATCCGGGTATTGGGTCACGGCAGTGCCCTTCGGCCCGACCAGTGCGACAACCGAGTCGTAATAGGCCTTGCTGAAGGCGATCTGTTTTTCCCGCTCCTCGGTCACCGACATTGAAGAGAAAATCACGTCGATCTTCTTCGCCAGCAACGACGGAATGATCCCGTCCCACGCCACTTCCTTGATCTCGCATTGCGCTTTCATTTCGCTGCACAGCTTGTGGATCAGGTCGACTTCAAAGCCCTTCCACTCACCGTTGGCCTGTTTCTCGGTGTACGGCGGATAGGGTTCGGCGGCGACCGCGAACCTGATGGGCTGCGCTTGGGCCGCACTCATGCCCGCGAGCAATACGCAGGCCGCGCCGGTCAACCAGTGTGCAAAACGTCGATTTCCCATGATGTTTTCCCGTCTTTTTATGTGTTAGCGAGTTTGATGAGCGTTGACGAATTGTCGGCAGCGCTCGCTGCGTGGGTGTACGAACACTTCGTCCGGCGAACCGGTTTCCTCGATCAGCCCTTGATGCAGAAAGGCGACTTTGGAAGAGACATCGCGTGCAAAGGCCATTTCATGAGTCACCAGGATCATGGTCCGGCCTTCTTCGGCGAGAGAGCGGATCACCCGCAGCACTTCCCCGACCAGTTCCGGGTCGAGTGCCGAGGTGGGTTCATCGAACAGCATGACCTTGGGCCGCATGGCCAGGGCCCGGGCGATGGCCACCCGTTGTTGCTGTCCCCCGGAAAGAAACGCCGGGTACTCGTTGCGCTTGGCCGCCAGCCCCACGCGTTCGAGCAAGGCTTCGGCCCGTTCAGTGGCCTCGGCTTTGCTTTCGCGCAGGACCTGGGTCGGCGCTTCGATCAGGTTTTCCAGCACCGTGCGATGGGGCCAGAGGTTGAAGTTCTGGAACACCATGCCCAGGCTTGAGCGGATGCGCACAAGCTGCTTGGCATCGGACACCAACGGTGCGCCAGGCCTCGTGTGGTTCAGGTGAATGCTTTCACCGTCCACCAGAATCCGCCCCTGATCCGGCACTTCGAGCATATTGATGCAGCGCAGCAAGGTGCTTTTTCCCGAGCCGCTGGCCCCGATCAGGGAGATCACCTCGCCCTCGCGGGCCGTCAGGGAGACGCCCTTGAGCACCTCGATATTGCCGAAGCGCTTGTGCAGCTGTTCGACCTGAATCATGGTGCGTCCCGCGACCGGTTCGACCACCGCCGAAGGGGGCTCGTGGCTGATGATCGGCCGGGGCGCTTCACCGTTGAGCACCCGCACAAAATCGCGAATCCGCTGGCAGGCCTCCGCCAGGCGTTCTTCACCGAGGGTGAACGACAGACGCACAAAACCTTGCGCCGGTTCGCCAAAGGCCGCGGCATCCAGTACCGATACCCGCGCCTCGCGCAGCAGGCGCCAGGCGAACTCCAGCGACGTCAGGCCGGTGGCGCGCACATCCAGCAACACGAACATGCCGGCGTCGGGTTTGAGCACGTCAATCCCCGGGCAATCCGATAAACCCGCCACCACCAGATCGCGCCGACGGCGATAAATGTCGCGCATGCCGTGGGTCACTTCGTCGTGGGCCTGCACGGCCTTGAGCGCAGCTTCCATGACGAACCCCGGCAAGCCGTAGAGCATGCTCAACACCAGGGTTTCGGCATGCGCCACCAGTGCGGGATCGGCCACGATCCAGCCGATGCGCCAGCCGGTCATGGCATGGGACTTCGACAGGCTGCCGATCACCACGCACCGCTCGGCCATGCCCGGCAAGGCGGCCAGGCTCAGGTGTTCGCGCTCGAACACCAGGCTCTCATAGACCTCATCCACCACGACCCACAGGTCATGGGCGATGGCCAGGTCGGCGATCGCTTGCAACTCTTCGCGGTTGAGCACCACGCCAGTGGGATTGTTCGGATTGGAAAAGAAAATCGCCCGGGTGCGGGGAGTAATGGCCTTGGCCAGCACTGCCGCGTCGAGGCGGAAATCGTCGCTCGCCGCACAGGGCACCCGCACCAGCGTGGCGCCGGAGGCTTTGAGGGTGGCTTCGTAGGTCACGTACATCGGATCGAGGGCGATCACTTCGTCGCCGGCACTGAGCAGGCACATCGAGGCAACGAACAGAGCATTTTGCGCACCGGCCACGGTAATCACGTTTGACGCTTGCAGCTCACGCTCGAACAGCTTGCCATAGCGTGCGGCGATGGCTTCGCGCAACGCCTGGCGACCGGCGATCTCGGTGTAGTGGGTATCACCTTCGCGCAGCGCCTGGATGGCGGCGTCGGTGATGAAATCAGGGGTGGGGAAATCCGGGTCGCCGACGCTGAGGATGATCACATCCTCGCCGCAACGCCGTGCTTCAAACGCCGCATTGTGAATATCCCAGGCTGCAACACCTTGACCTGAGATCCGCTCAACAAAGGGTGAAAACCGCATGCCAGTGCCTCGTTCGAAATGAAGAAACGCAAGCCCGCAACCAGCCGGGAGAGAAGGTCGAACGAACATAGCCCAAGCTGAACACTCGTTCAACAGAATACTGATCAAGGTTCGCGTTCAGCGTAAACAGGTCGTTTTTGCGACAGTCGCGGCGTTTTTGCGTACAGGCCAATCCGGGCATGCAGAAGGCAGCCGGGCGACTATGCTCCTGTGAAGTTCCCCGGTCGGAAAACTGCCAATGCAATCAAATGCTTCCCTGCTGACGCGACCCGCCCGGCTAATGCTCTGCGGCGTGCTCGCTCTCGGCGGTTGCGTAAGGTTGGGGCCGGACTTTCAGCCGCCGGGCGAGGCCTGGGTCGATCACTGGAACACCCCGGCGATCGAGCACGCCAGCCAACGCGCCCTGCAACCGGACATCCGCCAGTGGTGGCAAGTCTTTGCCGACCCGGTGCTCGACCAGTTGATCGCCGCCGCGGATGCGCACAATTCCAGCCTGAAGATCGCCGGCCTGCGGGTGATGGAAGCTCGCGCGCAATTAGGCATCGCCCAGAGCGGACGCTACCCGCAACTGCAACAGGTTGCCGCCGACAGCGTGTACGTCGACCGCCATCAATCCGGGGGCAACAACCCGGTCGACAGCCAGTTCTGGCAGCACAGCGCCGGGTTCGATATCGGTTGGGAACTGGATTTCTGGGGCCGTTTCAGCCGGGCCATCGAGTCTTCCGACGCCAGCTACTTCGCCGCCGAGGCCAACTATGAAGACGGCCTGGTGCTGCTGCGAGCACAAGTGGCGGACACCTACTTCGTCCTGCGCACCACCGAAGCGCGCCTGCGCGTGGCCAGGGAAAACGCGAAACAGCAGTTACGCAACTACGAGATCACCGAAAAGCTGTTCAAAAGCGGCCAGACCGCCGAGCTCGACCTGCAGGGGGCCAAAACCCAATACCTCGGTACCTTGAGCACCATCCCCGGCCTGGAAGACCAGATATCGCGCACCCGCAATGCCTTGACCGTGTTGATCGGGCAACCACCCGGCGCACTGCCGCTGGTCGTCCAGAGCACCGGGCTGATTCCGTTGGTGGACCGTGCCGTGTTGCAGGACGTGCCGGCCAATCTGCTGTTGCGCCGCCCGGACGTGCGCGCCGCCGAACTGAATGTCGCCGCGCAGTCCGCATTGATTGGGGTGGCCGAAAGCGATTTCTACCCGTCGCTGTCGTTGCTGGGCAGCATTGTCTGGTCGACCGATACCTTGAGCGGTACGTCGCGCAGTTTTGATCTGATCGGCGGACCCAGTCTGCGCTGGAACGTGTTCGACCATGGCCGTATCAGCAACAACGTGCGGGTCCAGGATGCGCGCTTGCAGCAATTGATCGAGGCCTACCGTGACAAAGTGCGCCAGGCGGCTCGCGAAGCGGATGATGCCGCCAACGGCTTGACCCATGCTTTGCAGCGCGAACGCATCCTGCGCGAGGCCGAAGGCGCGGCCAAACGCTCGCTGGACCTGGCCGTCATCCTGTACCGCGAAGGCTATTCGGATTTCCAGCGGGTGCTCGATGCCCAGCGTGCGCTGCTCGAACTGCAGGACAGCTACCTGCTCAGTCGAGGCGATGCGGTGAGTAACGTGATCGCCCTTTACAAGGCCATGGGCGGCGGCTGGTACAGCGCCCAGCCCAGGGTCGACGCGGCCACGCGCCAACAAATGGAACTACGCACGGACTGGGGCGACCTGCTGAACGAGCCCCCGGCCGAGCAGCCCGTCTCCCCCCTTGCCCAACCAGGTAAAAAACCATGAGTGAAGCCGCCTCCACCCCGCCGGCAGCGGAACCCGCCGCCGACCCGACGAAAAAAGGCGTGAAATGGGTCTTGCTGGTGATCGTCGTGAGCCTGGCCTGGTATCTGCTGGCTGACCGCTTCACGCCCTATACGCAACAGGCACGGGTCGGTGCCTTTGTGATTCCGGTGGCGGCGGAAGTCTCCGGCCGGGTGATCCGCGTCAACGTGCGCAACAACCAGGACGTCAAGGCCGGCGACGTGATTTTCGAGATCGACCCGCAGCCCTATCAGATCGCAGTCGACCGGGCCCGGGCGGACCTTGAATCCACCCGTCGTCAGGTCGGCGCCAGCACCGCCGGCATCGCCTCGGCGCAAGCCAACTTGCGCGCGGCGCAGGCCAACGAACTCAAGGCCACGCAGGACAACCAACGGCTGGAAGGCTTGTATCGCCAGGACCCCGGAACCATTTCCGTGCGCCTGTTGGAAGTGTCCCGCGCCAACCGCGAACAGGCCGTCAGCCAGGTCGCCGCCGCCCGCGCCGAAGTCCAGCGCGCCCGCGAGCAGGAAGGCGGCAATGAGGAGTCCAACGCCCTGCTGCGCAGCGCCGCGACCGCCCTGTCGAAGGCTGAACTGGATCTGTCCAACACTCAGGTCCATGCACGCTCAGCCGGTTTGATCACCGACCTGCGTACCGACGTCGGCCAGTTCGCGGCGGCGGGCAACCCGGTGATGACCCTGATTGCGATCCACGATGTCTGGATCAGCGCTGACATGACCGAAAACAACCTCGGCCTGATGCGCCCAGACAGCCCGGTGTTGATCGCACTGGATGCGTTGCCCGGCGAAGTGTTTGCCGGGCGCGTGCGCAGTATCGGTTATGGGGTCAGTGTCGGTCAGCCAACTGCACCCGGCAGCTTGCCCACGGTGCAGAACAGTCGCGACTGGTTGCGTCCGGCCCAGCGTTTTCCGGTGGTCATCGAGTTCTCGCCGGACGCCTTGGCCATGCTCAAGGACAACCGTGCCATTCGCGCCGGCGGCCAGGCCGAGGTCATGGCCTTCCCGTCCGAGGGCAATGTCCTCAACCCTCTGGGCCGGTTATTTCTGTGGCTGATGAGTTGGCTGTCCTATGCCTACTAAACGCCCGCCACGGGTTCAGCGCGCGTTGCGCCTGGCCAGCGGCACCGCATTGTGCCTGGCCGCGAGTTTCGGCCTGGCGTTGCCGATCCCGTTCCTGGCGCCGGTGCTGGGTGCCTTGCTGCTGGTCAGCCTCAATCGTCCGTTGCCATTCAAGGCCGCCCTGGTACTGGCGGTGACCGCGATGCTAACCACCGGCATCGGCCTGCTGTTGATCCCGGTGCTGCGGTATTACGCCTTCAGTGGCGTGCTATTGATCGGTCTTGGCCTGCTCATGGTTTTTCGATATGGCCTGCGCGGCGGCAACAACCTGGTGGTGACCTTTCTGGTGATCGGCCTGACCATGATCCCCTCGGCCGGGGTCGCGGACTTCGGTCTGGCAGCGATGGTCATCAAGGCGCTGATCAGTGGCTTACTGCTGGCGGTGATGATCGGCGCATTCAGCCACTGGCTGTTCCCCGAACCGGATAATGCCCCAGCGCCGCCGCCCGCCGCCACACTACCGGAGGCCGACGTCGACCGAGTCGCGCTACGAGCCACCCTGATCGTGATGCCGACCTTTCTGCTGGCGCTGATCGATCCCGCCAGCTACTTGCCCATCGTCCTCAAAGCCGTCAGCCTCGGCCAGCAGAGCTCCAGCACCAATACCCGCGACGCCGCCCGCGAGCTGATTGGCTCGACCTTGCTCGGCGGGCTGCTGGCGATCCTGTTCTGGAGCGCCCTGAGCTTTTTCGTACACCTTTGGATGTTCTTTCTGTGGATGCTGCTGTTCGCCCTGGTCCTGGCGCGCAAGCTCTATGGCCTGAGCCCGGGCCGGTTGAGTCCGGGCTTCTGGCTCAATACCCTGATCACGCTGATTATCCTGCTGGGGCAGTCGGTGCAGGACAGCCTGTTGGGCAAGGACGTGTACACCGCGTTCGCGATTCGCATGGGGCTGTTTATCGCGGTGACGCTGTATGCGTGTGTGATGGTTCGTTGGCTCGATCAGCGACCGGCCACAAAAATCAGCGCGAATCTGCAGCTGCTCAAGGATTAACCTGATACCCCTTGCCCTGTAGACAGCTTGTATAAGCGGTGGACGTGGTCGAGGCGTTGGTTTTCTCCTGGGCACGCCGCTCCTGACGCTGGCGCGAACCACCGACGACGGCACCTGCGGCGGCCGTCTGTTTGGCGCGATTCTGCCGGTAATCCTGCTTGGTATTGTCATCGACGCGATCATATATCTCGTCATGCTGGTTTCCCCGAACCTGCGCCGCCGTGGCCCCGGCGGCCGCCCCCACCGCTGCGCCCTTGACCCGTCCACCGGAAGGCGTCGAGGTCGTCGATGTACTACTGGCGGCGATGCTGTTGCATTCATTGATGTCGAGTTGGGTCTGTTGCGAATTCTGGCCCTTCATCGGTACGACCGTTTGTGCCCAACCCTGGGCACTGAAAACCGACAATACGACGCACAGGCCGATGGGCGACAATCTGTTCATGATGTCCTCCGGATGGGCGCGAGTGGCCCTCAGAGAGTGTAGATCAGCGCTCCTCGCCCAACTGTTCCAACCCGACAGTTGAATCAAGCAAGGACCCTGCAGGAATCATCTCGCTCGACAAATGGAATGAAAAGACGGGAATAGTTCGGCTTTCGAGCAAGCTCGCTCTTAAAGGTTTTGTTGTGCGGTCTGAGTCGGCCTCCTATCAGTTCTGCTAGTACCCGAATCTTTCCAAGCGCTTGATACTCAGACCCTCCCAGTCCTTGAAAGCCCGGAGCGCCAAATGTCCCAATCCAAACAGCCCTGGCTCATCCGCTATCACTATGATCCGCTGGATCAAATCACCAGCCACACCGTGCCAGATACAGCCGCGCGCCATCGCTTTTATTGCAAAAACCGGCTAACCACCGAAATACAGGGGGCAGTCGGGTACTCCATCGTGCAGCACGACGACTTGCTGCTGGCTCAGCAACTGCACCAACAAGATATTCACGACAGCACCTTACTGGCCACCGACCTGCAACGCTCGGCGCTGCACACCCTCAAGAGAAACGCCCAACCCCAGCCCATCGCATACTCCCCTTATGGATATCGCTCCGCTGAGAGTGCGCTGCTCAGTTTTCTCGGATTCAATGGCGAACGGCCGGATTCGGTGACCGGGCATTATTTATTGGGCAGTTACCGGGCGTTTAATCCCGTATTGATGAGATTTAATAGCCCAGATAGTTTAAGTCCGTTTGGGAAAGGTGGGTTGAATGCGTATGGGTATTGCATGGGCGACCCAATTAATCACTCCGATCGCAACGGCCATTCACCCCTACCGAATTTTCTTTCGAATCTATTTCAACGAGTACGAAATACATTGGGCATACCCAAGAAATTCGACCAGTTCATGGTAAATACTACAATCTCCACTGCCACCACCGAATTTATAAGCGGCCCAACAATAACATTTACTGATGCTATCGAAACCGCTACCACTACCAAATTCACAATCTCTACAGGGCGCGATACAGTTACAAGTCATTGGAAAACCTACTCCGAAGTTAAAGATTTTACCGGTAAGAAAATTTCATCCAGGATGGTATATGGGAAAGATGGATTAATATGGGGAAATTACAATGAGAAAAAACACTTTTCATATAGCGCCACTCCATCCCTGAAAGAATTGGCTTACAAGAGTGTGCCAGGCAAAGAATTGAAAGATCTTGGCATTAAAGCACCTTGGATGAGTGTTAAAAATTTCTACAATGCTCATGCTGAGTATCTAAACGTCATAAAAAATGTACCTTTAGGAGGCAATAGTGGCGCAGCAATAAAACAACTATCAGGCAATGTAAGAAGGGGGGAGATTATGGGGGTTCATCCGGACTATCGACCATTTTTTTGATCAACAGAACTCCTGTGGGTTTAGGGTGTGGCACCACCGCATACCCCACAGGATTTACGTTTTACTCCGTTTCAGCAACGACCGGCCTACTCAACGGATGCAATTGTTCATCAAACTGTTCCAGTCGTGGAAACACCAACGGCTGATCATCACTCAGGTGTTGCAACCGCTGGCTGTAATCAACCAGGAACTGCTGACGCGCTTCATCGCTGATGTACGGCACATGCCACGCCACAAACGGCTCCAGCACATCAAACCCAACGTAAGCCAAGGTCCCGCGCAAGAGCGGCCGCAACATATCTTCCAGCGGACCATGAATCGCGTCCTCACCGAACATGTGTTCGCGCCCGCCCAAGGTCACCGTCACCAGCGCCTTCTTGCCGCTTAAACCACCCTGATCGTAGAAACGTTTGCCGCCGTAGCAGATGCCGGACACCAGCACCCGGTCGATCCAGCCCTTGAGGATGGCCGGGGTAGAGAACCAGAAGATCGGGAAGTTGAGGATCAGCAGGTCGGCCCACAGCAGTTTGTCCAGTTCGGCCTGGATGTCCGCCGCCAGCGACTGGCTTTTAACCCCGAGGCGTTGCTCCAGGGCGTACACCAGATACTCGGGGTTTTCCCGCGAGGAGAAGTCATCGGCGCTGGCCACCGGGTTCCAGTTCATTTTGTACAGGTCGCTGACCTGCACTTCATGGCCCTGGGCTTCCAGGGTCGCGACCGCTTGATCGCGCAAGGCCGCGGTGAAGGATTGTGGCTCTGGATGAGCGTGGACGATCAGTACTTTCATGGTGATTCCTTAGACTTTTTCCAGCGTAGGGTTTGAATTCGGGAGCGCGCGGCTTGCCAGCAAACGGTCGAGCCAGTCGGGGTCCATTTGCGGTTCGGACGAAAACAGCAGTCCGGTGTAATCCTGGTGCGGCGGGGTGAAGATCTTGCTGCGTGAACCGTGGTCGACCACCCTGCCCCGTTGCATCACCAGCACCTCATCGGCAATGGCGCGTACGGTGGCGACGTCGTGGGTGATGAACAGGTAGGCCACGCCCAACTGTTGCTGAATACGATTGAGCAGTTTGAGCACACCTTCGGCCACCAGTTGATCCAGTCCCGAGGTGACTTCATCGCAGATGATCAACTGCGGGTCGGCCGCCAGTGCCCGGGCGATACACACCCGTTGCTTTTGCCCACCTGACAGCTCCCGAGGCTGACGCTCCATGAAGGTGGCCGGGTCGAGTTCAATCATTTCCAGCAATTCGGCCACCCGCGCGCGCAGGGCCTTGCCCTTGAGTCCCAAGTAGAACGTCAGGGGGCGACCGATGATATCGACGATGCGCTGGCGTGGGTTCAGCGCTGTGTCGGGAATCTGATAAATCATCTGGACGCGCCGCAGCTGCTCCTTGCTGCGCTGGCGAAAGTCCGCCGGCAGTGGCTGGCCGTCATACAGCACCTGGCCCGAGGTCGGCGGCAGCAAACCGGTGATCAGTCGTGCCGTGGAGCTTTTGCCGCTGCCGGACTCGCCGATGACCGCCAGGGTCTGGCCACGGTACAGCTTGAGCGAAACCTCATGCAGCACCGGCTGACGACCGTAACTGGCGCAGCTGTTGCGCAGTTCCAGCAACGGTTGCTCCTGCTGCGGGCACGCCTTGGGTTCAGTGCGGAAACTGCGTACCGCCCATAACGACTTGGTGTAGTCCTCCTGCGGATCGCCGAGCATCTTGCGGGTTTCGGCTTCTTCCACCAGTTTGCCGTGGCGCAGCACCATGATGCGGTCGGCCATCTGCGCCACCACCGCCAGGTCGTGGCTGATGTAGATCGCGGCGCTGCCGTAGGTTTTCACTGCATCGCGAATGGCCGCCAGCACTTCGATCTGGGTGGTGACGTCCAGCGCAGTGGTCGGTTCGTCGAAGATGATCAGGTCCGGATGGCACGCCATGGCCATCGCTGTCATCACCCGCTGCAATTGACCGCCGGAAACCTGGTGCGGATAACGCTGGCCGATCTGCTCGGGATCGGGCAGGCGTAGCACCCGATACAACGCCACTGCTTCGGTCATGGCCTGGGCACGGCTCATGCCGCCATTGATCACGGCGGTTTCGACATGCTGATCGATCAGCCGGTGGGCCGGGTTGAACGAAGCGGCCGCGCTCTGCGCGACGTAGGCGATGCGCAAACCCCGCAACTTGCGCAGGGCTTCGGGCTTGGCCTTGAGCAGGTCGATACCGTCGAAATGCACCGAGCCGCCGGTGATTTTGCAGCCGTCTCGGGTATAGCCCATTGCCGACAGACCGAGGGTCGACTTGCCTGCTCCCGACTCGCCGATCAGCCCCAGCACTTCGCCGCGCTGCAGGGTCAGGTCGATACCCTTGATCAGCGGATGCCAGGCGTCTTCGTAGTGACCTTCGATGTGCAGGTTGCGGATTTCCAGCAAAGGTTTGGAGGTCGTCATGTTCAGCATTCCTTGAGGCCGCTGGATTTGTGCAGCATCCAGTCGACGACGAAGTTGACGCTGACCGTGATCAACGCCACGGCCAGGGCGGGCAGCAACGGGCTGATGTCGCCAAAGGTGATCAGTACGGCGTTGTCGCGCACCATGCTGCCCCAGTCGGCGGTGGGCGGTTGAATGCCCAGGCCGAGGAATGACAGTGCACTGATGAACAGGAACACAAAGCAGAAGCGCAGGCCGAACTCGGCAATCAACGGCGCCGCCGCGTTCGGCAACACTTCGCGGGTCACCAGCCACCACAGGCCTTCACCCCGCAGGCGCGCCGCTTCGACGAAGTCCTGGACCACGACGTTCATCGCCACCGCCCGGGACAGACGGAACACCCGGGTCGCATCCAGCAGCGCGATCACCAGCACCAACGAGGTCGCCGTGGTGCCGATCACACTGAGAATCAGCAAGGCAAAAATCAGCTGCGGGATCGCCATCAGGATGTCCACCACCCGTGACAACCCCTGATCGATCGCACCGCCCTTGATCGCCGCGACCAGGCCGCTCAAGCCACCGAGCAGGAACGCCAGTACCGTGGTGAGGAAGGCAATGCCCAGGGTGTTGCGCGCGCCGTAGACCAGGCGGCTGAACATGTCGCGCCCCAGGTTATCGGTGCCCAACAGGAATTGCCCGCCCCACGGCGCGAAGCCCTCGCCCACCACCTGGGTTTCGCCGAAGGGCGCCAGTACCGGAGCAAACAGCGCCACCAGGATGTACACAACGATGACCAGCAATCCGAATTTGGCACTCAGCGGCGCCCGGACCAATTGTTTAAGCAAGCTCATGGTCTACCCCTTTGGATGCATCAAGCGTGGGTTGCTGGCAATCGACAGCACATCCGCGCTGGTATTGAGCAGGATGTAGGTCGCCGCGAAGATCAGGCTGCAGGCCTGCACCACCGGGATATCGCGCTTGGCCACCGAGTCCACCAGCAACTGGCCCAGGCCTGGATAGACGAACACCACTTCGACCACCACCACGCCCACCACCAGGTACGCCAGGTTCAGCGCCACCACGTTGACGATCGGTGCCAGGGCGTTGGGCAAGGCATGGCGAAAGATGATCCGCGACTGGCTGATGCCCTTGAGCCGGGCCATTTCGATGTAGGGGCTGGCCAGCAGGTTGATCAGCGAGGCGCGGGTCATGCGCATCATCTGCGCGATCACCACCAGGCTCAGGGTCGCCACGGGCAGCACCGAACGCTCCAGTATCGTGCCCAGGGACGCATCCGGCGCCAGATTGGAAATACTCGGGAACCAGTTGAGCTTCACCGCGAACACCAGGATCAGGATGTAGGCGACGAAGAACTCGGGAAACGACACCGCACTCAATGCCGAGGTGTTGAGCAAACGGTCGAACCAGCTGTTGCGGTATAACGCCGCGAGCATCCCCAACAGCAGCGCCAACGGCACCGACACCAGGGCCGCCAGCAGCGCCAGGCTGAAGGTGTTGCCCAGCCGTGAGCCCACCAGTTCGGAGATCGGACGCTGGTTGGCCAGCGACACGCCGAGGTCACCCTGCAGCAAATGCCAGATCCATTGCCCGAAGCGGGTCAGCGGCGGCAGGTCCAGTCCCAGTTGCGCACGGAACGCCGCCACGGTTTCCGGGGTGGCGGATTGGCCGAGCATGGCCTGGGCGATATCGCCCGGGAGCATGCCGACCGCGAGAAAAATGATCACTGACACCGCAAACAGCGATAACAGCCCCAATGCCAAACGCTGCGCCAACAGCTTGAAAATACTTCTCATCGTGCAGTTCCTTGAATTGGGCACGCCTTTGAAGACTGCAAATGTCCACTGTGGGAGCTGGCTTGCCAGCGATGGCGGTAGCTCATTCACCATCAATGTTGACTGTGCCGGCGCCATCGCTGGCAAGCCAGCTCCCACAGGGATTTTCATTGCTTCGACTATTGGTTACGCCTGCCACCAGCGCTCGATCACGCGCAGCCCATCCAGCTCGCCATAGGGCGCGGTCTGCCCGCCATGCGCTACGCGGTTGGAGCGCGCCGCCACGGAGCTGGCGAACAGCGGCACGATTGCCCCGCCGTCATCCCGGCACAGCGACTGCATTTCGTTGTACATCTCGCGGCGCAGCGGGTCGTTCATTTCGCCACGGGCGGCGTTGAGCAGTTGATTGAAGCGCGGGTTATCCCAGTGGGTTTCGTTCCATGCCGCGCCCTTGGCGTAACCGATGCTGAACATGCGGTCGGCGGTCAGGCTGCTGTACCAGAACGAGGTGGTGAACGGTTGCTTCATCCACACGTTGGAGAAGAAGCCATCGGCCGGCTCGCGTACCACATCGATATCGATCCCGGCAGCACGGGCCTGCTCTTTGAACAGCACCGAGGCATCGACGGCGCCGGTGTACGCCGCGTCCGAGGCTTGCAGACGCACCTTGAGCGAATCCATGCCAGCCTTTTTCAGGTAGAAACGCGACTTGTCCGGATCGTAGCTGCGTTGTTCCAGCGCGGTGTTGATGAAGCGGCTGCCAGGCTGGATCGGGTGATCGTTGCCCACCAGGCCATAGCCATACAGCACCGAGGACAGCAGGGTTTCACGGTTGATCGCGTGCTTCATCGCCATGCGCACGTCGTTGCTCTGGAACACTGGGCTGTCGGTGAGCATCGGGAAGGTGTAGTGCTGCGCGCCCTTGGTTTCTTCAATGACCAGGTTCGGGTTGCGCTTGAGCAGGGCCACGGTTTTCAGGTCGACCTTGTTGATCACGTCCACTTGCCCGGTCACCAGCGCGTTGATTCGCGCGGCGCCATCGCCGATGGCGATCAGTTCGGCGCTGGCGAAGTGCGCCCGGCCCGCTTTCCAGTAGTCCGGGCTGCGCTCCAGGGTCATGCGCACCCCCGGTTCGAAGTTCTTCAGGCGATAACCACCAGTGCCGATACCGGCCTGCCAGTCCGGTACGCCGTCCTTGCTCGGCATGATCACCAGATGGTAATCGGCGACCACGTAGGTGAAGTCGGCGTTGCCCGCATGCAGCTCGAACACCACGCTGTCGCTGCCGTTAGCACTGACCTTGGCCACGTCGCCCAACACGGTCTTGGCCGCCGAACTGGATTTTTCCCCGAGGTGATGCTGGATCGAGGCGACCACATCGTCGGCGGTCAGGGTCTTGCCGTTGTGGAAGGTCACGCCCTGGCGCAATTTGAAGGTCCAGACCCGGGCATCCGGGGTCGAGGTCCAGCTTTCAGCCAGTTCGGGGATGGCCGAACCGTCGACGGCAATTTCGGTCAGGGTGTTATAGATCGCCGAGAAACCGACAAAGGTGAAGGTATCGACCCAGGAACCGGGGTCTTTCGAGTCGGTGGTGCTGGCGCCGGCCAGTCCCAGACGCAGCACGCCGCCGGGTTTCGGCGTTGCCTCGGCCGCCATGGCGCCCAATGGCAGGCCCATGGAGAACGCGCCGGCCATCGCTGCGCCAGTCGCGCTGTACTTGAGAAAGTCACGGCGAGGAAAGCTGAATTCATGGTTCGCTTGAGTAATCTTGTTTTTGTTATCGCTCATTGCATTGCCCCTGATTGAAAGCTAAGGAAATACCCGTTCAAATCCACCACGCGAAACACCGGGCCATGGCCCGGTGCGAACAACCTTTGAATCGTTAACCGTCACACCTGGATCGCCTTCACTTCGACGAATTCGCCCAGTCCCTCTTCCCCCCACTCCCGTCCGTTGCCGGATTGTTTGTAGCCGCCGAACGGCGCCTGATAGTTGAAGGCCGCGCCATTGAGGAAACATTGGCCCGCCCGCAGTTGCCGCCCCAGTTGCAAAGCCCGCTCGTTGCTGGCGGCCCAGACGCCGCTGGACAGGCCGAACGGCGAGTCATTGGCGATCTGGATCGCCTGCGCTTCATCCGTATAAGGAATCAGGCACAGCACCGGGCCGAAGATTTCTTCCTGGGCTATGCGCATGCGGTTGTCGACGTCGGCGAACAGCGTCGGGCGAACGTAATGGCCGCGCTCGAAGTCCGGCGCCGAATCGCCACCGCAGAGCAACCGCGCGCCTTCGGACTGACCGAGGCGGATGTAATCCTCAACGGTGCGGCGCTGCCCTGCCGAACACATCGGGCCGAGAAAACTCTGCGGGTCGAGCGGGTCGCCCATGCGCAGGCTCAGGGTTTCCTCCAGCGCGATCTCCAGCGCTTGGGCATAACGACTGGCCGGCAGCAACATGCGCGTAAGCGCGGTGCAGGTCTGCCCGGAGTTGATCATCACGTCCTGTACGCCGTAACGCACCGCTGCGGCCAGATCCGCGTCCTCGGCGATCAGCAGCGGCGACTTGCCGCCCAGCTCCAGGCACACCCGCTTCACCGATGGCGCTGCCGCTTGCGCAACGCGCACGCCCGCGCCGGTGGAACCGGTGAACGACACCATGTCGACGTCCGGGTGCCTGGCCAGGGCTTCGCCGACCTTGGAGCCCGGCCCGCTGACCAGGTTGAAGACCCCGGCCGGGAGGCCGATATCCTCGATCATCTGCGCCAGCAGAAACGCGTGCAGCGGCGTTTCCTGGCTCGGCTTGACCACCACCGTGCAACCGGCGGCCAAGGCTGGCGCGAGTTTGCCGATCAACTGGTGCAGGGGGTAATTCCACGGGTTGATGAACGCGCACACACCGACGGCTTCGCGGATCACCAGTGAGTTGCCGACTTCGCGCACTTCATCCATCAAACCGGCGAGTTCGACATACTGCTCAAGGCCAATGATCGGCCCGTCGACCTGCACCGAACGGCACCATTGCACCGGCATACCCAGTTCAGTGGTAATCACGGCGGCCATTTCATCGGCGCGGGCGCGCAATTGCTCGGCCAGCGCCCGGATATAACCGGCACGCACGCTGGACGGCGTTCGCGACCATGGCCCGAAGGCTCGACGGGCAGCGGCCACGGCGTTGTCGACGTCGCGTTCATCACCCAGGGGCACGCGTCCGGCGACTTCTTCGGTGGCCGGGTTGATGACCTCGGCGACGCCCTGCCCCGACGGGGTTTGCCAGCGTCCATCAATAAACAGTGCTTTGTGATCAAGCATGAACCTGAGCCTCCATCAGTTCCTGGGCGCAACGGGCGATGCGCTGGCAGGCATCGCGCAACGGCGCCGCCCCCACCACCAACCCGAGGCGAATGTGTCCGGCAGCGCTCGGGCCAAAGGCTTCGCCTGCCAGCACCGATACGCCGTGGCGATCGAGCAGACGGTCGGCAAATGCCTGGGCGCTGAGGCCGGTTTCGCGGATATCGACCATTACGAACATGCCGCCATCGGGCTTGAGAGCACGCACGCCGGGGCAATCGGCCAGGCTTTCGCACACCAGATCACGGCGCTGACGATAGGCTTCGCGCATGGCCTCCAGTTCCGGCAACTGGCTTTCCAGCGCGACCACTGCGGCGTCCTGGATAAAGTCCGGCGAGCCGTAGAGCATGCACAGCGCCAGGTTTTCCAGGTGCGCGGACAAAGACAGTGGCGCCACCACCCAACCCACGCGCCAACCGGTCATGGCGTGGGATTTCGACAGGCTATTGAGGGTTGCGGTGCGCTCGGCCATGCCCGGCAGACTCGCCGGGCTGACGTGTTCGCCTTCAAACAGCAGCTCGCTGTAGACCTCATCGGAAATCAGCCACAGATCGTGGGCGATGCACAGTTCGGCCAAGGCCTCCCAAGTGCTGCGTGGCAGACTCGCGCCCGACGGGTTGTGCGGGCTGTTCAGCGCCAATGCGCGGGTACGTGGCGTGATGCGGGCGGCGACGTCTTCTGGCAGGACGCGAAAGGCGTTTTCCGAACGCACCGGTACCGGCACGACCTTGGCCCCGCAAGCACCGAACACGGCTTCGTAGGTGACGTACATCGGCTCGGCGACGATCACTTCATCGCCGGGATTGAGCACGCACTGGGCCACGCTGAACAACGCGCACTGAGCCCCGGCCAGCACTGTGACCTGATCCGCCGAGACAGTTTGCCCGCTACGTTGCTGATGACGCCGGGCGATGGCTTCACGCAGGGCACGCTTGCCGCGCACCTCCGCGTAGTGGGTGTTGCCGGACAATAGGCTGTCGATGGCGCCCTGGACGATGGGTTGCGGCGTATCGAAATCGGGGTCGCCGACCGACAGCAGCAAAATGTCCTTGCCTTGCTCCAGCATGGCCAGTGCACGGTAGTGAATGTCCCAGGCGGCGGCGCCGTCACCGGCGATGCGTTGAGTCAGATCGGAAAAGCGCATGGCCCTATTCCCTCCAGTAAAGGTTGAATATCAGCGAACGCAGGCATGCTTGAGTTCGATCAGGGTGACGCCGTTGCGATTAAAGCCGTGGCGCAAGTCGGTTTGCAGTTCCGCAAGGTTCTGCGGCTGCGTCACGGTGCAGCCGAAGGCACGGCCCAGCGCGGCGAAATCCGGGTTGCGCGGCAGCACGCCGATGGGCTCGATATCCAGCCCGATCATGTCGTCACGAATCTGCCCCAGGGCGTCGTTGTTCCACAGCAACACCACCAGCGGACTGTCCAGCTCCTCGACCGCCGTTGCCAGTTCCTGCGCGGTGTAGAGGAAACCGCCATCGCCCACCAGCACCAGGCCCGGTCGTTGCGGTGCACCGAACTTGGCGCCGATACCGGCCGGCAAGCCGTAACCCAGGGTGCCGTAGCCGGTCGGGTGCAACCAGCTGCGGGTAGCCTCGCTGGCGAAGGCGTAGTTGCCGGTGTAGGCCAGTTGGGTCATGTCGGTGCTGATGAAGGCGTTGGCCGGCAGTTCGGCGGCGATGCGCTGCAGGATCGCCTGATGGATCTGCTGCAACGGGCCATGACCGGCGTGGATGGCTTCACGCAGTGCTGCCACTTTGGCAATCGAGGCATTGGCGTCGCGGACATCCGGCGACAGGCGTTCGAGTACGGCGGCCAAGGTTTGCTGTGCGTCACCGTGCAACGCCACGGCGCACGGGTAGAAGTCGTTGAACTTGCGCGGATCGATGTCCACCCGCAGCAGTTCGGCATTGAGAGGCAGGCGTTCGCGCCAGAAATCGGTGTCGGCCATTTCCGTACCGACCGCCAGTACCACGTCGGCTTCGGCGATCAGGTTCCAGCCCGGCTCCACGCACAGCGACGAACCGGCATTGAGTGTTGCATCCGGTGGCAGCAAGCCTTTACCGGCGACGCTGGTGAACAGCGGCGCGGCCAGTCGGGTGCTGATTTCTTGCAGCTCCGAAGCGGCATTCAGCGCGCCGCCGCCGGCGATGATCATTGGACGTTTGGCGCCATGTAGCTTGGCGACCGCTTGATCCAGCGCGGTGGCTGCAGGCGTACCGCGACTCGGGCGACGCACCACGTCGTTGCTCCAGTCACGGGTGACAGGCGCCGACAACACGTCGAGCGGCACCGAGATGTGCACCGGGCGCGGACGTTCGCTGTCGAACACCGCATAGGCACGGGCGATCAATTCCGGCAGGTCTTCGGCGGTCAGGGCCACAGCCGAGAACGCGGTGATTGGCGCGGTCATGGCGCGCTGGTCCTGGCACTCGTGCAGGATGCCCCAGCCCTTGCCGAGGCTGGCCGTGTGGTTGACGCTGGAAATCACCAGCATCGGAATCGAGTCGGCGTAGGCCTGACCGATGCCGGTGGCGGCGTTAGTCACGCCGGGGCCGGTGATGACGAAGCACACACCGGGTTTGCCGCTGACCCGCGCATAACCGTCGGCCATGAAGCTGGCGCCCTGCTCATGACGGGTCAGCACATGCCGAATGCCGCTGCCGGGCAGGCCGCGATACAGCTCCAGGGTATGCACGCCGGGAATGCCGAACACGGTGTCGACGCCGTAGTTGGCCAGCAAGCGCACCAGCGCCTGGCCACCGGTCAAGGTTTTGCTTTGCATGTTCAGTTCCTCATTCATGGCCGAGGCGAATCAACGCATCGACCGCGGTCGTGCCCTGGGCACCGACCAACAATGGGTTCACATCGAGTTCGAGCAGTTGCGCAGCGTTTTCGCAGGCGTAGTCGGCCACGGCGCGGATCGCCGCGACCAGCGCGTCCAGATCTGCCGCTTCGCGACCACGGAAGCCTTGCAGCAATGACGCGCTGCGCAGGCTCAGCAAGGCCTGGCGAATGGCCCCGTCAGTGGTCGGCAGCAACAGGCTGCGACTGTCCTTGAGCAGCTCCACCAGAATGCCGCCAGCGCCCATCACCAGCGCCAGGCCGAAGTCGTTTTCACGCTTGATGCCGACGATCAGTTCGGCCAGTGGCGGCTTGGCCATTGGCTCCAGCAACAACTGATCGAACGCCACGCCAGGTGCGTACGCGGCAATACTCGCGCGCATTTTTTCCAGTGCCGCGCTCAGTGCCACGTCGTCCTTGAGGTTCAGCGCCACGGCGCCAGCCTCGGTTTTGTGCGGCAATTGGGCGCTGACCGCTTTGAGCACCAGCGGATAACCCAGGGCGTTGGCGTCCTGCAGTGCCCGGTCCGGGGAACTCAACACACCGTTGGGCGTAGGCAGGCCGAATTCGCGCAAGGCTTGCTTGGAATCCCATTCGTTGAGCAAATGACCCTCGCCTTGCAGCGCTTGCGGGCACAGCGGCACCAGCGCCGATTCACCCAGGGCCAACAAGGCCTGACGGTTACGCTGGTAATTGGCGATGCGGCCCCAGGCTGCCAGGCCGTCTTCAACGCCCTGCAATGCGGCCACGCCCTGCTCGTGCAAACGCTCGCGAGCATGGGCCGGCAGCAACTCGGGAAAGGCCGAGGTAACGAAACCGGTTTTGCCGTGGCGCTCCAGCGCCTTGCAGTACAGGTCCAGCAGCAGGTCACATTCCTTGCGTTCGCCGGTGAACTCGGACGGGTAATCGAGCACCAGCATCGCGGCATCGGCTTCGGTGCGCAGGGCGCTGTCGAGCATGCGGTTCAGTGCCTCGCCATCGCCCCAGATCGCCGTGGTGAAATCCAGCGGGTTGACCAGATTGGCGTAGCTGGGCAGCACTTGCGCCAGCTCGCCGGTTTGACCCGCGTCGAGCTTGGGCAGCGCCAGTTCATTGCGTTCGGCGTAGTCGGCGATCAGCCCGGCGTCGCCCCCGGAACAGGCCAGGGCGATCAGGCTGTTGCCCGCTGGCAGGTTGCCGCAGGCCGCGGCTTTCAGGGTTTCGACAAAGCTCACCGGGCCACTGACGCGGATTACGCCCAGTCGTGCAAACAGCGCGTCGTACAGCGCGTCGGAACCGGACAACGAACTGGTGTGACTCAGGGCCAGCTCGGCGCCGATCTGCGACACGCCCGTTTTCAAGGCGATGATCGGTACGCCCTTTTCCAGCGCCTTGTGCGCGGCGCGGGCGAACCCCGGTACGTTCTTCAAACCTTCCAGGTGCAGGCCGATGGCGGTGACCCGTGGCTCATCGAGCAGCACGTCCATCAATTCGGCCACACCCAGTTGCGCCTGGTTACCGACCGAAGCCATGTAGGCCACGGGCAGCGAGCGGTCGCTCATGGACAGGTTGTAGGCAAAGTTGCCGCTCTGGGTCAGCACCGCCACGCCCTTCTCCACCGCTTTGCCGCCATGGGCCACCGGCCACAGCGCGCAGCTGTGCAGGTAGTCGAGCAGGCCGTAGCAGTTGGGGCCGAGCAAAGCCATGTCGCCGGCAGTTTCGAGCAGTTGCTGTTGCAGGGCCTGGCCTTCGGCGCCGGTTTCGGCAAAACCGGAGGCGTAGCAAATCGCGCCGCCGGTGCCGATGGCGGCCAGTTCGGCCACGCAGGTCAGGGTCAGGTCGCGGTTGGTCGCGATGAACACCGCGTCCGGGCCGCACGGCAGGTCGGCCACGCTGCGCACACAAGGCACGCCTTCGAGGCTCTCGTGCTGCGGATTGACCAGCCACATTTGCCCTGGGTAGCCGCCTTCGGCGCAACGTTTGAGGGCGCGGGCCATGCTGCGGCCGCCAACGAACGCCACATGCCGGGGTGCGAGCATGCGTTTGAGGTTGTCACGAATAGTCTGAGACATGGAAATTCTCCGGGCGATCAGCGCAACAGCGGCCGCAGCAGCTCGCGGGAAATGATGTGGCGCTGGATTTCCGAGGTGCCTTCCCAGATCCGTTCGATCCGCGCATTACGCCAGATGCGCTCCACCGGACCTTCGTCCATCAAGCCCATGCCGCCGAAAATCTGCACCGCTTCATCGGCCGCACGACCCAGCACTTCGCTGGCAAACAGCTTGGCCATGCCGGCCTCGCCATCGGTCATGGTGCCCTGGTCCATTTTCCATGCGGTGTGCAGGGTCAGCAGTTCCGCCGCGCGAATTTGCGTGGCCATGTCCGCCAACTTGAACGACACGCCTTGGTAGGTGCCGATGGGCTGGCCGAATTGCTTGCGATCCGCCGCCCATTGCAGCGAGACGTCGAGCGCCCGTTGCGACTGGCCGACGCAGTTGGCCGCCACCATCACCCGTCCGGCAGTCAGCCAGGCATTGGCCACGTCCCAGCCCTTGCCGACTTCACCGAGCACCTTGGAGGCCGGTACGCGGCAGTCGTCGAAAAACATTTCGAAGGTGTGGTAACCACGGTTGCTCACGCACTTGGGACCACGGCGGATGGTCATGCCCGGGGTGTTGCGATCGACCAGGAACGAGGTCACGGCGTTGCGCTTCTTACCGTTGTGCTCGTAGGTGTCGGTGACGGCGAAGACGATGGCGAAATCGGCGTGGCCGGCGTGGCTGATGAAGTGCTTGCTGCCATTGAGGACGAAGTCGTCACCGTCACGCACGGCGCGGGTCTTGATCGCGTTGGCGTCGGAGCCGGCGCCCGGCTCGGTCAGGGCAAAGCAGTCGATCTTCTCGCCCTGGATGCACGGCAACAGGTAATCGTTGATCTGGTCGCCGGTGCAGGCCATGAGGATCTTCGACGGCCGCGCGACGAACACATGCAGTGCCCAGGAGACTTTCGACAGCTCACGCTCGATCAGCGCCTGGGACAGGTAGTCCAGACCGCCACCACCGACCTCTTCGGGCATGTTGAAGGCGTAGAAGCCCGCGGCAATGGCCTTGCCGCGAATCTGCGCGGCGAGCTCCGGGGAGACTTCGTCGGCGCGATCGACTTCGGTTTCATAGGGCAGCAGTTCCTTCTCGACGAAGCTGCGTACCGAGTCCACCAACATTTCTTGTTCTTGGGTCAGTTGGAAATTCATGGGTGTTACCTGTGTTCGTTTGCAAAGAGTGGTTGGCGAGGCGGGTCGGGCTTAGCGACCGATAAAGCGTGCCGGGCGTTTTTCCATGGCGGCGCGCAGCGCTTCGCTGCCGTCTTCGCTGCGCCCGCAGAGCAGGCCGGCGGCCAGTTCTGCTTGCAACTGCTCGGGCAGGCTGCGGTCGGCGCCTTCGCGCATGAGTTTTTTGGTCTGGGCAAAAGCGAAGGTCGGCCCGGCGGCCAGGCGTGTGGCGAGCTCGCCGGTGACGCTCAGCAGTTGCTCGTCGGCGCAGACTTCACCGACAAGCCCGGCGGCCAAGGCGCGATCGGCCCCCCACAGTTCGTCGAGGAACAACAGGCGCTTGGCTTGTTCGGCGCCGATCAGGCGTGGCAGGTGCCAACTGGCGCCGGCGTCCGGCGAGTAGGCCATGCTGGTGTAGCCGGCCTTGAAACGTGCCGACTGCCCGGCGATGCGCAGGTCGCAGCACAGGGTCAGGTCCATCCCGGCACCGACGGCGGTGCCATTGATGGCAGCAATGGTCGGTTTTTCCAGGCTGTGCAAGCGAGTCATCAGGGCATGGGCGGTTTCGGTCCAGCCGTAGGTTTCCAGCGCGCCACGGGCTTCGGCCTCGGCCCACTCATCGAGGTCGGCACCGGCGCAGAAACTGCGACCGCTACCGGTCAATACCACCACGCGTACCGCTGGATCAGCGTTGTAGGTGTCGAGCAAGGCGTGAAGACTTTTCAGCGTCGGGATGTCCAGCGCATTGCGCTGAGCCGTGCGATTGAGGGTGATCCAGGCAACGCCTGCTTCGACCTGACTGAGCAGAGAATCATGAGTAGTCATGCGGGTCCTCGAATTATTTTGTTTGTCTTGAGGTGTTGCGACTTGAGGTCATACTAAACGAGTGTTCAGTAAGCCGGCAATCGGTGAGGAAATGGGCTGTAACTAACTCATAAGCTAACTAACACATTGTTTTTATTGAGTTATTTTCAAATTCGCGAGCATGAGTCGTTGGCGTTGTTACAACTTCGAACAACTGGTGACAGGAGGTCTGTAGCGGATTAACCGAGCGCTCTCCCCCCTGTGGGAGCTTGCTCGCTCCCACAGGGGGTCATCGCGTTTGAGGGTGATGTTGGCGGAACTGACTATGGAACTGATTTAACTAACCGATTTATCCGAAAGATCCACGGTGTACTTCACATTGTCGATGTAAATCGGTCCGACCGCTTTCGGATTCGATACAGGTGCCAGTGCAATGGTGAATTGCACCTCAGTGACCGCTGACCGCATTTCGCCCATGTATTCAAATCCTTCGCTGACTCCAGATAAAGTGAAAGGAATGGTTGTTATGATTGGGAATGGTAGCGAAGGCCCGTAACCGGCGAGTGTGCAATACAACGTCGTCCCAGCGTCTTCATCAACGGGTTCTGGCATGGAAGCTTCAAGGGACAGTTTGAATGCTGGTCGTCTGATCGAGAACCTTTCAGTGACAAGTAGTACCGACTCATTTTTACCTAAAGTGATTCTGGCCCTGTAGCCATCTCCATCCCTCAAGACTTTCGCTGTACCGTCAAATTCGCTCACTGTCCAATGCTCGAAGTTTCCGGTTGTGAAGTCACCGTTCCTGATGCGGTTGCTGTCCATTGGGCGCTCCTTCCTGATTGATTTAACTTTCGTACGGCATACCGACGAATACCGCATCATTAGGCTGTGGAGATTCGATGCAATCTACTGTCAGTTCTGACAGTCGCGACCAACGGCTAATCGCTTGGAACAACTGTGGGAGCGAGCCTGCTCGCGATGACGGCAGGACATTCAACATCGCTGCTGACTGCCGCACCGCTATCGCGAGCAGGCTCGCTCCCACAGGGGGATGTGCTGGAGAAAGTGAATTAAGCGTTTGGCAAACTCGGTGCCAGCACCGCCTCGCGTTTGCGATGGAACAGGAAGTACGCGCCGTAGCACAGGGCGATAAAGCCGAAGCCCCAGTACAGCGAAGGACGCTGGGTTTCATCCAGGGCCAGGAACACGAACAGCGAGCAGCACAGGGTGATGCACATCAGCGGCAATACCGGGAACCACGGGGCGCGGTATTTCAGGTCGCTGAGTTTGCCGCCTTCACGCAGGTAGGCCTTGCGGAACTTGTATTGCGCCAGGGCGATGACAATCCAGGTTACGGTGCCGGACATGCCACTCACCGCCATCAGCACCATGAACAAGGTGTCAGCCGCGATGAAACTGGTCAGCAGCGACACCAGCGCAAAGCACAGGGTGATGCTCAAGGCGCGCAACGGCACGCCACGCTTGCTCAGCGGCGACAGGCTTTTCGGCGCCATGCCGGTTTTCGACATCGCCCAGAGGATGCGGGTCGAGGCGTAGAGGCCGGAGTTGCCCACCGACAGAATCGCGGTGAGGATCACGAAGTTCATCAGGTCCGCGGCATAGGGGATGCCGACCATGTCGAACACCTGCACAAACGGACTTTCTATCAGGCCTGCTTGCTGCCACGGTACGATGGCCGACAGCACGATAATCGCCAGCACATAGAAAATCAGCACGCGGAACACCACGTTGCGCACGGCGCGCGGGATGCTTTTTTCCGGCTGATCCGTTTCGCCAGCGGCCACGCCCATGATCTCGCAGCCCTGGAAGGCGTAGACCACGGTCATCATCACCGCGAATACGGCGGACAGACCGTTGGGGAACAGTGAGTCGCCGATCAGGTTGGTCGCCATTGGCGCGGGCGCACCGCTGCTCAGCGGCATCACGCCGAAGATCACCAGCACACCAACGACGATGAAACCAAGAATCGCTGCGACCTTGATCCCCGAGAACCAGTATTCGGCCTCACCGAAGGCGCGGGTGGCCATGGCGTTGATGCCGAACAGCACCACCACGAACAGCGCTGACCAGTACCAGATCGGCACCGCCGGGAACCAGCGCGTCATCAGCATGCCGGCAGCGGTGAACTCCAGGCCCACGGTGGTGGCCCAGCTCATCCAGTACACCCAGCCGATCATGAAACCGGTGGCCGGACCGATGAATTTGGTGGCGTGGGTCTGGAACGAACCGGAAACCGGCATCTGCACCGACAGCTCGCCCAGGCAGACCATCACCAGATACATCAGGAAACCGGCGACCAGGTAGGCCAGAATCGCCCCCACCGGACCGCCCTGGTTGATGGTGACGCCGGAGCCCATGAACAGGCCGGTGCCGATCACGCCCCCCAGGGACAGCATGAAAATGTGCCGGCTTTTCAGGGCACGGGTCAGTTGGATGCCTTTACGGTCGATGTGTTCACTCATGTCGGCACCTCAGCAGTCAGTGAGGTGCGCAGCGCAGGACAGGATGTCGTGGCGCGGGGAAGGATCAGCTTTACGGCAATTCATTATTATTATCTCCAATAAGCTTCGAAGACCGCGCTGCGGCGGTTGCGTCGATTATTGGAAAGCCATGTAAGGTCGCGTTGTACGTATGGATCGAAGTTGTAGAAAGTCGTAACAATTATGTACGTCAGCTCTACAACAAGCCTTTCAGCGTCTCCAGCGCGTGTTTGCAGTACTCATGAAAGGTTGGCGCCAACTGACCGATAGCCGACTGATCATTTTTCAGGGCCGCTTGTTCCAGTGATCTCAGAACGCCGGCCAAGGCACGAAAACCCAAAGAGTCGGCGCTTCCCGCCAAACGGTGGGCCAGATGTGCGATTTCAGTGAAGTCGTCGGCGTCAATCGCTTCGCGTAGCGCCTCGCGGTGTTGCAGGATCGAGTCGCGTAACACCGTCAGCAGCCCCTGCACTTTCTGTTCGCCGAGCAAGTTACGGTGTGTTTGCAGCAGCGGCCAGTCTATGGCGCCCTCTTCCAGCAGCGGTTTGGGCGCCATCAGCTGCCCGCCCATGACCTTGCGCAGAGAGTCCAGATTCAGCGGCTTGGCCAGCACGCCATCCATACCGGCGTCCAGATACCCACGAACCAGCGCCGGCTGCACACTGGCAGTCAGGGCGAAAATGCGTGCGGTACGATTCGGCCCGTCGAGGCTGCGGATCCGTTTGCATAATTCCACACCGGTCATGCCCGGCAGATGCACATCCAGCAGTATCAGATCGAACCGCTGCGCGGCGCATTGGGCCAATGCCTGTTCAGCCTCTTCGGCCAGCCACACCTGATGGCCGTCCCGTTGCAGCAACCCCTGGGCCACTTCGCGATTGAGCGCCACGTCCTCAACCACCAGCACCTTCAATGCCGGCCCTGCCACTGTGATCGGTATTGGTGCGGTGACGCCTGCAGCGGGTTGCAACGTCAACTCGAACCAGAAGCAACTGCCCCGCCCGACTTCACTGGTGACACCGATGCTGCCACCCATTTGTTCGACCAGGTGTTTGCAGATCGCCAGCCCCAACCCGGTGCCGCCGTAGCGCTGTGCCACTTCTTCGCTGGCCTGGGTGAAGCGCTCGAAAATCCTCGCCTGCATTGGCGGGGCGATGCCGATGCCGTTGTCGGTGACACTCACCCGCAGACGATCGCCGCCAGGCCCTCCGGACTGCGCGAGCAACGCCACTTCGACACTGACCTCACCGCACTCGGTGAACTTGATGGCGTTGGCCAACAGGTTGCTCAAGACTTGTCGCAAGAATTGCTCGGCACCGTGGTGATACTCGGCGATGCGCTGATCCACCCGACATTGCAGGAGGGTGTCGTTATCCAGCGCCTTGGGCTCGAGCAGCGTCAGTACTTCATCGATCAATTGGCGAATCGAGAAATCCACCGGTTCGGGCAGGCTCGCGCCCTCCTCCAGTTTGGCGAAAAACAGCACTTCATTGAGGATGGTCAGCAATCCCTCGCCCGCCTTGTGCAAGGCATCCAGGCGTTTGCTGTCCAGCGGATCGAGGCTGGCGCCGCGCAACAACTCGGCCATGCCGAGAATACCGTTAAGGGGCGTGCGCAACTCATGACTCATGGTCGCCAGGAACCGTGACTTTGCCAGGTTGGCCGCTTCTGCTTCGTCCTTGGCGCGCATCAGGCTGGCGGTGCGTCGCTCGACCATTTTCAGCAACTCGTCACGGTTGTCCTGCAAGGCCAATCGATCGTTTTCACGGCGGTCGATATCGCTGAGGATGGCCCGGCGCATGTCGTCGAGGGCGTGGGCCACGGTGTCGATTTCGTCTTTGTGGATACTGCGCCGCTTGTGCAGGCGCAGCGGCTCATGCCATTCACCTGCGGCAATACGCCGGGCGAAATCAGCCATGACTTGCAGGTGACGGGTGACCAGGCGGTAGAACAACCAGGACAGCGCAATCGCAAGACCACACAGGAACGCCCCCATCCACAACAGGCTGGTCAACCCGGTGGCATACAGGCGCTGATACACCGCCCCCAGATCGGTGCTGACTTCCAGTTCGCCTAAATGCCGCAACGGGCCGGAAGGCGGTTGGTAGTCCAGGGCGAAACGTTCGACGCGCAACGGCCCGAGCGGATCCGCATTGCCATGCAGCAAGTCGAAATCCGGGCTTTTCAAATGCACCCGCGCGACATCGGAGAAGTCCACCAGGCCGCGCAACTGCACATTCAGTTGCTCCTGGTTCAGATCCCACAGGCTGCGCTCCAGGCTCGCCAGATAACCGGCGCGGATCAGCTCCATGCGCGAGTCGATGTCGCGCATTTCCCGACGGTATTCGATGTACAGCTGCACGGTACTGGCGAGCACGGTGAAGCACAGGCTGAATAGCAGAATGAACAGCAGCAGGCGCCGCAACAGGCCACCGGTTCGCGGGCGCATCATTGTTCGTTCACCGGCAGGTTGATCATGTCGCGGTAAGTGACTTCGCTCTCATTGAGCAAGCGCTCGATGTCGCCGGCATCGACCATGCGCTGCAGTTGCGCATTGATCTGCGGCATATGACTGGCCAGCGGCGAGCGACGGGAAACCGCGACCCGCAGGTAGTCGACGCTCAGGGCCTTGGGCAGCGCGACGATGTCCTTGGCGCCCGCCAGGCTTTCGATGTAGAGCTGGCCGGTGCGGCGTTCCTGGGTGATGAAATCGATGCGCCCGCGAATCAGCTTGCCGAAGTTCTGGCGGCTGTCGGACACCCATTCGATGTTGTTGTTTTGCGCGACCATGCGATCGAATTCCACGCCGTAACTTTCACCGAACAGCAAGCCGCCACGGTAATGGGCCAGGTCTTCCAGGCGTTCGAATTGCACCGGGTGTTGGCGATTGATGAACAACGCGACCTCTTCGCGCAGCACCGGCACCGAGGAAAACAGCATGCTTTGTTCCCGTTGCGCGGTGCTGTAGGCCAGAACCACGTCGACCCGGCCTTCGGCAGCATCGAGCAGGCATCGTTTCCAGTTGCCCAGCACCACGGTTTCGACGTCGTAGCCCAACTCACCGAACAGCTTTTTCACCACACTCGGCGCCAGGCCACGGACCTGCTTGCCGTCGCTCCAGGAAATCGGCGGGTACACCGGATAATCGCAGTAGCGGACTTTTTCCCCGGCCAGGGCATTGCCCGCCAGCAGCGCCAACAGCAACCAGAGCGGTCGCCCCACGGCCGTCACGCCGCCAGGCTGGCAGTGAACAGGTAACCGGCGCCGTGGATGGTGATGATCAACTGCGGCTCGGCCGGGTCGTCGTGCAGTTTGCGGCGCAATCGGCCGACCAGCACATCGATGGAGCGGTCGTTGGGCACCCACTCGCGGTTGCGGATCTGGTCCATCAATTGGTCGCGGCTCAGGGTGTGGCCGCTGTTGCGCAGGAACACGCTGAGCAGTTGGTACTCGCCGTGGGTCAGCAGGGTTTCGCTACCGGAGGGATCGATCAGGCGCCGGCGGTCGGTGTCCAGCGACCAGTCGGCAAACTGTTTGACCGGTTTGGCGACCGCCGCCAAAGGCTGAGGCGTTTGCGCATGACGAACCCGGCGAATCAGGTTTTTCGCCCGGGACACCAGTTCCCGTGGATTGAGAGGTTTGATCACGTAGTCATCGGCACCGCATTCCAGGCCGACGATGCGGTCGATTTCGTCATTGCGCCCGGTGATCAGGATGATCCCGACCTCCGAACGCACCCGCAGCTCACGGGTCAGGGTCAGGCCGTCCTTGCCGGGCAAGCGGATATCGAGCATGACCAGGTCCACGGTCTGGCTGGCCAGGAAGGTTTCGGCCAGTTCCGCCGTGGCTGCGCAATGAACCTCGTAGCCCTCCTGGGACAGGTAGGCGTGCAACAGTTCGCGAATCAGCGGATCGTCATCGACGATCAGTACCCGTGGCGTCATTACTGGATGTCCTGCCTGTGCCCGAAGGCGTATTTCTTATTAGAGTGTTTTTCTGCATCAGCGCCAGAGAGTAGCCATTGCTGAACAACCGATCAACAGCTGCTCGTCTGCACGCCGCTTGTTTTGATACAGAACCGTTGGCGACCACCGGCCTGCAAACCATCGACCCAGGCCTCGCAAATCTGAATGCCCTGCTCCGGGGTAAAGGTGCCCGGGTTGAGTCCGGATTCCAGCCACAGACCGTCGAGCAAGGCACTGAGACTGATCGCGGCCAGATCGCCATCGAAGTTTTCCCAGCCCTCTTCCTGCGCCAGTTCCATCAACACTTTGCGCAAGATGCCGCGGTACTCGCCATAGGAATGATCGTGGGCCTGGTTGATCGCCTCGGCGGTTTTCACCGCGCCCCAGAACGCCAGCCAGGCGTCAATCAGTTGCGGGTCGAGCAACTCGGCGGAAAACGAGCCGCGAAAAAACGCCGACAAACGTTCGCGGGCGTTCGGTGCAGCCTGTTCCATGGCATCGCGCAGCAAGGTCATGACTCGCCCGGTGATCGCCATGTAGGCCTCGGCCACCAGTTCATCCTTGCCGGAATAGTGATGGCTGATCAGCCCCACCGAGACACCGGCCTCGGCGGAGATCTTGCGGATCGACGCACCCTGAAAACCGTGGCGCTTGAGGCACACCAGCGTCGCCTCGATCAGATTGGCCTTGCGCAACTCCGGTTCCATGCGGGAAAAACGGGCTTCCTGATTCATGGGTGACATGCTCCTGGATTCAATCATGGGGGCTCGCGTTACGCTTGAAAGCTGAACGACTGTACAGCAAGAGCCTGGCATGTCTCCAGTCTGGTGGTCAGTTCCGATACCCCGGTGCCACTCGCTCCAGCAAGCGCAACAACGCCGCCCAGGCCAATTGCATGGCATCCGGGTCGCTCAATTCACCTTCATCCAGCGGTCGGCCGGGGTCGTTGAACTGACGCTCGGTATGTTCACAAACTTCAGCCGGTGGCAGCATCAATTCACCGGCTGCCTGCGCGGCCAGTTGGATTTCGCAGGCTTTTTCCAGGTAGTACATGCGCAAAAACGCTTGCCCCACGGTTTCGCCAACGGTCAACAAGCCATGGTTGCGCAGCATCAGCACCGGCTTGTCGCCCAGGTCCTGCACCAGCCGTTGCTGCTCGCTCATGTCCAGCGCCACGCCTTCATAGTCGTGATAGGCAACCCGACCGTAAAACTCCATGGAAATCTGATTCACCGGCAACAAGCCGCACTTCAACGCGGCCACCGCGCAGCCGGATTTTGTGTGGGTATGCAGCACGCATTGCGCATCTTCACGGGCGCCATGAATCGCGCTGTGAATCACAAAACCGGCCGGGTTCACCGGGAATGGCGACGGCTCAACGGCCTGACCACTGAGGTCGATTTTCACCAGATTGGAAGCCGTGATCTCATCAAACATCAACCCATAGGGATTGATCAGAAAATGATGTTCCGGGCCGGGAATACGCACCGAAATGTGGGTGAAAATCAGATCGGTCATGCGGTAATGCGCAATCAGGCGATAACAGGCGGCCAACTCTTCACGCAGGCGCTGTTCGGTAGCGCTGCGCTCGGGCGCGGCAGTCAGGTGGGTCTCGATTTCGTTCATTGTTTTAATCCTCCAGACGGGTCGGCCGGGCAGACAGTAAGGCTGGACGTGCAAGGACGTCCAGCCACAGGCGGTTATTTACTGGCCCAGGCGTTGAAGCGCTCTTCCAGCTCTTCGCCATGGTCAACCCAGAAGCCGACGTCCATCGACAACGCGCCCTTGAGGTTCTGCGGCGCCGTCGGTACCCACTGCGCGAGTTTATCGTCCAGGCGAGCGGCGGCCTCGGTATTGGTCGGGCCATAGGGAATCTGTTTGACGTAATTGACCTGGGCGTCCGGCTGGTTGGCGAAGGCGATAAAACGCTTGGCCTGATCGACGTGTTTGGACCCCTTGATGATCGCCCAGTAGTCCATGCCATACAGACTGCCGGGCCACACCAGCCCCAGATGACTGCCGGATTGCGCGGCGGCAGCGATGCGTCCGCTGTAGGTCGAGGTCATCACCACATCGCCGGCCGTCAGCCATTGCGGCGGCTGGGCGCCGGCCTCCCACCATTGGATGTAGGGTTTGAGCTGGTTCAGTTTGGCGAATGCCCGGTCCACGCCTTGCGGGGTATTGAGCACCTTGTACACGTCCTCGACTTTCACCCCGTCGGCCAGCAAGGCGAACTCCAGGTTGTACACCGCGCGTTTGCGCAAGCCGCGTTTGCCGGGGATTTTCTGCACGTCCCAGAAATCCGCCCATGAGGTGGGGGCCCGGGCCAGTTTGTCGGTGTCGTAGGCGATCGCCACACTCCACACCAACGCGGCCGAACCGCACTCCTGCGCGGCTTCGGGAATCAATTGATCGGCATGGCCCAGGCGGGTCCAGTCGAGGCGCTCATACATGCCCTCTTCGCAGCCACGCATCAGGTCCGGACCTTCGATCTGCACCACGTCCCAATCGACGTTGCCGGTGTCGACCATGACTTTGATTTTGGCCATCTCACCGTTGTATTCGCTCTGGATCACCTTGCTTTGATCCACCACGCTGAACGGTTGGAAGAACGCCACATCCTGGGCTTTTTGTCCGGCGCCGCCGTAACCGACCACCACCATCTCCGATGCCGCCTGAGCGCTGCCCAGGCCCATGGCCATGGACAACACCAAGGGATAAAAACCGTGCTTGAGCGTTTTCGATTTCATCAGTGGTTCCTCGTGCAGGTGCCCGCCGAACTCAAGTCGGTGTGGCCCTTTTTTATTGTTGTGAGGTTCGCCCCAAGATGCGGGTGCCATTTCAAACTACTGCAAGGCCCAGTAAAAAAACAAGTTGATTTTTTACTGCGGGTAAATTTCTATAGAACAAAACAACAACACCAAATGCCTCTGTAGGAGCGAGCCTGCTCGCGATGGACCTGAGAGCGACGCGTTCATCCAGGCAACACGCGTTATCGTTAACGTCCATCGCGAGCAGGCTCGCTCCTACAGGTCAGCCTGCCCGGAGTACCCGCACCATGCCGAGCCCGTCCCCAGCCTTTGCGCACCTGTTCGAACCCTTGCAGATCCGTGGCAAGCGCCTGAAAAACCGCATCATGTCCAGCGGTCACGACACCTCGATGCCCACCGACAACCTGGTCAACGAACAGTTGATCGCCTATCACCGGGCGCGGGCCGAAGGCGGTGTCGGGCTGATCGTGTTGCAGGTCGCCGGCGTGCATGACAGCGCGCGTTATACCTCCCATGTGCTGATGGCCACCGATGACGCCTGCATCGACGGCTACCGGAAAATCGCGCAAACCTGCCATGCCCACGGCACCGTGGTGTTGTCCCAGGTGTTCCATCCGGGGCGGGAAATCATGGAATCCAGCGATGGCTTGCTGGCCGTGGCTTACTCCGCCTCGGCGGTGCCCAACGAGCGTTTCCGGGTCATGCCGCGTGCGCTCGATCAGGGGATGATCGACGAGATCGTCGCCGGTTATGCGGCTGCAGCCCGGCGCCTGCATCAGGCCGGTATCGATGGCGTGGAAGTGGTCGCCAGCCACGGCTACCTGCCGGCGCAATTCATCAATCCACGGGTCAACCGCCGCACCGATGGCTATAACGGTGACCTGGAACAACGCCTGCGTTTCCTGCGTGAAGTGATTGCCGCCATCCGCGCCAGCACTGACGAGCAGTTCATCGTCGGCCTGCGCATTTCCGCCGACGAGCGTGACCCCGAAGGGCTGACCGAAGACGAGTCCCTGGCCGCCGTGCAATCGCTGCAAGCGCAGCTCGATTACGTACACATCGTCGCCGGCACCTCGGCCTCGCTCGGTGGCGCGGTGCATATCGTCCCGCCGATGGCGATCCAGGCCGCCTACCTGGCCAAAGAGGCCGGCACCTTCAAGGCAGGTTTGGACATCCCGTTGTTCGTCACCGGGCGCATCAACCAGCCCCAGGAGGCCGAACTGATCATTGCCCGGGGCCAGGCCGATGTCTGCGGCATGACCCGCGCCCTGATCTGCGACCCGCAAATGCCCAACAAGACCGACGCCGGCCGCGCTGAAGATGTACGCGCCTGCATCGCCTGCAATCAGGCGTGTATCGGCCACTTCCATAAGGGCTTGCCGATTTCCTGCATCCAGCACCCGGAAACCGGACGCGAACTGATCTTCGGCGAGCGCCGACCAGCAAACACACGCAAACGCATCATGATTGCCGGCGGAGGCCCGGCCGGGATGAAAGCCGCGGCGGTCGCTGCCCAACGCGGGCACGAGGTGACGCTGTATGAAGTCAGCGCGCAACTGGGTGGCCAGGTGTTGCTGGCGCAATTGCTGCCACGACGCAGCGAGTTCGGCGGCGCCAGCACCAATCTGCAACGGGAAATGGAACTGGCCGGGGTGCGCGTGGTGCGCAACACCCGGGTCGATCGCGCCCTGGTCGAACGGGAAAAACCGGACATGGTGATCGTCGCCACTGGCGCTGAACCTTACTGGCCGCATTTCGAACGCGGTGGTGAATTGCAGGTGGTGGACGCCTGGCAGGTGCTGCGCGACGAGGTGCAGATCGGCCGGTCGGTGGTGGTGGTCGACTGGCGCTGCGACTGGATCGGCCCCGGCATCGCCGAGCGTCTGACCCGTGCCGGGCATCAGGTGCAACTGGCGGTCAACGGCACCCATTGCGGGGAAAACCTGCCGCTGTATGTGCGTGATCAAATGGCCGGCGAGCTGCACAAGCTGGGGATTGCCATCACCCCTTACGCGCGTTTGTACGGCTGCGATGACAACACCGTCTACCTGCAACACACTGCCAGCGGCGAACCGATGTTGATGGAAAACATCGACACCCTGGTGCTGTGCCAGGGCCATCAGCCGGTGGATACCCTGGGGGCCGAACTGCAGGGACTGGTTGAGTTCCGACGCATTGGCGACTGCCTGGCGCCGCGAACGGCCGAAGAAGCGATTTATGAGGGCCTGAAAGTCGCGTGGGAGCTTTGAGGCTGTTTATACTCCGGGGCTTTGACTCTAAATGACTGCTCTTTGCAGGCGCGAGCACGCTCGCTCCTACAGGGGGCGGAGCGTAGCCACCGGCTCGGAATCGACCATGAGCAACAGCACCACCCCACAACCCGCCACCGCCAGCGCCGAACCGCATTTTCTCGGCACGCGGATTCGTGGCCTGCGTAAACGCCGGGGCATGACCCTGGCGGAGCTGGCGCAACAAAGCGAGCTGACCGCCGGCTATATCAGCCAGCTGGAGCGCAACCTCGCCTACCCGTCGATTCCGGCGTTGTTCAATATCGCCCGCAGCCTGGGGGTGACCATCCAGTGGTTCTTCGCCAGCGAAGCGGTCACCGCTCCCGAAGATGACGGCATTGTCGTGCGCAAGAACAGTCGCCTGAGCGTGCACTACGAAGACGGCATCATTGACCAGTTACTGACGCCACAGCCCAGTCAGCACCTGGAAATGCTGCATTCGCGTTTCCCTCCCGGCACCTACAGCCAGCAAAGCTACAGCCACGACGGCGAAGAAGCGGGTTACTTGCTCTCGGGGCGTTTCGAGTTGTGGGTCGGCGAGCGCTACTTTCAGCTCAACGAAGGCGACAGCTTCAGCTTCTCCAGCCAGGAGCCGCACCGCTACGGCAACCCTGGCGACGTCGATGCGGTGGTGATCTGGGTGATCACCCCGCCGACCTTCTAGCGACGCCCTCGGCCACTCGGCTGCGCGGCACTCACACGCTTGAGGGTGTCGCTGGGCAACTCCTTGAACAGCGCGCGATAGCTGCTGGAAAACCGCCCCAGGTGCCAGAACGACCAGTGCATCGCCACTTCGGCGACGGTGGTTTGCGACGGCGTGCTGATCAGTAACTCCCGGCGTGCGCTGTTGAGACGACGCAGGCGCAGCCATTGGGTCGGCGCCATGCCGGTGAACGTCTTGAACGCGTGCTGCAACTGGCGCAGTGAAACCCCGGCAACCTGGGACAGCTCCAGCAGATTGAGGTGTTCTTCCGGGGTATCCGCCGCCCATTCCCCGACCCGCTTCATGATCGCCCGCTCCCCCGCCCGGCGTTGCAAGGCGCCCTGGTCCAGGCATACGCAGGCGTTGTCGAGGATGAACAGGCAATCGTCAAGCAACTGCTGGGTCAGCGCCTCGCGGCTCGGCGGATCGAAGGTCTGCGACAAGCGCGTCAGGGTGCCGCTGAGCCAGCGACTGAACAGCGCATTCTGCTGCGAATTGAGCGGGGCCATGAACAGCCCTTCGAGCCTGGCCACATCCAGCGCGTGACGCTGCACGAACTCCGGCCCGAACACCACGGCGATTTCCTGGTAGTTCTCGGGGGTGATCCAGATGTTGCGGCTTTCACCATTGAGCACATACAGCGCGTTGTCGCTGCGATCGAAGCAGAACGCCAGCGAGCCTTGCGGCGCACTGAAATTCTGCTCGACCCGGGTGTTCATGTGTTCCTCGTAAATCTCCACGCCTTGCAGGTCGAGATAGCGCACCAGACCGGCGAAATGCCCCGGTGACATTTGCTGGTAATGCTGGACCCAACCCGGTGTGGCGCGAATTTGCTCGGCCACATCGGCGGTATTGAACGCTTGAACCTGTAGCGGATTACAGACTGTCATGGCGTGGCCTTGCGCACTCTTTTGGTGCGCTTTGTGCTGCTTAAAGTGGATAGATGGAACGGCGAGGCTCGCCCAAGATAGTCGTCAACGCGCTACAGGGGAAGTGTCCGAAAGATGAAATCGGCTTCTCCTGGCGTTAATAAAACCAATAACGAGGTCTTTATGAATGTCCCTTTCGATCAGCTGTTCACGTGGCTGAAAGATCACAAGATTACCGAAGTCGAGTGCGTCGTCAGCGACCTGACCGGCATTGCACGCGGCAAAATCGCACCCACCAACAAGTTCCTGCATGAGCGAGGCATGCGCCTGCCGGAAAGTGTGCTGTTGCAAACGGTAACCGGGGACTTTGTCGACGACGACATCTACTACGACCTGCTCGACCCGGCCGATATCGACATGGTCTGCAAGCCGGTGTCCGACGCGGTGTACGTAGTGCCATGGGCCATCGAACCGACCGCCATCGTGATTCACGACACCTTCGACAAGTTCGGCAACCCGATCGAACTGTCGCCACGCAACGTGCTGAAGAAAGTCCTGCAGCTGTACACCGACAAGGGCTGGAAGCCGATCGTCGCGCCGGAAATGGAGTTCTACCTGACCCAGCGCTGCGAAGACCCGGACCTGCCGCTCAAGGCACCGATGGGCCGCTCGGGGCGGGCCGAAAGTGGTCGCCAATCGTTCTCCATCGATGCCGCCAACGAATTCGACCCGTTGTTCGAAGACGTCTACGACTGGTGCGAGCTGCAAGGACTGGACCTCGATACGCTGATCCACGAGGACGGCCCGGCGCAGATGGAAATCAACTTCCGTCACGGTGACGCCCTGGACCTGGCCGACCAGATCACGGTGTTCAAGCGCACCCTGCGCGAAGCCGCGCTCAAGCACAACGTGGCGGCAACCTTCATGGCCAAGCCGATTGGCGATGAGCCGGGCAGTGCCATGCACATTCACCAGAGCGTGGTGGAAATTGCCACCGGCAAGCCGATCTTCGCCGATGAAAACGGCAACATGAGCGAGCTGTTCCTGCACCACATCGGTGGCCTGCAGAAATACATCCCGAAAGTGCTGCCGATGTTCGCGCCAAACGTCAACTCGTTCCGCCGCTTCCTGCCGGATACTTCGGCACCGGTGAACGTTGAATGGGGCGAAGAAAACCGCACTGTCGGCCTGCGTGTGCCGACCTCCAGCCCGGACGCGATGCGCGTGGAGAACCGCTTGCCGGGGGCCGACGCCAACCCTTACCTGGCCATTGCCGCCAGTTTGCTGTGCGGTTTCCTCGGCATGGTCGAGGGCGTCGAACCGAGCGCCGGCGTCCAGGGCCGCGCCTATGAACGTCGCAACCTGCGCCTGCCGATCACCATCGAGGAAGCGCTGTCGCAGATGGAAGAATGCGAAACCGTCGGCCGTTATCTGGGCAGCAAGTTCGTGCGTGGCTATGTCGCGGTCAAACGCGCCGAGCACGAGAACTTCAAGCGAGTCATCAGTTCCTGGGAACGTGAGTTCCTGATGCTCAGCGTTTAATCCCCGGCTCTCCCTGGGGACACACATCCCCCTGTGGGAGCGGGCTTGCCCGCGATGAGGCCGTGACATTCGACATCAATGTTGACTGTGAAACCGCCATCGCGAGCAAGCTCGCTCCCACAGATAGGGTGAGCACCTGAAGAATCCAATAATTCCAAGAAAGGTGTCGCTATGCGTCTATTGAAGTCCGTGGTTCCGGTCGCGCTGACTGTTTTGTTCAGCGCCGTGGCCCAGGCTCAGCCACAGGTCAGCGTCTACAACTGGACCGACTACATCGGCGAGACCACCCTCGCCGACTTCCAGGCCAAAACCGGGATCAAGGTGATCTACGACGTGTTCGACTCCAACGAAACCCTGGAGGGCAAACTGCTCGCCGGGCGGACCGGGTATGACGTGGTGGTGCCGTCGAACCACTTCCTCGCTCGCCAGGTGAAGGCCGGCGCGTTCCTCAAGATGGATCGCGAGCAACTGCCGAACTTCAAGAACCTCGACCCGAAACTGCTGGCCCTGCTGGAGAAAAACGATCCGGGCAACGCCCACTCGGTGCCGTACCTGTGGGGCACCAACGGCATCGGTTACAACGTCGACAAGGTCAAGCAGGTGCTGGGCATCGATCACATCGACTCCTGGGCCGTGCTGTTCGAACCGGAAAACATCAAGAAGCTCAGCCAGTGCGGCGTGTCGATCATGGACTCGGCGGATGAAGTGTTCCCGGCGGTGCTCAACTACATGGGCATGGACCCGCGCAGCGAAAACCCCGAGGACTACAAGAAAGCCGAAGCCAAGCTGTTGAGCATCCGTCCGTACGTCACTTACTTCCACTCCTCCAAGTACGTGTCGGACCTGGCCAATGGCGACATTTGCGTCGCGTTCGGCTACTCGGGTGATGTGTTCCAGGCCGCCAACCGGGCCAAGGAAGCCAAGAACAACGTGAACATCGCCTACGCCATTCCCAAAGAAGGCGCCAACCTGTGGTTCGACCTGCTGGCCATCCCGGCCGACGCCAGCAACCCGAAACAAGCCCATGCCTTCATCAATTACCTGCTCGATCCACAGGTGATTGCCAAGGTCAGCACCTCGGTCGGCTACGCCAACCCGAACCCGCCCGCCAAGCAGTACATGGATGCGGAGCTGGTGAACAATCCCGAGGTTTATCCCTCCCAGGCAGTGCTCGACAAACTCTACATTTCCACCACCCCTCCACAGTCGATCATGCGTCTGATGACCCGTTCCTGGAGCAAAGTGAAGTCGAACCAATGAACCAGTACACCCAGGAACACACGCTCTCCTACTACGCCGCCTCGGCCAGGGGCATGGCGCCCCGGCCCGCGCTGGCCGGGGACCTGGTCGCGGATGTCTGTGTGATTGGCGGCGGCTTTACCGGCGTCAACACCGCCATCGAACTGGCTCAGCGCGGTCTCTCGGTGATTCTGCTGGAAGCCCGGCGAATCGGCTGGGGCGCCAGCGGGCGCAACGGTGGCCAGTTGATTCGCGGGATCGGTCATGACGTCAGCGGTTTCGCCCGGCACATCGGTGCCGACGGCGTGCGCTATCTGGAGCAGGCCGGTGTCGAATCGGTGGCGCTCGTGGGCCAGCGTATCCGCGAGCATGGCATCGACTGCGACCTGCGCTGGGGCTTTTGTGAATTGGCCAACACCCCGGCGCAGTTCGCCGGCCTTAAAAGCGAATTCGCAGAGCTGAAAGAGTCGGGTTACGCCCATGAAACCCGCTTGATCGAACCGGGGCAGATCCGTGAGCAGGTGGTGAACTCCGGTGTGTATGCCGGTGGTTTGGTGGACATGGGGTCGGGGCATTTGCACCCGCTTAACCTGGTATTGGGTGAAGCGAGAGTCGCCGAATCCCTGGGCGTACAGATCTTCGAGCAGAGCGCGGTGCTGGAGCTGATCCATGGCAGTACCGTGCAGGTGCGCTGTGCCGGGGGCACGGTGCGCGCCGGCAGCCTGGTACTGGCCTGCAACGCTCACCTTGAAGAGCTTGAGCCGAAACTCAGCGGCAAAGTGCTGCCGGCGGGTAGTTACATCATCGCCACTGAACCCTTGTCCGCAGAGCTCGCTGCGCAGCTGATCCCGCATAACCTGGCCCTGTGCGACCAGAAAGTCGGCCTGGATTATTACCGGTTATCGGCCGACCGACGCCTGCTGTTCGGCGGTGCCTGCCATTACTCCGGGCGCGATCCTCGGGACATCTCGGCCTACATGCGTCCGCAGATGCTCAAAGTCTTTCCGCAATTGGCGAATGTGCGCATCGACTATCAATGGGGCGGCATGATCGGGATCACGGCCAATCGCTTCCCGCAGGTCGGGCGCTTGAGCCAGCATCCCAATGTGTTCTACGCCCAAGGTTATTCGGGCCATGGCCTGAACGTGACCCACTGGTGCGCCAGGTTGCTGGGTGAAGCGATTCACGCGGGTCACAGCCACGGCTTTGACGTGTTCAGCGCCGTGCCGCACATGACCTTCCCCGGCGGTCGCGTTCTGCGTTCGCCACTGCTGGCGCTCGGCATGTTGTGGTATCGCCTGCGTGAAGTGCTGGGCTAAGGTTGGCCTCAAGAGATAGACCCATCCTGTGGCGAGCCCCCTCGCCACCGGTATCCGGCTGAGCAGCCAGTTTCATTCAGTCGTCAAATAGCCTTTCGATTTGCTCAATGGCCAGTCACTTCTATATTGAGGAGGTGCTCATTCATTCCTGCCTCCTGTCGAGCTTGGCCAATGGCGACGACTGCCCCACTGATCATTTGCGAGCACTGCGACTGTGTGTACGAGAAAGTCACGCTCGCCAAACACCAGAAAACCCTGTGCATCCGCTGCGGCGGGGTGCTGCAGCGCTATGACGGTTTGACGCTCCAGCAGCGTCTGGCATTGACCCTGACCGCGCTGATGCTGTGGATTTTCGCCAATTTCTACCCGGTCATGAGCATCAGTCTCAAGGGCCTGAAAAACAGCGCGACGCTCTGGGATTCGGTCATGGCCCTGAGTCTGGGGCCCATCACGTTCATCGCCATGGTGGCGGCCATCGCCATGATCATCGCACCGATCTTTCAGCTGTTGCTGCTGATCTGGGTCCTCGGTTTCGCCCTCGCCGGCCGACGCTCGCCCGCTTTCAAGTTCTGCATGCGCTGGCTGGAAACTCTGCGGCCCTGGAGCATGCTGGAAGTCTGCCTGTTGGGGGCAATGGTCGCGGTGATCAAGCTCGCCGGCTTTCTCGATGTGTTGCCGGGCATCGGTCTGTTTGCCCTGGCCATCCTCAGCCTGATGATGATCCGCATTGCCGGGCGCGATATTCGCGAACTGTGGGACATCCTATGACAACACCTCCAGTCGCCCGAGAACTCGGCTTGTGCCTGTGTCACAGCTGCGGACTGGCCTGCGACATGACCCACGAGCCCGACGAATGCGAGCGCTGCGGCACTCCGCTGCACCGGCGCAAAACCAATTCGCTGACCCGCACCTGGGCCTACCTGTTCACGTCCCTGGTGTTTTATATCCCGGCCAACTTGCTACCGGTGATGAACACCAAAATGGTCGGCCATGGCGCCGACAGCACCATCATGAGCGGTGTGCTGGAGTTCTGGGAGGCCGGTGCCTGGGACATCGCCCTGATCATCTTTATCGCCAGTATCGCCGTGCCCGGCGTCAAGTTCGTGGCCATTACCTTATTGCTGGTGACGGTGCAACGCGACAGCCACTGGGCGCGCAAGGAACGATCACAGCTGTATCGCTTTGTCGAGGTCATCGGTTACTGGTCGATGCTCGACGTGATAGTGGTGGCCCTGGTGGCCTCGCTGGTGAAGTTTCAAGCCCTGGCCGATATCGAGCCACGGCCCGGCATTCTGTTCTTTGGCCTGGTGGTGGTGTTCACCATGCTGTCGGCGATGAGTTTCGATCCGCGCCTGATCTGGGATGAAAAACCGCAAGCCCCACACAATGAGGAGATCACGGATGAAGCAACTAGCCACTGACGGGGCACAGGTGCCTGGGCCGGCGCCGGTCAAGACCCGCCGCTTCAGCGTGTCACTGGTCTGGATCGTGCCGATTGTCGCGGTGCTGGTGGGCATTTCCCTGGTGGTGCACAGCATCCTGCAGGAAGGGCCGACCATCACCATCACCTTCAAGACCGGTGACGGCCTGACGGCGAACAAGACCGAGGTCAAATACCGCAACGTGGTGATTGGTCAAGTCTCGGACGTGGAACTGAGCAATGACCAGAAAAGCGTCAATGCGACCGTCAAGCTGGCCAAGCAGGCGGAAAGCTTCACCCGCGAAGACTCCAAATTCTGGGTGGTGCGCCCGCGTATCGGCGCTGGCGGCGTGTCGGGTATCGACACCCTGTTGTCCGGGGATTACATCGGCGCCGATATCGGCCAGGCCAATGCCCGGGCGAAAAATTTCAAGGGCCTGGAAAACCCGCCACCCATCACCTACGGCGAGCCCGGCAAGCGCTTCACCCTGCATACCCAGGACCTGGGGTCGCTGGATATCGGCTCTCCGGTGTACTACCGCAAGATCCCGGTCGGCCAGGTCGTGGCCTATGCCCTGGACCCTGACGGCAAGGGCGTGAACATCGACCTGTTCGTCCACGCCCCCAATGATCAGTACGTCACCGAGAACACCCGTTTCTGGAATGCCAGTGGTGTCGATGTGAACGTCGGCGCCAACGGCTTCGCGGTCAAGACCGAATCCCTGTCCGCCTTGCTGGTCGGCGGCATTGCCTTCCGTGCGCCTGAATACAGTCCCGACGACAAGCCTGCGGCCGAGGAATACACCTACGAACTGTTCGAGGACCAGCAAACCGCCCTGGCCCCACCCAACGGTAAGCCGCAGTACCTGGCCTTGCGCTTCGATCAGGCATTGCGCGGGCTCAAGGTTGATGCTCCGGTCGAATTCCAGGGCGTGGAGATTGGCAAGGTGGTTTCGGTCAATCTCGATTTCGACGCGCAAAAACACAGCTTCCCGGTCAATATCGGCATCGTGATCTATCCGCAACGCCTGGGTCAGGCTCACCAGAAAATGCTCAAGGCCTTGAAACATGACCCCAACGATGAAGCCGGCGGTGTGCGGCTGATCGGTTCCTTCATCGAAAACGGCCTGCGCGCCCAGGCTCGCACCGGCAATCTGTTGACCGGGCAGTTGTACATCGCCCTGGACTTCTACCCGAAAGCGGAAAAAGTCACCTTCGATGCCAATATGCGCCCGGTCATGATTCCTACGATTCCTGGCAACCTCGAGCAACTGCAGGAAAAACTCGAAGCCATGGTCGCCAAGATCAATCAACTGCCGATCGAGCGCATTGCCAGCAATCTCGACAGCAACCTGGTTGAACTGCGCAAAAGCCTGGGGCAGTTCAATGCCAAGACTCTGCCTGGGGTGCATAACACGCTTACGGACGTGAGCAAGACCCTGCAAACAGCCAACTCGACGCTGCAATCGGCCCACTCCACCCTGGCTGATGATTCGCCACAACGGGAAAAACTGGACCAGACCCTGAACGAACTCGGGCGCACGTCACGTTCCTTGCGTGATCTGGCGGACTACCTGGGACGGCACCCCGAATCCCTGATTCGCGGTCGCCCCGAAAACGCCGCCCCGATGGATCTGCAAGGACCACCGAGCAAATGACCACAGGAGCATCAACCATGGTTTTTCCACTGAAATTTGCGTTGATCGCTACGCTGGCATTGCTCGCCGCCTGTCGCAGCGATCCGATTCAGTTCCACACCCTGACACCGGCTCAATTGGGCAACAGTTCGAAAACCACGACGGATATCCAGATTGAAAGCCTGATTGTTCCGCCTCAGGTCGATCGTCCGCAGATCGTCGTGCGCCAGGGCAATACGGGCATGGCAATCCTCGAAACCCAGTGGTGGGGGGCGAGCCTGGTGGATGAGTTACGCAGTGCCCTGCTTGATCAGATGGTCAACAGCAATCCGCAACGCAAACTCTCGGTGCGCCTGGAAGTACAGCGTTTTGATTCGATCCCCGGCCAGTACGGACTCCTTGATGTGAAATGGCGTCTGCGTAGCAGCGAGGAGATTCTGATGACCTGTCGCAGTACGTTGCAGACCCCTTCCGGGCCATCCATCGATGAGCTGGTGGCGGCACAACAGAACAACGTTAAACGCCTCGCTGCGCTGATCAGCCAGGCCGCCTCGGGTACCCGCTCGATTTGTCCGTCAGCCTGATCACCTGGCAGAGGCTGGGCGCTCAACGGTGACTGGATCGCCGTTGAGCCAGGTGATCTGCGCTCAGCTCTACGGTGTCTCAAGCCCCGGTAAAAGATAAGAGTTACCAATAACAAACAAAGTTATCCGTTTGAGCATCGTTGCGTTTTTTTCACATTCATTTCACCCCCCTGACACCTGCACGGATTTAGTTTTCACCGCGACTAAAACGCCCTCTTTGTTATGAGGCAATCATTCTGCGCAGTTTGAATTCTGTCATTAACAGCACATTCAAATGCGCCTCTGCAGGTGGAAAGAACTTGATCAACAGCTTTTCGCACAAAGGGTCGCAGCCCCCCGTTCAGGCAAAGCGCCTGCTCATATCGTTGCTGTCGCTCGGTGGTGTGCTGTTGGTTGCCGCGCTGGTGACCGGTTTTGTCTGGTGGCAAAAATCCCCGGTCAATCTGGTGGACGCCGGAACGCAGGTCAGGACTCAACTGTTGCAGGAATGGGCCGCTGGCGAAGTGGTGGTTCTGGTGCGCCATGCTGAACGCTGTGACCGCTCAACCAACCCTTGCCTGGGGCCGCCTGACGGCATCACCCGCCTGGGCAGTGAAGCGGCCAAGGTGGTCGGGCAAGGCTTTCTGGCCCTGGGGATGACGCAGGCTGATGTCTTTTCCAGCCCGCTGACCCGTACGATGCAAACCGCACATTACATGTTTGGCAAAGACGCGCCGGCCCAGGATTGGCTAGCCACTTGTGGCAGTACCCTGCGCAATGACGTCGTGGCGCACAAGCGTGCCGGCCATAATCTGGTACTGGTGACGCACAGCGGATGCATCAGCGATTTTGAAGCCCAGACCGGCTTTAAACATGCCGCAACCAGTGAATATGGCAGTTCATTGTTCGTGCACATCGCGAACGATGGGGCGCTTCAGATAGTTGGCATTGTCAAGGCAGAAGACTGGCACTTGCTGTCTAATCAAAAACACTGAAACAACAATCAGGCTTAGTTAAGAACACACTTGTGAGTGCACTAGCCTTTATTGAGCGTTCGCCGAAACCAAATGACACATAATAAGTTCTGCACCGTCGGCGAACAACCTGAAACTGCCCATACTTGCAGGCAACTTCCGAGTACCAAGGACGAGCAATGACGCACCACCCTTCCTTACCCCGATCTGTTGACGGCTTGCCCCGTAATGCCTCCCGGCCAATGCTTTTCAGTGAGCGCTGGATCCTGTGTGCGCTGGCTGTGGCGTTCGTGGCGTTCTACCTGCTGCCACTGATGACCCATGGCTTGTGGATTCCCGACGAAACCCGCTATGCCCAGATCAGCCAGGAAATGTTGCTGAGCGGTAATTGGGTCTCACCGCACTTCATGGGTATCCGTTACTTCGAAAAACCCATTGCCGGTTACTGGATGATCGCCATCGGGCAGGCGGTGTTTGGCGACAACCTGTTCGGGGTGCGGATCGCGTCGGCGTTGAGTACCGGCCTGAGCGTCTGGCTGGTTTACCTGATCAGCCGCCGTTTGTGGAACGATCCGCGCAAAAGTTTTGCGTGCGCGCTGTTTTACATGAGTTTCGGGCTGATCGCCGGCCAGGCCGGCTACGCCAACCTGGACCCGCAGTTTACGCTCTGGGTCAACTTGAGCCTGGTCATGCTGTGGTTCGCCATCGACAGTCGCACGAGCCGTGGTCGGCTGGGGGCCTGGGCATTGCTGGGCTTTGCCTGCGGCATGGGCTTCATGACCAAGGGGTTTCTCGCCTGGTTGTTGCCAGCGCTGATCGCCCTGCCCTATATGCTCTGGCAGCGCCGTTTCAAGGAATTGTTGGGCTACGGCTCACTGGCGGTGCTCGTTGCGGTCATCGTGTGCCTGCCTTGGGTGCTTGCCATCCACCACCAAGAGCCGGATTTCTGGAACTTCTTTTTCTGGAACGAACACGTGCGCCGGTTCGCCGCCGATAACGCACAACACGCTCGTCCCTGGTGGTTCTACCTGCCAATGATGGTGGTTTCGAGCCTGCCTTGGGCTGCGTTGTTGCCAACGACCTTCATCCAGGCATGGAAGAACAAACGCCAACCGGTCTTTGCTTTTCTCCTGCTCTGGCTGTTGTTGCCATTGGCCGTGTTCAGCATGAGCAGCGGCAAGCTGCCGACCTACATCATGCCGTGCCTGTTGCCGCTGGCATTGTTGATGGGACATGCCGTGACCGAGTTGCTGGCCCATGCGCAAGGCCGGACGATTCGCATCAACGGCTGGCTCAACGTCGTCATTGCCACCAGCGCCTTGCTGGCTTTGCTCTACCTGCAAGCAACCAGAGAAATCTACGCGAATACCGAGATGTTCAGCCTGTCCATGGTGTACATCGTGCTGGTTGGCTGGATCATCGCCAACGCCTTGCAGATCTTGCGCCCCCTGGAGCTATGGGCAATGCCGGCACTTGGCATCTGGCTGCTGGTCGCGCTGCTGCCGGCCGCCATGCCGAGCCAGATTGTCGACAGCAAAATGCCCGACCGGTTTATCGCCGAGCACCTGGACAGCCTGAAGCAGACCACGTCATTGCTCAGCAATGACCTGGGTGCGGCCTCGGCGCTGTCCTGGCTGGTCAAACGACCGCAGGTCGATCTCTACAATGTCATCGGCGAGTTGAAATACGGCCTCGAAGACCCGGCCATGGCTTCGCGCAAGGTAACCAAGGAAAACGTCGGGCAGTGGATGACCGAGGCGCGCAAAAAGGGTTCGGTCGGCGTGGTGATGCGGGTCAACAGTGTCGATGAAATTCAGGAAGTCGAATTACTGCCCATCGACGGCCAGCGTTTTCAACGCGGCAACCTGGAAGTGCTGATCTTCCCGCAAATCAGGCCCTGACGGCGATTGATGTGAAAAACCGAGACCCTCGACGGGTTCTCGGTTTTTTTGCGTCAGGGGTGCATTGGTTTTCGGGTCCAGGGCAACGCTGCGCGAACCCTTTGCGCAGAAGCCCGCGCTTGAGCCGTTACCGGCCTTCGCTGAAGCGTAAAATGACAGGAATTAACGATTTTATTGACGTTTTTTTCTCATTCTCTGCACTACATTCGCCCGCCAAACATGCAAATGATTCCTATTGAACTACACTGAGCGACGCCCTATCCTCGTCAACTCTACGTGTTCGATCCTTAAAAGCCGGAGCTGCCACCGCATGATTTCCCGTTTGCCGTCATTCCTGAAAAAAGCCCTGCTGGCCACCGCCCTGGTGAGTGCCGGTCACGTGTATGCAGCCGACAGCGTCGGTATCGTGGTTTATAACGCGCAGCACGAAGGCCTGACCAAGGCATGGGTCGAAGGCTTTACCCAGGAAACCGGTATTCCCGTCACCTTGCGTAACGGTGATGACACCGAGATGGGCAATCAGATCGTGCAGGAAGGCGCCGCGTCGCCAGCCGATGTGTTCCTGACTGAAAACTCTCCAGCCATGGTCCTGGTCGATAACGCGGGTCTGTTCGCCCCCGTCGATAAAACCACCCTGGAACAAGTCGACTCCGCTTACCGCCCGGCCCACGGCAAATGGGTCGGGATCGCCGCACGCTCCACCGTATTCGTCTACAACCCGGGCAAGCTGCCGGAAACACAACTGCCGAAATCGATCATGGACCTCGCCTCGCCAGCCTGGAAAGGCCGCTGGGCCGCATCGCCGGGCGGTGCCGACTTCCAGGCCATCGTCGCCGCCATCCTGGAGCAGAAAGGTGAAGCCGCGACCCTTGAATGGCTCAAGGCAATGAAAACCAACTTCACCGCCTACCGGGGTAACAGTTCGGTGCTCAAGGCGGTCAATGCCGGGCAGATCGACAGCGGCGTGATCTACCACTATTACAGTCTGGTCGATCAATCCAAGACCGGTGAGAACAGCAAGAACACCGCTCTGCACTACTTCAAACACAAGGATCCGGGTGCCTTTGTCAGCATCTCGGGCGGCGGCGTCCTCGCCTCCAGCCAACACAAGGAACAAGCCCAGGCATTCCTCAAGTACGTGACAGGCAAGGAAGGCCAGGACACGCTCAAGAACGGCACTTCGTTTGAATACGCCGTGGGCAAGAATGCTCAATCCAACCCAAAACTGGTGCCTTTGCAGCAGCTTGACGCGCCAACTGTCGATGCTTCCAAACTCGACAGCAAGAAAGCCGTGGAGCTCATGACTCAGGCCGGACTACTTTAATTGTTGCCTGAAACCCTGCCGGTGGGTATCGCCGAGGCGATACCCACCCACCTGCGTCGCCGATCACGTGGCCGGTTCGCGAGCCGTGGCGGCGCGTGGGTCATCGGCTTGTCTGTGCTGGTTTCCCTGCTGGCGCTGCTCCCCATTGCGTTCGTCGTCGGCGTTTATCTGCAGACCGGCTGGTCCACCCTGGTGCCACTGGTGTTTCGGCCGCGCGTCGGCGAATTGCTGGTCAATACCGTGTTGCTGGTCGTTATCACCATTCCTTTGTGTATTGCTCTGGGGGTGGCGCTGGCGTGGCTGACAGAACGCACGAATTTGCCGGGACGACGCTGGTGGTCGTTGCTGGCCACCGCGCCGCTGGCGGTGCCGGCCTTCGTTCACAGTTACGCCTGGGTCAGCCTGGTGCCGCCGATACACGGCTTGTTCGCCGGGGTGCTGGTGTCGGTCATCGCCTACTTCCCGTTTCTTTACCTGCCGGTGGCCGCGACGCTGCGCCGACTCGACCCGGCCATCGAAGATGTTTCCGAGTCTCTCGGGCTCAAGCCCTGGGCAGTGTTTTTCCGCGTGGTGCTGCCGCAATTGCGCCTGGCCATCTGCGGCGGTGCCTTGCTGGTCGGCTTGCACCTGCTGGCCGAGTACGGCCTGTACGCGATGATCCGCTTCGACACCTTCACCACTGCGATCTTCGATCAGTTCAAGTCCACCTTCAACGGGCCTGCCGCCAACTTGCTGGCCGGTGTGCTGGCCCTGTGCTGCCTGGCGATGCTGACCGCTGAATCGGCCGCGCGCGGCCATGCGCGTTACGCCCGTGTCGGTTCAGGCAGTGCCCGGGAGCAACGGGTGGTGCAACTGAGCGCGCCTTTGAAGGCACTTGCGTTGTTCCTGCAGATCATCACCTGCGCCCTTGCGTTGGGCGTGCCGTTGTTCACCCTGGGTAAATGGCTGATTGCCGGTGGCGCCCAGGTCTGGGATTTGCCTGAGCTACTCCCGGCGCTGGAACAGACGCTGCTGTTGGGCGTGGCGGGGGCGGCACTGACCACCTGCGCCGCGATCCCGATTGCCTGGTTGTCGATTCGCTCACCGGGCCGCCTGCAACGGCTGCTGGAAGGCTGCAACTACATCACCAGTTCGCTGCCAGGGATCGTCGTGGCGCTGGCATTGGTGACGGCGACCATCCACTTTGCCCGGCCGATTTACCAGACCACCATTACGGTGTTGCTGGCTTACCTGCTGATGTTCCTGCCTCGCGCCCTGGTGAGCCTGCGTGCCGGTATCGCCCAGGCGCCGGTTGAACTGGAAAACATGGCCCGCAGCCTGGGCCGCTCGCCCGCCCGGGCCCTGTGGCTGATCACCCTGCGCCTGGCCGCTCCGGGTGCTGCGGCGGGCGCCGCGCTGGTGTTCCTGGCGATCACCAATGAACTGACCGCCACCCTGCTGCTCGCCCCTAACGGTACGCGCACGCTGGCGACTGGGTTCTGGGCCATGACCAGCGAAATCGATTACGCCGCCGCAGCGCCCTACGCGCTGCTGATGATTGTCCTGTCGCTGCCGCTGACCGGGCTCCTTTATCACCAATCCAAGAAAACGGCTGGCCGATGAACGCTCTAGAACTGCATTCGATCTCTAAATCCTACGGTTCCCACCGGGCCCTGGATAACGTCAGCCTGTCGGTGCCGACGGGCAGCCGCACGGTGATTGTCGGCCCGTCGGGGTCGGGCAAAACCACGTTGCTGCGGATGATCGCCGGCTTCGAATTTCCCGATACCGGCCGCCTTTCGCTCAACGGCCAGACGCTGGTCGATAGCACCCACGAGGTGCCGGCGCACCAACGCCTGATTGGCTATGTCCCACAGGACGGCGCCCTGTTTCCGCACATAACGGTGGCCGCCAATATCGGCTTCGGGCTGGCCAGCAAAGGCCGCGAACGGCAAGAACGCATTGCTGAATTGATGGACAGCGTTGCCCTTGACGCGCGCATGGCGGACCGCTGGCCCCATGAGCTGTCCGGTGGACAGCAACAACGGGTGGCGCTGGCGCGTGCCCTCGCCCAGCAACCGCGGCTGATGCTGCTGGATGAACCTTTTTCAGCGCTCGATACCGGCTTGCGCGCCGCCATGCGCAAACTGGTCGCGCGATTGCTGGCGGACGCCGGCGTGACCACCATTCTGGTCACCCATGACCAGAGCGAAGCCTTGTCCTTCGCCGATCAATTGGCGGTCATGCGTAATGGGCGGTTGGTGCAGTCCGGACATCCCCTGGACCTTTACCGCTATCCCGAGGATGAAGAGACCGCGTTGTTTCTCGGTGACGCCGTGGTCATGCCCGCCCGAATCGAGGCCGGCTGGGCCCATTGCGATCTGGGTCGGATTCCGGTCAACAACCACCGCAACAACAGTTCGGCGCAAATCATGCTGCGGCCCGAGCAATTGCAGCTGGCCAGCGTCGTGCCCAACACGACAGAGGTTACCGGTTGCAACGCGGTGGTGACCGAGCGTGATTTCAGCGGCAACACCTGTACGCTGACCGTGGAGCTGCAATCCTTGAACGCCGACGACGCGCCAGGTCGATCACTGCTGGTGCGCAGCTCCGGCCTGTACGCGCCACCGACTGGCAGTACCGTTCAAGTCTCGACCATCGGTCACGCCCATGTCCTGAGCTGACCGTTCACCCTTCCCTTCAAAGGTCGAAGCGATCGACCGCCCGGCGCCGCTCATTGTCGTCACGTACATCGTAATTGGCCGTGGTCTGGATGTTGCTGTGGTGGGCGAGTTTCTGGGCAATCGACAAGTCATGCTCCTCGATGACCCGGGTGATGAACGAGCGGCGGAAGTCATGGGGCATGATTTTCACCCCCACCTGGGCGCCCCGCTGGCGGGCGATGTAATAGATCGCATGCTTGGTAATGCGCTCACGGGTGATGTGGCTGCCGCGCCGTATGCGGTTGAACAGAAAGGTGTCGTCGGCCTCGCCTTCCTTCAACTGTGATCGGCGCAGCTCCAGCCAGGCGTCGAGTTTGGCGAAGGCCCAGGCCGGGGCGTACTTGATTAACTGTTTATTGCCCTTGGCGGTGACCCGAAGGCTGCGCTCGGTGAAGTCGATCTGATTCAAGTCCAGGTTCACCGATTCCGATTTGCGCATTCCCGAGCCGTACAGAATCCCGATGATCGCCGCGTCACGCAGGCCCTGCGGTCGTGGATCGGCGGCACACACTTCCATCAGTTCCTGGATCAGCGTCCGGCGAAGATTGCGTCCCTGGGACAGGCGCGTGCCCGCGATGCCCTTGACCGAACGCATTTTCAGCAAGTGTTCCTGGCTGATCAGGCTCATGCGCCACGCCTCGTTCATCACACCGCGTACCGCATTGACGTACAGCGACGAGGTATTCGGTGCGTATCCATCGGCGCGCAGGGTGGCGACCAGCGCAATTACATCTTCAGGTTGCAATTGATGCCAAGGGATCTCTTCGATGTTCACGTCTTCGAAGTCAAGACGATCGGCAGCGTCCTGCAGGACGTAACGCATGGTCAATTGGCTGGACGGCGCCAGTCTCGCCAGATACAGCGTCAGTGGATTGGTCTTGGGAATATTCGAGTCAACAACAGGTAAGTCAATCAAACGAAACGGCCTTGAATGAAAACAATTCAACGAAACAACTAAGGATGGAAAACAGACCATATACAGTGCGAGACTTCTGTCAGACTTTTCTGTTAAAAGCAGCGAGAAACCGTAAAAGTCTGAACAGTCGCTTAATAGCTTTTAGATAAACGATTCGCCGACCGTTTTTTCATGTTCCTTTCACAAAATCGGGCATACCCTCATGCGGCTCTGGCGACCCTCGGCATTTTTCCAACTTGCCGACCGTTGCAGAAAAAGTCAACGGGCGGTATTTCTCACCGATCTTAAGTAACTCGTTGACGTTTTTTTGCGTCTAGACTGCGACCGGGTCCATTTTTTTAGCCTCAACGGCTACACTTTTTTTCCGCCAAGAGGTGCGCATGAGTCAGGCTTTTCTTCCCTTCTCCCGTCCCAGTATCGGCGATGAGGAAATTGCCGCGGTAGAACAAGTCCTGCGCTCGGGCTGGATTACCACGGGGCCAAAAAACCAGGCGCTGGAAGAACACTTCGCCAATTATGTCGGTTGCCGTCATGCCGTGGCACTGTCCTCGGCCACGGGCGGAATGCATATCACTCTATTGGCACTGGGCATCGGCCCGGGCGATGAAGTCATTACGCCCTCGCAAACCTGGGTGTCCACCGCCAACATGATCAGCCTGCTGGGTGCGACTCCCGTTTTCGTCGACGTCGACCGTGACACACTGATGAGTGACGTGGCGAGCATCGAGGCGGCGATCACCCCGCGTACCAAAGCCATCATTCCCGTGCATTACGCCGGCGCTGCGTTCGATCTCGATCCGTTGTATGCACTCGCCGACAAGCACGGCATCACCGTGATCGAAGATGCCGCCCACGCGGCGGGTACGCGGTATAAAGGCCGCCATGTCGGTGCCCGGGGCACCGCGATTTTTTCGTTCCACGCCATCAAGAACATGACCTGTGCCGAAGGCGCGATGTTCGTGACCGACGATGAAGCCCTGGCCACGCGGGTACGCATGCTCAAGTTCCATGGCCTCGGTGTCGACGCTTACGACCGCCTTACCCATGGCCGCAAGCCCCAGGCGCAAGTCATGGAGCCGGGATTCAAGTACAACCTGGCTGACATCAATGCCGCCATCGCGCTGGTCCAACTGGAACGGCTGGACGAGATCAACGCCAAGCGCACGCTGCTGGCCAACACCTACCTGAAACGCCTGGAAGGCCTGCCGGTGCAACCGCTGGCCATTCCGGCCCATGCCCAGCAACACGCCTGGCACCTGTTCATTCTGCGTATCGATGCCGAGCGCTGCGGCCTCGACCGCGAAGCGTTCATGAAAGCCCTGCAGGAACAGAACATCGGCACCGGCATTCACTTCATCGCGACACACCTGCATACTTGGTATCGCCAGCGTTACCCTGACCTGTACCTGCCCAATACCGAATGGAACTCGGCCCGACTGTGTTCGATCCCGCTGTTCCCCGACATGACCACCGATGACGTCGAGCGCGTTGTCGGCGCCATAGAAAACTGCCTGGACACACGCCTGTGAGACCTTACCCAATCAACTTCGTTTCGATCGTGATTCCGGTCTACAACGAAGAAGACAGCCTGCCGGAATTGCTGCGCCGCACCGAAGCGGCGTGCGAGCAATTGCACCACCCCTACGAGATCGTACTGATCGACGATGGCAGTCGCGATGACTCCGCGCATATTCTGGAACAAGCCGCCTCCCGCCCCGACAGCCCGGTAGTGGCGGTCATTCTCAACCGCAACTACGGCCAGCACGCGGCGATCATGGCCGGTTTCGAGCAGTGCAAGGGCGACGTGGTGATTACCCTCGACGCCGACCTGCAAAACCCGCCCGAAGAAATCCCGCGTCTGGTGGCCCAGGCTGAACTGGGCTACGACGTCGTCGCCACCGTGCGTAACAACCGTCAGGACTCGGCCTTGCGCCGTTGGCCATCGAAACTGATCAACCTCGCCGTACAACGCTCCACCGGCGTGGCCATGAGCGACTACGGCTGCATGTTGCGCGCCTACCGACGCACCATCGTCGACGCCATGCTGGCCTGCCGCGAGCGCAGCACCTTTATCCCGATCCTGGCCAACAGTTTCGCCCGTCACACCACGGAAATCCTGGTGAACCACGCCGAGCGCGAACACGGCGAATCCAAATACAGCCCCATGCGCCTGATCAACCTGATGTTCGATCTGGTGACCTGCATGACCACCACGCCGCTGCGCCTGCTGAGCATCGTCGGCTTCGCGATGGCGGGCCTCGGCGTACTCTTCGCCTTCGCCCTGATCGTGTTGCGTCTGGCATTCGGTGCCGGCTGGGCCGGCGGTGGCACCTTTGTCCTGTTTGCCGTGCTGTTCGTGTTCACCGGCGGGCAATTCATCGGCATGGGCCTGCTGGGCGAATACCTGGGCCGCATGTACAGCGATGTCCGTGCCCGCCCGCGTTTCTTTATCGAAAAGGTGCTGCGTAGTCAGCCTGCCTCTCCTGTTTCCGTTGCCACCATCGATGGCCTCACCTCCACTTCTTCTGATCGGGTTCACCCATGAGCGCAAAAGCTGTTGTCTTCGCCTACCACGATATCGGTTGTGCCGGTATTGAAGCCCTGCTCGCCAGCGGTATCGAAATCGCCGCCGTATTCACCCACGCCGATGACCCCAAGGAAAACGCCTTCTACGGTTCCGTTGCGCAACTGTGTGCGAGCAAGGGCATTACCGTGCATGCACCGGAAGACGCCAACCATCCGCTGTGGATCGAACGTATCAGCAAGCTCGACCCTGACTACCTGTTCTCGTTCTACTACCGCAACCTGTTGAGCGAGCCATTGTTGGCCACCGCACGCAAAGGTGCATTCAACCTGCATGGCTCGTTGCTGCCAAGCTACCGTGGCCGCGCGCCGGCCAACTGGGTGCTGGTCAATGGCGAAACCGAAACCGGCGTGACCCTGCATCGCATGGTCAAGCGCGCCGACGCGGGGGCGATTCTCGCCCAGCGCGCCGTTTCGATCGAACGCAGCGATACCGCGCTGAGCCTGCACGGCAAATTGCGTCAGGCCGCCACCGACCTGTTGCGCGACACCCTGCCGTTGCTGCTGCAAGGCAAAGTCACTGAAACCCCGCAGGATGAATCCAAGGCCAGCGTATTCGGTCGCCGCACACCAGCCGACGGCAAGCTGGTATGGCAAAAACCGGCGGAAGAACTGTTCAATCTGGTTCGGGCCGTGACCCAGCCTTATCCGGGCGCGTTCTGCGCGGTGGGCGAGCACAAGCTGATTGTCTGGAGTGCCGAAGTGGCCAAGGGCAATGAAGGCCAGGCCCCGGGCCGAGTAATCAGTGTCGATCCGCTGCGCATTGCCTGTGGCGAAGACTCGCTGGTGATCACCGCCGGTCAGCGCAACGACAACGGCCTGTACCTCAGCGGCCCGCAACTGGCCAACGAGCTGGGTCTGGTGGACGGTTCCGTGCTGCGCGGTGCCGAATCCGGCCGCGCCCCGCGTCGCACCCGCGTGCTGATCCTCGGCGTCAACGGTTTCATCGGCAACCACCTGTCCGAGCGTCTGCTGCGTGATGATCGCTACGAGGTTTATGGCCTGGACATCGGTTCCGACGCCATCGACCGTCTGCGCAGCCATCCGAACTTCCACTTCGTCGAAGGCGACATCAGCATTCACTCCGAGTGGATCGAATACCACATCAAGAAGTGCGACGTGGTCCTGCCGCTGGTGGCCATTGCCACCCCGATCGAATACACCCGCAACCCGCTGCGCGTGTTCGAACTGGACTTCGAGGAAAACCTTAAGCTGGTGCGCTACTGCGTCAAGTACAACAAGCGCGTGATCTTCCCGTCGACGTCGGAAGTCTATGGCATGTGCCAGGACAAGAACTTCGACGAAGACGCCTCGAACCTGATCGTTGGCCCGATCAACAAGCAGCGCTGGATCTACTCGGTCTCCAAGCAGTTGCTGGACCGCGTTCCGGTT
>NZ_JBTMNG010000003.1:0-225501 GCF_054481335.1 Pseudomonas fluorescens group sp. PF-1
GGTGCCGATCACCAACGAAGATATGCGGAACGCATCGTTCCTCAGCCCTCGAGTTGGTCTTTACTGGCATGGCTCCGTAATGGGGGGACTACTCGCGCTGTATGGGCTAGGGCAACTGCTAAGTCTGCGCGTGGCCGGCTTCTTCCTGATCGTGCTGGGCATGTCCTTCATCTTCGCAACGTCCGAGGTAAGTGCTCTGCGTCAAGGCATCTTGGACGGTGATATGAAAATCGGCTGTTTCAGCTACGAGTCACTGGAGTGTCGGAAAATGCTCAAGCTGCCAGAGGGTGACGGACAATCCATCTACCGCAATCCGAGCCAAAAGAGAGGGGGTGGTTACGCGCCATGGTATGAGCCGATCCGGGCACATTTGCATACCAAGGTTACGGCGCTGCTGCCAAACACCATTCCCGGTGTTGCTTTTCTTCAGAGCCCGGTCATCGCCGCGTTTCATGTCGGCAAACTACAGAACGTAGTGGAAGCCCAGCGCAGCGATGTATCGAAATTCAGGGCCTCGGTAACCCAGTAGACATGCCGGTGGCAACGGAGAGAAAAATGCACCGAACCATACCCAGCTGCACCTTCTTATCGCGCAGCGAGGCTGAAGCATACTCGCCAGGCCCTGACTGCCATCTGATATCGATATCTGATGGCCTTGAAGATCAGGCCTGCATCGACGAAGCACGCTGGAAGAGCGTGAGCTACCACCACTTCATTGATGCTGGCTTTGACGAAGAAGTCATTGAGATATACGGGCCAGATTTTGAGCGGAATTACGTCGATTACCTGCTCAGCAGCAAGGCTGACGTGCTGCGGGAGCGCATACGAGAAATTGCAGATAGAGGGGAAAATATCGCTGTCAATTGCCAGGCCGGCCGATCCCGCAGTGCCGCGGTTGCTTTGTTTATCAGCAAACATCATGGGTACCAGCTGCATAAGCCGACCCCAGACGCAAACCAGTGCGTCTACCGGATGTTGGCCAACGATGTTCGCCTGATGGCAGCCTACCGTGCAGCATGCACCCCAGTGGAACCAGAAGCGCCGAGGCGAAGCCTTCTCTCGGCAATCAAATCGCTGTTCTCCTGAGAGAGCAGAAGACCGCAGCGAGTCATGGTAAATTAGGCCCTGGGCAGCTTCATGGTAGAAGCTACGCTCCCAAGGCACTCCTCCCCCCTCCTGTCTCGTCTGTGGTGTCGCTGAAGCTGCTCGTTTTATTACCGGAGCCCGCCAGGCTTGCCCTCGGCGGGCTTTTCTTTGAGCAACGCACTGTCGCTCCACCAGCCATTGGGTTTTCGGCTAGCCGCAGTACGCTCATAGCTGAATCTTTTGTCACCCACATGCAGTCAAGGAACGGATCATGAATGTTGAAACAACGCGAGCGGCTTACATCGAAGATCGCCGGCAGACAGAGGCCGAGCGCAAGGCCCGTGCCGCCGAAAAGCTCAAAAATCACCAGTACACCTGCCTGGTGAAGCAGGCCGACGTTGAGGTCTGGCGTTGCAAGGCCGAGAGCACCACCGCCTATGCCTTCGACATAATGATGACCCGGTTCGGAATCGCCGTTGTCGGCGATATCGGCGACCTGACGTTCAGTGTCGGCCTGGGCTATGGCATATCGTTCCTGGCGGGCGATGACGTCACTTACTACCTGCACACCAAGCTCAACGAGTCCCACAAAAAGCAGGTATTCAGCACAACCCTATTCCGTCAGGTGCTGGTGTCGAGCATCTGCAGGGCGTTGCATGACGAGTGCTCTGAGGAAATTTGGGACACCCTGCCGGCGTGGGCTCAGGATGCTGATCTGGTTCGTGGTTCGCACTGGCAGGAGTTTCGGGCGCTGACCCTGATTCATCGCCGCGACCTCGATAATGGCGATGATCGCTGGATGCACTGGGACGACCTCTTTGATACTGCCGAACAGATCGGCTGCACCGAGGAAGCGCACCAGTTCATGCGCGACAATGCCGAGGTGCTTTGCCTGGGTGAAGAATGGTACGAGCACCGCATAACGAAGACCTGCGACAGCCTTTATGCTCAGCTCTACATGATCAACCACGCGGCCAAGGCGATCATGTCTCAGGCCGATCAAGCGGCCGCTTGACGGAAAACGCCCAGCCCCCAAGCCCCGACTTCGCCGGGGCTGAGCCAGTAGAAGAGCCTAATCCAGAGGATGAGTCATGGTTACAGCAGCACACTATGTCGCAAATGCGAAGGAACTGTTGACCGATTTTGGCGTGCACCAAGTCGCTGAAGGCGTGTGGTCATTGACTGACGTGCAAACGGCCAGTGAAGCCTACATTCACCATTCCCAGCAGCCGGCAGCTCTGGCCGCATACGCAGCTGTGAACCCTACGTTTGCTGCTGGTCGGTTTCCAAGCTACGCCCTGGTTGATCTGGTCGACAAGATCCCGAGCATGGATTACGCAGAGTATGCGGCACTAGCCATCGTATGCGGTGCGCAACTGCCATCCTTCGATGGTTCCGATGCTCGAGCACGCATCTTCGGTCATGCTGTTTGGGGCATCGTCGACAAGTATCAGCTCCAAGGGTGTTTTGAGCGGCACGATCAAAAATACCCAAGCAATGGGGATCACTACAGCATGCGTCCCCGTGGCTATGACTGGGCCGGTGACTGGAGTGCGATCCCGGATGCACTCAAGGCCATGCGCAAGTCCTATCGCTCCATGACTCCTCTCCAGCAAGTGATGACGCTGACAATCATGCACCTGTACCGCCAAGGGAAGGACAAGATGTTCCTGACTGGCGGCTGCCCCACAAAGATCCACGCGGCCGAGGCACTGAAAATTCTTCGCGAGCATTCGGCTCTGTCCGACTGGGGTCACCTGGTCACGAACTACGCCGGCTGGTAAGGAAAACCGCACCAGGTACCCCCCAAGCCCAGCCCTAATCGAACTGGGCCGAGGCAGCTGAGAGAGGCGCGATTTTCGCGCCCGCGAAAGTGAAGGAAAGGAATATGGCCGCCAAAGCATCTGATACCCACCATCCACTGATCGACGGCCCTTGGCAGGGCGGAACGATGAGTTTTCGCCGAAATACCTTTTGCGTCGATATCTGCGAAGGTGTGGAAAATCTCAATGATATGGCACTCCCAGGCACAGTGATTCAGCAGGGCTGCACTCGCCATCGGTATTACCTTCAGCAACAAGAAGGACGTTCGGTCTGGAGTGTCATTGAGCCGCCCAATGCTGAGGCTATGGCAGCGAAGGAACTGGCAGATTTTCAGGCGTTTCTTGATGCACCCGAGCACGCAAAGGCGTATTGGTGACGCAACCCTTCAAGTGAACGCAAAACCCTACCAAGGCATGCTTGGCCAACTGCTCGTTGCTGGCCGGGCCGTTTCTCCCCACTACTGGATCGAGCTTGGGATTTACCGGGTCGACTACCGCGCCCGGATGTGGCTCGGCACCGATCCTGAAATTCCCCACGGCGTTTTTCCTCTGGATGGGAGGCCTTCAGCCCAATACACCGGCATCAGGGTGCAAATTGATCCCCTGCCCCCTTCTGTCTACGAAATCCTGATCATGCCGCCGCTTGGCATCGCCCCTCCCGTGGCTCGTTGAGTCTGGTTGGGATTCCCAGCTCATGCCGTAGCCTGATGGCATCTCCTGGATAACTCGGATCGCCATATGTCTTACACCACCGCCACCATCACCGAACTGTTTGGTCTACGCGACAAGGTAGGCCTTACAACCGCTTCGGGCTTCAAAGCTCGTGTGCGCTTTGTTCAGCTGGCCTACCGCCACAATCTCGTGCATGAGATCACCAGCTACCAGTTGTGGGATCGTGGGTTTGAAGGGCTGGGCGAGCGTACTTTTGATACCTGCTTCGAGATGGGAGATAGTCCCGAAGTTATCGCAGAGCTGATCCGTGACGCGCGCACCCACGGCTATGCCGGAAACATAGAGATGGAGGTAGGAAATCCCGACTGCTTCGCCCGTTGGTGCGGCTACGCAGACCGCCAGCAAGAGCTTGCATTTTGAGGACTAGCACCTAGAGCAATCTCAGCCCGGTTCGCCGGGCTTTTTGTTGGCTTGGGATATTCCGGAATGGAAATAGCCTGAAGGCATCTCCCCCTCTGACAACAAGGAGTTGCCTCATGCAGTCCCCTTCATTCAAGTCGAGCTATTTGCCGGAATACCTTGCATGGCTCATGTTCCTAGCCGGGGTGGCCAATGCCACGCTGATCTGGTCTGGGGTGTTCGCAGCCGCGCCTCAGGCCTTCCTGCTGCTTTTTGGCGGGCTTTTCGGCACCGCTGGCATCGCACTCCTCGGCTTACTCATGTTGGCCACCTGGTGCGCCCTGGGGTTGCTGCTGGCCGCTCTTACCCGCCGGGCGCTGGAGTGTCGGTCATGAGATTCAAGAAGTACCTGCTACGTCAGGAAAAACGCACTGTCACAGAGCGAGTCAACTACCCCGGCCTGAAGGTCGGAGCTTGTGAAAGCAGGCTGGGTTGACCAGGGAAAGCGGTATTAACCCGCTCCGTTTGCACCAGGTCGAACCGACCCACCCCGGAATGCTTCCTCAGTTCCGGGCACTGGAAGGTCGGGATCATGCTGGCGAAAGGTAAAACGCCGAAGATTCCGACCGCCGCGACAGCGGGAGCCGGGTGCAGACATTCCCGAGGGGAGCGAGCCGCAAGGCTCCGTCACCAGGCCCGTAAGGGCATAGTTCAAAGGAGGATCGCCGTGGCGGTCTATGTGTTGGATAAGACAGGCACGCCGTTGATGCCATGCAGCGAGAAGCGAGCGCGATTGTTGCTGGAGCGCGGTCGCGCCCGCATACACCGGCAGGTGCCGTTCGTGATCCGTCTAGTGGATCGGCGGCAGGCCGATAGCGCGCTGCAATCGCTGACGCTCAAGTTCGATCCGGGCAGCAAATTCACTGGCATTGCCTTGGTACGCCAGAAGGGCCAGCGGGTGTCTGTTCTCTCACTGATGGAATTGGCCCATCGGGGCGCAGCGATTCGCCAGGCCATGCAGCAGCGGGCGGCGTTTCGCCGTCGCCGCCGTGGTCAGAACCTGCGCCACCGCACACCGCGCTTCGACAACCGCACCCGGCCGGAAGGCTGGCTGCCGCCAAGCTTGCGCCACCGGCTGGACACCACGCTGGGCTGGGTCGGGCGGATGCGTAACTGGGCTCCGATCAGCGATCTGGCAGTCGAGCGGGTCAAGTTCGACATGCAGGCCATACAGAACCCGGAGATCAGCGGCGTCCAATACCAGCAGGGCGAGTTGGCCGGCTACGAGGTGCGTGAATACCTGCTGGAGAAGTGGGGCCGCTGCTGCGCCTACTGCGACGCTGAAAATACGCCGCTGGAGATCGAGCACATCGTTCCGCGCAGTGCCGGCGGCAGCGACCGGGTGCCCAACCTGACCCTGGCCTGCCGGCCCTGTAATCAGCGCAAGGGCAACCAGCCAGTCGAGGTGTTCCTGAAGGCCAGGCCAGAGCTGCTGGCCCGAATCAAGGCGAAAGCCAAAGTCCCACTTCGGGATGCCGCCGCCGTCAACGCCACCCGCAATGCCCTGTTCCGTGCCCTGCTGGATACCGGCCTGTCGGTCACCACGGGCACCGGGGCGCAAACCAAATTTAACCGACGATGCCTCGGCCTTCCGAAGACCCACGCGCTCGATGCAGCCAGTGTCGGTGAGATCAGGGCCATCGAGCACTGGCAACGCCCCACGCTGGCGATCAAGGCCACCGGACGCGGCGAGTACCAGCGCACCCGCCTTACCGCCCACGGTTTTCCACGCGGCTATTTGACCCGACAGAAACGCCATTTCGGTTTCCAGACCGGCGATCAGGTGCGCGCCGAGGTGCCGACCGGCAAAAAGGCTGGCACCCACCAGGGTCGCGTCGCCGTGCGCAAGACCGGCAGCTTCAACATCCAGACGCCTGATGGCGTAGTGCAGGGCATCCACCACCGCCACTGCACCCTGATCCAGCGAGCCGATGGCTACGCCTATTCCGACACCCCGACCGATAGCGCCCAACCCCAGAAGGAGGCAGCGAGAGCAGGGGCGCGCTGAGCGCGCCGCGCTATCCTCGCCGTTCAGGCAAGGTTTCTCGCCGCAAAATGATGAAGAAGGCCTTTGAGCGCAAACAGGCGCGGGAAGCTGAATCACTGCCACTCTTCGGCGATCAGATTCGCGAGATCCAGCACAGCTGGGAAGAAGAAAAGCGTCTGCGTGACCTTCACGAGGGCAAGGTCACCGACCGTATGCGTCAGAACCATGCCGCCGTGTGGCGTAAAGCACGAGCTGCGTATTTCGCCTTGAATGCAGAGACCCGAGCCAAATGCCGTGCAGCCTGGAACGCCTGGGTAGGCCCGAGCGACCCGCTGTACCTGATCTATGTCGTAAACCAGTTCAACGGCGTAGGTGCTGCCAGAGAGGCCAGAATGGCCGCAGACCGGCGGGCCTTGAACAGCCGAATCATGGCCCGCCTTCAGGCTCAGCCTGAATTGCTGTGAGAAGGTTTGCTGTGGCTACCTGCCGGCCGGCTTCTTCTTGACCGGCAATCTCTCTACGTTGGCCGAGTGCTCAATCGCTATTTGACGATGGACAAACTCCAGGAATTCTTGCGCCGTCCGGTGTTTTGGCTTCCAGCTTTCACACAAGCTAAGTGCGGCCGCGATGTCCGCCTTTGGACTCCCACTCTGCCGATAGTCGAGGGTTTCAGATAATCCGCGCACGATGTCTGTATGAGCGTAATCGACGTAGCCACCCAGTGCCTTTTCCTTGAGCGCTCGCTGTAGTCGCTCCTGATACTGACTTGTCATGGTTGGGACATCATAGAAATCCAGGATGAATTTCTCCTGGTGAAGCGCCATCGCCAGCGTTGTAATCCGTATTGCGTCCTCCGCCGTTGCCTGGGGCCTCCGGAATGCAGCTCTAACCTCGGCGTCAATCAGGGCCTTGCGAGCTTTAAGCCGAGCCTCCCTCTGCTTCTCCTCCCGGCGCTTGATCTCTTTGGCGTGCTCAACACGAATATTGATCGAGCGGACGATCTCCCCGGCCTTTCGGATGGCGTCAGCCTCCTCCGGCTCGAGGAGTTTATGCAGTGGGCCTCCCAACAATTTCTCAAGCTGGGTCGCCGTGCCAGAAAGCGCCGTTTGTTGGGCCTTCAGGCTAGCGGCGTTGTAATACTCCAGAACGGCCAGGACATCCTCCGCGCTGATTCTCCAGTGAATTTTATCTTTTCCCATTTTCACTCTTCGCTTGTCCGGGCAGCCAGTGCGTTCAATCCAGCTTCAGGCCAGGTGCTTGGGTTGTGCCTGGCAAGTGGGATAATCCATAGATCTTAGTAGCTCTCCAACAGGAAACCTATGCGCAGCGGACTAGATTCGGCTGAGGATGACTTCAAAAAATGGCTCAGCCCTTCCGTGGTGGTTGACTCCTCGGGTTCTCCTTTGCTGCTGGAACATCGAACCAATGAGGAGTTCGACACCCTCGATCCGTCCAAAACGGTAGACGGTGGGCTTCATTTTGGTACCGCAGTACAGGCCTCCATGCGAGCTGGCAAGGGTTCTCGTGTGATCCGGGCCTATCTGAAGGCGAAGAATATTCGCCGAAGCAAAGATCGCGGCGGAAACTGGAAATCCATTATCGCGAGCGCGAAACGTGCGGGGATGGATGCAATCGTCTATCTCAATCGCTACGAAGGGCTCACCACTGAGGTGATTGAGCGGCTAAGCGCTAGTGGCGACCTCAGCCGGCTCGACGACATGACAGATGCGCAGTTTAGAAAGGTAGTGCCCGAGGCTCGGGACAGTTACATCGTGTTCAGTCAGGATCAGCTTTGGATTCAACGCGAACGCTCTGAATAGACACCCTAAACCCAACCGATAGCGACACCCAACCACAGAAGGAGAATGACCAAATGGCCGATCAACTGGATTACCTCGACGCATTGGCGCTGCGCGTGGCCAAGGGCGACCTTGACTGTGTTGGTGCCCTGAGTCGTGGCGAATACCTCTATGTCGCACTGGCCGCGAACAGCGCCGAGCTGCTGAACCAGAGCAATGACACTATCGCCGAAGCACTGGCCCGCCTGGGGCCTGAATGGACTGCGGCGCTGATCGAGCGCTGGCAGTACAAAGGCAATCCAGCCCGCTACTGAGGGAACTCGTGCCATGCGTGCCGACCTGCTAGACCGCTACATTGCCCGCCTGTGCGCCGAGTCGGCGGGCCTCGATTCACTGCATATTGACGTGCCCTATATGGCCGGCCGCAAGCGCTACGAAGCCGGCAGGCCCTGGCCCAACCCGCTCGGCCTGGTCTACCGCGCGCAGCGTATCGCCCGCCTGGGTTATGCCGACGCCGCGCACGGCCGCCCGGTGCGGAAACTGCGCGACCGCGCTGCGCCAGTTACTAACGTGACCTACCCAGCGCCTGACCCCGTAACCGTAACGAACTGAAAGGAACCCGCTCCATGCGAACCCTGACGCTGCCGCTCAAAGGCGAGTATTTCGACGCGATCAAGGCTGGCGTCAAGCTGGAAGAATTTCGGGCTGCCACACCCTATTGGCGTCGGCGTTTGGAGGGGCAGGGCTTCGACCAGATAGAGCTGACACGTGGCTATCCGAAGCGCGCAGATGACGCACGAAGACTTGTGTTGCCCTGGAAGGGCTATCGCTTGACGACGATCGTTCATCCGCACTTTGGGGCAGATCCAGTCGAGGTTTTCGCCATTGATGTATCGCGCTAAGGAAACGGTTCAGTGAATCCGATCAAGCAGCACTTCCGACTGAAAAAACCATGTGCGAATTGCCCGTTCCTGAAGGAGGGAGCCATTCCGCTAAGCCGCGGGCGCTTGGAGGGGATTATTTCTACCCTGATCGAGGATGATCACTCGACTTTCCAGTGTCACAAGACCGTGCATTCAAACCGGGGTGGCAACTGGGACGATGAGGGGAACTATGAACCCTCGGGGCACGAGTCGATGTGCGCAGGCGCTGCGGCATACCTCATGAAGAAAGGCAGGCCGACCGTGGGTATGAGATTTGCCTTCGCCACTGGAGATGCTGCCCCCAGCGACTGGGATTCAGCGAGAGAAGTCGTGATCGACTGACAGCTTGGGATTTTTCGGGACAATGAGAAGTTGGTGGAAACCAAGGAGGTTTTCACTTATGCAGCTTTTCGAGAACGACCGTCATTCCAGTCCAGTCCTTCATGGCGATGTCATCGACCAATTTTTTGCCCCCGTTCAGTTTGACGCGCTGACGTTGCTGGCCGGCGATTACGAGCGCGAGAAGGCCCGTGTCATTGAGGTACATGGGATCATCACCCAGGAAAAGGTTTCTGGTGTGCTGGGTTATTTCTTCGATGGTAATGGCAATGACCAGTACGGTCGTAGCGCAAGCATTCGCCATACCAGCGCCTTCGGCGAAATATTCCAGCTTGAGGGCGCGCTGAACGAGTTGACCGCAGCCTATTGGCAGCGTGCGCTCAATCAAACTGACCTTATGGAGCACATGCCGCAGGCCCGCCGTAGCCAATGGCACAAAACCCTGAACGCCTGGCGCGACCACAACTACAAACGCGGCGAGAACCCTGAGCTGGATATGCCAGAGTTCAATCTCGACAACCTGCGTGCAACGATTCAAAGCCTCCTCTCCCGCCGTGTTGAATTCTTGGCCGAGCGTGTTGATGGCATCTTCCGAGCCCTGTCGCGTACCCATGTGACCAATCAGCCAGAAGGCTTTTACAAGCGCGCAATCATGAGCCACGTCTATAACGACTGGGGATCGACCGATCATGACCGTGAGGGCTATATCCACGATCTACGCATGGTGGTAGCCAAGTTCATGGGCCGCGATGATCCGTGCCGTGCTTCTACCACTCGCATCCTGCACCTGGCACGGGCAAGCCGGGGCGAGTGGGTTGAGATAGATGGCGGCAGCGTTCGCGTTAGGGCATACAAGGTGGGTACCGCTCACCTTGAAGTCCATCCGGACATGGCATACAGGCTCAATAGCGTGTTGGCGTTCCTGCACCCGATGGCCATCCCGGAGAGCTTCCGCAAGCGCCCAGCAAAGCCGAAGGCATCTGGCTTCAACAGCAAGACACTTTACGAGCGCCCCCTATCGAACGCTGTGACATCGCTGCTCAGCAGCGCTGAGACATACTGCTACCTGGAGAAGACGACCAACTTCCGCCGCGAATACGACCAAATTAACGTACCCAATACGCTGTGTATCTCCGTGCGCGAGCGTGCGGACAGCAAACACCTGCTTGATGAGGTGGGCAGCGTCATGGCGGCTCTGGGCGGGGTTCTGACCACCTGCCCCAAGCATGGCCGCCTAACCTACTGGCAGTTCGACTATGACCCGCGTGACGCTGTTGCAGAGGTTGCCGCACGTGGCAGCATTCCCGACCAGAAGAGCTATCAGTTCTACCCGACCCCTCCGAATCTCGCACAGCGCCTAGTGGACTGGCTGGATATCAGCCTGCTCGACACTGTATGCGAACCTCAGGCTGGCCAGGGCGGCATTGCTGATCTGCTGCCCAAGGATCGCACCCGTTGCGTCGAGGTCAGTCCGCTGCATTGCCAAATACTGAGAGAGAAAGGACACAACGTCATCGAGGGGGATTTCCTCGCCTGGAAACCTGGTACCTCCTTCAGCGTGATCGCGATGAATCCGCCATACAGCGAAGGCCGCTGGCAGGAACACCTCCGTCACGCCGGCACACTTATTGAAACCGGCGGACGACTTGGGGCAGTGCTGCCGACAAGCGCCCGGAGGCTCGCTGCCGATCTGCTACCTGGCTTCAAGCTCGAATTCTCCGAGGCGATTGATAACGCATTCGACGGTACATCTATCAGCGTTCTGCTGCTCAAGGCCACTAGAAAGCCCCTGTAATCACCACACCCGCTTTACCCAGACGGGCGACGGCTATAGCGCGGTGCAGTAAATGCACCTACTTGAGTTGGCAATTTCTCCCGCGCTGGCATGCTTATGCGACAAATCACTGGAGCTTCATCTATGCGCAAATTGTTCATCTACGCCCTTGTTGGCCTCTCGCTGGTCGGCTGCAATTCGTCGCGAGATTCGGGGGGCGCAGCCGGTACCGCTGCTGTCGAGCACGAGCGCACTCTGCGCTACAGCAAAGCAGAAGACGGCTCGACGGTGATTCAAGCTATTCGCATCACAAACGGCCAGCGTGCGGTCGATACAGCAGCTGGGAAGGACGCAGTTCAAAGCAGGGGGGGATTCATGAACCAAGTCGCCTTCAAAGAATGTGGCCGTGTGAACTTTGCCAGCACGGGGCCTGGTGAGGGCGTTGTTCAAGGCATCCATACAGGGCGTGGGATGACTGCTAAATGCAAAATCCGAAACTGGGACGGTCAGTGGCATATTGTTGAAAGCAGATAATCGAAGCGAGCACAAAGGAGTAATCATGGAAGTTGTTGCAATCAAAAGCCTTAGAACACTTAGTCATTCGCAGAAGGAAGAAATACTGCGGATGGCTGAACGCTATAGCCTAGATTTGGTCAACCGACCAATCAGCGCTGATCACCCCATGTTCGGCGTAGTTCGCGCCTGGATGCTGACTGATATCGCCCTTCAGCTTGATCCAGCAATTAGCCTTCAGATCAATTCTGAAGTAGTAATCGCTGTAAATGTTGCATCAAAAGTTATAGGTTTCATGACCCTGAGCCGAGCTAATGACTCCGCAACTGCTTGTGGAATAAATTATATCTGCGTTGATTCAGCACATCGCAATCAGGGGGTCATGACTGCGATGATTGACAGCCTGAAACCACGCTTCACCGATATAGCACTCAGCTGCTTTCCAACACTCGTAGAAGCGTATGAAAAGATCGGATTCGTAATGTGCGAGTCCCAAGGAGCTCAAGTCGCTATGCGAATTGGCGACTCGTACAATATGAATGTCATAGACCCCAATTACTTGAACAGTCAAAGAGCCGTTTCGCTGGAAGCACAACGCTTGATCAACGAGCTCGGCCCTAAGCGAGCAGTCGCTATCAATGATGAGTATGACGCGGAAACAAAGCGCATCTCTAAAGAGGTCACGGCTTTCGTTGAGAAACGCAAAACAGCGGCATCGAAAACGGGCTACTGACCACGGTCGGACTTAGCGGTTCATGACCCATCTACATAGGTTGGTCAGGCAACGACCCGGCCGAGAACTTAGGCCACCTGCCGGGTTGGTTGCCCCTCCCCCTCCCCCTCCTCCCCTACCTCTTCTATTCCAAACATACATGCTCTCGCCGGGCTGGGTCCTCTTCATTCCTGGTAGGGTCAAACAGCTCGAGCGCAACTGTGGGCTATGGTGTGGGACATATCATTTGGGATTTTCCAAACGTCTTATAGGTTCTGGCCTGTAGCCGATTTGTATGGGGATACCTTATCCTCCTACATTCCGGCGAGATCTGGCGCGATTGCAGTATCAGCGCCTGCGAACAAACGAGCCGCGAGGAATCCGTAGTGAAAAACCATGCTTCGAATGAGCACGCTCAAAGCGAGCCGATTTCTGGTGAGATTTACCACGTCACGCCAACCCGTAATCTTGAGTCCATCTTCCGTGACGGTTTACGGCCGCAGATTGGACCTCGCTCCGAACTACTCGGTGAAGCCAAGGAAATGGTCTATTTCTTTGGGTCGATGCTGGCAGTAGAAGACGCACTCAGTAACTGGCTTGGTGAAGCGCTTGATGACGAGCCTGGAGCGATTTCCGTTCTCGCCGTTGATCGCTCCGGTTTACACCTCGTTTCAGATGCGGGGTACGAGCTTGCTTGCCTTCACCTTGTCCCAACGGAGAACATTTCTCTCGCTTTTCAGGATGACGTGCCGGTGGATGAAAAGAATGGCCCGGTGACCGAGGGCACCTCATGAGCAAACTGACCCCTAAGTTCGTCAAGGATGTCGACCAGCCCGGCTCCTACCAGGACGGCCGAGGGTTGATTCTTCGTGTGTCAGCTACCCTGCGAAAAAGTTGGGTCTTTCGCTATATGCTGGCGAAGCAGCGGCACGATCTGGCCCTGGGGACATTCCCTGCCTTGAGCCTCAGAGACGCACGGCTGGAGGCTGACAAGTACCGGCTCGATATCGCCCGTGGCGTCGATCCAGCCGCTGAGCGTGCGAAGGCCAAAGCCGCCAAAGCCTCACGAACTACAACGAGCCACACGTTTCGGTCTTCGGCGGAAAGGTACATACGCACGCATTCGTCGAGTTGGTCTAAGAAGCATCACCAGCAATGGCAGAATTCACTCACGAAGCATGTCTACCCTGTCATAGGCGGATTTCGGATAGCCGAGGTCGACACGGACGATATCCTGGATGTGCTGACGCCGATCTGGAGCAAGATCCCCGTCACGGCGAACCGCGTCCGGAATCGCATAGAGCTCGTGCTCGATGCAGCGAAGGCACTGAAGCTTCGGCAAGGTGAAAACCCCGCACGGTGGCGTGGTCATCTCGACAAGCTCTTGCCCAAGCAATCGCATACGGTAGTCCCCTTCCCGTCTCCGACACCTTTACGCACTGCCGAGCTGTTGGCCAGGCTCGATTCCCTGGATGGGGCAGCAGCTCGTGCTGCTGAATTCGCAATTCTGACTGCGACCCGTAACCAAGAGGTGAGCGGGGCCCAGTGGCCGGAAATAGATTGGGAGGAGAAAATCTGGTACATCCCAGCAGAACGCATGAAAGCGGGCAAGGCTCACCGGGTACCCCTTACCGAGCAAATGCTCGAGGTGCTACGGCAGCAGGTCGGAAAGCATGACAAATGGATATTTCTCAACTCCTGGCGAACAGGCCCTATTCCCGGCAATGCCATGGCAAGGGTGCTCGATCAGCTCCAGGTCGATGGCGTCGTACCGCATGGGTTCAGATCTACTTTTCGGACGTGGGCCGCGGAAGAAACCGATCACCAGCGAGAGGTTTGCGAAATGGCTCTCGCGCATACCCTCAACAGTAAGGTTGAAGCAGCATATAACCGAGGTGACTTGCTAGATAAGCGTCGCGCCCTGATGAAGGATTGGGGGGACTTTCTTGTCGCCAACGCTCCCCAGGTGAAAGGTGAGGTATCGGATCTGGTTTCGGAGCTTGCCCCTGATGCTGGGTCGGACCTGGCCAAGGTGCAGCCGGCCGCTTGACCACCGAGGTGAGGGCGCTCAGCCAGAAGCGCCCGAATAACAACCAATTTTGCCTGAACTGTGCCCCCCTCCCTCGCAGTTCCTATATTTCATAGGTGAGATCAGAATGGAAGTTTCTGCTCCACCACCATAGCTGTGGCGTTGTACTTCCTGCCGATCCGGAATGTGTCCCCCATAGTCGTGATAGTACGACCACGAAGATCGGTCGCTTTCTTGTCCTCAGCCAGGAAGCGCATGGCATCGGCAATCCGGTGCGCGAGCTTGCCGATCGCCTGGTTGTATCGGTCAGCACTACGACCGATCTCCAGGGCAGCATCCAAGGTTGCACCATGCAACAGGGCGTCGGCCACCCACTCACCGACCTCTTTAGCCGTGTCGTGATCGTTCTTGCGGTCTGCGACCTTACCGAGCAGATAGAACAGAAAATCGTCGTCACGGTTCGCCGCCCACCCGTTGATGAAGTGGCACTCCATCTGGAACACGTCGAACAACGAGTAGAGGGTGCCATCCGACAGCATGGACAGTTCTGGGTAGAGAGCTCGCAGCTGCGGGAATTCTTCCTCCCCGTACTCCGGCACCTCCTCCGTCGGGTCGTTCAGCGTTTCCAGGCGCAGGCCGGCAGCCTGGGCCCAGACCTCTGCAGCTCGTTCTTGAGCATGCTTGGCGGCATGAGCGATATCACCACGCCACTTCGCTTCAGCTTCCTTCACGGCGTTGAACATCACCTCCGAGACTGGCTCAAAGCCCGCCTCGAACTCGACGTTACCCAGCGCCGTGTAGACCCAGCCTTCAGCCGCCGGCCCTTCGGGGATTTCAGGCCGGGCCGGCAGCAGCGCCAGATCCAGGGGATCGCGCAGCGTCATCGGCTGCCCGCGATAGGTGAAGTCACCACTACCAGGGAGAACACCACCCACCAGGAGGTTGGCGAACGCGGCTTTCACGTCGCCCTCCTCCTGGAAATCCCCCGGCAGTCGAGCATTGAAGGGGCGGTGCAGGATTAAGCGGCCAGTCGCCCGAGATTCAAGGGTGGCTGTGTCCATCGCCGCAAGAGTTTCCGTTTGGTAGGGAACCGGCACTACTCCCCAGGCCTCGACGGCTTCCTTGGCAGAAACAGTTGCTTCGGCAATCAAGCTGAGAGCCAGTTCTTCGACCGTTAAGCTGCGGGCCATCTCTTGCAGCTGTGCATGCGGCTGCTCCTTCTGGCGCTCTTTCACCAGGTGCACCAGCTTGTCGAAGACGAATACCTTCCCGTCATTGACCAGGTAGGTTGCATTCGGGACGCCAGACACGTTTCGCAATTCTTCCTTCAGCGTGTCATTCAGGCCCCCGAAAAAGTTGCTGTACTCGTCCACGACCAGCATCCGCGGCCGTTCAGTTTTAACGTTTTTGTCGTTAGACATGACTCATTTCCTTTCCAGTGCCTCAATGGGCATAAACGGCGACCAGTCACTCGCCGAGCAACAATTCATTCGCTGGCTTGGCCGAAAGAGGTGCCTCGAATATTGTTGGCCTCGTCACAGATCCGGGCCACCTCCAGCATCGCTTTCAGCGCTCGCTCCTCCGTCTCCCTCGTGGCGAATGCAATCATGAACCCATGCAGCAGACCGGCGAGCATTGCCCCACTGTCCGCAACGTTACGGTTCCCTGCCACGGCGGAAAATTGCTCCAGGAGGGGAGCAGGTGCCTTCAGAAGAAATTCCTGGCCGAGGGATTTTCCGATACTTGCCGCATGGACACACTGGTGAGCCAGGGCTTCTTCAGGCGACATCGGTGTACCGTCATAATGCTCGAAAGACGCCTTCACATGGTTGCGACCGTGCATGCCGGCGGCGATGCTTTCAGCTCCCTGACGGATCTTCTCAACTGCAATACTGGCTATGCTGAAGTCTGTTTGCGCTTCATCCATAACCGCGGCCAACAGGCGTTCATCGACGTTTTCAGTGCTATCCATTTGATCCTCCGTTGATAGTTATTTACCTCCATTTCAAGTTCTCATTCAATTGAAAAAACCCAAGCTCCCGGTGGCCAAACCGAGCTCACAAAAAAGGCCGGGATCACCGGCCTTTTATTCTGGAAGATCAGCGGAAGCGCAAACTCACTGGGTTCGCCATGTCTCGACTACATCAGCGCCATGCTCTTGCTTCCACTCCTTGAGCGTCTTGTGGTTGCCGCCCTTGGTCTCAACGAGCTCACCCGTGTTGGGGTTGCGGTAGATCTTGACTGCTCGTTGCGCACGAGGTTTGCCAGGCTGATGGGTAATCTGCTTTCGATAGTCCGGGTCAAGAATCGCGATGATGTCACGCAGGCTCTTGCCATACTCAGACATCAAGGCCCGCAGCTTTTCCTCGAACTCCATCTCTTTCAAAAGGGCTTCATTTCCGCTCAGCTTCTCCAGGCGGTCCTGAAGCTCCTTGATGGCTTCCTCTGTGGCTCGGTACTCGGTGATGAGGGACATCTTGTCTCCTTGGTTTTGGTTTCATGGCCCTGAGCCGTGACGGGGCGCGCCAGGCTTGCTAGGGCTGCTGGTTAGATCATGCCTGCCGATGCAAGGAATGCATAGCCTGCAAGGTATCCGGCGCAAGGCCAGAAGGCGTAAAACTGAATGTTGGCGAACAGTTTCTTGTTCATGGCGTCCAGGAGGGCTAAGCCTCCTCCTCCAAACGGTTGATTTCGGCAATTACGCCCTGCATGTTTTCGATCGCAATTTCGGCGGCTTTCCGGGCCTTGCCGAACAGTGATTCCTTTCCTTCAAGCAGGGAGTCGAGGCGGTTGTTCTCGCGCCGGAGCTGCTTAGCAATGGCATCAAAGTCTTCACCCTCGGAAGGTTTCTTGCCCTGGAGCTTGAGTTCCATGGCTTCGGACTGCTTTAACATCAGATCGCGAACAACGGTACGCTGAGTCGCGCTTTGCTCGTCGAAGCCATTGATGCTTTCGAAAACCTTCACGGCTGCTTTCACACTGGACAAGGCTTTGGTGCCTACTTCGGACTTCCCTGCCTTGGTTTGAGTGGCTGCCTGTTGAGTGTTCACGCCAGGTGCAACATTGCTGCTCGAGGGAGCGCTGTTACCTCCAGCCTGGCCGCCGCCGGCCTCGGCTGTCTTCTCTTCGATACAACCTTCAGTCATCTGATGAGAAACACTCGCCGCACCCTCCAGGGCCTCGTTCGTAGCATCTGCATCATCAGCGGAAGGGATGGGCGCGGAGCCACCCTCGCCACCGAAGAGGTTCGGGCCAAAATCCATTACGGTGTCGTCCTGAGGTGTTTGCATGTGGGTACTCCTTTTCTGTTCGGGCTTTAACCTATGAAATCACCCTTCCAGAAAATCCCAACCCTCACGTCTCCTCAGCATATCGGGCCTGCATTTTTGCCTTCACCCGATTCTCCAACCTCTTTGCTACATCCACAACAAAAGCAAGGAACTGAAGATCGAGGCCTTCTTCAACCTCATTCATGATGTCGTCGGCAACGCCCTCAGCTTCTCGACCAAATTGCATTCCGGCATCAGCCATTTCGAACAGTAGCTGAGCCGCTGGCTTTCTCTCCGAGGTATAGAAAACGTCCGACTCTTGCTCAATCGCGGCTATTTGGTTAGCCGGCGCATCCTGTGCTGAATCAACATCTTCATCATCGTCAAGCGGCACCGGCGGAGGCAGGGAACCGTTTTTTTCTGAGGGCGGAAGTGGCTTATTGGTCAATTCAGGTTTCGATCTGCCCTCCTCCCTCATGTCCTTCGCGGCCTTACGAATAGCCTTAGGCCCACGGCTACACAACTCTTGCTGTGCTTCTTTACCCAGCTTAGCCACCTGTTCAGCTGCGGATACGCTCACTTCGCCGGACTTGACAGCATCCAGCAGCTCTTGGGCACCGTCCCGCACAACCTTGCACGCAGAAGACACAGAGCGCGGACTGATACCCAGGACTTTGGCTGCCTCCTCAATAGCCATTTTGGCGGCTTCCAGCTCCTGCCCGGCGGCCTTCTCCAGGTCAACAGTGATAGCGCTACTCCCGCGCAGTGAGGACAGCTCGGCAGCGATCAAAGCCCGTTGTGCCACGGTGAGCTGCCGTCGATAGAGGTTCAGAGAGAGGACATAACCCAGGGCATCATCTCCTGTGTATTCCTCTGTTCGGGGTTCGATCAGCAGATCCTTGCAAACGCGGTATCGGTTTCGCCCATCAAGGATCTTTCCTTCATGGAGAACGATCGGGGCACGCTGTCCGTTGGTATCGATATCTTCAAGCAGGGCTTCGTAGTCATCACCAATGATTAGCGGAAATAGCTGAGCGTAATCGTGAAACTCCAAATCATAGCTTTGCATAAGCAGCTTCTCGTTCCATGTTCATCTAGGAACGATAAGTCGAATACATACATAAATGACGCTTTTTCAGGTCGTTTTTGCGTCTGAATTTGCGATCATTTTGTTGACCTGTCGTCGATATTCACGCAAAAAAAACCCTGCCATTTAAGCAGGGGTTGTGATCTACAGAAGCCCAGGACAATAAATCTAAATCAATATTAAATCTTCTCTTGAAGTTGGCTTATTAATTCCTCGAGAGCTTCTTGATCTGGTTTTGTGTCAACGAATCTAAGCGACTTGTCTGAAAGGACTTCCATGACACCCCATTTCAATTCATGTAAATCCTGGCCCGGCTCCGGTGGCGTCTCCCAGTAGGGAAAGCTTCTGACTACATGAGGCGGCATCTTTGTGATCATGGCTGAATCTCGGTATTTTCTGTCAAGGCAAAGGCTGCATGCTAATCAGTGTATAAATATACAGTTCTGCACCACCACACAAAAAACGGCGTCAAAAGTTCGTCATCTTTTCAGCTCGTAAACTGGTTGCAGAACGGCAACACCTATAAAAAAGTTGTCTCATAGCACAGCATAAGCTAGGGCCATGCCTACAGCAAACATTAGGCCATCACTGACCATTTAAGGCGTGATAAGTTTCATTAATTTGATGCTTTTTGAGTTTTTTGACCGCCGTAAGCTCGATCCCTTCCTACAGAAGGAAAGTGAGCTGGCTGTGGTTGAAGCATAGGTTATCGCGGAGATCTATGTAGATCATTTCCTGTCCGGAGCCTGGGACAGCGCGTGGACAGCCTCCCTTGGAGCTTCTGTGCTAGGCCTGCGGCTCTCGGCCTACTCTCCGTGCGTACTCAAGCAACCAGAGTAGCGAATGATCTGGGCGGTCAATTGCGATTCCTGCAAAGGGGTGCGCTTGTGAGCTTCCTGGATATCGATTTCAAGCGCCTCGACCTCAGAGCATGGCATCGGCCTCGGTTCACTCACACTCACTCACTGACACCTTCGGCCTTAGCCAGCCTTGCCTACGCACCTCCCCCATCGCCGCTTCCAGCTCAGGAATCGAGGAGATGTCGCAAGACACCGTTGGCTTTTTTCCTTTGCGGTCTGTGGGCAACTGCAATATGACTTGCTCAGGATCGCTTAGAGAAACCTGGAATTTTATGCTCGGAAGCCCGCTGAAGATGATGCTCGCCTTCGTTAGGTTCAACTCAGCTGAAGCCTGCCGCACCTCACCTTCGTGCTCATACGCCAGCGAGATACGGTGTTTGGTTGAATTGCTCATAGATAACCCCTGGCGCTTGGTCTGCGCAAATTTGCGTGACGCTTAATGCTTTGTTTTGAGCCCGCGCCTCGCCGCGGATGAACCGATCTTCGCTGCTCAACATGTGAATCCGCGCGGGGGCTGAACACTTCAGCCAGTGCTCTGAAATCACTGAAAACAGCTCGATACGGCTTAGGCCGAGCAAATGCTCAGGCTCAATCTTTGGCAGCTGTGCGAGAGCGGTGAATCGTGTCTGCGGTTGCACCACTCTGAGTTCTGGTTGCGCGACTGCGGTTGCCATATATCCCTATCTCGAAGTCTGAAAAACCATATTCTGTCATGGCACTTCGCCTTCGTGTTCACGTTTTCTAACCAGTTTCGCGTCTGAAATCATTCATTACAATATAATTGATAATCATTCGCTTGCAATGAGGGAGCGATCTATGGTCTTCAAAAAGGCCTCAAATTGTTCAGCCAGCCGCTTCGCGTCGACAGTTTTCTCGCATCGAAGCTCGAACTTTTTCCCATCTACACGAACCTTGCCTATCCCACTGATCTCTTTGTCGGTGAACTTGCTCGGCGTTTTCTGCTGATCACGCGAGGCAACCTCCTTCGCTAACCACCGAAGAGCATGTTCCTGCGTCCATTGATGATCGCGCATAGAGGTAACTGCTTGCAGAAGCAGCGCCGGCTCGGTACGACTGAATTCAATGAAGTCTTTTGCCCATTTCCCACCGATAAGCCCTGGATTCGTGTCGAGTATCGCTCGAACCTCCTCTGGCAGATCCATTAGGAGAAGGCATCTGCTAACTATCGAATGGTTGACCCCTACTCTGCGCGCCAGAGCACGAATCGAACTTTCTTCCCCAGCTCGCATAATCGCGGCATAGGAACGACCGCGCTCATACTCGGTTAGAGCTTCCTGTCCCTCGTTGTCGGTCAAGGCCAGGATTTTCGCCATTGCATCCGTAACGGAGCGAACATAGGCGGTGACGGTTTCTCTGCCCAGCAGCTTGTGAGCACGCCAACGACGCTCGCCGCCGATCAGCTCATACGCTCCTTCCCCTATAGGACGAACCGTCAACGGCTTTACCAGCCCAACAGAGGCGATCGAGTTCGCCAGATCCTCAATAGCAGCCTCGCTGAAGGTCAGGCGAGGCTGAAAGGGAGATACCCGAATCGACTCGACCTTTACTTCAGCGAGGACGCCGCTATCACTTGCGGCAAGAGATTCATCGCTATGGCCTGGCGTTGGAGCTGCAACCGGGGTTGGAACTGGAGCGCTGTCCTCCTGTTCCGCCCTTTGCGCTGCGAGCATGTCTGCAACGGAAACCCTGAGATTCGGCTCAGCAATTTCCGCTGGCGGGCGAACCCCGGTGACCCAAAGAGGGGGGGTCTTTTTTTGACCTGGGTAATCCTCCGACTTGGCCATACTTCCTCCGAAACCTAGTGGTGGTGCTCCGAGCACCACTCATATTCTCAAGTTATAAGTGGTGCTCCGAGCACCACCATTTTCTGAACTCGCTGAGTGGTGCTCCGAGCACCACTCAAATCTAACGGCTCTGGTGCTCCGAGCACCACCTCAAATCACTGAGCGGCCAGATCGCGTATTCGTTTCAACGCCTCACCGAAAACACTGCGCATCGAGTCAATAGTCTTGGAAGAGGCACCTTTCCAGACCAGCAGGGGAACGCCTTGATCAAGCGCTTTACCGTAATCCTCGGAGTAATAGAGTTTTTCCTCAGATACCCGACCAGGGAAAAGATCGTTCAGGACGACCAGGTTGTTGAGGATGCGTTTGCGGTTGCGGATGAACATCGTAGGGATAGCGAGCACTCCCGGAGAGCGGCGATATGCTTTCGCAAATCGAACCATCCAGTCGTTTAGCCGCATCAGCGCCCTGAATGAAAACTTATCCATCCGTACAGGGCAGAGCACAAAGTCGCTGGCAACAATGGAGTTCTTGGTGAGCCTGGAGGCGGTAGGCGCGTTGTCGAACAGAATCACATCATAGGAGGAGATATCGACACCTGGGATTTCTCCGCTACGCGCCCGCTCAAGCCACCCTGCATACCAGAAGTCCATATTGTTTTCGGCATCGAGTGCCACGGCCAGGTCTTCCAGATATGCATCGGCAGGAATCAGGTGTGGCCCGTTCTCACCGAATGGCTTCTTGACGACTTCCTCGAAAGTCATTGGATCAAAGCATCTCACCCGGAGATCGGGACTCAGGAGGCTGCCAAAATGGCCGGCGACATAGCGATCTGCTGGTATTCCCATCGCCTCGAGATCTGATAGTGCGAGATCTGGATCGTAGCCAAACACGCTGGACGAATCGCCCTGAGGATCGTTATCAACGCAAAGCACCCGCAGACCTGCAAGCTGAAGGAATACAGCAAAGTTGACTGAGGTTGTCGTCTTTCCGGTACCGCCTTTCTGCACGAACGTTGAGATAACAATCTGCCGAGGCAGTCCCTTTGCGTAGCCTTTCGCTCGGCGAAGCGCAGCGATGTCAAAAATATCGCGAAGCGTATAAGCCCTTGAGGTGACAGTTCCTCGCGGAACCCGGCGAATCTCGATGCCGTTTTCGTCTTCAATATCTTTGAGGCGACGGGTGGTAAGGCCGAAGCAGTCGGCCGCGAACTGGGGAGGATAGAGGAGGGCGTCGAAGTCGGTGTAGTTGACCGTTTCTTCTTCAAACTGCTCGCTTGACTGCTGCATGACAATCCCTGCATTTGCTGAATACAGGGGGATGATAATACGTAACGCCATATTTTCAAGGCTAAATCATGGTACGGGCCTTTTTTCCGCTGCTTATCCCGAACTGATGGCTAGGTATCCTGCCGATCAGTTCGGGTTTATGGCTGTTTTTTATGGTTTGAAGCGAACTGGTTTTTGTATGGAAAGAGGAGGGCTGTTCTGTGAATTAATTAGGCGTACTGTTTTTGAGCTTGGGTGCGTGCGCGTTTGAAGTCGGCGCTGATGTAATTGACTGTGAATTGGGTGTCCAGGGGATGCGATTCGACAACCACCTCGGTGGAGCCAGACAAGAAAGTCACGTTCTCAAAGCCAAGGCTGGATTCATCAGTGCTGATTTGCAGCTGGCTCCTCAAGCCATTCAGCACCTCCTCCAGGTGGAGCTTGTCAGCTTTTACCGTAGCGACATCCAGGACCCCTTCAGCGTTGAAGGCCAGCTGAATGTCAGTGACACCCTCGAGGTTGACCTCCCACTCTGAAAGGTTAAGTACCGGCCCGCCGGTGTAGGAAGTACCAATCTTGTCGATGATGGTGTAGTGCTGCTGGACGTCTACGATCGTCGTAACGCCTACAGCTAGGCTTACCGGCTCCGGCGCTATAGCAGCCATGCTGAGCAGATAAGCTGCGACGCCCGCGAAAGCGGCAGTATTCATTGGGTTCCTCCAGGTCGTGTTCGGTTGGGATCATTTTCTCCTCGCCGACCTGGTGGGTGTGCTGCTTTCGAACCGAATTGTCGTCGGAAAAACGGCCCTCGGATTCTGAGTCTGCTTTTGGCTTTGGTTTTGGCCTTTGCTTCTCAACCTTCAGAAAATCAGCTTTTCAGTTTTAAAAGCCTTTTAATTGTTTTTCTCTTGTTGTTCTCTTGTTTTTAGAAGGCTGGAGCCCTTGTGCCACGGGGCCTCCAGAGGACTATCGACTACAAATTACGGCATTGCGACTACAGATTCCGGCTTTGCGACTATGGATTACGGCTGATGCGACTACAGATTCCGGCTGTGACGACTACAGATTCCGGCCGTTATCCACAGGCCAGATGAAGGCCCTGGGCTGCGTCTAACGACTACAGATTCCGGCTGTTGGGTTGTGCACATAGCACGAGTTTGAGTTTTTATGGCTCGATTTCAAGCCATTTTGTGCTTTGAATTTGCCAGACTGGCCTTTGCCTACGGCAAAAACTCTGTAACTCCTTGTTTTTAAAGGATATTTATGTTTATTCGCCGTTTCTTTGACGTTTCTCGATGTTTTGCCCCAATCCTGCGTGGAATCGCCAATAAATAGTCTTTCCTGTCCTCACCTGAGCCTATCGACTACAGATTACGGCTGCGATAGCAGCCATTTGCTCGATACGACTACAGATTACGGCTATGCCTGGACGGCCATTGCCCGTAGCAGTGCCACCAAATTCTTTGCTATCGACTACAGATTACGGCTGCGGATCGAAGGTGCCGCGGACCATCGACTACAGATTACGGCTGTTGTACGGGGTGGACGGAAGCCTATCGACTACAAATTACGGCTGCTATCTATCGACTACAGATTCATGCGATGCCGAGCCAAGTGAACAGGCGGTGATCTGCGGGGCCCGTGGTTACTGGGGTCGAGAGATTAAAAAATTCCTGGGTATCGACTACAGGGGAAACTCTCTGTAGGGTTTCGTTACTAATCGTAGGGCCAGTTATGTCCAATTTACCCAAACCTACCAAGCCGGAACCTAAGCCGCTCCGGGTCACGAAATCCAATACGCTGATTACCGCATCGTACCGGCTGACTCTCAACGAGCAGCGATTGATCCTCGCGGCTATTAGCAAGCTCGATCCAAGAAGGCCCATGCCGAAAAAGGTGTCAGTGTCGGCCGTGGACTATTCGGATATCTACGGCGTCCAGCTCAGGCATGCCTATGAGCAGATGAAAGTGGCAGCTGATGAGCTATACGAGCGCGATATCAAGACCTTTGACGGGTCTGGAATGGAGCGAAAGCGGTGGGTTGATCGGGCCAAATATCTGGATGGTGAAGGTCGCGTTGAATTGTCGTTCACCATCCATGTCATGCCCTATCTCACGATGCTGTACAGCAAAGTGACCAGCTATGATCTACGGCGCGTTGCCTGCCTGGACTCAAGCCATTCGTTCCGGCTATTCGAGATGCTGATGCAGTTTCGGAAGACTGGATGGGCCTACATCGAGGTTGAAGCCTTGCGGGTCGCCCTTGGCTTGTCGGATGCCTATCAACGATTCAACAACCTTCGCCAGAGAGTCATAGATCCGGCAGTTGAGGAGCTGAAGACTAAGAGCAATCTGGATGTCAGCTACGAGTTGAGGAGGGAAGGGCGGAAGGTGATCGCAATCAAGTTCACCTTCTGTGACCTCGCACAGCTCCCGCTTAATCTGGAACTTGACCCTGAAGATCTTCCCCCGCTTCCTGAGTATGACCCTGCCGAAGAAAGCGAATGGCTGATCACGAAGCCTTTGGGTGAGTTGGCTGAAGCACAAGAAGCCGGTCTGCTGTTCGCTGTTTCGGCAGAGGAAGGAGAGCAACCAGATTAGCTTGCGTCGTCATCTGACGACCGTTTGTGCCTTTGTGAGCAGTGTCGCCGGTGCCGGTTTTTTCCGCTTAGGTATTCGAATCGTCATTTGCCGTCCTTTTGGTGCCACTTCCACAAAAAACCCGCCTTAATGGCGGGTTTTTCTTGGCCCGGTCTGGGGCGCGCAGCGCTCAGTAATTAGGTACAAGCGTGAAGAGGCTTCGCCGCCATTGGCATACATCCTCGCCTGATGCTCGGCCTGCATTTTTGAGCGCGTCGAAGACGCTCAGGGCAAACGACATTGCAGCCTGGTCGTCTTCGTGGAGGTCGACAATCACAACCGGAAACTGGTCGCCGTCATCAGCATCAGGTGTTGCTATGGCGACTGTCTGAATCCCCCAGGTGATGCCGTCATCGTAAGGTTCTACAACAAATCGCTTGAGCCGGCGAATCATGCCGTCACGAATCATCTGAATCAGATCGGTGCATACCGGCTCCGATTGGCGCTGCTGGAAAAGTTGGATGGCTGTCATAAGCTACGGCTCCCTTGATCTGCATTCATCCTGCCAGCAGTCCCGTAAATCCCAAACGGAATTCCCCTGGCTTTGTTCGGCATCGGATTGGCGGCGAACCCTAGCATTCTTTTTTCCCTTGGTTGGGCGTGCCATTCCCCGCGGGTGGTGGCGGAAGTTCAACAAGGGAGGGAGTGGCTACGCAAAATGCTGTTTGCATGCCAGAAACATCGCCGTCCCAACACTCGCATTCGGCATCCCAAGCTTCTCGATCAAAGTGGAAGATTGTCCCAAGATCAACAGCCCCATCCAGGGTGGCGTATGCCCCACTCAAGGTTCCGTTGATCAGCACCGCGTAGCAATCGTCGCCGATTTGCAATGCTTTCCCTGGATTGGCTTCAAGAAGGCGCTGATAGGAAGCAAGGGTCTCGTTGTAAGTCATGGTTGCTGCTCTGATTCCGGGTGTGAGAAGACATTGCCACCTCTCCAGGAATACCCAAATCCTTTAGAGGGCAGAGCTAGCAGCCCCCGCTTGGGTTTGTGCGTGGCTATGCAACCATGGAGGCATATCAGAACGGAGATCCAAGGGATGAACTTCACCCACGAACAGGGGCCAGCGATTAACTCGTTGGCCCGTATCGTCAAGCTGGTGGCTTTTGCTGGAACAGGGAAGACCACCACGCTTGTTGGCTATGCCAAGGCTCGGCCTCAATGCCGTCTGCTCTACCTCTGCTACAACAAAAGCGTCGAGATTGCTGCCAAGCAAAAGTTTCCGCCGAACGTGACGTGCAAAACAGCCCACGGCTTGGCTTATGCGTCGATCGGATCGAAGTACAGACACAAGCTCACGAGCAACCTGCGCCTGACCGACATCGCAAGAATTATCGGCTCACAGAACTGGGAATTGGTGCGCAGCGTGCAAGAGACGCTGAACAATTATTTGGCCAGCGCGGATGACGACATCGAGCTATGTCACTGCCCCGTCAACAAGCTCAAAACGGAGCGAATGAAGCGCGCCGCCGGAAGCATCGTAGAGGGAGCCAGGCAGCTTTGGTTGCAAATGTGCGACATCCAAAACGAGGCTGCGAATATCACTCACGACGGCTATCTCAAGCTTTGGGCACTCTCGAAACCAAATCTGCGGGATCGTTACGATATTGCGCTTGGAGACGAGGCGCAGGACATCAATCCAGTGATTGCTGGTGTGCTTGCGCAGCAGGCGGCATACGGAATGGGCGTAGTCGTTTGTGGTGATGGCCATCAGATGCTGTACCGCTTCAGGGGGGCCGTAGATGCTCTCAATGCAACCTGGCTCGACAAAGCGGAAGTCCACTACCTCACTCAGTCGTTTCGGTTCGGGTCTGCCGTTGCGCACGTCGCCAACATGGTTCTCGCGTTCAAGGGTGAATCCCGCCAACTGGCTGGGCTTGGCGGCGAGACTCGTGTTTCCAAGGCACTACCTGCTGACCTTGAACATCGCACCGTACTCTGCCGGACGGTGGTTGGAGTGATCGAGACGGCGCTGGCCAATGTAGAGACTGGTGCAAAGATCTACTGGGTTGGGGGGATCGAGGGTTACAACCTCCAGGATCTTGAAGACCTACATGCGCTATCGAAGGGGTGGCGTGACCGAGTGAAGGGAAAAAAACTCCTCCAGGAATATCCTGATTACGATCTCTACAAGCAGATTGCCGATGAAAGCCAAGACCCTGAGATGAACCGCTCGATCAAGATCATCGAGCAGTACAGTGCGGATCTCCCGGAGTTGTTTGCCAAGCTGCGGCGCAATGCGGTCACTGATGAGCTTGAAGCCACCATCACCCTCAGCACCGCGCATCGTTCGAAGGGCTTGGAGTGGGATGCGGTGCAACTGGCTGAGGATTTCACCTTCGATCCATTCAATCCAGAGAACGAAAAGGAACCATGGATTGATGAGATGAACCTCCTCTACGTCGCGTGTACCCGCGCGATGCGAGTTCTTGCGGTCAACTCGACGATGTTGGAGATCATGAAAGAATTCGTCGACCGGCGTGACGGCCGCAAGCCAAATACCCCGATGGTTTTCAGGAAGAAACAGGTGGCTGCCGCGTAGTGCTCCTCGAGCATGCTTCGACTTTTGAAAATCACCCACTGATCACAGGAGATATTTTCATGCCCATTTCCAGCGACCAGGCAGCTTTGCTTCAGCAGCTGCGGAATCAAGGCTATGTAGTCTTGCTCGTTGAGCCGAGCGAAACTGAACACATCAATCGAGAAAGGTTGGAGAGCCGTTTGCGGGCCGATGCAGCGGATCACATTGAGGATCTGTTGTCCCTTGAGGCAGTCCAAATTCGTTGAGCTGACACGTAGCAAAAAAAGCCCGTTTCGAACGGGTTTTTTTATGAGCGGATTTTGGGATACTCGATAATACCACCCCTTCAATCGCGAGATCGTTTTCGCACCCTCGGCGTCGCTCCTGGTTAACATGGAGCGGAGGGGGAGGAGGGCATACGGTATAGCCGTAGTGAAGGGGTGGTATTATGAGGAATCCTAGATGACTGACGCAATTGTCTCCGCTTACGAGCGCTTGGTCGAAACCGTTGAGGCTTTCAATGAGAAGTGGCCCGCATTGGTTGTCGGCGGGATGATATGGCGCATCCCGCTCCTCACTGAACAGAGGACGCCATCTCGAATTAACGTCCAGGTACTGACAGGAACTGACGCGATCAAGGCCGCTGTAGAGGCGTTACGCGAGTTTGAGCGCGATCTCGGCCAGGCTCCAGGTACCGTGCTGCGTTTGCCGGGGTACTTTATCCTCTCCGGATCGATACTCGATGAGGGCAGGGCGGTGAACCGCTGCAAGAGCGAGCTGGTGGATGCGATCGAGGCTGAGCGAGTGTTTCGCAACGTTGCCGTCAGCCGCCGTTCCCACATCATGCGCCAGGCCCTGGGGAAAAATTTCTCCCTCAACCAGCTGAAGCGCGCAATCCAGGTTTTTGATGCTGCCCCAAGACAGATCACATTCACCTGGGCCGGTCACACCTCAGGAAAAGAGCGTGTCACTGTTGGCCACGTCCGTGAGGTGCTGCTCGCCGAGGCCCATGAAAAATCTATGGCCACCGGCGAGCCGGTGGTGAATAGCCCCCAGTGGATCGATCTGCGCAGCATTGCGAATATGGCTGAAACCGATATGCTGGATGTGCCAAAGCCCATCGCTCCGCATCCGCGGGCCATGCTGTGGTTTTCCGAGCGCAGCCGGTATGACGCAATGCTGCATGCCAACCTTCCATTCTTCGTACTCGATGGGCAACCCGCTGCAAGGATCGTTGGCCTCAAGAACTTCGATAGAGACTCGCGATCAGCAAAACGACCAGACGTAAAGCAACGGTTGCCGGCACTCCCTGGGGGGCGCTTTTTCGTAGCCTCATCCACTGCGGACCCAGTTGCTCAGGAGCCCGGCGCGCCAGAGACACCTGAGGTGCTATCGACGTACCGAGAGTCAGTAAAAGGCGTCGTTGATCAGTAGACTTACCCTTTATAAACAACAGCTTAGACTTCTTATAATCTTTGTTATGTTAAATTCGGTAGCAGCCTAATAATTAGGATGCGTCCTTTAGCCTCGCTGTGACGCCTGATGAAAAAGTAGAAAATGACTGATTAAAAAAAATACCAAGATATCAGTGAGATGCAGCATTCTCCGCTGTCAAGGTTTCCCTTGCCCCCCCTCGTTAACGGTTAAAAAAGGAGAATCCTGATGAGGCTTTTGCCTGTTTAAAAAGCCTAAAAAGAAGACTAAATACTGTGCTATTTTTCAAGAGTACTCGTGACTTCCTTTTAGACCAATGGGATCGTCAATGTCAAAAGTCATAGACCCTCGGCCTGTCCTTGCTGGTCCCGAAAGTATGTCTCTCGATCTCGGGCTGTACTACGCTCGCTACCCCTGCATCGAAGCCTTCCTCAGTAGTCTCTCCGCTAATCTTGATGTAGAAACGGACTTAAAATGCGCTATCCGCTTTCTTGCATATCATAGTCACCCGCTTGGAACCTTTAATAATTACCGAACATTCGTTGAACGTTTGCTCCTATGGAGCTGGATTGTTGCCGAAAAAACTGTACTGACACTAGATAAAGAGACGTTTACGAATTTTATTACTTTTTGCAAGATGCCACCTTCAAATTGGGTTGGATTTTCTACAACCGCTAGATTCTCTCAAGTCGATGGTAATTCGGTTTTCAATGAATCATGGCGGCCTTTCAATATTCGAGCATCTAAAGATGTAGGGGCGCGCAGCCCTAAAGTAGAAACCTTGCGTTTCATTCGTAGCGTTTGTAGTTCATTTTATGGTTTTCTCTGCGAGGAAGATGTGATAGCGATAAATCCAGCTATATCATCACGAACTTTCTATGGAAGAGGAATGCGCGCTACTTACCCTGTGGAACGATATTTGACTTCCGAGCAATTAGGTCAGGTTCTGCAAGCGCTAGAATTTCATGCGCTGGGTGATCCTGCTGGTGAGCGTGCTCTTTTTATAATAGCAGCAACGACTCTTATGTGTTTGCATGCTGCAGACCTTGCAAATGCTGATAACTACTGCCCATGCATGAATTGCTTTGTTCTAGACGATGCCAGATGGTGGTTGATACTAGAGGCGCCAGGTCGGCTGCTAAGGAAAGTTGAAGTCACTCCAGAGTTCCTGCCCTACTTGAGACGCTATCGAAAAAGCCGAGGACTACCCCCGTTCCCAGAGCAGAACGAAGAAAACCCTATCTTGGAGGCTAGTCACGGGCGCCCCGGTCTTTCCGTGCGACAAATACGAAGCATTGTTAAAGAAGCGCTTATGAAAGCTCATGAAAGCATTACTTCTACAGACAAAGGCGGTGAGCACTGGAATATCCTGCTTGGTGGCAGTATGCGTTTTTTGAAAGAAAGCGGCGCAAAGATTCGTGCGCAAAGCTTCCGCCCTGCCGAGTTGCAGAAACATCTAGGCATTTTCAGCTTGGCTTATACCTATGGAAGGTATTATGGTTGATAGAGCGTTCCCCGCTAGCTTAAATTCCTGGCCTATAAGCTTCTCTGGCGGGACGCCGAAGCCTTCATGGAGTTCTGCCTTAACCCGCCAGCCGACTGGATAGGTCCCATCGTGAGGTCCCGATTCCTGCGCATGGGAAGTCGAAAGAGACTCGATACAGACACCTACATCGTTAATTTGCAGTGGCGACCTTTCAGTCGCACCATAGCCAAGCGCGAACGTAAGATTGCCGAAGAGACCGATGCCCGTCTTGTTTCCCGCCCGTACCGCTTGTCTCAGGCATCGGTGGCTCAGGTATTCGCGGTCTGTGGTAGCTTCTATCAGCATGCCATTGATGAGGGGCTAACTGAGGCGAACCCCTTCCGGGCGGTAAAACAGAAATCCATCTTTAAACAACGTAACACCTTTGACGTGACGTCGCGTTCCCTGACCCAGCTGCAGTGGAGCTATGTGATCGATACCGCCGAGCACATGGCCACGACAGACCCTCGGCACGAACGCACGTTGTTCATCGTTGCGACACTGTTCTCCATGTATCTGCGGATCTCAGATTTAGTCGGGCGTGACAACTGGACGCCCACCATGGGCGACATCCGCCGCGATAGCATGGGTAATTGGTGGTTCCATGTGGTAGGTAAAGGTAACAAGGCGGCTAAGATCAGCATCCGCGACGAATACATTAAGAACTATCTAATACGCTATCGCCAGTATTTACATCTCCCTGCCCTACCCTCTGCCCACGAGAAAACACCGTTGCTAAGCTCATTGAAGGGGCGTGGCGGACTTTCTGATCGGCATGTTCGGCTGCTGCTCCAAGAACTATTTGATCGTGCTGTGGGGCGTATGCTTGACGAAGGCTGGAGCGATGACGAGATAGACAATCTGCGTTCAGCTTCATTGCATTGGTTACGTCACACATCCGCAACCTTTGATGCACCATACCGAGAAATGAAAGACCTCCAATCTGACCTTCGACACAATAGTCTTAGCACCACACAAAACACTTACTGCAACCCGTTAGATGAACGTAAGCGTCTAGCTAACTCACCTTGCGTATCTGTATCACAGGCTGCACGGGTAGCTGTATCACACGCTGAACGCTTACCGCGTATCACATCGTGAACGCCCAAAAAATCAGTGCGAGACTATTACGGGTAGGCTGTTTGGGGTGATACACCGCTGTGGTTACATGCCTGCTTCAGGCTGTATCCACTGATGCGGCAGCAGTTGACTGATTTCGCTTGCCCGCTGCGTTGGTAGCCGCATGAGCACGTCCTTCAGGTAGGCGTACGGATCGTGACCGTTGAGGCGTGCTGACTGGATCAGGCTCATGATCGCAGCCGCCCGTTTGCCGCTGCGTAGTGAACCGGCAAACAGCCAGTTCGAGCGCCCCAATGCCCAAGGCCGAATCTGGTTCTCGACCTGATTGTGGGGTTTGGGGAGCAACGGAACAGAAAGTGCACTTAAGCCCAGCGCCTGCCCGCAAACCCTTGTGGCGTCTGGTTAGTTCGGGAAAACCATCCTTTTGTCGAACCCTGGCAGGCACTGACGCCAGGCCGTCCAAACGCATGAAAAGCAGTGCAGAAAAGTCGTTCAGTAAAACAAAGTCTGGATAACCGCCCCTATTTTCGGCAGCGGTGAACTCTAGCTAAGCCTTACGTTGGTTTTTGGTTCCACTGCTCCCCAAACCCCTGGAACAGTCGGTTCCGTCGGGCGTTAACCTGCGGAACAGAAACCCATGCGACTTTCAGGTCGCACTGCCGAAATAGAATTGGTTGCCTTTCTTGGTCTGATGCATCTCAGGGTCGCGCTTGCCTTCCTTATTCTTGGTCGAACTGGGCGCATGAATGATCGTGGCATCGACGATGGTGCCGTGGCGCAGCAGTAAGCCGCGGTCGCCGAGGTAATCATTAATGACGCCCAGAATCCCGGCGGCCAGGTCGTGTTTCTCCAGTAGGCGGCGGAAGTTGAGGATGGTGGTTTCATCCGGGATGCGCTCCAGGCTCAGCCCGGCAAAGTGGCGCAAAATCGTGGTCTCGTAGAGTGACTCCTCCATCGCCGGATCGCTGTAGCCGAACCAGTTCTACATCAGGTGAACACGCAAAATCGCCATCAACGGGTATGAAGGCCGTCCACCTTCGCCTTTGGGGTAATGCGGTTCGATCAAAGCGATCAACCCCTTCCACGGCACCACCTGATCCATCTCGATCAGAAAGCGTTCACAACGGGTTTGCTTACGCTTACCAGCGTACTCAGCATCGGCGAAGGAGATCTGCTTCATTGATTCACTCGAAAAAACGGATGGGCGTATTTCACCAGATTCGGGAAGTCTTTTTCAGAGTTTCCCTATATCGGCACCAAGCCTGCGAAGCGGGCGATGAAGGCGATCATTGGTAAAATCCACGACGAAACGGCGATCAGCATGACGTGGGACACGGCGGAAAATCGGATAGCTGAACTCAACTCGATCATTCGGGACTGGGCCGGTTACTTCGATCAAGGCCCGGTGCTCAAAAGCTACCAGATCCTGCAAACCTACACGGAGCGCCGTATCCGACGCTGGTTGGTCAACAAGCATAAGCAGCGAGGTCGCTCGGGGTACTGAATCGCACCGGCTATTGTGGAGGCCGTTTCGTTTAAGTCAGGCTGGGCCTGACCTGCTTGTTGCCGATGGAAGTTTGCCTCAGCCTCCGCAGGCGGGATATATCCAATTGAGCCCAGCAGGCGCTGGTGGTTGTACCAGTGCACCCACTTCAAGGTTGCCATCTCAACGGCCTCGCGATTTTTCCATGATTGACGGTGTATCACTCGGCCTTGTACAGCCCGTTGAATGCTTCGGCCAGAGCGTTGTCGTAGCTATCGCCCTTACTGCCAACCGAGGGCTCGATACCGGCCTCTGTCAATCGCTCGGTGTAGCGAATCGAGACGTACTGGCTGCCACGGTTGCTGTGGTGGATCAGGCTGCCGGCGCGGTGCGGTTGCCGGGCATACAGTGCCTGTTCCAGAGCATCCAGCACGAAGTCGGTCACTGACTCGCCAGTCGACGATGCGCCGCGCAAAAACGTCAATCACGAACGCCACATACAGCCATCCTTGCAAGGTCGACACATAGGTGAAGTCCGATACCCACAGCTGGTTGGGTCGGTCGGCATGGAAGTGCCGCGGTACACGATCCAGCGGACAGCCAGCCTTGTAGGCCGGCACCGTTATGCGCACCGACTGACCTCGCTGTATGCCCTGCAAACCGGCCTGACGCATCAAGCGCTCCACAATGCAGCGCGCGACATCAAAACGCTCACGCCTGAGCTGCTTCCAGACACAGAGGGATTAAGCGATCTCGCACGTAGCGACGTACGGTGTCGATAAATTGTCTGAGAGTCTCTTGCTCAAATGCCATATCGGTCTCCGAATCCAATGAGTGAGCTTATGCAAGTGGTCAGCATAACCAACACCCAGGAAGGGGGCAGCCAGGCCATTCGCCGTCTGTGTTCAGTTTTCCTGGGTGACTTGTTGTCTGGCGGTTTCGTATTCGTCACGTAATTTGGCGACGGTATCCGCCACTGACATCAGCTCAGTGATGCCACCTACACCTTGGCCGGCCCCCCAAATATCTCTCCATGCCTTACTCTTGCTGCTACCTCCAGAGCCGAAGCTCATCTTGCTCTTGTCGGAGGCTGGTAGGTTTTCCGGGTCCAGCCCGGCCAGTTCGATACTGCCCCGCAGGTAGTTGCCATGAACGCCGGTAAAGAGATTGGTATAGACGATGTCGGATGCCGAGGATGCCAGAATCATGTCCTTGTAGGCTTGTTCGGCATTGGCTTCTTTGGTGGCGATAAAACGGGTACCCATATATGCCATATCCGCCCCCATTACTTTGGCACCAAGAATATGGTTACCCTTGGTAATGGCTCCGCCGAGGATGACCGGGCCATCAAAGAAACTGCGAATTTCCGACAGCAGCGCAAAGGGGCTGAGGGTGCCGGCGTGGCCGCCCGCGCCGGCGGTGACCAGAGTCAGGCCATCCACCCCCAGGCTCAGCGCTTTTTTGGCATGACGAATGTTGGTGACATCATGAAACACCAGCCCACCGTAGCTGTGGGCGGCCTCCACGATCATCTGGTTGGCCTGCAGGCTGGTGATGATAATCGGCACCTTGTGCTTCACGCACACCTGGGTGTCGTGTTCCAGCCGGTCATTGGTGGGGTGGGCGATCTGATTGACAGCATAGGGCGCTATTTTGGCATCCGGGTATTCCGCTTTGTATGCCGCCAGTGCCTCCTCGATTTCTGTCAGCCATTCATCCAGTTTTTCAGCCGGTCGGGCGTTGAGGGCAGGGAAGGATCCGACGATGCCCGCTTTGCACTGTTCAATGACCATTTTGGGGGTGGAGATGATGAACATGGGTGAGCACAGCACTGGAATGGTCAGTCGGTTTTTGAGTTTATCTGGAAGGCTCATTGCAGTTTTCTCCTGCTGTTATGTTTGTGATGGCGGGGTGTTAAAGCACCAGATAGAGGGTCAGATACATGATGGCCAGTACACTGGCGCTGAATCCCCCGTTCCACTCGAGACCGAAGCGCAAGGGTGAGATTCCTGAGAAACTGGAAATAAAGCGTAAGGAGGCCGTGAACGGCGAAGCTCCGGCAAAAACCGCCCACGTGATGGCGATAACCGAGGCTTGTATCAGCGGGTGAATATTGAGCTCGGGTAGCTGCTGCAATGCCCCCAGCATCAGCGTAACGGTAATGATCGCGTTAATGCCGATGAAAGAAAACGTCAGCATAATCAGTGAAATGCAGACCATCAGGGTGGCGTTGCTGATATTGGCCTGGGTGAGAAAGGCGCTGGCAGCTGCTGGGTCGATCAGTGGAATCAGAATCACCCCGATAAACCCCGAAGAAGTGAACAGCACCACCTCGTTACGCTGGCTGGTGAAGGTTTCCGGGAAGGATCGCCTCATGCGCCTTAGCATCAGGCCTGTTTTTATGCCGATAGGCTTGCCGCGATACTGTACCCAGATCCAGATCAGGCCAATGGCCGGAGCGCACATCAGCAACGTGGAGAATAATTGCAGCCCGGTGATTCGTGAGAGCACAAAGGCCAGACCGGGAATCAGGGCTACAAGTGCCACCAGAGGGATGAGTTGGACCAGGCCGCCGCCATTGACGGATTGAACCTTGGGGCGCTGGTAGGCAAAACGGTCGAGCACGGCACCCCAGAGAATAAACAAAAGAGTCCAGAACAGGCCCAGGGGAGCGTATTGCTCCCAGCTCAGGTCAGGAATGCCAGACAGCACCAGTAGCATGGTTACCGAGGTGGGAGCCCAAAGGGGCACGCCGCAGAATCCCCGTATGGTGGCCGTCAACATACGTTTGCGGCGGATGGTGCCAATGCGCAGGGCTTCCAGATCGGATGACGGCCGGACGGCGCGGCGTACCATGGTGCCTAGTACATTCAGGGCACCAATGTTCAGCATCACACTGAACAGATGGGAACCAAAGGCCATCAACAGATAGCGTCGCCCCGGTGGCTGATTGACTAGCACCTTGCCACAGCTGCGTACCAGGGAAGAGGTCTTGGCCGACTCCCTAAGTACCGCTAGGGAGGTCAGGAAGAAGGTAAAAAACGCAGCCCGGTCGAGCCCGGCCGCCAGCGCCGCGCTGTCGATCTTGGCGGAAAACCACAGTCCGGCCGCGAGCCCTGGAGCCACAATCGCAAAGATGCGGTAGGTAAGACTGATGCCCGACCATTGCAGCAGGACAAATACCAGCAGGGCAATTCCGGCTACCGGGCTGAACCAGGGTATTGGCGAAAGCTCCCGGGCTATGGCGCAGGCCGACACCAGCAGCAGACACAGCGTCGCCAGGTTACGGCGGGTCAGGGCCGAGCCGGTGGCTACGGTGGTGCTCAAGGCGACGCTATTCACGCGGTTAATGACAGGGCTGCCAGTTGCTGCTGATGAAAATCCGCATCACCGAACAATGAGTTGAGCACCATCAGGCGCTTGACATAGTGCCCGACATCCAGCTCATCGGTAATGCCCATGCCACCATGCAGCTGGATAGCGTCATTGCCTACGGCCTTGCCTTTGCGACCGGTAATGACCTTCAGGGCATGGAGATCTTTGTGGTGTGCCGGGCTGTCGGGCTTGTCGGCGGAACAGATGGCCCGATAGAGCAGTGAACGCACCTGTTCGCAAGCGGTAAACATATCTACCATCCGATGCTGCAGTACCTGAAAGGAGCCAATGGCAACACCGAACTGCTGGCGGGTCATACTGTATTCAATGGTGGTGTCGGTGAGCCGGTTCATCAGCCCCAGTGCCTCGGCTGCAATAGCGGGTATAGCCCGCGCAATGACTCTCTGCAACAGTGTCAGGCCAGCACCTTCCGCACCAATCAGCCGGTCGGCTCCGACACATAACTGCTGCAGCCGGAGGTTAGCCACCTGCTGGCCGTCCATGAGCCGGTAGTTTATGCGTGCAAGACCAGCCGCATCCGCGTCCACCAGGAACAGGCTGATACCGTCTTCGTCAAACTGACCGCCCGATGTCCGTGCAGAGACAATCAGTTTGCCGGCGCAAGGTCCGTTTAATGCCAGGGCTTTTTCCCCGGTGATCTCGAACTGGTCACCCTTGGCAATGGCCAGCGTTCGGGTATCGGCAAGCTGATAACGACTCTGGCGCTCCATAAACGCCAGACCGCCCTGCAACTGCCCGTCAATAATGCAGGTGATCAGGTCCTGTCGCAGGTCCTCTGTGGCACCTAGTTCCAGCAGCCGACCGAACAGCAGAATGGTGGGCAGATAGGGGGTGGCCACCAACCCCTTGCCGAGTTGCTCCATCAGTACCATGAGGTCTGTGGCATCGCCACCGAACCCACCGTTGCACTCGCTGAAGGGAACCGCCAGCCACCCAAGCCCGGCAAACTTCTTCCAGAGCTCCGGGTCGAAGCCTTGGGGATGATCAATGTCCTTTTGCCGGCGGTCAAAAGGATAATCCTGGCCGACAAAACGCGCGGCACTGTCTTGGAGCATTTGTTGTTCTTCAGTCAGAGAAAAGTCCACACCCCGATCCTTCAGTTAAACCGTGATTACGCTCAAAGCCCCAGTACACGCTTGGCGATAATGTTCTTCTGGATTTCATTGGATCCGCCGTAAATGGTGTGCTGCACGGCCGTACATCAAGTCCTTGCGGGCCTGATCACCGAAATCGTGGCCGATATCCGCGGCGGTCGGGCCGTCGCGAACTATCAGGCCGCCGTAAACTCCGGCCAGCTCAATGTTCAGTTCGTGAATGGCCTGGTGGATTTCCGTGCCCTTGATTTTCATCAGCGAGGACTCCGCCCCGGGGCTCTGGTTATTGGCCATCGCCGCCAGTACCCGCAGCTCCATATATTCCAGCGCCATCAGTTCCACTTCGATGTCGGTATAGCGGGCTCGGAATAATGGATCTGTGATCATCGCCTTGCCGCCCTGGAATTCACGGCGAGCTTGCTGGCGCAGCTTTTCCAGCTGGCTTCTGGCCTCGGCAACCCGGGCAATGACGGTGCGTTCATGGACGAGCAGCGATTTGGCGTAGGTCCAGCCCTGACCTTCTTCACCGATCCGGTTGGTTAGCGGCACCCGCACGTTATCGAAATGAACTTCGTTCAGCGAATGTACGCCATTGATGCTGCGAATCGGCGACACCGTGATACCGGGGGTTTTCATGTCGATCAGCAGAAGGCTGATGCCATTTTGTGGCTTATCGGTCTGATCGGTACGGACCAGGCAGAATATCCAGTCTGCATACTGGGCGTAGGTGGTCCAGATCTTGGAACCATTGACGATGTAATCGTCGCCGTCCCGGTCGGCGCGGGGTTTCAGTGAGGCGAGGTCGGACCCGGCACCAGGTTCGGAATACCCCTGGCACCACCAGTCATCACCATTAAGAATGCCTGGCAGGAAGCGCTGTTTCTGTTCGTCATTGCCATAGGTGTAGATTATCGGCCCAATCATTTTCAGGCCAAACGGCACTACGTCCGGTGCATTGGCGGCGACCCGCTCGCCCTCGTAGATGTAGGACTGGGTGACTGTCCAGCCAGCACCGCCATACTCTTTGGACCAGAACGGGGCGACCCAGCCCTGCTCGTAAAGCTGCTTCTGCCACTGAATAACCCCCTGTTTGTAGGTCTCCGGTTTGTTAAGCAGTCGTTGTGCATGCGCGGGAGCCGCTTTGCCGAAGAAGCTCTGAACCTGTTTCCGGAACTTCAGATCATCTGCTGATAGGGTGGTATGCAAAACACAGTCTCCACATGTAAATAGCTTGCTTATTATTCTTGCCCGAGAGAGTCCCGGTACGCGGGGCCTGGGTGTTGCGATCAGTCACCGAAGATCACGGAATTTTCCAGGGGCTCCCGCACAGTTCATGTCCGGTTAGCATCGACTTCCGGGTCTTCATAACCAAAACTGATGCCCAGCAGGATGCCGGTCTGTTCCTCAAGGCCGAAGGCCTCGCGCACCAAATCCGGGTAAGCCCGCATGCTGCCCATGGCGCAGGAACTGATGCCGAACGCCTGCAGGGTGAGCATCAGGGTCTGGGCATAAATACCGACGTCGAGGGCGATGGTGGCACCGAAACTCCGGTCCATGCCGAGGAAGGCGATGTGGGGGGGCATCAAAGAACTCGAAGTTACGCCTTACGGCCCATGACCGGCCGTCCTTGTCATCCCGGGCGATGCCCATCTCGTTGTAGAGCGCGACGGCACAATCGACCTGGCGTTTGCGATATTCGCCTGCAAAGCCGGAGTTGTATCCAAAGTCGGGAGTGCCGGGAATACCTTGTTGCTGGCGGTCCAAGAATTTCTGGCGAAGGCGCTCTTTCAACTCTCCGGAAGCGACGAATGCTTTCCATGGCTGGGTATTGCAGTTCGATGGAGACTGCTGGGCAAGCTCGAACACCTGCTCAAGAATATCCCGGGGCACGGGCTCGGGAAGGAACCCCCTGACCGAGAACCTGGAGGTGACGGCGTCAACCAGTGTCATGGCGGGTGTGGATCTGACCATAGTGCTCTCCAGGGGAATTCTGGGTGCTGCTTTCGGCCTTACGTTAGCAAGTTACCCGCCCGCATAGAAAAGCATATTTTCTATTGAAGTTATGCTGAAAATGTATGGCTTTGCTGTGGCTGAGCTGGTGGCGAAGTTTCAGCCGCTCTATCACGACGAAGATCTAAGGGGGCTCGGGGAGGATGGTTCAGCGCCGATCGTTGGATGCTATTAGTGCGCGGCTAGTGGGCTGTCCGTAAAGTTCGTTTACCTATAGAGGGATAACAAATATACTGTGCATTCCTCCTTTTTCGGCGTATGTAGTATGGCTCGACCAGCGGCTTCTTTTTGTTTAAAACCCACTGATGTTGAGACGCTGCAAAGCTGGTTGTGCATGGGATCTCTGCCTCAAAACATTGGCCAACGCGCCCGGATTCTGTTGTTGCTGGCTAGCGGCCTCACGCCCAAGCAGGTCAGTGATCGGTTGGAAATTTCGTCGCCAGTCGTATTCAAATGGCGCAAGCGTTATCAGGAAGCGGGCCTCGATGGGCTGAGCGATCTCCCGCGTAGCGGACATCCACGCAAGCTCGACGAGGCGAAGATTAAGGAAATCCTCACCCTGACGACCCAGCGTGTACCGCGTGAGGCGACTCACTGGAGCCTGCGCCTGATGGCCAAATACGTCGGCGTTACCGTCTGGCAAGTCGCCCAGGTATGGGCCGCTGCCGACCTCAAGCCCCACCGGCTGAAAACCTTCAAGATCAGCAACGACCCACACTTTGCTGACAAAGTGGTCGATGTGGTTGGGCTATACCTGAACCCGCCTGACAATGCGATGGTGCTGTCCGTGGACGAGAAAACCCAGATCCAGGCGCTGGATCGCACCCAGCCATGCTGCCGCTCAAGCCGGGTCAGATCGAACGCAGGACGCATGACTACAAGCGTCGCGGTACGGCCAGTTTGTATGCCGCCTTCGACATCCTGACGGGCCAGGTCATCGGTCGCATTACCCAACGACACCGGGCCAAAGAGTTTCTTGAGTTCCTTCGGCAGGTAATCCCCCCATTTTTAGCACTCGCCAAAAGTAGAGGTCAGGCCGCGCGGGCCAACTTCTGTTTGGGGGTGATACCTCCCTGGGCCATGTTTGGCCGTTCGTGATTGTATGTCCACATCCAGCGAGTTGCATGTTCCTGCACCTCGGTGATCGACTCGAACAAATAATGCCCCAGCCAGTCGTAACGCACCGTGCGATTGTAGCGCTCGACGTAGGCGTTCTGCTGTGGATTTCCTGGCTGGATGTACTCCAGGCGAACGCCGCGCTTTTCCGCCCACAGAACAAGCTTACTGCTGATGTACTCCGGGCCGTTGTCACTACGGATGGTCTGTGGTTTCACACTCTTGCGAGCCGGAGTGATGAGTAGCTTGCCGGTGTACTTGCGTACGTTCTGGCCCAGAAAATCGAAGCCTTGCGAGATATGCGTTATCTGAGTCTTTTCATCAGAGAGTTCCAAACCTCGCTCTTTCAGGAACGCCTCAATTGCAGGACGAACCTGATGTTGCAAAACAGCTTTCGTGGCCCCTGTGATGATGAAGTCATCGGCATATCGTACGACGTGTATCTTGAATGGCTTACGCTTGCGCTCTGTCGAAGCCACGCTTGCATGGACGACATCTTCCAGGCCATCCAGCGTCCAATTCGCAAGTACCGGAGAGATAACGCCTCTCTGGTTGAATCGCTCCCTTGGCATCGCAATGACAGATTTCCATGTTCCGTACATGTGCCTGAATGATCGTCACGCCACCTCTATGCCGGATACCGCCAGACCAGAACCCGGGCGCCCGTCTGACTTGTCCCAGAGCGTTGTCGAGTCTCTGGTTTCGATATCGTCTGCAATTATCGACACTTCTTCGATGGTTCACTTACGTTCGTCTCAATCACTCATACCTGACTGACTCTTGGTCAGCCTTTTCCCGTGGCGCTCACCACACACGCTCTTTACGTATGCAGCCCAGGGTGGTTTGGAATCACCGCCTGATCGGCGAATCCGAGGGGCCCGCCCTCATCACAGATACAGCATGGCAGGCATCCTCCAGATGCTCTGCCTTCATGGCACACCGACAACTACCTTGAAAAACGCCGATCAACCGCTCCGGCCGTGCTGGCGCATTGGCCTTTCTGATTATGCAAGCTCAGTCGTCTTCAGGAAGCGGTACACCAGCAGCCCGCTAAAATGCATGAAAATACGCAATGCTTCACAGTGCCCTGACTGCGCCATACCCTAAGGCGCGATGCCTCAGGCCAGCCTTGGGCGCTACCCTGAAGCATCACGCGGATAAAAAAACAAACGGCCTGAATCAAGGATCCGGAGTTCATGGAGCCATTTCGAATGGTTCGGCCCACGCGCCCCGCACCATTCAGAAGAACTTTGCAAGTCGGAAGGTCAGTGTTGCATCGCGCTTGAACGTATTCTCTGCATCCACATCATGCCCGATCTCCATCAAAAACTGCGTTGTTGGGCTGAGCATTTGAGACCAGGCCGCCCGGATCGTGGTTGATTTCACATCCGAGCCATCGACGCCTTTGACCGACTCCTCCCCGCCCCGGGTTGTCGTGAATCCCAGCGAGAACATTGTCTTGGCACTCGCCTCATAGTTGAGCCAGCCAAGCATGGTAAAGCTTGGATCCTTTTCCAGATCCGCCCCGCCAGGGCCATCGTTGTTGTCACCATAGAAAGTAACGTCCCCCGCAAGATCGACCGACCATTGAGGGGCGATCTTGAACAGGTAAGCTGGCTGAATGGAGAGAGACCATCGGTTGGAACCCAAGCCCGGTTCGGAGGCAGAATAGTTGCCAGTCGGCAGGGTGAGATAGGTGGCAATGGCAAAGTAGCGTTCATGTTCGGGATCGTTCAGCGGCCAGAGCGTACCGACCAGCGTAACATCCCCGATGGAGAAGTCTTTGGTGTCGATGTCGCTACCCCCGACTCGCATATTGTTCAGGCTTCCGAAGGGTTGCAACACGTTCACATCGGCACGCATTCCGGCAATGTCGAAATAGTAAACGTAGCGAAGCAGGCCCACATTCGTGTCGAGGCTCGAGTCATCCACTTCATGGCCATGGCCATCGATATAGGTATCTGAAGTGCTGCCAAGATAATACAATAGGCCGATCTGCGTTCCCGCCGGCGCGGGCACGAAGTCATGCGGCTGCAAGTCCACCCCATACGCGATGGTCCCCGACATCAGACACTGGACAGCAGTTGTGACAAGTGTAAAATTCCGAACCTTTCTTCCGAGCCCCAGCTTCATCAGCTTCATCATTTTTCTTCCCCTTGATGCCTAATTATTTTTTATTTTTAATTTTCCCGCAGCGCCCAGCAGTTGTCCGAAGCAGAATGCGGTTTCCGACTGTCCCGATGGTTGGCTGCCGACAGGCATGCTGCCGGAAGTCCTCAGGTTCTCAGGGTTGTGAACGGTCAGTTGGCGGTGTAGCCGCCATCGACCACCAGCTCTGCGCCATGCACGAAGGACGACTCGTCCGACGCGAGGAAGAGCACTGCCTGTGACACTTCGATTGGCTGAGCCGGACGCTTGAGCAGGGTTGGTCCGAGCAGGGCCGGGCGGATGACGGAGTCAGCCAGCAGATCCCGCGTCATTTGTGTCTCAATTACGCCTGGATGCACCGAGTTGACACGGATGTTGAAGGGGGCCAGATCCACCGCGCACGACTTGGTAAACATGCGTACAGCTCCCTTCGATGCTTGATAGGCGCTGGCACCGGGGGCGCCGACCAAACCATAGATGGACGATACGTTAACGATATTGCCTTTGCCTGCTTTCTTCATGAATGGAATGACCGTCCGCGTGCCAATGAAGACACTACGCGCGTTAACATCGAAGGTGCGGTCCCAGTCCTCATTGGTCGTGTCTTGCACAGGCTTCAGAATAAGGATACCGGCGTTGTTGATCAGCACGTCGATGCGACCTGCACGTTCGATAACCTGACCCACCGCTGCATGCCAGTCAGCCTCGTTTGTTACATCCAGTTTCAGGAAGTCGGCCTTGCCGCCGCTCTTGCGGATACCAGCCACCGTGGTCTGGCCCAATTCCACATTCATGTCTGCCACAAACACCCATGCACCGTGCGAAGCGAGCAGTTCGCTGTGCGATTGCCCCATGCCCATTGCGCCGCCGGTAACGATAATAACTTTGTCTTGTACGCGATTCATGTTGCCCCCCCTTAGTTTTCAAGTGATTTTTTACTGAAACTGGAAGCCTTGATAACCTTGATTTCGGACTTCGGTGAGCTGCTGCCGATAGGCACCGAGTCCGGCCAGGTAGAAGTACACGGTGTTGGTTTTGCCTGGGATATTGGCGCCGAAAATCCATGACTCTGCTTTCGGGAAAAGCGTCATGTTCGCTATGTCCTGGCAGGTCTTGGTCCAGCAGGCCTCGGCCTCGGGCGTAGGCTCTACCGTCTTGAGGTTCTTGGCATTGGTTTCCTGAATCAGGTCGCTGATCCACTCGACCTGGGTCTCGATTGAAGGCGGCAAGTTGGTGAAGGGGCCGTTGGGGCCTAGTACCATGAACATGTTGGGGTAATTCACGTTCGCAACACCTAGGTAGCTGGTCGGGCCGGCCTTCCAGTGGTCCTGGATGGTCAGGCCTTTACGGCCTCGGATGTCGATCTTAGTGTAGTTGCCGTCCACCGCGTCGAAGCCAGTGGCGAAGATGAGCATGTCCAACTCGTGTTCGACCCTATCTGCGGTTTTCACGCCGGTGGGGTTTATCTCCGTGATCGGATTGGCCTTGACATCGACCAGACTCACGTTTGGCCGATTGAATGTTGCGTAGTAACCGCTGTCGCACAGTGGGCGCTTGGCATAAAGATCGTGCGGAGTAAGCTTGCGGGCGGTTTCCGGATCCTTGACGATTTCGGCGATCTTGGCGCGGATGAAATCCTGCGCGGCCTTGTTGGCCTGTTCGTCCGTGGCGATGTCGCAGAACGTCTCGAACATGAAACGGAAGCCGCCACCGTTTTCCCAGGCTTTCTGGAATACTGCCTGGCGCGCCTCATCAGAAAGACTCATCGCCGGCACGGTACTTTCCTCGAAGCCGAAGGCGACCACAGAGTTCTTTACCTGCTCCCAGATTTTTTCGTAGTTCTTCTTGATGTTGTCGACATATTCCTGGCTGACCGGGCCGTTACCGACCGGTACGCTGTATTGCGGCGAACGCTGGAACACTGTGAGATGCTCGACCTGTGGCGCAATGGCGGTGATCACCTGGGTACCTGTGGATCCTGTACCGATCACGCCCACACGTTTTCCCTCGAACTGAACATCCTGGGGCCAGTTACCCGTGTGGTAACACTCTCCCTGGAAGGTCTCGAGGCCCTTGATTTTTGGAATATTGGTGGCAGAGAGAAGGCCAAGTGCAGTCACGATAAACTTGGCGGTGTACGACTCGCCGGTGTCGGTGCCTATCTCCCAGAGGTTTGTAGCTTCGTTGAAATGCGCTTGCGTGATCCCTGTATTGAATTGGATATCCGGGCGCAGTTCGTGGCGATCCGCCACCGTTTCGAGGTACTTGAGAACTTGCGGCTGGGTGATGTATCGCGTGGTGATTTCCATCTCCTGCAATAGCTCTTTATCCCACGAGTAGCAGTAAACGCAGGTTTCGGTGTCTGAGAGGGCGCCCGGATAGCGGTTCCAGTACCACGTGCCGCCCACACCACCAGCCTTGTCGAAGACGCGGACCTTGAGGCCCAGCTCGTCGCGCAGTTTTTTCAGCATATACAGGCCGCCAAAACCTGCGCCAACGACGATGGCGTCGAAATTTTTTGTTGTTATCACAGCGTGTCTCCTTATTACGGCCAAAGCTCCGCCTTGCGGAAGCGTGGGCCCGCATTAATTGGTTGGAATGATGAAACCCCGGGCAGTCAAATCCGGGAACAGCAAGCGGCTATCCCGTCACGCGGACTTGAACCACTTAGCGATACGGCTGAGTTCGGCATCGGCCTCGCGGGCACGCCCAGCCAAGATCGGGAATACGTGCTGCATGCCGTCCACCACAGAAAGGGTCACGTCCCCGCCGGCGGCCTTGGATATCTGTGCCAGGTCAGTGGCGTTATCGAGCAGCGTCTCTAGCGACCCGACGGCGACATACAGGCGCGGAAAGCCCCGGTAGTCGGCCTTAAGTGGATTAGTAAGCGGATTGGTACGAGACACAGTCTCGCCGAGGAACATGCCCGACATACCCTGCAGAAGAGCTTTACTCACCAGCGCATCAGTTGCGTGGTTGGCCTCAAGGGTCTTGCCAATATGCTCCATGTCGAGCCACGGGGAGAGCGCGATGACGGAACCCGGCAAGGCAATGCCGTCGTCACGCAATTTGAGCACTGTTGCGATGGCTAGGTTGCCGCCAGCCGAGTCACCGCTTGTCGTAATGTTTTGTGCCTTGAAGCCGCGAGCGAGAAGCTCGCGGTACACCGCAGTCGCATCCTCCAGTTGTGCGGGGAAGGGATACTCGGGCGCCCGACGGTAGTCGATGATGACCGCTGTGACACCCAATTGCTTTGCAAGATGTCCTGCAAGCTTGCGGTGGCTAGCGGCTGAACCCACCGCGAAGCCGCCCCCATGGGTGTACAATATTACTTTCGAGGAGTCGGCTCCTGCCGGCAACGCCCAGATGGACTCGACTCCAGCGACAACATCTGATTTGTAGGTCACGCCCTCGGGTTCCAAGGTAGGTTGGTGCCATTCGTCAAACAGACTGCGTAAGTCAGCAATTGTCAGATTAGGATTGGCCGCCATACGGTCGGTCCAGGACTGGTAGAGCGCGCGCAGGAAATCTGCTTCGGATGAAATATTCATGGTAATTGTCTCTATTATTATTGTGAGTGTGGAACAGCTAGCACGTATACTGATTGTTGAACCGATTGGGGGTATTGAACGTTTTTTACATTTTTTGGAATAGAATTGCTAATCATGGAGCTGTCTACCGCTCGCCAAACCCTGGCTTGAAAGTTGTACAAAAGTAACCAGCCTACTCGATTGTCCCGCTAGTCGGGTAGCCCCCAGGCCATTGCTGGCCTAGGGCCCCTAAGAACCGTACGTGCGACTTTCATCGCATACGGCTCAAGCCGTTGTAAGCCCGATCAAGAGCCGATCTATCTGCCTTGATTGCTTCTGGGTACAGATGGATCTTCACAATCCGCTCTGAGCTGGTCAGTTTCCGCTATACGGACTCAGGCCGCGGACATGGGAAACCCATGCTCTTACGCGCTGACCTGCACCCTTTCAGGCCCAACCTCATCTTCGCTCATGTGTTCAACGACCACGCAGAAGTCTGCCTGGTTTCCCGTGGAGTAATGTTCCAACCCCTATCCGAACCATTACAGCCCGGCATTCGCTTTCTCTGCGATCCCATACCCGCACCGCCAACAGCTCACCTTACGGTTCACCTGCCACAAGGGCAGCAATACGGGCTTACCACGTTCCTTACCTGTCACACGTCCAGGTTAGAGCCTGCCTTTTTGCCGGAAGTCTGATGACGACGTATTCCCACATCCCACAGAAATAACCGACCGGGCGCTTCGCAGGGTTCATTCCCCGCATTAGGGGCGCACCTCTCCTGCAATCATTAACTGTTTGCGCACCATCCACAGGTTCGACAGCGCAAACAGCGTGACCTGCTGGGCTGTGTTTTTCACCAAACCGCGAAAGCGCACCTTGGTGTAGCCGAACTGGCGCTTGATCACACGGAACGGATGCTCGACCGTAAGCGTCCAGCCCGCCCACCTTTTGCTCGAACACCCCCGGCCCGCATCCTCTGCATTTTTCAGCAGGGGATTCACATGGAAACGATGCACGCGCGGCGCGAGTCCTGGGCTCGGCATGTTCAGGCCTGGCGGGACAGCGGGCTGACGCAGGTCGCCTACTGCCATCAGCATGAACTCAAACCCAAGGCGCTGGCCTACTGGATCAGGCGCAGCAAGCAGGCCCAGTCCGCTGACTCTGGTGCCGCTGGCGGTGCAGGGGCCATCCGTTAGCGGGGAGTTGCTGTTGCAGCATGCCAGCGGCTGGCAGATGACGTTGCCGGCAGGCGTCGATGCGGTCTGGCTGGCCGGGTTGCTGCGGGGGATGGTCTGATGCTGACGCCCGCACAGGTTTGGCTGGTGGTCGAGCCGGTCGATATGCGCCTGGGGATCGACGGGCTTTCGGCGCACGTTCAGCAGGCGCTCGGACGTCAACCTCGCGACGGTACGGCCTATGCTTTTCGTAATCGGCGCGGCTCGCGGCTCAAGCTGTTGCAGTGGGACGGCACCGGTGTGTGGCTGAGCCAGAGGCGTCTGCATCAAGGCCATTTCCGCTGGCCCGGCGCCGGCGACAGGCTGTTCACCTTGACTCAGGCGCAGTGGCAATGGCTCATCACCGGCGTCGATTGGCAGCGCCTCGATGCGCTGCCAATGGAGCATTGGAAGGTGTGACAAATAACACCTTAGGGCCAGTATTTACGGGTCTTTCAGGCGCCTCTAAGGTAAAATTCGTGCATGCCTTTAACCGTCGAACTCGCCGCCCTTAACCTCGATCCTGCCCAGCAGAAAGGCGTCGCAGCAGCCGTCTTGCCGCTGCACGCCGAGGCCGAAAAGCTACGCGCCCAAGCCAAGCTCGATGCCCTGAAAATCCAGGCGCTGACCTTCGAGCTGGCGCAGTACAAGCGCATTCGTTTCGGCGTCAAAAACGAGGCTCTGTCGCCGGAGCAGCGGGATCTGTTCCGCGAGACGGCTGACGCCGACTGCGCCGCCATCGAGGCCGAAGTCGAGCAGCAGGTGCCGGAGCTGCGCAGCCAGCGCCAGCGTGCCGGTCGCCAGCCCTTGCCGGAGCATCTGCCGCGCATCGAACACCGTCACGAGCCCGCCACCTGCACCTGCGGCCAGTGCGGCGGCGAACTGGTCAAGATCGGCGAAGACGTCAGCGAGCAGCTCGACGTTACGCCTGCCAAGTTCTTCGTGCACCGCCACATTCGTCCGCAATACGCCTGCCGCCCGTGCGAAAGCATCACTGCCGCGCCGATTCCACCAGCAGTGATCGACGGCGGCATGGCTGCCCCAGGCCTGATTACCTGGGTGCTGATCGGTAAGTTCCTCGATCACCTGCCGCTCTACCGCCTCGAACAGATCGCCGCCCGTGACGGTGTCACCCTGGCCCGCTCAACCCTGGCCGAGTGGGTCGGGCGCTACGGCGTGGCCTTGCAACCCTTGGCGGATCGGCTGCGCGAATTATTGCGACGACGACCCGTGCTGCACGCCGATGAAACGCCCGTGCAGCAACTTGATCCCGGCAAGGGCAAAACCAAATGTGCTTATCTCTGGGCCTACCGCAGCAACGACCTGGACAAAGGGCCGCGCATCGCCGTGTTCGACTATCAAGCCGGACGCAGCGGTGAGCATGCGCGCGACTTTTTGGGCGACTGGAAAGGGCACCTGGTGGTGGACGGCTTTGCCGGCTACAAGGCGTTGTTCGCCTTGGGCGTCCATGAGGTCGCTTGCATGGCTCATGCCCGACGCAAGTTTTTCGACCTGCACGCGGCCAACCAAAACCCGGTGGCCGCCGAGGCCTTGCGGCGCATCGCCGAACTCTATGCCATCGAAGCGCGCGGCCGCGACCTCGACGGTGCCGCACGGCACCTACTGCGCGAGCGAGAGGCCCTGCCCAAACTGCAGGCCATGCACGACTGGCTCCAACTGACGCGACAAGGCGTGGCCAACGGCAGTGCCCTCGCCAATAAAATGGACTACAGCCTGAAGCGCTGGACTGAGCTGTCGCGCTACGCACGTAGCGCCAACCTGCCGATCGATAATAATCCGGTCGAGGTGCGACACGAAGTCGCTTAATGAAGTTGTTCCCCACCGCGGGAACCACCCGTGTCACCGGGTGAATCTAGAAGGCTGAATCAAGAGCGCCTTCGACAATGGAACGAGGCACCGCAAGGTGCGGGGTACCAATCGTGAGAGGCGTACCCTTCTGGCAGCCATAGCCGGACAAGGGCTAGATAGTCGGTATGGTGAACGCATGTGAATCTGCGCAACGATCGTTAAGTTGAGCGAGCGGAAATGGCTTATACGCTCGAACCAAAACGGTAATGGAGGTGGGAATAGCGTCTTTCGACTACGCGTTCGTGACCCACATGCCTCCCGGTCGATAGCAGGCACCTAACCCGACGTACTTCAGTAAGCGGAACGTGGAAATCCCGTATCGCTCCCATTGGGAAAGCAGTTTGCAAAAACTGCCCATGGCGGTGCGGGCGAAGGAACGAGGAAAAAGCGAACGCCAGCCTGTAACGGGCTGGATAGAGGTTGAAACATCACCTTACGCGAAAGCGGGCTGACGTCCTCATGGTCTCTCATCACAAGAGAGTGTGTAGAACCCTTTCAACGGAGGGAGAGCAAATGAACGCAGCAGCATTGGCGTGTGCACCTTCCGGCACGTCGTGGGACGGCATCGATTGGATCGCCGTGCAACGTCGTGTCAGAGGGCTGCAAGCGCGTATTGTGAAGGCTGTACAGGACGGCAGACATAACAAGGTGAAAGCCCTGCAATGGCTGCTGACTCACTCGTTCAGTGGCAAGGCATTGGCCGTGAAACGAGTGTCTGAAAACAAAGGCAAAAACACTCCTGGGGTCGACAAGGTTACTTGGAATACGCCCAGGGCCAAGATCGGTGCGATTACGTCGTTGAAGAGGCGAGGCTACTCGCCGCTTCCGCTTCGGAGAGTCCTTATTCCGAAGAAAAACGGTAAGACGAGACCTCTCGGGATACCCGCCATGAAATGCCGGGCCATGCAGGCGCTGCATTTGCTGGCTCTGGAACCCATCGCGGAGACCACCGCCGATCCGAACTCTTACGGGTTCAGGCCGGAACGCTCAACAGCGGATGCCGCAGCGCAGTGCTTTGGTGTGCTGTCACGAAGAGCAAATGCGGAGTGGGTGTTAGAGGGCGACATTGAAGGCTGTTTCGACAATATCAGCCATGACTGGTTGATCGCCAACATCCCTACGGACAAGGCGATTTTACGGAAATGGCTCAAGGCCGGTTATGTCTACCAAAGCAAGCTGTTCTCCAGCCACGCCGGAACACCGCAAGGAGGCATCATAACAGCGGAAACAATAGAGCAAACTCTCGAGTAAAATGGGGCTTGCGCATTAGCCGGGATTGCCTGGGCCCCGGGTTTGCGGGATGTCCGGATGTCGGGATTACCCTCGTCATCGATGTCGTCACCTCCACCGACGGGGAGCCTCAGCCATGACCCGACAGCCGCGCAACTGGCGCGTTCGCCTGGCTTTCGAGCCGAATCGATTCTCCGCCGAGCAGTTGGAGCGGGTCTATGAGCAGCTGAAGCCGACGGGCGCGCGTACCACGTCGGCGCCATCGAGATCCCAGCCTGCAGCGACAAAACGCACGAACGCGAAGCGGGGTGGGCGATGAGCGATACCCGGATGGTGGCGCTGTATGCCCGCGTGTCTTCGGATCAACAAGCCAAAAGCGGCACGATCGAAAGCCAGATTGCCGCGTTGAAGGAGCGCATTGCGGCCGATGGCGAGCAAATCGCCGAGGACATGCGCTTTATCGATGCGGGTGTCAGTGGCGCCACGCTGATTCGCCCGCAATTAGAACGGCTGAGGGATCGCGCGGCACTCGGCTTGATCGAGCGTCTCTACGTGCTGTCACCGGACCGCCTATCGCGAAAGTACGCGCACCAGGTTCTCCTCATCGAGGAACTATCGGCGTGCGGCGTCGAGGTCGTGTTCCTCAATCACGCCATCGGCGCGACCCCGGAAGAGGCGCTGTTGCTGCAGATGCAGGGCATGATCGCTGAATACGAGCGCGCCAAGATCATGGAGCGCAATCGTCGCGGCAAGCTTCATGGCGCGAAGCGCGGCAGTGTCAATGTGCTCTCGACGGCGCCCTATGGCTATCGCTACATCCGCAAGCAAGCCGATGGCACGCCGGCGCAGTATGTGATCGACCTGTCACAAGCGGCGACGGTGAGACAGATCTTTGCCTGGATTGGCGTCGAGCGTCTGAGCATCGGTGAAGTGGTGCGGCGTCTTGCCGAGGCGTGCGTCCCGACTGCATCGGGCAAACCGCACTGGGACCGCAGCGTCGTGTGGGGGATGCTGCAGAATCCGGCCTATATGGGCCGAGCGGCCTTTGGCAAGACGCAGGCGCGCGATCCCTTGCCCCGCGTGCGTGCACCGCGCCACAGCGCCGACACGCCCAAGAAAGGCTATTCCGCAGTGCGCACCGAACCGAGCGGCTGGATCGAAATCCCGGTGCCGGCGATCATCAACGAGGCGTTGTTTCTGGCCGTTCAGGAGCAACTCGACGAGAATCGCAAGTCGGCGCGGCAACGCCACCACGGTGCCGTCTACCTACTGCAGGGCCTGACAGTCTGCGGCCAGTGTCATTACGCCTATTACGGCAAAAAGGTCAGTAAAGCGGCGGGCAAGGGCCGCCAGCACTATGCCTATTATCGTTGCATTGGAACCGACGCCTACCGCTTCGGCGGCGCACGCCTCTGCGACAATCAGCAGGTGCGGACCGAGCGGCTCGACGAACTCGTGTGGCAGCAAGTCGTCGCGCTGCTGGCCCATCCTGACCGACTGAAGACCGAGTACCAACGCCGCCTGGACGTTCTCGAACAGACCGAAAGGGAGAGTGCCGATACGGCGGCGCTGGAGAGACAGAAGCTCCATCTGGAGAAAGGCAAGTCACGGCTCATTGACAGCTATGCGGAAGGGGTGATCGATAAAGCGGACTTCGATCCGAAGATTCGGCAGCTGAAGATCAAGCTCGAACAGATTGATCATCAGATCGAAGAGTCCCGGCGCCATGAGGCAGGACAATTCGAGCTGTTTCTCGTGATCAATCGTCTCGAAGAATTTGCCGCCGCCGTCAATGGCCGATTGAGCACGATCGACTTCGCCACGAAACGGGAGATCATCCGCGCGCTGGTAAAACGCATAGAGATCCACAAAGAAGAAATCATCGTCGTCTTTCGGGTCGACCCGGATCCGGGGTTCAATGCCGGCGAGGGCTCGCCGGATTCACAAGCGGGGGAGCAAAGTATGCAAGATCGTACGCGGAGTAATTTCCCCGGTGTTGGCCAACATGACGCTGGACGGGCTGGAAACGATGCTGGCGAAGAGGTTCCCTACCGCCAAATGGACAGGTAAGAAGCTGCGATTGGTACGGTATGCGGACGATTTCATCATCACTGGGTACTCCAAAGAGTGGCTCGAAAATGAAGTTCGCCCTGCCGTGGTTGAATTTCTGGCGGAGCGCGGTCTCGTGCTCTCTCAGGAAAAGACCAAAATCACGCATATAGGGAACGGGTTCGACTTTCTCGGCTGGAACGTGCGCAAGTACAACGGCAAGCTACTGATCAAACCGTCAAAGGCGAACATCAGTGCTCACCTTGCCAAGCTACGAGAGTCGATCAAGGCGAACAGAACGACACGGCAGACAAATTTGATAGGTTTGCTCAACCCGGTTCTACGGGGCTGGGCGAACTATCACAGTCATGTCGTCGCCAAGAAGGTCTTCAACCAGGTGGACAGCGCAGTGTGGGAAATGCTCTGGCGATGGGCGGTACGTCGCCACCCTCGCAAGACGCGACGATGGGTGAAGGATCGGTATTTCAAAGTACAAGGGGCGCGTCGATGGGTGTTCTCATGTGCTGAAAAATCCGCCGATGGTCGGAAGCGTCAGTACACGTTAGTGGACGCCTCGGACACGCCAATTGTGCGACATATCAAGATCAAGGCCGCTGCCAACCCTCACGACCCTGCATGGGATGAGTACTTCGAATCCCGATGGGGCAAAAGAATGCTTATCTCCCCAAAGGGTCGGGCCAAGCTATACCGGGTGTGGCTACAGCAAGGTGGCCGCTGCTGCGTATGCCTTAAACCGGTCACCAAAGACACACCATGGCACAGCCGCCATGGTGTGAAGCTGAGTCATGGTGGGACGGATGCGGCCGCTAATCTTGAGATCTACCACCTACGTTGCCCAAGGGATGTGCAATTTGCCAATGTCGACGATGTATAACCGGGTGCCCAATGGCGCCTTAGCAGAGGCTTGAGCCGTGTGCTGGGAAACTCGCATGCACGGTTCTTAGGGGGTTGGACGCGGGTAACCGCGTCTGACTACCCGACAACATCATCCGGCCGATCGCGGTGGGTAAGAATTATCCACAGTCGGAAATTATGTCGGGTATGCAGCAGTGGTGGCGGCGCGCCTGACTGCCAACCACTGCCGACTTTGCATAATTTCAGAGGCTTTCCAGAAACTTCAGCAGGGCGTCAGTCGGACGATAGCGCGTGCACTTGGTTTCAGGTGGGCCAATGGTGGCAAGCGCATGTTCCTTCATGGTTAGGTCGGCTTCGACATAACCGTGGGTGGTGACCGGGCTTTCGTGGCCCAACCATAGAGCGATGACGGTGATGTCCACTCCGGCCTGCAGCAGGTGCATGGCCGTCGTATGGCGTCTATGTCGCTGAAGACATAGGCGCCACTATCTACCCTTCCTGACTATGTCGAGTGACCCGGATGAGCTTTCACGATCGTTCGACAAATCGCGGGATGCCTTACAAATCACCCGACATAGTTTTTGTCTGCCCTACAGACTATTCAAGAAGTTCAGGAGCTGGTCTCCCGGTTTGTAGCGCCCGGGCGTGCCGTGCGGTGGAGCTGTCTTGGCAAGGGCCTGCTCCTTCATCTCGAGGTTCGCATCAAGATAGATCTGCGTGGTCTGCACCGATTCGTGTCCGAGCCACAATGCAATCACAGAACGATCAACGCCCGCTTGAAGCAGGTCCATGGCCATCGTGTGCCTTAAGCGGTGAACAGTTACTCGCTTCTGCTTCAACGAAGGGCACGCCTGCGAGGCCGTCAAGCGATGCTTGTTCAGCAAGTACTGCACGCCGTGGACGCTGAGACGCTCGCCCTTGGCACTGGGAAAGAGCACATCGCCGTCTCCGCGTTGTGGCTCGCGCAGCCAGGCTTTCAATACGGTGAGCGTGGACTTGGCGAGGGGCGTACAGCGTTCCTTGCGCCCCTTGCCAACCACGCGCACGTGAGCGCCGGCTCCAAGGATGAGGTCGTCGCGTTTGAGCCCGGTCATTTCAGACAAACGTAGCCCCGTCTGCACCGCTACCAGCAAAAAGGCGTGATCGCGCCGGCCAGACCACGTGTGCTGATCCGGCGCCGCCAGCAAGGCATCAACTTCGGCACGTGCGAGAAAGGGGAGCAAGTTGCGCGTGAAGCGCTTGCTGGGGATGGCGAGCACGCGCTGGATCTGCGCGGAGTGCTCGGGTGCCTCAAATGCCACGTAACGAAAGAAGGAGTGGATCGCGGTGAGGCGCAGATTACGGCTGCGAATGCTCACCCCTCTGCACTTCTCCAAGTCATCGAGAAACGCCACGATCAATGGGGCATCGATCTCCTCCAAGCTCAGCCGTGACGGCGGCTTGTGCAGCCGTTGCTGAACGAACTTCAGAAATTGACGAAAGGTATCGCGATAGGAGCTGATCGTGTGCGGACTCGCTTGCTGCATCAGGCGCTGGGTAAAGAAACGCTCCAACAGCGCAGCAAAGTTGGCAGAGGTGGTCATGGCCGATCCTCCCAGCGCCGCTCGAGCCGGCGCATCGCCTCGCGCATCAGTTCCGGAGAGCTGCTCAAATACCACTGCGTATCCTCGACGTGGACATGGCCGAGGTAGGCGGACAAGATCGGAAGCTGACGCTGCGGATCTTGGTCACATTTGTACCAGCGCACGAGGGTATTTGTCGCGAATGCGTGCCTCATGTCGTGCAGGCGTGGTCCGTGACTGTCCGATACCCCGCGTAATCCAATCTGCCGCGACAAGGCGTAGAAAGTTCGGTGAATATCTCCGCCGTCCAAACGATTGCCCGAGCTGGATACGAACAGGTAGGGGGACACCGGCCGTCCTGACCAATGACGGTTACGTCGCGCGATGTAGTCGGCAAGTACTTTGCAGGTGGAGCCATGCAAAGGGACGAGTCGAGACTTGCCGAGCTTGGTACCGTGAATCGTCAACACCGCCGCCTCGAGATCCACGTCCTGAAGCTGGAGGTTGCGCGCTTCGCCCAGGCGCAGGCCCGAGACGCTCAGTAACCCGAAAAGGCCATGGTAGGTCCACGGGCGCAGCGCACCGCGTTCATAGCGGCACGGCATCTTGAGCGCCGCGCCCAGCAAGCGCCGAATTTCCTCATCCGAGTACAGGTAGGGGCGCGCTCGCTTGGGTTGAAACGGCAACAAGCCCGGCGGCGGGATCTGCGTGCGTGGGTCCGTCGCACTGCGATGGCGAGCAAATCCGCGTACGAAACACAGTCGCTGCGCCCAGTGCGTCGATTGGACGTTTGAAGGTTGTTGTGCCCAGGCGAGCGCCAACTCATGCGTTACATAGTCGGCGCGGCGCTGCTCCATGAACGTGACGAAGTCATGCAGCGCCTTGCCTGCCTCGCGCAGCTTGAATCCCAAGCCGCGCCGCAGGCTCAGATACTCTTGAAGTGCCTGTCGCAGCGTGTTCATCACACACCCCCCGGCCACGGCAGCGCCAGTGTCCGCAATGCCGTGATGTCGACCTTGGTGTAGATCGTGGTGGTCTGTGGATGGCGATGACCCAGCAACTCACCGATCTCGCCCAGCGAGGCACCTTGGCGCAACATCTCGGAGGCCAAGCCGTGGCGAAACTGGTGCGCTCCCCTCGTAGGGGTATTGATGCCGGCGCGCTCAAGCGAATGCCGGACCAGGGAGCACACACCGCTCGCGCCCTGGAAACCGCGGCTCGGCGCTCTGGCTCGTAAAAATACGCGACGGCTGGCGCTACGCGGGCGCCCAAACTGCAGGTAGACAGCAATCGCTTCGCCGACCTCGACCGGCAAGGGAAGCTCGTATCGCTGGCCACCTTTGCCGCCCACATGCATCTGTCCCGCGTTCCAGTCAATGTCATCGAGTTCGAGAAATGCTACTTCACCCGAACGCAAGCCCATTCGTGCGAGCAACAGCAAGATCGCATAGTCACGGCGCCCTGTCGGCTGATCCCGATCGATGCTGTCCAGCAACTGACGGACTTGGTCTGCTCCAATCGCGCGCGGAATCGACGTCATCGACCAGTTGGCCACGACCGGCACGGCGGCGGCCAGGTCCAGGGTAATGTCGCCACGATAACGCGCATAGCGCAGAAAGGAGCGCAGTGCGGTGGTCATGAGCTTTGCCCGCTTCAGATGCAGACGTGGCACTCGGTGCTGCACAAATCCCACCACATCGCCGGCCCCCAGGCGCGGGAGAGTGGCGGGGCCCTCGCCAAACTGGTGCTTGAGAAAATCCCGAACGAACGGCACGTAGTTGATGATCGTTGCTGTGGCCAAACCACGTGCTTCACACAGATACTGCGCATAGTCCTGGACACAGTGCTCAACTGCGGTCAGTCGGGCGGGCTCGACCTTCTCCTTGGGAATCACGCCTTCACCACGCAGAAAGGTAATGAGGTGTTGCAGCGCCGCCGTATCACCGCGACCAGGGCGCAGATGCCGGGCGCGATCACGTAAATACTCGACGGCGTGCGCACTGCAGATGCTTTGCACCTGGATTCCGCGTTGCCCTAGCCATCGACTAAAACCCGCAGCGATCCGGACGTGCCGCCTCAGCGAAAAGGCGCGGTACCCCTGTTCGCCCACGAAGTTCGCAAATGACACAAGGTGTGCCGCCACCGGCCCTTCAGGCGGCCGCAATAGAACGACTTGCTCATGGATGAAGTAGGTCATGATCGACTCCTCTCCCCGAATGACGGGGGTTGCTGAGAGGAGTCCAGATTATCTTTCTCTAGGTTGCCGCAAGTACTTGATAAATCAGGAGCTGACAACAGGACAAGACATAGTCAGGAAGGGTAGATAGTGCCGTAGCGTATGTGGTGACACCTTGCGTTGCTGCAACTGGGGACACTTCTTTGTCGCCACGGTGACAGCCAAGGCAATCGCCTCACCGGTGGGCACTGGAAGGGGAAATTGCTGCAGAGCATGCAAATAGAGGCCGATTGTGCGCTTAGCGTAGCGCTGGACAAGTAGGGCTTCGACGTAAGGAACGGCGGTGGCGCTGAGCGGGCTGTCGTTGAGCTCGTCGCGGCAAGAAAGTCTCGCCAGGTATTGATCCGCAGACATGATGGGCTCCTGTAGAGGGACGGGCCCTACAGGAAACCACCGAAAATTATGGCGTGTCCGAAACGCGCCAGGAGACCCGTAAAGCAGGCGGACTATGCGATCACGAAACCGAGTACGGGCGAACTGAGCATAATTTCCGACTGCGGATAATTGCGGCCGATGACGAAGGGGCGGATGGCGCGTTCGGCGGCGTTGTTATCGATCGGCAGGTGCCCGCCTTCGACGTAGCGCACCAGTCGGCTCCAGTTGCTGGCCAGGTAATTCAGCGCTTTGCCCAGGGCGTTCTGCGCAGTGATCTGGGGCTGGGTTTTCTCCAGCCAGGTTTGCAACTGGGTCAGGATCGGCAGGCTGTGTTGCTGACGGCCCTGATGGCGTTGCTCGGCGCTGGCTTCCTTGAGGTCGCGTTCGATGCTGTACAGCTTGTTGATCAGGTTCAGTGCCACGTCGGAACGCCCGGTTTTGCCCTTGGGCTGCACCTTCTGTGCTTCGATAAATTTACGCCGCGCATGCGCCCAGCAGGCCAGGCGCTCGACGCCCGCCTGTGCGGCCACAGCGTTATAACCGGCGTAGTCGTCGGTCATTAAATAACCGCGATAACCGGCGAGCAGGCGCAGGGGTATCTCCTGCGCACGGCTGGTTGTGTAGTCGAAGAGGATCACCGGTTTGTCCGGCGGGCCGCCGGTTTTCACCCACATCCAGGATTGGCTGCTCGGCTCACGCCCCGGCTCTTTGAGCACCTGCACACGGGTTTCGTCGCAGTGCAGCAGCGGGTAGTCCAGCAGTTTGTCGCGCATCAGGTTGAGCAAGGGTTGCAGGTGCGCAGCGCTCTGGATCACCCAGCGCGCCAGGGTTTGCCGTGGGATGTCGATGCCGTGGCGGCTGAGCATCTTTTCGAAGCGATACAGCGGGATGCCGTCGACATACTTGGTGCTCAGCAACATCGCCAGCACGCTGGGGCTGGCCAGGCTTTTTTCGATCAGTTGCGCCGACTTGTCAGCAGTCTCCGGGGCGGCCTCACAGCCCTTGCAGGCGTAGGTCTTGCGGATGTGTTTGATCACCCGCACCTGCATCGGGATGATTTCCAGCTGCTCGCTGGTCTCTTCACCGATCACCTGCTTGCGGCAACCGCATTCGCAGGTCAGCTCGTGCTCGGGCAGCTCGTGGATGACTTCGACGCACGGCAACTCGGCTGGCAGTGGCTTGCGCTTGCCACGACGCTTGGTCGGCGCGACGACTTCTTCCTCAATCTCTTCGGCAGCAGCTTCGGGCGCGGCTTCGGTGAGGCTTTCGGCTTCGTTGAAGATCTCCAACTGCGGCGAGTCAGGATCGGCGGTCTGCTCGGATTTACGGCCGAACAGGCGCTGAATCAGCAGCGCGTTTTGTTCGCGCAGGTGCTCGATCTGCCCGTCCTTAGCCCGCATCTCCTTATCTTTCGCAGACACCTGTTCATGCAGCGACAGCAGAAGCTGTTTCAGCAAAACCGGATCATCGGGAAGGGTTTCGGGCACGGAAATCATGCCGTGGATTATACCGGCTCAGGTGACGAAACGTGGCGTCAGCACCTTGTGCGGTTGGTTGCCCCAGAGGTCGATTCCCTCCAGTAACTGGTTCAACTCCCGCACAGTCAGTTCGATGGCTTCATCACCCGCATCTGGCTTGGTCTTGAAACGCTCAGCCTCCAGGCGCTTGAGCCACAAACAGAAGCCGTTGCGATGCCAGTACAGAACTTTCACTTGGCTGCGCGTGCGATTGAGGAAGACGAACAGCACGGGGTCGAACACCGCCACCTTGATATCCAAATCGACCAGGGCGGCCAGGCCATTGATGGATTTGCGGAAATCAACCGGCTTGGGGTAGAGGTAAACGGTTTTGACCCTGGGGTCGGGACGCATCATGAGCTGGCTCCAGAAAGAAATCGGGAGCACAGCATCAGGTTGTGCAGGGGTCATTTGAAGGTGGGGTTTATGGAGCGCTTACGCATCAACAGCTTGCTTTACAGCTCACCTGCCGAAATCGGCAACGCTACGGGCTTACCCTGTTCCGCATGGATTTCCGAACGGGTCGGGCTCCTCGATTTCGCCGGCGGCACCACATCCACGAGGGGCTATCGGTAAGAGCCCCTGCCTGTCCGCATACCTTTTGGTTCAAGCCTGTCAGCATCTTAGGCTTGGCTACTATGACGACGTTTATATGAGGTTCACTTGTGTTAGCCGTACCCGTTCATCCCTAGCACCTCTCCGCCTTGATGCTGGCAGATTCAGTCTGGCCTCGCGGTTCGACCTACCGAAATATCGGCGGTTACATTGTCCCCAGAGCTTCAGACCCGGCTGTTGCCGGCCACGCCTGTCTGGGTAGGGAACGAGTGGTGGAACAGTCGGTTCCGTCGGGCGTTAACCTGCGGAACAGAAACCCATGCGACTTTCAGGTCGCACTGCCGAAATAGAATTGGTTGCCTTTCTTGGTCTGATGCATCTCAGGGTCGCGCTTGCCTTCCTTATTCTTGGTCGAACTGGGCGCATGAATGATCGTGGCATCGACGATGGTGCCGTGGCGCAGCAGTAAGCCGCGGTCGCCGAGGTAATCATTAATGACGCCCAGAATCCCGGCGGCCAGGTCGTGTTTCTCCAGTAGGCGGCGGAAGTTGAGGATGGTGGTTTCATCCGGGATGCGCTCCAGGCTCAGCCCGGCAAAGTGGCGCAAAATCGTGGTCTCGTAGAGTGACTCCTCCATCGCCGGATCGCTGTAGCCGAACCAGTTCTACATCAGGTGAACACGCAAAATCGCCATCAACGGGTATGAAGGCCGTCCACCTTCGCCTTTGGGGTAATGCGGTTCGATCAAAGCGATCAACCCCTTCCACGGCACCACCTGATCCATCTCGATCAGAAAGCGTTCACAACGGGTTTGCTTACGCTTACCAGCGTACTCAGCATCGGCGAAGGAGATCTGCTTCATTGATTCACTCGAAAAAACGGATGGGCGTATTTCACCAGATTCGGGAAGTCTTTTTCAGAGTTTCCTTAAGTGCTTGCCAATGATCAGTTGCTGGGTCTGGACGGTACCTTCATACGGGCGCACATCGCGATAAAAGCGCTCAACCTTGTATCCGTTGATATGCCACAGGTCTGCGCTGATACATGCGCTTGTTGCCACAGTAATCGTCGCCGTCTTTCACGGCGCGATTACTGAGCGTGGCTGCATCCGATCCGACATCGGGCTCGGTCAGTGCGGTAAAAACCTGTTCGTTGGCCACTGCACACTCAAGTCAGTTAATTGAGTTGGGTCACGAATTTGGTCGTGAGGTAGCCGTCGAAGGTTTCGCTACCGCCCTCACTGCCGTAGCCACTGTCCTTGATGCCGCCGAAGGGCGTCTCCGCGACGGCGAGCCCCAGATGGTTGATCGACACCATACCTGCCTCAAGCCCACGGGAGATGGTATGCGCGTTCTTACTGGACGTTGTGAAGGCGTAGGATGCCAGGCCAAACGGCAAGCGATTAGCGCGCTGCAAGGCCTCCTCCACTGTTTTGAAGCGCACGATACCGGCCAGCGGTCCAAACGGTTCGTCGTTCATGAAGCGGGAATCTTCCGGCAAATCGGTCATTACGGTGGGTGCAAAGAAGTTGCCGTCTCCCGGTAACGCACTTCCACCTGTCAGGATGCTCGCCCCCCGTTGCCGCGCATCCTCAACAAACCTTTCCATGGCGGTGACGCGACGATGTTGCGCTAATGGCCCCATCTGGGTGCCAGCCTCCAGGCCATCGCCCACCTTCAAGGACTGGGCTTTGGCCACGAAGCACTCGACGAAGCGGTCATAGGCCCCTTCTTGAACAAAAAAGCGTGTGGGGGAAATACAGACCTGCCCCGCGTTGCGGAACTTGAAACCGGCCAGCGCTTCCGCAGCGCTGTCGATGTCGGCATCGTCACACACGATCACTGGCGCGTGGCCGCCTAGCTCCATCGTGCAGCGTTTCATCAGGGAGCCCGCCAGCGCAGCCAGATGCTGGCCCACCGGGGTCGAGCCCGTGAACGAGATCTTGCGCACGACCGGCGACTTGATCAGGTGGTCCGAGATCATCCCTGAGTCCCCTGAGACCAAGTTCAGCACACCCGGCGGAAGACCGGCATCGTGGAACAGCTGAGCGATGGCGACCACCGCACTGGGTGTATCGCTGGAGCCCTTGAGGATGACTGAACACCCGGCGCCCACTGCTGCCGCCACCTTGCGGAAGGCCTGGCTGAAAGGGAAGTTCCACGGAGAGAACGCGACGCACACGCCAATCGGCTCGCGCAAGACCATCTGTTGCACCTGACTATTGCGTGCCGGGATGAGCCGACCGTAGATGCGGCGGCATTCCTCGGCATGCCAGTCGGCATGTTCGGCGCAAATGGTCACTTCGCCCACCCCCTCAGCCAGGGGCTTGCCTTGCTCCAGTGTGATGTTGCAGCCGATGGTCTGTGCGCGCTCGCGCATCAGTTCACCCACCTTGCGCAGGATCTGACTACGCTGCAAGGGCGAGCTGTGCCGCCAGGACTCAAACGCGCGCTGCGCGCTCGACAGAGCCAAATCCAGATCAGCGTGCGTGGCGTGCGGCAATTTTCCGATCGGAAGATTCGTGGCAGGATTCAGCACATCCTGTTCACGGCGGCCTCCGCCTTGAAGGAATTGGCCATCAATATAAAGACTAAGCTCGGTATACATGGGGGCCTCCGAAGTTTCAGGGAATAAGGACCGTACGGCCGATCACCTTGCCGTTATGCAGGTCCTGCATGGCGGCGTTGACTTCGGACATAGGGCGGCGTGTCACGGGAATCGCAGACATTCCTGTACGCTTAACCAACTTCACCAACTCCCGTAACTCGGCCAGTGAGCCGACATAGCTGCCTTCAATAGTCAGCGGGCGCATCGGGATCACTGGCAGCGACAGGGTAATGTCGCCCCCCATCAGGCCGCAGATGACGATGTGCCCACCACGCGCACAACTCGCGATGGCCAGGGTTACCGTCGCCGTAGCGCCCACCAGATCAAGGACTGCACGCGCACCACCGTCGGTGGCTTGCATGATCTGTTGTGCGGCATCAGCGGCCTTGCCGTCGATGGCCGCTAACGCACCAGCCGCGAGCGCTGCCTCGCGCTTACTCGCGTCGATATCGACCACGACAGCGCCTTTGGCACCCATTGCCTTGAGTACCTCAATAGCCATCAGGCCCAGACCGCCGGCACCGATGATGACCACCGGACCTTCATGAATACGGTTACCAAACTTGGAGATAGCACTAAAAGTCGTTACACCAGCGCAAGCCAGCGGTGCCGCCTCTGCGTCGTCAAGTCCCTCGATATCCACTAAGTAGCGCGGATGCGGCACGACGACGTACTCGGCAAACCCTCCCGCCCGCATGACGCCCAACGCCTGCGGTTTGATGCAGATATTTTCCTCGCCGCGCTGGCAGGCTGCACATTCACCACAACCAATCCACGGGTGTACAAGGCTGCGCATACCAATCTTTAGGTCTCCCGCCTCGCTGCCAGCAGAGATGACTTCACCACATACTTCGTGGCTGAGGATCATCGGCGGCTTGATTCCGCGATCGGCTAGCATCAGGCGCTTGCCAGCGCCCAGATCGTAAAAACCTTCCCACAGGTGAAGGTCGGTATGACACAAACCGGCAGCTTTCACCCGCAACAGCACCTCGGTGCCCTGCGGTTGCGGGATCGGTTTGTCTGTCAGCTCTAGCGGCTGGCCGTGGTGTGTGACGCAATAACAACGCATAGAATGCCTCTTGATTGAAGATAGGAAGTTGAAGCTGCTGAGCGCGAGCGTTTGGCAAGTCGATCATGAAGTCCAGGCTAGATGCGCAGCCCGGCAGCAAGATCAACTCGTCGACCGTGCCTGCGTCAGTTGGCGGTGTAGCCGCCATCGACCACCAGCTCTGCGCCATGCACGAAGGACGACTCGTCCGACGCGAGGAAGAGCACTGCCTGTGACACTTCGATTGGCTGAGCCGGACGCTTGAGCAGGGTTGGTCCGAGCAGGGCCGGGCGGATGACGGAGTCAGCCAGCAGATCCCGCGTCATTTGTGTCTCAATTACGCCTGGATGCACCGAGTTGACACGGATGTTGAAGGGGGCCAGATCCACCGCGCACGACTTGGTGAACATGCGTACAGCTCCCTTGGATGCTTGATAGGCGCTGGCACCGGGGGCGCCGACCAAACCATAGATGGACGATACGTTAACGATATTGCCTTTGCCTGCTTTCTTCATGAATGGAATGACCGTCCGCGTGCCAATGAAGACACTACGCGCGTTAACATCGAAGATGCGGTCCCAGTCCTCATTGGTCGTGTCTTGCACAGGCTTTAAAATAAGGATACCGGCGTTGTTGATCAGCACGTCGATGCGACCTGCACGTTCGATAACCTGCCCCACCGCTGCATGCCAGTCAGCCTCGTTTGTTACATCCAGTTTCAGGAAGTCGGCCTTGCCGCCGCTCTTGCGGATACCGGCCACCGTGGTCTGGCCCAATTCCACATTCATGTCTGCCACAAACACCCATGCACCGTGCGAAGCGAGCAGTTCGCTGTGCGATTGCCCCATGCCCATTGCGCCGCCGGTAACGATAATGACTTTGTCTTGTACGCGATTCATGTTGCCCCCCTTAGTTTTCAAGTGATTTTTTACTGAAACTGGAAGCCTTGATAACCTTGATTTCGGACTTCGGTGAGCTGCTGCCGATAGGCACCGAGTCCGGCCAGGTAGAAGTACACGGTGTTGGTTTTGCCTGGGATATTGGCGCCGAAAATCCATGACTCTGCTTTCGGGAAAAGTGTCATGTTCGCAATGTCCTGGCAGGTCTTGGTCCAGCAGGCCTCGGCCTCGGGCGTAGGCTCCACCGTCTTGAGGTTCTTGGCATTGGTTTCCTGGATCAGGTCGCTAATCCACTCGACCTGGGTCTCGATTGAAGGCGGCAAGTTGGTGAAGGGGCCGTTGGGGCCTAGTACCATGAACATGTTGGGGTAATTCACGTTCGCAACTCCGAGGTAGCTGCTCGGACCGGCCTTCCAGTGGTCTTGGATGGTCAGGCCTTTACGGCCTCGGATATCGATCTTGGTGTAGTTACCGTCCACCGCATCGAAGCCGGTGGCAAAGATCAGCATATCCAACTCATGTTCGACCCCATCTGCGGTTTTCACCCCTTTGGGGGTGATCTCTGCTATCGGGTTGGCCTTGACGTCCAGCAGGCTCACGTTCGGGCGGTTGTACGTTGCGTAGTAACCGCTGTCGCACAGAGGGCGCTTAGCGTACAGGTCGTTCGGCGTGAGCTTGCGAGCAGTTTCCGGATCCTTGACGATTTCGGCAATCTTGGACCGGATGAAATCCTGCGCGGCCTTGTTGGCACGTTCGTCTGTGGCGATGTCGCAGAAGGTTTCAAACATGAAACGAAAGCCGCCACCATTTTCCCAAGCCTTCTGGAAGACTGCCTGGCGTTCCTCATCAGAAACACTCATCGCCGGCACCGTGCTTTCCTCGAAGCCGAAGGCGACCATGGAGTTTTTCACTTGCTCCCAGATTTTGTCGTAATTCTTCTTGATGTTGTCGACATACTCTCTGCTGACCGGGCCGTTACCGACCGGTACGCTGTATTGCGGCGAACGCTGGAACACTGTGAGATGCTCGACCTGTGGCGCAATGGCGGTGATCACCTGGGTACCTGTGGATCCTGTACCGATCACGCCCACACGTTTTCCCTCGAACTGAACATCCTGGGGCCAGTTACCCGTGTGGTAACACTCTCTCTGGAAGGTCTCTAGGCCTTTAATTTTTGGAATATTAGTGGCGGAGAGCAGACCAAGCGCAGTCACGATAAACTTGGCAGTGTACGACTCACCCGTGTCGGTATGCACCTCCCAGAGGTTAGTCGTTTCGTTGAAATGCATCGCGGTGATCCCAGTATTGAACTGGATATCCTTGCGCAGATCATGGCGGTCCGCCACTTTCTCGAGGTATTTGAGGATTTGCGGCTGGGTAGTGTACCGACTGGTGATATCCATCTCCTGCAACAGTTCTTTGTCCCACGAATAGCAGTAAACATGGGTTTCAGTATCGGACAGGGCGCCCGGATAGCGGTTCCAGTACCACGTTCCGCCCACATCACCTGCCTTGTCGAAGACGCGAACATTGAGACCCTGCTCGTCGCGCAGTTTTTTCAGCATATACAGACCGCCAAACCCTGCGCCAACGACGATGGCGTCGAAATCTTTAGTTGCTACCACGACGTTTCTCCTTTTTATGGCCAAAGCTCCGCCTGGCGGAAGCCTGTGCCCGCATTAACTTTTTGAGATGATGAAGCTCCGGGCAGCTAAACCCGGAAATAGCAAGGGGCTACCCCGTCACGCGGATTTGAACCACTTAGCGATATGGCTGAGCTCGGCATCGGCCTCGAGGGCACGCCCCGCCAAGATCGGGAATACGTGCTGCATGCCATCCACTACAGACAGGGTCACATCCACACCGGCGGTCTTGGATATTTTTTCCAAGTCAGTGGCGTTGTCGAGTAGCGTCTCTAGCGAGCCAACCGAGATATACAGGCGCGGGAATTCCTGGTAGTTGGCTTTAAGTGGATTAGTAAGCGGATTGGTTCGCGAACCGGTCTCGCCAAGGAACATACCCGACATCCTCTGAAGAACAGCTTTACTCACCAACGCGTCAGTTGCATGGTTGGCCTCCAGAGTCTGGCCAATATGCTCCATATCGAGCCATGGGGAAAAAACGATGACGGAACCCGGCAAGGCCATGCCCTCGTCGCGCAATTTGAGCACTGTTGCAATTGCGAGGTTGCCGCCAGCCGAGTCACCGCTTGTCGTAATGTTTTGCGATTTGAAGCCGCGTTCAAGAAGCTCGCGGTACACGGCTGTCGCATCCTCTATCTGTGCGGGAAAGGGATGCTCGGGTGCACGACGGTAGTCGATGACAACCGCTGTGACACCCAATTGTTTGGCAAGATGTCCTGCAAACTTGCGGTGGCTCGCGGCTGACCCAACAGCGAAGCCCCCCCCATGGGTGTACAGAATCACCTTGGAGGAATCGGCGCTCTCCGGCAGCGCCCAGATGGACTCGACTCCAGCAACAACGTCTGATTTGTAGGTCACACCCTCGGGCTCCAGCGTAGGCTGGTGCCATTCGTCAAACAGGCTGCGTAAGTCAGCAATTGTCAGATTGGGATTGGCCGCCATACGGTCGGTCCAGGACTGATACAGAGCGCGCAGAAAATCTGCTTCGGAAGAGGTATTCATGCTAATTGGCTCTATTATTATTGTGAGTGTGGAACAGCTAGCACGTATACTGATTGTTGAACCGATTGGGGGTATTGAACGTTTTTTACATTTTTTGGAATAGAATTGCTAATCGCGGGCGGCCAAAGGGCACCTCTAAAAACACAGATCCGGGCTTAGCCAGACGGCAAAAAAGTGCAGTTCCTTACATTCGAGCACCGGGTTAGGTGTGCAGTCCCGGGAAGTCATGGTGCATTCTTGAACCCTCATCAGGAGGATGCGCTATGGCAACAGGTCTTCATGGCTCAGCCCGCACAACGCCGCGAGTTCGAGCCGAGCTCCAAGCGTCGCAAGAGTCGACGCGCGCCCTTGCCGCCCGCTACGGACTGAACGTCAAAACCGTAGCCAAGTGGCGTACGCGCTCGACGACAGCTGACAAGCCTATGGGGCCTGCCAAGCCGCGTAGCGTCCGACTCTCGGATGCTGAGGAAGCGATGGTGGTCGAGCTCAGGCGCTGCACCCTGCTTCCCTTGGACGACCTGCTGGGGCATCTGCGTGAACCCCTCCCTCAACTGACTCGCAGTGCCTTGCATCGCTGCCTGGTACGCCATGGCATCAGCAGACTGCCCAGCAAAGAGCCGGTCGGAGCCAAGCATGGAAAGTTTGCGCCAACCGAAATTGGCTACCTGCATATCGACAGCAGTGAGCTCCGTCTGGAGCAGGGAAAACAGCACATGTTCCTGGCGATTGATCGCGTCACCAAGTTCACCCATGTGGCGTTTTTCGATGCTGCAACAAAGCAGAACGGCGCGGCGTTTCTCGAAGAGGTGGTGACGGCATACCCGTACACCATTCACACAGTTCTCACGGACAACGGCGTGGCGTTCACCGAGCAGCCACGGTATCGCAACGGCCTGACCAATCGGTTTGGTGGGCACATTTTCGACCGTGTCTGCCAGGAGCATGGCATCAAGCACAAGCTCACCAAGCCCTATCACCCGTGGACCAACGGACAGGTCGAGCGCATGAATCGCACCGTGAAGGAGGCCACCATCAAGTCGTTCCACTATCCGGACTTCGATGCGCTGAAGGCCCATGTGCGGGCCTTTGTTACGGCATACAACTTTGCCAAGCATCTGAAGGCTTTACGGTGGCGTACTCCGTTCAAAACGATCTGTGATGCCTGGACTCGAACGCCGAACCGTTTCAAGCTTGACCCGCACCACCTCATCCCGGGACTGCACACCTAGGCTCTCGCAGAGCATCGTGAATGGCCGTCTGCCGTGCGCAACCAGCGACCTTGCTCAGGCCATTTCCCGGAGACTCGACCTCCGCTTGGGGTTGTAGAACGCCGATTTAACGCACGAGTCAGGGGTCTGGAGCCCAATGCGTGGCTGCGCTACGTCCTCGAACGCCTACCGCAGGCGCGCAGAGTAGAGGACTGCGAAGCGCTGCCGCCGTGGGCCTACAAACCAGCGACGACAATGTAACGCACCGACTCCATCGTCGGCAGATGGAGTTTACGGAGCGTTTTCCTCGCTCTGCCTGCACAATTATGATTGGCTTCAAGAGGAATCCTGTGATGCGCAACAAGTGAGAGAAAGAAAGTTTTCGCGTATTTTCGGAGAATGGAGAGCCCCATGGAGGCTCCGCCACCCGCGCGCGTGGCAAACAGCTCGAAATATGCGAAAAATTTTCTTTCGGAGCTTATCACCCGATATGGATGTTCATGATCAGCACGTCCGTGCACGTATAACTTCCTCAAAAGCCCTATCTTTAGGTATTATTTTTTATATCCATGCATTGCAGTCGATCGACTATACTCCGTCGGTGTCACGTTGAGAAATTTTCGGAAGAGGCGCGTCATGTGACTCTGGTCGGAGAATCCGCTACAGGCAGCGACAACCTTCAACGGCATGTCCTGGCGCGCAATTAACTGCTTTGCATGCTCAATCCGTTGCCGCATCACATAGACATGCGGAGAGCAGTTAAACTCGTTCTGGAATTTCCGAATAAGACTGAATACGGTTAGATTTGTCAGCCCGGCCATATCCTCCAGCGAAATATTCTGATCGATATTCTCCTTAATGTATTGAACAAGGAGCCCACACTGTGCCGACGAGAGCTTCCCATAGGCGCAATGTTCTCGAAAAATGATGTTCGCGTAGCGGCGCAACACATGAATACACAATTGGTTTTTCAGCGACTCCACGTAAAGACTTCCCCCAAGCCCGCCCTCTTTCAATTCACTTTCAAGCATCGCCACCAAAGTTGGCAGGGTCGGATCTTTGGCGCTGACCAGATCGTACATTTCGACGTCCTTGATGTCGCGCTCGAACACCTCGCCTGCGACACGCGCGACGGCGGCTTGTGATAGGTACAGGTGGGAAACATCGATCGGTTTGTTCCAGCGCCATTGTGATTGCTCGCCGCGGGTGAGAATCGACATGACGCCGGGCTCTACTGTTTCGGAATGCCATGGCCCACTGCTACGCCGACTCATCTCGGACATGCCGCGCTTATAGATGACGATCATGAAATCACGCATCTCAGGTATCGCTACGTCCAGATCGGTGTAGCGATACCCCTTAAGCGTCATGCCTTCCCAAGATAGGGGAGCGCTGTCTAAGGTGAGTTCACCCGGAATCCACTTTGGTACTTGTTCTGGCGAGATAAGTTTTTTCATCTTACTTTCTGCCTCTTATGTCTCCATGTGGTCTGGAACCAATGCTCTCTCGCATTGTTTTTCCATTCCATCAAAGACTTTCTTATATTTTTTTTCAGCATTTTGCATGAGTCAAAAAATGACTTTTCTATTCGACAACCCTGCATTTCAAACGAATTAGCTATCAATCCAGCATGCCCTCAAAGCACACCACAACTCCTGCTGATCGTCAAGGCATGAAGGGATGCTTTCCGACTTACAGCAACCCTTGAGCAGCACGGGCTTTGGCGATCCTGCAGGACTGAAATATCGGGTTACTTCTCCTCAGACACTTAGGACTTTCGAGAAGCCTCACTTCGCTCGAATCTTGATCAGCCCTCACGACAATGGCAATTGTGGATATGAACATGCGTTCTTCAAGCCATACCGGGCTGACTTCACTCAGAAAAACACCCCGCAGGCCTGCGCCCATCGGGGTGTTTCCACCCGGTGGACGACGCCGTGTCGCTTACTGCTTCTGCAGGTCGAACTGTTTGTCCTTGATGTGATCAGCAGGCCAAGGAAGCAGAAGACGAAGACAATGACCCAAGTATTTCTCCTGGGGGCGTCCACACTTGTTTGAATGGCTGTCGTGGTGCTCATAACGAACGAAGCCTTTTGTTGTTCTAGCGAAACGGGAAAAGTGCCTCCTCCCCGCGCTGCTGGACCCATCTGGACGCGCGTCCGGGATACCTATGCCACCGAGCGAGTGCCAATGGCATGGACGCGCGGGCAGGGTTAGCGCTGAGCTTCGCGGATCATGTTGCGGGCGATGATCACCTGCTGGATCTGGGTCGTACCCTCGTACAGGCGGAACAGGCGCACGTCGCGGTAGAAGCGCTCGATGGCGTATTCGCTGATGTAGCCTGCGCCGCCATGAATCTGGACTCCACGATCGGCTACGCGACCGCACATCTCGGTGGCGAACATCTTGGCGCAGGAGGCTTCGGTACTGACGTTCAGGCCCTCGTCGCGCTTGCGTGCAGCGTCCAGCACCATGCAGCGGGCGGCGTAGATCTCCGCTTTGCTGTCGGCCAACATGCCTTGGATCAGTTGGAACTCGGCGATGGGCTGGCCGAACTGCTTGCGCTCGATGGCGTACTGCAGCGTGTCTGCGAGCATGCGCTCGGCAGCGCCGACGGACAGCGCGGCGATGTGCAGCCGGCCCTTGTCCAGCACCTTCATGGCGGTCTTGAATCCCACGCCTTCCTTGCCGCCAATCAGGTTGGCGGCAGGAACGCGCACGTTCTCGAAGATCACGTCGGCTGTGTGGGCACCCTTCTGGCCCATCTTGTGGTCGCGCTTGCCGATGGTGATGCCCAGCGTGCCGGCTTCGACTATGAACGAGCTAATGCTACCAGCGCCCTTGATCTCCGGATTGGTGCGGGCCATCACAGTGAAAATGCCGGCGTGCGGCGCGTTGGTGATGAAGCGTTTAGTGCCGTTGATGACATAGAAGTCGCCGTCGCGCACTGCAGTGGTCTTCAGTGAGGCTGCGTCGGAACCCGAATCAGGCTCGGTCAGGCAGAAGGAGCTGAGGCACTCGCCGGCCGCCAGCTTCGGCAGGTATCGGTCCTTCTGCTCAGGGGAGCCGTCGAGCAGGATACCGATGGAGCCGATGCCATTGTTGGTGCCGATGTAGGAGCGGAATGCGGGGGAGGTGCGGCCGAGTTCGAAGGCGATGTTCACCTCTTCTTCCATGGTGACGCCCAGACCGCCGAACTCTTCCGGGATGGTCAGACCGAACAGGCCCATCTCACGCATCTGCTCGATGATGTCCTGCGGGATGGCGTCGGTCTCGGCAACTTCGTTTTCGCGAGGGATCAACGCTTCGTCGACGAACTGATGGATCGAATCCAACAGAAGCTGCAGGGTTTCTGGGTCACGGATCATGTGCTCTCCTCAAGGGCCCACAGGTGGGCCCGGCTGGCGAGGCACTGTCACCCGAGGATCAACGAGCGGCAGCGCCTATGTTGTTAACCATGTTGATCAGGCGGGGCCCGATGTCGTCCTCGAGCCTCTCCCGTGTCAGTTGGAAGCTCGGTCCTCCGCAGTTGAAGGCCAGCAGCCCGTACTGCGGATGTAGCAAGGGCACGGCGACGGAATTGACGTCGCGATGCCATTCGCCGATAGACAGGCAGTAGCCGTAGTCGGCGTAGTCCCTGAAGGCGCGGTCCAGCCCCTTGCGGATGGACGGCCATTGCTCCAGATCGCGCTGGCGGATGTGATCGAGCAGAAACTCCCGTTCGTTCTCCGGCATCGCCGCCAGGCACGCCCGCCCAACCGAACTCTGGGCCAGCGGCAGGTAGCTGCCGATCTGTCGGCGCATGGTCATGTTCCCCTCGCCTTGCACCACATCCAGATAAACCATCTGCAGTCGATCACGGGCAGCCATGGCAACCGCGGCCTGAGCGTGATTCGCCAGTTCCTCCATCAGTGGGTGTGCTACGGAGCGAATCGACAAATTCGAGAGCATCGAATAGCCGAAGCCCAGCACTCCCACATCCAACTGGTACTTTCCCGAATGAATTTCGCGCTTCAGGCAGCCCAGCCGCATCAAGGTGTTGGTAAGCCTTGTCACCGTCGGCTTAGGCAGGCCGGTCTTCCTGGCCAGGTCCTGATTGCCGAGCACGTTTTCACGCGGACTGAAGCAGCGCAGCAACTCCAGCCCCCGCGCCAGCGCGGTAACGAACTGGCCGCTATTTTCCTCTTCACTCAGGGCTGACACCGGATCGAGAAGCCCCTTCTCAAGCAGCTCCAGTTCAGTCTCGTGATCAGTCGATACGGATGCCTGCGAATCCGTCCTGTTGTGGCGCATGGTAGAACCCTCAACTCCAAAAAATCAATAAAATAAAATCAAGTTTCGTATGGCGAAATTGTAGTGAGCATCCGTACAAAGAGCAACCGGAAAACATTCCGGTTTGAATTGCCTGATTTTACTGGATTTTAAGCGGTTTTTGATCAATGGCGTTTACATCGGCACCAACCTGTCACTATGATTTGTTCGTATTCGAAATGTGATTTCGTGCAGCGAAACAAAAGGCGAGATTTTAGACGTCATGAATTCAGAGCAAGCGAAACAGGTCCTAGTGACTTTCCAGGAAACCGGCGTGGCCGTTGTACGGATCAGTCGCCCCGAGGCGAAGAACGCCCTCAACAGTCATGTGCGTCAGCAACTGGCCGAGCATTTCCGGGCCTTGGCCATCGATCCGCAGGTACGGGTGATCGTCCTCACCGGTGGCGAAGAGTGCTTCGTCGCTGGCGCAGATGTCCGCGAGTTCGCCCAGGCCAGCCCGATCGAAATGTATCGCCGGCACACCGAGTACCTGTGGGAGGCCATCAGCCGCTGCCCGAAACCGGTGATCGCCGCAGTGAACGGCTTCGCCCTGGGCGGCGGCTGCGAGCTGGCCATGCACTGCGACATCATCGTTGCCGGTGAGTCGGCGCGCTTCGGCCAGCCGGAAGTGAAGCTCGGGCTGATGCCCGGCGCTGGCGGCACCCAGCGCCTGATCCGCGCGGTGGGCAAGTTCCAGGCCATGCGCATCGCTCTGACCGGCTGCCTGGTCAAGGCGCCGGAGGCGCTGGCCATGGGCATGGTCAGCGAAGTGGTGGCCGATGAGCGCACCCTGCCGCGTGCCCTAGAGCTGGCCGCTGAGATAGCCGCACTGCCGGCGCTGGCGGTGGCGCAGATCAAGGAGGTGATGTTGGCCGGTGCTGATCTGCCGCTGGACAGTGCTCTGGCACTTGAGCGCAAAGCCTTCCAGTTGCTGTTCGACTCCCGTGACCAGAAGGAGGGTGCCGCAGCCTTCCTCGAAAAGCGCAAAGCCAACTTCCAGGGGGAGTGAGACATGACTCGTATGATCGATCGCATGGCCATCGTGGGTACCGGTGTGATGGGCAGCGGCATCGCCCAAATCGCCGCGCAGGCCGGCATCCAGGTGAAACTCTTCGATGCCCGAGAAGGCGCTGCGCAGGTCGCCCGTGACAACCTGGAGCGCACCCTCGGCAAGCTGGCAGACAAGGGCAAGATCAGCGGCGCCGACGTCGAGGCCACACTGGAGCGCCTGCAGGTGGCCAGCACCTTGGAAGAACTGGCTGATGCACAACTGGTGGTCGAGGCCATCGTTGAGCGCCTGGATGCCAAACAGGCGTTGCTCGGCGAGTTGGAAGCCGTGATCACCGCCGATTGCATCCTGGCGACCAACACTTCGTCGCTCTCGGTCACCAGCATCGCCCGTGGCTGCCGACACCCCGAGCGGGTGGCCGGCTTCCACTTTTTCAACCCGGTACCACTGATGAAGGTGGTCGAAGTGATCGACGGCCTGGCCACCGACGCGCAGGTGGGCGACTGCCTGCAGGCGCTGGCGGCGCGCATGGGCCATCGCGGCATTCGCGCCAAGGACACCCCGGGATTCATCATCAACCACGCCGGCCGCGCCTACAGCACCGAGGCGCTGCAGATTCTCCGGGAAGGCGTAGCCGAACCGGCGGATGTCGACCGCATCCTGCGCGAGGGGCTGGGGTTTCGCATGGGCCCACTGGAGCTGTTCGACCTGACCGCGCTGGACGTGTCGCATCCGGTGATCGAGTCGATCTACAACCAGTTCTACCAGGAGCCGCGCTACCGTCCCTCGCCGCTGACCCGGCTGATGCTCGAGGCCGGTTATGTGGGGCGTAAGGTGGGCCGTGGCTTCTACCGCTACCAGGACGGGCAAATGATCGACCCGCCAGTACCGCAGGCGGTGCCGACAGTGGAGGCGTTGCCGCCGGTGTGGATTGGTGCCGAGAACGACACCGACCGCGAATGCCTGACCGGTTTGCTGGAGCAGCTCGGCGCTCGCATTGAGCAGGGCACCACGCCGTCGTGCGAGGCACTATGCCTGCTGGCGCCCTATGGCATCGACGCGACCAGCGCCTGCTCCCGCTTCGCCACCGATCCGGCACGGACGCTGTGCATCGACCTGCTACTCGACCCGATGCGGCACCGCTGCCTGATGCAGTCCCCTGCAACCCGTCCGGCGATGCGCGATGCGGCCCATGCGCTGCTGGCTGGCGACGGGGTCGGGGTTACCGTGATCAACGACAGCGTCGGCTTCATCGCCCAGCGCATGCTGGCGATGATTGTCAACCTAGCTGGTGACATCGTGCAGCAGCGCATCGCCAGCGTGGACGACCTCGACGAAGGCGTGCGCCGTGGTTTGGGTTATCCGCAGGGACCGCTGGCCTGGGGTGACAGCGTTGGCGCCGCGCGCTTGCTGCTGATTCTTGAACGCATGACCGCGCTGACCGGCGACGCCCGCTACCGCCCGGGACCCTGGTTGCGCCGCCGGGCCGCCCTCGGCCTGTCGCTGCGCCATGCCGAACCGGCGCTGGGTTGAGTCTTCACTTTCACTTCAATAAGGAGCCTTCAATGCTCAATGCTTTCCTGTACGCCGGCCTGCGCACGCCCTTCGGACGACATGGCGGCGCCCTGGCGCCGGTGCGTCCGGACGACCTGGCCGCGCATGTGATCCGTGAATTGCTGGACCGCCACGGGGTGCCGGGCGATGCCATCGAGGACGTGATCCTCGGCAACACCAACCAGGCAGGCGAGGACAGTCGCAACGTGGCGCGCCATGCTGCATTGCTCGCGGGCCTTCCGGTCACGGTGCCGGGACAGACGATCAACCGCCTGTGCGCCAGCGGGCTGGCGGCGGTCATCGACGCGGCGCGGGCGGTGACCTGCGGCGAGGGCGAGCTGTTCGTGGCCGGCGGCGTGGAAAGCATGTCGCGCGCGCCCTTCGTAATGGCCAAGGCCGAAGCCGCCTACAGCCGCGACCTGACGGTCTACGACAGCACCATCGGCGCACGATTCCCAAATCCGAAGATCGTCGCCGCCTTCGGCAACGACAGCATGCCGCAGACCGGCGACAACGTGGCCCGCGAATACGGCATCAACCGCGAGCAGGCCGACCGCTTCGCCGCAGCTTCCCAGGCGCGTTACGAGGCGGCCCGCCAAGCCGGCTTCTTCAACGACGAGATCGTCCCGGTGAGCGTTTCCACCGGACGCAAGACCCCGCCGAACGTTGTCGAGCAGGACGAACATCCACGGCCGGAGTCCGACGAGGCGGCCCTGGCACGCCTGAAGCCGCTGTCCGAGGGCGGCGTGGTCACCGCCGGCAACGCCTCAGGCGTGAACGACGGCGCTGCCGCGCTGCTGATCGGGTCCGCAGCAGCGGGTGAGCGTTATGGCCTGGTGCCTATGGCGCGCGTGCTGTCGGCCGCAGCGGTGGGTGTGGAGCCGCGCATCATGGGCGTCGGTCCGGTGGAGGCAATCAACAAGGCCTTGGCCCGGGCCGGGCTCGGCCTGGCGGATATGGACATCATCGAGATCAACGAGGCCTTCGCCTCCCAGGTGCTCGGCTGCCTGAGCGCTCTAGGGGTGGCCTTCGACGATCCGCGGGTCAACCCCAACGGCGGAGCCATTGCTGTGGGCCACCCGCTGGGAGCGTCCGGCGCGCGCCTGGCGCTTAGCGCCGCGCGGCAGTTGCAGCGCAGCGGCCAGCGCTACGCTGTTGTGAGTTTGTGCATCGGAGTCGGCCAAGGGCTGGCGATGGTCATCGAGCGCGTGTGACTGAGCAGCTAAAGAAGGTGAGATGAAGATGGGTGCATTAAGCGGATATCGTGTACTCGACCTCAGCCGCGTACTGGCCGGTCCCTGGTGCGGCCAAGTGCTGGCGGACCTGGGAGCGGAAGTGATCAAGATCGAACGGCCTGGCGTGGGCGACGACACCCGCGGCTGGGGTCCCCCCTTCATGAAGACCGCGGATGGCGCGGACAGTCCCGAAGCTTCCTATTACCAATCAACCAACCGCAACAAGCTGTCGGTGGCATTGAACCTCGCGACTCCCGAAGGCCAGGCGCTGGTACGAGCCTTGGCTTGCGAGTGCGATGTCCTGATCGAGAACTACAAGGCCGGTTCGCTGACCAAGTACGGGCTGGACTACGAGAGTCTGGCGAAGCTCAATCCGCGCCTGGTGTACTGCTCCATCACCGGTTTCGGGCAGACGGGTCCGCGTGCGGAAGAGCCCGGCTACGACTTCATCATCCAGGGCATGGGCGGCCTCATGAGCATCACCGGCGAGAAGGATGGCGTGCCCGGGTCCGGCCCGCAGAAAGTGGGTGTCGCGGTGTCGGACGTGATGACCGGTCTGTATTCCGTTATAGCCATCCAGGCCGCATTGCTGGCGCGCGAGAAGACTGGCCGTGGCCAGCATTGCGACATGGCGCTGCTGGACGTGCAGGTGGCGATGCTCGGCAACCAGAGCCAGAACTACCTCAGCACCGGGCGCTCGCCCGGCCGACTGGGCAACGCCCACGTCAATATCGTGCCGTACCAGGTGTTCTCCGCCAGCGATAGGGATTTCATCATCGCCTGTGGCAACGAAAGCCAGTTTGTCGCGTTGTGCGAGGCTATCGGCCTGCCGGAACTGCCCAGGGACTCGAGGTTCACCAAGAACGCTGATCGAGTGCGTAACCGTGAGGTGCTCGTCGGGAAGCTGGCCGAACACTTTCTGGGTGACACCGCTGACAATTGGGTTACCAGAATCCACGCGGTCAAGGTGCCTGTCGGTGTGATCAACGACATCGGCCGGGCCCTGGAAGAACCGCAGGTGCTGGCCCGCGACATGCTGGTCGACATCCCCCATGCCTTGAATTCCGGGTTCCGCATGGTCGGCAGCCCGGTCAAGCTGTCCGACACCCCGGTGGAGTACCAGCGTCCGGCACCACAACTCGGTGAGCACACCGATGACGTGCTCAAGCGCCGACTCGGGCTGGATGACGTCCGCTTGGCCGAGCTCAAGGCCCAAGGTGTCATCGAGCAACTCGGCGATCTCTGACGCTGCTCTTGCGCCGGAGTCGCCTTTGCCGCTCCGGCCCTCTTCCCTTTCTGGAGGCTGCCATGAAAATCCTCGTCGCCATCAAACGCGTGGTCGATTACAACGTCAAAGTCCGCGTCAAGGCGGACAACTCCGGCGTTGACCTCGCCAATGTGAAAATGTCCATGAACCCCTTCTGCGAGATCGCCGTGGAAGAAGCCGTGCGCTTGAAAGAGCAAGGCATGGCCACTGAAATCGTCGCCGTCTCCGTCGGCCCGACCGCCGCCCAGGAACAACTGCGCACTGCCATGGCCCTCGGCGCCGACCGCGCCATCCTGGTCGAGAGCAATGACGAGCTGAGCTCCCTGGCGGTGGCCAAGCTGCTCAAGGCCGTGGTCGACCAAGAGCAGCCGCAGCTGGTGATCACCGGCAAGCAGGCTATCGACAGCGACAACAACCAGACCGGCCAGATGCTCGCCGCCCTCACCGGCTTCGCCCAGGGCACCTTCGCCTCCAGGGTCGAGGTGAATGGCGACAAGGTCAACGTCACCCGCGAGATCGACGGCGGCCTGCAGACCGTGGCCCTCAACCTGCCGGCCATCGTCACCACCGACCTGCGCCTCAACGAGCCGCGCTATGCCTCCTTGCCCAACATCATGAAGGCCAAGAAGAAGCCGCTCGACGTGCTTACCCCCGGGGCACTGGGCGTCTCCACCGCCTCGACCGTGAAGACCCTCAAGGTCGAAGCACCGGCTGCCCGCCAGGCCGGGATCAAGGTCAAGTCGGTGGCCGAGCTGGTCGAGAAACTGCAGAACGAAGCGAAGGTGATCTGATGGCCATTCTCGTCATTGCCGAACACAACAACGTCGCCCTGGCCGCCGCCACCCTCAACACCGTGGCCGCCGCCCAACAGATCGGTGGCGACATCCATCTGCTGGTCGCCGGCCAGGGCTGTGGCACGGTGGCCGAAGCGGCCGCCCAGGTCGCCGGCGTGGCCAAGGTGCTGCTCGCCGATGCCCCGGCCTACGCTAACCAACTGCCGGAGAACCTGGCGCCGCTGGTGGCCGAACTGGCCCGCGGTTACAGCCACGTGCTGGCCCCGGCCACCACCCACGGCAAGAACTACCTGCCGCGCGTCGCGGCCATGCTGGACGTCGACCAGATCTCCGAGATCGTCAAGGTCGTCTCGGCCGACACCTTCCAGCGGCCGATCTACGCCGGCAACGCCATCGCCACCGTGCAGTCCTCGGCGGCCATCAAGGTGATCACCGTGCGTGGCACCGGCTTCGACGCCGTGGCCGCCCAGGGAGGCAGCGCCAGCATCGAGGCCATCGGCGCCTCCTGCGATGCCGGCGTCTCCGCCTTCGTCGGCGAGGAGCTGGCCAAGTCCGAGCGTCCCGAGCTGACTTGCGCCAAGATCATCGTCTCCGGCGGCCGCGGCATGCAGAACGGCGACAACTTCCAGCTGCTTTACAGCGTGGCCGACAAGCTCGGCGCCGCCGTGGGTGCCTCGCGTGCCGCGGTGGACGCCGGCTTCGTGCCCAACGACATGCAGGTCGGCCAGACCGGCAAAATCGTCGCGCCGCAACTGTACATCGCCGTGGGCATCTCCGGGGCCATCCAGCACCTGGCCGGCATGAAGGACTCCAAGGTAATCGTGGCGATCAACAAGGACGACGAGGCGCCAATCTTCCAGGTTGCCGACTACGGCCTGGTCGGTGACCTGTTCGAAGCACTGCCGGAACTGACCAATTTGCTCGACTGATCCCCCACGCGGCAGAAGCCGCAAATTTGGCCCCGGCACCGATCGTGTGTTTGAGGGCATGGGCAACTCACCGGGTTGCCCATTTTTTTGCCTGCAGGTTTTCTGCGAAGAAATTTGAGGTCACAAATGCAACGCGAATACATGGAATTCGACGTCGTCGTCGTCGGCGCCGGCCCCGCCGGACTGTCCGCCGCCTGCCGACTGAAGCAGAAGGCCGCCGAAGCCGGCCAGGAGCTCAGCGTCTGCGTGGTGGAGAAAGGCTCCGAAGTCGGCGCCCACATCCTCTCCGGCGCGGTGTTCGAGCCGCGTGCGCTCAACGAACTGTTCCCCGACTGGAAGGACCTCGGCGCGCCGCTCAATACCCCGGTCAAGCGCGACGACATCTACCTGTTCAAGAATGCCGACGCCGCCACCCGCATCCCCGACTTCGCCGTGCCGAAAACCATGCACAACGAAGGCAACTACATCATCTCGCTGGGCAACCTGTGCCGCTGGCTGGCCCAGCAGGCCGAGAACCTCGGCGTCGAGATCTACCCGGGCTTCGCCGCCCAGCAGGCGCTGATCGACGACCAGGGCGTGGTACGCGGCATCGTCACCGGTGATCTGGGCGTCGACCACGCGGGCAAGCCGAAGGACGGCCTGTACACCCCCGGCATGGAACTGCGCGCGAAATACACGCTGTTCGCCGAAGGCTGCCGCGGCCATATCGGCAAGCAGCTGATCAACAAGTACAAGCTGGACACCCAGGCCGACGCCCAGCACTACGGCATCGGCATCAAGGAACTGTGGGAAATCGATCCGGCCAAGCACGAGCAGGGCCTGGTGGTGCACACCGCCGGCTGGCCGCTGAACGACGACAACCCCGGCGGCTCGTTCCTCTATCACCTGGAGAACAACCAGGTGGTGGTCGGCCTGATCGTCGACCTCGCCTACAGCAACCCGCACCTGTCGCCCTTCGACGAGTTCCAGCGCTACAAGCACCATCCGGTGATCAGGCAGTACCTGGAAGGCGGCAAGCGCATCAGCTATGGCGCCCGCGCCATCTGCAAGGGCGGCCTCAACTCGTTGCCGAAGATGGTCTTCCCCGGCGGCGCGCTGATCGGCTGCGATCTGGGCACCCTCAACTTCGCCAAGATCAAGGGCAGCCACACTGCGATGAAGTCCGGCATGCTGGCCGCCGAGGCGATCGTCGAGGCGCTGGGCGTCGGCCGCGAGGGCGGCGACGAGCTGAACAACTACGTCAAGGCGTTCGAGAGCAGTTGGCTGTACGACGAACTGTTCTGCAGCCGCAACTTCGGCCCGGCGATCCACAAGTTCGGCGCCATCCTCGGCGGCGCGTTCAACTTCGTCGACCAGAACCTGTTCGGCGGCAAGATCCCGCTGACCCTGCACGACAACAAGCCGGACTACGCCTGCCTGAAGCCGGCTGCCGAATCGCAGAAGATCGACTACCCCAAGCCGGACGGCAAGCTGAGCTTCGACAAGCTGTCCTCGGTGTTCCTCTCCAACACTAACCACGAGGAAGACCAGCCCTGCCACCTGAGGCTGGCCGATGCCTCGATCCCGCTGGGCAAGAATCTGCCGCTGTACGACGAGCCGGCGCAGCGCTACTGCCCGGCCGGGGTGTACGAGATCGTCACCCAGGAAAACGGCGAGAAGAAGTTCCAGATCAACGCGCAGAACTGCGTGCACTGCAAGACCTGCGACATCAAGGACCCGGCGCAGAACATCACCTGGGTGGCTCCGGAAGGCACCGGCGGACCGAACTACCCCAACATGTAAGGCGGAGCCCCCGAGGGTCCGCCCGTTAGTGAGCGGACCTCCTCTGCAGTAGCGAAGCCCGATGTCATTTTCAGAAGACGACTGCACCAGTTGATTGGGCGTAATGGCTGTTGTGCAGCCAGCTCCTGACAGTTCAATATCAGAAGTGATCTGCACCAATCTCGACTATGCTCAATACTCGTGTGCACCAAAGCGAGGTGAGCATGGCGACGGACACCCCACGGATTCCAGAACAAGGCGTGGCCACTCTGCCTGATGAGGCTTGGGAGCGTGCGCGCCGTCGTGCGGAGATCATCAGTCCGTTGGCGCAGTCGGAGACGGTCGGGCACGAAGCGGCCGATATGGCGGCTCAGGCGCTGGGCTTGTCTCGGCGCCAGGTATACGTTCTGATCCGGCGTGCCCGGCAAGGCAGCGGCCTCGTGACGGATCTGGTGCCCGGCCAGTCCGGTGGAGGTAAAGGTAAGGGGCGCTTGCCGGAACCGGTCGAGCGCGTCATCCACGAGCTACTGCAAAAGCGGTTCCTGACCAAGCAGAAGCGCAGCCTAGCGGCCTTTCACCGCGAAGTCACTCAGGTGTGCAAGGCTCAAAAACTGCGAGTGCCGGCGCGCAATACCGTGGCCTTACGGATCGCTAGCCTTGACCCGCGCAAGGTCATCCGCCGGCGGGAAGGCCAGGATGCCGCTCGTGACCTACAAGGTGTGGGCGGCGAGCCTCCTGCCGTGACCGCGCCGCTGGAGCAGGTGCAGATAGACCATACGGTCATCGACCTGATCGTGGTCGATGACCGCGACCGGCAACCTATTGGCCGCCCGTACCTGACCCTCGCCATCGACGTGTTCACCCGCTGCGTGCTCGGCATGGTCGTCACGCTGGAAGCGCCGTCTGCCGTTTCGGTTGGCCTGTGCCTCGTGCATGTCGCCTGCGACAAGCGCCCTTGGCTGGAAGGACTGAACGTGGAAATGGATTGGCAGATGAGCGGCAAGCCCTTGCTGCTCTACCTAGACAACGCGGCCGAGTTCAAGAGCGAGGCCCTGCGCCGGGGTTGCGAGCAGCATGGCATCCGGCTGGACTATCGCCCGCTGGGACAGCCGCACTATGGCGGCATCGTGGAACGGATCATCGGCACGGCGATGCAGATGATTCACGACGAACTGCCGGGAACGACCTTCTCCAACCCTGACCAGCGCGGCGACTACGATTCCGAAAACAAGGCCGCCCTGACGCTGCGCGAGCTAGAGCGCTGGCTCACATTGGCGGTCGGCACCTACCACGGTTCGGTGCACAACGGCCTGCTCCAACCGCCGGCCGCGCGCTGGGCCGAGGCCGTGGCGCGTGTCGGCGTACCGGCCGTCGTCACACGCGCTACTTCGTTCCTGGTCGATTTTCTGCCGATCCTCCGGCGCACGCTGACCCGCACCGGCTTTGTCATCGACCACATCCACTACTACGCCGATGCGCTCAAGCCGTGGATTGCGCGGCGTGAACGCTGGCCGTCCTTTCTGATCCGGCGCGATCCGCGCGACATCAGCCGTATCTGGGTCCTGGAACCGGAGGGACAGCATTACCTGGAAATTCCCTACCGTACCTTGTCGCATCCGGCTGTCACCCTCTGGGAACAACGGCAGGCGCTGGCGAAACTGCGGCAGCAAGGGCGCGAACAGGTGGATGAGTCGGCGCTGTTCCGCATGATCGGCCAGATGCGTGAGATTGTGACCAGCGCGCAGAAGGCCACACGCAAGGCGCGGCGTGACGCGGATCGCCGCCAGCACCTCAAGACATCAGCTCGGCCGGACAAGCCCGTTCCGCCGGATACGGATATTGCCGACCCGCAGGCAGACAACTTGCCACCCGCCAAACCGTTCGACCAGATTGAGGAGTGGTAGCCGTGGACGAATATCCCATCATCGACCTGTCCCACCTGCTGCCGGCGGCCCAGGGCTTGGCCCGTCTTCCGGCGGACGAGCGCATCCAGCGCCTTCGCGCCGACCGCTGGATCGGCTATCCGCGCGCAGTCGAGGCGCTGAACCGGCTGGAAGCCCTTTATGCGTGGCCAAACAAGCAACGCATGCCCAACCTGCTGCTGGTTGGCCCGACCAACAATGGCAAGTCGATGATCGTCGAGAAGTTCCGCCGCACCCACCCGGCCAGCTCCGACGCCGACCAGGAGCACATCCCGGTGTTGGTCGTGCAGATGCCGTCCGAGCCGTCCGTGATCCGCTTCTACGTCGCGCTGCTCGCCGCGATGGGCGCGCCGCTGCGCCCACGCCCACGGTTGCCGGAAATGGAGCAACTGGCTCTGGCACTGCTGCGCAAGGTCGGCGTGCGCATGCTGGTGATCGACGAGCTGCACAACGTGCTGGCCGGCAACAGCGTCAACCGCCGGGAATTCCTCAACCTGCTGCGCTTCCTCGGCAACGAACTGCGCATCCCGTTGGTTGGGGTAGGCACGCGCGACGCCTACCTAGCCATCCGCTCCGATGACCAGTTGGAAAATCGCTTCGAGCCGATGATGCTGCCGGTATGGGAGGCCAACGACGATTGCTGCTCACTACTGGCCAGCTTCGCCGCTTCGCTCCCGCTGCGCCGGCCTTCCCCAATTGCCACGCTGGACATGGCTCGCTACCTGCTCACACGCAGCGAGGGCACCATAGGGGAACTGGCGCACTTGCTGATGGCGGCGGCCATCGTCGCCGTGGAGAGCGGCGAGGAAGCGATCAACCATCGCACACTCAGCATGGCCGTTTACACCGGACCCAGCGAGCGGCGGCGGCAATTCGAGCGGGAACTGATGTGAAGCCTGCGCCGCGCTGGCCGCTGCATCCCGCCCCGAAAGAAGGCGAGGCGCTGTCCTCATGGCTCAACCGCGTGGCCCTTTGCTATCACATGGAGGAGCCCGACCTGCTGGAGCACGATCTTGGTCACGGCCAGGTCGATGACCTGGACACCGCGCCACCACTCTCGCTGCTGGCGTTGCTTTCCCAGCGGAGCGGCATCGAGCTGGACCGGCTGCGCTGTATGAGTTTCGCCGGATGGGTGCCTTGGCTACTGGACAGCCTTGATGACCAGATTCCAGACGCCTTGGAAACCTATGCGTTTCAGCTCTCGGTGTTGCTGCCAAGACTCCGCCGTAAGACGCGATCCATCACGAGCTGGCGTGCCTGGCTGCCCAGCCAGCCGATAAACCGCGCCTGTCCGCTCTGCCTGAGCGATCCGGAGAACCAAGCCGTACTGCTCGCGTGGAAGCTGCCCCTGATGCTGAGCTGCCCGCTGCATGGCTGCTGGCTGGAATCCTATTGGGGCGTGCCAGGGCGGTTTCTCGGCTGGGAGAACGCCGACGCCGAACCGCGCACCGCCAGCGACGCGATTGCGGCGATGGACCAGCGTACCTGGCAGGCACTGACAACCGGTCACGTGGAGCTGCCGCGCCGACGCATCCACGCCGGATTGTGGTTTCGACTTCTTCGCACGCTGCTCGATGAGCTGAACACCCCGCTTTCCGCGTGCGGAACCTGCGCGGGGTATCCCCGCCAAGTCTGGGAAGGCTGCGGGCATCCGCTGCGTGCTGGGCAAAGTCTGTGGCGACCGTATGAAACCCTGAATCCGATAGTACGGTTACAGATGCTGGAGGCGGCGGCAACGGCAATCAGCTTGATTGAGGTGAGGGACATCAGCCCGCCAGGCGAGCAGGCAAAGCTATTCTGGTCCGAGCCCCAAACCGGGTTCACCAGTGGCCTGCCGACGAAAGCGCCGAAGCCCGAGCCCATCAATCACTGGCAGCGTGCAGTCCAGGCCATCGACGAGGCCATCATTGAAGCGCGACACAACCCCGAGACGGCACGCTCGCTGTTCGCGTTGGCTTCCTATGGTCGGCGCGATCCCGCTTCCTTGGAACGGTTGCGCGCCACCTTCGTGAAGGAAGGCATCCCGCCGGAATTTCTGTCACATTACCTGCCTGATGCACCCTTTGCATGTCTTAAACAAAATGACGGGTTAAGTGACAAATTTTGACGGATAGAGCTTTCCGGCTCACACTGTCACATAATCGAACGTATATGTGACAGGTACGACATGCTGATAGGCTACATGCGGGTATCGAAGGCGGACGGCTCCCAGGCTACCGATTTGCAGCGCGACGCGCTGATTGCCGCCGGGGTCGATCCAGTACATCTTTACGAGGACCAGGCATCCGGCATGCGCGAGGATCGGCCCGGCTTGACGAGCTGCCTGAAGGCGTTGCGAACTGGCGACACACTGGTCGTGTGGAAACTGGATCGGCTCGGACGCGACCTGCGACATCTCATCAACACCGTGCACGACCTGACTGGGCGCGGCATCGGCTTGAAGGTATTAACCGGGCACGGCGCGGCCATCGACACCACGACCGCCGCCGGCAAGCTGGTCTTTGGCATCTTCGCCGCCCTGGCCGAGTTCGAGCGCGAGTTGATCGCGGAGCGCACGATTGCCGGCCTAGCCTCGGCCCGCGCGCGCGGGCGGAAAGGCGGCCGGCCGTTCAAGATGACCGCCGCCAAGCTGCGGCTGGCGATGGCGGCAATGGGTCAGCCAGAGACCAAGGTCGGCGACCTGTGCCAGGAACTTGGCGTCACGCGGCAGACCCTGTATCGGCATGTTTCACCCAAGGGTGAGCTACGTCCAGATGGCGAGAAGCTACTCAGCCGAATTTGATGCCGGCATGAGGCAACGTAGCGACAGCGTGGTTTGTCTCAATGGGAAGCGCTCATGATCGATCTTTGAAGGCCCGCAGCAGTCGTGTCACAGACAGGACGAACAAACCGGTCAGCGTGAGGGCTGCGATACCCCAGTACTCTCCGATGAACGCGCCGGCCGTCGTGCCGGCCAGCACAATGGCGAGAATCGGCAAATGGCAGGGACAGGTGAGCACGGCCAGCGCGCCCCACAGGTAGCCGGTGATCGGTTTGTGCGTCTCGGACGGCAAGCGCTCGGGGCTGTTCATGGCAGACTCTCCGCGTGCTGTGCCGGCTCGGTCGGCATGGTGGCCAACTGCACCTCCAGATCGGCCAACGCTTCGCGCCGACGCTCGACGAACTGGCGCAGAACGGCAAGCTGCGCGGCCGCTTCATCGCCGTCCGCAGCATCCAGCGCCCGGCACAGCCGCGCCAGCGCGTCCAGGCCGATGCCCGCCTCGAAGGCCGCCCGCACGAAGCACAGCCGTTGCAAGGCGGCATCATCGAACAGGCCATAGCCGCCCGGGGTGCACGCCACCGGACGCAGCAATCCGCGCAGCAGGTAGTCGCGCACGATATGCACGCTCACCCCGGCATCAAGGGCCAGCCGGGACACGGTGTAGGCGCTCATTGAAAACCTCCTTTTTTTATCCAGCGCAGCAGGAAAGCTGCTTCACGTCCTTGTTGAAGGTCTGCGCCGCAAGCTTCAACCCCTCGACCATTGTCAGGTAGGGGAACAACTGGTCGGCCAGTTCCTGCACCGTCATGCGGTTGCGGATGGCGAGCACCGCCGTCTGGATCAGTTCGCCCGCTTCCGGGGCCACCGCCTGCACGCCGATGAGCCGTCCGCTACCTTCCTCGATGACCAGCTTGATGAAGCCGCGTGTGTCGAAGTTGGCAAGCGCTCGCGGAACGTTGTCGAGTGTCAGCGTGCGACTGTCGGTCTCGATGCCATCGTGGTGCGCTTCCGCCTCGCTGTAGCCCACGGTGGCGACTTGCGGGTCGGTGAACACCACTGCCGGCATCGCGGTCAGATTGAGGGCTGCGTCGCCGCCGGTCATGTTGATCGCGGCACGGGTGCCGGCGGCCGCTGCCACGTAGACGAACTGCGGCTGGTCGGTGCAGTCGCCGGCCGCGTAGATGTTCGGGTTGCTCGTGCGCATGCCTTGGTCGATAACGATGGCCCCTTGCGCATTGACAGTGACCCCCGCCGCGTCCAGCGCGAGGCTGCGCGTATTCGGTGCCCGACCGGTGGCAACCAGCAACTTGTCAGCGCGCAATTCACCGTGTCCGGTGGTCAGCACGAATTCGCCGTTCACATGGGCGACCTGGCTGGCTTGCGTGTGCTCCAGCACCTCGATGCCCTCGGCGCGGAAAGCGGCTGTCACGGCCTCGCCGATGGCCGGGTCTTCCCGGAAGAACAAGGTGCTGCGTGCCAGGATCGTGACCTGGCTGCCGAGCCGGGCAAAGGCTTGCGCCAGTTCCAACGCCACCACCGACGAACCGATCACGGCCAGGCGTGCGGGAATGGTGTCGCTGACAAGCGCTTCGGTGGAAGTCCAGTAGGGTGACTCTTTCAGGCCCGGAATCGGCGGCACGGCCGGACTGGCACCGGTGGCGACCAGGCAGCGGTCGAACGTTACCTCGCGCTCGCCACCCTCGTTCAAACGGACGACCAGGCTCTGGTCGTCCTTGAAACGCGCTTCACCGTGCAAAACGGTGATGGCTGGATTGCCGTCCAGGATGCCTTCGTATTTGGCGTGCCGCAGTTCATCGACACGGGCCTGCTGCTGGGCCAGCAGTTTGCTGCGGTCAATCGCAGGCACAGTTGCCGCAATACCGCCGTCGAACGGACTTTCCCGGCGCAGATGGGCAATATGGGCAGCGCGGATCATGATCTTGGACGGCACACAGCCGATATTGACGCAGGTGCCGCCGATGGTGCCGCGTTCGATCAGCGTGACCGTCGCGCCTTGCTCGACGGCCTTCAGCGCCGCCGCCATCGCGGCCCCGCCGCTGCCAATGATGGCGATATGCAAACCGGCGCCCTCAAGTGCATCACGGATTTTTGGTTCATCTTTGAAATCACCAACCCGGATCGAGCCTTGATAACCCAATGCGGCGATGGCGGCCAGCAGTTGGTTGTGGCTCACGGCGGTGTCTGCCATGACTTGCGCGCGGCTTTCTGGATAGGACACCACAGCGGCATTCACGCCGGGAATCTTTTCCAAAGCATCTTTGACATGGGTGGCGCAGGATGTGCAGGTCATGCCATTCACGGTGATTTCGGTCATTTTTTTACTCCATTGAATTTCGGGGTGCAGCAGGCATCGGCTTGGCGTTTTCGTTGGATGGCGTAGATGGTCAAGCCGATGAAAATCGCCAGCGCAGGCAGCAGCACATAGTCCAGATAGCCGGTCAGCGCGGACAAGCCGACCACACCGAGCAAAATGACCAGAACAGGGGTGAAGCAACACAGCGCCACGAGGGTTGTGCCAATGATGCTGACCCGCAGCAGTGTCTTCGGGTCTTTCATGATCAGTTCTTGACTGATGATGGGTAGCCCGCATCCTCGGTAGCCTTGGTCAGTTTCTGCACGCTGGTCTTGGCATCATCGAAGGTGACCACCGCTTCGCGCGTCTCGAAGGTCACGTCAACTTTACTGACGCCATCGACCTTGGAAATCGCCTTCTTGACAGTGATCGGACAGGCCGAGCAGGTCATGCCCGGTACGGACAGCGTAACGGTCTGGGTGGCGGCCCACACGGGGGCAACAACGGCAGCGAGGGCAAGGGCGGAAAGCAGCTTTTTCATGGTGAACTCCTGTGATCAATAGAAAAATGGCACGACGTAGGGAAATCCGAGCGCGACCAAAACCAGCACGGCCACGCCCCAGAAAATGAGCTTGTAAGTAGCTCGCACTTGGGGAATCGCGCAAACCTCACCCGGTTTGCAGGCGGCTGACGGCCGGTAGATGCGCCGCCAGGCGAAGAACAACGCCACCAGCGCCACGCCGATAAAGATGGGGCGATAGGGTTCCAACACCGTCAAGTTGCCGATCCAAGCGCCGCTGAACCCCAAGGCGATCAGAACCAGCGGCCCGAGGCAGCAAGCCGAGGCGAGGATGGCGGCCAGCCCGCCAGTGAAGAGCGCGCCGCGCCCGTTTTGAGGTTCAGACATACGTTTGTCCTTTCGAATCTGAATTGGATAGCTTAAGCTTACTTCCGTAGTTATGTACGGAGTCAAGCGATATGGAAAACAATTTGGAGAACCTGACCATTGGCGTTTTCGCCAGGACGGCCGGGGTCAATGTGGAGACCATCCGGTTCTATCAGCGCAAGGGCTTGCTCCCGGAACCGGACAAGCCTTACGGCAGCATTCGCCGCTATGGCGAGACGGATGTAACGCGGGTGCGCTTCGTGAAATCAGCCCAGCGGTTGGGCTTCAGCCTGGATGAGATCGCCGAGCTGCTGCGGCTGGAGGATGGCACCCATTGTGAGGAAGCCAGCAGCCTGGCCGAGCACAAGCTCAAGGACGTGCGCGAGAGGATGGCTGACCTGGCGCGCATGGAGGCCGTGCTGTCTGATTTGGTGTGCGCCTGCCATGCGCGGAAGGGGAACGTTTCCTGCCCGCTGATTGCGTCACTGCAAGGGAAGAAAGAACCGCGCAGTGCGGACGCGGTGTAGCCCGAGGGAACTACGCCTTAGCGTGCTTTATTTTCCGTTTTCTGAGGCGACTCCAACGTCAGAAAAGACCGTGCGGTCGACTTTTGATATTTCGTGCTGTCGCCTTCTGAAAGTGACACCACGGCCCCCATCTTGCGGTAGCGGAAGTGGTAGCCGGCCAGCAGGTTGTCGTCATAGAAATCGAACTGCGTACCGTCCGCGGCCACCGCCTTGCCGTCGCCCCAGAGCTTGGGCAGGTCGAGCTGCAGGTAGAGCTCCACCAGCTCACGGTTGGCCTTGTCCAGCTTCTCCAGCGAGAGATGACGGCGGTTGGTATAGGACAGCATGTGCGGCGTGACATTACCGGCCAGATGGCGCGCGGCCTGGTTGGGACCGAGGTTGCAGCCCATGGCAAAGATCGTCATCAGGTAGCGCTCGGCCGGTTCTTTGAGCTTTGGCTCGTTGCCGGACATCGGCCCGAAATGCCGAGTGAACTGAATCCAATGCTCAATGTTGGCCATGATGTCGAGCACGTGCCTGGCCGGCATGCGCTGCATAAGCGCCGTCTGTAGCGAGATGGCCGAAGGCGGGATGTCTCGTGCGATCACTCGGCGCAGCACCGGTTCGCCGGCCTCGTTGATTGATACGTCCCCCCGGCAAGTGGGGAATTTTTCATCCAGTTGCTGCGCGGTTTCCTCCAGCTGGGTCTTGAGAGAGGCAACAAACTCCTTCGCCGTGCCAGGCAGTCCCACCTTGTCGCAGTAGGCCGGTAGTCGTTGGAGACATTCTTCCCAGGGCAGTAACTGCTTACGGTAGTCGGCGAAAGATTCCGACCCCAGCACGCACATATCACCCGAGCGCAGCTCACTGGCCAGGTAGGAGAACACGCAGACTTCCAGATAGCGCCGGTTGGTCGGTGGCCCTTCACTGGCAGGACGACGCACGACTTTGACCCAGCGCTCCGACGCAAACGACAAGTCGACGTGCTCGTCGATCCATTCGCGGTGTAGATTCTCGCTGTCCTGGATCAGTTGAAGTGCCTGAATCAGCGACCGATCCTGAGTCGTGGGTTCCAGTTGGAGAAGGTGACTGAGACGGAACAACAGCGAGCGATGGGATCTGAAGTGCTTCCAGATCAGCGGCAGGTAGTTATTACCGCCGGTAGCCTGGACTTCGGCGCAAGTCTCGCGCAACCGATCCAGATTGCCATCGGGAGAGAGGTATTCCCGAATCAGGCTGCCAGCCTCCTGGTCATCCGGTTCTTGAACCAGAATCTGCACCACGCCGTCCAGGGTCGCGGCCAACTGCTCCAGCTTCTGGCGTTGCCGCGCCTGGATTTGCTCCAACTCCTCTTTGGCGCGTTTGTGGATCGTCGAAATCCGTCGGATGAACATCTCGGCCAGGTGATCCCGGGTCCGCACGCGCATGCGGTAGATCAAGGCCAGCATCAGCGTGTAACGTTTCGGCAACGAGCAGTCCTTCAGCTCGGCGACGTCTGACGCCGCGGCTTGGGCTGCGAAGTGACGGATCTTAGTGTCGACTATTCCATCAAAAATGGCCGCCAGATCTCCGAAGCTCTCTAGCCAAGCCAGATGATCAATCAGCACCTCCAGGTGTTTGCGAGATGGCTTCTTGGGTGCCTGTTTCAGCGCATTGAAGTCGCTCTGGCGTCGGCCGAAGTCAGTGTCGAGCAGCTCCTTTAGCTTGTGGATCACCTCGATTGGCGTTCTGGTTACTACGAGGTTGAATATTGCCTCTTGGGATTCGGCTTGAATCCTCTCAGCGAGATCATTCAGGGTTGAGTACGCAGGAAGCTCATAATCCTGGCGGATCAGTTCTTCAATCACGGAGTTAATGATGTCGGCACGCTGGTCAAGCACGAACGACATTGCTTTGGCATGCCGCTCGGCGAGTTCGATAGCATCAGAGCCGTAGAATGCAGTCACACCGAGGCGAGCTCGGATCGCGTTCATGTGGCGATATTGCTGAAACCACTTGTATTCCGCGAATTTCACCTTGCTACGCTGACCCAACTCTTCGCGAATGAACGCCACCAGTTGATCAGGTACGTCGGTGATATCAGGGAAATATCGGAGTACCTGAAAGGTCTTCAGGAGAACGGCGAGATTGAGGTGAAAGGGGGCCTTGGACTTGCTTCGTACCCACTTAATCTCATCATCTGAGAAGGAGAAATCCCGCTGCAGCTCAGCTTTTGAATACGCCTTTGACAGAGTGGGGTACGCCGTGCGCTCTAATGAAGCCATAGGACCTCCTTTTCTGAGGAATCAGAAAAGATAGTCCACAATCACGGGCGGTGCGGATGACTTATAAAAGTTAACAATATCAATACCTTGCGCGCGAAGTGAGTGAATTTTCCCTTTATCTCGGCATGACCCCTCTCTGGCAAAGAACCTGGCGAACAAAAGCGGCTCGGTGATTACTCACACCTTGGCCACTACGCCAGCCCATTCTGGTCCGGTACCGGCCCAGCACACTGCAAAAACGAAACAGCATCAGACCGTTGATTGATCATCGAGGCCGGCCGGGAGATCTTCACGATACACCCGGCCAGGCACGCAAAACTCGCTCCCTCACCTCACGCTTCCCGTCAGCACGGGCTGTAACGACCGCACAGCGCCCTGGAGGCTCAGGAAGGGTTAACCTGGCCCTGAAGGCTACAAAACCGCATATCCCCTCCGAACGGCCCTTATCGGCAGTTTCCGGCCCGTTTGAAACCCGCAGCTTCGGCGTCCGCAGCGCTCGCAAACTCTACCCGGTTGCGCGTTCCGACTTTTTCATAGCTCGGACAGCCCACTGGCAGGTGGTAAACATTGCTATTGCGGTTGCCAATCACCGGCGAAAGCGAGCTGGAGGCGTATCCACCAGATACCTGGTGCTGAACTGGTTCGCTCCGAATGGCCTGTGCCATTGTGCCCGCTCCCTTCACTCGCATACCGAGATTCCAGGATCTTTCACCTGTTACGAATGGGTTGCTATGCCCCATTACTCTGGCGATCCGCCGGTCACGCTCCTGTTCCCACGCGCTCACCGGGTATTGACGATCCCAGGCCATCAGCAACTGCTGTTGTGCTCTGGACATCGATAGCCCGTAACGGTCGTGCATGTAGAAGTAGATTCGGGCTACCGCGCCCTTCACCTGGTCGCGAGGCTCTGTCACGCGCTGCTGAAAATCTGTTCTGGTCGGGCAAGCGCCGTATTGCATCGGTGTTGAGGGTAAAACGCCATAGCGAAAATTGCTTCGGTCAGCATTGACCTCGCCAACACTCACCGCAAGGTTGTGCATGTCGGCTTCCATTTTGCGAAATACCGGATCGGTATCGATGCAGTTCTTGCGCCCCCCGTTCTGCCAACACTGCCGCTGGCTGCCGAAGGCGTATGCTGGCAAGACGTGCTCCCATTCGATGCGCTGCGCGCGATTCTCCTGAGCGCGGACTTCGTACCCGCACGAGGCGAAGTCCACACGGCCTCCGGATCGCCCTACCCACTTCCAGTCGCACCCACAGTAAAGATCGCCGGCTTCGCTGGTGTTGCGGTCGTAGTAGACCTTCTGGCGTAGCTCAACCTTGGCCTGCTCGAAGGTCGTAGGTGCGGAGGCAAGAGCGAAGTGAGACGTGGCCATCTGCATGGCCAAAAACATCATGAGGATCGATTTCACGGTCTTTTCCTTAAAACAAGGGTGATTCCAGGCTATTCAGGGGAAAAAAAACCCAAGCAAGGCTTGGGTTTGAGCGCTGCTCGCAGTAGCTACCGCAGCGGGGTAAGAAGCTCGCCAATGCGACGAACCCTGCGAAAGATAATTTGCGCGATCGATTCATGGCCCGTGGCAATGACACCAAACAACCCTGCCAGGAGAAGTGCCCAGAAGCTGTTGCGCTTCCAGTCGCTTGCCTCGGCCAAGGCACTCTGGCGATGCTGTTCGGCTCGATCAGAAAGAGACGGGCTTTCTGGGCCAAGCGCAGTTGCCTCGATGGCGTAGGCAATGCCGGCCGGCACGGAGAAGTCGCCCTTAATTTTTCCCTCTCGCAGATTTTTCGCTGTCAGAACAACCCACTTCGAGGAGCTGCCGCCGGCAACAGATGCTTGGGCTAGCACATACGCCCTGGCCACCTCGTCCAGATCCTCTCTGGAGCTGAGCAGACGCTGAAGCGTCGGTAGGTTCTTAGACTCAACCGCGGAATAAAACTCGCTGGGCTTGCTTGCCGTGCTTGCCGTGCCCGGATCTAGTATCCCCAGAAACGCTCCCATGATGTGCGGCATCATGCCGACCATGACGGCGGGAACGATGTTGAACAAGCGTCCGGTAATAACCGCAAGGCCTACACCCGCAATCATTGCAACCGCGCTGATCATTTTGAGAGCTGTGCTATTGAGGATCGAGTCGACGGCTGATTCGACCCCCATCAACCCGCCAATACCGCCGCCCTCGTGGCCCGATGCTTGGAAGGCCTTGGCGATCGCATCAGGAACCAGGATCTGGTCAATAGCCGTTGTTGGCTCTGCGGCGATACCCAGCGCGTAAAATACGCCCCCGAATACCGCCAAACCCAGGGCGGTACCACCGTAGATGAGCGTGCCTTTGCGTAGCTTCTTCGCCCGCGAGATCAGTTCCTGGAGGGGCGCGTCAAAAGGCGTCGGCGCTTTTGCCGGCAAAGCTGGTTCGGGTTGGGCTCGATGTGTCTTCGGCGCTGTCGACTCTGCTTTCGCTTCGTTTGAGGCTTGTTCGTGCTTGGCGGTGGCATGTACCGGCTGCCCAACCGGCTGCCGTAATAGCTTCAGATCCTGACCGAGCACACGCTGTGTCTTGCCTGCAACGAGACCACGAGATATTTCCTTTCTACGAGCACCGTAATTAGCGAGGAGCTTGTCGAGCTCTGCATCAGGAACGTCCTTCGCGGCGACTTTTCCATCAACAAGCAGCGTGTACAACTGCGGGTCAACCTCTGGAGTCTGCCTGGACAGTTCCAGCTCTTGACCGAGAACGCGCTCGGTCTGGCCAGCCATCAGCCTATTCAAGGTACTGTCCTCCACGACGCCATAGTCATTCAAGAGACTCGATAGCTGCGCTAAGGGAATGTTTTCCTTCGCAACGAGACCGTCGACCCGCAACCGGAAAAGTTGGACTGGTTCGGTCATCAGTGAAGCTCCTTCACTTCATCAGTCCTGCCCAGGCGCTTCTGGAGATCGAGACGCATGCCCTGGATCTCTTTCTCTGCGGCCTTGCGTTGAGCTACGCCCTCACGCTGGATTTTGATTACGTCTTCGACGGTCTGGATCAGCGTGGCCTGGACCTTCTGCAAGGTGTCCACGTCGATTACCAACCGCTGGTTAGCTTTGGCCGTCTCTACGGAGTTGCGGTGCAGCAGCTCGGCGTTGCGTTTGAGGAGATCGTTGGTGGTGTCGTCGATTTTGGTGGCCAGCTGGACGGCGTTCCGCTGCTCGTTCAGCGTCAAAGCCAGCATGAATTGGCGCTTCCAGGCCGGCACAGTGATTTCCCGGATGGTGTGGAACTTGTCCACCAGCATCTGGTTATTCGCTTGAATCATCCGAATCGTCGGGAGGCTCTGCATCGCAGACTGCTGGAGCGCCGTGAGGTCGCCAATACGCTTGTCGAGGTTGGAGATCAGTGCATCCAGATCCGCAACTTGCTGCAAGCGGGCCGGGTCGTTCCCGATGTTCGCCCGAAGCTGAGAAACCTGCATCTGTAGCTCCGCAAGGCGCTGCTTACCGGCGGCAATGTGGATGCCAAGCAGGCGATGCTCCTCGCGTACCGCAACGAACATGGACTCGAGGCCGGTATTCCGAGCAGAAATGCCCGCTTGTGTTTGGTCGACTTCAGCAACGAGCTTTTCAATTTGCTCTCGCGTGGTGTCGAACTGACCCATGACGGACTTGCCGCGCAGGGTTACTTTGTCGATCAGCGGGCCGATGACAGGGATGCGCGAACGGCGATTGGAAAGCGCGCTGACATTGAGCGACTGCGCGACGGCAACCACCTCGCTCAGCTTTGCGCCGGCATCGTCCAGGTCGCTGTTACGAACCTGGTCGAGCAAGCTGTCGGCGTAGGAGGACGTGTGTTCTGCCACTTCCCTGCCGAACTGAGAAACCGAGAGCGGGTTTTCTGCCTGGATCAGTGCCGCTACAGCCTTGATCTGGGGGATGTCCTGTTCCTGGAGACCAAGAGCCTGAAGCCCAGCTGGGGTAAGCTCGGTGTTGGTAGTGGCGAGATCTGTCACGGTAATTTCCGGCTGCATGTTTTGCTCCTCAGTGCTTCACGCCATTCAGGCTTTCAGACAGGCTGGCCATCAGCGCCTGATGCGCCTTGCTGGCAGCCTCGACCATCGCCGGGCTCATGTGTTTGGTGGTGATCAGGGTAAGGGTGTGTTGCCGCCATACTGGAACCAGTACGGTGACTGTCTCTCGGAAGCGATCGAGCATGTCGAGGGCTTGGGCGCGGCTCAGCTTCATCTGGCTAACGCTCAGTTCGTGTGAGGCCAGAAGTGTTGCCAAATTGGCGAGCTTTCGCGCCAGCCGCTCTCGCGGCCGATCAAACTCGATCTCCCCCTCCGCTACCGTCCCGATGAGAGGGTTCTCTTCGAGGAATTCGCGCCCGGCCTGGATGAACACTTTCAGTGCTTCCGCCTCTTCGGCGTGGGCAACGATCATTCTGCTGATGGCACTGACCGTATCGCGTACACCTTGGGCGTGTCCTTCAGCTTCGGCCAGTAGCTGTTCCAGTGTTGACCGGGCGACTTGATAGCGAACCTGCTTTTCCACGGCTCCGCCCAGAACCTTCTCGAACCAGGTCGGCTTCCGGGTAATCTGCTCCGGCGAGGCGTCGGCCATTTTCGAGAGGATTTCTGCGATTTTGGCCGCAAGCGCTGCCGCCGACCCGCTCTCCATGAGATCTGATAGTTGATCGATTTTGGCAGAGCTATCCGCTACGCCCCCGTACTCGCCGAGGCGAGCCGGGAAAGCAAACAACTCAGGGAGTACCTGCTGTTTGAGGTGGTCGATGTTGACCACTGAATGAGTCATGGCGGAAAATTTCTCCTTGGATTTGTTGGAGATCGTACCTGCCGTATTCCTTGGCGGGTTGTTATTTCAGACGCTTTTACCGACTGAAAGCGCAGCTCGAAGACGTTGTATCGCGATCTCGAATTGACATCCTCCCCGGTCTTTCGCCGGGGATTCCCTCTACAGGACGCCCATGCCCGAGCGCGAGAATATTCCTGGCCGCGTTCACGTCGCGGTCGTGAGTGACACCGCACTCACAGATCCATTCCCTTATTCCAAGCCCTGCGATACCTCTCGGCCTGCTGGCGGGCAATGCACCGCAACAGCTACAGGTTTGGGTGGTGTACGCCTCGTTCACGACCCTGAAGACGATGCCTGCGTGCGCGCATTTGTAGGCCAGCATCGTTTTCAGTTGACCCCAGCCGGCATCGAGCACCGACTTGGCCATCCTGGTTCTGACGAGTTTCTGCGGGCTGACATCGCCCACGATGATGGTGTTGCAGCGCTCGACCAGCGAGCGGCTGAATTTGTGTAAGGCATCCTTGCGCCGGTTGGCTATCTTGGCGTGGATTGCCCGCACCCGAGCTTTCTTGCCGGCACGCTGGGCGCTGGCCAGCTTGGGCTCCAGGTCGCGGTAGAAACGGCCATTCTCCAGCCGCTGCCCGTCGCTACAGGTGGCCACGTCCTTCAGGCCCAGGTTGATGCCAACGGCCCCTTGCCCCGTCGATAGCTGGGTTTCCAGCTCGACGACGACATTGAAGTACCAGCGGCCACGAGCGTCTTCGCTGAAGCTGCCGGAGCGGAGGCGGTACTGGGCCAGCCCGTAGCTGTCCCAGACCTTGAAATAGTGCCCGTTGTGGTAGACCTGGCCGTTCTTCCAACTGGCGGCCGCGGTGTTGAACGGCACCCACCCCAGTGACCGCCGCACACCACCAGACTTGCGCCAGTTCAGCCGCGCCTTGCGAAACTGTTTTCGCCGGGTGACGTACTCAGCCGCGACACATTGCAGCGTCTGGCTGTGCAGGCCCAGTTCCTTACCTGCGCCCTTGGTGTACGGATGAAGGTCGAAGGCGGATAGAAACACCCCGCGCTCGCGGATCGAGCGATGGCTCAGTTCGTTCAGGTAGTTCCAGACGAAATTCACCTGCCGGGCCATCTGCCGTAGCAGCGGCGCATGCTTGTCTCGAACGCGAACTTGGAGGGTCTTGATGTGCTTCATGATTTCAGCGTGCCATAGTTCTGGAATAACCCAAGGCCACCAATGCGTCCCACACTACCCATCCCTCACTCGAGGTAAAGCGCAACCAGTACCACGTACAAGCGAACTGCTCCCTGCATGTGCAGAGAGGCAGGCCAATTGACAATTAGATCCAAAAGCCAAAAACACGATTTCGCCAGCCGATCTTCGGGAGGTGTTGATTCCTCCAGGTGCTGCTTGAGTTCGTTGAACTGGATCTTGCTCCGCTGGAAATAACCTGTGTCCCGGCACATTTGAGCCAAGACCTGGAACTCTCTACGCTTCTCAATCAACATCGAGCGCATCTCAGTATCGTCCCGTTCCATCGCGGAAAGCAGGTCCCCCATGATGCTGTAAAACAGTTGCGCCTCGTACCTTGCGGCCTCGTTCATGACTCGCATACCTCTCTCCTTTGGCTTGTTGGGAATCGGTTTACCCGATAAGTAGGGAATTCCAAGCATGCAACAGCGAGTAAGGAATCCGGCGCGATTTCAGGCGTATTTTCCGCCCGAATACGAAGCTTCGACGCAATCACGAACGGTAAAATGGCTTAGGAGCGAGCCCAGGCCGGGCATATCCTCTACGAAACATCAAACACAACTAGAGGCTTACTGACATGTCCAGCGAACACGATAAAGCTCTTCTTAAAACCGCACTCAGTTCGGCGAAAGCGTTACGGAAGTCCCTGGAAGCTCTTGTTACCGATGGGTCTCCATACCTCGGTGAACTGGTCCTACTACAGGTAGATAGTGCGGATTTGATACTTCAGCGCCTTACTCGGTGGGAACGATTATGCGCCTCACACCTCGACCCTAAAGACAGCGATAGCCCATCCCCGCCGGTGGCTGCTGGAAAAAAATGGAGCGTGGACGAGGAGGCTGAGATGTTGCGTCTTTGGCAAACGTACTTGATGTCAGCCGACTCAATTGCTGCTGAACTGGAAAGAACCGAAGGAGCAATCATTGCGCGGCTTGTCCATTTGGATATCTACCCTGACCGTGAATCTGCTCGTGAGGAAGATGAACGCAGACGTTCAGCAATAGCCCTTTCTCGGCCAATCCATAGTTACATGCAGTAATCCCCCGCCGCTTGAGCACCCGCAAGCAACTAACTGCGACCTGCGAGTTTTGCGGGCAGATGAGTTTTGGTTTTGCGGCAGCGGACTGTGGGTGTGTCCTGAGCCAGCTCTTCCTGGAAGGGAAGAAGCCTGCATACCCCGGACGAGGCAGGCCGCGGGCCTCGAAATCAAGGGCTGCATCGTCAAAACGGTGACTTTCTCATCGCGGCAAGACAGCAAAAAGCCCTAGCCCTGCTGGGCTTTTTGCTGTTCAGGGCGCTTGCTAGAACAACCTCGAATCAGGGGTGAAAAGCTCAACCTGAATAGTCGCGCTCTGTGCTTCTGGGTGCCGAGGGTTGAACAGGTAGTTCACCGTGCTCGGTATGATAGCGCTGGGCACTGGCAGTAGCAGTGCGTTGCACTCATCAAGGAACTGGTTACCAATGCCTCTGGTGAGCTCGGTCTCTGCCGACCAACCAGCCGGCAGAGTGGGCATCTGGGCTTGCGATACAGAGTCAGGCACTTCGATACGGAGAAGCTGCATCGTCGCCGGAAAATCCTCCGGATCAATTTCCAGATGAACAAGCACCTCGAGCATCGCTCCCGGCGGGCTGGTCGCGGTGTAGACGACCGGTCTGCCGGCCTGGTGCCAGCGGCCGCTCACGCGCAAGCCACCTGTCCCGCTCAAGTCAGCATATGAGCTGATCCGCCACAGAATCACAGAGCGAAGCCTTCGGCGATTTGCAGCAGCATCTCTTCAACCTGGCTTGTGCCTTGCTGAGTTGTGAGCAGTTGCATGGGCGTCAACCCAGAGAATCGTTCCTTAGGCTTGGAGAGCCATCGCTTGGCCTTGTCGGCGTCCCCAAAGATAGCCTCAGCCATCGCCGTGATGTGCGCCGATCGGAAGAGCCGATCGCTTTCCTCGACAGTGAGGGGCTGATCGCGCTCGATCCGGTTTTTCAGGGTGCGCAGCGGGATAATCTGGTCTCGCTCCAGCGGGGTAACCACCCCCTCTTCAGTGAGCCTCATTAACCGCGCTGCGGAAAAGCCATGGCTGATTCTGGTGTGAATCTCGAAGTCGCTGGCAGACTCTGGGATCTCCAGCAGTATTTGTAAGCGCGCACGGTAAGCTGAATACCCGTGGTCGCGTAGGACTTCAGCAAGCATGATGGTTCTCCTATCCGGCGTTTCCCGGTTAGTATGCGGGAAACGCCGGAGGATGCAAGCTTACCGTTTGGGTGGCCCGGCTGCGGTCGCCTGCCGGTGGAGATGTGGCGGTCACTTTCAACCCATCCAGGATGATGATCGAGGAGCGCCTTTGGTGGGTCGGTCTACTGGCTGCGTTGGCCAAACATGTCTGCTTGTTGGTTCGCTGGATCTGTTTTCGGCGTGTTCAGCGGGTGGCCTAGCTGCCGGCGCACCTCGGCGAGCCACGCCTTGTAGGGAGTGTTTTTTCGTTCTCCCCACGGGTATGCCTCGGCCAGCGCCTTTCGGAGGGCCTGCTGGTCGCTTCGCCCTACGCGGCGAATTACCTCCCCAACAATTGGTGCTGCGCGATCTGCCCAGGACATGCTGATCCCCTTAACTTGTTCTCAACACGGCAGCATAGGCGCGCAGCACCTCACCGCGAAGCGCGCGATCCAGCTTCACAAGCCCCAAGGCAACACCGTAGAAGCCGCCCTCGGGCGCAGGCTCAATCTCGACACCAGGGAAGTTGGACACGAAGGCCATAAAGCCCACCTCGAACTCATCAGCGCCTTTGGCGGCACGGAGCAGGGTAAGGTCGTCGGTTGCGGCTACTTGCTCAAGAGCGCTGGCCAAGTAGTTTCGCCACATGCGGCTGTCATCACCGCCAGGCATCAGGGCTGCAATCTGTGCCGCGATACTCAATTTCTGCTCAGTCATTTCGGTTTCCCTAGCTTCGGGTGGTGTTCAGCTCAGTTGTCCAGCAGCCGGCGACAATCTTCGGTCATGACTCGAACCTGCTCGCGTAAGTCCATCATTTCATGTTCGCGGATTACCCTCGGGTGCAACTCGCGCAGGCGGTCATTGATACGATCTGCCGTGTGTAATAAAGCTGGCAGGTCGATAGCCTCGATCAGTGTCGAGATATCGCGATGCAGCTCGGCCAAGGCGGCTACCCGAGCCTGTAAGTGGGTCACCATCGCGGAGTCTAGTTTGATCAAGGGCATGGTCCATTTTCCTAGGTCAGATTTCGGTACTACCGATCCACTGGCCACCCAAGTAGCCATCGGCGCCGTCAGGAGTAACCGCTTCATGCTCTACAGCAGTGGCTACCAGCTGCGCATGCGTCCACCCGGACTCAGGCGCTGGCACCGTGACAAGCACGTCGCCGGCGAGCGAGCGGATTTCAAACGCTGAGTGCATTACCACACTCAAGATATCCGGCTCACCAGCTTCTTGTTCGGTCACAAGGTGCAACATGGCGGGTTTCCTCAAACACCTTCTATCTTGGAGTCCAGTTGAGCTTTTGCAGCCGCCGCGATGCGGTCTACGCCTTCTTGCCCAAGGATTTCCAAGGCAGTCGGCATCAGAGCAAAGGGATCATTACTTACGCCTGTGGCCATCAGGTGCTCACTGAGTTTATTGGCCTGAGCAATGTGCTCTACGAAGTAATCGACACAGCCATGGACACCATTGTTTTCAGCGACTTTGCAGATCGTTTCGGCATGATCGCCGTTGAGCACAAAGAATACGCGCTCGCGCAGGACGATAGCTGTCGTATCACTGCCATAGTCGCCGCTACGCGGGTTGTAACTGACGTGAACGTCAGAGCCAAAGCTTCGCGTTACGTTGGGGGAAGGCGAATGCGTAACTGGGCAGAAGCTGCTCTTCATCCCTGTGGACTTCTTCGAGAGTACGGATTGCATGACGTTTTCCTTGAGAGGCAGTCTCGGGTTTGAGGCTTTCAGCATCGCACGAGATTTAGAGAACCCAAGAACGCATGCTTTCGATGAAGGCGCTCAGGACTTGGCCGGGAAAGGAGGGATATTTCTTCCTTTCGGATCAGCCGCAGCATTCCACGACCACCACCCTGCCCCGCCGTACTCCCGATTGTACCAAGCCGTTTTGACGGCCTTCCGTTCCAGGTAGGCAGGTGTGCTCATGCCGAACACTTCCAGGGGGTAGTCCTTACCCGTGTCCAAAAGCCAGAAGTCAGGGAAAACCTCACTTTCATCAGCGTCGTAGCGAAGAGGTTTATCGAAGCTGCGGCCAGCGGCGTGGAGCATGGCCTCAATCACCCCTTCGTAATCTGAGTCGACAGGAATCCAACGCTCACTGACCTGCATCAGGGCCAGCTCAACGACATCTGCTTGCGAAAACGACTCGCCCTTCCTCGGCGTAACCTGAGCGATGGCGATAACTCGACTTCCGCGCTTCCAGGCGGAAAGTTAAAGCACGCCACGCTTGAAACCGCCAAAACTGGTTCAGGTAGCTATCCACTACCCGCTCGCCCCTCTCGCTCGTCTACAACTAAGTCCAGCGTCATTTTTTGGATCAGCTCTGCCTATCGTGACTGACCGCTCCTGGCCGATTCTGTTGAAAAAGTCCCTTTGACGATCAAGACCTTGCTGCTGGCCGCCTCACTGAGCGCCGTCAGCCCCTTCACGTTCGCCGCCTCTGCGCTCTCTGTGATCGGCCACGACTATGTGTTCCCTCATCAGCTCGAAGGGCTGCCGGGTAAACTCAGCGAGTTTCCCGAGCTGCAGATCAACTCATTCAAGACCAATGACGGCGTCACCCTTAAGTATTGGGAAGCAGGTAAAGGCCAGCCGATCGTGTTCATTCCAGGTTGGTCCGCCAATGGCGCGGAGTACGTCAACGTGATGTACCTACTGGCGAAGCACTACCGGGTGATCGTGCTCGACCCACGCAACCAAGGCCTGTCGGATAAGGTTGAGTACGGCGCTCGCATTGCCCGCTACGCCATGGATTTGAAACAGCTGAACGAGCACCTGGGCATCACGTCCGCCAACTACTGTGGCTGGTCCATGGGCGCATCCGTGCTGTGGAGCTACATCGATCTGTTTGGCAGCGAAGGCATACGCAAAGCGGTATTTGTCGATGAGCCTATTTCGATTGTCGCCCACGCCGATTGGTCCGAGCAGGAGCGGCGAGACGCTGGCGCTATGGTGCCCTCCCCAGACGTTTTGATTGCAGCGCTCAAAGCACCTGTTTCGCAACACCCGGACCCACAAACCACCAACTTTGCGGAACGCGCGATGTTGCGAGACTCGCCGTACTTTGCCAACTCCGAGGGTTTTGCCGCAGCCGTGATAAAAAACGATCCGACCGCGGTGGTACGTGTGCTCTACGACCATGCGTCCAACGACTGGCGCGACGTGCTGCGACACAAGATCACCATGCCGGTGGCCATCTTCTCAGGGGAGTACAGCGCCAACCTGCCCAGCCAACGTTGGGCACATTCGGTTATTCCAGGCTCGGCGCTTTACGTCTACAGCAAGGCTGAGCATGGCGACCACTTTCTGATGTTTAAAAACCCGTACAAATTCACCAGCGACTTACGCGGATTTATCGAGCAGAACACACCGTGAGTCGAGCCTTACTGGCTGCAGTGCTGGCGCAAAGCCGACGAGTCTGACAGGCAGTTATCGGCCGAGCCCGTCGAAAAAGGGGACAGATTTATTTTCATTACTTTAAACGACCGCTTCTGGCCGTCCTGTTGTGAGCGATTGCAATCGGCAAAAGGCGACCAATTCCATCCACGATACCGATTAACGGTTTTAACCATATCCAGCCCGAATAGCGGCCGGCGAGCAACGGCATCTAACCGGTGATGTCGCCCGCGGAGAATCCCCCCTACCCCTCCCCCTATGCAATTGCTTTTCGGTCTTTTGAAAACAAGCGCTCCTACAAATTTGAGCAGAAAAAAAACCGGCCACCTTGATCTCCAAAATGACCGGCAAAAAACACTACACCTAGTGTTCAGGCTGAAGAAGACGGGCTGTGTACCCCGTGCAGTTGCCGCTCAAACGGCTGACCGCCTACAGGCCTTTCTTCTGTTTAAACGAATGCATCATGGCGTCGGTGGCCACAATCGCGTCGTAAACCAACTCGGGCGTTACGGTAAACGGCATGTTGTGCATGGTGTCGTTTACATCGCAGGCGGCTTGGGCAACTTGTCGCCATTCACTTTCCTTGAAGTGCTTAAGCCCCAGGTCGCTCAGGGTCAGGGGCAAGCCGACGGCAATGGCGATATCGACCACCTCCTCTATCTCTTCCATCGGCGCGGCCTCCATCACCAACTGGGTGAACAAGCCAAACACTACTTTTTCGCCGTGCTGGGCGCCATGCAGGTCGTGCACAAAGGTCATGCCGTTATGAATCGCGTGCGCCGCTGCACAGCCACCGGACTCCGCACCGACGGCGGACATGTAGATGGTGGCCTCAATGGTGTTCTCCAGCGCCGCCGTAATGGACTTACTGCGCACCGCAAACGCGGCCTGCGCCGAGTACTTTTTGATGGTTTCGTAGCAGGTTTTGGCAATGGCGAAACCAATCAAGGTTGGCTTCAGCATCTTGCCGTCGTTGCCCAGAATCAGGTTGTCGCGCTGGGCAGCGTAACAGGCGCGGGCTTCGAAATAGGTGGCCAAACCATCACCCACGCCTGCTGCGAAAAACCGTGGCGGCTGCTCTGCCATGATCCGTGTATCGGCCAACACCACATCCGGGTTCTTGGCTAAAAACAGGTAGCGGTTGAATGTATCGTCGTCGTTGTAAATCACTGAAATAGCCGTGCACGGCGCATCGGTAGACGCCAACGTCGGCAGAATCAGTACCGGTTTACCCAGGAAGTGCGCAGCGGCCTTGGCGGTGTCCAGGGTTTTGCCGCCACCAATACCAACGACATAGTCATAACTGCGGGCAGCTTCAACGTGCTTGTTGATTTCGCTGTCCGAACATTGCCCGCCAAATACGGCCACCTCAGCGGCCTGCTCGTTGTTGAAACCCGGCATGGCTTTTTCACGCACCCGGCCAACAATGAACTGATCACAAATCAAATAGGCTTTCGCGCCGTACGCTTTGCCATGCACAGACAGGTCAACCAGGGCATCGGCCTGAACCAGGAACTTGGCTGGCGATGCAATACCTTTTGTAATGGACATGTCACACCCTCATGTTGGTCCCGGCATCCGTTAACGCGATGGGTTCGGCGATGCCTGGAGCGCTTTACTGGAGTTAGTTGAACACCATGCCGCCATCAATAATGACGGCCTGCCCAGTCATGTAGTCCGAGTCCGGTCCGGACAGGAACGACACACAGGCGGCCACGTCTTTGGGCTGGGAAAGACGCTTCAAGGTGATGTGCTGAGCAAACTGCTCCATGCCCCACTCCACGCTTTGGTTGGCGTTGTCGGCCACGTCCTGAGCGACCTTGCGCATCATTGGCGTATCCACAATGCCCGGGCAGTAGGCGTTCACGGTGATGCCCAGGGGCGCCAGCTCGCGAGCCGCCGTTTGGGTGATACCGCGCACGGCGAACTTGGTGCCGCCGTAAACGGCTAGATCCGGGTTGCCGATATGCCCGGCTTGTGACGAGGCGCTGATGATTTTGCCGCCGTGGCCCAGTGCCTTGAACGCTTTCACCGCTGCCTGAATGCCCCACAGAACGCCGCCGACGTTGATGTCGAAGCATTTGCGGTAGATATCCGGCGTGATGGTTTCAATCGGTGAAATGGGCGCGATGCCGGCGTTGTTGATGACCACATGCAGGTCGCCCAGGCCGTCGACGGTTTCCTGCACGGCGCGAAACACGTCATCGCGGTCAGCCACATCCACTTTGACGGCCAACGCACGCCCGCCTTCTTTTTTGATTTTTTCGGCCACCAGGTTGGCGGTTTCGATGTTCATGTCTGCGCAGCCAACCGCAAAGCCGTCAGCTGCCAGGCGCAGTGCAATGGCTTCGCCGATGCCTTGGCCGGCGCCGGTGACGAACGCTACTTTTCCTTGGGATTTGCTCATGTTCGTTATCCTTTTTTGTGTTTGTTGGGACTGAAGGTTTAGAAACTGGCCTGGAGTTTCACGCCAGCCACCACGGCGTTATCCACTTCGTAAACGCCGCCCGGGCTGCGGACGTATTGCACGTTGGGGCGCACGGTCAGCCAATCGGTAACGTGCACGCCGTAGTTGAGTTCGATGTTGTATTCGCTGTGCTGCACGGGGACGTACGACGGGTTGTCGTAGTCGGTGATGGCGTTGGCGGTGTTGATTTGGCGCTGACGTTTGGTGACGTCGTCATTGATGTGGATACGCGCAATACCCAAGCCAAAATCATCTTTGGGGCGGGCATCGAACAGGCCCATGTACACCATGCCAAGGTTCTGAAAGCTGTCGATGCTGCTGGTTTCTTTGTCGTGGAACGTGGCGCTGGCGAACACGCTAAGGCCGCGCGCTGCATCACCGTTACGGGTGGTCAGTTGTTGACGGCCCATCACCCACCAACCACTTTTGCTGCTTTGGCTTTTGGCGGCCTGGCCGGTGATGCCCTGGGGGTTGCCGTTGACGTCGTCGTACACGTCGTTGGCGCTGGCACTGCTGTGGTAGTAGCCGACGCGGTATTCGCCCGGCAACGCTTGCGCGCCCACGGTGGGTTTGTAGATCACCTCGACCGGTACCAGAGCACCTTTGGTGCCGCTGCCGCTCAATTTGAAGCCGTTGTCTGGATCCAGGTTCGAAGGATTCTGTTCGAAAACGCCGATTTGCACGGCCCACTGCTCGTTCAAGTTGTACTTGGCGCGCAGCGCCCATTGGCTGACAGGACCGCTGTACCAGACGTCGCCAGCGACGTTACCGATAGGCGCGGCGCAGAACGACAGGCTCTGGAAATCGCACGGGAAGCTGTTGAAGTCTTCGTTGACGCCCATGCGCCCAATCTTCAGATCCAGGGATTTATCGAGGAACTGCTGGCGGTACCACATTTGCGTCAGACGCCAGCTTTTGCCGCGCCCCCACACTTCCTGCACCGAGCTCAATTGGCCGGTGCGCGGGTCGCTAATGCGGTCGTTGGACAGGTTGTCGCCGTTACGATCAGTGAGCAGCACCTGGAATTCGGCGTCGTTCCAGCCGAGTAGTTTTTGCAGGTCCAGGTGCGTGCCCAATGCCCACTGCGAGACGTAGCGCGCCGTGCGGTCATCGTTGTAGCCACCGTGGAGATTGGTTGCGCCTTCACCGACATAGCCGATGGTGAAGTCCACACCTTGTTCGAGGAGTTCGCTACGGGTACCGCCCCAATCGCCCAAGCCCCAGGTAGCGGCTTTGTCGGCGGCGGTGACAGGTAGAGAAACGCAGGCGAACAGGCTGAGCCCGATGGGCAGTTGCCAGAGGTCTTTCATGTCGAGTATTCCTTGTTTTTATGTTTTTACGACACAGCGATTTCCACACCGCAGGGCACGCCCTGCGGTTGGAGAAGGAACAGCGGTAGAGCGCTGTCAGGGGTAGCGATGCCCTGACAGTGAGGCTGGCTCCATCAAACCCCGGCCAGGCACAGATACTTGATTTCGAGGTAATCCTCGATGCCGTACTTGGAACCTTCTCGGCCCACGCCGGAGGCCTTGATGCCGCCAAATGGCGCGGCTTCGGAACTGATGATTCCGGTGTTAACTCCGACGATGCCGTACTCCAGCGCTTCGCCAACACGGAACACACGGCCTATGTCTTTGGCGTAGAAATACGCAGCCAGGCCGAACTCGGTGTCGTTGGCTTTGCGGATGACTTCGTCGTCGCTAAAGAAGCGGAACACCGGGGCCAGCGGGCCGAAGGTTTCCTCTTTGGAGACCCGGGCGTTGTCCGGTACGTTGACCAGAATGGTCGGTTGAAAGAAGTTGCCGCCCAGTTGATGAGCAGAACCACCCTGCAAAACCTTGGCGCCTTTTTCCAGGGCGTCGTCGATATGCTGGCGAACCTTGGCCACCGCTTTTTCATCGATCAGCGGGCCAAGGGTGGTGCCGGCCTCGAAGCCGTCACCTGTTTTCAGTGCGCCCACGGCAGCGGCGAGCTTGTCGACGAAGGCGTCGTACACTTTGTCGTGCACGTACAGGCGGTTGGCGCACACGCAGGTCTGCCCAGCGTTACGGAATTTAGAAGCCAGGGCACCGTCTACGGCGGCATCCAGATCGGCATCTTCAAACACAATAAACGGCGCGTTGCCACCCAGTTCCAGCGAGACTTTTTTGATGTCGTGGGCGCACTTTTCCATGATGCCGCGGCCGATCTCAGTGGAGCCGGTGAAGGAAATTTTGCGCACCACAGGGTTGCTGGTCAGCTCTTCGGCGATCTCCGCCGCCGCGCCAGGCACTACCGACAACACGCCTTTTGGAATGCCGGCTTGCTCAGCCAATACCATCAGCGCCAAGGCGGAAAACGGTGTTTGCGAAGCAGGTTTGATCACCATGGTACAGCCAGCGGCCAATGCCGGTCCGGCCTTGCGGGTGATCATGGCGCTGGGGAAGTTCCACGGCGTGATGGCGGCGCACACACCGATGGGTTGTTTGAGGACCAGCAGGCGCTTGTCAGCCGAGCCTGGAATCACGTCACCGTAGATGCGCTTGCCCTCTTCCGCGTACCACTCGATATAGGAGGCGGCAAACACGATCTCGCCACGCGCTTCGGCCAATGGTTTGCCTTGTTCGAGGGTCATGATCTGCGCCAGGTCGTCCTGGTGTTCGATCATCAGGTCAAACCAGCGACGCAGTTTGCTCGCGCGCTCTTTGGCCGACAGGGCTTTCCAAGCCGGCAAAGCTCGCTCGGCCGCCTCGATGGCGCGGCGGGTTTCTGCGCCGCCCATACGCGGAACATGGCCGATAACCGCATTGCTAGACGGATTGGTTACAGTGATCGTGGCGCCGCTGTCAGCAGCCAGCCACTGACCTTCGATGTAGGCCTGTTCACGGAATAATTTGGGGTTGTTCAGGTTCACTGCAGGTTCTCCATGGGTTGCCCAGGGCCTTGCGGCCGCTGGGCGAACACAGCTGTCCAGAGGTGCACCAGGACAGGTGCGGTTTATCTCACTCAGTCTCGGGGCTACTTAGTGCAGAGCTTTTTGTGCGTACTTACCCGACAGCGCAAGGCCTTTGAACTTGAAGCCGCGGTAATCCTCATTCTTCACTTCAGTGAGGATGTCGCTGAACGGGCCGAGGCCACCCATGTAGAAGTAAACCGAGTTGGTTTTGCCGGGAATGTTGGCACCGAAGATCCACGAATCGGTTTTGGCAAACAGGGTTTGGTCGGCGATATCACGGCAGGTAACGCCCCATTCATGCTCGCTTTGCGGATCGGCTTCCATGCACTCCAATTCGTTTTCTTCCATAAAGCCGATCATTTCGGACACCCACTCCACCTCGGTCTCAATGGTCGGCGGCAGGTTAGTGAACGGACCGTTCGGGCCAAGAATCATGAACATGTTCGGGAAGTTGGAGGTGGCCACCGACAGGTAGCTGGACGGACCGTCGCGCCAGTGGTCAGCGATACTCACGTCGTTGCGGCCGCGAATATCGATGCGCTTGTAGTTGCCGTCTACCGCGTCGAACCCGGTGGCGAATACCAACACGTCCAACTCGTGCTCAACGCCGTCGGCGGTACGAATACCCTTCTCGGTGATTTCCTCGATGGGATTGGCTTTCACGTCCACCAGAGCCACGTTCGGGCGGTTGAAAGTGGCGTAATAGCCGCTGTCGCACAGTGGGCGCTTGGCGTACAGGTCACGCGGCATTAGCTTGCGCGCTGTTTCCGGGTCTTTGACGATTTCAGCGATCTTGCCGCGTACAAAGTCTTGAGCCGCCAGATTGGCTTGCTCGTCGGTGGCGATGTCGTTGAAGGTTTGGAACATAAAGCGGAAGCCACCGCCGGTATCCCAGGCGTGTTGGAAAATCTGCTTACGTTGTTCTGGCGACACACTCATAGTCGGGATGTTGCTTTCTTCAAAGCCAAAGGCCAGGCGCGAAGAGCGAACTTCCTTCCAGATCTCGTCGTAGTTCTTTTTGATTTGCTCAACGTACTCGCGGCCAACCGGGCCATTACCCACCGGCACGGTGTACTGCGCGGAACGTTGGAACACGGTCAGATGGCCAACGATTGGCGCGATGGCGGTAATCACCTGGCAACCGGTGGAGCCGGTGCCGATCACGCCCACACGCTTGCCTTCCAGCGACGCATCGGCCGGCCAGTGGGCGGTGTGGTATTGCTTACCCTTGAACTGCTCCAGACCTTTGATCTTCGGCACGTTGGTGGCTGACAGCAGGCCCAGCGCAGTGACCAGATACTTGGCGCTGTAGCGATGGCCGTTGTCGGTGGTCACTTCCCAACGGCTGGTTTCTTCGTCGAAGACTGCCGAGGTAATCGCCGTTTCCAGCTGGATGTCTTTGCGCAGGTCATGGCGATCCACGGCGTGGTTTAGGTAGGAGAGGATTTGCGGTTGGTCGACATAGCGCGTCTTGATATCCCATTCCTGGCACAGCTCGCGGTCCCAGGAGAAGCAGTACACAAAGGTCTCACTGTCGGACAGCGCACCCGGATAGCGATTCCAAAACCAGGTGCCGCCCACGCCGCCGGCCTTGTCAAAAGCGCGGACATTAAGGCCCAGTTCATCGCGCAGTTTCTTCAGCATGTAGATACCGCCGAAACCGGCACCAATGATGATCGCGTCGTAGTTGATGACGTTGGTGCCTACCGAACGCTTGGCCAGAACTGTAGTTGTCATTGTGTTCTCCTAATTGATCCTTGCGCCTGCCATACCTTGGCGAACCCTCACCAAGCCAGTCTGCAGGCAAGCCGATGCCGTCTCCCTGAATTTGTTTTCAGGGAAATTCGAACTCGATAGTTGAAATTAGCGGGCCAGTTGCGACCCGCTCGCTCACTTACAGCGAGAAGCCGCCATCCACTGCAATGGCTTGGCCGGTGACGTGCGGTGCGCAGGCGAGATAAACCGCCAGCTGACCCATGTCCTCAACGGTTTGTGCTTCGCCTTGAGGCAACAGTGCTGACTGATGGCGTTCCCAGGATTGCTCTTCGGTTTCACCCGGTTCAGCCCAGCGGCCGGACAGGCCGGTTTCACCACGCCACATGCCTGTGCCCACCACACCTGGGCAAAGCGCATTGACGGTGATGCCCTCACGGGCGACTTCTTTGGCGAACGCGTTAGAGAAACCGATAACAGCGAACTTTGAGGCGCTGTAGTGAGACAGGTCGGGAAAGCCGACCTTGCCTGCAATTGATGCCAAATTGATGATGCGTCCGAACTTGTGCTCACGCATCAGCCGCAGCTCTGCCTGGCAGCAGAGGAAGACGCCACGTACGTTGATATTCATGATGCGGTCCCACTCGCTAACGGCGAGCTCTTCGACCTTACCCAAACTCACTACACCGGCGTTGTTAACAGCTACATCCAGACGACCGAAGTGCTCGCGCACTTGCTCAATCATTTCCTTCACGCTTTCTGGCTGACCTACATCCACCTGCAACGCGACGGCGCGACGACCCAACGCACGAACAGCAGCGGCGGCTTCTTCCGCGATGTTGATATCGTAATCGGCGAGCACCAGGTCCGCACCGGCCTTAGCGAGGCTCAACGCGATACCTTGACCGATACCGCGCCCAGCCCCTGTAACCAAGGCAACTTTGCCGACCAGGGAGAAATTGACAGCAATAGATTCACTCATGACATGCCTCTAATTATTCTTGTTGGGATGCGACCGCTCATGTCGGTTCGCTGATAAACGCTTCAGCAAGGTAGATGCCAATATCGTAAAAACGACCTGAAAGCAGCGTTTTAGAGCCGCCATACCATTTATGAAGGTTATGTGTGCAGGGAGTCGATTAAGACGTTATGTGTCTCGGTAAGTGAGACGGCGAGAGACGCTGAGACGTTATGTCTCGCGCACAGGACGTAAAACGAATCCGCTTGTCGCGCTGCGTGAACGCGCATTAAATGTGTCCTACAAAAAACAAGACAACCATGCGGAGGTTTTATGTCCTCTGGCTACTCAAAAGCTCACAACGAACATGTGAGCCGAGTGCTACGCACTGCCCAAAGCGCCCCGACTATGCCGATTCCTAGCAGTATTGTTGATTCGTGGCGCCGTTCCGTACTGCATCAAGTTGACCCCGGTTCCTTGCAGGGGCCGCGCGTGCTTGAAGCCCACCAGCTCAACGAACACCGCCAACGCATCGACGACTTCCTGCGCCTGGCCGGCGATGAGATTGGTCGCCTCCACCACCGCGTGCGCGACGCCGACTACTGCGTGATGCTCACCGACACCCTCGGCTGCACAGTCGACTACTGCATCGACTCCACCATCAAAGGCGAATACCGCCGCGCCGGTATCGACCTAGGCACCTGCTGGACCGAAGACGAAGAAGGCACCACCGCCGTGTGCGCCGTACTCGTCGACAAGCAACCGATCACCGTGCACAAGCACGACCACTTTCGCGCCGCCTTCATCGGCAACACCTGCTCCGCCGCCCCGGTGTTTTCCCCCAGCGGCGAGTTGTTCGCCGTGCTTGACGTGTCCGCCATCCGCTCCCCCGACGACCGCCGCAGCCAACACCTGATTCGGCAAATGGTGATCCAGAGCGCCGCCGAAATCGAAAACGCCTACTTCATGTACAGCACCCAGGACCTCTGGGTACTGCGCGCCCACGCCCTGCCCGGCTACGTCGACAGCCAGCCCCAGTTCCTGTTCGCCTGGGACAGCGACGGCGTTATCCAAGCCCTAAACCCCGCCGCCCGCCGCTTACTGATTCAACGCCATGGCCGCATCCCGCTCACCGCCCAAGAAGCCTTCGCCTCGGCACGGCTTCCCAACGCCAGCGACGACAGCTTTCACTACCTGCCAACCCTAGACCTACACGTACGTCTCAAAGCCCCACGGCGCACAACCTTCGTACCCACCACCAGCAAAGTCGTCGAAGCTCTCGACCCCAAAGTCGCCCAAGCGCTTGAGTTGGCCGTACGCGTAAAAGACCGCGGCCTGCCCGTGCTTATCCACGGCGAAACCGGCGCCGGCAAAGAACACTTCGCCCTCCAGCTGCACAGCGCGAGCAAACGCAAAGACAAACCCTTCGTCGCCGTTAACTGCGCGGCCATTCCAGAGAACCTGATCGAAAGCGAACTGTTCGGCTATACCGCCGGCGCCTTCACCGGCGCCAACAGCAAAGGCATGCGCGGCCTGCTGCAACAAGCTGACGGCGGCACATTGTTCCTCGACGAAATCGGCGACATGCCGTTGATGTTGCAAACCCGCCTGCTGCGCGCATTAAGCGAAGGCGAGGTGTCACCTCTGGGCGCCTCCCGCCCGCAACACATCGATATCCAGGTGGTCTGCGCCAGCCACCGCGACCTGGCAGCCCTGGTCGAACAAGGCACCTTCCGCGAAGACCTCTACTTCCGCCTCAGCGGTGCCCGATTCGAAATCCCGCCGCTGCGCGAACGCACCGATAAGCTGGCGCTGATTAACAAGCTGCTCGACGAAGAATGCGAGCGTTCTGGAGAGCGTTTCGGGCTAAGCGATGCAGCCCTGGAAATGCTGTTGAACCACAACTGGCCGGGCAATATGCGGCAGCTGCACCACGCGCTGCGGTATGCGTGTGCAGTGTGTGCCGGGCAGGTAATTGGTGTGCAAGATTTGCCGGTCACGCTGGGTGCGAGTACACCCGTGATTGGCATGGAAACAGCGGCGGGAAGTCCTGAGCGGCAGGCTTTGATTGATGCGTTGGTGCGCAATCGGTGGAAGCCGGTGCTGGCGGCGCAGGAACTGGGGATTTCGCGGGCTACGTTGTATCGGCGGGTGAGTCAGCATGGCATTCATATGCCGGGTAAGGGGTCTTACAACTAGTCGATTACCAACAGAACGTGCAAAGGTCTATTACGCGCTGGCGCCCGCATTACGGTGAACCATTGGGTTGGCAGCAAGTTCCATTGGTAGGCCTGCGCGGCAACCCTCCGCGCTCCGATCGACGTGAACCTCCAGGAGTGCCTGATGGCCGACCCTACCCGCTCCACCGACCCGATCAGTTCAACCGTCGAAATCGACTACCCCGACTTCACACAGCTGCCGGAACACGTGCGCGACACGTTCGAGAAGCTCCCCACCAAAGTTAATTTCTTTCGCATGCTGGGCTACAGTCCTGGCGCGTTTGTTTCCATGATGGACTTGACCAACGCCATATTCAGAGACCTGACGATCTCCGATTACCACAAGGAGCTGATGGTGCTACTGGTGGCTGCCCACGAGCAGGTGGCTTACGAATGGGAGCAGCACGTATCCATCGCCCAGGTGGCCGGCGTGCGCCCCGAGCAGTTTGTGGCCATTGCTGAACACCGCCTGGAAGATATGCAGGTGTTTAAGGAAGACGAGCGCGTGTTGCTGCGCTTTGGTCAGGCCATTCTCGAGCAGGGCAAGGCGCCGGGCGTACTGTTCAAACACGCGCTAAAGCACTTCTCGCTTCAGGAATTGAGCGACGCCATTATTGTGCTCGGCTACTACCGGATGTTGTCGGGCTATATCCAGACCTTCAATATCGCCATTGACGCGCAAACCGACGGCAACTGGATTAAGGGCTAAGAACCATTTTGGCGCCGGGCAATAGCTCGGCGCCGCAGCTCAAATGGTTTGCTCTAACGCCGGAATCGCCTCAAACAAATCCGCCACCAACCCGTAATCCGCCACCTGGAAGATCGGTGCTTCTTCGTCTTTGTTGATCGCGACGATGACTTTGGAGTCCTTCATGCCCGCCAAGTGCTGGATGGCACCGGAGATGCCGACCGCGATGTACAGCTGCGGTGCGACGATCTTGCCGGTTTGGCCAACCTGCATGTCGTTTGGCACGAAGCCGGCGTCCACTGCAGCGCGCGAAGCACCTACAGCAGCGCCGAGTTTGTCGGCCAGCGAGTACAGGTGTTTGAAGTTGTCACCGTTCTGCATGCCACGACCGCCGGAAACGACGATTTTGGCAGCGGTCAGTTCAGGACGGTCAGACTTGGCCAACTCTTCGCCCACGAAGGACGACTTGCCAGCATCGCTCGGGCCGCACACTGCTTCAACAGCGGCAGAACCGCCTTCAGCAGAGACTGGATCGAAACCGGTGGAACGCACGGTGATCACTTTTACGGCAGCCGAAGACTGCACGGTAGCGATAGCGTTACCGGCGTAGATCGGACGCTTAAAGGTGTCGGCGCTTTCTACCGAAATGATCTCGGAGATTTGGTCAACGTCCAGCGCAGCAGCAACGCGCGGCAGGATGTTTTTGCCGTTCGACGTAGCGCTGGCCAGGATGTGGCTGTAGCTCTTGCCCTGCTCTCCATTTACAAGAGCAGCGATCAGCGGCGCAACGTTTTCCGGCAGCTGGTGAGCGTAAGCAGCATTGTCGGCTACCAGCACTTTCGAAACACCAGCGATTTTTGCAACAGCTTCAGCAGCGGCCCCAACATAGCTGCCGGCTACCAGTACATGAATGTCACCCCCGATTTTTGCAGCAGCAGCCACAGTGTTCAGGGTGGCAGGTGCCAGGGCAGCGTTCGAGTGTTCAGCGATAACTAGGATAGTCATTAGATTACCTTTGCCTCGTTCTTCAATTTCTCAACCAGCTCAGCTACCGACTTCACCTTGATGCCGGCGCTGCGAGCAGCTGGGGCTTCAACTTTCAGGGTTTTGACGGTGGACGAGGTGGAGATGCCAAGTGCATCCGGAGTAACAACTTCCAGCGGCTTTTTCTTGGCTTTCATGATGTTCGGCAGCGACGCGTAGCGCGGTTCGTTCAGGCGCAGGTCGGTGGTAACGATTGCCGGCAGGTTCAACGCAACGGTCTGCAGACCGCCGTCGATTTCGCGGGTTACGTTGACCTTGTCGCCAGCTACTTCAACCTTGGAGGCGAAAGTGCCTTGGGCGTAGCCGCTGAGGGCAGCCAGCATCTGGCCAGTCTGGTTGTTGTCACTGTCGATCGCTTGTTTGCCGAGGATGACCAGCGAAGGCTGCTCTTTATCGACTACAGCTTTGAGCAGCTTGGCCACGGCGAGCGAGTTCAGCTCTTCCGCGGTGTCGACCAGAATGGCACGGTCAGCACCCAAAGCCAGCGCAGTGCGCAGTTGCTCTTGAGCGGTGGTCGGGCCGATGGAAACTACGACGATCTCTGTCGCCACGCCTTTTTCTTTCAGGCGGACGGCTTCTTCTACCGCGATTTCGCAGAAGGGATTCATCGACATTTTGACGTTGGCGAGATCAACGCCGGAGTTGTCCGCTTTGACGCGAACTTTGACGTTGTAATCGACCACACGCTTGATCGCTACGAGGACTTTCATAAACGCTCCAGTTGGAAAAATTCAACGGTTGCCGAGCTGCTCGATAATGCCTTGGGCTTTGAGCTGCGCCAGGCGTTCATCGTCCAGACCCAGCTCGCGTTTGAGCACTTCATCGGTGTGTTCGCCGAGCATCGGTGCCGGGCGCAGGTATTCGACCGGGGTGCCTGACAACTTGATGGGGCTGCCCACGGTGACAAAGTCGGCTTTCAACGGGTGAGGAATATTCACCAGCATGTTGCGGGCGAGCATCTGCGGTTCATCCAGCGCCTGGGCGATGCTGTTGATGGCACCAACCGGCACGCCCTGCAGGTGTATGCGCCCTACCCACTCGTCTGCGCTGGCGCCGAGGAAATGCTTGGCCAGAATGGCGACGATGGCTTCGCGGTTGCTGACGCGGTCGGCGTTGCGGGCAAAGCGTGGATCGTTCGGCAGGTCGGGCAAACCAATGGCGGTGCACAGCGCGACAAACTGCGAGTCGTTGCCGCAGGCGATGATGAAGTCACGGTCACTGGCGCGGAATACCTGGTATGGCACGATGTTGGCGTGGGCGTTGCCGTAGCGGCCTGGCGGCTTTCCGGACGCCAGGTAGTTCTGGCTTTGGTTGCACAGGGTGGCTAACTGTACATCGAGCAGGGCCATGTCGACATGTTGGCCGAGGCCGGTTTTTTCTCGGCTCAGCAGCGCGGCCTGAATGGCCACTGTCGAGTACAGGCCGGTCATCAAGTCAGCAAAGGCCACGCCTACTTTTTGTGGGCCGCCACCGGGCAGATCGTCGCGTTCGCCGGTGATGCTCATCAGGCCGCCCATGCCCTGGATAATGAAGTCGTAACCGGGCTCTGCAGCACGCGGGCCTGTCTGGCCGAAGCCGGTGACCGAGCAGTACACCAGGCGTGGATTGATCGCAGCGAGGCTGGCGTAGTCCAGGCCGTACTTGGCCAGGGAGCCTGCCTTGTAGTTTTCGATCAATACGTCGCAACTGGCGGCCAGGGCGCGGATCATTTCTTGCCCTTCGGGGCTGGCGATATTCAGCGCCACCGACAGTTTGCCGCGGTTGGTTGATTGGTAGTACGACGCCTCGCCGGAGGACTCGGCGTTTTGCCCTTTCATCCAGGGTGGCCCCCAGCCACGGGTGTCATCACCCGCACCAGGGCGTTCAATTTTGATCACTTCGGCACCCAGGTCAGCCAGGGTTTGGCCACACCAGGGGCCAGCGAGTACGCGGCTCAAATCCAGCACGCGAAATCCAGTCAAAGCACCCATTTCAATTCACCTTTGCTTGCGTGCGCTTACACACGTTCGATGACCATCGCCAGGCCTTGGCCGACGCCGATACACAGGCTCACCACCGCATAGCGTTTGCCAGTGTGTTGCAAGGCACGTGCAGTGCTCAGTGCCAGCCGCGCGCCAGAAGCGCCCAGCGGGTGGCCAACGGCGATGGCGCCGCCGTTGGGGTTTACTCGTGGGTCGTCGAAGGCGACGTTCAGGCCCTTCAGGCAACCCAGCACCTGGCTGGCGAAGGCTTCGTTGATTTCGATGATATCCATGTCCGCCAGGGTCAGCTCGGCGCGTGCCAGGGCTTTGTGAATGGCTTCGACCGGCCCCACGCCCATGATGCGTGGCGCAACGCCCGCCGCAGCGGCAGACAGAATGCGCGCCATCGGCACCAGGCCGTGACGCTCGCCCGCTGCGGCTGAACCAATCAACAAGGCCGCTGCGCCGTCGTTAACGCCAGAAGCGTTGCCGGCAGTCACCACGCCGCCTTCGGAAAGCGGCTTCAGGCGGGCCAGGGCTGCCAGGTCCGATTGCGGGCGCGGATGTTCATCATGTTCCACCACGTTGGGTGGGGACTTGCGCCCGGTCGGCACGCTCACGGCAACCAACTCGTCCTGGAAGAAGCCGGCACTGCGCGCAGCTTCATAGCGAGCTTGAGAGTTGGCGGCGAAGGTGTCGGCTTGCTCGCGGGTGATGGCGTATTCCTGGGCTACGTTGTCGCCGGTCTGCGGCATGGTGTCGTTACCAAACTCCGCGACGATTTTCGGGTTGGGAAAGCGTGCACCAATGGTGCTGTCGAACACCGTCAGCTCGCGACTATAAGCCGCCTCGGCTTTGGCCATGACGAAGGGGGCGCGGGACATGCTTTCCACACCGCCCGCCACAAACAGATCGCCTTCTTTGCAGGTGACGGCGCGGGCAGCATCAATCACTGCAGCCAGGCCGCTGGCGCACAAGCGGTTTACGGTTTGGCCCGGGACGGTCACTGGCAAACCCGCCAGCAGCGCGGCGTGGCGGGCAATGTTGCGGCTGTCTTCACCGGCCTGGTTGGTGTTGCCGAGAATCACGTCCTCAATAGCTTCGCCGGGAATGGCGTGGCGGGACAGCAGTTCGCGAATAACGTTGGCAACTAGATCGTCGGGGCGAACCGGTGCAAGCGCGCCGCCGTGGCGGCCGAAGGGGGTTCGTAATCCGGCAAAAATGTAGGCGTCGAGCATTGAGAAATCCTGGCGTTGAAAGTCAGTTAAGGGACGGTTCGGTATGGCGCAGCGACAGGCCAAGGGTGGCGCGGCGACGCAACCAGGGGCCAGGGCGATAGCGAGGGTCGCCTGTGAGCTGTGTCATGCGCTCAAGTACGGTGTGCAAGCGCTTGGGGCCGACACTGTCGCCCCACGCCAGCGGACCTTGCGGATAACCCAGGCCGCGGCGCACGCCCTCATCCAGGTCATCCACGCTGGCGATGCCTTGTTGCACGATATCGCCGGCGAGGTTGACGATCATGGCCAGCACGCGTTGGGCCACAAAGCCAACGCTGTCATTGATCACACTCACGCCCACGCCATCGCTGGCCAGCAGCGCATGGCCAGCGTCGCGCATGTCGCTGCGTGTGGCTGGGTTGAGCATCAGCGTGCGGTAGCGGGCGGTGTCCAACAACGGGTCGATGCACACGGTACGAGCGGCGTCAGTGCCAAACAGGCCAACGGCGCTGGTGGCGTCCAACCCGTAAGGCGCCAACAGGCACAGCGCTTCGCCACTGGGCTGGGCGCCCTCTTCCACTTGTGCGCCCAGTTGTTGCAGCAGTTCGCTAAAGCGGGTGTGGTCTTCTTTGTTCTCGGTACCTAGCCAAACCGGTGGCAGGCTGGTCACGCTCGGCACAGGTTGTGGCGCAGGAGGATCAATCATCTTGCCGTCGGCGTAACGGTAGAAGCCGCGGCCGACCTTGCGACCCACATAACCGGCGTCGAGCATTTGCCGGGTTAGCGCTGCCGGTCGATACCGCGGTTCTTGGTAGAACTGGTTGTAGATCGACTCGATCACCGGGTGGGAGACGTCCAGCGCCGTCAGGTCAAACAACTCCAACGGCCCCATGCGAAAGCCCAGACCTTCACGCAGGATGCGGTCTATTTCAGCCGGCTCGGTAACGCTTTCCTTGAGAATCTGCAGGGCTTCGGTGCTGTATGCGCGGCCGGCGTGGTTGATGATAAAACCGGGGGTGTCTTTGGCGCGGATGCCGCGATGGCCCATGCGGGTGGCCAGCGCTTGCAGGCAATCGCCCACCAGTGGGTCTGTGGCCAAGCCGTCGATGACCTCGACCACTTTCATCAGTGGCACCGGGTTGAAGAAGTGAAAGCCTGCCACTCGCTGCGGTACACGGCAGTTGCGTGCGATGGTAGTGACCGACAGCGACGAGGTATTGGTGGCCAGAATGCAGGTGTCCGCTACCACGGCTTCAAGGTCGGCAAGTAGAGCTTGCTTCGCGTCAAGGCGCTCGATGATGGCTTCTACCACCAGGTCGACGTCGCCCAGCTCGGCAAGCACCGTTGCCACCTGAACCCGGGAAAGCGTCGCCAGCGCATCGGCAAACGGAATCTTGCCCTTCTCTACCAGCTTGTCCAGCGTGCCTTTCAGGGTGTCACGCGCGGCTTGCGCGGCGCCTTCGCGGTTGTCGAATAACATCACGCGCACACCTGCCTGGGCGGCGATCTGGGCAATGCCGGTGCCCATGATGCCGGCGCCGACTACAGCCATCTGATTAATGGTGCGTGTCATGGTCACTCTCCCGAGAAGATCGCTTTGCGTTTTTCCAGGAAGGCTTGAGCGCCCTCTTTCTGGTCACTTGAATCGAATAGCAGCTGGAAGGCTTTGCGCTCCAGCACCAAAGCGCTTTCCAGCGGCAGGTCGGCGCCGGCGAGCATCACTTCTTTGATTTGCGCGACGGCCAGTGGTGGCAGTGCGGCAATTTCAGCGGCTAGTTCCAGCGCGCGGTCGATGGTCTGTTCGTCGTCCACCACTTCACTGAGCATGCCTATGGCCAAGGCTTGTTGGGCCGACACCAGGCAGCCGGTCAAAGCAATGCGCATGGCTTGAAATTTACCTACCGCGCGTATCAGTCGCTGGGTACCACCGGCACCCGGCATCAGGCCGAGCTTCACTTCCGGCTGGCCAAAGCGCGCCGAGGCGCCGGCCACGATCAGGTCGCAGTGCATAGCCAGCTCGCAGCCGCCACCCAGGGCAAAACCGTTGACCGCAGCGATAATCGGCTTGGGGCAGCGCGAGATGGCTTCCCATAGCAGCTCGGTGTGGCGCAGGTACATTTCGATTGGGCTGGCTTGGGCGAACTCGCGGATGTCCGCCCCCGCTACGAAGCACTTCTCACCGCCAGTCAACACGATGGCGCGCACCTTTGGGTTGCGGGCGACGGCGCGGAAGTGCTCGGCCAGTTGTTCGCGCACGGCGCCATTAAGGGCGTTCTTTGCTTCTGGCCGGTCGATGCGCACAACGGCGACACCGTCTTGGCGAATATCCAGATGCACTACAGATTCAGGTTGCTGACTCATACCCACCTCTAAAAATGTTTCGCCATACGAAATTGCATTCCGTATTTAAGAAATATCATAGAGATGGCCCGGTTTTTATGTAAACAAAAAATCCAAACTATTTAATTAAAGTGTTTATTTACAACTACTTACGCTACATAAAAACAGCGTTTCAATTTCAAATCCGACTAATCTATAATTTCGTCAGACGAAATACGATTTTATTTTCTTGCATTTTCCAAAAGTGGGGTTCTAACATGGCTCGCAACAAAGCGGATCAGCAGAACGCTGAGAGCAGCACGGGAGCGGATGAAATCGGCTTACTGAAGATGGGCATGCTCGACCCGGCCACGGCGCTCGGCGAGGACGAAGCCGGTGGCCAATTTGTCACCGCGCTGGCCCGTGGCCTGGAACTGATGCGCTGCTTTACCCCGCGCGACAGCGTGCTGGGTAATCAGGATTTGGCACGCATGACCGGTCTGCCGAAACCGACTGTCACGCGCTTGACCAACACCCTGATGCGCCTGGGCTGCCTCAAGCGTGAAGTGCATTCGGGCAAGTACCAACTAGATGTCGGCGTGCTGGGGTTTGGCTACGCCATGCTGACCAATCTGTCGATTCGTTCGGTGGCCCATCCGCTGATGGAAGAACTGGCCAACCACGCGCAAGCCGCCGTGGCGATGGCAGCCCGAGACCGCTTGCAGATGGTTTATCTGGATGTGGTGCAGGGCCAAGGCAACACCACGATGCGCCGCCAGATCGGCAGTTATCTGCCCCTGGCGCAAAGCTCGGCAGGCCGTGCGTGCCTGGCGGCGATGCCAGAGAGCGAACGGGAGTTTTTGCTCGACCATATTCGCCAACGCGAAGCAGACCAATGGCCGGCCATTCGCAAAGGCCTGGACCGTGCGTTTCGCGATTACACCGATTACGGCTTCTGCCTGTCGATCGGCGAATGGCACCGCGACGTCAACTCCGTTGCCGTGCCGTTGTTACACCCGCAGTTCGGGTTACTGACCTTCAACTGCGGTGGCCCGAGCTTTCAACTGCCACGGGACAAGCTTGCAGACGATATCGGGCCTCGCCTGATCAACATGGTTAACAACATTGGCGCCGCTGCCCTGTAACCGTTCAGGGATCGGCGCCCCTTACGAAATAGGCCCACGTGTTGGGCCACAGGAGCGCACATGATCCGTGATACCGAAACCTTGCAGATACTGGTGGATTCGCTTCGCCAGTTCGTCAACGAAGTGCTGATTCCCCGTGAAAACGAGGTGGCCGAGACTGACGCGATTCCTGCCGATATCGTCGATCAGATGCGCGACATGGGCCTGTTTGGTTTAACCATTCCGGAGGAATACGGCGGCCTGGGCGTGACCATGGAAGAAGAGGTGAACATCGCCTTTGAACTAGGCCGCACCTCGCCGGCGTTTCGCTCCTACATCGGCACCAACAACGGCATCGGCTCCATCGGGATCTTGCTCGACGGCACCGAAGAACAACGCCAGCACTACCTGCCCATACTGGCCAGCGGCGAGCTGCTCAGCTCCTTCTGCCTGACTGAGCCAGACGCCGGCTCCGACGCTGGCTCGCTAAAAACCACCGCCGTGCGCGATGGCGATTTCTACGTTCTCAACGGCACCAAACGGTTTATTACCAATGCTCCCGAGGCCGGCATCTACACCGTGATGGCGCGCACCAACCCGGTGATCAAAGGTTCTGGCGGCATCAGCGCCTTTATTGTTGAGCGCGGCACCCCTGGCGTTGTACTGGGCAAAGCCGACCACAAAATGGGCCACAAAGGAGCCCACACCTGCGACGTGATTTTCGACAACGCCCGCGTGCCCGCCAGCCAACTCATCGGCGGCTTAGAAGGTGTCGGTTTTAAAACGGCGATGAAAGTCTTGGACAAAGGCCGTCTTCACATCGCGGCCCTCAGCGTCGGCGCTGCCGAGCGCATGCTCGACGACGCCCTGCACTACGCCCTGGACCGTAAGCAGTTCGGCCAACCCATCGCCGAATTCCAGTTGATCCAAGCCATGCTCGCAGACAGCAAAGCCGAGATCTACGCGGCCAAGTGCATGGTATTGGACGCTGCGCGCAAACGTGACTACGGTAAGAACGTCAGCACCGAGGCTTCATGCGCGAAGATGTTCTCCACTGAAATGTGTGGCCGAGTGGCTGATCGTTGCGTGCAAATCCACGGCGGTGCGGGCTACGTCAGCGAGTACGCCATTGAGCGGTTCTACCGTGATGTGCGGTTATTCCGGATCTACGAAGGTACGACGCAGATTCAACAGGTGGTGATTGCGCGGAATATGATTCGGGAAGCGCAGCGTTAACCAAGGTATGAGGCCTCGCGAGCGGGGCCTTTGCAGTTACCTACCAAGTTAGCGTGGGGGACTTCGAGCAGATAATTAACTGCTTGCTACCTCGAGTCATTGCGACGTAAAGGTTTTTAGCATTCATCTTCTCGGGCTCGAGAATTATGGCTACGTCAGCTTCGAGCCCTTTCAGCAGCAAGGTACTTCCCACGGATTTGGAGTTCATCGTACGAGGCATATGCCGAAAGCGCTCTCGCTCCCGTACAACAGCTTCTTGGAATGTAAATGTCCCGCTTACTGCTCGGAGCGCCCTCGAACATAACCGAACAATGTCGGGTCGGAACGCGAAAACACCAGCAGCTTTTTGAAAAGCATCCAACATATCGGCGGCACTTCGATGCGAGGGCGCGCCCAAGTACGCCAACGCAATAGCCTCAATCTTTGTGGCGCTAGTCTTCGCCCTCCCCCCATGCAAAGAACGGCTCCGCGCAATCAACTGCACAGGAGATAGCCCTGATAACAACGTGCCAAAGAAGGCCACTGCATCGTCCAACGACGATTCTGCGGCTGGATCAAATGCTGCAGCAAACTTCATGAAATCCACCATGTCATTTGCTTCAACCATTGTCGCTCGTGCTCTCCTAGCAGTTTCCCATTGAGCTTCCTTGTTTTTCGAGTCAGCAATAATTAGGGCTGAGCCCGAAAATTTTCGCTTCGCAATTGTCAGCCGCGTTTCACTCATTTGCGCTGGCGTGCCTTCAATGCAAACCCATTCCACGCCCTTAGGGGCCTTGGAAAGATCAATCGAACCGCTAGCAAGGCAACGGTTACATCCTGACGAGCGATATGAACCGATGCGACTGGTGCACAGCGCCGAAGAAGCGGCCGAGGAAATTGCCCAGCTATATCGTAACTATCACTCCAGCCGACTGCTCAAGGATCGCTTCGTGATCCGCCTGAACCATGCGCTAAATGATACAGCCATGCAGCTGTTGAACAGTGAGTTCGCCGAGCTGTGCCTGAGTGGCGGGTTCCGGCAGCAGCCACCTTCTGAGGCCGAACAGGACGAGCCTGAATTGCGCCACCTGACTCGCCTGGCGTTCGCCTTTAATGGCCGCGACCATGGCCGCTTGCGTGAGTTGCTCAACCTGATCAACCTACCGCAACACTGGGCCTGACCCTATCGTTGCGACAGGACAACCCAGGGCACCCTTAAGCCATGTGTGGCTTAAGGGTGCCAGCCTCGCTTAATCATCCAACGCACCACGTAACAGACGACCAATAAGCTCCAGGGGATAGCCGCGATAACTGAGAAAACGCCCTTGTTGGGCACGCTCGCAGGCGTCGCCAGGCAACTGGCCGGCAAACTTGCGGCGCCAGGTCTGTACCAGTTGCTCGCGCCAATCGATCCTGCTGTCGCGCAACGCCTGCTCGATGTCGTCCCGCGCCAAGCCCCGCTGCGCCAACTCTTCACGAATCCGCAACGGCCCGTATCCGGCACGCGCGCGGTAACTGACAAAACTCTCCAGATAGCGCGTCTCAGACAACAAGCCCTCTTCAGTCAGGCGGTCGAGGGCTTTGTCGATAAGGTCGGCGGAGGCGCCACGTTTGCGCAGTTTGCGCGTGAGCTCGACGCGCCCGTGCTCGCGGCGCGCCAGCAGGTCCATGACCGCCCGTCGCACGGCGGCGGGGTTATCGAGGATGACGAACATACTCGGCTAAATCAGGCGTCGGTTTCTGCGGCAACCAGATCAGCGGCACCAGCTTTCGCCGGAGTGGCGGGGACCAGCAATTTCTCGCGAATCATGCCTTCGATGGTGCGGGCTACTTCTGGGTTGTCTTCCAGGTACTTGGCTGAGTTGGCTTTGCCCTGACCGATCTTACTGCCCTGGTAGCTGTACCAGGCACCGGACTTCTCCAGCAGGCCCTGTTGCACGCCCAGATCGATGATCTCGCCGTTGCGGTAGATGCCCTTGCCGTAAAGGATCTGGAATTCGGCCTGACGGAACGGTGGCGCGACCTTGTTTTTAACCACCTTGTCCCGGGTTTCGCTACCGACTACTTCGTCGCCCTCTTTCACCGCACCAATGCGTCGGATATCCAGACGTACCGAGGCGTAGAACTTCAGAGCGTTACCGCTAGTCGTAGTTTCCGGGCTTACTGTCAGGCTCATCATCTGCTCCGTTTTTGACGTAGTTTTTCAACATCTTCTGAAATTTTTTCAGCTAAGTTGAAACGATGCTTTCCTGATTCATCGTCAACAACCATCGAGGACTCCGGGCACAACATTCGATACCGCTGAAGGTTTCCGTAGGCGCCAGTATAAGCTTCTGATTTATACAGACTATCGAAATTACCACCTAGTGTCCTGCCCCTGAAGTATTTGGCATTAATTGTGCTTGCCATTGCAGTGTCTTGAGACCGGAGATACCGCGATGAGAACAGGCAGACCGAAGGCCGAGTTGGTATTGAGTGAAGGCGAACGTTCGCAGCTGCAGTCGTTCGTCCGCAGCCGCTCTCTCCCAGCGGCACAGAGCACCCGGGCGCGCATCATCCTAGCAGTGCCGACGGCGAGTCGAACAAGGTGATTGCCGAACGGCTGGGGATAACCCAGGCCACTGTGGGTAAATGGCGCTCACGCTTCATCGAACGGCGCGCTGCTGGTCTCTACGATGACGTGCGTCCCGGTGCGCCGCGCACGATCGACGACGAACGCGTGGCGCAATTGATCAACACGACGCTGCACAGCAAGCCGGCAGATGGCTCGACGCACTGGAGCGTGCGCACGGTAGCCGCCGAAACTGGCATTTCCAAGAGCAGTGTGCAGCGCTACTTTCGGCTCTTCGGGCTGCAGCCGCATCGCACCGAAGGGTTCAAGCTGTCCAACGACCCGTTCTTCATCGAGAAGCTGCGCGACGTCGTGGGACTGTATCTGAGTTCGCCCGAAAATGCCTTGGTGCTTTGCGTCGACGAGAAGAGCCAGTGCCAAGCCCTGGAGCGCACGCAGCCGATGTTAACAGCTACCGCCAGCCCTTCCGCTGGGTCGCCACCGCAGATGAGATCCTAGAAAAGCTACATCGACTTTGTTCACGTATTACTGGGACTGTTGTGGCTGACGCCAGGGTTGTGCTGTCCACGAGTTGGGCTCGCCATCTCGGTTTCAGTCGTGCTCGCAAAGCGTTACCAGCCGATCTGGCAGCAGGGGTCGTTGGAGCCACTTGGCACTCTGCGATGGGCAAGGGCTGGCCTGACTACATTCCCCGGGACAATCAGACTCGATTCGAGCAGATAGCGGCCTATCTGAGCCGCCTCCCCGCCCCGGTGCCGTGGCTGGCATTAGATGATGACGATAGGGGGTGGCCCGATGCACAGCGCAGCAATCTGGTTCACACAGACGGAATGCTCGGGCTATCTGCTGCTGATGCTCAGACTGAGCTAATCAGCCGGCTACAACGTCTCAATAAACTTCCTTACCCATAGTAAACTCGCGCAATTTGGCGCAAGCAGCGCGCCTGGTGTAACCAAAAGGAATTTTCCCCGATGTCCGCCCTCTTTGCCCTGCTCAACACCTACCGCTCCACCTCTGTCACCGAACGCGAAAAGGGCACTTACTTTGAAGAGCTGATCTGCGCCTACCTGCGCAACGAAGCCACCTACCGCGATCTCTACGACAAGGTTTGGATGTACGGCGACTGGGCCAAAGAGCAAGGGCTGGATGGCCGCGACACAGGCATCGACCTGGTGGCGCGCACTCAGGGCACGGGCGAGTACCACGCCATCCAGTGCAAGCTGTACGCCGAGGACTACCGCGTCCAGAAGAAGGACATCGACAGCTTCTTTACCGCATCCGGCAAGGCTCCGTTCTCGCATCGCATCATCGTCACCACGACCAACAACTGGAGTGAGCACGCCGAGGATGCCCTTCAGGGCCAGCAGCCCCCTGTCAGCAAGATCGACCTGCAAGCCCTGGAAGAAAGCCAGATCGACTGGGCCAAGTACCAGCCCAACCAAGCTGTTGCCCTCAAGGCGCGCAAGCAACTGCGCGATCACCAGCAGACCGCATTGAACGCCACCGCTGCAGGCCTCAAAGATGCCGAGCGCGGCAAGTTGATCATGGCCTGCGGTACGGGCAAGACCTTCACCAGCTTGAAGATCGCCGAGCGCCTGGCAGGCAAGGGTAAGCGTGTCCTGTTCCTGGTCCCCAGCCTTTCGCTGCTGTCACAGACGCTCACCGAATGGACACAGGAAAGCGAAACCCCGTTGCATAGCTTCGCCGTTTGCTCCGACAGCGACGTAGGCAAGAAGCGCAAGGCCGACGAAGACACCGTACAGGTGTTCACTCACGAACTGCGCTACCCAGCCACCACCAAGGCGGATCGCCTCGCAGCGGAAATGCTCAAGCGCCACGATGCCGAGCACATGAGCGTGGTGTTCTCCACCTATCACTCCATCGACGTGATCAGCCGCGCCCAGCATGACTATGACCTGGCAGCGTTCGACCTGGTGATCTGCGATGAGGCGCACCGCACAACCGGCGCGACCTTTGACGATGATGACGAAAGCACCTTTGTGCGCATCCATGATGCCGACTACATCCGCGCTGCCAAACGCCTGTACATGACGGCCACGCCGCGCATCTATGGCGACAACGCCAAGATCAAGGCCGAGTCCGGTGAAGTCACCCTGTGCTCGATGGATGACGAGGCGCTGTATGGCAAAGAGTTGTTCGTCATCAACTTCTCCGAGGCCGTTCAGCGCGGCCTGCTCACAGACTACAAGGTGCTGGTACTCACGGTTGAAGAGAGCGTCATTAACCGTCGTCTCCAGGAGCTGCTGAAGGACGAAGACAACCAGCTAAAGGTGGACGACGCTGCCAAAATCGTCGGCTGCTGGAAGGCGCTGGCTAAACAGGGTCTCGCCGAAAACCTGGTGGGTGATGACCAGCCCATGAAGCGCGCTGTGGCCTTCTGTCAGGTCATCTCGCCCAACTACAAGGGCACCAAGCACAAGGTCAGCTCAGTAAACATCGCCAGCATGTTCCAGTCGGTGGTTGAGGCTTACCAGGAGTCCGAAAACATCGACGAAGCCTCGCGCATTATCTGCGAGGCCGAGCACGTCGATGGCGGCATGAATGCTAGCCAGAAGGAAGCCAAGCCCCAGCGGTAGGGTTGACACTACATAGCCGAGGTACCGGCCGATGCACTGTCGAACGCTTGCGGTGTTGCCGCTTTCAGCGTCGAGCACCCGCAATTTCAGCGCCATCTTCCCCGGCGTAGCCTGGAGACGACGCCACAGAACTACCGTCAGGATCGCTGGCAGGACAAAGTTGATTGCTAAATCCGCTGGCCCTTGGATCAGCTTGTCGCTGCTGAAATAGCCCGTGCCATAGATCATCATCAGGAGCGGCAGGGAAACCAGGGTGAAAAGGATGCCGTCAACAATGCACGCCCCTGTTCTCGCCCAGAAACCCGCGTATTCAAGTTGTTCGTTCTGCATGAAAAATATTCCCTGTGATTGGTTGGCAAGCCACTTTGGCTTGGCCTGATGCTATCGGGCTGGGAACTAGGCCGGGCGCGTTTTCACGCTGGTTTTGTGCCTGAAATGGAGGTCGTCCAACAGCCTGTTGGACAAATTCGGCCCGGCTATTGGAGTTGGGTTTTCTGCGGACGCATTCACCCTGAAGGCTATCCAGTTCAATCGAGTCATTTGCATGAACCAGAAAAACTCCAAAGAGCCACTGACCTTCACCGCTCGCTTGGTGAACTCCCATCACGGTTTTCAGGATTTCGATATCGACGGGCATCCTGTGGTGCGGCGTGCCTGTGTTCCGAATTCGATCAAGAAGGGCGGGCACTTCAACGTCTATCACGGGGAAAGCTCGAAGTCGGGCGCTGTATGGACAGGGACGCTCGGTGACTCCCTCCGCAAATTTGCGCTCATCTGAGGGGTGCCTATGTGTTTCCCTCGTAAACCCAGTCTTGGCCGGTACAGCGCGACCAGGGCTGATTGGTGTCGGTGCTACCGGCAAGCCCGCATTGCTGCTGGCAGCGGCTTAGCTCCCGACCCGAAGTCATCTGGTATCGCCTGGAAGGCCCAGCTCATCGTCGCTTTTGAACGCCGAGGCCACGATCCTCTGGCGTATCCCGTCCAGTGTCGGCTCAATGCTCATCGGATCATCAATGAAATTCGAGCCGAAGAAATCTCCCTGGAACATGTGAAGGACTGACCTATGACCCTGTATTTCGAGTGGATCGGAAGCCTCTGTGGCGTCCTCGGCGCGCTGATGATCTCCACCAATACCCGTGTTTCTCCGTGGGGATGGTGGCTATTCCTCGTGTCGAGCTTGAGCCTCTGCTGCTACGCCGTTCTCGCGCAGGCCTGGGGATTGTTGCTGCTGAATGGTTGTTTCGTTGCTACGAACATTACCGGGCTGATCCGCTGGTGGTACCCCGCTGTGTCGGCCATGCGTTCAACTTGCCATGCAGGCGTCAAGGGGTAGGCCGCTTGCTCGACCTTCGGCAGAGTGCGTGCTTGACGGCTTGGGTTTTGCGGAATGGTCGGCATGCTGGGGGCATTCATCACTGGGAGCCACCACATGCAACTATTCAACCCGATCCACAAGGCAGAGCTGATTTCTATCGTCGAAGAAGCGTCAGCCAAAGCAGCGAAGAATGCAGGCGTTGTCCAGGAGTTGGTTTTCCCGCACATCTACTTCGTTCTCAGCAAACGCCTCAGCGTAGTAGAAGGGGCATCGACTACTGCGGAGGCCAAAGATTCTACTCTGTTGGCTGCTCTCACTGAGGCCAAAAAAGCGCTTCAGGATTGCGTGTCGGTGATGAGCAACGACCTGGGGGGCTTAACGCTGATACAGCCGGAGCTTGAGGGGGCGCGCCAAGCCTTGGCGGCAGTTGAAGCGGTGTTTATTGGTCAGTAATTCTTTGTATCGTTGACATCCTCACTGCCCTGAAGGGCGAGGCTTATCGCGCAACACTGTTGAACCCCAAAAAACGGCGCTGACTCGAGCTTATTGGGCTACTCGAAACATACGCCTTCAAACCGCCTACACAGGGGCACACCTAGCCCGTCTGCCCCTAGATCGGTCGATTATTTCCCAAACCGCCTACGCGGCGGCATACAAACAGGGCTCACCTCCCATTTCCTGATTATGCCTACAAGCCACCTAGACGGCGGCATACAAAAGCCGTCCGATGACGATGCCCCACTGGTTCTTATAAGCCGCCTAGACGGCGGCACATGTATCCCAGATACGCAAATTCCCGAGATCGTACCTTCAAGCCGCCCATACGGTGGCACACAGTTTCGCAGCCGTCTTCAACGATTCCGCAGCCTCAAGCCACCTACGCGGCGGCACACTGCTTGCAATCGTCAGTGCGCTGACTATCGCACCTTCAAGCCACCTACACGGCGGCACACCAGCAGGAAAATTCCCTGCACCATATGATTTGACTTCAAGCCACCTACACGGCGGCACACACGTTCATAGTGCAGGGCTAGGCCCAGGTCGCACTTCAAGCCACCTACACGGCGGCACACGAAGACGGCGATACCGCCGGTTCTTACATCCAACTTCAAGCCACCTACACGGCGGCACACGCTACTACAGCGGAATCGTTGAGCAGGTGTTCACTTCAAGCCACCTACACGGCGGCACACTTCATACGGGTCTTCTTTCTCGTCAGCCTTGCACTTCAAGCCACCTACACGGCGGCACACGCAGGTATGTGGAAACAGGCCGTTGAGCCTATACTTCAAGCCACCTACACGGCGGCACACCTCGGTATACGGTCACACAAAACAGGTATGCAACTTCAAGCCACCTACACGGCGGCACACCCGCGCTGGCGGCGCTGCTTGCGGGGTGCGGTAACTTCAAGCCACCTACACGGCGGCACACTGTTATAAATCCGCGATTACTTTCTATTTTTCAATCACTTGCTTCAATAAATAGTCACTATCAATGAGGCATTTTGCGCTGATAGATTTATGAGAAAACCAGCCATTTTCATCCCAATCGGTTCGAGCACCACAGAAGAACAAAAGAGTCATTCTGCGCCCTGATCGCACAGCAAAAACGGCCACAGCACTGGTTTTACTCGCTGCCTTTGCAAGCTCGCTGCGCATCTGCTGGATACCCTCTTGGCTTAGGCTCCCAGTCCATGTGCGAGAGCCTATTTGGCTGAGCCATTTGGATAACACTCGCCTGGATCTCCTCAGCGAACGCTTTTGGCTCTCATCAACGGCGATGACAATCACAAGCGTCCTTAATTGTTTCGATCATGGTTTCCAAAACCCGGTATTTATCGAAGACAGCAATGCACTTGGCCCTAAATTCGGCCCTGTCGTCGCCGAGCGCGGCACTGCGAAAAGCTGTCGGCATGACGCAAGCGTCTTTGACTACATCCGCCAGGTCGAACACTAAGCCACCCCGCCGAGTACGACCGTGGACGACTGGAAGGCTGTGCGGAATCCCGAGAAGCCAGAGCGAGGATGCTGCCAGCCCGTAGGCTAAGTAGTTCCCGGTCGATAGCAGCTTGTTCGCCGAATCATCGCCTTGATGATCTCGGGTAAAACCATCCATGGCCGCTGCGCCAGCACATGCGCGATAAAGCACCTTCGATAACACGCCTTCTTCTGCCAGTATCTGAGCTTCTGACGTAGCCGCCCTTGTCTCTTGCTCAAACCTGAATATCGCCTGTTCGCACGGGTTCAGTTCGGCAAAAACGCTGGCTGTTTTCCTGAGCATTTTGACTCTCGCTGACTGGAAAACTTTCGCCATCGCCAAGCGAGTATTTGGCTCACTCCAACTCCGAACCCATGCTTGCAGGTACTCGGTTGGCCTGTATTCGTTTTGGGATGCGTAATAGATCGGCGTCCCCTCGCCACCTACAAATGCGACAAGTACACCCTCGCTCCCCAGAAACTTCGCCGCTGCCTGAGTTAACGAAGTACCAGGGCCGAGCAAGATGGAAAGAGTCGCCGCGTGCGGAATGCTCCAGAACTTCTCCAGTGCGTCTTTCGAGCGCACCAAGCAGAGCCTTTCATCGTCCACCTGGATGCGGCAATGCTCCAAGTAGACGATTCCCTCTTTGTGACTCGCCAGCACCGCGTTACGCCGCCGTGTCCATCGGGTAGACCGCCTGGACAGCCTCACCCGACCAATACGGCACCCGCACAGTCAGATCAGCGACCGGCATTTTGCGGTGGCCGCTAATGCGGTTCCACACGTCGAGCGGTAACGGCCTGGCCGGCGAGCCGCTGGGCATGATCCAGGAGCAATCACGGTCAGCCGATACCTTCACCCAGCTCACGTCGATGATTTCGCCAGCGCCAGCATTGGCCCGGCGACCGAGGCCAGGAATATTGTTCTTGATCAGCTCAACCACGCGATCAGGATCACCTTTTCCAAAGAAAATCACGGTCTTGGCGTCAATGCCGGCGTAACTGCTCATGTTGGCTTTGTACGGGCCGCGCTTAATGTCCACGCCAAGGTAACGTTTAACCTTGCCCTTGGAGTTAGGCGCAAAGTGCTCATCGGTCATATCTGCAAGGCCGCGCAGGTTCATAATGCGCTGTACCGTGGCGTGGGTGTACCCACCCGACACAAACGCGCAACTCCCTTTAAAGATGCCGTCCTCACGCTCAAGCGGGATGTGGGGTATTGTGTCGCCCCCCATGAGCCCCGTTTCACGAAACACGGCAGCCGACAGCAGTCCGTCGAGCGTGGTGCGCGGTCGGCTCATCACGAATGGCGTTGCGAGCTTGATTACTAGCTTGAAATCAATTGCCATCAGACAAGCTCCGGTGTGTGGACTTTGCCGCTGGTCAAGAACAAGCGAGCCGCGTTGAAGCTGTCTTCAAAGCGTTGCGGGATGCAGCCGGCAAACGTGGCCAGCACCCGCTGCCGCCGAACCATCAAAGCATCGTCAAGTGACGAAGAAAAAGACTCTGGGTACGGAAAGCGCGAGTCAGCAATCCAGACCTCTACGCGGTCATCGCGCTGACGAATCCCACGGCCCAAGCCCTGTACGAGGCGGCGGCGCGCCTCGGCACCGAGGTCGGCAAACTTGATGGCGGTGATCTTGTCTTCGCTGTAGCCACGGTGACGCAGCACCGCTTCTTTCAGGCTCAGGCGGAAGCCATTAAGGGAGCCGAAGGGCAGGCGCGTGATAACGAGGTTCTGCACGTCACCCGGCAGGTCAAGCCCTTCCCAAGCGCCCGGCGATATCATCACGGCGTTTTCGGTTTCGACATAACGCTGTTTCAGCGTGCTCATAGAGTCGCCCTGCTTGGCGACGATCAGGCCCGGCACGTCGGCGAGAATCAGGCCCAGGCTTTTCGTATCCGCATGACTGAGCGTCAGCACCAGCGTTTTGCCGCCCGCGCTAGCTGCCTCACGAATCATTGCCCCGGTGTACGCCAGCCATTCGGGGTTGGAGGCGGAAACATAATCCTGATCTTCGCTGACTTCGCCGGTCGGTAACGGCGCATCTGGCGCAGGCAAGACAAAGAACATTTCACCGAAGTCGGCTGGCGCATCGAATACGCGATACAGATCAGCGGTGACGTTGTGAATCGGCGTGTTCATGCCTGCTTTGCAGTGGCGGATGACACCTACAGTGTTGGCGAAGGCATCGAAAGCTGCCGGCAATGTGCGCCCCGGTGTAGCCAAGGTTGCAGACGTAAAAAGAGCTGCTTTCAGGTAGCTGCGTTCAGGCAGTACGCGGCCATCGTCTTCATCCCACCAGTCAGCCTTTGCAAGCAAGCGGGTCAAGATGCGAGCAGGTTCAGGCTGTCCCACGCGCAACGATGGGTAGTGGCGCACGGGAGACCAACTGATGATGCTCGTGTTGCCTTGTGAGCGTGAAGCCTTCAGAACGGCATCCAGGCTGTTGTAGCTGTCGCAGAAGTTGGCGATCAGTGCCTTCTTGTGCGCAGAATCACCCAGCTCGCTTTGCGGCGAGGTGAGGATCGTGGAGAATTTCTCGACATGAGGTTTGAGCGTGCTCAGAACGCCAGCGATGCGTTGCCCAATCTCTTGTGGCAATGTCGCCATTTTCGCGTGGCCGGGATCGACAGCCATCACCGCGCTGTACAGGTTGCCGACATGATCAGTGATGCCCGGCAGGCTGAATGCCTCGGCCACTTCCTGCGTCAATCGGCTGAACTGGTGCATGGACACGTCAGCGCCCAGCACGGACTCGGCAGCGTCAGTCAAGCGGTCAGCCTCGTCGCAGATCAGTACGCTAGCTTGGCGCCCAGGATTGAGCAGTGCAGTCCAAAGCATGGCGTCCATCATCACTAGCGCGTGGTTGACGATCGCCACGTCGACGGCATGCGTCTCTTGCATCGCGATCGTGTAAGCCTCGTTTTCGACTTCCGGTGATTCACTCGACAGGCACAGCAGCTTGCTATCCAAGCCGTCAGGCAGGCTTGCACCCTCCCCCAGTTCGGCCAAGTAGTCATCGAGCGTCGGCAACTGTTGCGCATCACCTTGCAGCCACGCGATAACACCAGCCACAAAATCGGCGGCTTCGGCTGCGCCAGCATCGGCAAGAAGCGCTTTCTGATACTGGCATGCTTGCATGGAAAGGTAGTTGGCGCGCCCGACCCGGCGCGCAAAACTCACGCTGACGCCCAGTTCATCTTGCACCCAAGCTTGCGCCCGAGGCGCGTCGTTTTTCAAAATCTGCTGCTGCAATGCCTTCGTGTACGTCGAAACAATCACACGCTCACCCGTAATAGCAGAGTAAGCGAATGCCGGCACCAGGTAGCCGAGTGTTTTGCCCGTCCCCGTGGCGGCTTGCAGCATGTTGACCGCCGCCGCTCGCTCGGCAGGTGAATACCGGCAAAAGCCGCGAGCAACGGCTTTTGCGTATTCGTGCTGCTTGTTGTTGTAGCGGAACGTGCGCTTACCTTGCTCGCACTTCCCACGCACCATTTTGCCGTTCGGCCCGAGCACGTTATCCACGACTTGGAGCAGCTTTTTTTCTAAATCGCTCATGGAGCACTCCGGCTTAAAATTGAGGGACGACCGCGCCGAAGCCATAGCCGCGGGGCTCCGCCGAACGCAGATCAGCAGCGCTTACACGCTTGATGAAGATGTAAAAGTGCTGCCCCGTGGATCGGCTCTGCATGGGCAGCCGATGACTGGCTTTCAGCCATTCGCCATAAGCCGGCTGCTCATACACTTCACCCCGCGCCAGCGCACGACGCTCCAGCCGGCGCTGGTGAGTGGGTGAGCACTTGTCGGGTTTGCGGTGACGGCGATAGCCGTGCGACCAGGCAGCATTATCTGGCACCGTTTTCACTTCACCCCACACATCTACCAACTCAGCCTCAACCAGCGGCGAAATAACCGACAGGCAGTGTTCGATGGCCGAAGGCTCACCAAGCAGGCGCACCACAGGGCCAAACCCGCCCGGTACGTTTTTCCAGCCCGGCCAATCAATCGCGACCGGCTTCCCATCTTGGGCGCTCAGGTGTGCTCCCGTCACAATGCGCCCATGAAGCTCAAAGAATGCGTTGCCATTGTGGGGCGCGAGGTCGATGTAGTGCGTCAGGCTTTGCATGCGGCAGCACTCGGAATCGACAAGTTGAATTGATCCCCAGCCAAGTAGTCTTGGAACGCTTTGCGGGCGGCGAATACTTCGCTGTCGGCTGGCGCTTCGATGGTCACAGCGCCAGCGAACGGCTCAAGAACCAGTACGCCCAACGAGGTCTTGCCTTCGCCCGGAACGACTTTAAACAGCTCCCAGCGGGCAGATACGAGGCCGCATCCTGCGGCGAGGTGAGCGCCGAGGGTAGGCAGTGCGCTGAAATGATCCAGCGCCGCAAGCAGTGCACCCAGCTCGGTCGGTTTGGCGTTGTTCAGCATGAAACGATGGCGCATCACCGCACCAGCCGGAATGGCTTGCCAGCCGTCGAGCGGCATACCGATAGACATTTTCGCCCCGGTTTCAGCCTTGACGTTCTTCATGTCAGTTTCGAGCTGTTCGATTTTGGCACTCAGTTCATCGACACGATCACCCTCTTTCGCGGCGCGTGCAGCTTTGCGGGCTTTGTCGAGTACGGCTATTTCCTTCTTGATGCCCGAGGCATCGCGGTTGCCCTGCGACTGTGCTACCAGGGCGCTAATATCTGCCTGCGACAAGAACTCAATTTGGCTGCGGTCGCGGTACAGGTCGTCACTGCGCACGCCGCTGAACACATGCGGCACGCTGACCGATTCACAGATCGCGTTGCCAACGGCCAGCCGGCCATGAACCATGCCCATGTAGCCTGCATCGCCAGCACCAAACAGACTCAGCAGGACGTTGCGCTCACGCCACTGCGATTCTTGATCCACCGATGCCTTGTCGGTTTCCTCGGAACCCTTGATGCCGCCGAGGGTGAGCAGATAGTGCTGGTCGAGCGACAGCGGCTTGTCGTTGCCAGTGCGTTTGATTTCGTTCTCACGCAGCACATCACGCAAAGCGCGGCGCAGCTTGCCGCGAATCCCGGTAGCCGGGAAATACAGACGGTTGCCTTCCGGGGTCTGCATGTGGGGCACAGGGATTGGCTTACCCTTGCCGCCTTCCGCTTCTTTCAGCGCCGCGCTGCACGTAGCCAGCGGCTGCTCTGCTTTGATTTCGCCTTCGAGTACATAGTGAGTTGCCATTGAATCGTCTCCAAGTAGACAGCGCGGATGGCTGGAAGTAATCTCGGCGAGAAATTAAACCCGAGGTAAGTTAAATGCAAGAATTAGATTTCTGGTACAACTGCATTGGCCGCTACCTGGCACCCGATGTTGAGCCTGCGGCGTCCACCAAGATCGGCGTCCAGACCCGCATGAAAAAGGGCATTGCGAGCAACACGCTCGGCGCAGGTATTGATGCGTTCTATATCGCCAGCCCGGACAAGAGCGTTCTCATCGGCAAGGTCGAAATGCCGAATATGCCCGGCCTGTCTTTCGTGCCGAGCGAAGACGGCAGCGGCGAGAAGTACATTGCGCAATGGCTGGTCAATGATGCGCCGCTGGATGCGGCGTGGATGATCGGGGTCATCGGCAACGCAAACCCGAACGCCAGCATGAAACGCTCTCAGCCCCCGGCGCTCTGCCGATTTTGCGCAGCCGGTGCGACGTTTGAGTTTGACCTGAGCATTGTGCGGCAGGCCGTGACGATCATGGGCGATTTGGACTGGAAGAAAGACGTAGCGCCAGCGCTGCATACCTTTCAGTCGCGTCAGCAGGCCAACGTTGCGGGTAACGCCGCCAAGGTCGAGTCGGATAACAAGACACTGCAAAAGGCTTTCGCCAAAGCGCCAGCGCTCAAAGATGCTTTGCTGGCGCTGTGCCGACTCCCGCTAAAACCACGCTCAGGAGAATATGAAGTGCTGTCATGGTATAACCGCGTCCGTTGATGTCTTTGCCGCCGCATAGGCGGCTTGCAGGGTGCTGAGCCACCCAACCGATCTGTTGCTGTGTGCCGCCGTGTAGGCGGTTGATAGAGAGGTCAGTTAGATGCACCTATTGCCGCCGAACAGGCGGCTTCTAGTTGAGCGATTGGCTAGATTTCCAAGAACAGCATCGCAAGCGGCTGCATCATCTGAAGTCCCCAGGCGAAAAGCTCGAATCGAAGCAAGCCCAGCAGGCAGGTGATAAAGAATCCCACCACGATCCCTACCAGGAAGACCGAGTACAAAGTTCCAACTCCTGGGCTACTGGATTCGCCCCCCTCTCTTTCCCCTCCCCAGTTCGGAACTTTGATGCGAAGCCGCTCGCGACGGAAATCTTTTGGGTTGTAGTAGGCATCCTTTACCGGATCGTTCTCTGAGCGGTCTGTCTGATTCCCTTCGCGGGCGCGTTGCCTCGCTCGCTCCTGCATGTACTCCCTATCGTCCAGTCCCACATACGTCTCCTACAGTTTTCCGAGAAACGAAAGCAACCCAACCACGGAGCCAGCCAACGTCGATACAGAAAAGGTCAAATCCCGCATTGCCCTGCGTTTCTTGTCGATCCTTCGCGCCAGCAATGCTCCGAACAATGCGCCAGCGAGCGAGCACCCAACGAACATGAAGATTTTCGCGTGGAATTCGGCTATTGCTGCGGCCACATAGGGTGGGAGCGAAGATTGAGCCAGCGCTGACGCCGGTGCAGCCAGTATCAGCAAAACGGCAGAGAAAAATTTCATTGGCTTGAGCGTCCACCTGTCTCTGAATGTGGGGCCAATTTTCGCTCGGAGCGTGCGCTCATTTTGCTGTTTTCACGCAACGTTTTCGTCGGATTTAATGGGCCGCTACTACTTGGGTTTTCCAGAAAGTGGGGGAAGCTGAACTCATAGCAAACACGGAGTTTAGCCAAGTGAATCAGCAAGTAGCCCAAGTCCTCCCCCTCGGCCGTATCCGCCGCAACCCGCAAATCGACCCGCGTAAAGGCCGGAAGAAGTCCGCTTATGAGCAACTGGTACGTTCGATCAGCGCTAAAGGCATCATCCAGCCGATTCTGGTCAGGCCTGTAAGCGATGACCCGAACTACGACCATGAGGTGGTCGCTGGCAACCGGCGCTGGACTGCGGCCCACGATGCGGGCTTGATCGAGGTTCCCGCCCTGATCCGCGCTATGAGCGATCAGGAAGCGCGGTTGATTGCTGCGCTGGAGAACCAGGTGCGGGCTGACCTGACGCCAATCGAAGAAGCCCAGCATGCCGTAATTTTGCTGGAGGACATGGCCAACGACCACTTGGCGGTGATGAAGGCCTTGGATTGGTCTAGAACCAAGCTCGACAGCCGCCTGCTGCTCGCCCATGCCTGTGATGCGGTGGCCGATGCCCTGCTGGAGGAGCAAATCAAGATTGGCCACGCTGAATTGCTGTGTCGTCTCCCTGCCCCCGATCAGGCGGGCATTCTGTCGAAGATCATCGAGAAGAATTATTCCGTCGAGCAGACCAGGGCGCGCCTGCTGGAGTTGACTCGGGACGTTTCGACTGCACGCTTTGACACCACCGAATGCCGGAGCTGCATCCACAACTCGGGCGCGAATGCCGATTTGTTCGAGGCAAGCCTTGGGGCGTCTCGCTGCCAGAACTCTGTCTGCTGGAACCGGAAAACCGAGCAGCTAATTTCTGTTCGGTTGATCGAGGCGCAGGAGGAGCACGCGGTGGTTCATAGCGAGCTGAATCTCGCGAAGGACTCATACGTGAAGCTCGTCGCACGGGGCGAGGATGGTGTGGGAGAGCAACAGGCAGCGGCGTGCGCTACCTGTGCAAGCTTCGGCGCAGTGGTCATGGTGTCGAGGGGGCGCGAAGGCGACGTGATCGGCGGTATGTGCTTCAACAAGCCTTGCCACAAGGAGAAAACCGCCGCCTACAAAACAGCCCTGGCCACCGTAACGAACACAGCACCAGCCACCGTTGCCGGGGGCGCTGTTGGAGCAGCCCCGGCCAAGCCGAAGGCCGCAAGCGCAAAGCCCACCCAGGTGAAGAAGTCGCTACGCCGTGAAGCCTTCGACCTTTACGCCCGCATGAGCAAGCAAGTCGTGCTCAATGACCGCTCGCTAGCGCTGGCTGTGGCCATCGTCAGCATGTATTTCGAGATGCGCAGCGACCTCAAGAGCGAGCTGCGGGCACAGATGGAAAAGGCAATGGGTGTCACAAGCGCCCTGATGACCACGGCTCGCGCCGATGCCGAGATTCGGCTTGCGCAACTCGGGGAGGAAAAGCTCCTCACGTTCATGGGCAGCATGGCTGCTGCCTCGCTATTCCGCACGGATAGCGCTGACGCATTCGAGAAATCCGTGTCGGGTGCTCAGTCGCTCAAGTTCATGGAGTACGCGAACGTCGATCCGGCCAAAGGATTCGTGATGAACGACGGCTACCTCAAGGCCCAGGTTAAGGCGGGCATCATCGAAGATTGCAAGCGTTCAGGCTTTGCCGCCGCCTACAACGAGGCGAAGGGCGAAAAGGCTTTTGAAGGGCTGACCACCGGCAAGGCAAGCGCTCTTATCGACGCCATCTTGGCTTTCAAAGAGTTCAGCTGGTTGGGTTATTTGCCGCCTGCGTTACAACTATCGGCACAGGGCGGGAAGAACCCCGCTCCCCAGCAATCCGAATCGACCCAAGCCTGACAGGGAACATCATCATGCAATCCACGTTTTTTTCCGTAATGGCCACTGCACTTGCTGGCACTCAACACCGCGTCAATGTGGCAATCGAAACCGCCTCCGCCGACGCGCTGAAAGTGATGATTACCGCTGACCTCGGCCCTACACCTGAGAAGGCATCCGAGCACGAAGTGCAGCTTCGCGCCGCCATGTGCCGCCCGCTGATCCTGGTAGGGAGTGCTGTTGAGATCGAGGAGGCGCTGATGAAGCGCCTGACACAGCACGTCCAGGCGCTGAATGAGGGGGTGAGCCTGCTGGATGAAATCCGCTCGATTGGTGCGACTGTGCAGGCGAAAGCCGCCACGCCAGCTACTGAGCAGGCTGCAACGCCTGACCTCGATGCCGATGCCGATGCCGAGGATGGCGACGCTGCGCAGGTAGGTGGCGGTTCTGGCGTGGACAGCTGCTCGGATGAACCCAATCTGAACCTCGCGGCCTCTTTCTAGGAATTGCACTCATGGCACTTGTTGAAATCTCTCTTGCCCGCATTTTTCGCTACGCCGGTCGCGACCTCCCCGACCCGCAGCCCGAAATGTCCGTGACTGACGTGCTGAAACACTATGCCCGTCAGTTCCCAAAGCTCAACGGAGCGAAAATTATCGACCCCATTGTGGAGAATGACAGCTATGTCTACGAGTTCCGAGACGGCGGATTCGGCGCAAAAGGTTGACCCGCTTGAAGTCCTGAAAGCGTGGGAGCGTGGCGAACTGGATCGCCACCTCCCATCCGGTACCGAACCTGATTGTTTAGACCACCAGCAGAGACAAAGGCTATGGAAGTTGCTCTCCTCCCCCGCCAATCCCGGCACTATCGACTTCCAACTGCCGCGCTGACACCTCTTAGCTTGCCGAATGTTGGGCCTGTGATGCGTGAAGCACAGGCCCAACTGTTCAGCCGGGACTATGCAGGGGTGGTCGACCACCAAGCTCATAGCATGCTGTGCCGGGAGGCCTTGGAAGCTGGCCTGGTAGCTGAAAGCTCAATCGAATGGCTTCGGCAGTACCCAAATAGCTACGGGCTGCATCGCCTTACGGGCGAAGTAGTACAGCGCCTTGGTGCGTGCTTTGCCATCAGTGATGAAGGCCTTTTTCCACAGCGCACCAGCCTGCTGAATCGGCTGAATACCCCATACGTCGATCCAGTTGAGACGGCATCCTATGCAATAGCCGCTGTAGAGGCTGGGCTGGTCGGACTTGATGCGCTCGCCCCCCACATCGAGGCAGGCCCTGATGGGGCAGGCAGGATAATGGCGGAGCTGGAGCGCTCGTTGATTGGCCGGGTCAAGCTGCCCACATCCGTCGAGGACGCCTACGCCTTCGGAATCCAGGACGGTCATTTCATCCTGGAGTCGAGCTGCTTCGCTACTTTCACAGTTCAAGCGCCAGCGAGCCTGGAACTGCGGGTGCTTCTTTTCAAGACACTCGACGCGATGACACGCCATCTTCTGCCGTTCCATACGCCAATGACCTTCCTGGGGCCGCATAGCTACTTCAACCACGGCCTTTCGGAGGCTTTCGAGGAGCTGTCTTCGCGCTTGGAAACACACTCTAGAGAGGAACTGTGCGCCTTCCTGCTGGACGATTCGGTCGAGCATGATGATTACATCGCTGAATATCTCTACTGCCATGGCCAAGACGAGGATTCTGTAAACAGCTTGCTTGACGCCATCTATGAGATGGATGAATTGAAACAGATAGCTGGAGCCACCCTTGGCCAGGGAGATCGGTTGGAGATCGAGGAGCTGTCCGATCAGGCGCGGCAAATCTGTGAGCGTGATGATGCACACGCCCCGTTGGTTCAAGTGCTGGCGGAAGCCTTGCAGCACTGCCTGGAGCATGAGGCCAGTGGATCGCTCAAAGAGTTCAACCCCCATGATTTCCCAGGCACAGCCGGTGATGGGGTTTCTCTTTTCGAGAGCATTCTGGTTTGCCTGACTAGGGATTTTCCAAATCTAGAGCAGAGTAGCTATGACGGTTTTGACGGCATCGTCGGCGGCTCTGGCTTCCCAGCCATCGGGTTACCGCTGAGTCCTGATCAGTTGCGAACCGTCACCCTGCCAGTTCTAGACACGCTATCGCTGACCCTAGGTCTGTTGCAGCGAATCGCCGACGCTTTAGAGGAATGCGGTAATGCTGAGTGAAAAAGTTTCGAGCAAGGCCATGCTGATACACCACCACAGCCAGACCGGCGTGGTCACCGTCACCAGTCACAGCGTCATTGCGCTGGAAGATGGTAAGTCCGGCTTCACGCTGGGCGCTGGGAGGGCATTCAGTCCCTACGACAAATCCGAACTGGCTGCTCTGCTGTTGAATGAGGATGCCGGAGCAGAATTTCTCCCTGAGAGTTATCTGTTCAGCTCACGCACCGTCTTGGCGTGGTACCGCCGCCCTGGTGTGCACGATATTCCGATCCTTGGCGAGCGCATACGCGCCCCGCTGCCGGGCTTGATCTTCATCGCTGCGGCCAACCAATCCTTCCGTTGCTTTGCGTTCAAGGGCAATCAGCGCCCGACGCCGGAGACAGAACTCTTCTATGCCCCGTTGGGGAACGTGTACCAAGGCGGAACCTTCTGCACTGGCAGCGGCAATGTTCCCCGCGATGTTCGACGTGAGAACATCCCGGCCTGGGAGAACTTCGTGCTGGAGAGCGACAACACCCACAGCGGCACGGTTGAGCCGGTGGCGGGTTGCCGCTCGTTTGAGGCCTTGAAGGAGTTCTATCGAGCACTGAACGAGAAAGGATCGAAGCGGTTCCCAGCCTCTAAACTGGTTTCAGCAGGGTCATACAGTGGCCCGCTAACGCTAGCGCAAGCTATCAAAGGGGGTGCGCGATGAGCGTTCATCCGATCACAGCTCACCAATCGCCGATCTACAAGACGCCAGCCTCGTGGGTTGAACGCGCACCACGCATTGTGGTTATCGGGGCCGGTGGCAATGGCAGTGAGGTGGTTGATGCGCTGGCCAGCTTCCACCATGCGCTTCGCTCCCTCGGCCATCCAGAGGGTCTGGAGGTCACGGTCATTGACGATGCCATCGTGCGCGAGCCGAACCTCGTACGTCAGCGTTTCTGGCCGTGTGACTTGGGCCAATTCAAAGCAATCAGTTTGGTGAATCGTTACAATCTCATGCTGGGTACGTCCTGGGAGGCCCTGCCCTTCCGATTTCCAAGCCAAGAGACGATAGAGGCGATGCGCGCCGCCGACTTGATCATTTCCGCTGTTGACCTTTCTTCGGCCCGCCGCGCAATCGCCAGCAGCGCGCTGCTATCCCGACACTGCATGTGGCTTGACCTCGGCAACGAGGCCCGCCATGGACAGGTTGTTTTCGGCGCTGCGCATGTAGACAAGAGGGGCATCTACCCCAACGTGATGGACGCTTACCCTGAAATCGAAACGCTCGAAGATGACACCAAAAAATCCTGCTCGGTTGCGGAAGCCATTCGTTCGCAGGACTGCTTGGTCAACCGGGCAGTTACAACTGCCGGAATGAGCATTGTGTGGGAGTTGCTGCGGACGGGGGAAACCGATAAGCACTGGATCACAGTGGATCTGGCGTCCGGCTCTCAAAACGCTTTTCCGTTCCCTGCTGTTCCGCAATCCGCCTAACTCAACCGCTTCCGTCTTCGCATTGATCCAGCCGCTGCTCCATCTGCGATATCAGGTCAGCGGCTTTAACTTCGAGGGCTTTGGACAATCTCATAATCAAGGGAAGTGTGGGCAGACTCTCGCCCCGCTCGATTTTCCCCAGGTGCGCCCGCTCAACCCCAGCCAGGAGAGCAAGTTTCTCTTGAGCTAGGCCCGATTTTAGGCGTTCTTCGCGTACGACATTGCCAAAAGCTCCTGCCACCTGAGGGTCAAAGCTTGATGTTCCTGCCGGTCGCCCGCGTGTAGGTGGTCGCTTCTCCATAGACAGAAGCGTTATCGGCAGGAACAATTAAAACCACGTTTAAGAATACCCGTTTCGCTATTTACGCTATGCCCAGAGGGCCAGCGGAGCGGTTTTATGTGCACACTCCCCTGGTTAGGACTAGCAAACATGACTCACGTTGACCCCTCCGTACCTCAGCACTTGGCAGAGCTTTACCAGGAGCTAAACGCATCGAGAGCGACCCTGCTTGCGGATTCCACGGTCATCTGGCCACCCATTCCATGAGCATCTGACCACCGATTCCACGCTGATCCGGCCACCCATTCCACTCGCATCCGGCCACTGATTCCACGGCCATCCGGCCACTCAACCGGGCAGGCAGCTACGCAGGATTTCTTCACTACCATCGACCTCTTTTTCGAAGCAGAGAGGTCGTCGTGGAGCGTTTATCCATGCGTAAGATTCGCGAAGTACTACGTCTCAAGTTCGAGGTCGGACTATCAGCTCGCCAGATTGCGGTCAGCGTGCAGGTCGGTCGTGTCACCGTCGGCGACTACCTCAATCGTTTTGCCGCCAGTGGTCTCAGTTGGCCCTGTTCGTTGTCCGATGCCGAGTTGGAGCAGCAACTGTTCCCGCCGGCCCCGGCGGTTGCCAGCGAGAAGCGGCCTTTACCCGATTGGGCATGGGTGCATGCCGAACTGCGCCGCCCCGGGGTGACCCTGGCGCTGCTCTGGCAGGAGTACCGCCTGAGCCAGCCGCAGGGCTTTCAGTACAGCTGGTTCTGTGAGCACTACCGGGCCTGGCAGGGCAAGCTGGACGTGGTGATGCGTCAGGAGCACCGCGTCGGCGAGAAGCTGTTCGTCGACTATGCCGGCCAGACGGTGCCGGTTATCGACCGCCACAGCGGCGAGATCCGCCAGGCGCAGGTGTTCGTCGCGGTGCTCGGCGCGTCCAGCTACACCTTCGCCGAAGCCACCTGGTCGCAGCAGCTGCCGGACTGGCTGGGCTCGCATACCCGTTGCTTCGCCTTCCTCGGCGGCGTGCCGGAGATCGTGGTGCCGGACAACCTGCGCAGCGCGGTGAGCAAGAGTCACCGCTACGAGCCGGACATCAACCCGAGCTACCGCGATCTGGCCGAGCACTATGGCGTGGCGGTGGTGCCGGCGCGGGCACGCAAACCGCGCGACAAGGCCAAGGCCGAAGTCGGCGTGCAGGTGGTCGAGCGTTGGATCCTCGCCGCACTGAGGAATCGGCAGTTCTTCTCCTTGGACGAACTCAACACGGCCATCGCAGTGCTGCTGGAGCGGCTCAACCAACGCCCGTTCAAGAAGCTGCCGGGCTCCCGGCAGTCGGCCTTCGAAGCTCTGGATCGTCCGGCGCTGCGCCCCCTGCCGGAGCAACCCTACGTCTACGCCGAGTGGAAGAAGGCGCGGGTGCACATCGACTACCACGTCGAGGTCGATGGGCATTACTACTCGGTGCCGTATCAACTGGTGAAGAAGCAGCTGGAGGTGCGCCTGACGGCGCGCACCGTCGAGTTTTTCCACGCCAACCAGCGAGTGGCCAGCCACCTGCGCTCAATGCACAAGGGCAGGCACAGCACGCAGGCCGAGCACATGCCCAAGAGCCATCGCGAGCATGCCGAGTGGACGCCGCAACGGCTGATCCGCTGGGCCGAGCAGACCGGGCCGAACACCGCCGGCGTGATCCGGCACATCCTCGAACGGCGCATCCATCCGCAGCAGGGCTACCGGGCCTGCCTGGGCATCCTGCGCCTGGGTAAAACCCACGGTGAGGCGCGTCTGGAGTTGGCCTGCCGTCGCGCCATCAGCCTCGGCACGTGCAGCTACAAGAGCCTCGAATCGATCCTGCGCCAGGGCCTGGAAAACCTGCCGCTAGCTCAAACCAACCTGCCGCTGCTGCCGGACGACCACGCCAACCTGCGCGGATCCGCCTACTACCACTGACCCCAAGGAATCCCACCATGCTGCCCCATCCGACCCTGGACAAGCTGCAAACCCTGCGCCTGCACGGCATGCTCAAGGCGCTGAATGAACAACTGAAAACCCCGGACATCGACAGCCTGAGCTTCGAAGAACGCCTCGGCCTGCTGGTCGACCGCGAGCTGACCGAACGCGATGACAAGCGCCTGAGCAGCCGCCTGCGCCAGGCCCGGCTCAAGCACAACGCCTGCCTCGAAGACATCGACTACCGCAGCCCGCGCGGACTGGATAAGGCGCTGATCTTGCAACTGAGCAGTGGTCAGTGGCTGCGCGACGGCCTCAACCTGATCATCGGCGGCCCCACCGGTGTCGGTAAAACCTGGCTGGCCTGCGCCCTGGCCCACCAGGCCTGCCGGGAGGGCTACAGCGTGCGCTACCTGCGCCTGCCACGTTTGCTGGAAGAACTGGGTCTGGCCCATGGCGACGGCCGCTTCGCCAAGCTGATGAGCAGCTACGCCAAGACCGACCTGCTGATCCTCGACGACTGGGGCCTGGCCCCGTTCACCGGCGAGCAACGGCGCGACATGCTGGAGCTACTGGACGACCGTTACGGCCAGCGCTCGACCATCGTCACCAGCCAGATGCCGGTGGACAACTGGCACGAACTGATCGGCGATCCGACCCTGGCCGATGCCATCCTCGACCGCCTGGTGCACAACGCTTATCGGATCAATCTGAAGGGTGAATCAATGCGCAAACGGACGCAGAAATTGACGACGCCAGCCAACCCGGACTAACAATGCCACCCCTGCGTCGCTGCGCTCCGACTGCCCGGCCGGATGGCCGTGGAACAGGTGGCCAGATGGCCCTGGAATGCCTGGCCAGATGAGAGCGGACTGGGTGGCCGGATGGCGTGGAATCCGCAGTTTACCGCAATGAGGGTGTTCCTGGAGGTCTACGAGCAAGGTGTTCGCTATGAGATCCCAGACATCGCGGCGCTGCCAAAGTACACCGAGGCAGACCTGCGCTACCCCGAGGTCGAGGTGCCGTTCTGTGATGATCAGTACCAGGGAATGTTCAACGGCCTGCGCAGTATTTCCCATGCTGCTGCCGATGCTGAGTTCCTGACCACAACACGCAGTGGCATGGTGGTCATGGACGTGGTGACCAGCAGCGGATTCGAGATCGATCGGGAAGGTGCAGAGCTGTTTGTGAACTTCGAGTTGGATAACGCCCTGTCCCGCGTGACCTTCGACCAGTCTCCGACTGCGGGGCTGCATTACCTGATGGGGCTGGGAACCATCGCGATCTACAAGGGCGACCATGGCGACTGGGATCGGATGATGCGGATGTCCAACCAGATTTTCAGAAGCGATCTTCAGCCCATCCTGCATGACCGCACTGCGCTGATAACCCGCCTGGGCGGTAACTCATTGGGCCAGATCGATCTGTTCTGATCGTTCCGCTCGGCTACGCATTGGTTGGCTTGGGATTTTCGTGCCGATCGGCATGATTCGGCTCGAACTCAACCCAGAGGACACATCCCATGCCGCGCCAAACTCTGCCACTCGCTCTGCTCGCAATTCTCACCAGCGGTTGTACAAGCGCGCCGATACAAAACCAGGCGTTGCCTACCGAGGTGAGGTCGACCGCAAGGATCGCGCCGGGTTGCATCCAACTCGCTGATGGATGGCACTGCCAGGAATTGGTACCTGCCTCGAAAGCCGAGTCGATGGATCGCCAGCGAGTACCCGGCATTCTGTTGTAGTTGACCATCCCTCTTAGCGAGGGATGGCCTGCCCGGCGGCGGCGTTCAGGACTGCATCGCACCGCCGATTCAGCAGGTCGTGCAGCAGTTCGGCGTCATTGGCCGCATCCACGCAATCGCGGTGGATCGCCTTCTCCAAACTGCACTTCAGCCAGTCACTGGTACCGGGGTTGCTGAGTACCGCCTGAATTTCTTCGTTGATGGCCATTATTTGATTCCTCTGTCCGGAAGGCGTTGTGTGCTCAGCGATTCACTGCCGGAGCACTGGGGAGGTTGCGGTTTTCCTGCGGAGCCATCGGTTGCCCCATCAGCTCAAACGCCGGCGAAATGAACTCGGCTGTCATGGCCTCGGAAAGCGCCTCCAGCTCGAAGTCGGTCACCTGAAAGCTCCCTGGCCAGATCCTGATGAGTGCCGATTTTCGTGCGACAAGGAATTTCTCCTGTTTGAGCATGGCCTCGTTGACGGCGATACCAACAGCCTCCGCAAGAGCATCGCGGCTCCTGAAGAAATGAGTCAGGGAGGAAAACGGGCAGTCGATCGGCACTCCGTCGACGATCACTTGATTCGGCTTCAGGTCGATGACGACGCGATTCGCCACCACTTTCCGCTCCGTCCACTCAATAAACCAGGCCCCGAGAGCGCCAGCAGCAGCCACGGTGCCGGCGACTATCCAGTTTCCCTGGCTGGGCGCATCGAAAACAGGAAACACAGCAAATGAGCCCAGCAGCGTGAGGGGCATAGCCCCCAACCCGAGTAGGCCTTTCGACAGAGCATTCATTGGAGGGGAACCTTGATCGCTGATTTCGACCGATTATTCCACGCCGTCAGCGCCAGCAAGGCCGTAATCAGGTCGTAAAGCGGTCAGAAAACATTTCCCTCGGATTTGCGAGACATGCCCCTGTACGACCCAGGCCAATCTGCTGTCCAGGTCGCCGGCGAGGCCTTCAGGGGGATGGAGTTGGCTGAGCTTTCGCTGCCGTGGACATATCAGACGCCCAGTCCCGGAGATAACCAGGAACGATGAGCTTGTGACGAGCTCTCGATCCACCCGTGTAAAGGGCTGCAAAAGCCCTGCTCGCCGCAATGCGGTCACCAGGCCCTACTTGACTGAGCAAGTCTGGCGCGAGCATCACAGCGTCGACCTCTGAATTGCGTGCGTCCATGACCCGGCCGAGCTGTAGCGGGGCTGTCCCTGACGCATCGAGGTTGAGTAACGATGCCTCGAACTCTGATGAGCTATAGCCCTTACTGAGCATCCGGTCGATGCGCTGAAAGCTACTATTTTTGCTGCCCATGTCCGCCCGGAGATCATCCCAGTTGGTGTACCTGAAGAGCGCGCTGTGGGTTGGCCGTACCTGATCATGGAACAGGCCAATGCAATCGAGAATGAACCGGCGGAAAGTGTTGATTGCTCCAGGTAGCAAGCTGAAGGTCGCGCCAGCGCTCCCCAGGCGCTGAAACCACTCGAATAATCCCCACTCGGAATCAACCAGTATCGTCACGGCCCCGGTGGGAACCTCTGGCTTGTCGTAGTAGACAACCTTTGTCTCGATGCCGTTGTTGCCCTCGAGCGAAGCCAATTTCAGTATCGGGTGTTTGTCGATGAGGGGGTTTATAACTCCCTCGATCTGCCGGCCGGCGCGAATGGAGTGGGTGCATCCAGGCGCTGGCATGCGTCACCCAGGGTAATCACGGGCTGGGTACAGCGGTCGAGAAATACCGAGAGTGGCCAGCTCAGGTCGTGAGCTTCATCGACAATGATGTGGGTGAACTCCAGACCTATGACCGCCTCATGAAGAAGGGTCATGTGCTTGATTCGGTGATAGCCGCGAAGGGGGAGCTGAAGGCGCTGATCGGTTGGTTCTATGGTCTGGTCCCACAGCCTTTGCGCATACCCTACCAGCACCAAGCGATCTACGGCATCGAGGGTAAGCCCTTTGGGGATGTGCTGCTCTGATAAGGCAAGGTCAGTGCTGTTGCAAAAGGAGGCAACCATCCTCGCGCAGGCCGTGGCTACTTGGGCTGGACTGAGCCTACTTATCGACCCGAAGCCTAACCGGGAAGCGATGTCTTCCGGGGTAACCTGGTGCCGAGCGGATGCCCGCTTGCCCGGCCTGTAATAACCGACACTTCGTTCAAGCACGTAGTTGGCGAGATCTCCGAACGTCATTCCTCTCACGTTCGCGGCTGCGATTCGCTGCATCAGGGCCTGGAGCTGCACCGCGGTGAACGCCAGCACGAGTGGTCGACATGATGAAAGCGAGTCCACCAAGCGTTCGATCATGTGGGTCTTGCCGGTACCAGCCAGGCCCTGGATATGGATGCTCTCATCGGGTTCGGCGTGAATAACGCGAAACGTCCGGCTCTGCTGATTCGACAGAGAAATTGTTTTCCCCGATGGGGTCTCGAACGAATGCTTGAGCGGGTTGAGCTTTTGGGTGTGCGCTGCACAGAAGTTGAAGTCCCAGTGGCCACCATTCAGGAATTGCTTCGCGTCCAGCGTCTCCTCATCCAGGAAGCGCAGCCGCAGCCGAGGCATAAGCGCCAGCCCTCGCTCAAACAACTCTCGCTTAAATCGGCCGGCAATCAGGCTAGAAAAAGTACCAGGTGGATGCGTTTGGCTCAGTTCCGTTCCGACTGAGATCAACTCGGCCAGGGCCTTCTCAACGAGCGTTTCGCTTTTCGGCTTACCGTCCAGGGCCGGCAAATTCTGGATGACAGCCACCGAAGCCACTTGGGGCACGTCCCACTGCCCCAGTAGGACACGAGCAGAACTACTCGGATCAACCAGGATGTCGGCCTGTGAAGCCAGCAGTGGGATGTAAAGAACCGGGTCGCTCACGCTTTTATCTCGGTGAAATGAACATCGTCGACCGCCACCAGCACTATCGCCGGAGGCGGGCCCAGCTATCCAGTGTATGCCAGGCCAGCCGGAGGTCACACTATCTCAACGCCGGTACCAGTTGAGCTGGTAGCACCTGGCGTCCTCGGGGATCTGATCGGACGGCCAGCGCAGGCAGTTCAGATACAGACGCTCAGGTTTGCTCGGGCTGGGCCGAGTAGCCTGCACCAGGTAGGCCGACCCACCGGAAGTGAGGATGTAGTCGCCAGCGCTTAGGTCGTCAGCGCCATCGATGTACAGCTTGCATGGGGTGAAGGGCTGGCGTCGGCTGGCCATATCCGCTTTCCTTGATCAGTTTTCGATTTCACAGCTATCAAGTAAGGATTTGATCCGGTCTTGAAACTCCGGGTGCTCAGCAGATATCTCCTGAAGCTCAGGTAGTCGCTCAGTCACAATATCGGCCGCATTTACCCCGAACTCGGAAACCAGCCTTTCGAGGCTGTTGATGACCTCTTCTGGTGCAATATTCTCTCGGACAGTGTTGCAAATAAGGGCTACTGCGGCCTTGGAATGATCATCGAGCTCCACGACACGGATAGGGACTATATCCATAGCCAGTTTCTTAGCTGCCAGCCAGCGAACCTGGCCACCGCCAGGGGTGATCTCATAGCGGTCACCAAGACGGGTAACCAAAAGGGGCTCCATGATTCCGTAACTGAGAATGCTCTCAGCCATAGCATCGACTTGGGCCTGACTGGGAGTTTTTGGGCTGAGCTTGCTTCGCACCAGCTTGTTCGTTTGGACCGCCGTGGGGTTTTTCAAGTCTGTTTTCCTCAACCTTTCGGGTTAGTGCTCTGCGGTTCGCCACTCGCAGCCTTCTTCGGCAATTTAGATGGAATATTTCTGCTGCTTCATTGCGCTTTTGCCACTTCCGCAATGACATGGCCATCGGCGAAGGCCAGATCCAGCTTGCCTGCATCGCGAGCCTGCTGGGCACTACTGATTATCTCCCCACCAGGGCCACGGACTAAGGCAAAGCCTCTCCCGAGCAGTGCAAGCGGATTTGTCTTGTCGTAGACCGTGCATGCAAGCTCCAGGCGCGAAATTTCCTTGGCGATCAGCGCTCTACTCAGGGAAGCCACCCTCGAGGCGGCAAACAGCCCCCTTTGGCGCTCAGCTGCACACAGACCAGCCCCGAGCCTTGAAAATCGATCCTGCGCGAGCTGGAGGGCCATGCGCTGTTGGCTGAGGAGGCGGTCCCGGCCTTTGTCGAGGCTGCTTTGCTGTTGCAACAGTTGCCGATGCTCCCCATGGAGCGTTTCCGTCACCCGCCGGCTGAAGGTGCTCCAAGCGCGATCCAGATGCGGGGCTTGCCCAGACACCAGGCGCAAGATCATGCCGTTGGCCCGCTCGACCTGAGCCCGAGCAGTTGAGGCCTCAGACATGAGCGCTGTTTTGATGAACCCGATGACCTTCGATGGTGTGTCGAACCGGCGGTGTGCCACGAGGTCAAGCACGCATTCGTCGATCTCGTGCCCAATGCCGGTGAATACCGGAACAGGCAACCGGCACACCCAAGCCGCAAGGTTCGCGTCGTTGAGCCAGGCCAGATCGCTTTTCGCCCCACCCCCGCGGATGATGCATACGGCGTCGAATGGCTGCTGTTGATGTTGCTCATGAACCGTCCGCAACGCAGAGCGGATGCTGTCTGATGCATCACGCCCCTGGAACGTCGCTGAGAAATACTCGAAGCCGCACACCTCGGCCGCAGCCAACTGCTCTGCATCACGCCGAAAATCGGCCAGCCCAGCAGCCTCGTGCGGAGCCACAACCGCAACGCGCCAGAACCCCCCTGGAGAGGGAAGTCCCCGCTGTAGGTCGAACCACTGCCGCTCCTTCAGGGAGGCAATGATCTTCTGCATCTTGGCCTGCATGTCACCCAGCGTGTAGCTCGGGTCGATGCCGGTGACCATCAGGGAGAAGCCAAACTGAGGGGAAAAATCCGCCCTCACTTTCAGCAGGACGTTCATTCCTGCTTGGGGCAGGCCTCCGGTTGCCTGCTGCCACTCACCAAGTACCTTGCCGGCGACGTTCGCAAACATGGTGCACCGTGCCTTCGCGACCTCGGCTCCCTCACGCGACTCCAAGATGTCCATGTAGCAGTGGCCGTTCGGGCGGCGCTTGAAGTCACTGAGTTCTGCAACAACCCAGCAGCTGTCTGGCACCGCAGCACGGATGGCCTTCTGGATCTGGGTAAGGTATGCGCTGAGAGTGAGGTGCTGCTCAATCGGATCAGGTGCGCTCACCGGCCTGTCCCTCTTCAGCGCCCAAGGTTGCTTGAACAACGCCCTCGATGCGGGTAAGCCGGTCGGCGCAGAACTTACGGGCATCCGCAAATTCGCGAGCAAGGGTCTCCAACTCGTCGATGCTCACTTCATTGCGCTCCAGGCGCTTTACCGTCTGGTCGATGAAGGCGATGTTGGCTTCGTAGGTATCTCGGCTCATGTGGGAAGTCCTGGGGAAGATGGGATCAATCAACGTGCCGATTGTCGCAGCTTCCCCAAAAGACCCAACCCTATCAGCCTTCAGGCTGAACCCACGTTGTCTGACCCTCTGGGATCACGCCTCGATTGCAGCCGTATTTGGACAGGTACAACACCCTGCTCTGCCGCAACCAGGCCTCAACGGTTGGAACGATCATCGCGGCATACTCGGCAAGGCTCGGGTGTTTCTTCCAGTCGCCATTGCCGATCGCGGATTCCAGCGAACGGTCATACCAGGCGTTGACCAGCTGCTCGACTCCAGCCAGTTCCTCGCCGGCGGACGGTGCGGAATGGATCAGGTTATGCGCCTCGCGTTTCCTTTGCTCTCGGGTGGCATGTGCAGCTGGTAACGCTCCGAGGGAGAAAAGAGCGTCCTCAAAATTGAGGTGACGCTTCTCGTGAGTAGTCGAGTCCTCGGCTACATCGGGGACGAAAGAAAAGCGGCAGAGCTTGCAGTAGACCACGCCACCGTCCTTCCGCTCGTAGTGCTGCTCTAACGAGCGAGCGACCCACTTACGAACTTCGTGATAGCTGCGTGCTTGAAGATGATGCTGCGCCATCAGGTTGAGGCGCTGCGCATGGCTCAGTCCTGGGTGAAGGGCCTTTGCCTGTTTGGCGAGCTTTTTGAGGTTTTCGATATCGCGGAGTGTGATTGGGTTTTGCATACGGCAGCCTCCAAAGGCTGATGCTCTGTGTCCACTTCGGAGCACCCATAAGGGTTCCGTTGGTTTGTCGGTAGTGCTTTCGCTTTGCCAATGTGGACGGCAGGCACCTACCCGTGTGCCGAGGGGAATATCTCTGTCTCGATTGCGAACGTCAAGTGTGATGTCGAATTTCGCCCGGCTGGTTGAAATTTGAGCATCGCCGGGGGAGCGTTTCCAGACCGCCACGCCAGGACTTTATCCACAGGCTTACCCCCACTTTCAGGGGACAAACCTCGGGCGAAAAAAATCCCGCTCGAGCGGGACTTATTCCTGGGCCCTGCGTCATTCCAACTCCAACTGCCTGTGCTCGTCACGCCCCATGGGTTTGTGCAGAGAAACGCTTTCACCATCCATTTTGCCCTGAATGTACGCTCGGTACGCATCCATATCCAGTTTTCGGCGTTTCATCTTTGTGATCGGAACACCAGGATAATGTCTTTGGGTATAAGCGTGGATTGCCCGCTCCCCTTCTTCCGTAACGCCGGCAAATTCCTCTACTCGTTTATGTACGCCGATGATCCACGCTTCTGCATACAGCACTCCCGCTCTGCGCCTTTGCACTGTGCCCTGAATGCTGACCCCTGAGAGGTATTTTCTCTTGGAGTCTTTCAGTTGCCGGATAAGCACCTCATACGCATAGGCCGACATTTCAGCGCTACCGATTTCTCCAATAAAAATCAGCGACTGCCCGTCAGGCCCATAGCTGTAGAAACTCACACAGCCAAACGCCTTAGAGACAGTCATCGACAACATGCGAATCCATTGTGGCGGAACGCTTTTGGCTTTACCGATCCGCAGGGAGAATTCTTCCGCCTGGGTAGCACGCACATCGCCTACTTCCAGCTTGAACTTGTCCATAAGTTTGCGGGCTTGCCGCATTGCTGCTTCGGCCTCATGCGGGTTGCTGGATTTTGCGAGCGCAAAACATTTCTTGATTCTGCCTAGTGCGCGAGTGCGCTTATCCATGTCTGCAATTGCGCACTCACTCACCAGCCAATCCTCCGCTTCGCGACACGTTATTAAGCATGACGTTTCAGCGACAACCAATATCTCCCCGTATTCGGGTTGCTCAGCAAGTATACTTGCTCCATCCCCTCAAAAGAGGTGTCCAACTTTTGGACGCCAGCCCCGAAATACTCCCCCAAACGCGACAACACTTTTTCCTGTTCTGCTTGCGGCTGGTCTTTAAGTTCATCGAGAACCATCTTCAGCTCTGTGATAGCGGCGGCAAAAAACGTTCTTGCTCGCAACGCATCCGCTTGCCCGAGCGTTGACTCGTATTCACTAAGCACTACCGCCATCGCCATAGAACTCCGCTCACGCAACCCTGCGCACTCCTGAGTGAGTACGATTGCAATTAGGAGATCATGACTGCCCGGAATGTCTGCATGCAGCACCTCCAATATTTCCTCAGACCACTCCTTATCCGCAGGGAGGTTGTATCCTTCAAGAGAAAAACTACCGCTGGCCCCGATCAACTCATTAACGCCGTACATAAAACATTTTCTCCGTAAATTTGTAGGTCACCGTAACGGCCCGCACTCATCCGCTTCGCGACACAGGGGGGCATCTACCACACCCACCAATGTCTATTTTATGGAAGTGAGCCGCTTCACTGCTAATACGGTTAAGGCCCAGTCGTCTTGCTGGACTCTCGCCTCACTGCTAATAACCTCTGCACATATAAACCACTCTTCAAATGTCCCTCCGAGGGCTTTACCCCAGGGCAGGCAGGAAGACTCACTGCTAATAGCTGGCCTACACCTGCCGTTTTGACTCGTAGCTGATGCGATTCATCAGGCAATAGTCGACAGTGTATCCATCTATCCGGGTAACGATTTCCCCAGTCAAATCGAGCAGAGCAGATGCCCCTGCGTAAAATCCAATTCCGCCGCTGGCATATTTTCCGCTCCGAATCTGGAATCCTTTGGCGTCAGTGATGGATACGCCGGATATTTCGTGCCATAGGAGAAATACACCCTCCCCGTACAGGCCGTCATCCCGCACTGAAAAAAGAACCTGCCGGAGTTGGCTCCCATGGGCAACGCCTATGAAATCGCCGTTTGGTAGCACCGGCGGGAATAACCTGCCGCCATCTCTTTTTCTAAACTCCAAATGTCACCGCCTGTTCATTGCCGTGTTTCGCCGGCTCTTTATGTTCGATATCACGCTGGTGACAACCAATGCTGACTTGATCGACAAGCTTACGCAGCAAGCGATGCCGGTAATGCACATGCCAGTGAAAATCATCCCGTGGATTGCTGATGTCCATGCTCCGAGGTATGGCAGGTTCGCGAAGATCATTCGCTAGGCCCTCCCCTTACGCTCGCAGATTTGCCAGCCAAGGCTTTCATCGCCGCCCGCAGTTTCGCGCAGTCGGTTTTTGCATCGCTGAGTACATACCTCGATCCGTAGTAGGTCAGCCAGGCGGTTGCTAACCCGGCACTCAATGCGCCGATTGATCCAAGCAGTAGTTCCAGTTGTTCGCTCCCGAGCATGAGATTTACTCCCTCTCAATCCTGGCTGCTTACTCCAGCCCGCAAATTTGCGCTGTGCCAATGCTCCCACCATCGCAATCAATCCCAAGGATTTAGTGCGCTCCGAATCCGCTGCCCGCCCTCTCCCTGCCCGCAGGTGCTTGCTCACTTCCGTTACACCCCCTTCACCCGCTTCGCGACACAGGTTCAGGAAAACCACCCTCACACCACCTCGCTTGCTTATGGGAGTCTGACGGTTCACCTCACATAGAGAGAAAATCGCATTGGGGCTAGTTTCATGCGCGCCGCTCTGAAAGGCCCGCGCAACGGGGCGTGTAGCGATATCCACGTCAGATGGTTGCCGTGAAGGGGTGTCGTCATCGCCAAAGGGGTGTCGTGAAGGGGTGTTGTGAAGGGGTGTTGCTGGACTGAAACGCCCGCCCGCTAAGGCGTCGCGGCTATTCAGCCGGGTCAGTTTGCAGCAAACGGTACTGTGAAGAGGTGTCGTCATCGTCGAAGGGTGTCGTGAAGGGGTGTCGTGAAGAGGTGTTGTAGGTCGGAGCCCTTGATTTTGTTGGGCTCCACCATTTTTCGGCACAGTTCCCAGGCGACTCGCTTAGTCGGACGTTGCGGGGTAATCATGAGTGATGAACGCAGAAATCGAGCCGTCAACCACGCCAGCTTTCTTCACCGCAGGGACAAGCTGACGGCGGACTCGCTGAATGACCGAGCACGTTTCCCGGATCTCGGCGAGCTGGATTTCGTAGGCCCGAACGATGTTCTTCAAGGGCTCCTTGACGAATGAGAACGACGAGACCGGGTACTTGCTTCCCTGACCCTTATTGATTGTCCGGATGACCCGCGGTTTCTTGGCTTCGCCTTCCTTGAGCCTCGGCAAAATGACTTTCGCCCATTCGATGGTGACGGCATTCGGGCTGGATTGCCGAATACGGATCACGATCGGTATGTGCCCTGGCTTACCTGCGTGCAGTGAAAGGGCTGTCTGGAAGAAAGAGTCGCGCAGCTCCTCCGCTCGGCCGACAAGGCTGGAATAGACGCGATCAAGCTCCGCTACTGCTGGGTGCTTGGGGGCTTCAGAGGGTGAGTTCATATGTTGCTCCTTTGTGGATGGGAGCATTTTGCGGGTCGACAGAGAAGGCGTGGATCGTTTTCAGACGCTAAAACGTCCTGAAAACGAAGCCCAAAGCTTTCAGGAAGGCTGATTATTACGGTGCGTCGTCATCTGGTGACCGGGTGATGCAGATATAGCGCTTGGGATTCTTTGGATGTGGGGTTTCATGTGCTGCGGGGTCATTCGCGTCGTCATCTGACGCACTTCTTTTGTCATTTTTTGCTGGGAGCGGCATTCGAATGGGTAACGCCTTAGGTCTGGATATTGGTTACAGCAACGTGATTGGCGTTTTTGGCAGTGGGGATGGGCATCCGGAGTCGATTATTCGCCCCTCGCAGGCCGCTCCCTTGAGCGTTCTGCCTGGGGATTCTGGGTTACGCGCTGGTGAAGTAATCGTGGAGGTTGATGGAGCGCCCTGGGTGGCATTTGCCGCGCCCGGCCGTGTTCAGGATGGACGAGAACTGCACGAGGATTACACGTCTTCGCACGCCTATGAGGCCCTGTTTAAGGGAGCTCTGCTGCATGCTGCGGGTGATAAAGACGTGATTGACTGCTTAGTAACTGGCCTTCCTGTCTCGCAGGCTCGCGATAAGGCCTATGTGGAAGCCCTAGTAAAGCGTATGACTGGGACGCATCGCATTACGCCAAAGCGAGAGGTTACCGTTAAGCGAGTAGAGGTTGTTGCTCAGCCGATCGGGACTCTGACAGAGATCTACTGCAACTCAGATGCATCGGAAGTTATTGAGGAGTCAGTTTCGATCATTATCGATCCGGGATTTTTCAGTGTTGATTGGGTCGTATTTGACCATCGCGAGCTGGTAGTCAACTCCAGCAGCAGCAGCCTCAAGGCTATGTCTGTTGTACTTGAAGCGTGCAATGAAGAGATTGCGAAGGATCATGGCGGTATTCCTGGCGTAGAAAAGATTGAACATGCGCTCCAGTCGGGTAAGTCATACATCCTGATTTATGGCCGCAAGGTTGAACTTGCAGAATATCTAGAGCGTGCTGCCGAACGTGTTATCCCATCCGTTTTCACTGAGATTAAGCAAGGACTTCGATTCCTGAAGGGCCGTGCTATCGACTGTGTGATCCTCGGCGGCGGGGGAGCCTCATTGTATGAGCCATTTGCCAGAAAAGAATTTCCCGATGCATTGGTAGTCAAGCCCGTGAACAGCGTAAAAAGCAATGCCGAAGGTTTCTGGCATATCGCACGCTCTTAATTTAACGGGTGCGCAAGGACGCGCTAAGGAGGGAATGTGGATAAAACGATGAGACTACAATGTCGAGTCACGCCAGCGACACAAGAATTGCACGCGCATCTTGAAACTATTGACCCCGATTATCGGGGTAAAAGACTTGTTGCAATGGCAGCGCTATATCTAAGCATGATAAGTGCGACCGAAGATGCTAAAAGCAAGCAAGCAGATACTCAGCAAGATAATATTGTTGCTGATGACAAAAAGGAACAAGTAAGTAATGAGCCAGCCTCTCGTCCAGTTGCCAGCTGGATAAGGGGGGCAAATGTTTAATATCCGTATCAGCTCTTTTATTGCAGTATCTGCATGCATTGCCATAGGTACTTCAGTGAGCGCTAAAGCTAATGGCTTTTCATTAAAAGGAACGATGTGGGAGCGAGCGTCAATGGCCTCCGCATGCAAGCCGGACCCTCTGCTTCTATATTCACTAGCTCTAAAGGAATCTAAAACATCTGCCGGAAAAGGCATGATTGCACCACACCCGTTTGCGCTTCGCAATGAACCTAGTGGCGCTCTGTACCCTAATACCTACATGGATGCCAAGGCTGTACTCGGCAAATATATTGCCGAAGACATCCTCACCGACATAGGGATTATGCAAATAAACTATCGTTGGAACGGCAATAGAGTAGCGCGCCCGGAGTTTCTTCTTGACCCCGAGGTGAACATCCGCGTTGGTGCTCAGATACTTTGCGAGTCGATTGCTCAATATCCTGTCGATATGCAACTTGCTATTGGTGGGTACCATACACGAAACCCAAAGCGTGAACTTGACGCACGCGAGTATGCGAGTAATGTGCTCAGCATTTGGCGTTCACTACAGCGTTTAAAGTAAGGGCAGGGACATGCGAGTTAAGATCAACGCATCGATGATACAAATGGGTCTGCGCTGGCTGACATCTGGCTTGCGGGATTTCAATGTCATTCTCGCCGAGCAGCGCTTGACTCAAAGCGATATGGTTTGGCTTTCGTCTTTGAGCGCGAACCAGCGTCAGTTGAACGCTGTAGATGCCCTTCCCGTTTCTCTCTACCGTGTTCACTACAACACCCTGAAAGTCGGCAGGGGCTACCTGGACGATGAGGAGTTCAGGGAGATTGGCAACAAGATGGTCATGTTCATGGAGTTTTGTCATTTCTCCCGCGTCAACGAAACAAGCCCTATTCTGGCTGTAGGCCTCGACGATGTTGGGTATCGGGTGTTCGAGGCAGGATCTTTCGACTCTCGCATGATGCTGGTGAGCCGCGGCGGGTTCTCGATTGGCACCAGGTGCAACCTCAGGAAGCTGAGGATGAACCTATCATCGCCAGATGATCAACTGAGAGACGTGACCACCGTATTGCTTGGCGACCTTCGGTACTTCCTGAAGCCTGGCGTAAGTGGCATAGGCCGGGTTAAAGACTATCCGTCTACGATGCCCCTCGATGTGGTTGCGACCGAGTTGCTTCAGCAGAAGCTACAGCCGAAGCTGGTCGCGCAATGGACAGGATTGAATGCAGACGAGGTAGTTCGGATGAAGCGCTCCTTGCTACGGGATACCCCCCTTGTCCAGTCCCAAAGCGGGCGAATACAGGCACCGAATAAGACACTGGCTGAAAGCCCTCTTCACAGCCTGCTCTACCTCACTGTGTACAGGCTGCTCGCCGACAATCCTCTTCGGCGGACGAATGCTCGCGCGGTGGTTGCGGCTCATCGTGAGTATGTGGAGCTGTGTAAAGCGGTTGGCGTCGAGGCCAGCGATATGATCTCCCCTTCCAATGGCTACCAGCTCAGCAACGCAATGAAGACCGGAGACATCACTCTCACCCCATGCAGCAAGTGCAAGGAGATCAATGCTCGTTACGCGCTCAAGCCCGGCCGATGCATCTGGTGCAACCACTGAATCCCATCCACGAGAAGCTATTCGCAAACCCTGCTCCCCTTGGTTGGGGCTTTCTGTTTGGGTTTCTGCCTGGTAGTGAGATTATGTTGATGAGATGAATTGAATGGTGAACGAGATGCGAAACGACAAAGTTGAGTGCCAGTGCTGCAAGAAGATGATGGTCCCGAAGGTCATCACTAGCGCCCCTTTCTACATCAGCGGCATCCCTGTTGGTGGCCGTGACCCTGAGTCCTCGGTTTGTCCGTTTTGCCTGTCGCCCAAGTGGATGCTGACTGAGCAACAGGTTCTCACTGGCGCAAAGGCGAATGCTGAGTTTTTCGGCATCATGGTGTTGCTTTTGATCAACATCGTTGTGTTCGCCCGCTTGGGTGCTGAGGCGGTCGGTGTGAGCGTTGGTCTGTCTGTTTTGTTGTTCCTGTTCCGGGAGCAAATCGCAAAGGCGGTGAAGGATCGGCTGACTGAAATCTTCAAGGGGTAAAATATGCAGTTGGGTAAGAAAAAGGCCGGGGAATCCCGGCCTTGTCGTTTCAGCTTTATGTCATCTAGTCAGCATTGATTCCTGTCGGTCGCTGAGGTTTGAGGTTGGTGGGTTCCGCCGAGGATGGTGATGGAGCAGGTGGTGGAACAGATCTGGCTGGTTGTGGGGCCGGAGCCTGGGTTGGAACTTGAGGAACATCCTCGTTCGACGGGCCCTGGTACGCCTGGTACTGCACAGCATCCCTTGAGTCCGCGAGCGCCGTCAGGGTGGGATAGGAACCGCTTTCAGGGGCCTTGGCAGCATCATCGATCGCAGTAATAGCCCCGGCGATGTAGTTGTCATCCCGGATGCCTTGGCTGCGGTAGTAGCTATTCAGCTCACGATAAGCATCCCCTTGGGACTCGCCGAACTCACCAGTTGCTTTGGCAGCAAAGTATTGCGCCTCCTCTGGCTTCAGCCCTTGACTGATACCAATGTCATAGTAGTTGTCGAGCTTTTCACTATCTGAGCTGCTGCGGAACGCTCGAGCAATCGTATCGATACCTGTAAACGCCGAGTTGGCACCTTCGGCCACTACCTTGCCTAGATTGGAGCCTTGTCTTGCGGCTTCGCCTCGCTCCGCCAGGGTGTCATAGGCCGCTTGGGATGAACGGTTATCAATGGCTCCCGAATTCGACGTGCTTGCCTCTATCACGGGCTTCAGGTTCTCAGCATTGCGCTGATCAATGGCCGTAGCCCCATCTTCCTTCGTAGCCTGATAACCGCTGACGTTCATGTCGTTCGTGCTCGCGTAAGCACCTGCATTGGAGCCCCACTTCGCATCGAACCTGCCGCCAATGGCATCTGTGCCAGCCGTAGCGCTCGCAGCATCACCGGTGAGACCGGCGTTCGCGTTGGCATCGCCTTGGTTGACGTTGAAGTCGAAGGGGTTGTATGGGCTCATCAACAGCTCACCAAGGCGTCCATCCTGGTTGATCGCACGAATAGCTGCCATAGCACGACGCTCGCTCGTGTCTTTCGACATGTCTTGGATGCTTTGGCTACCAAAGGCTTGTTTGTACAGATCTTTGCCTGACTCTGTTTGTCCTGCCATTTTCTCAAGCGCCAGCGCAGTTTCATTGCGGCCGAGCCCGCGGGTGAGCGCTTTGACGCCGGCGTCTCTAAGGTTGAGTGATTGACCTGCCTTAATCGAATCTTGTTGAGCAGATGCCTGGCTATAGGTCTGTTGCGCCTGAAGGGCACTCGAACGGGTTTTCCCGATCTCGTCTGTGTTCGATGCGCTCTGCTGCGCCAACGCGCTACTGGAGAAGGCATCGCCCGTCGCAAAGGTCAACGTGCTCGAATCGGTTGCCTGGACAGACTGCGTAAGTTGCGCGAGTGCTTTTTCCGCCTTGGCTCTGCTTTCCTGAGTCATGGTGTCGGCCGAGGTGTTGTCCGACCGCTTCATGCCGCCAAGTGGCGTAGAAATGCCCATCGCGGCGTTGGACGTGGCCTGATTCAGCGACGACTCGGAGAAGCCGAGGCTGCGCAGGGACTCTTTTGCCTCGTTGTAAGATGCATTCGAGCTGAGGACCGAACCTGCCGAAAGGTTTTCCCCGATCTGCGCAAGTGCTTGCCGTCCTGTGGCAGACGAGTTGAGTTGTTGCCCGGCTGCCTTGAGACTTTCCTGGTACTGCGAGGTTGCAGTTTGGGAGGCCATATTTGCGCTCTGCACGACCGCACTAGCGGCCTGCTCGCTGCTGATGGTTTCTGCAAGTTGCGGAGTGCCTGTTTTAGCAACGCCCGCGCTTACCTGGTCAGATGTGAACGAAGCATTGGTGCTTAGGACAGGTGCGCTCTCCTGAGATCGAGGAGTAACGTCTTCGGACTTGAATTTGTCGCCTGCCGTCATTTGGCTCATGACGCTGTTGGCAACCATGGCAGAGCCGGAAACGATGAACAGTGCCAATGGAGGCACGGACGCCGCAAGCAGACCGCCAATACCCAGTGCCTTGCCGATGGCTTTGTCTATGTCCATGAGTTGGAGCATTGCGAAACCAGAACCTGTGGGGTCGTAGCCGTTGAATACGGCTTCCATCTGGGAGCCTGCATACCAGAGGGTAAAAGCATTCACGATACTCAACAGCGGCATCCACAAACCCACCGCCAGCGGCAACACGAGATACTTGCCGAGGATAGAAAGGCCAGGCCCACCCAGGAACAAAGCAAAGGCCATGAACGGCGTCATCGCATAGAGCATGCCCTCGAAGAAGGCGATCATCGGTCTCATGTAGTGTTTGAAGCTGTCGCCCTTCCCCGCCCATTGAATTTCTTGCTGGTTGAGCGATTCGCGAAGAGCCATTGCGGCTCTTTGCTCTTGCCAATGGTTCATGGCATCGACACGGGAATCGTTGAAAATCGGCGCAATTAGCGAAGTCAAAACGTAGTCCTGAGCCGACTTGCTACTCAGTGCGAGGCTCTGAATAGCTTGGTCAGTAGCGGCTTGAACCTGGATACCGCTGGTCATGCGGTTGGTCTTGGCCTCTTCGCTGAACCCTTTCTGGAGAATGTCCTCTAGCACGTCTGTATAGACGTTCTGCAAATGGGCGTTGAGAAACGACCGCGCCTCTGCACAGCTTTTCATGGTGCCGGCGGTACCGTCATAGACGTAGATGAACATCGATGAGTTCTGGTTTGACAGCACCTCCGCCCAGCCAGGCGATCGGTACAAGTCGGTCAAGGTCTTATCCGTTCTCAGCGCCACGGGGTTCAGTGAACAGAATGTCATGTACTCGTTCACCGATCGGGGCAGATCCCACCCGTCCGCTTTTCGGTAGTTTTGGAAGCCGTCCAGTGCCATCGGGTTCCGAAGAGCGTCGCGCACTTTCGACAATGTGCTCAGGCTCGAGAACAGCCCGTAGTCGGTCATGCTTGGAGTAGAAAATGCCTGCTCCGCGGTTTTTGTAATGCCGTAGGCCACCGTTGAGATGACTGAGCCGACAAAGGCAGGGCCAAGAGGCACGTTGTCCACCACCCGCACCTGCGACGACACCGTATCCTCGATAACAGTGGTGGCTGTAGGACCGTAGAACATCATGTAAAGGACGAGCACAAGGCCCGCCTTACCGAAGGTAATGGCCTGGTTGTTAAAAACTGCTTGGAACGCCAACAGAAAGAGGCCTATCAGCGCGCCAATACGGGCAAGATCTTCTGCGTCACCGCTGCCTGTGATCATTGCGCAGGCATTGAGCATGATCTCAAGGAACTCGGCGCTGCCTGTCGTGTAGATAGTGAAGTCCATGGATATCTCCGTTACGCGCCTGCGTTATCGTTGATGGTTCCCTGTGGCAGGGTTCCGCTATCAAACACAGGGGCCATCTGGAGCATTTTTTCTGCTTGGCCATCGGCATCTTTGCCCTGCATTGCGTCCTCGATGTACGAGCGGTATTCGTCCATGAGCTCACCCTTTGTAGCCCGCAGATCCTCGATCACCTTCCCAGCATCCGCCATGTTTAGGCTGGTCAGGCCCTTCTCTGTGTGCCCAAGCAGCTGGTAGATCAGGCTCATCGATGCATCAGCAGCAATTTTCTTGGCGAACTGATTCAGATAGTCATAACCGGATTGAGCCCCTGCCTTCTGGGTGATTTTCATCAGATTCACCCCTACGCGGCTTGATGCGAGGTATGCAATCCGGTTTCCGTCAGCAGCGGTTGCAGTGCCGTTGGCAAAACGCTCAAGGATTCCATTGTTTTGAAGATCCTCAAGGATTCGGGTTTCGAGGCCCTTGAAGCTGGTGAGAGTACGGATGTTCGGGTCTGAGCAGTCAGGGTCATCCTGGTCGCACTGGTAGACCTTGACATCGAGATTGGTTGAGCCTTCAACCAGAATCTTCAGACCTTCGCCGGTGATGAGCTTCGGCATGGGATGCGCAGCGAAGTTTTTTCCCCCGCTGGCGTCGTTGGTGAGCGACACGTTGTAGCTGCCGACCATCGACATGATGAATTCCGCGTTTTCATCGCTGCCGAATAGGATCTGCGACTGGAGGCCAGACTTCATCATGGCGCACCACAGAACGTTCCCTGTGTTCTCGCATTGAACGGCCTTACCAGAGGCAGCAATCCGGTTCGCTGGAGAGTCTTCTTTGGTGGATTTCGCGGTAAAGAAGTCAGATGAGACGTTCGACCCGAAGGCCGTCATCGCGGATTTGAAGTCGGTGCTTTCTTCATATGCCTTTTTGGCATTCGTAACCAACCCACTCGCCAGCTGGCAGCTGTTGGAAAACATTTGATTGAGCGCCTGGATCTTGTTGGCCAGGTTGCGGATCACGCCACCTGTCTGAGCGTCCATCGCATCGAGGGCCAACTCAAAGGCAAAGCCCGAAACAATGCCAGCAGCGTTCGACGCCACATTCCTCATGAGCGCTACGAACTCTTCGCCGTTGATAAAGGAGAACGAGCCACTGTAAAGGTTGATCCCCCCGCATCCACCCTTTGCGCTTGGCGGGGTAATGCTGATGAGGTTGGCAGTGGATATCCGATTCCGAAGGACAACGGAGCCGCCGGTAATAACCCCGCGGGTGGCTGTTTTATATGCCCCTGGACTGGTGACGTTGATCATGCCGCTGAACATTTCATTGACCTGCTGTTGAATGTTCGCGTGAGCCCCGAAGGGCACCATCAGCGCTACAGCAAGGGCGATCGGTTTGATTTTCACTGGGCACCTCCGTTGTCTTTTTGAAAGGCGCGACGAGCTTCATCGCGCATCCGATTCACGAATTCGTTAGGGTTTTTTGTTGCGTCGGGCGGTGCGTCAGCCAGTTTCGTGGCGTCGATCAAACCCATGGTGTTAAGGCGGGATGTGGCGTTGTATTCCTGATCGGAAATCAGCCCCGCTTCATTCGCCGCCATTAGAATCCGAGTGGTTGCCGTCTCCATTGAAACGGTGCTGAAGCTGACGATCTTCACGTCATTCGGAGGGATGACTAGGGCCAGCGCCGGCGAGGTGATGATGCCCAGCTGCTCTGCGAGCCCAGTGTCGTACTGTGTGTTTGGGTATTTGCCGCCAGGAAGGGGGGCCCCATCCATCGAGACGGGCATGACAGTAAACCCGTACCTGAACTCGAGAGCAGAGACCGCTGCCAGGGCCTGTTCGCACAAAATGCAGTCATTACCGTTGTAGAAGAACATCAGCGCAGAGCTGCCAGCGATGAGCTTCAACAGGGTTTCTTTCTGCTTGCCGGCCGCAGTTGCTAGAGCGTCAGAAGCGGCGTTGGAGGCGGGATAACGCATATCCTCGTCGAGGAATGGGTCATTACGGATTACGTCGACGGAGTGACGTGAGAATCGCTCGGCCTTGTCGAGCATGATTCGCTGAGCCCAGAAGTACGCACTCACATTCTCCTTGGTGGGGTTATCCATGGCTGCATCACGCAGTTTCGGAAGCATTTCGCGAATCCACGCCACGCTGCCGGTCGGTGGCAGCTCGGGCGCGGCTGGCTCGGAGGATTCCGTTTCGGCTTGAGGTGGGGGCGCTGGAACCGGCGCGGGCTCGAGTTTTTCGGGTTCCTGTTCAGGAGGCGGATCTTCGTACCAGAACCAGCCGCGCTCTTTGTCCTGGTAGAACGAAGAACCAGCAACCTGGGGCGTTTTTGACTCGGCGGGCTTGGTCTCTCCCGCAAGGGAAGTGCTGCTTATAGCGGCAGCAAGCAACAAGATGGGAAATTTTAGGGGCGTCATGAGTCCGTCTGGCCAAGATGGGGATGCTCGAATTGTGAGCGTTGGCCAACAGGAGGGGGCGCGTTTTCAGGCGCTTTTACGGTCGGAAAAAGAGGGGGAAGTTGAGAAGGCCAGAGGCCTATCGCTGTGCGCGATAGACCTCGTGGCCTAGGAAGCCGAGAGAACCACGTTCACGAAGAACGTCATTCCAGTCGACACCTTTGGAGCCGTCAGGGATGGGCATGTCGGGCAACATTATCTGTGCCTTGATCCCCATTTCCCACAGACGTTTTTTCAAGGTCAATGCCGCTTTCTGGCCACCCTCCTTGCGGTCCTTGTCAGCCCAGATTCGGACTGCTTTGGTGCAGGCTGGTGGTACGAAGCTCTCCAACAAGTAGGAATTCACCAAGGGCCATACTGGTATACCCATGGCTGTTTCCACCGACAGAGCTGTTTCCAATCCTTCACATACATCCAAGACTTCTCCTGGATGCGATGTTGGCACCGCACAACCGGGAAGCTTGCGGTTGCTGGGAATTGGAAACATTTTTTTCGGCTCCGCGAGATCGGCTTTCTCACCCTTCATCGTCAGGTAGTGACGGTTGATGGTCACAGCCTGGCCTTCAGGATCGATGAGCGTACACACTATCCCTGGATGCTTAGAACGCTTGCCGGCTTTGTCCTTGTAGGTCAATTCCGGGTGAAAGCGAACGTAGCGGCTCAGCTCTGGTCGATCCCAAGCAAGAATGCCTCGGGAGCGAAGATAGAGCCTTGCTGGTTCCGCTGATGGGTCTGTGAGAGGAACGGTTCCCTTCCACAGGTTGCGCATAGCTTCACGCAGCCAATCGTCTGAAGCCTCTGGTTTTGCTGGGGCTCGCTCCTTTCGGATTACAACGCTTGGGATAAATCCATCAGCGGTGCGTCCATACGGGTCTTTGACCCGGAGCAATGCTCCAACCTCCTGTAAAGCATGGTGAAAGCTCCAGCGGTTGACCCACATCAGCAAGGCTATGCCATCAGCCTTGACTCCGCAGGTACGGCAGATACCACCGCTCGACGATCCAGCCGTCTTGCGGAAAATCTTAAACCCGTCTTCCCCACCATGCACCGGACATGGAACCCCACGTCCTGCTTTTTTGTGTGCCGGCACCAATGAAGATGCGAGGCTTGCGTAAATGTCATGCCAGCGGCCATCAGCGGCTACCAGCACATCTTGCTTCTCTGGGGCGTAATTGCCTTCTGAGTCTTTGGACATGGGTACCTCCGTTTGGTTGAGATGCGCCCCGAAGGGCGCATTGCTGGCTATTTCACGATCTTGATTTCCCAGGAGTTGCGGTATGTATCAACCCAGTCCTGTTCTTTCTTGCCGTCGACATCGACCTCTTTGAGCACTTTCACGGGGGTTTTCCCGAGGAAGGTCAGTGAGATAACGTCGCCTTGTCGCGCACCGGACTGGCGGAGCTGAGCGCTAAGCTCAATCCCCCAAACTAGGTGCTCACCGATCCGCAGGAAGAACGAGTTTCCGTTCTTCTTGCGGAACCGATACGGCGCAAATCCAGATCCACGGTATTCACCTGTCACGGACTTGCCTGCCACACCCTGAAAGTTGATCTCAGTAGCACGTGCGCCATGGTCATCACCGCCTTCGGCGGATTCGACTATTGACGCTGTTTCTTGGTGCTCGGGCTGGGATTCGCGAGGGATGAACTCCCCTTTGATCTCGCCCTGCTCTTGGTTCTCGATCGATGCAACCTGGTTGCGGCCTTGCGGCCGGTACAGTTTGTTGATCACCACCGGTTCAAGCGCCTGGTGCATCGTTTCATTGGTTTCTGGCTCGGGAAGCTTATGGGCCAGGCGCTCTGAAACAATGCATAGCCCTTGTGGCAGTCGGAGATAGCTTGGAACATCGAAGTCAACACGGATCATTTCTCTTCTCCCTGGCGACGCAGGTAGGAGGGAATGTAGTAGTTGTCATAATCGACGCTGCTACACCAACGGGCGTTGGGTAAGGTCTTGGTTGCTTGAGGAGCCGAAGCCTTCAGACAACCGCGTAGGTAGCTCAGAACACCACGCAGGATCTGCTCAGCATTCAGGATCACCACAGCGAGGAACACGCAGAGTGTCAAAGGCAAAACATGCTTTGCAAACTGCGGTGCGTATACAGCTCCCAACATAGCAACGAGGAAGCCAAACGCGGTCAGCACTTTAACTTTGAGGGTTGTAGATGCCATTTTTCAGTTCTCCATTTTTTTAGGAACGGAGAACGCCCTAACGGGAGTTCCCCGTCAGGGTTTTTTTGACACAAAAAAAGGAAGCCCAATGGCTTCCTTTTTTGATCGGCGCTACGCGAACGTAGGCTGGGTTTTTAAGCTGATAAGCTCAGCTTGGCTTGCTCCCAGACGCATACACGTCTTGGGTACCAGTGGCAGCAGCATGCTGTCACTTAGGGTCAATGGCCTCCAGGAGGCAAATTCTTAATCGACCTTGGCCGATGAGTGCTGCAATTCTCGCTGCCATTTCAGTCTGTCGTCAACCAGAAAAACTCACCTCAAATTCCGACGCTATTCGTGCGTGAAATCGAAATCCAGAGGCTCCGCAAGCTGGTGCAATAGTCTGGCCACCAACATCCGGAGAAACCGCTAATGGCGACCGCTCAACCACAACCGACGAAATACCAATACTCCAAGCCATCCCTCAAAGGAAAAATGGTATTGAACACGGAGCAGGCAAAGTTCTTCGCCGGCAACCGTTTCGATAGCCTCATGACGGCCCTTTTCATCATCGACGTTACGTCCCGCAAACTGGCGAAACGCCTCAAGACCTTTGATCACAAAGCGGTGGTTGATGCGGTCTCGAAGAAGATCGAGCGCATGGAAGTAGCCGTGCGTGACGAGTCTGAGCGGATGGACGCGCTTTTGAAAAGCTTGGGCATCAAAGAGCTTGCCGGGTACAGCTCCCCACTGACTCGTGAGTTCGAAATCACCAGCCCAGAAATCAAGCGGATGAGCAGTCTGCTTCAGGCATTTGACCATCTGATTATCCAGGTCGATACCGCCTGGCTGCATGAAAAGATCGATAGCTCGGAAGCTGACGAATTCCGCGCCACCAAGAGCAACCAAATGGCCCGGCTGATCCGCTCACTGGTTGGCCTCGGTCAGAGCGCTCGAGCAAAGGCGTACGCCAGCAAGGTTGCAGAACTCCAGGAAGATATCGAAAAGGCAGAAGCCCAGGCCAGCGCCGAGAAGGAGCAGCGGGAGGCTTCCGGTTACATCGAGCCGGACGGCAATGCAGACGCCCTCGATTCGCTTCCTGAAGAAGCGGTTGCTTGATAGCGCCAGTAATGAAAACGCCCCGCAATGCGGGGCGTTTTGCTTAGGAGGTTCACCATGGTTGATGATCTTACTTCCACACCGGCCAGATCCAGTAGAAGACGCAAACGAGCGCCGGATCAGCCTCCCCTACGCGAATCCACCCCACTGTGGACAGAAGAGCTGGCCACCGACGAATCACTTGAAGCGCCGCCAGAGGCAGTATTTTGGGATACGGTCGCGATCATCTCTGTCACTGCTGCTGTTCTTGTTGGGGTGGCGATAGGTGTTCCTCTCGGGGTCTATCTTCATGGCACGTTGTAGATCCATCCTCGCCTCGGCGCTTCAGCTTTTCGACATGTCGTCTTGCAGCCCAATACCCCCCCTTGATTCTGCGCTCGCTCAGCGCCCGGCAAATTGACACCACATGGCCCCGAGTAAAAACCGGGGCTTTGTAGGACTGGATTTTACGAATCACGCCCCAAATGCTGTAGACCCGCTCAGGCATTCCATACGTGAAGCTGGCCTGCCCTGCCATCACTGCGTAGCTGTGGATTTTCTGAGAGTGGACTCCGGTGACCTTCTGAACTGCCTTCACGTGTGCGTAGTTCTGCATCAGCGGGTTTTGCACGCGATATTTCCTTCGGCCGACAATCTGCAACCAGCTCTCGGGGGCTTCTGGGTAGGTAATGATCTTTCCCTTGAAACACTTCGTTTCCAGGACAAAGATTCCGTAGCGCGACACGATGATGTGGTCAACCTGTGTCGACTCTCCCCTTGTCTTGCCACGATAGATCGCGTTGGCGAACACCTTGTATTCGCCACTGAGGCATAGGCGGAGCATGAAGTTCACCTTGTACTCCCCCCACCACCCTCGGTAGGCAGGGAATTCAAGTAGACGAACGTGGGCGATGCCCGCGAGAACCCCCAGAATCAAAACCGGGGGCAGGTACAGCATTAGAAAGTCATTCATACCATCGCAAATCCGCCCTTACGGGCGGATTCTCCATTAGAGCTTCGAGCAGCAATCTGTCCATCGCCAGAACATGTACATGGCATCGTTCCCAGTACCTGGAACATGCCGACTAGGCCCACCCTCCCAAGTCTGCGGCGGTTCTCCGAGCCACATTGCTCTGCTGTTCTGCGACTTTGGCCAGAACTGGGTCACTTTGTACTGGCTTTTCGGAATCGTCGGGTAGATACCCGCCTTGCACACGTTTTCATCACCCATAGTGCGTCGAGCGAGGCCCCTGCGGTGTTGCTGAGCGATCACTCGCGCAGCCAGCAATGCTGTCGTCCGGTTTGCATCTTGCGCCACGGTTACGCCGGCAAATGGGTAGATGCTCCCCCATGTACCGGTACACCACCAAAGCGACTCAAGAGGTTCCTTTCGAGCGGTAACCAGCGCGGATTCGGCAGCACAGGCCGCAATAGCGATTGGGTTTGCCACGGCCGCGGACTCAGGGTGCTGGAAGAAAGCCAACGTACCGTTGTTCCAGGTCGGGTCGATCTCAGTGAAAGAGATGATATCGAGGTCGAGATAACCGTCCGGGTTGCATTTGGTAGGCGTGTAGAGATCGAGGATCTGAAGTAGCGGAAATGCATACAGATGCGCGTGGTAGAACGACCCGGCAGCCTGACCTGTCTGGGTGCTGTTGTCCTGCCGAAGTCGGCCATAGCTGCGCTTGTTGCCAAGCGGCAGCGTGACACCACCTAGGGTTGGCGAGCAGCCTGGCTTACGGACAGTTTCAACCATCCGTGCCGGCTCCCACATTGCAGTGATGATTCCGGGCTTGTAGATCGAGGATGAGCCTTGCTGGCAGATGCAGAAGACCATTTTTGTAGCCTTCGCGGGGGCTGTGCCGGGGGTTATTTGCACACCAGAAACACGAATTGGGAAGAGGCACGCCCAGCAGATGTCGGTGAACAACTTCGGACCAAAAAGGCCAGAGTCCTCACACATCACCTCTCCGGAAGAGGACGCCTCAGCCGCTATCCCTGGCAGGGAAAACATGCCTGCAATCACCAGAATTGCGGCGGTTATTACCTTATTGATGCTCATGATTGGCCTCCTCGAAGGCTGTTTGAGCAACCTCGCGGACGATAAAGTTTTTGGTGTCGGCTGTTACGACAGATGGGGCTCGACGGATTTGGAAGCGCTCCGCCATGTCAGGCGGCAGCAGGTACAAGGGCGCATCCAGGCTGTCCTGAACGCTGTTGAACAGATCCCAACCAGAGGCAGTGGGTATCTGAGTCGCCATCACAGTGACGGTCAGATTTGCCCCATGGTCTGCATATTCACGCTTCGCCAGGGCAACCTGCCAAGGTTGCGTCGGATCAATCACGACCAGTTTCTGGTCAAAAGGCATCATGTCGAGTGGATTAATCCTCCCTGCCTTCTGAACAACCCTGCCTTGGCTATCGAGAATGTCATCGGGAACAATGACCGATGCATCGACGAGGCGGGTGGCACTCTCCGTTACCGGCGGCAATGGATGCCCTTTGTGGTTATCCCAAAACCGGGCGATTGCTCGCTTTTTCATGGCGTCGGTGTCCAGTTCTGCGATGCGCTGTTTCGCAACCTCCATGAGGTCTGGCTCGATGATTTCCTGTGTGGAGCCAATAGTGCCTAAATCCCCCCGCTTGCCCTCCTTAACCGCTCCCTCGATATAGCTGACAGAAGACGACCCAGCAGCTTTAGCGATCAAAGCATCATTCGGTGCTTCGAGAGCGACGGTGGGGACGGCTGAAACGCTATGACGCTGGAATGCGAGAGGATCGAGCAGAACACTCACAGTGCTTTGCGTCTCTTGCGTGAGGAGGTGCATTTTGGTCACAGCATCGCCCATCGACATACCATCAGGAATGCCTCGAAAAACGATGCCAACACCAGGCAGTCCGTCAAAGGACAGCAGTATGTCTTTGAGGGCAGTTGCCCCCATCGACCACGACACGAAAATTAGAGTGCGGTTTCCATCGCCCAGGGGATGTTTTTTCTCGCGATCTGAGCCATCTGCGCTGGCGAGCCCTGAATCGTTCTGCTGGGCTTCTTCATCACTGCCTTGAACGATAGCCTTTTCGGCCATCTCACTCACCCAGCTCATGTCATCTCGGCCGCTTACTTCTTCGCGCGCGGCTTTCGCATTTCGGCTGATTTCCCTGACCTGATCGAGGAGCGCAGGATCGAATTCATTGATGTCGTACTTGCGAATGCCAAGGTCATCGCCGGCGATGGCCATCGTGCAGCTGAAGGCCAGCCCAATGCACATGGCTAGTTGCTTTTTCACCATATTGGATACGCCTTCCCGATGATTTGGTCTGTCGACGCTGAGCCCCAGTAGCGGGAGTCGAAAGAGTCTGGCGTGCGGCCGAAGAACCAGTAACGGCCCTCGCCTATTTCCCCTTCCCGAACGTATTTCTGGGGATCAATCCCGTGCTGGCTGGCTACCAGAAGCCCTTTGCCTACGGACACGCCATTGATGGTTGTTTCATCAAGCGTGACCTTGGCGCGATCGCCAGGCATTCCCTCAAGCACCTTCACGATGATCGTGCCGTCAGCAAAGATCGGACTCAGACCTTTGGAGTGAAAGGCATAGATTTCCCCTCGCACCAGGTCATCCTGCTTTTTATCGATGATCCATAGCCTGTAAGGGGGCAGGCATAGGGAGTCCTGGCTAGCGATAGCGATCGAATAACGGGATGCCAGCAGCACAACGCTGCCGGCAACCACTGCGGAAAAGAGTAGGCCTTTGCCGAGAAAGGCTGCCGAGAGTCGCTTTGGAGCTCGATCTCGCTCAACCTTCGCCATTGCCCTTCGCACCTTGGCCTCAATGCTGAAGGGGTTCGACAACGCCATTACGCGACTTCCGCCGGATTAGAGCTGTACTCGACACCTCGGTCACGGAGCACGCGCAGAATTGCCTCATCCTGCGGAACGCCGGTGAGCGTGTAGTTTCGGATCGCCTGCACATCTTCAGGTGCGGTCGAGTAGAGGAGGATCGAATATGGGTCCACCGTGAGGCGCACGATACCGGCCCCGCGGGGGGTGAGCATGAAGATCTCTGAGTAATGCCCCTTGTACGACTTAACAGTCTTCAGGATTCGATAGCCACCCTCTCCCAGCGGCAGACGCTTGTTTTCCTGGATAGCATCAATAGCTTCGGCCTTTTGACCGAGTAGGAGGGTGAACGCGGAGTTTTCAGCAATGGCCTGTCCGACTTTGTTCTGATAGAGGTCGTTGACCCCCTGGGTAATGACAATGGCACTACCGCCATATTTCCGGAATCGCCGGTAACCGTGCTCAATGAATTCACCAACGTTGCCCTGGGAGAGCAGCGACCAGGCTTCATCAATGATCACAATTTTCGGGCGGTCACGCTCACCAAGGTACATGTCCTGCTGGATTTGGTAGATCAGCTGAAGGAGCACAACTTGCTGAAGGTGTTGGCGACCCTTCAGTTCCTCAAGCTCGAGTACGGTGAAGGGATTCTTGAAGTTGAGATTGTTCTTGCCGTTAAAGAAACGGCCGTACTGCCCCTTCGAGGTGAATGCGAAGAGCTGATGGCCAATGTCTTGAATACGCGGGTCTGGGTCGCCAAGCAGAGAATCAGCGATGTTGTCGACGATCATCGTCTTGCCCAACTCTTCCCAGCATTGCGTGAGGTGCCTCTTTAGCCCGGCGGTTTGGAAGTCGATCAGGGGCACGGTTGGGGCAGCCATAGCAGAGAGCAGCCCAACCAGGACATCCTCTTCCTCGCTGTAGTCTTCAATCAGCTCGAAGGGGTTGAGACAGAGATTCGACTCCTGGTCAAAGCGTGCAAAGTCGCCCTTGTACGCCTCAGACAGCTTTAGGTAGGACAGGCCCACGTCGATGACCCACACCTTCGCTCCAATGCTCAGATACGACGTGATGAGATAGTTGGTCGCAAACGACTTACCGGAGCCCGACTGGGCCGCGATCATCGCGTTGTAATTGGTGTCGGAGTCAAAGAGGTTGAAGCTAACCGGCTGACCGTTTCGGGAAATGAACGGGGCCACTTGGGTTCCAGTGCCCTTCCAATCGCCATAGATCGGCAGCAAAGGTAATGCCTGGGTGAGGCTCAATGTCTTGAACCGGAACAGCTCCCTCATCGCATCCGGGTCGGCACACATAGGCAGGGAGTTCACGAACACGGGCAGCACACAGAACTTGTCCTCCATGAGGCTGAAGCCCTGCGTGGCAAAATGGCTCTTCGCATTCGACGCTGCCTGAATGAGGTCTTCCCGGTTCCGGCCGAATACCACGAGGGTCATTGTCGCCTGTACGTTGGGAAGCCCTTTGTCGAGATCTTCAAACAGCGTGTCATAGGCTTCCTTCGTCTTCCGTAGAACGGGTACGAAATGCACCATCGGGCCGAAGCTCTGGTTGATGGCCCATTGGCGGCGCTTCGACAGCTTGTCCTTTGTTTCCAGCTGGGGAGGGAAATACAGGGTCATGTTGATGATGCAGTTACCCCGGATTCCGCCGCGCTGGGACAGAATGTCAGCGAGGTACTGAGAGGCATCGCCCTGCCACATGACATCAGGGAAGCGCTTGGCCGACAGCGTTTTTACAAAGCAGTCATCTCCGATCTGAAGGTGGTCTTTCTTCACGTCGAGGCTGCGGTTGTAGTCGAGGATCTGCTCATTCAGGGGCTTGTCTGTGTCCGCCTTCATGTCCGGATCTTCGCGCCACGACGCCGATGGCCCTTGGTTCAGGATGGAGGAGAAAATTTCACGGTAGGAATCGTTGGTGAGCGGCACGGCTGCCAGGTTGCAGCTGTCCAGCGAGGTTCGCAGTCCGTCGAAAAGCTCCTTCGCCGCGTTCGCTTCTGTCTGGGTAGGCAACGCATTGGCGATCGGAATTGTTACGGATACGACCAGGCTCTGTTCACGAATGCGTACACCTGAGATTGAATCAACTGGGCGCATGGTTCGGTCACTGAAATACTCGGCCCGCGCGTTCGTCACTTTCTCCAGCAAGGCTTGGGTTTCCACGGGAAGGTCAGTGCGGCCAGATTCACGGAAGGCCCGACGCAGGCGAAGGAATCCCGTCTTCATCTCATTGATATTTTCAGTGCAAATCAGGCTGAACTGGATTGTTGTCTTCTCAGGCCAGTCGACCGTCAAGCCAGCCTTCAGGCGGTCGCCTTCATCCCCGTTTGAGCCTGAGAGCGGAGAACACAGGAATGCGAATCCTAGGCGGTTCCCTTCCAGCTGGAACAGGTAAAGATTCGGCTCGTAGGCGAGGCCGTTGATCAGCTTCGAGAGCCGCGGTGTTGAGCGGATAAGCGCTTTGAGCATTTCTGAATTCCTTAGAGGGTGCGATTCGATTCAATCCAGGCGCGCAGGCCTTCTTCAGGCTTGCCTTCTCGGGTCAAACCGTCATCACGAATGAGGAAAGGGACATTTCGAGCGCCAAGAAACTGAGCTGTCATCCGGCGCTTCGAGATCACATCCAGATCACACTGCGCGGTTGGGAGCTGTTCGAGAGGAGTTTTCATGTCGCCGGAAGCTCCGGCTTTCCACGCAGCAACCTTGTCTTTCGCGCAGAGGAGTTCTTTGGTGCGCACCGCGCTCTCTTGGCTGAGCAGCGGCAACATCAGCACGTCGAGTCGATACCCCTCGGGAAGGGATGAGCGGGCTTGTTGAATGATCTCTTTGCAGAAACCACAAGCAGGGTCGGAGAACATGGTGATTGCTTTCTCACCGTTGCCGACTGTGAGAGGGGCGAGATCCTTGAAACCGAGGTTGGTCTTATCCACTGGGATGTAGTGGGCGGCGATCCGAGCATCCTCGATGGTTTTTAACTCTTTCTTCGCCCACACGTCATAAACCGTCCCCTGGATGATGAATCGGCCGGTATCGCTGATGATGGCGAATTTGCCGTTCTTCTCGATCGCCAGCATTGCAGACGCAGGAAGCATCACTACCTTGTCTGCGTTCTTGTCCGCAGGGCTCGCTGCTACTGCGGTGCCAGCCAATGCAAGCAGCGTCATAGCAAGAATGGTTCGGGTTGGTTTGAACATGGGCTTACCTCCTGAGTCGATTCACCCAGAGTATTTGGCCCGGAAAAGAAAAGGCCTCTTTTTCAGGACGTTTTAGCGTCGGAAAAAGAGGCCTTTCAGAGAGGCGTTCTGACTGAGATCAGAAGCCTACAGGCAGGGCTTGGAGAGCGTTGGTGACTACAGCTGCTGCTGGGATAGTTGCCGACATTACCGACTCGATAACATCCGGCGCAGCATAGAGGCCAACGCCGCCGCCAACGCCAGTAACGAACGGCATAAGCGATTGGCGGAGAACGCCCGCGCCGATGCCGGTGAGGACCATCAGACCGATCAGAATGCGGCCGAGGGTACCTTGCATCCACTCGGTCAAGGTAATCCACACGCTATCGAACGTATCGCCGCCGGTACCGGCGAGCGCGGTACCGGCGACCACCATTGCCGCTGCGATGGCCATCGTTTGGAGGGTTGCTTTGTTGACGTGCATTGGTCTTGCTCCTAGAGGTTGACATGCGCAGGGGCTGCGCTCAGGAGACATTTTTCGTGCTTTCCGTAAGCCTGTGTTTCGCTTTCAGGCGCATTTGTCGACGGAAATTAAAAAGGGCCGCTTTATGCGGCCCTTCTCTTTACTTGTTGGAGACTGGAGGCGATTCCGCGCCGGAGTTATCGATACCTACAAGCGTAATTACCGGCTCGCCATCTGGATAACGCCACATTGGCACAGAGATGCTGTTTGAGCTGAGAGCCTGCTGCTCACCATTGATGAACCAAAGGTTTTTGGCCATGCGGCCATCTTCATCAGTACAAACGGCTTTTGCCAGCCAGGAGGTTCGACCGACCACAAGCTCCAGCTTGCAGACCGGGGGCTTGTTCCTTGCCACCGAGATGTCAACCTGGCCTGTTGCTGTGTGCCCCATTGCGCTGGCGACATCCAGTTTCACCGTATACACGCCCTCCTCTTCAAGGGTCGCTCGCCCATAATCCCCTGAGCTTGATAGCGTCTCCCCGTTGAGACTGAACGTTTTGCTGAGTATCTGATCCTTGGGATGCCCGCCGGTGATTGATGGTCGGATCAGAACGCCCAGCGGGGCACGATTCGCGTCGTTATCCCCACTCCAGGACAATTTCACATCCCACGGAATAGGCTCCAAAAACTCCATCTCTGTTTCGGCATAGCTGTAGTTGCCCCGCGAGTCGGTGATATGAGCACCGAATGTGTAGATCCCCGGCTCAGTCAGTCGAACGATGCGACTGGTCTGGCTGGAGTCCTTGATCATTTCTAGGCCGGCGTAGGGTGGGATATCCCACTCGATGGTCAAGCCCTCGAACTCTCGGAACAAGCCAAGAGAGCGAGCCGTCATGGTCAAGTCTGCCGGCGCATACTTGGCTGAGTATTTGGTGTTGATCTTCCACTCAGGCCAGTCGTACGACCAGAAAATAAGACGGTGCTGAGTTAGGCCCAAACCGCCTCGATCCTCATACCCATTGATCCAAGATCGGACGCTGATGTAGCTCTCTTCTTTCTCCATGTCCTCCCGAGTTGGGGTGTACTTCACCTCAGTGGAGTCGACGACTGTGCCGTCAGGCAGGATGAACTCACCATCCATTGTCATATCCATTTTCGGGTACGGCATCATCAAGTTGGCGACCCAGGTAGCTTCCTTTCCTACCTCAGGACGGCGCGGCCCGATGATCTGGACACGAGGCGGCCGGACAGGTCTAAACGCAACGCCTGCGCGGAGGGTTTTGTAGACGCGCTTATCCTCTGGTGAGTCTGAGTATTTCAGCCTGGCCGTGAGGTACACACGATCAGCAGAGTTGCGGCTCAGCCGGTAGGAGCCCTCCCCAGCGGCCCAGGTTTTACCGCGATCCTCCGACCATTCCACAACCATTCCGGTCGTATCGAGCGCATTACCTTTGATGTCAGTGAGCGTGAACGTACCGCTATCACCAATAAACACGTTTGCTGGGCCTTTAAGGCGGGCAACGGGCACGACATAGGCAATAACTTCAACGGTAGGGGTCATGGATTTCGCGCCGCTATGACGGTTCGTCAACTCTGCCCTCAGCAGATATGTACCCCGCTGAAAGACCATGCTGAGCCGTTGCGGCAGCTTCGCATTGGCCTCAACGTCCTCCCACGTCACGCCGCCGTCCTTGCTCATTTCCCAGCGCACGTCACCAAGGTCTCCTGACTGGTAGCGATCGTTGGTGACGGCGTAGAAGCTGCTGCGAAGAGGAGCTGGGCCGATAACCCGCAATGCCTGGATTGAACCATCGAGAGATTCGCCGTTGAGAACGGAGAGCACCATTGGCGAGCCCGACTCCCGAATCAGCTCGTATTCCGGCACAGGGGAGCGAACACGCGCTTCTGCAATGATGCGAACCGCTTTGTTCGTCAGCGATTGTAGATCGATCTCAAACTCAACCTCCCCGTTCTCGTCGATGGGCTCCCAGTTTGTCATCGGCTCATAATTCACTCCGGCAGTTGTCGAAAGCAGGCGAATATCCCAGTCGCCCATGCTGCTCAGCCGATATGCGTCCTCCATGTAGCGGGTGTCCTTGATGGCCACGCGGATTGGAAGGCTGACCGTATCCAGGACAGTTCTCTCGTCGTTGAGAATGACAGGGAGAATTTTGTCGTGAGGGACCGCCAGGAGTGACGCGGTTTTGGTCGACCTCATCTCTGGCAACGCGGTGTATCCAACGTCAACAGAGTATGGCGTTACGCTCCACAGGGGAGCCTCGGCCCCCTCGATGTAGCGCGTAAACCGCTGGGCACGACCGTAACTCGGAATCGTAGACCGTTCGATCACTGCATCCGCCCGATTGATCGCCACGTCCAAGGAAGCTGCGATTGCAGTCACTGATGCGCTACCAACATAGCCGCCGAGTTGTGAGACCGAATACAGCCCTTCTTTCACCAGGTTGCTTGCCGGCATATCGATTTCGATTGCCGGCGGCTCGATCACGTTTACGGTGTGCTCTCCGTAGCCAATATCGATTTCCTGACCACTCGGCGTAAACATGGATGCCTTCCAGGAGATGTTGTTCGCTCCAAGCAGGGTCATTGTTCCTTCCGCGAGTGGCGTGACTGTGTTGCGTTGCTGGGCCATGCCTTCTGGCATCTGCATCCAACGGATAAGGCACGATGGGCGGCTCGACCATTGCTGAGCCGTCTTTTTCGCAACGCCTTCGTTCGCCGTTGCATCACACACAGGGCCATCCGTGTGACGGAGCAACAAGGAAAGTTGCTGCACCTTCTGATAGGCCTCTGCCGGTGCTGGCTTCAGGCCAAAGCGGATCTGATCTGCAACCGGAAGGATCTTCAGGTCACGAGTGAAGCTCGCAACCTTGTGCTTCACGCCGCTAGGGTCAAACACATAGGCGGTAGCCTCGATAGTCTGGTTTCCCAAAGAACTCCCGCCGGCATCCATCATCAGGTTGGCCAAGGTACTAGCGTTGCGCCATTCATCGGGGGTTTTCGTCCAAGTGACGTAGCAAGCACGATCCTGAAGTGCATTTTTCGGCTTCGCGACAGCTTCGCTGGTCAAGATGCTGCATGCCCCATTGCTCGGGCTGAAGCTGATTTGAGCACGGCCGGACGCTTGCAGAATCTCCCATGCATCAGCCGTCAGTACGCCCTCCGGAGCCCATACGGTTACCGGCACGGAATAGACAGGGCCGGTCATATCGGCGCGACTGAGATAGACCAGCGCCTGGCCATCGACCCCAACATCCAGGCCACCTAAACGGGCCTCCAGCAGATCGGCAGTCATTTTCGTAGGTACCAGACGCATACCAGTGCCTTGAGAAAGCTCACGATGCTCCAGTGTCACCCCAACTTTCGAGTCAGGCGTGACGATGGCGATGATCTCGCCGCCGAGAGCCTGAATCACTTCCTGGTCGGGAATTCGGAGCGCATAGGCACCCAAGCGGGTCGTCATTTGGTGCTTCACGGCCGGGATGCTCGGGGCCACCGAGGTAGGCTGAACTTCGCGGTCTTTGAACATCTCCCAGGCCGGCGAAAGCTTCAGGACAACATCTTGATCGACATAGAGGCCATCCTGGTCAATGGCACGAATCTGTACTGAGGTTTCAGCCTGGCCATCGGTCTTATAGGTGATGCTCATTCCCTCCACCGTCACGTGGCCATGTGCTGGCTGTTTGACGACTTGCAAGGTCTGCGAGCCCCAGTTGTTCGGATCGATCACTTTCAGATCGGCCGTTCCACCGATTCCTGCATACATCTTCACTGTCGAAGGGGTGATACCCGTTGGTGCAAAATTGAACTGAGTAACAGTGACCTTCCCCTCTCCTTCTACACTGAGCCCTTCCTGATCCGTGGCGCTGAAAGTGAACGAATCTTCCCCATAGAAACCCGGATTAGGGGTGTACTCCATACGGCCATAGAACACACGGACAGTCCCGTGCGTCGGGTTCGTGAGGATCTTGAACGTATGGCTGTCCCAGAGATTGATGTCATGCACCTCAGGATCAACCTGGTCACTCACTTGCCCTTCACGGGCCTGAATGGTTACTCCCGTCCAGGTAGGGGCGTAATTGAACTTCGCGACATTCACAACCGCGGTGGCTTCAGCCTTCATCCCAGACACGTCTTGCACGCGGTACCTGAACTCATCGGGGCCAACGTATCCAGTGTTCGGGGTGTAGGTGAACCCGGTAGGGGTCGCGACTACAGAGCCCTGGGACGGGCTCGACAGAACTGAATAGGTTTTCTTCTCCCACGCTACCGGGAAGTCCTCTATGGGAGTTGCGTCCACCGATGAGCTTTCGTTGACGCTGACCGTCAGTTTCGTTGTTACAGGCGGCTCTATTACCTGAATGACCGATTGCCCCTCTTCGAGGGTGATCTTTTTCCCGGTGGTGTCGTAGACGCTAGCCGTCCAGCGGATCGGGTGCTGCCCGGAACGGGTGAAAACGCCGGTCAACTCAAGAGGATCGAGCGCTTTGATGCTCAGGTCTTTCGGGATGACCGAGAACTCAATCAAGCACTTCAAGGCACCGCCGCTCATGCCAGCACTCTTTGCCGCTGCGTCATCACCAGTGATCGAACACGTTGGGCCCGAGCGCTGCGTCATGGTGACGGATGCAGTCTCAATCGCACGAGTAACACTTTTCTCATGCAGCGATTGGATGAAGGTTGTTGAGCCGGTCGCAGCTTTGACGCTCAGTATTTCCTCACCGCTGCTCAGCAGTACCTTTTCCGTACCCTTGTTGAATACATAGAGGGAATAAGCAACCTTCTGCTGGCCTGCGTCGAGGACTCGCCCTGTCAGCTGAGTGACCGGGTGCGGTGCACCGGAAACCTCTACTTGCTGAAGGCCTCGGGGAATGCTCGTCCACTCAAGCAAGCAGATGGGCGACTTGATGGGATCGGCAGACCTTGCCACCGCGGAAGATGTCGTTAGAGGGCAAATGCTGCTGGCTGAAGCGGACAGCTTTACCGTGGTGTCAGTCATTGCCTGTACAGGATTTTTATTGTTGATGCCAAGCGTGACCTTGGGCATCCAGGTATTGATATCGGCATACACCACAGGAGCATTCGGCGCGGAGGTAGAAATGATCACACCATTACTTCCGGTAGCTCCCTGAGTTACCGGAACAACAGGTAGCGATATCTTACCGCCGGTACTGGTGAAGTTGAGTTGGCTAATCGTTACCGTTGCTCCCGGATTGACGAGAACACCGCCAATCTTTAGAGGTGTTGCTGCGTCAGACCTGAGCGTTGCCAGCAGATCATAAACACCAGAAACTGGCGTGCCGTCTGCAAGCTTTAGCTGTTCGCTGTTTATCACCACAGAGCCATCGTTTCGATTGAACTCTTTTGGCACCGCAGGGATATTAACGAGACCGTTTACATGACCAACGATCCCAGCCATCTTAGGGCTGTAGAGGAACGTGGTTGAGCCAACACCCTTGTTCTGTTGTGAGTCCTGCGCATTGACTCTGAGCGTATAACTTTCTCCAGCCGTTAAGGATGGGAATAGGATCGGGTACTCAAGACCGTAGGTAGTCGCATTGAGCTTGCGAAACGAAAGTGCAATCGATTCGTTAGCCGGCCCCCCAGTCAAGCTAATCGATGTAATCTTTGGTGCAGGGTCTTTATTGTCAGTTACCGTGAAGGTGATTTTGTCGAGTGTATCGATAGAATCACTCGCACCCTTGCTTACCGTAACAACTGGTTTTGTCCGATCGCTCTGGAACTTGAAAAGAGGTAGCTTCGTTATTGCGCCTAGATTTTCGCTAGCAACACCAACAAGATCATGGGAGCCTTCCGGTAGGGTTTTCAAATCAAATTCGTACTCAAAAAATTCACCAGATGACGATGTAAGTTTCTTGGTTACGCTAAGTGTTGTACCGCTTGAGTTTTCGAGCCATGACGCACTGTGACTAAGAGCATTTTGGTATGCGCCCTGCTGCGGCTGTCTGACGTTTAGAGTCAGAATCATACTCGACGAGTCGTATGTGTAACTAAGGATTGGCAGGTATAGGTCGTTCCACCACACATTCGCCCATTGACCAGTTGCGCTCAACGAGCCGTCTGCACTCTTCAGAACAGCTTGGTCATGAAGGTATCCAGACGTGCCTTTGTTCAATGGGCGAGTGACAGCGATTTCGCACTGGGTCTGCCCGGCAGGTATAGTACATGTGCCCATATGAGTAGCCACTTGATCGAAAGGGCGCGCCTCGACGGTATACCGAACTTTCGTGACCGTGACAGGCAATTCCTGAGGCGAAACTACTCTTCCCGAATAGCTGAGCCAGCCTTTGTCGCTAAAATAATACTCAACACGACTGATTACCGGCGTTTTAGGTGCAGAGGAATGCAATACCAAATCGTATCGAATAGTCCCTTGAGAACCCCACTCGCCAAAGTTAGAGAACTTGATGTAGTTATTATCCTCTGCTCGATATGGAAGCGACCCGACAAGGTAAACATAGGCCGAATCCTCACCAACAATCTGGTTCTCTCCAAAACTGTTTGTGAAGCGTATACCTCCTTGCCGGTAGGTATGCCAGTTGCTCTTTGGGATTTTCCATGCAAGCCGTATCGGGTTAGTTTTGACATAAGATCCGGCGACATAGGGAACAAACCCCTTTAGGCCGGGCGCGAGAGTAGTAGAAACACTTGGGTCATACACACCAAACGGTTCAGTGGGCGCGTTGGCAATGTTGTCAAACATTACCTTCTGACGTTTGGTGGCCGTAGAGTTACCTGCTTTATCAGTGACAACAAACTCCAGTCCAAATACCTCATCCAAATCTGAATCAGGAAAGAAATTTGTTCTGTACTGAATTGAAGCCGTTTTGCTCTCTTCCGAAAACAGAACATTATGCGCTTTATAAAGAGCACCAGACTCCCGATATACGTTAGCGGTGACCTTGCTAATTCCCGATGTGTCAGATAACCCATCCAGGACGAAGCTCGAATATGTCAAAGCATCGATTGCTGCAAGGCCGAGTTTCCAAACTTCGCCAGTGAGAACGGGCTCACCCCATGTATATGGGCGCGGGGCAAATGTACCTGCTACAGGGCCAGCAGTATCAATAACGAGGGGAACATTTTCAGTTTGAACAACAGCTCCAGCGCTGGACAGAATTTCTGTTTTTACGGTGTAGCGTCCATCAGGTAGCTTCGGACTAACAAACTCTTCGGCGTAGTAGTTTTCGCCGTTGTATGAAATAACGTCGCTCGCACCAAGAACCTTTGAACTTTCCTTAGTGAAGACAGGTGTGGCGGCACCGTTAGCAGTCACCGCTATGCGCAGTTTTCGGTCAATACCACCGCTAACCATGAACGATATGCCAGTGGAGGGGTTGATAAACCCTGTGCCTGGCTCCGTATTGGTTTGAACCCCAGCATTGTTCGTATAGCCGTATTTAACAAGGTCGGCATACGCACCATTGATTGGCACAATGGCCAAAGCGATAGCGCCCAGAAGCGCACCACTCACTTTATTGAGGAACGATGGCCCTCGGGTCTTTGTCGTACCCATCGTGGAACTCCTTTAACTCGCGTTGGCAAGCGAAACCTTAGAGTGTGTTTTGTTAGGTCTTGAAACGACCAAATGCGCCTGCTTTCGCAAGGCGCATTTCTGCTCAACCGCCGGCACTTCGTTTAATGTTCTACTTGGCAGAATTAGCCTGCGGCGGCTGAACGATCGTGAGGGGACGCAAGGTTGGTGTTGCCTGAGGGGTTCGAGCACCGATCTCCCAGCGACGCGCTTCCACTTCGGTATAAATGAAGCCAGGAACATACAGATCGCCTTTCTCGTCCTCCCATGGATCAATTGCGATACGCATGACTACAGCCTGCGAGCGGATCGGAAGAGGATTTCTCGCTCTCATCGGCATTGGGGCGTTGTCCGATCCTTCTGCGATAAGCACGCGCGTTGCGCCGGTACCTGTTGATTTATCACTGCCGGCCTCAACGCCTTCTTGTTCTTGCTTCAACTGGGTTTTGTAGTCATCACCCTCAGTTGCCGAATAAACATCTTTTGCGGACATGCAAGTAACGCCGCTCGGCATACCTTTACATGCATACTCACTTGAGCCTACGTTGAGAAGATTCGTGCAGCCAGTAGTCAATGCAGCAATTGCGCTTACAAGGATAATTTTCTTAATCATCACGATTTCCTTAATTGTTTACGTCATTGACTTTGAGAGTTGCTGCATTGAACTTAACGGTCATGCCTTTATTGACGATAAAATCAACATCACGCATTGCGTCGATTTCAATAACAGGGAAGATGCTTTCAGCCATCTCGAGATAGAAGTCGGCGACTCGCTCAAGAGCCGTCCCCGCCCCACTGAAGCCGGCCGACTGAAGTGCATTGCTATCGAATGCCTGCTCGTAAACAGGAGCAACGGTGTCGCCGTTATCTCCAGCGCGGGTGACGTTGATGGTCGGTACCTTTTGAACGTTGAAAGCACTCGCGACCCCCTGCATGAAGCCAGCCATAAGGCTTCTTGCAAGGATTTGGCCCTGCTTGCTAACCAAACGGCCACGGATGCCTGCCTTCCCATCCTCGCCCGTTGCGTATGCCTCCAGGCTGGACTCCAGCACCGAACCATCATTGCGTACGCACGACAGGCGCTCCGCTCGCAGATAGGCTCTTTCCGAGCTGAGGTCACCCCAGCCGCCGGCGATCAGGAAGCATTCGCGAAAATCAGCCCTGAAGCGGTTAGGAAGGATTGCTTCATTCTTGATGCGGATCAGGCTCGGGAAAGGGTCGCGTTGTGCCTGCTTTCCAGTTGGCGCGTCCATACCTGTGACCAAGACGCCAGACAAGATCGATCCAGCGGGCAGCGTCACAGATAGCTCCTCAGGCTTGTCGCTCTTTCCCTCGTCTTCCTTGCCCTTGATCACACGGATCTTGGGCGTTTCCTTTTTCTCGCTTGATCGCGACTTAGGGTCTTCCGGTTGCTCAGGTGGCAGGTTCGAGTAAACGTCAGTCAGATCTGCCGGCGAGCTTGTTACTTTGTTGATGAATGCCGATTCGCGAGGGGGGATAGGGGAACGCGCCTGGTTGGCGGTGGAGCTGTCGGACGAGTTATCACCACTCTCACCAGTGCCTTTCTTTTCCCGTCCAACCCGCGCCAGCTCCTGCTGAAGCAACTGGAGTTCTTGCTCCAGGCCGCTTACTTTTTCTTGCGTATTTTTGAGCTGAACGTCCTTTTCTTTCTGCCCCATCACGCGCTCAAGGCGGTTTTGCTGCGCCTGGAGCTGTCGCAGTTGGCTGGCGATCGAGTCCAAGCCCAACGCGCGGGGGTCTTCATCGGTGAGGATGGCCTCTACCTGAGGCTTTGCCGCTGCGCGTGCCTTGCGCTCGGGGCTCGCCGCGTTCATGGCGACGCCAACGATAGTACCCACGACCAGAACCGTCCCACCGATGGCAAGCATCAGCTTGCCTCTGGGCGTGAGTTTTTCGAGGAATTGCTGAATCGCTTTCACTGATGGTTCCCCTTACTGCAACAGGCTTGGACGAGTGGAGCTTTGCGGTACTTCGGTCGGAACCCGAGTGACGACAAACACTTCTGTTTTCTGGCCAGGTTCAAGCACCTCATCTGGCCATGCGCTTACAGCTGCTCGGTGAGGGTGAGTGCACGAGCCGTGATCGAACTCAACGGTTCTGGCCGACACGTTTTCGGCGGTGGCCACGAAGACTCTGAAGTCATGGCCCTCGATCAACTGCGACTTGCTGAAATCGAAGCTGAGGCTTGGCTGCGCACAGGCGGGGATCTTGTTGCCGCTGGTAAGCGCACCGAAGCTGTATCCACGCGGCAACTTGCCTAGCGCCATTTCGCGCATGAGGGAGCGAAGAGTGTCCATATACGGCTGAGAGCGTTCCCACTTCCGCGCCTGGCCGCTGTAGTTCGTCGACGAGGTTACGGGCATGCCGCTCGCCAGCCCTTGTACGTTTTGCGCCAGGATCAGGTTCGCCTGGATGGGAGGTACGCCCTGCGGCAGCAACGTCAGGGAAATTGCAACAGACTCATCGTCCTCAGGTGTGACGAACATGGTCACCGGCTTCTCATCCTGAGTAGTGACGTAGATGACGTTTCCACTTGTCGAAATATCAGCCTCACTTACCGTTTGGATATGAGGGTTATCGAACGGCGTAACCAGACGGTTGATTTGGCCTCTGCTGATCGGAATCAGGGTGTTTGTGCCGCTTGCAACGACCACATCCTGGCGAGACTCGATGGGCTGAACAGGAGTGGGCTTCTTCACAACGCTGGCCGGCACACTGGGGTTTTCAACAGAGCCCGGAGTAATGGCAACCAGACGTGGTTTCTTTTCCCCCTGCGGCTCTTCCTGTCGTTCAGGAACGCTCTCTGGAGAATCCGCAGGCTTGGCAACCACTTGAGGCTGCGTGCTGGCAGCAACTGGCATGTTCATGCCTGGTATCTGGATCTGCTCCTGGGCAATAGCAGGCATTACGGCAGCCATAGCCAATACGAGCGCAGCTGGCTTGAAGAAATGGAGGGAAACTGGAAGTGACATCGAGACGACCTCTGCTCTGAGTTGTCGTCAATTCTGGAGGGCATTAAGTCGCTTGAGTCGCGTTTTCAAGCAGCTTTTGCGTCTGAAAACGGAGGGGAATTTTGTGTAGGCGTTGACTGGCGATACCAACGAAAAAGCCCATGCCAAAGACATTGGCATGGGCTTCTTTCATCGCAGCTTAGCGCTGCTGATTCTTTCTCTTCTCGCGCTCCGCTTGTTTCTCCGCCTTGCTGTTCTCGCGATCAACCACATCCTGGGTTCGAGCATCGCCAGAGTTCGTACTAACCCAGCTCAGGACAGGCTTGTAGTCTTTGATCATAAGCTCGAACTCATAGGTTCGATTGCTACGCTTTTTGTCGCCCGCCGGCCCTTCGCTCACAGAGCGGCCGGTAACGTAGAACTTGTTCTCGTTGAGGTTATCGCGGAGCACTTTCTGCGGCTCGAAGCTTAAGGTCACACGATCCTGGCGGATCTGATGAATCTGAGTATCGAGAACCTTCATCGTATCTTGATAGATCGACTTATCGAGGATAGGCCCCAGGGCATCTTTTACGACAGAGGCATTATGCGGGGTGACGTTGCCTAGCATCATCGCGATGTAAAGAGCCCATGCGTCGGCGTACTCCCCGGAACTTTGCGTTTTACTGACCCAGGCGGTCTCAGTCAGGGTAGGTGGTATCACGGTGACCACTTCATCCTTGTTGAGAGCAGAGCAAGACACCAGCAGATTGCTCAATACAAGGCCAGCAACGGCAATGCGCAAAAACTGATTTTCTCCGCGCATGCCATCGAACGAATTGCTAAGCGACTTAAAAAGCATCAGACGAACTCTCTCTCGTAGGAATTGGGCATGGATCGCACACTCTTCCGGCCAATGGCTCCCCAGTGCCAGTAAATGGCGTGAAGCAGATAGCCGTCAGGGCGGTTGTCGCAGAAGCGACGATAGAAGCGAGCGAGCAGGAGACCCACCACTGTGCAAAGAATCAGCTGTGCCAGAAGAACGCCTGCAACCAAACCGATCCCTATCGGCATGACCTCATCCAAACGCCAAAACATCACGTGTGGCGGCTGGTCGATGTATGCCGGAATTTTGATTGGCTCGCTCACTTGGCACCCCCTGCTTTGCTGAGACTGGCAATCGCTTTGAGGATGCCTTCATGACTAGCGTTAGCACCTTGGAGAACCATCGACATGCCTGTCTGGTTGTCCAGGAGCAGGGTTGAAGGGGTCTGTTGGATGCCCAGCTTTATGGCTTGATCAAGATCGCCAGTAACTCGCTCGATGGCCTGCTTCGAGTCTGTGCAGGCTGCAAAACGCTTCCCATCCAGGCCAAGCTCTGTCGCAAGAGAAACGAGTGATTCTGAAACCCCCTTGCCGTTGCCACCGGTTTTATCGAAAACCGTCTGGGTGTACTTCCAGGCAGCATCTGAGCCGCCTTGCTCACCAGCACACTCGATCGCCAGGGCTTGCCGGCGTGATGCCTCGCCAAGGGCGGGGACATGGAGAATCGCGGCATTGATTTGCCCCGCTGACGACTCGATAAGCGCTTTCAGCAGGGGGAAGTGATCGCGGCAGTAAGGACATTCCGTATCCGTCATCTCGACGAGCGTGTACCGAGCAGATGAAGAGCCATAGATCCAGTTGTCCGGAGCTGCGGGGATATCATCTTCTGGAAGCTGTTTGAGGTTACCGATGATCTCTTGGATAGAGGCGGGGTCGACTGCTTGTGCTCTCGCAATAGTCAGCTCACCTTCGAGAGTATTGATCTGGCCTTCCAGCACGCTCACGGTGGAGAAATAGTGATAGGAACCAACAACCAAAGCGGTGGCAAGGGCTGTGATGGTGATAGCAAAGGGGATGGTTTTCGTTGCCATAAGGGTCAGCCTGTCGTGGTGTTAGGGGCATTCTGCGGACAAACGCCGCCTGAAAGTTCCGTTTTCAGGCGGTTTTATGGTCAGAATTCAAATGCGCTTTGGCAGGTTACTGATCAGCACGGACAGCACGACAGGCAGCATGATGACGATGAAGGTTGAGATAACGAGTGGCGGTAAAGGTAGAGGCATCAGCACGCTGAGCACGATGAGCATTCCGCCCCATGACAGGACGATCGCGGCGTTGTTATTCAAGAACGGTGATGAGTAGTCGAATCCATGCCGCTTGGCATTCCAGCGCATCCAGCCGGCGTAAATAGCAGGCACCAGAACCGCGATCAGCAGTGGCAACCAGTAAAGCGTTAAAACGATCCGGTAAACCATCTGGTAGATGATTTTCTGGACGGCCTCACCTCGGGACTCAAGATACCGAAACCACCAATCCACGTTTTTTTCGAAGGCATCCACGGTGCCGCCACGAGGCATCAGCATGTCGGAGACAATCTTTTTTGCCCCGGAGTCGATGACAAGTGCCGAGTAGTAGCGATTGGTTTTTTCCAGCACCTTCTCCATGTCCGAATCGCCAAGCAACTCAATGCCCCATTTCCGCTCTTTCAGCATCACCGTATCCACAAGCTTGTTCGGCGCAACAGTCGCCAGCATCAGGATCAGGACGAAGAAGAACGCTATAGAGGCCATAACGCCCTTTGGCCACTTCTCTTCAAGCATCTCAGCCATTGATCAGGAACTCCCGGATAGGTTGCGGGACATTTGTTGTTTCGCACCACAGGACAACATCATCCGGTGCAGGGGCGTTGCCGTAGCTCGTGAGGATCTGGAGGATGTGGCCGAGCACCACCCGGAGCCGAATAAAGTCGCTGATGCCCTCACGACACATACGCTGGTAAGCCACCAGCACATCAATCAGGGCAGCACCAATTACCTCGGGTTTATGGCCCGCCTCAAGCATCTTGAAGATGAATTGCGTGCCACAACGCCATTCCAGGTCAAACGTGCGCAGCCGAGTTGTTGAGGCCTCATCCAGGCCAGTGAGCCGCTGAATTTCTAGTGGAATCGAGACAGTCATTTTTTGCTCCGGAATCAGTTGGCAGTCGGGCCGGTAAGAATGGGTAGTCGCCCCTTGCGGATATCACCGCCCGCAAACACCGCGAGATATTCGAGATCTGGTAGCTCGCCGAGGAGCGCTGTTGGGAAGCGCTCACCCTCCTCTTGCATAAGGCGCTCACCAACATTCCCGCCCTGCACCACCCCGCCTTCACCTGCCGAGTTGCCCTGAGTACGCATCACGTATTTGTAGCGAGTTGGCGTCATCTTTTTCGCCACGAACTCCTGCGTATCGGTATCAAGGATGCGGAGGCAGATGATGTTGTTCGCGTTCCCCAAAACCTGCATGGCCTTGGCTTCGTCACCCATGCGGGCCTTGAAGTCGGCGATGGTCTGGGTTGCGATGTAGAGGTTTATTCCTGCGCCGCGGCCCTTGTTCAGCAGCTGGATGAGCTGGTCATTGATCACCTCGGCGGCCTCGTCGACAAAGATGTTCACCGGCTTAGGCAACCTGTGGTTGTAGATCTCGCCCGCTGTCGACGCCAGATCGGCCAGGGCCAGCGACCCGATGGTTGAGCCCACCATCGGGTCGGCAAGCGAGTCGAGGCCTAGGTAAAGAACCTGGTCGGCATTGATGACCGAGTTGAGGTCACTGATTCGGCGCGGGTCTTCGTCGTCGATGTGCGGGGAAAGCAGCGGCCCCATTTCACCGGAGGTGAGCATCACCAGGATTGGAAGAAGGCCAGCGATCATCTTGCTGAAGTGCGATCGCTCGTGCTCGAGCATCGTGAGCAGGCCTTCCAGATCGGTATTGGCCTCAACTTTCGCGATATCGTTGTAATAGACCTTCCGTAATACCTTCGCCTTCTCTTCGATGTTCCGAACCTTGGCCGAGAGAATTGCTGATTCGGCCATCCTCGCGAATTCATCTTCACCGAAGACCTTTGAACCGAAGGCCATGACCACTTTGATGGTTAGCCCTGGAACATCTCCCTCAAGGGTTCTCCTGAGACCAACAAGCGTGGGCAGGATGTTGCAGATCAACATGGCCTGAATCACGCTATTCAAGGACATTTGAGCAAAGGCTTGGAAGGGATCGCCGGCTTCGCTTTTCATCAACACTGCCACACGGGAGGCAACTTCCGTTGCCCGGCCGTAGTTCTTTGTCAGCGACAAACGAACCGACTTATCCGGATGTGCAGGGTGGAAGTATTTGAACAGGCTGGCCTTCCCCATCGCCTTGCATGTGCGCTCGCATGTTTCGGCTAGGCCTTTATCGCCTTTCGGATCGATTACGATCACGGGCTCACCACGAGCGATGCACTGAGATATGGCCAGGTCGAACCAGCGGGTCTTACCGGCCCCTGTTGTGCCCAGCACGAGGTGGTGGATCGAACGCTGGTCTGCTGGCCGGAAACATGGCTCCTCTTCATCCATGCCGATCCCGTGTATCCATTTCGTACCCTTAACCTCAGCGTTGCGGCGGCCACGCTTACCGATAATGGCCTCAATATCCATCGCTTGGAGCTCGAATGCGTACTGCCCGTGCCGCTGTCGCCAAGGGAAAGCCTCGCCGAAATAGAACTCGTGTGGGTGTCTCTTAACCAGCTCCATCACCTCCTCCAAGGTGATGAAGGAGAGATCTGCTCCAACGAGACAGGCTTTTGCCCGATGAACGCGGAGGGCCCTTGGTATGGCCGCTAACGCAAATCCAGCCTGCACGCCAAGCGTTATCAGGTATGGGGTTACCGGCATCTCCGTCATCAATTGAACGGCGGTGCCGGCGAGCATGGACGAACCCCACGCAACTGCTTCCCGCGCCTCGTAGTTTTTCCGCCAGTAACTGGTGTAGTCCCATTCACTCATTTTTGGGGAAGCTCCTCGTAAAGGGGGCGAACGAAGATTTTTCTGCGCTTGGCGACCTTGACGGCATCGCGGAAGCAGAACACCGCGTTCTCTAGAGATGTTGGCGTGATGCCGAACTGCTCAGCGACATTCGTGAGCATGTAGGTTGTGAGGCTGAGCACAGGTGATCCGCCTATTTCCTCAAGTACGGCCTTCTCGATCAGCGACTTCACAGCCTGCTCGAGGCTTGGGATGTCGGCCTCGCGAAGCCGGGATATGTGAGGAATAACCCAGTCCAGCTCCGCTAACTTGCAGTAAATAACGCTGTAGTCGGACGTGAGCATGAAGCCTTCACGGGACTGTAGGGTTCGGGTCAGGGCTGGCCCCTCGACGGTAATGTCCTGCCACAGCCAGCCCGCATGGACGAGCGGGTGGATGTCCTCAGCAAGGAAGGAGGATTTCCCCAGTCGAACGAATACCTTGTTTCTCGCTAATGCCGCGTTCTCGGGGTCTTGAGTAGCGGTGATGAGCTTTTGGGCAAGATCAGGTTGTTGTTCCAGCAGGTAGCATTCGTGCGCTGTAAGCTTCGAGACGACACCGGCTGGCAAGATGCTGGAAGCGCCTGGCACCTCCTCCGCCACGCGGCAGACCTCTCCGTCTTTCTGCTTCTTCGATTCCACCGGAGGCGTAGTTTTAGGCGTGCGTTTGCCTTGCCCCATGATGGAGTTGAGGGAGATCTTTTCCTGACGAGGCAACAGCTCCTGCGCCCCCTGCCCTGATCCAGCCTGCGTATCAGCATCAGAGGGATCGGAGCTAATTTCAGCCTCAGCTGGCGGGAGTGATTCTTCTTGCTGAGGCTCAGCCGCCGGCGAGTGAGGACTCAAGAAAAGCAGCATTTCCTCAAGGCTGGCAGGAGGCTCCTGAGGTGCTTCTTCCTCCTCCTCAGCATCCACAGCTTCCTCTGGTTGGGAGGAAGCAATTACAGCCGTATCGTCACCTGCCGGCTCTGACTCCACACCCACAGGGGCGTCTTCGGCGGGGTTCTGCGCTTGTTTGAGGCTAACCCCTGAAGAGGCGGTTGTTGGTACCGGAGCTGCTTGCCTTGGAGCCGCTTTTTTCTTTCTTGCTGGTTTCGACGATGCGGATTCTTTTGGAGGTGTAGGCCCCGAATCAGCGTCAGTATCCCCGCTCGAGTCCCCAGTCAGATCAGCCCCAAACAGGTCTTCCTGATGCTCACTCAGCGCGTTCGCTGCTGCGCCAGCCGTATCGTTAGGAGCAATGACATCCTTCTGCTTTCCCTCCTTCCCAAGGCTGATGGAAACTGGCGGCGGAATCGGTGTGGTTGGAAAAAGGATGTCCGGATTCACAAGCTTCATGCAGCGCAGCGCCGGGCCTTTGCCGTTCTTGCGCAGAAGGTGAGGCGTAACCAGCCAGTACAGGTCGCCGTTTGGGGCTCTCTCTGCTATCCCGTGCTCTACCAAGGTACCAATTAGCGTGTCAGGTGATCGCGGGATGGCCACAACCCCATCACCGACCAGCATGCTCACAATCTCCTCGGCACCCTGGTTCCAAGCGATGTAGACGCCATCAGTTGCAACCCATACGCGGCCGGCAGGCGTGTTGATCTTCCAGGTTCCGTCACTCAGCAACCGCAGCATTGCATCCGACACCAACCGCGGTACCGGGACACCTGTTGCATTGCCCCCGCCATTATTCGAGCCTCGATTGAGGTCACGCTTGGTGGATGCAGAGTCGGCCCACTTGACCAACTCGGTCAGAGGCGAGCTTCCGCTCCCGGAAATTGCATCGAGGAGCGCTTCATAGATGTCGTGGCCACCTTCAATCAGCCACGCCTGTACGGCTGGCGGAATGATCCGTGTTGCTTGCGCTACAGAGACCTGAACGTGATTCCCATGCCTATTGGAATTCCAATGCAGGAAATAGCGGGTCAACTTGTTGCGCACAGACCAGTCATGAAGCGTTTCCTGCGCGTATATCCACTGGTTGTTGCCTTCAAAATCGGTGGCGCGAATATCCGTGAGAGGCTTCCCTGCGTCGTGTAGCAGCCCTGACGCGATGCCCGCGACGTACCACCGACGCAGGCGCATGCTTCGCCGTGCCGGGGTCTCGTTTGTATCAAAGGCTGTCGTAAGGCACCCATCCAGGGTGAGCGAGGCGACCTCAAGGCTATGTCGGAGCAACCCCCCTGGGCCGGAGTGATGGTGGTTCTCCGACGCCGGCAGCATGTGCGCCAATTCGGCGAAATTCACCAGGATCGGCTCAACGTAGAGCTTGAGGTCACTGGCAGGCATTCCGACTGAATGAATAATCCGATCGAACAGCTCGTGCTGATAATTGCGCATGAACCACTGCCCGCTAACCAGCCCTGGATAACCCTCTTGGTAAGGTGGGTACCGAAGGTTTCGCCAGTTATGGTTCTCCAGGTACCGCTTGATTTCAGGAGTAATCATCTGCTCGGCCGGGTGCGCGAAGCTGTCCGTAAGGGCACGCTCGCTTCGAGGCCACAGGCGTTTCAGGAATGAAAATGGAGGCATACGCTTCTCGGCCATGTTGTGTGCTGAGAATGATGCGTGAGGGATACCGCCTTGAGTTTCGTTTTCAGGCAGTTTTATGGTCGAAAAAAAGCCCGGCAAGTGCCGGGCTGAGGGGTTAGAACCAGAAGGTTCCGAAAAACTGTGACGGCTCTTCGACCGTCTCATTTATTGCGTCCACCTTTTGCCGTATGCGGGGCAACGGCTCAGGTTTGGCCTTACTTTCATCGTAGGAGGCATCCACAGAGACCCGCGTAGCCATTGACGAACCGGTCTGGTGTCTCGCGATCACATCGGGCGGAATAACCGCCTCCAGCTCGTGCGCAACACCTTTCCAATCCACAGTGCCAGCCACTTCGTAGCTCGTGACTTTCACACCCAGAGCATCGGCCCGGCGGAACTCCCCCAGCAACGGCAGGATCTCGGCCTCAAGGTCTTTTGCTTCCTTGGTGAGCACTTTCAACTGGGCCTTCAGCTCAGCAATCTTGCTCTCCTTCGCTCTCCTGGCATTTGCTAGCGGACGCCATGCAGCCAGGTCCAGCCTATCCAGCGGAATAACGTCCCGCTTTGGATCGGCCTCAGGCGGCACACCGCGCATCACCAGCCCCCAGAAGATTTCTTCTGCCTGAATGATTCGTCTCACCAGAAGGTCATCCCAGTCAACGATCAAACAGCAGGGTTCATGCTTCGGCGACCAAAACCACAGGTAACCGCGCCGTGCTCCACTGACGATCATCTGGTGCATCACTTGCCAGCGGTACAGCTTAAATGCCTTGCTATGCTCCCTGAGTTGCAGCACCTCCAGATGGTTGGTTTCGGAGAGATTCTTGATCTCTACCGGAGACTTGTCATCCAGAACCCCATCGAACGATGCCCGAATAAAAGGGTATGCGGTCGACTCTGCACAGAACGGCAAAGCCATCTTGCCGTACTTATCCTCAAAGGCTTGTAGCGCTAGCGGTTCGAATTTGACTCCCCTCCTAACCTGCGGGATTACCGACAAGTCAGCTGGCTCGACAATTCCAACCAATTCCTTCCACAGCTCCAGGGGCGTTTTATCAGGGTTTTCACCCATGATGACAGCGCAACTGGTTGCACTGATGCCTTCCCTTCGCCACTCGTGCCAATCAGGAGTCCGCTGCGCGATGTCAACGATTTTCATTGTCGACACCCTCATGGAACCCCAGCCTGGCCATTACCTCATACGCATGCAGAACACCGTTGTTACGGAACTCAGCACAGAGCTTCAGGTCGTGGAACAGCTCGGTTTTCTTCAACTTTGTGGTGCTGTAGAAGCCCTTCGCAAAGTTTGTTTCTGGATCAAGCACATCGACATAGCCGAGCCCGTCAAGCAGCGTCTTGCGTAGCAAGTCAGCATGGCTCAGCACATTCGCTATGCGCTCATCTAGTGGGCCTGATGTGAAGAAGTTGAACTGCAAGCCAATTTCTTCTCCGAGCAGCCGTAACGCCCTACAGACGGCGTTATACCGCTCCTTTCTCAGCTCTTCGGCCTTCGCATGGAAGTCCTGGAGCCGCTTACTGTAAACAACACCCCATTCGCGCAGCTGCTTTTCGTCTGCTTCCGTCAATCCCTGAAGGTCAGGGTTCTCAGGCCAGTTATCCAGATCCATGAACATGCTGAGTTTCCCCAACATGGTTTTTTCTTGGATCTCGACTCCTAACTCCGAATTGCGGTGAGCGACGATTGCGGCTTCTACGGCATGGAATGCCTTGCAGCATGACTCAAAGGTCTTCATTGATTTCTCCTTTTCTCAAGTTCACCACCAAGGCTCGAAAACCCAAGTGGCAGCCCCGAAAAGGCGAAAACCCCAAAGGGCTGTCGCCCTTTGGGGGATGTTTTTTCTCTGGTGTTTCCAGTGATGCTCACGCTTACGCAGCAATCGCGTAGCGGGAGTAGATTTCTTCTCGCTTTAGCATGGCGTCCTCGAAGCTCAACTGACCTGCATTGCAGGCCTGAATCACTGCGACGATTTCCATGCCGCGTTGCCATTCAGCGGTACCCGACAATCGATCAAGTGCTCCCATATCGAGAAGCGCGTATCCATCGTCAAGCATGTCGCCAATGCACAGTTCCGGCGTGTCATGCGCGCAATGGCCGGTGAAACCATCACGTTGAAACGCCTGCCACCGAAATCGCCCTTGCTGAGATGCATCTGGGAGAAGTACACCCCAGGCATCCCGGCTCCGATGCTTCAGCGTTAAGCCAAGGCCGTGGATAGTGAACTGACAGAGCAGGTATTCCAGGAGAATGAGCTTCACCTGAAATTGCTCGATCATTTCGTCAGCGTATTCAGCGAACGCACCACCCTCTTCTTTCATCTCCCCCCAGCTAGCAAGGGAGTCCTTCAGGCCCTCAACGGTTGACGGTCGCATTGTTCTGCTCTCCTGGAAGGGAGTGGGTCAGAACGGCAAAAAAGCCCGGATGGGCCTTCTCTGCTTTGTCGATCGCTTCGCCGAAGGTGGTTGCTTCACAACGGAAGGTAGCCTTCTGCCGTGTATGCAGGATGGTCATCGATAGGATGTAAGTCCGCATGGTGTATCTCCTTCTCAGTTATTTAGCCCTGAAAAAGAGGCACCTTCCCTGAGGGGCGGTGCCCCTCAGGGATAGCGATTACTCAGTTGATTCGCTGGTATTGCCCAGCTTCAACCAGCTGCTTTGCTTGGCCTGCAAGATGCTCTACTACGCCGTTAGAAAGCGGATCGCTGCCATAGAAACCCCAGCAGCTATCTGTCTCCTCGCCGTCTTCAATCACCTTGAAGCCCCACACATCGCCGGTTAGGTACTGGTCATAAACCTCGACCTCCCCAACCAGCATGGCGGTTACTTTTTCGGTGCGTGACTTGTTCAGCCGTTTCCAGCCCTGCTCAGCACACACTTTCGCCTTGCTCACGAAAATAAAGCCCACTTGCCCACTGTCCCAGGGGCAGGCGAACGGCTTGGTTCTCATCGTGATGCCGCTGTGATCGTAGAGATACAGCGGCAGAATGATCGCCTTGCCTGTCATTTTGAGAGCTTGTTGGATGTCAGGTACATGAGTTGAGTCGAAGCCCATCTCGTTGAGCTGCCTTTCGGACAGGTGCTCGTAGATCAGGTCAAGCGCCTCAGTAGCTCCATCCTCATCACCCAGAATGTAGCGGCGATGAGCGCAGACCATCATTGCAAGGTTGTCCCACTTGCGCGGGTTTTCTGCGTCGGTGTCATGCATGAGCTGTACGGTGACTTTCGGTTGTGCAGTTGCCATATCGTTTTCCTTTCTCAAAAAACGACGAGGGCAATGCGCCCCTGGGGGCGATATGCCCCGTCAGGGAGTTTTTTGCAGATGCCTTACGGCAGCAGCAGGGTCAGGATGAAGACGATCAAGTCAGCCATCTGATTGATTCCTTTTGAACTGACGGAGCACTCCCCTTACGGGAAAGCCCCGCAGGGTTGTGGTCAGTTCGAAGCGCCCTATGCAACAAGGCCCCCCAAAGCGTTTTTTTGCGTCACTCGCCTTGCGACTGAGCAACGTACTGCGCAGATTTCAACTGGGTTACAGCGTAATCCCGAGCGTCTACAGGCCACGTCGAAACGTACTCGAACGCCGGCTCCCAACTATTGGCATCACGAGCACGCCGAACAACTTCCGCAACCTTCTTGATCACCTTTGCAGGTAAATCAGCAGGTGGCGGAACTTGGCTTCCATCACGGACAACTTCACCTTCAATCACATCGTCTGCCGGGGCAGGATCTGCAACCTCTGGTTTAGCGGCCTGTTCGGGGTCTACGGTGGGTTCTGGCTGCTGATTAACCTGGTTAGAGGTCGGCAACGGCTCAGTTTCCACCACATCAGCAGCGCCCATATATCGCTCAACAACTTCAACTGGTACATCGTTGGAAGAGAACCCTTCCCCAGCGTCTGTATTGAGGTACTGAATCACTCCGTCCAGCTTTGAGCCGGTCTGAGGCCAGTATTTCCTTGCAATCTTGATGGCCGACTTCTTGCGCATGGAATCTTCGAAGTCGACCCAAGGGCCTTTCTTCTTGCGTTTCCACAGCTCTGAAGCATCGCGAGCAGCATTGATTTCATCAGCGGTAACCGCCTCAACGTGAACGCGGCCATCAGGCAGAAGAGCTTCGACGTAGCAACCTACAAACTCCCCACGATCAGCCTTCTTGTCGAAAGGGTTGAACGTGTGGGTCGGGCTTTGTCGCTTCCCTCTGTACTCGAATTTGTCTTTCGAGTAGACCAATTCAACGATGCAATCACGGATCGCACCGTCGTTCACAGCGACCTTGACCATGCCCCTCCAGGACACGTCCAAAACCACCTGCCCGTCTCGGGGCACCAAGTACGCGAGCTGTCGGGATTGATTAAGAGTCAATCCGTAAGCCGCAACCTGGCTAAAGGCATTTCTAAGGCTTAGCGGGTTAGTCGTAGCGCACTTGCACAGATAGTCGTTGTTCATCATGGCCTGCGATGCAAACAGCAGCTCATTTTTGAACATCACGTCAGTCTTCGACGACTCCACTAGCTTGATGAACTTTTCTTCTTGCTTCGCAATAATTGCAACTGCGTTTTGGAAGTTATCGCTCATTTCATTTTCCTTTCTAAAAAGAAAACGCACCCGAAGGTGCGTTAATTCTTGACTGACTTCTGCCTGATTAGATGATGTTTAGAAGCAAACGGCTAATTGGGGCAAAAGGGATGTCGTCGTCGAAGCTGTCATAATGCGGATCATGCTGTGGAGCAGGATCGCGTGGTGACTGACTAGGACGTTGTTGTTGCTGTTGCGGACGCTGCTCACGGGGTTGCCCTTGAGAGTTGTCGCGCTCTGGCCTACCACCCAGGAGCTGCATTCTGCCCTGCATGTCGACGATAATTTCGGTGGTGTACCGTTTGATACCGTCTTTTTCCCACTCTCGTGTTTGAAGCTTACCTTCGATGTATACCTGCGATCCTTTCCGCAGATACTCACCAGCGATTTCAGCGACTTTCCCAAACAAAGAAACACGGTGCCATTCGGTCTTTTCGACTTTCTGTCCCGTTTGCTTGTCAGTCCACTGCTCACTTGTTGCAAGGCTGAGATTGGTTACTGCATTACCGTTCGGTAAGTAGCGAGTTTCTGGATCTTGACCACAGGTGCCAACCAAGATCACTTTATTTACGCCGCGAGCCATAGTATTTCTCCATTTAGATAGAACTACGGGGCGGCATTACCCCAATACGGGGGCAATAGCAGCCCCGTTGGGGTTTGGTTTTTCATGGGTTTTTGGTTGTACTTTTGAGACGGCCAACAAGCCGACCATGCGACGAAGCGCATGACTAAATCAGTCCACACATGTGGGCTGACTTAATCTGGGAATTCATGATGGTTGAGATTCAACCATGAGGCGCTGGGCCTGCTAGATGGACTGCAAGGCATGCAATCCGGATTTATAACGCCGAGCTACTCGACGTGATAGGAAGTCTGCAACAAGCAGAATCCAATGGCAAGCGGGTTTTTTGTCGGCGTTTTTTCAGTCGCTTTTTCGTCCTGAAAACGGGCCATCTCCTTTTCTGTACAGAGGAAAATGATCCTTACCAGCCTCAGAGGATCAACCATGCACCACCTTAAATCTCTCCTGCCGCTAGGCCTGGCCATTGGCTTGGCGCTCACAGCGGGTTGTGCCAACAAGCCAGAACCACCTGCCTCAGGCACGCCATTCGAGGTAGCAAGCTACGAGCCCGACATGCGCGAATACCACACCAGTTGGGGGCATACGGGCCGAGGCGGTGCAGCATTGCGAAAACCCACCTATCAACCCGTTCTTGGCAGCCTCGATGTTCTCGAGACCCCGGCCGGGAAGCTTCACCCAGAGCTGCAAGCACGCCTTACAACGAACGATAGCGTTGCAGTCCCCTCATCCATGTTCCAGGCCAACTGTGCTGACTCTGCAAATGTGGCGCAGGCCTTTGCTCTTGGCCAACCCGCGGCAAGCGAGCGCATCGTCACCTTGGCCAACGCGGCCGGTTCGGTCGATGACTACATTGCCGTCCGGAACAAGCTCTGCAAAGGGGCTCAACGGTTGAGCTACGAGGAGTGGGTCATTCTCGTCGAAGGCACCCCGAAGGATGTCCCTCTTCACCTGAAACCGTCTTTTTCCCCCTCCTATAAGTGATCAGTCATGCCTAAATTCAATCCCACTCTCGCTACAGCCATTGGCGTTTCCATCGTGACCTCTGCCGTTGCTATCGGTGTCTCCGTCCACATGGGTCAGAGCTACACCGACATCGCGGTACAAAATGCCCTTGTGGAGCAGTTGCCAGGCGCGGTCGACAAAACCCTGAAGGATCGTGAAGTTGAGAAGATCAACGCAGCGAAAGCGAAAATCCTCTCGAAGTGGAGCGGCGCAGCTGACACCACCATTGAAGGTCGGCACATCTACGGCAGCAAGGACGCCCAGTTCACCTTGGTCGAGTTCGTTGACCTGGAATGCCCTTATTGCAAGCGCTTCCATGACACGCCAAAGCAGATGGCTGACAAGTCCGAAGGGCGCATTAACTGGGAATGGCAGCATTACCCCCTGGCCTTCCACAACCCCGCAGCGGAAGTGGCAGCTCACGCCTCTGAGTGCGTGGGCGAGGTTGCCGGCAACAAAGCCTTCTGGGCCTTTACTGGCGAATGGTTCGCTCGCACTCAACTCAATGGCCAAGGTGTCGAGGACGTAGAGCGTCTTGCGCAGGAGGTTGGTGCTCCCCTTGATGCCTATCGTCAGTGCATGGAAAGCGGCAAGTACCGGGCCTTGATCGAAGGCCAGGTGAAGAAAGGCACGAACATGGGGGTCACCGGCACGCCAGCAACGGTCGTAGTCGACAACCTGACAGGCAACAAACTGCTGGTGAAGGGTGCCCAAAGCACACAGGTGCTACTCCAAACCATGCAGCAGCTGGTCAAAATGCGTGACGAGGCTCCCAACCAGGACAAGCTGGATACCCCTGCTGAGGGCGCGACCAATGAGATCGGTGCTCAATAGGCTGGATGAATGGGCCGACCGGCTAGACGCCGGCGGCACTCGTGCGCTTTGGGGCGCTCGTGACGCCATGACCCAGCAGCTAGAAGGTCGGGTGGGCCTTTTCCATGCACTACGCAGGGCCAGTAGCTGGGATGAGGTTTTCGATCTCATCTCAGCCAACGGATACACCCTCATTCCAAACGGAGAGGATTTTATCGCCGCTGACATGAGCACAGGGCTGATGTTCTCTCTCTGGGATTGTGGTCATAGCCGGCTCGTATTTGAGGAGCGGCTTGGTCACTTCCCGGATTCACCACCTACGAGTCGATGACTGCAACCCCGCCACGGCGGGGTTTTTCTTGTGCTTGGGTACGACCTCAACAACCGTTTGACATCCTCTCCAGCCTCTCGCTTCGCTCACAGAGCTGCCGCAAGGCCGGGGATTCCTACGGCGCTAGGCTGCGAATGCAGCTTCTTCGCTTCGGCGGGTTCCTGCTGCTGACGGCCATACAGCGCCGTTCACTTCACAGGCGATCGGGGCATGGCCCTGCCCTTCGAGCGTTTTCAATCCGCGCTCACGGATGTTCCTGGAGCCTACTCGGTCGGCGTTGTCAGAGTGGCCGCAAGCCAAGCAGAGAAACAGTGCCTGAGTCTGTCGATTGCCCGCATGGGTATGTCCGCACTCGGGGCACTGCTGGCTGGTTTGCTGCGGTGGCACCGCTACCAGCCAACCACCGGCCCACTGGGCCTTGTAGTCGAGCTGACGGCGGAATTCTCCCCACCCCTGATCTAGGATCGCGCGGTTGAGCCCCGACTTCTGCCGGACGCTCTGCCCTGGCTGCTCGACGGTGCCCTTGGCCGAACGGCTCATGTTGCCTACCTTCAAGTCTTCGACACACACCAGCGCGTGGCTTTGGCTGATGGCGTGAGTCGCCTTATGCAGGTAGTCGTTTCGGGCGTCGGCGATCTGACGGTTAATGCGCTGGACGCGAGCCTTGGCCTTCTTCCAATTGTTGCTGAATTTGGTCTTATGGCTCATCTGCCGCTGGGCCTTTGCCAGCCGGTGCTGATGCCGTTTGAAGCTGTTGAGCGGTTGCAACACTGTTTCCTGTCGACCATCCCAAAGTGTCGCAAAACGCACCACGCCTAGATCGATGCCGACCGCCAGCGGGGAGGAGTGCCGCTGTACATCTACCTCGCGCTCGGTCTGGATCGAAACGCACCAGTGCCCGGCGCTGAGGCTCACGCTGACGTTCTTCACCGTGCCCAGCACCTGCCTGCTGTTGCGATAGCGCAGCCAGCCCAGCTTGGGCAGGTTGATGCGTGAATTTCCCTGGTCGAGCTTGATCTGTTTGGGATCGGGGTAGCGGAAGCTATCGCGCTGACCGCGTTTCTTGAAGCGGGGAAAGTCGGCCCGCTGGGCGAAGAAGTTCTGATAGGCCCGGTCGAGGTCTTTGAGCGCATGCTGCAAGGGATGCACCGGGGCATCCTTCAGCCAAGGCGTTTCATCGCCGTTGCGCCAGGCGGTGAGATATTTGGCCATGGCCACATAGCCGATGTACTTGCCGCCTTCTTCGCGGTTGACTTGCTGCACCGCCAGCGCCTTGTTGAAAACGAATCGGCACGCCCCTGCGAACTGCCGCAGCTTACGCTGCTGCTCGCCGGTTGGTTCGATGCGGAATTTGTAGGCTTGGCGTCTGAGCATTGGATTGCTGGCTATCTGTACAGTGTCGAGTATAGGGCCGCCGCGAGGCGTGCGCTACCCGTCCAATGCGTAGAAAGCCCACCAGTCATTCGCTTCGCTTGGGATTCCCGCCGAAGCCGGTAACCTATGCCTATCAAAACAAGGAGTTTCACCATGCAGAACCATCGTAGAACGATTTACACCGGCCTCCTCGCAGCAACTATTGCCCTCCTGGTCGGGTGCTCTTCCACGCCGAAGACTGCCACCGTGCAGCTGCCTGATCCGCAGAATGTACCGAAGGAAAAATGGTCGGATGCAATGCACGTTCTGACTGCCATGAACATTTCTGGCCAGCGTGATGTTCCTCTCGAGCTGGCTACATCCGGCCCGACAACAGCGACTTCAGGTACGGGCGGTTCGTCTGTGGGCGATGTCGCTATTGCCGCAGGCGGTTATGCGTCCCCGCCCTCAGGCGTCAGCAGCAATGCAGCTCTTGGCCTTGGGGTAGGACTCTTTCTACTCGGCGGTTCGAGCGATCCAGCTCGGGGGTATCAAACAGCCGCGTGGGTCCCATCCACACTTGCTAAGTCCCCCGAAGAAGCATCTGCTCTTGTACTAAAACTTTTTGATGAGGCCCGCCTTAAAGCTTTCCCTAATCAAAGATCAACACTCACGCCTAAAGTTGGAAAATATCCGCCTGGTAGTGGGAAAGCCTATGTTGACCCCGTAGCAATTTGGAAAGAGACCCCGGTTCAGTTTGACGGGGTAGCTTCAGTTCCTCCTACTTTCATTGCTTCTTCCGAGGCATACGGACCGATATTTATTCATCATGGGCAGTATACAATTGACGGAAACAAAAACGATATATCTACACTGGACGCCATGATTGAGGTTTCGGAGAAACTACCTGAATGGTTTTACATGTACCACCCAGGTGAAAGGCTGCGGAAGAACTCTGTTCCAGCGCGCATTATCAATAAAGGTCAATCGATGTATTTCATCGGAAAATAAAACAACTGATAAATAAAAAAAGCCCCGCCAGCGCGGGGCTTATTTTATCGCAGCCCTTCCTCTGCCTTTCTCTTTACCGCGTCTACATCGAAATTCTCAAGCCTCTGTAGGTTTCTATCTAATGTGTTCAGACGCTTTTCTCCATCTGTTGTCTGAAGTTTACTACCACTCCCGGTAATATCCTCCAGGGAAACTGTATTAGCGGTAGGAAGACGCCCTGCAAGATTCAGCATGCCGATCCACTCAGACAGATCCACACGCGACCAATCCATCTGCGCCATCTGAGCTGGCGTAATTCCTTCGCACGTAGGCGACTTTACGTCACCCCATCCCAACCCCAGTTGTTCACGGGCTGACTCTTGAATGATGCGCGCTACAACCGAGCCAAAGCAGCAATAGGCCTCTCGCTTTTCAACGCATGACCCAAGTGCTTCGGATGCGCAGTAGCTGCCAACAAAGTGGCATTGCCGGGTTTCCTTTTTCGCACCAAGCTCGAACTCCTTCTGCTCGCACTCCCAAATAATGTTGATCAGCAGATCCACAATCACATAGACCATATAAACCCAGCCGATGATATTAACTACCATCGCAGCGTTGGCACTTAGTCCAGTAACAGTACCCTGGGTCGCGGTGCCTTCTGCACCTGTAGCGAATACCGCATTTGCAGCAGCAGAGGCCCCCATTTCAACCATTGCATCATAGGCCTGCTGCATCAGCCATTGCTGAATCTGTCCCATCGCTGCACCTTGGAATCCCTCATTGAACGCAGCAGTGGCGCTATCGACAATGGTGCCCCACTGGCCCTTGATAACCGAGGAGCCGACAGACATGGCAGCTTCAGTGCCCGCGGCCCAGTATCCCGGCGCAAAGAGATTTCCTGTCCTGCTCAATGCCTCAAGTGAGCTGGTCATCTTGAGAGTGTTCATGGTCAGGTTTACATAGTCGAAGATGCTTACGCTTTCCGGCGCTTCGCAGCAGTCAACATAGCCCCCGAGCGCCTTCTTGCACTCCATAGCCTCGCCTTTGAACACCTTGCAGTCATTGGCCTCGTTGATATCGGTACCATCACCACCGCAGTCCAGGTCGTGCTCAGCAAACTGAGCAACCTGAAGCATGGCCACCGCATAGGCAAAATCGCCGCTTTTCGTGTTCGACGAGTCGAAACACTCACTGCCCATGCAGCGCGCCCCACCAGGGCATTCGATTTGGGCCCCAGTGTTCACGATAGTTTCGTAGCTGGTGTCATAACCGCAATCCCAGACCTCCTCGAAGGCATAGCAAGAGCCTGTCTCGCCTTTTGCGCCATCAATACAACCTTGAGAGATAAAACCGCAGCTGGGGTTCTGCTCGTACTGGGTGCAGGTATTCAGGTTGCCGCCATCATTTGAGGGGCACCGCTGCACACCCTGGGCGTCCGTGTAGCAATCCATATTCCCCTTGTAGTAGGAGCACTCGGCGCTTACCTGGGCCTTCTTGCAAAGCGGATCGATGCTCGGGTGCGGGGATGGTGGCATGTCAGAGCGGCAGATCCGAACGCCATTGGTTTCCGTACAGCCATTGGCGTCCACCGCCGGCATAGACGTGCACGACATCTGAGCGTTGGTGCAGAACCCATCCTCGATCATGTCGAACATAGGCAGGCGCTCTTCCGGCCCCCAACCATTATCGACAAACGCCTTTGCCGGGTCATAGATGATCTTGATGCGGGCGTAACCCTCACCACCACCGGTAACCGAGGTGCGGGTTTTGAACGTGATCACGTCATCATCGCTGCCGAACTTGTCAGTGATCACCTTGTTCGGAGCTACGTTCCAGCTTGTTCCGCGTTCGCAGCTTCCAGCTGTTTCCGGCGGGAAGACACCAGGTGTGTGCGTCCAAAGCATTTCGTCATTGAAAAGGATTTGGAAATAATCGTCGAAAACAGCTCTGTCGACGGTAGCTGAAATAATGGCGTCCTTGGCTATCACGCGGAATCGGGTGTACTCCTCATAGATTTTGCAGTTCCCGCTCCAGTAGTTGTCCCCTACCGTGCCGACCCAGATGTACAAGCAACCTGGTCCGCACGACTGAAAGTTTGGCTGCCCGGAAACGTATTCGATTACACCTACCTTGTAGTCATGCAGGAACTCAACGTTTCCGCCTTGATCCACGACGCGCTCACATGTTTTGTAATTGGCAACATGGGCGTTTTTCGTCACGTTCTCAAAAACTTCGGTAGAGGTGCAGTCCGCGAAGTTCTGCTTAAACCCATCCATGAAGTCAGGGGAACGAACTTGATCAGCCTGATTGAGCATAGGGTCGTTGGAGAGATCTACCGACATGCGGTTGCCGCTGTCGATCAGGGTTCGGTATGCCTCTCCCTCAGAGGACGATTCCGATTGGAGGCGGGTATTTGCTCGCAACCCGAGATCGATCGTCTTCACATCGTCGCCGTAGACGTTCTCGAGCGAGGCAGTGTCTCCAGTTTCAGGGAAAAGATCCTGAAGTGTGACGGAGGCGTCCCCACCATCGAATACCTGAAGTGCCTGCTGGCCTACCGATTGACCGGCCGCAGATCCTGCTGTCACAGCGTCGGCCCAGGCTGTGAAGGTCATGCTGTTGAGATACAGGCCGATCACGGTCACGTTGACCAGCCGTCTCAGCGTTGTTTTGAGTGGTTGTCGCATCGATCGCATGTCCAAAAATGGGGATGCTTCGATGCTAGGGGAAGGGTGAGAAATGATGGCGCGGTTTCAGGCAACAAAATCGCCTGAAAAAGCAAAGCCCCGGCTGGTGGGGTCACCGGCCGGGGCTCGCTGTGTTTTTGATCATGCCTCAGGCACTACTAAGACCTGGCCATCACTCGGGATCAAGCGATGAATCACCGCCCATGATTTAACGAACCGGGTATCCGGATCGGAGGACGAAACAGTTCTGGCGATCTGCTCGGGGACTTTGAACACCCGTCCAGACTCGACCATCAGTTCTTTGAGTTCTTGGCAGAATAGTGCGTTTGCTGCGGTCATGTTCAACTCTCCAGGTGTGGGTGATCCCCAGAGCCCTTCACACGGAAGGGCTCTGGTGGATCACCCACGGAGGGTGACCACGCAGCGGTCTAGCCGAAGCTAGACTTGAATCCGTTCACTGGGCCAACCCCTGAGGGAAGGCTCAGTGGGCCTTGATGTTCGTGCCGTGCTTCTTGTCGAGACGGTCAGCGACCACATAACCGATCACGCCGGTTAGGGCCAAAGCACCGACAACGCCTACGATTGCGTAAACAAGCATCTGCATCGAGTCCATTTCATTCTCCTTTCGGATTGCTCATCGCTGTAATCAAGGATACCACCAAATCGGCGATCATCATTACCACGCCAAGCACCAGACAGAACGATACGACAAGCGGATGCGTTCCTGGTGTAACGATGGAAACAAAAGCGGCTGCCAACAAGCTACAGCCAACGCCCATAAGTGAAGCCTTAATCCAGTCGAATAGTATTTTCTTGTACATCTTTTTTACTCCTCAAAAAGACGAGGAGTCCCAACGGGATTCCCCGTCAGGGTTTAATTATTTCCAACTCCGAGCCGTTCGGCTGAGTTAGAAGAACAACAATAAAGCCATTTGCCTGCGAATAAATCGCATAGGCAAAGTTCGATTTTTCTGCCAACGATGATGCGCTGCGAACAGCGTCAATTGCGTTTACATGAAACATCGGGACGACCTCTTACGAAGCAAAGACTTCCAGTAAAACCGAAAGCTTTTTGCCAAGAGCCTTATTGAATCAAAGCGCGTGACGTGCCTTGATCATTTCTGCGGTGTGAGACTGCTGAGCAGTTTCAACGCCTGCATCGAACGCCTTGAAGCCAAGTTGAATGCCACCAACAACAAGAGCGGTAAGGACGATGAGAGTTTTCATGGTGTTCTCCGTTAGCAAAAGATGCAGACGGAGAACCACCCTGGCGGGAAGTAATCTCCCCGCTGCGGGTTTTTTATGCACGCAGAAAAACCAATATCCAGTTGCCTGGATGTCGATAATTTGAGTGCTATTTTTAAGCCGGTTTGAAAGCGTGGCTCTGCTTTTTGTGACTCATCACATACATGATGAGAACACTGCCTGAACGCATACACGTTTCAGGCCTTGGCGGACATGCTCATGCATGGCGCTAAGTTCTAAGCACAGAGGGCTCTGTGCTGGAGGGGTTCTTGAGAGCTCGACCTGAGGCCCGCTCTATGCCTGCGATGATACCAAACCGATGCCCTTTAACAAGATGGCGAACCAAAAAAAAGGGTGACCCGAAGGCCACCCTTTCACACTCATAGCCCATTAGGTGAGAACACCTTGTGGCCGCATTTATTCCGGAAACGGTCAACAACCATCTCCATTGGCTCCTCCAGCTTTATCGGCTGGAAAAAACCTTCTCCCCGCGAGTGCTTCAGGAGGATGACGCCCCCTGATGACAGCTCCCATAGGTGAACCTTTGTGCCCCCTTTGGTTACCCAAGCCTTACGGCTTATCGAGGCCTGGCCTTGCAAACGAGCAGCTTCGAGGATCGCGTTCATCGACTTCTCCATACATCCATGCAGGGAGAAGCCCCGCGGGGGATTTCTCCCCCTTGGGTTGTGTTTTTTAGAGTCCTGAATATCTGCTTTCGAGCTTCAATTTTTCTGGCGAAACCGGGAACCAGTAGCAATCCCAATCCAGAAAAACGAATGCATCAGGGCGAAACTCAGGATCGATCTCCCGGACGAATCCAAGGATTTTCTTTCCCTGGATTTCGACTCCGTATCCATTTGTCACCGTCACGGTATCGCCAAGGATGAAGTCGCATGGAACAGGCGCGGCTTTTGCCATCTTTTCTTCAACAAACCGGTGCATTTTCATCTCCATTTTCATGGAGAACCCCGCCGGGGTTCCCCGGTAGGGTTATTTGCAGATTGCGTTGGCCAGCTCTTCAGCGTGCAGCAGAGCGTACGCTCTTCGCTCCTGGCTCATGTATGGCCAGCAAGAGCCAACTGCGTCCGAATAGCTCCCGAAGGCATCAATCCAGTCCCAGTAAATGTTCTTGCTGTCCACACGTCGCATTTGGTCAGCAGCCGGACGAACAAGGCTGAAAACCTTGTACAGCTCGCCACGCTCAACCGCCTGCTTTACAACCTGAAGCTCGCCTTCCGTCATAGCCTTGCGGCAAACCTTCTCGACGAGAACGCCGGCAGCGCGTTTCAGCAGCCTTTCAACTAGCTTGACCACCTGATCGTTACGAGTAACGAACGTCCTGGCTTCGCCGGCCTGGGCATCCTTATAAGCATTCATCTGATTCTCCATTTCTACGAAACGCAGAAAGGGAGAAAGCCCGTAGGGGGCTTTCCCCCTATCGGGCTTCTATTTACTTAACCAGTTCTTTGGCTGCGATTTTCAATGTGGTAGCGCGAACATCTTCGAAGTCGCACATCATTGCTTCACAACAGACTCGGAAGCTAAACGGATGAACTTCGTCCGAAAGTACCCAATCCATTGCTTCGCGCCAATTCTGCTCACTGAGCTGAGGATGAATGATCTGCCTCAGAGTGATTTTCAGCAGGTATTCCCGCATCCACTCAACGTAATCATCGGTGATTTCGTCTCGTGTCCGCAGGGCTTCCAACTCAGCGTCTGACATTTCCAGAATGTCGAGAAATCCAAGTTGAAAGACTCGCGCATGGCTTGCCTTTCTCCGTGGTCTCCGCTCAAACGAGCGGCGCTGAATAATTACTTGTTCCCCAAACAGATCCAGCAAGGGCAACGCAGTCGCAGTATTTTCCATTTCAGACCTCCTCAAACCGACAGAGGCCTCCCACTAGGGAAAGCCCCTAGTGGGTTGAATGGTTATTTGTCAGGCAGCTAATGCTTCGCGAACAAGCTCAAAGAGCGAGTTCTTGAGATTCGCAACCTCCCCAACAGCACGGTATTGGCTGAACAATGCTTTCAGGATGTGCTCATTGGCACTTCCGAAACCAAGTCCAATCACTTCGATGCCGCTGACCTCACACCGCTGAATAAACTCTTTCGCTGCATGAGTAGTACCTGCGTTCGGTTCCCCATCCGTTATGACGAAAAGAATCTTCTTCTCGCCCTTCGCACGAAGAACTTCAACAGCAGCCGGCCACAGTGCTTGCGCAAGAGGCGTACCGCCCTCCGACATCACACCAAAGCCACCTTCGCTTACCGCCCTGATCAATCGCTCTTTCGGGCTCTTGATCAGTGCGCAGCGCTCAACGCCATCGTTTGCCTTGTTGGGAAACGACATCGCGCCGGTTGTCACCAGCGGAAGTCCCTCCAGCGCGCTTAGCACCGCATAGACTGCGGCTTCGGCCTGATCCATCGCAGACTTCATACTCCCCGACTTGTCGAGAAGAATCTGGATTGATGCAGACTGACGCTCTGCTCGAGACTTACTTCTAAACACCCGCGTTTCGCCGCCTTTCATCATGGCGATACGGCCAGTGTCGATCCTCTTGCCCTGCCGCTTCAGCCGAACACGGCAATCAACCTGCGCCTGTAACAGCCCATTAAGGCACTGTCGTAGACCGGCAGATTGCTCGATGCCCAATTGCACACGGCGGACGCTCGCTTGATCGGATCGGTTCCTCCCCCTCCCATCCAGAGAGAATGGTCGGAGCGGATTACCGTCGCGCACTGCCTTACGGCCTAGCAACTCACCCGCCTTGTCGCCAACTTCCGAGATCAACCCTTTCAGGTCGGCTTCGGTTGCATCCTTGGCCTGCTCGCGCAGGTTGCTGGCTTCTGGGGAAGGTTTGCCGCTGCCATTGCTGGACTGCGAGGTTTCTTGGCCATCGTCGCCGGCATTGCTGCCGCTACTTGGTTGGGATTGGTCTTGCGGCTCGGAGCCGGACTGGCCTCCATCAGATGTTTCCTGCTTGGATTCGGGTTGCCCCTCCTCTTTGCCTTCATCACCTGCACCCGCACCACCGTCTTGCTTCTGCTCCTGCTGCTGATCGCCTCCACCCGACTCTTGCGAGTCCTGAGGAGCACCCTCCGAGCCTTGCTCGGGCTGCGGTTGCTCATCTTCCTGCTCATCCTCTTGCGAAGGCAGCAGGTCGATAATCGCGTCCACCAGAGCGAGAACATCTGTTGTGCTCTCGCACGTCAGGGTGTTCTTCACCAGGGTCAGGATCTGATCCGTAAGGTCAGCCCCAAGAAGGGTCTCCATACGGGCCAGGTAGGCTTTTGCTGGAACCTCAAGCTGCGGTTCCTGGAGTAGCCAGTAACCGCCGTAGAGAATTCCGTTGTGAATCACATGGAGCGCCGGGCAGTCATCCACCTGCTCAGGCCGAAACGGCTCAAGCAGAACCTTGCGGTTCAGGTAGCGGATGTCCGACTCAGTACCTGGGTACTGATCCATGCTCAATCGTTCAATGCGGATGTCCTCAAGAATGTTCAGCAGATTCTTGCGGAAGGGTGTCGGGCATGAGTCGCGAAAGCAGCCCATGTCTGTGTTGCGGACATGGGAGCATTCATGTGCGATGTACCCGAAGGACAGCGGCAGATCGTCCTCGGTGAAGGGGACAAATACGTTTTTTCCATCTGTCTTAGCCTGGATACCCTCAACGTGCACTTTGACGCCAGTTAGCTCGGCAAGGTGCTGTGCATAGATCGGCAGAGTGCCGACCAGGGATTGATTGCTCATCGTTTATCTCCTTTCTCGCCACCGCGAAAAGGAGTAACCCCGCGAGGAGGGCTACTCCCACGCGGGGTTTGTGTGTGATGTCAGAACCAGAAGGTGCCGAAGGGCATATCGGGTTCGGACGGATTGATTACGAGGGGTTCTTCAGACTGCTCCACTGGAACGGATTCAGCTGGTTCAACAACCTCGGGTGTTGCTGGTACTTCGTTGATGCTGTCGTGACAACTCGGAGTAGCTACGCTTGCGCTCAGCTCTTCCTCGACCATCGTTACGGCATCCGCGGGTACTTCAGCATCAGGTACAGCAACAACAGCGACAGTCTCGGCCGGGGCCTCGATCTCAACTGCTGTAGGAGCCTCTGTTTCAACACCGGCCGGGGCCTCGGTTTCAACTGAAGGCAATGCTGGAACGAAGGCCATCGATGCATCTTCATGACCGTTGGCAATGTTCAGGTTTTTGATCAGCCGCTTGATCGAGTCCTCATCAGAAAGGGCCGACACAAGGGCTACAACGCTGTTGTACTGAGAGCCATTAACCACCCCGGACTTGGGGAGAGCCGCAAGGACTTCCTCAATGTGTTCGGTTAGGGCTTTGACCTCACTGGACAGGAACATCAGGCCGCGAAGCTTGGCGTTGATCTTCCGAACAGTGTTCAGCGTCGTTTGTGTGACATGGCCACGAGTGGCCAAGCCTGTTTCAAGCAAGCGCTCGGCTGTATCTGCCGTCTCAGCGTACAGCTGATCTGACAAACCACGGACCTGCGTACCCAGCGTGTTAGAGAGGTGCTTGTCGCCATCAGGGGAAACACGGCATGCCGCGTACCCAAAATGCATCCCTGCATCTACCTGCGCCTTCGGTGTCACCGAGGTGCGGATAGCATCACGCCATTCTTGCTTCTCCCAGCCCTTGTCGATCCACTCAGTGATCCAGCGTTCGTAGTTAGGGAGAAAGTTGTTTTTCAAGTCGTAGAATTGCGATTTGAGCGCTTCCAGTCGGTCAACAACCTCCTGGATCTTGTCCTGGGAAACTGCATAGCCACCGAGGAACCGCACACCACACTCTTCCACCACCTTTGTAGCCTGCCGCTTGATCTTCTCAAACGGTTTCAGCTTCTCCGGGTCGATTACACGCATCGAGCCGAGTGAAGCCAAAATAGCAGGAGGAATCTTCCCCTCCAGCATTTCAGGTTTAAGCTTTTTCCGAGCAGTCCACAGATGGATACCGGAAAGATCGACCAGCAGTAGTTGGTCTAGGATTTTGATCTCATTCTGTTGAATGGACATTTCACGATTCTCCTTTCTCACATGCATGAAAAAGGGGGAATCGCGCCCGGTGGGGGAGATTCCCCCTTAGGGTTTTTACACAGCAACTTTCCAATCGCCACCAAAGACACTCTGGGCGATCTTACGAATTGCTGTCTTCTGAACTAAATCGCAGCGATTGAGCAGCGATTCATCCAGCGAAAGTTGAAGCGGATTAGCCGCGCCCTGGTGAGTGTATCCACAAGAGATACGCCCCCAGCGAAGCAATGTCCGAGTGGACATCGTGACGCTTAGGTAATTACCACCTAACCCTTGATGTTGATTACGAATGGAGTTCGCAACCTTCACCATGTTTTTCGCCATCTCTTTCGGAAGCATTGGCAAAGCAGATATCAAAGTTGCTACTTCGTTATCAGCCTCAAGGTACGGAACCTCAAACACTCGGAAGCGATCCAGCGATGCCAGGTTCTGCTGCATGGTGCCAGCATGTACTCCCGATGCATCACCCTGTCCCGCCGTATTGCCGCAAGCGACAAACCGGAAGTTGGCATGAGGCTTCACAACCTCACCATTGTTTTCCGCAATCACCAAGGGTCTCCCCTCCATGACAGCGTGCAGACCTACAGTTACTGCCGGATCAAGCGTGTCGTACTCATCGAGCACGAACACAAACCCATTACGCATTGCTTGGGTCAGCGGCCCATCCACAAACTTCGTGTTCAGGTCGCCGCTCACCGGATCAGTGACAGGCAGGTTGTAACCAGTAAGCTCCGGCATTTCCATCCGACTATGTGCCGAAACGGTGATGCAGGGCCAATTAAGATGGGCAGTGACTTGCTCTACGAGCGAAGACTTACCCGATCCAGTTGGGCCGAGGAGCATGCAGCTATCCCCAAACGGAGCGTAGAGCCAACTCATGAACGGCTTGACCAGCATCTCGCGGAAAAAATACTTCTTCTTCGGCGCGACGTGATGCATCCACTGGTGTCCTTCTGCAAAACCTGGCGCTTGCGCGTTGGTATTGAAGCCGAACTCTTTCATCTCAACTTTTGCATTGAATTGCATTTTATATTCTCCGTTCTCGAAAGCAGTTGCCCAAGAAAAGGAGAATCCCCATAGGGGAAGACTCCCCCAGTGGGCGGTTTATTTTGTGCAGGTTTACGCAGCAACTACCAGATCAATCACAGACAGGCTGTCTTCACTGGTTTTTTTGGTGAAGCTTACGACTGGTGTGAGCCCGTGATAAACCAGCTCGGCACACAGCGAATGCATCATCCATGGCGGGCAACTGACCAGAACGGTAGTTGTGCCAGATTTTTTTGCTTCAGCAAGGGCAATTTCGGCAAGACGCTCAACGCGCTTTGCAACACTTTCCTTGGTCGGCAACACCGGGAAGAAAAGGAGATTACGAATCTCCTGAAATTCCTTCCAACTCGTAAGATTACGAACCCCGAAGGCTTCGAGTTCACGGGTAGTTTTAAACTTGGTCAGATTAACGACTTCGTTGGTATTGCTCATATTCTCAACTCCAGTTTTCAGAGCGGAGAAATCCCATACGGGTTTCCCCGCATGGGTAGGTTTTTAAGCTGATTAGAGTCGCAGCTAACGACCCGTGCCAGGCACGGACAAACATCTACGCTCATGCGTGGATGGTTGATTCTGGGGGGTAGCATAGGTCAGACGGACTTATGCTTACTTGAACAGCCCCGATCGGGACTGTGAGGGTTCTTGAGCTGCAATAGCGCGCAGCTTACGCACCTTTCGGTAGGGCCATGATGCCTATTTACAGGGATGCCTGCAACCCTCTGGGATCACGCAAATTTGCGGTCAAGCAGGCCCGGAGGAGAAAGAAAAGCCGCCCTTAGTCAGCCTTGGGCGGCTCGCTTATCGTGCTTCTGGGCCGGCTCACATCAGGTGAGGAATTCCATGGCATTCAGGCTTGCTTTCCGTGCCGGTCGGGCCTCGACACAAGCGTCAAAAATCAAAATCAAACGGCCATAAAAAGTAAAAACCGCCAGGCCCCTTCCGGAACTCGCCACCTGCGGATTTACCAAGGTCTGTCAGGTAATGCATGGTATCTCGAAGCTCGAGGTATCCCCCCGCAACAAGCCGATCCATCAGGTCTTTCGTCTTGATGCCCATTTTTGCAGCCAACTTTGCAGAGGTGAGCTTGGCCATAGCGCCTGAACCACCATCAGCCTCATCGGTCGATGCCGATGCTGCCTGAGCAGCAGCGCCACCGCCTTCGACCTTGACGACCATTTCCATTGCAATACGCACCTCATCGCTTACACGGACAATACGCTGAGCCTCGTCGTAGGCATCGCGGTAGCACTCCGAGTCAGCCTCCCGGGTCAGCAGGATGCCCATCTCGTTGTTATTGACCTGGCTGAACTCGTAGAGGTTGAGGCTCGTGATGATGGCCACTTCTTCGTTGAGGTAGCACTTGGCATGCAAATTCTTGCAGAAGCTCGTGCGAACGAAGGTCAGGGCCTTGAGCCAGTTAATTTCCTGAGGGTTGAGCTCGCTCTTGCCGTAGACGATCCGCACGTCAATCTTCATGCGGTTTTTGTCTTCCAGCAGCTCGCGGATGCGATCATTGATTTTGAGGAACGGGCTGATCAGGATCAGCCGCTCTTTGGCGTTCTTGATCAGCTCCTCCAGGTAGTAATTGGTAGCGCTGGTGTTAAGAAACTTGGGCATATAATTTCCTTGACTTCGTGAATTGCTCGGGCCTAATGCACCCGCGATTGCATGCACCATAAGTGCTCAAACATGGCCACGGGCTCCATCCCAGAAGGATTTTAGATGGAAGAAAAACGCTGGGAGCAGGATCAGCACTAAGCTCGCTACTACAGATAGGGTCACCACCGTCACCGCGCCGTTGAGTGCATGCCACATGCCGATCTCGAGATAGCGCGTCCCCAGATCCGCTGCCTTGATGATGAACGCCATTGCTACGCCTTCTCCTTGGAATGGGATCATCTGGAGCAAGAAAATTAATCCGCCGAAAGCGACCGCGATGATCGCGAATCCCTTGAGACCCAGGGCGGTATCGGCTGTGCTTGGGATGGCGTGCATCGAGATAACCAGGACGAGTAACGCCAGAGCAAACCCCTGCAATGAGCCAGTACCCAAGTCGACGATCGCGGTAACAGAACCGGTGGCCACAGCGCCGATCCAGACAACCAACGGCACCAATCCCTGGTCGGGAAGGCTCTGATCGTATGATGTGCCAAGGGAGATAACGGCGATTGCGCCCCCGGCCAACAAGGGCGCTATGCCCTGAACAAGGAGACCAATCGAGTTGCGCAGAGAAAACGGGCTGTAGGAAAACTCGACGTAGCCCAGCTGCCCAGTGATTGCATCCGGTGCGAATAGAGCAAGCTTCCTGATTCGCAGGCCGAAGAGCAGGCATGCAATCGCGTGCGCCATTTCATGTACAGGCCCGCCGATGATTCCAGTGTTCCGATAGACGATCCACGTCTTTACCGAAAACTGTGACACCAGCTTACCCCAGACAAAAATCGCGCCGGCCGGCACCAGTAAAAGCGCGAGATAGAGGTAGATCATGCGCGCTGCCCCGCTGCTGCTTCCATCTCCCGCTTGGCCTCAGCGTGACTTTTTTGGATCACGACCTGGGTGATGCTGTTGATCACCAACACCTTCTTTGCTCTTGTGGCTGCGACATAGAGCAAATTCAACTCATCAACCCGCTGATCAGGGGTGATCTTCTCTTCGTCGAAGATGTCTGGGAAATCTTCTTCCAAGACAACCACATCCCACTCCAGCCCCTTCGAGCGGTGGCAGGTGCTCACAATCACATCTGCATCAAGAGGATCATCTGTTGAGTTGCGGCGTAGCGCCGAGATCAACTTCGGAATGTCGTTGTGCTCCTTGAGTATCCTGAGCATCCGATTCATCTCGGCATCCTTCGACTCCTCTGCCGCTTCGGCAAACCCTCCAAAGTCGCTGAACTGCCCGAAAAGGCGCTTGTTGCGGATCTCATCCTTGCGGCCGACCTTCAGATGGTAAACATCCTCGAGGTCGGAGATTTGGTATGCCTCAATCCCCCCGTTCCAGTAGACAACTTGGCCGTCAGATACAGCATCAATGGCCGTCATGATCACGCCGATCACCGTGCGGTTGAGCACGGTGTAGTGGTTACATCCAGAGGGCAGCGATGTCGTCACTTTGTCGCGGGCACCAAACCCAACCAGGGGACGTGTTTCCCCTTGCTGTTTGAGGATCGCATTGGCTACGCCGGCAATCATCGGCCCGAACCGGAACGAGTTGGTCAAGAACATCGACGCCGCGCCCTGCACAATCTGCGTATCAAGTGCGTTCTCAGCCCCTCGCCAACGGTAGATCTGCTGCCATTTGTCGCCGACAAATATCTTCCTCGCCTTCTGACCAGCGACCAGGGAGGCAGTTACGGGGTTACTGTCCTGCGCCTCATCGAAAAGGATCACGTCATACGGCAGCTGGGGATTACTGAGCTGGAAGAGCTTCAGGTATGCGTCATGCTGGCAGGGGAATTTGCTCTCGGTATCGATCATCTCGTCCCAGAGTTTCTGGGCAGAATTTATCGTCCGGTCGAGGTGATCGGCTCCGTGCTCCGCTGCCTCTTCCTCGCTGAGCGCAGCAAAATAATGCGCCTCACTGATTTCTTCGTCAGCGCTCGAAAGGTAGGCATTGAGCACAGCGATAGCGTCTCGAACATCTCCCCAGTTCCGTGTTTTGAGGAGCCCGGCAGCATCCGTCAGACGGATGTTCCCGAGCTTGTGCTGATAGTGTCGGCCAAACTGCGGCCAGGCCAACTGGTGGGATGTCTTGCACACTACGTTTTTCGGAAACTTCTCCGCGCCTTCATCCCGGATAGCGCGGTTGTACGCCAGATAGAGCATGCGCAAGTGGCTGTGATGGTTGGCGTAGGCAACAAGCGTTGTCGTCTTGCCGCACCCGGCATAGGCCTTCACCACCAGATGGTCACCTTGGTATTCGATGATGGGGAGCTGTTCTGCGGTCGACTTCATTGAGGCGACTCCATTCTGTTTTTTGCACATTTGCCGCCGTAGACAGACAGCGCTGCTAAGCACCAGAACGAAAACACGGCATCAATCAGGTCGCCCATTGGGAGATGGCGAACAACCAGGGCTACCGGCTCTGTCACCACCAGGAACGTCGCATACCCTGCAACGGCATGCATTCCGAAGGTGCGTAAGGCTGCTGCTGCTATGAGGAGGGGAAATAGTGTGTAAAGCGCCAAGCTATGCGTGGAGCTGGAGCTCGGGGCGAGGTGGGTACAGGCGACGACCATGCCAACCGCTACTGCCATCAAGCCGGCAGCGTGACGACTGGACATCGAGCGCAGCTCTTCGCCGCTGTGCCTGAACGTCAGAATCATGACCGCGTGCGAGCCGATGCCTGCCAGGTAGTCAATGAGTGGTGATCGGCATATCGCCGGAAGATATTTTTCGCTGGGCATGTGAGTCTCCTTAGGTGAGGAGATCGTTTCATGCAGGTCGCGGGGAAAGGTCTGGTTTCGGGCGGTTTTTTGGTCTGAATTACGCAGACGCCGCCCTAGATCGGGGCGGCCGGAGAATAGCGATGGCTCACCTTGGGTTATTCCAGAGCTATGGCACGCTGCCGACATGAAGCACACCAAGACCCTCCAGGTTCGCGTTCGAGACAAACACACTCAGCTGCTGCGCCAGATGGCCCGGCAGGTGAATTTCGTCTGGAACTACCTGAACGAACTCAGCCATCGCTCGATCCGTGAGCGCGGGGTCTTTCTGTCGGCCTACGACTTAGATCGCTATACCCAGGGCGCAAGCAAGGAACTGGGCCTGCACTCGCAGACATTGCAGGAAGTGTCGCGGGAATACGCCACGCGCCGCCGGCAGTTCAAGAAGGCCCGGCTGAGCTGGCGTAAATCGATCGGTGTTCGCCGCTCGCTCGGCTGGATTCCGTTCAAATCCGGCGCAGCGAGCTGGAAGAACGGCCAGGTGTTCCACAATGGCAGATGCTTCAAGGTCTGGGACAGCTACGGGCTGGGCCAGTACCGCCTCCGCTCCGGCAGCTTCAGCGAAGACGCCCGAGGCCGCTGGTATTTCAATGTGGTCGTCGAGCTGGAGACCCAGCTATCGACGGGGCAAGGGGTAGTAGGCATCAACCTGGGCCTGAAGGACGTGGCCACCTGTAGCGACGGGCAGCGGCTGGAGAATGGGCGTTTCTACCGCGACCTGGAGCCCAAGCTGGCCAGCGCCCAGCGTGCCGGCAAGAAGGCTCGCGTGCGGGCAATCCACGCCAAGATAGCCAACCGGCGCAAGGATGCCTTACACAAATTCAGCCGCTCGCTGGTCGAGCGCTGCAACACGATCATCGTGGGCGATGTCAGCTCGCAGAAACTCGTCAAAACCAAGATGGCCAAGTCGGTGCTCGATGCCGGCTGGGGTCAACTGAAAACAATGCTGGCCTACAAATGCGCGCACGCAGGCATCGTCTTCAGGGTTGTGAACGAGGCGTACACCACCCAAACCTGTAGCTGTTGCGGTGCATTGCCCGACAGCAGGCCGAGAGGTATCGCAGGGCTTGGAATAAGAGAATGGATCTGTGAGTGCGGTGTCACTCACGACCGCGACGTGAACGCGGCCAGGAACATTCTCGCGCTCGGGCATGAGCGTCCTGGAGAGGGAATCCCCGGCGTTTAAGCCGGGGGAGGATGTCAATCCTTGGTTGTTGAAAAATCGCATGGGTGTTAAGTCCCAGCTGAAAGCAGTGAAACATGGCTCTGGATAATCCCAAGCCGCCGGTTCACCCGAATCGGCGTTTGCTTTTGGCGCGACGGACGTTATAGCCCTTCACCCAGCTTTTCATGTCTTCACTCGGTGGTTTGGGTTGCACGGTACCGATCCATGCGCGATCTGGCAGCTCTTTCATGTATGCCTGGTATGCGTACTGAGCCCACCCGTCTTTCTTGCCGGTCTCACGGGCGTACCCAAGCAGCTCACAGAAAGTGTGCTGTTTACTGGTCGGCCCGAGCACTTTGCGTCGATCGTCTAGCTTCACCAGTTTGCCGGTGGCCACCGCCACCCCATCCGGTATTACGATTTCATTGCCACACTTCGGACAGAGCAATCCGCTGAAAACAAAGCTGCACTTCGGACATGGCTTGGTTTTTTTCTCCTGATCGCCTTTGTCCTGCGGGCGGCGGTCAAGACGCTCCCCTTCCCCATTGTCCATGGCATCGGGCACCTCGTCCGTTGGCTTCCCGTTAAGCAAGAGGTTCCCGGAGTGGTCAATGATAATGCAGTCGATTTTTCCAGTTTCAGGCGAGAGTCGCAGCCCGCGGCCAATCATCTGGTAGTGAAGCATCAGGGACTTGGTAGGCCGCGCTATCACGAGGCAACTGGTCGAGGGGTCATCAAACCCCTTGATCAGCATAGCCACTGAGACCAAGACCCTTATCTTGCCCGCCTTGTACTGGCGCAAGATCTCCTCGGTCTCATGCGGAGGCATATAGCCATCGATATGAGCTGCGGCAACCCCAGCTTTTAAAAACTCAGCAGCGAGCTTCTTGGAATGCTGGACGTTGCAGGCGAAAACCATCGTTTTGCGGTTTTCACCCAGTTCTTTCCAGTGCGTTACCACGTCACCAAGCAGCTTGGCGTCACCCATGACCGTGGCAAGCTCGTCCTCGATCCAGTCACCATTCGGCTTCGTGCTCACCCCCTTCAGCGAAGGCACGGAGGGCGCGTAGCACTGTGTAGGGACAAGGAAACCTTGGTCTGTCAGCTCGGAAAGGGAGATGCAGTTGACCAGTCTGTCAAAGATGCGGCCCAGGCCTCGCCGCCAAGGGGTAGCACTGAGCCCGATAACTGGCACCTTGTTCCGCCGGCACCACGTGATCAGCTCAATATGGGCTTCGTGGATGACATGCGCCTCGTCAATGAGAACAAGGTGTGGTTTGTGGTGGTTGAGCATGTAGTCCAGGCGCGGACGCAAGCTCTGGATCGTTGCGACCTGGATGGGTTTTCGATAGTCAGTGCAGGGATGGTCTGACTGAATCGCACCGGCGACCAATCCATCTTTGTGGAACCGCTCAAGCGTCTGATCGAGCAGCTTCACGCTGTCGACGATGAACCAGGCCCTCCGGTTCTTCGCCTGCGCACCGGCAATGATGTGCTTGGCCACCTCTGTCTTACCGGAGCCCGTAGGACTCATCAGCATCTGAATGATCGCGCCAAGGCTTATGCCCTTGCGGAGTTCAAAATCCTGCTGTTGTTGGTAGGGTCGGAGCTGCATCGAGGTTTCCCGCTGTAAGAACTACAGGTAGGAAACCATCGCTTCGAAATAACCCAAGCCAGGTGCTCGATCCGTGGAATGGAGACGGCAACAGAGCGCAGCCTGATTGAGACGGATATTTTTTCCTGCCAATGCGCCGATACAGGCTCTTCCTGATGCTCGCATCTCGACTTGGGTTTTCCGGCCGGCGTGCGACTGTGCTCGACAGTGCCTGAGCTTTCGCACAGGCGTCGACGCAGGCCAAAAGATAGGAGCCATAGATGGATGACGTAGGAAAGGCGCGTGCTCGCAAGTTTGCCGAGTCGCTGCGCGATGCAAGCTGGGTTATCGATGACGAAGCAGCCGGTGCACGAAATGCCGTTGGATTCTGGCTGTACTCATACAACCTGGTTGCTGGTCCCCGGCTCGTTGGTCAGCTGACGCTGGATGGCTACCGAGCAATGCAGGGCGGTGAGGATCTGAAGAATCTTGACGGACTTCAGCCCGCTGATGTTCTCGGCGCGACCCTCAGCGCCTATGACGCTCTGCCGTAGCAGAGCCGCAATGCTCGGGAGTCGCAAACCGTCATATCAGCGCTGTCGCTATACGCAAGCTCAACTATGACCTGGCAGGCGCTGCCGGCTCTCAAAACTGGAGCCCACCAACACTTCATGGTGTTCGATTGGCTCACGGCCTCCGGCAAGAGGATTTTTCGCCCCGCCGCCGCAATCACCGGTTCCGTTCTTGCTCCTGAAATCCTGACCGACTTCAGTAAGCAAGTGCTCACCGCCCATTTGTCGAAACACCCCCACGAAACGCCTTACTAACCCCCAAAACTACAGGGACTTTGCTCATGCCAACACGCGGTTGGATCTTGGGATTCTCAACGATCGTGAGAGAAGGAGGCAGATCAACCTATACGGAGAACCATTTATGCAGGTCGTCACGCCCCAAGCCCGGCATCAGGCTGGACTTACCCTCAGCCTGGCCATTGGAGTTACTGGCTCACCACAAGCGCTTTCTCGACTGAAGGCCAAGCTCGAATTAGCTGTTGAGGATGCTTTGCAAGATCTCTCCCAACAGGCCAGCAATGAGCTTGGAATTGAGATCGGTCGCTGCAACATAGAAACGTCCATCTCCCAACCAGAGCGCGACGGTTCGGCGGAGCAGCTGGGAGTCCCCTCGGGGTCTGCATCCTCAGCTCCCCTGAAAGCAGGATCATGCCTGTGAGCGCCGCATCCGCCGTGACACATCACCTCGAGCACGAGCGCTTTGTAGTGCGGGATATCTCTGACCAGTATGAAGCTCCGACCTTTGACCTGATTTTCCGAGACCAGGAGCACGGAGTTGAGCGTTGCTCCGACAGCGTGTGGAGTTCGCACGAGCAAGCCTCGGTAGCAGCGGAGGCACTGGAAAAGGCGGATCGCCGTCCAGTTCACTGGGGTGTGTTGAAGAGCCTCTAAACGGGGGCCCATAGAACTCAGGCGACCATTTGTGTCGCCTTTTTTTCGCGCTGTCAGCCCCTACGACTCAATCCGCCAGGTAGCCGGCCGTATCGAGGTGACTTGGGTTTTTCAGGCATGCCTATAGCGTGGCCAATGCAACGCGACCGAAACCGAGGAGAAAAACACCGCACAACCGCAAACAGCGTAGCCCGCTTTCAGGCGATAAAACCGCCTGAAATCGGGACATTCTTCAGCCAATACCTAACAAACTATCCGCCGACCAACCACCAAGGATCATCAGTATGCAATTCAACAATTTCTCATCCTCCTCCAAATCTCCCCTGGCTCTCGGCTCGATTGCCGTTGTGGCCGTTATTGGTGTGGGTCTGCTGCTGGGTTCGTTTTATACCGTCGACGAGAAAGAGCGCGCAGTAGTCCTGCGCAACGGAGCCTTTATGGAGGTGGCAGATCCTGGGCTGCATTGGAAAATCCCCTTCATCGACAGCGCCAAAGCGATCTCGATACAGAACAACGCCACCAAGTGGGACGGCTTGCAGGCGTACAGCCGTGACCAGCAGGCTGCAACGCTGTCGGTCTCGGTCAGCTGGCACGTGCCGGCAGGCGAGGTCGCGGAGGTCTACAAGGGCTACGCCGATCTGGACGGCCTGCTGACAAGGGCAATCAGCCGCCATGTCCCGACACAGGTAGAAAACGTCTTCGGTCAGTACACCGCCGTCAACGCCGTACAGCAACGGGGCAAGCTGGTTGCCGATATCGCCGCCGCAATCAAGGGCGCAATCAGTGGACCGGTGGTGATCGACAGTGTGCAGGTCGAGAACATCGACTTCAGTGACGCCTACGAGAAGTCGATCGAAGAACGCATGCGCGCTGAGGTTGCCGTGAAGACTCGCGAGCAGCAACTGGCCACTGAGCAGATCCAGGCGCGGATTGTCGTCACCCAAGCCCAGGCTACCGCGGATTCGGCACTGGCCGCCGCACGTGCCGAAGCGGAAAGCATCCAGCTGCGCGGTGAAGCGGAAGCAAAAGCCATCGACGCCCGCGCCCGCGCCCTGGGCAGCAACCCCGGCCTGGTCGAGCTTACCAAAGCCGAGCGCTGGAACGGCGTGCTGCCTACCACGGTACTCCCAGGCGGAACCCTGCCGTTCATCGACGCCAAGAAGTAATCCTTCCTCCCACACAAGAAGCCCGCAAGCCTGACCAGCTCGCGGGCTTTGTCATTGAAAAAGGAATCTACCAATGTCCACAGAAATTCCCTCTTCCGGTATGCCCAAGCTGGCCCTGCTAACTCAGGCTGAAAAGCTCATGAGCATTGTCATCGCGGCGGCTGGCTTGCTGATCTTCGCGTGGCTGGCGATCTGCGTCCTCGCATCCGCCTGGTTGACCTTCCA
>NZ_JBTMNG010000004.1:0-61514 GCF_054481335.1 Pseudomonas fluorescens group sp. PF-1
TTGACTTTTTAGGTTTGGTTGTCAAAATCGAATTTAGACCGTCAGATCAGGGCTTACCATGGCATTTCCGTCCATACAATCGTTGCCAATCTTCTCAAATGGGGTCCACTATGATCACTATCCGTATGAGCAGCTGAATGAATACCAAAGGGCAATATTTACCGACGCAACGTCGAGCCGTGGTCGGCTATGTTCATCGGTGAAGCAGATTACGCTTAAAAGTTTTGAGTGCTACCTCCAGATAACCCGTCAGCTGGCAACTCCGCGATCGCAATCGAAATTCCGAAAGGTGGCGGAAGGCTTCCTAGGTTTTTTATATTCAGAAAAACATATTGAAACGACTCCGCTACTTCGCGCCCAACGAGCGAAGTTTTTCATATCAATAATTCCTTTCCTATCAGAGAAATACCCCAGCAAGAAAGAGTATTCATTTCCCTTGACTATCGAAGCAATAAACAAATACATAAGTGTGCTGAATAGCTTAGAGCAATGCCCCAAAAAAATAGAATATTGGCGAGGATGGCCGTTGCTGAATGTTTCTGGAGGAATGCATTTTCTTCCCTTATGGGCGTTTTACCGAAAGCTTGGTGCCGACTTTACAAGGAAACTCTATTCTGAAACTCATATCTTCCTATCAGGAAGGCGTTATCGAGCAATGCCAATGCTATCGAATCTAGGAGATTTTATAGAGACTCAACCATCAGATATCACACCTACACACTTAACTTCAGACGTATTCATGAGCGAATTCTGGGATCGTTTTGTGAAGTATTACGTTACAACAGCATATGATAGCGGAAAAGGACAGAAACTAAGCACCATCGCATCGGCCTGGAACGTACAATTCTCAGCTTTCGTGCGCAACCAACTTATTCCAGCATCCCTACTAAGCGGGGGGTATGCTGGATTACCCGTGTTACCAAAGAGACTTTATACCGACGCGGCTTCAAGAATCAGCACTGGAAATGACGGAACACTCGTTCATTCAAAATTATTGCACGATATTCCACTAGAGATTACCGACCAAGCGGCTATCTACCACATCTTTGACAGCCTAAACTCATCCATGAACGACTTAACAACCTGGGCTAAAGCTGAAGTCGCAGATCTGCATGCCAGACTAAATCGTCGATTGCGAGAAGCACCGAATGGAACACTGCGCTGGATCGGTGGATCTGGAGAAAACGAGGGAGGCCAAATTCAATGGATGAGAGATCGGAATAATCCAGCGTGCTTTGCTAATGCAGCACGAAATATCGAAGAGCACTCCTATTCATATATAATGGAGCGAGCCGTCCAAATTTTTGCTCCGCCATTTGCAGAAACAGCATATGAGCTAGGATTAGCAACAACAAGCTCATTGTACCCACACTGTCTACTACTCGTTAGTCTGTATCCAAAAATCACCGTTGGTTTCTTGGAAAACTTGGAGATATATGATGAGCATGGGAAAAAAATTGGATTCATCCCAACCGACAACGGGTATCAATTAGTTGGATATAAACTTCGTAGAGGGCACCGTGAAGCTGAGCAGGTTATTAGCCTTTGCGAGTACGGTGCATATCTTGTTCAACAAATAATGGACGTCACCGACTACGGCAGACGATACCTACAATCTATTGGAGATGATAATTACAGATATTTATTATTATCCGCAGTTAGAAGCTTCGGCAAATTTCAGCGACCAAAGTTAGCTTCGGTTACCACATCACCCATCCCAATAGAAAGACTGGTATCCGGCTTAAAGAAATACACGAACCTAGATCATGCTGAAGCTACGTACCTCGCACAACGCGCTAATCTCTCCACAATTCGCGCGACCGCTGGAGTAATGATCTATTTAGAATCAAAAAGCGCAAAAAAAATGTCCGAAGCTCTTGGCCATAAATCATTTGATCCATCGTTGTTAGCGCGCTATCTCCCAGCACCCATTTGGGATTTCTTTCAAGATCGATGGATTAGAATTTTTCAAGCAGGAATAATTATCGAAGCGATGGATGGGAGCCCATACAAACTGAAGGCTTCAGGTTTTGACACCTTAGAACAGGTTGAGGAGTTTTTATTAAACCACTCGATACAACTCCCCCCTGAGGAATCAAACACTCGCTTTAGCGAGGTGCGGCCCGACAGCTCTATATTGGTATCACTGAATGAACAAATTTTTGAAGAACTATTAAAGCTTAATGATTCAAGGTACAAATCTAGCAGCCATATACAATCAAGTCTTTGGAAAGATCTGAGCTCTAAAATAATCACTCACGTTGACTCGTGCCTTAGTGATCGACCAGACATTCAGCTTGCACTCTCTAACGCTAAAAACAAACTAGGGATAACCATTTAAATGAACGCGAAAGAAAATATTCACGCGTTGGCCTTTCTGGAAGAAATGTTCCCCTCCCAGAAAACTCGGTTTGAAAGCGAATGGTTGACCTCGGACTTTGATTCCAACGTATGGTGCTTTGATTTCGCGCGCGGGTATAGATTTTGTGTAAATTTCAACGTGGAGCTCGAGGACGGGTCTAAACTTTCCGCCCCCAAAAACAAAAAATTATTGAAATTATTCAAAAACTGGATAACCGTTCAGAATACCCAGAATTTAAATCAAGGTGTAAAACCAGGTAGTATCACCGCGTACGCTAACACGCGAAGAGCGATAAACATCATTGACTACCTTTTGCTGAACAGTTCGCGCCTTAAGCTCGCTAGCCATGGATTAAACCTTCTAACAGAAAACGATGTCGCAGCGTTTTTTTATCAGTTGTCGAGTTCGGAAAAAATTGCTGAAGGGGTCTATAACTGGCGACAAACTGTGGTCGATTTCCTAAGAAGATCCAGTGAATGTAGCGATCAGATTGTCTCACGTTTCGCTGAAAAAAATCCCGATCTCTATTTTTTAATGATTCAAAATGAAACAGCATATGGCCTTTCGCCAAGCGAAACTCTTAAAGTCAAAATATGGCTACATGAGAACGATTATTATAGCCCCATTCTCAGCTCGGGGTACAGGTTAACGGTAAGCATCACCCGACTGGCATCACACATCTATAAAAATACCCTTGTGGGGGGCGCTATAAAAAGTGCTTTACCTGAGCTAAATCTGGCCCCTTATCCAGGGATGACAACTGAGTACAATGTCGTTGGCGTTCGTACGGCAAATGAAGACTCGATGTCAGATCGACAGTTTACCAAATATTATGCAACTTTTATGGCGATAAACAAACTGCCAGAATTAGGAATTGAAATTCCCAGTCATGCTTTTACTAAGCTCAGTTTGAGTGCTTTGAAAGCGCACCTAAATTTAGCGCAAACCATGCGTTTTAAGACATTGAGGCCGAGTATCCTATTACCTGCGCTGCAGAAGGCTATCGATTTTATTTACGAGTACGGAGAAGACATTTTCCAATCTGCTTCTGCTGTCATTGCTGCTCAAGCAAAGTATGGTGAGAGCGTAAACGATCCTGATTCGGATTGGTGGGTTCGCAAAGCTATCACACCTCGTTTAGCTGGGTTAGGAGTCCAATGCTGGAGTCTTAGCACCAAGATGCTGGCTGGCAAAAAACTCTCTAAAGAACTTAGAGAAAACAAAGTTCAGGAGTATTTTAACAGGCTCCGCAGTAACGAGGGGCTGTGGGAACTGTTACGAGTATATTATGGCGCAGCGCAATTGATCATCGGATTACTGATGGCGCGGCGCCAATCGGAACTTAAAAGCCTGATGCCGTTTGAGTGCCTTGATGACTCAAAGCGAAATTTAATATTTTTTAACGCAAAATCCGGATTTTTATCCAATAAACAAATTTTAAAAAGACCCATTCCAAGTATCGGCGTTCACATTATTGAAACATTGGAAAACTTCCAAAGCCTGCTGCTCAAAAATAAACTTATTATTGAGTATACATATTTGTTCGCCCCGCCTGACAGATATGCAAAAGGACTAAAAAAGAGCTTACATTCGCCTGCCTACAATAGAAGTATTGATTTTTTCTGCGACTACATTGAGGCACCTCGAAACAGCGAAGGATCAAGATTTTATTTCCGCCAGCACCAACTGAGGCGCGGCTTTTCGATGATATTTTTTTGGGGCAATTCATTTGGTGGCCTCGACACATTAAGATGGTTCTTGGGCCATGCGGATCTTGAACACCTCTATCATTACATTACTGAAGCCACTCCTGGAGAAGTACTTCGCGGGGTAAAAGCAGCTTATTTGGCAGACTCCTTAGCGGCTGGCGATAAAGAGGTATCCAATGAACTCGCGGCAGCTCTACTTTCACATTTTGGAACATCTGAATTTACCATACTGGATTCTCAAGAAGTAGAAATCTACTTGGAAACACTAATCGAAAACCACTCGCTAACTGTCGAGCTGCATTTTATCAAGATAGACGACGTAACTACCTATAGGCTGGTAACCAAGCTGATAAAATCAATATGAACAAAAAACTTCATTCGACTATCAACCTTTACAATTTACTTCTCGATATTGCCTCTCATCCACACAAATATCAGAAATCAGCGATAGGAGCTTTCTTAAAATCACAAGGCTCATTAGCTCGACACTCAGCTCCGGATAAAAACATCTATCCTTGCTCTTTAAATACGTTGAAGACCCGTGCTGATTGCTTTCTTGCAGGAGGCTTTGAGGCTATGGATCATGCAAGAATTTCGGCACTAAAAGCGTGTTCCCCAGTAGTGGTTCTGATTTCTGCTCAAGACAAACCTAGAACGTTAAAAGACGACGTCATTGCTCTTAAAAAAGAAATACAGTTTCTCAACGAAGAAATTCTTTGCTACACCATCGCATTAGAAACAAGCATGGAACAGGCAAGAACGTACGCCAAGAAGACAAACAATATAGTAAATATTCAACTCTGCGAGAAACAACAATCGGAAATTTATGCACTATTGAAATACCCCAGAGTAACGACCAATGACTAAACTTTATCGTTTGACATCAGCACACTTTCAGCTACCTTTAGCGCTACTTTCCGATCAAACATATATTTTCAACCCAGCTTCGTACATCCCGATGCTTCGCTATCCTAACGGCACATGGTGTCACTACTCTAATTGCTACATGCATTCTCTTTATAGAAAAGGATTGTCTCGCAATAACAAAGGCGGAACATTAAAAACCTATGCGGGCAACATAAGCCATTTACTGCGCTTTTGTTCGGATAACGCGATTGATGTTGCGCAAATGACCGACAGCCTCTTTATACTATTCATGCAGACGTTGCTTAACGACAAGAAATCACTGTCTACAACACACACACTTCGGTCGACAACTTCAATACTTACGATAGGGAAAAACTGTATCGACTTACTGGTCTATATCGGAAAAATCACCGGTAGAGATGAGTTTGTCGGTAAAGATGGAGTGATCAAAGCTGAAAAAAGAAAAGCTGAAATCGATATTGGGAACGGAAGAAAGCGCATCACCAAATACTATTGGCATCACCGTTCATTTCCTGAGCCATCTCCTGACAAAAAAAGATTCCCGATTACTGACGCTCATTCTAATGCCATTATCGAAGCAGCCGCTGGTACTGAGGACCTTTTTCTCAGAAAGCGTAGATTCGTGATGCTTAAACTACTTGCCCATACTGGTTGCCGACGTTCTGAATTGGTTTCGATAACGACGCATGATGTATATGCAGCGCTTCATGAGCCAACCATCGGCTTAAAATTGATGACGGCGAAAAAGCGCGGAAACTCAATCCATCATCGATACTTGCCCATCTCAATTCCGGATTTGAAATTCATCGCCTCTTATATTGAATTTAACCGACTCCCAAAAATTAGATCTCTGGGAGTTGAGGACGATGGCATGCTGTTTATCAGTGCACGCACTGGAAAGGGCCTTATGCCAAATACGATCACACAGGAGATCTCGGAGTTGGCGGGACTAGCTGGCATCAATGAGCGCTTATCTCCACACATGTACAGACATCGCTTCATCACTCAATATTTCATAAAATTGATTATTCAGCATGACTTTAATAATTCTGATGAGTTCAGGAACTTACTAATCAACACTGAATCCTTCAAACGTGAGGTGCAACAATGGACAGGTCACACAAACATTAATTCTTTAGACAACTACATACATCTTGCTTTCTCGGATATATCCAACAGAAAAGAAGTTGTGGAGGCGGCAATCCGCAGCGAGCACCTTTCATCGTTACTACAAACTGTCAAAATGGCCCAAGCAGAAATAAAAGCGGGATTTACCTCATCATCAGTTAATGAGCTGTTGAATACGATATCCGAATATCTAAATGAGCTTCAGCACTCGGCCTAACAAGCGTTATTTGGAATTATCAGTTTTCTACTAGCACACCAAAATCAAAAGTAAATGAGATCAGGGTTGATATTGTCGAGTGGCCGTTCACGTACTTTGCACAGCGATTAGCTGATCCGAATTGCTTGCCCCCTCCTTAACCATTGGCTTAAAATTCGAAGGTCGCATGCCGACCCTGAGGTTGGAGAGAATTGTCAGGCCTCCATATCTTCTGAAGATATGCATTTAGGTGAATGTTTGCTTGCACCAGCCAGGCCCCCAACTGGCTCAAAATCTCGGTCAAAGCTTGCTGCGCGTTCCAAGAATCTGCTCTGTTTGAGAGACCGCTTTTCCAGAACCGAGCGGGCTATCCGCCTGTATTCGACAATCTGCTTAAGCTTTAAACGTATCTTCTTTGGTCTTCTCATGATGATCCTGGGGGTATCGATGTAGGCGTTTATGGAACGACTTGCTATAGACGATGCGAATTGCAATCGGTATGCCTATCATGCACCACAGCAGCCTTAGAGACATTCCCTGAGCGGTTTATCAGCCTTGAGGAGCCTTATGCCTAGCCCAAATCTTTCTGAACTACTTGCTCAAGTAACAGAGATCGTTCAACACGCAGGCGCTCTCCTCGCGGCCGAGTGGAGTCTTCCAGAGGGTCCTCGAGGCATTGGTGACAAGGCCGCGATCGATGTCGAAATAGAATGTTTTTTGCGACCAGAACTTCTCAGCGTGTTCGACTGCGATTTTTGGGGCGAAGAGACCGGGCATGTTCTGACAGGACAGTCGTGGTGTTGGGTTGTAGACCCTAACGATGGCACCAGTGATTTTTTGAATGGCATGAAGGGATCAGCGATATCAGTGGGGCTACTGCATAACACCATTCCCGTGATGGGGGTCGTATACGCACCAGTGACTTCTGAGGGGCGCCCCGACTGCATCGGTTGGGCTGAGGGCACCCCCCATTTGATTCGCAACGGTCGAGCTGTGTCTGTACGCCTCGAAAATAAACAGCTTTCGAATCAAAGCACGATCATGGTGAGTGCAGCTGCGGTGACAAAGGCAGAACTCAATCGTGAACTGTGTGCTCCAGGACATTTCCATGCAATGCCATCGATCGCGTACAGACTGGCAAGAGTGGCTGTGGGTGACGGAATTTGCGGCATCTCTCTCTACGCTGTTTCAGCGCATGATGTTGTGGCTGGTCATGCGCTGTTGAGAGGTGCCGGAGGCGTCTTATTGGATGAAAATGGGTCCGAGATTCGCTATGCGACAGAGGCACAGATGACGGCTGTTTCGCAACGCTGCTTTGGTGGATCACCTTCAGCATGTCGCGAGTTGAAAGCTCGTGAATGGAATCTGGTGCTCGGGGGTTCAAACGCTATTGATTAGAAGCCTGACTATTGACCACCAGAATCGGTCAAAACCATGCTCTACGCGAGTAATTGAACTCCATCGGGTCACCCGATCGCGCCACACAGGACGGGGCGCTCTCCGAGCGGTATATGTCCAGTTATACCTGGACTAAGCGACGAGCTTCAGACGAGGAAAGATGGCCACAACATCGTCTGGGATGGTGGAAAGTATGGCCGTCACTTTCTCTTGTGGGAGACTGGTGGCCAGCATGGCTTCGAGTCTTTCAACTCGTTGGCGTATTGAGGCTGCACGATCCCACTGAATTGCGTATTTCTTTGCGACTTTCTGTTCGATGAGCACCAAGTTGCGACTACTGTCGTAGGTGTATCGCATCGCCACTTTCACAGGACAGTCGTTTTCATCGATCTCGAGAAAGGTGATCTCAAATATCACACCATTCGATGTCTTACGGGATGCTGATTCGACGTAAGCGTCTTCGAACAGGTTGTCGATGAGGTCGCTAGGCTGAACGCCTCGGCTGATATGGAGAGTCGTCAGTTCGTCAACGAGTAATTTGATAGATTCGAGGCTCATCTCAGCATTTTCCTCAGTTCAGCGATGACTACTTCCACGTGCGAGATCGACTCGGAAAGCGAGCTATTATCACGCTCAGCAACCTTGCCGTACTTCTTAGCAAGCTTGGTATTGATAAAGCTCACCAGTATACCGTCGTTGGGCGTATTCGGCTTTGCCATCGGAACGTGAGCTGCGAATTTCCGATAAAGAGTAGAGCTTTTATCGTCGACCCCTAAGTCGCTGAGCAGCGTGGCAACTTCATCTTGGGCCTTTTTTGTAAGAATCTCTCGAAGCTGCTTCCGCGCGATCTCTGGTCGCTTTTCCATGAGTGTCGGGTCGATGACCTGGGCGGCTTTCTTCATCTCGGCGTTTCGGATGACGTTCGTCAACTGTGCAAGCACGTCAGCGTCGTAACCCTCTATGCCCGGCAATTCTTTGACTTTCTGGGCCGCAAAAGCATCGATTTCAGCTCGCTTGTCAGAGAAAATCTTGTTGAAGTCCAAGTCTTCCAAATAGGAGTCCTGATCGCTCACAAACGCTTCGGAGGATCCAACACCCGCCAGGGACTCCTCTCTTCGAACGTATTCCTCGTCAGTGATTGTGTATTCCTTGGTGCGTTGATGTTTTGCTCGATCAACCTCCTTCTGAAACGAGCTCCACATCGCATCCAGACCGGTTTCCTCGTGGTAGATCACAACGGCGTTGTTATCAATCTCGAACGCAGTGATTTCCTCTGGGGGGATTGCGCGTAGCACCCGGCCGACGATTTGAGCGAAAGCATTCAGGCTTCGATAGGGCCGAAAAAGCGCAAGAACCGTAAGGTACCTGTGGTCATAGCCTTCCATCAGCATGTTCACTGAGATGACCACGTCGCACTGATTGTTATCGATCGTTCTAAAAGCTGCATCGATGTCCGGCTGTTCCATGTAGCTATGAACAATCGCCGCTCTTAAATTTTTGGCCTCGTACCAAGTACGTAAATCCTCGGCGTGGGCAATACTGCAGCCCACAGCAAGGATTTTGTGAGGCACTTCAGGTGATGATTTCTTCAGCTCCGTGAGGTTGTGAATGCTCTGGTCAATCACGTCCAATGAGCACTCTTTGGACAATGCAACGCTACGCTGGACCCACTCAGGGTCTTTGAAACCCAGCACTTCCTCCTTTGATAACCTAACGCCTGGCTGGTCAGCCAACGTGAAATAGAGCTCATGAGCATTGACCGTTTCTTTCCTGAGCCATTTGACGTAGCGGTCCCTCATCACCTCAGACAGTGGCGTTTTGTGAATCAGCTTTCCGGGCACTTCCTGGTTGTCACCACGAAATGGGGTTCCAGTTACAAAAAGTTTTTTAGCCTTGGCGAAGTAGCCAAGTGTCTTTTGCCAAGTGTCAGCCGGCGCGTGATGCCCTTCATCGACGATGATCAGGTCGAAGAAGTCGGGCGGGACTCGCCTGGTCAGGCACGTAGCGCGGTCGCTGTGAATTTGCTGAATATTGGAGTAAACGATATGGCTTTGCTCCAGGCTGCGCTGAAGCGTCAGCGAGCTGAATTCGCAGGTGACGGGCAGGTCATTTCCACTGAAGATCACATCAAAGTTAATCCAGAAATTGTCTTCCAAGAGGTCTTGGGTCTTCCGAATGCTCTGCTTGGTCACAAGACCAGGGGTGATGATCAAGACACGCCCTTTCGCCATTCCAAACGGCACGATGGAAATCAGCCCTGATTTGCCCGTGCCCGTAGGCAGCACGATCAGCGCATCCTGTTCAGGATTGCTTGCAAAATGCTCTTGGGCCTTCATGTAGGCTTCGATTTGAGGCGTCCGCAGCTTACTGTTGCCTAAAATGTTAACGGCAGTGTCGGTAAAGTAATTCATGAAAAACTCTCTGGCGTTTTTCGAGAATCCACGACAAAAACGCCGCTCGAACGAGCAGCATGCGCTTGCGCAGATTGCGATAGAAAAAGAACTGTCGACAGCAACGAAGCTGTGGCGGGCATCGAAAATCCTTATTTCTGAATCAACTGGATCAACAAAGGCGGTTTAGAGGGCTGAACACGCTTTTAATCATAATAGCCGAATGATATTGCTCAAGGTGCCTTGAATTTTCGAGCCTGCTCATGCCGACACTGCCGAAGACAGTTCATAGCCACGATACTCTTACTTTGAAGTCTCGCTTAGAAACATCAATTCGATCCGGACGTAATTTGGACCCCGGCTTTAGTAAGCAGCTCGTACAGGGTCGCAATTTTTGTTCGTGTGCCACGCGAGGCACAGTAAGTAAATATGACCCGCTGCTTGGCCCGGGTGAAAGCCACAAAAAATCCTGCTGTCGCCTCAATTTCATCCTGGGAAAAACTCCACCACGCGCCGTCATCCAGTCCGACAAAAATGACGGTGTGATACTCAAGGCCCTTGCTCTTGTGGATCGTCATCAATGGAACTGCGTGGACGCCTTCGTACATGTCGAGGGCGTAGGACCAGTCCGTACTGTGGAGCGAGGTGGACAGAAGATGTTCCGCGGTCGCGTCTAGCACTTTGTCTAGCCAGGTTCCCTGGTCATAGGCGGGGTTGGAGCGTATTACATGCTCTGGACCCACGAAATTTAGGATGTCGTCAACAAGTGCGCGTGAGGCCGCCTTGCTTTTTGGGGGATGCGAGTAACGTGCAGCAAGTTCGGTTGTATAGGTATCCAACTCACGAGCGAGCCTACTCTGCCTGATTGCGTCATCGACATCGATCCCTCTCATTGAAGCGAGCCAATTCTGGCAGCTCGACCAATAACCACCAGCTCGCGGAGTCATTGCGAGGCGGAGAACGGTGACCAGCAACTTTGAGATTTCCTCGGCCATCAGCTCTTGCAGCATTACTTTGCCGACCATTCCAGCTTCGTTACGCAGCGCCAGATTTTCGCTCGCGAAAGCAGGTTCTAAAAGTTCGGCATACTCTCCCGCCTTTTGTCGAACCAGGATGACGAAATCTCGAGGAGCCAGTTTCAGATCGGCAATGTATGTCGCTACTGATCGTGCCAACTGACGCGCTTCAATTTTCGGACTTGCGAAATCGAGAATTGAGCAACTTTCCCCGTCAATTGTGCCATCAGTCTGAGATACCGGCTGTACAGCTCGTGCGTCTAAGGCCTGGGCCAACACGTGCTGGATACGTACTAGCTCCGGCGAAGATCGGTAGTTGTTGAAGAGCGAAGTCCGGACACCTTCGAAATCGGCATCGAAGGCAGAAAAAGGATCATCCATCGCCATTGCCCAACGCATGATCTGCTGCTTGTTATCTCCGACAGCAGTCACGATGGTTTCTGTGCCTCGAAAAATCGTGCTGACCAGATCGTACTGAACCCTTGTGGTGTCCTGGAATTCGTCCATGAACAAATGCGAATAAGTGAGGCGCAGGGCATCCCGCGCCATCGGATTGACTCGCAACAGCAATTCAGCGAGACGGCCAATCATCGCGAAGGACAGCACACTTTTGCCGCCGTCGTGGAGCGACATTTTCCAGAACGCATCTGCCGCCCATTCTGCGACAGTTGGGGCTGGCCATCCGTCAACAGGCAGCGGTAAGCCGGCCAGGTGCCGGCGCTCAAATATTTTTGGCCCAATCTCACGCACGTCATTTTTCGTTCCAACTATCGAAGGCGGCGTTGGAAGGTCATGGAGAAACTCGCGAAAATCTCGTTCATTGTGAGTCGCGATCTCGTAGTCGGGTCTTGGCCGCCAGCGGTCAGGCAATGCCTGACCGAAGCGGTCGACCAATCCTTTTGCAAACGCATCAAACGTCATGGAGTCGAAGCGGCTCGCGTGGGTGTGGTGGCAGCGCTGACGTACGCGTGCTGCCAGATTTGACGCAGCATCGCGCTTGAAACTAATAGCTAGAATGCGCCGAGGAGATGGGGCCGCATCAGTTTGAAGGAGAAAGGCGGCGCGCTGCGCGAGCAGTTCTGTCTTGCCAGCACCCGGACCCGCAATAACGGACCGATTTTTTCGCGAACGAGCCACCTTCAGCGCATTCGCCTCTAGAGCTTTCACTCCTACGGGCTTCCAGTCCTCGGGACGTATTCGGCGTGACGAAACGGCCATGATTAGTCTCGCCTTAAGGAGTTGGCAATATGTCGAACAACTTCGGCTAGAACTGCTGGCATTTCTGCGATCAGACTCGCCTTGCTAATGCGTGTCAATGCCGCCAGATGTGTAGCTGGCTTGCTGTGGGTGAGAAAGTGGTACCGATAATTCGGAAACAATGGTGGGTAATTCTCATAGGGTCCCGTATATATCGAAAGTCCCGGACCTGACGTCCCCAGCACAACCTCCGCAGCCTTGTCAGCGGCCATACGTGGACCACCCCCTTTAGGGATCACGGCCGCATAGTCATCGGGGAAAGCATCTAGCATCGCCAGATCAAGGTCGAGCGGAGCCGAAAAGTAAACCCCGTATTCCTTCAGCCTATTGATCCAGCTCAACTGAGTGGAGTGATCTGATGAATTGTTCCAACCATGCATCCCGAGCAATGCTGCGTCGGTCAAAACGCCGGTGGTGGTTTGTAGCAATTTGGCCTTGGGTGCGCCGAATTCAATAAGCTTCTCAATCGCTGTTTTCACTCGCCCCCAACCACCACCATCGCGGCCGAGATCCAAGTCCAAGAGAGTTGCGTAAGGAATACCTAGACTCTTAAGTAAGCGCCAGAAATATTGGACGTGTCGTCCGCCGAGAGGGACGATCGCGACGAAAGCTGGGTCGATGAGAAGATCAAGTGCCTCGGCGAGATGAGGGAGGACGATCCTTTCCGAGTCACCCTCAACGAGCAGGACAAACCGCGCGAAGTAAAGCTCGGGATAGGCCAAGATGGCACCACGTACGAACTTGCTGGCTTCAACATCATCAGCCGGCAGCTCAATTCGCTTCACAGTAGATACGCGCGTCTTTGCGCTACAGCGACAGTAACGGACCTCGCTTGGCTCGACGCGGCTAAGGACTGCTGGCGAATGGCTCGTAATTATGGCCTGCGCCCCGCTGGCCTCAGTCAACGATCTAACCTGGCGGATGATTCGAGCAAGGAAGTAGGGTGAAAGATGGTTTTCAGGTTCCTCAAGAGCAAACAGTGTGAGCGCGGGAGTATGGAGTGCATCCTCTCTAAATCCGGCCACAGAACCTTCAACAACCTCGCGCTCTAGGTCAAAAACGGCGGCGGCCAATGCAAAATAAAATAGCGACTGCTGTCCGTCGCTGAGGGCTTCAATACCTCTTTCTCGCCCGTCAGGTCCCTGCTCAAATATGACCGCGATCTTATTGATCACTTCCTCAAACCGTCGGCTCACCAGACTGAGCCTAGGCTTGGTATTGGAAACGTCGTCATGCAGGTCTGCCCAGCGTGTTTGCAGAGCCTCGGTGATTGCGGTGATCGCAGACTCGCCTTCAAACGCAGCGGTCAGACTCTCAGTCGCCTCTTGCACTTTGTCTTCGGTTTCGGAGGACCATTCAATAGCCCTTAGGAGTCGGGCGGCCAGGGTACCGGCAGTTGCACGGATTTGGCCGGCGGCATCCCGGCTAGCTGGGGTGTAATAAAGTTGTATAAGACCCCGATCGGTTACAGCCACTGGTTGGCATTTGTCCTCTGCGGGCTCCTTATCCAGGCTATCGATCCAATAGAGATTCTGTGATACCTCTCCCTCAAGCGTACCATCGTCGTCCCATTGTGCTTCAAGCCGCATTCGGCAAACGGGCGCTTGGGCCGCTCTCGTAATCAGCATGTGCCGAAATGAAGGGGCGATGGTTTCTGGGGTTGCAGACCCGTCCAGCAACTCTGGAAAGGCAATAAGCGCCTCTATGTAGAGTTCTTTGGAATCGCGGCTCTCAGGATCCTCTCCGGGGGCGAGGTGGAAGTCCGAGAATGATACGGTGCGCTGCGCCCGCGTGACCCCAAACATCTTCGACATAGCCTGAAGAAGCGCAGTTTTACCCGCAGCGTTAGGACCAACGATTGTGGTGACCTCATCTGAGATTGGGATTGCAATCTCATTCGGGCCGAAACAGCGAAAGCCAGATACCGTGATCGACTCGATGCGCATAGGTTCCTTCCTCAATGCGGTAACGGGCACACATGCTCGTTACAATCCGGCGAGGTTAGCGCAGTATCCCTTCGCGCACAGCCCTCTAACCTCGAATTTTTGGGCCACTCTGGCCAATTAGGTACTCAGGCCATGGCTAACAGCTACGGGATAGCAGCAAGCTGATTTCAGCCCGCCAAACACCAGTGCAAGCATCCCCCTCGATCCATCGGCGAGCCTTGCGAAAATCGGTTCAGTGCTTCTTCGGAGAAGGGTCGATCTAGAGTTAGGGCTCTAACGACTGATGTATGGCAGCAGCGTGTGTGGTTGGCAATCCAGTTGGTATGCGATGCGGTAGAGCTTCTCGATCGTAAGGTTGACTTCGCCTCTCTCGATCCTACCGACATAACTGCGATCCATCATACATACGTGCGCTAAAGCATCTTGAGATAGGCCTACCGATATCCTTCGCTCACGGATGTTCTGCCCGAGATCCTTTGCCAACTGCTGCATAACCGCCTCGACTTACTCAAGGCGAAACTATCCGTCGTTTGCGGACTAGGTAGCGACGGATTATAATCCGCATTTGTATAGCTATTTGCATTCCTAGGTGCCTGCATGAAACCGGCTACATTTAAGTTAAACAGGCACATCTTCGAGTTACTCCAGGAAGGGAAACTCCAACGATTCACCACTCTCGACCTTCGTGATGCCTACGCTCAGAAAATAGCCCCATCAGATATCGGTCTCGGTGAGCTCTGGAAATATGTATATGAGCAGGTCCGTCGCTTGAAGCATGTCGGCTGGATTCGGCAGGACGAAGTGCGTCGAAAACGAGGACAGGTCTTTCACGTGCTAGACAAGCCAGAGCTTCTCTCAGTTGAACTCGTCGACTGCAATTTCATGAGTTGTTCCCCTCTGCTAGGGCAAAACCCTACCGCGGGTATTCTTAAACCGGTTGAAGCGCCTACCCAACGGCTTGAGACGCTAGCCAAAGAAATTCGGTTGGATTTGCTCACATCGATGGGCGAGGCTGAGCGGTATAAACAGCTCTTGAATGAAATGCCAGAACTGAAAGTCTGGGTTGAAGATAATTACGTTGAGGCCCGCGATCGAAGCTCTCGGCTTCTTGGTCACCTAAAGGCTGTCGAGAAGACCTTAAAGTCGCTAGCCGCATGAGTATTTCTCTGCGCGCCTGGCAGGCTGCATGCGTTGATGCTGCTTTGTCTCGTTATAAGCATTCTCCGCATTTCTTTTGCCAAGCAACCCCTGGTGCGGGAAAAAGTAGAATGGCGGCGGAGATCGCCCGTCAACTATTGCTCACCGGTGAGATTGATCTTGTGCTCTGTTTTGCCCCGTCCTGCCAAGTAGCAGAGGGATTGAGGAAAACATTTTCAGGCGTGTTAAACCGCCAGTTTGATGGCCTATTAGGCTCTGTTGGTGTCGCTACCACTTATCAAGGCATGCATCATCAAGGTGAGGAATTCTGGAGGTTGCTTGATAAATATCGAGTCTTCGCAGTCTTCGATGAGATCCACCACTGTGCGGGCCATGACCCCCTTTTAAGCAATTCTTGGGGGCAGATCATTTTACAGAGGATTCAAGACAGAGCTGCCTATACCCTTGCGTTGTCAGGCACACCTTGGCGGTCGGATGAGAGAGCCATCGCATTGGCAAGGTACTCAAATCCGGAGGGCCGCTTGATCTGTGACTTTCGCTACGGCATCGAAGAGGCGATATCAGACAAGGTATGCCGTCCCCCCCGTATCGTGCTGATCGATAACAATGCGATAAGGCTGACAGAGCAAGTGGGTAACAGCTCAACGGACGTTGTATATCCCAGTATTGCTCAACTCCTCACTGAGTCTCCCGTTAATTTTGAGGACTTACTCTCTAACGATGAGATCGTTCAGCAGACCATCGAATTGGGCAGTGAACGGCTAAATGAGATCCGGAAGGTCACCCCAAATGCCGCAGGCTTGGTGGTAGCGACTAACGTCCGGCATGCCAATCAGATTGCCTCTATTTTGAGGGCCCGCGGTGAAAGTTGTCTGGTCGTCACAAACCAGACTCCTGGGGCTCAAGGGCTTATTGATAAGTTTCGCAATAGCAATGATCGCTGGATCGTGGCCGTGGGAATGATTAGCGAGGGCACCGATATTCCAAGACTGCAGGTTTGCTGCTACCTCAGTAGGATTCGCACAGAACTACATTACCGGCAGGTGCTGGGTCGGGTGTTGAGACGCATGGGAGATATTGATGAGCATGCATGGCTATATGCGCTTGCAGAGCCCCTTTTGCAACAATTCTCCCAGCGGATTGCCGAGGATCTTCCAGAGGATCTGGCCGTTCTAGATTATGTTCAAGGCGCCAGCTCGCGTCTTGCATGGACAAAAAATAGTGAGCTCGACGCACCCTTCGATGGCTCAACTGAAATTTCGATACACCGGCGAGTTCCTCAAGTAGAGGGTGAAATATCGTTCGTAGGGGATGTAGAGAGAAAAGGCCTCTACGAACTGGATATCTCGTCAAGCTTTCGAACAGAGATTCTTGCTTATTATTGAATTCGGTACTTCACGATGATTGCTAGATCCTTCAGATCAGCCAGAGCTGCCTGGACCGGAACCCATAGCTGCCAGTCATTTGTGTCTACAGAGTCAGGGGCAATTCAATCAGAGGGCAGTTCAGCGGCACGCTCTGGGGCTCTGTAAATATTCTATAGGGAGGGATGGTGGTGCCATCGTACGTGTTTGTCGGTTCGTGAAGATACCTACGATGAGGAAGTATACCCGGCCTTCGAATGACTGACTGATGGCTTGCCGATTGCCTTCCTGACCGGCAGCTGTTGGCCGTTTGTTTTCTGTCGCGAAGGACGGCAACTGACCGTGAAGCGGTCAGTCATGACAGATAAAAAGCGACTAAGTGAAGTCGTTCGCTATGGGGATATGTAATTTCGAATAAGAGGCTCGTAGATACTCAATATGGAATTCGAGCGAGTTCTGATGCTGGTACGATACAACGTGCTCCGCCAAAAAATTAAACTCCTAAGAGTTGCGTTCACAAGTACAGGGGGAAAGGGGGAAAGGGGGAAAGGGGGAAAGCTTACACATAAGTAATATTCGCGGCAGCTTTCTGAAAGGCTTCAGTGGTTATGCTCTATTCAGAAGTTAGTGAGAACCAGGAGATAATCATGAAAACACTCAAAGCACTTTTTGCCGTCACTATTTTGACCTTGTCGTCATTGGCCATGGCTGAAGGCGGAGGTGACCGCGTTTACGGTCGGATGATGCAAGAAAACCAACAGGCGATGGAGCAATATGCCTTGAAAAATGGTAAGGCCATCCCTGAGATTGTTCATTATGAATATGGTATGAACCTCGATATTCAGAAGGTGGTCAGTGTCACGCAAGCCAACAAAACCTGTGGTGTTGCGCCTTCGCGCATGACCTATGAAGACACGGCGGGCAGGCTTAATACCGTTGAGTACAAGATTATGGGTACCAACTGCCCACACGGAAGCTAACCCCTAAAGGTCATATCTACGTCAGTCAGATCATTCATTAGGCTTTTTAAGCATGCTTACTGGTCGCTGACATAGAAGTAATTTTCAGGTCACGCTGGAGTTATCTTTTGTATGAAATTATGTCTGCCGGCACTTAGAGGAAATCTCTACGTGCCGGTGGCTTTTTTATAATGATAAAAATATTTCATAAAGAAACTCTGCCAAGCTAAAGCCTGGAGTGTTAAATGAACAATAAAAGCTTTTATGGTCTTTCTCTCATTGCCCTTGGCATGAGCATGGGGCAAGTTGCAGTGGCCGTTGAGCAAAAGCCTGAGGGGTTCATTGAAGGGAGCACCTTTAGTCTTCTCAATCGTAATCTCTATTTCAATCGTGACTATCGAAAGGGCCAGTCAAGTCCTACAGGCAATGGCTACGCTGAAGAATGGGCTCATGGGATTATTGGACGTTTTGAGTCGGGCTTTACCCAAGGCACCGTCGGGTTCGGCATTGATGCATTTGCAATGGTAGGACTCAAGCTTGATTCGGGTGATGGACGCTCGGGGGCTAGAAGCTCAGTGGATGTCATGCCCTATAACAGCAAAGGCCAACCTGAAGACTCTTACTCAAAAGTAGGCGGAGTCGCGAAGGCTCGCTTTATGGATACGGTGGTCAAAGTAGGTGACGTCTTTCCATCCACGCCTGTCGTGGCATATGGCGATTCTCGACTGCTGCCAGAGAGCTTTAGGGGGGCAACGGTTACCAATACAAGCATTAAAGACCTGACTATTCAGGGGGGCCGGCTGCATGCGATGAGCCAACCCAATTCGAGCAGCATGCGTGACGGCTTTTCGACTTTCTATGCCGGTGCTGTTGATGCTCCGTGGATTGCTTACCTAGGGGGCGATTACACCGTTAATGAGCATGTTGGTGTGAGTCTTTACTCCAGCCAATTTAAGGACGTTTGGAATCAGTATTACGCTGGCACTTCCTTTAGTTATCCGCTCTCAGACAACGTCGCGTTGATCGGTGGATTTAATTACTACCGCGCGGTCGACGAGGGTAAAAAACTCCTAGGCAGCTTTGATAACAATATCTGGAGCGGCAAAACCGGGGTCAAATTCGGCGTCCACACGGTGACCGTTGGCTATCAGCGCAGCAACGGCAATGACGACTTCGATTACCTGCGCCAATCGGACTCGATTTTTCTGGATAACTCCATCCAGTACAGCGACTTCAACTCACCGAAAGAGCAATCCTTGCAGCTACGCTACGACCTGGATATGCAAGCTTTCGGCATTCCGGGCCTAAGCTTCATGACTCGCTACGCGAAGGGGTGGGACGCTGATTATTCCAACGCGAACAGCGTGTACATGCGTCGCGGAGCAGATGGAGCGCCCTTGCAAGACCAAAAGCGTTGGGAGCGAGACATTGAGGCTAAGTACATCATCCAGTCAGGCTCTCTGAAGGACATGTCTCTGCGTGTTCGCCAAGCAACCACGCGTGCTACCGATTTCGAATCTGATTTGGATGAGGTCCGACTGATTGTCGAGTACCCACTGCAACTGCTTTAACCAGCGCAAACCTGCGGCACCAATTGTTCGATTACCAGATACACCCCGTCTCCTTGTTTCTCCTTTGGTTTGGGAGGCGGCTTAGGCGCCCTAGTGGCGCCTTTTTTTATGTGGATTGACATAAGGGCGGGACGTTCTGTTGTCAGTACTTGTGTTTGCCCCGCTTGGGAAATCTGCTAGCTAGGTTCTTTTGATCTGCTGATGGGTAATTGCACTGACTTGACCACCCGTTTGCATTTGACCTGACCAGCCATTTGCATCGGATTCGACCAGTACGTTTCTTGGCCATGGCCGGCAGAGAGCGACCAATTGCTGCCTTCGAGATTTTCACACAAGTCTTTGGACCGTCAAACTCGGTTGCCGCAGCCCGGCAGCACAAACCAGCGGTCGTTTGCGGCTCACTCGGGCACTTGGTAGCTAATGCCATTGGGGCCGGCCCCGACTTTATGGCTGGCCACCACTGTGCGACTGGCAGTATCGATCACAGAGAAGGTGCCGGCCTCGATATTGCTAACAAATACATAAGCGCCGTCGCTGCTGATGGCCACGCCGTGAGCGCCCTTACCGGTGGTCAGGGTGGCGACAACGCTCAAGGTCTGCGGGTCAATCACCGAGATGCGGTCATCCGGCTCACTGCTGCTGCCCTGATTGGCTACGTAGACCTGGCGACCATCTGCCGTGGCATACATCTGAATCGGCGTTCTGCCGACGGCAACTTTACCTATCAAGCGTTGTTTTTTCGTATCGATGATTCCGAGCTTGTTCTCCGCGCTCAGCGACACATAGGCCTGCTGTCCATCTGGGGCGAAGCCGACTTGCACGGGGCCGTTACCAACGGCAATTTGCGTGGCTTCTTTCAGCGTTGCGGTATCGATTACTGATACGCTGCCACTGCGCATATTGGCGACATACAGCATCTTGCCATCCGGGCTCAGGCGTAAACCATGGGGGAAACTACCGGTCTTGACAGTGCCGAGCTGAGTGCGTGCTTGTAGGTCAAACACCCGCACCAGATTAGCGGAAGAGTCGCTAACGAAAGCCCGCTGTCCGCTCAGGTCAGTCACCACGTGGGCAGGATGTTGCCCCGCCGGCAGGCTAAAGGCCGGTTTATCTAGCGTGGCAGTGCTGAACACCAACAACTCACCCGCCTTCATGGCTCCTGTTTGATGTTCAGCATGCGTAGGCATGCCCACCACCAGTAGCAAGCGTCCATCGGCGCTGATTTGTAAATTATGCGGTGCAATATTCAGGGCCAGCGTTTTGACCACACCCGTGTCGAGCCTGACTTGGCTGATCGAACTGTCGCGCTCATTGGCCGTGTACACGGTGCCAACTGGTGCTGCCAGCGCTACGTTTAAAGCCAGAGCGAGACTGGACGCCAAAAGCAGTTTGAACTTGAGCATGAGCGCTGATCCTTTTAGCAAAACAGTGACTATTGCGACTGTTGTTCGGCGAGCAATCGCCTGCCTACCATGCTGCGCCGTTGCAACCAGTCGCTCATTGATCATGATCAACTACTCGGCATTGAGCACTACGGAAAAAGTAGTTATTGCTTACGGTAAGACGAAGCGAAACAGCTCAGCCGACTTGCCGGGAAACGTCAGTCTGAGCCCAGCTTTGCTGCCTGCTGCGGCTTGGTAAGAGCCTTCGGCCAACATCGCGTTGTCGCCGGAGGGTTCCAGCGGCAAGACCTGCTTGGCACTGCCGTTTAAGAGCGTGACTTCGCCCAACGCACCGTTGCTGGTGATCGGGTTATAGGTAGCATCATGGCGCAAGCATTTTGGTTTGCTCGTCAGAAACGGACACATCGATCACGGTCCAGTCAGCTACCAGGCAATACGCTTTGCCCGGAAAATGCGCCTCAACAAACGACACCGCTTCGGCATCTCAGAACACTGCCGATCAAGCTGTTTCCTTTACCAACGAGTAAATCGATCAAGCCCGACATTTCCATACATTCCTCCGGGTTTGCCTAAGAAGAAATATGCCTTCGTTCTTACAACCTATCCGCATCGAGAAGGACTTATTAGCCTCCGGCGTCGATCTCTATCAGCTGTGTTTTGGCGCATTGCCGATAGAGTTCGATCCCGGATTGATTATAAGGCCCGTCCTCTGTCCAATCAGAAAGCCAGACCGCTGGATGATATTGCGCATGCAACCAGGAGCCGTGCAGCAGTGGCGGACACGATTACTTCATAGTCCGCTTCCTTGCGAGAGTTTAGATTCAACAGCGAGGCGCCGGCGGCGCATCAAGCGGTAAGCTGCCGGAATAACAAACAGGGACAGTAAGGGCGCGGTAACCATGCCACCGACCATGGGCGCGGCAATGCGGCTCATTACTTCGCTACCGGTACCGCTACCCAATAGGATCGGCAACAGGCCAGCAATGATGACGGCTACGGTCATGGCCTTGGGTCGAACACGCTGCACGGCTCCTTCGCTAATCGCTGCGATTAGTCCACGCTCAGTACTGTCGCCGGCCTCTACACGCTCGGCCCAGGCGTTTTTTAAGTAGAGCAGCATGATCACACCGAATTCGGCAGAAACACCCGCCAGAGCAATGAAACCGACGCCAGTAGCCACCGACAGGTTGAATCCCAGCAGGTAGAGGAACCACGCCCCACCGGTAAGGGCGAACGGCAAGGTGGCCATGATCAGCAAAGCCTCGTCGAATCGGGCAAACGTCAGGTACAGCAGTACGAAAATGATCAGCAGCGTGGCGGGCACCACCAGTTTGAGCCGTGCGTTGGCTCGTTCAAGAAACTCGAACTGTCCCGAGTAACTCAGGCTCATGCCTGGCTGCAGCTTGACCTGCTCACTCACAACCCGACGCAGATCGGCAACCACGGAAGCAATGTCCCGGCCACGCACGTCGATATACACCCATCCGGAAGGTCGGGCATTTTCGCTCTTGAGCATCGGCGGGCCTTCACTGACTTTGACCTTCGCCACGGTACCAAGAGTGATCTGACTCCCCAAAGGGGTGTAGATTGGCAATTGCTCCAGGGCGCCGAGCGAGTCACGCCACTCACGGGGATAACGTACGTTGATAGGGAAGCGTGCGAGCCCTTCAATGGTCTCGCCAACGTTCTCACCGCCAATAGCACCGGCCACGATCGACTGCACATCAGCGATATTCAATCCGTAGCGGGCAGCGGCTTTGCGGTCGATATCCACATCGACGTAACGCCCACCGGTTAATCGTTCGGCCAGTGCCGAACTGACACCGGGCACGTCCTTGGCCGCGCGCTGGACGGCCTGCGTGGCTGCATCGATCTCCATCAAGTTGCTGCCGGCAATTTTTACTCCGATCGGACTCTTGATCCCGGTGGCGAGCATGTCGATGCGGTTGCGGATCGGTGGTATCCAGATATTAGTCAGGCCAGGGACCCGTACCACTCGATCCAGCTCTTCCACCAATTTTTCCTGGGTCATACCAGGACGCCATTGCTCGCGAGGTTTGAACTGGATAGTGGTCTCGAACATCTCCAGCGGCGCGGGGTCGGTGGCAGTTTCAGCGCGGCCGGCCTTACCGAAGACGTGTTCAACTTCGGGTACTGTCTTGATCAGACGGTCAGTCTGTTGCAGCAACTGCGCTGCTTTCTGCGCCGACAATCCCGGCAGAGCCGAAGGCATATAGAGTAAATCGCCCTCGTCCAGCGCAGGGAGGAATTCGCCACCCAAACGGGAGATCGGCCACAACGCGCTAAGGAAGACCAATAAAGCGATCAACAGGGTGACTTTGGGCCGATGTAACACCGCATCCAGGGCCGGTTGATAGATCCTGATCAACCAGCGGTTCAGAGGATTCCGGTCCTCTTTGGGGATCCGTCCACGAATCCAGTAGCCCATCAGCACCGGCACCAGGGTTACCGATAGTCCTGCCGCCGCAGCCATGGCATAGGTCTTGGTGAAGGCCAATGGACCAAATAGACGACCCTCTTGGGCCTCTAGGGTGAACACTGGAATGAATGACAGGGTGATGATCAGCAGGCAGAAGAACAGCGCCGGTCCCACCTCCGCCGCCGCTTCGGTTATCACATGCCAGTGACGTTCGCCCTTCAACTCTTCCCCTGGATGGGCCACATGCCAGGCCTCAATCTTTTTGTGGGCGTTCTCGATCATTACCACGGCGGCATCGACCATGGCGCCGATGGCGATGGCGATCCCGCCCAAGGACATGATGTTGGCGTTGATCCCTTGGTAACGCATAACGATGAAGGCAATCAGCACCCCCACCGGTAAGGAGATGATTGCCACCAGGGATGAACGCAGATGCCAGAGGAATACTGCACAGACCAACGCGACGACGATGAACTCCTCGAGTAGCTTGTAGCTGAGGTTTTCGACGGCGCGATCGATCAGTTTGCTGCGGTCATAGGTGGTGACGATTTCCACCCCCGCCGGCAAACTGCTTTTCAGGTCGTCCAGTTTGGCCTTGACCGCCGCAATGGTCTCACGAGCGTTCTTGCCGCTACGCAGAATAACCACGCCGCCGACAGTCTCACCCTCGCCGTCGAGCTCGGTGATACCACGACGCATCTCCGGGCCCAACTGGATCGTTGCCACGTCGCCGAGGGTCACCGGCACCCCGCCGGCACCGAGCTTGAGCGGAATCGAACGAAAGTCATTGAGCGTCTTCAGGTAACCGGAAGCGCGCACCATAAACTCGGTCTCCGCCATCTCCAGTAACGCACCACCGGTTTCCTGATTGGCCTTGCCGATAGCCTCAGTCACCGCTGCTTGAGTGATGCCTAGGTTGGCCAGTTTCAGTGGGTCGAGCTGCACCTGATACTGCTTGACCATGCCGCCCACGGTGGCCACTTCCGCAACATTCGGTAGGGTCTTGAGTTCGAACTTGAGGAACCAGTCCTGCAAGGCGCGCAGTTGCGCCAAGTCGTGTCCGCCACTGCGATCCACCAGTGCGTACTGATAGATCCAGCCCACGCCTGTGGCGTCGGGTCCCAAGGACGGTTTGGCGGAAGCCGGTAGGCGGCTTTGGACCTGACTCAAGTATTCCAGCACCCGCGAGCGGGCCCAATATAAGTCCGTGCCGTCTTCGAACAACACGTACACGAAGCTGTCGCCGAAAAAGGAATAGCCGCGTACGGTCTTAGCCCCCGGCACCGAGAGCATGGTGGTGGCCAACGGATAGGTCACCTGGTTCTCAACTATCTGCGGCGCTTGTCCCGGATAAGGGGTGCGGATAATCACCTGAACATCGGAAAGGTCTGGCAATGCATCGATGGGTGTGCTCTGAACCGACCAGACGCCCCAAACCGTGACGAAGATCGTCGCCAGCAGCACCAGAAAGCGGTTTGCCACTGACCAGCGAATCAGGGCGGCGATCATGGCTGGCCCCCTAGTTTTTCCAGGTGTTCAACGCGCAAACCATCATCGGTTTGGCTAACCGAGACCCTAACCTTCTCGCCAGTCTTGAGACCTTGAATGAGAGCAGGGTCAGCCAATGGGAGGGTCATGGTCATACCCGGCATGCCCAGCGTCTTGAACGGACCAAGGGCAATTGTTACGTCTTGGTTGTTGATCTCGACGATCTTCCCATCCGCCTCATGAAAGCTGGAGGCTGCTGCGCTGGGTGGTGACATTTCCAGCGTGCTCGCAACAATGCCCTTGAGACTGGCCTCAGAGTCGAGCAGAAACTGTCCAGAGCTGACTACCTGCTGACCTTCTTCCAACCCCTTTAAAACCACCGTCTTGCCTTCGTTTTCCTGCCCGAGTTGCACTTCTATGGGGCGGTAGCGACCAGCGTCTTCGGCGAGCATCACCAAGACTCGTCGGCCGGTGCGAATGATTGCCTCGCTCGGCACCCACAGCACACTTTGTTCGGTCGAACGATTCAGGTGCACTTGGGCCGTCATACCCGGCCTGAGTCGCCCATCCAGGTTGGGCAGTTCGACCCGCACACGCACAGTTCGGCTGTCGGGATTGGTTTCGGGCAAAATCGCACTGACCGTGCCCTTAAGCACTGTGCCCGGAAAGGCTGGCAGACGTGCTTCGACCGCTTGCCCCATGATGATCGATCCAGTCTCCGACTCTGGAACGGCCACTGCCAGCCAGACGCTGCTCAAGCCATTGACTCGAGCCAGAGTCTCGCCGGCCGCCACGGTCATACCCGAACGTACATTCAACTCTTGCAGCACACCGCTTATGGGGCTGGTGAGCGTCAGGACCGGCTGGGTCTTGCCGCTTCGCTCCACTTGAGCAATCAACGTCGCTGGCATCCCGGTCAAGCGCAAGCGTTGGCGCGCTGCCGCCAGCAAGTCGGCATCGCCACTGCGTTTGAGTGCGAGAAACTCTTCCTGAGCAGCGGCCCACTCCGGGACCAGGATATCGGCTAAAGCCGCATGGGCTTTGAGCACATCGCCTGGAGCACGGGCATACACCCGCTCCACAAAGCCAGCAGTACGCGATTGAATCACCGCAACATCCCGCTCGTCGAATGCCAGCACACCGACCACGTCCAGGCTGGAAGCAAGCACGCCGCGAGTGACTGTGGCCAGTCGTAAGCCGAGATTCTGGGTCAGGCTGGGGTCAATACTGATGGCAGCACTGTCCGCTGCAGCATCAGCGTAGCGGGGCTTCAACTCCATATCCATAAAGGGAGATTTGCCTGGTTTATCGAATTTCTGTTGCGGCTGCATCGGGTCGTACCAATACAGTACTTTGCGTTCGTCTTGCGTTTTAGGGGCCTGTTCGGAGGTGGTCTCAGGCATTGCACTCATGCGCTGCTGAGCGAACCAATAACCGCCGGCAGCGCCCAAGGCAATCGAGAGGCCTGTCAGCAAAGCCCCTTTCCAGATTCGAGTGCTCATTGATTGGCGTCCCCATAAGCAAAATACAGGCGAGCACTGGTGAGGGCGCGCTGTTCTTCGAAGTCGATCTGTTTGAGGCGGGTCTCGATGAGTTCCCGTCGGGCCGCGATGACCGCCGCCAAGTCGCTTTTACCGGCGCGGTAGCTGGCCATGGTCAGCGCCACCTTTTCCTTGGCCAGGGGTAGCAGACTGTCCTGGCTGCGGCGCATGGCACGGTTTAGACGCTCGTACTCGGCCAAATCGTCCTCCAGTTGCTGGGTATGTTCACGTATGAGAGCCTCGCGCTCGGCCTCCAACTGATTCAGTTCGGCGTGTTTGGCGGCGATCTTCGGGTTTTGTCGGGAGTCGGGGAACAGTGGCAGGTCGAACGTGAACTGCACGCTGACCATGTCGCCGAACTGACGGCCGCGCCGCTGGTAATCAAGCTCCCAACTCCAGTCGGACTGCTTTTCCGCCTTGGCTTCACGGACCTTGGCCTGCGCTTCGCGAGTCATTGGAACGAACGCCGCCAGTGCGGGGTGATGTTGCAGCTTATGCGGGTAACCCGAAGCGTCGATGGGCCACTCGGGCAAGCTGCCGACGGGCTGGTCATTGGCGGCCGGACCTATCCAGCGTCTGAGAGCTGCTCTGGCTTGAGCCCGCAAACGGATCAGGTCGTCTTGTTGTTCCGCCAACTGAGCCGCCTCCTGTTTCGGCGTTACTGCATCGGCAGGCTGACCACGGCCTCCGGCGATCTGCGCCCGGACGGTATCAGCCAATAGACGGTTCTCCCGGTAAAAATCCTGAAAAAGCGCCTCTTTACGTTCGACGGAGTAGCTGCTGATCCAGGCTAATGCCGTGGCCTGACGAACGTTCAAGCGCTCGACACGGCTTTCGGCCGCGGCTCGATCTATTGACGCTTCCGCAACTTCAATGCGCGCCCTACGCTTGTCACGGTTGGGTACCTCCTGCATGACGCCGACCATCTGCATGGTCATGAAGTCCTGCTCGAGGCGCCAGCGGTCAGGGCCGCCGATGGGATAGTTTTGTACGCCCAGTAGGAGCTTCGGGTCGGGTAGTTCACCGGCTGGAATGGCGGCGCTGCTGGCGGCTTGCAGTTTGGCTGCTTGGGCGGTCAGTGATGGTGCATTGTTTTCAGCCAAGCGTAAGGCTTCGTCGAGTGTCAGGGGCGCAGCAAGACTTGGCAACGCCAGCACGCTTGCCGCCAGGGCCGCCACGAGGGGCCAACCGGTGCAGTAGCACTTGGAATTCATGTTCACGATTCCTGTGATGATCCACTGCGCGCCTCTCTAAACATGCGCACAGATATGCCATCCCGCGCCAGAGCAGGATGAGGCTCAGTGTGGTACAGGAATCAAGCGCGAGGCGGTCGCCACACCCCGGACGGGGTCTGAGTAGGCAGGGAGTCGCTGAAGATTGTCAGCATCTGAGGACTGGACAAACGGGTGGCAGGTTTCCCAAACGACACCTGTAGCAGACTGGCGCTCCTGCATTCCTGACCAGGTTTGCAGGGTTTGCCATGGTCGGAGGAGCTGCTCATCTCGACGCAGCAGTCCTGGTTCATATCAGCCATCATGGTCATGCCCGTCGTTTTCATCGGGCAAGGTTCTATCGGTGACTGAATACCCGCCATCCCGCTGAGGGGAAGCGCCAAGCTGATCAGGAAAATGAGGCAACACCGCAGATAGCGTTTCATGCGAAGGAGTTTAGTCGCAGGTAAAGGGATAAACCATTACGAATCTGTCAGGAGGAACCAGCCAGATAGCCCAGCAGGTCAACATGAGTCTCCTTGCCTAGAAACAAGGACTCGCTAAACAGCGAAGCCTGACTCCCTGAGCATGGAAGTAGTTAAAGCTCACAGAATACCGTTCGGATCACGTTTGATTGGTTTTACTATTAGTGTGGCCTCGGTAGCTGCCGTAGCTGCCGTAGCTGCCGTAGCTGCAAAGTAAGGGAGCCCACTAGCCTTTGTTTACACGGCCATGCTCAAAGGGTTCGATGAGCTGTCCAAGGTAATTTTTGGGGTAATCCTTTCCATGCAATCCGACCTCGGCTTGGCCTAGTTTCCCCAGACTGTCATAGAACGTGCCAAATATTCGGTCCCACACCATCAGAAACTCACCATAGTTGACCTGGGCGTCTTCAAAGTCGCGTTTGTGATGCCAGCGATGAATTTCGGCAACACCGATAATGTGGCGCAACCATCCCACCCGGTAGTCCAGGTTCGAATGCTGGAAGGCCAAGTGCACTGTTAGAACTCCAAACCAAGTGGCCACAACTGCGGAGGGTGCGCCTGATGCGAACAGGATCACCAGCCCCGGACTCGCCATAAGCACCGCGTGCAACGGATGTCGTCGCTCCCCGTTCATCCAATACAACCGCTCGGCGCTGTGATGTGGCATGTGAAAACGCCACAGCCAATGCACTCGGTGACTGATCCGGTGCATGACATATAGGCTCAGATCGAGTACGGCGATGACTAGTAGCAACTGCAGCCACAGCGGGCTCTCGATCGGAAAGAGACGAACCGAAGCTGGCACCGCATCACCAAGCTTGACCAGGACTCCAGCTGTGAATTGAATGACAGAAAGGTTCACCAACATGTGCAGCAGGTCTGTCGCGGTGTCGTGATGATCCTCAAGCCAAGCTTCTCGGAAAGGTTGGATGCGCTCCAAACCAGCAATGATCAAAAGTCCCACTGCAGCAACTAGGGGAGTCGTGGGCCAATACGGTACGCCGGTATACAGCGTCCAGATCATGAAGGCAGCAGAGCCGCCAAACACGAGTGGATAGCTCACCCACCGTAAGGCGAATCGTAGAAAGGAAGGCATTGCTCAGCTCCTAGATATGGAACCATCACAATATGTTAAGAGGTGAGCTTTCGACTTGAACGAAAGAGCTAAACCTCCTGGAGATGAACATCTGCCAAGGCGGATGACGGATCGATACCCAGTAGCGCCCGGAATGTCCGGGAGAAATGAGCCGAGTCTGAAAAGCCCGCCTCATGAGCCGCGTCGGTCAGCCGTGCACCTTTTGCCAAATGCTGCAGGGCTTGCGTGAGACGTAACCATCTCGCGTAACTGCGAAGCGGCAGCCCCGTCTGCTCCACGAACCAATGAGAAAACCGCGTGGGGGATAGATGCACCACCGCGGCCAACTCTTCGCGTCCCATTTGGCCTCTGCTCAGCGCCTCAATGACCTTGATCAAGCGAGGATCTGGGGGCGGGAGATCGGGCAGTCGCAGTGCCTGGCGCACCCCGGTCCTAACCTGGAGATCAGTGTGTCCTGGCTCGTGCAGTGCGTCGACTATCGGCGCTACGTCCGCCGGAGTGATCCAAATCACCCTCGCTTCTTCCGCACCCCGCAGAGCGCGGGCTTCCTCGGACAGCGCATCCACATAGATCGACAGAACGTGACCGGCGCTCAGTTGGTGTTTCATACCGGCCGGAATGAAGATGGCGCCCCCTGTTTGAATACCCATCGGGGTTTGAACCGATACAGTTGAGTCGAGGCCAACTGAGATCTGATGTGCTTGATGGAGGTGCCATTCTTGGTGACCGGCACGGCCATAAAAGACACCGATACCAGGGCCAACCCATGCATGACCCGCCCAGCGCACGGTCTCTGCTGTAACCCAGCTTTTCATTCTCTAGCTCGGCCTACTTCCACTTTTTTCCGTGCTGACTGCACACGTATAGTCATTCGGCATCTGACTGCGGCATCGTATTGATGCTGGGCCATGATGGGCTATTCGTGCGCCGACTCCCAATTTCTTTACCGTGCTTGCGCACCTGGATAGTTGAGAGTTTTTGCCGACGCCGGTTCGACCGCTTTGCCACCGTTCGGGTAATGAACTTTTGTGATTAGTTTGCCGGGTACTCAGCGATCACTTGGTCAGTACCTGCTTTGCTCAGACCGATGACCTGATACGCATCCTGCTTCCCACCAGCCTCCATACCAGGCGAGCCTGCCGGCATCCCCGGCACAGCAATCCCAATAAGGTCATCGCGTTTGCTCAAGGCAACTATTTGCTCAGCTGGTACGTGGCCTTCAACAAATTTTCCGTTGATCACTGCGGTGTGGCAGGACGAGAGTCGTGGAGCAACACCGAGATCCTGCTTGACCGCGCTCATGTTGGTTTCTACATGATCAACGACGGTGAAGCCGTTAGCTTCAAGGTGCTGGATCCACTTCTTGCAGCATCCACAGTTAGCGTCACGATGGACGTCGATCGTCAGCGACTCTGCTGCATGACCAACTGAACTGATAAACAGAGCCGCGAACGCAGCGAGGCGAAGTGCCCGACCGGGACGAAGAAAGTTATTTCGCATGGGTATGCTCCTTCCCATCAGCGTGGGTATGAGTTTTTGGCTGAACGGCCGGAGTTGCAGGAGCGTCATGTGAAGCCTCCAAAACCTGAGGATGGGCGTGTTTGGTACTTTCATCCTGAGAAGGCGCTGCGGCCGCCTCATGGGCATGGGCGCTGTTTCTCTCGCCATGATGGTCGCCTGCTTCGGCTATCTCTTCGGCTGCACCCGCATCATGATGCCCCGCGACAGCCCCTTTTTGGCCCTCATGCTGGCCTTCATGGTTATGCATTTTGCTCTCGCCGCCACCGTGTTGATGACCACCGCTGCTGGTTGCTAGAGCGTTGTATTGCTCTGCATCCAATGAAGGCAGCTGTTGGAGAAAAGCGACCATTCCCCATATGTAGGGATCGGCCATGCTTTTACCCCAAGCGGGCATGCCTGTGGATTTGATTCCATGCTTGATGATCCAGAAAGCTGCGGAAGGGTTTCCATCAACGCCCAGTTTTGAAAGATTCGGAGGTGCAGGGTAAAGGCTATTACTTAATTCGGTTCCTGCAATACCTGGAGCCAGATGGCAACCAATGCACATAGCGTTGTAGTTGCCAGCACCTGCGCGGATGAGAGCTTCTTCGCTCAGGTCGGGGACTTTAATATCGCGTGAGCGCACAGCAATCGAGCGATCCCGAGCAGTGGAAAGAAGTGAGTGAACGGGGCCGAAATGCGGATCATCCGCCCCAACATTGATCACACCAGAATACACCACGCCGGCACCTACTATTGCGGCGACCACCCCGGCAGCAGTCAATGTTTTCAATGTTCTTTTCATGTCAGGCCCTCAAAACCACATCCGAATACCGGCGACAAATCGCGCCTCGTTCGCATCCTCTCCTTCATCGCTGGCCAAGTCTGCCGTATTGCCGTAGGAGCGGCTCCAGCTAACACCAATATAAGGGGCAAATTGGCGAACAATCTCATAACGCAATCGGAGCCCTACTTCGGTGTTTGCCAATCCAGACCCAATGCCGCGTTGAGGATCATTTTTTCCGTAAAAATTGGCTTCGGCCGTCGGCTGCAAGATCAGGCGATTGGTCAGCAGAATGTCGTAGTCGCCTTCCAATCGAGCTGCGGTTTGACCGTTCTCACCGATGTAGGCAGTCGCTTCGGCTTCAAAGTTATAGAGGGCCATGCCCTGAATACCGAGCGCTCCCCAAGTTTGTGGTGACCCGGGCTTGAAGTCTTGTCGTACGCCGGTGACGACATCCCACCATGGACCGATGGAGTGCCCCCAAAGTGCTGAGAGTTCAGCGCTTTCCGTTACGCCATTGGTACGTTCGCCTTCCGAGCGCAACCACAGTCGATCAACGTCACCGCCGATCCATCCTTTTGCATCCCAAGCCAATGCACTACCGTTGTCAGCATCCTGGTACTCGAACTTATCCAGCAGCATGAAGGAGTTGAGTTTTTTGTCGTGGACACCATGACCAGCGACATCTGGAAAGGCGGCTGCACGGTCAGCGTCGGTAAGTACGGGGACTGGGGTTCGACTGGTGGTAGTCGCCCCTCCATCCATACTTTCCATTCCGTCCATTTTCCCGTCATCCATACTCATCTTGCTGTGATCCATAGCCCCCATCTTGCTATGGTCCATAGCTCCCATTGAGCCGTGGTCCATCTTGGAGTGATCCATCTCTTCAGCGGCGTGAGCCACGACAAAGAAAGCAGGACTGGTAGAAACTGCCAGTGCCATCAACGTTGGGCGTAAAAACTTCCTGGTCATGATCTCAATCTGCCTTTTTGGTTTTTTGGTCATGATCCATCGACTCATGGCTCATCTTGCTGTGGTCCATTGACCCGTGATCGGGCTTAGACTCGTTTGTCGCAGTTGCAGGCTTGCTCGTTGCTTTCGCAGGAGTAGCAGGTGAGTGATCACTACTATCTTCGACTGCCAGCGTCACGGACGAGAGTCCACCCATCAAGCCGACGGCAAAGAGGCAGCCGACCAGCGATTTACGATTTAGGTATGTGCTCACAGATCGTCTCCTTTACTCATCAACCCGTACTTCACGGAACATGCCCATTTCCATATGGAATAGCAGGTGGCAGTGATAGGCCCAGCGACCTAAGGCATCAGCAGTGACTCGGTAGCTGCGTTTGGTTCCAGGCGGCATGTCGATCGTGTGTTTGCGCACCATGAATTTGCCGTTCTCATCCTCAAGGTCGCTCCACATGCCGTGGAGGTGGATGGGGTGGGTCATCATGGTATCGTTCACCAGGGTGATGCGCAGACGCTCGCCATACTTGAGGCGCAACGGCTCGGCGTCAGAGAATTTGATGCCATTGAATGACCACGAGAACTTCTCCATGTGACCGGTCAGATGCAGCTCAATGGTGCGATTGGGTTCGCGGCCGTCAGGATCTTGGAAAGTGCTTTTCAGATCTGAGTAGGTGAGCACGCGACGGCCATTGTTCCGCAAGCCAATGCCAGGATCGTTTAGCTTCGGTGTCGGGCTCATGGCTTGCATGTCAACCAAGGGGTTATTGGTTTCGGAGGCTGGGTGAGTCTGCATTTCGCCACCCATGCCGCCCATGCCTGCCATCTTGCTGTGGTCCATGCCGGCCATGTTGGACATGTCGCCTTTGTCCATTCCCGCCATCTTGCTGTGGTCCATGCCGGCCATGTTGGGCGTGTCGCCTTTGTCCATGCCCGCCATCTTGCTGTGGTCCATACCGGCCATGTTAGTCATGTCACCGCTGTCCATGCCGGTCATCCCGGTCATGTTACTTTGGTCCATTCCGGCCATCTTGCTGTGGTCCATGCCAGCCATGCCTGACATGTCGCCGCCGCCCATACCAGCCATGCTGCCATGGTCCATGCCCGCCATACCGCCCATACCCATGTCATCCATGGTCAAAAGCGGCCGAGGATCAATCGCAGGTACCTGTGCCTTTAATCCTTCGCGAACTGCCAAGGTTCCACGTGCATAACCGGTTCTATCCATGGACTGGGCGAAGATTGTGTAAGCCTCTTCGCTGGCAGGTTCTACGATCACGTCATACGTTTCTGCCACGGCGATGCGGAATTCGTCGACGCTCACCGGTTTGACATGTTGGCCGTCGGCGGCCACAACGGTCATTTTCAAGCCAGGAATGCGGACGTCGAAATAGCTCATCGCCGAGCCGTTGATAAAGCGCAGGCGTAACTTCTCACCCGGTTTGAAAATACCGGTCCAGTTACCGTTAGGCGCCTGGCCATTCATGAGGTAGGTATAAGTATCCCCACTGACGTCTGCGAGATCAGTGGGGTTCATTTTCATTTCAGCCCACATCTTCCGGTCGGCTACGGCAGATGACCAGCCTTCCTTGCTGACATCGTCGATGAAATCGCCAACGGTACGTTTGTGATGGTTGTAGTAGTCAGATTGCTTCTTGAGCTTCGCCATGACGCGACTAGGATCTTCGTCGGTCCAGTCAGTCAACATCACCACGTAGTCGCGGTTGTATTGAAAAGGTTCAGGCTCTTTCGAGTCGATAACGATTGGCCCGTAAACACCGGCCTGCTCCTGTAAACCCGAGTGGCTGTGATACCAGTAGGTACCGTTCTGATGAACCTTGAATTTGTACTCGTACATGCCATCGGGTGCGATGCCATGGAAACTCAAGCCAGGTACACCGTCCATGTTGGCCGGCAGGATGATCCCGTGCCAATGGATTGAGGTGTCTTGGTCCAGGCGATTTTTCACACGCAGTGTGACCGTATCGCCTTCGCGCCAGCGCAGCAAAGGTCCGGGCAACGAACCATTGATGGTCATGGCTGTGCGCGGCGAGCCAGTTATGTTTACAGGGGTTTCACCAATAAACAGATCAAATTCGTTGCCGGTGAGAACGCTCGGCAGACCAGGACTGGTCACTGCCCATACAGGAGTGCGCCACAGACCAAGGCCGCCAAGAATGCCACCAGCGGCCAGGCCTTTAACGAATGTCCGCCTAGAGGTTTTGGAATGCATGCCGTTTATGTCCAATCAGTCAAAAGGGAAGCCGTACGAAACAACCAATGAGTTGCCCGGATGAGCTTCGCCCACCGTCACAAAAAACGAACTCTTACGGCAAGCGAGCTCAGAAATTGCCACATTTAAACCACCACAGTGATTACATTTCTGTCAGCTTGGGAATGTACCCAGCTATTTAGCAATTCTTGTGGTCCATCGCTTTGGCTTGGCTTTCTGCGACGGGAGGTTGGGAGCTTTGCGTTTGAGCTACTTGGTACGACTCCATCGAATTATTCCTAGCCACTTCCATACGTGCGAACGCCCGGTCACCACCGCCTTCAGCCATAGCCAAAGAAGAGACGGTCAGGGCTGCGATGACGAACAAAGTTTTGATGGGGTTCATTTGAATTTCCTCGGATGAGTATTGGTAACCCCTCGAATCCACATCAAGTGACAATTCTTAGGGGAGAGCTTAAGGCTCAATAGGACTATAAGACTCATACCCTGTCAGGAACCTTAGGCTCTGTACGTAAACCCAAGAAATACGATTTTCTGTAAAATACACCGCCATTAAAAGCCAGGAGGCCAAGATGGCAAAGCGGTATGAACTCCCCGACGCAGCCTGGGATCTGGTTGCAGATATCTTCACCAAAAATCAGCGCACCGGGCGCCCTCGGGCCGATGATCGCCTGATGCTAAACGGTATTCTCTGGGTGCTTTGCTCTGGCGCAGCCTGGCGAGACATGCCCGAACGATTCGGCCCTTGGTCAACGATCTATCAACGGTTCCGGGGATGGCGTGATTGCGGAGCTTTTGATCAGATGCTCAAGCGTCTTCATATCCGATTGAATGAGCAGGGTTTGATTGACTTGGAAACATGGATGATCGACTCCACTGCCGTACGAGCAACCCGGGCCTCATCAGGTGCCGGGAAAAAAGGGGATTTGAAGAACCGCAAGACCACGCGCTCGGGCGCAGCCGGGGTGGCCTGACGACCAAGATTCACATGCTGTGCGACGCCAATGGTGTGCCTCTGCGTTTCCTGTTGTCAGGCGGACAAGCCAGCGATATAGCCTATGCCCAACCGCTACTCGATCAGGCTTGCATACCCAGCCTGCGCGGTCGCCCACGCAAGCGTTGCCGCTGGTTGCTGGCTGACAAGGGTTACGACGCTGAAGCGCTGCGCCAGTATTGTGATCGTTATCGCATGCAGCCAGTCATTCCGTTGCGAAGCATGAAGCGCAAAACCAAGCCAGGATTGCCTCGACTTTTTGATCGCCCCAAATATCGGCAGCGCAACATCATCGAACGCATGTTTGGCTGGCTGAAGGAGAACCGTCGCATCGTGACGCGCTTCGACAAGCTCGCAACAAGTTTTGCGGCGATGGTCTCATTGGCCTGCGCTATGCGGTGCTTGCGACAATACTTTACGTACAGAGCCTAGTGGGAATTTCCAGCCCGCACCAACGTCGTCCAACTATCTTGATGATAGCCCTCGGATCATTTCGTCCGGTTGTCTAGCTTACTCACTTTCACGTGCCTACCACCTATGGCTCCTGTCTATCGGAATCCAAGCACTGATGACAAGCGTCATTAGTGTAAGCTACGTTAAACATCCGGACTGTCTAAAGATATGCAATCTACGCTTGTTTGAAATAGAAGATATTAGTGTTGCCTAGGATCACAAAGAAACGACTTGAAAGCTGATTTGAATTCGCTGACGAATTCATTTGTGATAGTGGATGCCTTAATGTGCGTAGGCAGAATTATGCTCCAGTTGATTGCTATGGGTGGTTCCAACGGACGTATTACCAGTGATGACGAATATCTTTCAGCAGTAAATGGATCTACGATAGATACACCGAAGCCGGCTGATACCATGCCGCAAGCTATCATCGACAGTGGTGTTTCTGCCTTAATACGACGGATGATTCCCCGATCCCTCATAATGCTGTCAACCATAACATGCATTACCGAGGGTTTTATGAGCGATATAAAGTCTTCAGACTCAAAGTCTTGAGGGGTTAAATAATCGCGTTCGGAAAGAGGATGGTTGAAAGGTACGACAGCGACCATTTCACATGGTTGGAGGTCTTCAGTTTTGACCCCAGCCATCTGAGTATTTTCTACAATGCCCACGTCACATTGACCACTCGTGACCCACTCAAGAACAAAATGGGAGTTCATGCCATGCAACGACATATTTAAGTTAGGTCTTACGCTGAGGAATCTAGCGGCAAATGAAGGTAGAAAGCCATTGGCTAGCCCTGGCAGTGCAGCGACCCGTAACGAACCACCTCGTCTTTCCCGCAGATCTCGTGCCACATCGCGTATACGTTCTAAGCCTTGGAATGATCTGTCCACCTCGCGATACAGTGCCATCGCATCACCGGTAGCGATAAGCCGCCCGCCCATGCGCTCGAACAGATTCAACTTCGTTTCATGCTCAAGATCCCTGATAAGCCGGCTGATCGCAGGCTGGGTGATGCCCATTATTCCCGCCGCAGTGGACATGGATCCACCGATGATGATTGCGCGAAAAGCCTCAATTTGACGATGTTTGAGCATCTGTTCTCTCCTAAGGCCATAACATTACGTTATAGAGCAGGCATTATAATGCATTTGACGGGCATCATCATACCGCATTTATTATAGGTCAAGGATGACGGAGTGATGTCACGGAAGCGGCTGGTAGCAGTCCAGGCGGAATGCAGATTTAAAGCAGGAATGTCGTAAATACAAAAAATACAATTTATTCCACAATCGGAATGTTGAGGACGCCTATAATGTTAAAGAAAGCGGTCAACCTCGCCTTGCTTATCGCAGTTACCTCTACAGCAGTATCTGCTGAAGAACTTAGCGGTACTCTCAAGAAAATCAAAGACAGCGGAATCGTTACGATTGGATTTCGCGACTCATCGTTGCCTTTTTCGTATTTGGATGAAAACCAAAAACCTGTTGGTTACGCAGTCGACATTTGCGTTAAGGTCGTCGACGAACTGAAAGAAAAGTTGCAGACTCCGCAGCTTCAAATAAAATTTAATCCTGTTACCTCAGCGTCTCGAATCCCGCTTATTGCAAACGGCACCGTCGATATGGAATGCGGTTCTACTTTCAATACGCTGGAGCGCCAGAATCAGGTTGCCTTTGCGAATACCTATTTCTTGACTGCAAACAGGTTTGTGTCCAAAAAATCTAGCAATCTGAATACCATCGCGGATCTGGCTGGTCAAACAGTGGTCTCTACATCTGGTACTGCGAATATTCAGGAGCTGAGTAGGACGAATGTTTCACGCAACCTTGGTATAAAAATCGTTGCAGCGAATGATCATGCAGAAGCTTTTTTGATGCTTGACACAGGTCGTGCTTCAGCCTTCGTTATGGATGATATTTTGCTGGCATCGCTGGTAGCCGGATCAAGAAAACCTTCTGAATATTCAATATCCTCCGAAGCATTTTCAGCACCTCAACCTTATGCGATCATGATTCGCCGAGGGGATCAGCAGTTCAAAAACTTTGTGAATGAAGCTACAGCAAAGCTTTTCCAAAGCGCCCAGATGCAACAAATTTATAATAAATGGTTCAACGAACCGATTCCCCCACGTGGATTGAATTTGAGTGTTCCGCTTAGCCCGGCACTCGCTAAAGCCTTCAAGACCCCGTCCGATTCTGCCGATTCGGCAACCTACCTGCCATAACACTGTTTGGTCATGACCAAGTTTTAGAAAACTTTTCCTTAAGGAGGATTGGTTTATGAACTATATGTGGAATTGGTCTGTATTTGCTCAAGAGTCGCTTGATGGATCAGGGACTTATCTGAACTTACTCTTGATGGGACTGCGGGTTACGATCACTACGGCTCTCTGCGCCTGGTTCCTTGCGCTCGTGTTAGGGTTGGTCGTAGGTGTCTTGCGAACGCTGCCATCGAAAGCTGGCCAAACTTTTGCCAGTGGCTATGTGGAGTTGTTCCGTAACATCCCCTTTTTGGTGCAAATATTCCTTTGGTACTTTGTCCTGCCCGAGCTCTTACCTCAAGAAATCGGCCGATGGCTAAAGAACCTACCTGACGCTCCATTCTGGACGACTGTATTTGCACTCGGGTTCTATATGTCAGTACGGGTAGCAGAGCAATTGCGGGCTGGCTTGGGCTCTCTGCCGAGAGGTCAGCGATTCGCAGGTACAGCGATAGGGCTGACGACTGCTCAGGTCTATAGGTATGTATTGCTACCGATGGCTTTTCGAATCATCTTGCCGCCGCTGACCTCAGAGTTCCTCAATACCGTCAAAAATACCTCTGTAGCTCTAACTATCGGTCTATTGGAGCTCACTGCTAGAACACGTGCGATGCAGGAATTCACTTTTCAAGTATTCGAAGCGTTCACGCTTGCGACTATCTTGTATTTGATCACCAACGTCTTGGTGGCTCTGGGTATGCGCGCAATTGAAAGAAAACTCGCGATACCAGGTTTTAGTGGGGGAAGATGATAATGTTTCAGAATTTTGATTTTGAAGTCATCACTCGCTCTCTGCCGTACTTGTTCTTAGAGGGCATGCAATTTACATTAATACTCACCATCCTGGCAACGATAGGTGGCTTGGCCTTAGGTACAGTTCTTGCTTTGATGCGCTTAAGCTCTCATCGCTCGCTGTCAACGTTCGCTGGGACTTACGTTAACTTGATGCGCTCGCTTCCGCTCATCCTTGTAATTTTTTGGTTCTATTTTTTAGTGCCATATCTGGGTGCGTGGTTGATCGGTTCGGAGCAGCCAATCGCGGTCGGTGCATTTACTTCCGCTTTAATTACATTCACACTTTTTGAAGCTGCATACTTCTCGGAAATTATGAGGGCGGGTATCCAGTCCGTATCGCGAGGGCAGACAGCTGCTGGGTATGCGGTTGGCTTGAGCTACACACAGGTGATGACCAATGTCGTGTTGCCGCAAGCCTTGAGAAACATGGTGCCGCTGATTCTCACTCAAACGATTGTGCTATTCCAAGATACGTCGCTTGTATATGTTATTTCATTGACTGACTTTCTTGGTGCGGCATCGAAAGTTGCGCAGCGCGATGTTCGTTTGGTAGAAATGTATATCTTCGCTGCCTTGGTCTATTTCTTCATTTCGTATGTGGCCTCACGCTTGGTAAAGCGTCTGGAAGCTCGTACTGCGATTATACGGTGATAAAAATGTCAGTTAACACTAAATTCCAGGTTGTAACCGATATGTCGCAGCAGCAGCCAGTAGGGCCGGCTATGATTGAGATAAATGGCATCAGTAAATGGTATGGCCCAAATTTCAAGGTTTTGTCTGACTGTACAACGAATGTTCGTAAAGGTGAGGTTGTAGTTGTTTGTGGGCCCTCCGGTTCGGGTAAGTCTACCCTTATCAAATGCGTTAACGCGTTAGAGCCAGTTCAGGCTGGAACTATCACCCTTGATGGAATACAAGTTACTGACAGTAAAACAAACCTCACCAAACTCCGCTCGCGTGTGGGAATGGTTTTTCAGCACTTTGAACTCTTTCCTCATCTGCGGATTTCTGAGAACTTGTGTTTGGGGCAAGTTAAGGTGTTGGGACGATCTCGTGACGAGGCGATGGCCAAGGCTCTGAAACTGCTTGAGCGAGTTGGCTTGAAGGATCATGCCAATAAATTCCCTGGTCAGCTCTCCGGTGGTCAGCAGCAGCGAGTGGCGATTGCACGCGCATTAGTGATGGATCCCATCTGCATGCTCTTTGACGAGCCTACCTCAGCACTCGATCCAGAGATGATCAATGAAGTATTGGATGTAATGGTCGAGCTTGCCCAGGAAGGGATGACCATGATGGTCGTAACTCATGAGATGGGATTTGCTAGAAAGGTCGCAGACCGGATCATTTTTATGGACAAGGGACAAATTGTGGAAGATGCTAAAAAAGATGACTTCTTTGGTACCCCTCGAAGCGAGCGGGCCCAGGCATTCCTTTCAAAAATTCTGTCACACTAACCCGGCCCCTGGCTGCGGTAACCTCGACCGCCTTCTTTGAAAGGCGGTCGTTATAACTACTTAACCTATGTTCACCACTCCTAGCTAGTGTGTGAGTCTAGGGCCCTATATGGGCAATAAAATAATTTGCATATTTCAGTCATAACATTTAGTCATCGAGCTGGCTTGAATTGGCATTTGACTACTCCAGCTACATGTCCAAATATTATGACAGGTGGCGCTCGCATCACCACAAGCTTCGATTTTCCCGCATGTGTTCGTTCCACATGCGCGGGAAGGTGCTTAACTACTACTTGGAATAACGATTATGATTACGCGTCGCGAAAAAACACCAATCATGCACCGTTCCGTCGCATTTAACGGCGTGGTTTACTTGGGTGGCGTAATTGCAGATGCCGCAAAAGATCTGGGCATGCGTGAGCAAATGCTTCAGGTGTGCAGCAAGCTGGATAAGATCTTGGCTGCCTCGGGAAGCGATAAAAGCCGTTTGCTCTCTGCCAGTCTATTCATTACAGACATGAATAATAAAGCCGAAATGAACGAGGTTTGGACGTCTTGGCTCAATGCGGAAACCCTACCGGCTCGAGCTACCATCGGCGTGTCTGATTTGGGTGACAATATTCTCGTTGAAGTCGTTGTAACTGCAGCTAAGTGCCAATAATGAATTCCACCCCATTCTAACTGCAGCGCTTCGCACTGCCGTTGAGAGAGCAATCATGAGTTCGACCGATAAGCATGTTGGAGTCATCGGAGCGGGAGTCGTCGGTGTTTGCACTGCGTTGATGCTTCAGCGTCGTGGTTTCAAAGTCACGATAATTGATCCAGATCCGCCAGGTGAAGGCGCGTCGTTCGGTAACGCTGGCTGCTTCAATGGATCATCTGTTGTTCCCATGTCTATGCCCGGGATGATTAAAAATGTCCCAAGCTGGCTCCTAGATCCGATGGGCCCACTTGCCGTTCGTTTCAACTACTTGCCAAATATAACACCTTGGCTTGTCAGATTTCTGCTCGCGGGTAAGCGCGCTAAAGTTTGGGAACAGTCCCAGGCGCTTAGAAGCCTCATCGGTTCTACCGTTCCTTTGATTAAGTCGTTGGCGAAAGAGGCGGGTGCTGAGCATCTTCTGCGACACGAAGGGCACCTCTATGTGTATCGATCCGAATCGGCCTTTGTCAAAGATCGCGGTGGTTGGGAGCTCAGGAACGCCAACGGAATATCAACTCAGACTTTGAGTGCCGAAGAGCTACGTGAGTTTGATCCAAGCATTTCCAGCGCTTATACCAAAGGCGTCCTTATTGCGGAAAACTCGCACACGACAAATCCACATGAGCTAGTAACTTCAATTTTTCGAAAAGTTCTAGAAAATGGCGGTCAATTTCTGTCCGCTCGTGCGACTGGCTTTGCTCTAAACGGGGAACAGTTAATAGGAATTGAAACCACCTCTGGCGTGGTGTCAGTTGACGCTGCGGTAGTCGCAGCCGGTGCACACTCCAAACCGCTCACTGAAATCCTGGGGGATAACATTCCGCTTGATACTGAGCGCGGTTACCATCTTCTCATTCGTGATCCTCTTGTGGTGCCCAAAATACCTACCACGGACGCCGAGGGAAAATTCATTGCTACACCAATGGATACCGGTTTGCGGATCGGGGGAACTGTGGAGTTTGCAGGGCTGCAGGCCCCACCCAATTGGAAGCGTGCGGACGTGCTGTATATGCATGCGCGAAATCTTTTTCCAGGGCTTTCTTCGACTAGACCGGAAAAAAATATTACCAAGTGGATGGGGTTCCGTCCGAGCATCCCCGATTCATTACCGGTAATCGGTCATTCCCGACGTTGCCAAAATGTCATCTATGCGTTTGGCCATGGGCACTTAGGAATGACGGGAGCGCCGATGACAGCGATGTTGGTTTCTGACCTTGTGGCAGGCGAAAAGACAACAATTGATATCTCACCTTTCTCACCTGCTCGCTTCAATCTGTTTGGAAGGATTCAGTCCCACCAAATGTATTGAGTTCCTCGTCTGCTCCGAGTCGGTGAAAGGTTAACTGTTTACGAAACATGAGGCATTCATGACTGATATTACAATTGTTAATACGAATAGCGCGCCTCAGCCTTTGGGGCATTACAGTCAGGCGGTCAAGGGTGGGGGGTTAATTCATATATCTGGCCAACTCCCCATAAAAGTTGATGCCCAAGGTATCTATGAAGCAGCTCCTTTTGCGGAGCAGGTTGACCAAGTACTGGGCAATCTTCTTGCGATTCTAAATGCGGCAGGTGCTAGCCCAGATAATGTGCTGAAGGTAACGGCTTATATTGTTGGGGTGGATCAGTGGGGTGTTTTCAACGCTGCATTTTCGAGAGCGTTTGGAAGCGCGAAACCTGCCCGCTCTGTAGTGCCCGTTCCAGAATTACACCATGGCTTCCTCATCGAACTGGACGCCGTTGCAATTGATCCGTCAAACCATATTTACAAATAGTCAAAAGCGGTGGAAGAGATGATTATTCCGACGATTCAAGACATGCTTGAAGCACGGGAACGGATCGCCCCGTATGTGCATAAGACTCCAGTTCTCACATCACGCTTTATCAACGATCTGGTAGGCGCAGAGCTGTTTTTTAAGTGCGAGAATTTGCAAAAAGCGGGAGCCTTCAAAGCTCGCGGTGCCTCGAATGCAGTCTTTGGGCTCTCCGATGAACAAGCAGCTAAAGGCGTGGCTACCCATTCTAGCGGCAACCACGGAACTTGCCTGTCTTATGCCGCAGGCCAGCGCGGGATTCCCTGTACTGTGGTAATGCCCCATACGGCACCCCAAGCCAAGAAGGATGCAGTCAAAGGTTATGGCGGTGTTGTTGTGGAATGCGAGCCCTCCACATCCTCGCGTGAGGCGGTTTTCGCTCAAGTGGTCGAGGAAAGTGGCGCGGAATTCGTGCATCCTTACAACGACTGGCGGGTGATAGCTGGACAAGCAACTTGTTCTGCAGAATTAATCGAGCAGGTTGAGAGGCTCGATTCGGTAATTGCCCCAATCGGCGGCGGCGGTATGGTCTCAGGTACATGTCTTACGCTTTCTCATCTCGCTCCCCAGATTAAAGTATACGCAGCTGAACCTTTGAATGCAGATGATGCAGCCCGTAGCTTTCGAGCAGGTAAGATTATCGCAGACGATGCACCTGTCACTGTTGCAGACGGTCTCAAAGTGCCATTGAAAGAACTTACATGGCATTTCGTTAGTAACCATGTTGTTGACATTCTCACAGCTACTGAACAAGAAATCATTGATGCAATGAAGCTTATTTGGAAGCGAATGAAAATCGTAGTGGAACCAAGCAGCGCTGTACCTTTAGCTGTCATCTTGAAAAATAAAGAAATTTTTGCTGGCCAACGAGTTGGAATCATCGTTACCGGTGGGAATGTTGATCTCGATAAGCTGCCTTGGAATTGAGGAGAAAATATTATGAATGCCCCTGCAAACATGAATGAGTTGCAAGTTGGTTACGATGTTCCTGCTCTTCCAGGGATGGATGAAAGTGAAATTCAGACACCGTGTCTGATCCTGGATCTGGACGCGCTTGAACGCAACATAAAAAAAATGGGTGATTACGCTAAAGCGCATGGTATGCGTCACCGCGCCCATGGCAAAATGCATAAATCTGTCGACGTACTTCGATTGCAGATCGAGCTTGGCGGCGCTGTTGGCGTTTGCTGCCAAAAAGTATCAGAAGCGGAGGTTTTTGCGCGTGGTGGCATTGTTGATATTTTGGTCACCAACGAAGTTCGGGATCCGCTGAAAATTGACCGCCTGGCCCGACTGCCAAAATTCGGATCTACCGTAACTGTCTGCGTAGACGACATCGATAACGTCGCTGACTTGTCTGCCGCTGCAAAAAAATATGGAACCCACCTTGGTGTTTTGGTTGAAATCGACTGCGGTGCTGGCCGTTGCGGTGTCACTACCTCCAGCGCGGTCGTAGAGATCGCCAAGGCAGTTGCTCGTGCCGAAAATCTTGAGTTCAAGGGCATCCAGGCATACCAGGGCGCAATGCAGCATATGGACAATTACGAGGATCGCAAAGCGAAACTCGCTGCTGCTATTGCGCAGGTGACTGAAGCGGTTGACGCACTGAAAGCCGAAGGTCTCAATCCTGAATTGGTATCCGGCGGGGGTACCGGTTCCTATTATTTTGAAAGTGAATCTGGAGTTTACAATGAGCTTCAGTGCGGTAGCTACGCTTTCATGGACGCGGATTATGGACGGATTCGTGACATCGAAGGTAAGCGTATCGACCAAGGTGAGTGGGAAAATGCGCTGTTCATTCTGACCAGCGTCATGTCCCATGCCAAACCCCATCTCGCAGTTGTGGACGCCGGACTCAAGGCGCAGTCTGTTGATAGTGGGCTTCCTTTTGTGCACGGTCGCGATGACGTAAAATACATTAAGTGCAGTGACGAGCACGGTGTTGTAGAAGACCCAGATCAAGTCCTACAGGTAAACGATAAGCTGAAACTGGTGAGCGGTCATTGCGATCCAACCTGCAACGTCCACGATTGGTATGTTGGGGTGCGAAACGGTAAGGTCGAGTCTCTATGGCCCGTCTCGGCTCGTGGGAAAGCCTTTTAAATGTAAGCCTCGGTGTGTTTGAAAAATTGGGTATGATTCGCCGTTTTTCCAGTATTGGTCTAGCTGCAATCAAGATTGCCCGCGAGCCCACCTAAATGGTGGGCTTTTTTACGACCCGTTCTGACATTCGGTCTGAGACCAGTCGCTGAGCCGTGAGGCCGATGACCTGCAGGTCGCCTACCTATTGGCGAATGCCTGCAACCTGGCGCAACGGTGTCCAGTGTCGCTATCAGCCACGGCATCAATGCCACCGTCATCCGCAAATGGCTGCCGCCCTATCGAGATCAGCCCGCAGCGGCTTCGCTGCCGGCATTCGTCCCGCTAAAAGCCGCGCCTAAGGTTGTACACGAGAGGCCATAACTGAGGTGCTTAGATTTCGACCTCCACCGAGGTACCGTCGCTATACCACCTTGAATTGTCGAATGCCGCTTCGCTCCAAACTCGAATACATGTGGAGGTTCAGTTAATGTCATCCTTGGGGAAAAACCTACTCCTGACTTGCTGAATTCCGCAGCAGCCGACTTCTTGGCAAAGCGGTTCCCTGCTCCGTCGGACTAACCAGTATTGAAAAGTTATACAAGAAAATTTTTTTGTATCGAAAATCGCGCCGATTGTCTGATACCCATATCTCTACCGCCTTAGTAATTGAACTGCCTCCTCGCTTTGGTAAGGTGAGGATTCCGTATAAGACTAAAGTCGAAGGAGAGCGGCATGCGTATTCGCGGTGAGGTTTTTTGGCAGTGGGCTGATCCAGTGCTTCATCATCGGACTCATGACGAGGAGCTTGATGACGGCACCACCATCGACGTCCAAGTGAGGCTCTCGCGGACAGGCCAAACGCAGATGTTTATCGGTGTGTATGCCGGTAGCGGCATGGCGATTCACGAAGAAACCTTCGACTCCCGACCAGGCGAGTCGATGACCCGAGCTTTGGCATGGGGCGTCGGAAGAGCGAGACGTTTCGCTACGAAGCAGCGATCTCCTGTGGCGCAGGTAGCTTAGAATCAGTCGCTAACCATTCAGCTGGTCGTACTATACGCATAGTACGGCCACCTCATTTGGGAATTGAGGTGCAGCTACAAGCTCGGCGCATCCTCACCGGCGAGCAATGCCCTGTTCGCCAATTTCGTCAGTCCAATCCACTGCTCTACACTGATCAGGCGTGATCGCTCCAACCGTTCAGCGTCCTGCCAACCTCATGGTGTCTGTCCTCACACAGAGTGCCATGCTGAAGAAAGCGATTTCGCCATACCAGCATTGCCTCAGAGCCTTCATTGCTCATCGATCAATTCCTGCATGACACGTTTCCGCTAGGATGGCGAAAATGCGGCGAGAGATTACCGGAATCAACGATCGACTACACATAGAATGCCGATGATTGGTATGCCAAATCGCTAGGCCTGACGGTATTACTCAGCGAGGAATGTGATCACTCTACCCCGTTCGCTGCAGAGCTCCTCTGAGGCTTCTAGCGTGCCACTTCAACGTTCTAGGCGGTGGTACGAAATCTTGGCTCAGCGCTCACTTTCCCTCCATCACCTGGTGATACTTTGGCTCGAAAGCTCAACGGCTAAGCGCTACGCTTATTCACTACTCAAAAATGCCCATGCTCACGGAGCGGAGGTTCGACTGCATGCGGTTGTCCACTTTCATCACTCAACACATGGAAGAAATTTTGCAGTCTTGGGAGGATTTCGCCCGCACGGTTGATCTTCCGAGAGAAGACCTGAATGCCACCGGTTTGAGAAATCACGCGTCCCATATTCTCTCGACCGTTGCCCGAGATATGCAGACCAAACAGACCCTGCAACAGGAAATCGACAAGTCCCAGGGACTTGCGCCATCCCTCGAAGGGGAAAGTGCCGCTGAGACCCACGCGGTCATGCGCTTGATAGATGGCTTCAGCCTGGATCAGATGGTCTCCGAGTATCGGGCACTTCGATCAAGCGTCCTGCGGCTGTGGCTTTCCCATCTACCCAGGCGACCTCGTGATAGTCGACCGCTCCATTGAGGCTGAGCCTGGCCACATTGTGATCGCCGCTGTGAACTGCGAGCCGCTGTGCAAGCGTCTTGCTCGGGACGGTAGCCAGGTGGTGCTCAAATCCGAGAACGCGCGCTACCCATCTCGGTACCTTCTCGAAGGGGAAGAACTGCAGGTCTGGGGTGTGGTTACCTACAGCGTGCGAAGCCATGACAAAGCCTGAGCGGGTTTTCGCCCTCATCGACTGCAACAGCTTCTATGCGAGCTGTGAACGGGTGTTCCGCCTTGACCTTCGCACCAAGCCCGTCGTGGTGCTCAGCAACAATGATCTGAGGGGTGGAAACCGTTAGTAAATCCTGTAGAGTCCGCGCCACCTTCTGAACTGCTCTGGGACAGCCGTTTCCAGCTTCACGAGGAAATCCATCAGCACTGGCTTAAGGCAGCGGTATGAGGCTTGTATTCGCAACAAAAGACCTAACCCTGGCAGGCAGATCCTTCGAAGGCTTTCCGTTGCTGATTGGGTCTGAGGGATGGCCAGTCGAGCCAGCGCAAACCTTTCTTTGGCAAGCACTCATTGAGTCAGGGGAGTCTTTGAGCGATTTGACGTGGGAAGCCTACGGACGCCGTCTATACGATTACTTCGCCTTCCTTGAGGCCAATGGCTTGGCCTGGAACGAGGAAAGCCCGGCCCACGGTCTCAGCGTTCTCTCCAGGTACAGGGATTGGTCTAGCGGAGAATTATCTCTTGATCCTGGCACGGTGAATAATCGCCTGGCTCTTGTCGTGAGGTTCTACCGATGGGCCAAACAGCGCGGCCTTATCACCATTCTTCCCTTTGGAGAGAAAAGGGTGAGAGCGGCTTCTCACCAGGGACTCCTTACGCACGTTGCGAGGCCTGGAGCCGAGAACACCAAAGCGTCGGTGATGGTGCGTGACCGTAAGCGACCGACAAAATTTTTGGTTCTTCACGGAATCTTGGGAAAGACAGAAACAAGAACGCCGGTTTGATGGATGATGTTCGTGCGAGCAAACACATCTACAAACCGGCGTTCTTGTGCACGATATTAATACGTTTCTGCCCTTTTGGGAGGGCTTTTCTGTCGCCTCAATCCGTCCCGACGGCAATGATCTAGTGATCGACCTGATTCCGCAGCCTACCAGGTTCCCCACCTGTAGCAGCTGCCATCACCCCAGCACCACCATCCACGAATACTGCCAGCGCTCGATCCGTGACCTGCCCATTCTAGGCCGCTCGGTGCGGTTGAGTGTGGAGCTGCGGCGCGTCGGCTGCAGCGCATGCGGCAAGCGAATGGAATCCGTCACATGGCTTGACCGCTATTCGCGGATGACCAAGCGCTTGGCCGAAGCCGTCATCCAGGCTTGCCAACGACTGCCCACCCTGCACGTCGCCGAGCTGTTTGGATTGCATTGGGACAGCGTGCGTTTGCTGGAGCGACGGGCGTTACAAGCCGCGCTGGAGAAGCTACCGAAGGCCCGACCCAGGCGCTTGGTGATGGACGAGTTTGCGCTTTTCAAAGGGCACCGCTACGCCAGTGTGGTGCTGGATGCTGATACCCGCCGGGTGCTGTGGATTGGCGAAGGGCGTAGCCGAGCTGCTGTCAAACCCTTCTTTGAAGAACTTGGGCCGGAGAGCTGTGCGCAGATCGAAGCAGTGGCAATGGACATGAACACCGCATTTGACCTGGAGGTGCGCCAACACTGCCCTCAGGCAAGAGTGGTCTATGACCTATTTCATGTGGTCGCCAAGTATGGACGAGAGGTGATTGACCGGGTACGGGTCGATGAAGCCAACCGCCTGCGGCATGACAAACCCGCTCGCAAGGTGATTAAGCAGGCGCGGTGGCTACTGCTGCGTAATCCAGAGAATTTGAAGCGCGAGGATCAACAGGTACATCTGCAGGATCTGCTGGCGGCTAACCAATCGCTGATGACGGTTTACCTGATGAAGGCGGAGCTTAAAGCATTGTGGTCACCCACTACCGCCTGGGGCTGGAGATCAGCCTGGAAGCAGTGGTTACGCCTGGCCAATGAAAGCGAAGTACCCGCGCTAAAGCAGTTCGCTAAACGACTGAAGAGCTACTGGCGCGGCATCCTGAGCAGGGTGCGATGGCCGATGCATACGGGGCAATTGGAAGGCATCAACAACCGGATCAAGGTGATCAAGCGGATGGCTTACGGCTACCGGGACAGCGAATTCTTTTTCATGAAGATCAAGAATGACTTTCCCGGCAATCCGTGAAGAACCAAATTTTTGACCAAAGATCAGGTCAAGGTATGCCTTGCAGCGGATACTGATCCTAGGCTCTGTACGTAAAGTATTGTCGCAAGCACCGCATAGCGCAGGCCAATGAGACCATCGCCGCAAAACTTGTTGCGAGCTTGTCGAAGCGCGTCACGATGCGACGGTTCTCCTTCAGCCAGCCAAACATGCGTTCGATGATGTTGCGCTGCCGATATTTGGGGCGATCAAAAAGTCGAGGCAATCCTGGCTTGGTTTTGCGCTTCATGCTTCGCAACGGAATGACTGGCTGCATGCGATAACGATCACAATACTGGCGCAGCGCTTCAGCGTCGTAACCCTTGTCAGCCAGCAACCAGCGGCAACGCTTGCGTGGGCGACCGCGCAGGCTGGGTATGCAAGCCTGATCGAGTAGCGGTTGGGCATAGGCTATATCGCTGGCTTGTCCGCCTGACAACAGGAAACGCAGAGGCACACCATTGGCGTCGCACAGCATGTGAATCTTGGTCGTCAGGCCACCCCGGCTGCGCCCGAGCGCGTGGTCTTGCGGTTCTTCAAATCCCCTTTTTTCCCGGCACCTGATGAGGCCCGGGTTGCTCGTACGGCAGTGGAGTCGATCATCCATGTTTCCAAGTCAATCAAACCCTGCTCATTCAATCGGATATGAAGACGCTTGAGCATCTGATCAAAAGCTCCGCAATCACGCCATCCCCGGAACCGTTGATAGATCGTTGACCAAGGGCCGAATCGTTCGGGCATGTCTCGCCAGGCTGCGCCAGAGCAAAGCACCCAGAGAATACCGTTTAGCATCAGGCGATCATCGGCCCGAGGGCGCCCGGTGCGCTGATTTTTGGTGAAGATATCTGCAACCAGATCCCAGGCTGCGTCGGGGAGTTCATACCGCTTTGCCATCTTGGCCTCCTGGCTTTAATGGCGGTGTATTTTACAGAAAATCGTATTTCTTGGGTTTACGTACAGAGCCTAGGCCAATATTACAGTTGTGTCAGGTTGCGATATTTCTCTTGAGGAACACGCTATTTAATCCGTAAGGTCTCGATCTTCCAACGTTACACCGCTATTAACTGAGTATCAGTTGAGGCGCTTAACATTGTAAGTGTCCGTTAGCTTTCAAGGTGCAGATGTTTTTTTAGTTTCTGCACTGGAACTGCATATGTGAGCCTGGATGCACCGCGTCAACACTTAAGTGTTCGATGCTCATGAAAAATAGCAACGCTACTGAGGGTGATTGAGTGTGAGTATTAATTTTGAGAAAGCGCTTGGCTCCGCAGAAAGAGCGTTAATTTTTCGTAGCCAAAGAGCTGAAATCTTGAGTAACAATATCGCAAACGCTGATACGCCGAACTTCAAGGCCCGAGATTTAGATTTTTCTACTGTGCTTTTGCAAAGCCAGACAAAAGAAACTCCTGCTACTCCGATTTCTTTGAAAACAACAAATGTAAAACACATTACCGGAAAAGAATCAGTAAATGATATTTACGGAGGTGCTTTGCTTTACAGCACACCAGCTCAACCTGCCATTGATCAAAATACTGTCGATCAGCAGGTCGAGATCGCAAAGTACACAGAAAATGGAATACGTTTCGACGCCGCTTTTACTAGGTTGAATGGAGCATTCAAAGGTTTGCTAAAAGCTCTCCGAGGTGATTAGTAGCGCAAGGGCTTGCGAGCGATAATTGTGGCCGACGTGGCTGCTTCGGTACTCCCTGAGGGTTAACCAAGGGGAGCCCCTGTATAAGGGGCTCTGACCATGGAAAGGTGCCAGCATTCAAGCGCTGATCTGGGAAGGAAAACCTAACGCCTCGACAGCTTTACGAATCTGCTCTGGGCTTTCGCTGCTTTCAACACTCACCTTACCGGCTGACCGATCCACGGAAACAGTAGCTTCGTTGTCCAGTGACTGAATCGCTTTGGTGATTTTGCTGACGCAACTGCCGCAACCAATGCCTGATACATCTAAGACGAACATGGTTATTCCTCTCGTGCTGAGCGGTCTCTTTTCACCGCACCCACAGCATCAACGTTGACACGACGGCAAGGTCAACAGTTATGTGTTCCGGGTTGTGAGCGTCATTGATGGGTAGTTGCGCAGACTTAACCACCCGTTTGCATTTGACCTGACCAACCATTTGCAGCGTATTCGACCAGTACGCTTCTTTTGGCCATGGCCAGCAGAGAACGGCCAGAGGCGGACATTCCAGCTCCTCTCGCTCCTCGCTCGCACTTGAAGCCTCTTTCCTGCCAGGGACTGTAGATGCTCTCTCCGCTCTCTGATCTTGCATAGGTATAGGGGGTATGCCTATCATGCGCAATACATAGGTAGGGGGGGGTATCCAATGGGCCATATTGCAGCAAACAAAGAAAATCTTCTCAAACGCGTAAAACGCATAGCCGGACAAATCCAAGCCGTTGAACGGGCATTGGAATCGGATCTCGATTGCGCAAAAACACTACACCTTGTTGCTGCCACTCGCGGAGCAATCAACGGCTTAATGGAGGAAATCATCGAGGACCACGCGCGGGAGCATGTCGCGAACCCTGCGCTCAGCGAAGAAGAGCGTAACAAGGGCGTCGAAGAGCTTCTTGAAGCCATTCGCCGTTACGCCAAGTGAACGCATCTAGGTACACACTCATGAGCAGCACCAACATCAATCACACACACGACCACGTGTTCCTTGGCTCAGCGCACGACGAAAATGCCAAGCGTACGCTTTGGGTTGTGGCACTGACGGTGGTGATGATGGTTGGCGAGATCACCGCCGGCTATATTACGGGTTCGATGGCGTTACTGGCCGATGGCTTCCACATGGCAACCCATGCCGGCGCATTGGGCATCGCGGCGGCCGCTTACGGATACGCAAAACGCCATGCTTCCAGCCAGCGCTACAGTTTCGGTACCGGAAAGGTTGGAGACTTGGGCGGATTCGCCTCGGCACTGATTCTCGGTATGGTCTCCCTGGGAATTGGCATTGAGTCTGTCATGCGCCTCTTGCAGCCAACGGAAGTTCAGTTCGGCACCGCTACGCTCATCGCGATTGCCGGTTTGATCGTCAACATTGTCAGTGCCTTGCTGCTGGGCCACGGGCACAGTCATGGGCACGATCACGATCACGATCACGATCACGGCCATGCCCATCACGGGAACGACAACAACCTGAAATCGGCCTACGTCCACGTCATCGCAGACGCGCTGACTTCGGTTCTGGCCATTGCTGCACTGCTCGCCGGCCGGTATCTCGGCTGGGTTTGGCTAGACCCGGTCATGGGCATTGTCGGCGCCATTGTTATCGCGCGCTGGGCATGGACCTTGATGGGGGCCACCGCAGGAGTACTGCTGGATCAGACAGACGCACACGTTGCCGAGGAAATCCGCGAACTGGTTGAGAAACCGGGGGATGCCACTATCACGGACTTGCACGTCTGGCGGATTGGACCGCAAGCCCATGCGGCCATCGTCAGCGTCCTTGGTGAGGCCACTGCGAACGCCGATAGAATTCGTGAACGTCTCAAGCCGGTCCACGAAATCAGCCATCTGACGGTCGAGTTTCGACCTGTCTGATTCAGCGCCTCCCCACCAATGTCTCCAAAGGAACCCGCAATGCCTCCAGGGAAACGTGAACTGGCACGAATCGAACGTCGGTTGATGACCACGCTCACCGAAGCGTGCGAAACAGCAAAAGGTGAAATCGAAGGCTTTACCTGGCTCACCCACATAGCTGACCTGAACGCATTGGCTGAAACCCTGAAGGTAATCTGGGTGTTCGAAACCCAAGCTGACAGAAAGCGCGCCCTGGTTAACGCTAAGGCGCGCATCTTTGAGTTGACGGCCCTAGCGTTGAATGAGGCCAACATCGAGCTGATCCCTTCAGACCTTAACGTCCGCTTCGACTCTGAGGGGGAGTGTCAGCGAACTCACGGAGGTGACTGGAACACCCGCCTGACTCAATCACGTGTTTCCAAAGGTGGCTGACAATGGCTAAAGAAATCGAGAATCCCTGCATCTCAGTTTGCCAACTCAGTGGTGATCTGTGTGTGAGCTGTGGGCGAAGCAAGGAAGACATCAGAAAATGGAAACGCATGAAGCGGCCTGAAAAAATGGCCGCTGTGCAAAGGGCGAATGTGCGCTTGAAGGGACTGAAGAAAGCACATGGGTAGTCACTTGCCCAGGTTTACCGCTTTGGGTCGTTATGAGCCCCTCAGCTTTGATGTCTGGTTGGTCAAATTCTCAATCGCTGATCAGTCAAATGCGAATGACTGGTCAGGTCGTATGCAAACGCATGGCAACTGCGCTGCAATTTTGAAGCTCAGTCAATTCGGGTATTCCTCAGTCTCAATGCATTGAAAACTACAGATGCAGAACTGACGCTCATGGCTATGGCAGCGATCATTGGCGACAGGAGATGTCCCGTCAGTGGATAGAGCAAGCCTGCGGCAAGAGGAATGCCCATTGAGTTGTAAAGAAAGGCGAAACCCAAATTTTGCCGCATGTTTTTTACTGTTGCGACCGAAAGAGCCCGTGCTCGTACAATCCCCATCAGGTCGCCTTTTACCAGCGTGAGTTGCGCGCTATTCATCGCCACGTCAGTCCCTGTCCCCATGGCTATGCCCACATCTGCTCGCGCCAGGGCCGGTGCATCGTTGATACCGTCACCAGCCATGGCAACCTTCCTGCCATATTGCTGGAGGTCTGCGACCAGACGTTCCTTGTCCTGAGGTTTCACTTCACCGTGGACTTCTTCAATCCCCATCTCCCTGGCGACAGCCCGAGCGGTGGTGAGCCCGTCGCCAGTAGCCATGATAATTTTGATGTCATCAGCCTTGAGCTTGGTGACTGCTTCTTTGGAGGTCGGCTTAATTGGATCTGATACTGCCAACAACCCTGCCAATACCCCGTCGACTGCGAGGTAGATGATGCTGATGCCATCAAGTCGCAACAACTCTGCACGCTCTTGTAGGGGCTTAGTGCTCACGCCTGCGGCTTCCATCAACGCGGTGTTCCCCAGCTGGATCTTCTTGCCATCAACGATGCCACTGACCCCGATACCTGAACCAGACTCAAAGGATTCTGGCTTGGTGAGCTTAATGTTCTCGGTTCGGGCGTGATCGACGATTGCATGAGCCAAGGGATGTTCGCTGCCCTGATCAAGGCTGGCAGCCAAATGAAGAACATCGCGGGGATTGAAACTGGGAGTGGCCTCCACACTGTGAAACACTGGCCGTCCCTCTGTCAGGGTGCCTGTCTTATCGACAATCAGCGTGTCGATCTTGCAAAGGTTTTCGATGGCACTGGCATCCCTGAACAGCACGCCCATGCTGGCTGCTTTACCTGTCGAAACCATGATCGACATGGGCGTAGCAAGACCCAGCGCACAGGGGCAAGCGATGATCAGCACGGCGACAGCGTTGATCAGACCAAACACCCAACTGGGCTCAGGGCCAAAAAGCCCCCAACCGACAAATGTCAGTATCGCAATCGCGATAACACCCATCACAAAGTAGCCGGCAATCGAGTCGGCCATTCGTTGCATTGGTGCTTTGGAGCGCTGAGCCCGAGCGACCATCTGTACGATCTGTGACAGCATGGTCTCGGCGCCGACTTTCTGCGCCTCCATTACCAAGCTCCCATGTGTATTCAGCGTGGCGCCGATCAGGCTATCTCCAGCTCTCTTCATTACTGGCACTGGCTCGCCAGTGAGCATGGACTCATCCACCGCACTTTCACCCTCCAGTACTGAGCCATCAACGGGCACCTTTTCACCTGGTCTGACCCGCAAGTGGTCTCCTAGGTGAACATGGGTGAGAGGAATGTCTTCCTCTTGGCCATCGGCATTGATCCGGCGTGCGGTTTTGGGTGATAGACCGAGAAGGGACTTAATGGCGGCGGAAGTTTGCGATCGGGCTTTGAGCTCAAGAATCTGCCCAAGCAAGGTGAGCGAGATGATAACCGCGGCGGCTTCGAAGTAGACGCCGATACGTCCATCTTGCATAAAGGTAGCGGGAAAGCTTTGGGGTAAGAACGTAGCCATGACGCTGTAAAGGTAGGCTGCGGCGGTACCCAAACCAATCAAAGTCCACATGTTTGGACTGCGATTTCTAATAGAGGCTATGCCCCTTACAAAAAAGGGCCAACCTGCCCATAAAGTCACCGGTGTCGCCAGAGCGAACTCGATCCAGTTTTGGGTCGAGCCATGGAGGAGTTGTAGCGAGTGTCCCGCCATGGCGAGCACGGTCACTATCACGGTTAATGGCAGCGACCACCAAAAGCGGCGGGCGAATTCCCGGAGTTCGGGATTTTCTTCTTCATCAAGCGCGGGCATGACCGGCTCTAATGTCATGCCACATTTAGGGCAGTTGCCGGGTCCGGACTGGCGTATTTCCGGGTGCATCGGACAGGTAAACTCAGTGCTTGTTTGTACCGCAGACTCTGGAGTGGTGACGCGGGATTCGGCGCTCGAAACATTACCGCTGAAGCGTTCAGGATCAGCTCGAAACTTCTCCTGGCATTTCAGGCTACAGAATTGATACGTCTGTCCCTGATAAGCCTCACCAAATTTACTTGATGAAGTGACTGCCATTCCGCACACCGGGTCACGTAGATCATCGTCATTGAGCGGAGCAGCATGGGCGTGACTGTGGTCGTGGTGGCTCGATATGTTAGGCATGGCTATTTCCCTTCTTTGTCCTTGTGGGTTGCTGCCTGATCGCCATGGCTATGTCCGCCATGTCCATGTCCAAAAAAATGCATCAATGGACAGATCAACAGAATCAGATAAGGCCAAAATGGATAAACGTGGCTGAAATGCTCCCGCAACACGTAGAAGGCACCAATCGCAATGAGCATGATTAGTACAACGCCTGTTTTGCGCCTCCAAAATGGTGCGGTGGTGTTTCCATCCGGATGTTGATGTTTATTCATGATCTAAACTCCACTGTGTAAGTGTTGCTGTGATCTCTGCGACAGAGCGTAGCCAACTCGTGCGTCGAAGCGGTGTAGCAGCCAGATCCGGATTACTTCAGGTCAAACGGACCAACCATCCCTGACTGATAATGCCCTGGCACGTTGCAGGCAAACTGAAGGCCTGTGCTGTTGTTGAAGGTCCAGATCAGCTCTTGGGTTGCGCCAGGCTCAATCAGGACGCTGTTCGGGTCGTTGTGCTCCATTCCGACCATCTTCATCCCACCCATGCTGTGGCCCATACCGCTCATCGTTTTCCCGGTACCGGTGGGGTTAAGCGTCCCGTTCTGGAACATGCTTGCCATTTCTTTTTGGTGTGCTGCATGAGCAGCGGCTTTTCCGATGTTGAACTCGTGCAGCAGCGAACCCTTATTGCGGAGAACAAATCGAATAGTTTCACCAGGCTTTACGTCGATGCTTTCAGGTTTGAAGAAAATATCGCCCATTTCGACCTCCACCGTACGGGTAACCTCAGAGGCGACGCCAGGCTGGCCGATGTCCTCTTTCCCATGCCCTGCGCTGGCCATAGCCGTAGCACCGAAGAGTAGAGTGATTGCTGCGATGACAGGGGTAACGAGCTTAGCTTTCATAGTGACCTCGAGAGTAAGAGTGGGAACACTGGCTATGCTAAAGACACGGAGCTGCCAGTTAACTGACCTGAACACTACATCTCTGTCAGTTTTCAAAAAAACACGGCGTCCAAAGACGCCGTAGTCAACTGAACTGTTCAAAAAGCCCTTTGGAAGCCGGTTTTCACTGATGATTCTCTGAAAGCATCAGCTTGTGCTCACGTTGCATTTGGCTCAAAACGTCGTCGACAATTTTGTCGTGCTTTTCCATCCAGGCCAGGTGCTGTTGGGGTGACATTGAGGCGTCTGGATGATCTTTATGGAGTTGGCTCATGATGTCGCCGAGCATCTTCATATGCTCGGCCATGTGGACATGACGCTGTCCTTCAGGGGCTTTTTCAGCTTGGATCAGTACGGCTTCAGCCCTGTCGCGTAGGCCTTCCATACGCTCTATCACCCGGTCTCCGCCACTTTCAGCCCATACAGAAGCTGAGACGAGTATTGAGCTCACAAAAAACAGCATTTTCAGGCGATTCATGGGGCAACTCCTTATGGAATTGTTTTCCGGCTCCCAAACGTTTCATGCTGAAGAGTCGGTTTGAGCACCAGGAAGTACTCATGCTTGAACCCTAGACAGCGCTTGCTGACATCTACCTGAAGCCAATATTACTTTTCTGTCAGTTGCTGGTTGGCTGGCGTGTTTCGTTGCAGACTGCGCTTCATCATTATCCGAGAGCCACCCTCATGAGACTTCTGGTTGCTGAAGACGAACCCAAAATAGGTATCTATTTGGAGCAAGGACTCACGGAGGCGGGGTTCAATGTGGATCGCTTTACCAATGGCAAAGTGGCGCTACAGCACGCTTTGAGCGAGGCCTATGACCTGCTGATTTTAGACGTCATGATGCCCGGGCTGGATGGCTGGGAAGTACTTCAGAAGGTTCGTGCATCCGGAAAAGATGTTCCCGTGCTCTTCCTCACGGCGCGGGACCGCGTTGAGGATCGAGTGAAAGGACTTGAACTCGGGGCAGATGATTACCTGATCAAACCCTTCGCATTTTCTGAACTGTTGGCTCGCGTCAGAACATTGCTGCGTCGGGGTAACGGCGCTCCCTCGCAAACCTATATGAAATTGGCTGATCTGGAGGTGGACCTGCTCAAGCGTCGGGCCATTCGTGGAGGTAAGCGCATAGACCTTACGGCCAAAGAGTTTGCGTTGCTTGAGCTGTTGCTACGACGTCGAGGGGAGGTGCTGCCAAAGTCACTTATCGCCTCCCAGGTTTGGGATATGAACTTCGACAGCGATACCAATGTTATCGAGGTTGCAGTGAGAAGGTTGAGAGCCAAGATAGATGACGACTTTGAGGTCAAGTTGATTCATACCTCAAGGGGAATGGGTTACATGCTCGACGCACCTGATTCGGAGTCGGAATGAACCGGATGTCCCTGACGACTCGCATGAGTCTGATGTTCATGCTCGCGGTAACGGCCGTTCTCACCGTTGCCGGACTCAGTTTCAATAACCTCAGCCGGCATCACTTCAAGATGCTGGATCAGCAGGCGCTGAACGAAAAACTCCATTCGACTCAAAGAATTCTAACGGGGTTGAACAGCATTGATCAATTCAGTGATGTTAAGCCTGAGCTGGAGGCGCTGCTTGGCGCTCACCGTGATTTGACTGCCCTGATAATCGATGGCGGCGGCAAAATACTGTTTGCTGATCCCGGCCCCGTCGATGTTCCGGAGGAATTCCGCACAATCCCAAACAACAACGTCTGGGAGTGGCGAGATCAAGAGCAGATGTTCCGTGGCGTGACAGCACAAGCCGTTGTGACGGGGCAAGACAAGCCATTGACTGTCATGTTGATCTTTGACGTTACTCAGCACATGTCCTTTTTCGAGACGCTAGAGCGATGGTTTTGGATAGGGCTGGTGATCAGCGCGCTGGTCAGTGCGGCGCTGGGCTGGATGGTTGCAAGCAGTGGCCTGCGGCCTATTCGCCAAGTCACTCAGGTCGCGGCCTCAATGTCAGCTAAATCACTCAAAGAACGAATTCCATTAGCACCGGTTCCCAAAGAACTTCAGCAAATGGTGCTGTCATTCAACGCAATGTTATCTAGGTTGGACGATGCGTTTGTTCGCTTATCGAATTTCTCTGCGGACATTGCTCACGAGTTGCGGACCCCCGTCAGCAACTTGATGACCCACACGGAAGTGGTGCTTTCTAGAAAAAGGAATATCGAGGACTACGAAGACAATCTGTACTCAAATCTTGATGATTTGAAGCGTATGGGGCGAATGATTGATGACATGCTTTTTCTGGCGAAGTCTGACAATGGTCTGATCACGCACGAGAACAAACCGATAGACCTGGTGGAAGTCGTAGAGAAATTGCTCGAATACTACCGCCTGTTGGCTGATGAGCGAGGTATTGAGCTCACGGTTTCAGGAAGGGGCAGTGTTCGAGGCGATGTTCTTATGCTCCACAGAGCCATTTCTAATCTGCTCTCAAATGCGCTGCGCTACACCTATGAAGGGAAGTCCATCAGTGTCGATATTCAGCAGAAGGAGATGTCGGTATTGGTCGTTGTGGAGAACCATGGAGAGCCCATTGCTCCCGAACACCTTGAAAAGCTGTTCGATCGCTTTTACCGCGTGGACCCAGCTCGGCGAGAAGGCAGTCCAAGCAACGCGGGGCTAGGTCTGTCGATTACACGATCAATAATTGAAGCGCATGATGGCAAGATATGGTGTACGTCCTTTAGTGGAAAAACGGCCTTCCATCTAGAGTTTCCTAGTGTTGACTTGAAGGTCAGCTGATCAACGGCGCATTTGTGATCAACGGCGATCTCTCAGCCTGCGCCCAGCGTCCACTTTCGTTATTTTTGAATGAGTGAAAACCCTGGTATCGCGGGCACGCGGTCTCGTCTTTAAATCCCGCTACGCCCGCCAATTCGAGGCCAAACACCGCCTCAAGCTGACTGAAATGTAATCGAACAGTTTGCGTTCGTGTGGCATCGTGTTCTTGCACTGTGACGTTGGGGCCTAGTGAGTTTTTCGTGTTCAACCGGCCCTAGAACACGGAGGCTACTAGCTAATCATCAGTGGTTTTAACAAGAACCGAAAAGTAAAAACTAGATATTCCCAAACAAACCTCGAATCAACAGCTCTTGCTGTGAGGAGTCTTGCATGTCATTCCTTAAAACTACGACCGTGGCTGTTGCACTTACCGCTGGTTTGCTTCTGAGTGCAGTTGCTCAAGCACATCCAAAGCTCCTTTCTTCCACTCCGGCAGAGGGTTCGGATGCGGCGGCCCCTTCGAAAATTGAACTGCACTTTTCTGAGAATCTCACCACTCAGTTTTCCGGTGCAAAACTGATCATGACCGATATGCCTGGCATGCCAAACTCCCCAATGGGTGTTAAGGCCGCCGTCGCTGGTGGCGGTGATCCGAAAACGATGGTGATTACACCGGCAGCACCTCTGACCACCGGTACCTACAAAGTTGAATGGCGTGCTGTCTCCTCGGACACTCACCCGATCACCGGCAACTTCTCATTTAAAGTGAAATGATTTATGAGCGACTCAATAAATATTGTGGTTCGCTTTGCTCTCTATTTCGACCTGATGTTGTTATTCGGATTGGCAATTTTCGGCTTATACAGCCTCAGGGGAAAGGAAAGAGTATCGGGCACGGTCTTGAATTTTGAGTCGCTTCTTTACGGTACTTCTGTTGCAGGTGTAGCCCTATCCCTTGTCGCCATGTTGTTGCTTGCGAAAGCAATGAGCGGTGTGTCGGAGCTTATGGAGCTACATCACCATATTTTTGAAATGGTCCTCATGGGGACCGACGTCGGGTTGACTTGGATGGTCCGAATAGCTGCCTTGGTGATGGCAATTATTGGCGTCGCGTTGAACAAGCGATTTCCGACACCCAGTCTCTGGATCGTCACCGTATGCGGAGCGATTGCGTTGGCGACGTTGGCTTGGACAGGGCACGGTGCCATGGATGAAGGCAGCCGACGCTACTGGCATTTCATCACCGATATATTCCATCTTTTAGCCGCAGGTGGCTGGTTGGGTGCTCTATTGGCTTTCGCTCTACTGCTGAGGTTGAAATCGCTAAAGGGCGAACAAGAAGCTCGAATTCTTGCACGGGTGCTGACTGGTTTTGAATCGGCCGGCGCTGTGATCGTAGTGATCATAAGCATCACAGGCGTAGTGAATTATCTGTTTGTCGTTGGTCCAAATCTCGATGAAGTGATGCTCAGTACGTACGGTGTACTGCTATTTTTGAAGGTCCTGCTCTTTGCCGGGATGATCGTGTTAGCCACGCTGAACCGCTTTCACCTAAGTCCGGTATTGGAGCGGTCAGTTCGAAATGGAGAGTACTCTGCCGCGGTCAATGCCTTGCGCCGCAGCATGACACTCGAGTTTTTAATGGCAGTCATCATAATTTGCCTTGTCGCATGGTTAGGCACTTTAAGTCCGGAAATGGAAATGAGCGCGGAATAGATGTACCTGACTTCGGAGAGGCGACGAGCTTCTTGGAAACCTGCATCTCACCTGACCCGAACGCGAACCTCGACTAATCACAGCGGAGGGCTGATCACCGTATGTTTGACAACTTTTTGTGATTAACGTCTCAAACAGCAAAA